>NZ_LMOZ01000002.1 GCF_001423695.1 Leifsonia sp. Leaf336
CCCGAACTACGCGGAGGCCGCCCACTCCCTGGGCGCGGGCCCGGTGCGCACGTTCCTCACCATCACCATCCCGCTGATCGGACCGTCGATCATCGCGGGCGGACTGCTGGCCTTCGTGATCACGTTCAACAACTTCGCGATCCAGCTCTTCCTCGCCCCGATCGGCGTCTCCACGCTCCCCGTGCAGATCTACTCGATGGTGCGCCTCGGCGTGACCCCCGACGTGGATGCGCTSGCGACGATCATCATCCTCAGCACCGTGCTGCTGGTCGTCGTGCTCAACTGGCTCTCCGGCAACGCCGCCAAGCTCTTCACCACCTCCACGAACAAAGGAAACTGATGGCCGAGCTCACCGTCTCKCGCGTCTCCAAGACCTTCAACGGCACGCGCGTCCTCGAACCGCTGGAMCTCACCGTCGGCGACGGCCGGTTCTGCTGCATGCTCGGGTCCTCCGGATCCGGCAAGTCCACCCTGCTGCGCATCATCGCCGGCCTGGAGGARCCCGACGAGGGCGCCATCCGCGTCGGCTCGCGCGACATCACCCGRCTCTCGGTCGAGAAGCGCAACATCGGCTTCGTCTTCCAGAACTACGCGCTCTTCCCGCACCTGAGCGTGCTCTCGAACGTGATGTACGGCCTCCGCGCCCGGCGCACCCCNAAGCGCAACATCGGCTTCGTCTTCCAGAACTACGCGCTCTTCCCGCACCTGAGCGTGCTCTCGAACGTGATGTACGGCCTCCGCGCCCGGCGCACCCCGCGCGGCACGGCGAAGAAGAAGGCGGAGGCGATGCTCGGCCTGGTCGGCCTCGGCGACTTCGGCGGCCGCTCGCCGGCGCAGCTCTCCGGAGGCCAGCAGCAACGCGTCGCGCTCGCCCGCGCCCTGGTCACCTCACCCGACCTGCTCCTGCTCGACGAGCCGCTCTCGGCGCTGGACAAGAAGATCCGCGGCGAGATGCAGCGCGAGCTCAAGCGCATCCATCAGGAGACCGGCCTCACCACCATCATGGTCACGCACGACCAGGAGGAGGCGATGGACCTCGGCGACCAGGTGATGATGCTCGACCACGGCGTCGTGCAGCAGAACGACACCCCCGAGTCGCTGTACCGCGCCCCGGGCAACCGGTTCGTGGCGCAGTTCCTCGGCGGCCAGCTGCTCGGCACCGGAGTGGTCCACGGCACCGGGCCATCGGCCACGGTGGAGATCGGCGGCCTCTCGCTGACCACCGCCCAAAACGACCTGCGCGAGGGCGACCGGGTGGACGTGCTGGTCATGGCCGAACGCGTCCGCATCCTCCGCGACGACGCGGCAACCCCTGCGGGAACCGCTACCGGGGTTCTGAGCGCGATCGACTTCTTCGGGCCGTTCGCCCGCGCCGAGATCGCCGCCGGCGACCTCCGCATCCCCGTCACCATGCTGTCCCAGGAGGCCGACACCCTCGCCGCCGGCCAGCAGATCCGCTTCACGATCTCGCCCGAAGGCCTCCACGCCTTCGCCGGCGAACGCGCCGTCTGAGCCCCCGACCTCCTTGATTCCCTGCTCACCCGCGCCTCAAAGGCGCGCGCCACGAAAGCGACTTTCATGACGATTCCTGACTATCTCGACCCCTCGCTCACCCCGGCTCAACGCGCGGCCGACCTGATTCCACGGATGACGCTCGCCGAGAAGGCAGGCCTCCTTTTCCACCCCCAGACTGAGCTGCCCTCGTCGGTCGGACTCAGCGAGGAGCGTGCCGCCGAGATCGCACGCCAGGATGTGACGGACAAGCTGATTTCGCACTTCAACGTGCTCAACGGCACGAGTGCGGTGGAGGTCGCCGCTTGGACGAACCGGCTGCAGGAGCAGGCGGCCGAGACCCGCCTCGGCATTCCGATCACGTTCTCGTCCGACCCACGCAACGGGTACCGGAGCACGCCATTCACCGGCCAGTCGATCGACGAGCTCTCGAAGTGGCCGGAGCCCATCGGACTGGGCGCGATCGGCGACCCGGAGCGGGCGCGCGAGTTCGGTGACACGGTCCGCCGGGAATTCCTCTCGATGGGCATGCGCGTCTACCTGGGCCCGATGGCCGACCTGTACACGGAGCCGCGCTGGTCCCGCGGGTTCGGCACGTTCGGCGAAGACGTGCGCATCGTCTCGGAGTTGACCCGTGCCTTCATCGCCGGTCTGCGCGGAGGCCCCCGGCTCGGTTCGAGCAGCGTCGCCGCGGTGCTCAAGCATTTCCCGGGCGGCGGCCCGCAGAAGGACGGCAATGACGCCGTCGACTCGCGCTTTCCCGACCAGGTGTATCCGGGAGGCATGCAAGACCTCCACCTGCGGCCGTTCCGCGACGCCATCGCCGACGGCGTGACCCAGGTGATGACGTATTACGGGCGACCGCTGGGCACGGACTGGGAGGAAGTGGGCTTCGCCTTCAACGCCCCGGTCGTGCGGGAGCTGCTGCGCGGTCGACTCGGCTACCAGGGCATCGTCATGAGCGACTGGAACGTCGTCGGCACCGCGGTCATCGAAGGCAAGGTGTTCGGCCCCAACGCCTACGGGGTCGAGGACGCCACGATCGAGGAGCGCTTGGGCATCGCCCTGGCGAACGGCGTCGACCAGTTCGGAGGGGACACCCTCACCGACGAACTCGCTCGCGTCGTGCGCGACGGCCTGATCTCGGAGGCGCGCCTGGACGAGTCGGTCCAGCGGCTCCTGCTCGAGAAGTTCCGCCTCGGCATCTTCGAGCAGCGCTACGTCGACTTGGACACGGCACGGGCGGTCGGCTCCGATCCCGGGTTGGCGCAGAAGGGCCGGCGTGCCCAGGCTGACGCGATGGTTCTCCTGAGCGGTGCGGAGGGCGGGATACTCCCGCTGCGCCCACTCACCCGAATCTATGCGGAAGGAGTAGACCTGGCGGGCGTCGAGCACGAGTTCGTCGCCGTGGACTCGCCGGCCGACGCCGACATCGCACTGGTACAGCTGGACTCGCCGTGGGAGCCGGATCCGGCGAGTCCCCTTGGCGACTACTTCCGCACAGGGACTCTCGAGTTCCCCGACGCGACCGTCGCACATGTGCGCGAGCTGGCCGCCCGTGCACCCGTCGTGCTGTTCGTCTACCTGGAGCGGCCAGCGGTGCTGACCTCCCTGCTGCCGCACGTCGGCGCCGTCATCGGCCACTTCGGTGCCAGCGAGCGGGTGATCCTCGACGCCCTTGCCGGAGGGACGCAGTTCGGATCCCGGCTGCCGTTCGACCTGCCGCGCAGCATGGCGGCCGTCGAGGCCGCCCGGGAGGACGTGCCGTTCGACACCGAGGACCCGCTGTTCCGCACGGGCGACGGGCAGGTACTACGCCTGGACGCCCCTAGTGCAGCCCGCGCGGAGGGGTAGCCGCACGCGGTCTGAGACCCTTCCGCCGTCGCCGCCCGCCCAGCTGCGGGCCTGTGGGCCGCTACCGCTCGTCCTCCCGGGCGGACTCGAGGGCCGCCCGGGTCGCCCCGGCGGAAGCAAGGTCAATTGGCGTTCAGATCTCTCCGCGGGTCGTGCGACTGCTGCGATTAGGGTCAGCCGATCTCATTCGGGATAAGTGCTCTGTGGCGTCGGAGATCGACTGGAAGAGCTTCGTGCGCTCGCTGGTCGTTGAGCGGAGCCGCCTGCGGCGGCACTGCATCTGCCGCAGTGTTTGTCTTTCCGCCGGTCGATCGTAGCTCGTTCCCGGTTCTCCGTGCCTGGCTTTCGCGGCATATCCTCGCTCCGCTGCGCTCCCTCCGGTATTCCACGGTCCCGGCACTGCGCCCCTCCCACTCGCTCTCGATCTCGCCGCCGGAAGGCAAACAAGAACTCTAATGAGACCGGTTGGTCTGGGACTGGCTGGCAGACTGGCGTCCGGTTCGGCGTCGCGTGACTCAAAACAAAAATGGCCCCTCGGGTGCCTTTCGATCGATCTGTCCGCGCGCCGAGCTGGGCGTCGGTCTGTCTGTTCCGATGGCTTAATAGAGGGTCGTCCGCGCCCCGGGTAACCGGCTCGCGTGACTCATAAGAGTTCCGCCTCGAAACCTCTCCAGACCGACGAACTGCTTTGTTCGCCAACCGGAAGGGGACCATCGGAGTGAGCTCCGTGGCTGATCACTATGACCATGTCGTCGGCGTTGACACGCATGCACGAACACACACCTATGCCGTGCTGGAAGCAGGAACCGGCCGCCGTCTCGACTCGGCAACGTTCCCGACGACGGCGAACGGCCTGAGCCGGGCACTGGCGTGGATCCGGCGCCGCGCTCAAGGGCGGCTTCTCGTCGCGATCGAGGGCGCGAGTTCGTATGGTTCGAACCTGAGACGGGCGCTGATCGTCGGCGATGTCGATGTCTGCGATGTCCGGCCGCCGAAGCGGGCGACTCGAGCTGGTCGGGGCAAAACGGACGAGATCGACGCCATCGCTGCGGCTCGGACGGCTCTGGCGTCGGATCTCGAGCGGCTGACGACGCCGCGATCGGACGGTCTTCGCTCGGCATTGCGAGTGCTGCTGGTCGCTCGGCAGGCGATGGACAGCCGGCGAACCGCGGAGCGCAACGCCCTCACCGCTCTCCTGCGCAGCTTCGACCTCGGTCTTGACGTCCGCAAGCCGCTTACCGACACCCAGGTGAAGGAGGTTGCCGGCTGGCGGCAGCGCACGACTGATGACGCCGCGACCTCCACCATCCGGCAAGAAGCGCGCCGGCTGGCAGTCTCTGTCCAAGCCCTCACCGCCCAGCTGGCCGAGAATCAAACGGCGCTAGCGGGTCACGTCCAAGAGTTGGCGCCGGGGCTTCAGCAGCTGCTCGGAGTCGGCGCCGTCACCGGCGCCATCCTGGTCACCGCCTACTCGCACCAAGGACGCGTCCGCAGCGAGGCAGCGTTCGCGGCCCTGGCCGGCGCATCGCCGCTGGAAGCGTCGAGCGGGAACACAACCAGGCATCGGCTCAACCGTCACGGCGACCGGCAACTCAACCGGGCACTGGATGTCATAGCGCGAGTCAGGCTGAGTTGTGACCCCTCGACCCGTGACTATCTGGCCAGGCGACTATCGGAGGGCAAGAGCAAGCGCGAGATCCGGCGAAGCCTGAAGCGTTATATCGCCCGGCAGATGTTCCGTCACCTAAACGAGGTGATGAACTAAGGCTGCGCGAGTTAGCGGAAGCGGAGCGCGGCTCGGCTGATTAGTCGTGGTCGTGGTCCCTGTGTTGCGACTCGTCGTCCTCGAGCAGCATGCCGATGGAGGTGGCGCAGGCGTCGCCCTTCCAAGCTTCGATGCCCTCGCGGATGGCGAAGATCGCGATCACCAGTCCGGCGAGGGGATCTGCCCACCACCATCCGAACAGCGAGTTCAGCACGAGACCGATCAGAACGGCGGCCGAAAGGTAGGTGCAGATCAGGGTCTGCTTCGAGTCCGCCACTGCGGTCGCCGATCCAAGCTCGCGGCCGGCTCGATGTTCGGCGAGGGACAGGAACGGCATGACGACAACGCTCAGCGCTGTGAGGGCGATCCCGACCGGCGAATGGTGGATCTCCACGCGGCCGAAGACTGTCATCGCCGAGCTCACGATCACATAGAGAGCGAGGGCGAAGAACGCGATCGCGATCACCCGGAGGGTCGGCTTCTCCCACCGTTCCGGGTCGCGGCGGGTGAACTGCCACGCGACAGCGGCGGCGGAAAGGACCTCGATCGTGGAGTCGAGGCCGAACCCGATCAGAGCGGCGGAGGAGGCGGCACTTCCCGCGATGATCGCGACGATCGCCTCGACTAGGTTGTAGCCGATCGTGGTCGCGACGATCCAGCGGATGCGCCGCTGCAGGGCGGCGGTGCGGTCAGTGGCGACGACGCTCATGCGCAGGTGCACTCCTCTCCGGCGCAGCAACCCGGTTCCACGAACAACGTCACCCGCAGCAGCTCATCCAGCGCGGGGGCGAGATGGCCGTCCGCCAACCGATACCAGGTCCGCCGCCCCTCCGGGATCGCCTCGACGAGCCCGCACCCGCGCAAGCAGGCGAGTTGGTTCGACATCACCTGTCGCGACACTCCGAGCGCCTCAGCCAGGTCGGAAGGAAACGCCGGCGCCTCCCGGAGTGCCAACAGGATCCCGACCCGGGTGGGATCGGAGAGCGCGTGACCGAAGCGTGCCAGGGCGGCGGTGTGCGTGACCGTGGCGGCCGGAGCGATGCTCGTCATAACCCCATAGTACAGAGAAGGCTGTACTGAGCCACCGGCGAACCTCGGGCTGCGGGGTGAACGTGGAGCCGCGCGGAGGCGGCGCAGTCGTTGTCGGATGGAACGCCTTCGGCGTGCTGTTTCCCTAGGTTTTCTTTCCGATCCGGCAGCCGACCATAGCGAGCTCCACCAGCTTCGTTCCCTCCACGCGCTATTTGCAGACTCCACTCGCTGCGCTCCCTGCGCTTAGCAACCGCTCCCTCCGGGCACTGCGCTGCCTCCGCCCGCTCTCGATCTTTGTGCCGGAACGGCAAGAAAAACGATCAGGAGCAGGACAGCACCAACGCCCCCACCTGGTCGGTCGGCCCGGCAGGCCAATTTGACACCGGCCCATAGAAGGGTCGTCGGCATCGAGCAGGGGAGTGATTGGGATGCGGGTTTTCGTCATCGACACCAGAAACATGGGCGCGGAACTTCAGGGCGGACTGATCGGGGTGGTCGGATCGGTGTATCCAACCGCGGAGGAAAAGCGCGAATGCGTTGAGACAGTCAGCCGCTGCGCGACAGACGGGTGGGCCATCGCGGCCACCCTCACACGCTGATCGGCCGGTTGGCGGCCCTCACTGCAGAAACGGCTGCCGTGCCGTTCGTCGCGCTCGACCGGGTTTCGAGCCTCGGTGGGCCTTCGATCTCGGCACCGTTTGCTCTCGACGGTCAGCAACTTGGTTGATCTAGCCGGCGCCATTCGAGGCTACACGGGTATCGGGGGCATGGCCGGGGCCGGAGACATTGTCCTTCGGCCTGTCCTCGCACGACATTCAAGCGTCGAGCACCACCGAGTTGCTCGGCTGAGATCTGATCGAGTGAACGGCGCGGCTTCTCCACCGGCGCCCGCGGCATTCTCGCGGACCACTTCTTGCGCAAAAGACGACGGGCGGCTGGGCGATCGAGAACCGCACCCGGATACTGGAAGCGATTCCTCCGCTGCAGGCTCGGACCGGCAGCGTGGGCATCGCTCAACGAAGTCCGGCAGTTTCCCGTCCGGCGCGGTGCACCGGCCGCTGCCCGAGCCGGCGGATGGAACTGACGATGACCGAAACCCTCCGTACGGCGATCACGCCTGGACGGCCCTGGTTCGACACAGCCGGCAACCGGATCCAGGCGCACGGTGGCTCCCTCATCGAGGTCGACGGCACTTTCTACTGGTACGGCGAGAACAAGGAGCGCTCGACACCGGGAAGCGGGATCTGGCACTGGGGTGTGCGCTGCTACTCTTCGACCGACCTCTACAACTGGACTGATCTGGGGTTGATCATCCCGCCGGTACTGGACGACGAATCTTCGCCCCTCCACCCGGCCATGTGCATGGACAGGCCCCATATCGTGCGGCATCCGGACAGCGGCAGATTCGTCTGTTGGGTCAAGGTGATGTCGGACAAGGGACAACGTTCGACGGTCCTGGTCGCCGACGACATCCGGGGACCGTACAGCGTCGTCCGCGCCGACCTCAAGCCGCTGGGGATGAACGCGGGCGACTTCGATCTGGTGATCGACCCGACCGACGGCAAGGGCTACTACTACTTCGAACGCGTCCACAGCGAGCTCATCTGCGCCGATCTCACGCCGGACTACACCGACGTCACGGGCTACTACTCCACACATTTCCCGCTGCTCCAGCCCCCATACGTTCGAGAGGCACCGGCCTACTTCGAGCGCGGCGGACGGCACTTCCTCATCACTTCGGGGACGACCGGGTACTACCCCAACCCGTCGGAGGTCGCGACCGCCCCGAGCTATCACGGCCCGTGGACCGTCCTCAACGATCCGCACCCCGCCGATAACAGCCGAACGTCGTTCCGGTCGCAGGTGAGCTCCGTCTTCAAACATCCGCACAAGCAGGATCTCTACATCGCGCTCGCCGACCGGTGGTTGCCACGGTATGCAGAGGGAAGCGAGGCGGCCGTGCGGATGCATGCCGACCGCTTCCGGCCGATGGGCGGCCACGTCGACGGCGACTGGCCGGAGCTGACCGAGATCGACACGTCCATCGCGGATTATGTCTGGCTCCCCTTCCGCTTCACCGAATCGGGAGCCTTCCTGGACTGGCACGACGAGTGGCGGATCGAGGACTACGCGTGAGCATCACTACGACCGCGACGTCCTCGTGGAGCAACCCTGATCTGGATCCCGCGGACCGGGCCGAACTGTTGCTCGCCGAGCTCACTCTCGACGAGAAGATGGCGCAGGTCTCCTGCTACTTCCCGACCGATATCACGGACACGGGGGACTTCGCTCAGCGATTCCCTCACGGGATTGGTGAAGTGGCGTGCCTGGAGGCGCGATCCGCGCGGACTCTCGACGAGGTGACGGCCTTCCAGCACCGTATCCAGTCGGAGGCAATAACGGGCTCGCGTCTGGGGATACCCGCCATCTTCCATATGGAGGGACTGTGCGGCGCGTACCTGCCCGGGGCGACGAGCTTCCCGTCCGGGCTCGCGCGGGGCGCGAGCTGGGATGTCGACCTCGAGTGTGAGATCGCTGAGATCGTGGGGCGGCAGGAGCGAGCGCTCGGCATCACGCACACCCTCGCTCCGGTCCTCGACGTTTCGCGCGACCCACGGATGGGTCGGCACGGAGAGAGTTACGGCGAAGACCCTACTCTGGCGGCCGCTCTCGGGGTGGCAGCGGTTCGCGGACTGCAGCGCGCGGACCCCGAAGGCCGACGCACCGAAGCCGTCGCCAAGCACTTCATCGGGTCTCATCACACTGAGGGCGGCATCCACGGCGCCCACTGCGACATCCCGGACCGCCTGCTGCAGGAGGTGTACGGCAAGCCATTCCAGGCGGCCATCAGTGAGGCCGGTCTGCTGGGCATCATGCCGTCGTACAACTCGGTGGCGGGTCAGCCCGTGTCCGCGTCGGCTCACCTCCTGACGACCCTGCTGCGGGAGCAGATGAGCTTCCGGGGACTTGTCGTCTCCGACTACGGAGCCATCGGGAACCTGCATGAGGTCCAGCACGTGGCCTCATCGCTGCCGGAGGCGGGTCTGGCTGCGCTGCGGGCCGGCCTGGATGTCGAACTGCATGTGCCGCAGGGGTTCGGCCCGGAGTTGCGTGAGTGGTTCGCGGACGGACGTGCGGACGTGGCTCTACTCGACCGCGCCGTCAGAGCAGTGCTCACCGCGAAGTTCCGTATGGGGCTGTTCGAGCATCCATTCGCGCCGGACAGCAAGGATCGGGATGCGCGCTTCACCGCCGCATACGACGGTCAGGTTTCGCTCCAGTCCGCCCGAGAGTCGCTCGTGCTCCTGCGCAACGACGGCGTCCTTCCAGTAACCCGAAGCGCGCGCAGAATCGCGGTGATCGGATGTCACGCCGCGAGCGCCCGATTCTTCTTCGGCGGCTACACCCACTACTCCATGGCCGAAGGCAAGCTGGCCGTGCACTCATCGATGGCCGGTCTGACCGGGAACGATGAGGATCGCGCGATCGCCGCCACCGTACCGGGAACGACCATCGAGGCGTCGGATGGGCCGGAATACGAGGAATTGCTGCAGCAGCAGAAGCCAGACATCCGCACTCTGCTCGAGGAGTTGCGCGCCCGGCTGCCCGAGGTGCAGATCACGTGGTCCTACGGGTACCCGATCGCCGGCGCCGACGACTCCGGGCACGCGGAGGCCATAGCTGCGGCGCGAGAGGCCGACCTCGTCCTCCTCACGCTCGGGGGAAAACACGGAACCGCCTCCATCGCATCCATGGGGGAGGGGATCGACGCCACATCCATCAACCTTCCTCCCTCTCAGGAGGAGTTGATCCGCAAGCTGGCAGACCTCGACGTACCGCTCGTCGGGGTACATCTCGATGGCCGCCCGATCTCCAGCGACGCGGCCGACGCCCACCTCAGCGCGCTCATCGAGGCGTGGAGTCCGGCCGAGTCCGGGGCGGAGGCGATCGTCGATGTGCTGACGGGCTTGTTCAACCCGAGCGGCCGTCTACCGGTCAGCGTCGCCCACAATGCGGGCCAGGTCCCTGTCTACTACGCTCACCCGTACGGTTCCAGCTGGCATCAAGGCGCAAGCATCGGTTTCGCGGAGTACGTGGACGCGCCCCACACGCCTCGATACGCGTTCGGGCACGGCCTCACGTATACCTCGTTCGAGTACTCGGACCTGAAGCTGTCGCGCCGGGAGGTCGCCCCCTCCGGGTCGGTCGAGGTGCAGTTCACGCTCACCAACAGTGGGGAGCGGGCCGGCACAGAGGTCGTCCAGTTGTACGTCCGTGACCGCTACGCGTCGCTGTCCCGCCCAGTCCTCGAACTGTCGGGGTTCCGTCGGGTGAGCCTGGAGCCGGGGGAGAGCGCCGATGTGACGTTCTCGCTGGCGCTGAGCCAGCTGGCGTTCCTCGACGCCGATCTCCGGTGGCGGGTGGAGGCTGGCGATATCGACGTATTCATCGGGGCGTCCTCCGAGGATGTCCGCCTCGCAGACGTGCTCACCATCACGTCGGATCACTGGATCGACGGTTCATCGCGGGTCTTCTACGCCGCTTCTCGGCACAGTGTGAAGGAGTAAGAACATGGAACGACGCAGGCTGATCGTCAACAGCGACGCGAAGAACGAAGCCGACGATCAATTCGCCATCGTCCACGCGCTGCTTTCGCCGTCGCTGGACATTCGTGGGATCATCCCGGCGCACTTCGGTGCCGAGAGAACCACCGGGAGTCGAGCCCAGTCCCGCGAAGAAGTGGATCTGCTGCTCGACCTGCTGGGGATGAGCGGTCAGATCATCGTCGCCGACGGCGCTGATCGAGCCCTCCCGGACGAGTGGACCCCGATGCCGTCGGCCGGATCCCGGCTGATCATCGACGAAGCCATGTCGGACGACGAGCGTCTGTACGTGGCCTTTCTCGGGCCTTTGACCGACATGGCGTCCGCGCTGCTGGAAGAACCTGCGCTGCAGGATCGGGACGTCGTGGTGGTCTGGATCGGGGGACCGCCCTACGGTGGGCTCGTCGCCGAATACATGCCAGAGTTCAACCTGGGGAATGACATCCACGCAGCCAATGTGGTGTTCAACTCTCGTCTGACGGTCTGGCAGGTTCCGATGAGCGTGTACACGAAGGCCGGTGTCGGCTTCGAAGAACTGGAACGTCGGGTTCGGCCACACGGAGCGCTCGGCAACTACCTCACGCAGCAGCTCATCGACTTCAATGCGAAGCACCAACCGTCGTCGGAACTGCGGTCGCTGGGGGACAGCCCCGCCATCGGCATCGTGATGAATCCGTTCGGCGCGACGTGGCGCGACTGGCCGCGCCCTCGTTTCTCGGAGGATGGCCGCATGATCGACCCTTATCGACCGGCGACCGTCGGTATGCCTCCGAGCGTGCGGCGGACCGTGGAATCCGACCCGCCCAATCAGACCATCCGGGTGTGCGAGTCATTCGACATGCGGTGGCTCCTCGAGGACATGTTCTTCAAGATCCAGCGGCATGCAGAGTCCGGTCCGGTTAGGGCCGCCGACTAGGACGCTGTCCCGAACCGTCACCGCATTTTGCGCAATAGCGGGCGCTCGGCTGGACTCGCGCAGGTCTCGTATTCAGGATGAGTCACTATGCGACCCATCCTGCCCGGCTTCTACCCGGACCCGACGATCTGCAAGGTCGGAGGCGAGTACTTCCTGGCGGCCTCCAGTTTCGAGTATTTCCCGGGGGCGCCGATCTTCCGGAGCACGGACCTGACCGAATGGGCCCAGATCGGCAACGTCCTGGATCGTCGTACCCAGTTCGTCCACGGCGCGGAGGGCCCTTCGACGGGCATCTACGGATCGACGCTCCGTTACCGCGGCGGTCGATTCTGGTTCATCACGACCAACGTCAGCGATTTCGACCGTGGCCAGGTGATCGTGAGCACCGACGATCCATCGAACGGGTGGAGCGATCCGGTCTTCGTCCGCGGCGCCACGGGCATCGACCCCGACCTCTGCTGGGAGGAGGACGGGACGTGTTACCTGACCTGGAATGCGCTGAACTTCGTCGATGGCGGGCGCGGCATCCGGCAAGCGCGGATCGATCTCGCGACAGGTCGACTCCTCGCGCCCGACTACACGCTCTGGCAGGGCTCGGGCATGGTCGCTCCAGAAGGGCCTCACCTCTACCGGATCGGCGACTTCTGGTACTTGATTCTTGCCGAGGGGGGAACCGAGCGCGGCCACAGCGTGACGGTCGCCCGGTCCACCTCACCCTCGGGCCCGTTCGAGCCGTGCCCGTGGAATCCGATCCTCACCCACCGAAGCAGCGCGCATCCTGTTCAGAATGTCGGTCACGCCGACCTGGTCGAGACGCCGGACGGGCGCTGGGCTGCCGTGTACCTGGGTGTTCGGCCGGCGGGCTCCACACCCGGCTTCCACGTGCTCGGGCGCGAGACGTTCCTCGCGGGCATCGACTGGGTCGACGGGTGGCCCGTCTTCGATGAGAAGCGTTATGGGGAGGTCAACGTGGACACGTCGTTCTTCGAGGACTTCTCGGCGCGTGAGCTCGCGCCGGTCTGGGTGAGTCCGGGAGGTGATCCCCGCGAAGTAGCCACGCCGGAGCCGGAGGGTGGCGCCCGACTGCATGCGGGCGACGGAACGGATGCCGCACTGCTGTGCGTGCGCGTGCGCGACCCGCACTGGACCGCCGAAGCGCGATTCCTCGAGTCCGGACGCTTGCGCCTCCGCATGGACGACCGGCACTGGTACGGGCTCGAATGGCGGGCAGGGGGCGTCACTGCGACGGCTCGCATCGGAGACACCACGTCGGAGGTCGCCCGAGCCGCCGCCGGGCCCGCCGGGATTTCGTTGGTCATCGCGAGCGTGGCGGCTGAGTCTCCGGTGGCGCCGTTCGGACACGGCGGCCCGGATGACATCATCCTGAGCTACCGTGATGCCGCAGGCCTCCATGCCCTGGCGCGATTGGACGGGCGGTACCTGTCGACCGAGGTCGCGGGCGGTTTCACCGGACGCATGCTCGCGCTGGGGGCCAGCGGCGCTGGGTCGGTCGTTCGATCGTTCCGCTACGCTCCCGTCCGCGAAACGGACGACGTGTCGGCGCTCACTCCGCCGAACGCGGAGGAAGCGTTGATCCGCGCACGATGAGTCGGGTCGGGAGCTCGATCCGATCGAAGCGCTCCTGGCCGGCGACCCTGAGTTCGCTGACCACCTGCACGGCACGCGCGGCCATCGCCTCGAGCGGTTGGCGAACGGAGGTCAGCGCCGGATCAACCAGGGTTGCGCGCGGCTCGTCGTTGTACCCGACCACGCTCACGTCCTGTGGGATACGTCGACGAACCGCCTTGGCGGTGCGGTAGACGGAGAGCGCCATCTCGTCGTTGCAGGCGAAAACCCCGATCGGAGTGTCGGACTCCGTCAAGACACGACGTAGTTCGGGAGTGACGTCGGCAGCCGACCAGGTCGAATCGACCCTGCTGACCAGGACATCGCCGCGGTGATCGGCTATCGCGGCCCGGAACCCCTCCTCGCGAGCCCTGCCGAAACGGAAAGCGGGCGTCCCGCACACCACCGCGAAGCGTTCGACCGCGGTCGCAGCGAGCAACGTGCCGGCGTCGTATCCGCCTTGCCAGTCCGTCGTACCGATGCTCGCCACTCTGCCCTGCGGATCCGATTGAGGGTCGAGGAGCACGATCGGTATACGGGCAAGCGCCAGCTCCTCGAGCTGGCGGGTCGTCGGACGGATGATGCCGAGGATCACACCGGAGGGGCGTCGGCGAGCCACGCGAGCCGGCCAGTCGTCTGCGGGGTCGTCGCGTTCGAGCGTGAGCACGAGATCGAATCCGTGCTCGAAAGCGCCCTGACGGGCGCCCGCCACGATCGCATCCGTCCAGGCGTCGTCGAAGCTTCCGAGGACGAGCTCGATGAGCCGGAGGTCGAGCGTCGTGGGTCGACCCTTCGTCGTCTCCCCAGCGTCGTAGCCCAGCTCGCTCGCGGTCCGCAGAACCAGGTTGCGCGTTCGCGGCTTGAGGTCGCCCCGCCCGGTCAGGGCCCGTGACGCGGTGGAGACCGAGACGCCGGCCGCAGTGGCGACGTCCGTCAGCGTTACTCTCGTCGAGGTCACATCGAGATTCTCTCGCATCGGTGCGGAGCCGTGTCCCGACTCAACTGTCGGTGAGGAGCTGCAGGGCGGTGGCCCGGTCGGTGATGAGGATGTTGACCCAGCCGCCGAGGACCGCACCACGGATGGCCGCGTGCTTGCGCTCGCCGCCTGCTATGCCGATGCGCCGAGGAATGGCGCGCAGGGTCTCGCTGGTGATGCCGAGCACCCTGTCGTTGAGATCAGTGCGGACGAGCTCGCCGGCCTGATCGAAGAAGCGGAGGCAGACGTCCCCGACGGCTCCGGCGGCCTGGAGCGCCTCCGTCTCGATCTGATCGACGGCGTTTCCCGACGATGCGAGCAGTGTGGAGGGTTCGAGTGCGCCGATGCCTGCCACGAGGGTGTTGAGGTCGCGCCACTGATCGACCATGGATCCCAGATAGCGGTCGTCCATGAGGGCATCTCGCGCGGCCTTCGACCCCACGATCCCTGGGGCGGGGAAGAATCGCGGAGTCGCGCCCATGACGCGGGCGAATTGGTCGGCGAGGTGATTGGCCTGCACCTGGACGTCGGGGCGGCCCACACCACCGAGAACCTGGACGACCTCGCGGGAGGCGCGCACCGGACCGATCGGAGCCATCGAGTTGACGGTCGTGAGCAGGGTCTGGGACCAGGAGGAGATCCCGATCCTCTCGGCTGTCGAGAGGGCGCTCTCCAAATAGGTGGCGGCAGCCGATCCGAGCGCAGCGAGCATCGACAGGTCGTCTGCCGCGATCGGTTCTGCCACGACGGCGTCGATGAGGCCGAAGCGTTCGGTGAGCGCTTCCTCGATGTCTGCGTAGAGCCCTGCGGGAGAGACGACCACCGTGCGCACGATTCCCGATTCTGCGGCCTGCTTGAGCAGCCGCGACACTCGGGACTGCGAGAGGTTGAGCCGTTCAGCGATCTCCGGCTGGCGCAGTCCCGCCTCGTGATACAGCTTCGCCACCTTGGTGACGAGCGAGAGCCGCTCGTCGGTGAACGGTACGGGGGAGGCGGGACTGGCCGGATCGGTCATGGCGCCCACTCTAGCTGCGGCGGAGCCGACGTTCTCGCTCGTCACCACCCGTACAGGGCATCCTGCGCGAGCTCCAGCGCCGCGACCGCGTCGTGCTTCGACTGCGCCTCCGCGAGCGCATCGAAGTCCAGCCGGTCGAGGCCCAGCTCGACCTTCTTCAGGAAGCGGATGGCCGACTTCGCGGCGCCGACCGAGTCCTCGCGGAAGGGGAACTGGTCGAGCTGCCAGACGCCCTCCCAGCCGTTCCTCCGCAGCGTGACGAAGAACTCGAACAGCTCGATCGGGTGCACGGTGCCGGCGATCATGTCGTCGTCCCACGAGCGGAGGTTGTCGTTGACGTCCATTCCGAACAGGCGGCCGTAGTCGATCGCCAGCTGCGCCGAGTCGGCCGGTGACTCGCCGCCGAACAGCGCATGACCGAAATCGAGCAGGATGCCCACGTTGGGCAGGCCGATCTTCTCGATCCCCAGCAGCGTGCGGGCGACGGAGTCGAAGCTCATGTGCACGCGCGGCTCGCGCGGCTTGTACTCGATCACGAACTTCAGGTCCGGGTTCTCGGAGGCGAGCTGTCCGACGCCGTCGAGCGACGCCTTCCAGAGGGCGCCGTGGTCGACCTGGAACGGGTAGTCCCAGCCGTCCTGACCGGGCCACAGCTTGACGTAGTCGGCGCCGAAGGCGCGCACCTGGTTCGCCGCGTCGGTGATCAGTTCGTGCGCCAGCCGGCGTACGCCCGGGTCTGGGTTGGTGAAGGAGCCCTTGGCGAAGACGCGGGTATAGATCTCCGGCGTGATGCCGATGACGGAGAGGTTGTTCCTGTCGAGCGCCTGCTTGATCTGATCGTTGCTGAAGTCGCCGCCGAAGAACGGGTAGTTCAGGTCGACGACGTCCAGGTCGCCGACCCGGCCCGCGAGGTCGATGGCGTCGATGATGGTGCGCGGCTCGCCGTAGCCGTCAGTGGCGTAGCGGTCCACGTAGGTGGCGAAGTGCCAGATGCCGGCGCCGTACTTCTGGTTGCTCATGGGGTCTCCTCGGACGTGCGGTTGGTGAAATCGGATGGTGTCGTGGCACGAAGGCGGGAGCGCGCGACGGCGGACTGCCAGCGTGCGCTTCGCGCGGAGCGTTCCTGGAAATCACTCCGCGGTTCGAATCTCGAGGTGGCGTCGCCCCAGGGCGGGATGCCGTCGCCCCAGATCCCGGCGCTCTGCCCGGCGAGCCAGGCCGTGCCGAGCGCGGACAGGGCGCTGTTCTGAGGCCGGAGGATCGTCCGACCGGAGAGGTCGGCCTGCAGCTGCATGACGAAGTCGTTCTCTGCGGGGCCGCCGTCGGCGTGGACCTCGTCGATGCGTGTGCGGCCGCCCAGGTCGGCGGCTGCGAGGACGTCTTCGATCTGGAGGGCGATGGAATCCACAGCTGCTCGAGCGAGTTCGGCTCGGGTCGTGCCCAGAGTCAGACCGCTGATGAGTCCGACCGCTCTGTCGTCCCACCAGGGCGCGCCGAGTCCTCCGAACGCCGGGACCACGTCGAGCGGTGCAGGCGCGGCGGTCTCGGCCAGGTGGATCAACTCGGCGACGTTCGTTCCCAGTAGCTCGGCGAGCCAGACGAGGGTGCCGCCGGTGGACAGGATGTTGCCCTCGAAGGCGTGCGTGAGGGTACCGGATCGCGACCAGGCGATGGTGTTCGCGAGAGAGCTCTGACGGACCGTGTCGCTCAGGCCCATCACCGACGACCCGGTTCCGTACGTGACCTTGACAGCGCCTTCCCGGCGGATGCCGTGTCCGAAGAGGGCGGCGTGCGAGTCGCCTAAGACGCTCCTCACCGCGGCGCCGTCGAGTCGGGAATCGGGCAGAGGCCGGCTCTGCGCATCGGAGTCCACGATGTCGGGCAGGGCGGCGCGGGGGATGTCGAACACCTCGAGGAGGGGATCGCTCCACTCGCCCGTGCGGACGTCGACGAGTTGGGTGCGGCTGGCGTTGCCCCGTTCGATGCGTCGTTCGCCTGCCAGGTCGTTCAGCAGCCAGGCATCGACCGTGCCCAGCGTGATCTCGCCGGCCGCCGCCCTGCGGCGATCGGGGTCGATGCGGTCGAGCACCCAGGAGAGCTTCAGTGCCGAGAACATCGCATCGACGGGCAGTCCGGAGATCGCCCGGACCGCCCGACCGACCGAGGATGCGTTGAGTCGCGCGGCCCTGTCGCTGGTCCTGCGGTCCTGCCATCCCAGTACCGGGCTGAGAGGCGTCCCGGTCCGGGTGTCCCACGCCACCGCTGATTCGCGCTGCGTACTGAGCGCGATGCCCGCGGCCGGCGTATCCGCCTGATCCCGCAGGGTGGCCAGCACGGATCGCACCGACCGGGCGATCTCCGTCGGGTCCTGCTCGACCTGCCCCCGTCCGGGATGGGACTGTCCGATCGGGACGGACGCGGTCGCGAGCACCTCACCGGAAGCGGCGACGGCGAGCCCCTTCGTCGAACCGGTCCCTTGGTCGACGGTGAGGATCACTCCGTCGTGGTTGTACGTCATCGGGACAATGCTCGCAGGGCGGCCGCGCGGATGTCAGGGGCGGTGAGCCCGGCGTGCTCCAGCAGGAAGGACGCGCTTCCTGTCGATGCGAACTCGTGGAAGCCCAGGATCTCGACCGGCACGCGGTCGGTGCCGGAGACCACCACCGATGCGACTGCCGCGCCGAGTCCGCCGGCGACGTTCGCCTCTTCGACGGTGACGATTGCGCGGGTGTGTGCCGCGGCGTCCGAAATGGCGTCGATGTCGAGCGGAGCGAGGTAGACGGCGTTGAGCACGCGGGTCGACGTTCCCGCCGTTTCGAGGAGTTCGGCGGCCTCCAGCGCTCGCGGAACCATCGTGCCGACGGCGACGATGGTGACGTCGTGTCCGTCGCGGAGCTGTTGGAAGCGGCCGCGATCGAACGTCTCGGTCTCCGTGACGAGGTCCGGTACTTTGTAGCGGCCGACGCGGATGTAGGTGGGCCGCGGGTTTTCGACCGCGGCGCGGATCGCTGCGCGGGTCTGGCTGCGATCCGCGGGGACGACGATGTCGAGGCCCGGGAGGGCGCGGAGCCAGGAGAAGTCTTCGATCGAATGGTGAGTGGGGCCGAGTTCGCCGTAGGCGACGCCCGGGCTCATGCCGCAGAGGATGACCGGCAGCCGGCTGTAGGCGACGTCGGCCTTGACCTGCTCCAGGGCTCGCCCGGTGAGGAAGGGGCCGGCTGCGCAGACGAAGGGGATCAGACCGGCGTTCGCGAGACCCGCTCCTACTCCCACCATGTTCTGCTCTGCGATTCCGACGTTGATCAGCCGGTCGGGGAACCGTTCGCGGAATCCGCCGAGGTTGCTGGACCCGACGGAGTCGTTGCAGACGGCGACGATGCGCGGGTCCTGCTCCGCTAGCGCGATGAGCTCCTCGGCGAAGGCGACCCGGTTGTCGTAGGTCGGGACGAGGGTTTCGGTGGTTGTCATGCCAGCTCCTTGAGGGCCTGCTCGACCTGCTCGGCGGAGGGCACCTTGTGATGCCATTCGACCCGGTCTTCGATGAATGAGACGCCCTTGCCCTTGGTCGTGTTGGCGATGACCGCGACAGGTCTGCCCGAGCTCGACGGGCCGAACGCGGCCAGCAGCTGGCCGTAGTCGTGGCCGTCGATCTCGCGGACCTCCCAGCCGAACGACTCCAGCTTCTCGTCGAGCGGGTCGAGCGCGTTCGTGTCCTCGGTGCGAGCACCCTGCTGCAGGCGGTTGCGGTCGACGACGACGGTGAGGTTGTCGAGCCGGAACTGGGCAGCCGACATGAACGCCTCCCAGTTGGAACCCTCCTGCAACTCCCCGTCGCCGGTGACGACGATCACGCGGCTTCCGTCGCCGTTGAGCTTCGCGCCGATCGCCGCACCGACGCCGACCGGGAGCCCGTGGCCCAGCGGCCCCGTGTTGGTTTCGACCCCGGGCACCTTGTTGCGGTTGGGGTGGCCGTTGAGCGGTGACAGCGGCTCCATGAAGGAGGACAGCCGCTCGGGGGCGAAGAACCCGCAGGAGGCCAGCGTGGAATAGAAGGCGGCCGAGCAGTGCCCCTTCGACAGGATGAATCTGTCGCGCCCGCTCGCCGTGGGGTTCGCCGGGTCGACATCGAGCACGGCCAGGTATGCGACGGTGAGGATGTCGGCCACGGAGAAGTCGCCGCCGATGTGGCCGAGCTGTGCGCGGTCGATCATGTTCACCACGGATCGGCGGATGCCGTTCGACCACGCGTGGAGGATTTCGTCTCGTGTCGCGGCGTCCGCCCCGGCGATCTCGGTCCGGGTCGCCACCCAGTACGCGCGTGCGCGGTCGTCAGCGGTCAGGGGCGACGACGGTTCGAGCTGCGTCACGATCTCCTGCCGATCTGTTGTGCATGTTCATGCATGGGTGGGTCTTCATTCATAATCGCATCGTAGCTCGTCGCTTGCAAGAAGTGTCAACCGTGACGATATATGCGCAAATCGGTTGAGGATTCACGGTTCCGCGGCCAGAATCAGCCGCATGACCAGAACTCTTGACCGCTATTCGCCATTGAGCTCGGCGCTCGACAACGAGCACGCTCGTGCGGTTCTCGAAAGGGTGATCCCCGACGTCGTCGCCTCGCCGCTCGCGCAGGGCCTGCGCACAGCCCCGCTGGGAGGATTCCTCCAGTTCGTCATGAGGCCGGACACCGCGAAGGTGGAGGAGCTGCTGGCGGCACTGGCGACGATCGAAGACACGTCGGAGCAGTCGGAGGAGCCGGCGTCGATCGCGCCCGCTACGGACTACGAGCCGGACAGCGTTCCGTCGGGCTCGGCCCGCGTGAGCATCCCGGACTCGGCGACTCGCAACGAGACGGTCGAGATCGGGTTCGACGGGCCGTCGCACGGCAACCCGTTCATCGAGGTGGAGCTTCACGTCCGTTTCGAGAAAGGATCGGACACCGTGGTCGTGGGCGGCTTCTACGACGGCGGTGGCCGATTCCTCGTCCGCTTTCTTCCGCCCGCGGCCGGCAGCTGGACGTTCGTGACGGAGTCGAACGCCCGATCCCTCGATGGGATCGGCGGCGCGGTGGAGGTGAGGGAGGGGCGCGCGCGTGGACCTGTTCGCGTCGACGAGGGGGGATCTTCGCGTACTCCGACAGCACCCCGTTCGTAGGTTTCGGAACGACCGCCTATGCATGGACCCACCAGAGCGCCGGATTGCAGGACCAGACGATCGAAACGCTGGCCCTGACGCCGTTCAACAAGATCCGGATGGGGCTGTTCCCCAAGGACTACCTCTACAACAAGAACGAGCCGGAGAGCTTCGTCTTCCCGCGCAGCGACGACGGCTGGGACACGACGCGGTTCGACCTCGATTACTTCGCGAACCTCGAACGACGCATTGCACAGCTCGCCGAGCTCGGCATCGAGGCCGACCTGATTCTGTTCCACCCGTATGACCGGTGGGGCTTCAGCAGGCTCGGCCAGGTGGCCGACGAGCGCTACCTCACCTATGTGGTGCGTCGTCTCGCCGGTTTCGCGAACGTGTGGTGGTCGATGGCGAACGAGTACGACCTCCTGACGGCCAAGCGGCCGGAGGACTGGCATCGGCTGGCGCAGGTGGTCGCGCGCGAGGATCACGCGGGGCATCTGCTGTCGATCCACAACTGGCTGGAGGTCTTCGACTTCTCGGCGGGCTGGGCCACGCATGCCAGCATCCAGCGTGGCTCCGACGAGATGGGGGGCCTGGTCGATGAGTGGCGCCACCGGTGGGGAAAGCCGGTCGCCGTCGATGAGTTCGGCTACGAGGGAGACCTGGACCAGGGGTGGGGGAACCTGACCGCTGAGGCGGTCGTGCAGCGGTTCTGGTCGGGAACCCTGCGCGGAGGTCACTTGACGCACGGCGAGACGTTCTGGTCCGAGGACGAGATCATCTGGTGGTCGCGGGGCGGTGTGCTGCGCGGCGAGAGCCCGGCCCGCATCGCCTTCCTGAAGAGGATCGTCGCCGAGTCGCCGACCGGAAGGGTCGATGCGCTTCCGGGAGACTGGGATGCTGTCACCGGCGGAGTCGCGGGCGAATACGTGCTCGTCTACTTCGGCGACCACCGGCCGCGCTTCCGTGACGTCACCGTTCCCGACGGAATGCGCGCGGAGATCGACATCGTCGACACCTGGGAGATGACCGTCACGACGTTGCCCGGCACGCACGAGGGCACGCTGCGTGTGCAACTTCCGGCGCGACCGGGCATCGCCCTTCGCTTCCGGGCGGCCGCATGATCATCGAGGAGGGCATGGTCGCGGTCGTCACCGGCGGCGCCAGCGGTATCGGGTTGGGGCTCGCGGAGGCGCTGGCAGACCGCGGGGTCCGGATCGTGGTCGCCGACATCCGGGCGGATGCCCTCGAACAGGCGGTGAGCGACATCCGGGCCCGCGGAGTGGACGCGGTCGGGCAGGCGACGGACGTGTCGGACGCGGGCGCCGTCGAGCGGATGGCCATCACGACGATGGCGACCTTCGGCCGCGTCGACCTGGTGTGCAACAATGCCGGGCTCGTGTCGCCCGGCGCGCCGATGTGGGAGCAGGAGGCGAGCACCTGGGATCGGATGATCGGTGTCAAGCTCCGGGGTGTCATCAACGGAGTCACGGCCTTCGCGCCGTACCTCGTCGCGCAGGGCAGCGGGCACATCCTGAACACCGCGTCCTCTGGCGGCCTCGCTCCTCTGCCGGGCCGCACACCGTACGCCGCGACCATGCACGCCGTCGTCGGGCTGACGGAGACCTTGGACCTGGAGCTGAAGGCGGCCGGCCCGGCGCTCGGCGCCACCGTGCTCTGTCCCGGGCTGGTCGATACCCCGTTGGGTCAGAACTCCGCGGCGCTCGGTGCGATCACGCTCCCCTCCGGGACAGCAGGTTCCATCGGGGACTTGCCGGGGGCGATGTCCGCCCGGGCGGTGGCCGATGCGGCGCTGATCGCTGTGGAGGCGGGTCGGGTTCACGTCGCCCCGGGAGATGGGGTCCTCGAGCGGGCCCGAAGCCGGGTCGAGCACCTCATCGCCGATCTGGAGGCGGCGCGCTGAAGGGTGCGCCGGTCAGGGCGCGGAGTTCATCGAGGTCCTGTCCCGGAGCAAGAGCTCGCAGGACCAATCCCGCTTCCGTCACGTCGAAGACTGCCCTGTCGGTGATGATGCGGTCGACGACTCCGACGCCGGTGAGTGGGAGAGCGCAGTTCTCGACGATCTTCGGGCTGCCGTCCTTCGCAACGTGCTCGGTGATGACGATGACACGCGGTGTTCCTGCGACGAGGTCCATCGCCCCGCCCATGCCTTTGACCAGCTTGCCGGGGATCGTCCAATTGGCGAGGTCCCCGCGTGCGGAGACCTGCAGCGCGCCGAGGATAGCCGCGGCGACGTGGCCGCCGCGGATCATGCCGAAAGAGGTGGCAGAGTCGAAGACGGCAGCGCCGGGCCGCACGGTGATCGTCTGCTTCCCGGCATTGATGAGATCGGGGTCCTCGTCGCCGTCCAACGGGTAGGGGCCGATGCCCAGGATGCCGTTCTCGCTCTGCAACGTCACGTCGACGCCCGGCGGCAGATGATTCGCGACGAGGGTCGGTATCCCGATTCCCAGGTTGACGTACTGTCCATCGCGCAGCTCGCTCGCCGCCAGCGCGGCCATCTCATCACGCGTCCACATGGTCGAACTCCTCGCGTCGGCGCACTGTGCGCTGCTCGATGTGTTTCGTCGTGTCGGCGACCTTCACGAGTCGTTGCACGAATATGCCCGGGGTGTGGATGTCATCGGGGTCGAGGTACCCGTCGACGACCTCCTCCGCCTCGACGAGCGTGATCCGGCCCGCGGTCGCAACGAGCGGGTTGAAGTTACGGGCCGCGAGCCGGTACCGGAGGTTGCCGGCCGCATCCGCCTGATGCGCGCGCACGAGTGCCACGTCGGCGACGATGCCGAGCTCCAGGATCGCCCGGACGCCGGAGAACGTCTGCTCCTGCTTGCCCTCGGCGATCGGGGTCCCCACGCCGGTCGGGGTGAAGAACGCGGGGATGCCGGCCCCGCCCGCGCGCAAGCGCTCGGCGAGCGTCCCCTGCGGGACGAACTCCAGGTCGAGCGCGCCCGAGAGGTACTGCTCGGCGAGAAGCTTGTTCTCGCCCGCGTACGAGACCAGCGCTCTCCTCACCTGGCCGCTTTCGAGCAGGAGTCCGAGTCCCTTGCCGTCGGTGCCCAGGTTGTTGCTGACGATCGTGAGGTCGCGTGCTCCGGTGTCTCGCAGAGCGGCGATCAGGTTGGAGGGGATGCCGGAGAGGCCGAACCCCCCGACGGCGATCGTCATGCCGTCACTCACGACGCCGGCGATCGCCGCCGCCGCGCTCTCCCAGGACTTGCTCGCCATCCCACTCCTGCGCTCATGCGGGACCCTCGTCGCGAGTGGCCCCGTGGGGGTCCAGTGTCGTTCATCCTGCTGTCGCACCGCTCGGGTGCACGTCGGTTTTGCGCAACTGTCGGCGCACGGGCGATCGCGTACGACCGTCGGCCGCATGCTGGAACTGCCTTGTACTCAGACCCCGGAGCCTTCCATGACGACCAACCCATTCGAATCCGCGCGATGGATCTCGCGCGCCGTGCCGGCCGCCACGCGCGTCAGGCGCAATGCGGCGAGCGAGGCGGTGGAGTGGGTGGCTCCCGGGCATTCGCTGGCGCAGACCTTCTTCAGTCAGGGGCCGCTGTCCGCGGTGAGCGTGGACATCGCCGCCCCACGCGACGCCGAGGATCCGTTCGCGGTCGATGTCCGCTTCGTGATCCGGGTGCTGAACGCCGGCGGCGAGGCCGTCGGCGAGCTGGTCGCCGACGGACCCCAGCTGCTGTGGGAGCGGCTGGACCGGTTCATCCCGATCACCCCTCCGGCCCCTCCGGGCGAGTACACCATCGTGCTGGAGGCCGAACGCGAGACCGTCGGCTGGTATTTCGCCGATGGGTCATCGACGGGCGCCGACGACGGCACCGCACCTCTCCCGCTGCAGGGCCAGGCTTGGACCGACGGCGACCCGGTCGAGGGAGTCCGTAGCGCGGCCGCCGAGACGATCCCTGCGCCCAATCCCGTCTTCCGAACCCGGTTCACCCTGCCATCGGCGGCGAAGCAAGCGACGGTCACGGCGGTCGTGCTCGGGTGCGGATTCGTCACGATCAACGGCATCCGTGTCGGCGAAGAGGCCCTCGAGCCGGCCGTGACGAACTACGACCGCTCCGTCCTCTACCGGACGTGGGAGGTGGCGCACCTGCTCCGAGCGGGCGTCAACACGATCGAGATCGACGCCGGCCGCGAACGATTCGCTGCCAGAGGGGGCGACATCTGGGGGTGGTACCTGGCCCCCTGGCATCGCGAACCGATGGCCCTGGCCCGGATCGACGTGCGCCACGACGACGGTGGGATCTCGACGCTCGTGACGGACGAGACATGGGAGACGGCGGCGGGACCGGTCAAGGTGGACACGCTTTTCGGGGGCGAGCAGTGGGCCCTCGACGCGGCCGACGCCGAGTGGCGGCCGGTGACCGTTGTGGCAGGTCCTGCGGGGGAGCTGCGTCCCGCCTCGCACCCTCCGGTGACGGCGGGTCCTCCGCGGCCGCCCGTGAGCATCGATGCCGTCTCGGACAACTCGTGGGTATTCGACTTCGGAGAGGTCATGACCGGGCGCTTGCGCTGTACCGTGTCCGGCGCCCCTGGAGGCCTCGTCACTGTCGTCTCCGGCGAGCAGCGTGACGGTGACGGGAACGTCACCTGCGACAACTACCTCGTCGCCGGGCCGGCCCAGGTGGACTCCCTTCGGCTGGATCGGGAGACCGAGGAATACAGCTGGGAACCGCAGTTCGGCTACCGGGGGTTCCGGTGGATCCAGGTCACGACCACCGGCGGCGTCGATGTCTCCCAGGTTCGCGCCGTCCCCCTCTACACGCCACTCAGCACGGTGGGCGAACTCACCGTCAGCGAACCGCTGCTCGAGTGGATCGACAGCGCGACCGCACGAACGTTCAGGAACAACCTGCACGGCATCCCCACCGACACCCCCATCTACGAGAAGAACGGCTGGACGGCGGACGCCCACCTCGCCACCGAAGGTCTCCTCCACCATTTCGACCTGCGGTCCTCGTTCGGCAAGTGGTTGGACGACCATGCGGATGCGCAGTCGTCCGACGGTGCCATCCCCCAGATCGTGCCGACCCCAGGCTGGGGTCGGCGCACCGACCCGGCGTGGTCGTCCTCCGCGGTCCTGATCCCCTGGTACCTGTATCGCGAGTACGGTGACCCGGGGCTGCTGGAGCGGCACGAATCGATGGTGCGCCGCTACGCGGACGGGCTGCTCGGACGTCTGAAGGACGGTTTGTGGCCCGACCGCACCTGGGGCGACTGGCTTGCGCCGGGTCATGGTGTCGCCCCCGAGGGACGGGTCTCCATCGGGACCATCATGTCGGTGACGGCCTTTCAGCACGTGGCGGCCATTCTCGATGCGATCGGGCGGCAGGACTCCGGCGCATACCTCGATGCCGCGAGGGCGACGGCCGATGCCTATCACCGTGAGTTCTTCGACCCGATTGCCGGGCACTATCGCGTGCGGGGAGTCGGGTACCGGCAGTCACTCAATGTGCTTCCGCTGGCGTTCGACACCGTTCCCACCGAGCACGTCGAGACTGTCCGGGCGAGCCTGATCGGCGATCTCGAGGGTCGCACTGCCGGCCACCTCGATCTCGGCGCCGTGGGTGTGCGTCATCTGCTGCCGGTGCTCTCGGCCGCCGGACGGGACGATCTCGCCCTGACCGTCCTCCTGCAGCGCAGCCGACCGGGATGGGGCGTCTGGTTCGACGCGGGCGAGAGGACCCTCCTCGAGTCGTGGGACGTGGACGCACGATCGCGCAACCACTACTTCCTCGGCTCCGTCTCGTCCTGGATTCAGCAGAGGGTCGGCGGCCTTCGCCTCACCGCGCCGGGATGGCATGAGTTCGAGGTGGCGCCCGTGGAGGACGATCGGGTGACTCACGCGGCCATCCGCCATCGCACCCCGCTCGGCGATGCGGCGGTCAGGTGGTCGCGTGGTCCGGGCGGGTGGGATCTGCGGGTGACCGTTCCCTCGGGAGCTGACGCCAGGGTGCCCGTTGCAGGGACGGACTGCATTCTCGGCCCAGGCGAGCACCGGCTCCGGGTCACCGCCGAGACTCGCTGACCGCACTTGCGCAAAAGTCCTCGTCCGGGGGCCGCAATGGCTCAAACTGGATTACGCTCGTCGAAATGCTAATAGTCAGAATCTAGTTCCGTATGACGGAAATTTGACGACGAGATATGCGATCGGAAAAGAAGTCAACGATGACCACAGCAACGAACCGCCCGCCCCGGGTGGCGACGTCGTCACTCGACGACATCCCGCACAAGCCCGCACGCCGCCGGCCGCGCCGCAACAGCGTCGGCGCGAAACTGTGGTGGTTCGTACTCCCTGCGGCGGCGATCTATCTGTACGTGGTGCTCGCCCCGACCTTCCAGGGCATCGGCTCGGCGTTCACGAACTGGTCCTTCTCGAACCCGAATCCCACGTTCACCGGTTGGGACAACTTCACCAAGATCTTCCAGTCGGATGCTGGTCCTGCGGCCCTCCGCACGCTCGTGATCGCGTTCATCGTCGTGGTGCTGCAGAACGTGTTCGGGCTCGGACTGGCCCTGCTCCTGACTGGCAGGATCGCCGGGCGGAATGTCTTGCGGACGATCATCTTCGCGCCGATGGTCGTCTCGGCGCTGGTCGTCGGCTATCTGTTCAAGTTCATCTTCGGGCCGCCCGGCATCGGCGCCGCCAATCTGGTGCTTCACTCGCTCGGGTTGCCGCAGGTCGATTTCCTCGGCAACCCCACCTCGGCCTTGTGGATCATCATCGTCACGATCGTCTGGCAGTTCACCGGCTCGACGATGATCATCTACCTCGCGGGGCTGCAGGGCGTACCGGCCGAGCTGTTGGAGGCCGCCTCCCTCGACGGCGCAGGGTACTGGAAGCGGTTCTGGTTCGTGACCCGTCCGCTGCTGGCGCCCGCCATCACCATCAACCTCATGATCGGACTCATCGGGGGGTTGAAGATCTTCGACCAGATCTTCTCCATCACCGGCGGCGGCCCGGGCGGCCAGACGCAGACGATCTCGACGCAGATCTACCAGATCTTCAGCCAGTTCGGCGAATGGGGAGAGTCGGCGGCGTTCGCCCTGGTGCTCGCCGTGGCTGTCGGAGTGCTGTCGTTCATCCAGTTCACGGTTCTTCGTCGTCAGGAGAGGAAGTCATGAAAGGTCGCCTCGGCACCCGCATCGGGTCCCATGTTCTCGCCTACGGGGTGACGATCGTCTTCCTCATCCCCGTGTATATCCTGGTGAACCTGTCTCTTCGCAGTCCGGACGACCTCACGCCGGCGATCTTTCCCACCCTGCGGCCGACGCTCGACAACTTCATCGGCGCCTGGAACGGTTCGCCGCTACCGGGGTCCATCGTCACCAGTCTGATCGTGACGAGTCTGTCGTGCGTCGTCGTCCTCGGGCTCGCCACCATGGCCTCCTACCCGCTGGCCCGGTCCACCGCGCGGCTCTCCAACGCGACGTTCTACTTCTTCCTCGTCGGTTTGCTCCTTCCGTTCCAGCTCGCCCTGATCCCGCTCTACATCCAGATGCGCGACCTCGGGTTGCTCGGGAGTATCTGGTCGCTGGTGATCGTGTATGCGGGAGTGCAGATGCCGTTCTCGATCTTCCTCATCACCACGTTCATCCGCTCCAGCGTCCCGACCGAGTACGAGGAGGCCGGGCAGATCGACGGCTGCAGCCCGATCCAGACCTTCTGGCACGTGGTGGTCCCGCTTCTGCGACCGGTGCTCGGCACCTGCCTCATCCTCAACGCGGTCGGAATCTGGAACGACTTCTTCACACCGCTGATCTATCTGGCCGGCAGCGACCAGGTCACCATCCCCATGGCCATCTACCAGTTCGTCGGGCAGTACACGAGCAACTGGCCTCTCATCTTCGCTTCGCTGATCATCTCGATGATCCCCGTCCTCGCCCTGTACCTGATCTTCCAGCGGTACGTCATCCAAGGCTTCGCGGGCGGTCTCAAAGGCTGACAGCGGCACTCCGTCCGGCCGCATACTCCGCCGGGCTTCCCCCACCACAGCACAACCTGACACAGACAAGGATCCAGATCGATGAAGATCAAGAAACGAGTCATCGCGACTGCGGTAATCGCGCTCGCGTCGATCTCCCTCACCGCATGCTCGGGCAGCGGCAGCTCCGGCACCGCCGCCAGCGGCAAGATCGGGGGCACCCTCACCGGAGTCTTCTTCAGTGGGTTCAAGTCGACGTACGAGAAGATCGCGCAAGACTTCGAGAAGAAGTACCCGAACGTGAAGGTGAAGTTCAACTATCAGGGCGGCGACGTCGGTTCGCTGGTCATGACCCAGCTACAGGCGGGGACCGCACCGGACATCCTCACGTCTTTCCCCGGCGGAGACCCCACGGACAACGCCGACACCCTCGCCGCACTCGCCGCGCACAACCGCATCCTCCCACTGACGGCGAGCTGGACCGGGCAGATCCCGAAGGCGTGGGAGACCTCGTTCAATTACAAGGGCAAGACCTACGCCTACCCCGGCGCGCTGCAGCCGCTCTCGGCCATCTACAACAAGAGCAAGCTCGATGAGCTCGGGCTGAAGATCCCCGCCACGCTGGACGACGTCTACCAGCTCTGCAAGGACGCCAAGGCCAAGGGGGTGTACGCGTACGGCCAGGGTCTCGACGCGACGAGCCAGGGACCTCAGTTCCTCACCTTCGCTCAGAACGCGACTCTGATCGACGGCCCGGATCCCCAGTTCTCCGACAAGCTCGCCAGCGGCAAGGCGACGTACCCGACATCGCCCTACGTGAAGCAGTTCCAGATCTACCAGAAGATGTTCAACGACGGCTGCTTCGGCGATGGCTCCATCGGGCGCACCCGCGACCAGGCGGCGACGGAGGTCGCTGCAGGGCACGCGCTGGGCATCGTGGACGTGGGGGCTGTCCTCCCCACGCTCCAGAAGGCGGCTCCGAAGTCGACGTTCGCCATCGCGGCGATGCCGGCGACGAACGACGGCAAGACCTACATCACGGCGCTCCCGGGCTTCGTCACCACGATCAACGCGAAGGCCAAGAACCCGGCGACGGCACAGGCCTTCCTCGACTTCATGGGGACGCCGGAAGCGTCGCTCGTCTACGCCCAGGGGTTCTCGTCCGTTCCGGTGCTTCCCAACGACAAGTACAAGGCGCCGGCGGAACTCAAGGACTTCGCCGCCCTGATCGCCGACGGCAAGTTCGCACCGCTGGAGACGCTCCAGGCGCCCGTCCAGGCTGCGCTGAACCAGTCCGTGCAGTCGATGCTCCTCGGCAACGACACTCCCAAGGGCGTCGCGGAGAAATTGCAGGCGGCTTATACGAAGCCGTAGCGGAACACAGGCGGGGCGCCGGGCGAGAGCGGCGCCCCGCTTGGCCGGCCTGGCCACGGCGAGCTCCACGAGCCTGTCGGGCGCCGGGCACATGCGAGAGGTCAGGAGGTCGGGGTGGCCGAGCAGACGGGAAGTGTCACACTTCGGACGGTTGCTGAGGCTGCAGGGGTGTCGATATCGACGGCCTCCCGGGCGCTCGCGGGGCGAGGCGATCTGACGGCTGTCACCCGCCGCACGGTCCTGGCTGTCGCGGGAGAGCTCGGATACCGCCCCAGCCGCAGGAGTCACAATCGGCAGAGCGCCCTCGACCCCCGGTTGATCGAGCTCGTCCTCGGGACCTTCGACGACCCGTGGACGAGCAGCGTCGTCGCCGGCGTGCGCAAAGCCGCCTTCACGAGCGGATACGACCTCGTGCTCACGCTCGAGCGCGAGGACGTGGCCGACGATTGGCCGGCACGCGTCGCACGGCGTCGCCCCTCCGGCGTGATCCTCGGGGTCATCAAGCCCACTCGGGCCCAGCTGAGAGAGTTGACCGACGCGAACGTGCCGGTCGTCCTGCTCGACCCGATGTCCGATCCCCACGGCGAGGTCGCCAGCGTCGGGGCGACCGATTGGCAAGGCGGCTACGATGCGGGAGCGCATCTCGCCCGTACGGGTCTCACGACTTTCGTGTTCGTCTCGGGCGTGCCCCGCTATCGCTTCGGAAAGGCTCGGGAGGAAGGGTTCCGCGCCGCGATCCGTTCATTCCGCCCCGACGCGACGATCGTGCGTATCGACGGCGATTGGGGCGGTGCAGAGGTGACCCGAGGCTTCGCGGCGGCGGTGAGGGAACTCGGAACGCCGGTAGGTGTCTTCGCGAGCAATGACGACCTCGCGCTGGCCGTCTATCGAGCTGCCGAGAGGCTTCGATTGAGCATTCCGCATGATGTCAGCGTGATCGGATTCAACGACGAGCGCCGGGTGGCAATGGCCTCACCGCCGATGACGTCCGTCCGGCAACCCATTCACGCGATGTCGAGCCGGGCCGTGCAGCTCGTCGGCGAGCTGCGCTCCGGGTGCTCGCAGTCGCGTGAACGGGAGGAGCTGCGCACTGAGCTCGTGGTCAGACGATCAACTCTGCCAATATTACCATTTGCTCAATATTAGGATTGACTCGCGGGCTGCCGAAACCTAGGCTCCCAGCGTGACCTCGACGAGGAGTAACGAGCAATGACCGACACGATCACCGAATTCCAGATCGAAGACGAGCTCTTCCAGGAGCCGTACATCGACATCGATGAAGAGCGCACGGAACCCCGGGCGCACCGTTACGTCCACGGCGGGTTCGTCGGCACCGATACCCGGTTCTCGTTCTACTTCCCGCCGGCCGGCGCGTACGAGGGTCGCTTCTATCAGCACATCACCCCGGTGCCCGAGAGCGAGCACCTGGCGCCCCAGCTCTCCGGCGAAGAGGACAAGATCGGTTTCTCGTTCTCCTCCGGAGCCTTCTTCGTCGAGACGAACGGTGGGGGCGCACCGGATCTGAGCAAGGTGCAGCTCGACAACGACCCGACGATCGGGGCGTACCGGTCGCATGCAGCGGCGGCGCTCTATGCCAAGACGGTCGCCCAGTCGGTCTATGGTCCGCACACCACGTACGGCTATGCGTTCGGCGGATCCGGCGGCGGTTTCCGGACGATCGGTGCGGCCGAGAACACGCGCGACGCGTGGGACGGCTTCGTTCCCTATGTCATCGGGAGTCCGGTCGCGATCCCCAATGTCTTCACCGTCCGGATGCACGCGATGCGGGTTCTGCGAGACGTCCTCGACGACGTCGTCGACGTCGTCGAACCGGGATCCGAGCGAACTATCGACGACGCCCTGACGGGCGAGCAACGTGCCGCCTACGACGAGGTGACGAAGATGGGCTTCCCGCCCCCGTCGTGGTACGGCCATCGGACGATGGGGACGCAGGCGTTCGGTGTCCTCTACAAGTCGCTCGGTGCGATCGACCCCACGTACTACGACGATTTCTGGACTGTGCCGGGGTACCTCGGAGCCGATCCCGCGTCGTCCGTCCACCGCGACCGCGTCCGGCTCACGAGCACCGTCACCCGTGTCTATACCCGTCAGGAGGCGGCCGAGACCGGGCTGCTCCTGGGGATCGTGGACGGTCCTTCCGGCGGGGTCGACGAGGCGTTCAAGGGTGGTATCACGGGACCGGATGTCGTCGTCGCGTTCCGTATCGCGGACGCGCCGCACACGAACCCGATGAACTCGGTGATCGCCGTGCTCACGGGTGCGGCGGCGGGGACGGAGGCGACCAGCTCCGGTGTGGAAGGCGACTTGGTCCTGGTGGACTTCCCCGATCTGAGCCCCGGCCTGCAGACGCTGCGCGCGGGCGATGAGGTCAGCATCGACAACAGCAACCTGCTCGCCGCCCAGACCTACCATCGGCACCAGGTGCCCGACCGCGAGTTCACGGTGTGGGATCAGTTCCGTCTGGCCGACGGCTCCCCGAAGTATCCGCAGCGGCCCCTCCTGCTCGGACCGATCATGTCCCGTGGCGCGTCCGGTACCATCCAGTCGGGCGACATCGCAGACAAGATGATCGTCGTGGAGTCGCTCCACGATCGCGAGGCGTTCGCCTGGCAGGCCGACTGGTATCGCTCCAAGGTGCGCGAGCACCTGGGTGACGCGACGGACGACACCCTCCGCGTCTGGATGGTCGACCACGCGCTTCACGGCGATGTCGCGTACCAGGAGCATCCGACGCACACCGTGAGCTACCTGGGCGTGCTGCACACGGCGCTCCGCCAGGTGGCCGCGTGGGCGGAGGCCGGTGTCGAGCCCGCCCCATCGACCCGGTACGACGTGATGGACGGACAGATCGTACTTCCGGCGGCTGCGGGCGATCGCGGCGGGGTCCAGCCGACGGTCGTGCTGACCGCGAATGGCGCGCAGCGCGCGGACGTCGCCGCGGGGGAGCGGGTGGCGTTCCGTGCGGTGGCGGAGACCTCCGAGCAGGACGCGCGGATCGTCGAACTGCACTGGGATATCGACGGCTCCGGCCGGTTCGAGGATCGGCAGCCGGTCACGTCCGCGGGCCCGGCCACCCAGGAGAGGGCGCACATCTTCAGCGCACCCGGCACGTATTTCGTGACCGTCAAAGCCGTCGCTCAGCATGGTGAGAACACGGAGTCGCCGTTCGGCCGGATCCAGAACCTGGCGCGAGTCCGCGTCGTCGTCAGCTGAAGGAGGTCGGTCAGGGGAGCTCGAGCATGCGGCGCTGAGCCTCCATGATGTCCTGGCCCGCGAGCATCCGGAGGCCGCGATTCAGGAGTCGGTTGGCATCGACGGTCGAGTCGACCCCCGACAGCTCGCCCAGCCCCTGCCAGAGCGCGATGAACTGCGTAGCGACGTCCGCCGGGTCGAGGGCGGGGTGCACCAGGCCGGCGTCCTGACGCGCCTCGATGATGCGGGTGAAGATCGCGACCGCGCGGGCGTCTCGCTCGGCGAAGTAGGTTGCGGCCGGATGGCCGGGAGTCATGGCCAGTCCGCGAACGTAGGCGACGAGCCGCTCCCGCGGACCGGCGTTGACGATGAGCGGGAAGTCGACGTCGTGCAGGAGGGTGTCCAACGCACCCGGATCGACATCGTGGCCCTCGACGTCGACGTCCGTCCCGAATCCTGAGCTCTCGGCCGCGAGATCGTCGAGGCGTGCGAGGGCGGCGAGCAAGAGGTGGTCCTTCGTCGGGAAGTGGTACAGCACGGTCGCCTCGTTCGACCCGGAGCGCTCGGCGACGAGTGCCGTCGTAACCCCTTCGTACCCGAGTTCGTCCACGATCCCCAGGACCGCGTCCGCGATGGACTGGCGTCGCTTCAGCGATCGCGCGTAGGGGCCTCGCTTGCTTCGGGTGTTCGTCATGGTCTTCACCATAACCATCCGGCCGCGTTGCGCAAATACTGAGTAAGTATGAAGTTTGGCGTTGCGTGCCGACGAGGCGCGTGCCTATCATTTCCGTACGGCGGCGATCCCGACTGCCGCCTGGTGTCCAACGGAGGAACCGAAATGACGACGTCGTCTACGACCGAAAGAACGGCTCGACGCGAGGCGAAGAGACTCGACCCGACACGGGTGTCCTTCGGAAAGCTGGTCGCGTGGTCGTCGTCGCATGCCTCCTATGCCGCGAACGTGCTGTTCCTGGGCTTCTTCACCATCTACTGCACCGACACCCTCCAGCTGTCAGCTCCGATCGTCGGGCTCCTGCTGCTGCTCAGCCGGTTCGTCGATGCCGTCGGCGCGCTCGTCGCGGGATGGCTGGTGGACGTGGCGCCGGAGACGCGGTTCGGCAAAGCGCGCCCGTTCGACCTGGCGATCGTCGGCATCTGGGTCTTCACCGCCGTGATGTTCTCGGTTCCCGGGGGCCTCGGCGAGGTGGCGAAGTATGTCTGGGTCTTCATCTCCTACCTGCTCGTCACAGCGGTCTTCACACCCTTGTTCAACGCGAACCAGCCCCTCTACATGGCGCGGGCGTTCGCGAACAGGGACGTCTACACCAAGCTTTCGGCGCGATCCGGGCTGATCGTCGGAGCCGTCGCCCTCCTCGCGGGCGTCTCCGTCCCGATCCTGGTCCAGCAGGCGGGGAAGACCCCCGAGGCGTGGTCCATCATCAGCATCTGCGTCGCGGTACCGCTCGCCGTATTCGGCCTGCTGAGATTCCTCACCATCAAGGAGATCCGCAATACGGAGGCGGAGGACAGCCCGAGGGTGAAGATGCGCGACATCATGCTCGTTCTCCGCACCAACCCCTATCTGTGGATGCTGTCCAGCATCACGCTCCTCGGATCCGTGGTCGGCAGTGTCGGCGTCGGAGCGTACTACTTCCGCTACATCGTCGGCAACCTTGCGATCATGGGCGTCTTCGGCATCGTGAACATCCTGGCGCTGCCGGTGCTCGCGCTCCTGCCGCCCCTCGTACGCCGGTTCTCGGTGTCCCGGGTGATCGCCGGCTTCTCGCTGATCGGTGCGCTGGGCTTCGCGATGTACTCGTTCGCCGGGGCGAACATCCCTCTGCTTCTCATCGCCGCCGTCCTGACGTCGGTCGGCGCCCTCCCCGCCTCCTTCCTTGCGACCGTCCTGGTCATCGACAACGCCACGTACAACGAATGGAAGGGCAACCGGCGGCTCGAGAGCGTCGGCGGCGGAGTGCAGAGCTTCGCTCAGAGCGCCGGAAGCGGCCTCGCCGCGGGAATGGCGGGCCTCGTTCTCGGAATCGTCGGGTACAACGGCGCGCACAATACACAGTCCCCCACAGCGATCGGCGGCATCGTGCTGCTGATGAGCTGGGTGCCGGCGGCGCTGAGTGTGGCGGTCTGCGTGATCGCGCTGTTCTACCACAACCGATTCGAACGCCGACTACCGGAACTCACCGAGCAGCTCGAGTTCCGCAAGACCGGTGGGATCCCCGTCGGTACGATCCTGCTGGATCAGACCCAGGTCAACGCCAACACCAACTCAGCACTCCTGGCATCGGGTGAGGAACTGGTGGGAACCGTGGAGGGGAAGTTGCGCAAGCGTTCCCGAAACCACGGCGGACGCCGGTAGGTTTCGGAGCACGTGGCCGGCACGATCGATCGGGAAGGTTCAAGGATGAGTCTGTCGCAGAGCAGCACGTTGGTGGAGACGGGGTTCGGCCCGGTGGCCGACGCCTTCGCAAAGACCATTTCCGACAACACCAGCACCGGTGCTTCACTCTCCATCTGGATCGACGGCGCGCCCGTCGTCGAGATCGCGGCCGGGACCGCGAACCGGAAAACCCGACAGCCGTTCGGTCTCGACACCCTCGCCACGGTCTATTCCTGCACCAAGGGCCTGGCCACCATCGTCGTCGGCAGGCTGCTCCAGGACGGCCGCCTACCGTCGCTCGACACTCCGATCACGGCGGTCTGGCCGGAGTTCGGTGCACATGGGAAGGGTGCCGCCACCATCGGAGATGCCTTGGCGCACCGAGCCGGCGTGCCGGCCCCCCGGGCCGAGGTGGACCCCGTCGCCGCGTTGGACGAGCTGTGGGTCGCCGACTTGCTGGCCGCGCAGGAACCGCTGTGGGACGTTCCGAAGCATCACAACTACCACGCGATCACGCACGGCTCGATCACCGGGAAGCTCGTCCACAACGCGACGGGGCAGAGCCTCGGCACCGTATTCCGGCGCGAAATCGCCGAACCCCTCGGCGCGGACACCTGGATCGGACTGCCCGAGGAGGAGGACGGGCGCGTCGCCTGGATTGTGGACGAGACCACCCCGCCCGCTCCGGATCCGGAGGTGGACCGCGACACCGCCTACTGGGCGGAGCGTATCGGCGGATTCCTCGGACCTCTGCCCTTGCGGGGAGCAGTCGACGTCCCTCCGTTCCACCGCTACGAGCTCTCGGGTGTCAGTGGGACCTCGACGGCGTCGGGTCTCGCTCGGATCTACTCGGCCACGGTCGTCGACACGAACGGCGTCCGGCTTCTCGAGCCCGGGACGGTGGAGGCCCTGCGAGCCGAGCGGAGCTCGGGTGTCCCGTACTTCGTCACCGGGCCGGCCCCATACCAGAGCTTCGGCGCCGGCTTCATGATCCAGAGCGACTGGGACCCCTACTTGTCGGCAAGGTCGTTCGGCCATGACGGGGCCGGCGGCCAGGTCGCGTTCGCCGATATCGATGCGAAACTCGGATTCGCCTATGTGACCAACGAGTGGGGCGACTGGCAGCGCGGCATCGCCGTGACGCGCGCCTTGGCCGACGTGCTGGGCTGAGTCGAGCGTCCCTCCGCCGCGGGGAAGGTAACCTGTTTCTTCAGACGAAGAAAGAGGAGCGCCTCGTGCCCCAGAGTGAGGACGACGCCAAGCTGGTGGGTGCCGACCGTGTGCTCGCGGTTCTCGTCGCATTGGCCGATCGACCGGAGGGCGCGACGCTCGATGAATTGTCGCGTGCGGTCGACAGTTCCAAGCCGACGGTGCACCGGGCCCTGTCGGCGCTGCGCCGAGCCGGACTGGCGACGCAGGTCGCCCGGGGTTCCTACGTCCTCGGCGACGAGCTCATCCGCCTCGCCATGCGCAACCACGCGGAGCGCCCGGATTCCGTGCGGGTGACTCCGATCCTCCACGCGCTCGTCGAGCGATACGGCGAGACGGCCCACTTCGCCGTTCTGGACGGCTCCGAGGTCGTCTATCGAGCGAAGATGGACCCGCCGCAGGGAGCTGTGCGGCTGACGTCGGAGGTCGGCGGACGAAATCCTGCGTACCGGACCGCGGTCGGCAAGCTGCTCCTGAGCTCCCGTCTGCGCAGTGAGAAGGAGCTGAGCGAGTGGCTCGCTGGGCGGCCGTTGGAGGCACGGACACCGCATTCGATAACGACAGTTCCAGCGCTGTGGAAGGAGCTGGAAGCGACGAGGGAACGCGGCTACGCCGTCGACGACCAGGAGAACGAGCTCGGGGTCAACTGCGTCGCCGTTCCGTTCGAGAGTGGCTTCGCAGGCCTCGACGGCGCGATCAGTGTCAGCGCGCTCACCTTCCGGATGCCACTGGACCGACTGGTCGGCGAAGTGCCGAACATCAGGCGGATCGTCGAGTCGCCCGAGAGCCCGCTTGTGGCGGCTTCCTGAACTCGGACAAGGTCGCCGAACGAAGGACGTGCAGTCAGTAGGTGGCGCGCCCACCGCTGATGTCGTAAACCGCGCCCGTCGAGAAGCTGACGGCGTCGGAGGTCAGGAACTCCACCAGGGACGCCACCTCATCCGGTCGACCGACCCGCTTCATCGGAATCAGGCTGGTGATGTGCTCGAGAACGTCGGGTGCGGTGTCGTCGTTCATCGGTGTGGCGAAAACGGCGGGCGCGATCGCGTTGACCAGCACGCCCGTCGTGGCGAGTTCCTTCCCGGCTGATTTCGTCAATGCGATGACGGCTGCCTTCGAGGCGGAATAGATCGAGAGGTTGGGGTTGCCGTCCTTGCCGGCCATGCTCGCGAAATTGACCACGCGGCCCCATCCGCGCTCCACCATGCCGGGCACGAAGGCGGTCATCGTGGCGACGATACCGAGGACGTTCACGTCGAGGACGCGGCGCCACTCGTCGGGGGTCGTCCGCAGCAGGGGTTTGTTCGGGCCGACGATCCCCGCCGAGTTCACCAGGACGTCGACAGGGCCGATGCGCTCGGACGCGGCTGCAAGCGCGGCCGTATCAGTGACATCGAGCTGGAAGTCGGCGTCGTCGCTGAGATCGACGGTGTGCACCCTCAATCCCCTCTCGCGAAGGCGAGCCGCGGTCGCAGCTCCCAGACCGCGCGCTCCGCCCGTGACGACTGCTGTTCTCATCGGATGTTCCTTTCCGCCGGACGCCCCAGCGCGCCGGAGATTGCGATGTGGGTCTTCGGCCCGCTGCCGGCAGGCGTCGGGCTGTCGCCCGCGAGGACCACGGCCAGTTCTTCGAGGCTCACGACGTGCGAGACCAGCGGGCGCGGGTCGACCGAGCCGTCGGCGAAAGCGGCGATGGCGCCGTCGAGCCCTTGGCTTCCTCCCAGGATTCCCACCGCGGTGACGTCTTTGAGGGCAAGGTCGCGTGTGTCGATCAGGCTCGGACTGCCGGCGAGGCCGACGTACACGACGCGCTTGCCCGGCTCCACAAGCTCGAGGGCCTTCGCGGGCAGGGTGGGTGCGTTCGAGGCGTCGATGACGGCGTCCCAGGGGAGGCCCGGCAGGCTGTCCTCGGTCCAGACATTCTCGAAGCCGAGAGTTCGCGCGAACACGAGGGAGCGTTCGCTGCGCCCCAGCAGGTGCACCTCTGCACCTGCGGCGCGCGCGAACATCGCGACGAGCAGGCCGATCGAACCAAGGCCGAGGACGAGCGCCCGGTCACCGGGCCGGAGCTGCGCCGCCCAGACCGAACGCAGCGCGTTGCCGGCGGGCTCGACCAGCGCACCGGACGCGTCGTCCACCGAGTCCGGCAAGGCATGGAGGTAAGAGGCCGGGTAGGCGAGGCGTTCCGCGAGCGCGCCGGGACGCCCGCCGCGGATGCCGAGCTCGGTGCGGTTCTCGCAGACGTGATGACGACCGTCGAGGCAGCGTGCGCACGTGCCGCAGCCGATCATGGTGTCGCCGGTGACCCGGGTGCCGACCCACGACGGATCCACGCCATCACCGACGGCGCTGACCACGCCCATCCATTCGTGACCCAGTCGGATCGGGAAGTGCGCGTGACCTTCGTGCAGGTACTGCATCTCGCCGGTATAGAACTCGATGTCCGTGCCGCAGACACCTGCTCGCTTGACGTCGATCAGCACCTCACCGGGGCCAGCGATGGCGTCGGGGACGTCCTCCACCCCGGCGACGCGGGGGGCCCGGACCACGAACGCCTTCATCGCGGCGCGACCACGGTCTGGCGCTGCTCGCCGAGTCCGTCGATCCCGAGCTCCATGACGTCGCCGGCTTGCAGCCAGATCTCCGGGCGGAAGCCCATGCCGACCCCGGGCGGCGTGCCGGTGTTGATCAGATCTCCGGGCTCGAGCACCAGGAACTGGCTGATGTAGTGCACGATGAAGAACGGGTCGAAGATCATCGTCGCCGTCGATCCGGTCTGCCGGCGGGTGCCGTTGACGTCCAGCCACATGCCCAGGTCGTTGACGTCCGCGATCTCGTCCTGGGTGACGAGGTAGGGTCCGGCCGGGTTGAAGGTCTCTGCGGACTTGCCCTTGAGCCACTGGCCGCCGCGCTCCATCTGGAAGGCGCGCTCGGAGACGTCGTTGACGAGCGTCCAGCCGGCGATGTGTTCCCGAGCCTGCTCGACGGAGTCCAGGTAGCTCGTCCGCTTGCCGATCACGATGCCGAGCTCGACCTCCCAGTCGGGCTTGGTGGAGCCGCGCGGGATGCGCACGTCGTCATTGGGCCCGACGAGCGTGTTCGGGGACTTCGTGAACAGGATCGGTTCGGACGGCACGGCCTGACCGGTCTCGGCGGCGTGGTCGGAGTAGTTCAGGCCGACGCAGATGATCTGGTGGGGCCGCGCGATCGGGGCGCCGATGCGCTGGCCGTCGAGCTGCTCGATCTCACCGCGTTCGATCCGCTGCGCCACGACGGGCCGGATCGTGCGGATGCCGTCGTGGGCGAAGAACGGTTCGTCGAAGTCCGACACGACATCCGACAGGTCGACGTAGCTGTGGTCGTCGACGAGGGCGGCGGGCTTCTCGGCGCCGAACGCGCCGATGCGGAGGAGTTTCATTGCTTCCTTTACTCGGTCGGAGGGGGATCGGCTGGACCCGCCCACAGAGGTTGGGGCAGCCCACGGACTCCCGGACGTGCGGTGAAGATGCGCCCGGAGAGGGGGAACGCGGCGAGCAGATCCTCCTTCAGGTCTTGCGTGGCTGTGGTGATCACGAGCGTTTCGAGGTCAGGCCCGGCGAAAGCGACGCTCGACGTGTGCGGCGCCGGCACATGGATGGTCTGGACGAGCCGGCCGTCGGGTGCATGACGGCGCACCTCGCCCAGCCCCCAGATCGCGATCCAGAGGTGGGACTCGGCGTCGATCGTCATGCCGTCCGGGTAGCCCTCATCGAAGGTCAGGAAGACCGACCGCGGCCCGGTCTCCCCGGTCGCGACGTCGTAGCTGCGACGAAAGACGATCCGGCGCTCCGTGTCGACGCTGTACAGCACGCTCCCGTCTGCGGACCAGGCGAGCCCGTTGGACAGCGTGAGGTCGTCGTCGATGACGCGGGTGGTTCCATCCCGATGGATCTGGATCAGGAGTTCAGCCTCCGAGGGGCCGTCGAGCGAGAGGGTGCCAACGACGAAGCGCCCGACCGGGTCGGGCTTGCCGTCGTTGAAGCGTCTCGGCCCGTCGATCAGCGGTGAGGAGGGGGTGATCCGACCGTCTAAGCCGACCACGAGGAGGCGATGACCACCCGCGATCAGTCGTTCGCCGCGCTCGGACACCGCTACGGCCCCCGCGGTGTCGTCGACGACCAGGCGGTCGGCCACGCGGATCGTCCCGTCGTCGAGGAGAGTGCCCTCCAGTGCCGCGCCGCTTGGGATGTCGACCCAGTGAAGGCGTGATCGCACGGGGTCCCAGAGCGGGCCTTCGCCCAGGAAGTAGGAATCGGCCGTCGCCGTGACCAGCCCGCTGTTCACGCGCTCTCCTCCCGACCGCCGTTCGTCTGGGCGACGATGCGCCGGATATCCTCGGCCGCCTCCACCAGGGTCTCGAGAGGGGTCCGGTAGGCGACGGCGCTCACACTGATCGCACCGGACGGTCTGGTGGGGGAGCTCAGGTAGACCGGGACGGCGATGCAGTTGATGCCCGCCTCGTTCTCCTGGTCGTCGATGGCGTACCCGCGTTGCCGGGTCTCGACGAGCCGGGCGTGTAGCTCGTCCGCCGTTGTCGCTGTGGTCGGGGTGCGCTGCTCGAGTGCACGCTCTCCGATCCACGCTTGGACGTCGTCCAGTGTGCGGAGCCGGGTCGCCAGCAGAGCTTTGCCGACGCCGGTGCAGTGCGCGGGATTGCGTCCGCCGATCGTAGACGTCAGCCGTACCGCCCCGCCGCTCGGATCCACCTTGTCGCGGTACACCACGTCGGTGCCATCGAGCACGGCGAAATGGATGGTCTCCCCGAACCGCTCGGCAAGCCGGTCGAGGATGGGGCGAACGCGAACATGGTCGGGCCGCGCCTCATGGTGGGCGAACGCCAGACGGAGGAACTCGTCTCCGAGGATGTAGTGCCCCCGGCCGTCCTGGGTGGCGAGCCCCGAGCGCTTCAGTGAAGCGAGCGCTCGGTGCACCGTCGGTTTGGGGTTGCCGGTGCGTTGCGCCATGTCGTCCAGGGTGGCGCCGGCGGGGAGTCCAGCCAGTTCGACGAGCACGGCGAGCACGCGGTCCGTGCCGACCAGGCGTTCGTCGCCGTCGATGGCCGCCGGTGTGCGTGGCATTGGTGTCCTCCTCGTCGATCGCCTATGCTAGCAAACAGTTTCATTATCTAGACCACACTTCCGAAAGTTGGAACAATGGCGTCGAACCTTCGCAGTTCGGAGTGGTACTCCGGAGACGATCGCAACTCCTACATCCACCGGGCCTGGATGCGCCGCGGACTGCCCCACGATTTCGACAGCCGCCCCCAGATCGCCATCGCCAACACTGCTTCGGATCTCACACCCTGCAACTCCCACCTCACCGAAGTTGCGCAATCCGTGAAGAACGGTATCTACGAAGCCGGCGGCATTCCTCTCGAGCTCCCGGTCGTGTCGCTGGGCGAAACCCAGGTGCGGCCCACCGCGATGCTGTGGCGAAACATGGCGGCGATGGCCACGGAGGAGATGCTGCGCGCCAACCCCATCGACGGGGTCGTGCTCCTCGGCGGCTGCGACAAGACCATCCCGTCGCTGCTGATGGCGGCGGCCTCCGTCGACCTGCCCGCGGTCGTCGTCCCGGGCGGGCCTATGCTCACCGGGCACTTCCGCGGGGAGGCGCTGGGCTGCGGCACCGATGTGTGGCGGCTGAGCGAAGAGGTGCGGGCCGGAACGCTCAGCGAGCAGCAGTTCCTGAAGTCCGAATCGTCGATGATCCGCAGCAAGGGGCACTGCAACACGATGGGCACGGCATCGACGATGGCGTTGGTTGCGGAGGCGCTCGGCACCGTGCTACCGGGCCTCGCGGGCACGCCGGCTCCGGACAGCCGGCTCCTGGAGGCGGCCCACGAGACCGGGCGGCTCTCGGTGCAGCTCGTCGCGGAAGGCCGCCGTCCGAGCAGCTTCCTGACCGGCGCAAGCTTCCACAACGCGATCGTGGCGCTCGCCGCGATCGGCGGGTCGACGAATGCAGTTGTGCACCTGCTGGCGATCGCCGGACGTCTCGGCATCGACCTGAGCATCGACGACTTCGACCGGATCGGCGCCGAGGTGCCGCTGCTCGTCAACCTCCAGCCGGCGGGTCGGTACCTGATGGACGACCTTCAGCGCGCCGGGGGATTCCTCGCGGTGCTGCGCGAAGTGCGAGACCTGCTCGATCCGGCCGCCCTCACCATCACCGGCCGACCCCTGGTCGACTACCTGGAGGATGCGCGCATCTGGGACGAGGACGTCATCACCCCGCGCGCGACGCCTCTGCAGCCGGCCGCCGGAATCAGCGTGCTGCGCGGCTCCCTCGCCCCCGGGGGAGCGATCATCAAGCCGGCCGCCGCCTCGGCGCACCTGCTCAAGCACCGCGGTAAGGCGGTCGTCTTCGACAGCATCGAGGACTTCCATGCCCGGATCGACGACCCCCAGCTCGACATCGACGAGAACTCGGTGATGGTGCTGCGGGGCTGCGGGCCGAAGGGGTATCCGGGCATGCCGGAGGTGTCCAACATGCCGCTCCCGAAGAAGCTGCTCGAGAAGGGCGTCCGAGACATGGTCCGGATCTGCGACGGCCGCATGTCGGGAACCGCCTACGGCACCGTCGTCCTGCATGTCACTCCGGAAGCGGCGGCCGGCGGCCCGCTGGCGCTCGTGCGGACGGGTGACTGGATCGAGCTGGACGTGCGCAACCGCCGCCTCGACCTCGACGTACCGGCGGAGGAGCTCGCCGCGCGCATCCCGAACGACGCCACAGTCAGCGCGTACGCGAACCCGCGGCGCGGCTGGGAACGGCTTTACGTCGATCACGTGCTGCAGGCCGACAAGGGCGCGGACCTGGACTTCCTCGTCGGCTCGAGCGGATCGACGGTGTCGCGTGAGTCTCACTGACGTCCGGCTCTCGCCGCGACCGCGCCTCGACCCGGTGGACCCGTCCCTTGTCGCCGCCCTCGAAGCGACCGGGGCGACCGTCGCCGCACGCGCGACCGACCGACTGGGCTCCGCGCACGACGCGTCCCACTATCTGCTGACGCCCCAGGTGGTCGCGTCCCCGTCGTCCACCGATCAGGTCGCCGCACTGTTCCGCGTCAGCCGCGAGCGAGGCGTGCCCATGACCTTCCGGTCCGGCGGCACCAGCCTCAGCGGGCAGGCGGGCACGGCCGGCATCCTGGTCGACACGCGCCACCACTTCCGCTCGATCCGGGTGCAGGACGCCGGTAACGCGGTCACGGCCGAGCCGGGCGCTACCGTGCGCATGGTGAACGCGCGACTGGCCAGGCACGGCCGCAAACTGGGCCCCGACCCAGCGAGCGAGATCGCCTGCACGATCGGCGGCGTCGTGGCGAACAACTCCAGCGGCATGGCCTGCGGCATCGTTGCGAACAGCTACCGGACGCTCCGCTCCGCCGTGCTGGTGCTGCCCAGCGGTACCGTCATCGACACCGGCGCGCCGGATGCGGATGCCGTGCTCCGCGCCACCGAACCGGCGCTCGCCGCAGGGCTGGAAGAGCTGCGTGACCGCGTGCGCGGCAACCCGGAGTGGGCGGACCGCATCCGGTCGCTGTACGCGATCAAGAACACCATGGGTTACGGACTCAACTCGTTCCTCGACCACGACCGGCCGGTCGCGATCCTCGAGCACCTCGTGATCGGCAGCGAAGGAACCCTCGCCTTCGTGGCGGAGGCGACCTTCGACACCGTTCCGGTCAAGCCGCACGTCGCGACCGGGCTCCTGCTGTTCCACGATCTCGCCGCCGCGACGTCGGCGCTCCCTGAGCTCGTCGCCGCGGGGTTCGCTACGGTCGAACTCCTCGACGCCACCAGCCTGCGCGTGGCCCAGCGCGATCCGGAGGCCACAGAGGAGCTGCGCGCGCTCACTGTCGCAGACCATGCTGCACTGCTCGTGGAGTATCAGGAGGCCTCCGCTGCAGAGCTGGCCGATCGGCTCGCGGGCGCGCCCGCGCTCTTCGACGCCGTGAACCTCGCAGCGCCCGGTGAGCTCAGTTCGGACGCCGGGCGTCGTGCGCAGCTCTGGCACATCCGGAAAGGTCTCTACACGCTCGTCGCGGGAAATCGCCCCTCGGGCACCACCGCTCTCCTCGAGGACATCGCCGTCCCGGTCGACCGGCTGTACCAGACGTGCCAGGAACTCATCCGGCTGTTCGACCGCTACGGATACGAGGACTGCGTCATCTTCGGGCACGCGAAAGACGGCAACATCCACTTCATGCTCAACGAGCGGTTCGACGACCCGCGGATGCTCGCCAGGTACGAGGCGTTCACCGACGACATGGTCGAGCTGGTCCTCGCGCACGGGGGCACTCTCAAGGCCGAGCACGGCACGGGCCGGATCATGGCGCCGTTCGTGCGCAGACAGTACGGCGACGAGCTGTACGACGTCATGCGCGACATCAAGCGGCTGTTCGATCCGGCAGGAATGCTGAACCCAGGGGTACTCCTCAACGAGGATCCCGGCGCCCACGTGCGCGATCTCAAGATCGCGCCGCCTGTGGAGGACGAGGTCGACCGCTGCGTCGAGTGCGGCTACTGCGAACCGGCATGCCCCAGCCGGGACATCACCCTGACGCCGCGTCAGCGCATCGTGCTGCGACGGGAGCTCGCCGCGGCGGAAGCCGCGGGTGACGCGCAGCTGGTGCGCGAGCTGCGGGAGCAATACGAGTACGACGGCGTTCAGACGTGCGCCGTCGACGGGATGTGCCAGACGGCGTGCCCCGTCCTGATCAACACGGGCGACCTCGTGCGTCGCCTGCGCGCCGAGAGCGCCGGGGCCGTCGCGCAGGCGGGCTGGAAGGCGGCGGCCCTGACGTGGGGGACCACCAGCAGGGTCGGCGGTATCGCGATGACGGTCGCCGATGCGCTCCCGGCGGCTCTTCCCAGGGCGGTCACCGCGGTGGGACGTGCCGCGCTCGGGGCGGACGTCGTCCCGTCCTACTCGGCGGACCTGCCTCAGGGCGGCCGTCGGCGTCGGGTGATCCGCGCGGATGATCCGATCGCGGTCTACTTCCCCAGTTGCACCAACACCATGTTCGGTCCGGTCGGCGAGTCCGGCGTGTCGGAGTCCTTCCTTCGACTGTGCGAACGAGCCGGGGTGGTGGTCTCGACGCCGTCGGACATCGCGAGCCTCTGCTGCGGCACTCCGTGGAAATCGAAAGGGATGACCGACGGGTATGCCGTGATGAAGGAGCGCGTCCGCGAGTCCCTGCGGCGCGCCACCCTCGACGGAGCGATTCCCGTCGTCTCGGACGCGTCATCCTGCACGGAAGGCTTGCGAGTCTTGCTCGATGCCGCCGGCGAAGCGGGCATCGCGGTGGTGGATGCTGTCGCCTTCGTGGACTCCGAGGTGCTGCCCAAACTGCCTCCCAGTGAGAACAAGGTCGCTTCCGTCGTCCTCCATCCCACGTGCTCGGCAGTTCAGCTCGGGCTGGACGGCGCGCTTCGACGTGTCGGCGCCGCGGCTGCGGAATCGGTGCTGGTGCCCGATGAGTGGAACTGCTGCGGTTTCGCGGGAGACCGCGGGATGCTGCACCCCGAACTGACCGCCTCCGCCACCGCGCGTGAGGCGGCGGAAGCCGCCGGGATGCGCGGTGAAGCCTATGCATCGTCGAATCGGACCTGCGAACTCGGGATGACCCGCGCGACCGGACGCGGCTACGAGCACATCCTGCAGGTGCTGGATCGCGCCACCGCGAGTGACACCGGCCCCGCATAGAGACGGGTGTGACGATGATCCTCAGCAATGAGACTGTCCGCGTAGGGGTGGAGCCGGAACGCGGCATGACGCTCGTCAGCCTGATCGCCGGCGGTCGTGAGTTGCTGTGGACGACGGAACTCGCGCCGGGCAGTGAGCTCGGTGAACTCGGCGAACCGGGGGAGCCGTCCGCCGAACGCCTGGAGGCGATCCTCCATGGCGGCTGGTTCGAGATGAGCCCCAACGCGGGGCTTCCTGACCGCCCGGGTCGCCCTCCCGCCTATTTCCACGGCGAGGCGGTCAGGAGGTCCTGGCGCGTCCGGTCGCAAAGCGCCACGCACGTCGAGGCCGAAATTCGGCTGTCGTCGGAGCCGATCGCGCTTCGCCGGCGGGTCGAGGTCCGGGACGCCACGGTCATCGTCTCGTCCGAGCTGCAGAACCTGGGTGCCGATGGCCGCCCGGTGAGCCCGGGGGAGCACCCGTGCTTCCGCCGGGACGCTTTCGGCGGCGGTTCGCTCACGGTGCGCGGGCCGTCGCTCGGTCCGGCCGATGTCCCTGGAACGATCCCTCCCGACGCCGACGGCACGAGTGGCAATGCGGCCGTCCGCCTCACGGACCCGACTGTCATCCTGACTGCGGCGGATGGGCTCGAGGTCCTGATGCGGGTGGATCTCGAAGCCCACCCGTACCTCGGCATCTGGTGGAACTACTCCCTCCAGGGCGGTGCGGGCATCGGCTCGTGGGACACCATCGCACTCGAACCGCTCACTCGATACCAGGACGAGGTGCTGCTCGCGCCCGGGGCGACGTGCTCGTCCAGAACGATCGTCGAGTTCCGGGTCAGTAGGTGAGCGCTCGGAGGAAGACTTCCAGCGTGCTCTCCGCCGCGCGCTCCTCCGGTTGGTTGATGTGACCGTGTTTCGTGCCGGGCTCATAGGCCGAGTACACGCTGACACCACTGGTCGCGAGAAGAGCGGCGTACGCCTCCGCCGACGCCCGTAAGGAGTCCGCATCCGAATTCACGATCACGTGCGGCGGAAGGCCCGTCGGGTCACCGTTGGCCGGGAAGGCGTGGGGGTCATCCAGAGCCTCCCGGCTCCCCGCATAGTTGAGAGTCATCCGGTCCACGGACACGGGATCGAAGACCTGGTCCTCGACCGGGAGGGCCGCCACTTTGGGCGCCAGCTCTGCGCTCAGCTCGGGGAGATGCGGGTGCAGCATGGGGTACGCGAGGACGATCCGCCACGGCTGCTCAGATCCTTCGTCGCGAAGCCGGAGGGCGGCGCCGGCAGCGAGATTGCCGCCGGCTGACGCGCCTCCGAGGGAGAGCAGGGAGGGCTCCACCCCCAAGCTCTCCGCGTTGGCTCGTGTCCACGTGAATGCTGCGACGACATCGTCCAGTGGCACGGGGAAATGGACGCCGTCGACCGCGAGCCGGTAGTCGACCGAGACGACGACAACGCCGCGCGCCGCGATCGACCGGGCGACCCAATCCGCCTCGGGCATGGCGAGGTCACCCGCGGCCCATCCTCCGCCGTGCAGCCACACCAAACCGGGATCACTCTGAGCGCCGCCTCGGCGGTAGACCCGGATGGGGATGGGTCCGTGCGGGCCATCGACGTGACGATCGTCGATCGCCAGCTCCTCCTCGGACCGGGTCGCCTGAGTTCGTTCCGACCGCATGCTGATGCTCCTTCCGCCGCGCCCGGCACACCCTACTGGAGTCGATGAGGCTTGTCGCCTCGTCCGGCGGGTGTTGCGCAACCAGTGCGCAGGAGTCGTCTTGGCGGGCAAAAGGAGGTGGGATGGGAGGGTGCGCCGCCGCACGATAAGAGGAGACCCACGATGTACTTTGGCGGGGATTACAACCCTGAGCAGTTCCCACGCGATGTGTGGGAGGAAGATATCCGCCTCATGAGAGAGGCACGGGTCACTCTCGTCACCGTCGGCGTCTTCTCCTGGTCGCGGATCCAGCCCGCTGAGGGGACGTTCGATTGGGAATGGCTCGACACCATCCTCGGGATGCTTCACGATGCCGGAATCGGCGTGGACCTCGCCACCGCCACGGCGTCGCCCCCACCGTGGGCCGTCAAGGCGTATCCGGACATCCTGCCGGTCGACGAGCACGGTCGGACGCTCTACCCGAACAGCCGTCAGCATTACGCGCCGACGTCGCCCAGCTATCGCCGGCTCGCCGGCGAACTCGTGGAGGCGATAGCCGAGAGGTACGCGCATCATCCTGCCGTCGTCATGTGGCACGTCAACAACGAGTACGGCTGCCATGTGGCGCAGGACTACTCCGACAACGCCCGCGACGCGTTCCGGCGGTGGCTCGAGGAAAAGTACGTCAACGTCGAGGCTCTCAACCGCGCGTGGGGAACGGCCTTCTGGTCGCAGATCGTCGGAGGATTCGACGAGATCCTGCCTCTGCGCACCGCGCCGTACTCGCGCAACCCGTCGGCGCTGCTCGACTTCAAGCGCTTCAGCAGCGACGCGCTTCTCGACCTCTACGTCATGGAGCGGGACATCCTGCGCAAGCACGGTGTCACCGCGCCGATTACGACGAACTTCATGGGCCCATTCCCGGGAGCGGACTACTGGAGATGGGCCGAGGAGGTCGACATCGTCTCCAATGACGTCTATCCCGACCCGAACGAGCCGTTCGCGTACCGATCTTCCGCCTTCGCTGATGACCTGATGCGCTCCCTTCGTCCTGGGCAGCCGTGGCTCACGATGGAGCAGGCGACCGAGGCGGTGCTGTTCCGGCCGTCCAACGCACCGAAGAGTCCCGGCCAGCTGGCCGCGCAAAGCATTCAGGGTATTGCTCGGGGTTCCGCCGGGGCTCTGTTCTTCCAGTGGAGGCAGTCGCCGCGCGGAGCGGAGCAGTTCCACAGCGCGATGCTCCCGCACGCCGGGACCGCCACCCGGGTCTGGCAGGAGATCACCCGGCTCGGCCGTGACCTCTCCGAGCTGTCGCTGACCGGCGACACCGGCATCGGCGCACGCGTCGCGATCGTCTTCGACTGGCACGCGTGGTGGGCGCTGGAGAGCGCCGACCTGCCGGTTTCGATCGGCTACGACCAGGTGAGCGCGCAGTGGTATGACGCCCTCCACGGCCTGCACATCCCTGTCGACTTCGTGCACCCGGAGAGCGACCTGAGCCGCTACCGGATCGTCATCGCGCCGATGCTGTACCTTCTCACCGAGCGCGGCGCCTCCAACCTGACGTCGTTCGTCGAGAGCGGTGGGCACTTTCTGGTCACCCCGTACACGGACATCGTCGATGAGAACAACGGTTTCCGTGTCGGAGGGTTCCAGACCCTGCTCCGGGACGTCCTCGGCGCAACGAGCGTGGAGTTCGGGGCGCTCGCGCTCCGCGCCGATGATCCGGGCGAAGGCGGGCCCGGGGAGAGCGAAGCGCCAGCGGATGGCGAACCGGGCGAGTTCGTCGGGCGGTATCTGGCCGAGCAGCTGGTGCTCCAGGGTGCCAGGCCGCGCGCAAGGTTCGGTCACGGACGGCGGCGCGGAGAACCGGCGCTCACGTCGAACCGCTTCGGCGACGGCGTCGGCTACTATCTCGCCACGCTTCCCAGCGGCAGCGGCGTCGAGACGATCGCTGCGTGGCTGCTCGCCGAAGCGGGAGTCGACCTCCCGCACGCCGGCCTGCCCGGGACCATCGAGATCGTCGAACGCCAGGACTCGATCGTCGTGCTGAACCACGGAGCCGAGCGTGTCACGACGGCCCTCTCCGGGCGAGACCTGGTGACGGGGGCGACTTTCGACGCGGTGGACCTGCACCCGAACGAGTGGGTCATGCTGGCGCCTCCCGCTCGCTCAGAAGACGCCGATTCGGAACAGACCGAAAGGATTCACGAGCATGCAGAACTCTGACGATGAGACGTCCCCCCGGACACTCGAGTGCGCCGTTCTCGGGGCCGGCCTCATGGGACAGGGAATCATCCGCGTGTTGTCGCGGGCCGGTTACGCCGTGAGATTCTACGATCCGGCTGCGGCGGTTCCGGCGGCAGCCGCGGACGGCCCCGTGGCATGCGCAAGCGTGGCCGATGCCGTGGACGGTGTCGATGTCATCTTCGAGGCGATCTTCGAGGACCTCGATGCGAAGCACGCCTTGTACCGTGAGATCGAGCGGGTCAACAGCGCCGCACCGATCGCCTCGAACACCTCCACCTTCGTCCCCAGCCGGCTCGCGCAAGGCTTGCAGGATGAGACGCGCCTTGTGATCGCTCACTTCTTCAACCCGGCGGATGTCGTGCCCCTGGTCGAGCTCGTCCCCGGCGGTCGGAGCGCGGCGGCCGCGGTCGAGAAGGTGCGCTCCGCGCTGGCCGGCGCCGGCAAATCGGTCGTGGTGCTGGAGCGGGAGTCCACGGGTTTCGTCGCCAATCGCCTTCAGGCGGCGCTCGTCCGGGAGGCGATGAACATCGTGAGTGAGAACATCGCCTCTCCGGAGATCGTCGATCTCGTCATGACGGACTGCCTCGCGCCGCGCTGGGTGGCAGCGGGACCGTTCCTGACGATGGATCGCGGCGGCCTCGATGTGTGGCGCGCGGTGTGCCAGCAGATCTTCCCCACCCTCGACGACAGCGAGCGGCCCGTCCTCCTCGAGGAGAGCGTCGCACGCGGTGACCTCGGAGTGAAGACGGGCCGTGGCTTCTACCCCCACGGAGCGGAGGACCGCGAACGTGGTGATCGGGCCGTCGCCGAGGCGTTCGCGGCGCGAGAGGCGATTCGTCTCGTTACTTGAGACCCGACGTCGCAACGCCTTGCAGGATCTGGCGCTGGAAGACGATGAAGGCGACGATGGGCGGCAGCACATAGAGCAGTACTGCGGCGAGAGTCGGACCGGTGAGAACCGCATTGCCCTGCGTGTTCAGCACTCCGGTCGCAAGCCGGACAGACAGCGTCTGGGCCGGTTCGCTGTAAAGCAGGATGCTCTGCACCAGGACCTCGCCCCAGATGTAGGTGATGGCGAGGATCGTCACCGTCGCGATGGCTGTCCGGGAGTTCGGCAGCACGATCTTCGTGATGATTCCCCAGCGGCCGAGACCGTCGATCATCGCGGCCTCCTCCAGCTCCTGGGGGAACGAGTCGAAGAATTGGCGGAAGAGGAAGATGTAGAACGCGTTCCCGGCAATCCCCCAGAGCAGCCAAGGGACCACGGTGTTGGTCAGGCCGAGGCGGGAGTAGAGCACGAACAACGGAATGATGTACACGAAGATTGGAACGAGCATCGTGGCGACGATGATGGCGAAAAGTGCCCTGGATCCGCGCGCCTTCAGGCGGGCGAACGCATAGCCGGCGAAGAAGCTGGACGCCACTACGGGCACCGTGTAGACCACGGCGATCACGACCGAGTTCCACGCGTACCGGAGGACGTCCATCCGTGCGAACGCGACCACGAAGTTGTCGACGGACCCCAAGCCGGAGCCGGCTGATGCGTCGCGCGAGAAGCTGATCCCCGCGAGCACGGCGATGGGCGCCAGAAGGACGATGGCGATCACGACGAGGGGCACGATCAAGGGACGCCTCCGTGCGCCCGGCGTGTATCGGGCGCGGCCGATTCGGATTCCGCTCATCAGACGTTCCCGCTTTCGCTGTAGACCCAGAAGCGTCGCGTGGCGAACAGCAGCAGGGTGACGATGACGGACCCCGCGAAGGTGATCCAGAGAAGCGCGGATGCGTAGCCGAAGCGTTGGTCGGTGAACATCTGCTGGTACGTGTACACGGGAAGCAGCACGTTGTCGTTCGGCACGTTGGCTGGAGAGAGCGGCGACGACGTCGCCAGCAGGATGGGCTCGACCACCACGCCGAGCGCGTAGATCAGTGCCAGCAGGATCTGGAAGAACGCGACCGGCGAGATGAGCGGGAACACGATGTGCCGGAGCCTCGAAAAGTACCCGGCCCCGTCCACCAATGCAGCCTGTTCGAGCTCGGCCGGGACGTTCTGCAACGCGGCAAGGTACATGACGGTGCCGAGCCCGAGCCCCAGCCACAACGACATGGAGACGAGGGAAGGGGTGGCGAAGTCGGCGAACCAGGCGACTCCCCATTGCGGGTTGATCGCTCGGAGCGCCGAGTTGATCACTCCCGTGTCTTGATTGAACATCGCACGCCAGATGTAGGCGGCGCCCACCACCGGGACGACGCTCGGCAGGTAGTAGAGGGACCGGAACACGCCGCGAACATGGGGCCCTGCGTTGATGAGCAGCGCCAAGGAGAGCGCAATCAGGAAGCTCAGTGGTACGTAGCAGAGGACGAAGACGACGGTGCGCACCGCGGCCTCCGCGACGTTCGGGTCGCTGAACGCCCGAAGATAGTTGTTCACGCCGACGAACCGGGCGAGGTCGGGGCTGATGCCGTTGTAGTTCGTCAGCGAGATGACGAGCCCGACGGCCAGCGGTGCTGCTCCCAGCAGGACGAAACCGGCGAGCCAGGGAAGAGTGAGAAGGCGGAACCACTTCGCGTCGTTGCGGCTCCGGAAATCCGTCCGCCGGGTGGACGGCGGGGTTGCTTCGTGTGGTGAGCGCTCCGCCAGCGGCGCGCGAGTCCTGAGTAGCGTCATGTGATCCATGCCTGTCGTGTGATCTGTGGGGATGGGGGGCGGACACGATGTCCCGTGCCCGCCCCGCTGCCGATCAACCGATCGCGGAGACTCCGTCGGCGATCGTCCCGTTCACGTCGTTCTGAATTTCGCTCGCGAACTGTTTGATGTCGATCTGGCCCTTGATGTACTCCTGCAGGTGTTTGTTGTAGCTGTTGGTGAACGCTCCGTCGTCGTAGTACTGGTTGAAGTGAAGCGACGGCGACACCTTCGCGTCGGAATCGACCACATCGAGGACCTGCTTGTCGACGGCGGTGTCGTGGGGCAGGTACTTGGTGTTCGACTTGAGTGCCGGATAACCCCAGCCTGCCTGTGCTCGCTCGACCGCCTGCGGTCCGGCCAGATACCACTTCAGGAGTTCGAAGGCGGCTTGGGCGTTCTTCGTCTTGGAAGAGATCACCCAGCCGGTGGCGCTGACCGTCGGGTCGATCCGTGAGCTCGGGTCGTTCCAGTACGGCGCGGGCAGCAGGGTGTAGTCGGTTCCCACGGCTGTTTTGCCGGAGTCGATGGACGCATTGAACCAGTATCCGTAGTTGGCCATGGCAACAGTGCCCTTCATGAACTCGTCGCCTCCCCACGTCGCCGACGGATTGAGGGGGCTGTGAGTCGCGCCGTCCTTGGCGAGATCGGCGATGAATTGCAGAGCCTTCACGGCGTGCGGGTTGGAGGCGAGCCGGATCGACTTGTCGTCCTTCGCGTAGAGCGACTCGCCGCTCTCGGCCAGAGCAACTTGGATGGTCCGAGCCGGGCCGAGCAGCTCCCACGAGCCGGTAAGCCCGAATTGCGATGTCGCGCCTCCGGACGAGACGGTGAGCTTCCGGGCGAGGTCGCCGATCTGAGCCCACGACATCGGCACCTTCGGGTCGGGTACGGGTATCCCCGCCTTCTCGAAGAGCTTGTTGTTGACGAAGATCGTGAAGTCGGGAGACCAGTCCTTCGGGGCCCCGTACTGCTTGCCCTTCACGGTGTAGAGACGTGCGGCCGGGTAGGTGGACGAGTCATCCACGCCGGCGACGTGCAGCGCCGTGGTCAGGTCGAGCAACTGCCCCTGAGCGACGAGCGCAGGGATCTGCGGGCCGGTAGGGCGCCAGATGTCGGGCGGATCCCCGGCGGCCTGCAGCGCCTTCAGCTTGACGGGGTCTTCGTCGATCTGTTTGACCGTGACCTTCGGGTACTCCTTGTTGAACTCCGCGATGTTCGCTGGGGTGAGCTCTCCGGGCGGGACCATGACGGTGATGGTGCCGCTCACGCTCTTGGCATCCGCGTTCGGGTCGATCTTCGAACTGGATGCGGATGGAGACGAGCACGCGGACATGACGAGAACTGTGGCACCGATGAGTCCGGCGAGGGCGACCCGGCTTCGCCGCCGCTGACGGGGGGAGTGAGTGGGATGCAGCATCCGATACCTCTCTGTAAGGACGCATTCCGATAAATGGAACAAATTGTCGATTATTGCAACAATTGATCGGATGGTAGCGAGAGGTGGCTGCGAAGACAAGAGGGTTGGCCCAGGCACTTGCGCAACGAGTTTCCCTCGTGGCGCAGACCGTGGTTGCGTCCAACACGATCTGAGCGTCACGCAGGGCGCCGTCCAACTGACTCTCACCGCGACCGCTATCGGGATGGGTGTCGGTCAATTGCTGGTAGGCCCCATGAGCGACGCGTTCGGCCGCCGGCGCCCGCTTCTGATCGCGACAGCGCTTCATGTGCTCTCGAGTATCGCCGTGGCCGCGGCACCGACCGTCGCGGTCGTCACCCTCGCACGCTTCGGCCAGGGTCTAGGCGCCGCCGCGAGCGCCGTGGTCGCCGTGGCGATGGTCCGGGATCTGTTCGGCGGCTACCGCCTTGTGCGGATGCTCGCCCGTATCGGGCTGATCAGCGGCCTCGCCCCGATCATCGCGCCCGTGATCGGCTCTCAACTCCTGCTCGTCGTCTCCTGGCGGGGTGTCTTCGCCGCGCTCGCCGCATATGGGCTCGTCATCCTGGTCGTCTGCGTGCTCGCCGTTCCCGAGACTCTGGCGGCGCGGAACGAGCGGGCACCGGAGAACGCAACGTCGCTATCGCGTCTTCGTGCCGTGCTTCGGGACCGCGTATTCGTCGGTGCGGCCATCACCGGCAGCATGATCTTCGCCACTGTCGTGACGTATCTTTCAACTTCGCCTTTCGTGTTCCAGAGCGACCTGGGGCTGACTCCACAGGAGTTCGGCGCCTTGTTCGCGGTGAATGCTGTCGGTCTGCTGTTCGCCGCGCAGCTCTCTGCCCGTTTGATGCGATTCCTGGAGCCGGCGTGGATGCTCGGCGCTGCTCTCGCCGTGCTACTGGTCTCCGGCTCGGCACTCGTGATCCTCGGCGTCAGCCATGCGGGGTTCCCTGGTATCGCCGCGGCGAGTTTCGTCTTCGTCTCGACCACCGGGTTCGCGAACCCGTGCGTCGGAGTACTCACCCTGAAGGACCACCACGGACGGGCGGGCACCGCCGCCGCGATCACCGGGTTTGCCAACTCGGTGATCGGCGGCCTGATCTCACCGCTGCCCGGGGTGCTCGGCGGAGCAACCGCGCTCTCCTTGGGGGTCGTCGTCTGTGCAGGAGCGGTGGTCGCGCTTCTCGCGCTGTTCCTTGTGCTCCACCCGCGGCGCGTACCGAAACTGGATCGCACCTGATAGGACCCACGAGCGTTGCTCAGGCGGACCCCGTCAGGTGCTGCGGCCCTGGCGCATCGTGACGGGCAGCGTCAGGCGCTCATGGCGGTGCATCGGCCGTGCCTCGTCGAGCACCAGGCGGATCGCCTCCTCGCCCATGCGGTGGCCCGGGACGGTGACGGAGCTGAGCGACACCCAGTCGGAGGGCTGGCAGTCGTGCGCGCCCTCGAGGCCCATCACGCCGACGTCCTCGGGGATGCGGAGCTCCGGCCGCTCGCGGAGCACGCTGAGCGCACCGAGGGCGAGCTCGTCCGTGGCGCCGAGGAACGCGAGCCGCTCACCCGGCGGTGCGCTCCGGAGGATCTCCTCGGCTGCCCGGCGGCCGTCGTCGAACCAGAGGCCGTCGGCGGTGAATTCGATGAGGTCGAGCCCGAGCCGGGACGCTGCGTCGCGGGCGCCGGCGCGCCGGTCGGCGAGCGGCTGGGCGACGTCGTGAGGCGAGACGAAGTAGACGCGGCGGAAGCCGCGCTCGTGCAGGTGCTCGCCGCCGAGCCTCCCGGCCTGCTGGTTGTCGAGGAGTACCGAGCACCAGTCGCCGGGCTGGTCGTAGTTGATCACGACCACCGGGCGGACATGCCCGCGTATGCGGTTGATGCCGGCCGTGGGATCGCTCATGGCGGCGTACAGGATTCCGCTGACCCGCTCCTCGGCGAAGACGTCGAGGTACTGATCCTGCTGATCGTCGGTCGCCAGGGGGTGGAAGGACGTGAACCGGTATACCGCGTTCGCCAGGAGGAGGCTCAGCCCCTCCCGGTTGGAGGCGAGCTGCGCGCCGCGGGCGATCTCGACGAACAGCCGGTTCAGGATGTCGGGCACGATGAGACCAATGCCGTCGTTCCCCTGGCGCTTCAAGTCGCGCGCGGCTGCGTTTCGGATGTAACCGAGCCGGTCGATCGCCGACTGCACTTTCTCCCGCGTCGCGGGCGCGACCACAGAAGGCTGATTCATGTAGTTGGACACGGTCCCGAGCGAGACACCCGCCACTTCGGCGACCTTCTTCATGGTCGGGACCTCAGGCGGCATCGGCGTCACCTCCGCTCCGCACCGAGGAACCTCCAGCTCATCTGGGCGCGATTCAATGGGCCGTGTCCCAACGAATATCACCGTTCGACATCAGGAGTGCTGAGGGATCGGACTTTTGCGCACAACGGACCGAGGCCAGCGTGGACGCAGGATGAGCCAGTCAGCGTCTACATTGATGGCGGCGACCGCCTCGACCCGCGCGGCTGACGACGTGGCAGCGGGAACGCAGGCGCGTTCGGCCGGAGCGCTTCCCTTACTGCAGTGCGGAGGTGAGCCGGGCGACGCCATCCAGGAAGGTGGCCGACTTCGGCTCCCGCTTCCACTCCTCGAGTGTCAGCTGCCTTCCGGCGTCGCGATAGCCCTGCTCGACCGCGCGCATCTGATCGACGAACGACCGGCCGTGCACGAGCAGAGTCACTTCCGAGTTGAGCGCGAACGAGCGGATGTCCATGTTGCTCGACCCGATCACCGCGACGTCGTCGTCGATCGAGAGGTGCTTCGAGTGCAGGATGTACGGCGCCGGGTACAGCCAGATCTGCACGCCCGCGCTCAGGAGCGGCTCGTAGTACGAGCGTTGCGCGTGCCAGACAGCGCCCTGGTCGCCGACCTCGGAGACGAAGAGCTGCACCTCCAGTCCCCGCTGGCAGGCCGTCGTGATCGCGTACATCATGGCCTCGTCCGGTACGAAGTACGGGCTCGTGATGATGACCTTCCGCTGCGCCGAAGTGACAAGCGTCAGGAACTGGCGCAGGTTGTTCTCCTCGCCGTATCCCGGGCCGCTCGGGACCACCTGGCAGACGAGCGCGTCAGGGGAACGGTCGGCGGGCGCATCCACCGCCCTGACTTGTGCATCCGAACCGAGCATTTCGCCGGTCTCGAGGTACCAGTCCGAGAGGAACACGGCGTTGGTCTCGGCGACGATCGGGCCGGTGATCCGCGTCATCAGCTCCTGCCACTGGAGGCCGCGCTTCAGGTTCTTGGGAGTGTTATAACTGCGGTCGATGAGGTTCTGCGACCCCATATGGGCGACGAGGCCGTCGACGACCACCAGCTTGCGGTGATTGCGCAGGTCCGGCCGCTGGTATTCGCCGGAGAACGGGCGCACCGGCAGCATCCAGCTCCACTTCACGCCGATGCGGTCGAGTTCGGCGAACGTCTTGTCACTGTCGACCGCCCGGCGGGAGGCGACGTAGTCGGCGAGGAGGCGCACCGTCACGCCACGCTGCACCGCTCGTTCCATCGCGGCGAAGAACGGCTTGGTGGTCGCATCCCACGACACGATGAAGAACTCGACGTGCACGAACCGGCTCGCGCTCTCGATGTCGGCGGTCATCGCGTCGATCGACGAGCGGTAGTCGCCGATCAGCGTGGCCGCGTTGCCGCCCACCGCGGGAAGGGCGCCGAGCTCGTGGTTCTGCCGAACGAGCGACGCGAACCAGTCTGGCCACGCCCCGGGCCCATCGACGAGCTCGATGCCCTGTGCGCGGTCCGTGATGATCCGGTTCAGCTCGTCCTGCTTCTCCCGTCGCTTCTTCGGCAGGCGCGGATTGCCGATGAGCAGGAACAGCAGGATGCCGACGAACGGGATGAGGAAGATCGCCAACAGCCACGCCATGGCGGCCGTCGGCTTGCGGTCGCGCGGCACGATGATGAGAGCTGCGATGCGGATGGCGAGGTCGGCGAGGATAAGGATGCCGCCGAGCAACGAGAGCTGATCACCGTTCATGCGGCCGCCTTTCTGATCCGCGTCGGCACAGTGGCCGGACGGATGGTCCTCCGAAGTATCGCAGCGGGGGGAGCGGGGCGGGAAGTCAGTAATCGGACGGGTCGAGGATGACGAGTTCGCCGGTCGTGCGGGTCATGGCAACGTAGCGGTCGACCGCCGACTCGATGTCGGCCGCGCGATCGAGCGGGACGCCGCCACGACGTGCACCGGGCTCTGCGAGGAGCCCGAGGTCGAATTCGAGTCCCTCCGCACTGCGAATCGCGCGAGCTATCATGAGCCTGCGGGGGCAGCCCCGGGCGCCCTGAGGCGATCATGACGGAGGACCAGATGGCCTACTTCGAACGACAGACTCCGCTGCCCGATTTCTCGACCGACGCCGTCCATTCCGACAAGGTGCTCGTGCCGGAAAACGTGGTCTCCACCGGCACCCTTCCTGCTGTCGAGCGAGTCCACGAGCTCATCGAAGCCGCCCACGAACGTTACCGCGGCCTGGATGACGGGAAGGTCGCCGACTACATCCCCTCGCTCGGCGAAGCGGACCCGGCCCTCTTCGGCATCAGCGTGTGCAGTGTCGGCGGGCTGACGACCAGTGTGGGCGACTCCGCCCACGCCTTCTCGATCCAATCGATCTCGAAGGTGTTCGTGTTCGCGCTGGTCTGCCACGAACTGGGCCACTCCGAGGTGTCGCGCCGGGTCGGCGTGAACAATACGGGCCTCCCGTTCAACTCGGTCATGGCCCTCGAGTTGAGCGACGGTGACCCACGAAATCCGCTCGTGAATGCCGGCGCGATCACGACGACGAGCCTCGCGCCCGGCTCGACGGCGGCAGAGAAGTGGGACTTCGTACATCGCGGGCTCTCACGCTTCGCCGGGCGACAGCTCGAGATCGACGACGAGGTCTATGCATCGGAGTCGGCCACCAACCAGCGCAATATGGCGATTGCCCGGCTCCTCCAAAGTTATGGACGGATGCAATTCGACCCGATTCAGGCGACCGACGTCTACACGAGACAGTGCTCGCTCCTGGTGACCGCGGAGGATCTTGCCGTCATGGCGGCGACTCTGGCTGATGGAGGTGTCAACCCGATCACCCGCGAGAAGGTGATCGACGCCTCCGTCTGCCGTGACACGCTCGCCGTGATGGCCACGAGCGGACTGTACGAGTTCTCCGGTGACTGGCTGTTCGAGGTGGGCATTCCAGCCAAGAGCGGCGTCTCGGGCGGAATCGTCACGGTCGCACCAGGCAAGGGCGGACTCGGAACCTTCTCCCCGCGGCTCGACCCCGCAGGCAACAGCGTCCGCGGGCAGCGCGCCGCGCGATTCCTCTCCCATTCGCTCGGGCTCGACATCTTCGCGTCGACCCCGGGTGTGTTCTGAACCGTTCATCGCAGCCTGAGATACCGGCTGGCGACGAGCGACCGGAGCCGCGGAGACGGTTCGTGATCTTCCTCGTCTACGTGGTGCTCTCGAGCACGACCCACATGCCACCAGGCTCGGGGCCGTCTGAACTCGTCGCATCCGCCTCGCCGGGAGACCGCGATCTGCCAGTGCGGCTCGCGGGGATGCCTCGCTACATCGTCGCCGACGCGCTCTATTCCGCGGACGTGATCAACCACCACTTCGCCGCCTGATCGCTGCACGTTGTCGGGCGCTTCGACCGGTGACGGGGAGCTCCGCGGGATGCTTCCGTGCCTAGTTGCTACGGGCGACAGCGAGCCTCGACCGTACCTTTACGACCGACGACTGCTCCGGTGTCGGCTGCGGGAGCGCGGCCAACGAGAACTGGTCGACGGCTCCCGGCCGGAACACCAGGCATTCGGTCGACCCGCCGAACTGGAAGTACCCCAGTTCGTCCCCCTTCGCGACGTGCGCGCCGGGGACGATGCCGTCGTCGATCACGCAGGAGGACACCTCCACCATCCCGACCGGGACGACGGCCATGAGGCCGATGGCGGGGTTGTCGGCTTCGATGAGGATGATGGCGCGCGCGGCGACGTGGGCCAGGTACCCCTGGGAGACCTGGGCCTCGACCGCCTCCGCTCCCTCGGAGTCCGCCTCGGAGAAGTAGGTGCCTGGCTGGACGAACGCACGGACGATCGTGCCGGCCACCGGGCTGTGCCAGCGGTGGTAGTTGAGAGCGCTGAGGAAGGCCTGGTAAACGGTGCCGCGGACGAACTCGTCGACCGCTTCGTCGTTCGCGAGCATGTCCTGCAGCGAGTATGGCTGGCTCTTCACCCAGAACTCGCTGCGGCGCTGCACATTCCGGCTGATGCGATACGGGGTGGACTCGCACGCGCTGACGATGACCGCGTCGTCGTCGGGGTCCGCGACCGGGCGGGCGTCGGCTGTCAAGCGGCGGGTGAAGAAGTCGTTCCACGAAGTGAAGCCCCAATGCTCGTCCTCGAGGTCGTGCTGGAAGTCCCCGATTCCGACAGCTTTCTGCGCGGAAGCAGACATCCACCCCTGGGGGGAGTCGTTCAGCACATACAGCGAATCGGAGCTGTCGAGGTAGGCGTGCCAGGCGTCGAGGACCTTCTTCAACATGGCGTTCACCGCGGGGTGCCGGTACGCGGCCATCCCGGAGGTCGTGGCCATCGTCCAATCGAGGATCCCCGCCAACGGGGTGGTGACCATGCCGCCCTCGCTGAACTCGGGCGCGGTCGTGAGGACGTCGTCGATGAGACGCAGCAACTGGTCCACGCTCTCGATGTGCCGTTTGCTGTACTGGCGGCTCTTCGGCACCTCCTCGATCATCCGCGTCATGTACATCCGGACGATCGCGTCCGTCTCGATGAGCTCCTTGAAGTCCTGGATCACGGGGTGGAGCGGCTTGTTCGGATCCCCCAGCCGGTCGAGTCGTCCCTCCAGCCACTCCTCCAGCTCGTCCTGGCCGGCGGGAAGCCAGCCGCCGCGTCGTTTCAGGTCGTTGTTCGTCACGGTGGTCACCATGCGGCAGACGGTACGCGCCGAACACCGCCCTGGCGTGTGCGGAACCCTTCGGAAGCGCACAGGAAGCCGGGTCGTTGCGGGCGCCTCCTTAGCCGGTGGTGGCGTCTTGGAGAGCGGGCGGCCTGCGCTCGTTTAGGGGGCAGAGGGCAGCGGCCCAGCCGACTGGGGTTATGAAATCGTTTGAGGAAGGTCACGTATTGAGCGCACCGCACCGTACCCGTGGTTCTATTCAGGCTCGGCTGGTCGGCATGCTCGCCGTGGCGGCGCCGTTGGTCGTATTCGGTGGGGCGATGCCGGCTTCGGCGGCCACCGCCCCTGTGGTGAGCGCCACCGTGCCCGTCGGCAGCAACCCGCTAGCGGTGTCGGTGAATCCGATCACGAACACCGTGTACGTGACCAACAGCGGCGACAACACGGTGTCGGTGATCGATGGGGCCACCCACGCGGTTACCGCCACGGTGCCCGTCGGCGCCGGCCCGTACGGGGTGGCGGTGAATGCGACCACGAACACCGTGTACGTGACCAGTCAGAGCAGCGACACGGTGTCGGTGATCGATGGGCTCACCAATACGGTGACCGCGACCGTGAACCTCTTCGGCAACCCCTCCGACGTGGCGGTGAATGCGACCACGAACACCGTCTACGTATCGACCCTTGGCACCTCCTCACTGTTCGTGATCGACGGGTCCACCAACACGATCACCGCCACGGTGCAGGTCGACGGCCTCTCGAACGGGGTGGCGGTCAATGCGACAACGAACACCGTGTACGTGACCAACTTTGCAGCCGGCACGCTGGCGGTGATCGATGGGGCCACCAACGTCAGGACCGCCACGGTGACCGTCGGCACCAGCCCGTATGGGGTCGCGGTGAACGAGCTGACGAACACGGTGTACGTGGCCGCACAGTCCGACAACACCGTGTCGATCGTCGATGGGGCCACCAATGCGGTGACCGCCACCGTGCCCGTCGGCAGCGTCCCGTTCGGGGTTGCGGAGAACGCGACCACGGACACGGCGTACGTGGCCGACTACGGCGGCAACACCGTGTCGGTGATCACCTCGGCTACGCCCCCGGGTGCACCGACGGGCGTTTCGGCCACCGCCGGTAACGGGCAGGCGTCCGTTGCGTTCTCTCCTCCGGCCAGTGATGGCGGCTCGGCGATCACCGGATACACGGTCACTGCCACCGACACGACCACGCCAGGCAACGGCGGACAGACCGCGACCGGCGCCGGTTCTCCGCTCGTCGTGACCGGCCTCACCAACGGAGACGCGTACACGTTCACGGTGACCGCGACCAACGCCGTCGGGACCGGCCCCGCGTCCACGACATCCAACGCCGTCACCCCGGTACCGACGCCGGCGAACCCCGTACCGACACCGGCGGACCCGCCGGCTCCATCGGCGACGACGTCGTTGGCCGCGACCGGTTCGGACCTGGCACTGCCGGCCGGACTGGCCGGGCTTCTGCTGATCGCCGGATCGGTCGTATTCGGTGTCGCACGGTTTCTTGGGGTGAGGCCTCCGGGGGCGCGATCGCGGCGGGGATCATCGGCCGGGTGCTAGCGTCGCCCGCATGACTGTCACCTCTCTCCTCGACCTGCACTTCGCGGCCGACCACCTCGAGGACGGGCCGCGCGCGCTGCGCGACATCCTCGCGGACACGCGTGCGTTCGACGGCTGCCTCGGCGTGCAGGTCGTCGCGGACGTCACCGACCCCGCCCACGTGATCGCGGTCGAGCGCTGGGAGTCGCTCCAGCATGACGACGCCTACCGCGCCTGGCGGGCTGGGCCTGGCGCTTCGGGCCTCGGCGCCTACTTGGCCGAGCCGGCGGTGCTGACACGGTTCACGGACGTCGTTTCACTCTGACTCCGATGCCCTCACCCGGCTCGCCCGCACCCAACGCTTCGGCCGTCATCGCCCTTCCGCTGTGAGGGAGGGGATCGAGGCTGCGAGGCCGTCGAGGATCATGGCGAGCCCGAACTCGAATTCGTCGCCGAAGTCGTAACCCGGCTGCAGCACGTGCTCGGCGGCCAGCTCGCGGAGATACGGGTAGTCGCCGTCGCCGAACGATCGGGTGATGGTCGTGACGGCGGGGGCGGCCGTGCTCTGGTTGAACGGCAAGGCCGACTCTTGGAGCGCGAATCCGTAGACGTAGCTGTCCAGCAGCGCATAGGCGTGCGCGGTCATGGCCACCGGGAAGCCGGCCGTGCGCAGAACGCCGACGATCCGGTCGTGGTGTCGAAGGGTGGCCGGGCCCGGAGTGGCTCGGGACTCCAGCAGGGCTATCGCCCACGAATTGCGGGCAAGCACGCGCCGTGCGGAATGCGCCCACTCATGGAGCTCCTCACGCCAGGGACCCGTCGTCGATGGAAGCTCGATCTGACTGAAAACCAGGTCGACCATGCCGTCGAGGAGCTCGTCCTTGTTGGCGACATAGTGATACAGCGACATCGGCTTGACCCCGAGTGCTTGCGCGAGCGAGCGGATGGTCAGCGCTCCGATGCCTGATTCGCCGGCGAGTGCGAAGGCCCCGCTCAGCACTCGATCGCGGCTGAGCGGGAGGCGCGCGGTTGCGCTGGCGCGGGCTGGTTCTGACATCTCGCCCTCACTCTATCGCGCTTTCGTACATTGTACGATACGCTCGTACAAAGTACGACAGCACGGAGGTGCGGTCATGGCGACGAGACAACAGCAAGGCGACGTAGCGCGCGGTTCGGAGACTCCGGAGCGAGCAGACACCATGCGCGCGATCGTGCAGCGGCAGTACGGGGCGGCCGATGCCCTCCACTTGGAGCGGATTCCTCGGCCGAAGCCCGCTGACGACGAGATTCTCGTTCGCGTGCGCGCCGCCAGTCTCAGCCGCGGTACCTGGCATCTGATGAGCGGCAAACCGTATGTGATGCGGCTCGGCCTCGGGTTCCGCGGCCCCAAGACGCCGACCGCCGGGCAGGACCTCGCAGGAACGGTGGTGGCCACGGGCGCCGCCGTCACAGGTTTCGAGGTCGGTGATGACGTGTTCGGAGTCGGCTCCGGGTCGTTCGCCGAATACGCGGTGGCACGGGAGGACAAGCTCGCACGCAAGCCGATGAATGTCTCTTTCGAGCAGGCTGCGTCGGTACCGGTGTCGGCCTCTACCGCTTTACAGGGTCTGCGCGACGTCGGGCGCGTTGCTCCCGGTCAGAAGGTGCTGATCATCGGCGCCTCCGGCGGAGTGGGAACATTCGCTGTGCAACTGGCGAAGGCGTTGGGCGCCTCCGTCACCGGCGTGTGCAGCACCTCCAAGCTCGAACTGGTGCGCTCGCTCGGGGCCGACCGCGTCATCGACTACACCGCGACCGACTTCTCCGCCATGCCGGACCGGTACGACCTGATCCTCGACATCGGCGGCAACGCCACCCTGCGACGGCTTCGCCGGGCGCTCACACCGCACGGCACGCTGGTCATCGTCGGCGGCGAGGACGGTGGCGACTGGGTCGGCATGAGCCGGCAGCTTCGCGCGATCGGCGTCTCGCCCTTCAGCCGTCAACGACTCGCCATGTTCGTCGCAACCCTGAACACCCGCGATCTGGAGCAACTCACCGAGTTCATCGAATCGGGCGCCGTCACGCCTGTCCTCGACCGCACTTTCACGCTCGAACAGCTGCCGGACGCCATGCGCCACCTCCAGTCCGGAGCTGCCCGCGGCAAGATCGCCATCAGCATCTGAGGAGCACATCATGGCCGCCGACATCGACATCACCCCTCCGGTGAGAGTCTCCCCACCGCGTCGCCGGATGCGCCCGACGAGGCGGATCTCCCTGACCGTCGGCATCCTGTACGTGCTGACATTCGTCTCCATCCCCACGCTGGCGCTGTACGCGCCCATCAAAGCCGATGTCGGCACCTTCATCCTGGGAGCCGGAAGCACATCGGCGCTTCAGTGGGGGGTTCTGTCCGAAGTCATCGTCGGTCTGGCCGGGATCAGCACCGCCATCGTGCTGTACCCGCTCACCAAGCGGATCAGCCAGACCGCGGCCCTGGGGTTGGTGGCCGCCCGTCTCCTGGAGACCTGCCTCATCTTCGTCAGCGTCGTCAGCCTCCTCACGATCATGACGCTGCGAATCGACCTCGCGGGCACCGCCGGGACGAGCCCAGCGGCGCTGGCCACGATGGGTCACGGCCTGCTCGCGAACTACACCTGGACGTTCCTGCTCTCCCAGAGCCTGATGCCCGTCGCGTGCGACCTGCTCCTGGGCTACCTGCTGTACCGGTCCGCCCTCGTGCCCCGCATCTGGCCGATCGTCGCCTTCGTCGGCGCCCCGCTGCTCCTCGCCTCCGATGTCGCGATCTTCTTCGGCGCCTATTCCCCGGTGTCCCCGATCGCCGTCCTCGCCGCACTGCCCGTCGCCGTGTTCGAACTGTCCCTCGGCATCTGGTTGATCATCAAGGGTTTCAGGCCAATGGCGCTGACCGCCGACTACGACGCGGTCAGCCGGTCCGCAGCACCATGAGGGTCGGCCCGAGAGCCTCGTCCGTGAATCTCCCCGAATCGGTCATTCCCGCGTTCCTCCGTGCGATCCGCGTGAACCGGCCCTTCCTCACCGCCGAAGGGGCAGCACAGGAGGTCCGGAAGCAGGAACTCCGCCCGGGTTCGTACTCTCCGCAGAAGAGGCTCCGCCCGGACGTCGCCGTCTCGGTGCGACGCCACGGCCGGCGGCCGGTCTACACCGTCACCCCGTCCCGATCGATGCCCTCCGGACAGGTCATCTACGTGCACGGTGGCGGCTGGGTGCACGAGATCAATCCCTATCAGTGGGCCCTGATCGCGCAGATCGCCGCCGAAGCGAACACCACGGTGACCGTCCCGATCTACGAGTTGCTTCCGTACGGTGACGCTGCCTCGACGAACGAGTTCATCGTGAGCCTGTTCGAAGACGTGAAGACCGAGACGGACGACGTGCGCCTGGCCGGTGACTCCGCCGGCGGCCAGATCGCCCTCTCCGCGGCGCTCACCCTGCGCGACCGGGGACACGCGGACATCCGCACCGTCCTGATCTCCCCACCGCTCGATCTCACCCTGTCGAACCCGGACATCGGGCGCGTGCTGCCGAAGGACCCGTGGCTCGGTGTCGAAGGCATCCGCGCCGTCGCGAAGCGCTGGGCCGGCGAGCTCCCGATCACCGACCCGAAGATCAGCCCGCTCTTGGGCGACTTCGACGGCCTCGGACCGATACTGCTCCTCACCGGCACCCGCGAGATCCTGAACCCCGACGCCCATCTGCTGGTATCGAAGGCGCGCGCCGCCCGCGTCGACGTGACACTCCTGGAACGCGACGCCGCTGTCCACGCCTTCCCGCTCCTGCCCACCCGCCCGTCTGCCGCCGCACGCGCCCGCATCGTCGCCGCCCTTCGCGTCTGAGGCACTCGGCGACAGCCGCCGATTCGGTCGCCAGGAGATGTAATTCGGTATTTACTTAATTAAGCATTCGCTGTAACATGGTCGCATGACCGCAGCCCCCACGACCGCCTTCGCCGCCCTGGCCGACCCGACGCGTTCGGAGATCGTCGACCTCCTGGCACGGCGCGGCGAGCTCGCGGCCGGCGACATCTCCGCCGGGTTCGTGAGCAGCGCCTCCGCCATCTCGCAGCACCTCAAAGTGCTGCGGGAGGCGGGGCTCGTCACCGTCGAGAAGCGGGCGCAGCACCGCGTCTACCGACTGGACGCCGGTGCGATCCGGGAGGTCGGGAGCTGGCTCTCCGATCGTGCGGGGTTGTGGAACGCGCGCCTCGACAGCATGGCCGCGTACCTCGAGAAGACCAGAGCAGAGGAGAAGAAATGAGCGACGACGCGACGGAGGTCGTGGTGAACCGCATCCTGAACGCACCGGTCGAGACGGTGTGGAGGCTGTGGACCGACCCCGAGCTGGTCACCGAGTGGTGGGGCCCCGAGGACTACACGTCACCCTCGGCGTCGATCGACCTGCGGGAGGGCGGCACGTACGTCTTCAGCATGCGGGCCCCCGACTATCAGGGCGGCATCGAGAGCTTCACCGGTGGCGTGTACACGAAGATCGTCCCGCTCGAGCGACTCGAGTTCACGCAGAGCATCACCGACGCCGACGGCGAGCCGTTGCCGGCCGACCGGCTCCCGGAGGGCTTCACCCAGGGCATCCGCACGTCCGTCGAGTTCGCTGACCTCAAGGGCCTGACCGAGCTGACGATCATCGAGAAGGGCTGGAGCCGGAGCCTGATGTCCGTCTTCGCCTACGCGGGCATGCACCAGTCGCTCGACAAGCTCACGACGGACGTCCTCCGTCGCCTCACCGCGCTCGCCGGCTGAGGAGGTCGCGCATGGACATGAGACTGGAACTCGTACCGATCCCCGTCTCCGACGTGGACCGCGCCAAGGCGTTCTACGCCGACACGATCGGCTTCGCGCTCGACCATGACGTCGCGCCCGGCAACGGGATGCGGATCGTGCAGCTCACGCCGCCCGGATCGTCCTGCTCCATCGCCTTCGGCACGGGAATGGGGACCGGTGGCCCCGAGGAGGGCGTCGTGAAGGGGCTGCACCTGGTTGTCGACGACATCGACGCCGTGCGCGACGAGCTCCTGGCTCGCGGCGCCGAGGTGGGGGAGATCCGCGACATGGGAGGTGTGCGTTTCGCGTTCTTCAGCGACCCGGATGGGAACACGTGGGAGCTGCAGGACCTGAGCGCGATGCGCCCATCGGGGCTCTGACCCAGCGGCGACGATACGATCGGAACCTCCACCGAACCACTCAGCGTCGTCCCCGACGGAAGAGGTAACGCCCATGTCCGCAGCCCCGATCTCCGTGCAGTTGTGGAGCGTCCGCGAAGAACTCGAGCAGCTCGGCTGGGATGCCGTCATCGACACGCTGGCTGAGACCGGGTTCACGGCCGTCGAGCCTTTCGCGATCGCTGACACCCTGCCTCTCCTCGCTCCGACGCTGGCGCGCACGGGGATCCGGACCCCGACCGTTCACGGCGATCTCACCGGGGCCGAGCTCCGGCGCACGCTGGACGCTGCCGCGGCCGCCGAGGCCACGCTCGTCATGCATCCCTCCTTCGAAGCGACGCGCTGGCACGAACCGGACGGGGTCGCCCGCATCGCGGATGACCTCGCCGCGGCGGAGGCAGCCGCGTCGGAGTACGGGATGCGGGTCGCGTTCCACAATCACGACGACGACCTCCGGGTGCGCTCGAACGGCCTCCCTGCCCTCGTCGACCTCATGGACCGCGTGGGGCCAGGGGCGGGAGTGGAGTTCGACCCGTACTGGGCGACGATCGCCGGGGTCGACGTGATCGCGACGATCCGCGACCTGGGGAGCAAGATCTTCGCCGTCCACCTCAAAGACGGCCCGCTCGACGGCACGAACGAAGACCAGGTCGCGGTGGGCGACGGCGAACTCGACTGGCCGGGGCTGCTCCGAGCCGTTCCCGCCGCGGTGCCGCGTGTGATCGGGCTCGACATGTACGCCGGGCCGACCCTCGACGCGGTCATCCGCAGCTACCGGAGGCTGGTCGAGCTGACCGCGGAGAACGACGGCGTGAGCGAGGCCCGCCGATGACCGAACAGCCCTCCTTCCGCAGGCTGGCGCCGGGCCAGCGGGCGCGCGTCCGCGTCTGGCGCCGCGACGAACGCTCCGTGCGTACCGTCCACGAGTCGACCGATCGCCTCTACGAGGCTCCGAACTGGACTCCCGACGGCCGGCTGCTGGTCAACGGCGACGGACAGCTCTGGACGCTCCCGGCCGACGGCTCGGGAGCGCCGACCGTGGTGGAGGCCGCGGGCCTGCCCGACGTGAACAACGACCACGTGCTCTCGCCGGGCGGCGACGAGGTCTACGCCTCTGCGAACGACTGGCACATCTGGCGGGTCCCGCTGGCGGGCGGCGCCGCCGAGCGGATCACGCCCGACGACGGCGCCATGCACTTCCTGCACGGCGTCCGCCCGGACGGCGCGCGGCTCGCCTACGTGCAGCTGAGGCCCGAGGGGGAGAACTGGTGGGCCTCGGCCACCATCCGCACCATCGCCGTCGATGGGACGGACGATCGCGCCGTGACGACGCATCCCGGGCCGGCCGACGGCTCCGAGTGGACGCCGGACGGCCGCTGGATCCTCTTCAACACCGAGCAGTTCTCGCCCGGGCACGCGCAGCTCGCCCGCATCGGGGAGGACGGGTCCGGGCTCGAGCAGCTCACCTTCGACGAGCGGGTCAACTGGTTCCCGCACCCGGCGCCGACCGGCGAGCTCACGGTCTATCTCAGCTATCCGACGCGGACCACCGGCCACCCGGCGGACCTCCCGGTCGAGCTGCGGCTGGTGACGGACGACGACTGGGCGGCACCGGAGACGATCGTGGAGCTGTTCGGCGGCCAGGGCACCATCAACGTCCCGAGCTGGTCGCCGGACGGCTCGGCCTTCGCCTTCGTGGACTACCCGGTGGTCGACTGAGCCTTCAGCGCTTGAGCTTTCAGCGCTCCGCCGCGGCGCCTCCGGCCCGCGCGGCGAAGCCGTCCCGGACGGCGGCGACGAGGTGGCGCACCGCGGAGGACGGGCGGCGGCTCCCGTCCTCCGCGGCCGTCGCCACGAGGATCGAGCGCACGAACGACGGGTCCTGGATCGGCCGCAGGACGATGCCCGGGTGCGCGGCGGTCGTGGCGAGGCTCGGGATGATGCCGACCACCATCCGTGCGGCGGTCATTCCGAGGAGGACCTGGAAGTCGTCGGTCCGGATCGCGACGTCGAGGACGTGCCCGTAGGCCGCGAACGCGTCGGCGACGATGCGGTCCATCGCGTCGTCCGCCGAGGTCGCGAAGACCCAGCGCTCGTCGCGGAGCGAGAGCACGGCCGCGAGATCGATCGACGTGCGCGACGCCAGCGGGTGGCCGACGGGCAGCGCCAGCATCAGGGGATCGCGGTACACCTCCATGGTCTCCACGTTCGGGCGGAACGGCAGCTCGTACCCGGGCACGGTGTAGACGAGGGCGGCGTCGAACGCGCCGCGGTTGATCCCGTCGACGAGCGCGGGGACCTCCTCGAAGGTCGTGTCGATCTCGATCCCGAGGTCGCCGACGCGGGCCGCGACGAAGGGCAGGATGCTGGCGGCGGCCGTCGCGAAGGTCCCGAACCGCAGCCGCACCCGCCCCAGCTGGCTGAACTCGCGCGCGTCGCCGATCGCGCGCTCGCTGAGCGTGAGGATCTCCTGCGCCCGCTCCAGGAGGAGCATCCCGACGGGCGTCAGCCTGCTGCCTCGCGGTGAGCGCACGAGCACGGGGGAGCCCACCAGCCGTTCGAGGTTCTTGAGGTGGTAGTCGACGGTCGGCTGGCCCCACCCCAGGCGCCGTGCGGCCGCCGTGACCGAGCCCTCGGCGTGCACCGCTCTGAGCGCCTCGAACTGTCGCAGATCCGCCATCGGATCCCCTGTCTGGATGCGGGTGGGTCACCCGATCGGGTAACGAGTGACATACAGTCTATGTGGGCTGAGCGAACTTCGGGGGATTCTGGCGGCGGGACGCCACCCCCACGATGGAGGCATGGCCCCCACCCGCCCCTCCGCTATCGACCGGTCGCGTCCGCTGTCGCCCGCCGCCGACCTCCGCCACGGCCCCGACCTTCGCCACGGCCCTGACCTCCGCCATTGGGAGACGCCGTACGCGGACGCGCTGGAACGCCACGCGGCGCGCGGTCCCCTCCCGCTGATGGTTCCGGGGCACGGCGGCGACGAGCTCGGGCTCTCTGCGCGGCTCGCCGACTTCCTCGGGTCGCGGGCGCTCGAACTGGATGTCCCGATGCTGCTCGACGACATCGACCTGGGCCAGGATTCGCCGCTGAGCCGCTCGCTCGACCTCGCAGCGGACGCGTGGGGCGCGCGTCGCACCTGGTTCCTGACGGGAGGCGCGTCGCAGGCCAACCGGATCGCCGCACTGGCCGTGCGGGGGCTCGGCGAGAACATCCTTTCGCAGCGGAGCGCCCACTCGAGCTTCAGCGACGGCGTGCTCTCGGCGGGCCTGGCACCCTCGTTCGTGCTGCCCTCCCTCGACAGCGCGAACGGCGTCGCGCACGGCGTCTCTCCCGCCTCCCTCGATCAGGCGCTGACCGCCGCGGAGCGCGCCGGCCGCCCGGCGGACTCCGTCTACCTCGTCTCGCCCAGCTACTTCGGCTCGGTCTCCGACGTCGCGGGCCTCGCCCGGGTCGCGCACGCGCACGGCGCTCCGCTCATCGTCGACGGCGCCTGGGGGCCGCACTTCGGCTTCCACCCGGACCTCCCGGAGTCGCCCGCCCGCCTCGGCGCTGATCTCGTGGTCTCGAGCACCCACAAGCTGGGCGGCTCCCTCACCCAGTCCGCCATGCTCCACCTCGGCCACGGTCCGTTCGCCGATGCTCTCGAACCGCTCGTCGAGCGGGCCGTCTCGATCACGGCGTCGACCTCCACGTCGGCGCTGCTGCAGGCCTCGCTCGACATCGCGCGGCATTCGCTCGCCACCGGGGCGGAGCTGATCGGCCGGTCGATCGCGATCGCCGACGCGTTCCGCGAAGCGCTGCGGGACGACCCGCGCTTCGGCGTGCTCAGCGACGGCTTCGGGGCGTTCGACGACATCGTCGCCGTCGACCCGCTACGCGTGGCGATCGACGTGTCGGGCACGGGGGTCAGCGGGCACTGGCTGCGTCAGCGCCTCATCGACGCCGACGGGATCTTCTTCGAGATGTCGACCGCGACCACCCTGGTCGCGCTCATCGGCGCAGGCAAGACGCCGGATCTCGACAGGGCGCATCGCGCGCTCGCCGCCGCGGCCGACTCGGCGGAGGCCCGCGCCGAGCGATCGAGCGGCGGCGCGGACGAGTTCCCCGCGCTGCCCGAGTCCGGCCCGCTGCGCACGCTGCCACGCGACGCGTTCTTCGCCGACACCGAGCTCGTCCCCGCGGCGGAGGCCGTCGGGCGCGTCTCGGCCGACACCCTCGCCGCGTATCCGCCCGGTATCCCGAACCTCATCCCGGGCGAGGAGATCACGGCGCAGACGGTGGCCTTCCTCCAGGCGGTCGCCGGCTCCCCGTCCGGGTACGTGCGCGGCGCCGTCGACCCGAAGGTCGAGCGGTTCCGGGTGACCAGCCGCAACTGAACCGCACGAGAACCACGACGGATTTCGCATAACCCCCACCAATCAAAGGAGACTGGTACATGCCCACAATCGCTCAGCAGCTGCTGCGCAGAAAGCCCACGACGCCTCCGGGCGCCGGAGAGGCGCACCTCAAACGCAGCATCGGCCTCTTCTCCCTGACCATGATCGGCGTCGGCGGGACGCTCGGCACCGGAATCTTCTTCATCCTGTCCCAGGCGGTTCCCGTCGCCGGACCCGCGGTGATTTGGTCGTTCGTCATCGGCGGCGTCGTCGCCGGGCTCACCGCGCTCTGCTACGCAGAGATGGCGGGCGCCGTTCCGGCCTCCGGGTCGACCTATTCGTACGCGTACGCGACGCTCGGCGAAGGCACGGCGATGGCGGTCGGGGCCTGTCTGCTGCTGGAGTACGGCGTCTCCACCGCCGCTGTCGCCGTCGGGTGGTCCCAGTACGTCAACCAGCTGCTGCAGAACCTCTTCGGCTGGCAGCTCCCCGTGCAGCTCTCCCAGGCGCCCGAGCAGGGCGGCATCGTCAACATCCCCGCGGTGATCGTCATCGTGCTGTGCTCGCTGCTGCTCCTCCGCGGGGCGCGCGAGTCCACGACGGTCAACAGCATCATGGTGGTCATCAAGATCGCCGTCGTCCTGTTCTTCTGCGCCGTCGCGTTCACGGGGTGGAACGCCGACCACTTCCACAACTTCGCGCCGGCCGGATTCGCGGGCATCGTCGGAGGCGCCGGGATCATCTTCTTCTCGTTCGTCGGTCTCGACGCGGTGTCGACCGCCGGTGAGGAGGCCAAGAACCCGAAGCGGAACCTGCCGCTGGCGATCATCTTCGCGCTGGTGATCATCGTCCTGCTGTACGTCGCCACGTGCATCGCCGCTCTCGGCGCTCAGGCTCCGGACAAGTTCGCGAACCAGGACGCCGGCCTCGCCGCGATCCTGCAGAACATCATCGGCTCCAGCTGGCCGGGGACCATCGTCGCGATCGGCGCGATCATCTCGATCTTCTCGGTGACCCTCGTCGTGCTCTACGGCCAGACGCGCATCCTGTTCGCCATGTCGCGCGACGGGATGATCCCTCCGGTCTTCGCGAAGGTCAACCCGCGGTCGATGACGCCGGTGCGCAACACCGTCATCGTCATGATCGCCACGAGCATCCTCGCCGCGGTCGTCCCGATCGACTTCCTCGCCGAGATGACGAGCATCGGCACCCTCGTCGCCTTCCTGGTGGTGTCGCTCGGCGTCATCATCCTGCGCGTGCGGGAGCCGGAGCTGGAGCGCGGCTTCCGCCTCCCGCTGGGCTGGACGATCCCGATCCTGTCGATCGCGGGCTGCATCGCGATCATCACGCAGCTGCGGCTGATCACAATCATCGTGTTCCTGATCTGGACCGCGGCCTTCCTCGTCTTCTACTGGTTCTACGGCCGTAAGCACTCCACGCTGCAGACCGGAGCCGCGGCCGCCGACCCGGAGATCCCGTACACGAGCAACTTCGCCCAGCCGAGCAAGAGCGAGATCCGCGAGGCCGCCGAGCGCAGGAAGGCGAACCGCAAATGAGCATCGTCGTCGGGGTCGATCCCGCACACCGCTCCGCCTCCGCGCTTCACCTGGCTGCGATGTTCGCACGATCGACCGGCACCGACCTCCTCGTCGCCGCGATCGTCCCTCCCGCCTGGCCGACGACGGCGGGAGGCGCGGACGCGGAATGGCGCGGCTACACCCGCGAGAACGCGGACAGTGCCCTCGATCACGCCGCGGCCGTGCTCGGCGGCTCGGTCTCGGCCGAGTTCCTCCTGCACGAGGCGCCGTCGGCCCGCCGCGGCCTCGTGGAGCTCGCCGAGCAGCGCGAGGCGTCGCTGATCGTCGTCGGGTCGGCCGGGGACGGCCAGCAGGGGAGGATCGCGCTCGGGTCGGCGAGCGACACCCTGCTGCATGCGTCGCCGGTCCCGGTGGCGATCGCGCCCCGCGGCTACCGCGCCGAGGCCGACACGCGCGTCAGCCGGGTGACCGCCGCCTACCGGGGCACCGGCGCGTCCGCCGATCTCGTGTTCGGCGCGGCAGGACTGGCCGCGTCGGTCGACGCGGACCTGCGGGTCGCCTCCTTCGCCGTCGTTCCCCGCGACTCCGGCACGTCGGGCGCCGGGCTCGACGCCGAAGCGGCCATCGCCGACACCTGGGCGGCCGACGTCGAGAAGCACGCGGCCTCGCTCGTCCGCCAGGTGGCCGAGCTGGAGGACGCTCCGGAGGTCTCCGAGGTCGCCGTGGGCAGGGGCGAGACCTGGGAGTCGGCCCTGGCCGACATCGGCTGGGAGCCCGGCGAGGTGCTGGTCGTCGGTTCGAGCACGCTCGGCCCGATCGCCCGCGTCTTCCTCGGCTCCCACGCGGCCAAGATCCTCCGCCACTCGCCCGTGCCGGTCGTCGTCGTCCCGCACGGACTCGTCGGCCGCGAACGGGACTGAGCCCACGCGGCACCATCCATCAGAACCAGACGAAAGACTCAGCGATGCCCCATCCCCTCCTCGACCTCTTCCCGACCGGAGCAGCCGTCGACCCCGACGGCACCCTCGTGGTCGGCGGCTGCCGGGTGGACGACCTCGCGCGCGAGTTCGGGACTCCGGCGATCGTCGTCGACGAGGCCTCGCTGCGTGCAAGGGCACGCGAGTACCGCACCGCCCTCACGTCGCGACGGCCGAATGCGCGTGTCGTGTTCGCGTCGAAGGCCTTCCCGGCGACCGCGGTTCAGCGGGTCATGGTGGAGGAGGGGCTCGGCCTGGATGTCGCGGGCGGCGGTGAGATCCTGAGCGCCCTGCGCGCGGGAGTCGACCCGGCGCTCATCGTGATGCACGGCAACGCGAAGACAACGGAGGAGCTGCGGATCGCGGTGGAGGCCGGCATCGGTCTGGTCGTCGTGGACAACGAGGACGACGTCGACCGCCTCGAGCAGCTGGTGGAGCCCGGGAGCGCGCAGGGCGTCCTCGTCCGGGTCGTCCCCGACGTCGTGTCGTCCACGCACCCCGCCGTGCAGACGGGCCAGGTGGGATCCAAGTTCGGGTTGACCGCCGCGGCAGCGCGCCTCCTCATCGCCCGCATCGAGGCGAGCCCGCTGCTGGAGCTGCGCGGGGTGCACGCCCACGTCGGTTCGCAGATCATGGATGCGGCGGAGCTCGCCGCGGCGGTCGCACCGCTCGCCGCCCTCGGCACCTTCCCGGTCTACGACCTGGGCGGCGGCCTCGGCGCCCGCTACACGACCGACGACCGGCCCGCGTCCGTCGACGAGTACGTCGAAGCGCTGCTCGCGGCGGCCGACGAGCACCTGCCCGCGGACGCCGAGATCATCATCGAGCCCGGCCGCAGCATGGTGAACGCCTCGGCCTTCACCCTCTACACCGTGACCACCGTCAAGCGCGACGCCCGCACGTTCGTCGCCGTCGACGGCGGCATGGGCGACAACCTGGAGGTCGCCCTCTTCCAGCAGCGCTTCGAGGCGGTCCTCGCCGACCGTCTGCACGATGAGGATGCGGAGGAGGTCGTGGTGGTCGGCCGCCATTGCGAGTCGGGTGACGTGCTCATCGACCCGCTGCGGCTGCCCGCGGCACGGGTGGGCGACCTCCTCGCGGTGGCCGCCACGGGCGCGTACACGCACACGATGGCGAACAACTACAACGGCTACCGGCGGCCGCCGGTGGTGTTCGTGCGCGATGGCGAAGCGCGGGCGGTCATCCGACGGGAGACGTGGGACGACCTCTTCGATCGGGATCTGTGAGGGCCGGCTCGGCGCGCTAGCCGGCCGCCTTCCGCCAGACGGTTCTCATCAGGCCCGACGCGCTCCACGTGGTCGCGGTGCCGTGGGCGATGCTCAAGGCCGTCGCCTGCGGGAAGAAGGTGGCGCGGAGCTCGTCGGCGCGTGAGTTGAGCCGGGCGAGCGAGTGGATGACCCGCTCGTCGGTCTCGGCGCGGGCCTGCCCGCGCGTCGCTGCCAAGGCCTCGAGGAGGCGGTCGCGCTCCGCGTCGATGGCCGCGGCCGCGGTCGCGAAGTCGCCGGCATCGGTCGTCTGCGCGCGGGGCGCCCGGGTCACCGGGGTCATCGGGGTCGTCGGCGTCACGCTCTGGCCTCCTGCACGTCGCGGGCCTTGGGGTACCGGTACGTCGTGACGGGATGCGTGCCGAGCACCACCTTGCCTCGCGCGTGCAGCTTGTTCAGGTCGGCGTACGCGTCGGCGACCGCTTCGAGGGGATAGAAGCCCGAGATGAGGAGCGTGAAAGCATGGTCCGCTGCATACTGCGCGAGCCGCTGGAGCTGCCGTGTGCCGTGCGCGACCGCTTCGGCGTCGTCGCTCAACAGGCGCAGCTCGGTGTCGCGGCGATCCTCGCTCGAGCGGTAGCGCTCGGGCGGCACCCCAAGCCGATTCGCGAGGTCCCGGCCGTCCTGCCCGAAGTTGTCGATGAAGCTGGTGACGGGAGCGCCCGCGGCCTCCTGGATGCGTTCGTGGATGCCGTCGCCGTAGCGGACCGGCTTGATGCCGAGCTGCCGCAGGTAGTCGAAGTTCCTGTCGCCGCAGGTTCCGATCACCGTCGCTCCTGCGTGCTTGGCGAGTTGGGCCTCCACGCTTCCGACGCCGCCGGCCGCGGCCGAGATGACGACGACGTCACCCGCTCCGACGCGGAGGTCGTCGAGGGTGTCCAAGGCGGTGGCGCCGCACAGGTACAAGCCGCCGGCGACCTCCCAGCCGACGTTCTTCGGCTTCGGGACCAGCGCCTCAGTCGGGACCGCGACGTAGGTCGCCTGAGCGCCCGAGCGGACGTGCCCGATCACCTCGGAGCCCGGCGTGAAGCCGGACACGCCAGGCCCGACCTCCACCACGATCCCGGCGAAATCGCTGCCGGATCGTCGCGGGAACGGCTCGTGCCAGTCGGTCTCTCGCCCGCTCCGGATGAAGCCGTCGATGTGGCTGATGCCGCAGGCGATGACCTCGACCACGATTTCTCCGGCAGCCGCCGGCGGGCGCGGTCTGCGCCGCACCTCCAGCACATCCGTATCGCCGGTGCGGTCGTATTCGACGATCAACGCTTCTTCGTGCTTACTGGACATAATGCCTCACTAGCTCGGCTTGTATCTAACCTAGCTAGCTAAATCACCAAAGTCGAGAGAAACGTCGAAACTGTCAGCTCGGCGACTCAGGCGCCGTGCCAACTGCGCCGGAGGGCGACCCAATCGAGAAGGCGGAGCGCGAACACGCTCTGCAGGTCGGTCAACCCGGCCAGCCGTGACGGCCGGGAGCTCTGCAAGAGCAGCATGCCGCCTTGCGCGCTCAGCACCGCGTCGACATCCTCCGGCGCAGCTGCGGCCAGGGCGGTACCGGGGCGGGAGGCCCATTCGTCGAGTGCTGCAAGCGGACGGGTCGCCGCCAGTCCCGTGAGGTAGCTCAGCTCGTCGAACCACGGTGCTGCGCGACCCACCCACGGCCAATCGACGAGCCAGACCGTGCCCGATGCCTCCAGGATGGCGTTGTCCGGGCGGAGATCGAGGTGGGCCAGCCGCGAGCCCTCAGCGGCTCGTCCGGCTTGGGATGCGAGTTCGGCGAACTCGTCGCCGTGCCCGCGAAGGCGGTCGGGCAGAAGAGACCTCCCTTCCGCGAGCAGCTCGGGCCAGGCGGACGACCAGCTCGCGGCTCTGCTCGCGGCCGATCGGTCTGCAGACCTGCTCGGCGCGGGAGGCAGGACGAGCTGGTCGGAGATCTCGGGCAGATCGGCGAGGGCGCCGAACACGGCGGCGATGTCCGCATCGTCGCCGCCCGGCTCGCGTCCCTCCACATCGTCGAAAGCGAGGGTGATCCAGTCGCCATGCTCGGCGCACCCGCGAAATCGAGGTGCAGGCAAAGACAACCTGGTCAGCGCATTCCACACGTCCGCCTCCGAACGGAAGAGCTCGAACGACCGCCGGTTCAGCCCGCGCGACACCGACTTGGCGAAGATGCGGCTGCCGCTGGCACCGGTCAGCCGATCCGCGGCGCCGGGTGAGAAGCCGCCTGCCTGGGAGACGGCGCCGACGATCGGTTCGCCGAGGAGCTCCGCCACCCAGGTCTGTACCGGCGCGGGCACCTGCTCCCAGGGCACTCGGGTGTTCGATTTCGGGACCTCGGCCACAGGCTCATTCTTCAACACAGGAGGCTCCGAACCGTCACGCTCCGCGGGCGAGGTCTTTCACGGAATCGCGCTGGACCACCGGCATCGGGATGAGGTGACGCGCCGGCGTCCTGTCGCCGGCGAGCGCGAGCTCCATCGCCTTGCGTCCCATCTGCTCGTAGGGGATGCGGGCCGTCGAGAGCGACGGCCGCAGGATCGACGCGAGGACGTCGTCGTCGAACGACACGACCGAGACGTCGTCGGGGATGCGGACGCCGGCCTCCTGGAACGCCTGGTAGACGCCGAAGGCCACGTTGTCGTTGAGGCAGATCAGGCCGGTGATGTCGGCGCCGCTGTCGAGCAGCTCGCGGGCCATGCGGTAGCCGGCCGCCGGCTCCCAGTGCCGCTCATGGAGGTCGGCGACGAGCTCGATCCCGTTCTCAGCGAGCACGGCGTCGATCCCGGCGAAGCGGTCGAGGATCGTCACCGACTCCTCCGGCGGGAGGATCTCGGGAGCGATGCGACCGAACAGGGCGATCCTGCGGTGGCCCGCGTCGATCAGGACCTGCGCCATCGCGGCTCCGGCGGCCCGTTCGTCGGGGAGCACGACCGGGTAGTCGACGGAGGTCGTCGCGTTGAGCATCACGACGGGGACATCGTCGGGGAGCGGAGGCAGAGCGACCTGCCGCGCGGCCATCGACCCGAAGACGAGGCCGGCTGCGCGGCGGTCGACCATGGCGTCCAGCACGCCGCCGAGTCGTTCCGGGTGGTGGCCGGTCTCGGCGATCAGCACCGTGTGGGAGTGGTCCTCCGCCACGTCGAGGAGCCCCCGGATCATCGCGGACGCGTAACGGGTGAGCGTGACGTCGTCGGACACGAAACCGATGATCGGCGACTTGCCGAAGCGGAGGGTGCGGGCGGCGGGGTTCGGGCGGTAGTTGAGCTCTTCCGCGATCCGGCGGACGCGCTCGGCGGTCTCGGGGGAGAGCCGGGTGCCGGGGCGGTCGTTCAGGATCAGGCTCACCGCCGCCTTGGACAGGCCTGCCTTCGCGGCGACGTCGGCGATGGTCACCCTGTCCGACATGCCGGCCTCCTTCGATCTGCGGACCCATTCAAGCAGGAGATTTTCGCCACCTGCTTGCGCGCGGTCCATCCTATTGCTATTTTCTACCTTGCTAAACGCATTTAGCAACAAGCTAAACGCATTCAGCATCCACCCCACACCGGGCGGGTCGACGATTACATATCCAATGGAGGATCACCATCGTGAGGAAGACAACCAGCCGGGCGCTCATCGCCGCGGCCGTCGTCGCGGCCACCGCGGCGCTCTCTCTGACCGGCTGCGCCAAGGGCGGCGGCAGCGCGGGCACATCCGGCGGCCAGCTCGTGATGTGGACGCACAACGCCGGCAACAAGGCGGAGCTCTCGGCCATCGAGGCCATCGTGGCCGACTTCAACAAGTCCCAGTCGAAGTACACGGTGAAGGTCCAGGCCTTCCCGCAGGACTCCTACAACCAGTCCGTCACCGCGGCCGCGGCCTCCAAGAAGCTGCCGTGCATCCTCGACATCGACGGCCCGAACGTGCCGAACTGGGCCTGGGCCGGCTACCTGGCTCCGCTGACGGGGCTGGACTCGACGCTCTCGAAGTTCCTCCCGTCGACGGTGGGGAAGTACGACGGCAAGACCTACTCGTACGGCTTCTACGACGTCGCGCTCGCGATGATGTCGCGCAAGTCGACGCTGGAGGCCGCGGGGATCCGCATCCCGACCGTCGACTCGCCGTGGACCAAGGCCGAGTTCCAGGACGCCCTCGACAAGCTGAAGGCGACGGGCAAGTTCCAGTACCCCGCCGACTTCTCCACCGGCCTGACCGGCGAGTGGTGGCCGTACGCGTACTCGCCGTTCCTGCAGAGCGCGGGCGGCGACCTGATCGATCGCAACGGCTACAAGACCGCCGACGGCGTCCTCAACGGGTCGGAGGCCGTCGACTGGGCCAAGTGGTTCCGCGGCCTCGTCACGAGCAACGACATCGCGGCCAAGTCCGGCTCCGACCCCGTGGCGGACTTCGTCAACGGCAAGACCGGCATCCTCTACGACGGAGGCTGGGCGGCCGAGCAGGTTCGGGCGCAGTTCAAGGACGACGCCGTCTTCCTCCCGTCGGTGGACCTCGGCAAGGGGCCGAAGATCGGCGGCGCCTCGTGGCAGTGGGGCGTCTCGAAGACGTGCGGTGACACCGCCGGCGCCATGGCGTACATGAAGTTCGCCGCGGCCGACAAGTACGTCGCCGAGGTCGCGAAGGCGACCGGCACGATCCCGGCCACCGACGCGGCCGCCGCGATGGTCCCCGGCTATCAGGCCGGCGGCGACAACGCGATCTTCCGCGAGTTCTCCAAGAAGTTCGCCGAGGTGCGTCCGGTGACCCCGGGCTACCCGTTCATCGCCACCACCTTCACGAAGGCCGCCCAGGACATCGTCAACGGCGCGGACCCGAAGTCGACCCTCGACCAGGCGGTCAAGGACATCGACGCCAACCAGAAGTCCAACAACTACTTCAAGTAGCAGCCGGGCCGGTCCGGGGGTCGACCGCTCGCCTCCCGGACCGGCCAGGTCGACAGACAAGGACGTCACTCATGAGCACCATCGCCAAACCGGCGCCGCAGCGAAGCGACGCCGCCCCAGCACCGAGCAAGCAGGTGAGAACCCGCCTCGTCGGCGGCCGCAAGGAGGCCGCCGTCGGCTGGGTCATGCTCCTGCCCGCGGCCGTCCTCATCCTCACCTTCCTGCTGGTGCCGATCGGCCTGACCTTCGGACTCGCGTTCACGAACGCCCGCCTGGTCTCGCCGGAGCCCGCCCAGTTCGTGGGCATGGACAACTTCGTCGCCCTGTTCACCGACGACACCTTCTGGGCGTCGCTGCGCAACACGATCATCTTCACCGTGGTGATCGTGCCCCTGCAGTCGGGGCTCGCGCTCATCCTCGCGCTGCTGGTCAACACCCGCACCCGCGGCACGACCTTCTTCCGCACGGTGTTCTTCCTGCCCGTCGTCACGTCGATCGTGGTCGTCTCGATGCTCTGGCTGTTCATGTACCAGAAGGACGGCCTGATCAACGTGCTGCTGTCCAAGGTCGGCATCCAGGGCCCGGACTGGCTCGGCGACCCGCACTGGGCGCTCCTGGCCATCATCCTCATGTCGGCCTGGCAGGCGATGGGATTCCACATGATCATCTGGCTCGCCGGCCTCCAGACCGTGCCGGCGGAGCTCTACGAGGCGGCGTCGCTGGACGGCGCCACCCGGTGGCAGCAGTTCGCGCACGTCACCTGGCCCGGCCTGCGCGCCACGCGCACGTTCATCCTGATCACCATCACGATCGCTGCGTTCGGGCTCTTCACCCAGGTGCAGATCATGACCCAGGGCGGCCCGCTCAACGCCACGACCACGCTGGTCTTCCAGGCCGTGCGCAGCGGATTCCAGCAGCAGCAGACCGGCTACGCGTCGGCCATCTCGCTGGTCTTCTTCGTGCTCGTGCTGGTGGTCACACTCATCCAGAGATTCCTCACCCGTGACAAGGAGGCCCGGCGATGACCGACACCATCCGCGACGTCGCGGACATCGACACCCCGCACGCGCTCGAACCCGACCGTCGTCGCCGGTCCCTCTGGCGCCCCGCTCTGACGCTCGTCCTGAAGATCGTCCTGGCGCTCGTCTTCGGCCTCCCGCTGGTCTTCATGATCGTGTCCAGCTTCAAGCCGGACGCCCAGATCTTCCACGACCTCGACGGCATCCAGGCGTTCCTGCCGGTCGGCGACCTCGGCTTCCAGAACTATCTCGGGGTGTTCGACCGGGTGCCGTTCGCGCAGTTCCTGTTCAACTCGATCCTGATCTCGATGCTGACCGTGGGGCTCGGACTGATCGTGAACTCGCTCGCCGCCTTCTCGCTCTCCCGCATGCGCATCCCGGGCGGGAGAATCGCGCTCGGCGTCATCCTGGCGACGCTGATCGTGCCGTTCGAGGTCATGGCGCTGCCGCTGCTGTGGGAGGTCAACCAGCTTCCGTACTTCGACGGCACCCAGATCGTCCAGGGCTGGCTCGACACCTACACCGTGCAGATCGTGCCGTTCATCGCCAACGCGTTCTCGATCTTCCTCTTCTACCAGTACTTCGACTCCATCCCGAAGGAGCTGGACGAGGCGGCGCGCGTGGACGGCGCGGGCTGGTTCCGCATCTACCGCAGCATCATCATGCCGCTGGCCGGCCCCGCGGTGGCGACCGTCGCGATCCTGACGTTCCTGCCCGCGTGGAACCAGTACCTGTGGCCGCTCATGGTCACCCAGAGCGAAGCCGTGCGTCCGGCGATGGTCGGCATCGACTACTTCAAGCAGCTCAACACGTCGTGGGGTCAGATCATGGCCTACGCGACCATCATCACCGTCCCCGTGCTGGCGCTCTTCGTCGCTTTCCAGCGCTCGTTCGTCAACTCCATCGCCTCACAAGGGCTGAAAGGCTGACCTCATGTACTCACTCCCCGACAGCTGGGTCTGGGATTTCTGGCTCGCCGACGACGGGGACCGGTACCACCTGTTCTTCCTCTACGCGTCGAAGGCGCTGAAGGACCCGGACGCGCGGCACTACCGCGCCTCCATCGGCCACGCCGTCTCGGACGACCTGGTGAACTGGACCCGCGTCGTCGACGCCCTGGTGCGCAGCGACGCCCCCGCCTTCGACGAGCTCGCCACCTGGACCGGCAGCGTCGTGCGCGGCGACGACGGGGTCTGGCGGATGTTCTACACCGGCACGCGGCTCGCGGACGGCAGCAATGTCCAGAGCGTCGGAGTGGCGACCTCGCGCGACCTCTACGACTGGACCAAGAGCGACCGGAACCCCATCCTCACCGCCGACTCCCGCTGGTACGAGCGGCTCGCCGACGGCCACTGGCACGACGAGGCGTTCCGCGATCCGTGGGTGTACCGCGACGAGCGCGCCGGCGTGTGGCGGATGCTCGTCACGGCGCGCGCCAACCACGGGCGTCCCGACGATCGGGGCGTCATCGCGACCGCGGTCTCCCACGACCTCGAGAACTGGGAGCTGCAGCCGCCGCTGAGCGAGCCGGGCAGCGGCTTCGGCCAGCTGGAGGTGCTCAACACCGCCGAGATCGACGGCGAGAGCGTGCTCTTCTTCTCCTGCCTCGCCCCCGACCTGGCCGAGGAGAGACGGCGCACAGGGACCTCCGGGGGCACCTGGGCGGTCGTGGCCGACACCGACGGCCGATGGGACCCGCGGGACGCCCGCCAGCTGACCGCCGACGACCTGTACGTCGGTCGCGTCATCCGCGACCGGCGCGCGGGCCGGCCGGTGTTCCTGGCGTTCGAGAACACGGCACCGGACGGCTCGTTCGTCGGGGGCATCACCGACCCGCGCGCGATCTCCGTGCGCGACGGCGTCGTCGTGCTCGGAGACGCGGTGGACCCTTCGGCGTGGACCGTCCCGGTCGGCGCCGCGGGCGGGTGCTGAGCGTGAACTCGCGCCGCGGCGCCCCGCCGCTGGGGACGCCGAGCGACGGATTCCTCGTGATCGGCGAGGCGCTCGTCGACATCTTCGACGGCGCGGCCGGACCCGAGGAGGCGTTCGGCGGCGGCCCGACCAACACCGCGCTGGCGCTCGGCCGACTCGATCGCCGCGTGCGGCTCGCGACGGCGCTAGGCGACGATGAGCGGGGCAACGCCCTGCGCGACTGGCTGACCGCATCCGGGGTGGAGGTGGAGACCACGCCGATCGCGCGCACGGCGACCGCCCGGGCGACGCTCGCCGCGGACGGCTCCGCGACCTACGACTTCGACCTCGCCTGGGAGGCCGCCCTCGACGGAGTGCGTCCGGCCGCGGTCGTGCACACGGGTTCGATCGCCGCCGCGCTCGAACCGGGAGCCACGGCGGTGGAGGGCTACCTGCGCGCCGCTCGCGCGACCTCTATCGTCAGCGTGGACCCCAACATCCGCGCTTCCGTCTCGGGGGAGAGCTCGCGCGCCCGCATCGAGCGCATCCTCGCCCTGGCGGATGTCATCAAACTCAGCGAGGAGGATCTCGCCTGGCTCGCGCCGGGGATGTCGCCGCGGCTGGCGGCCTCCCGCTGGCTGAGCGAGGGAGCCGGGCTGGTCGTCTTCACCCGGGGAGCGCGCGGCTCGCTCGCGTTCGCGAGCGGCGGCAGCGTCGCGTGCGACGCGGTGCGCGCCGACGTGGTCGACACGGTCGCCGCGGGCGACACCTTCTCGGCGGCGCTCCTCGACGGGCTCGTGGCCGAGGGATTGAGCGGCGTCGGCGGGCGGGACGCCCTCCGCGCCGTCGACGTGGACACGCTGTCGCGTCTGCTGGAGCGGGCCTCGCGCGCCGCGGCGATCACCGTCGGCCGCCGCGGAGCCGACCCGCCGACACGGCGGGAGCTCACAGAGGCGATGCAGCGGTCGTGCGGATCCGCACCTCGCGCTCCATCCGCTTCTCGTGGCGCTCCCGGCCCTTGAGCGCCTCCAGCTCGCGGCTCTTCGGCGGCGCGTTCGTGACGAGCTGATCGAGCATCCGCCTGGTCGCCTCGGCGATCTCGTCGATCGCCTGCTCGAACGCGGCGGCGTTCGCCCGGGAGGGGCGCGTCGATCCGCTGACCTTGCGGACGAACTGGAGGGCCGCCTCACGCACCTCGTCGTCGGTCGTCGGCGGTTCGAAGTTGTGGAGGCAGCGGATGTTCCGGCACATGCCGCGACGATACCTCCATCGCGCTCCGCTTGCTCTGGGAGTTCTCAGGAAGGATGGCGCAGGATGTCTTGTCACCCGCAGCACGATAAGGAACCACCCGCAATGAGCTCGCTTCGCGACCACATCGAGCGCACCCTCCGCGACACCGACCTCGGTATCGCGACCGATGCCGTCCCTCTGAACACCGACTCGATCACGCTTCCGCAGAGCCAGTAGTCCCGAGGCTCGCTGCAACCGGCACCCGGCTCCGGCAGGACCTTGACACCCACACCCCCTCGGCTTTAGACAGAGCGGGGACGGAGTTCATCCTCGCGTGGCGGCTGCCGTGCGCTGCAGGGTCCTCCTGTCGTCTTCGTCGCTGGAAGGACACGGCCATGAGTTCCGCGTTCGCCCCGCTGGGGGTCCGTGTCTTCCGGCTGCTCTGGATCGCGGGCCTGGTCAGCAACATCGGCAGCTGGATGCAGACCGTCGGGGCGCAGTGGCTGCTGGTCGAACAGGGGAGCCCCGCGTCGGTGGTCGCGCTCGTGCAGACGGCTGCAGCGGCTCCTGTGCTGCTGCTCGCCCTCCCGGCCGGGGTCCTCGGGGAGTTCTTCAACCGGCGGACCCTGCTGATCGTCGTGCAGGCCGTGCAGTTCCTCATCGTGCTGGGACTGGCCTGGCTCACCTGGGCCGGTGCGATGACCCCTGCGCTGCTGCTCGCGGTGACGTTCCTGCTCGGCGCCGGCTCGGCCCTCCAGCTGCCCGCGTATCAGGCCGTCGTTCCGGATGTGGTGCCGGCGCCGATGATCGCGGACGCGGCCGTGCTGTCCTCCATCGGCGTCAACGTCGCGCGCGCGATCGGCCCGGCGCTGGCGGGGCTCGTGGTCGCGCAGCTCGGGGTGACAGCGGTCTTCGTCGCGAACGCGCTGTCGTTCCTGGTGTTCCTCGTCGCGCTGGTGGCATGGCGTGGCTATGTGCCCCGACGAGGCCGGCCCGAGCGCTTCCTCGATGCGACCCGCGCCGGCGTGCGCTACGTGCGCAACGCCGGCGCGATCCGCGGGCTGTACCTGCGGCTCGCGCTGTTCCTCCTCCCGGCGAACGGTCTCTGGGCGCTCCTCCCCGTGCTCGCGAGCTCCGAGCTGCATCTGAACGCGGGAGGCTACGGCCTGCTGCTCGCCTCCCTCGGTGTCGGCTCGGTCGGAGGGGCGTTCCTGCTCCCTCCGTTGCGGGCGCGCTGGAGCACCGGGGCGATCGTCGCCGCCGCCTCCGCCGTGTTCGGGCTCTGCACCCTCGCCGTCGCCGTCACGCCCGTGCTGTGGCTCGTCGTCATCGTGCTGGTGGTCGCCGGGTTCGCCTGGATCGGCGTGATCGCGACGATCAACGGCACGGTGCAATCGTTCCTGCCGGTGTGGGTGCGCACGCGCGGGCTCTCGATCTACCAGCTCGTGCTCTTCGGCTCGACCGCTGTCGGCGCGGCCGTCACCGGTGCGCTGGCGGGCTGGGCCGGTGTCGTGGTCGTGCTCGTCGTCTGCGGCGCGCTGCTCGTCGTGATCGGGATCGTCGGCGCGCTGCGGCCGGCGATCGATACGCGCGACAAGGGGCGCGCGATCGTCCCGATCCCGCTGACCGACGTGCCGATGGTGCAGGGAGAGCCGCTGGACGACAGCGACTCCACACCGGTGCTGGTGCTGATCCGCTACGCCGTCCCGCCCGAGCGTCGCGACGAGTTCGCGTCGAGGATGGACGCCGTCGGCCGCTCGCGACGCCGGACGGGCGCGCGCGACTGGCGTCTGTACACGGACCGCGAAGACCCGGCGGTCCTGGTGGAGGCGTTCCAGGTCGGATCGTGGAGCGAGCACCTCAGCCAGCACGAGGAGCGGATGACCGAGTACGACCGTCAGCTGCTCGACAGCGCGCTAGCGCTCGCCGTAGGCGAACCTGTCGTCGAGCACCTCCTGGAGACGGAGGCCGCGCGGTCACGGTGACGGAGTCTCGCCGTTTCCGTTCTCACTCCCGTTCTCGCCCCGCAACGCCCGCACCATGCTCTGCAGGCTCCGCAAGGCGTCCGCCTGCTCGGTGTCGGTCATGCCGGCCAGCATCCTGAGCTCGACGCCGCGGACGGCCGCGGTCGCCTTCTGGAGGCTGCGCCGGCCGCGCGGGGTGAGTCGGGTGGGGAGCGCCTTGCCGACGGGGGCCTCCGTCGCCCGGGTCACGAAGCCGTCGCGCTCCAGCGCCTGCAGCAGCACGTTCATCGTCTGCCTGGTGACGAAGGCGCCGCGCGCGAGCTCGGAGTTCGACAGGCCGGGGCGCTGGGCCAGCAGCTCGAGGCAGGAGTAGTGGGTGACGCTCATCCCGAGCGGTCGGAGGACCTCCTCCATGGCCGTGCGGAGGGCGCTCGACGCCTCTTTCAGCAGGTAGCCCAGCGACGTCTCGAGGTCGATGCCGACGGTGTCCCGACTCATGTCAGTAGTCTGACATAGACTCCAGGTGTCAGAAAACTGACACGAAACGAAGGAGCAATCATGCCCGCAACCGGCCCCGACTTCATTTCCCTGCAGGTCCGCGACCTCGGCGCCTCCCAGGCGTTCTACGAGAAGTACCTCGGCCTCGTCCGCTCGCCCGCCGGGCCTCCACACGCCGTCGTCTTCGAGACGACGCCGATCGCGTTCGCGCTCCGCGACCTCCTCCCCGGCACCGACCTCGACTCCGCCGCCCAGCCCGGGGTCGGCGTCGCGCTCTGGCTCCACGCCACCGAGGTGCAGGCGATCCACGACGCCCTCGTCGCCGACGGCCACGCCATTGCGGCAGCGCCGATCGACGGGCCGTTCGGGCGGACCTTCACGTTCGTGGACCCGGACGGCTACCAGATCACGCTGCATGACAGGGCGTGACGGGCGCCATCCCGCAGGGGAGTAGGACGCCTCGAAAGGGTAGCAGAAACAAATACAAAATGTTTTGAACGAATCCGGGAGGCGTCACGATCGCCGCCAAGTGGGCCACGGACTTGCTCTCCGCGGCGGTCGGGGAGCCGCAGCTGGTGGCCAACCCACCGGGTCAGGAGGTCCCAAATGACTCACTACGGTTTTGAATGGGTAAGCAGGTGAGCCCGCGGGCGCGGCGTATCCGCGCCCGCGAGGAATGCGATCGCATCTTGACCACGGAGCTGAGGCTCCGGGTGGCGCCCGGAATCGCAGTGCCGGGCGCGATCACACAGACGACGCCAGTCGCCTTTGCTGTAGGGCTGTTGTCATCCCCGTCCCGGTCCGCCGCGCGTGCCGCAGGGATTATGGAGACGCTTCTTGCGACCCAAAGACCCCCCGTTTTGGGACCTCATCTCTGTACGAATCTTCATGAATCTTTTGTTTCTTGCAGCTTTGCAAATCGATAGTTCAAGCTCAGCGCTCGACCGTCGGGGGAGAGCCGGTCTCGCTCTCTGGGGTTTTTGTGCGTCGTTTGCTGCGCTCGGTCGCGTCTGCTGGTGTTCCTCTCGTTGTTTCCGCGGCATTGGTGGCGGGCGTTCTGGTTCCTACACAGGCGGCAGCTGCTGATCAGCCGCCGGCGGTCTCGCCGACGAGTCTTCCTGCGTTGCTGTCGACGGCTGCCCCGGTCACGCCGGGCGCAGCGGACTCGGTGGGGACGCAGACGCCCGAGGCGACTCCGACGAAGCTGAAGGCGGATACGTCAGATCAGGCCGCGCCCACGACCGGTGAGGTGCCCGCGGATCTGTCGGGTGCGACGGTGGAGTCGCGGGATGAGTTCACGACGACGTACACGAAGCCGGATGGCAGTCACGTGACCGAGGTATCGCCGACACCGATCAACATGGTGCAGGACGGCGAGTGGGCGGAGTCGAAGACAACGCTGCTGCCGGATGACGCCACCGGTGGGATGAGCGTGGATCAGAATGCGCTGCACCCGAAGCTAGCTAATGACGCGTCGGATCCCGGTGTGCTGTCGGTGGAGAAGGACGGCTACACGATCGATTACACCCTGCAGGGTGCGGCCGACTCGACCCTGGATCGGCCGTTGCCGTATGCGGTGCGCAACGGGGTGGACGCGAACCAGGCGAGCTATCCGGACGTGTTCAACAACGTTGACCTGCAGTACGAGGTGCAGCCGAGCGCGGTGAAGGAGACGCTGAAGCTGGACAAGGCGCCCGACGCGTCCGTGACCTCGTTCGTCTGGAAGGTCCACGCACCGGGCCTGACGCTTGCGGTCAACGCTGACGGTGGCGTGGACTTCAAGGACTCGAACGGGACGGCACGGTTCAGGATCCCGACTCCGTTGATGTGGGATTCCTCCGGTGTGGACGGGGAGTCTAGCGACGCGACGACAAATGTCCCGGTGACGGTGACGAAGTCCGGCTCGGATTGGAAGATCACCCTGTCGCCGTCGCGGTCGTGGCTGACCGACTCGGACCGGGTCTACCCGGTGTTCGTGGACCCGACGACCTGGGGTGCGGCAGCGCAGGATATCCACTCGTACAAAGCGGATGGGACGCTTCGCACGGACACGATTCTGGTGGGCAACGCCCGCGACCCTGGCGATGACTGGTGGCGCTCGATCGTGCACTTCCCCTATGAGCAGCTATTCGGCAAGCAGGTGCTCGACGCGCAGATCTCGGTCGCGATGAACGGCATCGTCGGCACTTCGACCACCTACCCAGGGGCAGTCGACTACGCGACCGCTTTCAGCTATTACGGCGTCGGCACGAACCTGGCATCGCTGACTGTGGGCAGCTCGGGCGCCTCGAGCGGTGCCGGGTTGGCACAACAGATCTCAACTTGGGTCAACGCTCGTTCGTCGGGGAACTACCTGATGCTCGCCGGTGGAGAGATCGCAGGCGCCTACACGTTGAAGAGCCTGGACGCCGCACTGTATGTGGCCTGGGCGGACTACCCGTCTGCTCCGGTCGCGGTTGCGCCGTCGCCAGCGAACGGGTCGCGGGCGAGTCTGACCCCGACGTTCAAGATCTCATCCAGTGACCCGACCGGGACGGGTCTGGGGTATTACTACCGGGTCGCCACCGGTGCGGACGCGGAGACCGGAGTGGTGTACAACTCGGGGTGGGTGACAAACAACCCGTTGACGATCCCGGACACGGTTCTGAAGCCGAATACCAAGTACTACTACCACCTGTTCGTCAAGGACGGGTACTGCTTCAACACACCCTCAAACTCCTGCTCCCAGATGGTCACCCCTGTGTTCTCCTTCACCACGAACACGCCAGGCGTGGTCGCGCAGGGGACAACTGCGCCCACTGATGGAACCGTGCTGGTCACGCCGACTCCGACACTGACCGGGACGGCGGGAACGGATGCCAACGGCGACCCGTTGAAGTACCAGATCCGGGTGACCACCGGCTCGGATGGCAAGAGCGGCATCGTCGCAGTATCTCCAGTGTTCACGACCGCCCCGTACTCGTGGCAGATCCCAGACGGGGTGCTGCAGGACGGCGTCACCTACTCGTGGGTGATCGTGGTCGATGACGGATACGACAAGTCCCCGGGGTCATGGATCAACCACTTCCGGTACACGGCCCGGCTGGGGACCGGTGGGCCATCGCCGACCGACGCCGCCGGCGGGGTCAGTGTGAATCTGGCCAACGGCAACGCGAACCTGTCCTTCGCGTCGCCGACCGTGTCGACGCTGGGCGGCCCGATGGGGCTCTCGTTCAGCTACAACTCACAGGCACCCTCCACGAAGGGACTGACCGGCACCTATTACGACCTCTCCGGCGATGGGGCCAACCCGAACTTCTCGTTCACCCGGTCCGACTTGGCCAGCAAGGTCGCGCTGGTGCGCACGGACTCACTGTTGCGCTTCGACTGGGGCACCGAGCAGCCGGCACCGTCGGTGCCGAACAACAACATGATGGCTCAGTGGACCGGGTTCATCACACCGCCGGCGAACGGTTCGTACACGTTCGGATTCATCCGCGATAACGGCGCAAAGCTGATCCTGAACGGCACCACGGCGATCGACCAATTCACGAACACCTTTACTACCGCGGTCTCCTGGGGCAGCGCACCTGAGCTCACCACTGGGGCGGCGGGGACCTATAAGCCCACCCCGATCGCGGTGCAGTACTTCAACCAGAGCGGGCCGGCCACCTTTGAACTGTGGGTGAAAGGCACCTACACCGACACCGACGGGTCACAGAAGACCATCAACGACGTCGTGCCCGCCTCCTGGTTCAGTCGCAGCGTGGACACCCTGCCGCCCGGGTGGGGGGCCTCCACCGCTCTCAACGGCAACGACGCCATCTACGTCCGCGCTGAGGTGAAAGAGGGGTCGGTCGCGCTGATCGATACCACCGGCGCCACCCACACCTACACCAAGACCACGACCGGCGGTTACACGCCGCCGCCGGGGGAGCAGGGTGTGCTCGCCCAAGACAGCAAGGGCGTCTATACCCTCACCGACGAGGCCGGGACGGTGTACCAGTTCAACACCGCGGGCAAGATCACCCAGATCACCCAGATCATGGATGCTAAGAAGCGGGCAACCCCGGTGTTGGGCTACCGTGCCGGCACCAACCAGCTAGACAGCATCTCCGACCCGCTCTCCCTGGTGTCTGGTAGCTATACCCGACAGGTGAAGTTCGCCTACGCCGGCGACTCGGACAGCTCCGGACCGCTGTGCCCGAGCCGGGACGACTTCGTTCCGGCACCTACCGGGATGATCTGCGGCATCATCTACCCCGGCCACGTTCCCGGTTCCTTCGACGACATGACCCAACTCCTCTACACCCAGCTGAAGGACTCGACCGATCCGAACCAGCCGGCAAAGCTCGACGTGTCCGCCGGTGGTGTTCAGCTGGGCCGGATCATCGACCCCGGCGGCGAGACCACCGACTTCGGCTACCAGAACGGGCTGCTCTCCACGATCCGGTCCGCGACCGTCAACGACTGGCTCGCGGCACACCCGGACAAGGACCCCGCCGGACCAGTCACCACGGACATCGCGTATCTGAACAACCAGGTCGCCCAGATCACTCTGCCTGCCCCGGACGGGGTCACCAACAGCCAGCGACCCCAGAAGACCTATACCTACAACACGAACAGTGACGGGTCCGGCTCCACCTTCGTCGACGCGGCCGGGCTCACTCCCTCCACCACCGCCCCGGCGAACGGGCACGCCGCCACTGCGAACTACGACGCCGCCTGGCGGCGCACCACCGCCCTGTCCGCGACCGGGCTCGCCACCTCCACCACCTGGAACGTGAAGGACCAACCGACGAGCACGGTCGATCCTGCTGGGCGCGAGTCCACCACGCTCTACAACCAGCAGGACCGCCCGACCGACACTTATGGGCCCGCACCCTCATCCTGTTTCGGTACCGATTTGCACCCGACAGCATCGTGCGCGATCACGCCCGCACACACCTCGACCAGCTACGACCAGGGCATGCCCGGCCTGGTCGCGGCCTACTACAACAACACCACCCTCAGCGGCATCCCCGCCGCGTACGGACCCGTCTTCACCGGTGCCGACGCCCAACAGATCTGGCCCGGCGGCGCACCCGTCACAGGTGTGAACGCCACCAACTGGTCGGCGCAGATCACCGGTACCGTCACCTTCCCCGCCGCCGGGAAATACAGCTTCAGCGTGTACACCGACAACACCGTGCAGGTCTACTTCAACGACGTCCTCGTCATCAACCAGACCAGTACCGGCACCGGCACCGCATCCATCACGACAACCGCCGGTCAACAAGTGCGGATCAGGCTGGCTTACACGCACGCCACTTCCAGCACCGAGATGACCCGGATGGCATGGATCCCCCCGGGCTCAGGCAGCGTCTACGTCCCCAGCGGAGATCTCTCACCCAACTACGGGCTGGCCACCAGCACTCAAACCGACGACTCAGCACCGGCCGGCGTCGCCGGCGTCTCCAACGGCCAGGTCCCAGCGATGAAGACCAGCACCGCCTACGCCACCCCGTGGCTCGGCATCGCCACCTCCACCAGCGTGGACCCATCCGGCCTGAACTTGACCACCACGAGCACCTACGAGACCTACACGGACACCACCAAGTACTCGAGGTTGCTCACCCAGACCCTTCCCGCAGGCAACACCACCGTCTCCAACACCTACTACACCGAGACCGGCGGGTATGCGGCCCAGGTCAACGGCGGCACGGCGGCGTGTGGTGTCTTGGCATCGACACCGCAGTTCGGCCAGTTGATGACGTCAACCGGCGCTACCAACTCCTCCGGCGCCGCGATCGTCACCTCCTACGTGTACGACCTCCTCGGCCGGGTCGTGGCCACCAAACGCACCGGCGACACGGCGTGGTCGTGCACCACGTACGACCTGCGCGGCCGGGTGACGCAGCAGACCTACGCGGCGACCGGTTCGTCACCGTCGCGGACGGCGACATTCGGATTCACCGATGCAACCGGTGACCCGCTCACCAGCTGGGCGCGGGACGACGCCGTGCCCGGGTCGCCGACGAACGGTCGGATCACCACCGTGTCCGACCTCCTGGGCCGCACCGTGTCCTACACCGACGTATGGGGCACGGCCACCACCAACAGCTACAACATCCTCAACCAGTTCGTCACCCAATCGAGCACCCCCGCCGGGCAGGCAGCGCAGGGTGAGCAGTTCACCTACGACGACGACGGCAGGGTCACCGCGGTCAAGGACCTCGCCGGCAACGTACTCGCACAACCCAGCTACACCGCTGGCGAACTCACCAGCGTCGCCTACCCGTCCGGGGCCGGGAACGCCGGAAACGGTGTGACCGGGACCTGGGCGCGGACTCTGACGGGGGCGGTGCAGTCGGTGGCGTGGGCGTTCCCGAACGGACAAGCTGGGATCTCGGACGCGGTCGTGCGCTCCCAGTCCGGGCGGGTGCTGACCGATACGCTCACCGACGGCACCACCGCATACGCGTCCTCCTACAGCTACGACGGTGCCGGACGGTTGGCGGCGGCGACAATCCCGCACCACCAGCTCAACTACGGGTTCGGAACTGCCGCCTGCGGCCGCACCACCGCGGGAGCGAACGGGAACCGGACCTCGTTCTCCGACAGCCTCGACGGCGGCGCCGCCTCCGTCACCAGCTACTGCTATGACGACGCCGACCGGCTCACCAGCACCACCCCGCCGGCGGGAAGCACCGGGTCACCGGTCGCCTCGACCGCGCTCAGCATCACCAGCGGCACCCTCGCTTACGACAACCGCGGCAACACCACCACGTTGGCCGATCAGACGATCGGCTACGACCAATCCGACCGACACGTGACCACGATCGTCGCCGGCGGCCCGACCATCGGATACGTCCGCGACGTGACCGGACGCATCGTCGCCCGAACCAGCACACCTGCCACGGGACCGGCGTCCGCGGTGCGGTACGGGTTCTCCGGCGATGGCGACAGTCCCGACTGGACCCTCACCACCAGCGGAGCGGTCACCGAGCGCACCCTGGCCCTTCCCGGGGGAGTGGTCGTCTCGCTCCAGGCTGCCGCGGCAGCGTGGTCATTCGCGAACCTCCACGGCGACGTTGTCGTCACTACCGACGGGTCAGGTACACGGCAAGGTCAGGTGGCGCAGTACGATCCGTTCGGGAACCCGATCGACCCCGCCACCGGGATCATCGGCACCACAACCGCCGACCAATCTGTCCCGACTAACACCTCACAAACAGCCACCTACGGGTGGGAAGGGTCAAACCAAAAACTCTACGAACACGAAGGCTCCATCGGAACCATCGAAATGGGCGCACGTCAGTTCGTCGCTATCCTCGGCAGGTTCCTATCCACCGACCCCGTCGCCGGCGGAAACACGAACGCATACAACTATCCCAACGACCCTATAAACGGCTCGGACCTCACTGGCAAAGCCTTCTGGGACGACGTCGCGAACTTTGGAAAAGCGGCGTTGGATAACGACATTGTGCGTGGCCTTGCGATTGGTCTAGTACTCGCAGTGGCCTGTACAAATCCGATCACTTGTATTGCCGCTGGAGTAATCGCTGGAGGGGCGCTCGGGGCAGCGAACTGGGCAGTAAACCATTCGAAGCAAGACTGGGTCCCGTATGTTGCGGGCGGAGCTGTCCAGGGCGCCAGCCTCGCCGTGGGCGGACTCGTTCTAGGCAAGGCGGCATCGCTACTCAAATTCCCACGTGTTAGCTATAGATTGCCGTCCATATCGAAACCCCTTCCCATCAGGATCGGCCCGCTGCACAGTGCAAAGTCTGTTATTTTTGCGTCACATGGCAACTTCATACTCCGGGCCGCGGCAGCGGTGTACAGAGCATGGCGAGGTCTCTTTTGATTGTTATGAACACCACTCTTAAGCGAATCATCGGAATCGTTCTCTTGTCGCCTGCGGCAATCATTGGCCTGCTGGTGGGGTACTTAGGTCCGAGTCGCGTCTTGGGCACAAATCCAATCGTTTGGACAATATCTGTCCTATATCTGGCGCTAGTAGGCGGCTACTTCATCTGGGACTACCGCAGATCCCACCCTTCCCCACGCGAAACGGAAACGAACACCCGCATGACCAAGGCTGACTCGAAGGGGTCCGACTCGACGCATCGAGTTGCCAGACACAAGTCAGCTTCTCGCGCGCGCTGGCGATCGCCGAGCCTTCCAATCGAACTGCTCCTGTTGCTCGTCGCGATCGTCGCAGTCGCGGTGGCAGTACTAAACCGCTAGAACCAGTCAGCACTGGATACTCAGCGTGCCCGAGCGCAGCGCCCGGCCCCGGCGGAGCGCAGGGGAGCGGGTGGCTTCTACTGGGGCCGTGTTATCCCACTAATTTAACCGAAGTACACACGGTTCACTTTACTGGAGCAACTAATCACTGACATAACGTTGATTATCAGCCAGAATGGTGTACACCGCAGTGTCGATAGTAGGGGTTGCGCAGCGCCGATCGACGGACCTTTCTGGTGCACCTTCACGTCGCCGACCCGGGCGGGTACGAGGTCACGCTGCATGACAGGGGATGACGGACGGAACGAATCTGGACGAATCCGACCGCTATGCTGATCGCGTGTTCGAGGTGGCGAGCCGGAGCCCCCGGCAGTGGGCGGCGGCTGTCGTCCTCGGTTTCGCTGAGACGACGAACCTCTCGATCGCCGGCCGCCGATTCGACCTCCACGGCTCCGGGCCGAACGCGGCCGCGCTGGAGGCCCTGCTGACCGCGATCGGCGCACGCAGGGTCGCCGCCGGCGAGGCGCCCGACTACCTCTTCTTGAGCGGCGAGGGCGAGACGCCGCTCGGTGCGGCGGAGGCCGCCGCGCTCGCCGCGGATCGCGACCGCCCGCTGCTGCTCGTCGACGCCGCGCCGAGCGTCCCCGAAGGTGCCGAATCCTCCGGCCTCACCGACGTCCTCCCGTCGAAGCACCCGCTGCGCGCGGGCGTCCGGGCGACCTCCGTGCCGCGACTCATCGTCGTCCGGCTGGACGGCACACGCCACGGGCCGCACGACACCCCGGCCGCCGACCGGATCGCGTGGGCCCGGCGCTTCATGCCCACCTCGGGCCGGCTCGCCGAACGGCTGGCGGAGGACCGGACCGTCCGCGGCACCCGGATCGGCGTGAGCATGGTGCTCGAGCCGAAGACGGCCGTGCTCGCGTTGCGGCTGCAGGAGGCCGGCGCGGAGGTGTCCGTGTTCGCGCACCCCGACGAGACCGACGACAAGGTGGCCGCGGCGCTCCGCGAAGCCGGAATCCGCGTCTTCGCCCGCTCCGCCGCAGGGCCGGCCGAGCATCGGGACCTCGCCCTCGCCTTCCTGGAGGAGCGACCCGCCGTGCTCGTCGACGACGGCTCCCACGTCATCCGGTTGGCCCACGAGTCGGCTCCGCAGCTCCTCGACGGCATGATCGGCGCGGCCGAGGAGACGACGAGCGGCCTCCGTCCACTGCGCGCGATGGCTGCGGAGGGCCGCCTCCGCATCCCCGTCGTCGCGGTCAATGACGCACGCAGCAAGACGCTCTTCGACAACCGGTACGGCACCGGCCAGTCCTGCCTCTTCACGATCCTCGGACTGACCGGTCTCGACCTCCATGGAGCGACGGTCGTCGTCGCGGGCTACGGACCGGTCGGCGAAGGCGTCGCCCGGCACGCCCGCGCGTTCGGCGCGTCCGTGGTCGTCGCCGAGCTCGACCCGGTGCGCGCACTGGCCGCGACCTACGACGGGTTCCGGGTGTCGCGTCTCATCGATGCGGTCGCCTCGGCCGACCTGGTCGTGTCGGCGACCGGCGTGCGCGACACCATCACCGTGGAGGTTCTCCAGGCCTGCGCCCCATCGGCCGTGGTCGCCGTCGCGGGCGGTGTGCCGCAGGAGGTCGCGGTGGAGGCCGCGCTCGCGGCGGGTGCGACGCGTGAGACCGTCGGGTGGAAGCGCGAGCAGCTCTCCTTCCCCGGCGGCACGAGCGTCGAACTCCTCGACGACGGCGGCTGCATCAACGTGACGGCGGGGGAGGGCAACCCCATCGAGATCATGGACCTCTCCTTCGCCGTGCAGCTCTCGGCCATCCGGCACCTCGTCGAGTCGGCCGGAACCCTCGCTCTGGGAGTGCACCCGCTGCCCGCGGACGCGGATGACGCGGTGGCGGCGCAGGCGCTCGCGGCGGCCGGCCTCCGAGTCGATGAGGCGGCAACAGCCGCACCGGCCTCGGCCGCGACGTTCCCGCCGCGCTTCGGGGGTGCCGCATGAGAGGCGACGTGACGGTCTTCTCGGCCGGGCTGGTGGTGCCGATGACGGCGCCGCCCATCCTGCGCGGGGCGGTCGCCGTGGCGGACGGCCGGATCCTGCACGTGGGCGAGCGGCGCTGGGTCATCGACTCGCTCGAGCAGCAGGACGTCCCGTACATCGAGCACTACTGGGACGGCGCGCTGCTCCCCGGGCTGGTGAACGCGCACTCGCACCTGCAGTACACCGGCATGGCCGAGGTCGGCGCAGGGCGGTACTCCGGTTTCGACGACTGGGCCGACGCGTTCACCGTCGTCTACGAGAGGCCGCACGACTGGAGGGCCGACGCGCTGCTCGGCGCCGAGGAGCTCATCCGCCGCGGCGTCACGGCAGTCGCCGACATCGTCACCGACCGGGAGGCCTCCGACGTCCTCCACGTCGCCGGGATGCGCGGCATCGCCTTCTGGGAGGTGATGAACTGGGAGACCGCCGACTGGAACGAACGCGGTAGAGAGCAGGTCATCGCCGACCTCGAACGCATCCCGTCGACGCCGGGCGCCGGGCTGTCACCGCACGCGCCGTACTCCCTCGATACGGTCCCACTCCTCGACATGCCCGACATCGTGCGGCAGCGCGGCCAGCGGCTGCACATCCACCTCGGCGAGTCCGCCTTCGAGGAGGAGCGGCTCGACGCCGAGGGCGGCGACACCCACCGGGCGTGGCACTTCGTCGGCGTGCAGAGCTTCCGCGCCCTGCGCTCGCTCGGCTTCGGGACGGGCGCGACCGAGTTCGTCGACCGGCTCGGAGTGCTCGGCCCCGACTGCCACGTCGCGCACGGCGTCTACATGACGGCGAAGGACCGCGCGCTGTTGCGCGCCCGCGGCACGTCGGTGGCGCTCTGCCCGCGCTCCAACGAGGTCATCGGGCTCGCTCCGCCTCCGGTCGCGGCCTACCTGAAGGAGGGCAGCGCGATCGCGGTCGGCACGGACTCCCTGTCGTCGAGCCCGTCGCTCGACCTGATGAGCGACGTGACCGCCCTCTACCGGATCGCCCGCGAGCAGGGCTACACGCGTCGCGACCTCCACGCCCGCCTGCTGTCGGCGGCCACGCTCGGCGGCGCCCATGCGCTCGGCCTCGACATCGGACCGGACCGCATCGGCCACCTGGCCGTCGGCGCACTGGCCGACCTGGCGTTCTTCGACGTGCCGGTCGGCCGGGTGAGCGACACCCTCGCCGAGCTGGTGGAGGCCGGCGCCGGACGCGTCGCCGCCACGGTCATCGGCGGCGACACCCGCTGGTCGGGTTCCTCGTGGACCGGCCCGCGGGTGACCGCGGGGGTGAGCTCATGAGCGAGCCGGTCGCGCGGCGCACGGTCGACGGGGAGGTCATCGAGTGGGTGGTGCCGCCGGCCCGCGCGCTCGCGCTGGGGCTCGAGCCGCATCCCGAGGGAGGCTGGTATCGCCGGACCTGGGCGGCGGGCGCCGTGGTCGCGACCGAGCGCGGCGACCGTCCGGCCGCGACCCTGATCTACTTCCTGCTGCCTCCCGGGGAGGCGTCCGCCTGGCACGTCGTCACCTCGGACGAGCTCTGGCTCTGGCACGGTCCCGACGCGCTCGCCCTGCAGCTGGGAGGCGACGGGGACGCTCCCGCGGACGGTGAGATCGTGACGCTCGGGGCCGACGAGGCAGCGGGCCAGCGCGCTCAGGCGCTCGTGCCGGCGGGAGTCTGGCAGCGCACGCTGCCCTCCACCGGGGAGACGCTGGTCAGCTGCGTCGTCTCGCCGGGCTTCAGCTTCGACGACTTCACGCTCCACGACGTACACAATCCGTAACCGTCGGGCGGCCGGCGGCCGTTTCCCTCTACCATCGAATGATTTTGGTCGCCCGAGACCGTCTGAAAGGTGCCTCCGTGTCCGCTGCCTCCTCCCGCTTCACCCGTGCCCTCGCCGCCGTCGGCGCCGCTGTCGTCGTCGCCGCCCTGGCGGCCTGCAGTGCGACCTCGTCCGGCTCCGCCACGTCGAGCAACGGCCTGCAGACGCAGACCGCCGGCAAGCTCACCATCGCGACCGGCCAGCCGGCGTACTCGCCGTGGGTGATCGACGACAAGCCGCAGAGCGGACAGGGCTTCGAGGCGGCCGTCGCGTACGCCGTCGCCGAGAAGCTCGGCTTCGCCAAGAAGGACGTCGTCTGGACCCGCACCACCTTCGACAGCGCGATCGCGCCCGGGCCCAAGACATTCGACCTGAACATCCAGCAGTTCACCATCTCGGCCGACCGCAAGAAGGCCGTCGACTTCTCGTCCCCGTACTACACGACGAGCCAGGCGCTGGTGACAACGAAGTCGTCGCCTGCGGCCTCGGTGACGACGGTGTCGGGTCTCAAGAAGATCAAGATCGGCGTCGCGACCGCGACCACCACCCTGACGCTCCTCAAGAAGGAGGTCGGCGGCAACGACATCTCGGTGTTCAACTCCAACGACGACGCGGTGCTCGCCCTCAAGACCGGTCAGGTCGACGCCGTCGCGACCGACCTCCCGACCGCCTTCTACCTCGCCGACTCGCAGGTCGACAACGGCGTCGTGAGCGGACAGTTCGCCGACACCGCCGGCGGCGACCAGTTCGGCATCGTGCTCCCCAAGGACTCGCCCAACACCAAGAAGGTCAGCGAAGCCGTCGACTCCCTCCGCTCCAGCGGCGAGCTCGACGCGATCACCAAGAAGTGGCTGTCGGCGACGGTGAACGTCCCGGTCTTCAAGTGATCGCACGTCTTCCCGCCGTGATCGCCGGGAGCTGCGCGTGAGCCCGCGGGCGGCCACGACGCAGACCCGGCTCGACGGCACGCCGGTCAGCGGGATCGAGCTCGACCGCCGCGCCTTCCGCGCCAAGCAGTCGGGCCGGTCGGTGCTGATCAGTCTCGCGAGCACGATCGTGCTGGCGGCGCTGGTCTGGCTGACCGTCGTCAACACGCCCGGCTGGGCGCTCGTGCAGCAGTCGTTCTTCAACGTGAAGATCGGCTGGGAGTACCTCGGCTCGATCCTGGTCGGCCTGTGGCTGAACATCCAGATCCTGTTCTACTCCGCGATCGGCGTCGCGATCTTCGCGACGCTGATCGCGATCGTGCGCACCCTCCGCGGGCCGGTCTTCTTCCCGCTGCGCGTCATCGCGACCGTCTACACCGACCTGTTCCGCGGGATGCCGCTGATCATCGTGCTCTACCTGGTCGGCTTCGGCATCCCGGCGCTCGGGGTGTTCCCCCGCATGCCGCCTGAGTTCTGGGGCACGACCGCGCTCATCCTCACCTACTCCGCGTACGTGGCCGAGGTGCTGCGGGCGGGCATGGAGGCCGTGCACCCCTCCCAGCGGCTCGCGGCGCGCTCGCTCGGCCTCTCGCACGCGCAGATGCTCCGGCTGGTGGTCATGCCGCAGGGCGTCCGCAAGGTGACGCCGGCGCTCGTGAACGACTTCGTCTCGATGCAGAAGGACGTCGGCCTCGTGTCGGTGCTCGGCGCCGTCGACGCCGTCCGCGCGGCTCAGATCGCGTCGGCGGACGCTTACAACTTCACCCCCTACATCGTGGCCGGGCTGCTGTTCGTCGCGATCAGCTGGCCGCTCATCCGCCTCACCGACTGGCTGTCCGCCCGGGCGCAGAAGCGCGAACAGATCGGAGGCACGGTGTGACCGCGTCGACACCAGAGCCGCCGGCCGCCGAGGCCGTCCTCCCCGAGGCCGTTCTCCGCGTCGAGGGTCTCTACAAGAGCTTCGGCGACACCCCGGTGCTGCGGGGGATCGACCTGGAGGTCGACCAGCACCAGGTCGTCGTCGCGATCGGCGCCAGCGGCTCCGGCAAGTCGACGCTGCTCAAGACGATCAACCTCCTCGAGCAGATCGACGACGGCCGCATCTTCCTCAAGGGCGAGGACATCAGCGACCCGCGCATCGACGTGGACCGCACGCGCGCCCGCATCGGTGTGGTGTTCCAGCAGTTCAACCTGTTCCCGCACCTGAGCGTTCTCGACAACGTGACGCTCGCCAGCCGCAAGGTGCACGGCATCCCGCGCGACGAGGCGGAGGCGACGGCGGTGCAGTGGCTGGAGCGCATCGGCCTGGGCGCCAAGGTCAAGGACTTCCCCGACCGGCTATCGGGAGGCCAGCAGCAGCGCGTCGCCATCATCCGGGCGATCGTGACCAACCCGGAGCTGCTGCTGCTCGACGAGATCACCAGCGCCCTCGACCCGCTGCTCGTGGGCGAGGTGCTCGACCTGGTGACGGAGCTGAAGGCCGCGGGCTCCACCATCCTGATGACGACCCACGAGATGCAGTTCGCCCGCACGGTCGCCGACCACATCATCTTCCTGAACAACGGGGTGCTCCTGGAGCAGGGGCCGCCGGAGCAGGTCTTCGGCAACCCGCGCGAGGAGGCCACCCGGCAGTACCTGGCGCGAGTGCACAGCGGCTGAGGGGGTCCGAGGCCGGCGCGCCTGCGTTCGACGCCTTCCTGCCTAGCGCGCGACGGGTGACGATCTGGCCCGGCAGCACGCAGAGTCCTACGATGAGGGCGTCCGCGCTGCCGGGGGAGGACGCCGCTGAACTGGTTCTACGACACGCCCGAATACATCACGCTGCCCGTCTTCGTGGTGCTGTTCGTGGCGGCGTCGTGCGGCATCGTCCTCCTGCTCCGGCCGTTCGTCCGCCGCAACGCGGTGGAAGGCGCGCAGTGGGACCGCGTGCTCGGCTACATCGTCGGCACCTTCGGGGTGTTCTTCGGCATCCTCCTCGGCCTCGTGGCGGTCTCGGTCTACAACGACTACACCGACGCCCACTCCGCGGCGCTCGAGGAGACGTCGCGGCTGAGCAGCCTCTATCGCTCGGCGGCCGGCCTGCCCGAACCCTTGAGCACTGAACTCCAGGACGAGCTGAAGTCCTACACGCGCACGGTGATCGACGGCGACTGGCCGCAACAGGAGCAGGACCAGCTCCCCACCGCAAGCCTGCCGGCCGTCGATCGCATTCAGCGCACCATCGACTCGTTCGACCCGCACACCCTGAAGGAGCAGGCGCAGTACGCGCAGATCCTCAGCACCTTCGACTCCTTCGTGGAGGCCCGGCGCGCACGCACCGACGCCACCACCGTCGAACTGCCGGGCCTGTTCTGGCTGGTGATCTGGGCCGGCGCGATCATCAACGCGGTGCTGATCGGCTTCATCGAGGTGAAGAACGTGCGGCAGCACCTGCTGATGGCGGGCCTCCTCGCCCTGTTCATCTCCCTGGTCATGTTCGTGACCGCCGACATGGACCACCCGTACGCCGGCTCGATCTCGGTCGACCCTGGCGACTTCGTGCGGCTGCTGCAGCAGTGGGAGCGGAGCGGCTGACGCGCGAGATCGTCGTCAACTCGTCTCCGGACCGAAATCGCTCGGAAACCCCTGGCTCGTAGATTCGCAGAATGACGGCGCCTTTCATCCTCATGTCGTGCGCGTACTGCGGGCAGGACCGGCCGGTCGCGGTCGGCGGCAGGCTGCCCATCCACTTCCTCGGCAACGGCGAACCGTGTGCCGGATCCGACCTCGATTCCGTCGACTTCGACGCCGACCCGGTGCGCTCTGCCGCGATCGCGTACGTGATGCGTGCCGCGGCGCGCAGGCTCACTCCGTTCCGCGGGACCGGGGCCGCGAAGGGCACGTAAACGCCCTCACCGGGCGATTTTAGCGGCCACTGCGTGCCCCTCGGCTGGTCACGGGGTGAGGACGATTCGGCCGAAGACGGTGCCGCTGTCCATCCGGCGGTGTGCGTCGGCGGCCTGCTCCAGGTCGAGGACGTCGTCGACGACGGCGCTGAGCTCGCCGCCCGCCCCAGCGTCGAGCAACTGCGCGCGAGCCGCGTTCCGTTCGGCGACCGGGACGGTCGCCAGGCTGAAGGTGCCGAAGCTCCGCGATTTCTGGAAGCTCCGGATGAGCGACATGCCGAAGTCGGCGGGAGGGAAGCCCGCCACCGCGCCGACCTGGACCATACGTCCGTTCGGCGCGAGCCGGTCTAGGAAGGCGGGCAGTTCCGCGCCTCCGACGATGTCGACGATCACGTCGTAGTCGCTCGGCGCGCTCGAGCCGCCGCGGCCCGACCTGTCGAGGACGTGTGTCGCTCCCAGCTCGCGCAGCAGTCGTCCTCGCTCGACCGACGATGTCGTCACGGCGATCGAGGTGGCGCCGGCGCGGGCGGCGAGCTCGATGGCGGCGATCCCGATGCTGCCGGCGGCGCCGCGGACGAGCACGGACTCGCCGGCACGGAAGCGGGCGTGTCTGAGGGCGAAGTGCGCCACCGTCGCGGCGCTTCCGAGCGCGACGGCATCGATCGCGGACAGGCTCTCGGGCAGCGGGGTGATGTCGTCCAGCTGGGCCACGGCGTGCTCGGCGTACCCGCCGCCGGTGCTGGTGAACGCCCACACCCGCCGGCCGATCCACGTCGGGTCGACTCCCAGGCCGACCGAGGTGACGATTCCGGCGACCTCGCTGCCGGGCACGAGACCGGCAGCCCATCCGGAACCCAGCGTCCCGCGGCGGATCACGGCATCCACCCCGCCGACGCCGATCGCTTCGGTCCGCACCGCCACCTGTCCCGCCGTCGGCGCGGGAACGGGGAGGTCGGTGAGCTCCATCCCGTCGGGGTCGCCGAAGCTCCGGATCGTCACTGCACGCATGGGGCCTCCTTCGTGGGCGGGTAGCCTCGACGTTAGTGGACGCCTACGTCCGTTTAGAGAAAGTGAGACGCATGCACACGCAGCTGCCTCGGCTACGGGCCGATGCTCGCGACAACCGAGAACGGATCATCGTCGCGGCCCGCGCTCTCTTCGCCCAGCGAGGAGTCGATGTCGGGATGCGCGAAATCGCCCGCCGCGCCGGTGTGGGGCCCGCCACCCTCTATCGCCGGTTTCCTACGCGGCAAGCGGTCATCGACGAGGTGTTCGCCACCGAACTCGACGCCTGCGGGCAGATCGTGCTCGACGCGTGCGCCGACCCGGACCCCTGGCGAGGCTTCACCTCCGCCCTGCACAGCCTGACATCCCTCAACGTGCGCAATCGATCGTTCGTCGACGCCCTCACCGCTGCGAGCAGCGTGGAGGGCTCGCTGGTCGCACACCGGAGGGAGCTGCTGGGCATGCTGGCACAGCTCGCCCGCCGCGCTCAGAAGACGGGAGCGCTGCGGTGCGACTTCGCGATCGGCGACCTGGTTCTCGCGCTGCGCGCAGGCCGGGGCCTCGCGTCCGGCGACGAAGCGACACGCGATGCGGCGGCGCGGCGTTTCTCCGCCCTACTGGTCGACGCCTTCCGCGCCTCCGGCCACTGATACGAACGACTCGATCGCAGCGGCGTGTTCGTGCGCCCAGGCGGCAAGATCGTCGTGACGATCTGAACGCCGTCTTGACCTCAAGCGCTTGAGGTCTGTTCTGATGGGGACATGACAAGGTTCACCATCCAGGACGTGTCCCGGCAGAGCGGGCTCAGCGAGCCGACGCTGCGGTATTACGAGGAGGTCGGCCTCCTCGGCCCGATCGCCCGCGACGAAAGCAGCGGCCACCGGCGGTACAGCGACGGCGACCTCGACGCGGCCCAGGTGCTCGCCTGCCTGCGGGCGATGGGCGTCGGCATCGAGGACATGCGCACCTACCAGGCAAACCGGCGGCGCGGTCAGGAGGCCGCGGCCGAGCAGCGGGACATCCTGCTGCGCCACGCCGACCGGGTGGAGGAGCAGATCGTGACGCTGCGCACCCACCTCGACTACCTCCGGGCGAAGGCGGCGCTGTGGGATGCGCGCGACCGAGCGGACGCGACGGACGAGGCCGAGGCGCAGGTCGAACTGCACGCCATCCTGCCGCGACTCGAGGCGACGTTCCGATGAGCGGCCAGATGAGCGGCGCACCGAAGGTCCTCGTCACCGGAGGCACCGGCTACCTCGCCACGCGGCTGATCGCCGACCTCCTCACCTCGGGCGTGGACGTGCGCACGACGGTCAGGAGCCTCGACCGTGCCGACGAGGTGCGGGAGGCCGTGCGGCGCGGTGGCGCCGACGATGCCGGGCTGTCGTTCGCGGCGGCCTCGCTCACGGACGATGACGGCTGGTCGCCTGCGCTCGCCGGCATCGAGGAGGTGTACCACGTCGCGTCGCCGATGATCCAGACGACCGACCCCGAGGAGGTCGTCGTCCCGGCCCGTGACGGAGCGCTGCGCGCGCTGCGGGCGGCCCGTGACGCCGGTGCGCGCCGGGTCGTGCTGACGTCGTCCTTTGCCGCCGTCGGGTACTCGCCGAAACCCGTGCGCGACTATGACGAGTCCGACTGGACCGACCCGTCGACGCCGGGTCTGCCCGCGTACCCGTTGTCGAAAGCGGTCGCCGAGCGCGCCGCATGGGACTTCGTCGAGCGGGAAGGCGGCGACACGGAGCTCGTGGTCGTCAACCCGACCTGGATCGCGGGGCCGACCCTGACCGGCTCCGCACGGTCGTCGCTGCAGTTCTTCACGGCGATGCTCGACGGCGTGATGACGGCGGTCCCGCGGCAGCGTTTCGGAATCGCGGACGTGCGGGATGTCGCCACGGCGCACATCGCGGCGATGACGACGCCCGGCGCTGCGGGCAAGCGCTACCTGCTACTCGCCGACGGCCCGACGATGACGTTCCTCGACGTCGCGAACGTGCTGCGCGCGGAGCTGGGCGACCTTGCGCGGCGCGTGCCGACCGTGGAGGTGCCGGGAGAGGAGCCCACGCCGCTCGTCATCCACAACGAGCGCGCTAAGGCCGAGCTAGGATTCCGGCCGCGGCCGGCGGTCGAGACGATCGTCGAGACGGCGATCAGCCTCCGCGATCTCGGGATGCTCGCCGCCCATGGTGTTTAATGAGGTATTCTCAGAATTAGAAAGGGCGAGTCACGCCTGGCGCCAACGGCCGGTGACTCGCCTTCACCATGTCCGGGCGGCGGCGCGTCGAGACGCGCTCACCCGAGCCGCCCCAGCTGCAACAGGATCGCGAAGCGGTCCGGCACGCCCCAGTGCTCGACGATCCTGCCGTCCGCAACGCGCGCGATGTCGATGACCGTGAAGTGCACGCTCTTGCCCGTCGGCGGCCCCATGAACGGGCCGGTGTTGGTGCCCTCACCCGTCGCGCGCACCCAGACGATGTCGTCCGCGACGGCCCAGTCCTCCACGGTGAAGCGGAGGTCGGGCATTGCCCGGTGCACGTCGAGCATGGCCCCTTTGACCTTCTCGATCGCCGCCGCTCCGGTGCCGCTCAGGCCGAGCTGGTGCTCGACGATGTCGGTGGAGCAGAGCTCGTCGACGATGTCGATGTCACCGCCGGCGAACCCTTCGGCGAGCATCCGCTCGATGATGCGCACCTCGTCGGGTGCGGTTCGTGTTCCACTCATGATCGAACCTCCTTGCATTAGTAGTGCATTCGATGCAGTGACACTGCATTCAACACAGTATTAGTGTGATCCTCGTGACCGAAACAGTCAAGAGGCCGGTGTCGACGTATCGACAGCAGCAGGCCGACGCCACCAAGCTCCGCATCGCGGAGGGCGCTCAGCGGCTGTTCGCGCGCGCAGGCTACGGGGCGACAAGCATGGCGGCGATCGCGGCGGAGGCCGGGGTGGGCGACCGCACGGTCTTCGCCGTGTTCGGAAGCAAGCGCGACATCCTCAACGTCATCTGCGAGCGGTGGCTTGAACGCGCCGGAGCGCGCGAGCTCGCGAAGGCGACGTTGGCGCTCGCCGACCCGGGGGAGCGCCTCGCCGGCGCGGCGCACTGGCTGACCACGCTGTACTCCACCGACTTCGATGTCGTCCGCATCCTCGACGCGGCGAGCGACGAGGACGCGGACACGCGGTCGCTGATCGCCGGCAAGCTGCGCGGACGGAACCGGATCATGGATCAGCTCATCGCCTCCCTCGAGCCTGAGCTGACGGTGCCGCTCGCGGATGCGCAGAGCATCTTCCGCGCGTACGCGGCGACCGGCGTCTACGGGGCGCTCGTGGTCGACGGCGGCTGGCCGCTCGCGCGGTTCGAGTCGTGGTTGCAGGAGGCGCTGGAGCGGCAGCTCATCGGCTGAGGCCGAACACCCATCGAGACGGCGACCAGCCTCCGCGACCTCGGGATGCTCACCGCCGATGGTGCTCAACGGCCGGCGACCCGCCCTCGCATGTTTCCCCACGGGCGGTAGAGGGGTCGCAACACGCCGCTGTCCCGCCGGGATAGCGGCGTGTTGCGACCCCTGTGACGGCCCGCTTACCCCCGCACCGCGCGCAGCGCCAGCCACGCCGCCGCGCGGTCGTCCGCGTCGGCGAACGACAACCCCAGCATCCCCTCGATCCGTTGCATGCGCGTCGCCAGCGTCTGCCGGTGGATGCCGAGCCGGTCGGCGGCGGCGCCCCAGGCGCCGTTCTCTGCGAGGAAGACGCGCAGCGTCTCGAGCAGGTCGCCGTGCGCGCCTGCCGGGTCGCGCAGCGGGTCGAGAAGGCGGGCGAGGCGGCGGTTGTCGGCCTCCGGGAGGCGGTCGAGCACGAACGCGATCGTCGGGATGGAGCGGTAGTGCACGACGCGTCGGCCCTCGGCGCGGGCGGCCTCCAGTGCTTGCGCCGCTTCGCTCGCGCTCGCCGCGAGGGCGTCGGTCGGCGCCGAGACGCCGATGCCCAGGAAGAGCGCGGACGCGTAGGCCTCCACGCGCGCCCCGATCTCGTCCACGTGGTCGTCGCGGAGGAACCCGGTCACCACGCCCTGGGCCTGCGTGAGGATGTGCGCGGCGCCGAGCTCGTTGAGCCACAGCGAGACGAGGCGCTCCACGTCGACCGACGCCGAGCGCGCGGTGAGCGCGAACGCGGTCAGCGTCGTCTCGTGCACGCCCCACCGGCGTAGCAGGGAGGTCGCGGGCTCGCCTCCCGCGAGGAGCACCTCCAGCAGCACTCCACGGCCGAGGCGCTCGGTGCGGGTGGGATCGTCGGTGCGCAGCACGAGGTCGAGCAGGGCGGCGGTCTGCGAGCCGAGCTCGCGCGCGCGGCTCGACGACTCGGTGCGCGGGCTGACGATGAGCTGCGCGGAGAGGTCCTCGCCCGGACCGACGGCGTGCACTTGGAGGGCGCGGTGGCGCACGCGGACCGGGCGGCCCAGCGCGACCGCGACCGCGTCCTGCACGTGGAGGCCTCCCGCGCCCGCGGTCGTGATCACCTGGCCGTGACGGTCGAGCAGCACGGCCCAGCCGTCGATGCGGTGGGCAAGTTCGGCGACCACGCCCGAAACGCCTCCGCGCCGGGCCGCCAGCGTCAGCACCTTCATCGCGCTGGTGACCGCGCGGTCCTCGGCGGCCTGGTCGACCGCGAGCAGGGCGGTGAGCTGGGGGAGGAGCACCTCCTCGGGCTCAGAAGCGCCGACGACGGCCGTGACGCCGGCCTCCTCGAGTGCGTGCACGACAGCGGCGTCGTCGCTGCGCGTCACCACGACCGCGCTGCGCAGGGCGTCCGCGCGCGAGTCGTCGCCTGCGAACACCGCCGCGATCTCCGGAGCGGAGGCCACGACGAGCGTCGCGAACGACGCCCGCCCGACCAGTGAGAACTCGCTGAGCCGCACCACGCCGTCGACGGGCGTGCCGGAGTCGACCCCGCCCACGAGCAGCCGGCCGCCGACCGAACGGGCGATGGAGGCGATATCGCGGGACACACGACGATTGTACGGGATGTCGAATCTCCGGCCAAACTTCACACTTTCGGTGAATGACACTCCGGGAGGCCGCCTCCTAGCATCGAGCGAGTACCGCACACGAAGGAGTACCGATGCAGGCCGTCATCTTCACCGAACCGTCCGCTCCCATCGAGGTCGCCGAGGTCGACCTCGCGGAGCCCGGGGCCGGCGAGGTGCGCGTCCGCATCGCGGCGGCGGGCGTCTGCCACTCCGACCTCCACGTCAAGCGCGGCGAATGGGACGCACCGGCTCCGCTGGTCATGGGCCACGAAGGTTCCGGCGTCGTGACCGCGCTCGGCGAGGGCGTCAGCTCGCTCGCGATCGGCGACCATGTCGTGCTCAGCTGGGTGCCGCCGTGCGGCGAGTGCCGCTACTGCCGCTCGGGGCACGAGGCCCGCTGCCAGAAGGTCGCGACCGTCGTCGCGCCGAAGGGCGTGCTCTTCGACGGCACCTCCCGGCTCTCGCGCGACGGCGAGACCGTGCACCACTACCTCGGGGTGTCCTCCTTCGCCGAGGAGGTCGTCGTCCCGGCCTCCGGCGCCGTCAAGGTGCGCGACGACGCACCCCTCGACGTCATCGCGGTCGTCGGCTGCGCGGTCGCGACGGGAGTCGGCGCCGTGCTCAACACCGCCGCGGTAGAGCCGGGCTCGACCGTCGCGGTGATCGGCTGCGGCGGCGTCGGCCTCAACGTCGTGCAGGGCGCCCGCCTCGCCGGAGCCGAGCGCATCGTCGCGATCGACGTGCTCGCCGACAAGACCCAGATGGCGCTGCAGTTCGGCGCCACCGACCGCATCGACGCGTCGCAAGCCGACGCCGTCGAGCAGCTCTTCGACCTCATCCCGGACGGCGTCGACTACGCGTTCGACGCTATCGGCCGCACCTCCACCACCGAGCAGGCCATCCGGATGCTCGGCCTCGGCGGCGCCGCCGTCATCGTCGGCCTTCCGCCGACGGGCGCCAAGGCCTCCTTCGAGCCGCTCGTGCTCGCGGAGGCCGACCAGCGCATCCTGGGCTCCAACTACGGCTCGGTGCGCCCCTCCATCGACATCCCCGCCCTGGTCGACCGCTACATGGACGGCCAGCTCAAGCTCGACCCGCTGATCTCGGGCCGGCGACCCCTGGCGGAAGCGGCCCAGGCCTTCGACGACCTCGAGTCGGGCTCGGTGCTGCGCACCCTGCTCATCCCGTAACGCCCGTCACAACGCCCCACCCGAACGCCCCCACCAGAACGCTCCACCCGAACAGACTCACAGGAGAGCCATGTCAACCACCCAGAGCAAGGCGGCGACCCCGGCCGCCGACGCCGGCCTCCGGCACGGCGTCATGAGCGGCCCCGAGCTGGCCGCCCAGGCGATCGCCAACATCGCCCCCAGCGCCGTCATCGCCTTCACCGCCGCCGCGATCTTCGTCGGCGCGGGCAACGGCACCATCTACTCCTTCCTGCTGGCGACCATCGTCATCCTGTGCGTGGGCTACTGCGTCGTGGTCTTCGCCCGCAAGCACGCGTCGGCCGGCTCGCTCTACACGTACGTCGCCAAGGGCCTCGGCCCGACCGGCGCCTACCTGGCCGGCGTCACACTCGTCATCGGGTGCTGGGGCATCGCCGCCGGCTCGCTGGGCGGCGCGGTGTCGTACTTCAACCAGTTCCTCGTGCTGCTCGGGGTGCCGGCGGGAGGCGCCGGCTGGTACATCGGGCTGGCGATCGTGCTCGGCGGCCTGGCGACGCTCTTCACCATCCGCGGCATCCGGCTCTCGGCGCGCGTGTCGCTGGTGCTGGAGCTGGTCTCGGTCACGATCATCACCATCCTGCTGATCGCCGCGCTGGTCTGGGCCGGGCCGAGCGCCTGGGACCCCGCCCAGGTGATCGCGCAGGGCTCGTCGTTCCAGGGCGTCGCCGCCGGCATGGTGCTCGGCATCCTCGGCTTCGTCGGCTTCTCGTCGGCCGACGCGCTCGGCCGCGAGGCCAAGAACCCGTACACCGCCATCCCGCGCGCCATCATGTGGAGCGCCGTCGTCGTCGGCGTGCTCTACGTGTTCGCCGCGTACACGCAGATCGCCGTGCTGCACGAGCACCTCGCGACCAGCGCCAGCCCGCTGGAGGACATCGCCAAGCTGATCGGGATGCCGTCGTGGTTCGCGCCCATCCTGACCTTCGGCGTCGGCGCCTCCTTCTTCGCCGTCGTGGTCGCCCCGCTCAACGTCGTCGGCCGGGTCATGTACGTGATGGGCAAGGAGGGCGTCCTCCCCGAGCGATTCGGCCGCACCCACGAGCGCCACCTCACGCCGCACCGCGTCCTGCTGGTCGCCGGGCCCGCAGCTATTCTGCTCGACGTGATCCTGCTGGCCGTCGGCTCCGACCCGATGGACATCACGGTCTGGGTGGACACGTACGGCACCTACGGCTACATGGTCGCCTACGCGCTCGTCGCGATCGCGTGCATCGCCTACACGCGCCGCGCCGGCATGCCGAACAAGCTCGTCTGGGTGTGCGCGGTCGTCGCTGTCGCCGCGATGGCCTACGTGTTCTTCGCGAACGTCTGGCCGGTGCCGGCCTTCCCGCTCAACGTCATCCCGTATCTGTTCGTGCTGACCCTGGCCGCGGCCGTGCTCTGGTTCGTGTACCTGAAGCGCCGCCGTCCGGAGGTCATCCAGAACATCGGCAACACCGAGACGGACGCGCTGGAGGGAGTCGGGTAATCCCGCCGGCGAACGACTCCCGTGCCGGCCGCACCCCCTCGGCCGTCGCGGGTCCTACTGAAGCGGGCCGCCTCTCTCGAGAGACGGCCCGCTTCGGCAGTCGGAGGGCAAGACCAGGCCGGGCCTCACAGGGGTCACGACTCGCCACTAACCTGCCAGCGCAACGGCGTGTTGCGTCCCCTATGACGGCCCATCCCGCGATTACTCACGTCTCGGCGTCAGGCGCGGGGAAGGAGGGGCATCAGCATCTCGACGATCAGTTGCGCGGACGTGCTGAACCGGTCGGTGGGGTCGTGCTCCAGCTCACTGATCTGGAGGCCGACCACCCGCTCCCGGGCGAGGGTCCGGGCGGTCTCGACGACCGTGTCGATCGTCAGGCCGTCGGCGACCTGGAAGTCGGTGGGGACGATGCCCGGTCGCAGCACGTCGGCCGAGAAGTGCACGAACACCTCGCGGCCCGCGATGGTTGCGGCGAGCTCCTCCTGCATCCGCGGGCCGGCGGCGATGTTGCGGATGGGGGAGTTGGCGATCACGTGCTTCTCGGCCCTGTCGAGGTCGCGGGCGCCGAGCAGCACGACGTTCGCCAAAGCGAGGTCGCCCCCGTGGCCGGACGCCCAGAGGCCGCTCGCCCCGGCGAGAGCCATCCCGCTCAGGTCGCCCGTGCGGGTGGTGCCCGGCGTGTGCAGGCAGGGGTGGGCTCCCATCCAGACCACCGCAGCGTTCGGGAACGCCCGCGCGACGGCGGGAAGGGTGGCGATGGCAGCCGCGTTGCGTGTCACGCAGAACGAGCTGAACCGGCTGGTCTGAAGCGACCGCGCGGCCCGCTCGCTCAGGGCGTCCAGCTCGGGACGCGACTGCTGGAGGGCGGAACGCCAGCCGAGGCTGCGAGCCTCCGAGGCGGATCCCTCGCCCACCACCGCGGTCGGTGAGTCCAGGCGCCGGCCGAGCTCGCGGGCGAGCGCGAGCGTCGCCTGCCGGGCGCGGTCGTTGTGGCCCGAGACGCCGTCCACGAACGCGGTGACCGTGGCGGGGGAGAGGCGTGAGGCGTGGGAGGCGCTGACCGTCCCCTGGGCACCGACGGCGCGCGGGCGCGCGGCGGCCTGTGTCGGGGAGAGGTCGACGACGGAGTTCATTTCAACCGGCGCCTTTCGGGTCAGCGCATGGGAACGATGAGCCCAGAATAGTCGGAGCCGCGCAGACGGAGGTCCACCCAGAACTGGTGTCGCCCGGCCGGGGCACGTGACCGCGGCAGTGCCGCCGCGGTGCCCACGCGGTCTGCCTTGTGGCGGCCGGCGCAGGCTCCTATCGTGGCGTGTGTTACGGCACGGTGGTCTGAGGCGACCTGCCTCTCTCGTGTCGGCGGGAGGTGGGTGCGCGTGATGGATGAGACCAGTCAGATGATGTCCATGATGAGCGAGTCGGCCCAGGGGCCGATGGCGGGCATGGACATGGCGATGGTGCAGCGATGTATCGAAGCGTGCTCGGCCTGCGAGCAGGCGTGCACGATGTGCGCGGGCTCGATGATGTCGATGGAGGGCATGTCCGGTTCCGCGATGTGCATGAGCTGCGCCGAGATGTGCAACACCATGATGCGGATGATGCTGCGCCCGATGCCGATGCCGATGAACGACATGGACATGGCCGCCATGATGGCCATGCTGCAGGCCACGTCGGCGATGTGCCGGGCGTGCGCGGCCGACTGCGGTTCGATGGAGGGCAGCGCGACGGCGTCGATGTGCGCTCAGGTCTGCACGAACTGCGCCGACGCCTGCGACGCGATGATGGCGTCGATGAAGCCGATGATGACGGCCTGAGATTCGGAGGTCAGCGACTCGGAGGTCAGCGACTCGGAGGTCAGCGCGCGAGGCTGACGTTGAGGAGCTCGTCACCGACGGCGAGCACGCCGTAGAGCGCGTGCACGGCGACGGGGGCTCCCGTCGTCAGCACCGCGCGGAGGTCGTCGAAGTGCCAGCAGCGGAGGGCCTCCCCGGTCAGCCTGGCGAGCTCGATCCGGCCGTCCTCGTGCGCCGCGACGACGAACGCGTCGACCCAGTGCGATGGCGTCGCGATCGCAGCTTGCCGGGCGATGGGGTGGAGGGCGTAGCCATCGTCGAACATCTCCGCGCCCTGCCCGGAGGCGGCCCGGAGCAGGGCATCCTTCGCGGTGGGGCTGGGCTGACGGGTCACGATGTCCTTCTCACGGTCGGCGGTATCGCGCGAGCCGCGATGAATCGAGGATAGATACCGCCGACGCGCCCGTCACTTCGGGCGTCACACGGTGAAACATCCGCGCCGCTCGGAGATCGCCCGTCGCTTCACTCGCGCGACCGCATCGTCAGGCACCGCTCCCGCATCGCAAGGAACAGCGGAAGCGCGAAGGCGAGGGCGACGACCGGGATCAGTACGATGTAGACCCACACGAAGCGCATCCCGATGCGGCGCGACTCGATCACCATGAACACGGCGGAGGCGATCGCGGCGATCAGGACGTCGATCGTCAGCGACAGCACCGCCGGGCCGCTGCCGACCCAGTCGCCGACGTAGTCGCGGTGGGTCGCGATGGCGATCACGTTGAACGTCCACGTGCCGATCAGGCCGAGCAGGGCCAGGACGAGGTAGGCGGTCGCGCGGCCGTTCCAGCGGGCGGTCATCGGCCGGCCCCGACCGGGTCGGGCACGAGCTCAGGCGCAGTCTCGGGCCGCGGTCGCGGCCTCGGCCCGGTGATCACGACCAGCGCGGCGGCGAGCAGGCCGCCGATCGCCAGCGCCCAGCCTCCCCAGAGGAACACCCCGCTCGGCCGCACGATCGATTGCCCGGCGAGAGCCTGGAACGTGACGAGCGCGACGGTGCCGGCGTAGACGACCGTCGCGACGATCACGAGCCTCAGACGCACCCGGTCGTCGGCGAGCACGCGCCAGCGCCGTCCCGCCCAGCCGAGAAGGATCGCGAAGAGGGGCAGCAGCTGGAGGGCGTGCATCCCGACGAAGTGGGGAATGCGCAGGTCGCCGGCGACCGTGCTCCAGCCGAGCAGCGGGAGGCCGGGGCCGCCGTCGGGGAGGCCGACCGTGTGGGCTCCCGCGATGCCCTGGAAGTCGTCGAGCTGCTGCGACGTCGGGCTCGTCATGAGGTAGGCGAGTCCCATGCCGACGAGCGCGATCACCCCGCCGGCGCGCACGGCGAACGTGGTGGAGGCGGTCGGCAGGCGCAGGAAGAACACGGCGATCGTGGTCAGGAAGGTGCAGACGTAGAGCACGGTGATCGACACCGCCATCGTGGTCCAGATGCCGGTGGCGAGCGGGGTGGAGACGTTGAAGTGGCTGGTGGTCCCGGCCGCGGCGGCGCCGAGGATGAGGGCCTGCTCCACGATCAGGGCGACCGCGATGATCGTGCCGGCGACGTGCGCCGTGCGCCGCCACCGCGGCAGGTGCGCGATGAGCCAGGCCCAGGTCACGCTGTAGAGCAGGATCGAGATCGAGAACTTCAGGGGCTTGGCCCAGACGTCGAGGCCGGTGACCTGGCGGGGATCGACCAGGAGGCCGACGAGGCAGACGATGGTGCTCACGAGCATCAGCGCGGCGACCGTCATGAGCGGACGGTGCCACGCGAAAACGGACTTCATGGCATTCTTCTCTCATTCGTGACGACGGCCTGCGCCATCCGGCGCAGACCGAGAGCGAGGCTGTCCCCGAGCACGGTGCCGACCACGACGAGCTCGGTCATGCGTGCGGGGTCGGGGAGGGTGCCGACGGTGTCGAGGTCGGCTTCGGCCTGCAACCGCGCGGCCGCCGCGTAGCTGTCGAGGTAGGCGTCGGGCAGCGGGAAGCCGGCGTTGTCGAACGCGTCGATCACCTGGGCGGCGATGCCTCGGCCGATGTTGTCGTCGCAATCGTGCCAGCCGGCGCGCGCGATGAGCGCGTCCACCCGGTCGAGGGCCGGCGCAGTCGGTGGGGCGACGTCGGGGACCGCGGACCGCGAGACCGCCTGTTGCGCGGCGTCGAACGCGTGGACGACCGGGGCGTCCGGCTCGTCGAGCGCATCGAGCACGGTGCGCACGGCCGCGATCGAGAGCTTGCCGACCTCCAGCATCGCCCGGATCAGTCGGAGTCGGCGCTCGTGCTCGTCGGTGTACTCGGTGCGGTTGCCGCCGACGCGATCGCCCGCGGGCAGCAGGTTCTCGCGCACGTAGTACTTGATGGTGGCGGCCGGAGTACCGGTTCGTTCGGAGAGTTCGGTGATGAGCACGGGGTGATAGTAACACTACCGGTAGTGGTGCTACCAGTGCTTCTTCGCTCATGGATTTCGTGGGCGCGCGGTGGTACATTGTTACCGTGGTAACGATTGAACGCGTCCAGACCGGCCTCCGAATCGAGAAGAGCACGTTGAAGGTGCTCAAGGGCTTGGCGGAGTACCTCGACATGCCCCTCGGCGAGCTGGTCGAGGGGATCGTGCTGCACGCGTTCGAAGGCGCGGCCCCCTTCGGTGACGAGACGCTCGCCAAGATCAGCCAGCTCAAGTCCGTCTACGACATGCAGCTCACCGCCGAGGATGCGCACACGCTCACGGAGACCGAATGACCACGTTGGTGGGGAGGCTGCGGGTGCCGCTCGCGGCCGCCGACGCCTTCGTGCTGTTCACCCCGCTGGGGGAGCGCGCGTGGGTGCACGGCTGGGAGCCGCGCTTCCCGCGCCCGGTGGACGACGACACCGAGCCGGGAACGGTCTTCGTGACCGAGGCGCACGGTGGAAGCACGACCTGGGTCGTGACCGCGCGGGACCGTCCGCGGGCGATCTCGTACGCCCGCGTCACCCCGGGCGACCGCGCGGGGACGGTGACCGTGAGGCTGGAGCCCGACGGCACGACCTCCCTCGTGGAGGTCGTCTACGACCTGACGGCGCTCGCGGCGGAGAGCGAAGCCGACCTGAAGGAGTTCGCCGACAGGTATGCCGCGTACCTGGAGTCGTGGGAGCGGGACATCGCGGCGTACTTGTCGGGCCCGACGCAGACAACGGAGGAGATCCGCGTTGGCGAGGTCGGGAAAGGCGGCGAACGGAGGTGATCGGGTGCGGAGCGAGCCGAATGTCCTCCGTTCGCGAGCTGGCCGAGCCTCACCCCTAGCGGGCGGAGGCCGCGCAGCGTACGCTCGCGCGACCGACGACCACGAGGAGCGACCCATGGAACGAGACGACGCAGCACGCCCCGACCCCGACGACCTGCCGGACGGCTCGGGCACCGACCCGGAGCAGCCTGACGACGGCGGCGACACGGCATCCGGAGGTGGAGCCGATGACCGCTGAGGCGCGCCCCGACGACCAGCCGGCACCGGACGAGGTCGACCCCGAGCACGGCACCGACCCGGAGGGGACGCCCGTGGAGAACCCGGGAGGGTAGGGCTCAGTAAGCCATTCGATTCGATCGCATCGGTGGCTGGATGTCGATCCCCAATTCATGACCGACACTTCGAGCGAAATGCGGCGCACCGCTTCGAGCGAGCCGATCCAATAGCTGCGCAGCGTCTACGGGTGGCCGCCTCATCGCGGCCGCCTGTTGGGTGATGGTTCGGCAGGTAGCGGCGGGCGCGAGATCGAACTGGTCGAGGAGGAATTCGTCGAGCCTGACGGCGGTGATTCTCAGCGGTTTCAGCGCGCTAGGTGGGAAATGCTTCGTGTTCTCCGTCACGATGACATCGGCTCTGCCGACCACTGCGGCCGCCACCACATGCGCATCGTCCGGGTCAGGAAGCTGGATCGCCGGCACCAACCGCTCCCAGCCGTCCACGAGCGCGTCTTCGAACGCCTCGTCCATCGATCTGAACCGGCTGCGGAAGCGGTTGGGATCGATGTCCGGATGGACTCGTTCGAGCGCGCGCTGTGCTTCGTCAACGACCTTGCGCGACCAGAGCGGTCTGAACGCGCCTGCGTCCGCCATCCTGAGTAGCGTGTCGCACGGGGCCAACGGCACGATGACGCACGCGTCCAGGAACGCTGAGAACAAGGCCATAGGGCTAGGACTTCCTGGCCTCGGACAGAGCTGCCCGGTAGGCGTCGCCATCGGCGTCGTAGAGTCCGTCCTCGTCGGCCTGTCGCGTCAGCTCGTCAAGACGAGCGCGCCGGTCGAGTCGTTTGCGCTCCCGATACGCGAGGACGTCATGGAGCCGCAGCCGGCGATGCCGCGAATCCCCGAGTCGATCGAACGGCAGCTCGTTCTCGTCGAGCAGGCGCACCAGTGTGCTGCGGCTGATGCCGAGGAGGCTGGCCGCTTGCTGTGTCGTCAACTGCCGATCGATCGGCTCGACGCTGACGGACTCGCCATTCTGCATCGCCGATACGACCTGGCGAAGGACTTCGTAGGCCTCGAGTGGCAGAGCGATCTGTTCGCCATCCGGCCCCAGGAGTACGGCAGGAGCGTCATGGTGTTCGAGGAATCGCGCGAGGTCCAGCAATGCACCGAGATCGTGGGGAGGGTCAACGACCACGGAGCCGACAGGAACCGCTGGACTGGAATTCACGCTCCTATTATCGGTCAATTCGTCCAAATCGCGCAAATCGCTCACGGAAGGGGCGTATTAGCTCGAGCGCGGCTCCCATGTCGGCGCCGCCGGGTCGATCGCGGTTGCGATACGGCTGCTGATGACGGCGAGCTGCCGCACCTGGGCCTCCGTGAGCGGAGCGAAGACGAGCTCCTCCACGAGCGCGTGGTGCGCGGGGTTGGCTCGCAGGACCTGTTCGTGCCCTTCGGGGGTGAGGATCGCCAGCGTGAAGCGGCCGTCCGTCGGGTCGGCCTCCCTGTGCACCCAGCCCTTCTTCTCCAGTCGCGAGATCGCTCGGGAGAGTCGCGAAAGCGTGCTGTTCGCGTAGCCGGCGAGCGTGCTCATCCGCAGCGTGCGGTCCTTGGCGGTGGCGAGGGCGTACAGGAGGCCGTGCTCGTAGTGGGTCACGCCGCTGTCGCGCTGCAGCTGGGCGTCGAGCGCTGCCGGCAAGCGTTCGAGAAGGGTCGCGACAGCGCCCCAGGCCTCGAGGTGGGCCGGGCTGAGCCCGGAGAGGTCGCTCGACGATGTCATGCCGCGAGCCTAGCTGACTTGCTCAGGCAAGTGAAAATGCGTACTGTCGCTTTCCTGAGCAAGTGATTGGGGCGGCAGGCAGCTGCCCGGTTGGAGGAGACATGGATCTGCAGCTGCACGGAAAGACGGCCTTCGTCAGCGGGTCGACACAGGGAATCGGCTACGCGGTGGCGTCAGCGCTCGCCGCAGAGGGGGCACGTGTCATCGTGAACGGCCGCCGCGAGGAGGTCGTCACCGCGGCCGCCGCGGAGCTCCGACGAGCCCAACCGGGGGCAGAGCATTCCGGTCTGGCCGCCGATTTCGGTGATCGGGAACAGGTGGAGCGACTGCTCGATGAGCTGGGGGAGGTCGACATCCTCGTCAACAACGTCGGGCTGTTCGGACTGGAGGCGTTCGAATCCATCGCCGACGACGACTGGGTTCGCTACCTGGAGGTCAACCTGATGAGCGGCGTCCGGCTGTCGCGGCGGCTGCTGCCCGGGATGCTGGAGCGCGGCTCGGGCCGGATCGTCTTCGTCAGCAGCGAGTCAGGGGTGAACGTGCCGGCCGACATGATCCACTACGGCGTCACGAAGGCGGCGATGATCGCCCTCGGCAACGGGCTCGCCAAGCTCACGCGGAGCACGGCTGTGACGGTGAACACGGTCCTCGGCGGCCCCACGTACTCCGACGGCGTCGCGGCGACGGTCGAGTCGATTGCGGCCGCGCAGGCCGCGCCGGTCGACGCGGTGAAGGCGGCGATCATCGGGCAGAACCGCACCACGCTGGTCGAACGGTTCCTTGAGCCGGCGGAGGTGGCGACGCTGGTCGCCTACCTGGCCAGCCCGCTGGCGTCCGCGACGAACGGCGCGGCGATCCGCGCCGACGGCGGAGTCCTCACCGGGATCCTCTGACCCCGCCGAGACGTGAGCAACCGTGGAAATGAGGGAGGCGATTTCCGCGTTTGCTCACGTCTCGACGGTCTCAGTTGAGTTCGACCCGCTCGCCGATCTCGACCTCCTGCACCTCAGCGTGCCCGGCCTCCGCCAGCCGGTCCTCCGGCTCGATCATGTGCCGGGCGAAGAACTCCGAGAGCTCCGCGCGAGCGGCCAGCGGGAGGACCGCCGCGACGTACTGATCGGGGCGCACGATGACCAGCGCGCCGGCCGCTCCGATGCCGCGGTCGCGGTGGATGTCGCGGCCGTGTCCCGCGGAGAAGATCTGATTGAGGTCGAGGAGGCCGTAGGGCACCTTGGCCGGCTTGAACGCGCCGGGGACGGATGCCGGCTCCACTTCCGTGTAGTCCTGCTGGTAGATCACCTTGGTGTCGAACACGGCATCGTCGTCGCCTCCCGCCGGGGTGTAGCGCACGCGCGGCGATGCCGGGTCGGTCGCCCACCACTCGGCGAAGTCGGCCGTCGGCGTCCCGGTGAGCGCCGGCGCGGCGTCGTCGGCGAAGACGTAGACCCGCCAGCGGCCGTCGGCCTCGTGGAAGTGACCGAGGTGCCGCCAGCGGTTGTCGGCGCGGCGGATGACCTCCGCCGACTTGAAGCGCTTGCCGATCGGGAACCCGGGCGCGAGCTCCTGGTGCTCGGCGCCGAGGGTGATCAGCGACTCCTCGTACTGCGTCATGAAGCCGGCGGGGAACTCCATCGTCTTCACGTACCAGTGCTCGAGCTCCGACGGGTCCTCCCAGTCGTCGACCGGCCTCGCCATCATCCCCGACCACTCCTTGTCGAAGTCGATCAGGTTCTGCGCGATCACCTTGCGCTCGGCGGCGTAGGTGTCGAGCAGTTGCTCGGGGGCTCGGCCCTCCAGCACGGCCGCCAGCTTCCAACCCAGGTTGAAGCCGTCCTGGATGGACACGTTCATGCCCTGCCCGGCCTTCGCCGAGTGCGTGTGGCACGCGTCGCCCATGATGAACGCGTGCGGGTGGCGCTCTCCGGCGAGCTCGGCAGGCACGTCGTCGAACCCGTCGGTGATGCGGTGCGCCACCTCGTACACCGACCACCAGGTCACCGCCTTCACATCGAGCGTGTACGGGTGGAGGATGCGGTTCGCCTTGTCGATCATGTCCTCGATCGGGGTCGCGCGCACCGCGCCGGGGTTGGTTTCGTCGACCTCCCCGAGGTCGACGTACATGCGCGCCAGGTAGCCGCCCTCGCGCGGGATGAGCAGGATGTTGCCGGCGTCGTGCGACTGGATCGAGCACTTGACCTGGATGTCGGGGAAGTCGGTGTTCGCCAGGATGTCCATCACGCCCCAGGCGTGCATCGACGCGTCGCCGTGCAGGCGGTGGCCGAGGGAGGTGCGCACGCTGCTGCGGGCGCCGTCGCCGCCGACCAGGTACTTGGCGCGCACGGTGCGCTCCTCGCCCGAGCGCGGGCCGTGGCAGTAGCGGACGCGCACGCTGACCGGGTACTCGGCGTCGGGGTCGATCGCGCAGTCGACGAACTCGATGCCGTAGTCGGGCACGATGCGGCCCGGCGCGCGCTCGGCGTCGCGGAGGAAGTAGTCGAGAATGCGCGACTGGTTGACGTAGATGTGCGGGAATTCGCTGATCCCGGTCGCGTCGTCGGGCGCACGGGAGGCCCGCACGATGCGCGACGGATCGGCGGGGTCCGGCTTCCAGAAGCACATCTCGACGTTGCGGTAGGCCTCCTCGATGACCTCGCCCGCGAAGCCGAACGCCTGGAACGTCTCGACCGAGCGGGCCTGGATGCCGTCGGCCTGCCCGACCTCCAACCGTCCCGGACGCTTCTCGATCGCACGGGCGTCGATGGAGGGGAACCGTGACAGCTGCGCCGCCACGACGGCGGCGGCGGGCCCGGTTCCGACGATGAGGACGTCCATCTCATCCGGCAGCTCGCGCGGCCGATCCACGCCGTGCCCGGCGGCCGGCTTGATGCGGGGATCACCGGACTCGTAACCGCGGTAGTGGATCTGCACGCTCATTCCTCCTCGAATGACGACCGTTGTGTCCCGAGAGCAGTGTCTCTATAGTTGGAACGTCGGTCTAATAATCGCTACAAGGCTAACTCGTCGCTTGTGGCACGGCAACAGGAGGTCGGGATGACCCAGCAGAGCGGCGCCGTATCCGCGGCCTCCACCGATGGAGGCTCGCAGACGCTGGCGCGCGGCCTGACCGTCCTCGCCCTGATCGGCGAGTCGCCGTCGCCGCTCACCGTCGCGGACCTGTCGGCCCGGCTGGGCCTGCACCGCTCGATGGTCTACCGGCTGGTGCGCACGCTGGAGTCGCACGGCTTCGTGATCCGCACCCCCTCCGGCGAACTCGAGCTCGGTGTGCGGCTGGTGGCGCTCGCCCGGAATGTCGCCCGCGCCCTCCACATCGCCGCGGCGCCCGTACTGGCCGAGCTGGCCGACGGGCTCGGCATGACGGCGTTCGTGGTCGCGTTCGACGGGGAGGCCGCTGTGACGCTCTCGACGGCGGAGCCGCGCGGGGTCGACGCGACCGTGGCGCAGCGGCCGGGCAGCCGGCACTCGATCGACCGTGGAGCGCCGGGCCGCGCCATCCGGTCGCAGCTCGACCCGGTTGCGCACCCGCCGCGGGCGTACGAGGTCAGCAGCGACGAGATCATCCCCGGGCTGTCCTCCGTCGCGGTTCCGCTGCGGGTGCCCGACGGCACGCCGTCGTCGCTCGCGGTGGTCTACATCACGCACGAGTACGAGGTCGATGCGATCGCCGCGACCTTGACCGACGCCGCCGAACGGATCGTGCGCGCACTGCGCTGACGCGCGCTGCGCCGCGGGCCCTGTCAGCCGGGCGTGCCGAGCGCGTCCTGGATCTCCCGGATCGCCGCTCCGAGCATCCCGGAGGCGAGCAGGCCGGGCCCCAGCGGACCGGAGCGGTCCTCGCCCAGGCGCGGGAGGCGGCGGAGGGCGGCGCGGACGTCGTCGGTCATCCGGTCCAGCTGCCAGCGCACCTCGTCATCGAGCGCCCGCGGATCGTCGGGGGACGCCAGCGCCACGGCCCGGGCGGCGTACGCGGCCGCCCCCAACGCGTGGGAGCCGACGTGCGCCACCGCCGCCGCCTGCGCCGCCGCGCGTGCCGCCGACACTCCGGCCGGGGTCGTCGCCACGGAGGCCGCCCGGCCCGCGACGAAACGTCGCTTGATCTCGCCGGCCGCGTCGAGCTCGCCGCGCGCGTAGGCACGGGCGCGCTCGATCGCCTCCCGCGGCCGGAGGTCGTCGGGCGCCTCCGCCTCGAACAGGCCGAGCACGTGCTCGGCGCACTCGGCCGCCCAGTCGGCGACCGTGCGCCGGTCGGCGTCGTCGAGCGTCTGCGGCGAGGTCACCCGCTCATCGTGCCACTGAGCACGCCGCCGAGCGAGCTACCGAGCGAGCCGCCTCAGTGCTCCCGGATCGCGGTGAACCGCGCACGATGGTGGGTCGGGTGCTCGATCTCGTCGACGATGGCGACGGCGAGGTCGGCGGCGGAGATGGTCGACTCGCCCTCCTCGTCGCGCAGCAGCACGTCGCCGCCGAGGCGGTACCTCCCGTTCGCGGGCACCGGCGCCCAGACGCCGAACCGCTCCGGAGGGCTCACGAAGAACCAGTCGACCGACTCGGGCGTCGCCCGCAGATCGTCGAGGATGTCCAAGCCGGTCTGGATCTCGGGCTTCACCTCGGCCGGCAGCTTGTCGACGGTCATGTCCCACAGAGTCGGGCCGCCCGGCTCGACCAGGAGCGAGGAGGCGCCGCCCACGTGCGCGATGCGCGTCGGGGTGCCGTCGACGCGCCGGGCGAGCTCCTGGAGGACGCCCTCCACCTTGCCGGTCATGTCGCCGCGCGGTGAGAGCGCGCTGATGACCACGTCCGCGCCGGGGACGACCCGGTCGAGCACCGCCGGGTCGAGCGCCGAGCCGATCACGTACTCCACACCCTCCGTTTCGGTCGCCGGAGCCGTGCGGCTCACCGAGGTGACCTCGTGCCCTCTTCGTGCCGCCTCCGCGACGATCGCCCCTCCGGCGTAGCCGGTGCCTCCGAGAACCGTGATGCGTGCCATCCGCACTCCCTTCCGCCTCACACGATAGGCCGCCTGCCGAGGCGCACGGCTTCGCGCCGTCAGCCGTCGAGGCGGCGACGGAGCTCGGCGTTCTCCGCCCGCAGCTCGAGCACCCGACCGATGCCCGCGAGATTGATGCCGTCCCCTTGAAGTACCGCCACTTCGCGGATGGCGGCGATGTCGTCCTCGCTGTAGCGCCGCGTGCCGCCCTGCGTGCGCGCGGGGGTGACCAGGCCCTTCTCCTCGTACAGGCGCAGCGTCGGCGCCGGCAGGTCTGCGAGTTCGGCTGCGACCGCGATGCTGTAAAGAGGTACGTCCCCTGGCCGGTCCGTCATCCTTAGAGTTTCCTGTTAAGTGCAGAAATTGTCAAGGCATGGGTGTATTAAATCTCTATCAGACGCTGTAGGTAATCTCATTCGGATAGGGGAACGGGAGGCTCCGAGATGCAGACGGCGACCGAGACGACGACGGCAGGGTTCGCAGACCTGATCTGCTCCGACGCGGAGTTGCTGGAGGCCGAGTTCGCCGCTCTGGTCGCACGCACCGGCTTGGAGCCTCCCACACGCGCCGGGTGCTCGGGGCCGGGAACAGCGGTACCCGGCGACCCGCCCTCGACGGTCTTCCGGGCGGAGCGCAGAGCACCCCACGCGCGGATCCGTGCGGTCGCGCGGTGCCCTCCGGTCACCGAGGCCCGCTTGCAGCGCCCATCCCACGAGGCCGTACCCATCCAACAATGAAGGGAGATCACACCCATGGCCATGTCGTTCGATCCTTTCAGCCAGCTGGACAGGATCGCGCAGAGCGTCTTCGACACCAGCCGCCAGCCGCGCATGATGCCGGTGGACCTGTCGCGTGAGGGCGACAAGTACCTGCTCAACGCGGACCTTCCGGGCATCGACCCGGGATCCATCGACATCGACCTCGACGGCCACCTGCTGAGCATCCGCGCGCAACGCTCGGCGGGAGACCACTCGAACAGCCGCTGGCTGCTCCAGGAGCGGCCGTTCGGCAGCTACCTCCGCCAGTTCACGATCGGCGACGACGTCGACACCGACGCGATCAGCGCAAGCTACGACAACGGCGTGCTGAGCGTCTTGATCCCGATCGCCGAGCGCGCGAAGCCGCGCAAGGTCGACGTGGAGTCGGCGGGCACCGGACGCAAGGCTGTCACCGCCTGAGCCGCGATCCGCGAGCGGGGCTCCACGCCGGTGAAGGCCGGACCGCATGATGCGGGCGGCGCGCCGCGCTCGCGATGATCGGCTCGCCATGTTCGCGCGCGAGCGGAGGAGATCCAGGCTAAGCAGCCCCGGATCTCCTCCGCTCGCCGTCATTCCCGGGCGTGTCCGAGCCGATCTCCTCCGTTGGCGACAACCCGGCGCTCGACCTCCCGGCGGCGCGGGGATGACGCCCCCGCGGACCCCGGGACCGGGACGCCCGGACCGGCCGCCCCGCAGCTGCAGGGGCGGGCACGGCCGATCCAGGCGACGGCACGCGTCAGCCGTTGACGTTCGACAGCGCCGCGCCGAGCGCGACCCCGTAGATGATCGAGACGATGATGCCGAGCGCGACGAGGATGGCGCCGACGATGATGCCGGCCTTCGCGATGCCGTTCGAGTAGCCGGCCTTCTTCGACTGGCTGGAGGCCACGATGCTGATGATCAGGCCGATCAGCGGGAGGATGATCGCCAGCACCAGGCCGACGATCCCGAGGGTCTTGCCCGGGTAGTCGCCGGACGGCGCGGAGGACTGCTGGTACGGGGAGGTGTCGCTCATCGAGTTCCTTTCAACGGGTACAGGGCGCTGGGCCAGCGGTGACACCGTGCCGAGCGCACACAGTCTGACGGCACAGGAGCCTCACCGCAACCACCTGGGAATGGGGAATGGAGAAATCCTCGTAATGTGCGTGCTCACGGCTGGTCGAGCCCGAGCTCCACGGCCCAGCTGATGTCGACCGTGTGGGTCGGCGGGAGTTCGGTCGCGTCGGGTCGGATGGATGGATTCATGGGCGTCACCTTTCCAGTGCCAGGTCGAGGTCGGAGCAGAACTTCTCGTCGGTGCGGGTGTCGGCGGCGTTCCTCGGGAAGACCGCCGGCACGTTGTCGGGGCGCACGCACACCACGAGGGGTGGCACGCCGGTGCTGTCGCTGAGGATGCCGGCGGTCCACGCGGAGGAGCAGAGGTCGACGGCGCTGGCGGCGCGGTCGGCGGGTGTCGGGATCTGCGACGTGCCGTCGGGGCCGGTCTGCTCGTCGGGGAGGCCGACTTGCGTGTAGCGGGAGTCGACGCTGTCGGCGCTGTAGCAGTACGCGGACCGGGTCTGCTGCACGTGCGGGGCGAGCGTGACCCAGGCCAGGCTGCCCGCGCCGAGCACGACGGCGGCTCCCGCGGCCGCCGCGATCATGCGGGCGCGCTTCTTCTGCGTGCGCGTGTACCGGGTCACGCGGTCGTCGAGGAGGGCCGCGATCCGGGCGTCGGCCCCGGAGGGGAGCAGGGGTGCTGAGTTCATCGCCATGCGGTCAGCTCCTCGGTCCCAGTTCGCTCTGCAGCCGAACCCGCATGCGCGAGAGGCGGTTGCGCACGGAGCCGTGCTTCAGGCCGAGCGCGGCGGCGGCCTCCTTGTAGGTGAGCTCTTCGACCAGGCAGAGGCGGAAGATCTCCTGGTCGACGGCCGGCAGCCGGAGGACGACCTCGCGGACGAGGCCCATCGCCTCGTCCAGCGCGGCGAGGTCTTCGGCCGACGCGCGGCCGGAAGGCGGGTCGGCGGCATCCAGCGGCTCGGCGGTCCTCCGCTGGATGGCGCGCAGGCGGTTGCGGCTGAGGTTCTTGACCGTGACGACGAGCCAGGGGAGGACGGAGACGCCGTAGAGCTGTACCTCGCGGCGGCGCGTCCAGAGTGTCAGGAACGCATCGGCGGTCATCTCTTCGGCGTCCGGCCGTGAGCGGAGGACGCCGTACGCGTTCCAGTACACGCTGCCGCCGTGCCGGCGGTACAGCTCGGTCAGGGCGTCGCGGTCGCCGTGCCGCAGCCGTTCGACGGCAGGCCGGTCGTCGACCGAGCTCCCCGTCGATTCGGGCGTTGGCGCGTACACGGGTCCCCCTCCGCCGATTCTGCGTCTCACTTACATCATGTCCGCTCGCGCGGATTCGTCTCACGGCCGTCCAGGAGGCGCGGTCTCCGCTCCGCCGGCTCGAATGTGCGCGCGGACGGATGCGTCTCAAAACGGTCCTCCACTCCGGCGTGTCGCCAGTGGCCCGTTGCATGGAACCGACGATTCCGGCTTGACTGAGGAGCCGGCTGTGGTCGGCTGATGGATTCGCTGCGGGGGGAGTGACCTTGGGAAGACGCGCGCGAGCGGCCGCGGGGGCGGCCGTTCTCGGCCTGTCGATCACAGTGACGGCGCTGGGGGCGAGCGCCGCGAGCGCGGCCGGGCCGGCGGTGGCGCCACCGCCGGCCGCGGCCGCCGGCGAGAGCTGCTGGTACGCGGTCGACACCGGCCAGAGCCTGTGCGTGACGACGGGGGAGGACCTTGTCGCGGCGGTCGCCGAGGAGAAGGGCGTGCTGCTGATCATCCCGAACGGCGAGACCGTCTCCGGGCGGAAGGTCGACGCACGCAGGGAGGCCGCGCTCGCGCCGGCGGGCCTCCTCGCCAGCACGGCCGTGTCGACCATCTACGACGACAACAACTACGGGGGCGGCTCGTACACGATGTCGGTCTCGAGTGGCAGCTGCGCGACCACCGCATTCGGCTTCACCGACATCGGCCCGCTCGGCTGGTACAACCGTGTCTCGTCGTTCAAGAGCTACGGCGGCTGCAAGACGGCGCTGTTCAGCAGCACCAACTACGGCGGATCGACCACCGGTTACTCCACGTCGCTGAGCTCGGTCGGGTCGATGAACGACCTCGCCAAGTCCTGGAGAGTCTCCGGCTGACCCTCCCGCGGCATTCGCCGCGCCAGCGGAGGCCGGATGACCGCGACGGTCGGGAGGTGAAGGGGGTTCGCCTCCCGACCGTCGGCGGGGCACCGCGAGCGCGGAGATGGCGCACGTGGAGGTGGTCGCAGGGTGCGGGATGATATACGATCCTCACGGGGCGATCGGCTCCTTCTCCTTACGCCGTCGAAGGGAGCCATCGGTGCTCGACAGCCCGACCATCCAGGCCATCGCGGACGAGCTCGCGACCGCTGAACGGGATCGCACGACCGTCCCGCTGCTGACCGCCCGCCACCCCGGCATGACCGTGGAGGACTCCTACGCCGTGCAGCGCGTCTGGGTCGAACGCGGCCTCGCCGCCGGCCGACGGCTCGTCGGCCGCAAGATCGGCCTGACCTCCAAGGTCATGCAGCAGGCGACCGGCATCACGGAGCCCGACTACGGGGCGATCTTCGCCGACATGGTCTACGAGACCGGTGCGGTGATCCCGTTCGACCAGTACTCGAACGTGCGCATCGAGGTCGAGCTCGCATTCGTGCTGGCCCGCCCGCTCGCGGGCCCCGACGTGACCCTGTTCGACGTGCTCGACGCCACGAAGTACGTGGTTCCCGCGCTCGAGATCCTGTCGTCGCGCATCGAGCTGCAGGGGCGCACCATCGTCGACACGATCTCCGACAACGCGGCGATGGGCGGCATGGTGGTCGGCGGTCGCCCGGTGGCGGTGGATGCGGTCGACCTGCGCTGGGTCGGCGCCCTCCTCTACCGCAACGAGATCATCGAGGAGTCCGGCGTCGCCGCGGCCGTGCTCGACCATCCCGCCGCGGGCGTCGCCTGGCTCGCGAACAAGCTCGCGCAGCACGGCACGCGTCTGGAGGCCGGCGACATCGTCCTGGCCGGGTCCTTCACGCGCCCGATGTGGGTCGAGCGCGGCGACACCATCCACGCCGACTACGGAACCCTGGGAGCCGTGACATGCCGATTCAACTGACCCCGACGCCGACCTTCGCCGACCGACTCGGGGAGGCCGAACGCACGCTGTACGGGATGTGGTCGTGCGGCGGCAGCCCGCTCGTCGCCGAGATCTGCGCGGGCAGCGGCCTGGACGTCCTGCTCATCGACGGCGAGCACTCGCCGGTCGGGCTGGAGTCGATCCTCACCCAGCTGCAGGCGGTCGCCGCCTACCCGGTGACGCCGATCGTGCGCGCACCCATCGGCGACGCCGTCATCCTCAAGCAGCTGCTCGACCTCGGGGCCCAGAACATCCTCGTGCCGATGGTCGACAGCGTCGAGCAGGCGGAGGCGATGGTGCGCGCGGTGCGCTATCCGCCGCTCGGTGTGCGCGGCGTCGGAAGCGCACTGGCCCGATCGTCGCGCTGGAGCCGCATCCCGGACTACCTGGCCCGCGCTCACGAGCTGGTGTCGCTGACCGTGCAGATCGAGACGGCGGAGGCGCTCGCCGTGGCCGATGAGATCGCTGCGGTGGAGGGTGTCGACGCGCTGCTGGTCGGCCCGGCCGATCTGGCGGCCTCCCTGGGGTTGCTCGGGCAGCAGAACCACCCGGACGTCGTCGCAGCCGTCGAGGGGGTGATCCGGGCCGGCCATGCGGCCGGCACCCCGGTCGGCGTCAACGCGTTCGACGCTGCTGTCGCCGACCGCTACGCGGAGGCGGGGGCCGACTACCTGCTCGTGGGCTCGGACGTGACCCTCCTGGCGCGCGCTTCGGAGGCCCTCACCGACCGCTTCATCGGCACGGCTGCGGGCCCGGCCGCAGCGAGCTACTGATGCGGACTGCCGATGGATCATATACAATCGTGAATATGTTCCGCACATCCCCGACGACGAGGAGCCTCCTGTGAGCGCCATCGGCCTGCCAGGCAAGATCATCGCGGTGCACCTGAACTACCGCTCGCGTGCCGCGCAGCGCGGCCGCACCCCGGCGCAGCCGTCGTACTTCTTCAAGCCGACGTCGTCGGTCGCCGCCACCGGCGGCGAGCTCGAACGGCCCGCGGGCACCGAGCTGCTGGCCTTCGAGGGAGAGATCGCCCTGATCATCGGCCGGCCCACCCGCCGGGTCACGCCCGAGGAGGGCTGGGCGGCCGTCTCAGGCGTCACCGCGGCCAATGACTTCGGGCTCTACGATCTGCGGGCCGCCGATAAGGGCTCGAACGTCCGCTCGAAAGGCGGCGACGGCTTCACGCCGCTGGGGCCGGAGGCCATCGCTGCCGCATCCGTCGCGCCCGACGCCCTGCGCGTGCGCACCTGGCTGAACGGCGAGCTCGTGCAGGAGGGCACGACCGACGACCTGCTGTTCCCGTTCGGGCAGCTCGTCGCCGACCTCTCGCAGCTGATGACCCTGGAGCCGGGCGACGTCATCCTCACCGGCACCCCGGCCGGATCGTCGGTCACGCAGCCCGGCGACGTGGTCGAGGTGGAGGTCGACGCCCCGACCGCTCCCGGCGCCCCGACCTCCGGTCGCCTGGTCACACGCATCACCGAGGGCCGCGTGCCGTTCGGCGACTTCGGCACCAAGCCGAGCGTCGACGACCTCCAGCGGTCCGAAGCGTGGGGAAACCCGCCTGCGCCCGCGTTCGTCCTGACGCCCGAACTCCGGGAGAGGCTCGCCTCCGTCGCGACCGCCACGCTCAGCTCCCAGCTGCGCAAGCGCGGTCTGAACAACGTGAGCATCGACGGCCTGACCTCCACCCGCCCCGAGGCGAAGGTGATCGGCACGGCGCGCACGCTGCGCTTCGTGCCGAACCGGGAGGACCTCTTCGCCAGCCACGGCGGCGGCTACAACGCCCAGAAGCGCGCGTTCGACGCCGTCGGCGCCGGCGACGTGCTGGTCATCGAGGCTCGAGGCGAGCGTGGCAGCGGCACCGTGGGCGACGTGCTCGCGCTGCGCGCGCAGGTCAACGGCGCGGCAGGCATCGTCACCGACGGCGGCGTGCGCGACCTCGCCGTCGTCGCCGCGCTCGACATCCCGACCTACTCCGCCGGACCGCACCCGGCTGTGCTCGGCCGCAAGCACGTGCCGTGGGACACCGACCTCACGATCGCCTGCGGCGGCGCCACGGTGCAGCCCGGCGACGTGATCGTGGGTGACGCCGACGGTCTGCTCGTCATCCCGCCCTCCCTCGTCGAGGAGGTCGTGGCCGACGCCATCGAGCAGGAGCGCGAAGAGGAGTTCATCGCCGAGATGGTCGCGGCCGGCGAGAAGGTCGATGGCCTCTTCCCGATGAACGCCGCCTGGAAAGAGAGGTATGCCGCATGGCTGACACAGCGGTGAAAGCAGTCGCACCCAGCAAGTCGCAGCTCGCGTACGAGTTCATCCGCGAGCGGATCGAGGACGGCCATTACGTCTCCGGCTACCGGCTGGTGCTCGGGTCGATCGCCGGCGAGCTCGGCATCAGCGTCGTCCCGGTGCGCGAGGCGATCCGGCGGCTGGAGGCCGAAGGGCTCGTGACGTTCGAGAAGAACGTCGGCGCCCAGGTCGCCTTGCTGCACCCCACCGAGTACACGTACACGATGGAGACGCTCGCGCTGGTGGAGGGCGCGGCCACTCAGCTGTCGGCGCCGCGCCTGACGGCCGAGCACTTCCGGCGCGCGCGCCAGGTCAACGAGGCGATGATCGCCAGCCTCGACGGCTTCGACCCGCACCGCTTCACACAGCTCAACCAGGAGTTCCACTCCGTGCTGTACGAGGAGTGCCCGAACCCGCACATCCTCGACCTCGTGCACCGCGGCTGGAACCGGCTCGCCGTCCTCCGCGACTCCGTCTTCAGCTTCGTGCCGGGCCGCGCCCGCGAGTCGGTCGCCGAGCACGAGCAGATCGTCGCACTGATCGAGTCGGGTGCCGAGCCGCTCGAGATCGAGCTCGCCGCACGCCGGCACAGGCTCGCGACCCTGGACGCCTTCCATAGGTACCAGGACGAGCACACCCACCACTGACCTCACACTCGCCCAGCAAGAAGGAGCCCGCGCATGGCGCAGCACTACGTTCCCGAGAACCTCCCCACGACCATCCAGCATTTCATCGACGGCACTTTCGTCGACAGCGTCTCCGGCGCGACCTTCGACGTGCTCGACCCGGTGTCGAACCAGACCTACGTGCAGGCCGCCGCCGGGCAGAAGGAGGACATCGACCTCGCCGTCGCCGCCGCCACCCGTGCATTCAAGGAGGGCCCGTGGCCGCGGATGAAGCCGCGCGAACGCGCCAGGGTGCTGAATCGCATCGCCGACGCCGTGGAGGCGCAGGACGCCCGGCTCGCCGAGCTCGAGACCTTCGACACCGGCCTCCCGATTACCCAGGCGCTCGGCCAGGCGCGTCGCGCTGCGGAGAACTTCCGGTTCTTCGCCGACCTGATCGTCGCGCAGGCCGACGACGCCTACAAGGTGCCGGGCAGCCAGCTCACCTACGTCAACCGCAAGCCGATCGGCGTCGCCGGCCTCATCACGCCGTGGAACACGCCGTTCATGCTCGAGAGCTGGAAGCTCGCCCCGGCGCTCGCGACCGGCAACACCGTCGTGCTCAAGCCGGCCGAGTTCACGCCGCTGTCGGCGAGCCTGTGGGCCGAGATCTTCCGTGAGGCCGGAGTGCCCGACGGCGTCTTCAACCTGGTCAACGGCCTGGGCGAGGAGGCGGGAGACGCCCTCGTGAAGCACCCGGACGTGCCCCTGATCTCGTTCACCGGCGAGAGCCGCACCGGCCAGCTGATCTTCGCCAACGCGGCGCCTTACCTCAAGGGCCTGTCGATGGAGCTCGGCGGCAAGTCGCCCGCCGTCGTGTTCGCCGACGCCGACCTCGACGCCGCGATCGACTCGACGCTGTTCGGCGTCTTCTCGCTGAACGGCGAGCGCTGCACCGCCGGATCGCGCATCCTCGTCGAGCGCGCGATCTACGACGAGTTCTGCGAGCGCTACGCCGCCCGCGCGAAGAACATCGTGGTCGGCGACCCGCACGACCCGGAAACCGAGGTCGGCGCGCTCGTGCACCCCGAGCACTTCGACAAGGTGATGAGCTACGTCGAGATCGGCAAGGGGGAGGGCCGCCTGCTTGCCGGCGGCGGGCGTCCGGAGGGGCTGGAGCACGGCAACTACGTCGCACCGACCGTCTTCGCCGATGTGAAGCCCGACGCGCGGATCTTCCAGGAGGAGATCTTCGGCCCGGTCGTCGCGATCACCCCGTTCGACTCCGACGAGGAGGCGCTGGAGCTCGCCAACGGCGTGCGCTACGGCCTCGCCGCCTACCTCTGGACCAACGACCTGGAGCGCGCGCACACCTTCGCCCAGAACGTGGAGGCCGGGATGGTGTGGCTCAACTCGCACAACGTCCGCGACCTCCGCACCCCGTTCGGCGGCGTGAAGGCGTCCGGCCTCGGCCACGAGGGCGGCTACCGCTCCATCGACTTCTACACCGACCAGCAGGCCGTGCACATCACGCTGGGGCCGGTGCACACCCCCCGGTTCGGCGCGAACTGACGGCCCGATCCATCCAGACCGCACTCGACCCAAGACGTACTCAACGCAGAGGAAGCAGCACCATGAGCATCACTCCCGACGGCCCGGAGCCGGTGGTCGGCCTGACCGACCCGATCCCGGCACCCGCCAATCGCATCCCGACCCCGAAGGCGACGCCGCCCGACGTCGTCCGCGCCGCGTACATGGAGATCGTGGTCACCGACCTCGCGGCCAGCCGCAACTTCTACGTGAACGTGCTCGACCTCGTCGTGACCGAGGAGGACGAGAACGCGGTCTACCTGCGGAGCTTCGAGGAGTTCATCCATCACAACCTGGTTCTCCGCAAAGGACCGGTCGCTGCCGTCGCCGCGTTCGCGTACCGCGTGCGCACGCCGGAGGACCTGGACCGCGCCGTCGAGTTCTACACGGAGCTCGGCTGCCGCGTCGAGCGTCGCGCCGAGGGATACACGAAGGGCGTCGGCGACAGCGTCCGCGTGGAGGACCCGCTCGGCTTCCCGTACGAGTTCTTCTACGAGGTCGAGCACGTCGAGCGTCTCGCCTGGCGTTACGACCTCCACACGCCGGGCGCGCTCGTGCGACTCGACCACTTCAACCAGGTCACGCCCGACGTGCCGCGCGCCGTGAAGTACATGGAGGACCTCGGCTTCCGCGTCACGGAAGACATCCAGGACGAGGCCGGCACCACCTACGCCGCGTGGATGCGCCGCAAGCCGACCGTGCACGACACGGCCATGACCGGAGGCGACGGCCCGCGCATGCACCACGTCGCCTTCGCGACGCACGAGAAGCACAACATCATCGCCATCTGCGACAAGCTCGGCGCCCTGCGCATGAGCGACGTCATCGAGCGCGGTCCGGGCCGCCACGGCGTCTCCAACGCGTTCTACCTGTACGTGCGCGACCCCGACGGCCACCGCGTCGAGATCTACACGCAGGACTACTACACGGGCGACCCGGACAACCCGGTCGTCACCTGGGACGTCCACGACAACCAGCGCCGCGACTGGTGGGGCAACCCGGTCGTGCCGTCCTGGTACACCGACGCCTCCCTCGTGCTCGACCTCGATGGCAACCCGCAGCCGCTCACCACGCGCACGGACGACTCCGAGATGGACGTCACCATCGGCGCCGACGGCTTCTCGTACACCCGCAAAGACGAGGAGGCCAAAGGCTTCAAGCTCGGCGCACAGGTCTGACCCGGCGCCGCCTCCCGATCACTCGCGGGTGGTCGGGAGGTGCCGGCTGCGGTGGATCTCGAACGACCGCTGCGACGCCGACGCGCCCTCCACCATCGGCCGGTCGGCCATGAACCGCTTGATCAGCGGGGCGAGCTCGTCGGGCTCGCTGAAGTTGATGGCGTGCGCCGCGCCCTCGAGACGGACGATCACGACGTGGTTGTCCGTCTCGGCCGCGAGCTGCCGCACACGCTCCGGGTCGGGCATGAGGGGATCGCGGTCGCCGATCACCACCAGCGTCGGGACGCTCAGCTCCAGCAGCCGCTCGAGCGACGGGTAGTTGGTGAGCGCGTCGAACATGATGACCGTGCTCGCGACGCCGAACCGGAGGTAGTCGGGCACCGCGACCCGGACCATCCGCACGGGCTCGCGGCCGCCGTCTTTCGCGAGCTGCAGAACGGCGCGCGTCATCGGCCGGTTGTACGCGCCGCCCGCCGGCGACACCAGCACGGCCCGGTCGATGCGGTCGGGATAGTGGTGCGCGAACTCGAGGATCACCGGGCAGCCCATCGAGTTGCCGACGAGCGTCGCCTTCTCGACCCCGCGGTCGTCGAGGAACCGCAGGGCCGCGAGCGCGAGGTCGGGCACGTCGAGCCCGCGGGGCGAGCCTCCGCTGCGCCCGAACCCCGGGAGGTCGGGGACGAGCGTGTGGAACGTGTCGACGAGCCGCTCGGCGGTCGGCAGCAGGTAACGGCCGGAGAGCCCGAAGCCGTGCACGTGCATCATGGTGGGCGCGCCGGGCGGCCCGGGCGCCTCCCGGTAGAAGACGTCGAGGCCGTCGATCCGCGTCCAGTGCTCGGACAGGCTCGAGGCCGGCCGGCGCGGGAGCCGACGGGGTTTCGCCGTGCGCTCGTCGCTGCTCATGTCCACAGGATGCTCTGCGCGCGGGTCCTCGGCAACGCCCGCGCGACCCCTCGGAGATTCCAGGCGTGCTCCCGGGTCGGCTAGCGTTCTCTGAGGGGCGTTCGTGTGCGCCCCTGACGAGCAGTGAGGATGGTGCGTCGATGATCGCAGGGATCGAGACCGGCGGGACGAAGATCGTCTGCGGTGTCGCGGAACGGGACAGCCTGACCGAGCCCACGTCCGTCCGGCGGTTCCCGACGACGACGCCGGAGGAGACCCTCGGCCGGATCGCCGACTTTTTGGCGGAGGTCGGGCCCGTGGAGGCCGTCGGCATCGCCTCCTTCGGCCCGGTCGACGCCGACCCGGCCTCTGCGCACTACGGCTTCGTGACCTCCACCCCCAAGCCGGGTTGGAAGGACACCGACGTGCTCTCCGCGGTGCGCGCGGCCGCGAACGCGCCGGCCGCCTTCGTCAGCGACGTGACCGGTGCCGCGGTCGGGGAGTCCCGCGCGGGAGCCGGGCGGGGAGCGCGCAACGTCGGCTACGCGACGATCGGCACGGGCGTGGGCGTCGGCCTGGTGGTCGACGGGCAGCCGCTGATCGGCAACGGCTGGCCTGAGCTCGGCCACCTGCTGGTGCGCCGCCACCCGGCCGACCGGTTCGAGGGGCACTGCCCGTACCACGGCGACTGCCTCGAAGGGCTCACCGCTGGCCCCGCCGTGAAGGCCCGCTGGGGCGTCGACGCGTCGTCCTTCCCCGCCGACGAGAAAGACGAGCGGTTCGACATCCTCGCCTACTACATCGCGCAGCTGGCCTGGACGACAGTGCTGACGCTGGGTCTCGACAAGCTGGTCCTCGGCGGCGGCGTGATGCTCGCCCCCGGTCTGTTCGAGCGCACCTGGCCGGCGCTGACCTCCATCGCGGGAGGCTACGGCCCGCCCCAGGTCGCGACCGGCGACCCGCGCGACCTCCTCGTCGCCCCCGGGCTGGAGGGCACGTCGGGACTGGTCGGGGCGCTCAGCCTGGCCGCCGACCTCGTGTCGTGATCCCGGTCTGAGAGCGACAGCGAACCGACGTCCCTCAACGAATTGGGGGCTCGGCGTCAGCGTACTGTCGGCCGGAGGACAGCGGTTTCACTGCCCGACCGACTTAACCTCCCGGTATGGCACGCTCCATCTCCTCTCTGGCACGGCCGACCGCACCGGCCGGCCGCCAGCCCCACGCCGAGCTGTTCCACTCAGCGACCGACGAGACCGTGATCGCGGTGGCGTGCGTCTGCCTGCTCGGCCGCACGCACTGGCACGAGGAGTGGCGCCCGGAGTTCGACACCGACACCGCGGGCGGACGCGGAGCGCAACGTATGTGACGTGTATTAACAACCGCAACGGTTTGTGACGGCGGAGGGTGCTTTCGCACCCGCGCCCGTCCTAACGTCGGCGACGCACCCGATCCCGCGTCATCCCCAGCCCGATGTGAAGGACACACAGCCATGAAGAGAATCCTCCGGAGCGCCGCCGTCGTCTCCGTCGCCGCGCTCACCGTCGCGGGTCTCGCCGCCTGCGCGAGCGACTCCTCCGCCTCCACCGGAGGCTCGTCCTCGGGCAGGAGCACCGTCTACTTCGGCGTCTCCGCGGCCGTGACCGGTCAGTACGCGCAGTACGGCGAGCAGTTCAAGGAGGCCTTCGACCTCGCCGTCGAGCAGGTCAACGCCAAGGGTGGCATCGACGGACACCCCGTCGCCCTCAAGTACGAGGACTCGCAGTCGGACCCGAAGCAGTCCGTCGCCGTCGCGCAGAAGTTCGTGGGCGACGACAGCGTCAGCCTCGTCTTCGGCGACTACTCGTCGGCCGCCTCCATCCCCGCCTCCCCGATCTACACTGCGGGCAAGCTGCTGCAGTACGGCTTCAACAACTCGAACCCCGATTTCACCGCCAAGGGCACGCAGTACCAGTGGTCGACCTCCATCACCACGAGCGCCACCTACACGTGGACGGCCGACTACATCAAGAAGCAGGGCGTCAAGTCGGTCGGCGTTACCTACCTCAACACCGCGGACTGGGGCATCCCGGCGTACAACGCCTTCAAGGAAGAGGCCAAGAAGATCGGTCTGAAGATCACCGACGCGGAGGGCGTGCTCGACACCTCCGACGACTACCGGCCCTCGCTCACCAAGGCCGTCGCAGGCAAGCCGGACGCCTTCGTGCACATCGGCTACGGCCCGGATGCCGCCAAGCTGGTCTCCCAGCTGCGCGCGATCGGCTACGACGGCACCTTCTACGGCGGCCAGGACGAGCAGTCCTTCGACGGCACCAAGGACGCCGAGGGGGCGATCAACGGCGCCGAGTTCCTCGCCTCCAACCCCGCGAAGGAGGTCCAGGACTTCGTGAAGGCGTTCAAGAAGAAGTACCCGAACGAGACGGAGGTCACCGGCTTCGAGGCCGGCGCCTACGACGCGCTCAACGTCGCGGTCGCCGCGGCGAAGGTCGGGGGCACCACCCGAGAGGGCATCCTCGCCGGGTTCAAGAAGGTCAAGGACGTGCCGAGCGTCGTCTACGGCACGATCACCTTCGACCAGGCGACCCGTCGCGTCGCGTCGCCCGAGCTCACCCCGAGCATCCTGAAGGACGGGAAGTGGGTCGCGTACAACGGCTGAGCCGCTGAAGCGCACATCATGCTCGACACACTGATCGCCGGCCTGCTCCGAGGGAACGTCTACGCCCTCGGAGCGGTCGGCATCTCCCTCGTCTTCGGCGTCATGAACGTCGTCAACTTCGCCCAGTTCTCGTTCTTCGGGCTGGGCGCGATGCTGTCCTGGTTCTTCGTGGTGAAGCTGGGGCTGCCGTTCTGGCTGGCGCTCCTGGCCGTGCTGGCGATCTGCGGCGCGATCGGCCTGCTGATCAACGTGACCGTCGTCCGCCCGCTGGCGAAGTACCTGCCGCTGGCGGCGATGCTCTCGACGTACGCGATCTCGCTGATCCTCGACAACGCCTCGCAGGTCGCGTTCACGGCGCAGTTCCGCGTCTTCCCGGAGGTTCTGCCGACCTCCGACCTGCACATCGGCACCATGCGCTTCGGCACCTCCGACCTGGTGATGCTCGGCACGACCGCCGCGGTGATGGTCGTGATGACGGTGTTCCTGAAGTATGGCAAGGTCGGTCGCGCGATCCGCGCCACTGCGCAGGATCAGGAGGCCGCCCTGCAGATGGGCATCCCCGTCGGCCAGGTGCAGCACGTGTCGTTCGTGATCGCTTCGGCGCTCGGCGGCCTCGCCGGCGTCTTCATCGCGCTATACGTGGGCGTCGCGAACCCCAGCTCGGGGCTGGACGTCGGTCTCACGTCGTTCGTGGCCGCGACGCTCGGCGGCCTGGGGTCGCTCGTCGGCGCCGTGGTGGGAGGCTTCGTCCTCGGCATCCTGGAGGCGTTCGGCATCCACTTCTTCGGTGACACCGCGCGCGAGATCATCGTCTTCGTCATCCTCATCGGGGTGCTGATCGTGCGCCCGGGCGGGTTCTTCGGACGGGTGCCGCTGATCTCGGCCGAGCCGCTCACCGGGACCTTCCTCGGCAAGGGCCGGCCGCTGCGCATCCCGCGGTGGGTGTGGCCGCTGGCGTTCCTGGCGCTCGGGGTCGTCGTGCCGCTGGTCGGCAACGACTACCTCCTGACGACCGGCACCCAGGTGCTGGTCTACGCGATCATCGCGGCGGGCTTCACAGTGACCGCCGGGCAGGCCGGCGTGCTCGCGCTCGGCCAGGCCGGCCCGATCGCGATCGGCGCGTACGCCTCCGCGCTGCTCACGCTGTACGTGCACGTGCCGTTCTGGGTGGCGCTGCCGCTGGCCGGTCTGACCGCCGCGGTGGTGGCGTCGATCCTGGCGTCGCCGATCTGGGGCGTCAAGGGGCACTACGTTTCCATCGCCACGCTCGGCCTGGGCATCGCGATCGTCGCCGTGATCCAGCTGGTCCTGCCGCAGGGGCTCTACAACATCCCCGTGCCCGAGTGGTTCGGGACGCCGCTGAACACCCCGCAGGCGTACTACTGGATCGATTTCGGCGTGCTCGTGATCACGCTGATCGTGATGTGGAGGCTGCGCACCTCGCACCTCGGCACGGTGATCTCGTCGGTCGGCTCCGACGAGGTGGCCGCCCTGTCGTCGGGCGTGCGCGGCCGGGACTACAAGGCGCTGGCGTTCGCGGTCTCCGGCTTCTTCGCGGGGATCGGCGGCTCGCTGCTCGCCCACCAGTACACCTACATCGACCCGACCATCTTCACGATGCTGATGTCGTTGCTCGTGGTGACCATCGTGATCCTGGGCGGCGTCGGCCTCCCGTACGGCGCGGTGGTCGGCTCGATCATCCTGATCGGCGCGATGGAGCTGCTGCGGTTCACGCCCGAGCTGCGCATCATCGTCTACGGCCTGGTGCTGATCCTGGTCGTCCGCTTCCGCCCCGGCGGCATCCTGGTGAGGAACTCATGAGCGCCGACGCATCGACGGCTCCGCCGAACGGGACGCTGCTGAGCGTCCAGAAGCTGGAACGCCACTTCGACGGGCTGAAGGCCGTCGACGGGATCTCGTTCTCCGTGCACCGGGGGGAGGTCGTCTCGATCATCGGCCCCAACGGGTCCGGCAAGACCACGACGCTCAATCTGGTCACCGGCGCGATCCGGCCCGACGGCGGCACCATCACGCTCGAGGGCGAGCGGATCGAGCGCGCGGACAGCGCGCGCATCGCCGAGCACGGCATCGCCCGCACCTTCCAGAACGGCCGCGTGTTCGCGACGCTGTCGGTGGCGCACAACATCGAGGTCGGCCTCCACACCACCCTGCGGGCGCACCGCCCGTTCCGGAGGCTGTCGAACCTGTTCCTGCTGCGCTGGATCCCGCTGCTCGCGGAACTGTACATCGCGATCGTCGGCACGCCGGCCTCCCGCCGCGAGCGCGCCAGGATCGACGCGGTCGTGGATTCGGAGATCGACCGGTTCGAGGCCAGGCTCGGCCCGCGCCGGGACGACCCGGCGTACTCGCTCAGCTACGCGAACCGCCGGCGCACCGAGATCGCCCGCGCGCTGGCCCTGGAGCCGAAGCTGCTGGTGCTCGACGAGCCGACGGCCGGCATGAACCCGTCGGAGACGGCCGAGGTGCTCGCCCAGCTGCTGGAGCTGAAGGCGGCCGGTCAGACCATCCTGCTCGTGGAGCACAAGCTCGACCTGGTGATGACAGTGTCCGACCGGGTGATCGTCATGGACGGCGGCCGGATCATCGCCGAAGGCCGACCCGACGAGGTGCGCCGCGACACGGCGGTGGTGGAGGCATACCTCGGTCGCCGACGCGGACTCGGAGGGGTGGACCTGGCATGACCGAGCTGCTGGCACTGGAGGACGTGAACGTCTACTACGGCCCGTTCCACGCCCTGCGCGGCAACTCGCTCACGGTGGGGGAGGGCGAGATCGTGTCGCTGCTCGGCGGCAACGCGAGCGGCAAGTCCACCACGATGAAGACCATCCTCGGGCTCGTACGCCCGAAGTCGGGCACGGTGCGGTTCGCCGGCGACGACATCACGCACGCCTCCACCCGGCGTCGGGTCGCGGGCGGGATCGCCTCGGTGCCGGAGGCGCGGCGGGTGTTCCCCGAGATGACGGTGGACGAGAACCTGATCGCGGGCGCCTACACGCGCCGCTCCCGCTCGCGGGCGGATAAGGCAGCCATCGCCGAGGACCTCGACCGGATGCGCACGCACTTCCCGCGCCTGGCCGAGCGCCGGAAGCAGCAGGCGGGCACGCTCTCCGGCGGCGAGCAGCAGATGCTCGCGTTCGCCCGCGCGCTGATGAGCCGCCCGAAGCTCGTCTGCATGGACGAGCCCACCATGGGTCTTTCGCCGAAACTGGTCGACCAGGTGCTCGACGAGATCGTGCGCATCAACACCGAGCTCGGCGTGGCCGTGCTGTTCGTCGAGCAGCAGGCCGAGCTGGCGCTCTCCATCGCCTCCCGGGGCTACGTGCTCGCGACAGGCGCGATCGTGCTGCAGGGCACCGCGCGCGAACTGCTCGACGACCCGCAGATCCAGGAGGCCTATCTGGGAAAGGCGGCCCACGAATGACAGGACTCTCGCGCCAGCGCCTGGGATTCTTCACCCGGCTGCTCGACGACGGCACCGCGTTGCAGCGCTACCGCAACGCGCTCGACCAGTTCGTGCGGGCGGAGGAGGTGGGGCTCGACGCGGTCTGGGTCGCGCAGCACCACTTCCACGAGGCGGAGGGCGGCCTCCCCTCGCCGTTCGTGCTGCTCGCCCAGGCGGCAGCGCTGACCTCCCGCATCCGGCTCGGCACCGGCATCGTGACGCTGCCGCTCGAAGCGCCGCTGCGCGTGGCGGAGGACGCCGCCGTGCTGCACCTGCTCTCTGACGGGCGGCTGGAGCTCGGGATCGGCTCGGGCGGCACGCCGTCGTCGTTCCCGCCGTTCGGTCACGACCCGGCCGACCGGGCGGCGATCTACGACCGGCACAGGGAAGCGCTGTTCTCCGCACTGCGCGGCGAGACGCTGACCTCGGACGGAGGCCGGCTCTACCCGGCCGCGCCCGAGGTGCTCGAGGTGGTCTGGGAGGCCACGTTCTCGGCCGAGGGCGCCGCCCGCATCGGTCGCCGCGGCAACGGCCTGATGCTCTCGCGCACCCAGCCCCGCCGCGAATGGAGTGCGCCCTCCTCTTCGCAGCTGCAGGAGGCCATAGTCGACGCGTACCTCGCCGCGCTGCCCGACGGCGTCGCGCCGCGCATCCTGGCGTCGCGGTCGGTGCTCGTGGTCGACACGGACGCCGAGGCCGCGTCGTGGGTCCACCGCGCGATCGAACGTGGCCGCTCGTTCGTCGACTCCCAGGGGCTGGCCGTGCCGGCCGGGACCACCGACGTCGAGTTGCTCGCCTGGCTCGACATCCACATCGGCACGCCGGAGCACGTGCTGGCCACGCTCGGCGCCGACACGGTGCTCGCGCGGGCGACCGATGTGGCGTTCCAGCCGCACCCGGTGGATCCGCCGCACGAGACCGTGCTGCGTTCCATCGAGCTCTCCGCCGAGGTCGGGCGGGAACTTCTCGACTGGTCGCCGGCCGTGCCCGCGGCGGCCCTGCGCTGACCCGTCCACCTCCGATCCGCCCACCCATCGAAAGGACCTCCATGACCACCGACGTCATCGACCAGCTGGTCGGCATCCGGCCGGGCGACGCGCTCGACAGCCTGCGCGACCAGCGCCCCAACGCCCGCGCCAACGCGCAGGCGAGCTTCGACGCGTTGCTGCGCTCCGGCGACCTGTCTCAGGTCGCCCAGCGGGAGCGGCTCGCCGTCGCCTACTGGACCGTCGCCCTCTCGAAGTCGCCCACCGCGTCGTACTACCGCGACCTCCTGGCTGCGGAGGACGCCGGCCTGCTCGCCGCGCTGGAGGCGGCCCTGCCCGACGCACTGACCGAAGGCCCGTACGGCGACTACCCCGAGGGTCCGCTGACCGTCGAGAACGTCGACGGCCCGCACTGGCGGTCGTCGGCCGAGCTGGCCGCGGCAGCCGGCCCGCGCCTCGCCGCCGCACTCGCCCACACGCACCTGCTCGTCTACCGGCCGCGCGATGCCTCGGCCGATGCGCTCCAGGAGCTGCTCGACGCCGGCTGGTCGACCACGGGCATCGTCACGCTGTCGCAGCTCGTCGCATTCCTCAGCTTCCAGCTCCGCGTCGTCGCGGGGCTCACCGTCCTGAAAGGAGAGCTCGCATGAGCGAGACGATCACCCGCACCACGACCGAGGCCCCGAACACGTTCACTCAGGCGGAGCTGGGCTGGGAGGCCTGGCTGGAACCGCTGCCACTGGAGGAGCTCACCGATCGGCACTACGCGGGCCTCGTCGACAAGGGCCGAGCGAACAGTCCGTACTTCCGGCTGCTCGTGCGCGACCCGGATATCCTCGGCGCGCGCACCCGCACCGACAACGACATCTTCTACAACGAGAAGGGCGGCCTGACCCGCGCCCTCCGCGAGCTGTCGGCGGCTGCGGCCTCCCGCACCAACGGCTGCGTCTTCTGTGCCTCGGTGCACTCGCGGTTCGCCAGCCACCACTCCAAGCGGCCGGAGGACGTGCAGCGCCTGCTCGACGAGGGCACCGCCGCGCAGCAGGACGACCCGCAGTGGCGGGCCGTGATCGACGCGTCGGTCGCGCTCACCCGCATCCCCGGCGAGTTCGGCGCCGAGAACGTACGTGCGTTGCGCGAAGCCGGCCTCGACGACGTGGCGATCATCGACGCGATCAACGGCGCCGCGTTCTTCAACTGGGCGAACCGCCTCATGCTGTCCCTCGGCGAGCCCACCCCGCCCGCGGCGCGCTGACCGGCGCGCGGTCTCGCACGACTAGATCTCGACGTCGCTGCCCATGGTCACCGTGCGAAGCGGGGGGAGTCCGAAGCGGGCCGCCGGGTCGGCCGCGTTGTGCGCCAGCGCCACGAACAGCCCGCGGCGCCACGGCACCATGCCGTGCTGGCGGGTGACCCGGATCGCGCCGCGGGAGATGAAGTACGACGCCCTCTTGAAGTTGGCCGAATCGAGCGGCAGCGCTCCGACCCGCACTGCCATGCGGAGCGCGCGAGGGATGTCCGGGTCGTCCGAGAAGCCGAACCGGACGCTCAGGAACTCGATCCCGTCGTCGGCGTAGCCGAGCGTGTCGCACTCGAAAGCCTCCTCGGGCGGCACGTGCGGAACCTGCGCGAAGCTCACCGAGACGATGATCACGTGCTGGTGCAGCACATGATTGTGCTTGACGTTGGCCCGCAGGGCCAGCGGCACCGTCTCCTTGCTCGGGTGCGGGAAGATCGCGATGCCGGGCACCCGTGGCAGGTGCATCTGGCGCAGGTCCTCCACGAAGGCGGCCATCGACCCCTCTTTGCGCTTGCGGTCGGCCTGCACCAGTTGCCGCCCGCGACGCCACGTCGTCATGACCAGGATGACGAAGGCGGCGATCAGCAGCGGCACCCAGCCTCCGTTGATGATCTTGGAGAGGTTGCCCGCCAGGAACGACAGTTCGAGGCCGCCGAAAGCGACGGCGGCCAGCACGATCTTCCACGGCGCCCAGTGCCAGAGCGGGCGCGCGACGAGCAGCAGCAGCAACGTGTCGACGACGAGTGCGCCGGTGACCGAGATGCCGTACGCCGTCGACAACCGGTCGGAGGAGCCGAACGAGAGCGTCACCGCCATCACGCCGATGAACAGCAGGATGTTGACGGCCGGCATGTAGATCTGGCCGCCCTCCTTCAGCGAGGTCTGCTGGACCTTCAGCGGGGGCAGGAGGCCGAGCTGCACGGCCTGCCGCGACAGCGAGTACGCGCCAGAGATGACGGCCTGGCTCGCGATCACGGTCGCCGCGGTCGCGAGGATGACGACGGGGAGGCGTCCCCACTCCGGGATGAGCAGGAAGAACGGGTTCGCCCGCGCGGCCGGGTCGTGCAGCACGAGCGCGGCCTGACCGAGGTAGTTGAGCACGAGCGCGGGGAACACCAGGATGAACCAGGCGCGGCTGATCGGCGAGCGGCCGAAGTGGCCCATGTCGGCGTAGAGCGCCTCCGCGCCGGTGATGACCAGGACGACCGCGCCCAGCGCGACGAAGGAGAGCACGGGGCGGTCGACGATGAAGGCGAAGGCGTACGTCGGCGACAGGCCGAGCAGCACCGACGGGAACTGAACGATCATCGCCAGCCCGGCCGCGGCGATGACGACGAACCACAGCACCATGACCGGGCCGAACAGGGCGCCGACCCTCCCGGTGCCGAACCGTTGCACCGCGAAGAGGGCGACGAGGATGACCGCAGCGATCGGGATGACGAGGTGCGAGATCGCCGGCACGGTGACGTGGAGGCCCTCGACCGCGGAGAGGACACTGATCGCGGGGGTGATGATCGAGTCGCCGTAGAAGAGTGCGACGCCGACGATCCCGATGACGAGCAGGGTCCCGGCTTTGCCCGCTTTGGAGGCGTAGAGCCGCTGGGCGAGCGCGGCCAGGGCCATCACACCGCCCTCGCCGTCGTTGTCCGCGCGCATCAGGATCCCGATGTACTTGATCGAGACGATGATCGTGACGCTCCAGAAGATCAGGGAGATCACCCCGAACACGTCGTCCTGGTTCGCCCGGACGGCACCGCCGTCGAGCAGGAATACCGTCTTCAGTGCGTAGAGCGGGCTGGTGCCGATGTCGCCGAAGACCACGCCGAGGGCCGCGAGGGCGGCGGCGTACATGACCCTCTTGCGCCGCTCCGGATGGGTCGGAGCGGGGGTCTCGTCGTCCACGTCATCGTGCGTGACGGCAGGGTGTTTCTGGTGCACGCGGGCCACGCTACCCCGGTTGTGGCGCGGTGCCATTGCACGACCCTCCAGAAAGTGTTCAGTGCACAATGTTAGTATTACATTTATGCTTAATGGCCCCGTCTCAGAGCCAGCATGAGGGCCGCGTCGTCGCCGCGACTTGCCGCCCTCGACTATCTGCGGCTGGTGGCCGCTCTGAGCGTCGTGGCCTATCACTGGCTGTTCTGGGGGCCTGAGCACGGAGAGATTCCGTCGCCGGGCGCGCCGGCGCTGAGCGCCGTCGCCGCGTACGGCTTCCTCGGTGTCGAGCTGTTCTTCCTGATCAGTGGATTCGTCATCTTCTGGTCGGCGAACAGCCGCGATGCGGCATCGTTCGCGGCCGGCCGGGCGACCCGGCTGTATCCGGCGTTCTGGGCCGGGGTGCTGCTCACGACGGCGACCCTCGTCGTCACGGGGCAGGCGCACCTCCCGGAGGTGGTGCCCCGGGTTCTCGCCAATCTCACGATGGTGCCGGCGGCCTTCGGCCAGGCGCAGCTCGACGGCGTGTACTGGACGCTGACGCTCGAGCTCGAGTTCTACGCCGTGGTCCTTCTCTTCCTGCTGGTAGGACGTCGACGATGGCTGGAGCCGTTCTTCGCGGTCTGGGCGATCGTGATGCTCATCACGAACCTCCTGTCGCCCGGCCTGGCGGCGATACCGTTGCTCGGCGGCCTCTTCTCGCTGTTCGCCGGCGGCGCGATCATCGCGGCGATCGGCCGCACCGGATGGAGACCGCTGAACACCATCGGGCTCGCGGCGAGCGTGCTCTCCTCCGTCCTCGCGACGATTCACCACACGGAGTCCGGCGAGGACCCGCTGTCGACGGATCCACTCGTCGTCAGTGCCGTGGTCGTGGCTCTGTTTGCTCTCGTCTTCTTCCTCACCCGGCCGCGTGCCGCCCGCCTGCGCCTCCCGGGAAGCAGGACCGCCGGCGCCCTCACCTACCCGATCTACCTCTGCCACGCCGTCTTCGGCTACGCGCTCCTGAACAACATCGACATCCCCGGCGGTTGGGGTCGGTACGCACTGGCGTTCGCGATCGTCCTCGCGGTCGCGGCCTGCGTCCACTTCGGGGTCGAGAAGGCCGCCGGGCCGTTCTGGCGCCGCCTCTTCCACGTCCTCCTCGCAGTGCCGATCGGCCGGCTGCCTCGACGCGCAGGCGGGGTCACCGACGCTCCGTGACCGCCTGCACGACCTCGCCGCCCATGACGGTGAGGCGGGCCGCGGCGCCGAGCAGGGCCTCCGGGCCGTCGCGGAACGGATCGGCGTCGATGACGACGAAGTCCGCGGCCGCGCCCGTCCGTAGCACCCCGAGTTCCCCGTCCCAGCGGGACGCGTATGCGGCGTCGCGCGTCGCCCTGCGCACGGCGTCCGCGACCGCCATCGCGTTGGCGGGGACGTTCGCCGGCAGGCGCGGATCGGACGTCGACCGGCGGGTCGCGGCGATGTAGAGGTTCGCGAACGGGCCGTAGGGCGCGGTCGGGGCGTCCGTGCCGAGCGCGATGGTGGCGCCGGCGTCAGCGAGCTCGCCCCACGGATACCCGCGCTCGACCCGATCGTCGCCGAGCATCGCACGCCAGTTCTGCTGGATCGCCGGGTCGCTGTGCACCGGCTGCACCGAGGCGATCACGCCGAGCCGGGCGAGGCGCGCGGGGGTGGCGGCATCCACGGTCTCGAGGTGCTCGATGCGGTGCCGGCGATCAGCGCGCGGCCCGTTGGCCGCCACAGCCGCCTCGAGAGCGTCGAGGGCGAGAGCGGATGCCGCATCGCCGATCGCGTGCATCGCGACCTGGAGGCCCGCGGCGTCCGCGGCCGTCACCACGGCCGAGAGCGAGGGGAGGTCCCACAGCGCATCCGGCTGGGAGCCGTCCGCGAACGGGGAGCGCATCGCGGCGGTGCAGCTGTCGATCACGCCGTCGACGAAGAGCTTGATGCCGGTGACGCGGAGCCAGGGGCCGGGGTGCTGGGCAGCCAGCTCGATGGCGCGGTCGACTCCGGCGAGGTCGCCCTCGGTCGTGCCGGTGCGGTTGACGACCCAGTGGGCGGCGACCCGCATCGGCAGGCGGCCGTCGCCGTCGGCCTGCACGGCGATGAGCGCGCGCAGCTCCGACTCGCGCAGGGCCATGTCGACCGCCGCGGTGACGCCGGCCTCCAGATAGGTGTCGAAGGCGGCCCGCAGGGCGCCCTCGCGCTCGGCGTCCGAGACGAGGGCGTCGAGCCGCTCGAGCATGAGCCCGAGCGCCGCGTTCTCGACGAGCCAGCCGGTCGCCGTTCCTGTGGCGTCCCGCTCGATCCTTCCGCCCAGCGGGTCGGGCGTCTCGTCGTCGATGCCGAGCTCGACGAGCGCCGCGCTGTTCACCCAGGCCGAGTGCACGTCGTTGGCGTGGAGGTAGACGGGGCGATCGGAGACGACCGCGTCGATCATGTCGCGGTGCGGCGCCCGTCCGTCGAGAGCCGAGAACAGCCAGCTGCGGCCGATCAGCCGGCCGCCGCCGGGGGTGGATGCGGCTGCCTCCGCCAGCCGTGCCTGGATCTCCTCCACGTTCGCGGCGCTCTGCAGATCGACCTGCGTCAGCGACTCGCCGAGGCTGACCAGGTGGGTGTGGGCGTCGACAATGCCGGGGAGGACGACCGCACCGTCGAGTTCGACGGTCTCGTCGATCGGGAGGGCCTCCGCGGTGACGGTGTCGCCGACATAGGCGATACGGCCGTCTTCGACGACGATGGACTCGGCCCACGGGCGGGTGTCCGAGGTGAAGACCGCTCCGCCGCGGTAGTGGGTCAGGGTGCTCACAGAGACTCCTTCGATCGACGCGAAGACCGCACGATCACGAGGTAGAGGACGAACGGGATGACGAGGCCGACCGGCACGGAGAGGTCGATGCCGTTCATGGCGGCGGCGACCGGGCCGATGAAGACCAGGGTGGCGCTGCACATCAGCGAGGCCGCGATGCCGACCAGCACCGCCACGACGCCCGCGACGTGGAAGCCGCCGGTGAACCAGAAACGACTGCCGCGGGAGTCGTCGGTGAGCGCGGGGCCGTCGTAGCGGTTGCGGCGCCACAGCATGTCGGCGAGGTAGACGCCCATGATCGGCGCGAGGATCGTGACTCCCAGCTGCAGGGCGCTGGAGACGCTGTCGAGGAAGTTCCAGATCAGGAGGGCGAACAGGGTCATGGCGACCCCGACCGTCCCGTCGAGCAGCACCGTGCGCGAGCGCGGGAGCTTGATGCCGACGGCCTGCAGCGCGAGCCCCGAGCTGTACGCGGTCATGGCGTTGTTGGCGATGGTGCCGACGATCACCGAGATGAGGAAGATCGGTGCGAACCAGGCGGGCAGGAACTTCTCGAGGCCGGCCTCCGGAGACGTCATGTCCACGGCGCTCGCGGCGAGGCTGCCGACGAACGTGGCCAGGATGCCGGGGATGACGAGCCCGAGCGTCGTCCACAGCGCCACGTCGCGGACGCGTGTGCCCGACGGCAGATAGCGCGAGAAGTCGGCGCTGTTCGTATACGAGAGCGGCGCGGACGCGACGAGCGCGATGCCGGCGGCCATCATGGCGGCGAGCTCGACGCCGGAGAGCGGCTTCGCGGGGGCGAAGCTCCAGTGCGCGCCGCTGACGACGAAGACCGCCATGCCTGCGAAGATCAGCGCCAGCACGACAGCGAGCGGCTGGTAGAGGCGCATGATCAGGCCGTGACCGTACACGCTGATGACCATGGTGGCCGCGGCGATGACGACGGCGCTGATGGCGATGGTCCAGCCGTTCGAGGGGACGCCGAGGCGTCCGAGCAGACCAACGGCGACAGTGGTCGCGGCGGCCCAGTTGATGGCGAGGTAGCAGACGCTGATCAGCCAGCCGGCGATCGCGACGTTGAAGCGGTTGCCGGTGATGCCGTACATGGCACGCGTGATGACCTCGCTCGGGGTGCCGGCCGCAGGGCCGGAGCCGGCGACGATGCCGGTGATGATCGAGAACACGTTCCCGATCACGATGACGGCGAGGGCCTGCCACAGGGTGAGACCCATCACCATGAGGGTCGCCCCGACCACGACGGCGAGGAAGTTGACGTTCGGCGCCGCCCAGACGGCGAACAGATCGCGGGCGCGGCCGTGGCGCTCGGTGTCCGGGATGTAGTCGATGCCATGCGTCTCGACACGCGTGGGGCTGTCGATGTCGGTCGTCAGCGTCGACGCCTCCACGGTCTCGATGGGTGGTCTGTCTGACACGGGTCCTCCAGGTCATTCTGCAGAAGCGCTCGGGTGCGCGGAACGTCGTCGTTCGCGTCGCAGGGCACGCTACGTACCCAAAACGATTTGGGCAAGCCGATTCCGACAATTAGGATGCGGGCATGGCCCGTCAGCGCTCGACCATCCGCGACGTGGCCCGACGCGCGGGCGTGTCGGTGACGACGGTGTCCCACACGTTCTCGGGGAACGGAGTGGTGAATCCGGCTACCCAAGCGCGCGTGCGGGCCGCCGCGGCCGAGCTCGGCTATCACCCCGATGTCGTGGCGAGCGGCCTGCGGCGCAGCCGGCTCGGGGTCGTCGGCCTCGTGCTGCGGCCGGCCGTCGGCGAGCACCCGGAGCATGTCAGCGACGTCGACTACTTCCCGCGATTCGCGGGCGCCGCCGCTCTCACCTGCCTCGAGCACGGCTACGCGCTCATGCTCGTGGCGGACCCGACCGTGCCGGGAGGCCCGGTGACCGCCTACGCGTGCGACGGGATCGTGGTCACCGACCCGGTCGCCGACGACCCCCTGGTCGCGTATCTGCGCTCGAGCCGCACCCCCTACACGCTGGTCGGAGCGGACGTGAACGACCCGGACGACCCCTGGGTCGTGGACATCGCGACTCCGGAGATCACCGACCGCGTGCTCGACCACCTCACGGAGGCCGGGGCGACACGAGTGGCGCTGGTCACCGGCTGCGACCCGATCGAGTGGAACGCCGCGACCGAGCAGCGCTACCGGGAGCGGATGCGCGAGTCCGGAGCCCCGGAACTCGTCGTCCACGCACTCGAGCTCGGGGGAGGCGAGGCGGGGATGCAGGCCGCGGACGACCTCCTCGCGCTGCCCGACCGCCCGGACGGCGTGTACTGCCAGACGAGCGACCACGCGCGCGGTCTGGTCGACCGGCTCCTGGAGCGCGGCCTCCGGGTGCCCGACGACATCCGCGTCGTCTGCGGGTCGGATGCCGACCGCCTCCGAGCCACGGAACCGTCCATCACCGCGGTGGATCTTCAGCCGGAGGCGCTCGGCAGGCAGGCGGCCGCGGGTCTGCTGCGGCAGCTCGAGCCGGGACTGGATCTCACGGTGCCCGACCCCCAGCACGGCCGCATCATCGAGCGCCGCTCCACCGCGCGCCGAGCTGTCTGAGAGAGTCCGCAGGGAGCGTTCACCGGCCCGTTCCCGCTGGTTCACGCGGCTGTCGCCCCGGGTACTGAGGCTCGCTCCTGGGGAACTCTCACTCACCGTTCAGGAGGATCACGCGATGCGCTCTCGAGCCCGCACGTTCACTTTCGTCGCCGCAAGCGTCGTCGCGGTCACGCTGTTCGGCACAGCCGCCGCGGTCGCCGCGCCGGCCATCGACAACGGCTGGCCGTACGACCACGCCGTCAAGGCCCACGACGACAAGACCTACACGCTCGCCGCCGTCGGAGACATCGCCTGCGAGCCGGACGACCCTGACAACGCCGCGACTCCCGCCGCGCTCAAGTGCGGCAGCCCGAGCCTCGGCGGCTACGATGCCGAGTTCGCGACCGCGAAGCAGGCAGACGCGATGAAGCCGGACGCCGTCGCCCTTCTCGGCGACGAGCAGTACGAGGTCGGCAAGCTGAGCGACTTCGAGGGCTCCTTCGAGCAGGCCTGGGGAGGCCTCAAGTTCCTGGAGAAGCCGGCGCCCGGCAACCACGAGTACTACGCGTACACGAAGAAAGGCGACAACGAGGCCGGCCAGAACGGAGATGGCTACTTCGCCTACTTCAACGGCCACGACCAGTCCGGAACGCCCAACATCTCCGGTCAGGCCGGTGACGACACCACCTCGAACCAGGGCTGGTACTCGTACGACCTCGGCAACTGGCACATCATCTCGCTGAACGTCGAGTGCAACTCGGCTGCGTTCGCGAACGACTGCTCGACCACCGACGGAGGCCTCCTGGCGCAGGAGACGCAGTGGCTGGCCGCCGACCTGAAGAGCAACCAGCAGCAGTGCACCATCGCCTACTGGCACCAGCCCACGTTCAGCGCGACCACGGCCTCCACGGCGACGGTCGCGGCGTCGGCGCCGGGCGCCGGAGGGCAGGAGGGCCAGGTGGCTGACGCCTGGTGGAAGCTGCTCTACGACAACCACGCGACCCTCGTCCTGAACGGCCACGAGCACGCCTACGCCCACCTCAAGCCGATGAACCCGGCCGGGCAGTACGACCCGAAGCACGGCATCCCGGAGTTCATCATCGGCACCGGAGGCGAGGCCCTCGACACGCTCGCGAAGAACGCCGACGGCAGCTACGCGAACAGCAACGTGCTGACCGGCTACGACCAGGGCTACGGCACGATGAAGTTCACGCTCGGGCAGCACGGCTACTCGTACTCCTACGCCCCCGCCCTCGCGGGCGCCGGCCAGCCGGCGTCGGCGCTGAGCTACACCGACTCCGGATCGGGGACGTGCAAGGGCTGAACTGAGCTGGCGTGCTGCGCCAGCTCGAACCTGGTCTCGTCCGGCGATCCGCGCCGAATGTGGTGATGGATTCGTCACGAATCCACCGATTCGTGGCACGAATCTCGACATTCGTCACGAATGTGGGTCGCGACATTTGCGGAAAAGGCGCGGGGTGCTTCGGCGGGCTCGGAGGTCAGAGGCCCTCGGCGACCGCGGCGGCGGCGTGCAGCCAGGCGCGTCGGGTGCGCGGCGAGAGGGTGTCGAACGACAGCCGGCCGCCGTGCATCTCGGGATCGAACGGGATGGTGACCGCCCGGCGCGCGAGGGGCTCGAAGCCCGCCGCGACCCGGCGCACGTCGGAGGCCGGCCCGGTGCGCTCGGACTGCGACACGATGACGACGGCGTCGCGGGCGAGCCGCGCCGAGTTCGCGTCGCGCTGCAGCAGCGCTTCCAGCAGCAGGGCGCCGGCCTCCGCGTGCTCGCCGAGCGCGGTGGTCGCGATCACGAGCTGGTCGGTGTGGTCGATCATCCGCAGCCAGCGTTCGGCCGACTCGTCGTTGCCGCTGTCGATGAAGACGAGCCGGTAGAACTTGGTGGCCACCGTGTGGAGGAGGTCGAAGTCGGCGGAGGAGATCCGCTGCTCGGTCGCGAGCATCGTCGGGTTCGAGCGCAGCACGTCGTACTTGTCGGCGTTCTGGTGGTGCACGAAGTGCCCGATGTCGGCCGTGCGAGCCTCCGCCGCCAGCAGGGAGTCGGTCGCGGGGAGCAGCGACTGGACAGTGGCGTCGTGATCGTCCTGCTCTGTGCGCCAGCCGAGGGTGCCGCGGGTCTCGTTGTTGTCCCACGCGAGCACGCCGGAACCGCCGCTGCGCGCGAACACCGCCGACAGCAGCGCCGTCGTCGGCGTCTTGTTGGCGCCGCCCTTGCCGTTGACGATCGCGATGGTGCGCGGGCCGGCCCAGTGCCGGCTGACTGCGTCGAGCTCTGCGCGCTCGCGCAGCTCGGCGGCCGACGGTTCCAGAGGGATGCCGGCGCGCGCCAGCGCACCGCGCACTCCGCGGCGCGCGCGGTCGGGGCGCGGCTTCTCCACATAGAGGAACGACTCGCGCTCCGGCGCCGAACGGGGGAGGAGGGCGACCGGCGCGGGTGCAGGGGACTCGTCGGGGGCGAACCCCGCAGCAGACGGTGACGCACCCAACGCCGGCCCTCCCGCCGACGGGGAACCCGCCGCAGCGGTCGGAGCCGCGTCCACCTCGGGAGGAAGCTCCTCCTCGTCGCCGATCGTTCCGTCGGGGTGCACGGCGAGCAGCCAGTCGCCTTCCTCGTCGGACACCATGAGCTGCACCGGGTGCCCGGCCGACGCGGCGATCTCGCCGACCCGGCTCAGGACGACCTCCCGCAGTCGTTGCGTGCTCTCCTCGGCGAACCATTCGGGCGCGCCGTCGATCGTGAGCTCCCCGGTCGCGTCCGCGTTGAAGCGGGCGCTGAGGTGCGGGGATACTGGCAGGTTGAGGGCCACGGGACTCCTTCCGGGTCCGCGCAACGAGACGCACACAGACCGACCGTGGACGGTAGACCCCTCCGCCGCGCGCGTCCAGTGATGTCCAGGGCTTTGCCAGGACGCGGCGGAGGCGGACGCCGCGGTCTACGTTCCCGTACGAGTTGCCTGAGCGTACGCTCACGTTCACCAGAGACCGGTGATCGGATGTCCCCCCGTCGCTCGTCCGGCCCGCACCCCTTCCGTCGCCTGTGGGCCTACCTGAACGAGCCCGATACCGACGGCGTGTACGCCGCCAGAGGCGACGACTCCGACGTCGACGTGCGCGAAGACGCCTCCGGAGCCATCGTCTGCATCGACTGCTGCCTGACGCGGTCCGAGGGCCACTACGCCACGTGGACCGAGGACGAGATGGCCGAGCACCTGCGCGACCACAAGCTCGCGGGTCACCGGGTTCCGGGGACCGCCGTGCCGAGACTGCTTCGCCGCTAGATCGCGCCTTACGGTTCGCGGCCCATTGCGATCTGCCGAGGGAGGTGCACAATCGGCGGCATGGACGAGCTGACCCCCGACAACAGCACACCCGGCGACGGCACCGCCTCGCGCGCCCACGGCGACGGCCTGAGCGACCAGACCGTCGCGCTCGAGCACGCCGCCGAGCGGTTGAGCGCCCGGTTCCCGGAGGTTCCCCGCGAAGACATCGACCGCCTGGTGGAGGAGCACAGCGAGGAGTACGACGACGCGCCCGTGAAGGATTTCGTGCCGGTGCTGGTCGAGCACGACGTGAAGGCCGAGCTGCGCGAGAGTGCCGAGTCGGCCTCCGAGCGGGAGTAGCTCAGCGGGTCCGTGCCCACCGCGATCGGAGGCGGTGAAATAGATAGAGCTTTCTCATTTCGGCATCGTCGTCCACGGACCCAGCCCTGCACGCTCGCTGGCCCGCGGCCCCCAACTTGGTCCGGGTCAGCCAGCGTAAGCAGGGCCGCGACTTCGGGGCGTTGAAGTGCCTCTGGAAGGGAGCAGCCACCGACGGCATATGCTCGTCGCATGTCCGAGGATTCGCGGGATGTCTCCACGCCTCCGCATGCGAACAGACGCTACGCAGGAATCGTCGAGTCCTTGATTACCAAGCTCTTCATCGCTGATTCGGACCCGCGGGCGGAATCGAAGCGTGCCTTCGTCCACTGGGTGGTGGTCAGCTCCACGGTGATCGTCGCTTTAGTGTTCGTGGCGCTCATCGTGATCATGCTGGCGGCCGTCCTCCGAAGCTGAGGCCGTTGCGTGCATTCCGTGTTGTCGCTCCGCTTGATCGAAGGGCACGCAAACGCCCCTAAAACAGCGTTATAGGGGCGTTGACGTGCCCTTCGATCAGTGGATCGTTGCCGGCTCGGCGTCGGCGGGAGTGGCGGGTGCGTCGGACGCAGCGACCGCGGCCGCCGGCTTGCGGCGCCGGTACAACAGGGCCGAGAGCACCGCGCCGAAGGCGAAGAGCCCCGCGCTGAACCAGTAGGCGGTCGAGTAGCTGTGCACCGCGGCCTCCTGGAGCACCTGCGGCGTCGGCGGCAGGTGGCTCGACACGTAGCCGGTCAGCGCCGTCGCGGCGAGCGTGTTCAGGAGGGCCGTGCCGATCGAGCCGCCCACTTGCTGGCTGGTGTTCACGAGCGCGGAAGCGACGCCGGCGAAGTGGCGGTCGACGCCGAGCGTGGCCGTCTGGATCGCCGGAGGCATGATCGAGCCCATGCCGACGCCCATCACCATGAGCGCCGGGAGGATCTCGGTGCCGTAGTTCGCCGTGACTCCGAGGCGGGTCAGCAGCAGCATCCCGGAGCCGGCGACCACCATGCCGATCGGCACCATGACCTTCGGCCCGAACTTCGGCAGGAACAGGTTGGTCGAGAACTGCGCCGAGATGACGAGCATGACGATCATCGGCAGGAAGGCGAGGCCGGTCTGGATGGGCGAGAACTTCAGGGTCGTCTCGAGGTAGTAAGTGACGAACAGGAAGATGCCGAACATCCCCGAACCTGCGATCAGGATCGAGCTGTAGGAGGCTCCGCGGTTGCGGTCGAGCACGATCGGCAGGGGGAGGAGCGGGTGCGACGCCCTGCGCTGCCAGAGCACGAAGGCGATCAGCAGCACTCCGGAGGCGGCGAGGAAGCCCCAGGTGAGCGGCGAGTCCCAGCCGTCGCTCTCGGCGTTCGAGAACCCGTAGACGAGGGAGAACAGCGCTCCGGACACCAGCACCGTGCCGGGGATGTCGAGCTTCGGCCGCGGGCCGGAGCGGTGGCCGGCGGTGACGAAGACCGTCGCGAGGATGATCGCGGCGATGGCGATGAAGACGTTGATGTAGAGGTTCCAGCGCCAGTTGAACTGCTGGGTCAGCACGCCGCCGAGCAGGAGGCCGACCGCGCCGCCCGCACCGGCGATCGCACCGAAGATGCCGAACGCGCGGGCGCGCTCCTTCGGGACGGTGAAGGTCGTGGTCAGCACGGCGAGAGCGGTCGGGGCGAGCAGCGCGCCGAACGCGCCCTGCAGCGCGCGGGCGCCGACGAGCATCCCGAACGTGCCGGCGGCGCCGCCCAGCGCGGAGGCGCCGGCGAAACCGATGAGGCCGATGATGAAGGCGCGTTTGCGCCCGATGAGGTCGGAGATGCGGCCGCCGAGCAGCAGGAGGCTGCCGAACGCGAGCGAGTAGGCGGTGACGATCCATTGCCGGTCGGCGTTGGAGAAGCCGAGGTCCTGCTGGGCGGCGGGGAGGGCGATGTTCACGACGGTCGAGTCGAGCACGACCATGAGCTGAGCCAGGGCGACGGTGACGAGCGTCCACCAGCGCCGCGAGTGCGGTACGGAGCCGCCGGGGGCCGCCGGCGCGACCGAGGGAACGGGAGAAGTCTGGGTCATGCGGGACAGCATATACGAAACTAAGCAGTTTCGGATCTACTGAGTTCTAGAATTAACCTTACAATGGTTTCAATGACACCGACAGACCCAGGGAGACAGCCGCAATGACGCAGCTCGACACCACCGGCTCCGCGCCGAAGCTCGGCCGCAAACGCGACCACTCCCGCGACGCCGACATCCTCGACGCCGCACTCGAGGTCCTCGCCGAGACCGGTTACGACCGGATGACGATGGACATGGTCGCCGCACGCGCCAAGGCCGGCAAGGCGACCGTCTACCGGCGCTGGGCCTCCAAGGGCGAGATGGTCGTGGAGGCCGTCGCGTGCATGAAGAAGAACGACATCGACTTCGAGCACCTGCCCGACACCGGCACCCTGCGCGGCGATCTGGTCGCGATGATCAAGCCGCACGCCATCGAAGACGGCGAGCGCAAGCTGCAGATCATGGCCGGTCTGACCTCCATGCTCGCCCGCGACCCCGACCTGGTGGACGCGGTGACGGCGGCGATCGTCGAGCCGCGCGCCTCCCTCAACCGGCTCTTCATGCGCCGCGCGATCGAGCGCGGCGAGATCTCGGCCGACACCGATGTCGACACGCTGGCGATGATCGTGCCCTCGATGACGGCCTACCGGGTGCTCATCCTCCAGCAGCCGGTCGACCGCGACTATCTGCTCTCGCTCATCGACGGCGTGCTGCTGCCAGCCGTGGGCATCCGGCCCGGGAGCTGAACCGGCGTCAGCGCCGGTCGAACCTCGCGCCCTGCGGGTTCGACGGCAGCAGGTAGAAGACCAGCAGGATGATCGGGCCGACCACCGGGACGAAGCCGAGGAACCAGAACGGGCCGGCCAGGTTGGCGTCGTGCAGCCTCCGCCACACCAGCGCCAGGCTCGGTACGACGATCGTGACGACCCAGATCAGGTAGGCGACCAGCAGGATCCAGCCGATCGGGCCGAACAGGTGACCGCCGCTGTCGGTCGTCGGTCCGCCGATGTAGCCGACCGCGACCAGCAGGATCCCGAACACGATGCCGATGAGCGCCGCGAACAGAGCCCACCACCAGTATTCGCTGCGGCTCGCCCGTCCGGTGAAGTCGGCGTATTTCCTGAAGAAGCGGCGGAGGGCCTCGCCGAACGAGGCGCCGTACAGCGGCAGCCCCAGAGGAGCGGAGGACGCCGGTTGCGAATCGGTCATGGTCCGCATTATGACGCCGCACCTCCACCCTGCGGAAGGAGCGGAACGCGCGACGAACCGCGGTGCGCCTCACCGCCTTCGCGTCAGGATCAGGTGGGCCACCATCGCGGTCCAGCCGGTCTGGTGGGAGGCGCCGAGGCCCTGGCCGGTGTCGCCGTCGAAATACTCGTAGAAGAAGATGTTGTCCTTCCACCGCGGGTCGGCCGAGAGCAGCGGGTACCGGGCGTCGGCCGGCCGGCGGCCGTCGGGGCCGGGGAGGAACAGCGAGATCAGCCGGCGGGAGAGGTCGTCCGCGGCCTCCCCGGGCGTCAGCGCGTTGCCCGACCCGAGCGGGTCCTCGATGCGCACGCCGGTCTCGCCGTGCGACTCGTAGTGCTGCAGCGCGGCGATGAGGAGGGCGTTGAGCGGGAACCACACCGGTCCGCGCCAGTTCGAGTTGCCGCCGAACAGCGGGGAGGTCGACTCCGCCGGCTCGTAGTCGACCGACGCCTCGACGCCGCCGACCTCCACGGTGAACGGGTGCTCGCGGTGGTAGGCGGAGACGCCGCGGATGCCGTGGTCGCTGAGCAGGCCCTCCGAGTTGAAGACCTGCTTCAGGATCCGCGTCAGCCGCTCGGGAGAGACCAGCGCGAGCAGGTACACCTGCTCGTCGCCGAACGCGCGACGGTGGAACGCCGACCCGAGCTCCGGATGCTTCACCAGGTACTGGTTGAGCACGCGCCGGAACTCCGGGAGCGTCCGCACCCCCGGCTCGTCGTAGGCGAGGGAGGCGACCACGGGCACCAGCCCGACCAGCGAGCGCACCTTGAGCGGCACCTCCCGGCCGTCGGCGAGGTGCAGCACGTCGTAGAAGTAGGCGTCCTGGTCGTCCCACATCCCGGAGCTGTTGGCGGAGCCGGCGATGCGCAGGAACTGCTCGCCGAACTTCACGGCGACGTCCTCGTAGACGTCGTTGCGGCGCGCGAGCCGCAGGGCGATCTCGAGGAGGTCGAGCGCGTAGCTCGCCATCCAGCCGGTCGAGTCGGCCTGCTCGAGCGTCCCGACCTCCGGAGGCAGCGTCGACCGGTTGAGCGGTGCGATGTTGTCGAGGCCCATGAAGCCGCCCTCGAAGAGGTTGTCCTCGTCCTTGTCCTTGCTGTTCGTCCACCAGGTGTAGTTGATCAGCAGCTTGTGGAGGATGCGGGCGAGGAAGCCGTAGTCGGTGCCGCCGTCGATGAGGAAGACCTGGATCGCCGACCACGCGTGCGTCGGCGGGTTGACGTCGGACAAGTTCCACTCGTACGCGGGCAGCTGCCCGTTGGGGTGCATGTACCACTCCCGCAGCAGCAGGATCAGCTGGGCCTTGGCGAACGCGGGGTCGATGTGCGCCATCGTGACGCAGTGGAACGCGAGGTCCCACGCGGCGAACCACGGATACTCCCACGGGTCGGGCATCAGGATGACGTCGTCGGCGTCGAAGTGCCGCCACTGCCCGTTGCGCACATCGCCGCGACCGGGCGGAGGGGGAGGGCTGCCCGGGTCGCCGTCGAGCCACTTGTTCACGTTGAAGTGGAAGTACTGCTTCGACCAGAGGAGTCCGGCGAACGCCTGGCGCAGCACGCGCGCCTCATCGGCGTCGGAGGGCGCGTTCGGGAGCGCCGCGTAGAACGCGTCGGCCTCCGCCGCCCGCTGCTCGACGACCGCGTCGAAGCCGTCGCCGAGGCCGAGGGCATCGAGGGGTGCCGGATCGCCGGCCGTTTCGCTCAGCCGCACCCGGATCACGCGGCTCTCGCCCGGGCCGAGCTCGACCTCGTAGTGGAGGGCGGCCTTGGTGCCGGTCTGCGCCGGATTCACGGTCGCGGCCCCGCCGACGACGTGGTCGTTGATCCCGTCCTTCGGGTACGCGGGCGACTCGTCCGCCGCTGCGCCGAACAGCCGGGCGGTGTTCGTCTCGTTGTCGCAGAACAGCACCTCCGGCGCGCCCTCCCCGCGCAGGGCCAGCGCTCCGGACGGGCCGGCCCCGACGACGCGCTCGCCGTCGAGCCGCAGCGACGGTTTCTCGACGTCGTAGCCCCACGACCAGGTGTTGCGGAACCAGAGCGTCGGCAGCACGTGCAAGGTGGCGGCCTCCGGCCCGGCGTTCTCGATCGTGATGCGCATCAGGAGGTCGTGCGGGCCGTCCTTGGCGTAGTCGACCGTGACCACCCAGTACCGGTCGTCGTCGAAGACGCCCGTGTCGACGAGCTCGTACTCGGGCTCGAGCCGGCTGCGCGCCGCGTTCGCGGCGATGAGGTCGGCGTACGGATACTCCGCCTGCGGGTAGTGGTAACGCCAGGTGTTCCAGCTGTGCGTGGGAGTGCCGTCGAGGTACCACCAGTACTCCTTGACGTCCTCCCCGTGGTTGCCCTGCGGGCCGGTGAGGCCGAACATCCGCTCCTTGAGAATCGGGTCGCGCCCGTTCCACAGCGACAGACCGAGGCACCAGGTTTGCTTCACGTCGGAGAAGGCGGCCATGCCGTCCTCGTTCCAGCGGAACGCGCGGCTCCTGGCGTGGTCGTGCGGGAAGAACTCCCACGCGTCGCCTTCGGCGCTGTAGTCCTCCCGGACGGTGCCCCAGGCTCGCTCGGCGACGTACGGGCCCCAATCGCGCCAGGCCGCGGAGCCGTCCTCCGCCCTCGCGATGCGTTCGTGTTCGGCTCCGGTTCCGTCTGCGACCTGCGGCATGTGTTCATTCTGGTGTCCGCTCGGTCCTCCGCATAGCCGACTTCCGCTGCGCGTCCGCCCCGGCGTACTCTTCCCACCAGGCTGCCGCGACGAAGCGGCGGCGTGGCAGAAGGAGCACCATGAAATCCAGGTCGTTCGTCTCAGTCGCACTCGCCTTGGCCGGCGCCGCCACCCTCGCGGTCGCCGTCACGGCGCCCGCATCCGCAACCAGCCCCGCCACCAGCGGGGTCTACACGGTGCATCCCATCCTCGAGAAGGCCTCGTTGTCGGCGAAGGCGATCACGCCAGCTCTGACACCGGCCGAGTGTCTCGCCCAGACGGCCGGACGCGTCGCCTGTCAGACGCCGCAGAGCATCCAGGCGGCCTACGACATCCCGGCCACCATCAACGGAGTTCCGGCCGGGACGGGTCAGACCGTCGTCATCGTCGACGCGTTCGGCAGCCCGACCGTGGCCTCCGACCTCGCGACGTTCTCGGCCGCCTTCGGCCTCCCGGCGCCTCAGCTGACGGTCTACTACCCGGGAGGCAAGCCGACCTGGAACGGTCGGGGAACGCAGGCGGACTGGGCGGGCGAGACCTCGCTCGACGTCCAGTGGGCGCACGCGGTCGCGCCTGGCGCGAAGATCGCCCTGGTGGTCGCCGCGAACGACAGGGGCGCGACCATCGACAACGCGATCAAGTACGCGGTCGACAACAAGCTCGGCAACGTGCTCTCGATGAGCTTCGGCGAGTCGGACAACCTGATCTCGTCGGCCAACGCGAACAACGGCCAGGCCAACCAGGCGCGCAAGTCGTTCCAGAAGGGCGTCGCGCAGGGGATGTCGCTCTTCGCCTCCTCCGGCGATGCCGGTTCCGACAACGGCGCCGGCTTCGCGAACTTCGCGTTCCCGGCCTCCGAGCCCACGGTCACCGCGGTCGGCGGCACCAACCTCTGGGCCGGCAGCGGTCTGAGCCAGCCGCGCGAGACCGTGTGGGGTGACTTCTCGAACTGCCCGCTGACGTGCGCGTTCGGCGTCGTCGGCGAGACCGGAGGCGCACCGAGCCTGTTCACCGCCAAGGGCGGTTCCGACGTGTCCTACAACGCGAGCGTCTACACCGGTGTGCTGACGTACCTGGGCTACATGGATCCTGCCGACAACGGGTTCTACTTCGTCGGCGGTACCTCCGCGGGCTCCCCGCAGTGGGCCGGGATCACGGCGGACGCCATCCAGGCCGTCGGGCACACCGTCGGAAACGTCAGCCAGTACGCGCAGGGCTGGGCCTCGAAGGGCCTGCTCTACGACGTGACGGTCGGCGACAACACGACCCCGACGTTCAGTGGAGGCTTCTCGGCCACCGCGGGCTGGGACCGCCCGACCGGGTGGGGGACGCCGGATGTCGCCGGGATCATCAACGCCCTGAAGTAGCGGGGCGCCGACGCGCACATTCGTCACGAATGTCGCGATTCGTGCCACGAATCCCGACATTCGTGACGAATCTCCGGCGTACTTAGGTTGAAAAAGAACCTAAGAGCGTCGTAGAATAACCTTTGACGTCGGGGCCTTGCGCCCGTTCCTCACCGTGACGTTGCGGCGAGGGCACAAACAGTCGCGTCGATCACCCGATCGTTCGGGTCTCGCGTATGCCGCTCTCGCCACTGAGGTTCCGCCTCCTCGTCACCTCCCTCCTCGTCGTGTCCTTCCTGGGCGCTCTCGACAACACCGTCGTCAGCACCGCCATCGCCACGGTCGCCGGCCAGCTCGGCGCGCTCGAGCACATGAGCTGGATCGTGGTGGGCTACACGCTCGCCAGCACGGCGCTCCTGCCGGTGCTCGGCAAGCTGGGCGACCGGATCGGCCCGCGCGCGGTGTTCCTGGCCTCCGTCGTGGTCTTCATCCTCACGTCGATCGCGTGCGGCTTCGCCAACGGCATCGTCTGGCTGATCGTCGCGCGCGTCGTGCAGGGGATGAGCTCGGCCGGCCTCCAGCTGATGTCGCAGACGATCATCGCCGAGGCGACGACGCCGCGGCAGCGGCCGAAGTTCATGGCGATCATCGGGGCCGCCTTCCCGGTCGCGATCCTGATCGGGCCGGTGCTCGGCGGCGTCATCACCGACTACTGGGGCTGGCCCTGGGTCTTCTGGATCAACGCGCCGGTCGGGCTCGTCGCGCTCGCGCTCGCGGTCGTCGCCGTCCCGCACATCGAGCCGGGGCGGTCCGGGAGGTTCGACATCGTCGGAGCCATTACGCTCACGATCGGGCTGGTCGCCCTCGTGCTCGCGGTGACCTGGATCGGCGACAGCTCCCAGACCGTCGCCACCGCGGTCGCGTTCGCCGTCGCCGTCATCGCGTTCATCGTCTTCTTCGTCGTCGAACTGCGCGTCGACGAGCCGCTCGTGCCGCTCGGCCACTTCCGCGACCGCACGGTCGCCACCGGAACCGTGATCTCCGCGATCGTCGGCATCGGGCTGTTCTCGATCACGTCGTACCTGCCCACCTACTTCCAGATGGCGTACCGGACGAGCGCCACGGTCTCCGGTCTGGTGCCGATCGCCACGGTGTTCGGGATGCTGGTCAGCAACCTCGCCACCGGCTGGCTGGTGAGCCGCACCGGCCATTACCGCGCCTACCCGCTGATCGGAACGGCGCTCGGCGCCGCGGGACTCGGCGCCATGGCCCTACTGCCCCTCGGCGCGCCGCTCTGGGCGCCGACGGTCGCGATGGCGGTCGTCGGCCTCGGGACGGGCGCCTTCATGAGCCTCATCGTCGCGGTCGTGCAGAGCGCGGTACCCCGCACCGAGACCGGCGCGATCACCGCGAGCGTCAACCTCGTGCGCCAGGTCGGCGCCACGGTGGCCACCGCCCTGATCGGCGGGATCATCGGCGCGACCGTCGTCGCGATGCTGCCGGCCGGGCTCGACCCCGCGACGCTCACCCCCGCGATCGTCCACGCGCAGAGCCCCGCCGTGCAGCAGCAGGTCGCCCAGGTCTACCAGGGCGTCTTCGTCCCGATCTTCGTGGCGCTAGCCGCGACCTACCTCGTCGGAGTGGTCGCGTCGATCCTGCTGCCCGACAAGCGTCTTTCCGACGATCCCGGCCCGCTCCGCGGCGCCGCGACCGAATCCGTCCCCGCCGCCTGAATCGACAGAAGACCTCAGCCCTGACACCGCAGGAGAGCACCATGACAACCACCAAGACGATCGCCGTCGTCGGCAGCGGCCCGATCGGTTCCGCCTACGCCCGCCTGCTGCTGGAGGCCGTGCCCGACGCGCGCGTCGTCCTGTTCGAGGCCGGCCCGCAGCTGACCGCCATCGCCGGTGAGAACGTCCGCAACATCCCCGACCCGGAGGAGAAGGAGCGCGCGCGCGAGCGCTCGCAGGGCCCGCAGGCCGGCGCGTTCCGCGAGTCGCTCGGCATCCCGTCGTCGGTCGTCGTGGAGGGCATGTTCACCGCGCGCGGAGGAACGCACCTGCTCGACTACGGCGGACAGGGCGCGGCGCACACGCCGACCTTCCCGGCCGCCGCGGCCTCCACCAACGTGGGCGGCATGGGTGCGCACTGGACGTGCGCGACGCCGAGCCCGTCGTTCAGCGAGCGCATCCCGTTCATCGCCGATGCCGAGTGGGAGGAGCTGGTCGCGGAGGCGTCGCGGCTGCTGCACGTGCAGACCGCCGCCTTCGCCGACTCCGAGATCGGGTCGGCCATCCGGTCGCTGCTGGCCGAGGAGTTCGCCGGCGAGCTGCCCGAGGGGTACGGCCCCGGCACTCTGCCGGTCGCCGGCGACCCGCAGCCCGACGGCACGATGCGCTGGGCGGGCGCCGACGTGGTGCTCGGTCCGCTGCTCGACCCCGGGAACGAGCCTGCGGAGCGTTTCGAGCTGCGCGACCTCTCCCTGGTGCGCCGGATCGACCACAGCGACGGCGGGGTCACCGGCGTGACCGTCGAAGACCTCCGCAGTCACGAGGTGTACGCGGTGGAGGCCGACCTGGTGGTCGTCGCGGGCGACGCGTTCCGCTCGCCGCAGCTCCTGTGGGCGTCGGGCATCCGGCCGCGGGCGCTCGGCCACTACCTCACCGAGCACCCGGTCGTGATCTCGACCGTCGCGCTCGACGCCGACAGCATGAGGCGCTTCGCGACGGAGGACGAGCTCGACCAGGAGCTCGCCCGCCGCGCGACGAACCCGGCCGACCCGGTCGCGGCCGTCAACCGCATCCCGTTCTCGGAGCCGGACCACCCGTTCTCGCTGCAGGTCATGTACGCGGAGAACCCGCCCTTCCAGCTCGATCCTGACCATCCCGCGGCCGGCAACCGCTGGGGCTACGTCAACATGGGCTACGGGATGCGCAAGCGGCCGCGCTTCGACGACGCCGTCACCTTCGACGACGACGAGCTCGACTACCGCGGCTTCCCCAACCTCACCATCACCTACGCGCTCACCGATGCCGAGCAGGCCGAGATCGCGGAGGCCACGGAGCGCCTGCGCCGGGCCGGCAACGCGCTCGGCACGTTCGTCGCCGAGCCGCGGCTGCTGCCGAACGGCTCCAGCCTCCACTACCAGGGCACGATGCGGCTCGGCGCGGAGGACGACGGCACCTCGGTCGCCGACCCCTACTCGCGCGTGTGGGGCTACGACAACCTCCTCGTCGGAGGCAACGGGCTGATCCCGACCGCCACCACGATGAACCCCACTCTGATGAGCGTGGCGATCGCCGTGCGCGGCGCGCGCGAGGCCGCCCGTCGGCTGAGCGCCGTGCCGCAGGCCGCCGCACGAACGAACTGAAAGGAAGGACGACATGCTCGAAGAACAGCTGATCCAGGCTGCCGGGTTCCGCAACGTCGGACCGGACGACGCCCCCTCGGGGTTCCAGCTGCGGGTGCGGAGCCCGTACTACCGCGGGCTCTGGGGCAACCTGATCGAGAAGCCGACAGTGACCGTCGACGGCGAGGAGTTCGGCGGGGACGACATCGTCTGGACCCTGCCGACCGGCGAGTACACCTTCGACGAGCTGCAGAGGTCGCCCGACGCGCGCTGGCCCATGGACGCGCCGGCACTGCTCACCGTTCCCAAACCCGGCGGGCTGACGCGCGGCATCCACGATGTGACGCTCGAGCTGCGCCTGCGCATGTCGTACATCCCCGAAGAGCTCCAGCCTTCGATCTGGACCACGAGCCGGAAGGCGGTGATCGTCCGATGAGCGCGCTTCCGTTCGGCCTGGGCGTCTCCCTGTACAGCTACACCGAGGACATCGGCGTCACGATGACGGTCGAGGACTGCATCGAGGACGTCGCGGACCTCGGCGCCACCGGGCTCGAGATCCTCGGCGAGGGCCACATCGCGGACTACCCGAACCCCTCCACCGCCTGGATCGACGCCTGGTTGGCCCGCAACGAGCGTCTCGGGCTCACCCCGACCCTGTACGGATCGTGGATCGACACGCGCCGGTTCCCGGGCCGCTCGATGACGGCCGCGGAGGGCGCCGCCCAGCTCGCGCTCGACCTGCGGCTGGCCGGCCGGCTCGGCTTCTCGTTCGTGCGTCCGAAGATCGGCGTGATCTCCGGCGATTTGCGGGTCGACCCGATCTGGCAGGAGGCGGTGGAGCGCAACCTGGAGCTCGCGGAGGAGCTCGGCATCGTCATCTGCCCCGAGATCCACTGGCCGACGGTCATCAAGTCCCCGGTGGTCGAGGAGTACCTGGAGTTCAAGGAGCGCACCGGAGGTTCGCAGTTCGGCCTGCTGATCGACACCGGCGTCTTCGACGTACAGCGCTACCGGCGGCGCGGCGGCAGCGCCGCCTTCCGGATGGGCGACGGGGGAGCGATGCCGCCCGACGTGCCGTTCGTGCCGGTGTCCGACCTCGCCGACGTGATGGAGCACACCGTGTACTTCCAGGCCAAGTTCTACGAGGTCGACGACGACCTGGTCGACCACTACATTCCCTGGCGGGAGATCATCGACGTCGTCGTCGCCTCCGGCTACACCGGCTGGCTGTCGAGCGAGTACGAGGGCCATCACGAGCCCTACCGTGCCGCCGACCAGCTGCGCCGGCAGCACGCCCTCATCCGATCCATCGCCGCCGAACGCGCGGCCGCCGCCCCGGCGCTCGCAGACGGGAACTGACCCATGCCCAACGGACTCATCGACGACGTGAGCCTGCGCGTCCACCCCGAGGGCGTCGCCCTCGCCCTCACCATCCCCTGGTACCGCAGCCTGTGGCTGTCGTCGGTCACCACGTTGCAGCTGACCCTCGACGGTGTGAAGGTGCCGGAGGAGGACCTCGCGTTCGAGCTCGACGGCGTGCGCTATCGCGTCGCCGACCTCCCTCAGCAGAGCGACGTGCTCTGGTACCTGCAGTGGCACCCGCTGCTGATCGTGCGGCGCGACCCGGCCGTCGAGCTCGGCGAGACGCACGAGGTCGAACTGCACGGCGAGCTGCGGCTGCCGTACATGCAGATCAAGCCGGGGGAGGACGGCGGCCCCGGCCTCTACGTCCCGAACGTCGTGCACCAGCGGCTGACGCTCACCGCGACCGACCACGACGCCCCGCCGCCCGCGCTCGTCACCGATGTGCCGCCGGCACCGGAGGCGACCGAGGCCGACCCGTTCACGCTGGGGCTGACGCTGTACTCGGCCAGCGCGGAGTTCCGGGCGGGCTGGTTCGACTTCGACGGCCTCCTCGACCGCGTGGCCGAACTCTGCATCGGCCCGGGCATCGAGATCGTCGCCTCCCAGGTGCTGCCGACCTACCCGGTCGTGTCCGACGAGTTCGTCGCGACCTGGCGGGAGGCGTTCGACCGGCACGGCTTCGACGCCAGCTCGTTCGGGGCCAACCTCGACATGGGCAAGCGGCGCGACCGCGACATGACGCCCGACGAGGAATTCGAGGTCAGCGAACTGCTGTTCCGCGGCGCGGCGAAGCTCGGCTTCCCGCTGGTGCGCATCCAGTCGGCCAAGCCCGCGCTGCTACGTCGCCTGCTGCCGATCGCCGAAGACCTCGAGCTGAAGCTCGCCTTCGAGATCCACGCTCCCCTCGGGCCGAACTCGCCGGAGATCGTGTCGGTGCGCGACCTCTACGCCGAGCTCGACTCGCCGCTGCTCGGGTTCGTGGCCGACTTCTCCTCGACCATGCAGAGCATGTCGCCGACGCTGCTGCGTGCGGTGCGGCGGGCGGGTCTCGACGATGCGGCGGTGCAGCGCCTCCAGGAGATCTGGGCGACCGACGCGTCGATGCGCGAACGCCAGCAGGAGTTCATCGGCTACCTGAACGGCCGCGGCTTCGACCCTGGGCGGCTCGGCGCGTTCGCCCACCTGGCGTTCAACATGCACGGCCACGTCGACCCGCACGAGTGGTCCGACATCATGCCGCAGATCCTGCACGTGCACGCCAAGTTCTACGACATCGACGAGAACGGCCAGGAGCCGGCGATCGACTATCCGGAGCTCGTGAAGGTGTTCGTCGAGGGAGGCTACCGCGGCTACTGGTCGAGCGAGTGGGAGGGGCACGCGTTCGCCGAGCTGGGGGAGGTCGACCCGCTCCTGCTCGTGCGCAAGCAGCACGACCTCATCAGGGCCAGCATGCGCTCGCTGCAGACCGCCCGGCGGTAGGGCGCTGTGACATCCCGAAGCGATCGAGGGGCACGTAAACGCCCCTAAAACGCCGCTTTTGGGGCGTTTACGTGCCCTTCGGCGGAGGGTTAGCTCAGGTGTGCTCGCCGGCGGCGACGATACGGCCGGCCTCCTCGAAGAGCCCGCGCATCCAGGTGTGCTCGGGGTCGTGCGTGTGCACCGGGTGCCACCACAGCGCGTTGACGATCGGCGTCGGGGCGAACGGGAGGCCGACCACGCGCACCGCGCCGGCACGCTGGGCGAGGGGCACCAGGGCCCGATGGATGATGCCGACGCGGCGGGTGCCCGCGATGAAGTGCGGGATGGCCAGGAAGCTCTCGACCACGACCTCCACGTTGGGCTCGATGCCGAGCTGCTGCACCTGGCGCTCCGCCGAGGTGAACGCCGAGCGCGACTGGTAGTTCATCACCCAGGGCAGCTTCGACATCTCGTCACGCGACAGCGCGTCGCCGACCTCGTCGTTGTCCTCGGCCACGATCGCGACCCAGTCGTCCTGCCAGAGGTCGACGAACGGCAGCTCGGTGAGGAAGCCGTGCGGGATGACCATGCCGTCCACCGAGCGGAGCCGGTTCGCCGCATCCTCGACGACGGTCGGGTTGTGCAGCATGAACCGGAAGTGCACTCCAGGCGCCTGCGCGGCGGCCAGCTCGGAGACCACGCGCCCGATGGTGGTGAAGCCGTAGTCGGAGCCGAAGATCGAGAACTGCCGCACCGACTCGGACGGGTCCCACGTCGCCTGGCTCTCGAACACCCGGCGCGCGGCCTCCAACGCGATCGTCGTGTGGTCGGCTAGGCGCAGCGCCAGCGGCGTCAGCTCGTACGTGTTGCCGCGGCGGGCGAGGATCGGGTCGTCGAAGTGGATGCGCAGCCGCGAGAGCGACGCACTGAGCGCCGGCTGGCTCAGCCGCAGACGCTCGGCCGCACGGGTCACGCTGCGCTCGGTGAGGAGCGCGTCCAGCGCGATCAGGAGGTTCAGATCGAGCCGCGACATCAGCGGATAGTCGGTCACGGCGGTGTGATCCTTTCCTACGCGGGCCAGGCGTTTTCACTATAACGACGCACTCAGTGCGGAGGAGCGCGGGCGCGGTATCGATCGCGTATCGACCCAGCTTATGTCTGGGATAAGCAGAACTACCGTTGTTTATCTGCTTTAGCACTGCGAAACTCGAATCGCCCCCGGAGGGCCGACGACACAGCCGCCGCCCTCATCGACAACGAAGTCTCAGAAGAGGTCAATCCGATGAAGCACACACGCAGGAGCCGCACTGCTCGGCTTGCCTGGCTCGCCATCCCCGTCGCCACGGGCCTCCTGCTCGCAGGCTGCTCCAGCAGCGGATCCACGGGAGGCAAGGAGCCGCAGACCATCACCTTCGCCTACGGCGCGACGAACGACCAGGACAAGGCGGCCTACGACAGCCTGGCCAAGGCGTTCGAGGCCGCCAACAAGGGGGTCACGGTCACGACCCAGAACCTCCCCGTCCAGAGCTACCCGACGACCATCGCCACCCGTGTGCAGGGCGGCAACGCACCCGACACGTTCTACGCGGAGGGCGGCACCGGCCAGTCCAACTCCATCCTCCCGTGGGCCAAGTCCGGGCTCGTGCTCCCGCTCGACGACGCGTCGATCAAGGCCAACATCCCCGACTCCGCGAAGAGCCTCTACACGTACAACGGCAAGATCTACGGCGTCCCGCTCGGCACTCAGCTGAACGGCGTCATCTACAACGACGAGCTCGCCCAGTCGATCGGCGTGAAGATCGACGCGACGACCAGCCTCGACGACATCATCGCCCAGTGCGGCAAGGCCCGCGCCGCCGGCAAGACGGTCTACGGCCTGGCCGGATCGACCTACCAGAACAACGGCATCCTCGCCGTCGCGCTCGCCACCTCCACGGTCTACGGCCCGAACAAGAACTGGAACGCCGACCGCGCCAAGAACAAGGTGACCTTCGCCGGCACCAAGGGCTGGACGACCGCGCTCGAGTCGATCAAGAAGATGTACGACGCGGGCTGCTTCCAGGACGGCGCCACCAGCGCCGGCTTCGACGCCCTGACCAACGGCGCGTCCTCCGGCAAGATCCTCGGCTTCTTCGCCCCGAGCGCCGCGGCCCAGCAGATCATGCAGGCGGCCGGCGGTCACGTGAAGCTCGTCGCCCTCCCGGTCGGCGCCCCGCAGGGCACCAAGACCTACCTCTCGCTGAGCGCCGACCAGGGCGTCACCGCGAGCGCCAAGACCAAGAGCCCGAAGCTCGCGACCGACTTCCTGAGCTACATCGTCTCGGACAAGGGCCAGGAGGAGTATTCGAAGCAGGTGGGCACCATCCCGGTGAACGTCGGCAACGACTCGACGCTGCTGCCGCAGTACGCCGGCATCAAGGACGAGATCGCGAAGAACGACACCCGCGGCTACGCGCCGACCGAGTGGCCGAACGCCAAGATCTACACCGATCTCGGCAACGGCGTGCAGGGCATCCTGACCGGTCAGATGACCGTCAAGCAGGTGCTGCAGCAGATGGACACCGACTGGGGTTGATCCGGTGACCCGGGCGGCCGACCCTGTCGAGGGCCGGCCGCCCGAATCCGGGTGGAAGGAACGAATCGATGACGACGCAGTCAGAGGTGCGGACGATGACGACGAAGACGCAGACCCAGACACCGTTGGCGGCGCCTCATCGCGCCCCCCGCACCAGGCCCTACCGGGTGAAGCTCGGCAGCTGGTGGTGGGCGCTCCCCGCACTGGTGCTGATGCTGATCGTCATCTACGCGACGACCATCGCCGGAGGGTTCTTCGCCTTCACGAACTGGTCGGGGCTCGGGGCGTTCGACTTCGTCGGCCTCCAGAACTTCGTCAAGATCTTCCAGACCCCCGAGCTGATCGGGTCGCTGTGGAACACGCTGATCCTGGCGTTCGGTTTCCTGGTCTTCACCAACATCTTCGGACTGCTGTTCGCGCTCGCGCTCAACCGCTCGCTCAAGTCGCGCTACGTGCTCAGGACCCTGATCTTCATGCCGGTCGTGGTCAGCCCGATCGCCGTCTCGTACATCTGGAAGTTCATCTTCGACTACAACGGTCCCCTCAACCAGGTGATGACCACGGTGGGCCTCCCCAAGCAGAACTGGCTCGCCGACCCGACGCTCGCGATCTGGTGCGTGCTGATCGTGATGGTCTGGCAGAACATCGGCTTCGTCATGGTCATCTACCTGGCCGGCCTCGCCACCGTGCCGATCGAGATGGAGGAGGCGGCCGCCCTCGACGGCGCCGGCGCCTTCAAACGTTTCCGGTACGTCGTCCTCCCGCAGATCCAGCCGTCGGTCGCGATCGCGACGACGCTGACGCTCATCCAGGGCCTGCGAGTGTTCGACCAGGTGGTCGCGCTGACGGGTGGAGGCCCGGCCGGCGCCACCCAGACCCTGGCGCTGGAGGTCTACCAGCAGGCGTTCACCTATCAGGAGTTCGGCTTCGGGGCTGCGCTGGCCCTCATCCTGAGCCTCCTCATCCTGGTCTTCTCCCTCGCGCAGCAGTACGCGACGCGCGATCGCTCGCTCAAGGAGGCGTGAGCCATGTTCCGCTACACCAAGAAGACACTCGCGATCGAGATCATCGTGCTGATCGCGGCGGCGATCATGCTGCTGCCGTTCTGGATCCTGCTGGTGGGGTCGTTCAAGACGCTGCCCGACATCCTGAGCTCGGCCGCCGTCGCACCGCCGACGAGCCCGACGTTCGACAACTTCATCCAGCTGCTCTCGCCGGCCTCGTCCTCCTCGGGCAACATCTGGGCGGGCCTGGCGTCGAGCGTGATCATCACCACCGGAAGCATCCTGCTGCTGGTCGGCCTCGGCTCGGTCGCCGCCTACGGCATCGCCCGCTCGACCAGCAAATGGAGCCGCCGGTCGTTCTACCTGTTCCTCGTGGCCATCATCCTGCCCACCCAGCTCGGCACGCTGCCGCTGTACATCGGCGCGCGCGACGTCGGGCTGGTCGGCAACCCGTGGGGCATGATCCTCATCTACACGGGGATGCTGATGCCGCTCTCGGTGTTCCTCTACGCGAACTTCTTCCGCAATCTGACACCGGAGTACGAGGAGGCCGCCGTCATCGACGGCGCGAACCGCTACCAGGTGTTCTGGAAGGTCGTCTTCCCGCTGATGTCGCCGGCGACCGGCACCGTGGCGATCCTCGCCGGCCTGATCGTGTGGAACGACTTCTTCACGTCGCTGATCTTCCTCAACGGCACGCAGTGGCAGACCCTCCCCGTCGTCATGTACAGCTACGTCGGCTCGCTGGTCTCGCAGTGGAACCTGATCTTCGCGGTCGTCATCGTCTCGATGATCCCGATCCTCGCGTTCTACGCGTTCGCGCAGAAGAAGTTCATCCAGGGCTACGCCGGCGGGCTCAAGGGCTGACCCCGCATGACCGACGCTCCCCGTTCCGCCCCCGACCTGGGGAACGGGACCTTCCGCAACCCGGTGCTGCCCGGCGACCGGCCCGACCCCGCTGTCCTGCGGGTGGGCGACCAGTACTACCTGACCTACTCGTCGTTCGACGCGTCGCCCGGGCTGACGATCTGGCGCTCGCCGGACCTCGTCAACTGGACGTTCGTGACCTGCGCGCTCGACGAGCCGCTCAGCACGGTGTTCGCGCCCGACTTCATCGAGCACGAGGGACGGTTCTACCTCTACATCCCGTTCATCCCGAGTGCGTGGTCGGACGCCATCCCCGAGCCGCAGATCTGGGTGATCCACGCCGACAGCCCGGAAGGGCCGTGGAGCGAGCCGGTCTACACCGGGGTCTCGGGAGCCATCGATCCGGGGCATGTGGTGGGGGAGGACGGCGAGCGCTACCTCTTCGTCAGCGGCATCCGGCGCTGCCGGCTGAGCCCGGACGGCCTCCACGCGCTGACGCCGCTTGAGCAGGTCTACGACGGCTGGCGGTACCCCGACGAGTGGATCACCGAGGCGTTCGCACTGGAAGGGCCGAAGCTGTTCCGCCGCGGCGACTGGTTCTACCTCGTGAGCGCGGTCGGCGGCACCGGAGGCCCGCCGACCGGCCACATGGTCATCGTCGCCCGGTCGCGTTCGGTGCACGGCCCGTGGGAGAACGCTCCGGGCAATCCGATCGCGCGCACCTGGTCGGCCGACGAGGCCTGGTGGTCGCGCGGTCACGCGACGATCCTCGACGCGCCGGACGGGTCGTGGTGGATGGTGTCGCACGGCTACGCCAACGGTTACCGCACCCTCGGCCGGCAAGCCCTGCTCGAGCCGATCGAGTGGACGGAGGACGGCTGGCCGGTGGCTTCGGCCGCCGACGTCGGCGCGCCGCTGCGGAAGCCCGTCGGCGCCTCCTCACCGGTCGCCGTCCCTGCGCCCTCCGACGACTTCGCCACTGCCGCGTGGGGTGAGCGCTGGGTCTTCGACAACCCCGGGACCGCCGAGTCGGCCCGAGCGCACTTCGGCGACGGGCTGACGCTGCGCGGCACGGGCACGACGCCCGCGGACTCCTCGCCGCTCACGACCTGGGCGATGGACGACGCCTACGACATCGAGGTCGAGCTCGAGGTGCGCGACGGGTCCACCGGCGGCCTCCTGCTCTACTTCAACGACCGGATGTTCTTCGGGATGGGCTGGGACGGCTCCGCGATGCAGAGCTACGCGGGCGGGATCCGCACGCACTGGCGCGAGCCGGCGGAGCCCGGCGACATCATCGAACTGCGCCTGAGGAACGACCACCACATCGTGACCGGCTGGCACCGGCGACCGGGGGAGGAGTGGACACGGCACGGCGTCCGGTACGACACCTCCGGTGCCCACTCGGCGACGATGAACGACCTGAAGAGCCTGCGTCCTGCGCTGTTCGCGACCGGAGACGGCGAGGTCGTGTTCCGCAGGTTCCGCTACCGGCCGATCGGCGCGGAGGCACGGCGATGACCCTCGAGCGCCTCCGCGACGTGGTGACCGGTACCGTCCCGAACGCGATCATGCCCCTGTTCTGGCAGAAGGGCGGCCCGGTGGAGGTCGTGCGCGAGGAGATGGAGCGCATCGCCGACGCGGGGATCGGCGCCGTCATCCTGGAGGCGCGACCGCATCCCGAGTTCCTCGGCGACGGCTGGTGGCGCGACGTGGACGCTGTGCTCGAGATCGCCCGCCGCCGCGGCATGACGGTCTGGTTCTTCGACGACGACACGTTCCCGACCGGGCACGCGGGCGGGGCGGTGGAGGCCGCGCCCGCGGAGCTGCGCCGGCGCTTCCTCACCGAGCGGCACACCGACGCGGTCGGTCCGGCGCGCGGCGCCTCCTTCATCGTCGAGCGCCGCAAATTCTGGGGCCCGGAGGCCGCACAGGAGCCGGGCCAGCTGCTGCGGGTGCTCGCCTACCCGCGCGCCGAGGACTCCGACGAGCTCGTCGGCGACCCCGTCGACCTGACCGACCGGATCGTGGACGGCGTGGTGCACTGGGACGTCCCCGACGGCTGGTGGCGGGTCTTCTTCCTCGCGGTCGGCGAAGGCGGCGGCAGCGAGCCGCACGCCAGGCACATCGACTACCTCGACGCCGGCTCCACGCAGCTGCTCATCGACACGGTGTACGAGCGCATCCACGCGCGCTACGCCGACGAGTTCGGGACCACCATCGGCGGGTTCTTCAGCGACGAGCCCGGGCTCTACAACGACCCGGACACCTTCGACTTCGACTCGCGGCTCGGCAAGCCGGTGCCGCTGCCGTGGAACGACGCGGTCGCCACCGCGTTGTCCGATCGGCTCGGCCGCGACGCGACCCCGCTGCTGCCGCTGCTCTGGATGCCGGCCGGCGGACGCGAGCGCGAGCTCCGCTACGCCTACATGGACACGGTCTCGCGGCTCTACTCGGACAACTTCGGCCGGCGGCTCGGCGACTGGTGCCGCGCGCACGGCGTCGAGTACATCGGGCACGTCATCGAGGACAACGGCTCGCACGCGCGGCTCGGCCCGGGAGCCGGGCACTACTTCCGGGCGATGGCCGGTCAGGACATGGCGGGCGTCGACATCATCGGCGGCCAGGTCGTGCCCGGGTTCTCCCGCGGGCCGTTCGGCAACCTCGGCGGCGCCGCCGACGGCGAGTTCTTCCACTTCGGGCTCGCCAAGCTCGCCTCGTCGGCCGCTCACCTGGATCCCCTCAAACACGGCAGGGCGATGTGCGAGACGATCGGAGCGTACGGCTGGTACGCCGGGCTCCGGCTGTTCACCTGGCTGACGAACCACCTGCTGGTGCGTGGTGTGACGCACATCGTGCCGCACGCCTTCTCGCCCGCGCCGTTCCCCGACCCGGACTGCCCTCCGCACTTCTACGCACGCGGCAACAACCCGCAATACCCGCACCAGCACCTGCTGAGCGCCTACACGAACCGCCTGAGCCACCTGCTGCAGGGAGGCGCGCATGTCGCCCCGTTCGCCGTGCTCTACCACGCGGACGCGGAATGGCTGGGCGACGCGATGCCCTCCGAGCGGCCGCTGCGGCTGCTGATGGAGGCGCAGCTCGACGCCGACATCGTGCCGGCCGACGCCCTCCCCACCGCCGGCGCCGACGGGTCGCGGCTGTCGGTCGGCGACGAGACGTACGACGCGCTGATCGTTCCGGGAAGCGCCTACCTTCCGTCACACGTCGCGCGCGAGCTGCTGCTGCTCGACGACGCGGGTGTGCCGGTGGTGTTCGTGGGTTCGGTTCCCGACGTCGCGGGCAGCGGCGGCATCGACGCGAACGCGCTGAAGCTCCGGTTCCGTCCGGTGTCGCAGAAGCGGCTGGTCGACGCGGTCTCGGCGATGACCGACCGCGCCGTGCGGCTCGACCGTCCGGCGGCGTCGCTGCGGGTGCTGCGCCGCGACCTCGGCGACGCGGATGTGATCATGCTGGTGAACGAGTCGGTGCGGGAGGCCGTGCGCACGACGGCGACCCTCCCGCGCGCGGGAGAGGTCGTCGCCTTCGACGCGGTCACCGGCACCCTCGCGGAGGTGCCCGGGGTGAGCGACGGGCGGTCGACCTCCGTCGGCCTCGACCTGGGACCCGGGCAGTCGCTCGTGCTGCTCGTCGGCTCGCCCTCGGCCTGGGAGGGCCTGCCAGTCCGGCCGGCGGCCGAGCGCGGCGCCCCCGTCGAGCTCGCACCGACGTGGGCGGTCGCCATCGCGACGGCGGGGGAGCCGACGTACGCCGAGTGGAGCGAGCTCGACGTCCTCCGGCCGCTCAGCGACCCCGACCTGCTGCCGCGGTTCAGCGGCACGGCGCGGTACACGGCGTCGTTCGACTCCGAGGGAGTCGCGGCCGAGCACGTCCTCGAGCTGGGCGACGTCTTCGAGCTCGCCACCGTGCGCCTCAACGGCGTCGACCTCGGCACCCGGATCGCGCCTCCCTATCGCTTCGACGTGCCGGCGGGCGTGCTCAACGGGAGCAACATGATCGAGATCGAGGTGACGAACACGCTCGCCAAGGCGCAGCCCGACTTCTTCTCCGCGTTCGCGCAGCAGGAGCCCAGTGGGCTGCTCGGCCCCGTGACGCTGGCGACGGTGACCAGGAGGTCTGCCCCATGACCGGCAACCGCGTTGCGTTCGAGCACTTCTGCGAGCTCTTCTACACGCAGAAGCGGGTCGCCGACGCCTTCGCGTTCCTCGTAGCCGACGACTACCGGCAGCACAACCCCAACATCGTCGACGGTTCCGCCACCGCGGTGGAGGCGCTGACGCCGAAGTTCGACGGGAGCCCGGACGCGCGCTTCGAGATCCAGCGGATCCTCGTCGACGGCGACCTGGCGATGGTCCACGTCAAAGCTTCCCGACCCGGTGCGCCCGACGCCGCGGTCGCGGACATCTACCGATTCGAGAGCGGCCGGATCGTCGAGCACTGGGACGTTTTGCAGCAGGTCCCCGTGCATGCCGCCCACGACCATCCGATGTTCTGAACAGGAGAACCCATGTACGAGCTCGCACCCAACATCGAACTGCTCTTCACGGAGGCCGGCGACTACCACGACCGCGTGCGTGCGGCCGCGGCGGCGGGCTTCGGCGCCGTGGAGATGTGGGGACCGACCGGCGTCGACGCGCCGTCGACGCCGAAGGACCTCCCCGCCCTCAAGGCCGCACTGGAGGAGACCGGCACGAAACTCACCGCCCAGCTCTCGGAGCCGCGCACCCAGTTCATGATTCCGCCGTGGGACCACAGCGAGTTCTACCGCAAGCTCGACGAGGGCGTCGCGATCGCGCAGGACCTCGGCTGCCCGCGCATCGTCGTCGGCAGTGGCACGGGCTTCGGAGGCTGGAAGCGGCAGGTGCAGCTCGACAAGCTGGTCGAGATCTACCAGAAGGCCGTCGCGCAGATCGACGGGTCGGGCATCACGCTCGCGCTGGAGCCGGTCAACATCCGCGTCGACCACCCCGGCTCGCTGCTCGACCGCACGGCGGAGGCCGTCTACGTGGCGCGCGGTGTGGACTCGCCGTTCTTCGGGGTGCTCTACGACATCTACCACTCGGCGGTCGAAGGCGAGGACATGGCGGCGGAGCTCGCGAACGCGGGCGACCTGATCGCGTACGTGCAGCTCGCGGACGCCCCGGGCCGCGGCGAGCCGGGCTCTGGCGACCTCGATTGGGCGGACCGCCTCGGCATCCTCCGGGCCTCCGGCTACGACGGGCCGATCGGGCTCGAGTACTACCCGACCCAGGAGTCGGCGGCCTCCGTCGCGCTCATCCGCGAACTGGCGGCGGCGGCATGAGCCGCTATCCCGACGCGGTCGACGTCGTCATCGTCGGCAGCGGGCCCACCGGCGCCGCGTACGCGCGCATCCTCAGCGAGGAGGCGCCGGGCGCGACCATCGCGCTGTTCGAGGTCGGCCCGACGGTCTCGGAACCGCCGGGCGCGCACGTGAAGAACATCGAGGACCCCGCCGCCCGCGCCGAGGCGCAGGAACGCTCCGAAGGCCCCGGTGCCGGCGCCGAGACCGTGAGCTCCCCGGGTGCCGTGACCTCCGGCCAGCGGCGTGGGCGGCCCGGCACCTACCTGCTCGACGAGGGCTATCAGGAGCCGGGCGAGGACGGCATGCCGGTCGCCGCCTTCTCCAGCAACGTCGGCGGGATGGGTGCGCACTGGACGGCCGCCTGCCCGCGCCCCGGTGACAGCGAGCGCATCGCGTTCCTGCCCGACCTCGACGCCCTCCTCGACGAGGGTGACCGGCTGCTCGGCGTCACCACCGACGCGTTCGACGGCGCCCCGTTCACGGCCCTGGTGCGGGAGAGGATCGCCGCCGCGGTCGACGACGGGCGCCCGGCCGACCGGCGCGTGCAGCGGATGCCGCTCGCGGTGCACCGTCGCGACGACGGCCGGCTGGTGTGGTCGGGCTCCGACGTGGTCTTCGGCGACGCGACGCGCGCCAACGAGAACTTCACGCTGTTCGACGAATCCCTCGTCACGCGTGTGCTGCTGGAGGGCGGCCGGGCCTCCGGGGTGGAGGTGCGCGACCGCCGCACCGGCGACCTCCGCACCGTGCGCGCGCGCTTCGTCGTGGTCGCCGCCGACGCGTTGCGCACACCGCAGGTGCTGTGGGCCAGCGGGATCCGGCCTCCCGCCCTCGGCCGGATGCTCAACGACCAGACGCAGGTCGTCTACGCGACGCGCATCCGCGACGCCGAGAAGGTGGCGGCGGCCGAGTCGTCGCAGGGCGGATCCTCGGGTGCTGCCTCCGGCGAGGTCGGGACGGACGAGATCATCGACGGGGCGATCAGCGAGCGCAGCGGCGTCACGTGGGTGCCCTACACCGACGAGGTGCCGTTCCACGGTCAGGTGATGCAGCTCGACGCCTCCCCGATCCCGCTCGCCGACGACGACCCGGTGGTGCCGGGCTCGATCGTCGGGCTCGGGCTGTTCTGCGCCAAGGACCTCCAGTGGGAGGATCGCGTCGCCTTCAGCGACGACGAGCTCGACTGGTACGGCATGCCCGCGTTGCGCCTCCACTACACGCTCACCGACCGCGACCATGCCGTGCTGGAACGCGCGCAGGCCGAGATCGTGGAGTTGGCGAAGGCGGTCGGCGACCCCATCGGCGACCGGCCGTTCACCATGCCGCTCGGAGCCTCCCTGCACTACCAGGGCAGCGTGCGGATGGGGGAGGCCGACGACGGCCGCAGCGTGTGCAGCCCCGACAGCGAGGTGTGGGAGGCGCCGGGCGTCTTCGTCGCCGGCAACGGCGTCATCCCGACGGCGACGGCGTGCAACCCGACGCTGACCTCGGTCGCGCTCGCGGTCAGGGGCGCTCGCCGCATCGCCCGGGAGCTCGCTGCCGTGTGAATCGGCCGCAAGCCCTTGCCTTATGTATCAAAACGACATTAGTGTGTAGAAACACGGAGAAAGTCAAGGAGGACTCGTGATCCCCGATCGCATCATCGAGCAGGGCACGCTCACGACCACCGGCACACGTGCCGCGGTCGAAGTGCGCATCCCCTGGTACCGCGCGCTCCCGGCGTCCTGCATCGCAGGCGCCACGCTGTCCATCGACGGCGTGCCTGCTCCGGTCGAGACGCTCCGCTGGGAGCTCAACGGCCGCGAGCGCACCTTCGCCGAGATGGCCGACGACACCGAGTCGTGGTGGTTCCCGCTCGACTCCGCGGTGCTCTCCGGTGACGTCCCGGTGGCGGCCGACGGCGAGCAGCACGAGGTCGCCGTCGACCTCACCGTGTACATCCCGTACATCATCATCGGCGACGACGAGGTGCTCCACATCGAGGAGCACGACACCAAGACCATGAAGGCGGTGGCGGCATGAGCGACTCGACCTCCCGCCTCGGATCCCCGATCCAGGGCGTGACCCTCTACAGCTTCACGCGGGCGTTCCACGGCCGCGAGTACGACCTCGAAGGCCTCATCCGCAAGGTCGCCGCCGACGGGTACGGTCCGGGGCTGGAGATCATCGGCTTCTCCAGCTTCCGCGGCTTCCCGACGATCGACGACGCGTTCGCGGGCTGGTTCCGCGACCTGGTCGCCGAGGTCGACCTCGTGCCGACGTCGCTGGCGATCAACGCCGACATCGGCATCCACCGCGACCGGCTACTGAACCAGGACGAGCTCATCGAGTACATGCGCCGCCAGATCGAGGCCGCGGCGAAGCTCGGTTTCCCGATCGCGCGGGTGCAGATCTCGATCACGCCCGACTCGATGGCCGCGCTCGCGCCGATCGCCGAGCAGTACGGGGTGACGCTCGCGCTGGAGGTGCACGCCGACCAGTACGCCTCGCACCCGCGCATCCTCGCGCTGCGCGACCGGTACGAGAAGGTCGGCTCCCCGTTCCTCGGCTTCACCGCCGACTGGGGCGCGACGACCGTGGGCTTCGCGCCGTCGCTGCTGGAGGCCTACCGCCGCCGCGGCGCGACGGACGAGCTGCTCGGCCAGGTCGTCGACCTCTGGAACGAGTTCTACGAAGCGGGCCCTCCCGCCGACCAGGCCGACCACGGCCAGCGCTTCGGCCGGTTCATCGGCCTCGCCGCGCAGAACGGCCGCCCCGACCTCGGCATCGACTTCGCCATCAACGGCACCGGGCTCTTCGGCCCGGCCCGCGTCGACGACTGGCTCGAGATCATGCCGTGGATCAAGCACGTGCACGGCAAGTTCTTCGGCATCGACGAGAACCACGAAGAGCCGTCCGTTCCGGTGCGCGACCTCATCGCGCTGCTGACGCAGAACGGCTACAACGGCGCGATCTCGAGCGAGTACGAGGGCTGGCACTGGAACTACTGGCAGTCGCCGTTCGAGATCATCCGCGACGAGCAGGCCGTGCAGCGCTCGGCTGCGCAGAACGCGGGGAGCCGGATGGTCACCGACGCCGCGGAGGCCCGCCTCCAGCTGTCGCAGTGGCTGCCGACCACCGAAGGAGCAAGCGCATGACCACTGAGAGCATGAGCACTGGCGAACCGGACGGCATCGTCGGCACCGGCATCAAGCTGGGCACGACCCTCTACTCGATGACGAGCGAGTTCGCGGCCGGCCTCTACACGCCAGAGACCCTGATCGCCTCGGTCGCCGAGAACGGCATCGGCCCGGGCGTCGAGTTCAACATCGCCCAGTTGCTGCGCACGTACCCCGACGTCGATGCGGAGTTCGAGAAGCTCTGGTTCGACTCGCTCGAGAAATACGAGCTCGAGCCGAGCGCCGTCGGCACCAACCTCGACATGGGCCGTCGCAAAGACCGCGACATGACGCCGGACGAGGAGCACGACTTCCTCGCCCGGCAGCTGAAGACCGCGCACACGCTCGGCTTCAAGCGGGTCGTCATCCGCTCGGCCGGGCGCGAGCTGCTGCGCAGCCTCCTGCCGCTGGCCGAGAAGTACGACCAGCGGCTCGGCTACGAGATCCACGCGCCGCAGGGCCCGAACGACCCCAAGGTCGTCGGCATCCGCGAGCTCTACGACGAGCTCGGCAGCGACCGGCTCGGCTTCACCGCCGACTTCTCCTCCACGATGCACAGCCTGTCGCCGACGCTGCTGTCGCAGCTGGCGAAGATGGGCCTCGACGAGAAGCACTTCGGCGTGATGGACGAGATCTGGCACGAGCCGACGCCCATGCACGTGCGCAACCAGAAGTTCGAGGACTACCTCACCGGCGAGGGCGTCGACCCGGCGCGCTTCGGCCCGTTCACCCGGCTGGCGTTCAACATGCACGGCCTGGTGCCGCCGGAGGAGTGGCTCGACATCATGCCGCAGATCTTCCACGTGCACGCGAAGTTCTACGACATCGACGCGGAGGGCCATGAGCCCGCCATGGACATCCCGCGCATCGTGCGCCAGTTCGTCCAGGGCGGCTACCGCGGGTACCTCTCCAGCGAGTGGGAGGGTCACGCGTTCCAGGACCTCGGGGAGGCCGACCCGATCGACCTCGTCAAGAAGCAGCACGCGCTCATGCGGCGCACCATCGAAGACGCCGTCGCCGGCGTCCCGGCCTGATCCGCGAAGGAGCACGTCAGCCATGTCAGACACCGTCGCCGAGACCACCGTCTCGGAGCTCGTCGCCGAGGTCGCGCGCCTCCGCGAGGAGGTCGCGGCCGCGCGGGGCCTCGCCCGCCGCGCCGCCGACCGCGGCGAGATCGAGAACCTCTTCAGCCGCTACATGTACCTGCACAACGCGTTCGAGGACGAGCAGATCATTCCGCTCTGGGTGAAGGAGGGCACGGAGGGCATCCGTGCCCGCTACACCAACGCGGGCCAGTACACGACCTACGAGAGCGTCATCCGGTACCACCAGGGGCGCCCGAACCCGGTCGGCAAGCTCATCCTGCACGCCACCACCACGCCCGTGATCGAGGTGGCCGCCGACGGCGAGACAGCCAAAGGCGTCTGGCTGATGGCCGGTACCGAGTCAGGCCTGACCGACCCGGTGGTCGCCAAGGACAGCCCCGACTTCATGTACTCGGCGGGCGAGGTGCAGGGCAAGAAAGTCTGGGCGCACTGGGTCTGGTGCAAGTACGCCATCGACTTCCTCCGCCAGGACGGCGAGTGGAAGATCTGGAAGTTCCGCTGCTACGAGCTCGCCCGCGCGCCGTTCGAGGAGAACTGGGTCAGCTTCGGCGAGAAGAACCAGGATGCCTTCGACCTCGACCTGATGTACTTCGGCGACGACGGCAAACCCGTGTTCATGCCGCCGGCGGACGAGCCCGTGCCGAGCGAGAACCACCCGTACAGCCCGAGCACGGTGCAGACGCTCGAGCCCGCGCCTCCGGTCCCGCACGACACCTTCACCGACACGTTCAAGTAGGAGACGCTGATGGCCACACACAACTCGCTCTTCGCCGAGAGGGACGTCCGGCGCACGGCCGACGGCATCGCCGTCTCGGTGCAGCTGCCCTGGTACCGCAGCCTCTGGCTGTCCGCCGTCGACGACGTCGCCGCGACGGTCAACGGCGTCGCGATCCCGCGCGACGACCTCCGCTTCGAGCTGAACGGACGCAGCTACCGCATCGACGAGCTGCCCGAGCAGACCGAGACCCTCTGGTTCGTCGCCGACCGTCCGGACGTCGTGATCCCGCTGGGCCACGCGCCGGCGGCCGGCGAGAAGCTCACGGTGGAGGTCGTGCTCACGATGCGGCTGCTCTACATGCAGATCATGCCGGGAGTCGACGGCGGCCCCGGCCGGTACGTGACCAACCGCGTGCCCGTCGAGCGCGAGCTGGTGCTGGCATGACGCTGCGGGTGGCCATGATCGGCTACGGGTTCATGGGCGCGGCCCACTCGGTGGGCTGGCGGCAGGCGCCGCGGGTCTTCGACCTCCCCGACACCGTCGAGATGGCCGTAGTCGTCGGCCGGAACAGCGATGCTGTCGCCCGCGCCGCCGAGCAGTGGGGCTGGGCCGAGTCGGCCACGGACTGGCGGGAGGTCATCGCCCGCGACGACATCGACCTCGTCGACATCGTGACGCCGGGCGACTCGCACGCCGAGATCGCGATCGCGGCTCTGGACGCCGGCAAGCACGTGCTGTGCGAGAAGCCGCTCGCGAACAGCGTCGAGGAGGCCGAGGCGATGGCGGCGGCCGCCGAGCGCGCGGCCGGGAACGGCGTGCGCGCGATGGTGGGGTTCACCTACCGTCGCGTGCCCGCGGTCTCCCTCCTGCAGGACCTGATCGCCCGCGGCACGATCGGCGAGGTGCGCCAGGTGCGCGCGGCCTATCGTCAGGACTGGCTGGTCGACCCCTCCGTCCCGCTCGGCTGGCGCCTCCAGAAGGAGCACGCCGGCTCGGGTGCGCTCGGCGACATCGGCGCGCACATCGTGGACATGACGCAGTTCGTGACCGGCCGGCGCGTGACGCGTGTGTCAGGCACGGTCGAGACGATCGTCGCCCGACGGCCTCTGCTCCGTGAGCGGACCGGGTTCGCCGGCAGCTCCACGGGCGAGCTCGGGGAGGTGACGGTCGACGACGTCGCGATCTTCACGGGCAGGCTCGACGGCGGCGCCCTCGTCTCGTTCGAAGCCACGCGCTTCGCGACCGGCCGCAAGAACGCCCTCACCATCGAGGTCTCGGGCTCTGATGGCGCACTGGCGTTCGACCTCGAACGCCTCAACGAGCTGCGGTACTACGACCGCAACGCGCCGGGCGAGCTGCAGGGGTTCACGACGATCCTGGTCACCGAGCCCGAGCATCCCTACGTCTCGGCCTGGTGGCCGCCCGGCCACATGCTCGGCTACGAGCACGGCTTCTCCCACCAGGTGGTGGACTTCGTCACGGCGATCGCGCATGGCACCGAGCTCGACCCGACGTTCGATGACGGCCTGGCGGTGCAGCGTGTGCTCGCGGCGGTGGAGGCCAGCTCGGCGAACGATTCGGCGTGGGTCGCGGTCGAGGCCGCGGTGCCCGCCCACCCATAGAGGAGGAACGTCATGCCCCGACCGATCACCCTGTTCACCGGCCAGTGGGCCGACCTCCCGTTCGAAGAAGTGGCCCGGCTCGCCGGCGAGTGGGGCTACGACGGACTCGAGATCGCCTGCTGGGGCGACCACCTCGACGTGTCCCGATGGAACGACGCCGACTACGTGCGATCGCGCAAAGACATCCTGGAGCGCAACGGCCTCCAGGTCTGGACGATCTCCAACCACCTCGCCGGGCAGGCCGTCTGCGACGACCCGATCGACGAGCGCCACCGCGACATCCTGAACGACCGGGTGTGGGGCGACGGCGACCCCGAGGGCGTGCGGCAGCGCGCCGCCGAGGAGCTGAAGCTCACCGCCCGCATGGCCGCGGCGCTGGGCGTGAAGACCGTCACCGGCTTCACCGGGTCGTCGATCTGGAAGGCCGTCGCGATGTTCCCGCCGGCCTCAGACGAGTGGATCGCCGCCGGTTACCGGGACTTCGCCGACCGCTTCCACCCGATCCTCGACGTCTTCGAGGAGGTCGGCGTCCGGTTCGCGCTGGAGGTGCATCCCTCCGAGATCGCATACGACTACTGGACCGCGAAGGCGACGCTGGAGGCCATCGGCCATCGCGAGAGCTTCGGGATCAACTTCGACCCCTCGCACTTCATGTGGCAGCAGCTCGACCCGGTGGCGTTCGTGCTCGACTTCGCCGACCACATCTTCCACGTGCACGTGAAGGAGTCGGTCACCAACCTCGACGGCCGCAACGGCGTGCTCGGCTCGCACCTGCCGTGGGCGAACCCGCGCCGCGGCTGGACGTTCGTCTCAACCGCGCACGGCGAGGTGCCGTGGGAGCCGATCTTCCGCGCGCTCAACTTCATCGGTTACACCGGACCGACCTCCGTCGAGTGGGAGGACGCCGGCATGGACCGCCTCCAGGGCGCCCCGGAGGCCATCGCCTTCGTGCGCGAGCTCAACGCGATCACCCCGCCCGACGCGGCCTTCGACGCCGCCTTCTCGACGAAGGCGGGCCGATGACGGAGGTCCTCGACGCGCTCATCCTCTCCGGCCATATGACGCGGGAGCACGACAACGAGCACCGCAGCTTCCGCCAGCACAACGTCTGGCTGACGCAGCTGCTGGAGGACACCGGGCGCTTCCGGGTGCGGGTCGTGGAGGACCCGCGCGGCCTCGGCGCCGAGATCATCGACAAGTACGACGTGGTGATCGTGGTGTTCGAGGGCCGGGACGGCTATCACGAGAAGGCGGTCGGCTTCGGCCCGGAGACGGACGCCGCGCTGCTGAAGTTCGTGCACGACGACGGCAAGGGCATCGTCTGGTTCCACGGCTCGGCCGCGCAGGAGGACGACTGGGGCTACCCGGACGAGTACAACACCCTGCGCGGCTCGCGGCTGACGGTCGCGGGCGGCCTGCGGCCGCGTCCCTGGGGCGAGGCACAGCTCGACACCGTGGAGCCGCGACACCCGATCACCGACGGCATCAGCGCGCGCTGGACCGTCACCGGCGACGACATCCTCACCGGCGTCGAGATCCTCGACGGCGCCCAGGTTCTGCTCACGACCTACGACGACCTGGAGTCGTACGAGAAGGCGCCGGTCTGGCCGATGTCGCACTACCCGGTGGCGATCCCGGAGGAGGGGATCGCCGCCCTCCCCGGCATGAACACCGACCAGCCGATCGCCTGGATCAACGAGTACGGCGCCGGCCGCTCGTTCACCATCACGATCGGGCACGACATCGACACGTTCCGCCGCATCGAGTTCATCCGGATGTTCCCGCGCGGCGTCGAGTGGGCCGCGACGGGCGCGGTGACGCTCGCCGGCCCGGACCGTCGGGGGGAGCGCCGCTTCCTCCCCTGGCCGTATTACAACCGCGAAGGCTGAGCCGCCTAGGCGTCTTCTAGAGGGAGGCGCTGGCCAGCGCGAGGTGCGCGCGCGTCTGCTGGGTGGGGTCCTCGTCCAGCCACTCATGGCCTCCCCACTCGCTGCAGAGCGTGCCGGCGAAGCCGGCCGCGGCGTCTCGCAGGAGCGCGCCGAGGTCGCGCAGCGGCCGGGAGACGCGGTCGTCTGCGTCGTCGAGGTCCCAGAACTTGAGGTGGAACGCGCCGATGAGCGGGAGGATGCCGCGCAGCGCCTCCACCGGCGAGCGGCCGAATCGCACGAGCAGGTTCATGTACAGCGCGTGCGCAGCGGGAGGCACGGCGCCCGATCGCAGGTGGGCCACGACGGCGTCGAGCGTCTCCGGCTCCAGCCACGCGTCGGTCAGCCGTGCCCGTAGCGCGTCCGGGATGTGCGGCGCGAGCGCCGCGAGGTAGGTGACCGGGAGCGCCGGCATCAACATGCTGGTGTCGATGAGCAGCCGGACGCGGGGATCGTCGAATTCGGCGATATCGTCCATCGCCCGAGCGACAGCCGGTGCCTCCGGTGTCTGCTGCCCCTGGGCTTCCTCGTAGAGCGTCAGGTCGAGCTCGTGGAGCACGGGCTGCACGCGACGCAGCAGCGCGGGGCCGGCCTGTCCGAGCGGCAGCCGCACTCCCTCCGCCCCGAGGTCATGCGCGGTGCGCAACTGGGGGAGGAGGAAGGCGAGCCGCTCGTCGTCGTCGCGCCGCCTGGTGGGACTCACCCAGTCATCGAGGCTCGCGCCGACGATGCCGACCCGGCCGCCCGCGGCGGCGATCCGATCGCGGAGGTCCGCGGCCTCCGCCGGGGGTGTGATCGGGAACGACCTCCACAGCTGGCCCGGTTCGAGCTCGACCACGCGTGAGACTCCGGAGGCCACGATGCCGACCGCGATGTCGGCGGCCGGCCGCTCGGCGCGGATGACCTCTGGCGTCCAGTTGAAGGCGCTGGCGGCGAGCGTCCACGGCGTCTCGGCGACGGCCTCCAGGCGTCGCTCGCCCGCGAAGTCCAGCACCAGCGGTGCATCGGGCCCGGCCGGGAGGTACGGGATGAGCAGCCGGAACGACACGGCGACACTGTGCGGGCCGGCGGAGAGCGGGCGGCGGCCGCGCAGGGCGAGCCGGTCTTGCACGAACCACCAGCCGTCGCCGTCCGGCACGTCGACGGCGCACTCCTCGCCGTCGAGGTGGAGGCGCACCCCTGACACGCTCGACAGCGGCAGCGACCGGATCCACGGCAGGCTCACGTGCACCGCGAACCCGTCGACGGAGGCGGTGAGCGCGTCGTCACGCAGGATCGGCAGGGTCATGGCACTCTTCCTCCGGCTTATGTAGGAAAGCTACACGCTTCTACTCGAATCCGAAAGAAGAATGCTTGCGTGAAATATCGGGTGACTACGTCACCCGACGGATGACCGAGATTCAGATGCGCCAGCACCGTCTTCGTGCCCTCCGCTGACCCGTGAATGCCTGGGAAGACATGGCGAGAACGTCATCAAGCCGACCGCCGAACCGGGCCGTCGAACCAGTGGCCCGCTGTCTGCTCGCGCGTTGCCGCGCTGTCGACGTCCGGTTGAGTAGAACGACGCGTCTAGCGCGACGGATGACAACGGAGGGGGCGTACATGCGAATGGTTCGGACGCTGACGACTGCGCTGCTGGGCGCCGTGCTAATTGTCAGCCTGTCGGCCTGTTCGTCGATCGGAAGCCGGCTCATGAAGCCGGACCCGCCCGTCAAAGAGCTGCAGCGTGACTCCGCGCTCTACTTCCGCGACGAGTGGCAACCGAACGTGGAGAAGGTCCGATTCACCCGCGATGGAAGCAGGCCGGGCCTGGGGGCCACATGGTGTGTGAACGCCGTGGCCACCATCGAGGGCAGTGACTACTACGTGATCATCGGGCCGAACAGCGGACCGGGCTTCGTGGGCGGCACGGGCGTGCCGCCTGAGGCGCCGACGCCCGCGCCGCACCTGCCGCTGACGGTGATCTACAGCGACGGAACGTCGGAGGTGATCGAGTGACGGCCTCTGGTTCCGCTGGTCGTTCGAGAGACCGCGCCAATGTGCGCACGCGTCTAGTTCGAGCAATGGCGTCCGCCCTGCTGGGCGTCGTGCTGATCGTTGGCCTGTCGGCCTGTTCATTGATTGGAGATCGCCTCATGAAGCCAGACCCACCCGTCAAAGAGCTGCAACGAGATTCTGCGCTCTACTTCCGCGACGAGTATCAACCCAACGTCGAGAAGGTCCAATTCACCCGCGAGGGCGATCGGCCTGGGCTCGGTGCCCCATGGCGAGTAAATGCGATCGCAACGGTCGAGGGCAGTGACTACTACGTGATCATCGGGCCGGACACCGGTCCGTCGTTCGTCGGCGGCACCGGCGTGCCACCCGAAGCGCCGACCCCTGCGCCGCACCTCCCGCTGACAGTGATCCACAGCGACGGAACCTCGGAGGTGATCCAATGAGCACCGCCGAAGAATTCAGGGACCTGGCGAGTAAGGCATATGACGTAGACCGACTACAGCAGGATCCTCCGTTGAGTGTGGGCGAGGAGTTCACTGCCGGTAGCGGCACCCGCAAGCAGAAGTATCAGGTGATCGACACCGAGGCTCACGCGGCGAACGGCTTCCAGGCGATGGCGGTGGCGCCGGTGGTGGATGGTGCGCCGGATCTGTCGCACATCGTGGTGTCGTATGCGGGCACGAACCCGGAACACCGGGCCGACATTCTGGAAGATGCTGAGACCGTCGTGGGGATCACGCAGGGCCCGTTCAGCCAGGCGGCCGATGCGCAGCGGTTCGCGGACCGAGTGAGCAAGGCGCATCCCGAGGCGAGCATCTCCACGGTCGGGCATTCGCTGGGCGGGTTCCTGGCACTGCTGGTGGCGGCCGAGCACGGCTGGGAGGCGACGACGTTCAACGGGCCCGACCCGTGGCAGTGGCTGTCCCCGGAGGCGAAGGACCGGTTGGATGCCGACAGGCGGGCCGGCCGCACCCGGATGACGAACTATGTGATCGAGTGGGACCTGATCGCCAACCTCAACCCGCACCGCACGGGCGCTGCCGTGTTCCTGACCGCCAAGCCGGGCCTGGACCCGTTGACCTATCACAACCTCGGAAAGGGCAAGGAGTCGGTATTCCAGTTCACCGACGGTGAACTCCTGGGGGTCGCCGCGCACGGCCGACGCTATGAGGACATCCTGGCCAACCTGGTGGACTCCTTCGTCCCCGGCATCTCCGAAGCCGTTGCCCCCGCACTGCTGATGCTGGCCGGAGCCGCCGGTAATCCGACCGCACGGCGGACCGTGGGCAAGAACGCGTCCGCGGCCCTGGTCGCGGTCAACACGGTCTCCGCCCTCGGCCTGGCCGCCAGCATCGCCGCGACCGCGGCCGCGCTGACCGAGATCAAACGGGCCAACGCCCGGATCATCCCCCGGATGGAGGAAGGCCTGCTTGCGGCCAAGAACGCCGCCGCGGGCCTGCCCACGATCACCGCCTTCGACATCGAGCAGTGCATCGACACACACCGCCTGCACGTCCACCAGAACGTCGACGCCGACGCCATCCGCGCCGTCGACGAACAAGTCGACCGCCACCTCGTGCGAGTCGGCCAACTCTCCGACGGCATCATCGCCTCCGTCCGCCACACCATCGAACAAGACGCCGAGTGGGCCATCACCTTCGCACAGGACCTCTAGAAAAGACTCACATTCTTGGATCCCGCAGACTTCGTACGCGACCTCTTCGCCGGCCTCGACCGAGAGGTGCAGACCGGCTATCAGGAGGTGAGCGACTGGATCGAGGCCCAGGTCCACGGTGCAGCGGTTCAGCTCCTGGACGCCCTGGTGCCCCCGATCGTCCACACCAACAACACCGCCCTGAAGATCAGCGAGTCCGCGATCGTCGGCTCGGCGAGTGCCGGCGTCGAGTTCACCCTCAACACCGCCGATCTCAGTAACACCGTGCTCGCCGGTGCGGTCGCCGACACGGTGCGGCGCGGCGTCGGCGAGCTGCAGTCGCAGAGCGACTACGGCAAGGGGGTGAACAGCCTCGCATGGTGAGCTACCGATCCCTGGCCGAGCTGGAAGACGCCCAGGACCAGGAACGCGCGACAGCACGCAGGAGAATCGAGACGGCCGAGCAGTACATCGGCCACTACCGCTCCCGCATCGACCAAGTGCGTGAGGCGTTCCACCGTATCGGTGCGCAGGAGGGCGTCGCCGATGACCCGGTCTTCCGGGAGCAGCTGCAGCGCGTGTCGGGTACCGCCGCAGAGAATGTCGCGTACGCGGGCCGCAAGGTCGGCGAACTGGAGGAGGAGTACGACGAGATGCTCAGAGAGCATGACGAGCAGCGCGAACGCTTCCGGTCAGAGCACCACGACGACTACTGACAGCGTCCCGGTCAGGCGGCCGCCGCCGGCCCCTTGATCCTCTCGATCGTCGGCCTCCCGTCGGCGAACCAGCGGGGGAACGTCACGTCGAACAGCTCCTCGATCGCCAGTTCCGCGCCGCCCCGCAATGGCTCGCGCTCGTCGCCGATGGAGCGCACGATCGAGAGGTCGCGGGTGGCCAGCGGCAGCGACAGCTCGTACACGCGCTGGCGCACCTCGGCGAGGAAGATCTCGCCCGCGGCCGAGACCGCACCGCCGACGACGATGACGCCGGGGTTGAACATGTTGACGAGCGCCGCGATCGACTCGCCGATCAGGCGGGCCGAGCGCTGCACCAGCGAGATCGCGAGGGCGTCGCCGTCCTGGGCTGCGATCGACACGGCCTCCGGGGTGATCGGCTCCCCGCGCTCGACGAGGCCGGCGAGGATCCCGGTCGCGCCCTCCGCGAGTGCTTGTTCCGCATCCCGCATGATCGCCCAGCCGGACGCCTCCGCCTCCAGGCAGCCGACCTTGCCGCAGCGGCAGACCGCGGTGGAGTCGCGCACACGCACGTGACCGATGTCGCCCGCTGCGCCGTTCGCACCGCGGTGGATGCGGCCGTGCGAGACCAGGCCCGCGCCGATGCCGCTGCCGACCTTGCAGTAGATCAGGTCGACGTTGTCGTCGCGTCGGTGACTGCGCTCGGTGAGCGCCAGCAGATTGACGTCGTTGTCGACCCAGACCGGCGCGTCGAAGCGCTGCTCGAAGCGGCGGCGCACGTCGAAGCCGTTCCAGCCGGGCATGATGGGCGGGGCGACCGGGGAGCCCGTCTCGAAGTCGACTGGGCCCGGAACGCCGACGGCGACCGCCCAGACAGGAGGGGCAGCGGCCGGACGGTCGTCGCCCTCGGCGAGGAGTTCGTCGATCATCCCGAGTGCCGTGTCGATCGTCTCGGCCGGCCCGCGGCCGATGTCCCACGCGCAGTGCGCCTCGGCGAGCACCGTGCCGTCGAGGGAGGCCAGGCCGACGCGGATGTGGAGGGCGCCGAGCGCGCAGATCACGATCCGGCCCTGGTCCGCGCGGAAGCGGAGCGTCCGCGGCGCGCGACCCCCTGACGACGGACCGTAATCGCCGTCCTCCAGGAAGCCCATCTCGATCGCCGCATCGACGCGCTGCGCCACGACGCCACGGCCGAGGCCGGTCAGCCGGCCGATCTCGGGCCGGGTGTCGGCCTCCCCGGTGCGAACGAGGTTGACCACGCGCAGCAGGCTCATGACCTCGTCGGTCTGCGCGCCGAATCGGAGTGCGGAATCCCTAGCCATGCTTGATTTTGACACAACTTCCGCTCGGAAGAGGGGGAACCGACCCATACTTGCGCGCTGAAACCCGGGTCTTGCGCTGCACTGCGACGTAAGCGAAGTCGATGCCGACCTAGGAAATCAGTCTCATTGATCCCCGGCATAGCCGATACGCGGTTCCCTGATGCCGGCGCGCCCCCGAAAGTAGAGACCGGGCAATCACATTCGGCCCATCTGGAAAGGATCAAGGATGATCAAGCTTCTCTCCCACTTGTCCTATGTGGAGATCACGTCCCCGGATGTCGAGGCGTCCGTGAAGTTCTACGAGGAACAGGTCGGACTGACAGTAGTCGATCGCATCGAGGGCTCGGTGTACCTCCGTTGCTGGGGCGACTATTACGCGTACTCGGTCGTCGTCTCGCCCGGTCCGGAGCCGACGCTCGCGACCATGGCCTGGCGCACGTCGAGCGAGGAGGCCCTCGAGGAGGCCGCCAAGCGCGTCGAGGCGGCCGGCGCCGAGGGCGAGTGGCTCGACGACGTGCCGGCCATCGGCCGTGCGTACCGCTTCACGGGTCCGTGGGGCCACTCGATGACCCTGCACTGGGACGTCACGCGCCATCAGGCCCCCGGCCACGTCGCCTCCATCTACCCGGACCGGCCGGAGAAGCGCAGCAAGGTCGCCGGCGCCCCGCGGCAGCTCGACCACGTCACCATCGCGACCAGCGACGTCGACGCGTTCGCCGCCTGGTACAACGATGTGCTCGGCTTCCGCATCATGGCCCGCACGGTGCTCGACGAGGCGCCGATCTCGATCTTCTCGGTGCTCACCACCAACGAGAAGTCGCACGACCTCGGCGTCGTTCTCGACGGCTCCACCCGCGCCGGCCGCGTCAACCACTACGCGTTCTGGGTCGACACCTACGAGGAGCTCCTCATCGCGGCCGACACCCTGATGGAGAACGGCGTGCCGATCGAGTACGGCCCCTCCATCCACGGCATCGGCGAGCAGACCTTCCTCTACTACCGCGAGCCGTCCACGCTCCGCATCGAGCTCAACACCGGCGGCTACCGCAATTACGTGCCCGACTGGCAGCCCAACACGTGGAAGCCCTCGCTCGGCTCGAGCAACTTCTACCGCAACGGCGCCATGCCGATGTCGATGACCGAATCGTTCCCGGCCGCCGACGGGCCGAGCGCGACCGAGGAGGGCGTGCCCGACGAGATCAAGGAAGCGCTGCTCAACCCGTACGCCGTGCAGGGTCGCGGCTGACGATGGCCGCACCGAGCGAGGACCCGGCCGACCTGGACCGCAAGGACCCGGAAGGGGAGATCGCGGCGCGGGCGGAGGCGTACCGCAACTGGGGCCGCTGGGGTGAGGAGGACGTGCTGGGCACGCTCAACCTCATCGACGCGGCCAAGCGAGCGGACGCCGCCGCCCTCGTCCGCGAAGGGCTGGCGATCTCGCTGGCGCAGTCGTTCGACATGAACGGCCCGCAGAAGGGCTGGCGCCGGCGCACGAACCCGGTGCACACGATGCTCGACACCGGAACGGACGCCGAGCGCGGCAACCAGGGTTTCCCGCACGGGCTCGGCGGCGCCGACGACGTGATCGCGATGCCGCTGCAGTGCTCGACGCAGTGGGACGGCCTGGGCCACATCTTCGACCACGGTTACGCCTGGAACGGCCGCAGGGCGGGCGACGTCGTCACGAGCGACGGCGACCTCGTCACCGGCATCGAGCATGCGGCCTCCGCGATCGTCTCGCGCGGCGTGCTGCTCGACCTCGGGCGGCACCTCCGGCCCGCCACCGGAGAGCTGGAGGACGGCCACGCGATCACCGCCGCCGACCTCCGCTCGTGCGTGGAGGCGCAGGGCGCGACGAGCGCGGTGGGCACCGGTGACATCGTCCTGGTCCGCACCGGCCAGTTCGCCCGCGTGCGCCGCGACGGCTGGGGCGAGTACGCGGGAGGCCCGGCACCCGGGCTCTCGCTGACCACCGCCGGCTGGTTGCACGACACCGGGATCGCGGCCATCGCGACCGACACCTGGGGGTTCGAGGTGCGGCCGAACGAGTTCGACGTGCCCGCGTTCCAACCGCTGCACCAGGTCGTCATCCCGAACCTCGGCCTCACCATCGGCGAGATGTGGGACCTCGAAGAGCTCGCGGACGCGTGCGCTCGGCTCGGGAGATACGATTTCCTCCTCTCGGCCCCTCCGCTGCCGATCACGGCGGCTGTTGGCTCGCCGATCAACCCCCTCGCGCTGCTGTAGCGGGCTCGCCGCCCCGCAGCGCACGCAGAAGAACAGAGAGGTTCTTGTATGACCGCCGTCACGAAGGTCGCGATCGCCGGAAGCGGTGTCGCGGGTCTGGCCACCGCCATCCAGCTCGCCAAGGCAGGGGTCGAGGTCGATGTCTTCGAGTCCAAGCCGGAGCTGAGCGCGCTCGGCTCGGGCATCACGTTGCAGGGCAACGCGCTGCGCGCCTTCGACGCCCTGGGCGTCTGGGGGGACGTGCAGAAGAAGGGCTACTTCTTCGAGGGCCTGACGCTGCGGGCGCCCGGCCCGGACGCACCGGTCGTGGCCGAGCTGCCGGAGGTCAAGACCGGAGGCCCGGACTTCCCGGCCACCGGCGGCATGTACCGCCCCGACCTCGCCCGCATCCTGCTCGAGCACGCGGAGCGCGCGGGCGCGAACGTCCGGTTCGGGGCGAAGGTCACCGGCGTCACCGAGACAGCCGAGGGCGTCAGGGTGGAGGTCGACGGCTCGACAGCCGGAACCTACGACCTCCTGGTCGGCGCCGACGGGCTCAACTCGGCGGTCCGCGACCTGATCGGAATCGAGACCAGGCCGCAGCCGACCGGCATGGGCATCTGGCGGTCGTTCGTCTCGCGTCCGGCCTCCGTCGAGCACAGCGAGCTGTACTACGGCGGCCCGGTCTACATCGCGGGCTACACGCCCACCGGGGACGACACGATGTACGCATTCCTCGTCGAGCCGGCGCAGGAGCGGGTCGGCCTCACCGACGAGGAGGCCGTCGCCCTCATGCTCGAGGAGTCCGCGGCCTACGGCGGCCCCTGGGACGACATCCGCGCCGACCTGAAAGCGGGTGCGCACGTCAACTACACCTGGTTCACCCAGCACATCGTGCCGGCGCCCTGGAACCGCGGGCGCTCCGTCGTGATCGGCGACGCCGCCCACAGCTGCCCGCCCACGATCGCGCAGGGCGCGGCGCAGGCGCTGGAAGACGCGGTCGTGCTGACCGAGCTGCTGCTCGCCGCCGACACGGTCGACGACGCCCTGTGGGACGAGTTCCACGCCCGTCGCCTGCCGCGCGCGCAGGCCGTGGTGGAGGCCTCCGTGCAGCTCGGCCAGTGGCAGATCGACCACGACAGGGAGGCCGACGCCGCCGGGCTGATCTTCGGCATCTCCCACCGGATGGCGGAGCCGGCATGAGGATCGCGCGGTGGACGACCGACGGCTCCGTCGAGGAGGGTTTCGTGATCGGCGACCGGGTGGTCCCGTTCCCGGATGCGCTGACGGTGTCCCAGGTGCTGGCGCGCGGTCTCGCGGAGGCGCAGGCACTCCTCGCGCGGGTGGTGGGCACCGACGGCGCCGCGCTCGCCGACGTGCGGCTGCTCGCCCCGCTCGTCCCCGCGTCGATCCGCGACTTCGTCGCCTTCGAGGAGCACGTCGAGGGCGTGAGCGCCTCCGTCGACGGCAAGAGCGAAGTGGTGCCCGAGTGGTACCAGGCACCGACGTTCTACTTCACCAACCCGCACACGGTGCTCGGCCCGGGCGAGCGGTTGCGGCCTCCGGTCAGCGCCCGCCTCGATTTCGAGCTGGAGGTCGCGGCCGTGATCGGCGGCGCCGGCGGCGCGAACCTCACCGCCGCGGAGGCCGCGGACGCGATCTTCGGCTACACGATCATGAACGACTGGTCGGCGCGCGACCTCCAAGCGCGCGAGATGAAGGTGCGTCTCGGCCCCGCCAAGGGCAAGGACTTCGGGATGAGCCTCGGACCGTGGATCGTGACCGCCGACGAGTTCGAGTCCTTCCTCGACGACGAGGGCTTCCTCGCGATCGAGGCCGAGGTCTTCGTGAACGACGAACGCATCGGGCACGACCTGGTGTCGAACATGGGCTGGCCGTTCCCGGAGCTGGCCGCCTACGCGTCGCGCAACTCGCGGGTGGTGGCGGGCGACGTGCTCGGCTCGGGGACGACCGGCAACGGCGGCTGCCTTGCCGAGCTGTGGGGGAGGCGCGGCGAGCTCACCCCGCCTCCGCTGGCCGACGGCGACACCGTGCGCATGGTGGTCGAGGGCATCGGCGAACTGGTCGGCCCGGTCGGGGCGGCCGTCGCGGCGCCCGAGCTGCCGGCGGCGCGCGTGCGTCCGCGGGCACGGAGCCGCCAGGAGCGTGTAGCACCGTGAGCCCGGACACCGTGAGCCCTGACACCGTGAGCCCTGACACCGTGAGCCCTGACACCGTGAGCCGCGGCGCGGAGGGGCTGCTCGCCGGCATCGACGGTGCGACCGTCGTCGTCACCGGCGCCGCGCGCGGCCAGGGCGCCGCCGAGGCGCGCCTGCTCGCGCAGCTGGGCGCGCACGTCATCGCCACCGACGTCGTCGAGCCGGACGGCGCACTCGGTGACGGCGTCGTGTTCCGCCACCTCGACGTCGCCGACGAGGAGGCGTGGGGGCAGCTCGCCGCCGACCTGGCGGAGACCCTTCGTGGGTCGATGCTCCGCGGCCTCATCAACAACGCGGGCATCACGCACCGCGCCGGCATCGGAGGGACCGAGCGCGCTGACTGGGACCGCGTGATCGCCGTGAACCTGACCGGCCCGATGCTCGGGATGCGCGCACTTGCGCCGCTCATGGGGGACGGGTCGTCGATCGTGAACGTCGGCTCGGTCGCCGGGCTGACCGGCCACTACACGGCGGCGTACACGGCCTCCAAATGGGGTCTGCGCGGGCTGTCCCGGGTGGCCGCCGTCGAGTACGGGCCGCGCGGCATCCGGGTGAACACCATCCATCCCGGTTTCATCGAGACCGACATGACCGCGAACGCCCCCGCTGCGATGCGGGAGGCCCAGCTCGAGCTGACGCCGCTCGAACGGCTCGGCGAAGCCGCCGACGTCGCCGGCCTCGCCGTCTTCCTGATCTCCGATGCGTCCGGGTACATCTCCGGTGCCGACCTCCCCGTCGACGGCGGCTTCGCCTCGTCGGCAGGGGCCAAACACCTGGCCGACCGCATCGCGGTCGGAACGCTGTAACGAAGGAGCCCTCCCGTGTTCATGTACTTCCCGACCAACTACGTCTGGAGCCTCGCCGTCGTCGCGACCCTCAACAACGGCGGGTACATCGACGAGGTCGACCGGGCGTGCAAGCCGGTGCTGCTCGCTTCGCAGAACGGCGACGACGCCGGCACGGCCGAGCTGTACTCCTCGTGGGAGGCCGTCGCCGACCGGCTCGTCGCGAAGGCGCGGGCCGACGAGGAGGCGGGCCGCCGGATCGGCGCGGGCGCGACCTACTACCGGGCGTCGCTGTACACCTCCCAGGCCGAGCGGCTGCAGTCGCCGCGGTGGGAGGGCCGCAACGCGGCGTACCAGAAGTCGATCGACCTGCTGCTGAAGCACGTCGAGCTCAGCGGCATTCCGCTTACCCGCGTGGAGGTTCCGTACGAGGGTTCGTCGCTGCCCGGGTACTTCTACCGCGCCCCGGGCGACGGCCCGCACCCGGTGATCATCCAGTGGAACGGCCTCGACTCGACCAAGGAGATGATGTACTACTCCGGGTTCCCGGCGATGCTGGCCGAGCGCGGCATCTCCACCCTCATGATCGACACGCCCGGGTCGGGGGAAGCACTGCGCCTACGCGGCCTGACCGCCCGCTACGACACGGAGGTCTGGGCGGCCGCGATCGTCGACTGGATCGAGGCGAACGCCGACGAACTCGGTGCCGACCCTGCACAGCTCGGCATCGTCGGCTGGTCGCTCGGCGGCTACTACGCCCCGCGGGCGGCGGCGTTCGAGAAGCGGCTCGCGCTCGTCGTGGCGTGGGGCGCGAACCACGACTGGGCGGCGGTGCAGGAGGCGCGACGCAACCGCGAGGGCGAGAACCCCGTTCCGCACTACTGGGACCACGTGTTCTGGGTGTGGGGCGTGAACGACATGGACGAGTTCATAGCCAAGACCAGCGCGATGCACCTGAACGGCGTCGCCGAACAGATCACCGTCCCGCTGCTCATCACGCACGGCGCCGGCGACCGGCAGATCCCGGTGCGCTACGCCCACGAGACGTACGAGCAGGCGGTGAACAGCCCGCGCCGCGAGCTGCGGATCTTCGACGACCCGGAAGGAGGCACCGAGCACATCTCGATCGACAACATGCCGTACGTGGCCGGCATCATCGCCGACTGGGTCGCCGAGACGTTCGAGGCGCTCGTGCCCTCCCGGAGCTGACCGGAACAAGTCATCCGTTCGGATGACTGCTCCGCATCCCAGGGGGGATGGATCGGCGAGCGGATTCCCGCAGGCTGGGGGAATGCGTGACACCAGCATGCGCCGCTCGGGGCGGCACGGGGGCCGATGATGTCGTGGACCTCCGAGTTAACCGTCGACGACGACGCGATCCGTTCGAACGCCGCCTACTTCGCCGCCGCCACAGGAGGCCGCCTGATGGCGGTGCTCAAGGCCGACGCCTTCGGGCACGGTGCGATAGCGAACTCCGTGCTCGCGGCGGGCGCCACCTCCATCGGCGTCACCTCGATCGACGAGGCGCTCGCCCTCAGGACCGCGGGCGTGCGGGCGCCCATCCTGAGCTGGCTCAACCCGGTCGACGCCGATTTCGCGGCGGCGGTCGGCGCCGACGTCGATCTCGCCGTACAGAGCGCGCGGCTGCTGCACGCGGTCGGTCGCGCAGCGGCCCAGCGGGGGACGCGCGCCAGGGTGCACCTCCACATCGACGTCGGCATGGCGCGCGACGGCGCCCCCGCGGCCGAATGGTCCGCGCTCTGCGGTGTGGCCCGCGAGCTGGAGGCGCTCGGCAGCGTCCGCGTCGTCGGGGTGATGGGCCACATGTCGTGCGCCGACCGGCCCGATCACCCGCAGAACCGCCGCGAGCGACTGGTGTTCACCAACGCGCTGCGGGCCACGCGGCGGCGCGGTCTGTCGCCCTCCATCGCCCACCTGGCCGCGACAGCGGCCACCGTGACCGGGGTCGGCTCCGGCTTCGGGCTGCACCGCATCGGCGCCGGGCTCTTCGGCATCGACCCGTCCGGCACCTCCGACCGGCTGCGCCCGGCGCTCTCGCTGACGACGACCGTTGTCGGGTCGCGGGAGGTCGCGGCCGGAACCGGCATCGGCTACGGGCTGGAGCACGTCGCCGACCGGCGCACGAAACTCGCGCTGCTGCCCGTCGGCTACGGCGACGGCCTCCCGCGGGCGGCGTCGGAGCGCGCCGAGGTGCTGGTGCGCGGCCGCCGCCGGCCGGTGGTCGGGCGGTTTTCGATGGACATGCTGGTCGTGGATACCGGCGACGACCTCCTCGCGCCCGGAGAGACGGTCACCGTGTTCGGCCCGGGCGACCAAGGCGAACCGACCGTCGCCGAGTGGGCGGGCTGGTCGGGGACGATCGAGCACGAGATCGTGACGCGGATCGGCAGCAGGGTCGCGCGCATCCACCGGACGACGGCTGCGACGGCGACCGCAGCGACGGCGACCGCAGCTCCGGCGAACGAGGAGGCGGCCCGTGCCTGAGCGGACGATCCAGCGTGTCGCGGTGATCGGCGGCGGCGCAAACGAGGAGCACGACGTGTCGCTCGCCTCCGCGGCCGCCGTCGTGCGCGCGGTCCGCGCCCTCGGTCTGACGGCCGTCCCCCTGACGATCGACCGCCGCGGAGGGTGGCAGGTCGATGACGGTCCTGTGGCTGCGGCGGAGGCGGTCCACCGCCTGGCGTCGTGCGATGTCGCGTTCCCGATGCTGCACGGTGTCGACGGCGAGGATGGCGCAGCGGCCGGGCTGCTGCGGCTGACGGGCGTGCCGTTCGTCGGCTCTCCGGTGCGCGCCGGCGCCCTCGGCATGGACAAATGGGTCACGAAACTCGTCGCGGAGGAGCTCGGCATCCGCACCGCGCCCGGGGTGCTCGTGGACGGACGCGTCGACGCGGGAGACCTCCATCTCGAGCCGCCGTTCGTCGTGAAGCCGACCACCGGCGGGTCGAGCAACGGGGTCTCCGTGGTCCGGGAGGCCGGGCAGCTTCAGGCCGCGATCGAGAGCGCGCGGTCGTCCGGCGGTGCCGCGCTGCTCGAGGCGTTCGTCGCCGGCCGCGAAGTGGACATCGCCCTGTTCCGTGACCGTGACGGCGCGCTGCGTGCCGGCTCGACCCTCGAGATTGCGGTGGCCGAGGGAGCGGTCTTCGACCGGGAGCAGAAGTACGACGGGTCCGCGTCGTTCACGCTGCCGGCGCGCATCACCGCCGAGGAGCACGACGCCATCGACGCGGCGGCCCGCACCCTCTATACGGCTCTCGGCTGCGCCGGCATCGCCCGCTTCGACTTCTTCGTCACGGCGGAGGGCGTCGTGCTGAACGAGGTGAACACCGCCCCCGGCTTCACCGAGCAATCTCAAGTGCCCCGGATGTACACCGCCGTCGGTCTCGACTACCCGCGCCTCGTCGCGGCGCTCCTCGACGCCGCCATCGCCGCCTGACCCCGCGGATTGCGGAAACCGATCGGAGAAACCTGGATGACCGATGTTCCGCGCCCGCCTGCCGTTCGCGAGACCTGGGGTGACGCTCTCAAGGGTGTGTTGATCCTGCTGGTCGTCTTCTGGCACGTCGTCATGAAAAGCTACCTCCAGGTCGACTGGCAGCTAGGCGTTCCGATCCCGGGAGTGTGGGGCCTGGCCGGCGACGCCATCTGGCCGTTCCTGATGCCGCTGTTCCTGCTGGTCTCCGGCTACTTCGCGGCCAACGCGTTCGCGCGTCCCTGGCGGATCGTCGTTCGGTCCCGCGTCCTGCGATTCCTCTACTTGTACCTGGTGTGGTCCCTGATCCACATGGCCGCGCTGTGGGCGTTCCCCGACTTTCCGACGCTGGTGCCGCGCAGCGTCGCGCAGTTCGTGGAGTTCGTCACGATCAGCCCGCCGAACACCTGGTACCTCTACGCGCTCGCCGTCTACTTCCTCGTGGCCAAGGCCCTGGCCCGGGTGCCATCCTGGCTCGTCATCGGCGCGGCCGGCGTGCTGTCGATCGTGGTCTCAGCCGGGTTCGTGGAGGTCGTCAGCAATCGCGGCTCTCTGCTCTACAACTTCGTGTTCTTCTTGCTGGGCCTCCATGCGGCCCCGCACCTGCGACGCTTCGTCGGCGGGATGCGGCCCTCCCGCGCCCTGGGGTCGGTGGCGGTGTACGCGCTCGCCTTCGCGGCGATGCGCCTCACAGGCACGGAGACCGTCCCCGGTGTCTGGCCGGTCGTCTCGGTGCTCGGCGTGACGATGGGGCTCGCCGTCGCACCGCTGATCGGACGGACACGGCTGCTCGGCTCAGGCCTCGCCGCGCTCGGCCGCCGCAGCCTGCCGATCTACCTGATCCACATGCCGCTATTGGCGATCGCCGACGTCGTGCTGGTCGCGTGGCTCTCGGACGCCCGGGTCGCCGTGCAGCTGATCGCGGCGGCCGTACTCCCGCTGGTGCTCACGGCTGCGCTGGTTGCCGCGTGCCTGCTGCTGAACCGGTTGCTTACGAGGGACGGCTTCGGATGGCTGTTCGACCTCCCACGACGCGGCCCTTTTGCAGGGAGGGGCGCACCGTGGCGTGCCGCACTCGCGGTCGCTCTGGTGATCGCCTGCGGTGTCGTCGCCGCCCGGGGGACCGCGATCGGCGGGTGCGGGCCGGACGCGCCGGCTCAGGCCGCCGTCCGTGATGGGGAGGTCGGCATCGGTGCGGTCGGCGACGTGCTGATCCACGACGAGGGTCATCGCGTGCCCGCCGACGGCGGCGCCGACCACTTCGACGCCGTGCGACCCTGGTTCACGCAGGACCTGGTGACCGGCAACCTCGAACAGGCGATCACGGACGACACCGGCTTCGACAAGTGCGGAGCCGGCGCGGACTGCCTGGCGTTCCGCAGCGCTCCAGCGACGGCGGCGCACTTCCGCGGCTTCGACATCCTGAACCTCGCGAACAACCACACGGGCGACTTCGGCCAGCCAGGCTACGCCAACACTCGGACGAGTCTCGCCGAGCACGGGGTCCGCTCGGTCGGCGATCGGGACGAGATCGTCTGCACCACGATCGGCGGCAGCACAGTCGCGATGATTGGCTTCGCCCCATACCAGGGCACCAATCGGCTGACCGACCTGCGCCACGTCCGTGCCGTGGTCGCCTCCGCCGCGGCCTCCGCCGACCTCGTCGTCGTGCACGCGCACATGGGGTCGGAGGGTCCGAGTGCGAATGTGGTGCGGCCGGGCGGTGAGACCATGTTCGGCGAGAACCGCGGCGACCCGATGGCATTCTCGCGGGCGGCCATCGATGCCGGCGCCGACCTAGTGATCGGCCACGGTCCGCACTCGCTGCGGGGAGCCGAGTTCTACAAGGGCCGCCTGATCGCCTACAGCCTCGGCAACTTCGGCGGCGGCGGCGTGTTCGGCGCCGAGCAGGCCACGCGTTACGGTGCCTACCTGGACGTGACCTTGCGGCCCGATGGCTCCTTCGTGCGCGGTCGGCTGCACTCGGTGCACTTCGGGTTCGAGGACGGCCGTCCGCTGCCCGACCCCGATGGCACCGCGGCGCAGCTCGTCGCGCAGTTCAGCACGCGCGACTTCCCGACGACCGCCGCCGCCGTCGCCGTCGACGGTACCCTCACCCCACCCCGATGATGCGAGTTTTGCGGCACATCCTCGAGGGTGACGGCGCTCGCCTGCGCGTGCCGAACGGAGGAGGATGAGCGCGAGCGCGAGGAGGAGCCGTGACGAGTTTCCGTGACCTGCCCAGCTTCCATGACCTGCACCGTGGCGACGAGCCGCTGCTGCTGCCCAACGCGTGGGACGTCGGCTCGGCGCTCGGGTTCGTGGCCGCCGGATTCCCGGCGCTGGGCACGACGAGTTTCGGCGTCAACGCGTCGACCGGCGTGCCCGACGCCGCCGGTGCAGGCAGGGAGGCGACGGTCGCGCTGATCCGGAAGCTGCGGGTGCTGCCCGTGCACGTGACGGCCGACATCGAGGACGGCTTCAGCGACGATCCCGACGCCGTCGGCGAGTTCGTCGCCGGGCTCGGGGCGGCGGGTGTGAACCTCGAGGACTCCGCGGGAGGCCGGCTCGTCGACCCGGGCATCCCTGCCGCGAAGATCGCCGCCATCAAGCGGGCGGCGCCGCGCGTGTTCGTCAACGCGCGCATCGACTCCTACTGGTTCCACGAGGACGACACGGTGGAGGCCGTCCTCGCCCGGGCGGCGGTCTACGCCGAGGCGGGCGCCGACGGGTTCTTCGTGCCGGGAGCGACCGACCCCGCTGTGCTGGAGCGACTGGCCGCGGGCTGCCCGTTGCCGCTCAACGTGCTCGTCGTCCCTGGCCTGACCCTCGCACAGCTGCGGGACCTCGGTGTGCGGAGGGTCAGCACCGGGTCGCTGCCCTACCGGGTGGCGATCGACGCGGCCGTCGGCAGCGCTCTCGCGGTGCGGGACGGCGCGGAGGTCCCCTCGGTGACCTCCTACGCCGACTCGCAGCAGCGCCTCCTCGACTTCGCTCAGCTGACGGCCGCCGCCGAGGCCGCCGCCGCCTCAGGCGCCGACGCCGTCTCGTAGCGCGTGAGGCTCGCCGGCCCCACTTGCTCCGACGACAGCAGCGTCAGCAGACGACCCTCCGGAAAGAGCGGCCTGCCCGCCCCGACGGCCGTCGGGAAGGTCAGGAGGCGGTACTCGTCCACGCGGCCGGCGGCCTCCAGCTGGGCGATGAGCGTCCCGCTCCCGATCACGATCACGTCGCGCTCCGGCAGGGTCTCGTCGAGCCACGCGTGGAGGTCGGCCGGCTGCCGAGTGCCCGCCCACCGCCCGACATCGACACTGCTGCCGCTCACGACGGCCTTCGTCGCCCGGTTCATGGCCTGCGAGAACGGGTCGTCCCGCGCGGGCCACAGCGTGCTGAAGTGCTCCCAGGTGCGACGGCCGAACAGCAGCACGCCGGTCTGCAGGAGCTCGCCCAGGCGGAACTTGTCCCCGGCCACGCCCTGCGGTCCGAACCGCATCGCCCAGCCGCCGAACGGCGTGCCGTCGCTCCCGTCGGGATCCTGTACGACACCGTCCAGCGTGATGAACTGCACGACGATCAGCTTTCCCATGATGTCCTCCTCTTCGCGACGCGCGTCGGCGTCATCAGTAGATACGAACGGGAGGCGCGGAACTTATCGCGCGACGGCGAACTCCTCGAACAGGGCGAAGAGCCGGGGGTCCTGGTAGACGAGGATCTGCCCGATCGCACCCGCCCCGTCGCCCTCGAACAGCTGGACCGTGTGCGGCTCCCGAGCCAAGCCGACGCCGCGGTAGAGCAGGAACCCCGGCCGTCCCGCCGCCGAGACGGGCGACGTCGACCACTCCGTGCCGCGCCACGCGAACAGGTGCTCCATGAACGCCAGGTAGGGCGCGGCCCCGATCGACCACTGCGGCACCGGCGGCATCTCGAACACGACGTCGTCGGCGACGAGGGAGGCCAGCGCGGGCACATCCGCTCGTTCGATGGCGCGGGCGTAGCGCTCGACGGCCGCCGGGGCGAGCGGGTGCGGGCGGCGCACACCCTCGTTCACGGCCGCCCGCGCGCGCTGGAGGGCGGAGTTCGCCGACGCGACCGACACCTCCAGAACGGCTGCGGTCTCGGCGGCGGAGAGGCCCAGCACGTCGCGCAGCACGAACGCACCGCGCTGCAGGGGAGACAGCGACTGCAGCATCGCGGTGACCGCGAAGCGCACCTCCTCACGGCGCTCGGCGGCCTGTTCGACGTCCGACTCGGCCGCCCAGCCGGTCGGCGCGGGCAGCAGCCAGGGGACGTCGAACGCGGGAACCAGCGGCGCGCCAGCCTCCAGCCCCGGCTCGCGGAGGTCGTGCGGCAGCGGTCGCCGCGGTGCCTCCCGCAGGCGGTCGAGGCAGACGTTGCGGGCGATCCGATAGCACCAGGTGGCGAGGGAGGCCTTGGCGGGGTCGTACGAGTCGCGCGCACGCCACGCCCGTTCCAGCGCATCCTGCGCCGCGTCCTCCGCCTCGAACGGCGACCCGAGCAGCTGGTAGCAGAACGCGGTGAGCCGGCGGCGCAGCCCGCCGAGCTCGGCTTCGAAACCCGTCACGCGCCGATCCTAGGCGCAGGTCCGCCGCGTGCGCCTTCCACCGGGTTCGGCGAAGTGCACGTCCACGCCCCCAAAACGCGGGTTTCAGGGCGTCGACGCGCCTCTGGGCGACGACTCGGGCGTAGTGTCGGGCGACCTGACCGAGGAGGACCCGTCATGATCGCCCTTTCGCGCAAGCGCGAGCCCCGTCCCGACCGGCCGGGGCCTGAGCGCTCATCCGTCCCGACCGGGGTCCGCGCGGCCTCCGAGTGGTCGTGGCGGTTGCTCACGGTGATCGCCCTCGCCGGCGTCATCATCTACCTGGTCGTGGTGTTCCAGGACATCGTGGTGCCGTTGCTCGTCGCGCTCCTGGTCTCCGCCCTGCTGCAGCCGACCGTCTCCACCCTGATGCGTCACCATTGGCCGAAATGGCTGGCCATCACGGTGTGCCTGGTCGCGTTCGCGGCGATCCTGGCCGGGCTGATCACGCTCGTCGTCTGGCAGGTGCGCATCGGCCTCCCGCAGCTCGAGCACGAGTCGGTCGCCGCCTACAACCGGGCACGGGATGCGCTGCGCCAGCCGCCCTGGAACGTCACGGACGCCGAGTTCGCCGGTTACTTCCGCAGTGCGGGCGCGTTCGCGCAGAAGGACAGCGCCGCGCTGGTGGGAGGCGTGCTCAAGGTGGGGACGACGACCGGACACCTGCTCGCCGGCTGGCTGATCGCGATCTTCGCGACGATCTTCATGCTGATCGACGGCGGCGGCATCTGGCGGTGGATCACCCGGCTGTTCCCGGTCGGCGGACGGCCGGCCATCCGGGCGGCGGGCGATGCGGGCTGGCGCACTCTGACCAGCTTCGTGCGCGTCCAGATCCTGGTCGCGGTCGTGAACGCCGTCGGCATCGGCCTCGTCGCGTTCTTCCTCGGGCTGCCGCTGGCGATCCCGATCGGCGTGATCGTGCTGCTGGCGTCGTTCATCCCGGTGATCGGGGCGATCGTGTCGGGGATCATCGCCGTCGTGATCGCGCTGGTGTTCGGCGGCCCGCTCCAGGCGGTGATCATGCTCGCCGGCGTGCTGCTCGTGCACCTGCTCGAGGCGCACGTCATGCAGCCGCTCCTGGTCGGCGGAGCGGTGAAGGTGCATCCGCTCGCGGTGGTGGTCGGCGTCGCCGCGGGCTCCGGCATCGCGGGCGTTCCGGGCGCGCTGTTCGCCGTCCCGCTCATCGCGGTGGCCAACGCGATGGTGTCCGCCATGCTGCGGGTCGCGCACGGCACACCCCCGGCCGACGACCCGGGGCCCGAGAAGGTGGAGGTGGCGGGCGCGACGCCCGAGACCTGACATCCGCCACCGGCAGTGCCCCTCCCTCCCCGACACGGCTAGGGTGTGCGGTGGCAGCCGGTGTGAGGAGGTCCGATGCGCGTCTTGGCGTGGCTGAAGCGTCACGATCCGGACTTCGCTGCGCTGCGTCGTGCCGGGCGCGCGGCGATCGTGATGCCGCTGCTGTTCGCGTTCGGCGGCATCGTGATCGGCAGCCCGGACGTCGCCACCTTCGCCGCGTTCGGCTCGTTCGCGATGCTGCTGCTGGTCGACTTCAGCGGCCCTCTGATCGATCGCGTGCAGGCGCAGCTCGGCCTCGCGGTGACGGGCGCCGTGTTCGTCTGCGTCGGGACGCTCGTGTCGAGGCCCATCTGGCTCTCCGCCGTCGCCATGACCGTGGTGGCCTTCGCCGTGCTGTTCGCCGGTTCGGTGAGCTCCGTGATGGCGTCCGCGAGCACGTCGTTGCTGCTGGCGTTCATCCTCCCCGTCACGCTTCCCGGCACGATCGCGTCGCTCGGCCCGCGGCTGCTCGGCTGGGGGATCGCGTCCGTCGTCGCCGTCGTCGCCATCGTCGTGCTCTGGCCAGCGCCGGCCCGGGAGCCCTTGCGCGGCCCTGCCGTCGACGCGTGCCGGGCGCTCGCCGCGCGGCTGCGCGCCGAGGCGGCGGCGATGCTGCGCGCGGGCAACCCCGAGCTGGCCGCCGACCGCGACGCCGCGACCCGCGACGCCGACGCGGCCGTCGCCGCGTTGCACCGGTCGTTCCTGAACACGCCGTACCGGCCCACCGGGCTCAGCACGTCGGCGCGCACGATCGTCCGGCTGGTCGATGAGCTGACCTGGCTGAACGCCGTCATCGAGCAGTTCGAGCATGTGAGGCTGTCGGCGACGACGCCAGGAGGCCCGGTTCACGTCGCCGCCTTCGAGGTGAAGAGCGCGGCCGCCGCCGTCCTGGAGCGCGGCGCCGAGCTCCTGGCCCAGCACGGCGGCGATCCGGGCGACGTGGAGGCCGCGCTCGGCATCCTGGGCGAGGCGCGCGACGCCGTGGAGGCCGCCACGATGACGCTCCCCGTCACCGGAGGCACGGTGGACGGCGGTCGCGCCGCCGACCGGTTCGTGGCCTCGCTCGACCCCGGCTTCCGCGCGCAGGAGCTGGCCCAGGCGACCACGGCCGTGGTGGTGAACATCGTGCTCACGGCGCGGGCGGAGCGCCGCTCCTGGTGGCAACGGGTGCTGGGGCGCCAGCCCGGTGACCTGGCCGGTCCGGTGGCGGCCGCAGCGGAACGCGCGAGCGGCTATGTCGGCTGGAACTCCGTGTGGCTGCGCAACAGCATCCGCGGAGCCGTGGCTCTCGGGCTCGCCGTGCTGCTGGCCAACCTGACCGGCGTGCAGCACTCGTTCTGGGTGGTGCTCGGCACCCTGTCGGTACTCCGGTCGAACGCGCTGAGTACCGGCCAGACGGTGCTGCGCGGTGTCATCGGCACCTCGATCGGGGTGCTGCTGGGCGCGGCGGCGATGTTCGCGATCGGCGACGACCGCGTGGTCATCTGGGTGCTGCTGCCGATCGCCATCCTGGTAGCCGGTGTCGCTCCGGCCGCGATCTCGTTCGCCGCCGGTCAGGCGGCGTTCACCATCCTGCTCGTGCTGCTGTTCAACCTCATCGCGCCATCGGGGTGGACGGTCGGACTCATCCGGATCGAGGACATCGCTCTCGGCTGCGCGGTGAGCCTCGTGGTCGGGGCGCTGTTCTGGCCGCGCGGTGCCGCGGCCGCGCTGAGACAGGCGCTGGCGCAGGCCTACACCGAGAGCGTGGCCTACCTCGCGGCCGCCGTCGCGTTCGGGCTGGGCCGCTGCGATGCGGCGGCGGACGACCTCCCCGAGCCGCGCACGCAGTCGCTGCGGGCGGCGGCGGCCGCGCGCCGGCTCGACGACGCGTTCCGCACCTACCTGGGGGAGCGCGGCAGCAAGAGCCGGCCGCTCGCCGAGGTCTCGGCCTCCGTCAACGGTGTCGCCGGTGTGCGGCTGGCGAGCGACGCGATCCTCGACCTCTGGCGGGGGCAGGAGGCCGCCGACGCCGACCGGGCGGGAGCGCATCGGGCGCTGGACGCCTCGATCTCGCGCCTCGACGACTGGTACTCGCGGATGGCCGCCCGGCTGGTCGCGCGGGAGGCTCCTCCGACGCCCGAGCCTGTCGATGCGTCCGCCCGCTCGCGGCTGGCCGACGCCGTCGAGCGCGACCTCGGCGATGACCGGGGCATCGTCTCCGCGACGGCGGTGCGCATCGTGTGGACGGGCGACTACCTCGACGTGGTCCGCCGGTTGGAGGGCGTGATCGTCGGCCCGGTGGACACGCTCGGCGACGACCTCCCGAGCCGTTCGCGCGCCGCCCGCTGAGCCGCGCGGCGGGGCCCCGGCATCCCTTCTCGCCGCCGCGATCTGCGATCATCGGGTCATGGCCGAGGACGAAGCGGGCGACGACCGCGCCCTCTGGGACGACGCGGCGGCGACCTTCGACGCCGCGCCGGACCACGGCCTCCACGATGCCGTGGCCCGGGGCGCCTGGACGGCGCTGCTGCGCGAGCTGCTGCAGGAGGCGCACGCAGACAGCCGCCCTGCGGTGATCGCCGACCTCGGCTGCGGGACGGGCACGCTGACCGCGCTTCTCGCGCACGACGGCCATCGTGTCGTCGGCGTCGACTTCTCGCCGCAGATGCTCCGGATCGCCCGCGCGAAGACGGCCGGCATCGTGCCAGAGCCGACGTTCGTGGAGGCCGATGTGCAGGACCCGCCGCTCCCTCCCGGCTCGTTCGACGTCGTGCTCAGCCGGCACGTCCTGTGGGCGACCGCCGATCCATCCTCGGCGGTGCGGAACTGGCACCACCTCCTGAAGCCGGGCGGCCTCCTTCTGCTGATCGAGGGACGGTGGTCGACAGGAGCGGGCCTGACCGCCGCCGAGAGCGCCGCGCTCGTCGAGCCGCTGGGAGGCCGCACCGAGCTGCGCCCGCTCGACGACCCGGCACTGTGGGGCGGCCCGATCACCGACGAGCGGTACGCGCTCCTCCACACCCGGCGACCCGGCTGAGGCCCTGTGTAGCGAAGGAGACACGCGCCGGAATCTCCTCCCTCAGCGCTTGAACAGGAGACCACGGGCGTGTCGCGCCCGGATCTCCTCCCGCCGAACTGCCCTGTAGCCGAGCGGCAGGGCGCCGCGTTACATTGTGCGCGACGTCGGCCGAGAGGGCCGCGCAGGGTGTGCGGGAGGTGGTCGTCATGAGCGCGACGAATCGGGTCCGGCAGACGTTCGGCGGGTTGTCCGCGCCGGCGCAGCTGACGGTCGAGGGCGCCGGGATCGTGGCGGGCGCCGCGGTGTTCGTGGTCGTCGGGGTAGTGGCGCTGCTGCTGTTCTGGGGCCGCACCCTGCCGATCGCCGGGCCGGACTCTCTCGGGCAGTTCGTCGCCATCGCCGGCGGGGTCATCGCCTTTCTGGCCTACGTCACCGGCAGGCTGTGGCGGCGGGAGGGGCTGACTCCGTTCCAGACGACGGCCAGCGCCGACGGGCAGCCGCACCGGGCCGGCGGCGTCGACATCTTCGACACCTTCGCCATCGCCCTCGCACACGGCGTCCTCGCCCTGCTCGGCTGGCTCGTGCTCGGCGCCGTGCTCGCCAACGGCTTCCAGGACGCCACGGTCTACTCCCTCTCGGCGACCGCGCTCGCCGCGGCCGCCGCCGGCGTCACCGGGTATGCGGTGTTCCTCTCGGCAGCCCGGATGGACCTGATGCGGCTCTCGACCGTGCTCGCCGCATTCGCCGTCGTCGGCATCCTGACCTCCATGCTCAGTGCGCCCGATCCGCACTGGTGGCAGCTTCACCTCAGCGCGCTCGGGATGACGCAGAGCGTGTCGTCGCTCGCCTTCAACCTCACGCTGATCATCGCCGGCGTCATCGTGACGGCGATCGCGCGCTACGCCACCGACGCCCGCGGCATCGCGGACCCCCGGCGGAGGTCGGCGATGCTGCGCGTGCGCGTCGGGCTCATCCTGATCGGTGTGCTGCTGGCCTGCGTCGGCATCTTCACGTTGAACATCTCGGTCACCCTCCACAACGTGTCGGCCGTCGGGATGGTGCTGGTGTTCGCGCTCGTGGTGTTCTGGGTGCGCGGCGCGCTGCCGAGCGCACCGGCCTCGTTCTTCGTGCTCGGCTACGTGTTCTTCGGCACGATCGTGCTGATGCTGGTGTTCTTCGCGGTCGGCTACTACGTGCTGACCGCGGCCGAACTGGTCGCCGGAGTGCTGGTGTTCAGCTGGCTCATCGTCTATCTGCGGGTGAGCGGCGCCGCCGCCGCGGAGCAGGAGAACGTACACGTCGTCGAGGAGTAGTGCCTTCCTTCGACACCGTGTACAGGAATCGGCGTCGCGCGCCCGCCTAGCATCCTCGTGACCCGATGGAGGAGTTGATAGCAATGGACAGCATCGAACGTGACGTCGTCATCGTCGGCGCTGGAGCCTCCGGCCTCACGGCCGCGACGGAGCTGAAGAAGGCCGGACTGAGTGTGGCCGTCCTGGAGGCCAGGGACCGCGTCGGCGGCCGCCTCTGGACGAACGACATCGACGGCGCGACCCTGGAGATCGGCGGCCAGTGGGTGTCGCCCGACCAGGACGCGCTGATCGAGACCCTCGACGAGCTGGGGCTGGAGACGTACTCCCGCTACCGCGAGGGCATCAACATCTACCTCGGCGACAACGGCGCGCGCCGCACGTTCGAGGGCGAGATCTTCCCGGTCGCCCCGGCCACCGAGAAAGAGATCGTCGGCCTGATCGAGCGCCTCGACGCGCTGGTCGCCGAGATCGACCCCGACCGCCCGTGGGACCACCCGCAGGCCAAGGAGCTCGACGAGATCTCGTTCAGCCACTGGCTGGAGACGCAGACCGACGACGAGGAGGCCCGGCTCAACATCGGCATGTTCATCGCCGGTGCGATGCTCACCAAGCCCGCGCACGCCTTCTCGGCGCTGCAGGCTCTGCTCATGGCGGCCAGCGCCGGCAGCTTCAGTCACCTGGTCGACGCCGACTTCATCCTCGACAAGCGCGTCAAGGGCGGCCTCCAGCAGGTGCCGCTGCTGCTCGCCGAGCGCCTCGGCGACGACGTGCACCTGAACGCCCCGGTCCGCGCGCTGCGCTGGGACGAGTCGGGCGTCACCGCGATCGCCGACGGCGTGGAGGTGCGGGCCCGCTTCGCGATCCTCGCCGTTCCGCCGGTGCTGATCAGCCGCATCTCGTACGAGCCCCCGCTGCCGCGCCGCCAGCAGCAGCTGCACCAGCACCTCTCGATGGGCTTCGTCGTCAAGGTGCACGCCGTCTACGAGACGCCGTTCTGGCGCGACCTCGGCTACAGCGGCACCGCCTTCAGCCCCTACGAGCTCGTGCACGAGGCGTACGACAACAGCTACCACGGCGACCCGCGCGGAACGCTGGTCGGCTTCGTCTCGGACGAGGCCGCGGACGAGGTGTTCCGGCTGTCTCCGGAGGAGCGCAAAGCGCGCATCCTCGAGTCGCTGTCGCACTACTACGGCGTCGAGGCGCTCAGCCCCGTCGTCTACTACGAGAGCGACTGGGGCAGCGAGGAGTGGACGCGCGGCGCCTACGCCGCCAGCTTCGACATGGGAGGTCTCGCCCGCTACGGCTCGGACCTCCGTGCTCCGGTCGGACCCATCCACTTCTCGTGCAGCGACATGGCGGGCAAGGGCTACCAGCACGTCGACGGCGCGATCCGCGTCGGCCGCGAGACCGCGGCGGCGATCGTCGCCGCCGTGCAGCCGGCCTCCCGTTAGACGCCCCTAGACCGCGCGCGGCCAGTCGTGGATGGCCGCGCGCACCACTCCCGGCCGGCCGGGACGCGCACCGTCGTGGGATGCGCGCCCCGGCCGCCGGGTGCACTCGCGCCTGCGCTTCGTGCCCCTCGGCGGCTGCTCGCTAATGCTTGTGTAGTGCGCCGTAAGATGCAGAATGTCGCATGGATCAGGTACAGTAATACCTACGAGCCGATGTCGAAGCATCCGTCGGCTCAGTGGTAGCCGGAGGCGCGAACGGGTACGCACCTCCGTCGATTGCCAAGCTGCTCCTAGTGCAGCACTTCGATGCCCCCAGCCGGGTCGGATTCCGCTGGGGGCATCGCCCGTTCCGCCCGCTTCGCAGCGATCAGAGCGCGGTGATTTTCCAGCCGGCCGACGCGGACTCGCCGGGGGCGAGGACGATCAGGTCGATCCCCGAGTTGTAGGCATCGGGCGGGCAGGTCATCGGCTCGACCGCGAGGCCGAGACGGTTCAGCTCCGGGATGTCGCGGTCGGCGGTGTGGACCTGCACCCACGCGCACGCCTCGTCCCACGTCATCGCGACGCCGGTGCCCTCGGCGGACCGCACCGCGACCGTGGCGCGGCCGTCGTCGCCGCGCCGCAGGCCGGTGAACGCGTGGTCGATGAAGGTGTCGGCGATCGCCCGCGGCGTGCTGAAGTCGAACACGCCGGCAGCCTCCGCGGCGACGTCGGCCAGCCCGGTCGGGATGAGCCGGTCCTCCGTCACGGTCAGCACCTGCGACGCGGGCAGTTCGAGAGTCCAGTCGTCCACCCGGCCGCTGCCGGCGACGAGGTACGGGTGCGGTCCGGTGCCCCACGGTGCGGGGGTGGGGCCGGCGTTGGTGCCGGTGACGGTCGTGTGGAGGCCGTCCTCGTCGAGCTCGAACGCGACGGCGACCTCCACCCGGTGCGGGTACCCGTCCTGCGCCTCGATGGTCGCGGACAGCGTGACGCTGCTCGCCGACCGGTCGATGGCGGTGAAGTCCAGCCACGCGGCGAGGCCGTGGAGGGCGTGACCGCGGCCCGGCTCGGTGAGGGCCAGCTGCTGTTCCACTCCGTCGAAGACGTACCGCCCGTCGACGACCCGGTTGGGCCACGGCGCGAGCGTGGCCCCGCGGAAGGCCGGGCGCACCTCGTCGGCGTCGAACGGGACCACCAGGGGGCGGCCGCGGTGCTCCAGAGTGCGCAGCGAGGCGCCGACCGACGCGATCGTCGCGTGGTAGTCGCCGGCGGTCAGGCCGAAGTGGGTGCCGGAGAGGGGGATGCTCATCCGCCCATTCTGGCCGCAACAGGCGAGCACGCACGAATTCGCGCGGAAACCGTCGAGCCCGCGGGCCATTCGCGCACTCGGCTGCTTGTGACGCGCCCGAAACCTGGGGAAACGTGCGGGAAACCGCGCGTCGGTAGCGTCCTGCCATGGGTGATCTGTTCGGCGGCTACGGGGCGCAGGCCACGCGCCGCCGGCGCAGCCGGGCGAGACCGTTCGACGAGATGTTCACCGAGACCCGCGGCGCGGTCGCCGAGCGCACCCGCCCCGCCTACCGCGAGCTCTACACCGCGCTCGCCGCCCTGACGCAGGAGGAGCTCCGCGGCCGCACGGAAGCGCTCGCGAGCTCGTACCTGGCCCAGGGCGTCACGTTCGACTTCGCGGGCGAGGAGCGGCCGTTCCCCCTCGATGCGGTGCCGCGGGTGATCGAGCAGGCCGAGTGGGCGGGCATCGAGAGCGGCGTGAAGCAGCGGGTCCGGGCGCTGGAGGCGTTCCTCAGCGACGTGTACGGCGCGCAGAACGCAGTCCGCGACGGCGTCATCCCGGCCGGTCTGATCACGTCGTCGGCGCACTTCCACCGCGCCGCCGCCGGGGTCGAGAGCGCCAACGGCGTGCGCATCCACGTGTCGGGCATCGACCTCATCCGCGACGAGCAGGGCGGCTGGCGGGTGCTGGAGGACAACGTGCGGGTGCCGAGCGGCGTCTCGTACGTGATCTCGAACCGCCGGGTGATGGCGCAGACCCTCCCGGAGCTGTTCACGTCGATGCGCGTGCGCCCGGTCGGCGACTACCCGTACCGCCTGCTGCAGGCGCTGAAGGCGAGCGCGCCGGGCGGGATGGAGAACCCGAACGTCGTCGTGCTCACCCCCGGCGTGTACAACTCCGCGTACTTCGAGCACACGCTCCTGGCCCGGCTGATGGGCGTCGAGCTGGTGGAGGGCCGCGACCTGTTCTGCTCGGGCGGCACGGTGTGGATGCGCACGACCTCCGGCCCTCAGCGCGTCGACGTGATCTACCGCCGCATCGACGACGACTTCATCGACCCGCTGCAGTTCCGGGTGGACTCGGTGCTCGGCACGCCCGGGCTGATGCTCGCAGCCCGCCTCGGCAACGTGACGATCGCCAACGCGGTCGGCAACGGCGTCGCCGACGACAAGCTCGTCTACACCTACCTCCCCGACCTGATCCGCTACTACCTGGCCGAGGAGCCGATCCTCGCGAACGTCGACACCTGGCGGCTGGAGGAGCCGGAGGCGCTCGCCGAGGTGCTCGACAGGCTGGACGAGCTCGTGGTCAAACCGGTCGACGGCTCCGGAGGGAAGGGGCTCGTGATCGGCCCCGACGCCGACCGCGGGCAGCTGGCCCGGCTGCGGGCCCAGCTCCTCGCGGATCCCCGCGGCTGGATCGCCCAGCCCGTCGTACAGCTCTCCACGATCCCGACCCTCGTCAACGACGGGATGCGCCCGCGGCACGTCGACCTGCGTCCGTTCGCGGTGAACGACGGCCGCGACGTGTGGGTGCTGCCCGGCGGCCTGACCCGCGTCGCGCTGGCCGAGGGCCAGCTCGTCGTCAACAGCAGCCAGGGCGGCGGTTCCAAGGACACCTGGGTGGTCGGGGCGCCGGGAGCCGACCCGGTCGCCGATGCCAGGGCGTCCGCGCCGCACACCAGGGCGGAGGTCCGGAGCGTGCCCGCCCTCGTCGCCGATCAGGCCACCGCACCGCCGCTGCCCGCACCCGATCACTCCGAACAGGACGCACCCCGCACCGACCAGCAACAACAACAGCAGCAGCAGCGAGAGGAGAACCCCTGATGCTCAGCCGGATCGCGTCGTCGCTGTTCTGGATCGGCCGCTACGTGGAGCGCGCCGACGGCACGGCCCGCATCCTCGATGTGCACCTCCAACTGCTGCTGGAGGATCCGTGGATCGACGAGGACACCGCCTGCCGTTCGCTGCTCGGCGTGATGGGGTCCGCTGCCGTGCCCGGGCCGATCACGCGGGAGGACGTGCTGCGCATCCTGGCCGTCGACCGCGGCACCCCGGCGTCCATCGGCTACTCGCTCACCTCCGCTCGCGAGAACGCCCGGCGTGCCCGCGAGATCGTGTCGAGCGAGCTGTGGGAGTGCCTGAACACCACCGCGGCGCGGGTGCCGCGCCGCGTCGCCGGCGACAAGGTGCACGACTTCTTCACCTGGGTGCGCGAGCGCACGGCGCTCGCCGTGGGGATCGTGGACTCGGGTGCGAGCCGCGACGAGGCGTTCCACTTCTTCGCGCTCGGTCGCAGTCTGGAGCGCGCCGACATGACCGCCCGGTTGCTCGCGACGCGGTCGCTCACGGAGGCCAGCGGTCCCAGCTGGACGACCATCCTGCGCTCGTGCGGCGCGTACGAGGCCTATCTGCGCACCTATCGCGGCGTGCCGTCGACGCGCAACGCCGCGGAGTTCCTGCTGCACGACCGGCTCTTCCCGCGGTCGATCCTGTACGCGGTCACGCGCGCGGTCGAGAGTCTGCGCGATATCGAGCCGCGGCACGAGCGCGCCGGTGTGTCCGACCGGGCGGTGCGGCTGCTCGGCCAGGTGCAGAGCGAGCTCGAGTTCCGTCCCGTCGCGGAGGTGCTTGACGACCTCCCCGCGCACATGTCGACGATCCAGGACGCGACGAGCGCGGCGACGTCGGCGATCACCCAGCGCTACTTCCCCGAGAGCTCCGCGCCGAGCTGGACGGGGGAGCGGAGGTGAAGCGCCTCCGGGTGACGCACTCGACGGGATACCGGTACGGCGCGGAGGTGTCGGCCTCCTACAACGAGGCGCGGATGCTGCCGGTCACCGGCGAGCGGCAGCTGGTGCTGCACGCGACGCTCGACGTGCAGCCGGTGTCGTCTCACCACCAGTACACGGACTACTGGGGCACCCGCGTCCTCGCGTTCGACGTGCTGAACCCGCACCGCGAGCTCACGATCACCGCGACCAGCCTGGTGGAGGTTCTGGAGGCCGGGCGTCCGGCGCACGCCGCATCGCCGGGATGGGACGATCTCGGCGCGACGATCGCGCGGTCGGGGGAGTGCGTGCAGCAGCTGCGGCAGACCTCCCTCACCGAGCCGCCCGCCTCGCTGGTCGCGCTCGCAGCGGCCGCGCGAGGCGGCGCCGCGAGCGAGGACTCCTGCGCCACGGCGCACGCGATCGCGGTCGCGGTCGGTGAGGCGATGACGTACGAGAGCGGGGTCACGGGGGTCCGCACGACAGCCGGGGAGGCGTGGGAGGCGCGCGGCGGCGTGTGCCAGGACATCGCGCACGTCGCCATCGGGGCGCTGCGCTCCGCGGGCATCCCGGCGCGTTACGTGTCGGGTTATCTGCACCCCAAGGCGGATGCCGCTGTGGGGGAGACCGTGGTCGGGGAATCGCACGCCTGGGTCGAGTGGTTCTGCGGCGAGTGGCACGGCTTCGACCCGACGAACGGCATCGAGATCGGCGATCGGCACGTGCGTGTCGGCCACGGCCGCGACTACTCCGACGTCACTCCGCTGCGGGGCGTGTACTCGGGCGCGGCCGGGTCGGAGCTGTTCGTCTCGGTGTCGATCACCCGGGAGGGATGATTGCCGCGTCCCGGACGCGCCGCGCTAGCTGAACGACCGGTAACGATCGGCCCGTCGGGGGTTGATGCCGGAGGCGGGTCGGATTGAATGGGGTCATGCGTAGTGTCGGTTGGTCGTTGTTCGGGTTCGCGTTGGTGGTCGGCGCGGTCGCGCTGGGTGCGCTCACCACACCGGCCGTCGACCACGGCCTGGCCACCGTCGCCGTCGGCCACCACGACGGGTTCACCCGGCGGCAGTGGGTTGACCTCGCCATCGCCGCGCTCTTCTTCATCGCGGCAGCGGCCGCGGCCGGCGCCCTCATCGTGACGCGCTTGCGCGCCTCTGCGCGCAGGGGCGACAGCCCGGCGGCGTCGCCTGTGCCTCCCGTCGCCGTCGAGGCCTGACGCCGGAACCGTCACACCCGCCGGAACCGTCACACCCGCCGGCCCGTCACACCCCGCCTGCGCGTCACTCCGCGGCGCGGAGCGCCGCGTAGAGGTCGGCGCGGGCCGCGAAACCTCCGAGGTCGCGGCCGAGCAGGCGCTCGGCGTCCGCGACGCGCGCGCGCAGCGTGTGCCGATGCATCCCGAGCCGGCGCGCGGCCACGTCGTACACGCCGTCGGCGTCCAGCCAGGTGCGCAGGATGGCGGGCAGCGCCGGGTCGGCCTCCGCCAAGGGCGCCAGCGCGGTCGCCGCGACAGCCCGCGCGTCCGGGGTCTGCAGCAGCGCGAGCATCCCCGCAGCCGCCACATCGTCGAACGACGGCACCGGTTCGTCCGGCGTCGACCGTCGCGCGGCGACGCCGGCCTGCGTCACTCCGGAGGCCAGGGCGTCGAGCGCGACGGGGGCGGACGACCCTCCGCGCAGCTCGAAGCGCGCGGCGAGCTCGGCGATGGTCTCCGTCGCGGCGCCGACGACGACCAGGTCCTGGCCGTCGCGCGCGAAGAAGCCGTCGCCGTCGGCGTCGAGCCAGTCCGCGGCGGCAGCGCCCGCGGCGCCGTGCAGTACCGTCACGCGCACCGGCCCGTCGGGCAGCGCGCCGAGCACCGGCTCCGCGATCGTCTCCGCGAGCGCGCGCTCGCCGGCGAGGAGGGCCCGCCAGACCGCCGTGCGGAGCCGCGCCCGCGCCGCGTCGGTGGCGCGGCTCTGCTCGAGTGCCAGGCCGGCGAGCGCGACGACCCCCGTCACGACCTGCTGCGCGGCCTGGTCGAGACCCTCGGACCCGACCGCGAGCACGCCGCGGAGGCGCCCGGCGGCGCCGAGCGTCTGCAGCGCGAACGGTCCCGCGCCGGTGATGGCGGTGCCCGCGGCCCGGCGGCGGCTGCGCAGCAGGGGCTCGGCGGCCTCCGTCAGCGCCGCGCGCGCCGGAGCGTCCAGCCCACCGGAGGGCGCGATGCGGTCGAGGGTGCCGTCCGCCCCCAGCAGCGCGACCGGCCGCTCGATCTGGCGCGCCAGCTCGCCGAGCACGGCGCCCAGGGCGTCCGGCCGCAGCGCCGCGAGCGAGATCGCACGGGAGGCGCGCAGCGCCCAGGTGTTGCGCGCGTAGGCGTCCGCCGCGACACGGTCGGCGACGAACCGGGCGACGGCGATGAACGGCGTGCGGTAGGGCACCTCGAACAACGGGAGGCCGTGCCGGGTGCAGGCCTCCACCAGCGGCTCCGGGGTGTCCCGCAGCACTTCGGTCCCGAAACCGAGCCCCGCGATCCCGTGCTCGACGAGTCGTGAGACATACGGGTCGACGTCGTCCGGCGTCTCGGTGACCAGGAGCACCTGGCCGGGCGAGAGGAAGGGCGTCGGGTCCGGGAGGTCGGAGCTGTGCGCCCACGAGAGCGGCACGTCGAGGTCGCCGACATCGGCCGGGGTGAGCGGGCGGAGGCCCAGCTCGGGTCGAGCGAGAAGCTGGGCGAGGGTCGCGGGCATCGGGCACTCCATCTGCCAGGGTGTCGAATCGAGTTTCTGAAATTGTACGGTCCGTCCAGGCGCAGGTCACGCCCCGCTCCTTACGATGCCGCCATGACCATCGTTTCTCCCGCCTCCGCAACCCTCGTCGGCGGACCCTCGCTCCCGCAGGAGCGCCGGCTCGTCACCCCCATCCCCGGACCGGAGTCGCGCAAGCGCGCCGAGCGCAAGGCCCAGGCGGTCGCCGCCGGTGTCGGCGCGACCATCCCGGTCTACACCGTCGCGGCGGGCGGGGGTGTGCTCGTCGACGTCGACGGCAACTCGCTCATCGACTTCGGCTCCGGCATCGCCGTGACCGGTGTGGGCAACGCCGCCCCCCGCATCGTCGAGGCCGTCACCCAGCAGGTCGCCGCGTTCACCCACACCTGCTTCACTGTCGCCCCGTACGACTCCTACGTCGACGTGGCCGAGGCCCTCAACCGCCTCACCCCCGGCGACTTCACCAAGCGCAGCGCCCTCTTCAACTCGGGTGCGGAGGCCGTCGAGAACGCCGTCAAGATCGCCCGCCACTACACCGGCAAGCAGGCCGTCGTCGCGTTCGACCACGCGTACCACGGCCGCACGAACCTCACGATGGGGCTCACCGCCAAGAACCAGCCGTACAAGAACGGCTTCGGCCCGTTCGCGCCCGAGATCTACCGCGCGCCGCTCAGCTACCCCCTGCGCGACGGAGGTCTCTCCGGCGCCGAGGCGGCCAAGCGTGCGATCACGATGATCGAGAAGCAGATCGGCGCCTCCAACCTGGCCGCGCTCATCATCGAGCCCATCCAGGGCGAGGGCGGCTTCATCGTCCCGGCCGACGGCTTCCTGCCCGCACTGCAGGCATGGGCGAACGAGAACGGCGTGGTGTTCATCGCCGACGAGGTGCAGACCGGCTTCGCCCGCACGGGCACCATGTTCGCGTCCGAGCAGTTCGGCATCGTGCCCGACCTGATCGTCACCGCCAAGGGCATCGCCGGCGGCCTCCCGCTGTCGGCCGTCACCGGCCGCGCCGAGATCATGGACGCGCCGCAGATCGGCGGCCTCGGCGGCACCTACGGCGGCAACCCGCTCGCCTGCGTCGCCGCGCTCGCCGCGATCGAGACCTACGAGCAGGAGGACCTCGCCGGCCGCGCCCGCGCCATCGGCGAGATTCTCTTCGAGAAGCTCGGCGCCCTCCGCGACGCCGACCCGCGCGTCGCCGAGGTGCGCGGCAAGGGCGCGATGGTCGCCATCGAGCTGGTCGACCCGGAGACCGGGGAGCCGGATGCCGCGCTCACCGCCAAGGTCGCCGCCGCCTCGCACGCGGCGGGCGTCGTCCTGCTGACCTGCGGCACCTACGGGAACGTGATCCGCTTCCTGCCGCCGCTGAGCATCCCGGACCACCTCCTCATCGAGGGGCTGGACGTCGTCGCGGAGGCGGTGGCCAACGCATGAGCGCCATCGACACCGCCACCACGACCACCGAGCTGACCGCCCGCGAGGCGGACCTCCTCTCCCGCGTCCCCGACGGCCTGTTCATCGGCGGCGCCTGGGAGCCAGGCACGCGTGACCAGATCCAGGTGCAGGACCCGGCGACCGGCCGCGTCATCAAGCGCATCGCCAACGCGACGCCCGAGGACGGCATCCGCGCCCTCGACGCCGCCGTGGCCGCGCAGGAGGCCTGGGCGGCGACCCCGCCGCGCACCCGCGCCGAGATCCTCCGTCGCGCGTTCGACCTCCTGCAGGAGCGTCGTGACGAGTTCGCGCTGCTGATGACGCTCGAGATGGGCAAGCCGCTGGCCGAGGCCAACGGCGAGGTCACCTACGGCGGCGAGTTCCTGCGCTGGTTCTCCGAGGAGGCCGTGCGCATCGCCGGCCGGTACGGGCAGAACCCGGAGGGCACCGGCACCATGGTCGTCTCGCAGCGACCGGTCGGCCCGTGCTTCTTCATCACGCCGTGGAACTTCCCGCTGGCGATGGCGACGCGCAAGATCGCTCCGGCGCTCGCCGCCGGGTGCACGGTCGTCGTCAAGCCGGCCGAGCTGACCCCGCTGACCACGCTGTTCTTCGCCCAGCTCCTCGCCGACGCGGGCGTTCCCGCCGGCGTCGTGAACGTCGTGCAGACGAACACCTCTGGTGCGGTCTCCGCTCCGATCATCGCCGACCCGCGCCTCCGCAAGCTTTCGTTCACCGGCTCCACGCCGGTGGGCCGCGCGCTGCTCGCGCAGGCCGGCCAGAACGTGCTGCGCACCTCCATGGAGCTCGGCGGCAACGCGCCGTTCGTCGTGTTCGACGACGCCGACCTCGACAAGGCGGTGGAGGGCGCGATGCTCGCGAAGTTCCGCAACATCGGCCAGGCGTGCACGGCGGCCAACCGCTTCATCGTGCACGAGTCGGTCGCCGACGAGTTCGCCCGCCGCGTCACGGCCAAGGTCGACGCCATGACGATCGGTCGCGGCACGGAGGAGGGCGTCACCATCGGCCCGCTCATCGACGACCGCGCCGTCGCCACCATGCAGGCGCTGGTCGGCGACGCCGTCGAGCGCGGCGCCCGCGTGCTCACCGGAGGCAACGCCCCCGAGGGCGACGGCTTCTTCTACGAGCCGACCGTGATCGTGGACGTGCAACCGGGCAGCGAGATCCTCCGCGAGGAGATCTTCGGCCCGGTGCTGGCGATCACGACGTTCTCCACCGAGGACGAGGCCGTGGCACGCGCCAACGAGACCGAGTACGGTCTGGTCGGCTACGTGTTCACGCAAGACCTGGCACGCGGCCAGCGCATGATCGACCGGGTCGACACCGGGATGATGGGCCTCAACACCGGGCTCGTCTCCAACGCGGCTGCCCCGTTCGGCGGCGTGAAGCAGTCGGGCCTCGGCCGTGAGGGCGGGCTCGAGGGCATCCACGAGTACCTCAGCACGAAGTACACGCTGATCCCGGCCTGATCCAGTCGAACCGCAGCAGCACGAACCCGAAAGAAGCGACCATGACCACTGACCAGCGCATCCTCGTGGGATACACCGCGACCCCGGCCGGCGAGGACGCCCTCGCCGCTGGGGCCGCGCTGGCCGCCTCCCTCGGGGCGGACCTCGACGTGGTCCTGGTGATGCCGGACACCTCCCGGCGCGGAAACGTGCCGAACGACCCCGCCTACGACGCCCTCTTGCGCGACACCGCGGAGGGCTGGCTGGCGGAAGCGCGCACCCGCGTGCCGTCGTCGGTCGCCTTCAGCGGGCGGGTCGCCTTCGGCGACTCGCTCGCCGAGGGCCTGCTGGCGTCGGCGGAAGAGCTCGGCTCGACGCTGATCGTGGTCGGCGCCGCGCGCGGAGGCCTGCTCGGCCGGTTCACGGTCGGCTCGGTCGCGGGCGCGCTGCTGCACGCGTCGCCGATCCCCGTTCTGCTCGCGCCGGAGGGGTGGCGCGATCACGCGCCGCGCCTGACGCGCGTGACCAGCATGGTCGGCACGCGGGCCGGGGCGGAGGCCGTGCTCACCACGGGCGAGCGGCTGTCCGCGGCGGCGGGCGTCCCGCTGCGGCTGGTGTCGCTGCTCGCGCTCGACCTGCCTGGCGACGCGCAGGCGCCCAAGCAGAACGTGGGCGAGCACCACGCGGCCACCGTTCTGCAGGAGGCCAGTGCGGCCACCGGCGTCGTCGCGACCGCGGTCGTGGCGAAGGGCGACACCATCCAGAACGCGATCTCGCGGCTCGACTGGGAGCCGGGCGAGGTCGTCGTGGTCGGGTCGAGCCGCCTGGCGCAGCCGTCCCGGCTCTTCCTCGGCTCGACGGCGGCCGCGATGCTGCGCGAGCTGCCGGTGCCGATGATCGTGGTGCCGCGCCCGGAGTGACCTCTCTGCGACTCCTCTCACAGGATTCTTTGTAAGGGGAGGCTTACCTTACAATCGAATGCGGCCGGAGCCCGCCGGTTCGATCTCAACAGCCTCCACGAAGGATCTCCATGTCACCCTGGGGTGTCGCCGCACTCGGTGCGGTCGCCGGTCTCACGATCTTCCTCGGCCTCCCCGTCGGCCGGATCCGCTCGAACGCGGTCGGCCTCAAGGCGGCGCTGAACGCGCTCGCGACCGGCATCCTGATCTTCCTGCTCTGGGACGTCCTCTCGCAGGCGTGGGAGCCCGTCGACAAGGCGCTCTCGTCGCACCAGCTCGGCCCCGCGCTCGGGCAGGGGCTGCTGATGGTCGCCTGCATCGGCGTAGGCCTCCTGAGCCTGACCTACGTCGACCGCTTCATGAAGCGGCGCGCGCTGGCGCTGGCGTCGCCGATCCGGACGCCAGGAGGCTCGGAGGCCGGCCACCACGGCCACGGGCCGCACCCGGGTGCCGGCGGCCAGGCCGGAGGCTCCGTTGCCGGCCTCGGCGCCGTCGCCACCACCACGGGTGTCGCGATCGTGGCAGCTACCGAGGCGGAGTCGCGGGCCGGCGCCCGCCGCCTCGCGCTCACGATCGCGATCGGCATCGGCCTCCACAATTTCGCCGAGGGTCTCGCGATCGGCACGGCCGCCGCGCAGGGCGAGCTCGCGTTCGCCGTGCTCCTCATCGTCGGCTTCGGCCTCCACAACGCCACGGAGGGCTTCGGGATCGTCGCGCCCCTGGGTGGCACCCGTCCGTCGTGGGGCTACCTGGCGCTCCTCGGCCTGATCGGCGGCGGCCCGACGTTCCTCGGCACGGTCATCGGCCAGGCGTTCAGCAGCGACATCGTCTCGATCGCGTTCCTCGGCCTGGCCGCCGGATCGATCCTGTACGTCGTCATCGAGCTGCTCGCCGTCGCCCGCCGCACCGGCCTGAAGACGCTGGTCGCGTGGTGCATCTTCGCCGGGATCGTCGCAGGGTTCGCCACCGACGCGATCGTCACAGCCGCCGGGGCATGATTCAGGCCGGGGCATGATTCAGGCAGGGGCATGATTCAGTAGGGTTGTGCCACAGCCGAGCAGGGAGGGCGCATGCGCCAGGTCGTCGATTTCGTGAACGTGTCCACGGAGGGTCTCGAGTCGAGCCCCGTCGCGCCGGCTCTCGCCGGGCTCCGCGCGAACGAGTCGCGTTATTTCAAGAACAAGTACGACCTCGACTTCGCGACGGCTCCTGCTGCCGAGGAGCAGGAGGCTCTCGACTGGATCAGCCGCATCCTGAAGGACGAGCGCGACATCGTGATCGCGTCGCCTGCGCTCGAGGTCACGTCGTTCGAGGTCGACGGCATCCGCATGGCGTACGTCTTCTACGAGTCGGGCCTGTCGATCAACGTGATGTACACGATCGACGACGCGGGCAAGCGTGCGGTCGGCTTCAAGCTGTCGGAGGGCATGGAGGTTCCCGCGGAACTCTCCGCGTTCAAGTTCGCACGGCAGAAGTCGAAGCTCGCGGGCACGATCCGCGGCTCCTACTTCGTCGTGAAGGGCGAGTACTGACGCGACCTCCGCGCGGGCTCACGCTTGCGGCTCGACGTCCGCGAGCAGCTCCCGCTTGACGTCGTGCTCGATCAGCACGGGGATGAAGTCGCGCACGGGCGCGCCGGTGTATTCCAGGTGCCGCTGATGCACGAGGTCGATGATCCGGTCCCGGGGGACCGCCGGGAAGCGCTCGGCGAGCCGGTCGACGGCGTGGCCGATGGCGACCTCCTCGTCGGCCTTCTCGCCGGGCGGGGCGACCATCGTCACGTCGTCTTCGAGGTTCGGCAACGAGATGGAGGGCGCTTCGTCACTCATGGCGAGATTATGCCGCGCGTGACAGGGTGGAGGCTATGGATGAAATCGAGGTAGTGGTCGTCCGCGTCTTCACCGATGAACGCGGCACCAACGGCAACGAACTGGGCATCGTGACGAGCTCACCCGCGACGACCGGGCGCGAGCAGGACATCGCCGCGGCACTGGGGTTCAGCGAGACGGTGTTCATCGACGCGCTGGACGAGTCGGCCGGCCTCGCGACCATCCGCATCTTCACGCCGGCCGCCGAACTCCCGTTCGCCGGTCATCCGAGCGTCGGGACGGCGTGGTGGCTGGCGCACGAGCGCACCCCCGTCGGCGCGCTGGCCGAGAAGGCGGGAGACGTGGCGGTGGAGGTCGACCTCGACGCCGACGCGGCCTCCATCGACGCCCGCGCCGAGTGGACGCCCGCCTTCACCTGGCTGCCGCTGGGCACCCCGGCGGAGGTCGAAGCGCTCGACCCGTTCGCGTTCACCGAGGGCCAGCACTACGCCTACGCGTGGATCGACGAGGCGGCGGGAACCCTGCGCGCGCGCATGTTCGCTCCCGCGATGGGCATCGTGGAGGACGAGGCGACCGGCGCCGCCGCCGTCGCCCTCACCGCGAAGCTCGGCCGCGCGCTGCGCATCACGCAGGGCGAGGGCTCCGAACTGGTCACCGAGCCGCTCGGCGACGGGCTCATCCGGGTCGGTGGGACCGTGGTGTACGACCGCACCATCGACGCGACCCTATGAGCGTCGAGCTCTTCCCGGTCGGCGCCCCGGGTGACGGCCTGACTCGCGTGGCGGCGACCGACGACGGCGCCGTCTGGTTCACCCTCGGCGAGAGCGGGCGGGTGGGGCGGCGAGACGCCGACGGCACGGTCGACCACCTCGACCTCGGCGCCGAGCCCGGCGCCGCCGAACCGGCCGGCCTGTGTGCCGCGACGGAGGACACTGTGCGGGTCGTGGATCGCGCGGGCAACCGCCTGGTCCATCTCGGCCGGGGGCCGCGCGTGATCGGCGAGACGGCGGTCCCGACACCTGACGCGGGTGTCCTGGCAGCGGTGACCCTGTTCGACGGCACCACCTGGTTCACCGAGCAGTTCGGCGGGGCGCTCGGCCGCATCGACATCCTGGGCCGTGTCGAGGAGTTCCCGGTCGGGGCCGAGGGCGCCCCCTCGGGCATCGCGGCGTCGGGCGACAGCATCTGGTTCTCGCTGCAGGGCCATCGGCCGGCGCTCGGACACGTGCGCGGCGGCGACGCGGCCATCGAACTCGTCGAGCTGCCGCTGGGCTCAGGGCCGCTCGGCGTGGCGGTCGCCGACGACGGCGCCGTGTGGACCGCGCTTCACGCGGCGGACGCCCTGGGGCGCGTGGACCGCGACCGCACGGTGACCGTGCTCCCGCTCGACGAGGGCGCCGGCCCGTTCACGGTGGTCGCCGACGGCCGCGGCGGCGTGTGGGCATCGCTGTGGGGAGCCGACGCCCTGGTGCGCGTCACGGCCTCCGGCGAGACCGAGCGCGTCGAGTTGCCCGAGGGTTCGGGGCCTCGCGGCCTCACGGTCGCTCCCGACGGCGCGGTCTGGGCCGCGCTGGTCTCGGGTGCGCTCGCCCGCGTCCGCTCCTGACCACGAACGGCCGTAACGGAGGAGATGCGGGCGGTTCCCGCCCGTACCTCCTCCGTTACCTGCCTTTCACCGGTGTGTCGGCGCGGATCTCCTCCGTTACCGGTCGCTCGGGAGGTGCCTACTCGGCCACGCCCACGTACTCGGCGGCCTGATCGGCGCTCGCGAACCCGGCCTCGAGCCGTGCGCGCAGCGCCACCCCGAGCCCTGAATCGACGTTCGTCCAGTACTGGATCGCACGCTCGCGGATGTCCTCGCGGGTGACACCGCCCACGGCTCCCGCGATCGTGTCCAGGAACCGCTCCCTCGCCGCGTCGTCGTACACCTCGCGGTAGAGCGTGCCCGCCTGGCCGAAGTCGTCGTCCTCCGCGTGGAGCGTCGCCGCCGCGCGCACGAGTGCGCCGTCGGACTCCCACGATCCCTCGCCCGCCGCCGCGGCGGAGGCCGACGGGCCGCCGAACGAGTTGGGCGCGTACACGGGCGCTGACGCCGGCTTGAAGCCGTGACGCCCGGCGCCGTCCTGCGAGTAGTTGCGCACCGGCGCGACCGGCGCGTTGACCGGCAGCTCGTTGTAGTTGGTGCCGACCCGGTAGCGCTGGGCGTCCGGGTACGAGAACACGCGCGCCATCAGCATCTTGTCGGGGCTGATGTCGATGCCCGGGACGGTGTTGGCCGGCGAGAACGCCGCCTGCTCGATCTGAGCGAAGAAGTTCTCCGGGTTCTCGTTCAGCGTGTGCACGCCCACCTCGATGAGCGGGTAGTCGCTGTGAGGCCACACCTTGGTGAGGTCGAACGGGTTGAAGCGGTAGGTCTTCGCATCCTCGTAGGGCATGACCTGCACGCTCACCTTCCACGCCGGGAAGTCGCCGCGCTCGATGGCCTCGTAGAGGTCGCGACGGTAGTAGTCGGCGTCCTCGCCCGCGATCCGCTCGGCCTCGGCTCCGTGCATCTCCTCGTTGCCCTGCAGCGCGTGGAAGTGGTACTTGACCCAGAAGCGCTCGCCGGCCGCGTTGATCCACTGGTAGGTGTGGGAGCCGTAGCCGGGCATGGTCCGCCACGAGCGCGGGAGGCCGCGGTCGCCCATCAGGTAGGTGACCTGGTGCGCCGACTCCGGCGATAGCGTCCAGAAGTCCCACTGCATGTCGGCGTCGCGGAGGCCGGAACCGGGCAGGCGCTTCTGCGAGTGGATGAAGTCGGGGAACTTGATCCCGTCGCGGATGAAGAAGACGGGGGTGTTGTTGCCGACGATGTCGTAGTTGCCCTCGGTCGTGTAGAACTTCACCGAGAAGCCGCGCACGTCGCGCCAGGTGTCGGGGGAGCCCTGCTCGCCCGCGACCGACGAGAACCGCTGGACCGTGCGCGTGGTGGTGCCCGGCTGGAACACGGCGGCCTTGGTGTAGGCGGTCACGTCGCCGGTGACGACGAACTCGCCGAAGGCGCCCCCGCCCTTGGCGTGCACGATCCGCTCCGGGATCCGCTCGCGGTTGAACTGTGCGAGCTTCTCGACGAGGTAGCGGTCGTGGAGGGCGGTGACGCCGTCCTGTCCCGCCGTCAGCGAGTGGGCGTCGCTGCCGACCGGAGTGCCGGTCTGGGTGGTCGTGTGGTTCTGCGTCATGGGTCTCCTCATCTCATTCGGCGTGCGACGGGGCTTTCGTCGCGCGCTCCTGACAGGACGGGCACAGCCCCCAGAACGTGACCTCGGCCGTGTCGACCACGAATCCGCCGGCATCCGAGGGATGCAGGCAGGGCGCGTGGCCGACGACGCAGTCGACGTCGGCGACCGCACCGCACGACGTGCAGACGACGTGGTGGTGGTTGTCGCCGACGCGGCGCTCGTAGAGGGCCGGCGAGTGCGCCGGCTCGATCCGGCGGAGGAGGCCGGCGACCGTGAGGTCGCCGAGCACGTTGTGGACGTTCTGGACCGAGGTGCCGGGAAGTGCGGGTAACACCGCGCGGTACACCGATTCCGCATCCACGTGGGGGTGGGCGTCGAGCACGCGGAGGACGGCGAGCCGCCCTTGCGTCACACGGAGCCCGGACGCGCGGAGCGCATCCTCGTGCTGTGCCGTGTCCATGACCCCAACGCTATCGGCATAGTTTTGACTAACTCAAAACAGACCACATCCCGGGCGTGGCGGCGCCGGAGGGCTCAGCGCAGGATGGACTCCATCTTCTTGCCCCGTGCCACCTCGTCGACGAGCTTGTCCATATACCGCAACTGCTGCATCAGCGGATCGTCGATCTCCTCCACGCGGACGCCGCAGATGACTCCCGTGATGAGGGAGGCGCGCGGATTCGGCGCCGGCGCCTCCTCGAAGAAGGTCTGCAGGTCGACGCCCCGGTCGATCGCCGACCTCAGCCCTGTCTCGTCGTAGCCGGTCAACCAGTGCACCACGGTGTCGACGTCCCCAGCGCTGCGGCCCTTGCGCTCGACCTTGGCGACGTAGAGCGGATAGATGCTCGCGAAGCTCGAGGCGAAGATCCTGTGCATGCCGTCCAGGGTAGTCTTCGCGAGCCCCGCAGGCCCGTGGGGCCGTGACTTTCGTCCCGTATGCTTCCATGAGACATATCGGCGAGACGGAAAGACGGTTCCGATGACGCAGGAGTTCGACGTCGAGGCGCTGGGCGTCGGGCTGCGCGTCCGGGTCGCGGGGCTGACACGCCGCGACGTCCGCCGACTGCGCGCTCAATGGAGGCGGGTCTCCGGTCGCGGCGCGACAGCGGCGACGATCTCCGTCGTCGTCGGCGACGGTGTCGCGGGCGCCGACGTCCGGGGGAGGGACTTCGACGAGGTCAGCGTCGCGCTTCGGCAGGTGATCAACCTCCGCGCGATCGATCGCAGGCGCGAGGACCTCCTCATGTTCCACGCCGCGGGCCTGGCCGATCCGGCGACCGGTGACGTCATCGCCTTGATCGGGGCGTCGGGCGCGGGCAAGACGACAGTGGCGTCGTCGCTCGGGACGGCGCTGGGGTATGTGTCGGATGAAACCGTCGCCGTCGACGCCGTGGGCAGAGTGCACGCGTTCCCGAAGCCGCTCGCGGTCAAGCAGCGCCACGGCCTGAACAAGCGGATCGCCGGCCCCGACACGCTCGGGCTGCTGGAGGCGCACACGCCCCTCCGGCTCACGCGGCTCGCACTCCTCGACCGTCGCGATGAGAAGGTGGCCCCGACGATCACCACGGTCGGGCTCGAAGAGGCCCTTGTCCCGGTCATCGAGCAGACCAGCTACTTCGCCTCGCTTCCGAGTGCCCTTCAGCGCCTGGATGCTCTCGTCGAGGCCTCCGGCGGTGTTCACGTGATCCGCTATCACGACGCGGCCGACCTGGTCGAACCGGTGTCGGAGCTGCTGCGGCGACGCGGTGCGCACCTCCCGTTCCCGGGGATCGTCGAGCGCAGCGGGTCCGTGGCCGACGCCGACACCATCCCGCCCGGCTCGTACGGGCGGGCGGGTGTGGATGACTGGATCGAACTCGACGGCGACATGCTGGTCCTCCTCGGCGGTCAAATCTCGCGGCTCTCACCGCTCGGATCCGTGCTCTGGGCGGCGCTGCAGGCGCTGCAGGCGCCGCAGCCGCTGGAGGCGCTCGTCGCCGCTGCCGAGGCGGCCTTCGGCCCCGCCCCCGCCGGCTCCGCACGGGTCGTCGTCGAGGCCCTGCTCGATGAGCTCGTCGCCGCCGGGTTGGTCGTCGCCGGGCCGCTACCGCGAGCGTGAACGCAGGCGGGTCTCCTCGATGTCGAGCATCGACTGCGCCTCGCTGAGGATGCGAGACGGGTAGGCGCCGCGCGCACGCTCGAGCAGGAGCCGGTCGCGTTCGGCGTCGACCACGGCGAGCCGGAGCGTGCGATACACGTGATGCGGCCGGTTCTCCGGGGGAGCGTCGTAGAGCACGATGCGTTCCCAGGCCGCCTCGGCCCGCAGGTAGGTGGTCTGGCGTACCCGCTCGACCACCTCCGGGTCGACCGGTGCGGGCGTTCCGGCCGCGATCTCCGGGTCGTCGAGCACGGCGAGCCCCGCTTCGCTCAGGTCGTCGAGCAGCTGGGCGAGCAGCCTCCTGTCGTCTTTCACGTCGACGCCTTGCAACCCCAGCAGTTTGATCAGCCAGGGCAGGGTCCCGCCCTGGACCACGAGACTGACGACCGCGACGGTGAACGCGATGAGGATGAGTTGCGGCCGGTAGGGGATGGTGTCGGGCAGTGACTGCGCGGCTGCCAGTGTGACGACGCCGCGCATGCCGGACCAGCCCAGCACCACCCCTCCCCGCCAATCGATCGCCTCCTGACGGAATTCCTCGAGGTCGCTGCGATGACGCTCGTACCGCAGCTCGGCGCGCCGCTTGCGCTGGGACTGCCAGCGATAGCGCACCGGATGGTCACGGAAGTAGCTGATCAGCAGCCATTCCCGCAGGACCTGCTTCTCTGCCCGTTCGCCGCGTTTTCGGAGGAGGAAGATGAGTGGCCCGATCAGGATGAAGCGGATGACGACGAGGGAGGCCATGGCGATCAGGCCGATGCCCACGGCGTCCCACACGCTCAGGATCTCGGGGTGCTCGACATCGGCGATGAGCGTGCGCAGCTCGAGACCGATGAGCAGGAAGACGCCGTTCTCGAGCAGGAACTGGATGGTGCGCCAGTTGATCTGGTCGCTGATGCGGGCCTGGGCGCTGAATTGCCGGGGAGCGGCATGGCCGGTGTAGAGACCGGTGATGACGACCGCGAGCACGCCCGACCCGTGGAGCGCCTCCGTCGGCGCGAAGGCGGCGAACGGCACGACGACCGACAGCGCGGTGTCGAGCACGGGGTCGTTCAGCTTGGAGCGCACCCACACCGAGACGAAACCGACGACCAGGCCGATCGCAAGCGCGATGATGACGGCCGAGAAGAAGTCCAGAACGCCGTCGATCGGCGTCGCGAGGGCGCCGACCGCCGCCGCGAGGGCCGTGCGCAGCAGCACGAGAGCGGTGGCGTCGTTGACGAGCCCTTCGCCTTCGAGCACGGTCAGCAAGCGGGGCGGCAGGCCGAGCTTGCGGCCGATGGAGGTCGCCGCCACCGCGTCGGGCGGGCTGATGATCGCCCCGAGCGCGATCGCCGCCGCCAGGTTGAGGTCGGGGAGCATCGTGTAGAGCACGAAGCCGGAGGCGAACGCCGTCACGACGACCAGGAAGACGGAGAGCCCGGCGATCGGCGCGAGATTCCTGCGGAAGTCGGTGAGTGGCACGCTGATCGCAGCGGCGTAGAGAATCGGCGGCAGCAGCCCGTCGAGGATGATCTCCGGGGGGACCTCGATGTCCGGGACGCCGGGCAGCCCGGAGAGCGTGACTCCGACGATCACGAGGATGATGGGCGCGGCGACGCCGAGCTTGCGGGCGAAGGCGGCCACGCCGACGATCACCGCGACGGCGATCACCGCATAGACACCGAGCTCCATCCCTCAAGCCTAGGGAACGCGAGGGGTGAGTCTGAACGCTCTCTCAGAGTGACGGTGCGTCCGGAGTGCGGGCGCGGAGGCCGTCGATCGCCATCGCGACGACGCGATCGCGCTGCTCGTCGTCGTCGAACGCGACGCCGGCGATGCCGGACACCATGCGGATGACGTCGCCGATGGAGGCGTCGGGCCGCAGCTCGCCGGCCTCCTGGGCGCGGCGCACCAGCGGATCGCCGGCGTCGTAGAGCGAGGTGCGACAGCTGAGCAGGACGGGGGAGTCTTTGTTGAGTCCCTCGAGGAGCGCCTTCTTGGTGCCGACGTAGAGCAGGAACCGGCGCAGCCACGCCTGAACGGCCTCCCACGGCTCGAGGGAGGCGGCGTCCTCCGCTGCGCGCACAACGGCCTCCACCTCTTCGACGTAGACGGCCTCGACGAGGGCGTCGCGGGTGGGGAAGTTGCGGTACAGCGTGCCGATGCCGACCCCGGCGCGCCGCGCGATGTCCTCGAGGGAGGCGCCGGCGCCGTCGGCCGCGAACGCCTCGCGCGCGGCGGCGAGCAGCGCGTCGAAGTTGCGTCGGGCGTCGGCGCGCTGGGGCCGCGCGATGAGGGGGCGGGCGGTGTCGGTGCCGGTCACGGCAGTGGTCCCTTCCAGGGGTCGGAGAAACTGAGGGTTGCGAAGTGGAGGCACCCTCCGGTAATGTCTTATCCGTAACCGGAGGCGGCCTCCGATCGGAGCCTCCCTCCAATTGTAGCTCTCCCGCAGCCGAAAGTTCACCCGGTCGGCCACACGCCGACCTCCGCGTTCGAGCGTTGTCAGCCATCGAGTAGGAAGCCGTACCCCGTGTCTCGATCCCGTCCCTCCGCCACCTTCGCCGTTCTGGCTCTCAGTGTGGCCTCCTTCGCGACCCTCCAGTCGCTCGTCGTCCCGGTCCTTCCGGTCATCCAGCAGGACCTCCACACCACCACCGCCGGCGTCACCTGGACCATGACCGCGTGGCTGATCGCCGCCGCGGTCGCGACGCCGCTCCTCGGACGCGTCGGCGACCTCGTCGGCAAGCGCCGCGTCTTCGTGCTCGCGCTGCTGGCCGTGGCCGTCGGCAGCGTCATCGCCGCCGTCGCGCCCTCCATCGGCGTGCTCATCGCGGGCCGGATCGTGCAGGGTCTCGGCGGCGCCATGTTCCCGCTCGCCTTCGGCATCATCCGCGACGAGTTCCCGGCGCACCGACTGCCGTCGGCGATCGGCGCGATCGCGTCGATCATCGCCGTGGGCAGCGGGCTCGGAACGGTGCTCGCGGGTCCGCTCGCCGACCTCCTCAGCTGGCGCGGACTGTTCCTCGTTCCCGTCGCCCTGACCGTGACGGCCGCCGTACTGGCCCTCGTCATCGTCCCCGAGTCGCCCACCCGGGCGACCGGAGGCGTCAACCCGTGGTCGGCGGCGTTGCTCTCCGGCTGGCTCATCGCCCTCCTGCTGCCGCTCGGCACGGGCGCCCAGTGGGGCTGGTCGTCGCCGCAGGTGATCGGGCTGTTCGCCCTGGCCGCGCTGCTGCTGGCCTCCTGGGTCGTCGTCGAGCTGCGCTCACGGCACCCGCTGGTCGACATGCGGCTCATGCGCGAGCCCGGCGTGTGGTCCATGAACGCCGCGGCCGTCTTCATCGGGGCCGCCATGTTCGCGGTGTTCGCGTTCTTCCCGCGCTTCGTGCAGACCCCGACGGCGACCGGGTACGGGCTCGGCGCGAGCGTGGCCGAGTCCGGCCTCCTGATGCTGCCGATGCTCGTGACGATGGCGGTGACCGGCTTCGTGAGCGGACCGCTCGAACGCTGGCTGGGCTTCCGCACCCAGATCGTGATCGCCGCGGTCGTGATGGCGGCGGCGAGCCTGTCGCTCGCCTTCCTCCACGGCACGCTCTTCGCCGTCGCCGCGGCGTCCGGTGTGTTCGGGATCGGGCTCGGCCTGATCTACGCGGCGATCACCAGCGTCGTCGTGCAGAGCGTCCCCGCGACCCAGACCGGAATCGCGAGCGGCATGAACGCGAACCTCCGCACGGTCGGCTCGGCCATCGGCGCCGCCGTGATGACCGCGCTCGTGACCGGCACGATCGGCGCGGGAGGCCTCCCCGCCGAGTCGGGCTACACCGAGGGCTTCGCGACGGCCGGGGTGCTGGCCTTCGGAGCGGCGGTCGTGACGGTCGCGGCGGCGCTCGTGGTGCGCTCGCGCGCCGGTCGCGCGACCGCGGCCGCGGACCTGGCGGCCGTGGCCGGCCTCGCCCGGCTCGACGCCGAGGCCCGCGTCGCCGCGGCGGAGCCGCTCCGCGCGGCGCCCGCGGCAGAGCCGGCGGTCGTCGAGCCGCTGAGCGCGGCTCGTGCGGCCGACGTCGAGGCGGCCGAGATGGCCCGCCTCGTCGCGAAAGTGGAGGCCGAGGGGCCGCGCCCGGCCGTGACCACCTCCGCCGCCTAGCGTCGGCAACGGAGGAGATCCGCCCGGGCGACACCCCGGATCGCGGTGAACGGAGGAGATCGGTGCACGACGTGCGCCGATCTCCTCCCTTTGCTGCGTCAGGCTTACTGCGTAAGGGCTTACTGCGTCAGGGCTTACTGCGTCAGGGCTTACTGCGTCAGGCGCGGGCGGCGGCCTCGCTGCGCCAGCGCGCGAGCAGAGCCCACGGGTCGGGGACCCGCAGCGACGCGACGTGCGCGAGCAGCGCGTCGTCGGTCTCGAACCACTCCGTGCCGGGGATGCGCAGCGCGGCGAACTGCACATGCCTGAGCTGCTCGACAGCGCGGTCGCCGCGCTCGAACGCGAGCACTTCGTCGTGGGGGAGGCTCGCGAAGCGCTGCGCCGGGTTTGCCGAGGTGCCGATCTTGACGCGGTCGCGGAACCGCAGGTAATACACGACGTCCACACGGGCCGCCCTGGCGCCATCAGGTGGGAGCTCGCCCAGCCTCCACTCGCACACCGCGCACAGCCAGCCGGACGGGTAGCGGACGCCGAGCCTCGACCCGCAGAACGCGCAGGGCGACGGCAGCAGGTCCGTCTGGCCGTATTCGGCCTCCACCCACTCGTGCGCCTCGAGCAGGTGCGCGAGACACAGGGCGAGCGGCGCCCCGGGATGCGCGGGCGCGCTGCACAGGGAACATGGCGCTGTCACACGGCGACCGTACCTGCGGCCGCTGACAGAGGAGGCGCGACGCTCAGTGGCCCGTCCCCGCCAGCACCTCCCGCTGCCGCGCGCGGCCCGGGTCGGCGTAGTACTTCGCCCACCATGCGTCGGTCGGGTCGAGGCCCACCGCCGCCACCACTCCGCTCAGCGGCCCCGGCGTCGGCTCGTGCGGCTTCAGCGACAGCGTGTACCGGAACCGGTAGTGGTCGAACAGCCGCATGAACTCGGTGAGGTACGCCTCCGCCACCCCGCTGTCGCCGCGGATGATCAGCATGTTCTCGTCGTTGCCCGTGGTGGAGGCCACGCTGAAGTTCGCCGACCCCGTCACGACGATCGGGTCGTCGCCGAGCGGGTCGATCAGCAGGTACTTGCTGTGCACGTACTCCACGTTGGTGGAGAGCGGGTTCCGCATCTCCGCCACGAACCCGGCGAGTGCGTCGGCCGGGAGGAAGGCTCCGGCGACGATGGTCGTGTTCGGGTCGGTGACGGCGGCGGAGGCCTTGGCCGCCGCCTTCGCGTCCTCGAACAGCAGGTAGCGGAGCGCGGCGTGCGACCCCGGCAGGTCGTCGCCGAACCGCGAGTCGAGCGTGAACGGGAAGGTGCCGCAGGCGATCGTGCTCGCGCTGCCGAAGAGCGCCGCATACCGGTCGAGCGCGGTGGCGTGCGTGTGCGGGCTGAACACGACCGAGACCCCGCCGGGCCACTCGTCCGGGAGCGCGTCGTTCGCGTCCACCCAGTCGTTCAGCGCGCTGTACGGCGGGTCGCCGAGCAACTGCTGCCAGTACGCGAGGTACGCCGCCGCGACGGTCGGGTCGTCGATCGAGTGCCCGACATTCGACTGGCCGAAGACGCCGTTGGTGGTGACGTTCGTCGATCCTGTCCAGACCGCGACGGGCGCACCGGCGTGGGAGGCCACGATGAACTTGTTGTGCGGGATCCTCGCGTGCGCCCGCCACCGCGCGACGAGGTCGTCGATGCCCGCGGTGGTCACCGCGTCGTGGTTCTTCGGGTTGCCGTCGTCGACGATGAGCTGCACGGAGGCCCCGGCGTGCGCGGCGACGCCGAACGCGCCGAGCACCGCGGGCAGCTGGAACTCGTAGAACGACCCGTGCAGTTCCCAGCTCGCGTCCTGCGCCCTCCCGATGAACGCGAGGAGGGCCTCCTCGAGCCCGCGGGAGAGCCAGGTCCAGGCCGCGTTGTTGGGGACGTCCTGCGGCTCGGCGTTGTGGAAGCGCTCGGCGTAGGCCTGCGACGAGATGACCCCGCGGTTGAACCACACGCCCTGCTGCGCGGGCTGGGCCGTCGAGATCGGCAGGGTCACCGTCTCGCGGGAGGTCAGCACCTGGCCCGGCGTCCCCTCCAGACTGTGGACGATGTAGGTGTAGTCGTGGCCCTCCTTGGCGGTGTAATCGCCCCAGAGGAACGTCTGCAGGGGGTTCACGTCCGTCGTCCACGTGCCCGCCGGCGCCCCGGTGAACCGCAGCCGGTTGGGCAGCCAGCGGTGCTCACCCGCCGTGTGGTCGAGTCGTTCGATGCCGAAGCCGTGGACTCCCGGCATGGTCGCCTGGTCGTGGTCGATTCCGATCAGGACGACGTCGTTGCCGGCGATGGCCTGTGCGGACAACGGTCCGCTGCTGCTGGTGACTTTCATGAGTGCTCCCCGACGTCATCCCCCGCCCGGAGCATAGGAGGGTCGTGCGCCCCCGCACCACCCCTGCCCATCGCATGTCCCGCGGAGGAGCGCGAGCTTCCGTGACGCCGTGTTTCGCGGGCGAAACAGACGGTCACGCAGGCTCGACCGCTGTTGCGAACGGCCGCATCCTGGGCTGCATCCCGTCCCGCGTCCTCAGCAATCCCCGACCCGCTCCAGGAGATCCCATGCGTTCCCGTTCCCTCCGCACCCTCGCCGGCGCCGCCGTCGCGCTCAGCAGCGTGCTCGCCCTCGCCGCCTGCGCCGGCGGCTCGGACGCCGCGACCGGCGGCGGCCAGAAGGTCGACGGCGGCACCATCGTCTACGCCCACCAGCAGGAGCCCGCCTGCGTCTTCGGAGGCTGGATCGAGCAGGCGTACCTGTCGTATCAGGTGCTCGACAACCTCACCTCGCTCGACGAGAACCACAAGGTCGTCCCGTGGCTCGCCACCGCGTGGAAGCAGTCCGACGACGGGCTGACCTGGACCTTCACGCTCAAGAAGGGCGTGAAGTTCACCGACGGCACACCGCTCACCGCGGCGGCCGTCGCCTACAACTTCGACTACTGGGTCCAGGGCGGCAACAGCACCGCCAAGGTGTGGCTCGACGGCTACTACAAGTCGGCCCAGGCGATCGACGACCAGACCCTCCAGATCAACCTGAGCCACCCGTATCCACGGCTCGCGGACAACCTCTCGCAGGGCTACTTCGGCATCCAGTCGCAGCACGCGCTGCAGACCCGCACCAAGGAGCAGAACTGCGAGGCCCCGATCGGCTCCGGCGCGTTCACCGTCGACAAGTGGAACCGCGGCCAGGACATCATCCTGAAGAAGAACAAGGACTACACCTCGCCGCCCGCGAACGCCAAGCACACCGGCCCGGCCTACGTCGACACCATCGACTGGAAGTTCGTCGCCGATCCGACCACCCGCGTGGCCGCGCTGCAGGGAGGCCAGGTCGACGCGATCTACGACGTGCCCTCCGTGCAGTGGAGCGTGCTGAAGAGCGGTGGCTACCAGCTCGAGAAGTTCGTCACCCCCGGCCGCCCGCAGCAGATCTCGTTCAACACCGCGAAGGGCCCGTTCACCGACGAGAAGGTGCGCCAGGCGTTCGCCTACAGCCTCGACCGCCCCGAGATCGTGAACACGATCGGCCGCGGGGTCATCCCGTCGGAGGGCAACGGCGGCGTCAGCCAGGCGACCCCCGGCTACAGCCAGAAGGCCGCCGACTGGTACACCCAGGACGCGAAGAAGGCGAACGCCCTCCTCGATGCCGCCGGCTGGAGCCAGAAGAACAGCGACGGCGTCCGTGAGAAGGACGGCCAGGCGCTGACCGTGCGGCTGCCCTACGGCGCCGGCTCGATCATCAACGCCGACGGCGCTGCCATCCTGCAGGGCGTCAAGGAGCAGGCGAGCAAGGTCGGCTTCGACGTCAAGCTGATTCCGGTGCCGCAGAGCGAGTTCTTCTCGGGCAAGTACTCCGGGCCGGACGCCTACGACCTCCAGGCCGGCTACTGGACCTCCGTCACGGCGGGCATCCTCTACATCAACTGGAGGCCGTCCACCGCCGACGACCCGAACTTCAGCAACAGCGCCTTCTACAACGACCCGGTGCTCGCCCAGTACATCCTCGACGGCAACTCCGCGGCGACGATCGAGCAGCAGAACGCCGACTACCAGAAGGCGCAGGACTACATCGCGCAGCACGCCCTCTCGATCGGCGTCTACGACCGGCTGAGCACGCTCGCCGTGTCGCCGAAGCTGCACGGCGTCTGGCAGGAGCACGCACAGGGAGGGCCGACGTTCTATGACGCCTATCTCACCAAGTAGGGCTGCCTCACCACGTGAGCTCCAGGCCGCAGCCGTGGCCGAGGCCGGGGCGGTCGTCACGACCGTCCGGCCCCGGCGCGGGCGGGCGGTGGTCCTCACCGTCCTGAAGAAGGTGGGGGCGGCGGCCGTGGTGCTCTGGGGCGCGGCGACGGTGGCGTTCTTCGCCCAGCTCGCGCTCCCGGGCGACCGGGCGACGACCATCCTCAACATCCGCGCCGGCCAGGTGCAGCTGCGCACGCCGGCGGAGCTCGAGCAGATCCGCGCGCAGTACGGCCTGACCCGGCCGGTCATCGTGCAGTACCTCGACTACCTCCGCGGACTGGTCAGCGGCGACTTCGGCGACTCGTATCAGCAGTACCGGCCGGTCACCGCGATCATCGGCGAGCAGCTCGGCAGCACCGTCACCCTCTCGCTCACCGCGATCGCGCTGGCCTGGGTGATCATGGTCGTCTGGGTCACGCTGACCGCCGGCCGCGGCCCGCGGGTCGGCGCACTCGGCTCGACCGTGGACGTCGTGACCGCCGGGCTGCCCGCCTACTGGCTCGGCATCATCCTGCTGCTCGTCTTCGGGCTGGGGCTGCGCTGGTTCCCGATCATCAGCGGCTCGGCGCCCAACGGCATCGTGCTGCCCGCGCTCACGCTCGCCATCCCGCTCGCCGGCTTCATGGCGCAGAGCGTGCGCACCGAGTTCGAGCGCTCGCTCGACCAGCCGTTCGTGCTCTCGGCCCGGATGCGCGGCATGGGGGAGTGGGGCATCCGCCTGCGTCACGTCCTGCGGCACGCGGTGATCCCCGCGGTCACGCTCTCCGGGTGGGCGCTCGGCGCCACGCTGTCGGGCGCCGTGATCGTGGAGTCGATCTTCTCCCGCCCGGGCATCGGCTCCGTACTGGTCACCGCCGTCAACTCGCAGGATCTGCCGGTCGTCACCGGGATCGTGACCCTGGTCGCCGTGGTCTACGTGGCTGCGAACCTCATCGTGGACGTCGTCTACACCGTGATCGACCCCCGGTTGGAGCTGTCATGACCTCCCTCACCAGCGCGTCGCCGAAACGGACGGGCGGCGCACCCGCGGTCCGGCAGTCCGCGGCCTCCCGACTCGCCCGCGCGCCGTGGGGCCTGTACCTCGCGATCGCGTTCGCGGCCCTCCTGCTCGTGGCGGTGATCGCGCCGCAGCTCCTCACGACGCACCTCCCGACCGCCATCGATTACGGCGCCGCGCTGCAGCCGCCGAGTTGGGCGCACCCGTTCGGAACCGACGAGTCGGGCCGCGACCTCTACACCCGCATCGTTTGGGGTGCGCGCGACTCGCTCACCATCGGCGTGGGAGCCGCTGCCGTGAGCATCGGTCTCGCCTTGATCCTCGGCACGCTCGCCGCGCTCGGCGTCAAGCCCGTCGCCCTGGTCGTTGACCGCTTCGTGGAGATCCTGTTCACCTTCCCCGCCCTCCTGCTGGCGCTGCTGCTCATCGCCATCGCGGGGCCGAGCGCGGCGACGCAGGTGCTCGCCGTCGGAGTCGGCACCGCGCCCGGGTATGCGCGCATGATCCGCGGCCAGATCCTCGGCGCGCGCAACTCGGGCTATGTGGAGGCCGCGACCGCCCTCGGCCACTCGCGCTGGCGGATCGTGCGCGCACACATCCTCCCGAACGCGCTGCGGCCGCTGGTCGCCGTGTTCGCGCTGTCGATCGGTCAGTCCATCGTGTGGGCGTCGAGCCTCTCGTTCCTCGGTCTCGGCGTCGCGCCGCCCGCCTCCGAGTGGGGCGCCCTGCTCGACGCGGGGCGCGCCTACCTCACCACGGCCTGGTGGCTCGTCGTCGTCCCGGGTCTCGTCATCGTCGCCGTCGCGCTCGCCGCGACCACCATCGGCCGGTACATCCAGGCGCGCCTGGAGAAGGGGGAGCGATCGTGAGCATCGCCGAGCAGAGCACTGCGGAGGACGTCGGCGCCAACGAACTGGGCGAGCTCGACTGGCCCGCCGTCCGCCTCCGGGTGCGCAACCTCCGCGCCGGCTTCACCGTCGACGGTGTGCACAGGCCCATCGTGTCCGGGGTGAGCTTCGACCTGCTGCCCGGCCAGTGCGTCGCGATCGTGGGCGAGTCGGGCTCGGGCAAGTCGGTCACCGCACGCAGCCTGGTCGGCCTTGCCGGCCGCAACGCCACGGTGGATGCCGACGCGCTGGAGCTGCACCACGAGGACGCGCGCGCCTTCACCGCGCGGCAGTGGCGGCGCGTGCGCGGTCGGGACGTCGGCTTCGTGCTGCAGGACGCCCTCGTCTCGCTCGACCCGCTGCGACCCGTGGGCAAGGAGATCGCCGAGGCGCTGCGCCTGCACCGCTGGGGGAACCGGGCGGCGCGGAAGGCCCGGGTGCTGGAACTGCTGGAGCGGGTGGGGGTGCCCGCCCCGGCGGTGCGCGCCCGCCAGCGTCCCGACCAGCTCTCGGGCGGGCTCCGGCAGCGGGCGCTGATCGCCTCCGCGATCGCGCTCGACCCCGACATCGTGATCGCCGACGAGCCGACGACGGCGCTCGACGTGACCGTGCAGGCTCAGGTGCTCGCGCAGCTGGAGGCCATGAAGGAGCGCGGCGCCTCCATCATCCTGATCAGCCACGACCTGTCCGTCGTCGCGCGCCTCTCCGACCACATCCTGGTGATGCGCGGCGGGGAGGTGCTCGAGCAGGGGCCGGCCGAGCGGGTGCTCGCCGCGCCGGAGAACGCGTACACGCGCGCACTCATCGCCGCCGCGCCCGGCGAGGCGACGCGGGGACGCGCGCTCACGCCCGGCGCACCCGATCCGGCGCCGCGCCTGCCTATCGGCGAGCCGGTGCTGGAGGCGCGCGACCTCGTCAAGCGCTTCCACACCTCCGACGGCACCGTGACCCGTGCGGTCGACGGCGTCTCGTTCACGCTGCACGCGGGGGAGACGCTCGGCATCGTGGGCGAGTCGGGCTCAGGCAAGAGCACGACCGCCAAGCTCGCCCTTGGCCTGGAGCACCTCGACGCGGGCGACGTGCGCTTGCTCGGGCACGAGTGGTCGTCGCTCCCGGAGGCGCGCCGCCGCGCGCTGCGCCGCCGCATCTCGGTCGTCTACCAGGACCCGCTGAGCTCGTTCGACCCGCGCTGGACCGTCGAGCGCATCCTGCTCGACGCCCTCCGCGCGGAGCCGTTCGCGGGCTCCGCCGAGCGGGACGCCCGCGTGCTCGAACTCCTGGCGCAGGTCGGCCTGAGCGCGGAGGTGCTGCCTCGGTTCCCGTTGCGGCTCTCGGGAGGCCAGCGGCAGCGGGTCGCGATCGCCCGCGCCCTGGCGCCGCGACCCGACGTGATCGTGCTCGACGAGGCCGTCTCGGCGCTCGACGTGACCATCCAGGCGCAGATCCTCGACCTCCTCGTCGCTCTGCAGCGGGAGTCGGGGGCCGCGTACCTCTTCATCTCGCACGACCTCGGCGTCATCAGCCACCTCAGCGACCGCGTGCTGGTGATGAAGGACGGCCGCGTGGTCGAGGAGGGCACAGCCGAAGACGTCTTCGAGCGCCCGCAGCAGCCGTACACTCGTGATCTGATCGCCGCGATCCCGGAGTTCGCCCCGGGCCTCGACAGCACCACCCGCGACACCCCGGAAGGCACCGACGCATGACCACCGAACCCAAGCAGCTCTTCGTCAACCTGTTCGAGATGGCGTGCGTGAGCCACATCACGCACGGGCTGTGGCCGCTTCCCGGCAACAACCGCGAGCGCTTCGCCGACCTCGACTACTGGCTGGAGCTCGCGCAGCTGCTGGAGCACGGCGGCTTCGACGGCATCTTCCTCGCCGACGTCATCGGCGCGTACGACGTGTTCCGCGGCGGCCCCGAGACCGCGCTGCGGGAGGGCCTCCAGAGCCCGAACCTCGACCCGCTGCTGCTCGTGCCGGCGATGGCTGCAGTGACCGAGCGCCTGGGCTTCGGCGTCACCTTCTCGACCACGTACGAGCCGCCGTTCGCGTTCGCCCGCCGCATGTCGACCCTCGACCACCTCACCAAGGGGAGGATCGGGTGGAACATCGTGACCTCGTACCTCCCCAACGCCGCCCGCAACTTCGGGCTCGACGACGAGGTGCCGCACGACGAGCGCTACCGCCGGGCTGAGGAGTACCTCGACGTGCTCTACAAGCTGTGGGAGGGCTCCTGGGACGACGACGCCGTCATCGCCGACCGCGAGGCGCGCGTCTTCACCGACCCCTCCAAGGTGCGGTACATCGACCACGTCGGCGAGCGGCACCGCGTCGCCGGGCCGCACATCGTGCACCCGTCGCCGCAACGCACGCCCGTGCTGTTCCAGGCGACCGGGTCGCCTGCAGGCATCGAGTTCGCCGGCCGGCACGCCGAGGTCGTCTTCACCGGCGGCCGCACGAGCGAGGAATTCCGCCGCAACGCCGACGGGATGCGCGACGCCGCCGAACGGCACGACCGGCAACGCGACGACGTCAAGTTCATCGCGATGGCGGGCGTGATCGTCGGGCGCACGACCGAGGAGGCCGAAGACAAGTGGAGGCTGTACCAGCAGCACTCCAGCCTCGACGGCATCCTCGCGCACAGCAGCCTCCCGGTCGATCTGACGGCGTTCCCGCGCGACATCACCGTGCGGGAGGCCCTGGCGCGAGCGGAGTTCCCGGCGGAGCGGGTGCCGTTCCTCCCGCTGGACAAGACCGTGGGCCAGGCACTCGACTTCGTGAAGAACGGCCGGGACGACCGCTTCCTGGTGGTCGGCGATGCGAAGACGGTGGCCGACGAGATCGAGCGCTGGCTCGACGAGGACGGCCTGGACGGCATCAACCTGCGCCAGTACCACTCGTTCGAGACGGCGCGCGACTTCGCCGACCTGGTCATCCCCGAGCTGCGCCGCCGCGGCCGGTTGCCGCAGGAGGGCGAGCGGTCGGCCACGCTGCGCGAGCGCCTCTTCGGCGACGGCCGCAACCGACTCCCCGAGCGGCACCCAGCCGCCCGCTACCGCGGCGGCGCGAACCTCCACGAGCCTGCGCTGGATGCGGCGCTGCCCGCACGCTGACGCCGAGGCCGAAAGGCGCGGAAAGGCGCGCGAAACAGCGTCGCGGCGCACGGTGCCTGCGTGATCGCACGCTAGGTTGAGGGAATGCGTGCGAGGGAGGGCCGGGCGGGGGCAGGCGCGCGCCGGCAACGGTCGTTCTGGCTGCAGCGCAGCAGGGCCCAGCGCGGAACCCTCGTCGCGACCGGTCTCGTCATCGTGGTGGTCGCCGCGCTCGCGAGCGTGATGTCCGGGCTCGCGTTCCGGTCGCCGACCGCCGCTGTGCGGGCCACCCTCGCCGACGAGCCGGCAGCCGTGACCTCCCTGGCGCTGGAGTCGTCTGCGCTGTCCGATCTGACGGCGCAGGACGCGGAGGTCCGCCGTGTTCTCGCACACCGCTTCGAGCGGCTGCCGGTGAGTGTCGCCGGCGCCTTCTCCGCTCCGCAGGTCCCCGTGGTGGGAGGCGGCACAGCGCTGCTCCTCGTGGCCGGCGACGACCTCCACTCGCGCGTCGTCGTGTCCGGAGGCCGCTGGCCCGACGCGAGCGGCCAGGCCGCCGTCGACGAGGCCTTCGCGCGCGCCCATTCGCTCCGCGTCGGCGACCGGCTGCAGCTGCAGGGCGGTTCGGCGCCGGTCCCGGTGGAGGTGACCGGCCTGTGGCGGCCCACCGATCCGTCCGCGCCCGCCTGGCTCGGCCTGACCGACGGTCAGGCCGGAACGGACGGCCGGGTCGTCGTGGATGCGGCGACCGCGAGTGCGGCGAGCGACGGCCTTACCGGCAGCTGGGTTGTGACGCCCGACGCCCGGCGGGCGACCGCTGCCCAGCTCCCGCGCCTCCACCATGCCCTGGCGGGCGCGGCCGGCGAGCTGAGCGGCGACTCGACGGCGGGCAGCAGTCCGTTCTCCGCCGAGGGCGACGCGACGGCGACGGTCGCGGCGATGCAGCGTTCGGTCGTCGCTCTGCACGCCGTCATCCCGGTTCCGCTCGCCGTGCTCGCCGCCTGTTCGGCGATCGCCCTCGTGCTGCTCGCCCAGCTGCTGGCCGGCGCCCGGAGGGTCGAGACGCGACTGCTGCGATCGCGCGGTGTCACCATCCCGACCCTCGCCGGGGCGACGGCCGTCGAATCCGGCATCGTCGCTGTGCTCGCGACGATCGTCGGCACTGCCGCGGCCCAGGTCGTCCTCCTGGTCACGGTCGCTCCGCCCTCCCAGGCGCTCGACATGCTGCTGCCGCCGCTGCTGACCGTCGCGATGGCGGTCCTCGCGTCGACGCTCACGGTCGTCTTCTCCGCGCGCGCCGCCTCTGATTCTCCGGGGGCGGTGGAGGCCGGGCGCGGCCGGGTCGTCGTGTCGGGAGGCCTCACCGTGCTGGCGGTCATCGCCGCGGCGGTGACACTGTGGCGCTTCGTGGCGTTCGGACCGGCCGTCGGCGGCGGATCCGACGCGGTCGATCCCACCGGGGTGGTCGCGCCCGCGGCGGTGCTGTGCGCGATCGCGCTGATCGGCCTCCTGCTGTTCGGGCCGGTCTCGGCCGCCGTCGAGCGCGTCGCCGGGCGTGGCCGCGGTGTCGCCGGTGTGCTGCCCGCCCGCCAGGTGGGTCGCGGTGTCGCGCTTTTCGCCGGACCGGTCGCGCTCATCGTGCTCGCGGTCGGCTCGCTGACGTTCGCCGCCGGCTACGCCGGGACGTTCACCGGCTTCCTGCGCGACTCCGCCCTGCTGGTGAACGGCGCGGCCGTGCGCACCGATCTCGGGGTGAGCGGGAGCCCGCACGGCCCGGCCGACACCTCCGGAGCCGCGAGCTTGGCCACCGTGCCCGGGGTGACGGCGGTCTCGCCCGCGATCGTCGACGACGGGACGGTCGGCGACTCCGACATCGCGGTGGTCGCCGCGAACGCCGGCGAGCTGTCGACACTGCTGCCGATCGGCGGTTACCTGCTCGACACGGGCGACCTATCGCGCCGCCTGCAGGTGAAGGGCGCTCTCGCGGGAGCCGAGCTCCCGGCGGGCTCGCACACGCTGACCGCGCACGCCGCGGTGACAGCCGGCGTGGGTGACGCCGTCGCGGCCGGTGGTACCGCGTGGCTGGCGACCTCCACCGGGGAGGTGGTGCCGGTGACCGGGACCGTCGTGCCGTCGGCCGCCCCCGCCACGATCACCTTCCCGCTCCCGGCTGGCGCCACCCGCCTCGTCGCGCTCGACGTGGCTCTGGAGGCTCCGGACGGCGCCGTCGACCTCGGCCTGCGGGTGGCCGGCCTCCCGCGCGGCGCCGGCAGCTGGGTCTCTGCACCCGCGGCCTTCGGTTCATCGGGCGCGTTCCGCGACGATGGCCCGCTGGGGGCGCGCGGCGCCTCGCTCACCGGGGACGCGTCGGTGCGGTTCGTGCCGCGCGGCGCGTCCGCACTCCCGCTCGCGGTCACCACCGCGCTCGCGCAGGACAACGCGCTCCAGGTGGGTCAGCGCATCGAGGTGCGCAGTGCGGTCGGCGACCTCCAGGGGCGGGTCGCGGCGATCGTGCCCGCGCTCCCCGGCACCTCGGCGGAGCGCGCCGTTTTCGCCGACCTGCCCGCGCTCACCGCCGAGCTGCTGCGGTCGTCGGCCTCGGTCTCGAGGGCCTCCTCCGTGTGGCTGGCCACCGACGGCGCCGCGGATGCCGGTACCGTAGCCGACGCCGTGCGCGCGAAGGTCGGCCCCGACGCCTCCGTGAGCACGGCCTCCGGCGCCTTCGTCGCCCGGTTCCTCGGAGGGGCCGTCATCAGCACCTGGCTGGGTGCGGCGGGGTGCGCGCTGCTGGCCGTCGCGGCGGTGGTCGCGGCGATCACCGCGGCGCTCCGCCGCCGGCGCGGGGAGGTCGTCGTGCTGCGCGCGGTCGGTCTCTCCGGTCGACAGCAGGCGTGGGCGCGACGGCTGGAGGTCATCGGCGTCGCCTGCGCGGCCGGTGTCTTCGGCCTCCTCGGCGGCGTCGTGGTCGTGCTGCTCGTCGGCAACACGCTCGCCCGCCTCTCGGTCGTCACCGCGCCGCCGACGCTGTCGGTGCAGGGCAGGGTCGACCCGGTCGGGATGACCCTCGGGGTGGTCGCGCTGGTGGCAGCCCTCGCCGTCGCGGTCTGGGGCTACGGCGCCGGCGTACGGCGCCAGGCCGCCGACACCGCGTACCGGGAGGAGACCCGATGACGCCCGACTCCCGCCCGACCACGTCCCGCGCCTCGCGCCTCACCGACGCCGGCCTCGCACTGCGCGCCCTGACGGCGTTCCGCGGCGGCCTCCTGCTGCTCGCGGCGGTCACGGTGGTCGTCACCATTGCGCTCGCCGCCTGGCCGCGAGTGGCAGGCGGCCTGCTCACAGCCGAGTTGCGGCACGAGCTGACCCAGGCCGGCGCGGGCGGGCGCGACCTGACGACGACCATCCGCACCGGAACCTTCACCGCGGGGCCGATCCTCGATCCCGCCGCGGTCTGGCGCGGCCTCCCCGGCATCGCGACGTCGGTGCACGCAGCGCTGAAGCCGCCGCTCCGTCAGGTCACCGGCCCGGGCGAGTCGGCCATGAGGAGCACCGACGTCTCCATCGAGCCTCCATCGGACGCCGCTGCCAACAGCCGGTTCAGCGTCGGCGTCGAGGCGTACCGGGGCCTGCGTGCGCAGGCGAGACTCGTGGAGGGAGCCTGGCCGGCGCCCGTCGCCGGCGTGTCGACCGGCGGCGCCGTCGTGGAGGTCGTGATCACCCGCGACGCCGCGAAGCTCCTGGGCTGGACTCTCGGCGGCGAGCGGCGTACCGCCACCGAGGGCGGCCTCCGTCTGAAGCTGGTCGGGATCGTCGCGCCGAAGGACGCCGCCGCCGATTTCTGGAGTCTGGACGCCGTCCGCACCCGCGGTCACTTCGTCGACGGCGGCGACTCCGGCAAGCAGTTCGGGGCGATCGTGTGGCTGGACGCCGGTTCGTGGCCGACGGTCGCGCCGGCGTTCGACGCGGCCGTCGCGTCGCTGTGGTTCCCGGTGCGGCCGGCGGCGTTCGAGGTCGACGACCTGACGGCCGTGCGGAGCGCCCTCGGCGGTTTCCTCGCCCTCCCGCCCGTGGCGTCGGTCGCCGGCGTGCCCGTTCCGCTCACCTTCAGCACCAGCCTTCAGGGGCCGCTCGACGGCTTCCAGAGCCGCGCGCAGCCGGCCGAAACGCTCTTCGCGATCCTCGCGGCCGGCCCGCTCGTCGTCGCTCTGACGGTCCTCGCGCTGGGCGCCCGTCTCGTGGTCGCCCGCCGCAGGGAGGCGCTCGCGCTCATGGCTGCGCGCGGAGCGTCGCCCGGCCGGTTGCGGGGGAGTCTCGCGCTCGACGGCGCGCTGGCCTCCGTTCCGGCGTCGATCGTCGGGCTCGCGATCGCGTTCGCCGTGACGCCGGGCGCGACGCCGGTACTGCTGCCCGTGCTGCTCGCCGCGCTCTGCGCGCTGGCGCCGCCGGTCGCGCTCGTGCTCGCCGCCGGCTCGCTGGCGCCTCGTCCCGTGGCGCCGCCCGCCCGGTCACGGTGGGCATGGGTCGCCGAGGTCACGGTGGTCGGCCTGGCGGTGCTCAGCGTGGTGTTGCTGGCGCGCCGCGGACTCTCGGCCTCCGGCGGGGGTCTGGAGGTCGACCCGCTCGTCGCGCTCACCCCCGTGCTCGTCGCACTGGCCGCGTGCGTGCTCGTGCTGCGCGTGACGGTCGTCCCGCTCGGCTGGCTCGCCGGGGTGTTCCGTCGCGGACGGGGAGCCGTCGCCTTCCTCGGCGCGTCCGGCGCGCGCGGAACCGGAGCCCGCGGCGGCCGCGGCGCCGTGCTCTGGCCGGTGTTCGCGCTGGTAGCCGGCGTGAGCATCGCCCTGTTCTCGGTGAGCGTGCTGGCCACCTCGCGCGACGGCCTCGACCAGGGCGCGCGTGCCAGGATCGGCTCCGACCTGTCACTGACGGCGGCCTCCTCCTTGAGCGGCGACCAGCTGGCCGCGGTGAAACGCATCTCGGGCGTCGCGGCCACTGCGACGGTCGACTGGGCGGGCGGCATCACGATCACCGCCGGAGGCACCGGGGAGGTCGTCTCCGGGTACCTCGTCGACCCGAAGCAGCTGGAGGCCGTCCAGCGCGACCTCCCGGCCTCCGCCCGGCTCGCGACGCTGCTGACCGGCGGGATGCCCGGGCGCACAGGGGCGGTGCTCGGCGGGTGGGAGAGCCGCATCCCGGTCACGAGCGCCCTCATCGTCGGCCAGGGCACGAACGTGCACCTCGCTGTCACCGAGCTCGACTTCGCGCCGGGCGTCTACGTGCGCGACAGCCGCTGGGCGATCGTCGACCGCTCGACGCTGCCGCCCTCGAGCGGGGTCACCGGCTCCCCGCAGACGGTGCTGGTCGCGCTGGCGCCCGGCGCCGACGCGGCACGCGTGCACGCCGGGCTCGCCCGCATCGGCGGATCGGGCGCCCTGGTGGGCGACGCGGTCGCCGAGCGCGCGGCTCTCCGTGCCTCCCCACTGGTGGCGGGCACCGAGGCGATCGCGCTGCTCTCGATCGCGCTGACGGTACTGCTGTGCGTCGCGGCGCTGGTGCTCACGCTGGTGATGAACACCGCTGCCCGCGTCCGGCTGGTGGCGACGCTGCGCACGGTCGGCTTCAGCGCGCGGCAGACCGCCGGAGTGCTCGCCTGGGAGCTCGGTCCCGTGCTCGTCATCGGTCTCGTCGCCGGCGCGGTCGTCGGGCTGATGCTGCCGGGGATCGTGCTCGGCCCGCTCGATCTCCGCGGTTTCACCGGAAGCCCGGTTCAGCCCGAGGTCGCCGGAGACCCATGGCTGAGCGCCGCCGCGCTCGCCGGATTCGCGGCCGTCGCGGCGGTCGCCACGCTCGTGGCCCTCGCGGGGGCGCGCCGCTCGTCGCCGGCCGCCGTGCTGCGGGCGGCCGGAGACCTTCCGTCGACAGGAGGACAATGACCAGGATGACGACGCAGGAGACCCTTCCCGCAGCGGCCGTCGCGCCGGACGCGACCGCCGAGCGCCGTCCGGACGCCGTGCGCGCCGACGCCGCGATCCGCTGCTCCGACCTCGTGCGCATCTTCACCGCCGACGGCGTGGAGGTCCAGGCGCTGCAGGGCCTGACCCTGAGCGTCGACAGCGGGGAGCTCGTCGCGATCGTCGGCGCCTCCGGCTCCGGCAAGTCGACGCTTCTCGGCATCCTGTCGGGCCTCGACAAGCCGACCGCCGGGTCGGTGACCGTCGCCGGCCGCGACCTCCTCACCCTGTCGTCGCGCGAGCGCGTCGACTACCGGCGCCGCACGGTCGGCTTCGTCTGGCAGCAGACCTCCCGCAACCTCCTCGGCTACCTCACCGCGCGCGAGAACCTGGCTCTGGCGATGTCGCTGGGCCGCACGCCTGGCCGGGAGAGCCGCTCGAGCGAGCTCCTCGATCTCTTGGAGGTCGACCACTGCGCCGACCGCACGCCGGCCGAGATGTCCGGCGGCGAGCAGCAGCGCGTCGCCATCGCCGTCGGGCTCGCCAACGAGCCGCGCGTGCTGCTGGCCGACGAGCCGACGGGCGAGCTCGACGAGGCGACGAGTGCCGAAGTTCTGGAGGCCATGCGCGGCGTCAACCGCGAGCTCGGCGTGACGACGCTGATCGTCACCCACGACCCCACCGTGTCCGATCACGTCGCCCGCACGGTGCAGATCCGCGACGGCCGCACGGCGACGGAGGTCCTCCGCCGCACCGGCGTCACGGCCGAGGGTGACGAGCACACGATCGCCGAGGAGTACGCCGTCCTCGACCGGGTCGGCCGCCTCCAGCTCCCGCAGGAGTACCTGACCACCCTCGGGATGCGCGAGCGCGTGCGACTCGCCCTCGAGGCTGACCACGTCGGGGTCTGGCCGCACGTCCGGCCGGATGCGGACCCGACCCCGAACGCGCCGAAGACCTCGACCCGGCAGGAGGCCGCCGATGACGAGCGTTGAGACCGTGGCCGAGCAGGCGCAGCCGTCGCCCGACGGGCCGCTGCTGGTCGCCGCCGGCGTCAGCCGCGTGTTCGAGACCGCGGCGGGGCCGGTGGTCGCGCTCGCCGAGGCGACGCTCGACGTCCACCGCGGCGAGCTGGTGGTGATCAAGGGCCGCTCGGGCTCCGGCAAGACGACCTTGCTCAACGTGCTCAGCGGGCTCGACCGGCCGACCTCGGGGCGGGTCGTGGTCGACGGCGTGGAGGTCGGGACGGCCGACGAGGCCGCTCTCGTCGCTCTGCGTCAGCGCAGCGTCGGGTTCGTATTCCAGTCGTTCGGCCTCATCCCCGTCCTCTCGGCGGCGGAGAACGTGGAAGTGCCGCTGCGACTGCTCGGCACTCCACCCGCCGAGCGCGACGCTCGCGTCGCCGAGCTGCTCGATCGGGTGGGCCTGGCGGCACACGCGCGGCAGCGGCCGACCGAGCTCTCCGGCGGCCAGCAGCAGCGCGTCGGAATCGCCCGCGCGCTCGCTGCCGACCCTCCGCTCCTCTTCGCCGACGAGCCGACCGGGCAGCTGGACAGCGTGACCGGGCGGCAGATCATGGACCTCCTGGTCGAGCTCGTGCACGGCAGCGGCGTGGCCGCCGTAGTGACGACGCACGACCCGCTGCTGATGGCGCGCGCGGATCGCGTGCTGGAGCTGCACGACGGCCGGCTCGGCGCCGGTGCGCCGCGCCGCGGCCGTCATGCGGCGGAGGTCTGAGGGCTGCTCGCCGTGACACGTGCGGCCCTGCGGCGCTGCTGCCGCCGCGTGAGGGCGACGAAGGTGAGGTAGACGCCCAGGAACGCCTCCCACACGATCTCCGGCAGCGTCGCGACCGCGGAGACCGTCGATCCCTGGGTCCAGAGACCGAAGAGCACGCCGACGCCCGAGAGCGCCACGAGCGAGCCGCCGACGATCCCGACGATCGCCATTGGTCGCGGCACCAGCCCCGAGTGCAGCAGCAGCCAGCCGAGCAGCACGCCGTTGCCGAGGCCGGCGACGAAGCCGGGGCCGAGGAGGAACGTCCAGTTGCGGAGGGCGACGAGCGGGTTCGCCGACACCGTGACGGCCTCCTGGTCGCCGAGCGCTGCGGCCCGGAGCCTCAGCGTCACGACCGTCAGCACGCACAGCATCCCCACCGCGATGAAGACGCACTCCATGATGCGCGCGACCACGTAGGCGAGCGCGAACCCCTCGGCCCGGCGGCGGAGGATCGGGTAGAGCGCGAGAGCCGTGCCCAGATTCGCGACGATCAGCACGACTTCGCAGAGGATGCCGAGCACCACGCGCGCGTCCGCGCCGGCGCCGAGCACGTAGCCGGGATCGTCGAGCACCGGGGCGTAGAGCTGCACGCCGGCGATGGCGGAGACGAATGTGACGAGGAAGAGGACGCCGGCGGTGAGCACGCGACGGCGATCGGCGGGCTGGTGTTCGGTGGACATATGTTCGGTGGGCTGTTGTTGGGTGGACATGGTGGCCTCGGTTCGGGTGGAGCGGGCTAGGATGGTGTACGCCGTACACCTGCACGATAGGTGTACACCGTACACCTTGTCAATACCCGTCCTCCCGTCACCATCCACGCCGAAGGGAAGCGCCATGTCCGAGCCCGCTCGCCCACGCCTGACCCGCGATGCTGTCCTGCGCCGCGCGCTCGAGCGTGCCGACGCCGTCGGCCTCGACGCCCTCTCGATGCGTTCGCTCGCCTCCGAGCTGGGCGTCGTGCCGATGGCGCTCTACAAGCACGTCGCGAACAAGGACGAGCTCGTCGACGGGATGGTCGACCTGGTCTGGGCGGAGGTCGAGCCGCCGGCCGGCGCCACCTGGCGCGAGGCGATGCGCGCTCGGGCGGTGTCCCTTCGGGGGGCGCTGCGGCGTCATCCGTGGGCGGTCGGCCTGATGGAGTCGCGGATCCGCCCCGGGCCCGCCAACCTCGCCGCGCACAACGCGATGATGGGCTGCCTGCGCGAGGCCGGCTACCCCTTCCGCACCACCGTGCACGTCACCTCGGTGCTCGACGCCTACGTGTACGGGTTCGCCCTGCAGGAGAAGACCCTCCCGTTCGACACCCCGGAGGAGTCGGGGAAGGTGGCGGCCGAGAAGGAGCAGTCGGTACCTCCCGAGCTGGCGCAGTACTTCCCGTACCTCGTGGAGGTCGTCGCCGAGCTCGCGCAGGCGGGCTACGACTACGACGAGGAGTTCGCCACGGGCCTCGACCTCATCCTCGACGGAGTCGAGCGCCGCTGGCCGTAGTCGTCGCCAGATCTGCCGCAAATGTTGCGCTAGGCGCCGGTGCCCATCGCCACATTCGGCGCAAATCTCGCGGTCGCGTCAGTCGAGGTGGTCGAGATAGCGGAGGATGATGCCCTCGCGCAGTGCCCACGGGCACACCTCGAGCTCGGCGACGTCGAGGGCGCGCATGGCCTCCCGCAGCACCACGCCGCCGGCCACGATCTGGAACGTGCGGTCGGCGGTGATGCCGGGCAGCGCGGTGCGCGCGTCGGCCGGCAGCTGCGCCAGTCGGGGCACCCAGTCCGCCAGCTCGGAGCGGCGCAGGAGGCTGCGCTCGGTGCCGCCGGGGCCGCTCGCCGTCGAGCCGGCCAGCCGGGCGAGAGAACGGATGGTCTTGGACGTGCCGATGACGTGCTCGGGTCCCCGGCCGGAGAACTGCCCGACCGCTTCGGCAAGGGTGGCCCTGGCGTGATCGCGCAGCGCCGTGAGCTGGTCGTCGGTCGGCGGGTCGTCGTGCAGGAACCCGATCGTGCTGCGTCCGGCTCCGAGCGGGAGGGACACCGCGGTGTCCGGGTATTCGTCCGCGCCCGCTGCGATCTCGAGCGAGCCGCCGCCGATGTCGAGCAGCAGTAGCGATCCGGACGACCACCCCGACCAGCGGCGCACGGCCAGGAAGGTCAGGCGGGCCTCGTCCTCGCCCGAGAGCACCTGCAGCTCGACGCCGGTCTCAACGCGGATCCGCTCGAGGATCGCCGGACCGTTGGCGGCCTCCCGGATCGCGGACGTCGCGAACGGCAGGAGCGCCTCGATGCCCTCGGCCCGGCCGACCTCGACCGCCGCGCGGATGGCCTCCAGGATGGCGGCCTCGCCGTCTGCGCTGATCGACCCGTCGTCGGTGATGTAGCGCATCAGCCGCAGCACCGACTTGTGCGTCGCCGCGGGAAGCGGCCGGGCGCCGGGGTGGGCGTCGACGACGAGAAGGTGGATGGTGTTCGATCCCACGTCGAGGACTCCGAGTCGCATAGTGAAGAGAGTAACGGTCGCGCGAACCTCGCCGACACGCCGTGGAACACGGGTCGATCCCCGCGACACGCCGCGCTCTTCCCCCCACTTCGGAGGGGTCGATGTCGGTGGTTCCGCGTAATCTCGCAGGTGAGGCAAAGAAGGCCCGAAAAAACTCGAAAACACTACATGTAGTGGAATGACAATCGTGTCATTCGGGTTATATAGTGGGTAAACACCGCGAGACACACGGTGAAACAGACTTCACGGGGAGGCCAACATGGACTACGAAAACGACAGCGTCGGCGGCTACGCAGTTCCCGTCGACCCGATGGACCTGCTGCAGTGTGACAGCTGCCAGTAGTCCACTGATACTGCCTCGAGAGCCCCGGCGCTTCTGCGCCGGGGCTCTCGTGTTTCGTAGAATCGTCGGGTGCCAGTGAATCCAGAGCTCGTGGGGCGCAGCTTCCCGCCGACCCCTCCCTACCTCGTCGGGCGTGAGAAGGTGCGCGAATTCGCCGCCGCCGTCCTCGCCACCGACCCGATCAGCTTCGACGTCGACGCCGCGCAGGCCGCGGGCCACGCCGACCTGGTGGCGCCGCCGACGTTCGCGGTCGTCGTGCAGCAGCTCACCCTCGACCAGCTCCTCGCCGACCCCGAGGCCGGGATCGACTTCAGCCGAGTCGTCCACGGCGACCAGCGCTTCACGTTCTCGCGCCCGGTCATCGCGGGCGACGAGCTCACCGGGACGCTCACCGTGACCTCCGTCAAGTCGCTCGGCGCGCACTCGATGGTCACCGCTGAGACCGTCATCGTCGACGACGCCGGCGAGCACGTCGTCACCACCGTGTCCACCCTGGTCGTTCGAGGAGACGAGTGATGTCCGCACCCGAGTTCGAGTCCCTCACCGTCGGCGACGTGGTCGCCGAGCGCACTTTCGACCTCAGCAGGGACGCGCTCGTGCGTTATGCGGGCGCCTCCGGCGACTTCAACCCGATCCACTACCGCGACGACGTCGCGACCTCGGTCGGCCTCCCCGGTGTGATCGCTCACGGCATGCTCACGATGGGTCTGTCGGTGCAGCCGGTCGTGGACTGGGCTGGGGACCCCGCGCGCGTCGTCGACTACCAGGTGCGTTTCACCCGTCCCGTGGTCGTCGATCCGACGAGCGGCGCGAGCGTGCAGGTGACGGCCAAGGTCGGGCAGCTGGACGCGGAGGCGCGGGTGGCGCGCATCGACCTCACGACCACGTTCAATGCCGAGACCGTCCTCGGCAAGGCGCAGGTTCGCGTCTCGCTCGCGTGAACGACGCGATGACTGAGGCCACTGCCCTCGCCGAGCTCACGACCATGCGGGTCGGAGGCGTGCCGGAGGCCCTCATCGCGCCGGCGGATACCGACGCTCTGGTCAGGGCGGCCCGCGATCTCTGGGATTCGGGGGAGGAGTGGCTCCTCCTCGGCGGCGGCTCCAACACCGTCGCCAGCGATGACGGCTTCGCCGGCACGGTCATCCACGTGGTGACGCGGGGCATCGAGCGAATCGACGCCCCGAGCGGTCGCGTGCGGCTGCGGGTGCAGGCGGGCGAGCCGTGGGACGAGGTCGTCGCACTGACCGTGCGGAACGGCTGGTCGGGGGTGGAGGCGCTATCCGGCATCCCCGGATCCACCGGCGCAGCGCCGGTACAGAACATCGGCGCGTACGGGCAGGAGCTGGAGTCGGCGCTCGTCGGTGTCGACTTCCTCGACGCGGCCACCGGCGAGGTGGTGCGTCTGTCACGTTCCGAGCTGGAGCTCGGCTACCGCACGTCGGCGCTTAAGCGCGGGAGGCTCGGTGTGGTGCTCGCGGTGGAGCTGGAGCTGTCCGACAACACCGTGCCCGGCGGCGTGGGCGCGCCGCTCAGTGCCCCGGTCGCATACGCGCAGCTGGCCGACTCACTCGGCGTGCCCCTCGGCAGCCGGGTTCCCGTCGCGGAACTGCGCCGTGCCGTGCTTGGGCTGCGCGCCTCCAAGGGGATGGTGCTCGACCCCGACGACCCGGACTCGGTCAGCTCCGGCAGCTTCTTCACGAACCCGATCGTCTCCGAGTCGTTCGCGCGAAGCCTTCCCGCGAACGCACCGCGCTGGCCCGTGACGCCGCCCGAGCCCGATGTGATCATCGGACTTCCCGCCGGCGGCGTGCACCCGCTCGACATCCCGCCGCTGGCGGACGGCCCGTACGACGTCAAGCTCTCCGCCGCCTGGCTGATCGAGAACGCGGGCATCCGCCGCGGCTTCGCCCTCCCCGGCTCGGGAGCGGGCATCTCGTCGAAGCACACCCTCGCCATCGTCAACCGCGGCCACGCGAGCGCATCGGACGTCGCCCAGCTGGCGTCGTTCATCCAGTCGCGTGTTCAGGCCGAGTTCGGCGTGGTGCTCCGCCCGGAGCCGGTGCTGGTCGGCCTGACCCTGTAGGGCTGCGCGGACGGGGCCGGAACCCTCAGAGGCGGACGCTGTACAGACCGGCGATGGGTACTCTGGCGGCCTTCTCTGAGAGGACTCTCACTATTCGTTCTTATGCTGTGCCGCATGGGATTCCTCGATCGTCTCCTGGGCCGCGAAGAGCCGCAGGACGAACGCACTCAGCAGTACCCGCCCGCTCAGCAGTACACCCCAGCGCAGCAGCAGACGCCCGCGCAGCAGAACCCGGCTGCGCCCGCTCACGCCGACGCACGGCCCGCGCAGCGCAGCGACGACGAGATCGCCGTCGAGCGCTACCGCTACCTTCTGCGCACCGCCCCACCCGAGACGATCGAGCAGGTGCACGAGGAGGCCTTCGCCAAGCTGACTCCGGAGCAGCGGCGCCTCGTGTTCCAGGAACTCTCCGCCAACGCACCGTCAGGTGAGCAGCCACGAGGAGACGACGCTCGCTCGCTCGCCCAGGCGGCGACGCGCTCCGAGCTGCGCCAGCCCGGCACCCTGGAACGCTCGCTCGGCACCCGTCCTGCGGGTGGCATGGGCTTCGGCAGCATGTTCGCGAGCTCGCTGCTCGGCAGCGTGGCCGGTTACGTCATCGCCTCCACCCTCGTCAGCGCGTTCCTCCCGGCCCCCGGTGTCGACCAAGCGGCGGGCGACGGCGGGTCGCCCGACTCCGGCTCAGGTGACGCCGGCACCGGTGACGGCGGTTCCGCCGACAGCGGGACCGACGCCCAGGCCGCTTCCGCCGACGCCTCCGGGGCAGACACGGCGGGCGGTACCGACGCGGCCTCCGGCTGGGACCCCGGTGTCGACGACGGCGCCTCCGGCTGGGATGGCGGTTCCGGGTGGGACGCTGGTTCCGGCGGACTCGGTGATTTCGGTGGCGGCGACTTCGGCGGCGGCGATTTCGGCGGCTTCATCTGAGCTTCCGGCCCGTCACGCCCGCAGAGCGGCAGCGAACGGCAGTACCCCTCCTGCACCGGCACGCCTCAGCTCGCGTCCGGCGACCGTGATCGTCCACCGGCTGTCGATGACGTCGTCCACGAGCAGCACCGGCTGTCCGGACGGTATGTCGAGCCCGCCTGCGTCGAACCGGTCCCAGACGCCGGCGAGGCGATAGGTGCTGTTACCGCCCGCGCTCCCCGACGGACCGCCTCGCCGGAGGGCGAGCGCTCCGAGGTAGGGGAGGCGCCCGATCTCCGCCAGGCCTCGGGCGAGGCTCTCGGTGAACAGCGGTCGCGAGCGGGACGGCACCGCGACCACTGCGCCCGGCCGCTGCGACCAGCCCCACTGGGCGAGCACCTGAACGCACGCCCGCAGGATCTCCGGTGGGCACTCGGCGTCGGGTGACTCCGGAGCCAGCAACCCGCGGAGACGACCTCCCCAGCCCAGGTCCGTCATCCGGGCAAGCACTCGACCCGGCTCGAGCTGCTCGTCCGGCGGGATCTTGCCACGCACGGGAACGCCCAGAGCGTCCGCGCCGGTCGGCCACAGCTTGCGTGGTTCGACGGGTACGCCGGCTCGGTCGAGTTCCGAGGCGACCGCCTGCGCGGCGTCGGCAGCCACCGCGCTCGGGTACCAGGCCCCGGCGCAGCGGTCGCATCGTCCGCATGGTCCGGCGTCGGGGTCGTCGAGCTGGCGTTGCAGGAAATCCATGCGGCAGCCCGCCGTGCGTTCGTACTCGATCATCGCGCGCTGCTCGGCCTCTCGAGCTGCCGCGATGCGTTCGTAGCGTTCGCGGTCGTAGGCCCACGGCCGACCAGTGGAGATCCATCCGCCCGGCACACGCCGCACGGCGCCGTCGACGTCGAGCACCTTGAGAAGGAGTTCGAGTGCGGACGATCGCAGGTCGACACGGCTCTCGAGCACCCGCGTGGACTGCGCCCGATCGCCCAGGGCGCCGAGTAACGCGGACGCCTTCTCCTCCGTTGGCATCGCGGCGGTTGCGAAGTACTGCCAGATCGCGTGGTCCTCGGCGCCCGGCAGCAAGAGCACATCGGCCGTTTCGGTGGCGCGCCCTGCGCGCCCGACCTGCTGGTAATAGGCAACGGGCGATGAGGGTGCTCCCAGGTGCACGACGAATCCGAGGTCGGGTTTGTCGAATCCCATCCCGAGGGCGCTGGTGGCCACGAGCGCTTTCACCTCGTTGCGCTTGAGCCTCCCCTCGAGCTCCTCCCGCTCGGCAGGATCGGTCTGGCCCGTGTAGGCCGCGACATCGTGACCGGCCTGCCTGAGCACGCGCGCGGTGTCATCGGCGGCTGACACCGTGAGCGTGTAGATGATGCCGCTGCCCTCCAGATCGGGAAGGTGCCCGGCGAGCCAGGCCAGACGAGCGGTGGCGTCATCGAGGGCGAGGACCCCGAGCCGCAGCGAGCGGCGGGCCAACGGCCCGCGGATCGTGCGCACGGCGCCCGCGCCCGACGTGCCCCCCAACTGTTCCTCGACGTCGGCGACGACACGCTTGTTGGCCGTGGCCGTCGTGGCGAGCACGGGAACGCCCTCGGGCAGCGCGCGCACGAGCTCTCGCAGCCGGCGGTAGTCGGGCCGGAAGTCGTGGCCCCAGTCGGAGATGCAGTGCGCCTCGTCGATGACCAGGAGCCCGCACCGTTCGACGAGCGCAGGGAGGTGCTCATCGCGGAACTCCGGATTGTTGAGCCGCTCCGGCGAGACCAGGAGCACATCGACCGTGTCGTCTCTCAGGCGGCCGACCACCTCGTCCCACTCGTGGCGGTTGGCGGAGTTGATGGACAACGCTCTGACGCCTGCACGCGCGGCGGCCTCCACCTGGTCGCGCATCAGAGCGAGGAGCGGCGAGACGAGGATGGTCGGGCCGGTTCCGCGTTCGCGCAGGAGCATCGTCGCGACGAAGTACACCGCGGACTTGCCCCACCCGGTGCGCTGTACCACCAGCGCCCTGCTCCGGTCGTCGACCAGGGCCTCGATGGCCTCGAACTGACCGTCGTGGAACTGCGCGTCCGGACGCCCGACGAGGGCGCGTAGACGGGAGAGGGCTCGATCGCGGGTGGTCTCTGACGTGGTCTCGGTGGTGCTCATGCAGCCATCGTTCCAGAAGCGACCGACGCGCGACCGGGTCGGCGATGATCTGTGGAGAGCTCACGTACGAGCGAGATTGTGAGGGAAAGTGGCGATGGGTGAGGGGTGGGATGAAATGGCCGCAGCGAACCGCCGGTAGAAGGGAAGCGGCCGAAATCGCGACGATTCCCGCACCTACAGTTCCAGCGTGTCCACTACAGCCCCCACCCGCACACCGTCTCCCCTTCGCCCCTTCGAACTCCGGCTCCGCCTCCCGAACGGCACCGCCGCCGTGGTCGTGATGGACGCGCGCAACATCGGCGAGGCCCTCGACAAGGCGCGCAACGCGCTCGGCGACGTCCAGGTCATCGAACCGAGCTGAGATGGCGTCGGCATCCACAGCTGGCGACCCGCTCCGCGTGATGCACGTGGTCGACAACCTCGGGCAGGGAGGCGCCCAGCAGGTCGTCGTCGACCTGTCCAATTGGCTGGCGCGCGACCACGGTGTGGAGGTCTCGGTCTACGGCGAGCGTGGAATCGCGGTCGGGCAGCTGGCACCATCCGTACGCTTCATCGCCGCCGAAGGCGGTAGCTTCTTCGGTCAGACGAAGGCTCTCCTCGAGGCGGCACGCCAGGTCCGTCCTCATGTCCTGCATGCTCATCAACGCAGGGAGGCCCTGCAGGCACTCGTCATCGGTCGCCTTCTCGGGATCCCCGTCGTCGAGCACGCGCACACCCGCCTGCCCACCGTACGGCCGCGCGCGCTCTCCTTCCGCAGCCGCGTGATCTTCGCCGTCGGCCCGACGGTCGCCGAGATGGTTGTGGTTGACGCGGGCCGCCCGCGTGAGCGCGTGGTCGTCGTCGGGAACGCGCCGGCGCAACGACAGGTCGGATCGCCATCGGCTCCGAACCCCCCGACCTCGCCGCTGCACGTGCTCGCGGTGGGCCGCCTCGCGGAACAGAAGGACCCTCTTCGATTCGTGCGTGTCATCGCCCGGCTCTCCCGCGATATTCCGGTAGAGGCGACGTGGGCAGGCGATGGCGAGCTGAGTGCCTCGGCTCGTCGGTTGGCACGCGAACTCGGAGCACCCATCGACTTCATCGGTCACGTCGACGACGTCTCATCCCGGCTCGATGACGCACACTGCCTGGTGATGACCTCGCGCTGGGAAGGGACCTCGTTGGCCGTGCTGGAGGCATTCGACCGCCAGAGGCCGGTCGTGGCCACAGTGTCCGCGTCCAACGGCCTTCTCTCCGAAGGACGAGGTTTCGAGGTCGCGGATGACGCAACGGACGCACAGTTCGCTGCGACGATCGCCCGCGTCGTCGAGCACGATGGCGATCGCAGCAACGCGGTCGAGGCCGCGAAACGCTGGGTCGACGCGGAGGCGTCTCCCCAGCGGGTGTTCGAGCCGATGCTCGCGGCCTACCGCCGACTGAGTGAGCCAGTGCGGCGAGCATGAACCCCGTCCTCCTGCTCGGAGCTGCCGGGGGACTGCTGGGCGTTGTCCTCTTCATGCTTTTCGTTCCCCCTCGGTTGAGCCGCGGCGTCGCGGTCGGACTCGCACTTCTCGTCATCACCATTGGCGTGGACAACGGAGCGCCGGAGGCCGTTTGGCAGGTGAGTGCGATCGTTGCGAGCGCGATCCTCATCCTCTCGTTGGTGCGTTCGCGTGCGATCCGTTCGGGCGGCGTCCGGTTCTGGGTGGTGGCCGGCTGGCTGGCGTACCTCGTCCTCGGGATTCTGCTCACCGGAAGCTGGCCGTTGACCTGGACGGTGATCTATTTCAGCGTTGCCGGACTAATGGCCTGGGTCGCGGCGAGAATCGACCCGATCGAACTCCGAGTCGTGTACGCGTTCGTCGCGACCGCCGCGGCCGTACAGGTCGCGATCGCCGTGCTCGAGGTCACGGTCCTCCCGGAACCGATCTGGGGATATGTCGGCGGTGTCCGCTGGAATCCGCTCACGGGCGACGAGCTCGCGCGCACGCAGGGCACGCTCGGGCATCCGATCCCATTCGCGATCTTCTGCGGCTTCGCCTTCATCATCGCGTGGTCCAATCCGGCTCGGTGGTCGCAGAAGGTGCGCCTTATCAACCTCAGCGTCGCGACGGCCGGTATCGCCCTCTCGGGGACGCGAAGTGCGATCCTGTCGATCGCGGCGGGCATTCTGGTGCACGTAGCCCTCAATGGTTCCCTCGCGAAATGGTTGCGATCCGTCGTGATCCTCATCGCGGTCGGAATCGTGCTTCTCAACATCGACATCGGCATTGTTCGGATCGCTGAAGATCTGATGGACTCCGGGTCGTGGACGCACCGCCTCGGTGCGCTGGTGTCGGTGCCGGCGCTGCTGGACAGACCACCTGCCGAGTCCTGGTTCGGCAACGGCTTCGGGAGCATCGTTCAGCTGTACGACCGGGGCCTCATGCAACAGATCTACCTGGAGACCGTCGACAACATGCTGGTCTACGCCTTGGGGACCATGGGCATTGTCGGCGCGATCGTTCTGTTCGCGCTCTCGGTCGTCACGTTCGCCTTGAGCGACCGAACCGTGCGCGCAATCTTGGTGATGGTGTTCGCGATGTATTTCTCGTTCGACGTGTGGACGTGGATCAACATCGGGGTACTCGTCTGCATGTTCATGGTGTTGCCTCGTTCGGATCGCTCCGTCGACGGTCCTGTGCTCGATAGAAGCGGACTCGTCGTGCGAGCGGGAGTGACTCCCTGAACTCGTTATAGCGGCAGTGAGGCTTCCCTCGTCAGCTACGGCTTGCGCGTCGCGAGCGCTGCTCGTTCGCCTGCCCGTCCACCGAGGTGTCGCCTCCTGCTTCGATCGAAGCGACCGGCTGCGCCTCGCCTGACTCGTCGGCGTTCGACGTGTAGTAATTGCTGCGGTAGTAGCCGTAGTCGTGGGAGTCGATCCCCCTCGGGGGAATCTTGTTGAGCACGACGCCGAGCACTTTACCGTTGACTCTCACTACGGACCGGTACGCCTTCTCGAGTTGCTCACCGGTGACCTGCTTGGCACCGACCGTGATGACCACGCCGTCCGCGATGGTGCCCATGATCGCCGCATCGGTGACGGAGAGGAGCGGCGGTGCGTCGAGGATGACGATCGCCACGTCGGCAAGCGCACTCACGAGTTCTCGCATCGTCCTCGATCCGAGCAGCTCACTCGGGTTCGGCGGGACGCGTCCTGCTCCGAGTACGCGCAGATGGGGACTGTCTGACGGGGCCTGAAGTGCATCGTTGAGATCGACGCGTCCACTCAGGACGTCCGTCAGGCCGACGCCGCTCCGCAGCGAGAAGAGGGTCGACTGCATCGGGCGGCGGAGATCGCAATCGATCACGACCACGTTCGAGTTCGCCGACGCGATCGCGTCCGCCAGATTGGCCGTCAGCGTCGACTTGCCTTCGCCCGGGATGGAGCTCGTGACGACGATCACCTTCGGCGGCTGGTCGACGTCGATGTAGCTCAGGTTGGTGCGGAGTTCTCGGAGCGATTCCGAGATCGTGAACAGCTCGACCGCATCGTCACCTGAGTCGCTGTCGGTGACACGCCGGCGGTCCTCCAGTGCCGGACTGGCGGGGATGGTGCCGATGACGGGCGCACCGAGCAGCCGTTCGATCTGTTCCACAGAGCGGATCCTGCGATCGAAATGCTGCCGCAGCAGGCCGTACACGACCGCGAGCGCGATACCGGCGAGAATGGCCAGCACGAGGGCCGTCTGGACGTTCGGAGACGACGGAAAATACGGAGGGCGTGCCGACGCGAGCGCCACGAATGAGATCGCGGGCTCGGCGATCGCACCCTCGGGTGCCTCGAGAGCCCGTACCTGCTTCGTGAGCCCAGCGATCCACGCGTTCGCCAGCTTCGCCGCGCCGTCAGGTGTGCTCGCGCGGGCGGTGATCTCGATCACCGCGGTGTCCGCGGGGAGGCTCGCTTGGATGTGCCCGAGCAGGTCGCCGATCGATCGATCGGTGCCGAGTATCTTCCGAGCGCGATCAGCCACGGCATCGGAGTTCGCCACGCGGACATAGGATTCGGCGCGCGACTTGGCGAGACTCTCTCCAGCGAACGCCATCGATAGGCTTTCGCCGGTCGCCGCCTGGGTCAAACCGCTCGCGGTGGACTCGTACACGCGTGGTTGCACGGCCGTGAGCGCCGCGACCAGCCCGACGGTCAACATGACGATTGCAAGTTCTCCGACCCAGTACCGCCGAAGCAGCTGTACGAAGTCGCGCACATCCCGCCCTCGGGTACTGGCTTCCGCGGTTTCGGTCTGCGAAGACATTCTCACAGTCCCCTTCTGCCGTTCGACGGCATAACGTCGTCCGGCTCGGGCCGGGTCGAGTCGAGCAGGCGTAGCCGTTCGAGCTCTGCTATCAGGTTCACGCAGTCCTCCGCCGCAGTTTCGGGATGTTCGGGATACAACCGGAGGACTTCGGCGACGATCGCCGCGTCGCTCGCATGCCCGTTGAATCGTGTCCACAGTTGCGATGACGTGCCATTGAGCTGGAACTGCCGGAAATCGTCGGTGTCCGCGATGACGCAACTGTCGGCAGTGGATCCCACCCACACGATCGTTCGCCCATGTCGATGCACGACCTCAGCGAAATCACCTTGGGCGTCACCCGAGCTCAGGGTCGCCATTCGAGGATTCCTCCCTCGATCAAGCCGTCGACGACACGGCGGAAGTGCATCTCGTCGTCGGAGACGCGACCGTGGATACCGCGAAGCACACGCAGCAGTACGACCTCCGGGGTGGGTCGGATGGTGTGCAGCCACATGGTCCGAGCAATACCGGACAGCACCTTCACATGGCCGCCTTGCGCGACCAGGATCACCCCTGAAACCTCGATCGCATCGTCGACCAGAGCCTGGACCAACCCGGTTCCGGTCTCTTCGTGATGTCGTCGCGCGGGGAGGAGGAATGCCAACTCATCCGATCCCAGGGGAGGAGAGGCCGGAGGGCCGGCATACGGATCGATGTCCCGCACGTCGGAATACGACAACCGCTCGAAGCCTCCAACCTCGCGGGCGAGATGCGCGAGCGCGAACAGTGGCGTGGGGTGCGAGCTCAACCCGGAGAGTTGAGCGACGACCGCCATGATCCCTTCCGCAGTGCTCAGGCGAGCCGAGGTCGGCGTGTGCGGCGTGTGGCGACGATCGACGATCAGCACGCGGCCGACTCGGAACCGGTCGCGCGTCGGGAGGACGAGGCCGAGTTCGGCGGGTGAGGTCTCCGTCTTGCCGCCCAGCTCGCGCACGACCGAGAGCGGCTTGGGGTACGGAAGGACGTCTGTCTGCTCGTCGACGAACGCGGTCTCGTCCGTAAGATACGAGGCCGCCCGGGCGAGGTAGGCGATCGCCGTTGTCTTTCCCGCGCCCGACGGCCCGACCAGCAGGAATGCCCGGCCGTGTGCGTCCGCTCCCGCGGCGGCGTGAAAGAGCAGTCCGCGACCAAGGTTGAGCTCGATGAGGGCCAGCGTGATGAGCGATGTCGCCTGAGCCTGTGCAGCGTCGAGCGCTTCTCTGTCGTTCTCCGGCACCGCGACGGTGAGTTCGCGCGCAGCATGCCCGCTGTGGTTGTCCAGAAGGTGATTCCACGCGGCCGAGAACTCCGCTGCTGCTGCCTCGGCGCCGAGGCCGACGAAGTCGAGCCTCAGCCGATGCCGCAGTGCGGCGATGGCGAGGGCTCGGCGCGGTGCGCGCAGATCGCTCGGGTTCGCGGGCATGTGCCTCCTCGGGATGTGGCGATTGAAATCAGGCGCAGATCAGTATCAGGGGGACCGCCCGGTCGGCCGTATCGGGGCGGGGGGCGCGCGAGAGCGTGACCGCGGAGCCACTTCAGGTGAGGACTGGCCAGTGTGACGCGATTGTGAGCCGAAATTCCGGGTGAAGTGCTACCTCAGACCATCAGGGATTTCGTATCGGCGTCCCGACGAGGCCACCGTGACCAGCGCATGCTTCTCTTCAGCCACGGCGGCCGTTGCGCGGTGCGGCGGCCGATAGATCGAGGGAAGTATCGATGCCCGACACTCGCTTTTCCATCCTGTTCGTCTGCACCGGCAATATCTGCAGGTCGGCGATGGCAGAACGTCTGCTGCGATTTCGTCTGGACAGGGTCGGTCAGGTCGGTGTGTCCGTGTCGAGCGCCGGTACGCGGGCGGTCGTCGGGCGGCCGATGTCGTCGCAGACCCGACCTCGGCTCCGTGCGCTCGGGGGTGATCCGGAGGATTTCGTCGCGACGCAGTTGACGGAGAAACGCATCGCGTCCGCGGACCTGATTCTTGGGATGGCCGCTGAGCACACCGATCGGGTCCTGGCGCTCGAGCCACGCGCTTTCGCGCGCACGTTCCTCCTGATGGAGTTCGCCCGCGCGATCTCGGGCGGGAACGGTTCGCCCGGTGCCGACGACCCTCGACGCTGGCCCGTGCTCACGAGCCGGGCGATGGAAGCACGCCGCACGGGGCTCGTCCCCCTTCGCGAGGACGACGACATAGACGACCCATACGGGCATGACGATCAGGCGTTCGATGACATGGCGGGGCGACTCGGGCCGGCCGTGGACGCGCTCGTCGGTGGTCAGGTGATCGAGCGATGAGCGTCGGTCTCGAAGAGCTCGGGTTCGAAGCCCAAGCCGACGCCGAAGCCCCAGCACGGCATCGAGGCCGCGCCGCGCGAAGGCCTGGGAAGCGGAACGACAAGCGTCGGCGTCGCGTCTGGATCTGGGTCACTGCGGTGCTGGTCGTCGTCCTGCTTCCTGTCGGGCTGATCGGCGGCTACTTGTTCTGGCTGGGCGCCTCGTTCGACGACAGCGTCAGACGGATCAGCCATGCGTTCCCCGCGGAGAAGGGCCGCCCTGCCGCCGTCGCCGGGGTCACGAACATCCTCCTCATCGGCTCCGATTCGCGGACAGGTCTGGGCGATGTCATGAAATCGGGTCCGACAGGCGACCGATCGGACACCCTCATGCTGGTCCACATTCCAGCCGATCGCTCGGGTGTCGTCATCGTCTCCTTGATGCGAGACCTGTGGGTGCCCATCCCCGGTCATGGCCACGCGAAACTCAACGCTGCCTTCAGCTGGGGAGGCACACGGCTTGCGGTGCAGACCGTAGAGGGCCTGCTCGATGCGCGGATCGACCACGTGATGGTGGTCGACTTCGGCGGATTCGGCTCCATCGCCACAGCCCTGGGAGGTGTCGAAGTCTGGTCGGACCGGGCCTTCACGTCCAAGAACATGCCTGGTTACAGCTTCGAGCAGGGCATCAACACGGTTGAGGGATCCGCGGCCCTTGCATTTGTTCGCGAACGATACTCGTTCGCTGACGCGGACTTCCAGCGCGTCCGCAATCAGCAAGCCTTCATCCGCGGCGTGCTGCACGGATTCATCTCGAAAGAGACGTTGCTGAATCCCGTCCGCACGCAGGCTGCCATCCAGACGCTCGCCACATACCTGGCGGCCGACTCCGGTCTGACCGCGCCTGTGGCCGGGGGGCTTGCATTCGGGCTCAACGGCTTGAAGCCCGACGCGATCCGCACATTGACGCTCCCGACGGCGGGGACGGGCACATCACCCGACGGCCAGTCGATCGTGCGTCTGGACGAGGCGCGAACCGCGGAACTCAGAAACGCACTGGCCGCCGACGATGTCATCGCCGTGCTCGACAGCGGTGCCCTCGGAAACGGGAGGAAATGATGCTGAGAACCGACGTGCCACGCGCACACCGGCCGGATTCGCTGAGCGTCCGGGAGCGGAACGTCATCGCCCTCGTGGCCACGGACGCCGTGGCCGTCGCCGGCGCGCTCGCCGTCGCTCACACGTTTCGTTTCGGGGCCGGCGGCGATGAGCTGTTCGCCCTCGACATCTCGTATGTCGTCTTCTCGATAATCCTCGCTGTCGCGTGGCTCCTCGCTCTTGCCGCAAGTGGTGCGTACCTCACGTGGCCCAAGCGACTGGAAGGTCCCTCGTACGGAGCGCCGATCCGAGCCACGGTCAAACTCGTCGCCACTCTCGCGGTCGCATCGCTTGCTCTGCAGCTCGATCTCTCGCGCGCCTACCTTGCATTCGCGATCCCGCTGGGCCTCCTTGCGCTCCTCGTCGTCCGGCTGGTCTGCCGCGCTTGGATCTACGGTCACCGCACTCGCGGCAGGTACATCCGACGGGCACTCGTGGTGGGGACCCCGGAGCGTGTCTCCGAACTCGCACACGCCTTTGCTGAGCGCGCTGCACCTGTGGCGGTCGATGTCGTCGCGACGACCGGGATCGAGAACGCCAAGGGTTCGCATCTCCGTTCGCTGGTCGCGGAACATCGGGTCGACATCGTCGTCCTGACCGAAGAACGCGAGGGCGCCAACGTGCGGCAGCTCCTCTGGGACATCGAGGGAGTGGGCGCCGTCGTCTGGCTCTCGACGGATGTCCCCGAACTCGCGGCGCCGCGCGCGGCGTATCACCCGATCGAACGGCTGCCGATCATCGAGGTGGAGCCGGCCGACCGCTCCATCAGCCGCCGCCGCGCGAAACGAGCGTTCGACATCGTGTTGAGTGCGATCGCGCTTGTGATCCTCCTTCCGGTCATCCTCTTCGTGGCGCTGCTGATCAAGCTGGACAGCCCGGGGCCGGTGTTCTTCCGTCAGTCTCGGATCGGCCGGGATGGGGAGACCTTCGGGATCGTCAAGCTACGCACGATGCGCGTCAATGCCGAGGCCGAGCTCGCCGGCCTCCTCGACCGCAACGAGGGAGCCGGACCCCTTTTCAAGATGAAAGACGATCCGCGCGTCACCCGCGTCGGGGGGTTCCTCCGTCGTACATCGATCGACGAGCTACCTCAGCTGTGGAATGTCCTCAAGGGCGACATGAGCCTGGTCGGACCGCGGCCGCCACTTCCGTCGGAGGTCGCAGAGTACGACGACCCGAGTCATCGCCGGCTCATCGTCAAACCCGGGATGACCGGCTTGTGGCAGGTGAGCGGGCGCTCCGACCTGACGTGGGAGCAGGGTGTCCGGCTCGACCTCTTCTACGTCGAGAACTGGTCGGTGCCCGGCGACATCCGCATCCTCATTCAGACCGTCGGGGTCGTTCTGCGGCCGAACGGAGCCTACTGACGCTCGTCCGTCACTCAACGCTCCGGTCGGTCGGCTTTACGTGACGACGTTCGCCACGTCTCGCGTGTGAGCGTGACAAGACCCCGCGGCAACACGCGCAGCCCACGTCCCCACCTGGCCAGGTAGCTCCCGAGGAGCTCGGGCAGCCGGAGATTGCTCCGGGTGGTCTGCTTGACGAGCGCGGAGACCGGCGGAAAGAGCGCGAGCCGGAGCAGCGACAGCCGCTCACGTGGTGTGGCGTGTTTCCAGAGCAGGGCCCGTCGGTCGATCGCCTCCGGGAACTTCGTGCGTAGGCGCCACTCGTCGGACGGCTCTCCCCAGTCGATGTCGACGTGCATCGGCAGGAGTCGCTCGAAGAGCGGCCGAGCCGTGGCAAGCGCGCCGATCTCTCGCGCACGAGAGGTCAGGAGACCGACATTCATGCTCGAGCAACGTCCAACGAGATAGTCGAGTTCCGCACGATGACTTTCGGCCCAGATCGATCGGATCGCGTGGACTGCGCCGATCATGATCGAGTCGGCGAGCCCGGGGATCAGAGTCGGCTGGTTGCCGCACCAGATGGTCGTGCGCTGCGACCAGAGCAGCTCGAAGACGGAGTTCGCAGACTTCTCGATACCGGGATAGCGGAAATGGACATCGATGTCCGCCGCCCAGCCCGGGTGATACATGCTGACACCGTGCAGCGGAAACGTTCCCGTGTCCGGGTCGTGAGCCCGTTTCACCCAGCCGCGCTCTCCGAGGGCGGCGACGAATCGTTCGAAGTCGTGAGGGGAGACCAGGACGTCGACGTCGCTGCTGGTTCGAGGCGGCCGAAGCCCGTATTCGGTGGCGGCGATTCCTTTGATGACGAGCAGACGAACCCTGTCGAGCGCTGCGACACGGGCGACGGATGCCGTGAGGAGCAGGGTGGGTGCAGTCAGTGGAGCGAGGGACGATCCAGCGTGATTCACCATTCTTTTCACTCCACCTCCTTGAGTCCGCGCGAGAAGTCCGCGGTATTTCGCGCCGAGAACGCCCGACGTCTTTGCGAGACACGCGGCCTGTCGGCGCGGATACGAACGACTTGTGCCGCGTCTTCTTCTCATAGTCACCGATACGGCATCGAGTGACGGGGATCAGGCGATGGGCGGTCGTTCTCGTGCGAAGAGGTGAACGTCGTCTCTGGAGGTGAAGTCAATGGCGAAGTAACGCGGAGCGAGGCGCGGGAAAGTGAGGGATTCCCGGTGGGGCCGCTGAGGGCCAGCCCATTGTCGGAGCGTGAAGATACGAAACGAGTCGCTCATGGACACGATGATGACCGCCGGTCCGGGCCACACGGAACGGCACACGATGAAAGACAGCGGTCGGACGATTCTCGTCCGCTGCCTCTGCGGCCAGGGCCGGGACCACCCCTACGGCGACGGATCAGGAAGTGCGGCGACGGCGGCTCCGCTGAGCGGCTCCGATCGCGCCGAGCAGCGCTGACACGACGATCACGAGCCCGAGCAGCGCGATCCACAGAGCCCAGGCGGCTCCCGGTGTGAGCGATGCGATCCACACCGTCACACCGGCGAGCCGTGCCGGCGACGAGACCACGATCAGCGTCACGCTGGAGAACACGACGAGCAGTACCCCCCAGACGATTCCCGCCCAGCGCACCGGCGGCCGTGACGTGGCCGGTGGCACGGAGTGCGCGAACGTGAACGAGGGCGCGGCGGGCGCAGCCGGCGCAGCCGCCGCGGCGGGCACAGTGGCTTCGTCCAGCGAGATGGTGTCGCCGGCCGCCGCATCTGCGGCGTCCTCCAGCGGCATCGTGTCGTCCGAAGCGGGGGTGGGGTCGTCGGCGTTGGTGGTCATGTCGTTCTCCTTCACTTCTGGACGCGGTCGATGTGGACGTCGTCGACCTGGGCGATACGGACGACCACCTGCGGAGCCCCGCTGGGCCCGACGACGAGGTCGGTGCTGCAGCCGCCGAGGAGCGCGGGGTCGCAGTGATGCGTCTGCTCACCTCCCGACGGGTCGGTCACGGTGACCGACGAAACCGTCGCGGCCTCCACTCGCACCGTCGCGTCGTCGGGGACGATCACCGTCGTCTCGCCCGGTCCCTTCGCCAGGTTGACGACCGGCGTTCCGGAGGCCGTGACCGCCCGGGTGAGATCGATCGTCGTGTCGCCCCAGCCCTGGAGGTAGTTGGCGTTGTCGGTGGGGGTCACGGAAAGGTGGGTCCCGGTGCTGACGTTCGCATCGAGACGCACACCGGGCGAGGTCGGCAGGAGCGCCGCCAGCGCGGTGAGCACGGCCATCAGGATGCCGAGGAAGATCAGGAATCCGCTCCGGCGACGGGCGATCCCCGCGATCAGCACGGTCACTCCGAAGACGAGCGTCGCCGCCGCGAGGGAGGCCGTGAGCGCGTAACCGGGAAGGCCGGTGATGGCTCCCCAGAACGCTCCGGTGAGCGAGGCGGCGACCAGCGCCAGCCCGACGGCGAGCCACCCGATCGCCGCCCCGACCTTCGGGTTGGCGGCACGATAGGCGGCCCGACGTGCCTCGGCCTGGGCGTTCGCAGCGGAGGCCTCGGCCCGCAGCTGGGCGGACCGCTGAGCCTTCACGGCGCGCATGTCCTCGGCGAGGCGCTGCTTCCACTGATCGTGCTCAGCCCTCCACTGCGCCTGTCGGTCGCGCCAGTCGGCGACCTCCTGTTCCGTCGCCTGTGCGTCCGGCGCGGGGGGTGCGGGAGGCTCCGAGCCGATCGCGACGGCCGGCGCAGGCGGCACAGCCGCGGAAGCCGCCGTGGCCGAGGTGGACGCCGTGGTCGAGGTCGTCGCGCCCGTCCATGCGGCCGCGCTGGAGGGCGGCGCGCTCGCCGGAGCCGCCGTGCTGCCGCCTCCGCCCGAGCGCTTGTCGGCGTTGCGGACGGCCACCACGATGAGAGCGGCAGCGGCGCCGAGGACGATGAGGGTCCAGAAGATGCGGCTGACGACGTCGAACCAGCCGGGATCGTGGCCGAACGGGCCGCCGAACCACCAGACCCCGTTGGTCCACGGCAGCAGCGAGAGCACGACCAGCACACCGATCGCGACGATGGGAGCCTCGAACTCGCCCTCGAACAGGCGCTTCAGGTGGATCCGGCCGTCGCGGTCGGGGAGCAGCGCCCAGGCGATCGCGTACAGCAGCACCACCGGGGCGCCGAGCAGTGCGGCGACGACGGCGATTCCACGGACGATCAGCGGGTCGATCCCGATCCGGTACGCGATGCCCGCGCAGACGCCGCCGATCCAGCCGTCGGTGCGCGAGATGCCGAGGCTGCGCATCCAGTCGAAGAACCGGGTGCCGCGGCCGGAGAATCCGGTCTGCGGTCCGCCGTACGGCCCGGAGGCCGACGGGCCCGCGGGCGTCGATCCGGGCGTCGTGGCGCCGGGAGGGGGAGGAGGGGTCGTGCCGTCGTTCACCATGACTCGATCGTGGCGCGCGACGACCACCTCCCGCTATCCGGGGTCACCCTGAGCGGACCCTGATTCCTCCCGGCTCGGCTGTCGGGCCGCGGTCCCGTCTGCTTGGATTCCAGGTATGGCCTCTGCACCCCTGCCCGGCGAGCGCGCGACGCGCGCACCGTTGGCACGACCGCGCGACTGCATGGTCGGCGGGGTGAGCGTCGCGCTGGCCGATCACCTCGGCTGGCCGGTCGTCGCCGTGCGCTGGGTACTGGTCGGCACCGCGCTCCTGGGCGGGGCCGGCGCGCTCTTCTACGCGTGGCTGTGGGCGCTCACCCCGCTCCGCGACCCCGCTCCCGGCAGCTCCGACGAGCGCGTGCGGCGACGGGTGAACCTGCCATGGGTCCTCGCCGTCGGCGGGGCGGCCTCCGGACTGGCCGCGATCGCGCTGGTCGCCGGGGGCGCTCCCGACGCGGCGGTGGGCGCGGTTCTCGCGTCGATCGCTCTCCTGGTCGCCGCCGTGCTGTGGGAGCAGCTGGTCGACGACGAGAGCGCGATGCCGTCGAGGCTCACTCCGACGGGCTTCCGGCTCGCGGCCGGCGGGTTCCTCGTCGCCCTGGCGCTCGTTCTCAGTGCGATGCAGGCGGCGCGCGGGTCCGGGCTGCTGTGGCTCGCGATCATCGGCGCGACGTTCGCGGGAGCTGCGGTCATGGTCGGCCCCTGGGGGCTCCGGCTCTGGACGGAGCTCATCGCCGAGCGCACCGCGCGCGTCCGCGAAGAGCAGCGCGCCGAGATGGCGGCGCACCTGCACGACTCCGTGCTGCAGACCCTGGCGCTCATCCAGAACCGCGCGGGAGCCTCGAGCGAGGTCGGGAGGATCGCCCGCGCCCAGGAGCGCGAGCTGCGCGACTGGCTGTACGCCGAGGCGGCGGAGGGCGCCGTGCCGGACGCCGAGGATCTCGCGGCAGAGCTCCGCTCGGTCGCGGCTGCGCTGGAGGTGGACCACGCCGTGCACTTCGACGTGGTGAGCGCAGGCGACCCCGTGCGCCGCGCACCGTCAGAGCTGGCCGCGGCCGCCCGCGAGGCGATGCTCAACGCCGCCCGGCACGCGGGAGGCGACGTCTCGGTGTACATCGAGTCGGGCAGGGGCTCGGTCGACGTCTTCGTCCGCGACCGGGGCCCCGGCTTCGACATCGACGCGCTGCCGGAGGGGCGCCTCGGGGTGCGCGAGTCGATCATCGGCCGGATGCGCCGGGCGGGAGGTCGGGCGACGGTCACCGCGCGCGACACCGGCACGGAGGTCCACCTGACGGTCGAGCTGCCGGGGGAGCGAGAATGAGCACATGACCGACGAGACGCCGCGTCCGATCACCGTCGTGATCGTGGACGACCATTCGATCTTCCGCTCGGGCCTCCGCGCCGACCTGGACGACCGCCTCCGCGTGGTCGCGGAGGCGCAGGACGTCGACGGGGCGGTGGAGGCGATCCTGCGCACCCGGCCGGAGGTGGTGCTGCTCGACGTCCACCTGCCGGGTGGCGCGGGCGGAGGCGGTGCGGAGGTCCTCCGCCGCACGGTCGCCGAGAGCGCGGGGACGCGTTTCCTCGCGCTGAGCGTCTCGGACGCGGCCGAGGACGTCGTCGGCGTCATCCGCGCGGGCGCCCGCGGTTACCTGACCAAGGGCAGCTCCGGGCGCCAGGTGAGCGATGCGGTCGTCGCCGTGGCAGGAGGCGACGCGGTCTTCTCCCCGAAGCTCGCCGGCTTCGTGCTCGACGCCTTCGGGGCCACGGCGGGTGAGCAGGCCGAGAGCACGGACGAACTCGACCGTCTCTCGGCCCGAGAGAGGGAGGTCATGCGCCTGATCGCGCGCGGCTACGCCTACAAGGAGGTCGCCGCCGAGCTGTTCATCTCGGTCAAGACCGTCGAGACCCACGTGTCCGCGGTTCTCCGCAAACTCCAGCTCTCGTCGCGCCACGAGCTCACCGCGTGGGCGCTCGAGCGCAAGCTGCTGTAGTTCGCGGCCCGAGGACGGGCGTTTTTGCGAGGGGGTGCGGTGTCCCGTACACTTGGGTGCGGTGGTTGAATCTGCCAAGCTTTTCTGCGCCTATTTTCGCGATGCCAGGAGGGTTTCGCGGTTCACAATCCCTAGGGCGGTAGCTCAATTGGCAGAGCAGCGGTCTCCAAAACCGCAGGTTGCAGGTTCGATTCCTGTCCGCCCTGCAAGCCGGCATCCCGATGCCGGTCCACGAAAGGTGTAACGAGGTGGCCCGAAAGGTAATCGACGAGCCGAGCGAGGAGATCGTCGCCAACGCCAAGAAGGAGCGCGCTGCCAAGCGCAACCCCTTCGCGCGGATCGCCCTGTTCATCCGGCAGGTCTTCGGCGAGCTCAAGAAGGTCGTCACGCCGACGCGCAGGGAGCTCTTGAGTTACACCGGCGTCGTGCTCGTGTTCGTGGTGATCATGATGGCGATCGTGTCCCTGCTCGACTGGGTGTTCGGTCTCGGCGTGGTGTGGGTCTTCGGCAATCCGAAGTAGATCCAGCAGCCGACCGACCGCACGGCCATACCGACAGAAATGGAATGAATTCAGTGTCTGAGACGAACCGCGACGACGTGGACTGGGCGACCGCCGCCGAGCAGTCCTCCGAAGACGACGAGGCGCAGACGGGCAACGTCCTGGAGCGCGACGAGGAGTCGTCCGACCCCGCGGAGCACGAGGCGCTGCACATCGTCGCCGAAGACGGCACCGAGATCGATCTCGACGCCGTGCTCGACGCGATGGCCGAGGCCGTCGACCCCGAGGCCGACCGCGCCGTCGACGAAGCTCTCGAGGTCGACTCGGCCGAAGAGGCCGAGGCCGCTCAGGAGGCCGTCGAGGACGAGGACGAGGTCGCCGCGGACCCCTATGAGGAGTTCCGCGCCGAGCTGCGCGCCAAGTTCGGCAAGTGGTACGTCATCCACTCTTACGCCGGATTCGAGCGCCGCGTGAAGTCGAACATCGAGAACCGCATGGTCTCGATGAACATGGAGGACTTCATCTTCGAGGTCCAGGTCCCCATGGAAGACGTGGTCGAGATCAAGAACGGCCAGCGCAAGATGGTCAACCGCGTACGCATCCCCGGCTACGTGCTGGTGCGCATGGACCTCAACGAGGACAGCTGGTCGGTGGTCCGCCACACGCCGGGCGTCACCGGCTTCGTCGGCAACGCGCACAACCCGACTCCGCTCCGCTTCGAGGAGGCCTTCTCGATGCTGAAGAGCCTCGTTCAGGTCGAGCAGGCTCCGGCCAAGGGTGCCGCCAAGGGGCAGAAGACCGCCGCGCGGGTCATCCCGGCCGAGGTCGACTTCGAGATCGGCGAGACCATCACCATCAAGGAAGGCTCGTTCGCGGGTCTGCCTGGCTCGATCAGCGAGATCAAGCCGGAGAGCGGCAAGCTCACCGTGCTGGTGTCCCTCTTCGAGCGCGAGACCCCGGTCGAGCTGAGCTTCGACCAGGTCACGAAGCTCTGACGGGAATTCTTCAGAGCCTCCCCACTGTTTTACGAATCACCGGGTCTCGGAAGGGCCGAGAAACCGGGAGAGCGACGCGGGCGTGACGCCCACGGGCTCGAATACACAAAGAAGGAAGAGACATGGCACCGAAGAAGAAGGTCACCGGTCTGATCAAGCTTCAGATCAACGCCGGCGCTGCCAACCCGGCCCCGCCGATCGGCCCGGCCCTGGGTCAGCACGGCGTGAACATCATGGAGTTCTGCAAGGCGTACAACGCGGCGACCGAGTCGCAGCGCGGCAACGTCATCCCGGTCGAGATCACCGTGTACGAGGACCGCTCGTTCACGTTCGTCCTGAAGACCCCGCCCGCGGCCGAGCTGATCAAGAAGGCGGCAGGCGTCCCCAAGGGCTCCGGCGTCCCGCACACGACCAAGGTCGGCAAGCTGACCCAGGAGCAGGTGCGCGCCATCGCCGAGCAGAAGATGGTCGACCTCAACGCCAACGACATCGACGCGGCGTCGAAGATCATCGCAGGCACCGCCCGTTCGATGGGCATCACGGTCGAGGCGTAAGCCCGACCCCCCGTCATCCAGACATCACCGTGGCAGAGCCGGCCAGGCTCGCACCACATTCTCGTTAGGAGAAATCTCATGGCACAGAAGTCCAAGGCCTACCGGGCCGCGGCCGACAAGATCGAGGCCGGCAAGTTCTACACCCCGACCGAGGCCGTCACCCTCGCGAAGGAGACCGGTTCCGCCAAGTTCAACTCGACCGTCGAGGTCGCGCTGAAGCTCGGCGTGGACCCGCGCAAGGCGGACCAGATGGTCCGCGGTACCGTCATCCTTCCTCACGGTACCGGCAAGACCGCGCGCGTCATCGTGTTCGCGACCGGCCCGGCCGCCGAGGCCGCGATCGCCGCTGGCGCCGACGAGGTCGGCGGCACCGACCTGATCGAGAAGGTCGCCGGCGGTTACACCGACTTCGACTCGGCCGTCTCCACTCCGGAGCTCATGGGCCAGGTCGGCCGTCTCGGCAAGGTGCTCGGCCCGCGCGGCCTGATGCCGAACCCGAAGACCGGCACCGTCACGCCGGACGTCGCGAAGGCCGTCTCCGACATCAAGGGCGGAAAGATCGAGTTCCGCGTCGACAAGCACTCGAACGTGCACTTCGTGGTCGGCAAGGCGGGCTTCACCGCCGAGCAGCTCGATGAGAACATCAAGGCCGCCCTCGACGAGGTCGTCCGTCTCAAGCCGTCCGCCGCGAAGGGCCGTTACATCCAGAAGGGCGCCGTGTCGACCACGTTCGGCCCGGGCATCCCGCTGGACGTCAACGCCATCTGATCGCGTCGCACTCCTCGGAGGGCCGGAACCGCGCTGCGGTTCCGGCCCTCCGTCGTTGAGGGCGGCTCGCCGCGAGAACGTTGCAGCGCGGCAATTACTTCGACAGACTTGTCTACCCCATCTTGCGGAGGTAGAACGCTCGGGCTATGTTCGGCCTGTCGCGCATCACGCGACGGCTCGCAGTCGAGTCAGTCCAAGCGAAGGATTCTTTGATGGCATCTCGCACCACCTCGCCCCTTCACAAGAGGGCATTGGGAATCATCGCCACCACGACCGCCGTGGTGGCGTTGTCGTTGGCAGGCGCATCCGCGGCGAACGCCGCCGATCGGGTGACCTACGCCAAATCCGTCCCGTCGTGGGCCACAGCCCAGAACGACGCCGGTGTGGCACCGGCCGACACAACAGTTCAGGGCGAGATCTATCTCCCCCTCCGCGACCAGAAGGGCGCGGAGACGCTGGCGAAGCAGGTCTCGAACCCGTCGCTGGCGGGGTATCGGAAAGCGCTGAGCCCCCAGCAGTGGATCGCGCGGGTCTCGCCGACGCAGGCGGATTACGACTCCGTGGTGTCGTTCCTGAAGACGGCGGGTCTCACCATCCAGGGCGAACCGGCCAGCAGGCAGTACGTCGTCTTCCGCGGGACACCGGATCAGCTCGGCTCGGTGTTCGGCACGTCGCTGCACAGCTACGAGGTCGCAGGGCACCGTCTGGTCGGCCCCGCCTCCGCGCCTTCGCTCCCCGCAGCGGTCGGCAACAAGGTGTCCGCCGTCAGCATCGAGCAGTCGCGACTGCTGACACGGCCCGACTCGATCCAGCAGGGCGATATCGGAGCATCTGCTGACCCGCAGATCACGCGCAAAGCGGCCGTGGCTCCGGTCATCCAGACCCCCTGCTCGCACTACATCGGCGAGAACACCGTCACAGTTCCTCCCGCGTACAACGGGCAGACGACCTACAGCACCTACAACTGCGGTTACACCCCGCAGCAGCTGCGCAGCGCCTACGGACTGACGGACCTCAACAAGCGGGGCGTCAACGGCAGCGGGCAGACCGTCGCGATCATCGACGCCTACGCCAGCCCGACGATCCTGAAGGACGCGAACAGCCTCGCCCAGCAGAACGGCGAGCCCGGACTGACGATGTCGAGCTACCAACAGCTCGTGCCCGCGCCCAGCCAGTTCACCGACCAGGAGCTGTGCCAGCAGCCGAGCGGATGGCAGGGCGAACAGACGCTGGACGTCGAGTCCGTCCACTCGGTCGCCCCGGGAGCACGCATCCTGTACGTCGGAGGAACCGACTGCAGCGGCGGCCTGGACATCGCGATGTCGAAGATCCTGGACAACAAGCTCGCGAACATCGTCAGCAACAGCTACGGGAACGTGGGAGAGGCCGTGCCGGCCGACGTGATCCAGGGCGAGGTCAACCTCCAGCTCCAGGCTGCGGGCGAGGGGATCGGGCTCTACTTCTCCAGCGGAGACAACGGTGACGAGGCGGCGGCTCCGCCGGACGGCCTCGGCTACGCGTCGCCGGACTTCCCTGCGTCGTCGCCGTGGGTGACCTCCGTCGGCGGTACCAGCCTCGGCATCGCCAAGAACGGCTCGATCGCGTGGGAGACCGGCTGGGGAGACCAGCTCGACAAGATCGTCAAGAACGCCGACGGCTCGCTCGCGTACTCGGAGCCCCTTCCGGGCTCTTTGTTCGCCGGCGGCGCGGGTGGAGGCGTCAGCGCCGTGTTCCCGGCTCCGGACTACCAGCGGGGGATCGTCCCGCAGGCGCTGAGCAACGGGTTCCGGGTCTCCCCGGACGTCGCAGCGCTGGCAGACCCGTACACCGGGTTCCAGATCGGCATCCGGCCGATCGTGGACGACACCACGCTGGCGACGGGTGACTACGTCAATCAGACGTACGGCGGAACGTCGCTGGCCTCTCCGATCGTGGCAGCGCAGATCGCCATCGTGCAGCAAGCGACCGGGAAGACCATCGGGTTCGCGAACCCGACGCTCTACGCGGTCAAGCGCGTGCTGCCGAGCGCGTTCCGCGACGTCGTGCCGCAGAACCCGCCGCAGGCACTGGTCTACACCAGCAAGAACAGCGGGAACACCTATTTCATCACGCTCGATCAGGACACCTCGCTGAAGACGGCGAAGGGCTATGACGACGTCACCGGCCTCGGCGGCGTCTCGTTCAACCTCCTGAACCTGGTGGCACAGGGCAGGCACTGACCGCTCCACTCGCACGAGGGCCGGCCGTCTCCACGCGGAGGCGGCCGGCCTCGCTACGCTGGCGGGATGAGCTTCGCGATCCGTCCCGCGACCGCCGCCGACGCCGTGGCACTGGCCGAGGTCGCCGCCGTCACGTTCCCGCTGGCGTGCCCTCCGCACACGACTGAGGAGGCGAAGGCGTCGTTCATCGCGGCCGTGCTCTCGTCGGACCGGTTCGTCGAGTACGCGGCCGACCTCCAGCGGCGCCTCTTCGTGGCGGAGGACGACGCCGGGGAGGTCATCGGCTACACGCTGCTCAATATCGGGGAGCCCGCGGACGACGACGTGCGCGCGGCCGTCACCGTTCGCCCGACCGCAGAGCTCAGCAAGTGCTACGTGATGCCGGGTCACCACGGCGAAGGAGTGGCCGGGCGGCTCATGGAGGCGAGCCTGGGGGCGGCGGCCGACGCCGGGGCCGCGGGAGTCTGGCTCGGCGTCAACGAGGAGAACGCCCGCGCTCAACGCTTCTACGGCAAGCACGGGTTCGAGCGGGTCGGCGCCAAACGCTTCCTGGTCGGTGATCGCCTGGAGCACGACTGGGTGATGGAGCGGGCGCTGGTCCCAGGGCGTTCGCAGGAAGCGAGTGGGTAGAATCCCTCGACCCGTTCCATCCGAGGAGTGCCCGTGCGACGACTGCTGCGCATCGTTCGCCAGCCGTTCGCCCAGCCGCTGCTGGCCGGTGGTTGGCAGCGCGCCGTGCCGTTCCTGCTCGCCGTCGGAACGGTGTGCGTCCTCAGCGGTCTGACGATCATCTGGGCTGCGCGGCTGACAGTTCCCTACCCGGTCTACGTGAGCGAGCTCGGGGCGGCCGGCGCCCCGACTGCCGCACCCTTCGCCGTCGCCCTGCTGCTCATCGCGGCGGGAGGCTTCTCCGTCGCTCTCGCGAGCGGTCACGTGCGCTCGTCGCACCGGCTGCTCGACCGCTGGGCGCCGGCCGCGAGCCTGGGCTTCGCCGCGCTCTGCTTCGTGCTCGCGTCGCAGGTGACGTGCACCTCGTACTGTCCGGTGCCGTTGGTGGATCCGAAGTCGACCCTCCAGGACCTCGTGCACACCGTGTCGGCGGTGCTCGGTTTCGGCGCGGCGTGCTTCGCGATGCTGCAGGTGGCGTTCGCGTCCCGGTTGCCGCGCGTCGCGCGCTACTCGCTCGTCAGCTGCGTCGCTGTCGCGGCGATCACGATCGTCGGCGGTCTCCTGGCGATCGTCCATGTGGCGACCGACCTCGGCGCGTGGCTGGAGCTGATCGGGACGACCGTGGCGGTCGCGTGGATCGCGGTCTACTCCCTTGCGCTGACCCGAGTACCGGTCGCGGCTAACTGACTCCGGCGGCTCGGGCTCAGGCGGGTTGTGCGGCGGCGGGCCGTGCCGGCATCCGCGGCGCCGTCGCCTGGCGCAGCAGTTCGATCAGGTCGCCGGCGAGGGCGACCAGGCGGGCGATCTCGCGATCGTCGCGCTCGACCCACTGGCACTGCGGCTCCTCGTGCACGGGCACGAACCGGTCGTGCTGCTCCCACACGAAGAGGGTCCGCTCGGCGCCGAGGACGTACTGCTGCCACCAGATCTGGCGCAGGTAGCTCCGCGGGATGCTGTTGAACGGTTTGTTGGTCGTCTTGATCTCGGCGAGCTCGATCCGGCCTCCCTGCCGGACCGTCAGCCCGTCGGGCGTCGCCAGGTGGCGGCGGTCGCGCTCGGCGTGGAACAGCAGGTCGGACGGCTGGATGCCGTGCGTCGCCGCGACCCACGCGGCGATCTCCGGCTCGCGCACGCGCCCGTGCTGCGTGAAGACGTTGCCCGAGAACCCCGAGCCGTTCAGCTTCTCGGTGACTGCGGCGCGCAAGGATTGCTGGGTCGACAGCTTGGCGACGTCGGTGGCGGTGATCCCGCGGCTGCGGGCGCGGAGCCAGCCCACCCTGTCGCTCGACGACGCCACGACGCGCGCCAGGTGACCTTCGGCTCCGGGAACGGCGGGCACGACCGGCCGTGGCGCCGGTGCGGACGTCACCGGCCCGAGGTCCGCCAGCACGCCCGGCCGGTACAGTTCGCGCCGGGAGAGGTCGCGGTCAGGGGCGGCGGAGCGGTCGAACACCCCTCCATTCTGCAACGCTCGGCCGACGCGCGCCGTCACCCCACGCCCGCGGCGCCGAGCTGACGGCGTGCCTCGTCGATGGTGGCCATCGTCGAGACCGCCTCGTCGAGCGGGTGCAGCGGGGATTCGGTGCGGCCCTCGGCGACGTAGCGGGCGAGCGCGGCCGCCTCGTACGACATCCCCTGACGGTGCGGACGGCCGTAGGGGTCGTTCCAGTGGGCGGCGAGGCCGCCGTCGGCGCGATGGAAGCGCAGCCCGCTCGGGCCCCAGAACGGGCTGTCCATCTCGATGCGGGCGTCCGACCCGGCGATCGTCGCCAGCGAAGGCGTGCCGGCCAGGAGGCCGGTGCTGAGCAGGGCCTGGCCGCCACGGGCCGACGTCAGCAGGAGCGCGACCTGCTCGTCGACGCCGGTGGAGGCCAGGGTGCCCGTCGCGATGATTCCGGCCGGTGCGCCGAGCGCGAAGGAGGCCCACGACACCACGTAGACCCCGAGGTCGAGCAGCGCACCTCCGGCGAGGGCCGGGTCCCAGAGCCGGCCCGCCGGATCGAACGGCGCGCGACCTCCGAAGTCGGCGGTGACGACCCGGATGTCGCCGAGGGCGCCGTCGGCGAGGAGCTGGCGCACGATGTCCGTCTGCGGCAGGTAGCGCGTCCACATGGCCTCCATCGCGAAGACCCCGGCCTCGCGCGCCGCCGCCACGATGGTGCGAGCCTGCTCGGCGGTGGCGGCGATCGGCTTCTCGATCAGCACGTGCTTGCCCGCGCGGATCGCCAGGAGCGCGTGTTCGAGATGCTCGCTGTGCGGGGTCGCGACGTAGACGACGTCGACCTCGGGATCGGCGACCAGGGCTTCGTACGAGCCGTAGGCGCGCTCCACGCCGTGGGCCGCGGCGAACGCGCTCGCCCGCTCGGCGGAGCGCGAGCCGCAGGCGACCATGCGCTGGGAGGTGTGGGCGTGCAGGGCGTCGGTGAAGTCGGCGGCGATGCCGCCGGGGCCGATCACGCCCCAGCGCAGGGCGGGAGCGTCGGCCGGGTCGGGGAAGCGGGGCGAGGGAAGCACGTCGGTCATGCCCCCAGTCTGCCCTGCCCCGGCAGGTGGGATCTGCCGGGACGGGCGGCTCACACCGGCTGCGGGTTCGAGACCTCGGGGGCCGCTCGCACACCGGCGACGGGAGCCGCCCAGCGCACGCCGTTCGCCAGCACGCGTCGCACCTGCGGGTGGTAATAGACCGGGTACTCCTGGTCACCGGGCGAGAAGTAGAAGATCTTGCCGCGACCACGGGTGAAGGTGACCCCCGAGCGGAAGACTTCTCCGCCCGTGAACGAGCTGATGAAGACCAGGTCGTCGGGCGTCGGGATGTCGAAGAACTCCCCGTACATCTCCTGCGCCTCGATCACGATCGGCTGCTCGACCCCCTGGGCGATCGGGTGGGTCGGGTTCACGTTCCAGACCAGCTCGCGCTCGCCGCCCTCCGGGTTGCGCCACCGGAGCGAGCAGGTTGTGCCGAGCATCCGGATGAAGATCTTCGAGAAGTGGCCCGAGTGCAGCACGATGAGGCCCATGCCGCCGAGCACGTGGCGTCGCACGCGCTCCACGACCTCGTCGGAGACCTGGTCGTGGGCGATGTGACCCCACCAGAGCAGGACGTCCGTCTCGGTGAGCGCCTCCTCGCCGAGCCCGTGCTCGGGGTCGGCGAGGGTCGCGGTGCGCACGGCGACATCGTCGCCGAGCAGCTCGGACAGGCCGGCGGCGATGGCCCCGTGGATGCCGTCGGGGTAGATCGCGGCGATCTCGGGCTGGGTGGTCTCGTGGACGCCCTCGTTCCAGACGGTCACGCGCAGTGCGGTCATGGTCATGCCTCCGTGGTCTCGGTGCTGGTGGTGTCGGTGCTGCCGGCGTCGTCGAGGCCGGTGGTGGCCGGGCTCAGCCGCACCTCGGCGCCGCGACGCGCGGACTCGTAGGCCGCGTCGATGACGCGGGCGCGGTCGAGCGCGAGAGAGCCGTCCCAGTGCGACCAGTTGGCCTCGTCGGCGACGTGCTCCAGGAAGGTCTCGACGACGGCGAGGTGGCCGCGGCCGGCGTCGGCGGTCACTGCGATGTCCTCGACCTCCTCACCCTCCCCGGTGAAGATCGTGAGTTCGCCCGCGGGCGCGTAGTCGACGACCCGGAGGTCGGCGCCGCCCTCGGTGCCGTAGAGCGTGATGCCGAACTCGTCGCCGGCGGGACGGTAGGCCGCCCAGCTGGTCTCGAGGACGATCGACCCGCCGCCCTCAAGCCGCAGCAGCATGCTGGCGAGGTCCTCCACCTCGTAGGCGGAGCCGACGTGCTGCTTGTCGCTCTTCGCGCCGCCACGGCCGCGTGCGCCGAGCTCGGAGTGAGTGACGGCCGAGACCGCGGTGACCTGCGGCTCGCCGAACAGGTGCAGGGCGTAGTCGAGGACGTGCACGCCGATGTCGATCAGCGGGCCGCCTCCGGCCATCTCGCGGTTGGTGAACCAGCTGCCGAGGGCCGGGATGCCCGCGCGGCGCAGCCACACCGCCCTGGCGTGGTACGGCCGCCCGATCTGGCCGTCGTCGATGGCCGCCTTGAGCGCCTCGATGTCGCCGCGGCGGCGGTGGTTGAAGGCGACCTCCAGCACGCGGCCGGCGCGGTGCGCGGCGTCGACCATCGTCCGTGCCTCGTCGGCGGTGCGCGCGATCGGCTTCTCGCTGAGCACGTGGATGCCGGCCTCGAGCGCGCCGACCGTGATGGGCGCGTGCAGGAAGGTGGGGACGGCGACGCTGACGACGTCGAGGTCGCCGTCGGCGACGAGGTCGCGCCAGTCGCTGTAGCGGCGCTCGACGCCGTACTTCTCGCCGAGCTCGGCGCGCGGGCCGTCCTCCATGCCGGCGATCGCGACGAGCTCGACGCCCGGGAGCTTCGCGTAGGCGTCCATGTGCTGCTGGCCGGCCCAGCCGAGGCCGACGACTCCGGCGCGGAGGGTCTTGGATGCGGTGGTCACTGCTGTCCTTTCGAGGGGGTTTGTTCTGGAGTTGTTCCGGACGGTGAAGAGGTCGGGGGGTCGATCGAATCGATTCGATGCTAGACGCGGCGGTCGACCGCGTACGGCGGTCAGCGGGGGAGGGGATGGGAGGCGATGCCCGGGCCGAGCGTGTGCTGGATGACCATGATGGCCGCTCCGATGGCGCCGCCGGTCTCGCCGGAGCGGGACTCGGTGATGGTCAGGTGCTGGGTGGCGAGCGGGGTCGACCGCTGGTAGACGACCTCCCTCACTCCGGCGAGCAACTGCTCGCCGACGCGGGACAGGCTGCCGCCGACCACGACGAGAGACGGGTTGAGCATGTTCACGCAGGTGGCGACGACCTCGCCGAGGTCGCGGCCCGCCTGCCGGATCGCCTGGAGCACCTCCGGGTTGCCCGTGCGGGCCAGTGCGACGACGTCGTCGCTGGTCTCGGCCGGGATGCCCGCGGCCGTGAGCGCGCGGGCGATCGCCGGCCCGCTGGCGAGGGCCTCCAGGTCGGCGTCGCGCGCGCCGTGACTCGGCGTCTCGCTCGAGAACGGCACGCGGACGTGGCCGAGGTCTCCCGCGGAGCCCTGCGCCCCGCGCTGCAGCCGGCCTCCGCTGATGATGCCGGCGCCGATGCCGGTGGCCACCTTGACGAACAGGAGGTCCGAACGGTCGGGCCACGCGAGGGCATGTTCGCCGAGCGCGAGGAGGTTCACGTCGTTGTCGACCAGCACCGGGACGTCGAATGCGCGCCGCACGTAGGCCGGGATGTCGAACCGGTCCCAGCCGGGCATGATCGGCGGGTTGACCGGCAGGCCGGTCGAGTGCTCGACCGGTCCGGGGACGCCGATGCCGATGCCGACCAGGTCGGCGAGCGGGCGGCCGGTCGCGGCGAACAGTCGCTGGGCGGCCTTCAGAGCCCAGTCGAGAACCGGCTCCGGGCCATCGGCGATGAGCAGGCGCCGCGACTCGCGGGTCGTGATCGTGCCGGCGAGGTCGGCCAGGGCGACGACGCCGTGCGTGGCGCCCAGGTCGATCGCGACCACCACGCGCGAGTCGGGGTTGAAGCGGATGCGGGCGGGAGGGCGGCCCCCCGTCGAGACGTCGTCTCCGGCGGGCGCCACGAGCCCGGCGGCGGTCAGCGTGTCGATGCGCACCGCGATCGTCGAGCGCGCGAGCCCCGTGAGCTCGGCCAGCTGCGCGCGCGTGCGCGGCACGCCGTCGCGCAGGATCGCCAGGAGGTCCGAGGCGTCCGCAGCGACGATGCCGGGCTCCCGGACGCTGTCGGTCATGCACGTATTGAACCACACCGCTCTTCAGCCGTCCAAAGACTGACGACAACACTTCGACTTTTGATTGACATTCGACAGAAGTGCGACTTGAATGATGACGGACGCCGCATCGTGCGTTCCCATCCCCATCTTTCGACCGAGGAGAACAGTGTCGAACTCAAACCTCTCCGTGCAGCTCTATACGGTCCGCGAGCTCCTGACCGAAGACACGGTCGGGACCCTCCGCCGGATCGCCGAGATCGGATTCACCCAGGTCGAGCCGTTCGGCCTCCTCGACTTCGCCGACGGCCTCCGTCAGGGCTTCGCCGAGACCGGCCTGACCGCCCCGACGACTCACCAGGGCTTCATCGGCCGCGACGACGAGGCTCTCGACACGGTGTTCGCCACCGCCGCCGAGCTCGGCATCCAGACCGTGATCGACCCGTACGTGCCCGCCGAGCGCTGGCAGACCGCGGCCGACGTCGATGAGACCGCCGCGCAGCTCAACGCCGCGGCCAAGGTCGCCGCCAAGCACGGTGTGCGCGTCGGCTACCACAACCACGCCCACGAGCTCGAGAGCACCATCGACGGCGTCACCGCCCTCGAGTACTTCGCCGGCAAGCTCGACCCGGAGGTCGTGCTCGAGGTCGACACCTACTGGGTGGTCGTCGGTGGCGGGAACCCCGCGGAGCTGCTCCCGAAGCTCGGCGACCGCGTCGTCGCCCTCCACGTCAAGGACGGCGCAGGCACGACCGAGACCAAGGACCAGGTCGCCGTCGGCCAGGGCTCGCTGCCCATCGCGGAGATCATCGCCGCCGCCCCGAACGCCCTCCGGGTGATCGAGCTCGACGACTCACGTGGCGACCGCTTCCAGGCCGTCGCCGACAGCTACGCCTTCCTCACCTCCGAGGCCTTCGCGTGACCGGCGGCAAGGTCGGCGTCGGCCTCATCGGCGCCGGCGTCATCAGCAACCAGTACCTCGAGAACCTCACCGCGTTCCCCGACCTCGATGTGCGCTTCGTCGCCGACATCGACCTCGAGCGCGCGAAAGCGCAGGCCGACAAGTACGGGGTCCCCGGCTCCGGCACGGTCGAGGAGCTCCTCGCCGACGACGGCATCGAGATCGTGGTCAACCTGACCATCCCCAAGGTGCACGTCGAGGTCGCGCTGCAGGCGCTCGCCGCCGGCAAGCACGTGTGGAGCGAGAAGCCGTTCGCGCTCGACCGTGCCAGCGGCGTGCAGCTGCTGGAGGCCGCGCACGAGAAGGGACTGCGCGTCGCCACCGCGCCCGACACCTTCCTGGGCGCCGGCATCCAGTCGGCCCGCCGCATGGTCGAGAACGGCGGCATCGGGGCTCCGCTCACCGCGCTGACCCTCCTGCAGAGCGCCGGCCCGGAGTCGTGGCACCCGAACCCGGACTTCCTGTTCCAGGAGGGCGCCGGCCCGCTCTTCGACATCGGCCCGTATTACCTCACCGCGCTGGTGCAGCTGTTCGGCCCGGTCAAGCGCGTGAGCGCCGTGGCCTCCAAGGCCAAGGAGACCCGCGTCATCGGCTCGGGCCCCCGTGCCGGCGAGTCGTTCGCGGTGACCGTGCCGACGCACGTCAGCGCGCTGTACGAGTTCGAGAGCGGCCAGACCGCGCAGTCGATCTTCAGCTTCGACTCCAAGCTCGGCCGCACGCAGTTCGAGGTCGCCGGACTCGAGGCTACCCTCGTCGTGCCCGACCCCAACACCTTCGAGGGCGACCTCCTGGTGCACGGAGCCGACGGCGTCGAGACGCTGCCGTCGACCGGAACGACCAGCACGCGCGGCATCGGCGTCGTCGAGCTCGCCCGCGCCATCCGCGCCGGTGTGCCCGAGCGCGCCTCGGGCGAGCAGGCCTTCCACGTCCTCGATGTGATGGTGGCGACGATCGAGGCCGGCGAGTCCGGCACCCCGGTCGAGGTGAAGAGCACCGTCCAGGTCGCACCCGCCCTCCCGGAGGACTGGGACCCGCGCGCCTCCACCCTGGCCTGAGGCTGGCACGCACAACATGTCGGACGACGGACGGAGAGATGTGAGCGGCACCGAGTCGGGCGGCCTGAGCCGACGGGACGAGAGCACGGCGGGGTCGCGGCTGCGCGTCGCGATCGTCGGAGGCGGCTTCATGGCGGAGGTGCACTCCCGCGCCGCACGCGCCGCTCGCGCCGAGCTGGCGGGCATCGTCTCGTCCACTCCGGAGCGTTCGGTCGCGGCGGCCGAGCGCCTCGGCATCGGCCGGGCGTACGGCTCGCTGGAGGAGGTGCTCGGCGACGACTCGATCGACGTCGTGCACGTCACGACGCCGAACGCGCTGCACGCGTCGCAGGCCGCGGCCGTGCTGGCCTCCGGAAAGGACGTGGTCTGCGAGAAGCCGCTGGCCACGTCGGTGGCCGACGGGGAGTCCTTGGTCGCCGCGGCCGCCGGGCGCACCGCGACCGTGCCGTTCGTGTACCGGTTCCATCCGCTGGTGCGGGAGGCGCGGGCGCGCTTCGCCTCCGGCGCCGCGGGCCAGGTGCTCACCGTCAACGCCTCGTACCTGCAGGACTGGCTGCTCGCCGCCGGCGACGACAACTGGCGCGTCGATGCCGAGCAGGGCGGCCGCTCGCGCGCGTTCGCGGACATCGGCTCGCACCTCGTCGACCTCGTCGAATTCGTCAGCGGCGACCGGGTCGCGCGACTCTCGGCGAAGAAGCGCACTGTCTTCGCCGAGCGCGCCGCCCACGCCGGCATCACCACCGAGGACGCCGCGGCCGTGGTCATCGAGACCGAGTCCGGCGCCATCGGCACCCTGCTCGTGTCGCAGGTGGCGCCCGGCCGCAAGAACCGGCTGTGGCTCGAGATCGCGGGCAGCACCGAGAGCGTGGCCTTCGATCAGGAGCAGCCGGAGACGCTGTGGATCGGCCGTCGGGCCGGGAGCCTCCTGGTGCCCCGCGACGCCGACCAGCTCAGTGCGGACGCCGCGCGGCTGTGCGTGGTCCCGTCGGGTCACCCGCAGGGCTACCAGGACGCGTTCAACGCGTTCGTCGCCGACAGCTACGCGGCCGTCGCGGGGCAGAGCCCCGACGGACTGCCGCGCTTCGAGGACGGCCTGCGTGCCGTCCGGATCACCGACGCCGTGATCGACTCGGCCGAGTCGGGCACCTGGATCGAGATGGGAACCACCGAATGACCGACACCACCACGACCGACGCAGCCGAGTCGGGCCGCACGCACCCGGTCACCCTGTTCACCGGCCAGTGGGCCGACCTGACGCTCGAGGAGGTGGCGAAGTACGCCTCCGAGTGGGGCTACGACGGCCTGGAGATCGCCTGCTCGGGCGAGCATCTCGACGTCTGGCGTGCCGCGGAGGACGACGCGTACCTGCAGGGCCGCCTCGACATCCTCGACAAGTACGGCCTGAAGGTGTGGGCCATCTCCAACCACCTCAAGGGCCAGGCGGTCTGCGACGACCCGATCGACTTCCGCCACCAGGCGATCGTCGGCTCGAAGGTGTGGGGCGACGGCGACCCGGAGGGCGTGCGCCAGCGCGCCGCGGAGGAGCTGAAGCTCACAGCCAAGGTCGCCCGCAAGCTCGGCGTGGACACCGTCGTCGGCTTCACCGGATCGAGCATCTGGCCGTACGTCGCCCAGTTCCCGCCGGTGCCCGCCTCCGTCATCGACGCCGGCTACCAGGACTTCGCCGACCGCTGGAACCCGATCCTCGACGTCTTCGACGGCGAGGGCGTGCAGTTCGCGCACGAGGTGCACCCGTCCGAGATCGCGTACGACTACTGGACGAGCGTGCGCTCCTTGGAGGCCATCGACCACCGCGAGGCCTTCGGCTTCAACTGGGACCCGTCGCACATGATGTGGCAGGACATCGATCCGGTCGGCTTCATCGTCGACTTCAAGGACCGCATCTACCACGTGGACTGCAAGGACACCCGGCTGCGCCCGAAGAACGGCCGCGCCGGCGTGCTCGGCTCGCACCTCCCGTGGGGCGACCCGCGCCGCGGCTGGGACTTCGTCTCGACAGGTCACGGCGACGTGCCGTGGGAGGACTCCTTCCGCGCGCTGGAGTCGATCGGCTACACGGGTCCGATCTCCATCGAGTGGGAGGACGCCGGCATGGACCGCCTGCACGGCGCCGCGGAGGCCGTGGGCTACATCCGTTCGCTGCTCTGGAAGCTCCCGACCGCGTCGTTCGACGCCGCGTTCAGCAACCAGGACTGAGCGTCAGCGAGTCGGCCGGTGCTCGTCTCCGGCCGACTCGACGCTGGTGGCGGGCACCGTCTCGGTGCGCGACCGCCTGTCGAGCACCCACGCCCGGATCCCCGCCACGATCGAGGCGAGGATGACGACTCCGGCCACGAGATAGGCGATCGGCCGGACGCTGGGGTTCACCGCCGCGAAGTATCCGATGACCGTGATGAGCACGCCCCAGCTGAGCGCTCCGACCAGGTTGGCCGTGAAGAACCTCCAGTACTTCATCGCGCTGATGCCGGCAATGGGTGGGATGAAGACGCGGCCCCAGGGGATGTAGCGGCTGATCACGACCGACCACCAGCCGAAGAGCTCGTAGAAGCGTTCGGCCCTGCGCACGCCCGCCTGCACCCAGCGGCCTCCGCGCCGTGCGAGGTACGGCCGGCCCAGCCTCCGGCCGAACCAGAAGCCGACCTGATCGCCCAGCACCGCCGCGATTCCCACACCGATCGCCAGCACCCAGATCGACAGCTCGGAGTGCGTTCCCGTGAGCAGGCCGGCGGCGAAGAGCAGCGAGTCACCGGTGATGAACGGGATGAAGACGCCGACGAACAGCGCGGTGCCCGAGAAGACCAGGCCCCAGACCGCGAGGTAGAAGACGATCGGGCCCACGTCTCCGAGGAAGTCCGTGAGGTCGTGGGTCATCCTCCGAGGGTATCGGGCCGCGATGGGCACCGCGCTGGTCGCTAGGCTCGGGACGTGGAGATCATCCGGGGCGAGGACTGGTACGGGCGCGACCTCGACGGCCTCGAGTTCGACGGCGCCGAGTTCGTGGACGTCGACATGACCGAACTGCGGTCGACGGGCGCGACGTTCACCGCGTGCACGTTCCGCAGTGTGCGGTTCAACGTCGGCGAGCACACCGACAGCGCGTTCGTGAACTGCACGTTCATCGGCTGCAACTTCTTCGACGCGACCTTCCGGCGCTGCAAGTTCACCGGCAGCAGCTTCAGTGGATGCGATTTCGCGCTGCTGAAGGTGGAGGGCGGCAACTGGTCGTTCGTCGACCTCGGCCGCGCGGAGCTGCGCGGCGCCGACTTCACGGGCGTGAAGCTGCGGGAGGCCGACCTCAGCCGTGCACGGTGTCAGGAGGCCGTGTTCGCGGGCTGCGACCTCTCGGCGGCGGTGCTCGCCGGCGCCGACTTCTCGGCGGCGAACCTGGTCGGCAGCGACCTCACCGGCGTCGACCCGGAGGAGGTGGGCCTCCGCGGCGCCACCATCGATGTGCGTCAGGCCACGATGCTCGCCGAGGCGGCCGGGATGACCGTGGTGGCGACGCCGTCGTAGCGGCCCTCGCGCGACGACGCCCGCCCCCGGTGTCGCGGGAGCGGGCGTCGAAGACGGATCGCGGCTACGCGACCTCTTTCACCTGGCCGTGCTTGATGTGGAGGCGACGCTGCGCGCGCTTCGCCACGGCGGTGTCGTGGGTGACGACGATCACGGTGAGGCCGCGGTCGCGCCAGAGGCCCTCGAGGAGGTCCATGATCTCGTCCCTGGTCTCCTCGTCGAGGTTGCCCGTCGGCTCGTCGGCGAGCAGCACGTCCGGGTTCTTCACCAGAGCGCGGGCGATCGCGACGCGCTGCTGCTGACCACCCGAGAGCTCTGTCGGGAGGTGGCTGCCGCGGTCCGCGAGGCCGACGGAGGCCAGGGCCTCCGCGGCCCGGCGCTTGCGCTCCTCGGCACTGACCTTGAGCGGCGCGAGCGCGGTCTCCACGTTCTCCTGGGCGGTCAGGGTCGGGATCAGGTTGAAACCCTGGAAGACGAATCCGATCTCGTTGGCGCGGATGTCGGTCAGCTTGCCGTCGCCGAGCTTCGACAGGCTCGCCGGCCCGAGCTCCACGGACCCCGAGGTGGGACGGTCGAGCGCGCCGAGCATCTGCAGCAGCGTGGACTTGCCTCCACCGGTCGGCCCCTGGATGGCGACGAGTTGGCCGTCCGGGATCTCCAGGGTGACGTCATTGAGGGCGATGACCTCGCGCTTGGACTGGGTGTACTTCTTGGTGACGTTCGTGAGGGTGTACACGATGGCTCCTTCTGGTCGTCTCGACCGGGTCAGGCGACCGAGCGCAGGGCGGCGGCGGGGCGGAGGCGGGAGGCGCGCCAGCCGCCGATGGCGCCGGCGAGCAGGCCGCCGAGGACTGCAAGGGCGACGGCGCCGACGATGATCCAGAGGGTCACCGGGGCGTGCAGTGCGATGTCGGCCGTCGTGCTGGTGGCCGCCCGGCGGACACCGGCGAACGCGCCGTTGCCTCCGGCGAAGCCGCCGCCTCCGGCGAAACCGCCTTCACCGCCTGCGGCGCCTGTGCCGCCGGTGCCGACCGCTCCGTTCGCGCCGGTCCGACCGGCGGCATTGGCGAAGCCGGAGCCGATGCTGCCGGTCAGAGTCGGGGAGATCACGTTGACCACGAAGACTCCGATCAGTCCCACCGCGACGCCGATGACGCCGCCGATGAGGCCCTGCACGACCGACTCGCCGGCGACCTGGCCGGTGATGCGGCGGTTGGACCAGCCGATCGCCTTCAGGGTGCCGAACTCGCGGGTGCGGCGGGTGACGCCCGAGATGGTGAACAGGATCGCGATGAGGAAGGCCGCAGCGAGCACGATCACCGACAGCCAGGTGCCGAGGTTCGAGATGAGCTGGCCGGCGCTCCCGAGCGAGCCGGAGACGCTGGAGGCCAGGTCGGCCTGCGTGCTGACGGTCGTGCCGGGCAGCGCCTTGGTCAGGTCGGTCTTGATCTGGTCGATGTCGCTGGAGGACGCGGCCGTGATGTAGACCGACGAGATCTTGGAGGCCTGGCCGGACAGGGTCTGCGCGACATCGAGCGGGATGTACGCGTTCGAGGCCGTCGTGGAGTCGGCGCCGGTCGCCGACACGATTCCGATGACCTTGAAGTCGGTGCCGCCGATCGTGACGGTGTCTCCGACGGCCTTGCTCGCGCTCTTCGCGTAAGCCGCATCGAGGACGACGACGTCTGCGCCCTTGTCGGAGGCGGTGAAGGTGCGCCCGCTCGACAGCGTCACGGACGACAGCGGTCCGACGGACTTGCCGGCCGGGTCGAGGCCCATCACCGAGAACGTGTCGACGGAGAACGAGCTGCCGCCCGCGCCGTCCGCGCCTCCGGTCGGCGGGGGAGTGCTCGCGGTCGCGCCGCCTCCCGCCTGGCGCTGCTCGCGCAGCTGCTGGAAGTTGGGGAGGGTGCCGCTGAAGCTGGTGTTGGTCAGGGAGAGGACCGCCGCGGCCGACTGGACGTTGTCGACCTTCTTGGCGGTGGTCAGCGTGGACGCGTCCATCACCGTGGCTCCGCGGGTGGGCTGCAGGCGCGACGTGTTGATCGACCGGCCGGAGCCGGTGTCGGTTCCCGCGCCGGCGCCGAAGTCGAAGCGCGGGCCTCCGCCCTGCGCCTGCTGGGTCGTCGCGTTCTGCGCGGTCGCGGGCTGGGAGACCGTGACGTCGGTCCCGACCCCGTAGACGGACTGCAGCACGCTGGCCTGCGCGTCCTTGACGCCGGCGGAGATTGCGTTGACGATGATGACGAGCGCGATCGCGAGGGCCATGCCGATCGCGATGATGACCGTCTGCTTGCGGCGATTGAGGAGCTCGCGCCGCAGATATGTCCCGAACATTGGCTTCCATATCTCTGGGGTCGGAAAGAAGAGTCATCGGGACGCTAGGTTCGGCGGTTTTCGGCTCACTGTGGCGAAGCTATGTTTTCGCCGTATGCGTGGCCGAAACCTCTCAGAAGGTCCATAGGTTTCACAAAGTCACTGTCAAGTGGACTCCTCATAATGGGAAAGGTGACCATCAACGCCCGCGCCGCCTCCGGCCCCTCCAGCCAGCCCCGTACCCTTCTGCGCCGTGCCGACGGCAGTTCGATCCGCGTCCTCGTCGTCGACGACGAGGCGACGCTGACCGACCTGCTCGCCATGGCGCTCCACTACGAGGACTGGGAGGTCAAGACCGCCTCCAATGGGCAGCAGGCACTGCAGCTGTCACGCGAGTTCAAGCCGGACGTCGTGGTGCTCGACATCATGCTGCCCGACATCGACGGGCTCCAGGTGCTGTCGCGGATGCGCGCCGACGGCAACGAGGCGCCTGTGCTGTTCCTGACGGCGAAGGACTCCCTCGACGACCGCATCGCCGGTCTCACGGCGGGAGGGGACGACTATGTCACGAAGCCGTTCAGTCTGGAGGAGCTGGTCGCCCGGCTCCGCGGCCTGCTGCGCCGGTCACGCGCGGCAGTCGCCGACCAGGACGACCCGGTGCTCATCGTCGGCGATCTCGTCCTCGACGAGGACAGCTACGAGGTGCACCGCGACGGCGAACCGATCCAGCTGACGGCCACCGAGTTCGAGCTGCTCCGCTTCCTGATGCGCAACCCGCGCCGCGTGCTCAGCAAGGCGCAGATCCTCGACCGGGTGTGGTCGTACGACTTCGGCGGATCCTCCAGCGTCGTCGAGCTCTACATCTCCTACCTCCGCAAGAAGATCGACGCCGGTCGGCCGCCGATGATCCACACCGTCCGCGGCGCCGGCTACATGGTGAAGGCCGCGCAATGACCGCTGCCCGCACTGCGGGCGCCCCGACCCCCGGCCGTGAGCGCGTCCGGCGCCTCGGTCTCCGTCCGTTCCGCTCGTGGACGCTGCGCAGCCGTGTGGTGCTCGTCGTGGTCGCGATGCTCGCGGTGCTCGGCGCGGTGATCGGGACGGTCAGCGTCCTCGCCCTGCAGAACTACCTGATGGAGCGACTGGACCAGCAGCTGACCAGCGCTCTCGAGCGCGGTCAGCACACGGCCGACCGCATCAACGCGGGAGGCCCGACGATCCCGGAGGCCCAAGGCGTCGTGACGACGCCAGGGCAGCCGACGGGGACTCTCGGCGCCGTCCGCAGCGCGAATGGAGGACTGCTCTTCCCCCCGGTCGTCCTCTCCGACCGACCGTCGCAGTCGACCGATCAGCCGCTCGGACCGAAGCAGGTGACCATCAACGGACTCGCCCTGCTCACCGTTCCGGCCGACTCCCAGCCGCGCACGGTCGACCTGGGCGCCTCCCTGGGCTCGTACCGCATCGCCGCGGCCCAGCTCGACAACGGCGACAGCGTCATCATCGGCCTTCCTCTCAGCGAGGTGAACGCGACGATCCAGCAGCTCACGCTGGTCATCGTCCTGGTGACCCTCGCGGGGCTCGTCTTCGCCTTCCTCATCGCCAGCTTCGTCGTCCGCCTGGCGATGAAACCCCTGGCGCGCGTCGCGTCGACCGCCGAACAGGTGGCGCACATGCCGCTCGACCGCGGCGATGTCGCGCTGTCGGTGCGTGTGCCGGAGGCGGACACCGACCAGCACACGGAGGTCGGCAAGGTGGGCTCGGCGCTCAACCGGATGCTCGGACACGTCGCGTCCGCGCTGACGGCCCGGCAGGCGAGCGAGCAGAAGGTCCGCCAGTTCGTCGCCGACGCCAGCCACGAGCTCCGCACGCCGCTCGCCTCCATCCGCGGCTACGCCGAGTTGACCCGGCGCTCGCCGCACGAGCTGCCGCAGGACATCACCCGCTCGATCGGCCGCATCGAGTCGGAGGCCACCCGAATGACGTCCCTGGTGGAGGACCTGCTGCTGCTCGCCCGGCTCGACGAGGGACGGGAGCTCGACCACGACCCCGTGGACCTCTCGCTGCTGCTGATCGACGCCCTCAGCGACGCGCACGCCGCCGGTCCCGACCACACGTGGAGCCTCCACCTGCCGGAGGAGCCGGTGGAGGTGTCGGGCGACGCCCCTCGACTGCATCAGGTGGTCATGAACCTGCTCGCCAACGCGCGGGTCCACACGCCGGAGGGCACCAAGGTCGTCGCGTCCCTGGCCGTGGACACCGCCGCTCAGGAGGCCGTCGTCACGGTCGCCGACGACGGTCCCGGCATCCCGGAGGACCTCCAGTCGACGCTGTTCGAGCGCTTCGCTCGCGGCGACAGCAGCCGCAACCGCGCCACCGGGTCCACGGGCCTGGGCCTCGCGATCGTGCAGGCGGTCGTGGAGGCGCACGGCGGCGCGGTCGCCGTGGTCAGCGAGCCGGGGTCGACCGTGTTCACCGTGCGGCTGCCGCTGGCGCCACTGGACCCTCCGGCTGGAGCAGCGCCCGCGGCCACGGCCCCGGCCGACTCCGGTATCGCCGACACCGCCGGAACCTCCGAGATGGACTCCGACCCCGCCGAGACCGACGGAGCAGTGCGGGAGTGACCGTCGCGGTGCTGCCGACAGTCGCGTACGGGGACCCGTCCGCCCCTCCGCTGATCCTGTTGCGCGGGCTGCCGTCGGAGCCCGGGCGCGCCCGCGGCCTCGACGCGCTCACCGAGCGCTGGATCGTCGGCGGCCCCGCCCGCTCGCATCGCGTGCACGCGGTCGGCAGGCCTGCGCAGCTCGCGCCGGGGGCGACGATGGCCGAGATCGCCGCCCTCTACGCGGGCGCCCTGCGGCGCCGGTTCGGCGCTCCGGCCGCGGTGATGGGGGTGTCGACCGGAGCGAGCATCGCCCTGCAGCTCGCGACCGACCATCCCGACCTGGTCAGCTCGCTGGTGGTGGCGGCGGGTGCCGCCGCGCTCGGGGCCGCGGGTCGTGCCGTCCAGCGCCGCTACGCCGACCTCCTCGCCACCGACGAGCGGGTGGCCACGAGCGAGCTGGCCGTCGCGACGATGGACTCCCCGCTCCTGGCGCCGGCGGTCCGCCTCGTCACGCGGCTCCTGCCCGGGCCCGCCGACCCAGCGGGCCTGCGTGTGCTGGTGGAGGCTGAGGACTGCTACGACGTGCGCGACCGGCTCTGCCGCGTGGCCGCGCCCGCGCTGGTCGTCTCGGGCGGGCGCGATGTCTTCTACCCCCTCGACCTCGCGACCGAGACGGCGCACCGCCTCCCGAGGGGAACCCACATCGTCTACCCGAACCGTTCGCACGCGGGCGTGCCGCTGCATCCCCGGTTCGGCCGCGACATCGGGGAGTTCTTGCGCGCCCAGCTTCCGGCCGGCCGGATCCGGTCCGGCGATTTGCGTGCCCAGGGGTCGATCCCGTACTCTTGACGGAGCCAAAGACCGCTGGTCGACGTGCATGCACGTCTGAAGTTCCACTCAGGTGGAGGCCCGCGCAGGTGTGTGAAGCACTTCCCGCAGTTCTCTGCGATGACGAGCTCCGTGCCCTGCGCCGGAGCTTTTTTCTTTGCCCGCGGTCGAGGCGCACACCGCTCCCGCGGTGTGCGAGAAGACAACCGAGGAGTAGCCATGGCGAACAAGGAAGCCACGGTCGCCGAGCTCGAAGGACTGTTCGAGAGCTCGACCGCCGTTCTGCTGACCGAGTACCGCGGTCTCACTGTTGCTCAGCTCAAGACGCTGCGCAAGTCCATCAGTGAGCACGCGACGTACGCCGTGGTGAAGAACACGCTGACCAAGATCGCGGCCAACAACCAGGGAATCTCGTCGTTCGACGACGAGCTGGTCGGTCCGTCCGCGATCGCGTTCGTGCACGGCGACCCCGTCGCCGTCGCGAAGGCACTGCGCGACTTCACCAAGGCAAACCCTCTGCTGGTGGTCAAGGGCGGTTACTTCGACGGTAACCCGCTGACCGCAGAAGAGGTAGGCAAGCTCGCCGACCTCGAGTCCCGTGAGGTTCTGCTGGCCAAGCTGGCCGGCGCCTTCAAGGCCTCGCTGTTCGGAGCCGCATATCTGTTCAACGCACCGCTGTCGAAGGCCGTTCGCACGGTCGACGCGCTGCGTGAGAAGCAGGAGTCCGCTGCCTGATCCGTACGGATCACGCAAGCGGTGAGTAACCACACACACTAAGGAGAAAATCATGGCAAAGCTGTCGACTGAGGAGCTGCTCGACGCGTTCAAGGAGCTCACGCTCATTGAGCTCAGCGAGTTCGTGAAGAAGTTCGAGGAGACCTTCGAGGTCACCGCCGCCGCCCCCGTCGCCGTGGCCGCCCCGGCCGCCGGTGGTGCGGGTGCCGCTGCCGAAGAGGTCGAGGAGAAGGACTCGTTCGACGTCGTCCTCGAGGCCGCCGGTGACAAGAAGATCCAGGTCATCAAGGAGGTGCGCGCCCTCACCAGCCTCGGCCTCGGTGAGGCGAAGGCCCTCGTTGACGGCGCGCCGAGCACCGTGCTCGAGGGCGCCAACAAGGAGACCGCCGAGAAGGCGAAGGCTCAGCTCGAAGAGGCTGGCGCCACCGTCAACCTCAAGTAGTCGACGCCCCGTCGGGGCTTCTTCTACCGCAGGCTGACACAGCCACGCGACGCGGACTCCTTCTGTAACAAGAGTGTTCCGCGTTGTGGAGGGCGTCGCCCCCGTAACGGGGCGGCGCCCTCCGTGGTTTAAGCCACGCCGGCCGGCGCAGCGCGGACGCTCGTCCCACCAGAGCGTCCGATCGCGCCCGCCTGCGTGCATCGGTGTGCAAGGACGCACAACCGGAAGAAGAAACCACGATGAATACCTGGCGTACTTTCGCCTCCACCCTGCGCGGACTCGGGGCCGCGCTCCTGCACGGTGACCACCGCGATGACGGCGCTCACCCGCCGGATCTATACCGCAGGACCCTCCTGTACGACCGGTACCTGCGGTAATCCCAGTTGAGGGGCACGCTGTTGTCGCTTTCCACCCCGGGAAGCGACAACGGCGTGCCCCTCGTGCTTGTAGGTTGGGGCGGTGGAGAGCGAAGCGGAGGCGCGGGTCGCCTACGACCTGGTGGCCGACGACTACGCGGCCCTGCTCGAAGGCGAGCTCGAAAAGCTGCCGCTCGAACGCGCGCTTCTGACGGCATTCGTCGAGCAGGTCGACGCGACAGGGGGAGGCCCGATCGCCGACCTCGGCTGCGGGCCCGGACGGGTCGCCGGCTTCCTCGCAGGGATCGGAGCGGACATGCGCGGCATCGACCTGTCGCCGGGCATGGTGGAGGTCGCGCGCCGCGACCACCCGGGCATCCCGTTCGCGGTCGCGCCGATGGCGGCGCTGCCGTTCCAGGACGGCGAGCTCGCCGGCGCGCTGGCCTGGTACTCGATCATCCACATCCCGCAGGACCTGCAAGACGGGGTGTTCGCCGAGTTCGCTCGGGTGCTCCGCGTCGACGGGTTGCTGCTGCTCGCCTTTCAGGTCAGCGAAAACGGCGACGAAGACGTCGTGCACCTCCGGCAGGCCTACGGGCACGAGATCGACCTCCGCACTCGTCGCCAGTCACCCGCTCGCGTGAAGCGTCGCCTCGAAGAGGCCGGCTTCGCGCTTCTCGCCGAGCTGGTCCGCGAGCCGATCCCACCGGAGAAGTCCCGGCAGGCCTTCGTGCTGGCTCACCGCTCGGCGGACGCCGACTCCTGAGGGCCGCTACGGGAACGGCAGCGCGACGGGGTACCAGTACGTCTGCATCGCCGCGTCGCTCGCGCACGTCTGCAGGGCCACCACGCCGGCGGTCGCCGGCGCGGTGAGGCAGAGGCCGGTGGCAGCATTGACGAGCTGCAGAAGCGAGCCGCCCGAATTCGACACCGATTGCGGTATCCACAACTGCTGCAGGTTCGACGTGTTCGAGGTGTTGACGACGACGCCGGATCCCACGCCCGTGGTGCTCGCCGTGACGAAGCCGTTGTTCGTGGCTGTCGTCCTGACGCGCAGTTGGATGGCGTTCAAGCCGCTGACCGGGAGCATCGAGATCGCCTGGTTACCGAGGCTCACGTCCGTGCCGATGTTGTGGCAGGTGAAGGTGTCGATCGGAGACCCGGTTCCGGCGCCGACTCCACCGCGGAGGTCGAGGCAGAGCGCGGCGGGGCTGAGGATGTTCTGCGGTTTGACCTGGTAATACGTGGTGACGTTCGACAGAACGGTGAACGGGTAGATCAGCGAGGTGGTGATCGGCTCGGGGGTGGCCGTCGCCTGAGCCTGGAGGTCGTCGAGCGCGATGTCGGCTCGGAAGGCGGGGGTGAAGCTCGTCGTTCCTGAGGTCGAACCCAGCGCGGACGCGAGGGTCTGACGATTCTGGCCGCTGTTCGCGGACGAGCTCGACCCTCCCGTCGGATACCCGCGAACGCAGAACAGCGCGGTGGCCTGGGGGGCGAGCGCGACGGCTGCGCTCGTGACGCCGCTCGCCCAGGCGCCGGAGACCGCTCCCGGCACCGGGTCGGTCGCCGTCGTGCAGGCCGCCGCGGATGCGACCGGCCAGACCACAGCAGTGAGCAGTGTCCCGAGCCCGGTCGCCGGAGTCGAGTCGGGGAGCGCCGTCAGGGTCACGTCAGACGTGCCGGCGAACGTCGTGGACGACTGGGCGTTGGTGACGCTCACCAGATATGTCGTCTGGTAAAGGTCGTTGGTCATGACGGCGCTGACCGCGGTCGGTGTCACGGTCACGGACTCCTGTCCGACGGTCACCGAGCCCGTGGCGGTCACGCGTGCACTCCAGCCGGCGGAGGCGGGGATCGCGCACACGAGTCCTGCCACCGACACGGCGGCCGTGATCGGGAGGATCCATCGGGCGATGCGCACGAAGAGCAGGATAAGGGCTTGATTTACATAGGCAAGCTATGTAAAATGGATGACGTGACCGAAACCCTGTCCTCTCCGACCAGCGACACCGCCCAGCTCCGCCAGACGCTCGGCGATCTCGTCGTCGCCAGCCACCGGCTCACCCGTCTCGCCGCGCGCGTCACGGGCAACACCGAGTCGCCGGCGACCTGGCGCACCCTGAGCGTGCTGCAGAGCGCGGGGCCGATGCGGCTGGGCGAGCTCGCGGCCCAGAGTCGCGTCTCGCAGCCCACGATGACCAAGATCGTCCGCAATCTGGTCGAATCCGAGTGGGTCAAGCGGATCGCCGACACCGATGACGCGCGGGCCTGGCAGATCGCGATCACCACGACGGGCGCAGACGCGCTGCAGGCGTGGCGCGACGCCCTGTCGGACGCACTCGTGCCGATGTTCGCCGACCTGACGGAGGACGAGCTCGCCGCGATGCGCTGCACCGTCGAGATCATCGCCTCGCGCGCCGAGCTCTCGACCGCGGCATCGGCCGCCGTCGCCGGTCGCTGACGGTTCGCCAGTCCGTCCTTTTCACCCACCAGCACTATCGCCGAGGAGGCCTCGCCCGTCCATGTCCCACCAGAAGCCCGACAACATCCTCAAGCAGCCGACCGCCGTCTGGGCGGTCGCGTTCGCGTCGGTCATCGCGTTCATGGGAATCGGTCTCGTCGACCCGATCCTCCCAGCGATCGCGGCCAGCCTGAAGGCGACGCCGACGCAGACCGAGATGCTCTTCACGAGCTATCTGCTGATCACGGGTGTGGCGATGTTCTTCACCAGCTGGATCTCCAGCCGGATCGGCGCCAAGCGCACGCTGCTGATCGGCCTCGCGCTGATCGTGGTGTTCGCCCTCGCTGCCGGGCTCTCGCAGAACGTCGCCTCGATCATCGGCTTCCGTGCGGGCTGGGGGCTCGGTAACGCACTGTTCATCTCCACCGCCCTGGCGACGATCGTGGGTGCCGCATCCGGCGGCACGTCGGCGGCGATCATCCTGTACGAGGCTGCGCTGGGCCTCGGCATCGCGATCGGCCCGCTCCTCGGCGGCCTCCTGGGCAGCTGGAGCTGGCGTGGACCCTTCTTCGGCACCGCCACCCTGATGGCGATCGGGTTCATCGCGATCGTCGTGATGCTCAAGAAGAACCCAGAGAAGCCTCAGCCGACCAAGCTCTCCGCCCCCTTCCGGGCTCTCGCCCGCCCGGCGCTCGGCTTCCTGGCCGCCGCCGCCCTGTTCTACAACATCGGCTTCTTTGTGCTGCTCGCGTACACGCCGTTCGCTCTCGCCGCTCTCGGGATCACCGACGCGATCACCCTCGGTTTGATCTTCTTCGGCTGGGGACTCGCTCTCGCCGTCACCTCCGTGTGGGTCGCGCCGCTGCTGACGGCCCGCCTGCCGCGGACGCGGGTGCTGTGGCTCATCATGCCGCTGCTCGCGCTCGACCTGGCCGCCGCCGGCCTGTTCGCGGCCTCGATCGCCGCGCTGATCGTCTGCGTGATCGTCGGCGGCCTGCTCCTCGGCATCCTGAACACCGTGCTGACCGAGTGCGTGATGGAGGCCACCGACCTCCCGCGGTCCGTCGCCTCGAGCGCCTATTCCGGTGTCCGCTTCCTGGGCGGAGCGATCGCCCCGCCGGCCGCCACGCTGCTGGCCGACGTGTTCACGCGGGCGACCCCGTTCTACGCGGGCGCCATCTCCGTGCTGATCGCCGCTGCGCTCGTCATGCTCGGCCACAAGCACCTCCGCCGCGTGGACGGCGTCCACGAGACGCAGCAGCAGGAGGCCGAAGTCCTCGCGCTCGCCGACGCCGACTGATCGGCTCGGCAGACGCGGGAACTCAGACGCGGAGAACTCAGACGCGGAGAATTCAGTCGCGGAGAACGAAGAGCCGCCCTGTCCTAGCCAGGGCGGCTCTTCCCGTCTGCGCGCTAGGAGCGACGCGTACGGAGGGCCGTCGGCGCGCGATCGTGCCTACCCGAAAGGCGCGATCGGCCGACGGCCTGTTGACTCATTGTCTCAGATCCACAGGGTTCGATCGTTCATATCCGATACGATTCGCGCGATTGCGCACGATTCATCCCGAGAATGGACGAAATCCCTCAGCGCGGGGGAGCGGTCGACGTGCGGACGATCAGCCGGACCTCGGCGCGCACCGAGGTGGTGCGCGGCTCGGCTCCGCCCAGTTCGTCGAGCAGGATGCGGGTCGCGACAGCGCCCTGCTCGAACGGGCTCTGCGCCATCGTCGTCAGCCCGAAGCACGCGGAGAAGTCGTGGTCGTCGATGCCGATGACCGACAGGTCGTCCGGCACCCGCAGACCGTGATCGCCCGCGGCGAGGATCGCCCCCATCGCCATCTCGTCGGAGCCCGCGAACACCGCGGTCGGCCGCGGCCCTGGCCCGTCGAGAAGCCGGTTCATCGCGGCGCGGCCCTCCGGGAGGGTGAACCCGCCGGGGATGACCCACTCGGGCCGCACCGGCAGGTGCGCGGAGCGCATGGCCTTCTCGAAGCCGCGCAGCCTCCCGGTCGGGACGCTGCTGTTCAGGCCCTCCTCGTCTTCGCCGCCGAGGTGCGCGATGTCGGTGTGGCCGAGGCCGATGAGGTGCTCGGTCGCCGTGCGCGCGGTCGCCTTCTCGTCGATCCCGACGCTGCGCAGCCCCTTGACCGGGCCTCCCACGACGATCGTCGGGTGGCCCAGGGAGGCGAGCTGCTCGCGCTCGTCCGGGGTGAAGTCGAGGCAGAGCGCGAGGAGGGCGTCTGTGCGCTTACGCAGGATGCTGCGGTGGAAGACGCGCTCCCGGTCTCCGCGGTGGCCGCCGAGGTTGAACAGGATCATGTCGTAGCTGGCGGAGCGGAGCTCCGAGTCGACGCCCTCCAGCACCTGCGTGTAGAACCACCGGCTCACCGACGGGACGACGACGCCGAGCGCGAGCGTCCGTCCGCTCGCGAGCCCCGATGCGCTCGACGACGCGACGTAACCGAGTTCGTCGGCGGCGCGTCGCACAGCGGCGCGCGTGGTGTCCGACACGTTCGGGAGCCCCCGTAGCGCTCGCGAGACCGTCGCCGTGGAGACGCCGGTCGCGCGCGCGACCTCCTCGATACCAGCCATGCGCGTCCCGTCAGGAGTCCTGGGCCGCCCGCGCCTCTTCCGCCCTCAGGCGCGCCGCCGCCATACGGCGGCGCGCCTGCAGGAGCAGTATGAAGATGACGACGAGCACGAGCGAGACCAGCGCCCAGGCGAGCGCGGGTTGGCCGGTGAGCTCGCAGACCGCGGTGATGATCACGAACGCCACCCCGAAGAAACCGACGAAGCCGAGGCCGATGTCGATGTACTCCCTCGGGTCGTTCCTGCGCATCAGGTCAGCCCTTCACTCCACCTGCCGTCAGGCCCGCCACGATCCGGCGCTGGAAGATCAGCACGAGGATGATGAGCGGGACTGTCACGATCGTACCGGCAGCCATGATGGCCGTGTACGGCTCCTGGTGCGGCTGGCTTCCTGTGAAGGAGGCGATCGCCACGGTCACCGGCTGCGTCGCGTCGCTCGACAGCTGGCTGGAGATCAGGAACTCGTTCCAGGACGAGATGAACGCCAGGATCGCGGTCGTGAACACGGCGGGAGCCGCCAGGGGCAGGATGATCTTGCGGAAGGCCTGCGCCTGCGAGCAGCCGTCGATCCGGGCGGCCTCCTCCAGGTCCCACGGCATCTCGCGGAAGAACGAGACGAGCGTGTAGACCGTGAGCGGGAGGGCGAACGAGATCTCCGGGATGATCAGCGCCTGGTACGTGCCCATCCAGCCGATGTTCGTGAACAGCTGGAACAGCGGCGTGATGAGCGCGACGCCCGGGAACATCGAGGCGGCCAGGATGATCCCCAGGATGACGCCCTTGAACTTGAAGTCCAGGCGGGCGAGCGCGTACGAGGCGAAGATGCCGACGACCAGCGAGATCAGCGTCACGCAGACGCCGATGAACAGCGAGTTCAGCAGCGCGCCCGGGAGGTTGTTCCCGAGCTTGGTCGAGAGCGCGGTCGCGTAGTTGTCGAGGGTCACGTGCGTGAACCACGGCGTGTTGTCGCTCGTGTAGCCGACGTCGCGGAACGACGTGACGACCATCCAGTAGAACGGCAGCAGACACCACAGCACGACGACGATCGCCTGGACGCCCGTGCGGATGCCCTGGTTCCTGCGGCGCTGCTTGCTGCGGTTCTTCGTCTGAGTGCGGGGCAGTGCGTTGGCCTCTGCGGTGGCCGAGGCGGGGCCGGCGACGGTGGTCATCCCTTCGCTCCCTTCGCTTGCGTCTCCTGTGTTCGCACCACGTTCGTGCCGAGGAACCGCACGAAGATGAATGCGACGAGGAAGATCAGGATGAACGTGATGGTGGAGAGGGCGGCAGCGCTGTTGAAGCCCTGCCTGATCTGATCGACCACGAGGATGGACAGCGTCGTCGTGGCATGGCCTGTGCCGCCTCCACCGCCTGTCAGGATCTGCGGCAGGTCGTAGATGCGGAGCGCGTCGAGGACGCGGAACAGGACCGCGACCATCAGCGCCGGCTTCAGCAGCGGCATGGTCACCCGCCAGAATCGCTGCCAGGTGCTCGCGCCGTCCATCTTCGCCGCCTCGTAGACGTCCTCCGGGATGATCTGGAGGCCGGCCAGGATGAGCAGCGCCATGAACGGCGTCGTCTTCCAGGTGTCGGCGATGATGACCGCGAACCGGGACGCCCATTCGTCGCTCGTCCACAGGATGTGGGCGTTGAGGACGGCGTTGGCGACGCCGGCGACCGAGAAGATGAAGAACCACAGCTTCGCGGTGACGGCGGTCGGGATGGCCCACGGGATCAGGATGGCCGCGCGGACGAAGCCGCGGCCGCGGAAGGCGCGGTTCATGATGAGCGCGAACCAGAGGCCGAGGACGGTCTCGAGGATCACCGTCGTGACGGTGAAGAAGAACGTCACCCCGACGGCGCTCCAGAAGGTGGAGCCGAGGTTGCCGGGCGGGCACGAGACGGTGGTGCCGTTCGGCCCCTGGCACTGCTGGAACAGCCAGTGGGCGTAGTTCTGGAAGCCCGCGAACCCGCCCTGCACGAACAGGCCGGTCGCCGGGTCGAGCCCGGCGTCCTTCTGGAAGGACATCACGATGGCGCTGACGATCGGATAGCCGATCACCACGGCGAGCAGGACGATCGTGGGCAGGATCAGGTAGAGGGCCCAGCGACTCTGCTGGCGACGAGTGTGCTTGACCCCGGCTCGCTGTTCAGGCTGCTTGCCGGCGTTCTGCGTTGAAGAGGGGGCGACGACGTTCGGCGTTGACATGTGTGCCTCCGAGAGGAAGGACGGGAAGTGGGGGAGCCGGGCGGCGGGAAGGTTCCCGCCGCCCGGCGACCGTGGAGGGCAGGGGCGCTACTGGCCCGAGCTCGCGGTCTTGATGGCGGCGGACATGTCCTTCAGCGCCTGGTCGACGGACTTGTCGCCCTTCAGCGCCGCGTAGGCGTTGTCCTGCACGGCCTTGGTGATGGCCGGGTAGAACGGCGACACCGGACGCGGAACCGCGTTGGCGATCGACGTCTTCAGGGTGGACAGGTACGGCAGCTGGCTGTTCAGCGACGCGTCGTCGTACAGCGACGCCAGCACCGGCGCCAGCGAGCCCTGCGTCACGAAGAACTTCTGGGTCTCTTCGCTCTGCAGGAACTTCAGGAACTCGAAGGCGGTCGCCTTGTGCTTGCTGTACACGCTGATCGCGGCGTTGTGACCGCCCAGGCTCGAGACGCCCGGCTTGTCGGCGCTGATGCCCGGCAGCGGTGCGATGCCGAAGGTGTCCTTCACCGTGGAGGATCCGTCGGTCTTGGCCAGGCTGTACACGTACGGCCAGTTGCGGAGGAACAGCAGCTTGCCGGCCTCGAACGCCTGTCGGCCCTGCTCCTCCTGGTAGGTGATGGCCTCGGCGGGGATGTTCCCGTTCTTGAAGCCGTCCACCAGGCGGGTCAGGCCCGCGTTGGCCTCGGAGCTGTCGACGGTGACGGTCTTGCCGTCGTCGCCGACGATGGTGCCGCCGTTGGTGTTGATGGCCTCGGCCACGTTCACCGTCAGACCCTCGTACTGGGCGAACTGACCGGCGTAGCAGCCGATGTTGTTCGTCTTGGCGATGGCGCAGTCCTTGATCATGTCATCCCACGTCTTGGGAGGAGTGGTGACCAGGTCCTTGCGGTAGTACAGGATGCCGCCGTCGGAGGTCTGCGGCGCGGCGTACTGCGTGCCGTTGTAGGTGCCCGACTTCACAGTGGGGCCGAGCAGGGCCGAGTTGTCCATCTTGAAGTCGCCGGTCAGCGGCTGCAGCCAGCCCTTCGCGGCGAACTCGCCCGTCCAGACGACGTCGACATCGACCACGTCGTAGTTCGGGTCCTTCGCCTGGAAGTGCTGCACGAGGTCGTCGTGCTGCTGGTCGGCCTGGTCGGTCTGCTCCTTGAAGGTGACCTTCTCGTTGGGGTGGGCCGCGTTCCACTTCTCGACGAGAGGACGGACCACGTTGGAGTTGTCCTTGCCCTGCACATAGGTGATCGGGCCTTTGCCCGTGAGGTTCTGGCTGGCGTCGCCGCCGCTGCTCCCACCTGATGATCCGCCGCCGGTGCATCCCGCAAGGGCGAGGCCCGTGATGGCGACCACCCCTGCGATCACGGAGAGACGTGCTGCTTTCATTTCACTCCTCGTTGAGCTCTTGGTGCAGGCGCGGGTGCGCCCGGGCTCAACGTACTCCGGGGCGCGAGTCCATGCAAGCGTTTACGTCAAGCGCTTGCATTGCGATTCGGTCACAGGGCTTCTACCCGCGGGCGGGGGAGGCGGGCGGCCGGCGGCGTCGCCGCACGGAGTTAGGCTTTCGTCTGTGAGCGGCATGCGCGGGATGGGCGGAGGCGGGATGCGTTCGCGCGTCAGCGCGAGCGACGTGGACGCTCAGCGGGCGCTCAACGCCGACGCGCCGCGGATACCGCACCTCTTCCGCCGCATCGTGACCCTGTTCGCGCCGCACAAGGGCGCGATCGTCATGACGATGATCCTCGTGCTGGTCGGGGCCGCGCTCTCGGTCGTGCCTCCGCTGCTGACGCAGCGGGCGTTCGACGAGGGGCTGTTCCCGAAGAGCGGCAAGCCCGATCTCCCGGTGCTCACGGAGATCGTGGTGGTGATGATCGTGGTCTTCGTCGGCTCGGCCCTGCTCGGCGTCTGGCAGACCTATCTGACGGCATCCGTCGGCAACAGGGTGATGGGCGCTTTGCGCGTGCGACTGTTCTCGCACCTGCAGTCGATGGAGCTGAGCTTCTTCACGAAGACGAAGACCGGCATCATCCAGTCGCGGCTGCAGAACGACGTCGGAGGCGTCGCGAGCGTCCTCACGAACACGATGTCGAGCATCCTCGGCAACACCGTCACCGTCATCGCCGCGCTCGTCGCGATGCTGCTGCTGAACTGGCAGCTGACCATCGTGGCCGTCATCCTGATGCCGATCCTCGTGATCGCGCAGCGCCGGGTCGGGCAGGTGCGGGCGCGCATCGCGACGAAGACGCAGGAATCGCTGTCGGACATGACCGCGATCACGCAGGAGACGCTGAGCGTGTCCGGCATCCTGCTCTCGAAGAGCTTCAACCGCCAGTCCGCCGAGGTGGCGCGCTACTCCGACGAGAACCGTACGCAGATCCGGCTGCAGGTGTCGCAGGCGATGAGCGGTCAGTGGTTCTTCGCGATGGTGAACATCTTCCTGTCGTCGATCCCGGCGATCGTCTACCTGGTGTCGGGATGGTTGATCCTCGGAGGCGCCACCGACATCACGGCAGGGACGATCGTCGCGTTCACGACCGTGCAGGCCCGGCTGCTCTTCCCGCTGCTGGCGCTGATGCGGGTCGCGCTCGACCTCCAGACCTCCGGCGCGCTCTTCGCCCGCATCTTCGAGTACCTCGACCTGAAGCCGGCGATCGCGGATGTACCGGATGCCGCGCCCGTCGACCCCGGCCGCGATCTCGGACGGATCGAGTTCGACCATGTGGTGTTCCGCTACCCGGACGCCAGGGAGGGCGAGCGCAACACCCTCGACGACGTGTCGTTCGTGATCGAGCCGGGCGAGTTCGCCGCGTTCGTGGGGCCGAGTGGGGCGGGGAAGACCACGGTCAGCTACCTGATCCCGCGCTTCTACGACGCGACCTCCGGGCGGATCCTCTTCGGCGACACCGACCTGCGTCTCCTGCAGCAGGACTCGCTCGTCTCGCACATCGGCGTGGTGAGCCAGGAGACGTACCTCTTCCACGCCTCCATCGCCGAGAACCTGCGGTACGCGCGGCCCGAGGCGACTCAGGAGGAGCTGGAGGCCGCCGCCAAGCAAGCGAACATCCACGAGACGATCGTCAGCTTCCCCGACGGCTACGAGACGATCGTGGGCGAGCGCGGTTACCGGCTCTCCGGAGGTGAGAAGCAGCGCATCGCGATCGCCCGCGTCCTCCTGAAGGATCCGGAGGTCCTGATCCTCGACGAGGCCACGAGCGCTCTCGACACCATCTCGGAGCGGGTCGTGCAGCAGGCACTCGACACGGCCTCCCGCGGCCGGACGACGATCGCGATCGCCCACCGGCTCTCCACGATCGTCGCGGCGGACGTGATCTTCGTCATCGACCACGGGCAGGTCGTCGAGCGCGGCACCCATCGGGAGCTGCTGGAGCTCGACGGCATCTACGCTCGGCTGTACCACGAGCAGACCGAGACGGCCATCCTCGACCGCGATTAGGCGGTGCCGAGGCCGGGGAGGTGCGGACAGGCGCCGCTCGATCGCGCGATGTTAGACTCGCCTAACATTCTGATCAGCGGAGGCGATGATGGCGCTGGATGTCGCGGAGCGGCAACCTCGCACCCGTCTGCGTCTCTGGCTGCTCCTCGGCCCGGCGTTCGTCGCGGCGATCGCCTACGTCGACCCGGGCAACGTCGCCGCCAACCTCACCGCCGGCGCGCGCTACGGGTACCTGCTGGTCTGGGTGCTCGTCGCCGCCAACGCGATCGCCGTCTTCGTGCAGTACCAGTCGGCCAAGCTCGGCATCGTCACGGGTCGCAGCCTTCCCGAGCTGCTGGGCGCCCGCCTCGGCACGGCCGGCCGGCGTGCGTACTGGGCGCAGGCCGAGCTGGTCGCCGCCGCGACCGACATCGCCGAGGTGATCGGCGGCGCCATCGCGCTGAACCTCCTCTTCGGGCTGCCGCTGCCGCTCGGGGCTCTCATCGTCGGCGCCGCCGCCATCGGGATCCTCGCCGTGCAGTCACGACGCGGCCAGCGGCCGTTCGAGGCCGTGATCCTCGCGCTGCTCGCCGTCATCGCGGTCGGCTTCCTCGCCGGGCTGGTCGTCAGCCCGGTGGACTGGCGCGCCGCGGCGAACGGGCTGATCCCACGGTTCGACGGGGCCCCCACCGTGCTGCTCGCCGCGAGCATGCTCGGGGCGACAGTGATGCCGCACGCGATCTACCTCCACTCCGCGCTCGCTCGCGATCGACACGGATCGAGCGCCGACACCGGGCGGCTGCGGACGCTGCTGCGCGCCACGCGGCTCGACGTGGTCCTCGCGCTCGTGCTGGCGGGAGCCGTCAACATCGCGATGCTCCTCCTCGCCGCTTCGGCTCTGCCCGGTGTGGCGGGGACCGACACCATCGAAGGTGCTCACGCCGCGATCGGCGCGGCCCTCGGGCCGGTCGTCGCGGCGGCCTTCGCGATCGGCCTGCTGGCGTCGGGTCTGGCCTCCACGTCGGTCGGAAGCTACGCGGGCGCCACCATCATGAGCGGGCTGCTGCACGTGCGCGTGCCGCTGCTCGTGCGGCGGGTCGTCACGCTCATCCCTGCAGTGGTCATCCTCGCGCTGGGGGTGGACCCGACGTGGGCTCTCGTGCTGTCCCAGGTGCTCCTGAGCCTCGGCATCCCGTTCGCGATGATCCCGCTGCTGCGGCTCACCGGTTCGCGGGAGGTCATGGGCGCGCATGTCGACCGGATGTGGGTGCGCTGCGTCGGCGTGGGGATCGCCGGGCTCGTCGTCGTCCTCAACCTCGCGTTGGTGGTGCTGACGGTCTTCGCCGCGTAACCGCTGCGTGATGCAACCACGCCGACGTCGGGTGCATCAATGTCTCAGTCATCGCCTTGGTATGTCTGCGACGGTTGCCGTCACCTCAGCGTTCCGAAAGAATTGAAGAGACTGAGATACTAAGTGCATGGGAGGTTCGGTGAATGGCTGAGCCTGAACGGCGCCGCCCCGGCGCGCTCCCTCCGGAATACTCCTCATTCGTGGATCGGCGCACGCAGTTGGCCGCCGCTCGCGCCGCCTTGGGCGAGACGCGACTTCTGACGCTTCTCGGGCCCGGAGGCGTCGGCAAGACGCGGTTCGCCATCCGCCTTGCCCAGAGTGTGCGCAGGCTCTATCCTGACGGACTCTGGTTCATCGATCTGAGCGGGGTGAGTACGAGCGGATCGGTGGTCGACGAGGTCAACCGGATCATCGGAGCGCAGGGAGCGTCGGGCGACGGGACGGAGTCCATCGCGCAGTTCTTCGGAAACGGCATCGGCCTACTCGTGCTCGACAACTGCGAACAGGTGGCCCGGCAGTGCGCCGAGCTGGTCGGAAAGATCCTGGTCGAGTGCCCCGGCATCTCGGTCATCGCGACGAGCCGAGCTGTGCTACGAATCGCGCCGGAGCGCATCTTCGAGGTGGAGCCGCTCGAAGTCCCCGGTTCGAAGCGGGGCGCCCCGTCGCCGGCCATGAGTCTGTTCCTCGACCGAAGTGCCGCCGTTCTCCCCGAGCCGAGTCCAGCCGAAATGGATGCGATCGCCGAGATCTGCATTCGGCTCGACGGCATGCCGCTCGCCATCGAGCTGGCGGCGGCCCGCGTCCGTGTGATCTCACCGGCGCAGATCCTCGAACGGCTCGCGGAGCCGCTCTCCCTACTCGCGGGCGGCGTCCGCGATGCGCCGGATCGCCAGCAGACCATCCGTGCGGCCATCACCTGGAGCTACGACCTCTGCACCGAGGTCGAACGGGACGCACTTCGTCGGATGTCGGTGTTCACCGGCAGCTGGGACCTGGAAGCGGTCGAATGGATGTGCGGCTCGGGTCGGGACTGCGACACCCTCGACCTCGTGCAGTCCCTGCTGGACAAGTCGATCCTCTCGCGCCGCCCCTCCAGCCATGTCGCCTACTTCGGCATGCTCGACACGGTTCGCCGGTTCGGAATCGAGCAGTCGACGCCGGAGGAGCTTCACGAGGCTCGGTCGAGGATGCGGGACTGGTACTTCGCACGACTGACCCGGCTCGAGGCGGACTGGTTCGCGCCTAACCAGGCCTATTGGCTCGCAACCACCAGAACGGAGCTCCCGAACATCCGGTCCGCCATCGGATTCTGCATCGCTGCGGGCGACGCACCGGCTGCCGCCCGACTCCTGATCACCGGATGGCGCGTCGTCTGGCAGGCGAGCGGGCGCATGGACGAACTGTACCGGTGGAGCCTGGGGGTGCTCGATCTCGGGATCCCGCAGACTCCTGAGGGGGCTCAGCTCCTGACTGTGCTCGCTATGTCGGCGTTCGGGCGAGGCGAGGTGGAGGCCGGGGTGTCACGGCTGGCACTGGCCGAAGAGCTGGCAGAGCGCGTGGACGACGATTTCAGCCGAGCGATGGTGGCTGGCGCGCGTGCCCACATCGAGCACAGCCCTCGATCGATGGGCATTCTTCTCGAGGCGCTCCGTCTGGAGGGAGGTACCAACGCCAATCCTGCGCGGTCGAACCTCGAGGAGGCGATCGCGATCGCCGAGTTCGGTCTGGGCGACGAGTCGGCTGCCGCGAAGCGACGAGAGGCGCTCGTCGCGCGCTCCATACGGGCAGGGGATTCGTTCGAGGCGGCGATCATGCTGACCAACTCGGGAACGATAGCGACCACCCGAGGCGATTTCGACAGCGCTGTACGATTGCTCCGGCAGGCGCTGAGCCTCAACCAGAATCTCGAGGATCCGTTCGCCATCGCGATGTCGGAGGAGACGTTGGCCGGTGCCGCCGCGGGGCAGCGGGACTTCGTCCGCGCCGCGACCCTTCTCGGGATCACCGACGGGGTCGGCGGCTCCGCCGGCGTTCTGGCATCGTACGCGCCGAACACGAGGGGAATCCGCTCCGCGATCGTCGAATCGACGTCGTCCTCGTTGGGGGAGCAGGCCTATGCGGCGGCTTTCGCCAGGGGAGCGGCCCTCACCCCGGCGGAGGGGATCGCCTACGCGCTTGGAGCGCAGCTTCCCGGCGGTGCGACGGGCAGACGGTCGTCGTCCGTCCCGGTCGGGGGGCTGTCGGCGCGCGAGAGCCAGGTGGCCGCCTTGGTCGGACAGGGACTGACCGACCGTCAGATCGCCGAGCGGCTGGTGATCTCGCGTCGAACGGCGGAGGGCCATGTCGCCAACAGCCTGACGAAGCTCGGCTTCACGTCGCGAACGCAGCTCGCCGCCTGGAGTGCGCGCTCCGAAGCGACGTCCGGCTGAGCCTTCCGGACGCTCAGCCCGCAGCGACCCACACCGCGGCGGCGGCGGTCGCACCCAGGACGACCGGCCGGCCGTCGATGATCGCGGTCACGTCACCGGCGAACGCGCGGTGCTCGTCGACAGTGAGCGAGACGTCCAGGCCGATCCCGCGCTCGCCGAGATAGCGGAGGACAGCGGGGTCGGCGTCGGAGATGCGAACGACGGTCAACGGCACGCCGGTCTGCGCCGACAGCAGCGGTTCGGCCTCCGGGCGACGTGGTGTGCCGTCAGCGGTCGGGATCGGGTCGCCGTGCGGGTCTCTCGCCGGGAATCCGAGGCGCCGGTCGATGCGGTCGACCAGCCCGTCGGAGACCGCGTGCTCCAGCACCTCCGCCTCGTCGTGCACCTCGTCCCAGCCGTAGCCGAGCTCCTCCACGAGGAAGGTCTCGATGAGCCGGTGCCGGCGGACCATCGCCAGTGCGCCGCGACGGCCTGCCTCGGTGAGCTCGATGCCGCCGTACGGCTCGTGCACCAGGAGCCCCTGATCGACGAGGCGGCGGATCGCGTCGGACACGGTGGCCGCGCGAACGCCCATCCGCTCGGAGAGCTGCTTGACCGTGATCGGATCGCCCGACCACTCGGTCGCCGACCAGATCAGCTTCAGGTAATCCTGTGCCACGGGGGAGAGATCGGACACCGGCATGACCACGAGTCTAGGCAGCCGGGCTGAAACAGAGCGAACCCTCCTCCACGCGCCCTGTTACGGTTGACGGCGTGAAGTACGCAGAGACCATCACAGACTTGGTCGGCGACACCCCGCTCGTGAAGCTCAACCGGCTGACCGACGGGATCGCGGCGACGGTGCTCGTCAAACTCGAGTACCTGAACCCCGGAGGCTCGTCGAAGGACCGCATCGCTTCCCGCATCATCGACGCTGCGGAGCAGGAGGGGCTGCTGCAGCCCGGCGGCACGATCGTGGAGCCCACGAGCGGCAACACGGGTGTCGGGCTCGCGCTCGTCGCCCAGCAGCGCGGCTACCGGTGCGTGTTCGTGCTGCCCGACAAGGTCGGCGAGGACAAGCGCAACGTGCTGACCGCGTACGGCGCGGAGGTCGTGGTCACGCCCACCTCGGTTCCCCCGGAGCACCCCGACTCCTATTACTCGGTGTCCGACCGGCTCGCCGCCGAGATCCCCGGCGCGTTCAAGCCGAACCAGTACTACAACCCGAACGGGCCGCGCAGCCACTACGAGACCACCGGTCCCGAGATCTGGCGCGACACCGACGGTCGCATCACCCATCTGGTCGCCGGCGTCGGCACCGGCGGCACCATCTCGGGCACCGGCCGGTTCCTCAAGGAGGCCTCCGACGGCCGCGTGCGGATCATCGGCGCCGACCCGGAAGGATCCGTCTACTCGGGCGGCACCGGCCGCCCCTACCTCGTGGAAGGCGTCGGCGAGGACTTCTGGCCCGGCGCGTACGACCCGTCGGTCGTCGACGAGGTGATCCCGGTCACGGACGCCGAGTCGTTCCACATGACCAGGCGGCTTGCCCGTGAGGAGGGCATCCTCGTCGGCGGGTCGAGCGGCATGGCCGTCGTGGCCGCCCTGCGCGCGGCGAAGGACCTGAGCGCCGACGATGTCGTCGTGGTCATCCTGCCGGACGGCGGCCGCGGTTACCTCGCCAAGATCTTCAACGACAAGTGGATGCGCTCCTACGGCTTCAGCGAGGTGCCAGACGAGGCCACCGTTCACGATGTGATCCGCACCAAGCGCGGCGACCTGCCCGACCTGGTGCACACGCACCCGACGGAGACCGTGCACGACGCCATCGGGATCATGAACACCTACGGCGTCTCGCAGCTGCCGGTGCTCACGGCCGAGCCTCCCGTCGTCATGGGCGAGGTCGCCGGCGCGCTCGACGAGCGGTCGCTCGTCGACGCGGTGTTCAGCGGCCGCGCGCGCATGAGCGATCCGGTCGGCGCGCACCTGGGCGAGCCGCTGCCGCTGATCGGCGTCAACGAGCCGGTCACGGCCGCGCGGGCGGCGCTCGCTGTCGCCAACGCCCTGCTGGTCACCGACGGCGGCAAGCCCGTCGCCGTGCTGACCCGGCAGGATCTGCTCACCTACCTCAGCGAGTAGCCGCTCGCCTCCCTCCCTCTCGACCTCGTAGCAGTAAGGATCCCGATGTCCCACGGTTTCGCCACGCGCGCCATCCATGTCGGCCAGGAGTTCGACCCGACCACGGGCGCGATCATCCCGCCGATCTACCAGACTTCGACGTTCGTGCAGGACGGCGTCGGCGGGCTGCGCGGCGGCTACGAGTACGGCCGGGCGGGCAACCCCACCCGCACCTCCCTCGAGACGCTGCTGGCGTCGCTGGAGGGCGGCGTGCGAGCGCTGTCGTTCGCCTCCGGCCTCGCGGCGGAGGACGCCCTGCTGCGCGCGGTGCTGCGCCCGGGCGACCACGTGGTGCTCGGCAACGACGTGTACGGCGGGACGCACCGGCTCATCAACCGCATCCACGGCGCCTGGGAGGTGCGCAACACGACGGTCGACCTCGGCGACCTGGACGGGGTGCGCGCGGCGCTGGGCATCGAGGGCACGCGCATCCTCTGGATCGAGACGCCCAGCAACCCGTTGATGAAGATCAGCGACCTGGCCGCGCTCGTCGAGCTCGGCCACGCCGCGGGCGCCCTCGTCGTCGTCGACAACACCTTCGCATCTCCTGCCCTCCAGCAGCCGCTCTCGTTCGGAGCGGACGTCGTCGTGCACTCGACCACGAAGTACCTGGGAGGCCACTCCGACGTCATCGGCGGCGCCCTGGTGTTCGCCGACCTCGAGCTCGCCGAGAAGGCGCAGTTCATCCAGTTCGCCGCAGGCGCCGTCTCGGCGCCCATGGACGCCTGGCTCACCGTGCGGGGAATCAAGACGCTCGACGTGCGGATGCAGCGGCACAGCAGCAACGCGCAGGCGATCGCGGAGGCCCTGGTCGGCCGCCCCGGCATCGACGCCGTCTACTATCCGGGTCTGCCCGACCACCCCGGACACGACCTCGCCGCCGCCCAGATGAGCGGCTTCGGCGGCATGCTCTCGGTCGCGCTCAGCGGGGGAGCGGCCGCCGCGCGCCGCTTCGCCGAATCGACCGAGGTGTTCCAGCTGGCCGAGTCGCTCGGCGGGGTGGAGTCGCTCATCGGCTACCCCTCGGAGATGACGCACGCGTCGGTGCGCGGCACCGAGCTTGAGGTCCCGGACAACGTGATCCGCCTGTCGGTCGGCATCGAGGACGTCGCCGACCTCCTCGCCGACGTGGAGCAGGCGTTGGCGCGCTAGCCTGCACGCATGGATCAGCGCATCAGCCTCGTCACTCTCGGCGTCCGCGACCTCGCCCGCTCCCGCGCTTTCTACGAGGAGGGTCTGGGCTGGTCGCCCGCCGACGCTCCGGAGGGTGTGGTCTTCTACCAGCTGCCGGGCATGGCGTTCGCGCTGTTCGGCCGCGACGATCTGGCGGAGGACGCCCGCCATCCCATCGACGGCTCCTTCAGCGGCATCACGCTCGCGTGCAACCAGCGTGACGAGGCCGCCGTCGACCGCGTCCTCGCGCAGGCCGAGGCGGCGGGCGCCAGCATCCTCAAGCCGGCCGAGCGCGTCTTCTGGGGCGGTTACTCCGGCTACTTCGCCGACCTCGACGGGCACGTCTGGGAGATCGCGTACAACCCCGGCTGGACCCTCGCCGACGACGGGACCCTCACCGTCGGCTGACGTCGAAGCCGAGGTCGTCCCGTCGAGGGGATGGTGACGGCGTGTGCGCGCAGAGGGTGTCGCGTGCCACTGACGATCCCGCGTTGGCCGACGGGCAGCCGCCGGAGGCGAGAGGATGGGACCATGACCTCCATCCGCCCGGCCCGACCCGCCGACGCCGACGCCGTCCTCCGCCTCTTCGACGATGCCATCGCCTGGTTCGTCACCATCGGGAACACCGGGCAGTGGGGCAGCGAGCCGTTCTCGACGCAGCAGAAGCAGGTGGAGCGGGTGACCGGCTGGGTCGCGGAGCCCGGCTCCTGGGTCGCCGAGCACCCCGACGCGGGGGTCGTCGGCTTCCTCGCCCTCGGGGAGGCGACCGAGTACGTGCCCGCCGCGACGCAGCCGGAGCTCTACGTGCGCGTGCTCATCGGGTCCCGCGACCCGCGGGCGAAGGGCACAGGACGTCTGCTGCTCGGCTTCGCCGAAGAGCAGGCCCGCTCCTCCGGAGTCGACTTGCTGCGCGTGGACTGCTACGCGGGAGGCAGCGGTGATCTGATCCGGTTCTACGAATCCTGCGGCTATCGCGCGACGACGACGTTCACCGTGGGCGCGTGGCCGGGCCAGGTGCTCGAGAGAGCCCTCGAACCCTCCCTCGGAACCTCCCCTGGACCGCTCGGCGACGTGCACGCGTAGAGCGGATTCACGGCTTACGGGGTATTGCTCAGTGAGGACCCCTCACCGATAGTGGAGGCGTGAGGACTTTCGGGGTGGAGGAGGAACTCCTCCTGGTGGACGGCCGCGGTGTCGCGACGCCCGTCGCACCGTTCGCATTGGCCGACGCTCCGGCCGGATCCGAGGACCGCCTGGGCGCCGAGATCCAGCAGGAGATGATCGAGACGCAGACGCGTCCGCAGCTCGGCTCCGACGCGCTGTTCGCCGAGATCGTCGAGGGCCGCACGCTCGCCGACGCTCTCGCCCGCCCGCACGGCGCCCGCGCCGTGGCCGTCGCGATGTCGCCGCTGCCGCTGCGGCCGCACGCCACGCCCGACCCGCGGTACGACCAGATGATGCAGCGGTACGGGCTCACCGCCAAAGGCACGCTGGTGTGCGGGTGTCACGTGCACGTCGCCATCCACTCGCGCGAGGAGGGCGTCGCCGTCCTCGACCGGATCCGCACCTGGTTGCCGACGCTGCTCGCCCTCAGCGCGAACTCCCCGTTCGTCGGGGGTGTGGACACCGGCCACGCGAGCTACCGGTTCGTCGCCTGGCACCAGTGGCAGAGCGCGGGCCCGACCGACCTCTTCGGCTCGGTGGAGGCCTACGACAGCTTCGAGCGGCTGCTGGTCGAGACCGGCGTCATCCTCGACAAGGCCATGCTGTACCTCGACGCCCGGGTGTCGCACAAGCAGCCGACCGTCGAGGTCAGGGTCGCCGACGTCTGCCTGGACGCACGCGACACGGTCGTGCTCGCCGCTCTGGTGCGCGCGCTCGTCGACACCGCAGTCGACGAGTGGCGCTCGGGGGTCCCGCCGCTCGCCACGCCCTCCGCGGCGCTCCGCCTCGCGGAGTGGCAGGCCGCTCTCACCGGCGTCGGCGGTATGCTGCCGCATCCGGTGACCGGTCGCGAAGGCACCGCCGTCGCCGCGATCGACGCGCTCCTGACGCACACGGCGCACGCACTGCAGGCGAACGGCGACCTCCAGCTCGTGCGGCGTGGAATCGCGCGCATCCTGCAGAACGGCGGGGGTGCGGGGCGGCAGCGTGCGGCTTTCGCACGGCGCGGGCGGATGGCCGATGTGGTCGCCGAGGCGGTCGCGCTGACCCTCGACGCGGGCGAAGAGGGCGACGACCGGTTCGTCGCGTAGCAATCCCTTCCGCACACGCCTGGACGCGCTTATCCTTCGGACATGATGGGGCTTTCGACATGACGGGGAAGGAACTCGCCCACCAGCACGCCGTCTACACGTACGGCTCGCTTCCGCTGACGCTCATGTACAGCCCCACGGCGACAGCGGCGTGGGAGGTGTACTTCGGCGGTGACTACCTCGGACTCGTCGAGGAGGCGCACACGGCCGGCGAAGCCTGGCCGTCGTTCGTCGCCCGCCCTCCCGGCGAGGAGGAGACCGGGGACGGCATCCCCGCCCGCGACTGGCGCGTTGCCGTCGAACTGCTCGCTGCGCGCGCGGGCCTCTGAGCTCGTCCGCTCAGTCCGTCGGATCCACGGGCTCGGTCACCCGTTCGAGCTCTGGGAGCCTCCACGATCCGTCGAACCACGATTCCAGCGGCCCGTAGAGCCGGACCATCGGGAACCACGACTTGCCCGGAACCGTGCCGATCCAGTTCGACTCGTGGCCCTTCGGCGCCTTCGGTCCGAACCACAGCAGGAACGAGCCGTCGTGGTCCGGCCTGACGGTGCCCTCCAGACTGGCCAGCGCGGGGTAGGGGTTGTCGGGAAGCTGGAGCAGCGAGCGGGTCTGGGTGTCGTAGAGGTCGATGGACCAGAAGTTCTTCGCCGGTGGATCGGCGGGGATCCGCAGGGTGTAGGTCGCCGCTCCGTCGAGCACCTGGCCGTCGGCGTCTTCCGCGGTATAGGCGTAGGCGGAGCCCGCACCGACCTGGGCGTGCGCCATCGCGGGCGTGATGACCGTCGCGAAATAGTGGAACTGCGTGCGCGCGTCGAGGAGGCGTGCGCCGTCGCTGAGGAATTCGTAGCTGCCACCGACGAAGGCGTTCTTCCAGGAGATCCCCTCCCAGAAGTACGCGGCTGGATCGCGCGGCTTGTACACCAATGTCCGGGAGATGGCGGCGCCGAGGCGCGCGCCCGCGTCGAGCAGCGCGGCGCGATGCGGGTCGGGATCGAACGGACGGCCGGGGGCCAGCCCGAGAGCCGCGAATACCCCGGCGCGCTCCGGATCGAGCGCTTCCGCCGGCTCCTCCTGGATGATCTGGTCGATCTCGTGGAAGAAGCCGAGATCGTTCGAATGGATGCTGTTCTGCGGCACGTCGGCGATGTTGATGAACGTGTTCTCGCGCGGCGCCCCCGCCTCGTTCAGCGGGTAGATCCGGGTCTGCTTCATCGCCGGAACGCCGCCGAGCGTGCGCAGGACCACCCAGTTGGTGAACGTCGCCGGACGACACACGAAATAGCCGTCGGGGACCTCCCCCTTGTGGCCGGGAGGCAGGAAGAGGTACTTCCCGCCCTCGCCGCGGTCGGGTCCGGGAATGCCCATGTCGGTGACATAGCGGAACCAGAAGTCGTCGACGACGCACAGCGATTGCGGCGGCGCTTCGATCACGGTCGGCCCCCACACCCTCAGGTCGAGGAAGGTCGTGCCGTAGGTCGTCTCGGTGTTCGCCGTCAGGTAGTAGCCGCCGGAGTTGGCGCGCGGATCCGTGTAGCCGATGATGTCGGGACTGCTCACTCCCGTTGAACGCAATCCGGTGCGCAGGGCGACCACCGACGCTCCGGGGATCCCGATCAGGAACGCTTCAGCCGCGCGCATCAGGTCGAGAGCGTCGTAGGCGGCGTCGACGGTGCCGGCTCGCGGCACGCCGTCGGTGAACGTCAGCGCCCCGAACGGCGTCTCCACGTCGTCCGGAGTCGAGATGCTCTTCAGCGCGGCTCGCATCTCGTCGACGCTGTAGCCCGCCCCGGGCGTCCCCTCGATCGGCATCGCCGTCCTCCCCGCGGCCGGTGCATCCGGCCGCTGACGGGAAGCTACTGGCCGCGGCGCCGACGCGTCTAGACCTCCGTGCGGCTCCTCCGTGTCAGAACGCGAACTGCGCCCACTCGGCTCGCGCGAGGTTGACGCGTTCGCCGTGCCGCTCCACCACCCAGTGCGAGGGTGTCCCCGCCAGATATGTGCACAAGACGGTCTCGCTGCTCCAGCCGTCCGCGGAGCGGATCCATCGCACCAAGTGGATGTCCTGCCCCGGTTTCGGCGCGTTCCCGATCGGTGTGTCGTAGGTCGTCACGCTGCACCCCTCCCCAGTTGTGCAGCCGGTCCCCTCCGGTGGAGGCGCGACGTATCGCCCCTCCGCCAGCTCGGGACTGGCTCCTTGCACTAGACCCTAGTGGGGTACAAGCCCGGGGGACAAGAGGGTTCAGGTGAACGGCAGTGGACGGGTTCGGGACGCGGATCCGGCAGCCGCCGGCCGGTCAGATGGTCGGGTCGTCCTCGTCGTCCGCCGCAGCGTCGTCCTCGGGCTCGAAGACGCCGTCGGCGTCGTACGGGCCGCCGCCTTCGCCCTCGGCCAGGGCGTCGACGTCGATGGGTTCACCGGAGGGCGTCTCCGGCCAGTTCTCTCTCGCATCGGTCATGTGGTGATGGTAGGCCGAACGGGGCACCGGGAGAACCTCCCAGTCTTTGCCGTCGCCGCGTAGCGTCGGGGAGGAGAGGAGAACCAACCATGGAATACACCCGACTGGGCTCGACCGGCCTCACGATCAGCAGAATCGCGCTGGGCTGCATGAGCTTCGGAGACACGTCCCGCGGTTTCAACGAATGGGCGCTCGACGACGAGGGCGCCGCACCGATCTTCCGCCAGGCGGTGGAGGCCGGGATCACCTTCTGGGACACCGCCAACATCTACGGCTACGGCAGCTCGGAGGAGATCGTGGGCCGCGCCGTCCGCGAGTACACGCGCCGCGAGGACGTCGTGCTGGCGACCAAGCTCAACTTCCGGATGCACGACGGCCCCGGCGGCGCCGGGCTGTCGCGCCGCGCGATCCTGGAGCAGATCGACGCCTCCTTGCAGCGGCTCGGCACCGACTTCGTCGACCTCTACCAGATCCACCGTTTCGATCCGCTGACGCCGGTCGAGGAGACGATGGAGGCCCTCCACGACGTGGTCAAGGCGGGCAAGGCCCGGTACATCGGCGCTTCGTCGATGTGGGCTTGGCAGTTCGCGAAACTGCAGCACGCGGCCGACCTCGGCGGCTGGACGCGGTTCGTCACCATGCAGGACCAGTACAGCCTGATGATGCGCGAGGAGGAGCGCGAGATGTTCCCGCTGCTGGCGGACCAGGGGGTCGGCAGCCTCCCGTGGAGCCCGCTCGCGAAGGGCCGGCTCACGCGTCCGTGGGGCGAGCAGACCCTGCGCGGCGACACCGATCCGCTGCAGGCCCGGTACACCGAGGAGCACGACCGTCCGATCGCGGAGGCCGTGCAGCGCGTGGCGGAGGCCCGCGGCGTGCCCATGGCGCAGATCGCCCTGGCGTGGGTGCTGCGCAACCCGGTCGTGGACGCACCGATCGTCGGGGCGACCAAGCCGCATCATCTGCCCGACGCGGTCGCAGCCGTGCACCTGGAGCTGACCGACGACGAGGTGCGGCAGTTGGAGGAGCCCTACACGGTCACCCTGCCGACCGGCTACTGAAGAGGGTCAGGCCTCGGGCGCGGCCGCGGCGGACTTGGCCTCCGCGATGGAGGCGCGCACGGCCTCCATGTCGAGCGCCTTGACCTGGCCGATGAGGTCCTCGAAGGTCGGGGCGGGGAGCGCGCCCGGCTGCGAGAAGACCAGGATGCCGTCGCGGAACGCCATCAGGGTCGGGATGGAGGTGATGCCGGCGGAGGCCGCGAGAGCCTGCTCCGCCTCGGTGTCGACCTTGCCGAACACGACGTCGGTGTGCTCCTGCGAGGCCTTCTCGAAGATGGGGCCGAACATGCGGCACGGGCCGCACCACTCCGCCCAGAAGTCCACGAAGACGATGTCGTTCTCGGTGATCTTCGACTCGATGTTCTGCGCGGTCAGCTCGACGGTGGCCATGGGTGTCTCCTTGAAGTCGCGAGGGATGCCGCGGCCGTCGGGTGGGATCGGTCGCATCGAATGGAACGGTACGCCTGCCCGCTGAATTCCCGGGCCACCATCGAGCAGGATTGGAGAAGCACCACCCTCGCCGACGCTTCTACCGTGAGTGTCATGACCTCCATCGATCACATCACCCTCGAGGTGGCGGACGCCTCCGCCGCCGAACGCTTCTACGCCGAGGCCTTCGGGCTCGGCGACCGGGTGCGCGTCCGGGCCTCCGACGCGCCGACCTCCGGGTTCCGCGGCTACACCGTCTCCATCACGGTGTCGCAGCCCGCCGACGTGCGCGCCTACGTGGACTCCGCGGTCGCCGCCGGCGCCACCGTCATCAAGCCGGTCGCCACCTCGCTCTGGGGAGTCGGCGCGACCGTGCAGGCGCCCGACGGCGCGATCTGGAAGATCGCGACCTCCGCCAAGAAGGACACCGGCCCGGCCAGGCGCGAGCCCGAGTCGGTCGTGCTGCTGCTGGGCGCCGACGACGTGAAGGCGAGCAAGCAGTTCTACGTCGGGCGCGGCCTGCCGGTGGGCAAGAGCTTCGGGTCGTACGTGCAGTTCGACCTGAAGGGGAGCCCGGTGCAGCTGGGCCTCTACAAGCGCCGTGCCCTCGCGAAGGACGCCGGCGTGCCCGAGGACGGCGACGGGTCGCACCGCATCGTCATCGGCGGCGGTGCCGACAGCGTCGTGGACCCGGACGGGTTCGCCTGGGAGGCCGCAGCGCGCTGAGAGGCCCCGCATAGCAACCCCTGAGAAGACGCATTCGGAGGGCATAGCCCCGCGAAAGGTCACAGGAATGTAACGACGCCAAGGTGGCTGTCATGTCCCAGCCACCGACCCTCTCGCTCGACATCGTCGTGCCCGTGTACAACGAGCAGGCGACGCTCGACACGTCCCTCCGCCGGCTGCACGCCTACCTGACCGACGCGGTGCAGGCGAGCTGGCGGATCACGATCGCCGACAACGCCAGCACCGACGAGACGCCCGCCATCGCGGACTCCCTCGCCGCGGAGCTCGGCGGGGTCATCGCCGTGCACCTCCCGCTGAAAGGGCGCGGTCGCGCCCTCAAAGCGGTGTGGGGCTCCTCGCCCGCCGAGGTGCTCGTCTATCTGGACGAGGACCTGTCCACCGACCTCGCCGCTCTGCCGCCGCTCGTGGCGCCGCTGCTCTCCGGTCACTCCGATCTCGCGATCGGCACCCGGCTCGGGAGGAGCTCACGCGTCACGCGCGGCGGCAAGCGCGAGTTCATCTCGCGCAGCTACAACCTCCTGCTGCGTCGCACGATGTCGGTCGGGTTCTCCGACGCGCAGTGCGGCTTCAAGGCGATCCGACGCGACGTCGCCCAGCGCCTGCTCCCGCTGGTGGAGGACGACGCCTGGTTCTTCGACACCGAGCTGCTCATCCTCGCCGAACGCGCGGGGCTGCGGATCCACGAGATCCCCGTCGACTGGGTCGACGACCCGCACAGCTCGGTCGACATCGTGCGCACGGCGCGCGAAGACCTCAAGGGGATGCTGCGCGTCGGCACCAACATCGCGCGCGGCCGCATCCCGGTGGAGGCCGTCTATGCGGAGCTGGGGCGTCGGCCCTTCGCGCCTCCCAGGCCGCCGAGCTTCTTCGGGCAGGTCGTGCGGTTCGCGATCGTCGGCGTGCTCTCGACCGCGGCGTACGCGCTGCTCTACCTTCTGTTCTCCGGGTTCCTCGGCGGCCAGGTCGCCAACTTCGCGGCCCTGCTGCTGACGGCCGTCGCCAACACCTGGGCCAACCGGCGCTTCACGTTCGGCGTGCGCGGCAGGCCGGGGATGGTCCGCCACCAGTTCCAGGGGCTGGCCGTGTTCGGGATCGCCTGGGCGCTGTCCGGCGGCTCGCTCGCCCTGTTGCACGCGACCGCGCCCGGCGCTTCCCCGCAGGTCGAACTGATCGTGCTCACCGTGGCGAACCTCGTCGCGACCTTGCTGCGCTTCGTGCTGCTGCGGCTCTGGGTCTTCAGGTCCACCCGGAAGTCTCCGGCGAGCCCAGCGGCGCATGACGCTCCGGCTGCCCTCCGCCCTGCGCCCGCGCCCTCCACCACACCCGAACTCGTGCTCACCCCCACCGAAACGGAGCGATGACCATGTCCGCCACCACTGCTGCCCCGCCCACCCCGGCATCGGCCCCGGCCGGCGCCTCCACCACGGCTGCTCCGCCCGCGCGCCTGCGGACGGCGCTGAGGCGGATCGTCCGCGGGCGGGAGGACGCCGCCGCCTGGGAGCGCCCGGCGCTCCTCGGCCTCCTCGCCGTCACCGCGCTCCTCTATCTGTGGGACCTCGGCGCCAGCGGCTGGGCCAACTCGTTCTACTCGGCCGCGGTGCAGGCGGGGTCGGTCAACTGGGAGGCCTTCTTCTACGGCTCCAGCGACGCCGCGAACTCGATCACCGTGGACAAGCCTCCGGCGAGCCTCTGGATCATGGCCCTCTCGGTGCGGATCTTCGGGCTCAGCTCGTGGAGCATCCTGGTGCCGGAGGCGCTGATGGGCGTCGCGACCGTGTGGCTCGTCTACCTGACCGTTCGCCGCAACTTCAGCGCGCGCACCGCGCTGCTCGCCGGCGGCGTGCTGGCGGTCACCCCGGTCGCCGCGCTGATGTTCCGTTTCAACAACCCCGACGCGCTGCTGGTGCTCCTGCTGACGCTCGCCACCTACCTGACCCTCCGCGGCATCGAGTCCGGCCGCGTCCGCTGGGTGATCTGGGCGGGGGTCGCGATCGGGTTCGGGTTCTTGACCAAGCAGCTGCAGGCGTTCCTCATCCTGCCGGTGCTGGCCGGCGTCTACCTCGCGGCGGCGCGCGTCTCGTGGGCCAAACGCTTCGGCCACCTGCTCGCCGCGCTCGGCGCGGTGGTCGTGGCGGCCGGATGGTGGGTCGCGATCGTCGAGCTGGTACCGGCATCGCTGCGCCCGTACATCGGCGGCTCGCAGACCAACAGCTTCCTGGAGCTGACCTTCGGCTACAACGGTCTCGGCCGGCTCACCGGCAACGAGACGGGAAGCGTCACCGGCGGTGCCGGCGCGGCGACCGGCGGCGGCATGTGGGGTGCCACCGGCATCCTCCGGCTGTTCGAGAACGAGATCGGCGGTCAGATCACCTGGTTGCTGCCGGCCGCGCTCGTGCTGTTCGTCGTCGCCCTCGTGCTCGGCAGGAGGCTCGCACGCACCGACGCACGCCGCGCCACCCTCCTGCTCTTCGGCGGCTGGCTGATCGTGACCGCGCTCGCGTTCAGCTTCATGGCAGGCATCTTCCACGCGTACTACACGGTGGCACTGGCCCCGGCGCTCGCCGGGGTGGTCGCGATCGGCGCCTCCGCGGTCTGGGGAGCGCGCGACCGGCTGTGGGTGCGCATCCTCTCGGCCGTGACGATGCTCGGCACCGCGGTGTGGGCGTGGGTGCTGCTCGACCGCGCGACCGACTGGCTGCCGTGGCTCAAGGTCGTCGTGCTGATCGTCGCGCTCGCGGCGTCCGTGCTGCTGCTCCTTCCCCCGCGCAGCCGGGTGCTGTCGGGCGCGACCATCGCCGCGACCCTGGTCGGAGCACTGTTGGCGCCCACGGCCTACACGATTCAGACGGTCACGACCGGTCATACCGGATCGATCGTCACGGCGGGGCCGACCGTGGCCGGCTCGATGGGCGGCCCGGGCGGAGGCCGCGGCTTCGGCGGCGCGCCGAACGGAGGACCCGGCGGGTTCGGCGGGGCGCCAGGCGGGCAGGGTGCGCCGGGCGGGACCACCGGCGGCACGGCCAACGGCCTCCCCGGCGGCGGGACGGCACAGGGCGGGATCGCACAGGGCGGGACGGCACAGGGCGGCGCGGCCGGCGGGATGGGCGGCCTCCTCGGCTCCAGCACCGTCAGCTCCGAGCTCGGCACGCTGCTGAAGACCGACGCGTCGAAGTACACCTGGGCCGCCGCGGCCATCGGCTCCAACTCCGCCGCGGGCTACCAGCTCGCGACGCAGGAGGCCGTGATGCCGATCGGCGGGTTCAACGGCTCCGACCCGTCGCCCACCCTCGCCCAGTTCGAGCAGTACGTGGCTCAGGGGAAGATCCACTACTTCATCGCGGGCGGGGTCGGCCAGTCGAACGGCGGGAGCAAGGCCTCCAGCCAGATCGCCAGCTGGGTCGAGGCCAACTTCACGGCGACCACCGTCGGAGGTGTCACCGTCTACGACCTGACGAAATAGCGGTCCCATCGCCGGCGAAGGGTACGTCGACGCCCCTATCCCGCACGGATAGGGGCGTCTGCGTGCCCTTCGGCGTCGGCGAGTTCGCGCGGCTGTCCGCCGATGAGCGAAGGCTGGCAGCGGATGGGCGGCGGGATGTCGGTGGCCCGCGCCAGGATGGTCGGGTGACGGAACGCGCGCCATCGACCACGCGAGAGCCGGCGGGGGAGCCCGTCGAGCATCGCGGCCACCTCGGGGTGGCCGGAGGCGCCGCGCTCTACGTCGCCGCCGTGCTCGGCACCGGCATCCTGGTGCTCCCGTCGCTCGCGGCCGCTGCCGCGGGGCCGGGCGCCATCCTCGCCGTCGCCGCCCTCGCGCTCATCTCGGTGCCGCTCGCGGCCACCTTCGCCGCGCTCGCCCGCCGGCATCCCGACGCGGGAGGCGTGGCGACCTTCGCCCGCCGCGCCTACGGTCCCACCTCGGCGCGCATCGTGAGCTACTGGTTCTTCTTCGGCACCCCGATCGGCGCTCCGATCGCCGCGCTGATGACCGCGCGCTACGTCGTCGCGGTGATCGGAGGCGACGCGGCGCAGACGACCCTCATCGCGATCGCGCTCATGGTGATCCCCGTCGCGGTGACCGCCTTCGGCGTGCGGTTCGCCGCCTCCGTGCAGCTCGTCCTGTCCGGCGCGCTGGTCGCGGTCCTCGTCTTCGTCCTCGCCGCCGCCGCGCCGCACGGCCGGGCCGAGAACCTCGAGCCGCTCCTCCCGCACGGCTGGGCGGGCGTCGGGCTCGCGATGAGTCTGTACATCTGGGCCTTCGCCGGCTGGGAGGCCGTTGCCGGCATCGGCGGCGAGTTCCGCAACCCGCGCCGCGACATCCCGCGCGCCACCGCTCTCGCGCTGGTCATCGTCTCGGTGGCCTACCTGGCGATCCAGACGGTCACCGTGACGGTGCTGGGCGGAGCGGCCTCCACCTCGGCGGTGCCGCTGCTCGATCTGGTCGACGCGGCGACGGGATCCGGTGGCGGAGTGGTCGTCGCGGTGATCGCGGCGATCGTCGTCACGGGTGTGTTCAACGCCTACCTCGCGGCCTTCAGCAAGCTGGGCGCCGCGATGGGCCGCGACGGCGACCTCCCGCGGTGGTTCGGCCGCGGAGCCGAGAACGGCGCGGTGGCCCGGCGCGGGCTGCTGCTCTCGGCGGTCGTGATGGCGCTGTACTCCGTGGTCGTGCTCGCCAGCGGCGACCTTCAGCCGTTCATCCTCGTCCACACCAGCATCGCCGCGGCGGTCTACGGGCTCGGCGTCGCGAGCGCGATCGTCCTGCTCCCGACCCGATCGGTCGGCTGGTGGATGGCGGTGCTGTCCTGCGTGTTCGCGGCGGGGCTGCTCGCGCTGGCCGGATGGCACCTCGTCTTCCCGGCCGGCATCGCGGTGATCGCCGTGGTGGTCGGAGCGTTCGCCCGGCGCAGAAGGCCCCGTCCCGCATAATGGGTGAACGCTCCTCACCCGGAGGAGCAGCGCGGGTGACGGCCCGCATCGCGACACCCCGGGGAGGGCGCCGTGACCCACGATTCTGCGACGCCGGAGAATGCGGCGGCCCCTGCCGGCGCCTCCGTTCCCACTTCGCCCGTACCGATCGTGCGAGCGGCCAGCATGCGCGATGTGGCGCAGCTGGCCGGCGTCTCGCACCAGACGGTCTCGCGCGTCATCAACGACCATCCCAGCATCCGCGACACGACGCGGCAGCGGGTCCTGGAGGCGATGGAGGCGCTGCACTACCGTCCCAACCCGGCAGCGCGCGCTCTCGTCACGGCCCGATCGCGCACCCTGGGCGTGCTCTCGACGACCGCGGCGGCGCTCTACGGCCCCGTGTCGAGCATCAACGCGGTGCAGAGCGCCGCCCGCGAAGCCGGGTACTACCTCGCCGTCGCGCAGCTCGCCGAGTTGAACGCCGAGGGGATCGCCGCGGCCCTGGATCACCTGCTCGCTCAGGCCGTCGAGGGCATCATCGTGATCGCCCCGCAGGAGCTGGTGGTCGAGCAGCTCTCCGGCGCGGGACTCGTCGTGCCGTACGTCACCCTGCAGGGCGGCGCCGAGTACGACGCGCGCGTGCTGACCGTCGACCAGGAGGCCGGCGCCCGGGCGGCGACCGCGCACCTGGTCGCGCTCGGCCACCGCTCGATCCACCACATCACCGGGCCGCTCGAGTGGTTCGAGTCGCAGGCCAGGGTCGCCGGCTACACGCGCGAGCTGGAGGCCGCCGGCCTGCCCGTGCCTCCCTTGCTGGAGGGCGACTGGTCGGCCGAGTCCGGCTACCGCGCCGCGCGAGACCTCCTGAGCCGCACGGACGCGACCGCGGTCTTCGCGTCGAACGACCAGATGGCCCTCGGCGTCTATCACGCGGCCCGGGAGGCCGGCCGGCGGATTCCCGACGAGCTGAGCATCGTGGGATTCGACGACATTCCGGAGGCCGCCCACTTCTGGCCGCCGCTGACGACCGTGCTGCAAGACTTCACCGAGCTCGGGCGCCGCAGCGTCGGCCGCCTGGTCGCCGAGATCGAAGGTGGCGAGGTTCCCGGCCCGGTGAGCCTCGTCCCCGAGTTGATCGTCCGGGCCTCCACGAGCCCGCGCTGACGTTCCGCGCCTGCCCCGATGTCACCCGCAGGCCATAGGCTCGAGGGATGAGCACCGACCGGGGATCGACGACGGCGGCCGGGCAGCTCTCGAAGCCGGAAGGGGTGCTCGCCCCTCGCTATCGCTGGGTGAGCATCGGCATGTGCCTGCTCGTCACCCTGGCCGCGTTCGAGGCGCTCGCCGTCACGACGATCATGCCTGCCGTCAGCCACGAGCTCGACGGCGCGGCACTGTACGCGTTCGCGTTCGCGGGCCCGCTCGCGGTCGGCGTCGTCGGGATGGTGCTCGCGGGTACCTGGTGCGACCGAGGCAATCCCCGCACGGTGCTCTTCGCGTCCGTCGTGCTGTTCGCCGCCGGCCTCACGCTCGCCGGAGCGGCTCCCACCATGCCGCTGTTCGTCACCGGGCGGCTCGTCCACGGGCTGGGCGGTGGCGCCCTGACGGTGGCGCTGTACGTGATCGTCGCGCGCGTCTATCCCGCGCGCCTCCACCCGAGCATCTTCGCGGGCTTCGCCGCGGCGTGGGTCGTGCCGTCGCTGATCGGCCCCGTCATCGCCGGTACCGTCGCGGAGACGGCGGGCTGGAGGTGGGTCTTCCTCGGTGTCGTGGCGCTGGTGTTCCCGGCGATGCTGATGGTCGTCCCCGCCATGCGCGGTGTCCACGGCCCGGACCATCGCCCTGACGGCGGCGGCCGCGAGCTCGCGCGGATCGGCCTGGCCGCGCTTGTGGCGGTGGCGGTCCTCGGACTGACGCTCGCGGCCGAGGCCCGCGGGCCGGTGCAGTGGATCGTGCCGGTGGTCGCGGCGGTGGTCGCGGTCGCAGCGTTGCGTCCGCTCCTCCCTCGCGGCGTCCTGCTCGCGCGCCGCGGACTGCCGAGCGTGATCCTGGTGCGCGCGATCGTCGCGGGCGCCTTCTTCTCCGCCGAGGTCTACGTGCCGCTGATGATGGTGTCGCAGTACGGCGCGTCCCCGGCGGTCGCCGGGCTCGCCCTGACGGCCGCCGGTCTGAGCTGGGCCGCCGCGTCGTGGGCGCAGGGACGGTTCCCCGCCATCGGCAACCGCCTCGCGGCCCGTCTCGGTGCGCTCGGGCTGACGATCGCGATCGGGTCGCTTCTGGTCACGGCGCTGACCGGTGCTTCGCCGATCGTCATCGTCGTCGGCTGGGCGTTCGCCGGGATCGGGATGGGGCTTCTGTACCCGCGGCTGGGCGTGCTCACTCTCGAGTACTCCACGCCCTCCGACCAGGGCTTCAACAGCTCGGCCCTCTCGATCGCCGACTCGACCGGCTCCGCCATCGCCCTGGCAGCGACGGCGATCGCGTTCTCGGCGCTCGGCGGCGCGGAGTCCCCTGCGGCGTTCGCGGGGGTGTTCGCCGTCAACGGGCTGCTCTGCATAGCCGCCTGGCTGTGCGGCCCGCGCATCCTGGCGCGCTGACGAGCTGACGACCCGCAGCGCGGCGGCTCAGGTGGTCGTGACCGCCGCGTCGCCCTGTCCGCGTGCGCCCGCCGTGTCCGCGGGGTCGCCCTGGTGGCGGCTGGCGAACAGGAACGGGATCCCGATCAGCTCGATCACCCCGCCGATGACCAGAGAGGCGCCGTAGCCCCAGAGGTCCGCCGCACGCCCGAGCGCCGGTTGGATGACGACCCCGCCGAGGCTCCCGAACAGCGAGTCGAACGACAGCACGGTCGCGCGCTGCTTCGACGGGATCATGTCGTTGAGGTACGCCTGCCGAACCGGACCGGCGACCGCGAAGACGAAGCCCCACACCACGAGCAGCACGACAGCGAACCAGAAGAACGCCGTCAGCCCGAGCAGCACCAGCACCACGATGCTGCACAGCGACGCGCCGATCACCGTCGACGTCCTCTTGGCGAACAGCCGCCGGAGCCGAGGAGCGAGGATTCCGCCCGCCACCTGCGCCAGCGAAAGGATGGCTGCCGCCAGCCCCGCGATCGAGTACGCCGTCGGGTCGCCGTACAGCTGGAGCAGGTACGGCTGCAGCGCATAGAACGCGTAGATGCCGACCCCGGAGGCGAACGGGGCCGAGAGGATGACGTAGCGCACGGAGCGCTTGCGCATCCCGTGCTCGATCGACTGCTGGAGGATGTTCCTGGTCGCCTTGAGCGGCCCCATCGACTTGTCGGGCGTGAAGCCGAGGTCGCGCATCGCCACGAACGCGAAGACGAACATCAGCACCAGCACGGCCGCCCGCAGCAGGAACGGCACGCCGAGGTTCGTGGCCTGGGCGATCACGCCGCCGAGCACCGACCCGACGAACATCGCGACACCCGTCACGACGAGCCCGCGGCCGAAGACCGCCTCCAGACTCCCCGTGTAGCCCGTCACGGCGAGGGCGTCGACCAGCCAGGCGTCGACGGCGCCCGAGAAGAAGGTGAAGCCGAGCCCGAGGAGCATGGAGGCGAGCGCCCACCACACGAACGGGGCGTGCCACACCCAGAGCAGCCAGTAGAGCGCGGTCGACAGTGACAGCGTGATGGTGCCGAGCAGATAGGAGGCGCGCCTCCCGATGGTGTCGGCGACCACGCCGGTGGGGATCTCGAAGATCACCATGCCTGCCGTGAAGAAGGCGTTCGCGGCGAACGCCTCGAAGTTGGTGAGCCCGGCATCCAGGAGGAACAGCGTGTTGATGCCCCAGATGAACGACGCGGCGAGGGTGTTGCCCAGCAGCAGCGTCAGGTAGACGCCCTGCACCCGCCGGGCGGAGGTGGTCATGGTGCGGACCTGCGTGTTGCCGTCATGGCGGACATCATCGTCCGGTCGCGCGCGGTGCACCAGAGGAGGCTGGTGGAGTCGGTGGCGCGAGGGAACGGTGTGGCAGGCTGAGTCGCATGGCCACCGTCGTCTTCGCTCCCGACTCGTTCAAAGGCTCGGCGACCGCGACCGAGGTGGCCGCGGCGCTCGCCGAGGGGTGGATGTCGGTGCGCGCGGACGATCGTGTCGTGCCGATGCCGATGGCCGACGGCGGCGAGGGCACGCTCGACGCGTTCGAGGCCGCCGTTCCGGGTTCCGGCCGGCGCCCGGTGAGCGTAACCGGCCCCGAGGGTGTCGACCGGGAGGCGAGCTGGCTCCTCCTGCCCGGCGGGATCGCGGTGGTGGAGCTGGCGGAGACGAGCGGGATCGGCCTGATGCCCGCCCTCGCCGTGTTCGACGCCCAGACGGCCGGATTCGGCCAGGCGATCGCCGCCGCGCTGGACGCGGGTGCGACGCGGCTGCTGCTCGCGATCGGCGGCAGTGCCTCCACAGATGGCGGTGCCGGGATGCTGAGCGCACTGGGCGCGCGGCTGCTCGATGCGACCGGTTCGGACATCGCATCCGGCAATCGGGGTCTTGCCGAGCTCGCCGTGGTCGACCTCACCGGACTGCGCCCGCTCCCGCTCGGCGGGGCGCGCATCCTGAGCGATGTGACGAACCCGCTGCTCGGGCCGGATGGCGCCGCAGCGGTGTTCGGGCCGCAGAAGGGTGCGTCCGCCGATGACGTGCCGGTGCTGGAGGCGGGTCTCGCCCGCTTCGCGTCGGCGCTGCGGGAGGCCGGGGTGGAGGTCGATCCGCGCACTCCCGGCGCGGGCGCCGCAGGCGGGACCGGTTTCGGCCTCCTCGCCTGGGGTGCCGAGCTCGCTCCCGGCGCGGCGGCGGCGGGGGAGGCGCTCGGCCTGCCGGAGGCCCTCGCGGAGGCGGACGTCGTGGTGACGGGGGAAGGCCGCTACGACTCCCAGTCGGCTGCGGGAAAGGTCCCCGAGTACGTCGCGCTCCTCGCCGCCGCGGCCGGGATCCCGGCGCTGCTGGCGGCGGGCTCGATCGCCGCCGACCCGCGCGGCTTCGCCGGCGCCGCCTCCCTCTCCGAGCTCGCGGGAGGCTCCGCCGCCGCGATCGCCGAGCCGCTGCGCTGGGCGCGCGCCGCCGGCGGCGCCCTGGCCCGACGGTTCGCGCCGCCCACCCCCTGACCGCCCGCGATTCGTGACGAATGTCGCTATTCGTGCCACGAATCACGAGATTCGTCACGAGTGTCGCGACACCTCTCTGGCAGCGGGCTCGATCCTCGTCGAGCCTCGCGGATTCGCCGGCGTCGCCTCGCTTTCGGAGCTCGCCGGAGGCCCCGTCGAAGCCTTTGCGGAAACGTTGCCCTGGGCGCGAGTCGCAGGCGTCGCTCTGGCCCGCGACTTCACGCGGTCAACCGGGTGACGCCTCTGCGCATTCGCGCCGAAGGTCACAAATGCGCAGAGGCGCGTTGGTCACGAATGTCGTGATTCGTGCCGAACCATCCTCAGTTGGCTCGTGCTTCGTCGGGCACGGAGGACTCGGCGTCCGATGTGGACTCGGCCTCCGATGTGGACTCGGCGTCCGATGTGGACTCGGCCTCCGATGTGGACTCGGCCTCCGGGGTCGACTCGGCCTCCGGGACGGACTCATCGACGCTCAGCGGTCCGTCGTCCGCAGAGAGAACCTCCAGGGTGGTCGTAACCGGTTCGAAGTCCGGGGCGGACACCGTGATGACGATGGTTCCCGTGAGGCCGGGTATGCCGACGGCCGGAATGATCAGCAGGGTGCCGATCGGCGTGACGGTGATCGGGCAGGTGGCGGCGGTTCCGTTCACCGTGACGTAGACGACCGTGGGGAGGGCCTGCCCGTCGAACGGAACGATCGTTCCCATCAGGATCAGGGACGAGTTGTTGTAAAAGCTGTCCGCGTGCGCGTCGAAAGTGAAGTTTCCGAGCTGTGCGGGTGCCGATGCGGCGTGCGCGGGCGACGTCGCTATGAGTGAGATCGCAGGCGCGCTCCAGGCTGCTACGCCGATCGCCGTTCGACGGCTGACTCGCGCAGCGCTGGGTGAGGATGCAACTGAGATCTGATTATTGCTGTTGAGCCCGGGGGGGGCATGCGTAGCGCTCCGATTCGTCTCGGTGAGTATGTGAGATGGGTTCTCGACCGCTTGTGCGGCACCGGTGCAGGGGCGGCGACGGTATCCCGGATCGGGCTCGTTGCCGTTTGGCTCTGCATCCTTCAAATTCTATATAGAGAGCTCAAACTTCGAAAAATCTATTTAAGACTTACAATTTATGTATTCCAGAATAATCACTGAAATGGAACCACATCGGAGACTTGCGGTGGGATCGTTCGCCGCCCGGATGGCACTACGGACTAAGGCACGTAGACTCGCCGCTGCTCGCGGATGATCGCCCGCGTGTCGACCGCGAGCGGGGCCGCCGACTCCACCGTCCACGTCGGGCGCGTGCCCGTGAGCGCCCACGCCGCTTGCACGGCGCCGCCGTCGGCGACGTACTCGCCGGGGGAGGGGATGACCACCGGCGCGTCGAACACCTGCGCCGCGATGGTGGCGACGGCCGGGTTCTGCGCTGCTCCGCCGATCAGCAGGATGCGCTGCTCCCTGCTGCGCTCACCGGCCAGGGCGACCCGGCGCACCGCGTCGAGGCCGTCGGCGAGGCCGCACAGCATCCCCTCGATGGCGGCGCGCGCGAAGTTGGCCGGTCGGGTCGTGGCGAGCGTGAGGCCGTGGAGGCGGGCCTTCGCATCGGGGAGGTTCGGCGTGCGCTCGCCCTCGAAGTAGGGGATCAGCACGACTCCGCCAGCGCCGGGCTCCGCCTCCAGAGCGAGAGCGGCGAGACCGTCGTGGTCCACCCCGAGCAGCCCGGCGATCGAGTCGAGCACGCGCGCGGCGTTGAGTGTGGCGATGAGCGGCAGGGAGACGCCGCTCGCGTCGGCGAAGCCCGCGACCGTGCCGCTGGCGTCGGCGACCGGCTCCGCGGTGACGGCGAACACGGTGCCGGAGGTGCCGATCGAGACGACGACGTCGCCCTCGGTCGCGCCGAGGCCGAGCGCGCCTCCCGCGTTGTCGCCGGCGCCAGGGCCGACGAGCACACCGCTCGGAGTGCGGCCCGCGGAGTCGGCGGGGCCGAGCACGCGCGGCAGGACGACCCCGTCGCCGGCCGTTCCGGCCTCTCGGCCGGGGCGGCCGAGCGCGCGCTCGAACAGTTCGAAGTCGTACGCGCCGGTGGCGGCGCTCCAGTACGCGGTTCCGCTGGCGTCGGAGCGGTCGGTGGTCAGGGCCTCCAGGTCGGGGCCGAGGGGGCTCTCGTCGGCGGGGCCGTAGCCGCGCAGGCGCCAGGTGAGCCAGTCGTGCGGCAGCGCCACGGCGGCCACGCGCGCGGCGTTGGCCGGCTCGGCGTCACGCAGCCAGCGCAGCTTGGTGGCGGTGAAGGAGGCGACGGGCACCACCCCGACGCGCTCGGCGTAGGCGTCGGCCCCCACCTCGTCGATCAGGTCGCGCGCAGCCTGGGCGCTGCGGGTGTCGTTCCAGAGCAGGGCGTCGCGGATCACGCGCCCCTCGGCGTCGAGCACGACCATGCCGTGCTGCTGGCCCGCGATCGAGATCGCGGCGACGTCATCGAGACCTCCGGCCGACTCGATCGCCTGCTGCAGGGCCGCCCACCAGGCCGCCGGGTCGACCTCGGTGCCGTCGGGATGCCCCGCGCGGCCCGAGCGCACCAGCGCGCCGGACTCGAGGTCGCGGACGACCACCTTGCAGCTCTGCGTCGACGAATCCACTCCCGCGACCAACGTCACATCCGACACGCGCGCTCCTCACCTTCCACAGTCATCAATGTCGTCACCGATCGAGGGGCACGTCGTTGTCACTTCCGAGGCGGAAAAGCGACAACGACGTGCCCCTCGACGGAGGCTGAGCAGCAGCTCAGCCGCGAGCGCCCAGCAGGTGCTCGAGGGCCAGCTGCTGCAGGCGCACGAAGCCGAAGCCCTTGCCGCCGAAGTACGCGCTCGCGTCGAAGTCCTCGTACGCGCTGCGGTCGGCCAGGAGGTCGTCGTAGCTCTCGCCGGAGCCGAGGGTCGGCTGCGACAGCTCGGTGACGCGCGAAGCCTCCAGGGCCTCCTGCACCTCGGGGTCGGCGCGGAACGCGGCCGCACGCTCCTTGAGCAGCAGGTAGGTGCGCATGTTCGCCGCGGCGGAGTCCCACACGCCCGTGATGTCTTCGGTGCGCGACGGCTTGTAGTCGAAGTGGCGCGGGCCGTCGTAGGCCTGGCCGCCGTTGGGGCCGCCGTTCTCGAGCAGGTCGACGAGGGCGAACGCGTTCTGGAGGTCGCCGTGACCGAACACGAGGTCCTGGTCGTACTTGATGCCGCGCTGGCCGTTGAGGTCGATGTGGTAAAGCTTGCCGTGGTACAGCGCCTGGGCGATGCCCGCGGCGAAGTTGAGGCCCGCCATCTGCTCGTGACCGACCTCGGGGTTGAGGCCCACCAGCTCGGGGCGCTCGAGCGAGTTGATGAAGGCGAGCGCGTGGCCCACCGTCGGCAGCAGGATGTCGCCACGGGGCTCGTTCGGCTTGGGCTCGATGGCGAAGCGGATGTCGTAGCCCTTGTCGGTGACGTAGTCGCCGAGCAGGTTGACGGCCTCGCGGTAGCGCTCCAGGGCGGCCTGGATGTTCTTGGCCGAGTCGTACTCGGCGCCCTCACGGCCGCCCCACATCACGAAGGTCTTGGCGCCGAGCTCGGCGGCCAGGTCGATGTTGCGGAGCACCTTGCGCAGCGCGAAGCGGCGCACGGCGCGGTCGTTGGAGGTGAAGCCGCCGTCCTTGAAGACGGGGGCGCTGAACAGGTTGGTGGTGACCATCGGCACGATGACGCCGGTGTCGGCGAGCACCTGCTTGAGGCGGTCGATCTGCTTCTGGCGCTCGGCGTCGGTCGAGCCGAACGCGAAGAGGTCGTCGTCGTGGAAGGTGAGGCCGTAGGCGCCGAGCTCGCTGAGCTTGGTCACCGCCTCGACCACGTCGAGCTGCGGGCGGGTCGGGCCGCCGAACGGGTCGGTGCCGTTGTAGCCGATGGTCCACAGTCCGAACGAGAACTTGTCGGCGCGGGTGGGGGTGAGGCTCATGGATGGTTCCTTCAGCGTCGTCGGTGATTTGTTGTTTCACTAAACTTATACCAGGAGTGACGCGTGCGCGCCACCGGCACCTACCGTGGCGCCGCAGTCGAGCTGCGCACCACCAGCGAGGTCGCCAGCTCCAGGCGGGTGTTCTCGACGTCCTCCGCCCGCAGGCGCAGCGCCAGCCGTGCCGCCTCCTCCGCCATCTCCTGCAGCGGTTGACGGACGGTCGTCAGCGGGGGCCGCGCCCAGAGCGCGGGAGCGACGTCGTCGAACCCCACCACCGAGACGTCGCCCGGCACGTCGAGGCCGAGCGCGAACGCGGCGTCCATGACCCCGAGGGCCTGCAGATCGTTTCCGCACACGATCGCGGTAGGTCGGTCGTCGTGGCCCAGCAGGCGCCGGGCCTCCCGCTCGCCCGACGCGCGGCTGAAGTCGCCCGCGGCCGCGATCGCCGGGTCGAGGGCGAGTCCGGCCTCCTGCAACGCCGACTGGTACCCGGCCACCCGCGCACGCGAGCACATCATGTCGGGCGGCCCGGAGATGACGGCGATCCGCGAGTGGCCGAGGCCGAGGAGGTGCCGGGTCGCCGCGACGCCGCCCGCCCAGTTCGTCGCACCGATGGCGGGGACGTCGGCGGGCGGGTCGCCAGCGGGGTCGACGACCACGACGGGGATGTTGCGTGTGCGCAGCTGCCGCCTGTGCGACGCAGTGAGGTCGGAGAACTGGAGCACGACCGCGACCGGCTTGCGGCTCAGCACGCCGGCGATCCAGTCGGCGCCGGGGCGGCTCACGTCGTCGAGCGCGCTCAGCCCGAGCACCAGTCCCGACTCGCGCGCGACCCGCTCGACGCCGCGGATGATCTCCATCGACCATTCGCTGGTCAGATCGGCGACGACGAGCTCGAGCAGGCCGCCGCGCTCCGGATCGAGCCCACGCCGGGCATAGCCCGAGTCGTGCAGCAGCTGCTCCACCCGGCCGCGGGTCTCCGCGGAGACGCCAGGACGGCCGTTGAGGACCTTCGAGACCGTCGAGAGCGAGACCGCCGCAGCGCGGGCGATGGCCTCCAGCGTGGGCCGGCCCGGTGCGTGTGCCGCCGCGGGCGGCGACGTCGGTTCCGGCATGGGGACACTGTGCCACAATGTCGGGCAGCCCGAACCCCCATCGCCCGACCCGCTCTCGAATCCATCCACGCGAGGAGACCAATGCCGCTCACCGACCTCACCCTGCCCGAACTGCTGGCCTTCCGTCCGGAGGTCGCCGAGCCGGACGACTTCGACGCCTTCTGGGCCGACACGATCGACGAGGCACGTGCGGCGGCCGAAACGGCGGGCACGCGACCGTCGCTTACCCCGGCCGCGACTCCGGTTACCCAGCTGATCATCGAGGACCTCACGTTCCCGGGGTTCGGCGGGGAGCCGGTGCGGGCGTGGGTGTCGCGGCCGCGGGACGCGGAAGGCCCCCTGCCCGCCGTCGTGCAGTACCAGGGCTACAACGGCGGCCGCGGCCTGCCGGGCGAGAACGTGCTGTGGGCGCTCGCCGGCTACGTGCACGTCTTCATGGACACCCGCGGCCAGGGCAGCGGCTGGGGCACGGGAGGCGTCACCGCCGACCCGCACGGCTCCGGCCCGGCGACGGCCGGCTTCATGACCCGCGGCATCCACGACCCGCGCGAGCATTTCTACCGCCGCGTGTTCACCGACGCGGTGCGCGCCGTCGACGCGACCCGCACCCTGCCCTTCGTCGACGCCGACCGCATCGCGGTGACCGGAGGCAGCCAGGGCGGCGGCATCGCGCTCGCCGCGGGCGCGCTCGCCGGCGTGCAGGCCGTGCTGCCCGACGTCGCCTTCCTGTGCGCGTACCGCCGCGGGGCCGAGGTCGCGGCGGACGGGCCGTTCCAGGAGCTCGCGATGTATCTGTCGGTGCACCGCGACGAGGTCGACACGGTGTTCCGCACGCTCTCGTACCTCGACGGCGTGAACTTCGCGCGCCGCATCGAGGCGCCCTCGCTGTTCTCGGTCGCGCTGATGGACACCGTCGTGCCGCCGTCGACGACGTTCGCGGCCTACAACCACCTGGCGGCCGCCGATCGAGCGATCGAGGTGTACGCGTTCAACGACCACGAGGGCGGCCAGACGGCTCACTGGCAGAAGCAGGCGGAGTGGCTGGCCGCGCGGATCTGACCTCCGGCGACGCGCACCGCTGAACGAAAACTTTCCAATAGTCGAGCGAAACTTGTTCGGCTCCCGCCCCGGCCAATAGCGTCGCAGCATCACCGACGCGAAGGGGCTGGAACGATGACGCGAGCGACGCGCGAGCTGCGGGTGGCCATGATCGGCTACGGCTTCATGGGCGCCGCGCACTCCCAGGGCTGGCGGGTCGCTCCGCGGTTCTTCGACCTGGAAGCCGAGCCGGTGATGGCGACCATCGTCGGCCGCGACGCAGACCGGGTGGAGGCCGCGCGCGAGCGCTTCGGCTGGCAGCGGAGCGAGACGGACTGGCGGCGCGTCGTCGACGACCCCGCCATCGACATCGTCGACATCTGCTCGCCGGGCTCGTCGCACGCCGAGGTGGCGATCGCCGCTCTGGAGGCGGGCAAGCACGTGCTCTGCGAGAAGCCGCTGGCCAACACGGTCGAGCAGGCGGAGGCCATGGTCGCCGCCGCGGAACGTGCGGCCTCCCGCGGCGTGCGCTCGATGGTCGGCTTCAGCTACCGCCGCGTGCCCGCGATCGGGTTCGCGCGGCAGCTCGTGCAGGCCGGCAGGCTCGGCGTCATCCGCCAGGTGCGCGCCCAGTACCTCCAGGACTGGCTGAGCGACGAGAACGGCCCGATGACGTGGCGGCTCGACAAGACGGCCGCCGGATCCGGGTCGCTGGGCGACATCGGCGCGCACGCGATCGACCTGGTCGAGCACCTCACGGGCGCGCAGTTGTCCGCCGTCTCCGGGACGCTGGCGACGTTCGTGGAGGAGCGCCCGCTCCTCGGCGAGACCGTCGGCCTCTCCGGCACCGCGTCGGAGGAGCGCGGACGCGTCACCGTCGACGACGCGGCCTGGTTCACGGCCAAGCTCGCGGGAGGCGCGGCGGACGGCGCGATCGGCGCCTTCGAGGCCACCCGGTACGCGACCGGCCGCAAGAACGCGCTGCGCATCGAGCTGTCCGGATCGCTGGGGGCGATCGCCTTCGACCTGGAGTCGATGAACGAGCTCGAGTTCTACGACGCGACGGCCCCGGCGGGGGAGCAGGGCTTCACCCGGATCATCGCGACCGAGCCCGAGCATCCCTACATGGCGAACTGGTGGCCGACCGGTCACGCGATCGGCTACGAGCACGCCTTCAGCCACGAGGTGGTCGACTTCGTCACCGCCATCACCGCGGGCGCCGACCCCGAGCCGTCGTTCGCCGACGGCCTCCACATCCAGCGCGTCCTCGCCGCGGTCGAGCGCAGTGCCGCCGACGGCAGTGCCTGGACGCCCACCCACTGACCATCGAACGTCCCGGAAGGAATCATGACCAGAAACGCGCTCGTCGTCCGCGGCGGGTGGGACGGGCACATGCCCGTCGAGACCACCGACAGCTTCATCCCGTTCCTGGAGGCGAACGATTTCCGCGTGCGCGTCGAGGAGGGCTCCGCGATCTACACCGACGATGCGTATCTCGCGACGGTCGATCTCATCGTGCAGGTCAACACCATGAGCAGCATCACCGGCGAGGAGTTCGCCGGGCTGCAGCGGGCCGTCCTGAACGGCACGGGGATGGGCGGCTGGCACGGCGGCATCGCCGACTCGTACCGTGACAACGCCGACTACCTGCACATGATCGGCGGCCAGTTCGCGCACCACGCGGGCAAGCACCCGGACGAGCGCACGGGCGGCCAGGAGGACAACTACATCCCCTACACCGTGCACATCACCGAGTACGGCAAGACCCACCCGATCACGCAGGGCATCGACGACTTCGACCTCGTCACCGAGCAGTACTGGGTGCTCTCGGACGAGTACAACGACGTCCTGGCGACGACCACGCAGGAGGCGCGCCCGTGGGACGCCTGGAACCGGCCCGTGACCTCCCCGGCGATCTGGACCCGCCAGTGGGGCGAGGGCCGGATCTTCGTCTCGGCGCCCGGACACCGGCTGGAGATCGTGCAGAGCCAGCCGGTCCGCACCATCATCGAGAGGGGGCTGCTGTGGGCGGCACGCTGAACGTCGGAGTGGTCGGGGTCGGGAACATCAGCCGGCAGTACTTCGAGAGCCTCCCCGCGCTGCCCAACCTCCGGCTGCGCGCCGTCGCCGACCTCGACGTCGAGCGCGCCGCGGCCGTGGCGGGCGAGCAGAACGCGGAGGCTCTGACGGTCGACGCCCTGCTCGCGCATCCCGACGTGGATGTCGTGCTGAACCTCACCATCCCGCAGGCGCACGCCGAGATCGCGCTGGCGGCGCTCGACGCGGGCAAGCACGTCTACGGCGAGAAGCCGCTCGCGCTCGGCATGGCCGAGGCGACGCCCGTGCTGGAGCGCGCGACCGCGCTGGGCCTGCGGGTCGGCAGCGCTCCCGACACCGTGCTGGGCACGGGCATCCAGACCGCGCGCGCGGCACTCGACGACGGGGCGATCGGCGTGCCGCTGGGGGCCGCGGTCTCGTGGACCGCTCCCGGGCACGAGCTCTGGCATCCCGCGCCGGCGTTCTACTACCAGCCGGGCGGCGGCCCGCTGTTCGACATGGGGCCGTACTACCTGACCGCGCTGGTGACCTTCTTCGGCCCGGTCGTGCGGGTGTCGGGGGCGACCTCGCGCTCCGCACGGGAGCGCACCGTCGCGACCGGCCCGCAGGCGGGCACGCGCATCCCGGTGGAGGTCGACACGCACGTGACGGCGATCCTCGAGCACGCTTCCGGGGTGATCTCGACGGTGACCGTGTCGTTCGACGTGTGGGCCACGCGCATCCCGCTGTTCGAGGTGTACGGCACCGAGGGCACGCTGTCGGTGCCCGACCCGAACGGCTTCTCCGGCACCGCGGCGATCGCGACGTCGGGCGACCGCGAGTTCCGCGACCTGCCCGTGGCCGCCGGCTACACCGAGGCCGGGCGCGGCTTCGGCCTGGCCGACCTCGCCCGCGCGATCGAGACCGGCCGGCCGCACCGGGCGTCGGGCGCGCTCGCCTTCCACGTGCTCGAGATCATGGAGGCCGTGCTCGCCGCCGGCGCACGCCACGAGGTGATCACGCTGACCTCCACGGTCGATCGGCCCGACGCCGTGCCACTGGGGGCGCGGCCCGAGAGCTGGTGACCCGACCGGCGGGGTTATTGTCATCACATGAGCGCCACCGACCTGAGCACCGTGCGCCCGGCGAGCGGCGGCGCCACCGATGCGCTGCGCCGCAGCAACCTGGCGACCGTGCTCGGCCTGGTGCATCGTGAGGGCGCGCTGTCGCGCAGCGAGCTCACCCACCGCACCGGCCTGAACCGCTCGACGGTCGGCGACCTGGTGGCGGAGCTGTCGGCTCTCGGCCTCGTGGAGGTCGACGAGACGCCGGTCGCTGGAGGCCGCGGGCGGCCGAGTCCTGTCGTGCGCGTGACCGACACGATCGCGGCCATCGCGGTCAACCCCGAGGTCGACGCCGTGATCGTCGGGCTGGTCGGGCTGGGCGGCCGGGTGCTCAAGCGGGTGCGCATCGAGACGCCGTCCGCGCGCTCGGTGGCGCAGACCGTCACCCTCGCCTCCGCCGGGATCGCCGGCATGCTCGCCGGCGAGACGGGCATCCGGATCGCCGGACTCGGCGTGGCGGTGCCCGGTCAGGTGCGGCTCTCCGACGGCATGGTCCGCGAGGCCACGCACTTCGGCTGGGTGGACGAGCCGCTGGCCGAGCTGCTCGAGGAGGCCACCGGTCATCGGGTCTGGGCGGCGAACGCGGCGGTGCTGGGCTTGCGCGCCGAGAGCGCGTTCGGCGCGGGCCGCGGCGTCGACGACCTGGTCTACATGATCGGCGGCGCGAGCGGCATCGGCGGCGGCGGCATCAGCGGAGGGCGCCTGCTGACGGGCGCCGCAGGCTATGCGGGGGAGTTCGGCCACACCTTCGTTCACTCGGAGGGCCGGCAGTGCTCGTGCGGGTCGCGCGGCTGCCTGGAGGCCGAGGTGACGCAGGCCGAGCTGCTCGCCGCGGTCGGGCTGGCCTCGGCGGAGGCGGCCTCCCTCGCCGACCGGCTGGCCTCCACGGACGACCCTGCGGCGCGCGCCGAGGTCGCGCGCGCCTACTCCTACGTGCGCATCGCCGTGCGCAATGCGGTCAACGTGTTCAACCCGTCCGTTGTGGTGCTCGGCGGGTTCCTCGCCGCGCTCTACCGGGGCGCGACGGCGCACGGAGCGCCCGACCTCCTCGGGGAGGTCGTGCACTCGTCGCGCGAGGGCGTGACCGTCGTGGAGGCGCAGCTCGGCACCGATCAGCTGCTCATCGGCGCCGCCGAACTGGTCTTCGCCGAACTCATCGCCGATCCGGCGCGCGCGCTCGCGGCCTAGTCTTCCGCTGCCGAGAACCGACCTGTGGTCGGTATTGTTGTGCACGCGAACTAATCGTCTCGACTCGATAACTGGGCGTTCGCGTCGAGAAATTCGACTTGCATTTCCTCCAGCGGCCGCTTATGTTGTGTTCGTCAACAAAATGCATCGGAGTGGCTGCGGGGCCTGCAGACGCGCGTCCACTCCTACTACAAGGAGGTAATCGATGCGCAAGAAGCACCTCGCCATCGGCGCGATTCTCGCCGCCGGTGCACTGCTGCTCGCCGGCTGCTCCAGCTCGTCCGGCTCCGATTCCGCGAGCACCGACGGAAAGGGCAAGACGCTCACCCTCTGGCACTACGAGGGCGAGGACTCTGCCATGGGCAAGGCCTGGGATCAGGCCATCAAGGACTTCGAGAAGGAGACCGGCGCCAAGGTCGACTTCCAGGCCAAGAGCTTCGAGCAGATCCGCTCGACGGCCTCCCAGGTCCTGAACTCGAACCAGGCCCCGGACATCCTCGAGTACAACAAAGGCAACGCGACCGCAGGCCTCCTGGCCAGCCAGGGCCTGCTGAGCAACCTCGACGACGCCGTGAAAAAGTACGGCTGGGACAAGAAGCTCGCCAAGAGCCTCCAGACCACGGCCAAGTACGACGACAAGGGCATCATGGGCTCCGGCTCGTGGTACGGCGTCCCGAACTACGGCGAGTACGTCGAGGTCTACTACAACAAGGACATGTTCGCGAAGTACGGCATCGAGGTGCCGAAGACGCAGGACGAGTTCGTCGCGGCTCTGCAGAAGTTCAAGGACGCCGGCATCACCCCGCTCGCCGAGTCGGCCGCGGAGTACCCGCTCGGCCAGCTCTGGTACCAGCTCGCGCTGACCAAGGCCGACCGTTCGTTCGTGGACGACTACCAGCTCTACAAGGGCAAGGTGAACTGGCAGGGCACCGAGCTCAGCTCCGCCACCAAGACCGTCGACGACTGGGTGAACAAGGGCTACATCTCCAAGGACGCCTCGGGCCTCAAGGCCGAGGACGCCGGCACCGCCTTCATCGCCGGCAAGTACCCGATCTTCTTCTCGGGCAGCTGGTGGTACGGCCGCTTCGTCAACGAGATCAAGAACTACCAGTGGGGCACCTTCCTGTTCCCCGGCGCGAAGATGTCGCCCGGTTCGGCCGGCAACATGTGGGTCGTGCCGGAGAACGCCAAGAACAAGGCGCTCGCCGAGAAGTTCATCGACATCACGATGAGCCCGAAGATCCAGGCGATCCTCGGTAACAACGGCGGCATCCCTGTCGCCGCGAAGCTCAGCGACATCACCGACGCCAAGTCGAAGGAGCTGATCGCCAACTTCAACACCCTCACCGGTGAGGACGGCATCGCCTTCTACCCCGACTGGCCCACGCCGACCTTCTACGACCAGCTGAACGCCGGCCTGCAGGAGCTCATCACGGGCACGAAGTCGCCCGCGGACGTCAACAAGGAGCTCGGCTCCGAGTACCAGTCCGGCGTCGACGACATCGTCAACCAGTAACCGTCCTCCCGTCCCGGCCGCCGAGCACGTGCCCGGCGGCCGGGCCGGGGGACAGGCAAGGAGAACAGACATGAGCGTCAGCGTTGCGGCGCCGAAGGCGCGCAAGCGCAGCGAAGCGCTGCTGCCGGACAGCGGCCGCGGGTCGTTCTGGTGGTACCTGCTGCCGGGGTTCGTCCTGCTCGCGGTGATCGTGCTGATCCCGCTGGTGTGGAACATCTACCTCAGCTTCACCAGCTACCGCGGCATCCGGCCGCCCAAGTTCATCGGCGTGACCAACTGGGTGCGCCTGTTCGGCGACGAGAAGTTCTGGACGTCGTTCGGCAACTCCATCGCCATGATCGTCGCGATGGTCATCATCCCGACGCTCGTCGGCCTGGTGCTGGCGGCGATGCTGTTCGACCTCGTCGGCAAGAAGTTCGGCGGCAAGCTCGCGAGCTTCCTGCGCGCCACCTACTACCTGCCGCAGATCCTCCCGGCGGTCATCGCGGCCATCGTGATCGGCTGGATCCTGCGGCCGGACAACGGCGCGCTGAACACGATGCTCGCCGCGGTCGGCCTCGGCGACCTCCAGCACAACTGGCTCGGCAGCCCGGACACCGCGCTCGCGTCGATCATGGCGGTGATGGTCTGGGTGCAGATCGGCTACCCGGTGGTCATCTTCATGGCCGCCCTCCAGCGCGTCGACCCGGAGCTCTACGAGGCGGCGGAGCTCGACGGGGCCAACTGGTTCCAGCGGTTCCGCTCGATCACGGTCTCGATCATCCGGCCCGAGATCTTCGTCGTCACCCTCACCTGCACGATCGCGGCCCTCAAGGTCTTCGGCCCGGTCTACACCCTGACGCGTGGAGGCCCTGGCACGGCGACGATGGTGCCGAGCTACTACTCGTACAGCGAGTTCTTCCAGAGCCAGCAGGTGGGCTACGGAGCCACGATCGCGACGGCGCTCACCGTCGTCATCGTCGCGGTCTCCATCCTCTTCATCGTCGCCCAGAACCGGGCCGAGCGCAGGGAGAACGAGCGCTGATGTCCACCACGATCACGCGCGACGCGACGACCGGCACGGCGCCGGCCTCCGCCCCGCGCACGCTGAAGCGGCAGAAGCCGAAGAAGACCGCGAGCGACTGGATCATCCTGGTCGTCGCCGCCGTCATCGGCGTCGCGATCGCCTTCCCGTTCCTGCTGATCCTGCTCAACTCGTTCAAGAGCCCTGCGGACTACAACACCAGCGGGCCCCTCCAGCTGCCGACGCACCTCTACACCGACGGACTCGTGAACTTCTGGAACCGGGTGAACTTCCCGCAGAAGCTCTGGAACTCGATCTTCATCTCGGGTGTCGTGTCGATCCTCGCCGTCGTCATCTCGGTGCTGAACGCGTATGCGATCGGGATCGGCCGGGTGAAGGCCCGCACCTGGATCATCGTGCTGTTCCTGCTGGCGAACATGCTGCCGCAGGAGGCCCTGCTCTACCCGCTGTACTTCATGTTCAAGCAGGTGGGCCTCTACGACAACGTGTGGAGCGTCATCATCATCTTCACCGTCATCCAGAGCGCGTTCGGCACCTACCTGCTGTCGAGCGTCTACGGCACCTTCCCCAAGGAGGTGCTGGAGGCCGCCTCGCTCGACGGCGCCGGACGCTGGCGCATCCTGTGGCGGGTCGTCGTTCCGATCTCGCGGCCGACGCTGAGCGTGCTGCTCATCTTCTTCTTCATCTGGACGTGGAACGAGTTCCTCATCCCGCTGACGTTCCTGGTCTCGAACGACAACCAGACCGTGCCCGTCGCCATCAGCGTGCTGCAGGGCGACCGGCTCATGGATGTCACCACGACCTCCGCGTCGGCGCTGCTGGGCCTCATCCCCACGCTCATCTTCTTCCTCATCTTCCAGCGCACCCTCACGCGCGGCATCACAGCAGGAGCTGTCAAGTAAATGAAGTTCACCGATGGTTTCTGGCAGCTCCGCGACGGCGTCACGCCGGTCTACGCCCAGGAGGCGTACGACCTGTGCGCCGGCGACGGGGAGGTCACGATCACCGCGCCAGGCAAGGTCATCGAGCGCCGCGGCGACACCCTCAACCGGCCGACCCTCACGGTCACCCTCAGCTCGCCGCTGCGCGACGTGATCGGCGTGCGCGTCGACCACTGGCAGGGCGGGCGCGACGAGCGCGGCTTCGCGCTGGCCTCCGAGGAGGGGCATGTCACGGTCACGGCCGACGACGCGTCGGCGACGCTGCGCGCCGGCTCCCTCGCCGCGACCGTCACACGCGGCGCCCCGTGGTCGCTCGCCTTCACGGCGGGTGAGCCGGGGGAGGAGCGCGTACTGACCTCCAGCGGGCACAAGTCGCTCGGCTACATGACGGTGGAGGGCGAGGGCGCGTTCGTGCACGAGCAGCTGGCGCTCGGCGTCGGCGAGCTGGTCTACGGGCTCGGTGAGCGCTTCGGCCCGCTGGTGAAGAACGGTCAGACCGTCGACATCTGGAACGCCGACGGCGGGACCTCCAGCGAGCAGGCCTACAAGAACATCCCGTTCTATCTGACCAACCGCGGCTACGGCGTCTTCGTGAACCACCCGGGCCACGTCTCGTACGAGATCGGCTCGGAGTCGGTGGAGCGCGTGCAGTTCTCGGTCTCGGGCGAGAGCCTCGAGTACTTCGTCATCTACGGGCCGACGCCCGCGCAGATCCTGGAGCGCTACACGGCGCTGACCGGCCGGCCGGCCTCGGTGCCCGCGTGGTCGTACGGCCTGTGGCTCAGCACGAGCTTCACGACCTCCTACGACGAGGCGACCGTGACCTCCTTCATCGACGGGATGGCCGAGCGCGACCTGCCGCTGTCGGTGTTCCACTTCGACTGCTTCTGGATGCGCGAGTTCAACTGGTGCGACTTCGAGTGGGACCCGCGCACCTTCCCGGACCCGGACGGGATGCTGGCGCGCCTGCACGACAAGGACCTCCGGGTCTGCGTGTGGATCAACCCGTACATCGGCCAGCGCTCCCCGCTGTTCGCGGAGGCCGCGGAGGGAGGGTACCTCGTGAAGCGGCCGAACGGCGACGTCTGGCAGTGGGACCTCTGGCAGGCCGGCATGGGACTCGTGGACTTCACGAACCCGGAGGCCACTCGCTGGTACCAGGACAAGCTGCGCGCGCTCGTCGCGCAGGGCGTCGACTGCTTCAAGACCGACTTCGGCGAGCGGATCCCGACCGAGGTGGAGTACTTCGACGGCTCCAGCCCCGAACGGATGCACAACTTCTACACGCAGCTCTACAACCAGGCCGTCTTCGAGGTGCTCGCCGAGTCGCGGGGTGGGGGCGACGCCGTGCTGTTCGCCCGGTCGGCGACCGCCGGCGGCCAGACGATGCCCGTGCACTGGGGAGGCGACAACACCTCCAGCTACGAGTCGATGGCCGAGACGCTGCGCGGCGGCCTGTCGCTGGCGCTCAGCGGCTTCGGGTTCTGGAGCCACGACATCGGCGGATTCGAAGGCACCCCCGACCCCGGCGTGTTCAAGCGCTGGACCGCGTTCGGGCTGCTGTCGAGCCACTCGCGCCTGCACGGCAGCGACTCGGTGCGCGTGCCGTGGGCCTTCGACGAGGAGGCCGTGCACGTCACCCGCATCTTCACGAAGCTCAAGCTGCGGCTCATGCCGTACCTGTTCGCCGCCGGGCGGGAGGCGCACGCCACCGGCACGCCGGTGATGCGGCCCATGCAGCTCGAGTTCCCGGGCGACCCGGCCGTCGACTACCTCGACCGCCAGTACCTGCTCGGGTCCGACGTGCTGGTGGCGCCGGTGTTCTCACCGGCCGACGTGACGTTCTACCTGCCGTCCGGCACCTGGACGCGACTGCCGCTCGACCTCGCCGCGCTCCTCGCAGGCGGCGCGACCGTCGAGACCGTGGAGGGCGGACGCTGGTTGCACGAGACGCACGGCTTCGACAGCCTCCCGCTGTTCGTGCGCGAGGGCGCCGTGCTGCCGGTCGGCGCGCGTGACGACCGGCCCGACTACGACTACCGCGACGGGCTGACGCTCGCGGCGTTCGCCGGCGCCGACGGCGCCCGCACGGTGAGTGTGACCACGCCCGACGGCGCGGTCGCCGAGTACACGGTGACGCGCGAGGGATCGACCCTCACGGCCTCCGGACCGGACGGAACGGACTTCATGCTGCTCGACGTCGCGACCGGCCGCTCCACGGCATCGACCGGAGGGCGTGCCGAGCTGTAATACAGTAACCGGGACCATGAACGGCAGGACGACGGGGACGAACCTCGACACGGTGCGACGGCACAACCTCGCCACCGTGCTCGGGATGGTGCACCGCGGCGGCCCCGTCGCGCGCTCGGCGCTCACCCAGGCGACCGGCCTCAACCGGTCGACGATCGGTGCTCTGGTGGCCGAGCTGGTCGAGCAGGGGCTCGTGCTGGAGCGCGAGCCGGAGACCAGCAACCGGGTGGGGCGGCCGTCGCCGGTGGTCGCCGCCGACGGGCGGGTCGTCGCGCTCGCGGTGAACCCCGAGATCGATGCGGTCACCGTCGGGGTGGTCGGTCTCGACGCGCGCGTGCACCGCCGGGTGCGGTATCCCACCGGGCACGTGCCCACCGCGCAGGAGGCCGCCGCGATCGCCTCCGCGGTGATCGACGGCCTCCGGCCCGACCTGGCGTCGGCCTCCCGGGTCGTCGGCATCGGCGTGGCGGTGCCCGGGCTCGTGCGGGAGGACGACGGCGTGGTGCGCCTCGCCCCGCATCTGGAATGGGCCGAAGAGCCGTTCGCCGCGGAGCTCGCGGCGGCCACCGGCTACCCGGTTCTCGCGGCGAACGACGCGCACCTCGGCGCGAACGCCGAACGGCTGTTCGGCGCGGGCCAGAGCGCCGCCGACCTCGTCTACCTGAACGGTGGAGCCTCCGGTATCGGCGCCGGCGTGATCGTGGGAGGAGCGCCGCTGACCGGGATCAGCGGGTACGCAGGCGAGCTCGGCCACACCCTGGTGAACTCCAGCGGCGTGCGCTGCCACTGCGGCGCGATCGGCTGCCTGGAGACCGAGGTGAGCCAGCGGGCACTGCTGCGCGTGCTCGGGCTCGCGTCGGCCGACCCCGACGAGCTCGCGCGGGCCCTGCGCGGGGCGGTGGAGGCCGGCAACGCCGACGTGATCGCGGAGGTCGACCGGCAGCGGGGGTTCCTGGCGACGGCGCTACGCAACGCCACCAACGTCTTCGACCCCGAGCGGATCGTTCTCGGAGGCTTCCTGGGCGCGCTGCACGAGCTCGCGCCCGAGCGCCTCCCGGAGCTCGTGGCGGCCCAGGCGCTCGCCGCCTCCGCCGAGACCCTCACGATCACGCGCGCGGCCCTCGGCAGCGACATCCTCCTCATCGGCGCCGCCGAGCTCGCGTTCACCCCGCTGCTCGCGTCGCCCTCCGCGCCGTAGCGCCTTAGCACCTAGCGCCGTCGTTGCCTGCGGTCGGGGCTCAGAGGGAGGCGGGGGCGTCTCCGAAGTCGGGGATGGTGAGACGGGTTCCGCCCTGGAGGGCGCTCTCGTGCGCCACGATCCCGGGGAGGGTGTAGCGGGCCGCCTGCCAGGCGTTGACCGGCGGGAGGGTGCGCTCGTTCACCGCGCGCACGAAGTCGTCGGCGAGGAAGTGATGGCTGCCCTCGTGGCCGTTGCTCGCGTGGTCGAACTCGCGCGGCAGGCGCGTGCGATCGTGGATGGGCGCGCTGCCCGACGTGAAGGCGTCGCGCAGAGCGGGCGAGACGTGGGCGAGCGACGGGTCGTCCGGTGAGAGCGTCGGCTTCGGCTGCAGGAGGTCGGTGATGTCGGTCACGCCCTCCTTGTCGGTGCGGTGCGACACGGTCGCCAGCTGCTCGAAGCTGCCCTCGGTGCCGAAGAACCGGAACCGCGACTCCCGGATGTGCGACGGGTAGCCCACCCGGCGGAACTCGTTCGTGCGGAACGATCCGCCGCCCGCCACCTCGAACAGGGCGGTCGCGTTCGAGAAGTCGTTGCCGAACATGCTCACTTCGCGGTCGAAGACGCCGTCGCCCCGGTCGTCGGTGACGCCGATCGCCGAGACGCTCACGGCGTGCGTGCGCCAGGCGCCGAGGATGCCGCCGATCGAGTGCGTCGGGTAGAGCAGGGGAGGGTAGCTCGCGGTCGACTTCCACTGCTCGCCGCCGGAGTACCGGTAGGCGTCGTAGAAGCCGAGGTCCATGTCGTGCACGTAGTCGCCTTCGGCGTAGAACACCCGGCCGAACGCGCCCTCTTCGATCTGCGACCGCGCGTAGACGGTCGCGGGGTTGTAGTGGCTCGTCTCGCCCATCATGTAGGTGAGCCCGGTGCGGCGGACGGCGTCGATGATCGCAGCGATCTCGTCGGCGCTGATCGCCATCGGCACGGCGGAGTAGACGTGCTTGCCGGCCTCCAGCGCCCGGACGACCAGCGGGCCGTGCGTCCAGCGCTGCGTGAAGATCGCGACGGCGTCGACGCGCGGATCGTCGAGGGCGGCCTCGAACGACGCGATCGTGCCGTCCAGTCCGTATTCGGCGTCGAGCCGTTCCGCACGCTCCGGCAGCAGGTCGGTGGCGTACACCGCGCTCACGCCGGGATGCAGCGCGAACAGCTTGGCGAACTGCCCGGCGAACTGGCCCGCGCCGATCATGGCGATGGAGAAGGTCATGTCACTCGCTTTCCGCGCTCACGGACGCCCCGCGAAAACGGGGCAATGTGCACGTTCACATTAACACCCGAAATCCGATAGCATGTAGCTGCGCCTGCAATCGAATCGATTCGAGCAGACGTCTCTCGCACCACCTCCCAGCACCGCGCCCGCCGCGGTGCTGTCATTTTTGCGTCCAGCGCCGGGCGCGGCCCTCCCACACACCCGCACTCAGCAGAAGGACGTCCTCCCGTGACCACCGTCGTGCACCCCGGCGACTCGCTCTCCGGCCGCCAGCGCCTGGCATACATCCTCATCCTCGGCGCACTCACCGCACTCGGGCCGTTCACGATCGACATGTATCTTCCGGCGCTGCCGACCCTCGAGTCCGACTTCAACGTCTCGACCGCGATGATCCAGCTCACGCTGACCGCGACGACGATCGGCTTCGGGCTCGGGCAGCTGCTGGTCGGCCCGTGGTCCGACAAGGTCGGCCGCCGCATGCCGCTCATCGCGGCGACCGGTGTGCACATCCTCGCCTGCCTCGCCGCCGCGGTCGCGCCCAACGTCGAGCTGCTCGGCGCCGCGCGCGCCCTGATGGGCATCGGTGCCGCCGCGGGCGGCGTCGTCGCCATGGCCATGGTGCGCGATCTGTTCGGAGGCCGCCCGCTCGTGCGCATGCTCAGCCGGCTCGCCCTCGTCAACGGCCTCGCGCCGGTGCTCGCGCCCGTGCTCGGGTCGTGGCTGCTGCTGGTGATGCCGTGGCGGGGCATCTTCGTCGTGCTCGCCTGTTACGGCCTGTTCGTGATCGTGTGCGTCTCGCTCTGGATCACCGAGACCCTCCCGAAGGCGCGCCGGCACGATGCCGGCCACGCGACCGTCGGCCAGCGCTACCGCTCGGTGCTGAGCGACCGCGTCTTCGTGGGCATCGCCGTCGTGGGCGCCGCGAACTTCACCGGCCTGTTCTCGTACCTGTCGGCCAGCCCGTTCATCTTCCAGGGCCTCTACCAGTTCACCCCGCAGGAGTACGGCCTCCTGTTCGCGGTCAACTCCATCGGCATCATCATCGGTGTGCAGTCGGCCTCCCGGCTGACGAAGTACTTCGGGCCGCAGTGGATCCTCGCGGTCTCGACCATCGTGATGCTCGTGGCCTCCCTCGCCATCGTGGTGCTCGACCAGGCGCACGTCGGCATCTGGGGAGTAGCCGTGCCGCTGTGGTTCTTCATCGCGGCGTGCGGATTCGGGTTCCCCTGCGTGCAGGTGCTCGCGCTCAACAACCACGGCCACGAGGCCGGCACGGCGGCGAGCCTGCTCGGCGCGCTGAACTTCGGCGCGGCCGGCATCTTCTCGCCGATCGTCGGTCTCCTCGGCACCAGCAGCGCGGCCCCGATGGGCGCGATGATGGCGATCTGCGCGACGGTCTCCATCGCCGCCCTCTGGCTGATCGTGCGTCCGCGGACGGTTCCCGAGCTCGCTCACTGAGCGCTTCCTTGGAGGGCTCCCGGTACGGTGAGTCCATGACGGGCGCCACTCCGAACGACCTCCACGCCGCCGCGCGCATCCAACGGAGGTGGCCGCTCATCTCGGCGTCGGTCGCGATCGGGCTGGTGATCCTCCTGGGGGCGATCATCGCCTTCCGGCCCGCCGAGCCGTTCGCCGTCGACCTGAAGTGGATGGCCGAGATCGTCGAGCACCGCTCTCCGGTCTGGACCGTGCCCGCGCTGTTCTTCAACTACGTGGGCGGCGGCATCCTCGGGTCGGTGGTGATCCCGGTTGTGATCTTCGCCCTGCTGCTCGCCTTCCACCGGCCATGGGGCGCGGCCTTCTTCGCGATCGCGAGCATCGTCTCTGTCGTCTGCGTGCAGGTGCTCAAGCACACGGTGGGACGCGAGCGTCCATCCACGATCCTGATCCACGTCGACACCGGTTCATTCCCGTCGGGGCATACGGCCAACGCGGCGACGATGGTCGTCGTCTTCGGGATACTGTTCCCGCGCGTGTGGGTGTGGTGCGTGGGCGCCGCGTGGGCGCTGCTGATGGCGGTCAGCCGAACCTACCTGGGCGCGCACTGGCTGAGCGACACCATCGGAGGCCTGCTCCTCGGCGCGGGCGTCGCCGTCATCGTGTGGGCGCCGCTCGCCTACCGGCTCGCGGCCGAGAGCAAACGGCCGCACCCGTTCCTCCGGTTGCGCGTGGGCTCGGCCTCGGCCGGCTCGGGCTCGTCCGGCTCGGGCTGACGCACCGCTCTCAGCCGGCCGTCGCGCGCAGAGCGAGCCGCCCTACGCCGACGGCGATCGCCGGGTCGTCGCCGCTGCGCTCCGACCATGCCGCCGACAGCCCGGCCCAGGCGATCGCCCAGCGCAGCAGCCGCTGTTCGGCGATCCCGGTCTCGTCCGCGATGACCCGCACCGAACGCTCGAACCGCCCGGGGGCGAGCGCGACCTCCCGGCTGGGATTGCAGAGGATGTTGGCGAAGTCGAAAGCCGGGTCGCCATGGATGTGCTTGGGGTCGATGGCGAGCCAGCCACGCCCTCCGCTGCGGGTGTCGCCGAAGTCGAGGACGTTGCCGTGGTGGAGGTCGCCGTGCAGCACCACATCGCCGACGGGAGCCTCCAGCAGCGCCTCCGCCTCCTCCGCCGCGCGGGCGAACAGCCCGTCGTGAGCCTCCGGATGCTCGGCGGCGTGCTCGAACAGCTCGCGGAACCAGCGCCGCAGATCGACCAGCCCCTCCGGCCTCGGGAGGTCGTCGACAGCGTGGAGGCGCAGCGCGGCGCGGCACAGGATCCGCGTGGCGGCGTCGTCACCCCGCGCGCCCGACGCCGCCAGCGCGACCAGCTCGCGGTCGCCGCTCGCGCGCTCGAGCACCAGCGCATCGTCGTCGGCGGCGAGGACCGCGGCCGCGCCGCGGCCGGCCCACCACCGCAGCACGTGGCCGCCCGCGGCCTCCTCGGGTTCGATCGCCCTCTTGAGGTAGGCCGCGGCTCCGTTCAGCCGGACAGGCTGGAGCACGCTCGACGCCGTCGAGAAGGCGGCGCCGTCGGGCTCCAGCCGCCAGCGCGTCCGCCAGGGCGCCAGCAGGGCGTCCGCGTCCGCGTTCGCGTGATCCGCTCGGGCGACGCTGGAGGCACTCACCCTGGCATACTTTCACGGTGAGCTCGATCCGTCCGTACCGACCGACCGACCGTGACGACGTCTACGACGTGTGCGTGCGCACGGGAGCGGCGGGGCAGGATGCGACCGGGCTGTACTCGGACGAAGCGCTGCTGCCCGACATCTTCGCCGGCCCGTACGTCGCCTATGAGCCCGATCTCGCCTTCGTCGTCGACACCGGCGAGCGCGTCGCCGGATACGTCATCGGCGTCGCGGACAGCCGGGCCTTCGCCCGCTGGTACGACGACAACTGGCTGCCCGGCTTCCGCCGGGCGCACCCGCTCGACGCCGCCCCCGACGACCGGGAGCGCGAAGTCATCGGGTGGGGACTCGACGCGGCCGACAGCATCGTGCCCGAGATCGACAGCTACCCGGCGCACCTGCACATCGACCTCCTGCCCGAGCTGCAAGGGCAGGGCTTCGGCCGTCGGCTCATCCGCCGGATGCTGGCCGCGCTGCACGAACGCGGCGTGCCCGGAGTGTTCCTGCGGGTGTCGTCCGCCAACACGTCCGCGTTGGGGTTCTACGAACGCCTCGGGTTCCACGAGCTGCCGTCGAGCCGGCCGAGCTCGCCCGTTCTGGGAATCGCGACCGACGCCGAGGTCTGAGGCGCCCCTCTACCGGAATCGCGGCAGCCGCTCGAACCAGTAGAGCAACTCGGGCGAGGTGCGGCTCAGCTGGGTCATCGTCATGAAGTCCTCGGGTCGCGTCACCGGGCGGTCGAGTTCCTCCGCGACGCGCTCGATGTCCTCCGCCGACCAGAACTGGCCGCGCATCCGCAGCAGCACCCGGCCGTCGTCACCGGTGACGAAGAGCTGGGGGAGGGTGTCGAGGGTGCTGCCGTCGTAGAGGCGCACCAGCAGGATGGAGCGCACATCGACCGGGCGGACGAGCAGGGTGCGACCGAAGAACCCGCGCTCGCGGACGCCGTCGGGGCGCAGCGCGATCGTCGCGCTGAAGAACCCGTAGACGCCGACGATCGTGGCCAGCACGACGAGCACGTGCGCGCCGAGCACGAACGTCCAGTCGCCATCGGGGATCGTGAGCCAGTAGAGCACCGCGAAGACCGGGGTCGTCAGGGCGAGGATGGCCGTGAGGCCGCGCGTGAAGAGATCACGATGCGGGCGCAGCACGACGATCGGCGCTGCCATGTCCGTCTCGACTTGCGATCCCTGCTGCCTGCTCATCGTGTCGAGCCTGACCGATTCCTCTCGTCACCGGTAGCGGCATTTTGGGGGACACGACGGGCGCGCTCGGCCAGCGTCCGCGCCCGGATGGAGCGCACGCGGAAGGCCGACAGGGTGGTGACGAGCACCCCCACGGCGAAGAGCACGACGGTGGCCGGGTCGTGCATGGAGCGACCGATGAGCATGGTCACCGCCGCGAGCACGACGGTGGCGCAGAGCTGGCTGAACATCTTCCCGGTCACTGGACATATGTAACATGCCCGGCTGGGTGCCGGCCGACGCCTCGCGTGGATGTGCAATGCTATCAACGTTGTAAATCCGTCCGCGGAAGTGTGTGGAACGAGGGGGTCTCATGGTCGCGACGCTGAAGGATGTCGCCGGTGCGGCGGGCGTTTCGGTCAAGACCGTCTCCAACGTCGTCAACGGCTACGACTTCGTGAAGGCGGCGACGCGAGAGAAAGTGCTCGCTGCGATCGAGGAGCTCGGCTACCAGCCGAACCTGGCGGCGCGCAACCTCCGCGCCGGCCGGACCGGCGTCATCGGCCTGGCTGTTCCATCGCTCAGCTTCAGCTATTTCGCCGAGCTGGCCGACGCGGTGTTGGAGGCCTCCCGACGGCTCGGTTTCGTGACGCTGATCGAGCAGACCGGCGGCGATCGGGAGGCCGAGCTCGAGCTGCTGCGCGGTTCGCGGCTGTCGATGCTCGACGGCCTGATGTTCTCACCGCTCGGCATGTCGATGGACGACGTGGATGCGCTGAACGTCGACTACCCGTTGGTGCTGCTGGGCGAGCGGATCTTCGGCGGACCGACCGATCACGTCGTCATGCAGAACGTGGAGGGCGGCCACGCGGCGACCGAGCATCTCATCGGCTCGGGCCGTAAGCGCATCGCCGTGCTGGGCGCCCACGTGGCCGAGCGCGTGGGGTCGGCCTCCCTCCGCCTCCAGGGCTACCACGCGGCGCTCAGGGATCATGGTCTCGATCTCGGCGACGAGCTGGTCGTGTTCCGCGAGGGCTGGCATCGCACCGACGGTGCGGCCGCGACGCAGGAGCTCCTGGATTCCGGAGTCTCGTTCGACGCGATCTTCGCCCTCAACGACGAGCTCGCGCTGGGCGCGCTGCGCGTGCTCAATCAGGAGGGCGTCCGCGTGCCGGAGGACGTGGCGGTCATCGGCTTCGACAACCTGATCGAGGGCCAGTTCGCGATGCCGAGCCTCAGCACCATCGACCCGGGTCGTTCGAGCATCGCCGAGCGCGCCGTCGCTGCGCTGATCGAGCGCATCGGCGACCGCAACGGGGAGGTCGGGGCGCCTCGGATGATCGAGGTCCCGTTCACCACGGTCGTGCGCGAGTCGTCGCGCGCGAGCGCCTCCGTACCGACCGCGTAACGGCGATTGACATCCTGAAACCGATGCTCCTATAATCCGATACAACGTTGGAAATGCAACGTTGTAAAAATAGGATCGGCCCGGAGCCGGTCACCGTCGAGAGGCATTCAATGAAGAAACTCATCGCAGCCGTCGCGCTCGCGGCCGGCGCGGCCGTCGCGCTCGCGGGCTGCTCCGGAACCGGTGCGGCATCGTCCACCGGCCACGTGGATCTCACGTTCTGGCACGGGTACACCGAGGCCGACGGCAAGGTCCTCGACACGATCGTCGACGACTTCAACAAGTCGCAGAAGAACATCACCATCACCACCACCACCAAGACCTGGGCCGTCATCGGCGACACCCTGCTCCCGGCGCTCTCCGCGAAGAAGGGCCCCGACATCGTCGCCGTGCCCGCGGAGACTCTTCCGGTCTACGCGACCAAGGGCGCCTTCGCGAAGCTCGACGACTTCTACGCCGGTGACGTCGCGAACGCCAACCTCAACCCGCGCGCGGTCGAGATGGAGAAGGTGAACGGCGCGTACTACGGCGTGCCGACCGGTTTCGTCCCGCTGTCGGTCATCTACAACAAGGCGCTGTTCGAGAAGGCCGGCATCAACACCTTCCCGACGACCTGGGACGAGTGGGTCGCCGACGCCAAGAAGCTCACCGATCCCGCGACCGGTCAGTACGGCCTCGCCCTCCCGGACCACGCCACGGTCGGGAACGGCGTCTGGGCCAGCCTCTTCTACGGCAACGGCGGGGAGATCGTGAACGGCTCGAAGTCGGTCGTCGACTCGAAAGCCAACCAGGAGACCCTGAGCTACTGGTCGAAGGCCGTGATCGAAGACAAGATCTCGCCGACCGGACTCGACGGCGTCGCCTCCGACAAGCTGTTCTCCTCCGGCAAGGCGGCCATGGAGATCGGCGGCCCGTGGATGGCCGGCGTTGCAGAGGCGAACAAGATCGACTACGGCATCGCAGGCATCCCCGCTGGTCCCAAGGCCTCCGCCTCGTCGGCGATCGGCATCTCCGCCGCGGTCACCGCTCAGGCCGACCCGGCCAAGCAGGCCGCCGCGAAGAAGTTCTTCGACTACTTCTTCACCAAGGAGGTGGCCACGAAGTGGTCGCTCGGCTCCGGCTGGCCTCCGCTGCGGACCGACATCCCCGCCTCCGCCGTGTCCGCCAACCCCGTCGTGGAGGCGCTGACGAAGATCGCCGGCGACGCCCGGCCGCTGCTGCCCGGCGTCGCCAACAGCACTGACGTGCTGGCCGCGGTCGACGAGGCGACCCAGAAGGCGCTCACCGGCGGCGACCCCGCCCAGCTCCTGCAGGACGCCTCGGCCAAGGTGCAGCAGGCCCTCGCCAAGTGATCGACCGGCGGGCCGCCGACCACCTCGCGACTACGTCAGCCTGAAGCCGGGCGGCGTCGGCTCGCTCAAGGGGCTGGCGCAGCCGGGCGCCGATGGCGCTGCTGTTCCTGCTGCCGGCTCTCGTGATCCTCGCCGCCTTCGTCGGCTGGCCGATGCTCTCGGCCCTCCGGCTCTCGTTCACGAACGCGAGCGGGTTCGGTGCGGAGAGCTGGGTCGGCCTCGACAACTACGTGCGGATCTTCACCGATCCTCAGATCTTCGCCACGCTGGGCAACACCGCGCTGTACACGGTGCTCTTCACGCCGACGGCACTGATCGCGGCGCTGCTGCTCGCGCTCCTGCTCGGCAACCGCCGGCTCATCGCTCGCGGCTTCTTCCGCACCGCGCTGTTCCTGCCGTTCGTGGTCTCGCTCGCGGTCGCCGCGTTCGCCTGGAGCTACCTGCTGGATCCCCAGGTCGGTCTCGTGAACTACTGGCTGCGCGGCGTCGGCATCCAGCTGGGCAACGTCCTCCAGGACCCGCTGCTCGCCATGCCCACCGTCGTGCTGGTCGCGATCTGGAAGAACTTCGGCTTCTACATGGTGATCTTCATCGCCGGGCTCCAGGAGATCCCCGAGTCGCTTTACGAGGCGGCAAAGATCGACGGTGCGGGCGCCTGGCGCCGCTTCGTCAGCGTGACGCTGCCGCAGCTGAGCAACACGCTGGCGTTCGTGGTGGTCTTCGCGATGATCGCCGCTCTGCAGGCCTTCGACCAGATCTACGTGATGACGGGAGGCGGCCCCTACCGCTCGACCCAGACCGTCGTGATGGAGATCTACCAGGAGGGCTTCAAGAAGCTCGACCTCGGCGGGGCCACCGCGCTCTCCTACGTGCTGCTGGCGGCGACCCTGCTCCTCAGTCTCATCCAGTTCCGGTTCTTCGGACGACGCGAGAAGGACATCGCATGACCACCACCGCCGCCGCCCAGCGCAGCGTGACGCCGCCGCGCACCGTGCCCGGCCGTGCGCGCCTCCGGCTCGGCCGCCGCGCCGAACGCTGGCTGCTGTTCGCCGCCGTCCTGGTGCTCACCGCGATCGTGCTGCTCCCCGTCATCGTGATCGTGCTGACCGCGTTCAAGCCGGCCGCCGAGGTCAACGCCTTCCCGCCGACCCTGCTCCCGGGCACGTGGACGTTCGACAACTTCGCGAAGATCTTCAACGACCTCCCGTTCGGCCGCCTGTTCGTCAACAGCCTCGTCTTCGCGGGCGGTGTCACTGTGTTCGCGCTCGTGTTCGACTCGCTCGCCGCGTACGCTCTCGCCCGGATAGACTTCCGGGGCAGCCGCGTCCTCCTGATCGTGATCGTCGCCAGCCTGATGATCCCGTTCCAGGCGACGCTCATCCCCGTCTACCAGCTGGTCGCCCAGCTCGGCTGGGTGAATACGTTCGCCGGACTGATCATCCCGCGCGCCGCGGACGCCTTCGGGATCTTCTTCCTCCGCCAGTTCTTCATCTCGCTGCCGCGCGACCTCGACAACGCGGCGCGGATCGATGGCGCGGGCGAGTTCCGGATCTTCCGGAGCATCGTGCTCCCGAACGCCGTGCCGGCCCTCCTCACCCTCGCGATCTTCACGTTCGTGAACAACTGGAACGACCTCCTGTGGCCGCTCGTCTTCACGACGTCGCCGGAGATGGGGACGATCACCTCGGGGCTGACGCTGCTGACCGGGCCGAGCGGGATCATCCCGTACGGCACGATGATGGCCGGGTCGCTCATCGCGGTGCTCCCGCTCGCGATCATGTTCCTGATCATGCAGCGGCGGTTCATCGAGTCCGTCGCGACGACGGGGCTGAAGTGACGGCGCCGCGCTGGTTCGAAGACGGCCGCCTCCGTCTCGGGCTCGGCATCGAGGACACCTTCGTGCCGCAGTCGCGGCCGGGGGAGCGCGCCATCGACGAGTACGAGCTGACCGAGCACTACGTGCGGTTCGCCGACGACTTCGCGCTCGCAGCGGGCGTCGGCGCCGAGCTCCTGCGCTGGGGCGTGCCGTGGTACCGCGTCGCTCCCGAGCCGGGGCGCTGGGACTGGGAGTGGACCGACCGCGCGATCGACGCCCAGCTCGCCGCCGGGCTGCGCCCGATCATCGACCTCCTGCACTACGGCACGCCGTTGTGGTTGGAGGCCGAGTTCGCCAACGCGGACTACCCGTACCACGTCGAGGAGTACGCCGCGCGGTTCGGCGAGCGCTACGGCGACCGGGTGTTCGACTACACGCCTGTCAACGAGCCGGTGATCCACGCGCTGTTCTCGGGGGAGTACGGCTACTGGCCTCCCTACCTGACCGGCGCGGAGGGGTTCGCGGCGATCGCCGCCAACCTGGCTCGCGGCTTCGTGCGCAGCCAACGGGCGCTCGCCGACCGCGTCGGAGCGCCGGCGACCTTCGTCCACGTGGACGCGGCGATGAGCTTCATCGGCGACGACATCGCGCCCGAGCACCGAGAGGAGGCCGACCGGCTCCGGCATCAGGTGCACCTCGTCGAGGACCTCGTCACCGGCCGCGTCGACTCCGCGCACCCCTTGCTCGACCGCGTCTCTCCGGCGATCCCCGACATCGAACTGCAGTGGTTCCGCGAAAACGCCGTGCAGCCCGACGTGATGGGTGTCAACTATTACCCCCGGCACTCGACCGAGCTGTTCGAGGCCGGCGTGCACCACGGCGGCGGCTTCGCCGACCCGCGCCCGAGCGTCGACCGCGGCGCCGCGGGCCTGCGCGAGGCGCTGGAGGCGTTCGCCTTACGCTACGGTGCGCCGGTGATGGTCACCGAGACCTGCGTGACGGGCAGCGTGGAGGAGCGCATCGCGTGGCTCGACGAGTCGATCGCGCTCGTGGAGCGGATGCGCGCCGAGGGCGCACCCGTCGTCGGCTACACCTGGTGGCCGCTCTTCGACATGTACGAGTGGACCTGGCGCCACAGCACGAACCCGCGGGCCGATCATCTGCTGACGATGGGGCTGCACGATCTCGTCGAGTCCGCCGACGGCCTCCTGCGCGTCGCGAACCCCGTCGCCGACCGCTACCGCGCTCACAGTCGCCGCCTGGCGGCGCTCGCCGGATCCTGACCCAGAACGACGACACCGGAAGAATCACATGCACTCAGCACGTCTCACCCTCCAGCCCGCCGCGACGATCGGCGCGATCAACCCGCGCCTCTACGGCTCGTTCCTCGAGCACCTCGGTCGCGCGGTCTACGACGGGATCTACGAGCCGGGCCACCCCTCGGCCGACGCGGAGGGCTTCCGGACCGACGTCATCGACCTGGTGAAGGAGCTCGGCGTCTCGGCGATCCGCTATCCCGGGGGCAACTTCGTCTCGGGCTTCCGGTGGGAGGACTCGGTCGGCCCGCGCGAGCAGCGGCCTCCCCGGCTCGATCTCGCCTGGCACACGACAGAGACCAACGAGGTGGGCCTGCACGAGTTCCAGTCGTGGCTCGACAAGGTCGGCAGCGAGCTCATGCTCGCGGTCAACCTCGGCACCCGCGGCGTGCAGGAGGCGCTGGACCTGCTCGAGTACGCGAACCACCGCGGTGGGACGGCGCTCTCCGAGAAGCGCATCGCCAACGGCCGCACCGAGCCATTCGACGTCCGCATCTGGTGCCTGGGCAACGAGATGGACGGCCCCTGGCAGCTGGGCCACAGCTCGGCGGAGGAGTACGGGCGGTTGGCCGCGAAGACCGCCGGCGCGATGAAGGCCTACGATCCCGACCTCGAGCTCGTCGTCTGCGGCTCGTCGAGCTCGTCGATGCCGACCTTCGGCGAGTGGGAGCGGGCCACGCTGACCGAGACCTACGAACTCGTCGACTACATCTCTTGCCACGCCTACTACGAGAACACCGGCGACCTCGGGTCGTTCCTCGCGTCCGGCGTCGACATGGACCACTTCATCCGCAGCGTCGTCGCCACCGCCGATCATGTGAAGGCGGTGCGCGGCAGCGACAAGCGCATCGACATCTCGTTCGACGAGTGGAACATCTGGTACAACACCCGCTTCGAGAACGTCGACCGGATCACCGGAACGGACAACTGGCCGATCGCTCCGCGCCTGCTGGAGGACGTGTACACCGTGGCCGACGCGGTCGTCTTCGGCAGCCTCCTGATCACGATGCTGAAGCACGCGGACCGGGTCACGAGCGCCTCCCTCGCCCAGCTGGTGAACGTGATCGCCCCGATCATGACCGAGCCGGGCGGCGCGGCGTGGAAGCAGACGACGTTCTTCCCGTTCGCCGCCACCTCGGCGCACGGTCGCGGCGTCGCCCTCGACGTCGACCTCGTCTCCGGCACCTACACGACCGAGCGGTTCGGCGACGTGCCGCTGGTGGATGCCGTCGCGACCCACGACGAGGCCGCCGGCCGCTACGCGGTCTATGCGGTCAACCGGTCGGTCGACGCCCCCACCGAACTCGTGATCGACCTGGCAGCGCTGGGCGCGGCGGGCCACGACCTGCGCGTGTCCGCACGCACGCTCTCCGACCCGGACCTCGACGCGGCCAACACGCTCGACGATCCGGAACGCGTGGCCCTGGCCGACCTCCCGGTCGCCCGCGACGGCGACACCCTCCGGCTCGAACTGCCCGCCGTCTCGTGGACCGAGGTGCTGCTGGGCTGACCCATCGTGACGGCGACCCGACGTCGTGACAACCCGTGCGCGCCCGCGCCCGGGTCGGCAGTGAGAAAGGGAACGAAGATGCTTCCATCACGCACCACGTCGCGATCGCCGATGCCGGGATCGCCCCGGCGCAGACGGATCCGAACGCTCGCCGCGGCCGTCGCCGCCGCGGGCGCCCTCGTCGCCGCCGCGATCGTCGCGGCTCCCGCCGAAGCAGTCACGGCGGGGAACGGGTCGCTGGTGTACTCGCCGGCCGCCGGCACCTCCTTCAACCCCGAGGGAGGCCGCGCCGCCGGCACGACGTACGCCAAGAACATCGTCCTCAAGTACAGCGGATCGTCCAACGGCACGCAGCTGGTCACGTACGACCAGCTCGTCCTGGTCAACGGCAAGCAGGTCTATCCGATCTACCGGAGCACCGACGACGGCGCCACGTGGAGCCACCTGACCGACATCGTCCCGAACAACGACTTCCCGACCCTCGCCCGCACCGCTCAGCCGTTCCTCTACGAGCTGCCGCAGCAGGTCGGGAGCCTGCCCGCCGGGACGATCCTGCTCTCGGGCATGATCATGCCGACCGACCGGTCGAGCAGCCGGCTCGTTGTCTACAAGAGCACGGACCACGGCGCGAGCTGGTCGTACCTGAGCACGATCGACACCGGAGGCCCTGCGACCTACGACCCCACCCCGACCTCCACGACCACCACCGTGTGGGAGCCGTCGCTGATCGTCGACGGCAACGGCAAGCTCGCCGCCTACTTCTCCGACGAGCGGCAGAAGGCGAACGGCGTGCTGCAGGCCGTGTCGTACCGGGAGTCGAGCGACGGCGGCCTGACCTGGGGCGCCGAAGGGAACGTCTCCGCGCCGACGAACAGCAGCGACCGGCCCGGGATGATCACCGTCACCAAGCTGCCCGACGGCCGCTACCTGGCCACGTTCGAGGTCGTCAACCGGCCCAGCCAGTCCAACAACACGGCACCGGCGTACTTCAAGATCTCGCCGGACGGCGTGACCTGGTCGCCGACCACCAGTATCGGAACGCAGATCACGCTGGCGAACGGTCGGGGCATCGGCTCGTCGCCGTACGTCAAGTGGGTGCCCACCGGTGGCCCCAAGGGAATGGTCGTCGTCGCCTCCAAGTGGGGGCTCGACGCCTCGGGCAACATCAGCGGCGGCGAGGACTTCTACGTCAACTACAACCTCGGCGCAGGCCCGTGGGAGCGCCTGCCGATGGCGGTGACCTACGACTCGACGGACACCGCCGGCGGCACGTTCTCCGGGTTCGCCCAGAGCATCGACTACAGCGTCGACGGCCGGACCCTCTACCAGGCGACCAATGTGGAGAACTCCGCGACCACGTACAACGACATCCGCGTCGGGTCGATCCCGCTGGACGCACAGCAGTACGAGGCAGAGAAGGCGGCGCGCACCTCCGACACCTCGCTGGTGACCGACGTCAACGCCGCCAACGGCAGCAAGGTCGGCAACATCAACCTCTCCACGAGCGCGGTGACGTTCACCGTCCGCGTGCCGTCGGCCGGGTCGTACACGCTCAATGTGCGCTACGACAACGGCACGGGCGGCGCCAGCACTCACAACGTCTCCGTCAACGGAGGCATGGCGACCTCGATCAGCTACCCGGCGACCGTCGACTGGGGGCGTTTCGGGTGGGCGCAGAAGACCGTGACCCTGAATGCGGGCACGAACACGATCGCCTTCACCAAAGGCACGTCGTACGCGGAGCTCGACCAGCTGCAGGTGTATCAGCCTGGCACACAGCTCGACTCGCAGTTCCGGGTCGTGAACCGCAACAGCGCCAAGCTCCTGGAGATCGCGTCTGCACAGCTCACGGACGGTGCGCTCGCGCAACAGTGGGGCGACACGGCCAACGCCTGCCAGATCTGGAACTTCCACCCGGTGACCGGGAGCACCCAGCTCTACAACGACAACAGCGGGAAGCTCCTCGAGATCCCGGGGGCGCAGACCGGCAACAACGTCCAAGCCGGCCAGTGGGGCCCCACCGGCAACGCCACCCAGAACTGGAACCTGACGACAAGCGGGGGGTACTGGACGCTGACCAACGCGAACAGCGGAAAGGTGCTCGAGATCGCGGGCTCCTCCACCGCCAACGGCGCGGCGGCGCAGCAGAACCCGTCGACGGGCGCGGCGAACCAGCAGTGGCAGTTCGTGCGGGAGGGTATCCAGTAGCGCGATCGGGGCTCTCCGGCATTCGTCACGAATCAGCTGATTCGTGCCACGAATCTCGCGATTCGTGACGAGTCTGCCGAGGGAAGCAGTGGCGGAGAATGAGGGGTCGTCAGAAAAGTGTGGGCGATGCGTCGTCGTCGTCCCAGCGGGGATCACCCGACTCCAGGCCTCCGTCGTACTCGTCGCCTATCTGCACCGAATCGAACTCGGCCTCCGACACGACGGCATGTCCATGATGGCGGCCGTCCTCGACGTCGAGCACCCAGCTGTCGGGGACGACGACCACGCGCTCGCCTCGACTGCCGCTCGCCGCGAGGTTGCCGTGCGCCGGCGAGAACCGCTTGGCGGTCACGACGCCGTGCATGCGCGTAGACCGTCGGATGTTGCTCTGGATGAGCCAGATAACGGTCGCGCTGAACACGGCGAAGACGCCGAACGGGATGAGCACGAGCGCCACGGATCCACCCTAAGGCGCGGACGGCGGGGCCCCGACCCCCAGAGCTGGTCACCCGTTCGTCACGAACCAGGCAAAGGAGCGGTCGATCACGTCTCCGGATTCGCCGGATGCCGGTCCACCTTGACCCAGATGGGTGGGTGGGGGCGGCGGCGCTCGCGGTAGAGCCGCAGGGCGAAGGGCGCCCAGAGGATGATCCCGACCCCCACCCCGACGAGCATGCCCCCGACGGTGTCCAGGATCCAGTGAGCGCCGAGATAGGTGCGGCTGAGCATCATCAGGAGGACGTAGACCAGCCCCGTGACCCAGACCCAGGTGCGCCAGAAGATGATCGCGAGCGTCGTGGCGATGAGGGCTGCCGTGGCGCTGTGGCCGGATGGGAAGGAGCCGAAGTCTGGCCGGACGAGGATCGCCGTCGGCCGCGGGCGTCCGACGAGATTCTTGATGACAGTCACGATCGCACCGCTCGTCACGGCGGCGATCACGTAGTACAGGGCGGCCCACGGGCGGCGCCAGATCAACAGGCCGGCGATGATCACGAGCGGGACGAAGACGATCGAACTGATCCCTCCGCCCACCTGGTCGAGGACGAGCGCCGGAACCGTCCAGATCGGCGCGCGCGCCTTGACGAGCGCGTTCATCCACGCGACCTCGAAGTCGAACGGCTTGTCGGCCTGCCGGTAGAAGATCACCGTCGCGAGCAGGACGACGAAGAGGAGCGCCGCCGCCCCCGAGACGACCCACCACAGCCGGGCGATCTTGACCTCGGCGGGAGCGTCGCTGGCGACGACCTCCTCGATCGCGTTCGCCGGCGCGCCTCCCGACCCGTGCTGGTCGGCGCTCACGGCGACTCCGACCCGGAAGCTCGCACCCGGACGGTCCGCCAGGTGTCCACGGCGATCACGCCGCCGATCACCACGAGCGAGAGCGACATCGAGGCGAGCACATCGGTCGGCCAGTGGTACCCGAGGTAGACCCGGCACGCGGCTGTCGCGACCGCCAGGGCGAACGCGACGACGAGCGCGATGACGGTGTACACCGGGTTGCGGCGGCGCGAGAAGATCAGGTAGGTCGTGATGAGGAGGAAATCGGCTGCGCCCATCACATGCCCTGACGGGAACGACGAGGTGTGGTCCGCACCGATCAACATGGCGCTGACGGGCGGCCGGTGTCGGCCGATGATCGGAGCGAGGATCTGGACGGTGGCGACGCCGACGATCATGCTCACGGCGAGCAGGAGCGGTCGCCAGGCGTGTCGTGCCGCGATCCCCCACCACACCACCGTGATGAGCACGACGATCGGCAGGACGACCGGGCCGAAGACCGTGGCGACGATCGCCATCATCACGGTCAGTGTCGGTGACCGCATGCCCTCCAGCCAGGCCTGGATCGGTCGGTCGATCGCCGACAGCCCGTCGCTCTCGCGAACCGAGTCCAGGACGGCGAGGAAACAGATCAACCCGACGACCATGAGCACGGCCGAGACGATGTAGAGGTTCCGCCGGGAGGAGGCCGGAACGACCCGGTCCTCGACGAGGAACTTCTCGTGCCATCGTCGACGCGCCCCTGCGCGTCTGTCGCTAAGCGCTGAGGTCATCGGAGGCTCGATCCGGCACGTACTTGTACAGTTCCCGCAGCGGCCGCACGTAGTCGTCGGCCTCCGGTCGTTCAGGGAGTTTCAGCTTCTTCGGCTCGATCGTCTCGTAGGGGATCTGCGAGAGGAGGTGGCTGATGACGTTCAGGCGGGCCGACTTCTTGTGGTCGCTCTCCACCGTCCACCAGGGCGCCTCGGGGATGTCGGTGGCCTTGAACATGTCGTCCTTGGCTTGCGAGTACTCCTCCCAGCGCGTGATCGAGTGGAGGTCCGTCTCGGAGAGCTTCCAGCGGCGCATCGGGTCCTTGAGCCGTGACTCGAACCGCTTCTGCTGCTCATCGTCGGAGACCGAGAACCAGTACTTGAAGAGCATCAGGCCGTCCTCGACGAGCAATCGCTCGAGCGCGGGAGCCTGCCGGAGGAAGGTGTCGTATTGGTCAGGCGTGCAGTAGCCGAGCACGTGCTCGACACCGGCGCGGTTGTACCAGGACCGGTCCATCAGCACGATCTCGCCCGCCGCGGGGAGCCGCTCGATGTAGCGCTGGAAGTACCACTGGCTCTTCTCGCGCTCCGTGGGGACGCCCAACGCGACGACCCGGGCGGACCGCGGATTGAGGTACTGGATGATCCGCTTGATCGCGCCGCCCTTGCCCGCGGCATCGCGTCCTTCGAAGATGACGAGTACCCGGGCACCGGTCGCGACGACCCACTGTTGCATGGCGACCAGTTCGATCTGAAGCTGCTTCAGCTCTGCTTCGTACGCAGCCTTGCTCGGTCGGTCCCCCTTCGATTTGGACTTCTTCTTCGGAGTGCTCATCTGCCGCCTTCGGTTCGCATGGTCGAGTGAGCATACGGCGAAGGCGAAGACGTTGCCTGGGGTTGAACGAGCCGTGCATCGTGCTATGCGCTTGCGTGCGCCTCGAGTCCGATCAGAACTTCGCGGTGCCTCGCAGACGGCGAGGGCGGGCGTCGGGGTCGACGATGACGCGGTTGATCGGGTCGGCCCAGAGGCGTTGAGACCGCGTGGCGGGCTCGACCATGTGGTGACGCGCCTGTCCGCCGGGCCGAGGCGAGGGGCGCCCGCTCGTGTGCCAACGATCGAGCGCGTCGGCGGCGGCGTTCCACAGAGCCAACCCTTCGGCTGTGTCCAGCAGCCGGGGATCGTCGTCGGCGAGGCCGAGGTGCTCCGCCCAGAGTTGCACGCGGAAATCGCGGGGGAGGCGGCCGGCGGCAGGGCCGTCGGGCGTGGTGTCGACGACGGCGCAGGTGAGCTCGCTGTCCGTCGTCCAGGAGCGACGGTTGAAGTTGTCCGACCCGCAGGTCATCCAGACATCGTCGACGATGCAGATCTTCGCGTGCACGTAAATGGGAATCGAGTCGTCGTTCTCCAGATCGAACACCCCGACACGGTCGGGGGCTGCTCGGCGCAAGGCCGCGACGGCGCGGAGCTGCCCGAGACGGCGCGGAGGACCGGAGAGCGATCCGTCGGAGTCCGGGAACCGCGGCAGGACGACGATCACCCGCAACTCCGGGGTGGTTCTGAGCGCCCTGGCGAGCGCGGCGACCACCTCCGTCGACCACAGGTATTGGTCTTCGATGTAAATGAGGGACCTGGCCGAGCCGAAGGCTTTCGCGTACGCGCGCGCGATGCTTCGCTCACCGTGCGGGGCGAAGGGGAAGCGCGGCCGTTTCGGCCCGTACGTGCGCAGGAGCTGGACGGCATGGGGTCCCGCAGGCGCGGGCGCCGGCGCGGCCTCCGGGAGGGGACGCGGGTGGCTCGGCATGTCCGCGAGTCGCTGCAGGAGCATCCGGTACGGGTTGCGGTGGTCGAGCGGGTGCGGGTCGTTCCACCGCTCGGCGAAGACGTCGAGTACGTCCGCGACGACGGGACCGCGGAGCTCGAGGGCTGCGTCGTGCCACGGTGGGGTGCGCCCGTAGCGCGGATCCATGGACACCGCCTGCGGGTCTCCGGCATGGTGCACGTCGTCACGTCGGCTGTGCGACAGGTCGATTCCCCCGACGAACGCGACGTCCCGTGACGGGTCGCCGGTGTGGCGGAGCACGAAGAACTTCTGGTGGTGGGATCCGAAGCGGCGGACGCGCTGGTCGAGCAGCACCTCCCCGCCCGCATCGTTGATCTCGCGTCCCAGGCGGGCGTTGGATCGAGCGCTGATCGGCGACGACACCCGTTCGCCGTGGGAGCGCCAGACCAGCCCGCGGACCTCGACTCCCGAACGGGCCAGCTCTGCGAGCAGTTCGCCGATGGTCGGCCCCTCCGGCCGCAACCGTTCATCCCGGTCGCCGCGCCAGTCGGTGAACCACACCCGGTCGCCGGCATGCAGGGCGGTCAGCTCCTCCCACAGCCGCTCGAAGTACGTCGCCCCGTGCACGAGCGGACGCACCAGGTTCCCCTCCGACCAGGATGACCCGGGCGCGCCGCCCGTCTGGATCGTCGACGCCGGATTCCCTCGCTCCTCGCGGGTGAGGAACCAGGCGCGGGGATCAGTCGCGTCCACGCTCATCGTTCGCGGGCCCTGCCTCTCGTGCGGCACTCGTCATGTCGCTCCCAGCGCTTCGACTAGCAGGTCGATGGCGTGCAATCAACCCCACGTCGAAGAAGCGTGCGAGGACTATCAATGAGCTAGATCGTTCGGATGTTCCGTCCCGATCATACGGAAGAGGGTGCGATGACCAGCGCGAAGGCGGGGGGCGCCGAGCCGAACGCCGCCGCGGCCGGCAAAGCCGGAGTGCGCAAGGCCGCCCGCGTCGCGGGCGACAGCAAACTGCTCGAGATCCCCGCTCGGGTCGGGTTCGCCGCGAGCGGCGTCATCCAAGTCCTCCTGGGAGGACTGGCGATCCAGTTCGGGGTGACGCAGGTCGGGGAGGCCGACCAGACCGGCGCTCTCGAAGAGGTGACGAAGATCCCCGGCGGCTTCATCGTCTTGTGGCTCGCGGCGATCGGCCTGTTCGCCCTCGCGCTCTGGCTGATCACGGAGGCGGTCCTGGTCAGGGGCCGATCGGGCTCCGCCTGGTCGCGGCGGCTGCAGCATCTCGGCAAGGCGATGGCCTACGCCGTGTTCGGCTTCACGGCCGTGGCGTTCGCCCAAGGGCATCCGAGCCACGCGAGCGACACGACCCGTCAGCTGAGCACGCAGATCCTGTCGACCCCCGGCGGCCAGCTGCTGCTCGGCGCGGTCGGACTGGCGACCTTCGGGATCGGGGTCTACTTCGTCGTCAAGGGCGTCCGGCGTCGTTTCCGTCGCGACATCCGAGTGCCATCCGGGACCGCCGGACGCGGAGTCACGATCCTCGGGGTGGTCGGCTACCTCGCGAAAGGCATCGTGGTGATGGCGGCAGGCGCCGCTTTCGTCCTCGCCGCGATCACTGTCCAGCCTGCGAACGCGACCGGGCTCACCGGCGGGCTCGACACGCTGATCCAGCTTCCATTCGGAGGCCTCATCATCGTCGTGCTCGGCGTCGGGCTGATCGCGTCCGGCGTGTACAACGTGGTGCGCGCGTCGCTGGCGCGGTTCTGATCGCGCGCTTGCCGCGATGAGGGAACGCGATGAGGCAAATATTGGCGGAGAATGGGGGATTCGAACCCCCATCGGGCCATTTCACGGCCGTCAAAACGGGGGGAAAACCTCCAGATTCCGCGGTTTCTGGGTCCTTTGCAATCACAGGAATCACGTGGAATCTCAGAAAAGTGTGGGCAAAGTGTGGGCACGGGCTTCACCCCTCGAGCGCGATCCTCGTAGCGAGGGATGTGCCCGGCTAAGGATCTCTCAGTGGAACGGTGCCGGACGCCTCGACCTGTCGACCGTCGTCGCAGATGGTGGTTCCGCCACGAAGTTCGTCCGTTTTGGGCCCGGAGACAATCTAGGTGGCGGCCTGGGCGTGCATTCGTGACTGAGGCACCATGCACCGATCGGACGGTGACGGCGAGGATGCTCGACGTTAGTGCACGAGTCCGGCGGTCAGTGCCGAGATCGCCTCGAGTTGCTTCGGTGCGAGGTCGACGTCGGCTGCCGAAGCATTTGCCTGGATCTCGTCGGCCGTCTCGGCGCCGACGATTACCGAAGCGACTGCGGGTCGGGAAAGGAGCCAAGCCAGCGAAACCTGCGCCATGGTCAGCCCCCACTCTGTCGCGAGGCGGTCGACTTCGCGTGCAACTCTGATCTCCGCCTCCGAGAAGCCGGGGCCACCGAAGCGCCTGTCGCCTGAGATCTCGCGATCGAGCACCGACAGGTTCGCCAGCAGACCCCCGTGAACGGGAGCGAACGGGACGACGGACGTGCCGAAGTGCACGCTCGCACCAGACAGCTCATGTTCGGCGCTGCGATCGAGCAGGCTGTACTTGACCTGGGAGGCAACGGGCGCAGAGACGAGCCGGCGGTCGTCGGCGATCCACAGCGCCTCCACCAGCTGCCATGCCGGGTGATTGGACAGGGCGACGTAGCGCACTTTGCCTTGATGGATCAGGTCGTCATACACCGCGAGCGTCTGCTCGAGAGGCGTGTCCGGATCGGGAAAGTGCGCATAGTAGAGGTCGATGGAGTCAGTCCGGAGACGCTTCAAGCTGCGTTCGACCTGCTGCATGATGTACCGCCGGGAGAGGCCGGCGGCTGCATCAAATCGTCGTTCTCCTGACTTGGTTGCGAGCACCACGTCCTCTCGGTGCCCCTGGAGCGCCGTGCCCAGTATTTCCTCGGCGGATACTCGCTCCGCGGCCGGTGGGACTCCGGGCCGATCGAAGGTGGGGGAGGAACCGTAAACGTTCGCCGTGTCGAAGAAGTTGATGCCGAGATCGAGCGCAGCGCCGACGACTCCGGGGGCCTCTTGCGGCGACGGTGCTACGCCGAACGTGGCCGATCCGAGACAGATCCGGGAGACGCGCACGCCCGTGGTGCCAAGACTTGAATACTTCACGGGGAACACGTCCTTCCGGAACCGCGCAGGCGTCGCCGAGGGCGAGAACGTTGAGCCCTCATGATTCCCGCGTGATTGCCTGACGAGTGGTGGTGCGGTCGGCGGCCCACGAGCCGAGCAGTTGCAGCCGCTCCGCGGATGGCGATCCGGGCTCGGCGGTGTAGACGAGCATGACGTGGCCGGGCTCTGCCGTGATCGCGAATTCCTCGTAGGCGAGTGTGATGTCGCCCACGACGGGGTGGCGGAACCGTTTCGTGCCAGCGCCGTGAGTGCGGACGTTGTGGGCGCCCCAGAGTTGCCGGAACGTGTCGCTCTGCGTGGACAGTTCCCCAACGAGATCCTGCAGGGCGCGGTTGTGCGGGTCACGGCCGGCCTCGGCGCGCATGACGGCGACGCACATGTCGGCGAACAGGTCCCAGTCGGGATAGAAGTCGTGGGAGGCCGGGTCGAGGAACTGGAAGCGGGCAAAGTTGGGTGTTCGTCCGCCGTCGCCGATCATCGGCGAGTAGAAGGCTCGGCCGAGTGCATTGAATGCGATCACGTCGGATTGTGCGTTGCGCACGACGGCGACACCGCCGGTGAACGCCTCCAGCGCCCAGTGCAGGCTCGGCCGGGAGGCGGGACTCTTGCTCGATCGCCGGCGCGGGCGGCCGGACACGGGGATCCCGTCGGCGGCGCGCGCGAGGTCGAAGAGATGGGCACGCTCCGTGTCGTCGAGCTGAAGAGCCCGGGCCACAGCGTCAAGGACGGCTGTTGACACCCCGGCGATCCCGCCGCGTTCCAGCTTCGAGTAGTACTCGACGCTGACGTCTGCCAGCATTGCCACCTCCGAGCGGCGCAACCCGGCCACACGGCGACCTGTCCCGGCGGGAAGGCCGACCTGTTCCGGTGTCAGCTTGGCACGGCGCGACATCAGGAACTCGCGGACTTCGGCTGGATTGTCCATGTCGTCGAGAGTAGGCCGGGATCCGACCGGGAGGGATGCCCTGTCAGTACACCTCTCATCAGAGACTCCCTCGGATGAGCGAACCGGGTTTTGCTTGTTGTCGTGACAGATTCCCTCGCTACCGCTTCCCGGGTCCGCGCCGGCCGCGGCGTAGCCACGCTCCTGCTCGTACTGACGGTCTTCGGGCCCATTTCGATGGACCTCTACCTTCCGGCTCTCCCGTCGCTCACCACCGAGCTGGGAGCGCCAACGTCTACGGCTCAGTTGACCGTCACCGCCTGCCTGATCGGCCTTGCCGCCGGGCAGCTGATCGCCGGTCCGCTCTCTGACCGGTTCGGGCGCCGCGGACCCGTGCTGATCGGGGTCACGGCTTACGTGATCGTTTCCGCCCTCTGCGCCGCCAGCCCGACTGTCCAGGTCCTGGTCGCCGCACGTCTGGTGCAGGGCATTTCGGGCGGGGTCGGCATCGTGATTGCACAGGCCGCCGGCCGCGACGTCTACGAGGGCGCACGACTCATCCGCTTCTACGGGCGACTGACCGTCATCGGCGGGTTCGCTGCGATCGTCGGCCCGCTCATCGGCGGCGCACTGACAACGATCCTCGACTGGCGTGGACTGTTCCTCGTCCTGGCCGTGATCGGTGCGGTCATCCTCACCTGGATCGGGTTCGGATTCCCGGAGACGCTGGCCCCGGATGCACGCATCGCCGCAGGCTTCGCCGTCATCGGGCGAGACATGCGACTACTGTTCTCCGACCGCCGCTTCGTCGGCGCAGTGATCGCGCAGGGCTTCGTTTATGCCGCCCTCTTCGCCTACCTCAGCGGCGCCACCTACGTGCTGCAAGGCGTCTACGGTTTGTCGCCGCAGGGCTACGCCCTCGCCTTCGGGCTGAACTCGGCCGGGTTCATGGTGTTCGGCTACCTCGCCGGACGCGCCAGCGAAAAGTGGAGCGTGATGGGGACACTCGTCACGGGCCTGGTGGTCGCGGGCGCTGGCGCCGCCGGACTCCTGGTCGCCGGCCTGACCCACGTCCCGCTGATCATGGTGATCGTGTCCCTGTTCCTGCTGGCTGCGGGCACCGCGATCACGAGCCCGCCCTCCACCACCCTCGCATTGGCGGACTACCCGCAGATCGCGGGGACCGCGTCCTCGCTCCTCGGCGCCGCACGATTCGCCTTCGGCGGCATCGCCGCCCCGCTCGTCGGCGTCGCCGGCGCGCTGAACATCCTCCCGCTCGGTCTGGTCACCACGATCTCCATCGTCCTCGCCGGGCTGGCTGCCGTCGTCTTTCTCACCCGTCCGACCCGAGCGACCGCTCGCGCCGGCATCATCCACCCCGCAACGGAAGGAACACCCACATGCGTGGAGTAATCATGTACGCCCCTCGGGATGTCCGCGTCGAAGACCGCGACGACCCGACGATCGAGCAGCCCACCGACGCCGTCATCCGCGTCGCCGCCGCCTGCATCTGCGGCTCGGACCTGTGGCCGTACCGCGGCACCGACTCGATCACGTCACCCACCCCGATGGGTCACGAGTATGTCGGCGTCGTCGAGCAGGTCGGCGACGAAGTGACGACCGTGAAGGTCGGCGACTTCGTCGTCGGCTCGTTCTTCGCCTCCGACAACACCTGCGAGATCTGCCGGGCCGGGTACCAGTCGCGCTGCGTGCACGCGTTCCCGATGGGCGCACTCGGCACTCAAGCCGAGAAGCTGCGGGTCCCGCTCGCCGACGGCACGCTCGTCGCGGTCCCCGGCCGGCCGACGGATGCGCAGCTGCGCGGCCTGCTCGCCGCTTCCGATGTACTCGGCACCGGCTGGTTCGCCGCGGTCGCAGCGGAGGCCGGCCCCGGCAAGACCGTCGCGGTGGTCGGTGACGGCGCCGTGGGGCTGCTCGGCATCCTCGCCGCGAAGCAGCTGGGTGCCGAGCGGGTCATCGCCATGAGCCGCCACGCCGACCGTCAGACGCTCGCCCGCCGCTTCGGCGCCACTGACATCGTCGAAGAGCGCGGGGACGACGGGGTTGCGAAGATCAAGGAGCTCACGGACGGTCTCGGTGCGCACTCCGTGATCGAGGCCGTGGGCACCCAGGAATCGATGATGCAGGCGATCCGCGCCACCCGCCCCGGCGGTCACGTCGGCTACGTCGGCGTCTCGCACGACGTCGAACTCCCCGGAGAGGAACTGTTCTTCTCCGGCGTCCACCTGCACGGCGGACCGGCTCCCGTGCGCCGGTTCCTTCCCGAGCTGGTCAGGCTCATCATGGACGGCGAGATCGACCCCGGCGCGGTCTTCGACCTGACCCTCCCGCTTGAGGACGCGGCCCAGGGCTATCAGGCGATGGACGAACGCCGCGCCACCAAGGTCCTGCTCACCCTCTGACCCGCGGAAGGACACAATCATGAACATCGAACCCGAGAAGCCCACGATCAAGAACTCTCCGGAACAGTTCGCCGGGGACGTCTGGGTCGACCCGATCGTCGCGCCGCACGAAGGCGACCAGCGCATGACCGCCGCCCGTGTGCGCTTCGCCCCCGGCGCCCGCACCGCCTGGCACTCTCACGCACGCGGCCAGTACCTGCACGTCACGGCGGGCGTTGCGCGCTTCGGCGATCGCGACGGCAACGTCATCGAAGTGCATCCCGGTCAGACGCTCTACACCCCGCCCGGCCAGGACCACTGGCACGCGGCGGCACCGAACTCCTTCATGGAGCACATCGCGTTCCTCGAGTCCGCCGACGACGCGGCCGACACCACCGACTGGAAAGAGCACATCACCGACACCGAATACGAGGGAGGTAACGCATGAGCGACACGAACGCTTCGGCCGGCTGGACCGGCGGGCAGCGCGCGTTCGGCGACTTCGCGCCCGGGCTCGTCCACTACACCGACAAGGTGCTGTTCGATGAGGTGTGGGAGCGGCCCGAACTGTCGAAACGCGACCGCAGCCTGATCACCGTCTCCGCCCTGCTGGTGGGCGGCAACGTCGAGCAGCTGCACTTTCACCTCCCGTTCGCACGGGAGAACGGTGTGACTGAGCAGGAACTGATCGAAGTCATCACGCATCTCGCCTTCTACGCCGGCTGGCCCAAGGCCATGTCTGCCATGACCATCGCCAAAGAGCATTTCGGGGCGGACCCGGGCGAGTCTGAGTGACGATTCCGGTCATCCACTCCCCACCGCCCTCAACTGGGCTGATTACGACGGGTCACTAGCCGGTCCATTTGCGGCTTCGCGGACGCTATTCGAACGGAGACCTGCCGGGACCGCTGGGTCGCGGAAGCGATGTTCCCCTAAGACCCTCCCGCGAAAATGCCGGGTCAAGGCACCCAACCGCAACAGTCGGCGCATGCGATCGACTATGCCTGCCTCGCCGCCAAAAACTAACGCCTCACCGAGTCGGTGTCGAACGTCTTCGTTCACGTTCACCAGAGACTCGCTCGGGGCGGCAATTGATGCCCGTGGTCGCGAGATGCCGCGACCACCAAAGTGACGACGAAGAGAAGCCGGGGCAGCCGAGCAACAAGCCCAGGGGAGGATCAAAGAGCGAGGATCCGATCAAGCGCCCGAAATACAGATGGAGCAGCGAGAGGGCCCAAAGGTGGAAAGCCAATGCACGTAGGCACTCTTTTGAGTGAGCCTAAAAATCGCCGGAATGTCGGGGGTCTCGTGTAAACCCAGTTGCATGGCCAAACGGGGGAGTTTCGGCAGGGTTGAACGGCGAGTGGCGTCCTACGCGCGGCAGCGGCAGGAGCACGACGTGGCGGCTGCTCGACGTGCTGAAGAGCGCCAACTCCAAGTCGTCCACAACCTCGAAGCAGAGCAGCGACGAGCGTCGGAATCCCAATCGCGCACGCGGACAGATGCGCTTCGACGACTGCATCATCTTGGCCAAGACCTAGACCGTCTGCGACGAGAAGAGGATGCTCTCCTGACCGATCGGGACGAACTGATCTTCCAGTTGAGGCAACTGGGATCTAATTGGAACTCCATCGCAGCGGCCGCCGGGCTGAGTCGACAAGCGCTCAGCATGCGCGCTTCCAAAACACAGGGGCGGTCCCGATGACTTTTCCTCCACCCCGCACGGAGCAGCCTGGCGCGTTGAGACGCCGAGTCAAGGGTGCAGCTCCGCTGCATCGCGAAGCGACGCGCAGCGCCCTTGACACGGCCTCTCAACGCGCGATCCTCCTTGGTCGGGGTAGATGGAGAGATGCCGGGTCGGGTGAATCGATGGTGCGCGTCAAATCGACGCGTAAAGCACAACGTGTAAGTGAAGGGTAGTCGTTGACGTAAGCGGCTGAGGCGCCGAGCAAGGAGGTTGAGATGGGAACCGTCACGCCCTATGAAACCGGCGGCGGCCGTCGCTGGCGTGTGCGCTACCGCACACCGGACCATCGACAGACCGACAAACGCGGCTTCACGACAAAACGTGACGCTGAGCTGTTCCTAGCCAACGTCGAGGTATCCAAAGCTGCGGGTTCGTACGTCGATCCACGCGCGTCGCGCATCACCGTCGGCGAACTCGCCGTCGACTGGCTCGCCAACAAACGCCAGGCGATGAAGCCCTCCAGCTTCCACTCCGTCGAGACCTCGTGGCGCGTCTATGTGGAACCGCGTTGGTCGGCTACTGCCGTCGGCTCGATCCGGCCCAGTACCGTTGAGCAGTGGATCCGCGAGCTCGGCGAAGGCTCGGCCGTCTCGACGCAACGCGTCCGTTGGACCGCGGACGAGTCACGCCCACGATCTGCGACCGTGGTGCTGCGGGCACTTGGCGTGCTCGCCGGCATTCTCGACGTCGCCCTGAAAGATGGTCGTGTCGCCAAGAACGTCGCACGCGGGGCCGACGGAACTCCACGCAAACACTCGAGCAAGACCCGCCGCTACCTGAGCCATGAGGAGGTCATCCGCTTCGCCGAGGCGGCCGAGACGGACATGCAGGCGACGCTTCTGATCGTCTTGGCGTACTGCGGACTTCGATGGGGCGAGGCAACCGGGCTGCGCGTGCGGGACGTCGTGATGCTGCGGCGACGACTGCAAGTCAATCGCACCGCGACTGAAGTGAATGGGAACGTCGTGGAGGGCCTCCCTAAGACTTGGGAAAAGCGTTCCGTCCCGTTCCCACCATTTCTCGCCGAACCCCTAGCGCGCCTGTGCGAAGGGAAGGAGCCCGACGATCTGCTCTTCGCCGACCGCTTCGGCGGCTTCCTGAGGCGCCCCAGCGCCAGCAACAACAAGCGCTCCTGGTTCCTGACCGCTCTCGCCCAAGCAGGCCTCGAGCGGCTCACACCGCACGACCTCCGCCATACCGCCGCGAGCCTCGCCGTCAGTTCAGGAGCGAACGTGAAAGCCGTCCAACGGATGCTCGGGCACAAGTCCGCAGCGATGACGCTGGATACCTATGCAGACCTCTTCGAGGATGACCTGGATGCGGTTGCGATGCGCCTAGATGCCGGAGGCCGTCAGAAAAATGTGGGCAAAGTGTGGGCACAGCGTGGGCGCAGCGACGACTAAATGAACCCTGGAGTGCCGAACTTCCGCGCAACCACTGGGATCGCGGGGCAGAAGCCGGAAGAAGAAAATGGCGGAGAATGGGGGATTCGAACCCCCGAGGGCTTGCACCCAACACGCTTTCCAAGCGTGCGCCATAGGCCACTAGGCGAATTCTCCTGGGTTGCCACCACCTCGCGGCGACGGCTCACAATATCTTAGCGGACGCCGGAGGCGCTCATGTGCACGGCCTCCCAGCCGGAGCCGCTAGACTGTTTCGCGGCTCCCCACGTGGCGCCATCCAGGCCAACTCCCCCAGGGCGGAAACGCAGCAAGGGTAACCGGGCTCTGGCGGGTGCGTGGGGGGTCTTTTTCGTGTCTGGGGCCCGCTGGTCCGCGTTCAGGGTCCGGCCACACGCCCCGCGTAGAGTGTGGGCAGCACAGCAGCTGTCAACACCCTTCCGATTGTTCTACGCTTTGTAGAATGACACTCCCGACGAGTCGAGGTGCGCGAATGACCGACCAGGTTTCCGTGGAGCAGGGGAACGCCGAGCTGGCGTCGGAAGCGTATGTCGTGGGCTTCCCGCTCGTGTTCGATCTCGAGCAGGTCGACCGCTTCACGCGGGAGGGGCTCGGAGCCGTGCCGCCGACGCCGTACAACGCGTTCGGCCACGCGCGGGTGCTCGCCGGCCCTGAGACCGAGTTCGTGTCCGTCAACAACGACACCGTCTACTCGATCGCGCAGCTCGACCTGGGCGTCGGGCCGCTGCTGCTCGAGGTCCCCGCCGTCGGCGACCGCTACTACGTGCTGCAGTTCGTCGACGCATGGACGGAGAACTTCGCCTACGTCGGCACGCGTGCCACCGATTCCGATGCCGGCCGGTTCCTGCTTGTCCCGCCGGAGTGGGAGGGCGAGGAGGCCGACGCGGCCGGCGACGGTGCGACCGTCATCCGGTTCCCGACTCGGATCGGCACGATCGTCGGCCGCTGGGCGGTCGCGGGGGAGGACGACCTCCCCGCCGTTCACGCCCTCCAGGACGCCCTGACGCTGACGCAGACCCGCGAATCGTTCGCCCCTCCCGCCGGTGTTCCGGAGGTCGAGGCCGGGCCGAGCGAGGCGCTCACCTTCTTCGAGCGGATGCGCGTGTGGTCGCGGGAGTTCCCGCCCGCGGACCACGACCGGCTCGCGCTCGCGAGCTACGACTCGATCGGGCTCACCGGCTCCACACCCATCGCGGACCTCGCCGACGACGTCCGCCAGGCGCTGGAGGAGGGCTACGCCGTCGGCAAGCAGGCCCTGGAGTCGGCCCTGCACACGGCCATCCCCGTGGTCGACGGCTGGCAGGCCAACCTCCACGTCTTCGACTACAACGTCGACTTCTTCGAGGTGGGCGCCCTCGACAGCCCCGCCTGGCAGCTCACCGACCCCACCACCCGCTACGCGCACCGCGCCGCGGCCGCCCTCGGCGGGCTCTGGGGCAACCACGGGTACGAGGCCGCGTATTTCCCCACCTACGTCGACGCCGACGGGGAGGCCCTCACCGGCGACCACGAGTACCGCCTGCGCCTGAACCCCACCCCGCCCGTGGGCGCGTTCTGGTCGATCACGATGTACGACCTCCCGCACTACTACCTGGTCGACAACCCGATCGGGCGCTACTCGCTGGGCGACCGCACGCCCGGGATCGTCTACGACGACGACGGCGGGCTGACCATCACGATGAGCGCCGACCGCCCGGCCGACGCGACCGCCGCGGCCAACTGGCTCCCCTCCCCGCGAGGCGCGTTCCGGCCGCTGCTACGGCTGTACGCGCCGGGTCCGGCCGTCCTCGACGGCAGCTATCGGCTCTCGCCGATCGAGCGGGTCGCGACAGCGGCCGACGCAGACCACCAAGACTACGAAAACCACGACCACACACCGCCGATCGACGAGGAGACCCGCTGACCGTGGCCCGTTCGCTCTACATCACCTCCGCGGAGGGGCACACCGGCAAGTCGACCGTCGCCCTCGGCGTGCTCGAGTCGCTCCGACACTCCGTCGAACGCGTCGCCGTCTTCCGGCCGATCGCCCGCTCGGCCGTCGAACGCGACTACGTGCTGGAGCTGCTGCTCGACCGGGTGACCGCCGAGATTAGCTACGAGGAGGCGATCGGCGTCACCTACGACGACGTGCACGCCGACGCCGACGCGGCTCTCGGCGAGATCGTGCGTCGTTTCCGTCAGGTGGAAGCTCGCAGCGATGCCGTCGTGATCCTCGGCTCCGACTACACCGACGTCAGCAGCCCCACCGAGCTCGGCTACAACGCGCGCATCGCTGCCAACCTCGGCGCTCCGGTGCTGCTGGTGCTGGGAGGCCGGATCGGCCAGGGGCTCGGCGAACGACTGGGCCAGGCCGAACCGCGCTCGCCGGAGGAGATGCGCCAGCTCGCGGAACTCGCGCTCGCCGAGCTGCGGCAGGAGCACGCCGGTGTCGTCGGCGTCGTCGCGAACCGCGCGGACGCCGACCACCTCGACGCGATCGTCACGGCCGTCGGCTCCGCCGTGCGGGCGGCCGGCGCCGCCGTCGCCTCGGGTCCTGACCTTCCGCCGGTCTGGGCGATCCCGGAGGACGCCTTCCTGGTGGCGCCGAGCATCCGGTCGATCATGGAGGCCACAGGCGGCGCCCTGATCGCGGGTGATGGGACGCTGCTGGCGCGCGAGGCGCTCGGCGTCGTCGTCGCGGGCATGTCGATGAACAACGTGCTCCCGCGCCTCGTGGAGAGCTCGGTCGTGGTGGTGCCAGGGGACCGCACCGAAGTGCTGCTCGCGGTGCTGATGGCGAACGCGTCGGGCACGTTCCCCTCGATCTCCGGAATCGTCCTGAACGGCGGGTTCGACCTCCCCGAGCCGATCGAGCGGCTGCTGGCCGGGTTGCGCTCGCCGCTTCCCATCGTGCGGACCGGCCTGGACACTTACGAGACGATCGTGCGCATCACCCGCGCGCGCGGGCGCTTCGCGGCGGACTCGCAGCGCAAGTACGACACCGCGCTCGCCCTGTTCGAGCGGCACGTCGACGCCGACGAGCTCCTCGCCCGGCTCGACGTCTCGCGGCACCAGGTGGTCACGCCGCTCATGTTCGAGTACGACCTCATCGAGCGCGCCCGCGCCGCCGACAAGCACATCGTGCTGCCGGAGGGCGAAGACGATCGGGTCCTGCGCGCCGCGGCGACGCTGCTGTCGCGCGGGGTCGCGCGGCTCACGATCCTCGGCGAGCCCTTCGAGGTGCGGTCGCGCGCGATCGAGCTCGGCCTCGACCTCAGCAGGGCGGAGGTGCTCAGTCCGTTCGACGACGTGCTGCGGCTGCGCTTCGCGAACGAGTACGCGAAGCTGCGCGCCCATAAGGGGATCACGGTCGACCAGGCCGCGGACACCGTCACCGACGCCTCCTATTTCGGCACGATGATGGTGCACCTCGGTCTCGCCGACGGCATGGTCTCCGGGGCGGCGCACACGACGGCCCACACCATCCGGCCCGCGTTCGAGATCATCAAGACGCGGCCGGGCGTGTCCGTCGTGTCGAGCGTGTTCCTGATGGCGCTTGCCGACCGGGTGCTCGTCTACGGCGACTGCGCGGTCGTCCCCGATCCGACCTCCGAGCAGCTCGCCGACATCGCGGTGTCGTCCGCGCGCACGGCCGAGCAGTTCGGGATCGAGCCGCGCGTGGCGATGCTGTCGTACTCGACCGGCGACTCAGGCGCGGGGGCCGACGTCGACAAGGTGCGCACAGCGACCGAGCTGGTCCGCGAGCGTGAGCCGCAGCTCGCCGTCGCCGGCCCGATCCAGTACGACGCGGCCGCCGACGCCGCTGTCGGGGCCGCGAAGATGCCCGGCTCGGAGGTCGCGGGCCGGGCGACGGTGTTCATCTTCCCCGACCTCAACACCGGCAACAACACCTACAAAGCGGTGCAGCGGAGCGCGGGCGCGGTCGCGATCGGCCCGGTGCTGCAGGGCCTCCGCAAGCCGATCAACGACCTCTCGCGCGGCGCGACCGTCGAGGACATCGTCGACACCGTCGCGATCACGGCGATCCAGGCGGCGCTCTCATGAGCGCCGTGCTGGTGGTCAACAGCGGCTCGTCGTCGCTCAAGTACCAGCTGATCGACGCCGGGAGCGAGGAGGCGCTGGCCTCCGGGCTGATCGAACGGATCGGCGAGGCGTCCGGGCACATCCGGCACACCGGCCCGCGCGGACGCTGGGAGACCACTCTCGCGATCCCGGACCACACGGCGGCGTTCCGGGTGATGCTCGACGCGTTCGAGACGGAGGGGCCGAGCCTCGACGAGAACCCGCTGGCCGCGGTCGGTCACCGGGTGGTCCACGGCGGCAAGCGCTTCTTCGAGCCGACGATCGTGACCCCGCTGGTCGAGATCAACATCGAGGACCTCTCCGACCTCGCGCCCCTGCACAACCCCGCCAACCTGCAGGGCATCCGCGCGGCGGAGGCGGCCTTCCCCGACGTGCAGCACGTCGCGGTCTTCGACACCGCCTTCCACCAGACGCTCGCGCCGGAGGCCTACACCTACGCGATCGACGCGGCGCTCGCCGACAAGCACCGGGTGCGCCGCTACGGCTTCCACGGCACCTCGCACAAGTACGTGTCCGAGGCGGCGGCGGAGTTCCTCGGCCGTCCGCTCGGCGAGCTGAAGCAGATCGTCCTCCACCTCGGCAACGGTGCGTCGGCGTGCGCGGTCGATGGAGGCCGGTCGGTCGACACCTCCATGGGGATGACGCCGCTGGAGGGTCTCGTGATGGGCACCCGCTCCGGCGACCTCGACCCTGCGGTGCTCGTGCACCTGGCGCGCCGCGCCGGCCTCGGGATCGACGATCTCGACGAACTGCTCAACCGGCGCAGCGGGCTGCTCGGGCTCTCCGGCCACGGCGACATGCGCGACGTCAGGCACGCCGCGGAGTCGGGGGATGCCGCAGCACGGCTGGCTCTCGACACGACCGTGCACCGGCTCAAGCACTACATCGGCGCCTACACCGCACTGCTCGGCGGCCTCGACGTCCTGACGTTCACCGCGGGCATCGGCGAGAACGACGGGAGGCTGCGCGCCGAGGTCTGCGCAGGCCTGGAGGTGCTGGGCATCCGGCTCGATCCCGAGCGCAACGCCGCCGCGTCGGGCGAGGCCAGACGGATCTCCGCCGACGACTCCCGCGTGACCGTGCTCGTCGTCCCCACCGACGAGGAGCTCGAGATCGCGCGCCAGTCCCTGCAGGCGGTCGGCGCGGGCTGAGGGCGGGTGCGGCATGCGGCGGCGCGGCGACGAAGCCGAGCGGGACGGACGGCCCACCCGGGTGGCCTCCCTGCGCACCGCTGCCGCGGCGGCCGTCGTCGCGGGGCTCGCCCTGGTCGCCGCGCTGAGCGGGTGCGCGACCGTCGAGGGCCCTGCCGGGCCGAGGTTCGTCACCCCGCCGCTGATCCGGTTCAGCTCCGTGCTGTGGCCGGTGCCGCTGCAACTGGTCGGGGCGCAGCCCGGGACGCGGCTGCGGATCACGGCCTCCCTCACCTCGGCGCGCGGCACCTGGACGTCGGGAGCCACCTACGACGTCGGCGGTGACGGCACGATCGACTTCGCGCACGACCGGCCGCAGCTCGCGCCGTTCACGCAGCCGGACTCCGCCGGCCTGTTCTGGTCGCTGCGCGGCCCGTCGCTCGGCCCGGTGGAGCTCGCCCGGCAGTGGATGCGTGACACCAGTCCCGTGACGCTCACGGCGGCCGACGGGGATCGCGTCGTCGCCCGCCGGACGTTCCGGCTCCAGGGCCTCGGCGCCGCCGCGCGCTCCGACACGGTCTATACGCACGACCTGGCCCCGGACGGCGTCGGCAGCCAGCCGCCACCGCACGAGACGCACGAGGACGAGCCGATCGGCACCTTCTGGAGCGCGGCCTCCATCGAGCGCCCGACCGGGCCGGCCGTGCTGATGTTCGACGACCCGTCGCCCGGGGCGTCGTCGGCGTTCACGGCTCCGGTGCTCTCGCAGTTCGGGGCGTCGGTGTTCGTCATCCCCGTCGGCTCGCCCGACGGCGTGCACGTCTCGACCGTGATCGACAGCGGCACGGTGTCCGCGGTGCTCGAGTGGATGCACCACCGCGTCGGCGTCGACCCGCGGCACATCTTCGTCTACGGAACGGGAGCGTCCGAGCAGCTGGCGGTCTGGGCCGCGACGACCTTCCCGAAGCAGCTGCACGGACTGTTCGCCGGCGGCGGCGCGTCATCGTTGCTGTGCCTGGCCGGGTCGAGCGCGTCACCCGTCTTCGCCGGGAGCGTCGGGCTGCCCTGCGAGCGCGAACCCGGGCCGGCGGTCGCTCCTCCCTCGCTGCAGGAGGCCGCAGGCCCGGTCGTGCTGATCTGCGGCCGCGACGACGCGGTGTACCCGCGCGCCTGCGACGACCTCCAGGCACTCGCGCGCACCCGCACGCTGCGCGCCGGCGACCAGTTGCTCCCGGAAGCCCGTGCGGCCCACGCCGTCGCGGTTCCGCCGGGGCTCCCGATCGCGCTGCCGATCGACGGCGGGTCATCCGGGGCAGGCGCGACCGGCGTCGACGCGCAGGCGACGCAGGGCGCGCGCATCGCGTTCTGGAACGCGGTGGGGCAGCAGCTGCTCCGGGCGGTGCTCTCATGACGCGGAGGCCGACCTGGAACAGACGGAGGCGAGCGGCGGTGGTGCTCGCGGCGGCAGCCGTGCTGTCGGCAGTGGCGGCGCTCTCCGGCTGCGTGCCCGCCCCTGCCGGCGGCGCGCAGATCGTCGTTGCGCGCTTCGGCAACGCCACGGCCGACCCGGTCGTCGTCTCGGTGACCGGCTTGCGACCGGGGCAGGACGTCGTCCTCACCGCTTCGGCGACCACCCTGGCGGGGGAGTGGAGGTCGCGGGCGCTGTACGCGGTGCCGCCGACCGGCATCGTCGACACCGCCTCCCAGCAGCCGATCACCGCGCCGTACGTGCGCCCGGACGCCGCTGCGCTGTTCTGGAGCATGAGCGGTCCCTCCGTGAGCCAGGCCGAGCTGGAACGCGCCTGGGCCGAGGGGCCCGTGCGCATCGCGCTGACCGCGCAGCAGCAGGGGGTTCAGGTCGCGACGACCGAGGTGCAGCGCTCGCCGCTGGCGTCGCAGAGTGTGGAACGCGACGTGAGCGTCGCCGATCTGACCAGGGACGCCGCGGCGGGCGACGCCGTCCCGCCCGCGACCGGGCCGGGCCTGCGCGTCGGGACCCTGTTCACTCCGCTGCCGACGCTCGTCCACCCGCGTCCGGGAGTGCTGCTGATCGACGGCGACGACGACGCGGCGTCCGGCGCATTCGCCGCGCGGAGGATCGCGGCCATCGGCTTCCCGGTGCTGACGCTGCCGGCGTTCGGACCCGAGGGGCAGCTCCCCGGATCGGCGGCGCTCTCGGTGCAGACCTTCGACGCCGCCCGCGCCTGGCTGTCGCGCCGGGCGGGCGTCGACCCCGACCGGATCGTCGTCTACGGCACGGGGCCCGCCGCTCCGATCGCGCTCTGGTTCGCCGCGAACGAGCCGGGAGCGGTCTACGGCGCCATCGCCGCCAGCGGCCCGACCGCGGGACTCTGCGCGTCGTCGTCGGGCGCGCCGACGCTGCTCGACGACGGGCGACCGGTCCCGTGCGCCGACCCGTCCCGGACGCTCGCCGACACCCCGATCCTTCCGCTCAGCCGCATCCCGGGGCCCCTCCTGCTCGCCTGCGGAACCGCGGACGAGCTGCTCCCGTCCGCCTGCGACTGGACCAGCGCGGGCGCCGCGGCACGCGGGCCGCGCGCTGCGGGCGAGACGCTCTTCGCCGACGGTTCGGCGGACGAGCTGAGCGCGCCGCCGATGCTCCCGATCGGGCTGAGCGACCTGCCGCCGCAGACCGCGCAGGCGACGGAGGACGCGCGCGTGTCATTCTGGTCGCGGGTGACCGCACTGCTGGAGGGGGCGATCGGGCCGTGAACACAGCACGGATCCGCACGATGCGCCGCCGCGTGCTCGCGGCGCTGGCCGGTGTCGCCCTCGCGGCGGTCGCGCTCGTCGGCTGCAGCTCTCAGACCGGTGCGGCGGGCCCGCGCTTCCAGCTCAGCGCGAACCCCACCCCTGTCTGGCAGCCGGTCGGCATCCGGGTCGTCGCCCTCCCTCCCGGCCAGCAGGTCACCATCCGCGCGGTACTGCGCCCCGGCGCGGTGTGGACCTCGCAGGCGGTGTACGCCGTGCCGGCCGACGGCGTGGTCGACCTGGCCAGGGACGTCCCGCTGGAGGCCCCGTTCACCGGGGCGGACGGGATGGGGCTGTTCTGGACTCTGCACAGCACCACCGGTGAGGCGGCGACCTCGGACGTGACCTGGGGCGGCTCGTCGTTCTCGGTCGACCTCCAGGCGTCGGTCGGAGGCCGCCCGGTCGCGGAGACGCGCGTGCAGCGCACCGGCCTCTCCGCGGCGGCGCCGGCGCGTGCCGTGTTCGACGACGGGATCACGGGCGACTACTTCCAGCCCACGAGCTCGGCGGAGGGCGTGCGGCCGGGTGTCATCGTCTTCGACGGCACCGACCCCGGCTCGCGGACGGGCGTGCTCGCCGGGGCGACGCTCGCGGCGCTCGGCTTCCCGACGCTCGACCTGTCGGCCTACGGGTCGGCCGGCCAGGTCGACCCGGTGCGCAGCTTCCCGGCCGAGCGGTTCCTCTCGGCACTGAGCTGGCTGCGGTCGCAGCCGGGCGTCGACGACCAGCGGATGTTCACGTTCGGCACCTCCCGCGGTGCGCAGCTCGCGCTCTGGGCGGCCGCGGCGTATCCCGGCACGGTGTACGGGGCGATCGCGCCGGGAGGCACGACCGGCCTGGTCTGCCCGTCGCCGGTGCCGAGCCCCACGGTGACGGTCGACGGCGCCTGGGTGCCCTGCACGACCGGCACCCACGACCCCGCGCCCGCCGCCGTGCTCGACCTCCAGCGCATCCCCGGCCCGGTCGTGCTCGGCTGCGCCGGCCACGACGAAGAGCTCGCCAACGGCTGCGCGTGGCTCGACGCCGCGGCGGCCAAGCGGCCGCAGCGCGAGGGCGACGCCTACCTGCGCGCGCCGGACGCGACGCACCTTTTCTACCTGCCGCCCTACACGCCGCTGCTGCTGCCGGCGGGGTCCGCCGCGCAGCCGACGGAGCGGGCCAGGGAGGCCCTGTGGGCGGACATCCTCGCCGCGCTCACGGCTCCGTCGTCGGTACCGGGGCACTGAGGCCGATTGTCGGCGGCGGCAAGTAGCATGTGTGAGTGGTAACCGCTCTCTATCGCCGATATCGGCCCGACACCTTCGCCGAGATGATCGGCCAGTCGCAGGTGACCGAGCCGCTGATGACGGCGCTGCGCACCAACCGGGTCAACCACGCCTATCTGTTCTCCGGGCCGCGCGGCTGCGGCAAGACCACCTCGGCGCGCATCCTGGCCCGCTGCCTCAACTGCGCGGAGGGCCCCACCGACACCCCGTGCGGAAAGTGCGCGAGCTGCATCGAGCTCAGCCGCGACGGAGCAGGGTCGCTCGACGTCGTCGAGATCGACGCCGCCAGCCACAACGGCGTCGACGACGCCCGCGACATCCGCGAACGGGCCATCTTCGCCCCGGCCCGCGACCGCTACAAGATCTTCATCCTCGACGAGGCGCACATGGTCACCCCGCAGGGCTTCAACGCCCTGCTGAAGATCGTGGAGGAGCCGCCGGAGCACGTGAAGTTCATCTTCGCGACCACAGAGCCCGAGAAGGTCATCGGCACGATCCGCTCGCGCACGCATCACTACCCGTTCCGGCTGGTGCCGCCCGCGCAGATGCTGGAGTACGTCCAGGGCCTCTGCGACAGCGAGGGCATGACCGTGGCGCCGGGAGTCCTCCCGCTCGTCGTGCGCGCCGGAGGCGGCTCGCCGCGAGACACCCTCTCCCTCCTCGACCAGCTGATGGCCGGGTCCGAGGGCAGCGCGATCGAGTACGAGCGGGCCGTCGCGCTCCTCGGCTACACCCACGCCGCCCTCCTCGACGAGGTCATCGACGCCATCGCCGCCCGCGACGCCGCCGGTGCCTTCGCCGCGGTCGACCGCGTCATCCAGACCGGGCAAGACCCTCGTCGGTTCGTCGACGACCTCTTGGAGCGGCTGCGCGATCTCATCGTCGTCGCCGCGACCAGCGTCGAAGGCGCTGCCGCCGTGCTCCGCGGCGTTCCGCAAGACGAGCTCGACCGCATGGGCGTGCAGGCGATGAAGTTCGGCGCCGCCGAGCTCAGCCGGTCCGCCGACATCGTCAACGCCGCCCTCACCGAGATGACCGGGGCCACCTCGCCCCGCCTGCACCTCGAGCTGATGATCGCGCGCGTGCTGGTGCCGTCGAGCGACGACACCGAGCGCGGCGCGCTCGCCCGCGTGGAGCGCCTCGAGCGCCGCGTCGGCGTCAGCGACGCGAGCGAGCCCGACGTAGTGCGCGCGGAGCCGCGTGCTGCTGCGCCCGCTCGAGCGGCTGCTGCTGCGCCGGCCGCTGCCGCGCCGGCGGCTGCTGCCTCGTCGGCCCCCGCGTCCCGTCCCGCCGAGTCCTCCGCTCCGGCGCCGGTCCCTGAGGCTTCCGCGCCCGAACCAGTCACGCCCGCGGCGGAGGCCCCGGAGCGAGAGACGGCAGCCGACACCACTCCGGGCGACGAGCCTGCTCCGGCTGCGTCCGCGCCTGCCGCGCCCGCCCCTGTCGGGGCGGTGACCACGCAGCAGGTCAAGGACTCCTGGCCGCAGATCCTCGACGCGGTGCAGCGGGCCAAGCGCAGCGCGTGGATGGTCGTGTTCACCGCGCAGGTGCGCTCGCTGAACGACGACGTGCTCACACTGTCGTTCCCGAGCGACAACGACGTGCAGAGCTTCCGCCAGCCGCAGTCGGCGGGCGGTCAGAGCGTGAGCGAGTACCTGCGCCAGGCGATCATCGACATCCTGGGCATCCGGGTCAAGTTCATCGCGCGTGCCGACGGCGCCCCCGCCGGCGGCGCTCCGTCGCGCCCGACCGCAGGAGCACCCGCCGCTCCGGAGGCCCCGACCTGGCCGGGAGCCGGCGGCGACTCGACCAGCGGTCCATCGGCCGCGCGTTCGGCCGCCTCCTCCGCTGCGCCCGCCTCCTCCGCTGCGCCCGCTTCGCCCGCTCCTTCGTCGGCTGCTGCTTCCGGACCGTCGGCCGCGGTCACCGAATGGGCCACGGTCACCATTCCGGCGTCCGCGCCGGCCGCCGTGGCCACACTCGATCGACCGCAGGCGAGCGTAGCGATCGAGGACGTCGCCCAGCCGGCGCCGTCGGCTCCGGCCGTGGACGCGCTGCCGGACGACCTGGAGCCCCCGGAGGAGACCGAGCCTCCCTACGAATCCGTGGTACCAGAAGAGCCCGAGGGCGACTGGGCCGCCACGCCCGAGGCCGGCGCCGTGCCGGCGACGCGGGCGCCCGCGCCCGGCCGTCCCGCCACCGAGCGGCCTGCCGCGCGGCAGGCGCCTGAGCGCTCCGCACCGGCCGCCGGGTCGCGCACGCCGACGTTCCAGGCTCCGCAGCGCTACGGCGAGGCCGTCGTCCGCGAGATCCTCGGGGCGACCTTCCTCGAGGAGCAGCCTGCGCCTCCGTCACCGGGGATGAGGTAGCGGCGTGTACGAAGGCATCGTCCAAGAGCTGATCGACGAGCTCGGGCGTCTTCCCGGTATCGGCCCGAAGTCGGCGCAGCGCATCGCGTTCCACATCCTGCAGACCGAGAGCTTCGACGTCACGCGTCTGGCCGAAGTGCTGCTCGAAGTGCGCGACAAGGTGCGGTTCTGCGAGATCTGCGGAAACGTCACCGAGCAGCCCACCTGCTCGATCTGCCGCGACCCGCGTCGCTCGCCCGAGCTGATCTGCGTGGTCGAAGAGGCGAAAGACGTGGTCGCGATCGAGCGGACCCGTGAGTTCCGCGGGCTCTACCACGTGCTGGGCGGGGCGATCAGCCCGATCGACGGCATCGGCCCCGACGACCTCCGCATCCGCCAGCTCATGCAGCGTCTCGCCGACGGCACGGTGCAGGAGGTCATCATCGCGACCGACCCCAACCTCGAGGGCGAGGCGACGGCCACCTACCTCAGCCGCCTGCTGACCACGCTCGAGATCCGGGTCACGCGCCTGGCCTCCGGCCTCCCCGTCGGCGGTGACCTCGAGTACGCCGACGAGGTCACGCTCGGCCGCGCCTTCGAGGGCCGACGCCAGGTCTCCTGACCGGGCACAGAGGGGACGCAACACGCCGCAATGCGCGCGTCGATGCGGCATGTTGCGTCCCCTCTGTCGGCGGCGCCGAACGCAACGTCACATGGCCGATCGGGCATATCCCCGGCCGGTAGAATGGTCACTCCCGTGAGTTCTGGAGAGCCTGTGGCCCTGATCGTTCAGAAATTCGGCGGCTCGTCCGTCGCGAATGCCGAGAGCATCAAGCGCGTCGCCAAGCGCATCGTCGAGACGCGAAAGGCGGGCAACGAGGTCGTCGTCGCGGTTTCGGCGATGGGAGACACCACCGACGAGCTCGTCGACCTCGCCCACGAGGTCACGCCGATCCCGGCGCCCCGCGAGCTCGACATGCTCCTCACCGCGGGTGAGCGCATCTCGATGGCGCTCCTCGCCATGTCGATCAAGAGCATGGGATACGACGCGCGCTCGTTCACGGGCAGCCAGGCGGGCATGATCACCGACGCCCAGCACGGCGCCGCGCGCATCGTCGACGTGACCCCCGGGCGCATCCAGGACGCCCTCGACGAGGGAGCGATCGCGATCGTCGCCGGGTTCCAGGGCTTCAACCGCGACACCCGCGACATCACCACGCTGGGCCGAGGCGGGTCCGACACCACCGCCGTCGCGCTCGCAGCCGCCCTCGGCGCCGAGGTGTGCGAGATCTACACCGACGTCGACGGCGTGTTCACCTCCGACCCCCGGCAGGTGCCGCTCGCCCGCAAGATCGACCGGATCACCAGCGAAGAGATGCTCGAGCTCGCCGCTGCCGGCGCCAAGGTGCTGCACATCCGGGCCGTCGAGTACGCCCGCCGTCACAACGTGACCCTGCACGTGCGCTCCTCGTTCTCGAACAAAGAGGGCACCTACGTCCTCAACGAAGCAGCGGCGGCCGAGGCCGCCAAGAAGGATGGAACCGTGGAAGAGCCCATCATCTCCGGAGTGGCCACCGACCTGAGCGAGGCCAAGATCACCGTCGTCGGCGTGCCCGACGTCCCCGGCAAGGCCGCGCAGATCTTCAAGATCGTCGCGAAGGCCAACGCCAACGTCGACATGATCGTGCAGAACGTGTCCGCGGCGGCGACCAGCCTCACCGACATCTCGTTCACCCTCCCCAAGTCGGAGGGCCAGCGCGTGCTCACGGCGCTCACCGCCGAGAAGGACGAGGTCGGCTTCCAGTCGCTGCAGTACGACGACCAGATCGGCAAGCTCGCCCTCGTCGGCGCGGGGATGCGCACCAACACCGGCGTCTCCGCCGCGCTGTTCGAGGCTCTTTACGAGGCCGGCATCAACATCGAGATGATCTCGACGAGCGAGATCCGCATCTCTGTCGTCACGCGGGCCGACACCGTGGCGGAGGCTGCGCGCGTCGTCCACACCGCCTTCGGCCTCGACGGCGACGAGAAGGCCGTCGTCTACGCCGGCACCGGCCGCTGAGCCGGCCGCGATCGCAGACCCGGGAATTCGCCCGGCCGTCCTCCCGTTCGACACTTCAGACCACGACTCGAAGGAACACACCATGAGCGAGACCGCCCCCGGATTCGACATCGCCGTCGTCGGCGCCACCGGCCAGGTCGGCAGCGTGATGCGCCGGCTGCTGGAGGAGCGCGACTTCCCGGTGAAGAGCATCCGCTTCTTCGCCTCCTCGCGCTCGGCCGGCACGACCTTGCCGTTCCGCGGCCAGGAGATCACCGTCGAAGACGTGGCGACCGCCGACGTCTCCGGGATCGACATCGCGCTCTTCTCCGCAGGCGCCACCGGCTCCAAGGCGCACGCGCCGCGGTTCGCCGAGGCCGGCGCCATCGTGATCGACAACTCCAGCGGCTGGCGCATGGACCCGGACGTGCCGCTGGTGGTCTCCGAGGTCAACCCCGAGGCGATCGCCGACGCGCGCAAGGGCATCATCGCCAACCCCAACTGCACCACCATGGCCGCCATGCCCGTGCTGAAGGTGCTGCACGAGGAGGCCGGCCTCCAGCGACTCATCGTGAGCACCTACCAGGCCGTCTCGGGATCGGGGCTCGCGGGAGCCGAGGAGCTCGCCGGCCAGGTCCGCACTGCGGTCGCCGACGAGAACCTCCTACAGCTCGTGCACGACGGCTCGGCGGTCGCGATGCCCGACCCGGTCAAGTACGTGCGCCCGATCGCGTTCGACGTCATCCCCCTGGCGGGCTCGATCGTGGAGGACGGCCAGAACGAGACCGACGAGGAGAAGAAGCTCCGCAACGAGAGCCGCAAGATCCTCGGCCTCCCCGACCTGCTCGTGAGCGGCACCTGCGTTCGCGTGCCGGTGTTCACCGGTCACTCGCTGTCGATCAACGCCGAGTTCGCGTCGGCGATCTCGCCCGAACGTGCCGCAGAGCTCCTCGCCGACGCCCCGGGCGTGCGTCTCACCGACGTGCCGACGCCGCTGGAGGCCGCGGGTCAGGACCCGAGCTTCGTCGGCCGCATCCGTGCCGACGAGGGCGCGCCGGAGGGCCGCGGCCTCGCGCTCTTCATCAGCAACGACAACCTCCGCAAGGGCGCGGCGCTCAACGCCGTTCAGATCGCCGAGCTCGTCGCCGAGCGTCTGGGCACCCGCGTCGCCGGCTGACCCCGCCTCTTCGCCAGGAGATCTGTCTTGATGTCGAGACAGATCTCCGGGCGACGGGGGGCGCGAAGCGCCGCTCACCGTAGGATTGTCTGGTGAGCACTGATCCCATCGACGTCGTCCTGATCGGCGGCGGCATCATGAGCGCCACGCTGGGCTCCCTGATCCAGCGCGTGCAGCCCGACTGGAGCATCCGCATCTACGAGTCGCTGGGCGCCGTCGCCCAGGAGAGCTCCAACCCGTGGAACAACGCAGGCACGGGCCACGCCGCCCTCTGCGAGCTCAACTACATGCCGGAGGCCGCCGACGGCTCCGTGGACCCCGCCAAGGCCATCAGCATCAACGAGCAGTTCCAGCTGAGCCGGCAGTACTGGGCCTCCCTCGTCGCCGCGGGGCACCTGCCCGACCCGCGCTCGTTCATCAACGCGACGCCGCACATGACCTTCGTGCGTGGCCGCGACAACATCCGCTACCTCCGCAAGCGCTACGAGGCGCTGAAGGACCAGCCGCTGTTCGAGGGCATGGAGTACTCCGAAGACCCCGCGACGATCGGCGAGTGGACCCCGCTGCTCACCAAGAAGCGCAGCGCCAAGCAGCGCATCGCGGCGACCCGCCAGACCGCGGGCACCGACGTCGACTTCGGCGCGCTCACGCGTGCGCTCGTCGACGACCTGGTCGACAACGGCGCCGAGCTCGCCCTCAACCACCGCGTGCGCAGCATCAAGCGCACCTCCGACGGGCTCTGGCGCATCAAGGTGCGCCACGAGGTCGGCCACACGCCCCACGAGGCCACCGCGCGCTTCGTCTTCGTCGGCGCGGGCGGCGGCGCCCTGCACCTGCTGCAGAAGTCCGGCATCCCCGAGATCAAGGGCTTCGGAGGCTTTCCGATCTCCGGCCAGTTCCTGCGCACCTCCGACCCCAAGATCGTCGCCCAGCACCAGGCCAAGGTCTACGGCAAGGCTGCTGTAGGCGCACCGCCGATGTCGGTGCCGCACCTCGACACCCGCGTCGTCGACGGCGAGGCCTCGCTGCTCTTCGGCCCGTACGCCGGCTTCAGCCCCAAGTTCCTGAAGAGCGGCAGCTGGTGGGACCTCCCCGGCTCGGTCCGCGCGGGAAACCTCGGGCCGATGCTCGCGGTCGCGCGCGACAACTTCGACCTCATCAAGTACCTGGTCGGCGAGCTGCTCGCCAACCGCGACAAGAAGATGAAGGCGCTGCAGGAGTTCATGCCCACCGCCAAGTCGGAGGACTGGGAGCTCATCACGGCCGGCCAGCGCGTGCAGGTCATGAAGAAGGACCCGAAGAAGGGCGGCGTGCTGCAGTTCGGCACCGAGGTGATCGCCTCGGCCGACGGCTCCATCGCCGGCCTGCTCGGCGCCTCGCCGGGCGCCTCGACCGCGGTCCCGATCATGATCGACCTGCTGCAGACCTGCTTCCCGGACCGCTACGCGGGCTGGCTGCCGACGCTGAAGAAGCTGATCCCGACCGTCGGCACGACGCTCAACGACCGCCCGAAGGAGGCCGCGCGCGTGCTCGCGGAGACCGCGGCGGTGCTCGAGCTCGAGGAGCAGCCGGCCGGTCAGGTCGTCCGGGCCTGACCTCCCTCGCGCAGTCGATCCGTACCGTGCGGTACGGATCGGCTGGACAGCCGCGCCGTCGACCTGTTAGAGTCGGCGACGCTATGAAGTGAGAACCTCCTCTCGTCCCGCGCCCGAGGCGCCGTCGATCGAGTGAGCGACCCCATAGGTCCTGCGCCGCCTGGTCATCCCAGCACCGGGCGCTCCGGCGCAACTCATCGACGGAACTCCGCCCGGCGGGAATCTGCTCCTGACGGAGCGCCCGGAAGGTGGTTCTCATGCATACCCTCACCCTCTCCCCGCTGCGCGCGGATGGCATCTCGGTGCGCTACGGCGACCGACGGGTGCTCTCCGACGTGTCGCTGACCGTGCCTCCCGGCGCCCGCCTCGGCCTGATCGGCGAGAACGGCGTCGGCAAGTCGACGCTCCTGCGCGTGCTCGCAGGCGCTGAGACCCCGGATTCCGGTGTCGTCTCGCGGCCCCGTCGCGTCGGGTTCCTCTGGCAGGAGGTGCGCTTCCGACCGGAGGACACCCTCGCGGCCCTGATGGAGGACGCCCTCGCGGAGGTGCGTGCGATCGAGCGCGAGCTGGAGGCCGCTTCGCTCGCCCTCGCGGACGACGATCCGTCCGCGGCTGTGCGCTACGACGACGCGCTGACCGCCGCGGAGCGCGCCGAGGTCTGGTCGGCCGAGTCGCGTCGCGACGCCCTGCTCGACGGTCTCGGGGTCGGCGGCATCCCGCTGGCCCGGCGGCTTTCGGAGGTCTCGGGAGGCCAGCGCAGCAGGTTCGCCCTCGCTGCGCTGCTTCTCGGCCGGCCGGACGCGCTGCTGCTCGACGAGCCGACGAACCACCTGGACGACGCGGCGGCGGCGTTCCTGGAGTCGCAACTCCTCGGCTGGCACGGCCCGGTGCTCTTCGCGAGCCACGACCGCGCCTTCCTCGACTCGGCGGCCACCGGTCTGCTCGACCTGGACCCGACGCGCACCGGCACCACCGTCTTCGGCGGCGGGTACAGCGCGTATCTCGCAGAGAAGGCGGCCGAGCGCGCCCGTTGGGAGAAACAGTTCGCCGACGAGCAGGCAGAACTCGCCGCGCTGAAACATGCGGTCGACGTCACGGCCCGCTCGATCGCGTGGTCGGGCAAGGTGCGCGACAACGACAAGTTCGTCAAGTCCTACAAGGGCAACACGCTCGACCGGCAGATCAGCCGCCGCGTCCGGAACGCCGACGGCCGGCTCGAGGAGCTGACGAAGACGCAGGTGCGCAAGCCGCCGAAGCCGCTCGGCTTCACCGGGATCCCGTCGGGGTTCCAGCGTCTGACGGAGGAGGCCGGATCGCTGCTGCAGGCGGAGGACCTCCACGTGCCTGGTCGGCTGACGCTCGGCCGGTTCGCGGTCGAGGCCGAGTCGCGGGTGCTGGTCACCGGGCCGAACGGCGCGGGCAAGTCGACGCTGCTCTCTGTGCTGGCGGGGCGGATCGTCCCGTTGGTGGGGACGGTGCACCGTCGCCGCGGGCTGCGGGTCGAGCTCCTGGAGCAGGATGTGCGCTTCGCGGACCCGACGCAGACGCCGCGGCGGATCTACGAGCTGGCGCTGGGGGAGCGGCGCGCGGAGTCGGTGCCCCTGTCGGGGCTCGGGCTCATCGCGCCGCGCGATCTCGACCGGGAGGTCGGGCTGCTCTCGGTCGGACAGCAGCGCCGGCTGGCGCTCGCGCTCATCATGGCGCGGCCGCCGCACGTGTTCCTGCTCGACGAGCCGACCAACCACCTCTCGCTCGGTCTCGCGACCGAGCTGGAGGAGGCGCTGGGCGGCTACCCGGGCGCCGTCGTGGTGGCGAGTCACGACCGGTGGCTGCGATCACGCTGGGACGGGGAGGTGGTGGCGCTCTGAGCTTCGGCGCGTCTGTGGCTTGACGATGATTCGAACATATGTTCGAATAGGTTCCATGAGGTGGAGCGGGCAGGAGCTGGCGGTGGAGACGCCGTCGGCCCTGCCCGGTCTCGCCCGGCTGAACAACCTGGTGCGGTCGGTGCGCACGCCCGAGTTCGCGGGCATCACCTTCCACGAGATCCTCGCCAAGTCAGCGCTCAACAAGATCCCGGGCGGGGGAGGGCCGATGCCCTTCGGGTGGACCATCAATCCGTATCGCGGCTGCTCCCATGCGTGCGTGTACTGCTTCGCCCGGCCCACCCACAGCTATCTCGAGCTCGATCAGGGCAAAGACTTCGACCAGGAGATCATCGTCAAGGTCAACGTGGCCGACGTGCTGCGCAAAGAGCTCGCGAAACCGAGTTGGGGGCACCATCCGGTCGCGCTGGGCACCAACACCGACCCGTACCAGCGTGCAGAGGGGCGCTACGCGCTCATGCCCGGCATCATCGACGCGCTCACCGACTCCGGCACCCCGTTCAGCATCCTGACCAAGGGGTCATTGCTCCGTCGCGATCTCGACCGGCTGGCCGAGGCCTCCCGACACGTCCCCGTCGACATCGCCATGTCGATCGCGGTCTACGACGACGACCTTCAGCAGTCGGTCGAGCCGGGCACACCGACGACGAAGGCGCGCCTGGCGACGGTCACCGCCGTGCGTGAGCACGGTCTCGACTGCTCGGTCTTCCTGATGCCGATCCTCCCGTATCTCACCGACACCCGTGCGCACCTCGACGAGGCCCTCCGGCAGGCGAAGGAGGCCGGCGCCACGAGCGTCCTCTACACGGCACTGCACCTGAAGCCCGGGGTCAAAGAGTGGTACTACCTCTGGCTCGGGCGCGAGCATCCCGAGCTGCTGCCGCAATATCGGAGCATGTACGGCCGGGGAACGTACGCGCCCAAGGAGTACCGCGCGTGGCTCGCCGCCCGCATCAAGCCGCTCATCCGAGCGCACGGTCTCGAGCGCGGGCGCGAAGATCCGTTGACCGGGGGCGTCCGCTCCTCGGCCCTTGGGATGCTGCGCGACGGCGAGGGTGAGCGGCGAACCGTGGAGCGCGTCGCGCCGCAGGAGGTCGCGCCCGAGTCGGCGCTCGTGACGCTCGGAGTGCAGCCGACGCTGTTCTGAGCGGCTCGCGCACTCGCGCACCCGCACGGGGTACAGCGCGTCCGAGCCTCCGGGGTACACAGCGGCCGGATGAACTGCCATAATCCCGTCTGGGGCGTCGCGCTCGAGCGGCGCTCTCCGGCAGGTTTCGCCGGCCCCCCACTCGTGTCGAAGGAGCCCGGTGTCGCTCGGTCTTCCCAGCCACCTCTCGCGGGCGGCCAACTCCAAGGCGTTGGCCGTCGCCGCCCGCTGGGCCGCGCTGGTCTGCCTGGTGATGGCGATCGTCAACGTCGCGATCTCGACAGTGGGAGGGACGACCGGCGTGGGCTCGTGGATCAGCACGCTCGTGCTGATGCCGATGATCCTCCTGCTGCTCCTGCTGTCGCGCGGGCGCACCGTGGCGCTGACCGTCGCCTACCTGCTCGTCGGCGCCGTGTGCACCTTCTTGTACGTCTACCTCCTCTTCGAGAGCACGCCCACCTATCGCGACACCAACCTGTTCGTGGTCGCCCTCCCGGTCGTCGCGATGACGCTAGTGGGCGGAACAGGAACAGGGGCGCTCGCGGGGATCCTCTGGGCCACGCTCGGCTTCGCGCTCGCCGAGGCCGCCGTGCTCCTGGGCGCGACCGCGGCGGAGCGGGTGTTCCGGCCCGATGCGATCTCGCTCGGCGCCTACCTGCTGCTCGTCGGCATCCTGGCGTTCGACGGGCTCACGCGCGGGACGCGTTCGCGCCCGCAGTCGGCGATCCACCGAGCCGTTCGCGACGCGCGTCTCGTCGACCTGCGCCGGGAGTTGCTGGCCGAGTCCACCGCCGACCTCCACGACACCGTGCTCAGCGAGCTCGCCGCCGTCGCCGCGACCGAGTCGGGCGAGCTCCCGCAGCGGCTGAGGGCGCGCATCGAGTCCGACCTGCGGGCGCTCGGCGGGACAGCGCCGCCCGCGGACGCGTCGCCGTCGACTGCGCCGCCCGACGACGACTCCTGGTACGGGAGTGAGCTGCGTCGCGCCATTGAAGACGCCCGCGACGAGGGACTCGCCGTCGACGTCTCCGGCGACCGGGAGGCCGTCGCCCGGCTCACCGACGACTCGCGACGCGCGGTCGGGCTCGCGGTGCGGCAGTGCCTGGTCAACGTCCTGCGGCACTCGGGCAGCGCGACCGCCGAGGTGGCGGTGTCGTCCGGCGACAGTTCCGTCTCCGTCATGGTCGTCGACGGGGGCCGCGGCTTCGCCGTCGCGTCCACGAGCGCAGACCGGCTCGGCCTGCGGCAGTCGGTGCACGATCGCATCAGCAAGGTCGGCGGCACGGTGACCGTCTACTCGAGCGAGGACGTCGGCACCACCGTGATCATGACGCTGCCCACGGAGGCCGCATGAACTCCGTGATCACCGAGACCATCGTGCGTTACCGGTCGATGCCGGTCGAGCGAACGCCGCAGCGGCTGGATCCGCTGGGAGTGCAATCCGCGTGGCTGCTGGTGCCGCTGATCGGCGTGGTGGCCGTGGGCTACGCGCTGTACTCGACGCTCGTGCACCTGGGGCAGCTGCGCAGCCCGGCCCTGGCCGTCTGGGCGATCGTCGTGCTCCTGATCGCGGTGACGGTCGCCGCGATCCGCACCCATCCGGGGCTCCCACCGGTCGGCCTGTGGTCGAACCTGGGGATCATCGGCGTCGCGCTCGCCGCGGCCGTGCTGTTCGACGCCGCGGTGTGGGGCGCCAACCAGCGCATCCAGGACGACTGGGGGCAGATCGCTGTCGCCCTCCTGCTGACGGCGATGCCGCTCTACCGGCCGGTGGCCGAGGTGCTCGCCACCACGACCGTCTCCGCCCTGGTGCTCGGGGCGCTGGCCGCGGCGCAGGCGTCGACCATCGTCATCGCGAACCATCCGGCGGTCTATGCGACAGTCGCCGCGACACCGGTGCTGGCGCTGGCGTTCGGCGGCGCGGGATACGCCTGGACGATGACGGGGGAGACCCTGCGCTGGCGCGAGGTCGCCCGCGACGGTCAACTGCGGTTGGAGGGAGAGCTGCGGCAGGTCGCGGAACGGATGGTCGCGCAGGAGCGCGCGACCGCTCTGAACGCGGAGGCCGTCCCCTTCCTCACCGGCCTCCTGGCCTCCGGGCGCATCACCCCGCACGACCGCGAACGCGCGCGGGCCATCGCGACGCGCCTGCGCCGAGCGGCCGTCGACGCGGTCGGCCGCAGCTGGCTCGCCGAGACGGTGGACCTGGCGCTCGCCGGCCGCGGAGCAGCCGCAGACCCGCAGAGCCGGTCGCGCGTCGACGATCCCGACCGGCTCGACCGCGTTCTGAGCGAGGAGCAGCGTGCGATCGTCGGTGCGCTGATCGGAACCGTCGCCGACCTGCCCGGGCTCGACGCGTCGAGCGTCGCGGTGGCGGTCTCCGCCCCGGACTGTCCGGTGTTCGTGCTCACCGCCCGGGCGCAGGAGCACCGTCGCGTCCTGCGCTCCGCCCTCGTCCCGTTCCTCAGCGCGCTGCAGTCCGTGTCGATGGAGGCGTCGATGCGCGTGCGCGACGGGGGATTCACCGTGCGGTTCGCATACCCTGGGAGGCGGACACCATGAGCACCGCGGCAACACACCCCACGCCATCGTCGCCGCCGATCCGGCTGGCCATCCTCGACGACCACGAGATCCTCCTCGACAGTCTCGCCACCTGGATCGAGCGCAACGCGCCCGAGTTCGACCTCGTCGTGCGCGCGGGGAGCTGGCTGGAGCTGGTGCACAGCGACGCTTTCCCGACCGACCTGGTGATCATGGACCTCCAACTTCGCGAATCGGTGTCGATCGGCGCCCGGGTGCGCACCTGCCGTGCGGCAGGGGCCAAGGTCGTCGTGCTGAGCGCTGTGGACACCCAGGAGGACCGGGACGCCGCACTCGCCGCCGGCGCGGTGGCGTACGTCACGAAGACCCAGCCGATGGCCGAGCTGATCGCGGTGTCGCTCGCCGCCATGGGCAGAGACGGCTCCGCCGCGGAGCCGAAGCCCGACTGGCGCCCGCGCCCGACGGTTCCGGAGGCCTCCCGCCCCAAGCTGAGCGACGGCGAACGGCAGGCCCTCGTGCTGTACGCGGACGGCCGTACTACCTCCGAAGTCGCACGTGCGATGAACGTTCAGTACGAGACCGCGAAGACCTATCTGCGGCGCGTGCGCGAGAAGTACGGCAAGGTCGGCAGGCCCACGAGCTCGCGCGCAGACCTCATCCGCCGCGCCGCGGAGGACGGCTACCTCACCTGAGGCTCCGGCGCCCGCATAGGATTGCTCCGTGGCAAAACTGTATTTCCGCTACGGCGCGATGAACAGCGGCAAGAGCACGGCCATGCTGCAGGCGGCGTACAACTACGAGGAGCGCGGGCATCGCGTGCTGCTCGCCAAGCCCGAGATCGACACCAAAGGCGACATGGGCATCCTGTCGCGGCTGGGCGTGACCCGGCAGGTCGACTTCCTGATCGCTCCGGAGACCGACGCGTACGGCAGGTTCCAGCAGCACAGGGAGCGCACGATCAAGCGGTTCGACCGCGACGTGAGCGCGCTCCTGGTCGACGAGGCGCAGTTCCTCACCGAGGCGCAGATCGACGACCTCCTGCGGATCGCGCTGCTCGACGATATCCCCGTGCTCGCCTACGGCATCCGTACCGACTTCCAGACGGTCGCGTTCCCCGGCAGCAGGCGCCTCCTGGAGGTCGCCCACAGCCTCGAGGAGCTGAAGACGATCTGCCGCTGCGGACGCAAGGCCATCTTCAACGCGCGCAAGATCGACGGCATCTTCGTCTTCGACGGCGACCAGGTCGCGATCGACGGCGCCGAGGTGAGCTACGAGGCGCTCTGCGGAAACTGCTACCTCGACGAGAGCCACGGCGTGTTGAACAACGGCCGGCGGCACTGGCCGCTGAGCACGGCGACCGCCTACGACAGCGAACCGGATTCGGACTTCACCTGATGCGCATCTCCGTCATCGGCGTCGGCTACCTCGGAGCCGTGCACGCCGCAGCTATGGCCGACCTGGGTCACACGGTGGTCGGCGTGGACGTCGACGAGGGCAAGATCGCCGCCCTTTCGGAGGCGCAGGCGCCGTTCTTCGAGCCGGGGCTCCCCGAGGTCCTGGCCTCCGCGACGGCGACGGGAAGACTTCGCTTCACGACCGATTTCGCCGCGGTCGCGGATGCGGATGTGCATTTCGTGGCGGTGGGGACGCCGCAGTCGGCGGGGTCGGATGCGGCCGATCTGCGGTTCGTGGATGCCGCGTTCGCGTCGCTGCTGGAGCATGTCTCGCCGGGGGATGTGATCGTGGGCAAGTCTACGGTGCCGGTGGGCACGGCTGCCCGGTTGGCGCAGTTGGTGGCGGAGCGGGCGCCGGGGGTCACTCTGGTGTGGAATCCGGAGTTCCTGCGGGAGGGGTTCGCGGTGCAGGACACGGTCAGCCCGGACCGGCTGGTCTACGGGGTCCCGACCGGGGAGGTGGGTGAGCGTGCCGCGCGGATCCTGGATGAGGTGTATGCGTCGGCGGTGTCGGCGGGCACGCCGGTGATCGTGACCGATTACGCGACGGCGGAGCTGGTGAAGGTCGCGGCGAACGCGTTCCTGGCCACGAAGATCTCCTTCATCAACGCGATGGCCGAGATCGCGGAGGTCACCGGTGCGGACGTGACGCAGCTGGCGGACGCGATCGGGCATGACGCCCGGATCGGGCGCCGGTTCCTGAACGCCGGCGTCGGGTTCGGTGGCGGCTGCCTGCCCAAGGACATCCGCGCGTTCAGCGCGCGTGCGCGCGAGCTGGGCCGGGGAGAGTCGGTGCGCTTCCTCGACGAGGTCGACCAGATCAACCTCCGCCGCCGGCAGCGCGTGGTCGACCTCGTCCAGGAAGAGGCCGGTCGTCTCGACGGGGTCCGGGTCGCGGTACTCGGGCTGGCGTTCAAACCGCACTCCGACGACATCCGCGACTCGCCCGCCCTCGATATCGCGGTCCGTCTGGCCGAGGGCGGCGCGATCGTGACCGCCACCGACCCCGAAGCCATCGCCAACGCCCGCCGCCGGGCACCCCACCTCGCCTACGTCGACTCGGCGGTGGAGGCTGCCCGAGACGCGGACATCGTGCTCCTGATCACCGAATGGCCCGAATTCACCAGCCTCGACCCCCACACACTCGGCGACCTCGTCACCCACAAAACCATCATCGACGGGCGCAACGCCCTCAACCCCGACACCTGGCGCACCGCCGGCTGGCGATACCGCGGCCTCGGCCGCTGACGGGCGGCGCCCGCGCCTCCTTTGGGGGTCACGTGGGGGCTGGGGTTGAAAGTGAGGATTTGTTACCTTTATCCTCATGGCGACCGGTCTCTCGCACGAAGAAGCGCCGCCGCGGCCAGCGGCACCGCCTCCTGAGCCGCGCCGCCGACGTCGAAGTGCCCTCGGGCTCACCCTGATCATCGTCGGGGTCCTGCTGCTGTTCGCCGTGGCGTGGATCGGTGCGCGGGCCTACCTTGCCCACCAGGAACTCGCCGCGGCCGCACCCGACGTGCAGGCGGTGCGTTCGGCGGTCGAGTCCGGAGACACCTCCCGTGCCGCCGCAGCCGCCGCCGACCTCCAGAAGCGCGCGCATCACGCGGCGTCGCTCACGAGCGACCCGGTGTGGCAGACGGCCGAGATCATCCCGTGGATCGGTCCCAATCTCGCCGCCGTCCGCTCTGTCGCTGCGGCCACCGACACGCTCGCCACCGACGTGGTGCGTCCGCTGGTGTCCGTCGCAGGATCCGTGGATCCCCGCGACCTGAAGCTGTCGAACGGCAAGATCGACCTGAAGCCGTTGCTCACCGCCCAGCCGGTCGTGGAGAAGGCGCAGACGGCGTTCGAGACCGCCCAGCAGCAGGTGGCCTCCATCGACGACCGCAGTGTAATCGTGCCGATCGCGACGGCGGTCGACAAGATGCGCGGCGCGATGACGGCGGTGGCTCCCGATCTGGAGGCCGCCGGCAACACCGCTCGGCTGCTGCCGGGCATGCTCGGCGCCACGGGCCCCCGCTCCTACCTGATCGTGGCGCAGAACCCGGCTGAGCTGCGAGCGACCGGAGGCCTCATCGGGTCGGTCGCGCTGGTCACGACGAACAAGGGCGCCATCGCGCTCACCGCGCAGGACGCCGGCACCGCCATCGGCCCCTGGCCGGAGCCGGTCTTCGACGTGCCGACGGCGACGACCGACCTCTACGGCCCGCTGGTCGGCCGCTATCTGCAGGACGTCAACTTCACACCGGACTTCCCGCTCGCCGCACGCACCGCGTCCGCGATGTGGGTCAAGACGCACGGTGGCGTGGTCGACGGTGTCATCACGGTCGATCCGGTCGTGCTGAGCACGCTGCTGCGCGCCACCGGTCCGGTCAACCTCCCCTCGGGCGACAAGCTCACCTCGTCGAACGCGGTCTCGCTGCTTCTGAGCGGTATCTATGCCCGCTATCCCGACCAGCCCAACCTCCAGGACGCGTTCTTCTCCTCCGCCACGACCGCGCTCTTCACCAAGATCGCGAGCGGCGGCGTCGACGGCAAGGCGCTCGCCTCCGCGCTCACCGCCGCTGGCGCGTCCGACAGGCTCCGCATCTGGAGCTCCCGGCCGTCGGAGCAGTCGGTGCTGCAGTCGACGACGCTGGCCGGCAACCTGCCGGTGTCCGATTCGCAGACGACCGCGCTCGGCGTGTACTTCAACGACGCCACCGGCTCGAAGATGGACTACTACCTGCAGACGTCGGTCTCGGCCGGAGCGGCCGTCTGCCGCCTGGACGACAAGATCACCTCCATCGTGCACGTCACCCTGAAGAACACGGCCCCGGCCGACGCGGCGACGTCGTTGCCCGCCTACGTGACCGGCAACGGATCGTATGGGGTCCCGGCGGGGCAGATCCGCACGCGGATCGCGTTCTACGGCCCGCAGAAGGGCCTCCTGGCCAGCGCGAAGAGCAACGGCGTCGACCTGAGGTCGATCGCCGGAACCGACGACGGGCGGCCGGTCGCCGTGGTGGAGGTCCAGCTGAAGCCGGGGGAGTCGACGTCCGTCGACGTGGAGTTCCTGGGCACGGTCCAGAAGGCGACGGGGCTGACGGTGGCCGTCACCCCGACGCTGAGAGGAGACGGGTCGACCCCCGATGTGGGGGCACGAACCGCGGTGGGAACCATTGCTGTCCCGTGCACAGCCAGCGTAAAGTGAGCATTAATCACTAACCGGACTGGTGCCGGGTCGAGGGGAAGGCGTACCCGATGTTGAAGAAGATCCTGGCGGCAGCAGCCGTCACCGCAGCGCTGCTGCTCGCGGCACCTGCGGCCGCGAACGCAGTGGACTACCCGAGCGGGGCTCCCTGCACGTTCGACGTGAGCACCACCCAGGCAGGCCACTCGGCCACGCTCACCTGCGTGCCAGGCACCTGGGGCGACGGCGAGAGCATCACCTGGGTCGCCAGCGGCTCCGATGGTTCGAGCATCGTCATGGCGAGCTCCGTGACGTTCTCGAAGCACGCCAACGCCGACGGAAGCGACGTCCTGCACGTCACGCTCCCGGCCGACGCGACCGGCAGCTACACCATCACCGGCACCGGGTCGAGCACCGGGCACGTCTGCTCCGCCTCCCTGACGGTGGTCCCGGCCGACGCATCCGCATCGACCATCAACGACCCCGGAAGCTCCGGACTCGCCGACACCGGCTCCGTCATCGCGGAGTGGGCGATCTGGACGGGCGCCGGCCTCCTGGCCGTCGGACTCGTGAGCGTCGCGGTCGCGGCGTGGATGCGCAAGGTGCGGTCCTCCTGACCCCGCGCCGGTAGGAATGCACGGAGGGCGGCAGCGGTTGCCCTCCGTGTGACCACCGCCATCCCCCTCAACGTCCTCGACCTCGCCAGCAGACCCGCCGGCGGCAGCAACGCCGACGCAGTAGCCGGGACGATCCGCCTCGCACGAGAGGCGGAGCGTCTCGGCTACCGTCGTTTCTGGGTCGCCGAGCACCACGGGATGCCCGCGATCGCCTCCAGCGCTCCTGCCGTGCTCATCGCAGGCATCGCTGCGGCGACCGAGCGCATCCGCGTCGGGTCCGGCGGGGTGATGCTCCCCAACCACGCACCCCTCGTGGTCGCCGAGCAGTTCGGCACGCTCCGCGCCCTCTACGGCGACCGTATCGACCTCGGCATCGGCCGGGCGCCGGGAACCGACGGCGCGACAGCGATGGCGCTGCGGCGCAGTGCCGAGGGGCTCGGTGTCGACGACTTCCCGCAGCAGCTGCTCGACCTGTTCGGGTTCTTCTACGGCGGCATGAGCGACGCGAACCCGCTGCACACCATCACCGCCGTGCCGGGCCTCGGGGACGCGCCGCAGGTGTGGCTGCTCGGTTCGAGCGGCTACAGCGCCCAGGTCGCCGCCGCTCTCGGCCTGCCGTTCGCCTTCGCCCACCACTTCGCCGGTGAGAACACCGAGGCCGCGCTCGACCTCTACCGGTCGCGGTTCGAGCCGGGGGAGCAGCTCAGCGAGCCGCACGCGATGATCGCCGTCAACGTGATCGCCGACGACGACCCGGCGCAGGTGCGTGCGCTGTCGCTGCCCGGGCAGCTGTCGTTCCTCCGCATGCGCCGCGGACTCAAGCCGCAGCCGGTGAGCATGGAGGAGGCCCTCGCCTACGAGTTCAGCCCGGCGGAGGAGGAGTTCATCGCCGCACGCAACGCACGCCAGGCGATCGGCACGCCGGATCAGGTGAAGGCCCGTCTCGACTCGCTGATCGCCTCCACCGGCGTGGACGAGCTGATGGTGTCGTCGGGGGCGGCGACCGTCGAGGGTCGCATCCAGTCGCTGGAGGTCGTCGCGGAGCTGTACCCCGCTCCATGACGGTGCGTGACGGCGGCACGGGCTTTCGCCGACACCCGGGGGTAGCGTTGGGCCCACCCCGACCCCCCTCAGCGAAGGCGGTACCCGTATGGCACACGCACCCCACGTCGTCGGCGTGAGCGGCAGCCCGACCGCGCCCTCCCGCACGACCGTGCTCGTCGACGAGGTCACGCGCTCGTTCGCCGACGCGACCGGCGGCACCGCGACCACGATCGAGCTCGCACCGCTGCTCGCCGAACTGGGGGCCGCCCCCTTCCGCAGCGGGCTGAGCGCGCGGGTGCAGGAGGCTCTTGACACGGTCGAGTCCGCCGACGTGGTCGTGGTCGGGTCGCCGGCCTACCGGGCGACGTACACGGGCCTGTTCAAACTGTTCTTCGACCACATCGGCCAGTACGCGCTCATCGACAAGCCGATCGTCCTGACGGCCACAGGAGGGAGCGACCGGCACGCCCTCCTGGTGGAGCACCAGATGCGTCCCCTCTTCGGCTTCTTCCAGTCACTCACCCTGCCGCTCGGCATCTACGCGAGCGAGCCCGACTTCAAGGACTACGCGATCACGTCCGACGACCTCCGCGAACGCATCAACACGGCGGTCTCGCGCACGCTCCCGCTCATCCGCTCGCACATCGACCCGGAGTCGATCTACGCGACCGTGGATTTCGCGAGGCCTGACGCGTTCTGAGGCGTCAGGCCCGGGCGGGAATCCGGTCGAGCAGCGCAGCGGCTGCCGGGTCGAGCACGAGCGTCAGGTCGGGGTGCCCCTGGAGGAACGACGCGGGCAGCGCCTCCGTCGGCGGTAGCTCGATCGCGGAGCGGACCGCCTCGGCCTTCGCCTCACCGGTTGCGATCAGCACGATGCTGCGCGCCCGCAGAATGGTCGCGACGCCCTGCGTGACCGCGCGCGTCGGCACGTCGTCGAGACGCTCGAAGAACCGCGAGTTCGCCCGGCGGGTGGATTCCTCCAGCCGCACGACGCGGGTGCGGGAGTCGCGCGGCGATCCCGGCTCGTTGAAGCCGATGTGCCCGTTCGCGCCGATCCCCAGGATCTGCACGTCCACGCCGCCTGCGCTCTCGATCGCCGACTCGAAGTCCGCGGCCGCGGCCTCGGGATCGGCGGCAAGACCGTCGGGCACCCGCACCGAGCCCGGCCGCAGGCCGAGCGGCGCGACCACGTCGCGGCTCACGATGGAGTGGTAGCTCTCGGGATGCTCGCGCGGCAGGCCGACGTACTCGTCGAGCGCGAAGCCGCGCACGTCCGAGAGATCGGCCCCGCCCGCGACCGCCGCCGCGAGCGCGGCGTAGAGGGGGCGCGGGCTGGAGCCCGTCGCCACCCCCAGGATCCGCCGCGCGGACGCGCGAAGCCGCTTCAGGACCTCCCGAGCCGCGGCCTCGCCGGCGTCGTCCCGTCCGGATGCGACGATGATCCTCACCGCGTGAGAACCGCCGCGACCTCCGGGATGCGCTCGATGTAGCCGGCGACGAGCTGACGAGCCACCGTGACGCTGTCCACGAGCGGGTGCAGGGCGAACGCGGCGACCGCTTCCTCCCTCGATCCGGTCAAGGCTGCAGCGATGGTGTGCCGCTCGACGGCCTTCACCTGCGACATCAGACCGATCTGGTGGAGGTCGGGCTGATCGGTGGTGAGGGGGTGCACGCCGTTCGCGTCCACCAGCGTCGGGACCTCCACCACGGCGTCGTCGGGCAGACCCTGGATGGTGCCGTTGTTGCGCACGTTGAGGATCATGGTCTGCCGCTCGTTGCGACTGATCGCGGCCATCACGCCGAGCGCCACGCCGGCATAGCCCTGGTGCGCCGGATCGGCCTCCCGCTCCTTCACGTGGGTGGGTGCGTCCTGCGTGCCTCCCTTGGCCTCCGCCATGTAGGAGGCGCTCCGCCGTTCGACGGTCGTGCGCCACAGGTCGGCGACCCCCGAGCCCGCTGACGCGGCCTTCGCGTAGAAGTCGCTCTGCGAGTCGGCGAGGAAGTCGCCGCGGGTCTTGCCCGACTCGATGATGGTGCGCACGGCGTCGCGGTTGAAGTAGTAGTAGTAGAGGTACTCGTTGGGAACCGAGCCGAGCGAGCGGATCCAGTCGAGACCGAAGACGTGCCCCTCTTCCATGGCGCCCAGGAGGGCGTCGTCGGCGAGCAGGTCCGGCAGCACGTCGCGGCCGTTGTAGAGCACGCGCCGCATCCAGCCGAGGTGGTTGAGGCCGATGTAGTCCATCTGGACGCGCGTGTGATCGAGGCCGAGCAGGCCGGCCACGCGGCGGCCCAGGCCCGACGGGGTGTCGCAGATGCCCAGGACGCGATCGCCCAGCACCGTCTGCATCGCCTCGGTGATGATGCCGGCCGGGTTCGTGAAGTTCATCACGTAGGCGTCGGGCGCGAGCTCGGCGATGGCCTTCGCGGCCTCCACCATCACCGGGACGGTGCGGAGCGCATAGGCGAGGCCACCCGGGCCCGTGGTCTCCTGACCGAGCACGTTCAGGTCGAGCGCGACGTGCTCGTCGCAGCGCCGGCCGTCGAGCCCGCCCACGCGGAGAGCGGCGAAGACGTAGTCGCTGCCCTCGACGGCCGCACGCAGGTCGGTGGTCGGGACCAGACGCGGCGCGTCGGGGAAGCCCGCCGCGAGCTCGGTCAGGATCGCGACCATCGTCGACAGCCTGCTCTCGTCCACGTCGTAGAGCGACACCTCGTCGACGCGGGGCGTTCCCGTGTCGCGCAGCAGTGCCTGATAGACGTAGGGGGTGCGGAATCCTCCGCCACCGAGGATGCAGAGCTTCATACGACCGTGACCTCTCCGCCGGCATTCCGGCACAGTGCGAGTGTTTCGTCGGGTGCGCCGGTCGTGGTGATCAGCGCGTCGACGTCGGTGAGGGAGCAGAGCCGGAGGGCGCCTGTCCCGGGGAATTTGGCCTCGGACGCCAACAGGACGACTCTGTCCGATGCGGCGATCATGGACTGCTTGATCGGTGCCTCCACCGCCATGTTGTCGACGACGTGGCCGTTCGCGCGCACGCCCGTGCAGGTGAGGAACACCAGGTCGGCGCTGATCTGGGTGAGGGCGAGCTCGGCCAGCGAGCCGACCAGGGTGCGGTAGTTGCGTCGTACGACGCCGCCGAGCATCACCAGCCGCACCGACTCGTCGTCGCGCAGCTCGTCGAACACGGCCAGGCTGGAGGTGACGACCGTGATGTCGCGCCCGCGCAGCCGCTGGGCCACCAGGGGAGTCGTGGTGCCGATATCGAGGATGATCACGCTGCCGTCGGTCACCATCGCGGCGGCCGCATCGGCGATCCGCGACTTGAGGTCGACATCGCGCTGGTCGTCGAAGGTGCCCTCGTGGAGCGTGGCACCGTGGTCCTCGACGGTCGCGCCCGGCTTGAGCACCGCACCGCCGTAGGTGCGGGTGAGCTCTCCGTTGCGGTCGAGGAGCTCGAGATCGCGCCGGATCGTGGACTCGCTGACGGCGAGGGCCTCGGCGAGTTCGCGCACGGAAGCCGCGCCGTCGGCCTGGAGCGCACTGATGATGCGGTTCTGCCGCTCGCGGAGGATCATGTCGACACTCTACTCGTACTTGAGCAAACTCTTGCAAACGCATTCACGCAAACATTCGAGTCGCGCAAACTTAACAAAAATGCGTCACGCGGGTAATGTGATCGAAACACTGGATGCGCAAGCTTGCTGGATATCGACGGCTCCGACCCGAAGTCACGCAAACTCGAGCATCGCCACGGATCCGCGACGAAGAGGAGAGCCCGTGACCGTACGACCGCTGCACGAAGGAGCCGAGCTCCTGTTCGCCGGCGAGATCTTCTGCGACGTCGTCTTCGCCGGCGTCGAGGCGCCGGAAGTGGGCGCCGAGGTGTACGCGGAGGCCTTCACCATCACCGCCGGGGGAGTGGCGAACCGCGCGGTGGCCGCGGCGCGAGCCGGCGCCACGACCATGGTGCTCTCGCGGCTCGGCGACGACCCGCTGGGCGAGTACGTCCACGCCCTACTCGATGGGGAGCCCGGGCTCGACACACGCCTCCTCGAGCGGGTGCGCGGGCACCAGAGCCCGGTGACGGTGTCGCTCACCACGGCCGACGACCGCAGCTTCATCACCTACCAGGAGCGGCTCGGCCAGCTGCACGTTCCCGACGAACTCGGCCCCGTGCACGCCACCCACGTCGGCGTGGCTCACGAGCTCCCCGAGTGGGTGGGCCCGCTGCGGTCCCGCGGCACCACGGTGGTCGGCGGGGTCGGCTGGGACCACACCGGCGACTGGTCGCCCGACGTGCTCGACCGGCTCGCCGAGGTCGACGTCTTCGTGCCGAACGACGCCGAGGCGATGCGCTACACCCGAACGGATGACGCGGTGGCGGCCGCCAAAGCCCTCGCCGAGAAGGTGCCGCTCGCCGTCGTCACGCGCGGGCCGCGCGGTGTCGTCGCGGTCGACTCCGCCACCGGACAGGTCGTGGAGGTGGAGACGCCTCCGGTCGCAGTGGTCGATCCCACCGGCGCCGGCGATGTCTTCGTCGCGACCTTCATGGCCTCCGGCCTGCGCGACTGGGACCTCCGCACGCGCCTCCGTTTCGCCGCGCTCAGCGCGACCCTCTCGGTCACGGGGCTGGGAGGCGCGGCGAGCGCGCCCCGACCCGCCGACCTCCGCGGCTTCGTCGAACGGCACAGACCCGAGGGGGACTGGTCGTTCCTGGACGCGGAACCCGAGCCGGCCGCCTCCTGAGCGCGAAGCACCACCCCGACCCAACCCCTGTCACACCCACGCACTGGACACCTGTTCACCGACCGAACGGACACACCATGAGACACACCAGGAAAGCAGCACTCATCGCCGGGGCACTCGCCGCCGTCGCGCTCACCCTCACAGCCTGCGCGCCGGGAGGCTCCGCGCCGGCCGCCAGCCAGAGCCTCGGCCCGGTCTCGAAGAGCGTCGGCTCGGGCAAGATCACGCTGACGGTCTGGGACCAGAACACCGACGGCGGCATCGACCAGGCCCAGAAGGAGCTCAACGCCGCCTTCGAGAAGAAGTACCCCAACGTCACCATCAAGCGCGTGTCCCGGTCGTTCTCCGACCTCAAGACCACGCTGAAGCTCGCCCTCTCCGGCGACAACCCGCCCGACGTCGTGCAGGCCAACCAGGGCTACCCCGACATGGGCGCGTTCGTGAAGGCCGGCCTGCTTCGTCCGATCAACGACTACGCCGACCTCTACAAGTGGAACGACTATTACCCGTCGAGCCTGCTCAAGCTGAACTCGTTCTCGTCCGACGGCAAGACGTGGCAGGGCGACAAGCTCTTCGGAGTCTCGCAGACCGGCGAGCTCGTCGGCCTCTACTACAACCGCGCTGTGCTGCAGAAGGCAGGAATCGACGCGCCCCCGAAGACGCTGCAGGAGCTCACCGACGACATGGCGAAGGTCAAGGCGGCGGGCGCGCTGCCGCTCAGCTACGGCGATGTCGAGAAGAGCCCGGGCATCCACCTCTACGGGCTCGCACTCTCGGCGCTCGCCGGCACGAAGGTCAACGACCTCGTCAGCGGCGCGAGCGGCTCGTGGACCGGGTCCGACGAGGTGCAGGCGGCGACCGTCGTTCAGGGCTGGCAGAAGTCCGGCTACATCACGCCCGGCGCCAACGGCGTCTCGCGCGACGCCGCGGTCGACGCGTTCGGCAAGGGCGGTGCGGCGTTCCTCATCACCGGCACCTGGTACCTCGCGACCCTCGCGGACGCGGCGTCCTCCAAGGACATCGGGTTCACCGCGCTCACGCCGGACGGCTCCAGCACCCCGGTCACCATGGGCGGCGAGGGCCTGGCCTGGGCGATGACCTCCAAGACGAAGCACGCCGACGCGGCTGCCGCGTACATCGACTTCATCACGGACAAGAACGCGTCCGAGGTGCTGGTCAAGACGGGCAACCTGCCGACCGTGGTGCCGAGCGGCTCCATCCCCGCCGAAGGCACCGTGGCGGGCGACATCACGCGGGACTACATGACGATCTCGAAGAGCAACGGCATCACGCCCTACCTCGACTACGCGACGCCGACGTTCTACGACACCATCACCGCCGCAGCGCAGGACCTCATCGCGCTGAAGGCCACGCCGCAGCAGTTCGGGCAGACCCTGCAGGACGACTACGCGAAGTTCACGAAGAGCAACGGATGACGATGACCGCGCGCAGCAGCGAGACGGTGACGACCGCCCGGACGGCCGGGGCCCAGCGCCCCGCCCGTCCGGGCCGCCGGCGCCGGAGCAAGGTCGCGTACCTGTACGTGCTTCCGGCCTTCGTCGTCTTCGCCGTCTTCCTGGGCTGGCCGTTCCTGCAGACGATCCAGTACTCGTTCTACAACTGGGACGGGCTGTCGCCCGCGACCTGGGCCGGCTTCGAGAACTACCTGTCGGTGTTCGTCGACCCGGAGCTGCGCGGCGCCTTCGCGCACGCACTGGTGCTGATGGTGTTCTACGCCGTCGTGCCGATTCTGCTGGCGCTGTTCCTCACGGCGCTCATCTCGCGGGCCAACGCCCTCCGCGGGATGGGCGCCTACCGCACGATCCTGTTCCTCCCGCAGGTCATCGCATCGGTCGTCGTCGCGACCATCTGGGTGTCCATCTACTCGCAGGACGGCCTCCTGAACGAGACGCTGCGGCTGCTCGGTCTGGGCGACCTGGCGCGCGTGTGGCTCGGCGACTACAGCTTCGCGCTGCCCGCGATCGGCTTCGTCGGCGCCTGGCTCAACATCGGGCTGTGCCTGGTGCTGTTCCTCTCGGGCGTCGGCAACATCCAGCCGGAGCTGTTCGAGGCCGCCCGACTCGACGGCGCGGGCGCAGCCCGAGAGTTCTTCGCCATCACCCTCCCGGCTCTGCGCGGCCAGATCGCCGTGGCGCTGACCCTGACCGTGGTATCGGCGCTCAAGACCTTCGACCTCGTCTACGTGACCACGGGGGGAGGCCCCGGCACCTCCACCACCGTGCCGGCGTTCGAGGCCTACAACCGCGCCTTCAACACGGGACAGGTCGGGTCGGCAGCGGCGGTCGCCGTCGCCCTCACAGCCGTGATCATGGTCGTCACCGCACTGATCAGCCGCATCCAGCCGAAGGACGTGCAATGAGACTCACCGCGCGCGAGAAGGTCGTCGACTACGTCGTCCTGTCGCTGTTCGCCCTGTTCGCGATCGTTCCGCTGGTCGGCGTGCTCTTCTCAGCGGTGACGCCGTCGAGCCAGAACAGCGGAGGCTTCTCGCTCCCCGCGAAGATCGACCTCGGCAATTTCGGCACGGCGTGGTCGGAGGGACACTTCGCCGGCTACATGACGTCGAGCCTGATCGTCACCCTCGGAGTCGTCGTGCTGACCACGGTGCTCGCCGTCTTGGCCGGTTTCGCGTTCGCCCGCCTCGACTTCTTCGGCTCGGGGATCCTGTTCTTCGTCATGCTCGCCGGGCTGATGCTGCCCGCGGAGGCCTTCATCATCCCGCTGTACTTCAACCTGCGTAGCGTGGGCCTCACCGACACCTACCAGAGCCTGATCCTGCCCCAGACGGCGCAGTCGTTGGCGTTCGCGATCTTCTGGATGCGCAACCAGTTCCGCTCCTTCCCCGGCGAGATCATCGAAGCCGCCCGCATCGACGGCGCCCGCGACCTCCGCGTGCTCTGGCAGGTGATCGTGCCGCCCTCGATCGCGCCGATCATGACCATGTGCGTGCTGGTGGCGATGTGGACCTGGAACGAGTTCCTGATGCCGCTCGTCCTCATCACGAGCGAAGACCGCCGCACAGCGCCCCTCGGCCTGGCGTTCTTCAAAGGCGAGCACCTGACCGACTACTCCCTGCTGAGCGCGGCAGGCATCATCGTCGCACTTCCGATCGTGGTGCTCTACTTCTTCCTGCAGAAGCGGTTCATCTCGGGGATGCTCGGGGGGATTTCGGCGAAGTAGGGGAGGTGGCCCAGGCTTCCCCGAGGACGCACCTCCGCGGGCATGTCGCGTGCGTCGGGGTGCGCCCTGCGCGCTCCCCCAGACGCCGCTCCTCGCTTCGCTCGGGGCGGCGCCCGGGGCCCCTCGCGGCAGGGGCCCGGTAGTCGCCAGCGAGCGAGAAAAGAATGAAGGAGGGTCCGGCTCGCTGAGCGAGCCGGACCCTCCTTCATTCTTTTATTGCGTCGGGGTGACAGGATTTGAACCTGCGGCCTCTTCGTCCCGAACGAAGCGCGCTACCAAGCTGCGCCACACCCCGATGGCCCGAAGGCCTCATCTAGGATACACGAGCGCGAGGGGTGCGAATGACCACTCGCTGCTCCGACTGCGACGCGGACTACTCGGACGCCGTCAGCGTCAGCAGGGTCGCCTCCGGCCGGCACGCGAACCGCACCGGCGCGTAGATCGACGTTCCGAGACCGGCCGAGACGTTCAGGTAGGCCGCTCGGAACGCGTGCCGCCAGATGCTCAGGCCCTTGACCTGCTGACGGGGGATGTCGCAGTTGGTGACCAGCGCGCCGAATCCCGGGACGCAGACCTGGCCACCGTGCGTGTGACCGGCGAAGATCATCGAGGCGCCGTACGTGACGAAGGCGTCGAGCACCCGGCGGTACGGTGCGTGCACGACGCCCAGCGTGACCGTCGGACGCTCGCTGCGCGGCTCGTCGGCCGGCCACATCGCGTCGTCGGAGTACGGGTCGTCTTCGCGCAGCTCATCCAGTGCGCCGGGGATGGCCTCCACACGGTCGGCTTGGATGTGCGGGTCGTTCACGCCGAAGAACTCGAGGTGCGTGCCGTTGATGTCGAGGGCACCGGCGGCGTTGTTGAGGTTCAGCCAGCCGAGGCTGTCGAAGTAGGCGGTGAGCGCCTTGTCGTCGAGGCGCGGAGCCGTCGTCGAGTGGCGCTTCGACGGGCCGCGGAAGTACTTGAGCGGGTTCTTCAGCTGCGGACCGTAGTAGTCGTTCGATCCGTGCACGAACACCCCGGGAACGCCGCGGAAGGCGTCGAAGGCGGCGCGGATGCCCTCCAAGCCGTTCTCGTGGCTGAGATTGTCGCCGGTGTCGACGATCAGGTCGGGCTGGAACCGGGCGAGCTCCCGCACCCACTGCTGCTTGTCGCGCTGCCACGGTGCCATGTGCAGATCGGACAGGTGCAGCACCCGGATCGGAGCGGCTCCTGCCGGGAGCACCGGCACACTCACCTCGCGCAGCGTGAACGCGCGCCGCTCGACCAGCGAGCCGTACGCGAATGCGGCCGCGCCCGCGCCGGCGAGCACCGCGAGCGCGGCGCCCACCGGACGGAAGCCCGAGGAGCGCGCCACTAGCCGCCGGCTCCCGGACCGGGAGTCGGCGTGCTCTTCTGCAGAGTGAGCGTGACCTGGGTGCCGGCCTTCGCGGGTGTGCCCGCGCCCGGATCCATCGCCTGGACGATGTCGTTGGGGGAGGCGCCACCGCCGTTGACCCTCGCGCTGAACCCGGCTGCCGCCAAGGCCTGTTGCGCGTCGGAGAGCTTCTGCCCGACCACGTTGGGGATGGCGACGAGGGAGCCGTTGCTCGTGTAGAGCGTCACGACCGTGCCCTTGCCGACGGACGAGCCGGCGGCGGGGTTGCTCGAGGCCACCGTGCCGGCCGGTGCCGCAGAGTCCTGCGGTCCGCCGTCGGTGCTGTCGAGACCCAGTCCGTTCAGGATGGACTTCGCCTCGTCGGGCGACTTGCCGGTGAGGTCGGGGATGGTGACCTGCACGCCCTGCACGAGCTTGCTGTTCGGCGACGGGAAGGAGTCGCCGCCGTACTTGCCGACGGCGGCGGACATCATGATGCGCTGGACGGACGTTCGGGCGCTCGCGGGCGAGGTGCCGTGGGTCGGATAGGTCTTGCGCATGTCCTGGTGGCCGCTCACGTTGCCGACCCAATACGCGCCGGCGACCTTCGTCGTCGCGGCGACGAGCCACAGCTGCTCGTTGCCGTCGGTCGTGCCGGTCTTGGCCAGCATGTCCTTGCCGGTCGTGTTCATGCCCGAGGCAGTCCCACCGCCCTGGGTGACCTTCTGCATCGCGTAGGCCATGCCCGCCGCGATGGCCGGGTCGACGGACTGCTGGCACTTCGTCGCAGGAGGCTTGACCTCCTTGCCGCCGCCGTCAGTGATCTTGTCGATGGCGATCGGCGAGCAGGTGACGCCGCCGTTGGCGATACCCGCGAACGCGGTCGCCATGGTCAGCGGGGCGATCTCGTTGGTTCCGAGGACGCTCGCCGGGTTGGTCCCCAACTCCTCGCCCTTAGCCGTGTGCACGCCGAAGGCCTGGGCGGTGTCCCGGATCTTGCACATGTCGAGCTGGGACGCCATCGACACGAACGCGGTGTTGATGGAGAGCTGCGTCGCCTGGACGGCGCTGCGCGTGCCTTCCTCGCCGGGGCTGTCGTTCGTGGGCCAGCGTGCGCCGGTCGGCCCGTAAGCGCCCCCCGGATAGCAGTAGCCCTTGAACGTTCCGGACGGGTACGTGCGGATGTTCGCGTTGACCGTCTCGTACAGCGAGTGGCCTTCTTTCAGCCACTCCGCCAGGGTGAACGTCTTGTACGTCGATCCCACCTGGAATCCGCCGGAGCCGCCGTACTGGTAATCGGTGGCGTAGTTGATGCTGGTGTACTGCCCGCCGGAGTTCAGCACGTCCGGGTCCTGGCTGTACTGCTTGTTCTGCGCCATGTAGAGAACGCGGCCGGTGCCCGGCTGCACGCCGACGAGCACGCCGCCGATGTCGAACTTGTAGACCTCCGGCACGTACGACGCGAGCGTGTCTGTCGCGACCTTCTGCAGGTCCAGGTCGAGCGACGTGTAGATCTTGTAGCCACCGCGGTTGAAGTTGGCGGCGCGGGTGTCCTCGTCGGCGCCGAACGACGCGTCGTTGAGGATGATCTTCTGGACGTAATCGCAGAAGTACGCGGACGAACCGGCCGTCTGGCATCCGCGCACCGACGGCGTGATGACCGGCGTGATCGGGGTCTTCATCGCCTCGTCGTACTGCGCCTTGGTCAGCTTCTTGTACTCGTACATCTTGCCGAGGATGTAGTCGCGACGATCCTTGTTCTTGGCGTAGCCGTTGGCGGCGCCGTTGGTCGTCGAGGCGGGGTTGTCGATCTTGAGGCCGGTCGGCTCGTTGACGATCGCGACGAGGCTGGCGGCCTGGGCCGGAGTCAGCGCGGCGGCCGTGACGTTGTAGTAGTAGCGGGCAGCGGCCTCGATGCCGTAGACCGAGCCGCCGAAGCCGGCGATGTTGAGGTAGCCCTCGAGGATCTGGTCCTTGGTGTACTTCTTCTCCAGACCGATGGCGTACTTCATCTCCTTGACCTTGCGGTCGGGAGTGACACCGGTCGAGTCGTCGACGCAGCTCTGGTACTTGGCCTTCTGCTCCTTGGTCTTGACCGGCATGGCCTCGCACTTCTGCAGCAGCACGTTCTTCACGTACTGCTGGGTGATCGAAGATCCGCCCTGTACGCCGCCACCGGAGACAGTGGAAAGGACACCACGCATGGTGCCCTGGATGTCGACGCCTCCGTGGCTGTAGAACCGTGGATCTTCACCGGCGATCGCGGCGTCTTTGACCGCCTGCGACATCTGGTCGAAGCCGACCGGGAGGCGGTTCTGGGAGTAGAAGGTCGCGAGAGCGACGTCCGAGCCGTCGGTGTTCTTCGCGTAGATGGTGGTCGGCTGAGCGAGCTGGCCGATCTGGAGGTACTCCGGAAGGCCCTCGAACACGCCGATGCCGTTGTTGGCGGCCATGCCCGTCACGGCGATGGCGGGCGTGACGGCAGCGGTGACCAGAAGACCGGCCACGGCACTCATGCCGACGAAAGCGCCGACTGCTCCGAGCACACCTCTAGCCTGTGGTTTTTGCGCAGACATAGGATCAGAGTAGGCGATGAACCTGATAAACCCCCCGAATGAAAAGAGCACCATGCTGCGCTGGGAATACCTTACGACTCCTCTCATGATCCATAACACCGCCGCCATCCTGAACAACTGGGGCTCGGAAGGGTGGGAGCTCGTGCAGGTCGTGACCGGCCCCGAGGGTGGGCTGGTCGCCTACCTCAAGCGTCCGGTGCAGAGCGAGGAGGCCGTCTGATGGCCGCGATCGAAGCGCGTCTCGCAGAGCTCGGCATCGACCTCCCGGCCGTCGTGCCGCCGGTTGCCGCCTATACCCCGGCGGTCGTCGACGCCGGCCACGTCTACACGTCGGGTCAGCTCCCGATGGTCTCCGGCACCCTCCCCGCGACCGGCAAGGTCGGCGACGGTCACGGTCTCGTGCCGGCCGACGACGCCAAGGAGTACGCGCGCATCTGCGCGCTCAACGCCCTCGCCGCGGTCAAGAGCGTCATCGGCTCGCTCGACCGGGTGACCCGCGTCGTCAAAGTCGTCGGCTTCGTCTCGTCCGACCCGTCGTTCACCGGCCAGCCCGGCGTCATCAATGGCGCCTCCGAGGTGCTCGGCGAGATCTTCGGCGACGCCGGAGTGCACGCTCGCTCCGCGGTCGGCGTCGCGGTCCTCCCGCTCGACGCCCCCGTCGAGGTCGAGCTCATCGTCGCCTACGAATAGGACCTCGGCAAACAGGAAACCGTCGCGAATCCGATCGATTCGCGACGGTTTCCTTTCGCCGGTTCGGCGCCTCGCTAGGTGAGCTTGGCCTGGATGGAGCTCATCACGGCGGTGTCGGCGAGGGTGGTCGTGTCGCCGACCTCCCGGCCTTCGGCGACGTCCTTGAGCAGGCGACGCATGATCTTGCCCGAGCGGGTCTTGGGCAGCTCGGTGACGATGAAGATGTCTCGCGGGCGCGCGATGGCGCCGATCTGCTCCGCCACGTGCTTGCGCAACTCCGCCGCGACGTCGATCGACTCCGCCGTCTCGAGCTGGTTCTGCTTGATGATGACGAACGCGACGACAGCCTGGCCGGTCGTCTCGTCGGCCGCGCCCACGACTGCGGCCTCCGCTGTCAGCGGGTGCGCGACGAGGGCCGACTCGATCTCCGCGGTCGAGAGGCGGTGGCCGGAGACGTTCATGACGTCGTCGACGCGACCCATCAGCCAGATCTCGCCGTCCATGTCGTAGCGCGCGCCGTCGCCGGCGAAGTACTTGTCGCCGAACTTCGACCAGTACGTCTCCACGAACCGGTCGGGGTCGCCCCAGATGCCGCGCAGCATGCTCGGCCACGGCTCCGTGACGACCAGCAGGCCGCCCTGGTCTTTGCCGACCGGCACGCCGGCCTCGTCGAGGATGTCGATGGAGATGCCGGGCAGCGGCACCTGTGCGCTGCCGGGCTTGAGGGTGGTGACACCGGGGAGGGCGGAGATCATGATGGCGCCGGTCTCGGTCTGCCACCAGGTGTCCACGATCGGGGTGTCGCCGCCGCCGATCACGTCGCGGTACCACATCCACGCCTCGGGATTGATCGGCTCGCCCACCGAGCCGAGCACGCGGAGGCTCGAGAGGTCGAACTTCTGCGGGTGCTGACGGCCGATCTTCATGAAGGAGCGGATGGCGGTCGGAGCCGTGTAGAAGATCGAGACCTTGTACTTCTCGATGATCTCCCACCAGCGACCAGGGTGCGGCGTCTCGGGCGTGCCCTCGTAGAGCACCTGGGTGGCGCCGTTGGCCAGGGGTCCGTAGACGACGTAGGTGTGGCCGGTGATCCAGCCGACATCGGCGCTGCACCAGTAGACGTCCGACTCGGGGTGGAGGTCGAAGACGTTCTTGTGCGTGAACGCGGCCTGGGTGAGGTAGCCGCCGGAGGTGTGCAGGATGCCTTTCGGCTTGCCCGTCGTACCCGACGTGTAGAGGATGAACAGCGGGTTCTCCGCGGGGAACGCCTTGGCCACGTGGTCGGCGTCGACGAGCGCGATCTCGTCCTGCCACCACAGGTCGCGGCCCTCGGTCCACTGCACCTCGTTCTCGCCGCGCTTGACCACGAGCACGTGCTCGACCGTCGACTCGCCGTTCGCGAGAGCGGCGTCCACCGCGTCCTTCAGCGGGAAGACGCGACCCTTGCGCCAGCCGCCGTCGGCGGTGATGACGAGCTTGGCCTCGGCGTCGTCGATGCGCGACCGGAGGCTCTCGGCGCTGAACCCGCCGAAGACAACCGAGTGCACGGCGCCGATCCGGGCGACCGCGAGCATGGCGATGACAGCCTCCGGGATCATCGGCAGATAGACGGCGACCCGGTCGCCGGCCTGGATGCCGAGGCTGGTGAGCAGGTTGGCCGCCTTCTTCACCTCGGCGGTGAGCTCGGCGTACGTGATCGTGCGCGAGTCGCCCGGCTCCCCCTCCCAGTGGATCGCGACCCGGTCGCCGTTCCCGGCGAGCACGTGGCGGTCGAGGCAGTTGTAGGCGACGTTGAGCTCGCCGTCGTCGAACCAGTTCGCGAACGGCGGGTTCGACCAGTCGAGCGTGCGGGTGAACGGCGTGTGCCAGTGCACGAGGTCGCGGGACTGCTCGGCCCAGAACGCGAGCCGGTCGGCCGATGCGCGCTCATAGAGGTCTGCCGTCGCGATCGCGTGCGCGGCGAACTCCTCTGTCGGCGCGAACCGCCGGGCTTCGTGGAGCAGGTTGTCGATTGTGTTGCTCATGGGGAGTCTTTTCGCTCCTTTGCGATGCGGATGTTCGAGTCGTGGCGCGACAATGCCTGACTCTACAACGTGCCGGTGACGGGCTCCGATCAGACTTGCGTTTGCATTGATTGTGCGTAAACTAGTCACCGGCCGAATGATAATTCTGGCGTGCGGCGCAATCGATTCCCCCCAATCCTGCGCCGCAGTGGCCGCACCTGTTCCCCCCAATAGGTGCGGCCCCCCTTTTTTAACCGGTGGTGCAGGGTAGTTCTCCGCCTCCGGGGTGTGGATGAGCGGGTCTCTCCACAAATTCGGTCGACCGGCGTCCGGGCCGGCGCCGGTCTTCGTAGCGTCGAGGCATGACGATCTCGACGGTCCCTCCCGCCCTCCCTCGAACCGATGCGACCGCGCGGGGCGAACCGGGGCCGTGGGAGACGTTCGGCCCGCTGACCCCCTATCTGATGCGGGAGGGCGTCACCGATCTCTTCCTCACCGGCGACGGGGTGCTGTGGTCCGATGGCGGGGCTCGCGGTCTCCATCGGGTAGATGGGTGGCACGCGGACGCGCAGGATGCCCGGCGCCTCGCGACGCGGTTGATCGCCAGCGGCGGCAGACACCTCGATGAGGCCACGCCGTTCGCCGACGTGCGGCTCGCGGGAGGGGTGCGCGTCCACGCGGTTCTCGCCCCGATCTCCACGTCGGGAGCGGTGATCTCGATCCGGGTGCCCTCCGCCGTCGCCCTGGGCATCGACGAACTGGTGCGCGCCGGGTCCCTATCGTCCGCCGACGCGGCCCGGCTCCGGGAGGCGGTGGCGGCGCGCACCAACATCCTCGTCACGGGCGCGGGAGGGGCCGGCAAGACCACGCTCCTGGGGGCGATCCTGGCCCAGGCGCCGCCCCACGAGCGGATCGTGCTCATCGAGGACGTTGCTGAGCTCCGCATCGCACATCCGCACGTGGTCGGGCTGCAGACGCGGCAACCGAACCTGGAGGGCGCGGGAGGCGTGGGGCTGCGCAGGCTGGTGCGCGAAGCGCTTCGGATGCGCCCCGACCGCCTCGTCCTCGGCGAGTGCAGGGGCGAGGAGGTCGTCGACCTGCTCGCGGCGTTGAACACCGGGCACGACGGGGGCGCCGGAACGCTGCACGCGAACTCGCTCGCCGACGTGCCGGCGCGCCTGGAGGCCCTCGGCGCGCTGGCAGGGCTGAACGAGATCGCTGTCGCACGCCAGACGCTCTCCGCTATCGGCCTGATCGTCCACGTCGAGAGGGTGGGCGAGCGTCGCGGGATCAGCGGGTTCGGGCGATTCACGACGACCGCCCATGGACGGCTCGCGGTGATCGGCGATGCCTGAGGCCGCGGCTCGCGGCGAACCGGGCGATGACCTGCTGGCACGGTCGGTCGAGGCGCTGGCGGTTCTGCTCGACGCGGGAATCTCCCCGGTCTCGGTCTGGGCGTATCTCGCCGAGGACGCCGAGCACCCCGCGCTGCGGGCCGCGGCGCGGCGGGTCGCGGACGGCGTGCCGCCGTCGGAGGCGCTCGCCGACGCGTCTCGGTGGCGCCGAGCCGAACGAGCGACGGCGAGGTCGAAGCGGGGGATGGCGCTGACGAGGCAACATGCTGGGCTCGATCACGGCATGGCCACGGTGGCGGCCGCGTGGGCCGTGGCGGAGCATGCCGGTGCCGCCCTGGCACCTGCGTTGCGCGGAGCGGCGACCGCCTTGCGAGATCGAGCGGAGACGGCGCGCGACGTGCGCACCTCCCTCGCCGGACCCCGTGCCACCGCACGGCTGATGGCCTGGTTGCCGCTGGTCGGCGTCGCCATGGCGTATGTCATCGGAGTCGATGTCGTGGGAGCACTGGCCGACGGCCCGCTCGGCTGGGGAGCGGCCGGTGCCGGGGTGTCCCTGATGGCGGCGGGTCGCGCGTGGACGGCCCGCCTCGTCCGCGCGGCTTCGCGAGCCGGCCCTGTGGCAGGCGCGGAACCGGAGTTGATGGCGATTGCGCTGGCTGGCGGGATGTCGCCGGGTCGCGCGAGGCAGCTGGTCGCGAAGACGAGAGAGAGGATCGGACTGCGCGCGGAGGACGCCGGGAGCTCCGTCGATCGAGTTCTCCGCATCGCTGAGCGAGCGGGCGCACCGGCGATCGAGCTGCTGTCCGCGGAGGCATTGCAGGAACGTCGCATCGCGAGAGCGAAAGGTCGCACCGGGGCGGAGCTGCTCGGAGTCCGTCTGCTGCTCCCATTGGGGATCTGCGTGCTGCCGGCGTTCGTGTTGCTCGGGGTCGTCCCCGTCGTTCTCGCGATGATGTCCTCCACCTTCACTGGCCTGGTGTGAGCTGTCCACAGATTCGCCCGCGAGCGCACGATCGGCGGCGTCGGAGGGCACGATCGGAAGAGGGCCACGAAGTCTCGTGGCACGTATCGGAACGGGGGAAATCATGGGCGAGATCATGCGTGAGCCGCGGAGCGTTCTCCAACGGCTGCGTTGGGAAGACCGCGGTGCGAGCACCGCGGAGTATGCCGTGACTACGATGGCGGCGGTCGGATTCGCGGGCGCACTGCTGATGCTGCTGCGCGGAGATGAGGTTCGGTCGGTGCTCGCCGACCTGGTGCGTCGAGCGCTGACAGTCGATGGCTGAGGGGAGGGGCTCGGACGAGGGTGCGATGGCGACTGTGGCGACTGTGGCGCCCGCGGCGACCCGTGAGCGTGGCAGCGTGACGGCGGAGTTCGCCACCGCATTGCCTGCCGTCCTGCTGTGCCTGGGGTTGTGCGTCGGCGCAGTGCAGGCTGCGGGGCAGCAGGCACGGCTACTCGATCACGCAGCAGCGGCCGCGCGTCTGATCGCACGCGGCGATCCCGCTCCCGAGCCGCCCTCCGGGGCCGCGAGAGCGGTCGTCTCCGAGGACGAGCTGGTGTGCGTGATCCTCTCCGCGCCGAGCGGTACCGCGGGATTGGGTGCGCTGGGCGTCACCGTGTCGGCGCGGTCGTGCGTCCTCGACGATGTGGAGCCAGGATGAAAGGGGCGCCGTGGCGCAGGGCGGCGGAGCTCGGCTCGGGAACCGTGCTGGCCCTCATGACGGTCGCGGTCGTCGCCGTGGTGACGACGGCGGTGATGCTCGTCAGCGGAGCATGGGCGGCGCGGCACCGCGCAGGCATCGCCGCGGATGCAGCAGCACTGGCTGCCGCGGACGTCGCCGTCGGGAGGGCACCCGGGGAATCGTGCGCCCGGGCGCAGTTCTTGGCGCGAGCCAACGGAGCCTCGCTCGTAGACTGCGCGGTCGAGGGCGTGGTGGCGCGGGTCACCGCGGGAGTGCCGTACGCGGGGTGGCAGGCGGAGGTCCCTGCTCGCGCCGGCCCTCCAGGAACCCCGTGACGGTGCTCGGCTCAGTCGAAGACGGTCTCCACGTAGCGGTACGCCACGGCGCTGGGGAGCGAGGCGCTCGGGTCGTCCGAGGCGTACTCCGTCTCGGAGGCCGAGCCGCGCACGTACAGGTAGTGCTTGCCGCCCGACTGAGCGGCCAGTTCCAGTCGCGGTTGAGGGACGCCGGAGTCGAGGAAGGACGTGGAGATGGTCTTGCCCTCCAGAGGGCCGTCGATGAGCTTGGCGGTGTACGTCGTCATTGATGTCGTTGCCATGAACTCATTGTCCTCCCGCGCTCTGCAAGGCAACAGGGCCCGACCCGCCGCGGAGGTGCGCCTGCGGCGAACGCCGGCGTCGACCCAGCAGGCGATTAGGCACACAACCGGCCTAGGTGTGTATGGTTTGCCTGTTGGGCCGCACGGCTCACGCTCGCCGCTCTCTGTGCGGCGCTCGGGGGAGCGATTTCGGGCCGGCGGGGTCCGTCTGAACACAGCAGCTATATAAGAGGAGTCAAGTGCCTGGCACGAAGAAGCTCGTCATCGTCGAGTCGCCGAACAAGGTGAAGTCCATCGCCCAGTACCTCGGCGACGGCTACGAGGTGATGGCATCCGTCGGACACATCCGCGACCTGATCGAGCCCAAGAATCTGCCTCCCGAGCTGAAGAAGGGGTCGCTCGGCAAGTTCTCCGTCGACGTCGAGAACCAGTTCGCACCGTACTACGTGGTCTCCGACCAGAAGAAGAAGACGGTCGCCGACCTGAAGCGCGCGCTCAAGGACGCCGACGAGCTCCTGCTCGCGACGGATGAAGACCGCGAAGGAGAGGCCATCGCCTGGCACCTGGTCGAGGTCCTCAAGCCGAAGGTGCCGGTCAAGCGCATGGTGTTCCACGAGATCACCAAGGAGGCGATCGAGAAGGCTCGTGACAACACGCGCGACATCGACACCGCCCTGGTCGACGCCCAGGAGACCCGCCGCATCCTCGACCGCCTCTACGGCTACGAGGTCTCGCCTGTGCTGTGGCGCAAGGTCGGCCCTGGGCTGTCCGCCGGTCGCGTCCAGTCTGCGGCGACCCGCCTCGTCGTCGACCGCGAGCGCGAGCGCCTCGCCTTCGTCGCCGCGTCGTACTGGGGCCTCACCGCTCAGCTCGTTCCCGAAGAAGCCGCCGCTTTCGAGGCGCGCCTCGCCCGCCTGGACGGCGAGCGGGTGGCCACCGGGCGCGACTTCGACGATCACGGCCGGCTGACGTCGGGTGCGACCACGCTCGACGAGGCGTCCGCACAGGCGCTCGCCGACGCTGTGCGCTCGGCGAGCACGGTGGTGACGGTCGCCAAGGTCGACTCCAAGCCGTACTCCCGCCGCCCCGCCGCCCCGTTCACCACCTCCACGATGCAGCAGGAGGCGGCGCGCAAGCTGCGCTTCTCCGCCCGGCAGACGATGAGCGTCGCCCAGACGCTCTACGAGAACGGCTACATCACCTATATGCGCACCGACTCCGCGTCGCTGTCGCAGCAGGCGACGAACGCGGCACGCGCCCAGGCGGCCAAGCTGTACGGCGCCGAGACGGTGCCGGAGAAGCCGCGCGCCTACGCCTCCAAGAGCAAGAACGCGCAGGAGGCGCACGAGGCGATCCGGCCCGCCGGTGAGGTGTTCCGCACCCCGGCCGAGCTGGAGAAGTCGCTCCGCGGACCCGAGCTGCGGCTGTACGACCTCATCTGGAAGCGCACGGTCGCCTCGCAGATGGCCGACGCCAAGGGCCAGACGGCATCCGTCACCGTCGAGGCGAAGATCGCCGAGGGGGAACTCGACGGCACCGTCGCCGAGTTCACCGCCAGCGGGACCGTGATCACCTTCCGCGGCTTCCTCAACGCGTACGAAGAGGGCCGCGATGAGGAGCGGAACGCCGACGCGGGAGGCGACGCCAAGCTCCCGCCGCTGACGCCGGGCCAGGCGCTCGCCGTCGAGGACGTCGCCGCCGACGGTCACGAGACCACACCGCCGCCGCGCTACACCGAGGCCAGCCTGGTGAAGACCCTGGAGGAGCTCGGCATCGGGCGCCCCTCGACCTTCGCGAGCATCATCTCCACGATCATCGATCGCGGATACGTCACCCAGCGCGGTCAGGCGCTGGTCCCCAGCTGGGTCGCCTTCTCGGTCGTCCGTCTGCTGGAGGACTACTTCGCCGACCTGGTGCAGTACGACTTCACCGCAGAGATGGAGGACGACCTCGACCGCATCGCCGACGGCGAAGCCGAGCGGGTCGACTGGCTGAACAGCTTCTATTTCGGAAGCGACAAGCACAAGGGCCTGCGCCGCGTCATCGACAACCTCGGCGAGATCGACGCGCGCAGCATCAATTCGATCGCGATCGACGAGGGCGTGACTCTGCGCATCGGCAAGTACGGCCCCTACCTGGAGGTCCACGAGGAGGGCGCTGCGGAGGACGCAACGCCTCGCCGGGTCAACCTGCCGCCGGAACTCGCCCCGGACGAGCTGACGCCGGCCAAGGCGAAGGAGCTCATCGAGGCGCCGGTGCAGACCGATCGCGTGCTGGGCTCCGACCCGGCGACCGGAAAGCTCGTCCTGGCCAAGGACGGCCGGTTCGGTCCCTACGTGACCGAGGCCGACCCGGAGGAGGAGCCGGCGGTCGACCCGCAGACCGGCGAGGTAGCCGAGGTCAAGAAGACCGCCAAGAAGGCTGCGGCCAAGCCGCGCACGGCCTCCCTGTTCAAGTCGATGGACCTCTCCACGATCGATCTCGACACCGCGCTGCGTCTGCTCGACCTTCCGCGCACCGTCGGGGCCGACCCGGAGAGCGGCGCCGAGATCCAGGCCGCGAACGGCCGGTACGGTCCTTACCTCAAGAAGGGCACCGACACGCGGTCGCTCCCGAGCGAGGACGACATCTTCGGAATCGACCTCGCCGGCGCGCTCGAACTCTTCGCGCAGCCGAAGTACGGCAACCGCCGCGCCTCCAGCGCTCTCAAGGAGTTCGAAGCCGATCCGGTCAGCGGCAAGCCGATCAAGATCAAGGACGGCCGATTCGGCGCCTACGTGACCGACGGCGAGACCAACGCCACCATCCCGCGCGGCGAGACGGTGGACGAGGTCGACTTCGCACGTGCGGTGCAGCTGCTGGCGGACAAGCGGGCCAAGGGTCCGGCCAAGAAGCCGGCGGCGAAGCGCACCACCACGCGCTCGACGGCCTCCAAGACCACCGCGGCGAAGACCACGACAGCAAAGACCACGGCAGCGAAGACCACGGCGGCGAAGACGACGAAAGCCGCGGCGAAGCCCAAGACGACATCGACGCGCTCCGCCGCGAAGAAGACCGCCGAGTGAGCGAGGAGACACGGCCCGGTCTGTTCATCACGCTCGAGGGCGGCGACGGTGTCGGCAAGTCGACCCAGGCCGCGCTGCTCGAGCAGTGGCTGAGCGGCCGCGGGCGCACGGTCGTGCGCACGCGCGAGCCGGGCGGCACTCCCGCGGGGGTGGAGATCCGCGAGATCGTCCTGCACCACCGCGGCGACATCGCCCCCCGAGCGGAGGCGCTGCTCTATGCCGCCGACCGCGCCCACCACGTCGCGACCGTCGTGCGTCCCGCGCTGGCACGCGGCGAGGTGGTGCTGCAGGACCGCTATATCGACTCCTCGGTCGCCTACCAGGGCGCCGGCCGGGTCCTCGACGCCGACCAGGTGCGCGACGTGTCGCTGTGGGCGGCGGAGGGCCTCCTTCCCGACCTGACGATCCTGCTCGACCTCGATGAGACGTCAGCGCGCGCCCGGCTCGACACCTCGCGCACCCGCTACGACCGGCTCGAGGCCGAGCGGTCCGACTTCCACGCCCGCGTGCGCGCCGCCTACCTCGCCCTCGCCGAGGCAGAACCCGAGCGGTTCCTGGTCGTCGACGCGTCGCAACCGGTGGACGACATCGCGGCGGACATCCGCCGCCGCCTCGAAGGCCGGGTCTGACCCCGGCGTCCGCGGCCCCGGGCGCCCAGGCCGCCGCCGCCGACGAGCTGTCCGCCGTGCCCGCTAGCCTGGAGCACATGGCGGTGTGGGACGACCTGACGGGTCAGGACGAGGCGATCGCCGTCGTGCGCGCCGCCGCCGAGTCGGCGACCGTCTCCGGTCCGGCTGCCGCCGCCGCGCGCGGCATGACGCACTCCTGGCTCATCACGGGTCCTCCCGGTTCGGGCCGGTCGAACCTCGCCTATGCCTTCGCGACCGCACTGCTCAGCCCGGGAACGCCGGACGGTGACCGCGCGACCCAGCGTCAGGTGGAGGCGCGCACGCACCCCGATCTCGCCGTGCTCAGCACCGAACGCGTCATCATCTCGATCGAAGAGGTGCGATCCCTCGTCTCCAGCTCCCAGTTCGCGCCGTCGGTCGGCCGGTACCGGGTGATGATCATCGAAGACGCCGACCGGATGACGGAGCGCACCTCCAACGTCCTCCTGAAGGCCCTCGAGGAGCCGCCGGAGCGCACGGTGTGGATCCTGTGCGCCCCCAGCGACGCCGATCTGCTGCCGACCATCCGCTCCCGCGTGCGCACCGTGCGGCTCAAGGTCCCCGGGGTCGCCGACGTGGCACAGCTGATCGAGCGCCGCGACGGAGTCGACCGCGCGGTCGCCGAGCGCGCTGCCCGGCACGCGCAGAGCCACATCGGGATGGCGCATCGCCTCGCGACGAACGAGGAGGCCCGTCGCCGGCGCGATCAGACCCTCGAACTCGCCCTGGGCATCCGCTCGGTCTCCGACGCCGTGCAGGCCGCGGCGACGCTGCTGGAGGTCGCCGGCGCCGACGCGAAGGCGATCACGGAGGAGCGCGACGCCGAGGAGCGCGAGCACGCCCTCCGTTCGCTGGGTATCGAGCCCGGAGGCGCCATCCCGCCGGCACTCCGCGGCCAGCTCCGGCAGCTGGAGGAGGACCAGAAGCGCCGGGCGACCCGCAGCCTGCGCGACGGGATCGACCGCATCCTCACCGACCTGCTCTCCCTGTACCGCGACGTGATGATGCTGCAGCTCGGCAGCGACAGCGAGCTCGTGAACATCGAGCTGGAGGGGCGGCTGTCCGCTCTCAGCGCGCACACGACTCCTGCCGCTACGCTCGCCGCGATGGATGCCATCGCGACCGCCCGTGAGCGGATCGACGGCAACGTCGCACCCGCCCTGGCCCTGGAGGCCATGCTCATCACCATTCTTCGCGGCGGCGCCGCGCGAAAGGGGACCGACCTGTGACCACCCGACTGAGCCGTCCGGCTCGCCGGCGGGCCGCTCGCACCGTCTTCGTCGCGATCGTGGCGGTGGCCGCCCTGACGCTGACCGGTTGCGTCACGTGGTTCCTGCCCGCGAAGACGTCCAGCACCTCCACTCCGGTGTCCGAGAAGGTCGCCGCCGCGCTCACTCCCTTCTACTCCCAGAAGCTCGTGTGGAACGAGTGCGCGCAGGGCAAACAGTGCGCCACCGCCAACGCGCCGCTCGACTGGAACGACCCCTCGGCCGGCGAGGTCAAGCTGGCCCTCATCCGTCAGCAGGCCACGGGCAGCAAGCAGGGGTCGCTGCTGGTGAACCCCGGGGGCCCGGGAGGCTCGGGCTACGACTTCGTCAAGGACTCGGTGAACTACGCCACCGACAAGACACTCCAGAGCCATTTCGACGTCGTCGGATTCGACCCCCGCGGAGTCGGCCGCTCGACGGCCGTGAAGTGCTACGACGCCGCACAGATGGACGACTACCTCTACGGCATCACGCCCGGTCAGCGCGGCTCCGACGCGTGGATCGCGAGCAACGTCACGCAGTCGAAGGACTTCGGCTCCGCGTGCGCGAAGAACACCGGGGCCCTGCTCGACCACGTCGACACGGTGAGCGCCGCGCGCGACCTCGACCTCCTGCGCGCCGTGCTCGGCGACAAGAAGCTCAACTACCTCGGCTACTCCTACGGCACCTATCTGGGCGCCGTGTACGCCGGCCTGTATCCGGACAAGACCGGTCGGCTGGTGCTCGACGGTGCACTCGACCCGGCAGCCAGCAACTTCGACGTCACCAAAGTGCAGGCCGAGGGCTTCGAGAGCGCACTGCGCGCCTACCTCAAGAACTGCCTCACCCAGAAAGACTGCCCGTTCAGCGGCACGGTCGACGACGGCATGACGACCATCTCGCAGCTGCTCGCCGCTGTGGAGGCCAGCCCCATCCGCAACTCCGACGGCCGCGAGCTGGGGGCGAACACGCTGGTCACGGCGATCATCTACCCGCTGTACGACGCGACTGCCTGGTCGTACCTGAGCAGCATGTTCGCCGACGTGATGAAGGGCAGCGCGCGGATCGCGTTCACCCTCGCGGACGGCTACAACAGCCGAAACAGCGACGGCACGTACAGCGACAACTCCACCGAAGCGTTCATGGCGATCAACTGCCTCGACTACAGCTACGACGACGACCCGGCGACGATGCGCGCGCAGGCGCAGGAGCTCGCCAAGGCCGCGCCCGTGATCGGGCCCTACATGGCCTACGGCGACATCGGCTGCGCCAACTGGCCGTACAAGACGACGGTGCAGCGGGGGCCGATCTCCGCGGCCGGATCCGCGCCCATCCTCGTCGTGGGCACCACCAACGACCCGGCGACGCCGTACGTGTGGGCGAAGAACATGGCATCGGAGCTCGAAAACGGCCACCTCCTCACCTACAAGGGCGAGGGGCACACCGCATACAACAAGTCCAACTCGTGCGTGAACGGCGCTGTCGACTCGTTCCTGGTCGATGGCACCATCCCACCGAAGGGCAAGACCTGCTGAGTCGGACCCACGCCCCCGCGTGAGTGGTGCAATTTTGCAGACGGTGAAATAATCGACTCGTGACTGTGGTGACCGGGACGACGGACGGCGAGCTGGGCCTCCGTGAGCGCAAGCGCATCGCGACCAGGCGTGCCATCCAGCTGGCGGCGTTGGAGCTCGCGAGCGAGCGCGGGTTCGACAAGGTGACGGTCGACGAGATCAGCCATGCCGCCAACGTGTCGCCGCGCACGTTCTTCAACTACTTCCCGTCCAAAGAGTCGGCGATCATCGGCGAGCTCCCCGAACTGCCCGACGAGGAGAGCATCGAAGAGTTCATCGATGCCGGGCCGGCCGAGCCCATCCTCGACGGCATGGGCAAACTGCTCATCGCTGCGATCGAGACAGGCGACCTCGACGGCGACCTGGGTGGCGGCCTCCCCGCCGAGACCGCGGCCAGCGCGCAAGAGCTGCACGTGCTGCGCCGCTCGCTGCTGAAGGACAACCCCGAGCTGTTCGCGCAGCGGATGGCGAGCATGCACAAGTTCGAGGACGCCCTGAGCGCCGTCGTGCAGCGCCGCCTCGCGCACGACGACCCGCAGCTCGCGGAGGACGAGGAGGCGTTGCATCAGCGCGCGCGTCTCGTCACCTACGTCGCGTTCGCGGGGATGCGGCACGCGTGGTCGTGCTGGGCCGACCACGGCGGCGTCGAGCCCCTCGCCGAACGGCTCCGCAGCTCGTTCGCCCAGCTGCAGGCGCTCGGCGCGCAGCAGGTCTGAGCGACGGAGGCCACGGCCGCGCATGGTCGAGAGCACCCTCCCGAATCGGGTAAGCTATCTGACTGTGCCCGGGCGCGAGTCCGGCCACGCCGCCCTAGCTCAGTCGGCAGAGCATCTCACTCGTAATGAGAAGGTCAAGGGTTCGATTCCCTTGGGCGGCTCCATCTGATCGACTTCTCCGTCTTCCTCGAGTCGTCGTCCCTCCATCTAAGACCCGACGGTTTTCGTGCACCCTCCGCCCATGCGGCGTAGACTGGCCCCGATCTGAGGATTATTCAGTTTGGCCGGGGGCTGTCATGGACACAACGACGAAGTCCGGCCGGGCGCGTGTGCTCGGCATGTTCACCGCGGTGGCTAGTGCGCTGCTGCTGATCGGGGGAGGGCTGAGCATCGGCGGCGCCGCATCCGCCGACACCAGGCCGGTCGACCCGACCAATCCTGCGACGCCTCCGACCGTCGACGGCAGCGTGCTGCCCACCACCCAGATGGACGGCGTCGCCTGGGCTCAGACAGTCGTCGGAAACACCGTCTACGTCGCCGGGAAGTTCACGGCTGCGCGCCCGTCGGGATCGCCCGCGGGGTCGAACACGACGCCGCGCAGCAACTTCCTCGCCTATGACGTCACCACGGGCGTCCTCAAGACCACCATCAACGTCCCGCTGAACGCACAGGCGCTCGCCGTCGCCGCATCGCCGGACGGCTCGCGCGTCTACCTCGCGGGCGACTTCACCACCGCCGGAGGCGCTACCTACTACCGGATCGTGGCCATCAGCACGGCGACCGGGCAGATCATCAGTTCGTTCCGTCCGGCGATGGCGAGCCAGGTGCGTGCGATCGCCGCCACGAACACCGCCCTCTACGCGGGCGGCACTTTCACCAGCGTCAACGGCATCGCCACCGGCTACATCGCGAAGATCGACGCGTCGAACGGCTCGCTGGTCACGTCGTGGAAGGCCTCGGCCGACTACGTCGTGGACGCTCTCGCGGTCAGTCCCGACGGCAGCCGGGTCTACGCGGGAGGCCGCTTCCAGAAGATGGACGGTGCGGCCAACTACGGGCTCGCGATGGTCGACGGCACCTCCGGCGCCGTCCTGCCGTTCCCGACCAACACGATCGTGCGCGACGCCGGGGTCAACGCGGGCATCACCGCGCTGGCCGCCACCTCCGACCGGGTCTACGGCTCGGGTTACGTGTTCGGCTCCGGCGGAAACTTCGAGGGCGCATTCTCGTCCGACGCCGTCACCGGAGCCCTGGTCTGGATGGAGGACTGCCACGGCGACACGTACACCGTCATGCCGATCGGCAACGTCCTCTACGCGGCCGGGCATGCGCACATGTGCAGCAACGTCGGCGGGTTCCCCGAGACGAATCCGCGCACCTATCACCACACCCTGGCGTTCTCGAAAGCCCGGACGGGCACCCTGACGAACGATGGCAACAGGTCGTACGCGAACTTCAGGGGCCAGCCGTCGCCGAGCCCGCTGACGTGGTACCCCGACTTCTCGACGGGCACCTACACCGGCCAGGGACAAGCGGTCTGGAGCCTTTCGGGCAACACGAACTACGTGGTCGCCGGAGGCGAGTTCCCGACGGTGAACGGCAAGGCGCAGTACGGGCTCACCCGGTTCGCGACGGACAGCGTCTCGCGCAGCACGATGGGGCCGAACAACAACACGGCGCTCACGCCGACGGCCAGCTCGTCGACGTCCGGGCAGGCGAGGATCGCCTGGACCTCCACGTACGACATGGACAACTATCAGCTGACCTACGCGCTCTCGCGTGACGGCAACACGGCGAACCCGGTCTACACGACGACCAAGGGGAACAACTTCTGGAACACCTCCGCGATGAGCTTCACCGAGTCCGGCCTGACGCCGGGGAGCGCGCACACCTACACGCTCACGGTCACCGACCCGGACGGCAACCAGATCGCCCGTAGCGGCAACCAGGTCGTGATCGCGGGCGGAGGCACGAACCCGCCGCCAGTCGCGTCGTTCACTGTCGGGCAGAACGGGCTGACGATCAGCGTCGACGGCACGGCCTCCAGCGACCCGAACGGCACGATCGCGTCGTACGCGTGGAACTTCGGCGACGGCAGCACCGCGACCGGCTCGACGGCGAGCCACGCCTACGCGGCAGCCGGCACGTACACCGTGACCCTGACGGTGACCGACAACCAAGGCGCGACGAACTCGACCTCGAAATCCGTGACGGTCACGGCGAACTCCGGCAACACCATCGCTCAGGACACCTTCCAGAGGACCGTCAGCGGAGGCTGGGGCAGCGCGCAGACCGGAGGCGCGTGGACGGGCTCGGGGAGCGCGACGCAGTACTCGGTGAGCAGCGGGACGGGCAACATCGCCGACGCGGCAGGCACGACCGCGACCGAGCTGCTCAAGTCGGTCTCGTCGACCCGCACCGACACGACGGTCACCCTCACGACCGACATCGCGCCGAGCGGAGGCGGGGCCTTCGTCTCGGCGATCGGCCGGCAGGTCGGCTCGGTGGCCTACGAGGGGCGGGCCTGGATCAGCGCGAGCGGCGCAGTGCAGGTACAGCTGCTGCAGAGCGGCACGACCATCCAGTCGGCAGTCGTCAGCGGCGTGACCTACACGCCCGGGATGCAGCTGACCCTGCGGGTGCAGGTCTTCGGCACCTCCCCGACGACGATCCAGGCGAAGCTCTGGCCGGCCACGCAGGCCCAGCCCACGAACTGGCAGGTCAGCGCCACCGACTCCACCGCCGCGCTGCAGGCAGCGGGCAACGTGGGGCTGAAAGCGTACCTGTCGGGCACGGCCAGCCCGTCGCCCGTCACCGTCAAGTTCGCGAACTACGGGGTGGTCGCCGTTCCGTGATCGGGAGGCCGGGTCAGCCGATCGACTCGAGGTGCGTGCCCGTTCCGCTGACCAGGTACCCTCCATCGAACTCCCAGGTCGTCGACCAGCTGGTTCGGGGGAGGGTCCAGAGCAGCTTGCCCGTCGCCAGATCCCACGCCGAGCCTGGCTGGCCGGGATCCGTATAGGGGGCCCGTCGGTAGCCGTAAAGGTTGCGCGAGCCTGAGAACAGACCCGGAATCGACGTGTCGGCATAAGAGCCCGAGCTGACCGGGTGGCCGTCGTCGACGGAGTAGCTGCAGAGCGCTCCGGTCGAGTACCGGACGATGATCGCATTGCGAGCGGTGTCCAGAACCGGGTTCGCGTTCTGTTCTCCATCGACGCACGTCGAGCGGGGGACGTTCCAGACGTCCTGTCCCGTCGTCTCGTCGACCAACATGACGTCTGATTTCGTCGTGACCAGGAACCAGCCGGCTCCGAGGCCGTTGGCGTCACCGAAGGACGGCCGCCCCGGTAGCGCTCCGGGCATCCTGACCTCCTGGAGGCTCGGATTGGGCCCGAAGGTCCGGTTCCAGAGCCGGTGCCCTCGCGCGTCGTAACCGCTCGCGGACGACACGGGGCTGTTCCAGTCGTAGTCGACCAGGACATCTCGCGTGGGGTAGGTGATACGGAACGGGTTGTCACCCCTTATCACTGCACCCGTCGCCGCGTCCAGGAGGCGGTCGCCCGCCCAACCGTCGTGCCACTGCGTCGAGAGGTCGATCACCCCCGATCCCAGCGTCGTCCCGTTCATGGAGGTGCCGAAGCCGGGCAGCGTGACCGTCCACACTGGTCGATCGGGTGTGAGGGGGTCGACCCTCATGGCGACATCGTCGGACACCGGCGTGCCCCGGGCGTCGGTGTTGTGCTGGATGGCGATGAGGTCTCCCGAGTCGTCTGGCAGCGCTATCCGATCCCGTAGAGGGAAAGTGCCTTCACCGAGGGTGTACGGCCCCAGCGTCCGGCCGGTCCGGAGATCGATGACCTCGTGGGGTCCTACGTCGTCCGCCCCGTAGGCGATGAAGGCCCGTCCCGATGTGCCGAGAACCTGCAGGTCGGTCATCCTCTGCCCCAGGCTCGCGACATCGAATGCCCACTCGCGCGTCCAGAGCGTCGTTCCGTTCGACGTGTCGACGAGCGTGAGCGCAATGTCCTCGTGCGTCTCGTCGATGCAATCCGAGCCCTCGTACTCTTTGGGACGGGTCCCCGTCAGATACAGCGCACGGCCGTCCGACAGCGAGTACGACTGCGTTCCTGTGCACCCGTCGTCCGCGCCGGGGAGGTCGAGCGTCCAACTCGGTTGCGCCGGGAGGGCGTCCACGTCGTGCGGCAGGATCGGCGTCGACTGCACGATCGGTGCCTGCGTCGGGGTCGGCGTGGGTGTCGGGGTCGGTGTCGGTGTGGCCGACGACGGGACGACCGGCGCGGGCGCCGGCTCGGGCTCCGCGAAGCGGAGGACGCCCGTCAGCGCGAGCGCCGCAGTGCCGCCCGCGAGAGCCAGGGCGACGCCGGTGAGCGCCGCGACCATCGCGAAGCGCCGGGTGGGGCGGCGGGAGGGCGCGGCATCCACCGTCTGGATGAGCAGCTCGCGGATGGCGGCGCTGCGGGCGGCGTCGAACGCCGGGGTCGGGTTGCTGGTGGTCATTGCGCACCTCCTTCGAGGATGGGCTCGGCCATGCCGAGCGTGAGGTCGCCGAGCTTGCGCTTGGCCCGGGAGAGCCGCGATTTGACGGTGCCGACCGGGACGCCGAGGGTCGCCGCGGCCTCCGCGAGGGGCAGTTCCTCGAGCACGCAGAGCGTGATGACGTCCTGATCGCGGGGCGGAAGCGCGGCGAAGGCGTCGCGCACGCGCTTCTCGCGCGGGCCGTTGTCGATCGACGCGTCGATGTCCACCGCGTGGTCGCCCTGGGTCTCGGGCTTCGGGAGGCGTGCGAGCGCCGTGCGGTACCGGCGGGCGCTGCGCGTCTGGTTGCGGATGACGTTGTTGGTCGTCACCAGCAGCCAGGGGAGGATCGTCCCGTCGACGACGTGCACGGCGTCGCGGCGGCGCCAGGCCTCCAGGAACACCATGGCAGTGGCGTCCTCCGCTTCGTGCGGGTCGCGGAGCAGGCGCAGTGCCTGCCCGAAGACGCGGTCGCGATGCCGGTCGAAGAGCGTGGCGAACGCGGCGGAGTCCCCGCTGCGTGCGCTCGACCAGGCGTCGGCCTCGTCGAAACTCCCTGTTTCCATATCCCCTCATGTCCGGTCGGCGGGAAAGGTTCCATCGAGCGGCCGGACGGTGGCGATTGGTGCTCTCAGGGAACGTGGGTAATATACCCGGATGCGCGAATCGGACCAGCGCGACTCCGGTCTGCCCGACGGCACCGAGTCTGAATCGACGAACACTTTCCCGCTTGTTCCCCCGACCGGCGACTCCTCTGCGACGAGCGAGCCCGGTGAAACGGCGACCCGTTCCGGCCGCCGGGCGGCCGCGACCCCGGCACGGGGAGGCGCCGCGGGAGGCGCGGTGGCGGCAGCGGCGGCGGGAGTCCTCTCCGCGATCCGCAGCCACCCCAAGGCCTGGATGGCTGCGGGGGCGGCGGTCGCCTTCGTGATCCTCGGCACGGGCAGCGTCGCGCTCGGTGCGACCATGGGCAGTGCTCCGGCGAAGGCGGCGGGAGTGGCCTCGCCGACGCACTCGGCCAGCAGCACGCCGACGCCCACGGCGACCCCCACCGTCGACCCGGCTCGTCCCGTGCCCGCCGCGCAGCCGGCGGCGAGCCGCATCCGCACCTGCTCGGTGGCCTCCCTCGCTCAGGACGGCCGGCTCGGCAACCTGGAGGCCCAGGTCGTCAACGCGAAGACCGGCGCGGTGCTGTTCGACCGCAACGGCGCCAAGCCCGGCCCGACGGCCTCCGTGCTCAAGACCCTGACGTCGGCCGCCGCGCTCGCGACCCTCGGCCCCGACTACCGCGTCCAGACGACAGTCGTCGCCGGCAGCGTACCCGGCCAGGTCGTGATCGTCGGAGGCGGCGACGTGACGCTGTCGCGGCTGCCCGGAGGCCAGGGCGCCTTCTACACGGGCGCTCCGTCCATCCAGGACCTCGCCAACCAGACCAAGCAGGCACTCGGCGGTCAGCCCGTCACCTCCATCGTGGTCGACGCCTCCCTGTTCGGCGGCCCGCTGTGGCAGCCCAGCTGGGACGAGCACGAGGAGCGCGTGGTCGAGGGCTCGACGCCCTACATGTCGGCCCTGATGGTCGACGGCGACCGCAACGACCCGGGAGCGGTGGAGTCGCCGCGCAGCACCGACCCCGTCGGGCGGGCCGTGCAGTATTTCCAGCAGTACCTGGGCACCAACGTCCCGGTCACCTCCGGCTCCGCTCCGGCGGGAGCGCGCCAGCTGGCCGCCGTGCAGTCGCAGCCGGTCACCACGCTGATCGATCAGGCGATGAAGTACTCCGACAACACGATCATGGAGGAGCTCGCGCGCCTTGTGGCGATCAAGGCCGGCGCCGGCAACACCTTCGAGGCCGAGAACGCGGGCGTGCTCGCCGGGCTGAAGGGCTACGGGATCGACACCAGCGGCATCCACATCGCCGACGGCTCCGGCCTCAGCGCCGACAACGCGGTTCCGCCGGCATACCTGACCCAGCTGTTCATCAAGGTGCTCAACCGCCAGAACGGACTGGGCGTCGTCTACGACGGTCTGCCGGTCTCCGGTCAGTCCGGCACGCTCGGCCCGGGCTACAGCCGCTTCACCGGCGCCAACGCGGTCGCCCGCGGCGCCGTGCACGCCAAGACCGGCTGGATCAACAACGGCTACACGCTGTCCGGCATCGTCGACGCCGCCGACGGCACGCCGCTCACCTTCGCGGTCTTCGCGCTCGGCCCGGTGAGCGAGAATGCCAAGCAGGCGATCGACACGCTCGTCACCGGCTTCTACAAGTGTGGTGACAACCTCATGAACGGCTGAGCAGAGGAGGCAGCGGTGGGCAAGGCGCTGTTCATCATCGACGTGCAGAACGACTTCACGGAGGGGGGCGCTCTCGGCGTCGACGGGGGAGCGGCGGTCGCTGCGGCCATCACCGAACACCTGCGCGCGCACGCCGGTGAGTACACGATCGTGCTCGCGAGCCGTGACTGGCACGACGCGGACAACGACAACGGCGGCCACTTCGCCACCGATGCCGATCCGGACTTCGTTTCCACCTGGCCGCCGCACTGCGTCGCTGGCACGGCCGGCGCCGAGTACCACCCCGCGCTCGACACCTCCCGCGTCGGCTACCACATCCGCAAAGGCCAGGGAGTGCCCGCCTACTCGATCTTCGAGGGGCGTACGGATGCGGGGTCGACGGTTCACAACCTGCTGGACGAGCACGGGATCGACATCGTCGACATCGCGGGCATCGCGACCGATTACTGCGTGCGCGCCTCCGCGCTCGACGCACTGGCGCACGGGCAGCGCGTGCGCGTACTCACCGACCTCGTCGCGGGTGTCGCGGCTGAGTCGTCGGAGGCGGCGCTGGCCGAGCTGGGCCGCGCGGGAGCGGAGCTCGTCGCGACCGACTAGAGAGCGGCCCCAATTAGGCACTATGCTGATTGCTAACTTGGCTAGCTAATTGGAGGCGTGATGTCGGGCAAGCCGTCACTGTGGTTGCGGATCGTGGTGCCGACGGCGCTCATCCTGATCTGGTTGGTGGTGGCGGGCATCGGCGGCCCGACCTTCGGCAAGCTCTCCAGCGTCTCCAGCAACGACCAGGCCGCCTTCCTGCCCGCGAGCGCGGAGTCGACCGAGGTGCAGGACTGGCAGAAGCGGTTCACGGACTCCGACGCGGTGCCGGCGATCGTCGTGGTGCAGTCCGACTCCGCCATCCCGAGGAGCGAGCTCGCGTCGTACTCCGAGCTCGCCACGAAGCTCGGGGAGGTGAAGGGCGTCCAGGCGCCCGAGTCCGGCGCGACGACGAGCGTCGCCGGGCCGATCCCGTCGGAGGACGGCACGGCCGTGCAGTTCATCGTGCCGGTCGCCGACACGAACAACGTCAAGACGGTCGTCGCCGACCTGCGCAGCGTCGTGAAGAGCGAGCTGCCGTCGGGAGCCCAGGGCTGGGTCACCGGTCCCGCGGGGCTCACCGCCGATCTGGTCAACGCGTTCGGCGGCATCGACGGCATCCTCCTGCTCGTCGCGGTCGGCGCGGTGTTCGTCATCCTGCTGCTGGTCTATCGCGCGCTGCTGCTGCCAGTCCTGGTGCTGCTGACCTCCGTCTTCGCGCTGTGCGCCGCCATCCTCGTCGTCTACCTCTTCGCGCTGTGGGGCTGGATCAAGCTGAGCGGGCAGAGCCAGGGCATCCTCTCGATTCTGGTGATCGGCGCCGCCACCGACTACTCGCTGCTGCTCGTGGCGCGCTACCGGGAGGCCCTCCAGCAGGACGAGTCGCGCTGGACGGCGATCCTGAAGGCGTGGAAGGCGGCCTTCGAGCCGATCCTCGCCTCCGGCGCCACGGTCATCCTCGCCCTGCTGTGCCTGCTGTTCTCCGACCTCAACTCCAACAAGAGCCTCGGGCCGATCGCCGCTATCGGCATCGTGTTCTCGCTGCTGTCGGCGCTGACCCTGTTGCCGACGCTGCTCGCGGTGTTCGGGCGCGCGGCGTTCTGGCCGTTCCGCCCCGTCTACGCCGGCGACCACGCCCACGAGCACAAGCACACCGACGAGGAGGCCATCGCCGGGCTCAACGGCATCCGCGGTGTCTGGCGGCGCGTGGGTGCGCTCATCGCCCACCGGCCGCGGATCACCTGGATCGTGTCGTTCGTGCTGCTCGCAGCCTGCGCCCTGGGGCTCACCCAGCTCAAGGCCAACGGTGTCGAGCAGACCGACCTGGTGTTGTCGCAGTCCGATGCGGCCGACGGGCAGAAGGTCCTCGCGAAGCACTTCGACGCCGGCTCGGGCGCGCCCGTGATCATCGTGGCGAAGGAGGCCGACGGCGAGGCGGTGCGCGCGGCCGCCGAGAAGAACGACGGCATCGCGACCGCGACCCTCTACACGGGCGGAGGCCGCCCGGCGGCCGCGGGGGGCGCCGCGGCGCCGCCGGTGGTGAAGGACGGACGGGTGCTCGTCCAGGCAACGCTGAAGGCGCAGCCCGACTCCGCGGCCGCCGAGCAGGTCGTCCGCGAGCTGCGCCACGACCTCCCGAGCACCGACTTGAGCGTGCTCGTGGGCGGGGTGACCGCGATCGCGCTCGACACCAACGACACCGCCCAGAGCGACCTGATGAAGATCATCCCGATCGTGCTGCTCGTCATCCTGCTGGTGCTGATGCTGCTGCTGCGGTCGATCGTCGCGCCGGTCCTCCTGATCGCCAGCGTCGTGCTGTCGTACGCCGCCGCGCTCGGCGTCTCCGCCCTGGTGTTCGACCACCTGTTCCGATTCCCCGGCGCGGACGCCAGCGTGCCGCTCTTCGGGTTCGTCTTCCTGGTGGCCCTCGGGGTGGATTACAACATCTTCCTGATGACGCGGGTACGGGAGGAGTCGCTGCGGATCGGCACGCGGCCCGGCATCCTGCGGGGCCTGGGGATGACCGGGAGCGTCATCACCTCCGCCGGTGTGGTGCTCGCGGCGACCTTCGCGGCCCTCGCCGTCATCCCGATCCTGTTCCTCGTGCAGATCGCCTTCATCGTGGCGTTCGGCGTGCTGCTCGACACCGTGCTCGTCCGCTCGCTGCTCGTCCCTGCCCTCTCGTACGACATCGGACGGGCGATCTGGTGGCCGTCGAAGCTCTGGCGGAACGCGCCGCAGCGCTGACCCCGATGGTCATCGCGCTGCGCACCCTGTAGGGCGGAGCGCGGTCGTCGGCGCCGCGCGCTGAACAGGATGCGCGTCCGCCGTCGCGTTCGTTGCCGCCCGGCGCAGGGGTCGGCGAGAGTGGAACATATGACCTCCACGATCCTCGAGCCGGTCATCGGAACCCGCGCCGACGTCGCCGCACTGCTCCGACGGCTCTACCGGACGATGGCGACCGTCCGCAGACTCGACCGTGAAGCGGTCGTCCTGCGCGGCCGCGGCCTCCTCCCTTCCCACATCGACTCCCGCGGCCGCGAGGCCGTGCACGTCGGGGCAGCGTCGGCGCTCGACCCCGCGCGCGACCGCGCGTTCCCCGCAGCCCACGAGCCCGGCATCGCGATCGCGCTCGGTGCAGACCCGGCCGCCGTGCTGAGCGCGCGCCGCGGGGCGCTCGGCGCTGCACTCGAGGGCTCGGTGACGCACGCCGTCGGCTGGGCGCTGGGCGCCAAGCTCGACCGCACCGGCGCGTGCGCGCTGGCGCCCGTCGGTGCGGGCTCCGGGAGCGCTGCCGAGCTGCGCACCGCGGTCGGCACGGCTCGCGCAGCGGCCCTTCCCGTGGTGTTCCTCTCCGGCTCCGGCCGTTCGGGAGGCACCTCGATGCCCGTCCTGCTGGTCGACGGCTCCGACGCGCTCGCGGTGCACGAGGCGACGCTGGAGGCCCTGGAGCACGCCCGCGCCGGCCTCGGCCCGATCCTCATCGACGCCGTGCTGCCCGAGCCGGCGGCCTGGCCCGCCCGTGACCCGCTGGTGGTCTGCGAGCAGCGCCTCCGCGCCACCGGAACCGTCGACGACGACTACTTCGCCGAGGTCGCCGACACCGCCGACGCCCTCGCCGACCGGATGCGCGCCCGCGTGACGGCCGGCGTCTGACGCTGCCGCACCGCCCGGCGATCGGGGAGGATGGAGCTATGCGCCTCCACGTCGAACGGCATCCCGGAGCCGACCCCGTCCTGCTGGTCCACGGCTTCGCCACGACCGGCGCCCTCACCTGGGAGGCGACCGGCTGGGTTTCGGCGCTCGCCGAGGCCGGGCGCGGCTCGGTGGTCCCCGACCTGCGCGGGCACGGCGGCAGCGACGCCCCGCACGATCCGGCCGACTACTCGCCCGACCTCCTCGCCGCCGACCTGATCTCCGCCCTCGACGAGCAGGGCCTCGACCGCGTCGACGTCATCGGATACTCCATGGGCAGCTGGGTGGCGCTCGCGCTCGTGGGCCTGGCGCCGCAGCGCGTGCGGCGGCTCGTGGTCGGCGGCGTCGGCACGGTCGAGCAGTTCGGGCATTGGGGTGTGGAGGCTGTGCGGCAGGCGATCCTGGAGGGAGCGGACACGCTCCCGGCGGACTCCCCGCTGGCGCCGCTGCTGTCGTCGCTGCGTGAGGCTCCCGGCGTCGACCGCGAGGCGCTCGCCGCGTGCGCGACCGGGATGGCGCAGCATCCGCTGCCGCTCGCTTCCTCCGTGCCGACACTGGTCGTCGCCGGCGAGACCGACCCCGTGGCCCAGGATGCCGACCGAGCGGCCCGTCTCCTCGGCGCCGAGCTCGTGGTGATCCCGCGCCGCAACCACATCACCACGCTGAGTGCGCGCGCGTTCAAGCAGGCTGCGCTCCCGTTCCTGGGAGCTTCGGTCAGCGTGTAGGTGAGTGGTCACCGCGGTCGTACGATGTGCGAGGAGCGAAGGAGTGCGCATGATCGACAGGCTGGACGCCGACCTCATCGCCCTGCTCACGGCGGAACCACGGCTCGGTGTGTTCGAGGCCTCCCGTCGGCTCGGCGTCGCGCGCGGCACGGTGCAGGCCCGGCTCGACCGGCTGCAGCGCACCGGCGTGGTCAAAGACTTCGCGCCGACGATCGACAGCCATCGGCTGGGGTTCCCCGTCACGGCGTTCGTGACGGCCGAGATCACCCAGAGCGACCTCTCGGTCGTCGAGCACCTGCGCGGCATCCCCGAGGTGCTGGAGGTGCACACCGTCACCGGGTCGGGCGACCTGCTGATCCGGGTGGTCGCCCGCTCCAACGCCGATCTGCAGCGGGTGATCAACGGGATCCTGGGCGACTCGGGGATCAGCCGCACCTCCACGGTGATCGCGCTGGAGACCAAGATCGAGAGCCGCAGCGTGCCGCTGGTGCAGGCGGCCGCCGAAGACTGAGCAGAACCGAGCCAGGAGGAAACACCATGGACGAGAAGACGTTGCTCGAACGCGTGCCCGATCGCCTCTTCATCGGCGGCGAATGGCTGCCGGGAGCGAACGGGACGCTGAAGGTGTTCGACCCGGCCACCGGCGACCTCATCCGCGAGATCGCGAACGCGTCCGAGGAGGACGGGGCCCGCGCGCTGGACGCCGCAGTCGCCGCGGCCGATGCGTGGGCGGCCACCCCGCCGCGCACGCGCGGGGAGATCCTCCGTCGCGCGTTCGACCTCCTGCAGGAGCGTCGTGACGAGTTCGCGCTGCTGATGACGCTCGAGATGGGCAAGCCGCTGGCCGAGTCCAACGGGGAGGTCACCTACGGCGGCGAGTTCCTGCGCTGGTTCTCGGAGGAGGCCGTGCGCATCGCCGGCCGCTACGCGACCAACCCCGAGGGCACGGGCCGGATGATCGTGTCGCAGCACGCCGTCGGGCCGTGCTTCCTGATCACGCCGTGGAACTTCCCGCTGGCCATGGCGACGCGCAAGATCGCGCCGGCCCTGGCCGCGGGCTGCACGGTCGTCGTCAAGCCGGCCGAGTTGACCCCGCTGACGACGCTGTACTTCGCCCGCCTGCTGGAGGACGCCGGGCTGCCGGCCGGCGTGCTCAACGTGATCACGACCTCCACCTCGGGAAAGGTGTCGGCGCCGATCATCGCCGACCCGCGCCTGCGCAAGCTGTCGTTCACCGGCTCGACCGAGGTGGGCAGGAAGCTGCTGCAGCAGGCGTCGGAGAACGTGCTGCGCACCTCCATGGAGCTCGGCGGCAACGCGCCGTTCGTCGTGTTCGACGACGCCGATCTCGACCGCGCGGTCGACGGCGCGATGCTGGCGAAGTTCCGCAACATCGGCGAGGCGTGCACGGCGGCCAACCGGTTCATCGTGCACGAGGACGTCGCCGACGAGTTCGCGCGCCGGGTGACCGAGAGGGTCAAGGCGATGAAGATCGGCCGCGGAACCGAGGACGGCGTCACCATCGGCCCGCTGATCAACGCGGACGCGGTCGACAAGGCCGCCGAGCTGCTGGAGGACGCGGTCGCCCGGGGCGCGACAGTGCTGACCGGCGGCTCGCGCGTCTCCGGAGCCGGCACGTTCTTCGAGCCGACCGTCGTCACCGACGTGCGTGCGGGCAGCGAGATCCTGCGGCAGGAGATCTTCGGCCCGGTGCTGTCGATCGTGCGCTTCCGCGACGAGGACGAAGCGGTGCGCATCGCCAACGACACCGAGTTCGGCCTGGTCTCGTACGTCTTCACGAAGGACCTCGCCCGCGGTCAGCGGATGATCGAGCGCCTGCAGACCGGGATGATGGGGCTCAACGTCGGCGTCGTGTCGAACGCGGCGGCGCCGTTCGGCGGTGTGAAGCAGTCGGGGCTCGGGCGCGAGGGAGGCCCGGAGGGCATCCACGAGTACCTCAGCACGAAGTACACCTTGACGCCCGATCCGTTCACGGCCTGAACCGAGGAGCACCACCATGCCGACCGAAGCCGTCATCGTCGACGTCGTCCGCACGCCCTCCGGCCGCGGCAAGCCGGGAGGGGAGCTCTCGGACATCCACCCCGCCGACCTCCTGGCGGGCGTGCTCGCCGAGCTCGTGCACCGCAACGGACTGGACCCGGCGCTCGTCGATGACGTCATCGGAGGCTGCGTCACGCAGTCCGGCGAGCAGGCGGGCAACATCACCCGGACCGCCGCGCTCAGCGCGGGCTTCCCGGAGAGCGTGCCGGGCGTCACGATCGACCGGCAGTGCGGGTCGAGCCAGCAGGCGGCGGCTTTCGCCGCGCAGGGCGTAATCGCCGGCGCATACGACATCGTCATCGCCTGCGGGGTCGAGTCGATGAGCCGTGCGCCGATGGGTTCGAACGTGGGCGGAGCCTCCCTCGGCGGCGAACTGCTGCACTCGCGCTACCCCGAAGGCCTGGTCAACCAAGGTGTCGCCGCGGAGCTGATCGCCGAGCGCTGGGGCATCGCGCGGGACGAGCTGGACGCGTTCGCCGCCGAGTCGCACCGCCGCGCCGCGGAGGCAGCCGCCTCCGGGGCCTTCGAGGGCGAGCTCGTGCCGGTGCCGACGCCCGACAGCGGCAGTGTGGAGGCCGACGAGACCATCCGGCCGGGCACGACGGTCGAGAAGCTCGCGACGTTGGCGCCGTCGTTCCGCACGGACGCGCTGGCGGCGCGGTTCCCGCAGCTCGACTGGCGGATCACCCCCGGCAACTCGTCGCCGCTCACCGATGGGGCGTCGGCCGCGCTGATCATGAGCGCGGAGGCGGCGAAACGGCTCGGGCTCAGGCCGCGGGCGCGGTTCCACTCGTTCGCGGTGACCGGCAGCGACCCGCTCTTCATGCTCACCGGGATCCTCCCGGCGACCCGCAAGCTGCTCGACCGCAGCGGGGTGAAGCTCGACGACATCCAGGCCTACGAGGTCAACGAAGCCTTCGCTCCGGTGCCGCTGCTGTGGCAGCGCGAGTTCGACGCCGACCCGGCCCGGCTGAACCCGCGAGGCGGCGCCATCGCGCTGGGCCACGCACTCGGCTCGTCCGGGACGCGGCTGCTCGGCACCCTCCTGAACGAGCTGGAGGCGGTCGGCGGCCGCTACGGCCTCCAGACCATGTGCGAGGGTGGAGGCACCGCCAACGCCACCCTCATCGAGCTCGTCTGAACCCTCTGCTCTTCTGAACCACCGCTCTTCGCGACGAAAGGACACTCATGCAGATCGACGGTTGCTCCGCCCTGGTCACCGGAGGCGCCAGCGGACTCGGCAACGCCACCGCGCGAGCGCTCACGGAGGCCGGCGCGCGCGTCGTGATCCTCGACCTCCCCAGCTCGGAGGGCGAGAAGGCCGCGGTCGCCCTCGGTCCGCACGCCCGGTTCGTGCCGGCCGACGTCACGGACGTCGAGCAGGTTCAGGAGGCCGTCCAGACCGCGAGCGCCCTGGCGCCGCTGCGGATCGTGGTCAACTGCGCCGGCATCGCGACGGCCCAGAAGGTGCTCGGCCGCGACGGCATCCTCCCGCTGGAGAGCTTCGAGCGGGTCGTCCGGGTCAACCTGATCGGCACCTTCAACGTGGTGCGACTGGCCGCGGCCGCGATGGTCGAGACCGAGCCGGTGGGGGAGGACGCACCGGGCGGCCAGGAGCGCGGCGTCATCGTGAACACCGCCTCCGTCGCCGCGTTCGACGGGCAGATCGGCCAGACGGCCTACTCGGCCTCCAAGGGCGGGGTGGCCGCGATGACGCTGCCTCTCGCGCGGGAGTTCGCGCGCAGCCTGATCCGGGTGGTGACCATTGCGCCTGGCATCTTCGAGACGCCGATGATGGCGGGGCTTCCGCAGGCGGCGCAGGACTCGCTCGCCGCGCAGGTGCCGCACCCCTCGCGCCTCGGCCGGCCGGCGGAGTACGCCCAGCTGGTGCGCTCCATCGTAGAGAACCCGATGCTCAACGGCGAGACGATCCGCCTCGACGGCGCCATCCGCATGCAGCCGAAGTAACCGAGATTCGTCACGAATCCACACTTTCGTGCCACGAATCAAGGCATTCGTGAGGAATCTCACACGTCGGAGTGCGCCTCCAGGAACGTGTACACGTCGGAGTCGTCGACGCCGGGGAACGACCCGGACGGCAGCGGCGACAGGATGTGCGCGTGCAGGCGCGCACTCGGCCACGCCTTGCCCGACCAGTGCCCGGTCAGCGCGGCCGGCGCCCGCTTGCAGCACGACTCGTCGGGGCAGCGCGACTCCGCCCGTTCCGTCGTCTCCCGACCGCGGAACCACTTGGCCTGGTCGAAGGGCACGCCGACGCTGATCGAGTATCCGCCCTCGGCCGTGCTGCCCGTCTGCGTCGAGCACCAGTAGGTGCCGGCCGGGGTGTCGGTGTACTGGTAGAACTCCGTCGTGCGGTTGGTGCGCGCGAAGGCGTTGCGGGCGCCCCACTTGCGGCAGACCACCTGCCCCTCGATCGAACCGGTCACGTCGGTCGGCAGCGGGAGGCCGTCGTTCTCGTAGCCCTTGTAGAGCGTGCCGTCGTCGCCGACCCGCAAGAAATGCAGGGGCATGTCGAGGTGCCGCGTCGCCAGGTTGGTCAGGCGCAGCGCCGCCGCTTCGTGGGTCACCCCGAATGCGTCGCGGAAGTCCTCGACGGCGAGGTCCTTCTCCTTCTTCGCCTGCTGCAGGAACGCGACCGCTGCGGCCTCCGGCATCAGGCAGCACGCCGCGAAGTAGTTGATCTCCAGCCGCTGACGCAGGAAGTCTGCGTAGCTGGCGGGACGCTCGTGGCCGAGCAGCCGGTGCGCCATCGCCTGCAGCGCCATCGACCGGAGGCCGTGACCGCCAGGGATCGAGGCCGGCGGCAGGTAGATGCGCCCGTTCTCGAGGTCGGTGATCGACCGGGTGGAACGGGGGAGGTCGTCGACGTAGATCAGCTCGAAGCCCAACTGCTCCGCCATCACGCTCACCTCGCGGTGGGTGAGGGCGCCGCGGACATGGCCGGAGGCGCGCACGCGCTCCTCGGCGAGCACCTCGATGTCGGAGATGTAGTTGTTCTGGCCGCGCATCCGCTCGCGTAGCTCGGTGTTCGCCCTCCGCGCCTCCTCGGGCGTCGCGATGGCCTCGCTCGCCCTCCGTGAGAGTTCGCGGTGGAGGCCGACCAGAGCCTCCAGCGTCTCGGTAGGGGTGCCTTTCGTCGGCTTGACGGTGGGGAGACCGAGGGAGCCGTAGAGGGTGCCCCGCTGCGCGCGGGAGAGCTCGATCTCCAGTGCGGCGCGCTCGTCCGGCGGCTCGGCGGAGAGCAGGTCGGCGAGCTGCACCCCGAGCGCGGACGCGAGAGTGCCGAGCAGGGAGATGCGCGGCTCGCGCTTGCCGTTCTCGATCAATGAGAGCTGACTGGCCGCGACGCCGGCCGCCGCCCCGAGCTCGTCGAGGGTGAGGCCGCGCTGCGTGCGGAAGTGCCGGATGCGGTGGCCGAGGGTTGCGACGTCCGCGGTCACCGGCTCGGAGGCGAGGGAGTCCATGCCTTCACAATAGCGAAAGAATCCTGATTCTTAACGCCACGATTCTCGCCCAGGGCCATGAATCCTGCCTGATGCTGGATACAGACCACGATCTTTCCGAACGAGAGGACCGCCGGAATGAGCATCGCCGAGCTCCCCAGGACCGACCAGGCGCACGACGCCGTCGATCACCGCGTGACCCCATCGCACGACACGAAGAGCACGGGAGGCATCGCGGGCCTGACCGGTCTCGACGGCCTCCGGGCCTGGGTCGCCGGCATCGCCGACCTGACCCAGCCGGAGTCGATCGTCTGGTGCGACGGCACACCGGGGGAGGAGGACCGCCTCACCAAGCAGCTCGTCGCCGAGGGAAAGCTCATCCGCCTGAACCCGGAGTGGCGCCCCAACAGCTTCCTCGCCCGCACCGATCCCGGTGACGTGGCCCGAGTGGAGGACCGCACCTTCATCTGCTCGCTCGCCGAGGACGACGCCGGCCCGACGAACAACTGGCGCGAGCCGGCGGCCATGCGCGCCGAGCTGCGCGAGGTCTTCGCCGGCAGCATGCGGGGACGCACCATGTACGTCGTCCCGTTCTCGATGGGCCCGGTCGGCGGTCCGATCTCGCAGGTCGGCGTCGAGCTGACCGATTCCGCGTACGTCGCCGTCAGCATGGCGAAGATGACGCGCGTGACCGGCGCCGTGCTCGACCTGATCGAGGCCGGGCAGCCGTGGGTGCCGACCGTGCACAGCGTCGGCGCCCCGCTGATCGACGACGCGGGAGTCCGCCACGACGACGTGACCTGGCCGTGCAACGAGACCAAGTACATCGTCCAGTTCCCGGAGACCAGGGAGGTGTGGTCGTACGGCTCCGGCTACGGCGGCAACGCCATCCTCGCCAAGAAGGCCTTCGCGCTGCGGATCGCCTCGGCGATGGCGCGCGACGAGGGCTGGCTGGCCGAGCACATGCTGCTGGTCAAGGTCACCTCGCCCGAGGGCCGCGCCTTCCACTTCGCGGCGGCGTTCCCGTCGGCGTGCGGCAAGACCAACCTCGCGATGCTGCGGCCGACCATCCCCGGCTGGACCGTGGAGACGATCGGCGACGACATCGCCTGGCTGCGCGAGGGGCCGGACGGCCGGCTGCGCGCGATCAACCCCGAGGCGGGCTTCTTCGGCGTCGCGCCGGGTACGGGAGAGCTCACCAACAAGACCGCGGTCGAGACCCTGTGGGGCAACACGATCTTCACCAATGTGGCGCTGCGCGACGACGGCGACGTGTGGTGGGAGGGCCTCACCGAGGAGCCTCCCGCGCACCTCATCGACTGGCAGGGCAACGACTGGACTCCCGCGAGCGGGCGTCCGGCCGCGCACCCGAACTCCCGGTTCACCGTGTCCGCCGCGCAGTGCCCGTCCATCGCCGACGACTGGGACGCGTTCGACGGCGTGCCGATCGACGCCATCCTGTTCGGAGGCCGCCGCGCCACCAACGTTCCGCTCGTGGCGCAGGCGCGCGACTGGAAGCACGGCGTCTTCATCGGCGCGACCGTCTCGTCGGAGAAGACGGCGGCGGCGGAGGGCACGGTCGGCGAGCTGCGCCGCGACCCGTTCGCGATGCTCCCGTTCTGCGGCTACAACATGGCGGACTACTGGGGCCACTGGCTGGAGGTCGGCGAGAAGCTGGGCGAGAACGCTCCGGCCGTGTTCCAGGTCAACTGGTTCCGCAAGGGCGATGACGGTCGGTTCCTGTGGCCGGGCTTCGGCGAGAACTCGCGGGTGATCGAGTGGATCGCGCGCCGGGTCGAGGGCACCGCCGACGCGGTGTCGACGCCGATCGGCCGGCTCCCGAAGGTCGAGCAGCTCGACCTGGACGGTCTCGACCTCCCGGAGGCCGACGTCGCGGAGCTCTTCGAGGTCGACCGCGAGAGCTGGCTCGCCGAGTGCGATCTGACGGAGGAGTTCTTCGAGCGCTTCGGCACCCGCGTGCCGGCGGCGCTGCGGGCCGAGCTCGCCTCTCTCCGCTACCAGCTCCGAGCGTGACCGCGTCGAGCCCGTCCCGAAGCCCCCGCGCCTGACCGCGGGCGACCGCCGAGTACGCGTACTGTCCGCGTACTCGGCGGTTTTTCGTGGAGTCGGTGTGGGTACCGCGCGGTGACTCAGACGAGGAGCTGGTGCTTGGCGAGGTCGCGGTAGAGCGGGGTGCTCTCGACGAGCTCGGAGTGGGTTCCGACGCCGACGACGCGGCCGTGGTCGAGCACGACGATCTGGTCGCTGTCGACGACGGTCGACAGCCGGTGGGCGATCACCAGCAGGGTGCGGTCCTCCGCCACGGCGTCGATCGCCTCCCGCATCAGCTGCTCGTTGCGGCCGTCGAGGCTCGACGTCGACTCGTCCAGCAGCAGGACGGGCGGGGCCGCGAGCAGCGCGCGGGCGATCGCGAGCCGCTGGCGCTCGCCGCCGGAGAGCATGATGCCGTCCTCGCCCACCGGGGCGTCGAGCCCGAGGTCGCTGCGTTCCAGCACCTCCGTGAGGTTGACCGCATGGAGGACGTCGACGCACTCCTCGTCGGTGGCGTCCGGCGTGGCCAGGCGCAGGTTGTCGCGCAGCGAGCCGGCGAGCACCGGAGCATCCTGCTCGACGTAGCCGATGTTCGAGCGGAGGCCGACCCGGTCGAGGGTGCGCACGTCCATGCCGCCGAAGCGCACCTGGCCGCCCTCCGGGTCGTAGAAGCGTTCGATCAGGGCCAGGATGGTCGACTTGCCCGCGCCGGACGGCCCGACCAGGGCGGTCCGCTTGCCCCGGGGCACGCGGAAGCTGACGCCGTGCAGCACGCCGCCGTGCGTCGACGCGGGTGCGTCGTCCCCGAGTCCGGCCGCGGCCTCCGCCTCCGCCACGACGTCGACGCCGCCGAGCGCGCCGAGCGCGATGGCCTCCGTGCCCGGCGCCGTGCCCGCAGCCGCCGAGTCCTCGTCGCGCTCCGGGGCCGACGGGTACGCGAACTTCACGTCGACGAACTCGATCGCGGGGGCGTCGGGAGCGAGCCCCTCGTTCGCCGCGCCGACGGTCAGCGCGAGCGGTGCGATCTCGCGATCGTGCTGGTCCTCCGTGGGCAGATCGAGGATCTCCTGGATGCGGCCGAGCGCTCCGAGGGCCGAGTTGACGGCGGTGATGGCGCCGAAGGCCTGGCCGAGCGGCAGGATCATCATGAAGAGGAAGAGGATGAACGCGACCAGATTCGCGACGGTGATCGCCCCGCTCGCGACCCGGAAGCCGCCGACGCCGAGCACGACCAGGAACGACACCTGCATCGCGATCCCGGCGACCGGGACGACCAGCGCCGAGATCCTCGCGACCTGGATGCCCATCCGCCAGGCGCCGGTCGCGTCGTCGTCGACGGCCGCGATCTCGCGGTCGGTGGCGTTGGCGGCGCGGATCGTGCGCACCGAGCTGATCGCCCGCTCGACCGCGGCCGCAAGGTCGCCGACCTTCGTCTGCGCCTTCTGGCTGGCGACGCGGATGCGCCCGGACAGCAGCGTCACCACGACGATCGAGACCGCCACCACGAGCACGGTCAGGCCCAGGAGCACGGGGTCGATGATGAGCATGGCGATGAGCGCGCCGATGAAGGTGAGCGCGCCGCCGATGGCCTCCACGAGCCCCTGGGTGAGCACGGCGCGCAGCAGCGTGGTGTCCGAGCCGACGCGGGAGACGAGGTCGCCCGTGCGGCGGGTGTCGAACTCGCTGATCGGCAGTCGCAGCAGGCGGGCGACCAGCTTGCGCCGTGACGACAGCACGACGCCCTCGCCCGTGCGTTGCAGGAGGTAGTGCTGATAACCCGAGATCAGAGCCGAAACGACGACCAGGGCCACGAGCCCCCAGACGATGCCATTCAGCGGCTCCCCCTTGCCGACCAGGGTGATCACCTGACTGACCAGCAGCGGCTGGGCGAGGCTCGCCGCCGCCCCCAGCACGCTCAGCACGACGACGACGGACAGCACCGCGCGATGCTCGAGCAGGTAGGGGAGGAGCTGGCTGAACCGGGCGCGCGGCCCGGAGTCCGCCTCCCGGCGGGCGAACGGCGAACGACGACGCGGGGGAGCGCTGGTCTGCGTGCTCGCGCTGGTCTGGGTGCTCATGGGTGTTCCTTCGAAGGGGTTTCGGGATGCTGATTCGACCGTACTTCCTGTGGACTGCCTGTTTGCTGAAACTCCGGCCACGGCCCGGTCTCCGGCGATGTCGGTCCCCGGGGATACAGTGCTGAACTATGCCGACGTCTGTCATCACCGCCATCGACCTGGTCAAGAGGTACAAAGACTTCCCGGCCGTCGACGGCATCAGCTTCGAGGTCGAAGCGGGGGAGTCGTTCGGTCTGCTCGGCCCGAACGGCGCGGGCAAGTCGACGACCATGCGGATGATCGGCGCGGTCTCGACGCGCACCGCCGGCGAGCTGAGCATCCTCGGGCTCGATCCCGACCAGCACGGGCCTGAGATCCGGTCGCAGCTCGGCGTCGTCCCGCAGTCCGACAACCTCGACACCGAGCTGCGCGTGCGCGACAACCTCATCGTCTACGGGCGCTACTTCGGCCTCCCGTCGGCGCACGTGCGGCAGCGCGCCGACGAGCTGCTGGCGTTCGCGCAGCTGGAGGACAAGGCCAAGGCGAAGGTCGACGACCTGTCGGGCGGTATGAAGCGCCGCCTGACCATCGCGAGGGCGCTCATCAACGACCCGCGCATCCTGTTGCTCGACGAGCCGACGACGGGGCTCGACCCGCAGGCCAGGCACATCCTCTGGGACCGGCTGTTCCGGCTCAAGGAGCAGGGCACGACTCTCCTGCTGACCACCCACTACATGGACGAGGCCGAGCAGCTCTGCGACCGCCTCGTCGTGGTCGACAAGGGCACGATCATGGCGGAGGGCACACCCGCCTCGCTCATCCGCGAGTACTCCACCCGCGAGGTGCTGGAGGTGCGGTTCGGCTCCGATCGCAATGCGGAGGTCGCGCCGCGTCTCGAGGGCATCGGGGAGCGGGTCGAGGTGCTTCCCGACCGCATCCTGGTCTACAGCGACGACGGGGAGGCCGAGCTGGCCCGGCTGACCGAGCGCGGCCTCCACCCGCTCACGAGCCTCGTGCGCCGGTCGAGCCTCGAAGACGTCTTCCTGCGGCTCACCGGGCGGAGCCTGATCGAATGAGTGCGACCACCTCGGCGGGCGAGGGCACGAGGGCGGCCCTCGCCGGTGCAGGGCGCCCACGGCGGTTCGGCGCCTGGTACGTGGCCGAGCACCGGTTCCGGGTCATGCGCGCGTACCTGCAGACGCTGCTCGTCACGGGCTTCGGCAACCCGTTCCTCTATCTCTTCGCGATGGGGGTCGGCCTCGGGAGCCTGGTCAGCGCGAACATGGGGCCGACCGCCGTCGGCGGCGTGAGCTATCTCGCGTTCGTGGCGCCCGCGCTGCTCTGCACGGCAGGAGTGACCGTCGCGAGCGAGGAGTTCACCTACCCGGTGATGCTCGGCTTCAAGTGGAACCCGACCTTCATCGGCATCAGCGCCTCCCCGATCTCGGCCGGGCAGATCATCGACGGCGTCGTCATCTCGGTGGTGGCCCGCCTGCTCGGCACGAGCATCGTCTACTACGCGTTCATGCTCCTGTTCGGCGCGGTGCCGAGCCCATGGGGTTGGCTCGCGATCCTGGTCGCGACGCTCGGCGGCCTCGCGTTCGGCGCCCCGGTGATGGCCTATGTCGCGACTCTGGAGCAGGACACCGGCCAGATCGCGATGCTGATGCGCTTCGTGCTGCTGCCGATGACGCTGTTCTCCGGCACGTTCTTCCCGCTGTCGTCGATGCCGGAGTACCTGCAGTGGATCGGCTGGATCTCCCCGCTCTGGCACTCCACCGAGCTCTCCCGCGTCTTCGCGTACGGGTACGCCGAGCCGCTGTGGCTGACGGTCGTGCACGTGGTCTACCTGGTAGCGCTGTTCGTGGTCTTCTGGATGTGGGCCCGACGCATCGCCGCGAGGAGGTTGAACAAATGACCACCACGCGCGATCCCTTCGTCGCCGCCGTCTCGCGGGCGCGCCCGCTGCGAGCGCTCTACGCAGGCAATGCCCGCTCGGTCATGCAGCGCGGCTGGTCGGCGACCCGCAGCACGAACTGGTTGGTCATCGTCTCGGGCTTCTTCGAGCCGATCTTCTACCTCCTGTCGCTCGGAATCGGGTTCGGCAAGCTGGTCGGCGACGTCACGACCGCCGGCGGCGACCAGGTGCCGTATGCGGCCTTCATCGCCCCGGCTCTGCTCGCCACCGCGGCGATGAACGGCGCGGTCTACGACTCGACCTGGAACGTCTTCTTCAAGATGCACTTCGCCAAGCTGTACGAAGGGATGCTGTCGACCTCCCTCGGCCCGCTCGACGTCGCGCTCGGCGAGATCCTCCTGGCGCTGCTGCGCGGCGCGCTCTACGCCGCCGGGTTCATGGTCGTGATGCAGGTGCTGGGGCTCAACCTGTCATGGTGGGCGCTGCTCGCCCTCCCGGCCGTGCTCCTGATCGCCTTCGGTTTCGCCAGCTTCGGGATGGGCGTCACCAGCTACATGAAGACGTTCCAGCAGATGGACTGGATCAACTTCATCCTGCTGCCGATGTTCCTGCTGTCGGCGACGTTCTACCCCATCACGGTCTACCCGGAGTGGATCCAGAAGATCATCATGGCGCTGCCGCTCTGGCACGGCGTCGAGCTGGTCCGCGGGCTCACGACCGGCGCCGTCGATCTCGGGATGCTCTGGCACGTGCTGTACTTCGCGGTGATGATCGTGCTCGGCCTGATCCTCACCACGCGGCGCCTCCGCGCGCTCTTCCTCGACTGACGCGCGAGGGGCACGTCGTTGTCACATTCGCGGGCGAAAAGTGACAACGACGTGCCCCTCGGCACGAGGTTCGCGAGCGTCAGCTCACGTTGTCGGCGAAGTCGACGTCCTTGGTCTCCTTCGAGAGCAGGAGGGCGATGAGCGTGAGCACGCCGGCGAGCGACAGGTAGACGCCCACCCAGACGGTGCTGCCGCCGCCGATCGTCCAGAGCCACACGGCGATGGTCGGCGCGACCGCTGCGCCGAGCACGCTCGACAGGTTGTACGCGACCGCAGAGCCCGTGTAGCGCACGTTGGTCGGGAACAGCTCCGGCAGCTCGGCGCCCATCGGGCCGAACGTGAGGCCCATCAGCGTGAACCCGACGATGAGGAGCGCCATCGCGCCGATGATCCCGCCCGCGAAGAGCGGCACGAAGAGGAGGCCGAAGACGATGATCCCGATGGTCACCCAGATAAGCGTCCTGCGGCGCCCGAACCGCTCGGCGAGCGGGCCGGCGACCAGCGTGAAGACACCGAAGAACACGACGCCGACGATGAGCATCACCAGGAACGCGTTGCGCGAGTAGCCGAGCCCCGCGACGAACGCTCCGGGGTCGAAGGTCTTGCCGGCCTTCTCTGCCGCCGCCTGCGCGGCCTCCGGAGTCGCGGCGGCGGTGCCGTAGGTGAGCGTGAAGGCGGTCATCAGATAGAACAGCACATAGGTGGCGAGCATGATGAACGTGCCGAGCACGATCTGCCGCCAGCTGGTGCGGAACACCCGCGCGATCGGCAGCTTGGCCACCTCGCCGGTATCCACCACCTTCTGGAACGCCGGGGTCTCCACGAGCTTGAGCCGTACGTACAGGCCGACTATGACCAGCACCGCGCTCAGAAGGAACGGGATGCGCCAGCCCCAGGCCGAGAACTGGTCCGCGCTGATCGTGAGGCTCAGCACCAGGAACAGCAGGTTCGCGACGATGAAGCCGATCGGCGCGCCGAGCTGCGGGAAGGTGCCGTAGATCGCGCGCTTGCCCTTCGGTGCGTTCTCGGTGGCCAGGAGCGCGGCGCCGCTCCACTCCCCGCCCAGCCCGAGGCCCTGGCAGAACCGCATGACGACGAGGAGGAACGGCGCCCAGAACTCCCAGCCGGGCACCTGCGCGGTGGGCAGGCAGCCGATGAGGACGGTGGCGATGCCCATCGTGAGCAGCGACCCGACGAGGGTGCCCTTGCGGCCGAGGCGGTCGCCGAAGTGACCGAACAGGATCGAGCCGACCGGGCGGGCGATGAAGGCGACGCCGAACACGGCGAACGACGAGAGGAGCGCGGTGGTCGGGTCCTCGTTGGTGAAGAACAGCGCGGGGAAGACCAGGACCGCGGCGGTGGCGTAGACGTAGAAGTCGTAGAACTCGATGGAGGTGCCGATGAGGCTGGCGAGGATGACACGGCCGCGCGTGTTGGCGGGTGCGGGGGAGGTGACGGAGGCCGTCGTGGACATGCGTGAAGAACTTCCGGTGACGTGACGAAGAGCCGCAGAGCGTGGGCGTCGGTCGGGCGTCGCGCGGGCGGTGAAGATGACGGGCGGGCGCTTGTGGCGCCCTTCCACCCTATGCGCCCGCAGTGAGCCGGCCGAATCGGGCGATCGCTAGGCTGAAGGCATGGAAACCCTCTTCGCCGTGCTGCATGTCGTGTCCGCCGTGTTCATCGTGGGACCGATGGCCATCCTCCCGATGACGGCGATGCGCGCCGTCCGTGCCGGCAACGCCGGGCAGGTGGAGGTGCTGGCCAAGTCGACGAACCTGATCTCGCTTCTGTCGCTGCTCGTGGTCTTCTTCGGCTTCGGCGTGATGGGCCTGGCCGACAAGAAGTACGACCTGTCGGTCACGACGCCCTGGATCCTGTGGTCGATCATCCTGTACGTCGTCGCGCTCGGGCTGACGCTGTTCCTGGTGGTTCCGACGATGCGCCGGGCCTCGGAGGCGATCCGCGGTGCAGAGAACTCCGAGGCGGCGCCGTCGAAGTACCCGGCCATCGCCGCCGGCTCGGGCGTCGCCAGCCTGCTGCTGGTCGCCGTGGTGGTGCTGATGGTCTGGAAGCCGTAGCCTCCAGACCACCGGCGTGGCCTCAGCCGCGTAGCTCCCGCAGCGTGACCGCCGTGGCGAGCGCCGCGTGCGCGGCCTCCTCGCCCTTGTCCTCCTTCGAGCCGGGGAGGCCAGCTCGATCGATGCCCTGGGCCTCGTCGTCGAGCGTGAGCACGCCGAAGCCGACCGGCTTGCCGGTGTCGAGCGCGACACGGGTCAGGCCGTCGGTGGCTGCCGACGACACGTACTCGAAGTGCGGAGTCCCGCCGCGGATGATCACGCCGAGGGCGACCACCGCGTCGGCGCCGGCCTCGAGGGCAGCCTTGCTGACGACGGGGAGCTCGAAGCTGCCGGGAACGCGCACCAGCGAGTAGTCCGCGCCCGCGGCCTCCAGCGTCCGGGTCGCTCCGGCGATCAGGCCGTCGGTGATGCGCTCGTGCCAGGCGCCCGCGACGATCACGACCTTCAGTCCGCGGCCGTCCACGGCCTCCGTCGTCTTCGGGGCTCCCGCTCCGCTCATCGTGCTGTCCTCTCCGCTGCCACCGCAGCCGTGCCATCCGACCCGCCGTCCGGGTCGATCTCGTCGATCACGTGACCCATGCGGTCGCGCTTGGTCTCCAGGTACCCCTCGTTGAAGACGCCGACGCCCACGACGAGCGGCACCCGCTCGTCGACCGCGATGCCGTGCTCCTCCAGCTGGCGCACCTTCTCGGGGTTGTTGGTCAGCAGGCGCACCGACTCGATCCCCAGGTCTTGCAGGATGGCGGTCGCCGCCCCGTAGTCGCGGGCGTCGATCGGCAGACCCAGCGCCAGGTTGGCGTCGAGCGTGTCGAGCCCGTCCTCCTGCAGCTTGTAGGCGCGCAGCTTGTTGATCAGGCCGATGCCCCGGCCTTCGTGGCCGCGCAGGTAGACGACGACGCCGCCCTCCCGCTGGATGGTGGCCAGTGCCGCGTCGAGCTGCGGGCCGCACTCGCACTTCAGTGAGCCGAACGCCTCGCCGGTCAGGCACTCCGAGTGCACCCGCACGAGCGTGCCCTCGGCGCTCGGGTGGCCGGAGACGATGGCGACGTGGTCGGCGCCGGTCATGCGGTCGCGGTAGGCGCGCATCCGGAACGACCCGTTGACCGTCGGCACGGTGGTCTCCACCTCGAAGATGACGCGCGACGACTCGGGGATGGGCGCGGGGGAGGTCAGCTGCTGGTCGCAGTGGAACTCCTGCAGGTACGCGACGAGCGCCTCGATGGTGATCACCAGCACGCCCTCGCGCTCGCCGAGCTCGAGCAGGCCGGGGAGCCGCATCATCTCGCCGTCGTCGGCGACGATCTCCGCGATGGCGGCGACGGGCGTGAGGCCCGCGAGCTTCAGGAGGTCGACCGAAGCCTCGGTGTGACCGTCGCGCTCGCGCACCCCGCCGTCCACCGCGCGCAGCGGCAGGATGTGGCCGGGCCGGTGCAGACTCGAGGGGACGGACTCGGCGTCGGCGAGCACGCGCAGCGTGTGGGCGCGGTCGGCCGCGCTGATGCCGGTCGACAGCCGGTCGGCCGCATCGACGCTCACGGTGTAGTTCGTCCCGCGGGCGTCCTCGTTGTTCGCGACCATCACCGGGAGTTCGAGGCGGTCGGCGATCTCGTTCGTCATCGGAGCGCAGATGAAGCCGGACGAGTTCTTGACCGTCCAGGCGATCCACTCCTGGCTGGCGAGCTCGGCGGCGATGACGACATCGCCCTCGTTCTCGCGGCTCTCGTTGTCGACCACGATGACGGGTCGCCCCGCTCGCAGTTCGGTGAGGGCCTCTGGGATGGTGGCGAGGGTCATGACGCACTCCGTTCTGTCAGCGTCTGTCGTTCTGTCAGCGAGGGCTCCAGGGCGAGCATCCGCTCGACGTGCCGCGCCAGGATGTCGGTCTCGATGTTCACGCGGTCGCCGGGGATGCGGTCGCCCAGCGTGGTTGCGGTGAGGGTCTCCGGGATCAGGGACACCTCGAACCAGCCGTCGTCGAGGCCGCCGCCGACCTCGCTCACGGTGAGCGAGACGCCGTCGATCGCGATGGAGCCCTTGCGCGCGACCAGCGGCGCGTGCTCGGGGTCGAGGCTGAGCCGCACGACGCGCCAGGCGCTGCCGTCCTCCACGGAGAGCACGGTCGCCGTGCCGTCGATATGCCCCTGCACGATGTGCCCGCCGAGCCGGTCGCCGACCTGCGCGGCGCGCTCGAGGTTCACGCGGCGGCCGGGCTGGACGTCGTCGAGGGTGCTCATCGCGAGCGTCTCGGCCATCACGTCGGCGGTGAAGCTCTCGGCGTCCTGCCCGATCACGGTGAGGCAGACGCCGCTGACCGAGATGGAGTCGCCGTGGGCGGCGTCGCTGACCGCGAGCGGACCGCGGACGGTGATCCTCGCGGCGTCGGCGACGCGCTCGATGGCAGTGATTTCGCCCAGTTCTTCGATGATTCCGGTGAACACGCTCAGCCCTCCTGGTGGGTGGTGCCGCTCTGACGAACGGTCGTGGGGGTCGGGACGGGCACGGCCCGCAGGTACAGATCGCCGCCGAGTCGTTCGACGTCGAGGATGCGCAGCCTCCGCTGGTCTGCGATGGTCTCGACGCCGATGTCGCCGAGCGCGAGCCGTGGCCCGCCGAGCAGCGAGGGGGCGAGGTAGATCGCGTACTCGTCGACCAGGCCGGCCGCCACGAAGGCGCTGGCCAACGTCGGGCCGCCCTCGACGTACACGCGACGGAAGCCGCGCTGCCGGAGGTCGGCGACCACGTCGTGGAGGTCGTGGGTGCCCTCGAAGATGACCGGGTTGGGGTGGCGGAAGATCGCGGCGTCGTTGGGGACGGCGCGGGTGCCGACCACGACGGGCGTCGGCTGCGTCGCGAGCAGCTCGCCGGCGTCGCCGCGCGCGGTGAGGCTCGGGTCGTCGGCGAGCACGGTTCCGGTGCCGACGACGATGGCGTCGGAGGCCTCCCGCTGCTCGTGCACGCGCTGGCGGGCCGCGGCCCCGGTGATCCACTTGCTGGTGCCGTCGGCGGCCGCTGCGCGACCGTCGAGGGTGCTGGCCCACTTCACGGTGATGTAGGGGCGTCCGAGTCGCGCGGCGGTGAGCCAGTCGTCGAGGAACGCTTCGGCCTCGTCGGCGAGGACGCCTCCGATGACCGACACTCCGGCCTCCCGGAGCCGGTCGGCGCCGCCGCTCGAATGGCGACCGGGGTCGGCGACCGCGTAGACGACCCGTGCGACACCCGCTTCGATGAGCGCCTCGGAGCAGGGGCCGGTGAGCCCCCAGTGGTTGCACGGCTCGAGCGTCACGACGGCGGTCGCTCCGCGGGCCCCGCCCTCGGGCAGGGAGCTGAGAGCGTCGACTTCGGCGTGCGCCGTGCCGGCCCCGCGGTGGAAGCCTTCGGCGATCGTGCGGCCCTCGGCGTCGAGGATGACGCATCCGACGCGGGGGTTCACGCCCGTGGCGGGGCCGCCTTCGGCGAGGCGGAGCGCCGTGCGCATCGCCGCATCCCATTCTCCAGTCCGGGTCATCCGGGCGTCGTCCTGTCTCTCATACCGTGAGACGTGATGCCGGGGTCGCTGGAGCGGAATGCTCGCGTTCGCGGCGGTCGTGACCGACCGCCGACGTGCGCCTCCCATCCGGACTGAGCGCCCAGGCTCTCGCCTGCACGCATTACCGTCGGTGCCGGAATTCCACCGGCTCAACAGGAGGCTGGGCCTCCCGCTCGCGGACTGTCACCGCCGGTTCGGACTCTCACCGACCCCGGAGCACGTTTTTCTGTTGTCGAGTCTAGATCAACGCGTACCGCGGCGCTCTATTCCCGACGCTCTGTGACGTGCCCGTCGGCGGTCAGGCGGCGTCGGCCACGGGCTCCAGCGGCGCCGCGAGGTCGACCAGGGCGCGCGCGGTGCCTTCGTCCACGATCAGGTCGGTGATGAGCCCGGCGGCCAGCGCACCGCGGAGGCTGTGCACCTTCGACGGACCCGACACGATGCACACGCGGCGCGGCACCCGCTTGATCAGGTCGATGTCCGGCCCGCTGGCCCGCTCGTTCAGCGGGATGCCGTGGTGGCTGCCGTCTTCGCGAAAGAACACTGTGGCGACGTCGCCGACGACGCCCGACTCGTTCAGCGAGGCGAAATCGGCGGCGTCGAGGTAGCCGCCGGCGTAGACGTGCGAGCGCACCTCCGAGAAGGGGGAGCCGAGGCCGAAGAGCGCGACGTCCATGCGCTCCTGGATGTCGAGGATGCGGCGGGTGCTGCGCTCGCGCCACATGGCGACCTTGGTCTGCGGGTCGTCGAACAGCGCCGGCACGGGGAACTCCTGGATCGTGCCGGAGTAGGTGTCGCCGAACCGGCGCAGGATCTCGGAGGCGTAGAGCACGCCGGTGGTGTACGTGTTGCCGGCTCCGTTGAGCTGCACGAACTCGACGTTGTGCAGGTCCTTGGGGATGAGGTGGCGGCTCAGGGCGCTCATCGTCGATCCCCAGGCGATGCCGACCGTGGTGTTGGAGTCGATGAAGCGGTCGAGAATCCGTGCAGCCGAGATGGCGACACGCTCGAGCCGGTCGACGTCGCTGATGGCGCTCGGCATGGGCACGATGTGCGCGCCGATGCCGTAGCGGGAGTGCAGCTCCTGCTGCACGCGGGTGGCGCCCTCGTGCGGCTGGGCGATCTGGATCGTGACGAGTCCGGAGGCGCGGGCGTACGAGAGCAGGCGGGAGACGCTGGACCGCGAGGTGTGCATCTCGTGGGCGATGGCCTCCATCGTCAGGTCCTGCATGTAATACAGGTGCCCGGCCTTGAGCGCGTCGCGGACCTTCTCGGGGAGGTTCTGGGTGTCTGGTTCGGCCATTCTCGGTGCTCGCCTTCTCGGGTACTCCGCCTTCTCGGGCAACGGGCGCTGCACGTATGTGCATCCGGCTTGATCGAAGTTGTGCCGGCATCGAAGACTATAGCTGCACCCACAGCCGTACAGAAGAAACCCAGGAGTCCGAAGTGACGACGAAGTCGAATACCCGCGCCGAGATCGAGTTGCTGCGCGAGCGCCCCAACGCCCAGGTCGTCATCGTCGGTGGCGGCATCAACGGCCTCGGAACCTTCCGAGACCTCGCCCTGCAGGGAGTCGATGTCGTGCTCGTCGAGCGCAACGACTTCGTCTCCGGCGCCTCGGCCGCCTCCAGCCACATGATCCACGGCGGGATCCGCTACCTCGAGAACGGCGAGTTCCGTCTCGTGAAGGAGTCGGTGACCGAGCGCAACGGCCTCCTGAGGATCGCGCCGCACTACGTCAAGCCGCTGCAGACCACGATCCCGATCTACTCGACCTTCTCGGGCATCCTCGCCGCCCCGCTCCGGTTCCTCACGCACAAGCAGGGAAAGCCGAAGGAGCGCGGCGCCTTCCTCATCAAGACCGGCCTCACCATCTACGACGCGTTCTCGCGCGACGGCGGCACGGTTCCGCGGCACAGCTTCCACGGCCGCAAGCGCTCCCTCCAGGAGCTGCCCAAGCTCAACCCCGCCCTGAAGTACACGGCCACCTACTTCGACGCCTCGGTGCACGACCCGGAGCGCCTCGCGCTCGACGTGCTCGCCGACGGCCTCGCCGCCGGCCCGCACGCCCGCGCGGCCAACTACCTGGAGGCCGTCGGGGCCCGCGACGGCGGCGTGCTGGTGCGCGACCGGGAGACCGGCGAGGAGTTCACCATCGCCGCCGACGTCGTGGTCAACGCCTCCGGTCCGTGGACCGACCTCACCAACGCCGCGCTCGGCGAGGCCACCCGCTACATGGGCGGCACCAAGGGCTCGCACATCGTGCTCGACAACCCCGAGCTGCTGGAGGCCTGCCGCGGCCGGGAGATGTTCTTCGAGAACAACGACGGCCGTATCGTCCTCATCTACCCGCTCAAGGGCCGCGTCATGGTCGGCACGACCGATCTCGAGGCCGACATGTCGGTGCCCGCCGTGTGCACCCAAGACGAGATCGACTACTTCATCGAACTGGTCTCGCACGTTTTCCCAACGATCCCGGTGACCCGCGAGCAGATCGTCTACAGCTTCTCCGGGGTCCGTCCGCTGCCGCACCACGACGACACCGCCCCCGGCTTCGTGTCGCGCGACTACCGCATCGTGCCCGGCACGGTCCCCGGGCTCGGCAGCACGACCGTGCTCAGCCTGGTCGGCGGCAAGTGGACCACGTTCCGCGCCCTGAGCGAGCACCTGGCGAACGAGACGCTGGAGGCGCTGGGCATGACCCGCACGGTCCAGACGCTCGGCCTCCCGATCGGCGGCGGCGCCGGCTTCCCGACCACCCGGGAGGCCGAGCGCGACTGGATCGCCCGCTACGGCGCGGACGTCGGCGCCGAGCGCGCGGGCGTGCTGCTGAACCGGTACGGGACGAAGGCGACCTTCGTCATCGACGCCATCTCCGGCTGGGAGGGCGACGACGCGCCGCTGGCCGCCGCGCCGTCGTACTCCCGGGCCGAGATCGATCACGTCGTGCGCAGCGAGCGCGTGGCCCACCTGTCGGACGTCTTCCTGCGCCGCACCAGCCTCGCGTTCACCGGTGCGATCTCCGTCGCCCTGGTCCACGAGATCGGCGAAATCGTCGCAAACGCGCTCGGATGGTCGCCAAATCGCCGGTCGGAGGAGGAAGATGCGTTCCAAGCGGAACTGGCAGCCGCCCACCGGGTGAACCTGGAGTCGGGGGACGGCAGCGAAGCCGCGGCGCTCCGATAATGCACGAACGTGCATGACACGGTCCTTGCCGGGGTGGACCGGACGGCAATAGCGTTCAAAGGCCCACCCTGTGAGGACACTCAACGCACGACAGGGTGCGGGTCAACTGAACAATTGGAAGGTCAACGTGGACAATATCGGTATTGATTTCCTGTCAGAGTTGTGCGGAACCGCAATGCTGGTGCTTCTCGGTACCGGTGTGGTCGCGAACGTCGCCCTCATCAAGAACAAGGGCTTCAACGGCGGGTTCCTGATGGTGAACATCGGCTGGGGAATCGCAGTGTTCTCCGGCGTGGTGGTCGCCTACAACTCCGGTGCGCACCTGAACCCGGCGGTGACGCTCGGTCTGGTGGCGAACGGGGCCAAGGCGTTCGGCAGCGCTGCCGGGCACACACTGGTTCCAGTCAACTTCGTGACGGTGATCCTGTACATCCTGGCTCAGCTGATCGGCGCCATCATCGGTGCCGTGCTGACATTCCTGGCGTACAAGAAGCACTTCGACGAGGAGCCGGACCCGGGCAACAAGCTCGGTGTCTTCTCCACCGGTCCTGCCATCCGCAGCTACGCCTGGAACCTGGTCACCGAGATCATCGGCACCTTCGTGCTGGTGTTCGTCGTCATCGCGTTCGGCCACCAGCCCGGCCAAGCCGCCGGCCTCGCCGCGCTCGGCGCACTGCCCGTCGCCCTCCTGGTGATCGGCATCGGCGCCAGCCTCGGTGGTCCGACCGGATATGCCATCAACCCGGCTCGTGACCTCGGCCCGCGCATCGCGCACGCGTTCCTGCCGATCAAGGGCAAGGGCTCCAGCGACTGGTCGTACTCCTGGGTCCCGGTGGTCGGGCCGATCATCGGTGGTCTGCTCGCCGGCTGGCTCGCACTGCTGCTGCTCCCGATCCTCACCAAGTGACACCCGGGGGCCGGCCGGGGGAAACCCCGACCGGCCCTCATCAGTCCCACCCCAAAAACAAAGGAGTTACGCATGGCTGACTACGTCATTGCGATCGACCAGGGCACGACGAGCACCCGAACGATCATCTTCGACAAGTCCGGGTCGATCGTCTCGACCGGGCAGCTGGAGCACGAGCAGATCTTCCCGCGGGCCGGCTGGGTCGAGCACGACCCGAAGGAGATCTGGAACAACACCCGCGAGGTCATCGGGCAGGCTCTGTCGAAGGCGGATCTGACCCGCCACGACATCGCGGCCGTCGGCATCACGAACCAGCGCGAGACCGCCGTCGTGTGGGATAAGAACACCGGCGAGCCGGTCTACAACGCCATCGTCTGGCAGGACACCCGCACCCAGCCGATCGTCGACCGCCTCGCCGCGGACGGCGGCGTGGAGCGCTTCAAGCAGATCGTCGGCCTCCCGCTGGCGACCTACTTCTCCGGCACCAAGATCATGTGGATCCTCGAGAACGTCGAGGGTGCCCGTGAGCGCGCCGAGCGCGGCGACCTGCTCTTCGGCAACACCGACGCCTGGGTGCTCTGGAACCTGACCGGAGGACCCGACGGTGGCGTGCACGCCACCGACGTGACCAACGCCTCCCGCACCCTCTTCATGGACCTGGAGACGCTCACCTGGCGCGACGACATCCTCGAGGTGTTCGGCGTCCCGAAGTCCATGCTCCCCGAGATCAAGAGCTCGTCGGGCGTGTTCGGCACGGTCGAGTCGTCGAGCCTGTTGCGCGAGGTGCCCGTCGCGGGCATCCTGGGCGACCAGCAGGCGGCCACGTTCGGCCAGGCCGCGTTCGATCCGGGCGAGTCCAAGAACACCTACGGCACCGGCAACTTCCTCATCTTCAACACGGGTGAGGAGATCGTCCACTCCAAGAACGGCCTCCTGACGACGCTCGGCTACAAGCTGGGCGACGACAAGCCGCATTACGCCCTGGAGGGCTCGATCGCGGTCACCGGTTCGCTGGTGCAGTGGCTGCGCGACAACCTCGGCATCATCTCCAGCGCCCCCGAGATCGAGGACCTGGCGAAGACCGTCGAAGACAACGGCGGCGCGTACTTCGTGCCGGCGTTCTCTGGCCTGTTCGCGCCCTACTGGCGGGCGGACGCTCGCGGAGCCCTCGTGGGCCTCACGCGCTATGTCAACAAGGGCCACATCGCGCGTGCGGTGCTGGAGGCCACGGCCTTCCAGACCCGCGAGGTGCTGGACGCGGTCAACGCCGACTCCGGCGTCGACCTCCAGGAGCTGAAGGTGGACGGCGGCATGATCGCCAACAACACCCTCATGCAGTTCCAGGCCGACATCCTGGGCGTGCCGGTCGTGCGGCCGGTCGTCGCGGAGACGACGGCGCTCGGCGCCGCCTACGCCGCCGGCCTCGCCGTGGGCTTCTGGAGCGACCTCGACGACCTGCGCAAGAACTGGCAGGAGGACCGTCGCTGGACGCCGAACATGGACCCCGGCGAGCGCGACCGTCAGTTGCGCCTGTGGAAGAAGGCCGTCACGAAGACGTTCGACTGGGTCGACGACGACGTGAAGTAGCCTCCACGCAGTTCCACCGAGCGCCGTCCGGCTTCCGCCGGGCGGCGCTCGTGCGTCCTGCGGCACCGGTGTCGCGCCTTCCGGTTTCCTCATCCGTGGGAAAGGTTCCGCGCAGACTGGTCGCCTACCGTGCTCGTATGAGGCATTCTTCCGTCGTGCGCCCCGCTCCGGTGCGGCACGGCCGGCTCCCCGTGCGCCGTGCGCGCGGTCCGCTGGCGCGGTTGCTCGCCTCCACTGTGGCCGTCCTGCTGCTCGCCGTCGGCGGCGTCGCCGCGTATGCGGTGCAGGACACGGTGCGCTCCCTCAAGCCGGCCATCCACCTCGTGTCGGCGTCCGGAAAGTCCGTCACCCCGCCCACCGTGGGCGCCGAGTCGGGGGAGGTGAACATCCTGCTCGCCGGCACGGACACGCGTACAGGTCAGGGCGGGCAGTTCTCGTCTTCGGACGAACTCGCCGGAAGCTCCGGGGCGGGCAACAACGACGTCACGATGGTGCTGCACCTCTCCGCCGACCACCAGCATGCGACCGTGATCAGTATCCCGCGCGACCTGATGGTGCCGGTCCCGTCCTGTCCGACGTCGGGAGGCGGCTCCACGCCGGCTCAGGACAGCGCGCAGTTCAACACCACGCTGTCGACGGGAGGCCTCTCCTGCGTCGTGCTGACGGCTGAGGCGCTCACGGGCCTCAGCATCCCGTACGCCGCCGAGATCAGCTTCGACGGGGTCGTCGCGATGTCCAACGCCGTCGGAGGCGTGCCGGTCTGTCTCGCGACGCCGCTCACCGACCCGTACGTGGGACTGAACCTCCCTGCCGGCCAGCAGACACTCGTCGGCTCGCAGGCCCTCGCCTTCGTGCGCAGCCGCCACGGCGTCGGCGACGGAAGCGACCTCGGCCGGATCAGCAACCAGCAGCTCTTCCTGTCCTCCCTGCTGCGCACGGTGACCAGCGCCGGCGTGCTGACGAACCCGCTGACGCTCTACACGCTGGCGAAGGCCGCGACCTCCAACCTGACCCTGTCCGACACGCTGGACTCGCCGACGACGATCGTCTCGATCGGCCTGGCGCTGAAGAGCGTGCCGCTCAGCGATTTCGTCTTCGTGCAGTATCCATCGATGACCGACCCGAACGACAACAACCGCGTCGTGCCGGAACCGGCCGGCGTGGATGCCCTCAAACAGGCGCTGACCACGGACACGCCCGTCGTGCTCACGGGGACCACGGGCTCAGGCACGGAGTCGGCGACGCCGGCGCCGACGGCGACCGCTACCCCGAGCCCCGCCCCGACCTCCGGCAGCGGAAGCACCGCGGCCGCTGGCGGCTCCACGCCGGCGCCGACCTCCTCGGCCGTCACCCTGCCGTCGGACGTGACCGGCCAGACTGCCGCGCAGCAGACGTGCACGAAGGGCAACTGACCGGTCCGCCGACAGGTCGGATCAGGTCGGCGTGTTCTGTCGACTCCCGACCGCGCGATTCCCGATCGCTTCGGGGAGCTCGTCGAGGGACCTGATCTCGATCACGCCGCTGGCGGTCGCCTCGGCCGCGTCGTCGGCCGAGGGAACGTCGCCGCGACGGTTCAGCCAGACGCCGGTCAGGCCGGCCCGCGCCGCGCCGATCGCGTCCGTGCGCAGCCGGTCGCCCACATACACCGCCTCCTCGGGGCGCACGCCGAACTCGGAGCACGCCTCCTCGAAGATGCGGGCGTCGGGCTTGGCCACGCCCACCTCGCCCGAGGCGATCAGGTGCTCCATCCGGGAGTCGAGGCCCACCGCCTCGACCTTGCGGCGCTGGAACGCCAGGTCGCCGTTGGTGATGAGGCCGAACCGCACGCCCGGGATCGCCGCCTCGAGCGCGTCGAGGCAGCGCAACGCGTCGTGGTGGAGCGACCACGCGGCGACGTAGTGCTCGAAGTAGTCGGAGAACCACGCGCTGGCCTCAGCGTCGCCGAGTACGACGCCGTGGCGGGCGGCGAAGTCGCGCGCCCGCGCCTGGCGCTGGCCCTCGAAGTCGAGACGGCCGGCGAGATAGGCATGATAGTGCTGCTCCTCCAGGTCGTGCCAGAGCGCGACCAGGTCGACGGCCGCCATCGTGCCGTACGGCTCGCCGAGCCGGGCGGCGTACCGCTGGATGCCCGTCGAGACCGCGGCACGGTGGGCGAACAGCGTGTCGTCGAGATCGAAGAGCACGACCCGGATGTGCGTCACACCGGCACCTGCACGGAGGTGAAGGCCGGCCAGTCGGTCCTCGGCTCCCGCGCATCGGTCGCCAGCAGAGCCGCCTGCCAGTCGTCGCGCCGCACGCCGCGGTGCGAGACGCCCAGCCGCGCGACGCCCTCCCATTGGAAGCCCGCGCGACGCGCGACGGCCGCGCTCGCGGCGTTTCCGGCGTACGCGTGCCACACGATGCGCTCGAGGCCCAGGCCCTCGGGAGGCGCGGCGAAGCCGAAGTCGAGCACCAGTTGCACGGCCGCCGCCATCCAGCCGCGCCCCCGTGCTTCCTCGGCCAGCCAGAAACCGATCTCGCCCTCGCCGTCGTCGATGTGATGCAGCCCGACCATGCCGTGCAGCTCGTTCGTCGCCGCCTCACGGATGGCCCAGGTGCACTCGCGGCCGCTGGTCCATCCATCGGGGACGACCCGGGTGACGAATCCCTCGGCGTGCGCCCGCTCATACGGGGAGGGCACGGTGGTCCAGGCAGCGATCGCCGGATCGCGGCAGAGCTCCGCGATCCGGTCGATGTCGTCGGTGCCGGGCCCAGACAGGATCAGCGGCCCACCGGCCAGCTCCCTCGCCGCCCCTGCCATCAACACACCCCTGACATCAGTGTGACCGCCGCAGCAGACCGACCGCGTTGTACGCCTTGGCCAGCGTGCGCTCGGCGACCTCGCTCGCGCGCTCGGCGTTGCCGGCGAGGATGCGGTCGAGCTCTGCCGGGTCGGCGAGCAGGTCGAGCGCGCGCTCGCGCACCGGACCGAACGTCTCGACCACGACCTCCACGAGACCCTTCTTGAAGTCGCCGTAGCCCTTGCCGTCGTAGTCGAGCTCGATGTCGGCCACCGGCCGGCCGGTGAGCGCCGCGTAGATGCTGAGCAGGTTGGAGATGCCCGGCTTGCCCGCCCGGTCGAACGACACGACCCCGTCGGTGTCGGTGACGGCGCGCATGATCTTCTTGCGGGTCACGTCGGGCTCGTCGAGCAGCCAGACGATCCCGGCGCCCGACTCGGCCGACTTCGACATCTTCGACTCCGGGTTCTGGAGGTCGTAGACGCGCGCGCCGTCTTTCAGGATCATCGCCTGCGGTACCACGAACGTCTCGCCGAAGCGGCTGTTGAAGCGCTCGGCCAGGTCGCGTGTCAGCTCGACGTGCTGCCGCTGGTCGTCGCCGACCGGGACCACCTCGGTGTCGTACAGGAGGATGTCGGCAGCCATCAGCACCGGATAGGCGAAGAGCCCGACCGAGGTCGCGTCGCTGCCCTGCTTGGCCGACTTGTCCTTGAACTGCGTCATGCGCGACGCCTCGCCGAAGCCGGTGATCGTGTTGAGCACCCAGGCGAGCTGGGCGTGGGCCGGCACGTGCGACTGCACGTAAAGAGTGGAGGCGGAGGGGTCGATGCCGGCGGCGATGTACTGCGCGGCCGTGCGGCGGGTCTTCTCGCGCAGCTCGGCGGGGTCTTGCGCGACGGTGATCGCGTGCAGGTCGACGACCGAGAAGAACGCGTCGTGGCTGCTCTGCAGGTCTTTCCACTGCAGGAGCGCGCCGATGTAGTTGCCGAGGTGGAGGGAGTCCGCCGACGGCTGCATGCCGGAGTAGAGGCGGGGGAGTGTGCTCATATCAGTGCTTTCGGTCAGAAGGGAGGCGGGTGCTCAGATGGCGTAGTCGACGACCACGGGAGTGTGATCGGACCATCGCTCGTCGTACGCGGCCGCGCGGTCGACCGCGTAGTTCTTCACCGTCGCCGCCAGGGCGGGGGAGGCCAGCTGGTAGTCGATACGCCAGCCGGTGTCGTTGTCGAACGCCTGCCCACGCCACGACCACCAGGTGTACGGCCCGTCGACCTCGCCGGCCGCCTTGCGCCCGACGTCGACCCAGCCGAGGCCGGCGCCGTCGTTGTATCGCGGGTCGCTCTCCGCGCCGACGATGCGGTCGAAGTACGCGCGCTCCTCCGGGAGGAAGCCGGCCTTCTTGACGTTGCCCTTCCAGTTGCGGATGTCGAGCGTGCGATGCCCGACGTTGAGGTCGCCCATGACGACCGCGAGCGGATTGTGCTTCTGAAGCTCGGGCAGCCGCGCCTCCATCGCGTCGAGGAAGGTGTACTTGGCGTCCTGCTTCTCGGTGCCGGCCTCGCCGGAGTGCACGTACGCACTGACCACCGTGACGACCTTCGAGCCGATCTCGTAGTCGGCCTCGAGCCAGCGGCCCGCGCTGTCGAACTCCGCTGCGCCCAGCTCGACCCGGTGGATGTGCGCGCGGTGCCGACTGGCGATCGCGACGCCCGCGCGCCCCTTGGCGGTCGCGGGGTCGTGCACGATGTCCCACTCGTCGCCGAGGAGGCCCTGGAGGTCTTCGCTGGACGCGCGCACCTCCTGCAACGCGAGGATGTCGACGTCGCGCGTGTCGAGCCACGAGCCCATGCCCTTGCGGAAGGCGGCACGGATGCCGTTGACGTTGACCGTCGCGATGCGCAGGGGTTCGGAGGGCATGCCTCCAGCCTACCGGCGCGCGCCGACGCTGCTCTCGTCGAGCAGATCGTTGAGCCGGTGCTCGGCCTTCTCGACACGGCGCTGGGCCGGCAGCCGGGCGAGGAACTTCCGTTTCGTCAGGTCGTCCCGGGCGGACTGCAGCTCGGCTTTGGCCACGAGCACCCGTGCCTCGTACTCGGCGGCGGCCCGTTCGGCCGCCGCCTGCTCCGGTGTGATCATCCGCGGCGAGATTCCGCTGTCGAACATCCCGACCGCGATCCACGACGCCGACAGCAGGATCACCCGCGAGATGAGGTTGAACCACAGCAGCAGACCGACGAACACGGCGAAGGAGGCGAGCAGCGGGTTCTTCGACGCGGCGCCGAGGAAGAGGCCACCCAGCGCGCTCAGCCCGGCCAGCACCAAGGCGCCGAGCAGCACGCCGAAGAAGAGGTTGCGCCAGGGGATGGCGACCCGCGCCATGACGCGGAACATCGCGCCGAGCGTGAAGATGTTCAGGATCACCGAGACCAGGAGGCCGGAGAAGCGCGTCACCGCGGTCGTCCAGAACGAGTCGGAGGTGAGGCCGGCCAGGTCGAGCAGGAAGGTGAGCGCCTGGGTGCTGAGGATGGTGAGCAGCGCCGAGACGATCAGCACCAGTCCGAAGCCGAGGGCGAGGAAGAGGTCGCGCAACTTCTGGAGCACGTAGTTGGTGGTGTCGCGGCTCAGACCGAAGACCGCGCGGACGGCCTGGCGGGTGTAGTAGAGCCAGCCGATCGCGGTCCAGAGCAGACCGATCGCGGCGATGACGCCGTACCAGCCGAAGCCCGTGGCGGACTGCAACTGCTCTGCGCTGATCGCGCCGGGGGTCGTCGAGGTGGAGATGAGGCCCGGCACCGCACGGTTGATGATCGTGACCAGCGCCTGGAAGACCTGCGGGTTGCCGCTCAGCCAGATGCCCGCGACCGAGAAGCCGAGCCAGATCGCGGCGAAGACCGCGAACAGCGACTGGAATCCGATACCGGCGGCGCGGAGGTTCCCGTCGGAATGCGAGTAGTTGATGTAGACGCGGTAGGGGCGCAGGTGCTGGACCCACTTCGCCCACCGCGACACCCGGGCCACCGGCCTCTCGAGGCGCTCCTTGAGCGGCTCGGCGGCCTCCAGGATGCGGTCGCGCAGCGTCTCCTCCGGCTCGACCGTGCCCTCGGCGCGCTGAAGAGAGGGATCCGGTTGTGCGCTCCCGGCGTCGTCCGGGCGGCGGGACTTCTTGGCCACGCCGCAAGGATATCGACAGGCCGACCGCACGTCGTGCACACGACGAAGGCGCCCCCGGACTCGAGGGCGCCTTCGTGGTGGTGTCGGGGAGCTCTAGGGCTTGCCGCGCATGATGGCCTGCTTCACCTCTGCGATCGCCTGCGTCACCTGGATGCCACGGGGGCACGCGTCGGTGCAGTTGAAGGTCGTGCGGCAGCGCCACACGCCCTCCTTGTCGTTGAGGATGTCGAGGCGCACCTGCGAGTTGTCGTCGCGCGAGTCGAAGATGAAACGGTGCGCGTTGACGATCGCCGCAGGGCCGAAGTACTGGCCGTCGGTCCAGAACACCGGGCAGGACGATGTGCACGCGGCGCAGAGGATGCACTTGGTGGTGTCGTCGAAGCGGGCGCGGTCGGCGACCGACTGGACGCGCTCCTTGCCCTTCTCCGGCTTCGAGTTGGCGACCAGGAACGGCTGGACCTCGCGATAGCTCGCGAAGAACGGCTCCATGTCGACGATCAGGTCCTTCTCGAGGGGGAGGCCCTTGATCGCCTCGACGTAGATCGGCTTGGAGATGTCCAGGTCTTTGATCAGCGTCTTGCAGGCGAGGCGGTTGCGGCCGTTGATGCGCATCGCGTCGGAGCCGCAGATGCCGTGGGCGCACGAGCGGCGGAACGTCAGCGAGCCGTCCTGCTCCCACTTGATCTTGTGCAGCGCGTCGAGGATGCGGTCCGTGGGGAACATCTCGACGTCGAAGTCCTGCCAGCGCGGCTCGGTGTCGACGTCAGGGTCGAACCGGCGGATGATGAGCGTCACGGTGAACGACTGGACCGGGGCCTCCGGGGTCGGGGGAGTCTCGAGCACGGCGCTGGACATCAGTACTTCCTCTCCATCGGCTGGTAGCGGGTCACGACGACCGGCTTCCAATCGAGCGTGATGTGGTCTGCCGCGTCGGCGGAGTGCGGGTCGCCGGTGAGGTAGGCCATGGTGTGCTGCATGTAGTTCTCGTCGTCGCGTTTCGGGAAGTCGTCGCGCATGTGACCGCCGCGCGACTCCTTGCGGTTGCGGGCCGAGAAGACGACGACCTCGGCGAGGTCGAGCAGGAAGCCCAGCTCGACGGCCTCCAGGAGGTCGGTGTTGAAGCGCTTGCCCTTGTCTTGCACGACGATGTTCTTGTAGCGCTCGCGCAGGGCGTGGATCGTGCCCGTCACCTTCTCGAGCGACTCGTCGGTGCGGAACACCTGGGCGTTCTTGTCCATCTCGTCCTGCAGCTCCTTGCGGATCGCGGCGATCCGCTCGGTGCCGGTGCCGCTGCGCAGGTCTTCGATCATCCCGCGGACGAAGGCCGCAGGGTCCTCGGGCAGCGGGACGGCGGTGGCCGTCTTGACGTACTCGACCGCGTTGTTGCCCGCGCGCTTGCCGAACACGTTGATGTCGAGCAGCGAGTTGGTGCCGAGACGGTTGGAGCCGTGGACCGACACGCAGGCGCACTCGCCGGCGGCGTACAGGCCGGGAACGACCGTGGTGTTGTCGCGCAGCACCTCGGCGTTGTTGTTGGTCGGGATGCCGCCCATCGCGTAGTGCGCGGTCGGCATGACCGGCACCGGCTCGACGACGGGGTCGACGCCCAGGTAGGTGCGGGCGAACTCGGTGATGTCGGGGAGCTTGGTCTCCAGGACCTCGGCGCCCAAGTGGGTGCAGTCGAGGAGCACGTAGTCCTTGTGCGGGCCGGCGCCGCGGCCCTCCGCGACCTCCTGGACCATGCAGCGGGCGACGATGTCGCGCGGCGCGAGGTCTTTGATCGTGGGCGCGTAGCGCTCCATGAAGCGCTCGCCGGAGGCGTTGCGGAGGATGGCGCCCTCGCCTCGGGCGCCCTCGGTGAGGAGGATGCCGAGTCCGGCGAGGCCGGTCGGATGGAACTGGAAGAACTCCATGTCCTCCAGCGGCAGGCGCTTGCGCCAGATGATGCCGACGCCGTCTCCGGTGAGCGTGTGGGCGTTGGAGGTCGTCTTGAAGATCTTGCCGAAGCCGCCGGTCGCGAAGATGATCGCCTTCGAGTGGAAGACGTGCAGCTCGCCGGTCGCGAGCTCGTAGGCGACCACGCCCGCCGGCTGCTCGACGCCGTCCACCTCGTTCATGATCACGTCGAGGACGTAGAACTCGTTGAAGAAGTTGATGCCGAGCTTGACGCAGTTCTGGAACAGCGTCTGCAGAATCATGTGGCCGGTGCGGTCGGCCGCGTAGCAGGCACGGCGCACGGGCGCCTTGCCGTGGTCGCGGGTGTGACCGCCGAACCGGCGCTGGTCGATCTTGCCCTCGGGCGTGCGGTTGAACGGCAGGCCCATGTTCTCGAGGTCGATGACCGCGTCGATGGCCTCCTTGGCGAGGATCTCCGCGGCATCCTGGTCGACGAGGTAGTCGCCGCCCTTGACGGTGTCGAAGGTGTGCCACTCCCAGCTGTCCTCCTCGACGTTCGCGAGCGCCGCGGCCATGCCGCCCTGCGCCGCGCCCGTGTGGGAGCGGGTGGGGTAGAGCTTCGAGATCACCGCGGTCTTCGCGTGCGGGCCCGCCTCGATGGCGGCGCGCATTCCGGCGCCGCCGGCACCGACGATGACGATGTCGAACTCGTGGTAGTGGACGCCGTCGATGACGGTGGATTCAGTGGTTTCAGTTGTCACAGCTCTTGTTTTCCGTCACTCAGTCACTTGGCCGGGCAGAACGAAGGCAGGTCGGCCGCGTGGGCTCCTGCCGGGCACGGGTCGAAGGTGAAGATCACGAGCGTGCCGAGCACCACGAGGACCACGACCGCAGCGGCGATCGCCCACTTGAGGATGCTGTTCACCGTGCGGTTGTGCGCGTAGTCGTTGACCAGCGTGCGCATGCCGTTGCCGCCGTGGATGAGTGCGAGCCAGAGCATGAGCAGGTCCCAGACCTGCCAGAACGGCGTCGCGTACTTGCCGGCGACGAAAGCGAAGTCGATCTGCTTGACGCCGTCGCCCAGGACGAGGTTGATCAGCAAGTGGCCGAAGATCAGGATGACCAGCAGCACGCCGGAGGCGCGCATGTAGATCCAGCCCCACTTCTCCCAGTTGACGCCCTTGCGGGCCGGGCGGGCCGGCGTGCGCGGAGCCTCGATGGTCGTCACGTCAGTTCACCTCCGAGAAGATGTGGATGAGCTGCGTCGGCACGAATCCGGCCATCAGGATCACCCAGAGTGCGATGACGATCCAGAACATGACCTTCTGGTACTTGACGCCCTTGCTCCAGAAGTCGATCAGGATGATCCGGATGCCGTTGAAGGCGTGGAAGATGATCGCTGCGACCAGCGCCATCTCGCCGAATCCCATGATCGGGTTCTTATAAGTGCCGATCACCGCGTTGTACGCCTCCGGGCTGACCCGGATGAGCGAGGTGTCGAGGATGTGGACGAGGAGGAAGAAGAAGATGGCGACGCCGGTGATGCGATGCAGCACCCACGACCACATGCCTTCCCGGCCGCGGTACAGCGTGCCGCCCGGCCTCGATGTCGTCGGTTGCAGGGTCCCTGCCGCTTGCTCTGGCACGAACAACCCTCCCTGGTTGCGATCGCTGGAAATAGGCGCACGAAGCGCGTGGCAAGTCTATGCCGGGTGCCGGGTTCGCGCTGCTTAGGGTCCCCTTGGTTATCTCGACATCGAGATAACTCGGCCGGCGGACCGCTTGACCGCGCGGGGGCGCGGCGTACCGTCCGCCCTATGACGCAGGACGAACCGATCATGGACGGCAGCATGGAGGCCGGGCGTGACGAGAAGGTCGCGGGCATCGTCGAGCAGCTGCGCGCCGACATGCAGCTGCTGCCGTTGGAGGACAGCGAGCGTGCCCTCCGTCAGCGGCTCGACGACGCGGGGATCCCGCTCAGCGACGAGGAGATCTCCCGCATCGCACGCGACGTGCAGAGCGGGCCGTCGGTCGTCGACTGACGACAGCGCTCAGAGCACGTCCGTCGACCCGGAGATCTTGAGCGCGTCGACCACCGACTTGACGCGTTGCGCGTTGTCCGTCGTCGTCACCAGCAGGGCGTCCGGGGTGTCGACGATCACGATGTCCTTCACGCCGATGAGGCTGATCACGCGCTTCGTCTGACTGACCACGATGCCGCTGGAGGCGTCCGCGAGCACGCGCGCGTCGGCGCCGAGGATCGCCAGGTCGGTCGTGCGGCCTCCCGAGTTGAGCTTGGAGAGCGAGGCGAAGTCGCCGACGTCGTCCCAGTCGAAGTAGCCAGGGATCACGGCGAGGCGGCCGGCCGCGGCGGCGGGCTCGGCGACCGCGTAGTCGATCGCGATCTTCTCGAGGTTCGGCCAGATGCGGTCGACCGCGGGCCCCCGGGTCGCGGGGTCGTCCCACGCCGCCGCCAGTTCGAGCAGCCCGGCCAGCAGCTCCGGCTTCGACCGCCCGATCTCCTCGAGCAGCCGGTCGGCGCGGGCGATGAACATCCCGGCGTTCCACAGGTACGCGCCGCTGTCGAGGTAGCTCTCGGCCGTCGCGAGGTCGGGCTTCTCGACGAAGGAGTCGACGGCGAGGGCGCTCGGGGCGCCGGTCACCGTGAGAGCGCCGCCGCAGTGGATGTAGCCGAAGCCGATCGCCGGCTCGGTGGGCTTGATGCCGATGGTGGTGATGTAGCCCTCGTCGGCGGCCGCCACCGCCTCCTTCACGGAGACCGCGAAGAGCCGCTGGTTGCGGATGACGTGGTCTGCCGCGAACGATCCGACGATCACGCCGGGTTCGCGGCGCTCGAGGATCGCCGCTGCGAGCCCGATCGCCGCGGTGGAGTCGCGCGGTTCGGACTCGAGGACGACGTTGGCGTCGGCCAGCGCGGGCAGCTGCGCCTCCACGGCCGCGCGGTGAGCCCGCCCGGTGACCACCATGATGCGCTGCTCGCCCGAGATCGGGGCCAGCCGATCCCAGGTGTCGCGCAGCAGCGTGTGGCCGGAGCCGGTGAGATCGTGGAGGAACTTCGGGGCGTCCGCCCGGGACAGCGGCCAGAGCCGGGAGCCGATCCCGCCGGCCGGGATGATGCTGTAGAACCGGTTGAGCGCGCCAGGAGTTGTCATGGCGAAAGGATACCGAGCGGTTCTGGTCACCTTCTGTTCACAGCCGGGACATTCCGCACGCCGACACTGGAGCCATGCGGGTCGCGGTCGTCAGCGAGAGCTTCCTCCCCACAGTGAACGGGGTCACCACCAGCGTCCTCCGGGTCCTCGATCATCTGGCAGAACAGGGCCACGAGGCGATCGTCATCTGCCCGGAGGCGGGCGCTCCCGACGAGTACGCGGGCTTCCGCATCCACCAGGTGCCCTCCATCGCCTACCGGCAGTTCCCGGTCGGCCTGCCCAGCCCCCAGGTGCAGCGCATCCTGGCGCGATTCGGGCCGGACGTGCTGCACGCGGCCTCTCCCTTCTTCCTCGGTGCGCAGGCGATCGCCGCCGCCAACCGGGTCGGCGTGCCCTCCGTCGCCGTCTACCAGACCGATGTCGCCGGGTTCGCACGCCGCAACGGCCTCGGGATGACCGCGGCCATCGCGTGGAAGTACGTGCGCTGGGTGCACGAGGGCGCCGACCTCACGCTGGTGCCGTCGGCGGCCAGCGAGTACGACCTCCGCCAGGCTGGAGTGCGCAGACTGGCGCGGTGGGGTCGCGGCGTCGACCTGGAGCGTTATCACCCCAACAACCGCCGCCTGCCCGCCGCGGTCGGGCTGCGCGAGCGGCTCTCGCCCGACGGCGAGATCGTCATCGGGTACGTCGGACGGATCGCGCCGGAGAAGCAGGTGGAGCGGCTGCGCGTCCTCAAGGGCCTCCCCGGCGTGTCGGTGGCGATCGTCGGCGACGGGCCGGCGCGGGAGGCGGTCGAGCGGCAGCTGCACGGCGTGCCGACGACCTGGCTGGGCCGGCTCGGCGGAGCAGAGCTGGGCGCGGCCTACGCCGCGTTCGACGCGTTCGTGCACACCGGCTCGGAGGAGACCTTCGGCCAGACCGTCCAGGAGGCGCACGCCTCCGGTCTCCCGGTGATCGCGCCGCGAGCGGGCGGCCCGATCGACCTCGTCGACCACGGTGTCGACGGCCTGCTCTTCCCGCCGTCGGACGACCGCGCGCTGCGCGCAGCGGTCGCGATGCTAGCCACGGACGCCCCGCTGCGCGTGCGGATGGGGGAGGCCGGCCGTCGCCGCGTGCTCGGACGGGGCTGGGACGTGCTCTGCTCCGAGCTGATCGGGCACTACGAGCGCGTCATCCTCGACGCCTGCAGCGAGGCGGGGCGTCCGGGCGTCCAGCCGACGGGCGGGCAGCGCGCGTACAGTTAGGTGGCTCCATCGCCCGGCGACCTCGGTCGCGCGGGCGTCGCAGGGCCGCCTGACGTATCCGCACGCACCAGGAGGTGAATCATGGCGAACCTGAACCGACGCGGCATCCCGATGCCCTTCGTGTCCCGATCCCGGAGGGTCGATCCCCCCAGTTCGCCGGATCCGGTGCTGACGGAGACGCGGCCCTCCACCCGCAACAGCATGGTGGACAGCGCGATCTACGCCGACGGCGTGCGCGTGGCCTCCCCGCACACCCTGGCCGAGACCTACCGGGCCCTCGACGAGACGCCGGGCGGCGTCGCCTGGATCGGGCTGTACCGGCCGAGCGAGCAGGAGCTGATGTCGCTGGCGGAGGAGTTCAGCCTCCACCCGCTCGCCATCGAGGACGCGATCGTCGCGCACCAGCGGCCCAAGCTGGAGCGCTACGACTCCGTGCTGTTCGTGGTGCTCAAGGCGGCGAACTACCTCGACGTCCCGGAGGAGGTCGACTTCGGCGAGCTCCACTTGTTCGTCGGCCCGAACTTCGTCATCACCGTCCGTCACAGCGAGTCGCCCGACCTCTCGACGGTGCGGCACAGGATGGAGCGGGAGCGCGACCTGCTCGCACTCGGCCCGCAGGCCATCCTCTACGCCATCATCGACGCGGTCGTCGATGCCTACAGCCCGGTCGTCGCCGGTCTCGCCAACGACATCGACGAGATCGAGACCCAGGTGTTCGGCGGCGACGCCCTGGTCTCCCGACGCATCTACGAGCTGTCGCGGGAGGTCATCGACTTCCAGCGCGCGACGCACCCGCTGTCGTCGGTCATGATCGCCTTGGAACGCGGCTCGGCCAAGTACGGCGTGGCCGAGGAGCTGGAACGCCGGCTCCGCGACGTCGCCGACCACCTCACCCTGGTCAACGAGCGGGTGGACGGGTTCCGCTACCTGCTCCGCGACATCCTCACGGTCAACTCGACGCTCGTGGCCGAACGCCAGAACGAGGAGATGACAAGGCTCGCGCACTCGACGCACCGGCAGGGCGAAGAGGTCAAGAAGATCTCCTCCTGGGCGGCGATCCTCTTCGCCCCGACGCTCATCGCGGGCATCTACGGAATGAACTTCACGCATATGCCCGAGCTGGAATGGCCGCTCGGCTATCCGCTGGCCGTGCTGGCGATGGTGGGGCTGAGCACGCTGCTCTACGTGGTGTTCAAGAAGCGCGGGTGGATGTAGGGGAGGGTCTGCTCCCCTTCGAGGGACGTCCTCCCGACGCCGCCGTCGGCACCTGCTCAAATGAGCAGGTGCCAACGGCGCGCGCGTTTGTAACGCTTGCATGAAGAAGCCGGATTTTCGATCAGAGCCGTTCGTCACATTCGGTAACGTGCAATGCATACAGTGGCCCGCCGGCACCAGCGGTGGGCCTGCATCTTGGAGGACAACCTTGACAATCACAGCCCGTAAGGCCGGCCTCGTCGGTCTGGCGGTGACCGGCGTCGTCGCGCTGCTCGCCGCATGTTCGGCTGCCCCGTCGGACAACTCGTCCACGGCGGCGGCGAACAGCAAGTTCCTGCCCTGCATGGTCTCCGACTCCGGCGGATTCGACGACCACTCGTTCAACCAGCTCGGCTACGAGGGGCTCCAGCAGGCCGCCGGCACCCTCGGCGTCAAGTACAACAAGGCCGAGTCGAAGAGCGAGAACGACTTCGCCCCGAACATCCAGAGCATGGTCGACGCGAACTGCAACCTGGTCGTGACCGTCGGCTTCCTGCTCGCCGACGCGACCAAGAAGGCCGCCGCGGCGAACCCCGACGTGAACTTCGCCATCATCGACGACAGCTCGATCACGGCGAAGAACGTCAAGCCGATCATCTTCGACACCGCCCAGGCGGCGTTCCTCGCCGGCTACGCGGCCGCGAGCTACTCGAAGACCGGCATCGTCGGCACCTTCGGCGGCATGCAGATCCCGACCGTCACCATCTTCATGGACGGCTTCGCGGACGGCGTGAAGTACTACAACGACCAGAAGAGCAAGTCGGTCAAGGTCGTCGGCTGGGACGTCGACAAGCAGAACGGCTCCTTCACCGGTGGCTTCGACGCCAACGAGACGGCGAAGAACACCGCTCAGGGCATCATCGACCAGAACGCCGACGTCATCATGCCCGTCGGTGGCCCGATCTACCAGTCGGCCGCGCAGGCCATCCGTGACTCGGGCAAGCCGATCACGATGATCGGTGTCGACGCCGACGTCTACCAGTCCGACCCGACCGTGAAGGACCTGCTCCTCACCTCGGTCATGAAGGGCATGAAGCCGGCCACCAACGACGTGGTCACGCAGGCCGCCAAGGGCAAGTTCGACAGCACGCCGTACGTCGGCACGCTGAAGAACGACGGCGTCGGCATCGCTCCGTTCCACGACTTCGCCTCGAAGGTGAGCTCGAGCCTGCAGGGCGAGCTCGACAAGATCAAGGCCGGCATCATCGACGGCTCGATCAAGGTCACCTCGCCGTCGTCGCCGAAGCAGTAACCGGCTACGACAGCACTCGACGGGGAGGTCAGCGCAGCGCTGGCCTCCCCGTCGCACGTCCGGACCCGCCCGCGGCGGGACCTTGTCCAGAACGCTCGTTTGAGCACACACTGACATATGCGCAGAAAGGTAGGGTGAGGATGCGCATCGTGGCCACCGGCCGTTGTCGCGTGCCCTCCCCCCAAGGCTCTGTGCTCACCCCGGGCGAGTAGAGAAGGAACCCACCCGAATGAAGCTCGAACTTCGCGGCATCACCAAACGGTTCGGTGCCCTGGTCGCGAACGACCACATCGATCTCACCGTCGAACCCGGCGAGATCCACTGTCTGCTCGGCGAGAACGGCGCAGGCAAGTCCACCCTCATGAACGTGCTCTACGGCCTCTACCAGGCCGACGAGGGCGAGATCCTGCTCGACGACGAAGTCCAGCACTTCTCGGGCCCCGGCGATGCCATGAAGGCCGGCATCGGCATGGTGCACCAGCACTTCATGCTGATCCCCGTCTTCACCGTCGCCGAGAACGTCATGCTCGGCCACGAGCAGACCAAGTTCGGCGGCCGGCTCGACCTCAACGCGGCCCGCGCGAAGGTGCGCGAGATCTCGGCCCGCTTCGGCTTCCACGTCGACCCGGACGCCCTCGTCGAGGACCTTCCGGTGGGCGTGCAGCAGCGCGTCGAGATCATCAAGGCGCTCTCGCAGAACGCCAAGGTGCTGGTCTTCGACGAGCCCACGGCCGTGCTGACTCCGCAGGAGACCGACGAGCTGATGGCGATCATGCGCCAGCTCAAGGAGCAGGGCACCGCGATCGTCTTCATCACCCACAAGCTGCGCGAGGTGCGCGAGGTCGCGGACCGCATCACCGTCATCCGCCTCGGCAAGGTGGTCGGCGAGACCGAGCCCACCGCGACCAACGCCGAGATGGCCTCCATGATGGTCGGCCGCGCGGTGTCGCTCACCGTCGAGAAAGAGGAGGCGAACCCGGGCGCGCCCGCGCTCGTCGTCAACGACCTCTCGGTGATCGACCCGATCGGCCAGCTCGTCGTCAACAAGGTGAGCTTCGAGGTCCGCGCGGGCGAGATCCTCGCGATCGCCGGCGTGCAGGGCAACGGCCAGACCGAGCTGACGGAGGCCATCCTCGGCCTCCAGCCGCGCGTCGAGGGCGAGATCCTCCTCGACGGCAAGCCCCTCCAGGGCCGCAGCCCGCGCAAGGTGCTCGACGCCGGCGTCGGATTCGTGCCGGAGGACCGAAACGAGGACGGCCTCGTCGGCGAGTTCAGCATCCAGGAGAACCTGATGCTCGACCGCTCGACGGGTGAGCCGTTCGTCAAGGGCGGCACCATCCAGTTCTCGTACCTGAAGGACTTCGCCGAAGAGAAGGTCAGCGAGTTCGACGTGCGCACCCCGTCGATCGACCAGAAGGTCGGCCGGCTCTCGGGCGGCAACGCGCAGAAGGTCGTGCTGGCGCGCGAGCTCAGCCGCGACCTCCGCCTCTTCGTCGCCGCGCAGCCGACGCGCGGCCTCGACGTGGGATCGATCGAGTTCGTGCACAAGCGCATCGTCGCCACGCGCGACGCGGGCGTGCCCGTGATCGTGGTGTCCACCGAGCTCGACGAGGTGGCGGCGCTCGCCGACCGCATCGCCGTGATGTACCGCGGCGGAATCGTAGGAATCGTGCCGGGGAACACGTCGCGCGACGTGCTCGGCCTCATGATGGCCGGCGAGTCGCCGGAGCAGGCAGGAGCAGCAGCATGACCGCCCCCACGCCCAGCCAGCCCGTGGCGCCGGCCCAGCCCGCGCAGCCCGGGCAGCCGGCCGCGAAGCCGGAGAACGACGACCGCTGGAACAAGGCCGTCCGCGACATCATGGGCGGCCCGGTGGTCATCTCCATCCTGGCCGTCGTGCTGGCGCTCGTCGTCGGAGCGATCCTGATCGCGTTCACCGACCCCGGCGTGCAGAAGGCGTCCGGCTACTTCTTCGCGCGGCCTGGCGATACGTTCTCCGCCATCTGGACCTCGGTGTCGAGCGCGTACACCTCGATGTTCCAGGGCGCGATCTACAACTTCGGCCGTCCGACGTTCGCGGCGGGCATCCGCCCGCTGACCGAGACCCTGACGTTCGCGACCCCGTTGATCGTGGCCGGTCTCGGTGTCGCGCTGGCGTTCCGGGTCGGCCTGTTCAACATCGGCGGCCAGGGGCAGCTGCTGATCGGCGCGGCCGCCGCCGCCTGGGTCGGCTTCTCGTTCGACCTGCCTCCGGTCATCCACCTGGTCGTCGCTGTGCTCGCCGGCATCGCCGGAGCCGCGGTCTGGGCCGGCATCGTCGGCCTCCTGAAAGCGAGGACGGGCGCGCACGAGGTGATCGTGACGATCATGCTCAACTACATCGCGTTCTATCTGATCTCGTACATGCTGCGCACCAAGGGCCTGCTGCAGGCGCCGGGGTCGAACAACCCGAAGGCGCCGCCGATCCACGCCAACGCGGTGTTCCCGCCGTTGCTGGGCGTGCAGTACAACCTCACCTGGGCGTTCGTCGTGGTCATCGCCGCGACGGTCTTCGTGTGGTGGCTGATCAACCGCTCGAGCCTCGGCTTCCGCTTCCGTGCCGTGGGCGAGAACCCCAACGCCGCCCGTGTCGCCGGCATCAACGTCAAGAACATCTACGTCTACGCGATGCTCCTCGCCGGCGCCCTCGTCGGCGTCGCGGGAGCCAGCCAGGCGCTCGGCGTCTTCCCCGCGGGCATCAGCTCGGGCGTCGACGCGGGCATCGGGTTCGACGCGATCACCGTCGCCCTGCTCGGCCGGTCGCGGCCGTGGGGCGTGTTCGTGGCCGGCCTCCTGTTCGGCGCGCTCAAGGCCGGCGGTTACACGATCCAGGCCGGGGGCATCCCGATCGACATCGTGCTGATCATGCAGTCCCTCATCGTCCTCTTCGTCGCCGCTCCGCCGCTGGTGCGTGCGATCTTCCGCCTGCCGACGCCGGGGAGCACGCCCCGGAGACAGCGTCCCATCGTCACGAAGGAGGTGGCGGCCAAGTGACCACAGCGGCCCCCGTCGTCCCCGACTCCTCTCCGATCGTCCTCGAGAAGGCCGAGATCCGCTCCTGGAAGGCGCCCATCGCCTTCGGCGTGTTCGTGATCATCAGCCTGATCCTCTTCTTCGCGTTCCCTCGCCACGGCGAGAGTACGTTCCGGTTCTCGGAGAAGTCCGACGCGATCACCCTGCCCAACCTGACCGTCGACACGTTCACCACCACGGTCGTCGTCACGATCCTGCTCGCGGTGATCACGGCGTACAGCGCGTGGCTCTCGTGGCGCGTCCGCAAGACCCCGATCTGGCTGGTCATCGTCTTCGCGCTGCTGTTCATGTTCGCGTTCCTGGCGTGGGCGGGCTCCGGGCAGCTGCCGGTGCCGGTCACGGGTCTGCTGCTCGGCACGATCAGCCTCTCCGTCCCGCTGGTGTTCGGCGCCCTGGGCGGCGTGATCTCCGAGCGCGGCGGCGTGGTCAACGTCGCCATCGAGGGCCAGCTGCTCGCCGGCGCCTTCGTCTCGGCGATGACCGCGAGCCTCACCGGGAGCTGGGTCGTCGGCCTCTTCGCGGCGATGGTCGCCGGCGTGCTCGTCTCGTTCGTGCTCGCGGCGTTCTCGATCAAGTACCTCGTCGACCAGGTCATCGTCGGTGTCGTGCTCAACGTTCTGGTCACCGGCCTCACGAGCTTCCTCTACTCGACGGTGCTCGCGAACGACCCGCAGGTGCTCAATCACCCGCCCCGTCTGCCCGATTGGCCCATCCCGATCCTCAGCGACATCCCGATCATCGGAAAGGTGCTGTTCGACCAGACGATCATCGAGTACCTCATGTACATCGCGATCTTCCTGGTCTGGTTCGGGCTGTTCAAGACGCGCTGGGGCCTGCGCCTCCGCTCGGTCGGCGAGCACCCGGAGGCCGCGGACACCGTGGGCATCAACGTCAACGGAACCCGGTTCTGGAACGTCTCCCTCGCGGGCGCCGTGGCCGGTCTCGGTGGCGCGTACTTCACGCTCGGCTCCGTCGGCGCCTTCTCGAAGGAGATGACCGCCGGTCAGGGCTTCATCGCCCTCGCGGCCGTGATCTTCGGTCGCTGGGACCCGATCCGCGCGACCCTCGCGGCCCTCCTGTTCGGCTTCGCCACGAACCTGCAGAACGTGCTCGGCATCATCGGCTCGCCGGTCCCGAGCGAGTTCATGCTGATGCTGCCGTACGTCGTGACGATCTTCGCCGTCGCCGGCCTGGTCGGGATGTCACGGGCGCCCGCGGCCGACGGAAAGCCGTACATCAAGTCATGACCGCGCAGCAGATCGACTGGGCTGCGCTGCGCGCCGCCGCGAACGAGGCCAGGACGCACGCCTACGTGCCGTATTCGCAGTTCCCGGTGGGCGCCGCGGCGCTCGTCGACGACGGCCGGATCGTCAGCGGCTGCAACGTCGAGAACGCCAGCTACGGCATCACCCTGTGCGCCGAGTGCGGCCTGGTGTCGTCGCTCGCGATGACCGGCGGAGGCCATCTCGTCGCCTTCACCTGCGTCAACGGCGACGGCGACACCCTGATGCCGTGCGGCCGCTGCCGCCAGCTGCTCTACGAGCACTCGGCCGAGGGGATGCTGCTGGAGACCGTCTCGGGCATCCGCACGATCGACGAGGTGCTGCCCGACGCCTTCGGACCGCGGCAGCTCGCCGCCTATGCCGAAGAGCACGGCGCCGCCGACTACCGCACGACCAACGACACAGTTTGACCATCGACACAGTATGACCAACGACGTAGGGGTTACATCTTCGTGAGCACCGCAGCGGTCGAGGCGTTCGACGCCGTCGACCTGATCAGGACCAAGCGCGACCGGGGCGAGCTGAGCACCGCCGAGATCGACTGGCTCGTCGACGCGTACACGCGCGGCTACGTCGGCGACGAGCAGATGTCGGCGATGACGATGGCGATCTTCCTCAACGGGATGACCCGCCGCGAGATCAAGGACCTGACGCTGGCCATGATCGCCTCGGGCGAGCGCATGGACTTCTCCGGCCTGGGCAAGCCGACCGCCGACAAGCACTCCACCGGGGGCGTCGGCGACAAGATCACCCTGCCGCTGATGCCGCTGGTCGCCGCGTTCGGCGTCGCGGTGCCGCAGCTCTCGGGTCGCGGCCTCGGCCACACCGGAGGCACGCTCGACAAGCTGGAGAGCATCCCGGGCTGGCGCGCCAACCTCAGCAACGAGGAGATGTTCGCGCAGCTCCGCGGCGCGGGCGGCGTGATCTGCGCCGCCGGCTCGGGCCTCGCGCCCGCGGACGGCAAGCTGTACGCGCTCCGCGACATCACGGGCACAGTGGAGGCCATCCCGCTGATCGCGTCCTCCATCATGTCCAAGAAGATCGCCGAGGGAACCGGCGCCCTGGTGCTCGACGTCAAGTTCGGGTCCGGCGCGTTCCTCAAGGACATCGAGAAGTCGCGCGAGCTCGCCCGCACGATGGTCGAGCTCGGCAAGGACGCGGGCGTCGCGACCTCCGCGCTGCTCACCGACATGAACGTCCCGCTCGGCCTCGCCATCGGCAACGCCAACGAGGTGCGCGAGTCGGTCGAGGTGCTCGCCGGCGGCGGCCCGGCCGACATCGTCGACCTGACGGTCGCTCTGGCGCGGGAGATGCTGACGCTCGCCGGGAAGCCGGACGCCGACGTGGAGGCCGCCCTCACGGACGGCCGCGCCATGGACAAGTGGCGCGAGACCATCCGCGCCCAGGGCGGCGACCCCGACGCGGCCCTCCCCGTCGCCCGCGAGACGCACACCGTCGTCGCGGAGGCGGACGGCGTGCTCGTCGAGCAGCAGGCCCTGCCGTTCGGCATCGCCGCCTGGCGCCTGGGCGCCGGGCGCGCCCGCAAGCAGGACCCGGTGCAGCACGCGGCCGGCATCGACCTCCATGCCAAGCCCGGCGACGAGGTGCGCGCGGGCCAGCCGCTGTTCACCCTCTCGGCGGACGAGCCGGCCCGCTTCGAGCGCGCCCTGGAGGCCCTCGAGGGCGCCTACCGCATCGCGCCTCCCGGCACCCCCTTCGAGCGCACCCCGCTCGTCGCCGAGCGCATCGCCTGACCCGCGCCTCGCGCAGCGGCGCGGACTCGGCGGTTGCCGCGCGGTACGCGGCCTTCAGTAGATTGGGAGACATGAGCATGAGCGAGAACGTGGGCGGCTACACGCTGAACGACGGGACCGACATCCGGGCACTGCCCAAGGTGTCGCTGCACGACCACCTGGACGGCGGCCTGCGGCCCGCCACGGTGCTGGAACTCGCGGACGGGATCGGCCTCGACCTCCCGGCGAGCGACCCGACCGCGCTCGGCGCCTGGTTCGGCGAAAAGTCCAACTCGGGCTCGCTCGTGGAGTACCTCAAGACCTTCGACCTGACCACGGCCGTGATGCAGACCCGCGAAGGGCTGACCCGCGTCGCCCGCGAGTTCGTGCAAGACCTGGGTGCCGACGGCGTCGTCTACGGCGAGATCCGCTGGGCCCCTGAGCAGCACCTCACGCGCGGCCTCAGCCTCGACGAGACCGTGGAGGCGGTGCAGGAGGGCCTGGAGCAGGGCATCGACGACGTGCGGGCGACCGGCCACCGCATCCGCGTGGGCCAGCTGGTCAGCGCGATGCGCCACACCGACCGCAGCCTCGAGATCGCCGAGCTCGCGGTGCGCCACCGCGACCGCGGAGCTGTCGGCTTCGACATCGCCGGCCCGGAGGCGGGCTTCCCGCCCTCGAACCACCGCGCGGCCTTCGACTACCTCGCGGCCAACTTCTTCCCGTCGACCGTGCACGCGGGCGAGGCCGACGGTCTCGAGAGCATCCGCAGCGCGCTCCTCGACGGCCGGGCGCTGCGCCTCGGTCACGGCGTGCGCCTCGCCGAGGACATCACGATCGAGCGCCAGGACGACGAGAACACCTACGTGACGCTCGGCACGCTGTCGCAGTGGGTGAAGGACCGCGAGATCGCGCTCGAGACCAGCCCGACCTCCAATCTGCAGACCGGTGCGATCGCGGCGTGGGGCGACGACATCCTCGACCACCCCTTCGACCTGCTGTACCAGCTCGGCTTCCGGGTGACGGTCAACACCGACAACCGCCTGATGAGCGGCACCACGCTCACGCGCGAGCTGAGCATCCTCGCCGACGCGTTCTCGTACGACCGCACCGACCTCGAGATCTTCCAGCTGAACGCTGCCGCGGGGGCCTTCCTCCCGGTCGAGCAGCGTGAAGAACTGGCCGAGATCATCACAGCGGGTTTCGAGCGTTCGTGACGCGCTAACGCGTACGCTTGACACATGCCGCTGCCACCGTTGCCCGACTCCGCCGTGACCGTCGGAGCCCACGCCTCCGACTGGCGCGACGCCGTCGAGCTGGCGGGGGAGGCGCTGGCGCGCTCGGGAGCGACGGAGCAGGGCTACGGCGCCCGGATGATCCAGGTGATCGAGGAGTTCGGCGCCTACATCGTGATCGCCCCCGGCCTCGCGCTGGCCCACGCACGACCCGGCCCCGACGTGCACCACGACGGGCTCTCTGTCGTGACCCTCGATGAGCCCGTGGTGTTCGGTCATCCGCACAACGACCCGGTCTCGGTGGTGATCGGCCTCGCCGTCTCCACGCCCGAGGGGCACGTGCGCAGCGTGGCCGAGCTCGCCAACGTGTTCAACGACCCGGAGGCGATCCCGGCGCTGGCCGCGGCGCCCGACGTCGCGGAGGTGCAGCGCATCCTCACGCTCACCGAAGGCGCAGCCCGGTGAAGATCGTCGCGATCTGCGGTGCCGGCATCGGCACCTCCGGCATCCTGAAGGTCAACGCCGAGCGGGTTCTCGATCGGCTGGGCCTGGACGCCGACGTCACAGCGGCCGACGTCGCGAGCGTGACCTCCGCGGCGAGCGACGCTCAGATCATCCTCACGTCGCCGGAGCTGATCGACCGCATCGGCCCGACCAACGCCGACGTCATCGTGGTGCAGAACTACTTCGACCTCGACGAGCTCGAGCAGAAGCTGGACGAAGCGCTGGGCTGACGCGGCGACGACCGCCGGATCGGGGCAATGCGTCTCCTCGCGACTCAGCGGAGAGCGCCGAGGCCGCGCAGCGCCGCCTCGGCCGCGGAGGCCACGAGGGCGTCGTCGGTGTCGGCGTCGACTGCGGTGTGGTCGGTGAGCACGGCGATCACGATCGGCGTGCCTGCGTCTCGCCAGATGATGGCGATGTCATTGCGGGTGCCGTGGTCGGCACTGCCGGTCTTGTCGCCGACGGTCCAGCCGGACGCGGCGACGGAGCGGACCAACGCGTCGCCCGTGGTGTTGCCGACGAGCCAGGTCTTCAGCTGTGCGCGGGCATCGGCCGGGAGGGCGGAGCCGAGCGCGTACTCGCGCAGGTCGGTGGCCAGCGCGCGGGGCGTGCTCGTGTCGTCGGTCCCGCCCGGCGTGAGCTCGTTCAGCGCAGGTTCAGCGCGCTCCGGACGGGTCACCGTGTCGCCGAGCTCGCGCAAGGCCTCCTGGAACCCGGCCGGCCCTCCCAACGCCGTGAGCAGCAGATTGCCCGCGGTGTTGTCGCTGTAGCGCACGGCAGCGTCCGCGAGCTCGCGGAGCGTCATCCCGGTGCTCGTGTGCTGCTCGGTGATGGGGGAGTACGCCACCAGCTCGTCGGAGGTGTAGCCCACCGGGGAGTCGAGCCCTCCGGCCGGCGGGTCGGCGAGCACCGCCGCGGCGGCGAGGGCCTTGTACGTGGAGGCGTAGCCGAAGCGCTCGTCGGCGCGGTAAGCGATGTGCGCCCCGGTGCCCGTGTCGACCGCGTAGACACCGACACGCGCGTCGTGCTCGGCCTCCAATGCGGCGAACTGCCTCTGCGCAGCCGTCGCGAGGGCGCCCGCGGTGGCCGACGGAGTGGGCGTCGACGTGCGGCCCTGGCCTCCGTCGGCCGTCGTCGCGCATCCCGCGAGGAGGCCGAGGATGACTACCGGGACGATGGTCTGGAATTTCACACGCATCATCCCAGCCTCGCCGACGCGCGCTCGCGCGTCAACCCCGGCACGTCCTCCACCGGTCTGCCCGCTGTCAGGCCGTCAGAGCCCGCATCGCCTCCGCCAGCGCCGCGACACGACTCGTCGCCTCGGCACGCCGCTCCGTCACCGAGCCCTGATCGCTCGACGCGTCGATGTAGATCTTCAGCTTCGGCTCCGTGCCGCTCGGGCGCACCATCACCCGCGACCCGTCGGCCAGGACGATGCGCAGCACATCGCTCGGCGGGAGGCCGCCGAAGCCGTCGCGGAGGTCGTCGATGTGGTCGACGGCGACGGCGCCGAGGCTGCTCGGCGGCGTCGACCGCAGTGCGGCCATGATCTCGCCGATGCGGGAGAGGTCGGTGACGCGGAGGGAGATCTGGTCGCTGGCGAAGTAGCCGAAACGCTCGGCGAACGCCTCGAGGTGGTCGGCGATCGTCCGGCCCGAGGCCGCGAGCTCGTTCGCGAGATCGAGGAACGCGGTCGCGGCCGAGATGCCGTCTTTGTCGCGGATCGTCTGCGGATTCACCAGGTATCCCAGGGCCTCCTCGTAGCCGTAGATCAGCCCGGGGGCGCGGGACACCCACTTGAAGCCGGTCAGCGTGTCGGCGAAGTCGAGGCGGTACGCCGCGGCGACGGCGGCGAGAGCGGGGGAGGAGACGATGGAGCAGGCGAGCGCTCCGAACGCGGCGCCCTCGGTCGCGGCCCGTTCGGCGAGCTCGGCCGCGCGCCAGCCCAGCAGCGCGCCGACCTCGTTGCCGCTCAGGCGACGGAAACCGTCGGCCGATCCGGGGTCGGGGATCGCGACGGCGAGCCGGTCGGCGTCGGGGTCGTTGGCGATGATCAGGTCGACGCCGGCGTCGCGGCCGGTCGCGTACGACAGGTCCATCGCGCCAGGCTCCTCCGGGTTGGGGAACGAGACCGTCGGGAACGCCGGGTCGGGGTCGCGCTGCGCGGCGACGACCACCGGGCGCGAGAACCCGACGCGCTCGAACACGGCCTCCGCCGTGCGCCAGCCGACGCCGTGCATCGCGGTGTACGCGAACGAGACCGCGTCGCGGGGCGCCGAGGTCGTGGCGACGGCGGCCGTCGCCTCCATGTAGGCGGCCTCCAGGTCGGGCGATGCGATCTCGAACTGCTCCGAACGCGGGAGGTCGCCGATATCGCCCTTCGCCACCTCCAGGATGTGCGCGGCGATCTCGGCGTCGGTGGGCGAGACGATCTGCGAGCCGTGGTTCTCGCCGCCGAGGTAGACCTTGTAGCCGTTGTCGTTCGGCGGGTTGTGGCTGGCGGTCACCATGACGCCGGCGCTGACGTCGAGGTGCCGGACGGCGAACGCCAGCACCGGTGTCGGCAGCAGCCGCGGCAGCAGCACGGCGCGCACGCCCGCTCCCGCCATCAGCTCGGCGGTGTCGCGGGCGAAGACGTCGGAGTTCTTGCGGCCGTCGTAGCCGATGACGACCGACGGCTGCGCGCCCTCCGCGTGCTCCAGGAGCCAGCGGGCGAACCCGGCGGCGGCCTGCGCGACCAGCACCCGGTTCATCCGGTTGGGGCCGGCGGCGATCTCGCCGCGGAGCCCGGCGGTGCCGAACTCCAGCCGGGTGTCGAAGCGCGAGTGGAGGTCGTCGACCGCCACGGCCGAGCCGGCCTCCGCCGCGACGACGAGCGGCTCGAGCTCGGCGCGGGTCTCGGGGTCGGGGTCCTGCGCCAGCCAGGCGCGCGCGTCGGCGAGCAGCTGCGGGGTGTCGGCGGGGGTCGTCTCTGTGCTCACAGGGCCTCCACGATCTGGGCCAGCAGGGCGCTGATCACCGATTCGGCCTCCCGGCCGGCGTCGATGACCTCCTGATGGCTGAGCGGCGTCTTCTGGATGCCGGCCGCCAGGTTCGTCACCAGCGACATCCCGAGGATCTCCATACCGGCCTGGCGGGCGGCGATGGCCTCCAGAGCGGTCGACATGCCGACGATGTGGCCGCCGATCGCCTTGGCCATCTGCACCTCGGCCGGCGTCTCGTAGTGGGGGCCGCGGAACTGCGTGTACACGCCTTCGTCGAGGGTCGGGTCGATCGCGTGGGCGATGTCGCGCAGACGCTTCGAGTAGAGGTCGGTGAGATCGATGAAGGTCGCGCCCTCGAGCGGCGAGTCCGCCGTCAGGTTGATGTGGTCGCTGATGAGCACCGGGGTGCCCGGCGTCCAGTGCTCCTTGATGCCGCCGGCGCCGTTCGTGAGCACCATCGTGGTGGCCCCCGCGGCCGCGGCGGTGCGCACGCTGTGGACCACCCGGCGCACCCCGTGGCCCTCGTAGTAGTGCGTGCGGGCGCCGATCACGAGGGCGTGCTTTCCGTTCTGGAGGCGGACCGAGCGCAGGGTGCCGACGTGGCCCTCCAGCGCCGGCTTGCTGAAGCCGACGATCTCGTGGGCGGGGACGGTGGCGACGGTCTCACCGATGAGATCGGCCGCCTTGCCCCAGCCGCTGCCGAGCGTCAGCGCGATGTCGTGCTTGGCGACGCCGGTCTTCTCGGCGAGCTGGGCCGCTGCCTGCTGTGCGATCTCGAACGGGTCGGTGGCGCGGTCGTCGAGCGGGTTCCGGGTGGTTTCGAGCATGAGCCAACTCTACTGAGCGGCTTCCGCGGCTGCAGGGTCGGCGAGGGTGCGCATCGGTGCATCCCGATACGGAAGAATGATGGGTATGGCCTATGAATTCGAGCGGAAGCAGCGGATCGCCGTGCTCGGCGGCGGTCCCGGCGGTTACGAGGCGGCGCTCGCCGGCGCGCAGCTCGGCGCGGACGTCACACTCGTGGAGCGCTCCGGCGTCGGCGGCTCGGCCGTCATCACCGACGTGGTCCCCTCGAAGAGCCTCATCGCGACGGCGGAGGCCACCAACTCCATCTCCGAGGCGACCGACCTCGGCGTGCAGTTCTTCACGCGCGGAGCGAGCGGCAAACCGGTGCGTCCCGAGATCGCGGTGAACCTCGCGGCGGTCAACAAGCGTCTCATGGGTCTGGCTCGCCAGCAGTCGGAGGACATGCGGGCCGAGCTCGTGCGCGCCGGCGTGCGCATCGTCACCGGCGAGGGCCGGCTCGACGGCGATAACGCGATCATCGTCTCGACCGGCACCGGACCCTCCGGAACCGACTTCGACCGGGTGGAGGGCGACACGATCGTGATCGCGGTCGGCGCGAGTCCGCGCATCCTGTCGTCCGCCGTGCCGGACGGCGAGCGCATCCTCACCTGGACGCAGCTGTACGACCTGGCCACCGTCCCCGAGCACCTGATCGTCGTCGGGTCGGGCGTCACGGGAGCCGAGTTCGCCTCGGCCTACACCGCGCTCGGCTCCAAGGTCACGCTGATCTCGTCGCGCGACCAGGTCCTCCCCGGCGAGGACGCCGACGCCGCTCGCGTCATCGAGAACGTCTTCAAGCGCAACGGCATGCAGGTGCTGTCGAAGTCGCGGGCCGAGTCGGTCCTCCGCACAGAGAACGGCGTCGTCGCGACACTGACCGACGGGCGCACCGTGCAGGGCAGCCACTGTCTGATGGCCGTCGGCTCCATTCCGAACACCGCGGGCATCGGGCTCGAGGAGGCCGGCGTCCAGCTCACGCCGTCCGGGCACATCCGCGTCAACCGGGTCGCCCGCACCTCGATCCCGAACATCTATGCGGCTGGCGACTGTTCCGATCTGCTGCCGCTCGCCTCCGTCGCCTCGATGCAGGGCCGCACGGCCGTCTTCCACGCGATGGGCGACGCCGTGAACCCGATCGAGCTGCGCAACGTGACGAGCAACATCTTCACCCAGCCCGAGATCGCGACCGTCGGCTGGAACCAGAAGCAGATCGAGGAGGGCATCGCCCAGGGCGACATCTACAAGCTCGCCCTCAAGTCGAACCCGCGCGCGAAGATGCTCGGCATCCGAGACGGCTTCGTGAAGCTGTTCGCGCGCACCGGCTCCGGCACCGTGATCGGCGGCGTCATCGTCGCCCCGAGGGCCTCCGAGCTGATCTTTCCGCTCGCCCTCGCGGTGGAGCACCGGCTGACCGTCGACCAGGTCGCCCGGGCGTTCACGGTCTACCCGTCGCTGTCCGGCTCGATCTCGGACGCTGCCCGCGCGATGCACATCGTGCTCTAGGCGAGGCCGGGCGGATGGAGGAGGTCCTGGTCATCGGCGTCATCGCCGTGCTGACCATCGCCGCCGCGACGACCTTCGGGCAGCGCTTCGGCGTCGCCTCGCCGCTGATCCTGGTGGTCGTCGGCATCCTCGTGTCCTTCCTCCCGTTCGTGCCGGCGCTCACCATCCAGCCGGAGTGGATCATCGCCGGGGTCCTCCCTCCTTTGCTGTACTCGGCCTCCGTGTCGATGCCGTCGATGAACTTCCGGCGCGAGTTCGGGGCGATCGGCGGGTTGTCGGTGGTGTTGGTCATCGTGAGCTCGGTGCTGCTCGGGATGTTCTTCGCCTGGGTGATCCCCGGGCTCGGCCTCGGCTGGAGCGTCGCGCTCGGCGCGATCGTGAGCCCGACCGACGCGGTCGCCACCGGCATCGTGAAGCGCGCGGGCGTCTCGCCGCGCGTGGTCGCGATCCTGGAGGGCGAGAGCCTCCTCAACGACGCGACGGCGCTCGTGCTGCTGCGCGCCGCCGTGGCCGCCGCGGCCGTCGCCACGTTCACCATCGGGGCGGTCACCCTGTCGTTCCTCTACTCGGTGGTCGTCGCCGTGGTCTTCGGGTGGCTGGTCGGCCGGCTGAACCTCATCGTGCGGGCGCGGGTGAAGGACGCGACGGTCAACACGGTCATCTCGTTCACGGTGCCGTTCCTGGCGTCGATCCCGGCCGAGGCGCTCGGAGCCTCCGGGCTCGTCGCGGCCGTCGTTGCCGGCCTCATCACCGGCAGCCGGGCGCCGAGGGTGCTCTCGCCGGAGCACCGGCTGTCCGACTCGCAGAACTGGCGGACGGTCGAGCTCGTGCTGGAGGGGATCATCTTCCTCACGATGGGCCTCGAGCTCTTCGGCATCGTGCAGAAGGTCCAGAACGACCACTCGGGAGTGCTGCCCGCGGTCGGCATCGCCGCGGCGGCCCTGCTGCTCACCATCCTGATCCGGGCCGCGTTCGTGGCGCCGCTGCTGGCTCTGCTGGCGCGTCGCAGCCGGCGCCGGGCGCGGATGCGGCCGACGCTCACCAAACTGCAGGAGCGGCTTCAGGACCCGGAGGCCGCGCAGCGGCTGCTCGAGCAGGGGCCGCTGCCTCCCGACGCCCTCCCCGAGCTGCCGGGAGATCCGGTGACGGACCCGGACGCGCACGCGGAGGTGCTCGCAGCCGACCCGGCGGTCGCCCACGCGGAGGTGGCGAAGGTGGCGGGCGTGCCGGACGCCGCGGCCTCCGCACGCGACAGCATCGGGGCGACGCAGTCGGGCTGGCGCGGCCGCCTCGTGCGCCGCCAGCGGGAGCGGCAGCGGACGTGGACGGTCGAGAACATCGCCCGGTTCGGCACGCGCCTGCGCCGGGTGCTGGCCGACATCGACTACTTCACGGGCGCGCCGCTGGGCTGGCGCGAGGGCTCGATCGTCGTCTGGGCCGGCATGCGCGGGGCGGTCACCGTGGCCGCCGCGCAGAGCCTCCCGCAAGACACCCCCGGCCGCTCGGTGCTGGTGCTGATCGCCTTCCTGGTGGCGGCAGGGTCGCTCCTGCTCCAGGGCGGGACGCTCGGGCTGGCGCTGAAGATCGTCAAGCCGACGGCCTCCGACCCTGCGGCGGAGCGCGAGGAGCGCGCACGGCTCCTGGAACTCCTGCGCGAAGCCGGCGAAGCGGTTCCGCAGCCGGAGACGCGGGAGCGCACGCCGGAGGCCTTCAACCAGCACAAGACGGCGCGACTGCAGCGCATCCGCGCCCAGCGCGATGCGCTGCTCGATGCGCGCGACGACGGCACGTTCAGCGCCGATGTGCTCGCCGGCGCCCTCAGCAATCTCGACGCCGACGAGATCAGCATCGACCTCAAGGGCGACCCCACCGAGGCCACCGGCTAGCCTGGCGCCGGCCGCCTGCCGCAAACGGAGGATTTCCGCCCCGATCCGGCCAGATCTCCTCCGTTGGCCGCGATTCCCGGGCGCGTCGAGCAAGATCGCCTCCGTTCCCAGCAGCACCCGCTGGACGACTTCTCCACAGATTCGCCTAGGCGGCCGGACGCGCGGCGGCGGTGCGACACGGTGGGGGGATGAACCTGTACGAAGCGCTCCGAGCCGGGGGCGGAGCAGCGACGCGACGCCAGCTCCGAAGAGGGGGCATCGGCGACCGGATGCTGATGACGGCCATCGACGCGGGTCGCATCGTACGCCCTCGCCGAGGCATGTATGCACTTCCCGGAATGTCGCGGGAGGCGTACGCAGCCCTCGAAGCGGGCGGTCGTTTGACCTGTCTGTCTGCCGCCCGAAGCTACGGTCTCTGGGGCGGTCAGGACGGGCGGCTGCACCTCCAGGTGGCTGCGCATGCAGGCAGAACCGATGCGGCGTCGGTCCGGCACTGGAAAGAGCGCGAGGAACACGCGGAGCTGTGGAGGGTGTCGATCGGCGACTGTCTTCGCTCGGTCGTCGATTGCGCCGACGAGGAAACGGCCATAGCGGTCCTCGACACGGCGCTTTCCGCCCGGATGGTCACGATGGCGGGGCTGGCGCGGATCTTCGCGTGTCGCTCCGCACGAGCCAGGTCCGTCGTAGCGCGTGCGAGACCCGGATCGGATTCGGGTGTGGAATCGATCCTCCGGCAGCGGCTGACGGCACGCGGGCACGTCGTCGAACAGCAAGTCACGGTTCCGGGGGTCGGCCGCGTGGACGCGCGCGTGGACGGACAGCTGTACGTCGAGGTCGACGGCTTCGCTTTCCACTCCGACCGTGCAGCGTTCGAGCGGGACCGGACGCGCGACACGGGCCTCGCCCTCGTGGGTGCCCGCCGGCTGCGGTTTCCCGCGCGCGACGTCCTTCTCGATCCGGATGCCGTCGTCGCGACGATCGAAGCGGTGCTGGCAACGGAGGAGAAATTGCTGCGGGATGCGTCGGGTGCGGGCTAACGGAGGAGTTCGGGGTGGAAGTGAGGTGGATGTCCTCCGTTGGCGGCGCTTCGGACGTTGGCGGCGCTTCGGCCGTTGGCGGCGCTGCGGCCCCTCGCCCTCAGACGATGTTGAGCAGGAGGTGGCCCGACGAGACCGTCTCGCCGACCGTCGCGTTGATGCCGGCGACGGTGCCGTCTTTGTGCGCGGTCAGCGGCTGCTCCATCTTCATGGCCTCCAGCACCAGCACGAGGTCGCCCTTGACGACCTCGTCGCCGTCGGTCACCGCCACCTTGACGACGGTGGCCTGCATCGGCGCGGTGACCGAGTCGCCGGTCGCCGTGTCGACCGCGTGGGCCCCCGTGCGGCGCCGCGGAGCGGCCGTGGCAGCGGGTGCCGCAGCGCCTCCGGTGAGGATGCGGGCGGGCAGCGACACCTCGATGCGCTTGCCCTCGACCTCGACGACGACGTTGCTGCGACGCTCGGCTGCGGCCTGCTCGCCCAGCTCGCCAGACCAGGGCTCGATGCCGCCGGCCCACTCGGTCTCGATCCACCGGGTGTAGATGGAGAACGGCTCGCCGTCCTGCGGTGCGAACGCGGGGTCGCGCACGATGGCGCGGTGGAACGGCAGCACGGTCGGCAGACCGGCGACCTCGAACTCGTCGAGCGCGCGGCGGGAGCGCTCCAGCGCCTCCTCGCGGCTGGCGCCGGTGACGATCAGCTTGGCCAGCATCGAGTCGAACGCGCCGCTGATGACGTCGCCCGCCTGGATGCCGCTGTCGACGCGCACGCCGGGGCCGCCCGGCGCCTTGAACACGTGCACCGGTCCGGGCGAGGGGATGAAGTTGCGGCCGGCGTCCTCGCCGTTGATGCGGAACTCGAACGAGTGACCGCGCGGAGTCGGGTCGGCGTAGTCGAGCTCGCCGCCCTCGGCGAGGCGGAACTGCTCGCGGACCAGGTCGATGCCGGTGACCTCCTCGGACACCGGGTGCTCGACCTGGAGGCGGGTGTTCACCTCGAGGAACGACACCGTGCCGTCCTTGCCGATCAGGAACTCGCAGGTGCCGGCGCCCTGGTAGCCGACCTCCTTGAGGATGGCCTTGGACGCGCTGTAGAGCTTGTCGAGCTGCTCGGGGCTGAGGAACGGCGCCGGTGCCTCCTCGACGAGCTTCTGGTGGCGGCGCTGCAGCGAGCAGTCACGGGTGGAGACGACGACCACGTTGCCGTACGCATCGGCGAGGCACTGCGTCTCGACGTGGCGCGGCTGGTCGAGGTACTTCTCGACGAAGCACTCGCCGCGGCCGAAGGCGGCGATCGCCTCGCGGGTCGCCGAGTCGAAGAGCTCGGGGACCTCCTCGCGGGTGCGGGCGACCTTGAGGCCGCGACCGCCTCCGCCGAAGGCCGCCTTGATGGCGACGGGGAGGCCGTACTGGTCGACGAACTCGAGGACCTCGGCCGCATCGGCGACCGGGTTGAGGGTGCCGGGGGCGAGCGGCGCCCCGACCTTCTCGGCCACGTGGCGGGCGGACACCTTGTCGCCGAGGCGCTCGATGGCGTCGGGGGAGGGGCCGATCCAGGTCAGGCCGGAGGCGATGACCGCGCGGGCGAAGTCGGCGTTCTCGGCGAGGAATCCGTAGCCGGGGTGCACGGCGTCGGCGCCGGCGCGACGGGCGATCGAGAGGAGCTTGTCGATGACGAGGTAGGTCTCCGCGCTCGTCGAGCCCTCGAGAGCGTAGGCCTCGTCGGCGAGCCGCGCGTGCAGCGCGTCACGATCCTGGTCGGCGTACACGGCGACGGAGGAGATGCCGCTGTCTTTCGCTGCGCGGATGACGCGGACGGCGATCTCGCCGCGGTTGGCGATGAGGACCTTGGAGATACGTGGCACAGTTCCCTAGCCTATTGCCGGACCGGAACCAGCTTTTGGACGATTCCCACAAAAAAGCATTCGCGATGCTTCAGAGAGTCGACAAGAGACGCGCGACCGGCCTCGTGCTCGGCCGTCGGGAGGTCAGACCCGGTTCCAGAGTTCCGTCCACTCGACGCCGAGTCGGCGCACGAGGTCGCGCAGCGTCGACAGCGACAGGCCGACGACGGTGCTCGGGTCGCCCTCGACGCGGGTGATGAACGGGCCGCCGAGACTGTCGATCGTGAACGCGCCCGCGACCTCCAACGGCTCGCCGCTGGCGACGTAGGCGTCGATCTCGGCGTCGGTGACGTCGGCGAACGTGACCGCGGCGACAGCAGCGGCACCGACGGCACCGTTCTCGCGTCCGTCGCGGTGGTCGATGAGCCAGTGGCCCGAATGGAGGCTGCCGGTGCGCCCGCGCTGCGCGAGCCAGCGCTCGCGCGCGACCTCCGGCAAGTGCGGCTTGCCGTGGATCCGGTCGTCGATGGCGAACGCCGAGTCGCCGCCGAAGATGAGACCGTCGATCGGGGCGCCGTCGAGAGTCCCCCGCACGGCCTCCGCCTTGAGCCGGGCGAGGAGCTGCACCATCGCCTGGGGCGACAGGGGGCCGTGCTCGGCCTCCGCCGCGGCGACCGCCGCGGGCTCGTCCACGTGCGACGGCACGACGATCGGTTCGATGCCCGCCGCGCGCAGGAGGGCGAGGCGGGCGGGGGAGGTCGAGGCGAGGTAGAGGCGCATGTTCACCTGTGGGATGCTCGGAGGATGCCCCAGAAGGACGAGGTCGAACTCGACATTATCAATGTCGCGCACGGCGGCGTGTTCGTCGCCAGGCACGAGGGGCGGGTCGTCTTCGTGCCGGACACCATGCCCGGCGAGCGTGTGCGCGCCCGGGTGGCCGACACGGCGCACGACCGGTTCTGGCGGGCAGAGCTGCTGGAGGTCCTGGAGCCGGCCGCCGAGCGTCGCGAGCACGTGTGGGACGCCGCGTCGGTGCACCGCGCTCCCGGGCAGCGCGCGGGCGGCGCCGAGTTCGGTCACATCCGCCTCGAACACCAGCGGGAGCTCAAGCGCCGCGTAATCGAGGACGCCTTGCAGCGCACCGCCCGGCTCGACCCCGAGACGATCGCCGCGGTCGGTCCCGACGGCGGCCGCCTGACCGTGGAGGCCGTGCCGGGCGAGACCGATGACGGTACCGGCTGGCGCACGCGGGTGCGGCTGCAGGTGGCCAGGGACGGCTCGATCGGCCCGTACGCCGCCCGCACCCACACGGTGGTGCCGGTGACCGGCCTCCCGCTGGCGACCGCCGCGGTGCAGGAGGCGACCCCGTTCGGTCAGCGCTTCCCCGGCGCCGAGTCGGTCGACGTCGTCGCCACCGGGCTCGGGGCCGCGCACGTGCTCGTGAACGACCTCCCCGAGCCGAACGGCACGCGCGGGAGGGGAGCGAGGGGCGGCAGGCGCCCGGCGCGGCCGCGGCGGCGCCCGGTCCCGATCCGCGAGCGGGTGGGGGAGCGGGAGTTCCGCCTCGACGCCCGCGGGTTCTGGCAGGTGCATCGCGAGGCGGCGGCCACGCTCACCGAGGCGGTGCGCTCGGCGGTGGACGAATCCCTGTTCGATCCGCGGGCGGCGAACCTCGACCTGTACGGGGGCGTCGGCCTGCTCGCTGCCGCGCTCGGCGACCGCTTCGGCCCGACCACGCGGATCACCTCGGTCGAGTCCGACGAGGCGGCGGCCGACGACGCGGCCGAGAACCTCGCCGAGTGGGTCGGCGCGACCGCGGTGACCGCACGCGTCGAGCACTTCGTGACCGGGCTGGCGGCGGAGACGACGGCCGCCGAGCGTGCGCGGCTGCGCGCCGCGACGGTCGTGCTCGACCCTCCCCGGTCCGGAGCGGGCCGCGACGTCGTCGAGGCCATCGCGTCGATGCGCCCCGCGCAGATCGTCTACGTCGCGTGCGACCCGGTCGCCCTCGCACGCGACCTCGCCTACTTCGCCCAGCGCGGCTACCCTCTGCGCTCGCTACGGGCCTTCGACCTCTTCCCGAACACCCACCATGTGGAGGCCGTCGCCACGCTGACCCCGTGATCGCGCGGATCCGACCAGGCTGCACACTACGATGGTCAGCATGGTGCGAGTCTCAATCGTCGACGATCACGAGTCGGTGCGCCTCGGGCTCAAGGCGGCCTGTCAGGACGCCGGCTACGAGGTTGTCGTCGCGGCTGCGACGGTGAACGAGTTCGTCGAGCTGCTCGGCTCCCAGGAGTGCGACGTCGTGGTGCTCGATCTGTCGCTCGGCGACGGGTCCAAGGTCACCGACAACGTCAAGCGCGCCCAGGCGACCGGGGCCGCTGTGCTCGTGCACAGCATCGCCGACCGGGTGGCCAGTGTGCGGGAGGCGCTCGCCGCCGGCGCCGCGGGCGTCATCCCCAAGTCGTCCCCGACGACGACCGTGATGAACGCGATCGAGACGGTCGCCAGGGGCGACGTGCTCAACAACCTGGAGTGGGCGACGGCGATCGATGCCGACAGCGATTTCGCCAAGGCGCAGCTCGGCCGTCGTGAGCGCGACGTGCTGCACCTGTACGCCTCCGGCCTCCCCCTCAAGGCGGTCGCCGCCCAGCTGGGCATCGCGAACTCGACGGCGCGCGAGTACCTCGACCGCATCCGGGTGAAGTACGTCGAGGTCGGCCGGCCCGCGCCGACCAAGGTGGATCTGCTCCGCCGTGCGGTGGAGGACGGCATCCTCCCCGGGCTCGACCCCGACACGGGCAATGAGCGCCCCTAGCCTCCCGCGCTCCGCGCCCGGAGTCCCCGTCGAGTCGGCCAAGCCGCGCAACCCGCTGAGCCGCGCCAGGATCGAGCGCATCTCCGACCGCACCGTCTCGGCGTTCGGCCTGGTGTTCGGACTGCAGACGTTCCCGACCGCCCTAGGCCAGCTGGGCGCGCTGCGCAGCCCGTGGGCGGCCGTCGTGCTGGTGCTGGTGTTCGGCGGCCTGGCGTTCACCGTGCTGCTGGCGATCTTCGCGCAGCGGTTCGTCAAGGTGACGATGGGCATCCTCTCGATCGTCTACTTCGCCGCGATCGTCACCTGGCCGTTGCTGGTGTCGAACCCGTCGGCGTTCGCCTCCGACAAGCCGTGGGTGTGGTTCCTCTGCTCGGTGTTCACCGCGTTCGCCGCGGTCGCCTACCCGCTGTGGCTGGCGATCGTTTACACCTTCCTCACGCCGATCGCCTACGGCGTGGTCCGCGCCCTTCCGGCCGGCGGCGGCGTCGGCGCCGAGCTCGCGGGGCTCGACGCGGTCTACGCGATCATCCTCGGCGGCGTCATCCTGGCGATCATCGCCATGATGCGGCAGGCCGCCACCGCCGTCGACGTCGCCCAGAGCCAGGCGCTCGCGAAGTACGGCAACGCCGTGCGCCAGCACGCCACCGAGGTGGAGCGCGTGCAGGTCGACGCCATCGTCCACGACAGCGTCCTGACGACGCTGCTCTCGGCGGCCAGCGCGCGCACGCCTGAACAGAAGGAGCTCGCCGCCCGCATGGCGGCCGATGCGATCGGCCACCTCCACGCGGCGGAGGCCTCCGGGCCCGAGGATCAGACCCAGGTCGGCGTCGAGCAGCTATCGGATCGGCTGGTCACCGCCGCACGGGCGTTCTCGTCGCCGTTCACGGTGGACGTGGACGAGGACGACTTGCACAGCCTCCCGGTGAACGTCGCCGAAGCGGTCTACTCGGCGGCTGTGCAGGCGATGGTGAACAGCATGCAGCACGCCGGCGGCGAGGAGGTGCATCGCAGCGTCACCGTGCGCGGCGGCGAGCACGGCGTCGCGGTGCGGGTGATCGTGGCCGACGACGGGCGCGGCTTCGACGCCGACGACGTGCCGGCGGAGCGGCTCGGCCTGCGGGTGAGCATCCGCGAGCGGCTGGCGAAGGTCGGCGGCCGGGCGACGGTGGTGTCGGCTCCCGGCGAAGGCACGACGGTGACGATCGTGTGGCCGGCGGCCGATCACGGCTCGATCGTCGAGCGCGAACAGGAGGCGGCGGGATGATCACGCTCAACCGGCTGCTCTTCCTCGGGCTCGGGGCGCTGTTCTCTGCCTACCACCTGTTCCTCGCGCTGTCGTCGCTGTCGATTCCCGGCACCCCGGGCCCGGCGATCGTGGCGATGGTGCTCTACGCCGTCGCGACGGTCATCAGCCTGTGGCCGACGAGCCCCACCAAGATGCCGTTGTGGCTCGCAGCCTTCGATCTCGCGGTCTGCGTCGTCATCCCGATCCTGGTCACCAGCGAGCTGAACCCGGCCAAGGACAACGGCTACGCGACCTGGTACGTCGCGGCGGTGGGAACGCTCATGACGATCGCCGCCGTGCGACGTCAGCAGTTCGTCGCGTGGGTCGGCGTGGGCTTCCTCGCGGTGCAGACCGTCGTCTGGGCCGGCCCCGGCGCGCTCGCCGGGCTCGGCGTCATCGGCTCCGTCGTCTGGGTCGGCGTCGCCGTCGTGATCTCCGGTTCGCTGGCGAAGGCGGGGCGCGACGCGCTCCAGTTCGCGCGGGCCGAGCGGGAGGCCACCGAGTGGCAGGCGGCGCAGGAGGCGCACGTGATGGAGCGTCAGCTCCGGCTGCGGCAGACCTATCGGGTGGCCGCGCCGATGCTCGCCGAGATCGTCCGCAGGGGCGGCGACCTCACGGAGGCCGAGCGCCGGGAGTGCCGCTACCTGGAGGGCGCGATCCGTGATGAGATCCGCGGCCGCCGCCTGCTCAACGACGACGTGCGTCGCGAGGTCATGGACGCCCGACGGCGCGGCGTGGTCGTGAGCCTGCTCGACGAGGGCGGCATCGACGACCTCGATCAGAGCGGCTTGGAGGCCGTCCTCCGCCGTCTGGCGGATGCGATCCGCGGCACCACGACCGACAAGCTGATCGTGCGCACCGTGCCGCGGTCGTCCAAGACGGCCGTCACGGTCGTCGGCCTCCGCATGTCGGACGACGGCGCCGCCAACGCGCTCGGAGCCGAGTCGGACGACGACGAGGTCGACCTCTGGCTCGAGATCCCGCGCCCCCTGGTCGCCGCGACCCGCTGACGCGCGCGAGGGGCACGTTGTTGTCCCTTTCGCGCGCCGAAAGGGACAACAACGTGCCCTTCGGCGAGCGACGAAGGCGCCCTTAACGAGGTGAAAGGGGCCGACACCCGAATTGTCGACCCCTTTTCAAACCCCGAGTCAGGGCGACAACCCGAATATCGCCCTGACTCGCCCCCAAAGCACTCGCCCGCTTACCCTAGTCGGCGAGTGATTGGCGGTGTAACTCACGAGGAGAGACACCTAGCAACAACAATATTGTCGGGTCGTCCGAGAAATACATAGTCGTCATTTTGGGGGACCCAGGGGGACAGCCCCGAGGTCGCCGAAAGGACGTTGTGGCGGATTCTGGCGGTTCCTCCCGTGTCCCACGAGTGGGGGCCTCCCCGATCGGGGTACATCAGGGGTCGAAACGGGACCGGCCGGGGTTCAGCCGGAGAACGAGCGCCAGGCGCCAGGGCCGCCGTCGAGCGGCCGGCGGAGACTGCGCTGCGTGCGCTCCCAGCCGTCAGGGCCCTGCTGCGGGCGAGCGGCTCGAGCCGCCGCTGCCGCCTCGGCGGCCGCCGTCGCCAGCACCGCGGTGACGGCGGCGACCTCCTCGGGCGTCACGCCCTTCGTGAGGAACCGCAACTGCGACGGGTCGAGCGGGGACGGGTCCGTCGATGCCGCGTGCGCGCCGCTCACAGCGGGATGTTCCCGTGCTTCTTCGGCGGCATCGCCGCACGCTTGGTGCGCAGCGCCCGCAGCGCCTTGATGACCGAGATGCGGGTCGCGGCCGGCTCGATGACACCGTCGAGCTCTCCGCGCTCCGCCGCGAGGAACGGGCTGGCCACGTTGTAGGTGTACTCGCTGGCGAGGCGGGCGCGCACGGCGGCGACGTCCTCTCCGGCCTCCTCTGCGCGCTTGATCTCGCCGCGGTAGAGGATGTTGACCGCGCCCTGGCCGCCCATCACCGCGATCTCGGCGGTGGGCCATGCCAGGTTCATGTCGGCCCCGAGCTGCTTGGAGCCCATGACGATGTACGCGCCGCCGTACGCCTTGCGCGTGATGATCGTGACGAGCGGCACGGTCGCCTCGGCGTACGCGTACAGCAGCTTGGCGCCGCGACGGATGACGCCGGTCCACTCCTGGTCGGTGCCCGGCAGGTAGCCGGGGACGTCGACGAGGGTGAGGATCGGGATGCTGAAGGCGTCGCAGAAGCGCACGAAGCGCGACGCCTTCTCGCCGGCGTCGATGTTCAGGGTGCCGGCCATCGAGCTCGGCTGGTTGGCGACGATGCCAACCGAGCGGCCCTCCACGCGTGCGAAGCCGATGACGATGTTCGGAGCGAAGAGCGGCTGCACCTCCAGGAACTCGCCGTCGTCGACGATCCCCTCGATGATGGTGGTCACGTCGTACGGCTGGTTGGGCGAGTCGGGGATGATCGTGTCGAGCCGGCGGTCGGCGTCGGTGATCTCGAGCTCGGGCTCCGACTCGAACACCGGCAGCTCGGCGAGGTTGTTCTGCGGCAGGTAGCTGAGAAGGGTGCGCGCGTAGTCGAGTGCGTCCTCCTCGTCGCTCGCGAGGTAATGGGAGACGCCGGAGACCTTGTTGTGGGTCAGCGCTCCGCCGAGCTCCTCGAACCCGACGTCCTCGCCGGTGACGGTCTTGATGACGTCGGGGCCGGTGACGAACATGTGGCTCGACTTGTCGACCATGATCACGAAGTCGGTGAGCGCGGGGGAGTAGACGGCGCCGCCTGCGGCCGGTCCCATCACGATGGAGATCTGCGGGATGACGCCGGAGGCGGCGGTGTTGCGGCGGAAGATCTCGCCGTACTTGCCGAGCGCGACCACGCCCTCCTGGATGCGGGCGCCGCCGGAGTCGAGGATGCCGATCATCGGAACGCCGGTCTTGATGGCGTGGTCCATGACCTTGATGATCTTCTCGCCCGCCACCTCGCCGAGGCTGCCGCCGAAGATGGTGAAGTCCTGGCTGAAGACCGCGACATTGCGGCCGTGGATGGTGCCGACGCCCGTGACGACCGCGTCGCCGTAGGGCCGCTTGGCCTCCATGCCGAACGCGTGCGTGCGGTGCCGCACGAACTCGTCGAACTCGACGAACGAGCCATGATCGAGCAGCAGGTCGATGCGCTCGCGCGCGGTCAGCTTGCCCTTGGCATGCTGCTTCTCGATGGCTGCCTGGCCGCTCGCGGTCACGGCCTCGTGGAACCGCTCCTTGAGGTCGGCGAGCTTGCCGGCGGTCGTGAAGGGATCGGGGGTCTGACGTGCTTCGGTGTCGGTCACGCCGTTCACTCTACCTTCCAGCCGAACGGCGATGCCGTCTACGGAATCCTACAAATCCGGGAGGATTCGCTGGCAGAATTGGGCAATGAGCTTCCGCCGCAGCCGAGCCGTCGTCCCCGTCCTCGAGGTGCTCACCGAGGCCGCCTCCACCAACGACGTGCTGCAGTCGCGGGCGGGCGACCTGCCCGACCTCGCGGTGGTCGTGACCGACAATCAGACGGGAGGCCGCGGCCGGCTGGGCCGGGTCTGGGTCTCGCCCCCCGGCAAGTCGCTGGCCATCTCGGTGCTGCTGCGCCCGGAGGGCCTCGCCCCCGAGGCGCTCGGCTGGTTCCCGCTGCTCGCCGGAGTGGCGATGAGCCGTGCGCTCGCGGGCTTCACGACCCGTGACGTGTCGGTCAAGTGGCCCAACGACGTCCTGATCGATGAGGCGAAGGTGAGCGGAATCCTCTCGGAGCTGCTGCCCGGGATGGACGGCGTGATCGTGGGCGCCGGGGTGAACCTCACGCTCGAGCGCGACGAGTTGCCGACGCCGACCTCCACGTCGCTCGCGCTGGCCGGCGCGGTCGACGTCGACCCCGACGCTGTGCTCGCCGCCTATCTGACGCAGCTCAGCGTGCTCTACCGCGAGTTCGTGGCGGCGGGAGGGGACCCGATCACCAGCGCGCTGCGCGACGTGGTCGCCGAGGCCTGCCACACTCTCGGTCGCTCGGTGCGCGTCGAGCTTCCCGGAGGCGACGTGCTGCTCGGCACCGCGACGGCCATCGACGAGACCGGCCGGCTGATCGTGGAGTCGGATGCGGGGCCGACCGCAGTGGCGGCGGGCGACGTGACACACCTGCGGTATTAATGGGAGACATGAGCAGTACGCCGGAGGGTTCGCCCGCGCCGCCTCCGGAGCGGGTCATCGCCCGTCTCCGGTCCAACGCCCGCGCGATGTTCTGGCCGAGCCTGGCGCTCATCGCCGTCGCCGGCGGAGTCGGCTACTTCGCGGGGCGCGTGTCCGAAGTGTGGGAGGTCGTCCTGCTCTGGTCTGCCGCAGCCGTCGCGATCCTCCTGCTGTTCCTGCTGCCGCTCGCGATCTGGCTGAGCCGCCGGTACACCATCACGACCCGGAGGCTCATCCTGCGCCACGGCTTCTTCGTGCGCGTGCGCCAGGAGCTTCTGCACAGCCGCGGCTATGACGTGGCGGTGAAGCGCACGTGGCTGCAGAGCATGTTCCGCTCGGGCGACGTGCGGATCAACTCCGGCCTCGACCACCCCGTGGTGCTCAGAGACGTGCCGAAGGCCGATCAGGTGCAGAGCGCGCTGAGCGAGCTGATGGAGCACGCGCAGACGATCGTCGCCGTGCGCCGCCAGCAGTCGGAGTCAGTCTCCGACGAGACCACCGTCTGGGGTTCGCGCTAGCGTCGAGCCGGTCACGGGCTCGGTCTGCGGCGCCTTTGCGGCCTCCGCGACCTGCATCTTGCGCTCCGCGCGGACGGGGGAGAACACCCACCAGCGGTACAGCGCGAAGCGGAACAGCATCCCGAGCGCCAGCCCGACGACGTTCGCCGAGATGTTGTCGGCGACCGGGTTCGCCAGGCCGAGCAGGTAGTGCGACACCCAGATGCACAGCAGCGGGATGCCGGTGCCCGTGGCGAGGCTGACGACGAAGAACTCGACGCCCTCGCGGGCGGCGTTCTGCTGACGCTGGCCCGAGAACGCCCAGTACCGGTTGCCGATCCAGTTGGTCAGGATCGCGATGACTGTGGCGATGATCGTGGAGTAGATCGTGGCGTGGTGCACGTTGCGCAGCACGATCAGCAGCATCACGTTGAAGACCACGAGATTCACGCCGAAGCCCACCGCACCGACTGCGCCGAACTTGATCAGCTGCGGGAGGAGGCGGGCCTTGCTCGCCGTGGCGTTCGTCTCGGTCGTCATGCTCCAGCCAAGGGATGCGGGAAGATAGGAGTGCGTTCGCCACATTACGCGAGGCGGCGCGCCCATATCTGGGAGTTGCCCGCGCAGCGTGTGAAGAGTATCGAGGAGACACATCGGAGATGGCCAGGAACACGATCGGAGTCATCGGCGGCGGTCAGCTGGCACGGATGATGATCCCACCGGCGGTCGCGCTCGGAATCGACATCCGCGTCCTCGAGGAGGCCGAGGGGATGAGCGCCGACCTCGCTGCCACCGGCGTCGGCGACTACCGCGATCTCGACACCGTGCTCGCCTTCGCCGAGACCGTCGACGTCGTGACGTTCGACCATGAGCACGTACCTCCGGCGATCCTCCGCGAGCTGGTGTCCCGCGGGATCCCGGTGCACCCCGGGCCGGACGCCCTGCTCTACGCGCAGGACAAGCTGCAGATGCGCGCTAAGCTCAGCGAGCTCGGCCTCCCCGTGCCCGACTGGGCCGCCGTGGAGTCAGCCGACGAGCTCGGCGCCTTCCTCGCGGACCACGGAGGCCGTGCGGTCGTCAAGACGGCGCGCGGAGGCTACGACGGCAAGGGCGTCCGCGTAGTGACGGAGGCGTCGGGCGCCGACGACTGGTTCCTCGCGCTCGCCGAGGACGGCCGCGGCGGGGCGTTGCTGGTGGAGGAGCTCGTCGACTTCCGGCGGGAGCTCGCCCAGCTGGTCGCCCGCCGGCCCTCCGGCGAGATCGCGTCGTGGCCGGTCGTCGAGACCGTGCAGAAGAACGGCGTGTGCGCCGAGGTGATCGCTCCGGCTCCTGGCTCCGCGGGCCGGGTCGCCCAGGTCTCGGCCGAGATCGCGAACCGCGTCGCCGAGGGCCTCGGCGTCACCGGCGTGCTCGCCGTCGAACTGTTCGAGACCACCGACGGCCGCGTGCTGATCAACGAGCTGGCGATGCGGCCGCACAACAGCGGCCACTGGTCGATCGAGGGGGCGGTGACCGGCCAGTTCGAGCAGCATCTGCGCTCCGTCCTCGACCTGCCGCTCGGTTCCACCGACATGCGCGAGGAGTGGTCGGTCATGGTCAACATCCTCGGCGGCCCCGCGGAGGGGACGCTGCAGGACCGCTACCCAGCGGCCCTGGCGGCGCATCCAGAGGCGAAGTTCCACGGCTACGGAAAGGCGCCGCGCCCCGGCCGCAAGGTCGGACACGTGACGGTCACGGGCGACGACCTCGACGACGTCGTCTATAACGCACGGGCGGCGGCGGCGTTCTTCGAGGGGTGAGTGGCGTTCTTCGAGGGGCGAGTGGCGACCTCCCGCGCGCCTAACCCGGCCGCGCCGCACGGCGCCCCTATCCTGGTTGCCATGCCCGCCCCCTCCCAGCCCCTGGTGTCCGTCGTGATGGGTTCGGACTCGGACTGGTCGGTGATGCAGGAGGCATCCCGGCTGCTCGACGAATTCGGTGTCGCCCATGAGGTGGAGGTCGTCTCCGCCCACCGCACGCCGGAGAAGATGATCCGTTTCGGCAAGGAGGCCGCGGGCCGCGGCATCCGCGTCATCATCGCCGGCGCGGGCGGCGCCGCCCACCTGCCCGGCATGCTCGCCGCCGTCACGACCCTCCCGGTCGTCGGCGTTCCCGTTCCGCTTGCGCGACTGGATGGCCTCGACTCCCTGCTGTCCATCGTGCAGATGCCCGCCGGAGTGCCGGTCGCGACCGTGTCGATCGGTGGCGCGCGTAACGCCGGGCTCCTCGCCGTCAAGATCCTCGCGACCGCCGACCCCGCCCTCTCGTCCGCGCTGTCCCGCTTCGCCGCCGACCTCGAGGCGAGCGTCGAGGAGAAGAACCGGGCGCTGAAGTCGAAGCTATGAGCTCGGCGACCCTGCTGCGCCACCCCGACGTGTCGTCGCCGGGTGAGATGACCGCGCGCGGCTGGTGGCTCGTCGGCCTGAACGTCGTCCTCCCCGGCACGCCTCAGCTGGTTGCGGGCAACCGGGTGCTCGGACGCATCGGGATCCTCGCCACCCTCCTGCTCTGGGTGCTCGCCCTGGTCGCGCTGGTGCTGATGCTCGTCGCGCCGTCGTCGCTGTACACGTTCGCGACCCAGGCGGGAAGCCTCACCGTCCTCCAGTTGCTGCTCATCGCGTACGCCGTGCTGTGGGTCGTCCTGACTCTCGACACGCTCCGGCTCGTCCGCTTGGTCAAGGCGCGGTCGAACGCGCGCGGCTGGATCGCGGCGTTCTCGGTGATCGTGCTCGTCGGGCTGGCGGGCACCGCCGCCTACGGGTCGTCGGTGGCCGGCTCCGCCCGCGGAGCGCTGGGCGACATCTTCGCCGCAGGGCCGTCCGTGCCTCCGGTCGACGGTCGGTACAACATCATGCTGCTCGGCGGCGACGCAGGGCCGGACCGCGAGGGCCTGCGGCCGGACAGCATGTCGATCGTGAGCATCGACGCGGCAACGGGCAAGGCGGTCACCATCGGTCTGCCCCGCGACCTGAACCCGGTGCCGTTCTCTTCGAAGTCGCCGCTGCACGCTCTCTACCCCGACGGTTACGGCTATCACGACAAGTGCGACGTCGACGTCTGCCAGCTCAACTCCATCTATACGGAGGTCGAGCTGTACAAGTCCGACCTGTACCCGAACGCGAAGAAGCAGGGCAGCGAGCCGGGCATCGAGGCGATGCGTGACGCACTGGAGGGCGCGACGGGCCTGACGATCCAGTACTACGTGCTCATCGACATGCAGGGCTTCGCCGACCTCATCGACGCACTCGGCGGTGTGGACATCACCGTCAGCGAGAAGGTGCCCATCGGCGGCGACGAGAATCTCAACGGTGTCGTCGAGTGGATCCAGCCCGGCAAACGCCACATGGACGGCTACCACGCCCAGTGGTACGCCCGCGCCCGTCACGGCACCAGCGACTACGACCGCATGGCGCGGCAGCGCCAGTTGCAGGACGCCATCCTCAAGCAGTTCAACCCGCTCAACGTGGTCACCAAGTTCCAGGACATCGCCAAGGCCGGAGCGCAGGTCATGAAGACCGACATCCCGCAGTCGATGCTGGGCTACTTCGTCGATCTGGGCATGAAGACGCGCACGCAACCGGTCTCGAAGCTGGAGCTGGTGCCGCCGGCGATCGATCCGACCGACCCGGACTATTCGGCGATCCACCAGCTCGTGAAGGACGCCCTGGCCCCGGCCACTCCGAAGCCGACAGGACGCTGACTCGTTCCAGGCGAAACCTCTCCGAGGGATCCCGTCCTTTCAGGTGACCCCTGAACAGGTCACAGGAACCGCTCAGTCGCCACCCGTAGCGTCGCCGGTCTATGACGGGTACTGGTGGAAGCGTGGACGAGAAGACGGTGACGAAGAACAGCGGTCGGCTGACGGCTCTCGACGGCCTGCGCGGCCTTGCCGCCGTCGTCGTGCTCCTCCACCACTCGCTGTACACGAACCCCGACTTCCCCGGCGCACCCGGGGGCGGCCACGCTCCGGTCGGCTCGCCGATGTGGTGGATCAGCTACACGCCGCTCAAGCTCGCGACGGCCGGCGTCGAGTCGGTGATCGTGTTCTTCGTGCTGTCAGGGCTCGTCGTGACGCTTCCTGTCGTCCGCCGCCGCGGCTTCGACTGGGTGGCGTACTTCCCCCGTCGAGTCGTGCGGCTGATGGTGCCGGTCACCGCCTCCGTGCTGCTCGCGGCGGCCTGGGTGGCAGCGATCCCGCAGGTGAGCACGCAACCGAGCGGAACGTGGCTCAGCAACTCCTCGACGCCGAACTTCTCGTGGGAGTACATCGTCAAGGCCGTCGACCTGCTCGGCGGCGACGGCCAGATCAACAACCCGCTGTGGTCGCTGCGCTGGGAGCTCGCGTTCTCGCTCCTGCTCCCGGTGTTCGCGATCGCGGCACTCGCGGTGCGCAAGTGGTGGATCGGCGGCCTCGCAGTTTCCTGTGCCCTCACCTGGCTGGGTGCCCGCGCCGGATCGGCCGAGCTGGAGTACCTGCCGGCGTTCTTCGTGGGCGCGGTCATCGCAGTGCGCCTCGACGTGGTCCGTAATGCCGCCGCCCGGATCAATCGCCGTTGGTTCCGGCACCCGCTCTGGGCGCTGCTGACGGTCGGGAGCGCTCTGCTGCTGATCGCGCCGTGGCTGGTCGGACCGAGTGTCGGCCAGCTGCCCGAGCTCGACGCGGTGCTCAAGGGTCTCGTGCCGCTCGCCGCCGCCGGCCTCGTGGTCGCGGCGCTGGGCTGGACGCCGCTGAGGGTTGTTTTCGAATCGCGGCCGTTCCAGTTCCTCGGCGCGATCTCGTTCAGCCTCTATCTGGTGCACGTGCCGATCATCATCTTCAGCACCTACTTGTTCGCCGATCAGGCGTGGTACGTCCCGCTGCTGTTCGCGATCCCGGTGGCCGTGCTGGTCGCGGTGGCCTTCACCTGGCTGATCGAGAAGCGCAGCCACGGCTGGTCGAAGGCGGCCGGGGCCTGGGCTTCGGCGCGCTACCAGGCCTGGTTCGGCCCCGAAGAGGACGCCTCCGAGCGCTCGGGCGCACGTGCCGAGGCCCGCGAGAGCGCCTCCGCCGACCGCTGACGCCCGCGGCGGACGACGCCGCTCAGAGGTCGGCGTGCAGCTGCCAGACCCGCTCGGCCGAGTCGCGCCAGCTGAAGGCGCGGGCCCGGTCGGAGGCGAGCACTCCCAGCCGCGCGCGCAGGTCGGCGTCGTCGAGCACCCGGCCGATGGCGCCGGCCAGGCGTTCGCTGTAGCCCGCGTCGGCGTCGTCGTCGGCGGAGGCCGGACGCTCCACCACGAGGCTCGCACCGGCGGCGACCTCCACGAGGGCGGGGTCGTCGGAGTGGATGACCGGGAGGCCGAACTTGAAGGCCTCCACGATCGGCAGCCCGAAGCCCTCCGCGAGGCTGGGGTAGACGAACAGCGTCGCCCGGTCGAGTACCACCGCGAGGTCGGCGTCGTCGAGGCGCCCCAGCGCGCGCACGCGGTCCTCCGGCAGGCCCGCGGCCGCGGCGACGCCGGTCGCCGTGCCGTCGCCGTACCGATCCGGCCCGGCGATCAGCAGCGGGATCTTCTGCGCTTCGGGCCGGGCAACGGCGCGGATGAGCGGGGCGATGCCCTTGCGCGGCATGATCGAGCCCAGGGTGAAGGCGTAGACCGGAGGCAGCTGCAGACGGGCGGCACGCTCGTCGGCGTCGGCCGGGAGGCGCAACGTCGTTGCGGGCGCCCCGCCGATCACCCGGATGCGGTCGCCGAAGTCGAAGACCTCGGCGAGACGGTCGGCCACGGCGTGGGTAGGGACCACGATGGCGTCGGCGAACTTGCGGGCGCGCTTGGCCATCGACTTCGTCCAGAGCACGGACGCGGCGCCGAGGGAATCCGGGTGGGTCCAGGCGAGTGCGTCGTGGATCGTCACCGCGATCTGGTCGTCGGCGTCGGCGGAGCGGTGCTTACGCAGCGGCGCCAGCAGGCTCGGCGCGTGGATCATCCCGCGGACGCCGCCGACGGCGATGCCCGACTGCCAGGCGAGGGAGAGCTCGCGGCGCGCGAGGGGGAGGCGTACGAGGTCGGCGAGCCCGGGCAACGACGATCGGATCTCGTCCAGCTGCTCGTCGGGCACGTTCGACACGAACGCGCGCACGTCGCAGCCGGCTGGGGCGGTGGCGATGAGCTGACGGGTCAGCTCCTCCGTGTACCTCCGGGTACCACCGGTCTCCGCAGCGGTGAGGTCATCGACCACCACGCTGAGTGTCGTCATCTGTCTCCAGCTCCAGGACTCCGTGCCGTGCCGCGTCTGCAAGTGCTTCCTGCCAGGACCGCAGGGGCGCGAGCCCGGCCCTGGTCCAGGCCTCGTGGCCGAGGACGGAGTAGGACGGTCGTGGTGCGGGTCGCACGAACGTCGCGCTGTCGGTCGGTGTGACCCTATCAGGGTTCAATCCGGCCGCGCTGAAGACCGCCTTCGCGAACTCGAACCAGCTGGCCTGCCCGGAATTCGTGCCATGGTAGACGCCCGAGGGAGCGTCGGATTCGAGCAGGGCGACGATCTGGCCGGCGAGGTCGCCCGTCCAGGTCGGCTGGCCGAGCTGGTCCGCCACGACGCTCACGGTCTGGTGCGTCTGCGCGAGCTTCACCATGGTGCGCGCGAAGTTCGCCCCGCCTGCGCCATAGAGCCATGCGGTGCGGACGACGTAGGTGCCGTCGGGATGCGCGGCCAGCGCGAGCTCCTCGCCCGCCGCCTTGGTGCGGCCGTAGGCGTTGATCGGGTCGCGCGGGGTGTCTTCGGCGTAGGGCTCGGTCGCATGGCCGTCGAACACGTAGTCGGTGGAGACCGTCACGTACTTCGCTCCGGCCGCCGCGGCGGCGACAGCGAGGTTCTCGGTGCCGAGGGCGTTGATCGCGTAGGCCTCGTCCTCGTGCGTCTCGGCGTCGTCGACCTTGGTGTACGCGGAGGCGTTCACGACGGCGTCGTGGCCGGCGACGGCCGCGATCACCGCGTCGCGGTCGGTCACGTCGAGCTCGGCGCGGCCCAGCGCGGTGACCCTGTGGCCGCCGAACGCCTTCTGCAGATCCTGCCCGAGCTGGCCGTTCGCCCCCGCGATGAGGACGCGCATCAGTTGTCCAGCGCGGCGCGGGCCTTCAGCGGCTCCCACCAGTCGCGGTTGTCGCGGTACCACTGCACGACGTCGGCGAGGCCCTGCTGGAACGGCACCAGCGGCTCGTACCCGAGCTCGTTCTGGATCTTGGAGATGTCGACCGAGTACCGGAGGTCGTGGCCGAGGCGGTCGGCGACGCGGTCGACGTACGACCAGTCTTTGCCCGTGGCCTCCAGCAGCAGCCCGGTGAGCTCTTTGTTGGTGAGCTCGGTGCCGCCGCCGATGTTGTAGCCCTCGCCGGCCCGGCCGTTCACGAGCACCATCGCGATGCCGCGGGTGTGGTCGTCGACGTGCAGCCAGTCGCGGATGTTGTTGCCCTCGCCGTAGAGGGGGACGTGCTTGTCGTCGATGAGGTTGGTGACGAAAAGGGGAATGACCTTCTCGGGGAAGTGGTAGGGGCCGTAGTTGTTCGAGCAGCGCGTGATCGAGAGGTTCAGACCGTGCGTGCGGAAGTAGCTGCGCGCGAGGAGATCGCTGCCGGCCTTGGAGGCCGAGTACGGCGAGTTGGGCTCCAGCGGGCGGTCCTCCGCCCACGAGCCCTCGGCGATCGAGCCGTAGACCTCGTCGGTGGAGACGTGCACGAACCGCTCGACCTTGTTGCGGAGGGCGGCGTCGAGGAGCTGCTGAGTGCCCAGCACGTTGGTCTCGACGAAGATCGAGGCGTCGCGCACCGAGCGGTCGACGTGCGATTCGGCGGCGAAGTGCACGACGGCGTCGATCGTGGGGAAGAGCTCGTCGAGAAGGCCGCCGTCGCGGATGTCGCCCTTGATGAACGTGTAGCGCGGCGAGTCGGCGACCGGCGCGAGGTTCGCCAGGTTTCCCGAGTACGTCAGCGCGTCGAGGACGACGACCTCCGCGCCCTCGAGCCCGGGGTAGGCGTCCTGCAAGGTCCGGCGGACGAAATTGGAGCCGATGAACCCGGCGCCACCGGTGACGAGAATCTTCATGAGTGTTATGGCCTTCGGTCGAGTTGAAGTCGCATACGATCATACCGACCGCGATTCGCGCGCCAGCCCGGTCGTGTTGATCTCGACATCGGCGGCTGGCATATTTGAGCCATTCCCGGGCTTGTCGGCGGCCCGGCCGACAGGAAGCGATCTCACTGTGGTGATCTCTACTCGGATCGAGCCCGGAACACTCCCTCCCGCTCTCGGGGCCCCCTGGCTGGCGGCGGAGTCGTACTGGCACCCTGCGCACCGGCCGCTCTCTGCCTGGGTCGAGCACGCACCGTTCGCGTTCTGGCTCGTCTCGGTGCTGCGTCCGACCTCTGTGGTCGAGCTGGGAACGCATTGGGGCTACTCCTACTTCGTCTTCTGCGAAGCCCTGCGGCGACTCGGCATCGACGGAACCGTCTCGGCCCTGGACACGTGGGTCGGCGAGGACCACGCCGGTCTCTACGGCGAAGAGGTGTACGAATACGTGGCCGAGGTGACCCGCTCGTCGTACCCGAACATCGGTCGGATGGTGCGCGGCTACTTCTCCGACTCGGTCGACCGGTTCGAGCGTGGCAGCGTCGACCTGCTTCATATCGACGGGCGCCACGGGTACGACGACGTCGTCGAAGATTTCACCACGTATCTCCCCACAGTCTCCGATCGGGGAGTGGTCCTGTTCCACGACGTCGCGGAGCATCGGCCGAACTTCGGTGTCTGGCGATTCTGGGAGGAGATCTCGCAGCAGTACCCCTCGTTCCTTTTCCCCCACAATCACGGGCTGGGGGTGCTGGTGGTCGGATCGTCCGCCCCCGAACCGCTCCGCGCTCTCGCCGACCTCGCCCCGGGCGAAGTCGATGAGGTCCGCACGGCGTACGCCACGCTCGGCGCGGTGCTGACGGAGCGTGTCGAGGCCGAGAAGACCCTGGCCAGAGCGCAGCAGACGAGTGATGAGCTCGCCGTGGAGCGCGCCGACAACGCGCTGCTCCGTGATCAGCGCGACGAGCTCGAGGAGCGGCTGAGCGCGGTGGACGAGGTCGCCGCGCGGCTGGAGGCCGAGATCGCGGCCCTCCGCGCGAGCACCAGCTGGCGCGTCACCCGGCCGCTGCGGTGGGCGGGCTCACTCCGCGATCGCGCATGAGTCCGCACACGACGACACGGCCGCACATCGGTTACATCGTCCACGGCGCCCCCGGTGCCCACCCCGGTTCAGCCGAGGTGCGTGTCGTTCGGCGCATCGCCCGGGGGCAGGCGCTCGGGCTCTTCACCGCGACGTTCATGGATCCGGTCCGGTACGCGATCGGCGACGATCTGAATCATTACGACTCCGTGATCGTCCAGCGCGACGTCGTGACGGGAGAGCTGCTCGAAGGCGTCGTGGCGCGGGCACGGCAGCGCGGGGCCCGACTGGTGTTCGAGGTCGACGACGACTTCGTCACCGACGAGGCGAGGAAGCGCTTACTGGCGGCGGAGTACGACGAGGCGCGCCTCGACGCCGTGCGTCGGATGGCAGGCGAGGCGGACGTCGTCATCGTCAGCACTGAGCGGCTCGCCGAGACGATGCGCCCGTTCGCGCGCTCGACCGTCGTCGTACCGAACGAGCTCGATCCGGCGATCTGGCCGTCACCGCCGTCGACTGCGGCCGGCTCGCGCGACGACATCGACGAGACGCGCGTCGTGTACGTCGGCTCCGCGACGCACGCCCTCGATCTGGCGCTGTTGCGACCCGTGTTCGACGGGCTGACCGACTCGCACGGGCGCCCTATCGTGCTCGAAGTCGTCGGCGTCACGGGCGCGGACGAGCCATGGTTCACCCGGCTGGAGATCCCTGCCGGCTCGCACCCGTATCCGTCCTTCGTGGCTTGGTTGCACTCCCACCGCTCACGGTGGGCGTTCGGAGTCGCCCCGCTGGCGGACGTGGAGTTCAACGCGTCGAAGAGCGATCTGAAATTCCTCGAGTACAGCATGCTGGGGCTCGCCACGATCGCCTCGGAGTCGGCGGCGTACGGTGCGGCGCGAGAGCACGGGGCGCTCGTGGTCCCTCAGGATGCGGCGGCCTGGCGGGCGACGATAGTCGCGCTCGCCGACGACCCCGGCGAGGTTCGCCGACGTGCGGAGATCGCCGCGTCCTTCGTGCAGAGCGACCGGATGCTGGGCGACTTGGAGTTCTGGCGCTCGGTGGTCCTGCCGCCTCGTGCGGCACGGTTGTCGCGGGTGCGCGACGCCGCTGCGCTGGCGCGGCACCCCTCCCGGCTCATCGCGCGCCTGCGGCCGGGCGGAACCGTCGCGCCGACGGCGCCGACTGGTGCGACCCCGAGCTCGGAGGTCGTCGCGCCCGTCTCGGCTGCGCCGATCGAGTTCACCGATCGGGCTCGTGACCGCCCCGGGGGCGTCACCCGCGTGGTGGTCGATACGGCTCGAGTCCCCGAAGCGGACTCGTGGACGTCGGCCGCGAACGCCCTGCTCGACGGGGTGGCGACGCGCTATGCGGTCGTCCTCGACGCGGACGTGGAGGCGCAGGCTCCCGTCGACGAGGCGTTGCTCCGTGTGGCCGAGGAGACGGGAGCCGCGTTCGTCCAACCGGTCGTCACGGACGGTTCAGGTTTGATCGTCGATGCGGGCTCGGTGTTCGTCTCACGGGGGGCTCCGCCGCTGCGCGTGCTGGCCGAGCACCCGCTCTCTGACCTGCCACCGGGGGACCGGCTCGACGTCGGCGTCCTGACCTCGCGCTGCGTACTGGTCGACCTTCACGACTTCGGCGGATTCGATCCCGGCTACTCGGCTGAGGAGGGCATCGCGAGAGCGACAGCGGCGCGTTCGCCCGTGGTCGCGCTGAAGGTCGTCGTCACGGACGAGGCCAGCCGGGTACCGACCGCCGCGCGGAGCGCATGGCGCGGCCACACCACGGGGGCGCTCAACTCGCCCGGACTCGCGTCGGTGGTCGCGCTGAGCGGACTTCGACTGGAGGGCGTGCAGGGCTCCGCGGTACCCGATCTGCGCGAGCGGATCATGGGCAACGACTTCCTCGCGGCGACTCGCTCCGCGAAACCGTTCCTCGCGCCGCTAGCGGGAGCACCCCTGCGCTGGTCCATCCGATCCGGCGCTCCGTCGGGCGAAGCGGGACGGGTCTGGGGAGACACCTACTTCGCCGAGGACCTTGCCGCGGCGCTGCGCGCGCGCGGGCAGCGCGTCGTCGTGGATACCCGAGACACGGCTCACCGCGCCGGATCCGATTACCTCGACGACGTGACCGTCACCCTGCGCGGATTGCACATCGTGCCGCCGAATCCGGCCGCGTTCAACATCCTCTGGGTCATCAGCCACCCGGAGCTGGTCGGCGTCGACGAGCTGGAGAGCTACGACCTCGTCTATGCCGCCGGCCCCGCGTGGGGCCGCCGGATGGCGGGGCAGGTGAGTGTGCCCGTGCTGCCGTTGCTGCAGGCCACGTCGCCGGAGCGCTTCCACCCCGGTCCGCGAGACGCGTCGCTCGCGTCCGAGGTGCTTTTCGTCGGCAAGACCCGGAACGTCTACCGCCCGATCGTCCGCGACGCCCTCGCGGTCGGCGCGAAGCTCGCGGTCTACGGCGACGGCTGGGAGCAGTTCATCGACCCGTCGCTGGTGCGCAGTCAGTTCCTGGCGAACGACGACGTGTCGGCCGCCTACCGCAGTGCGCGCATCGTCCTCAACGACCACTGGGCGGACATGCGCGGCGAGGGATTCCTCGCGAATCGGCTGTTCGACGCCGTCGCGAGCGGCGCCCGTGTGGTGACCGACGAAATCGAGGGCCTCGAGATCTTCGGCGGAGCCGTGCGCCCGTATTCCGGTCAGGCGGAGCTCGCGCGACTGCTGCACGACGACGACGGATGGCCCGACGACGACGCCATCGCCGTGATCGCGCGCCGGGTCGCCGCCGAGCATTCGTTCGGTGCTCGCGCCGATGAACTGATCTCGGCTGTCCGGGAGCGCTCCGAAAGCGCTTGATAGACTCCCGGGGTGCAGATCCGAGAACTATCGATCCCCGACGCCTATGAGATCACCCCGGTGCAGCACGCGGACGACCGCGGCCTGTTCTTCGAGTTCTACCGGTTCGACCGGTTGGAGGAGGCGGTCGGCCACTCGCTCGACCTCAAGCAGGGCAACACCTCCGTGTCGCGCCGTGGCTCGGTCCGTGGCATCCACTTCGCCGATATCCCGCCGAGCCAGGCCAAGTACGTGATGGCTCCGCGCGGCGCCGTGCTCGACTTCGTCATCGACATCCGCGTCGGCTCCCCGACGTTCGGGCAGTGGGACTCCGTGCTGCTCGACGACACCGACCGCCGCGCCATCTACGTCGCGGAGGGCCTGGGCCACTGCTTCGTCGCGCTGACCGACGACGCCACCGTGAGCTATCTGGTCACCGACGTCTACAACCCGGGACGCGAGCACGGCATCAACCCGCTCGACGCAGAGATCGCCCTCGACTTCCCCGTGCCGGCCGACGAGCTCCTGCTGTCGCCCAAGGACACCGAGGCGCCCGGCCTGTCCGAGGCGCGCGAGAACGGGCTGCTCCCCACCTGGGACGCGGCACGCGCCTTCTACGCCTCCCTCGACCAGAAGTAAGGACGTCACGACTCTCATGCGCGGAATCATCCTGGCCGGCGGGTCCGGCACCCGGCTGTGGCCGATCACCAAGGGCATCTCCAAGCAGCTGATGCCCATCTACGACAAGCCGATGGTCTACTACCCGCTGTCGACGCTGATGATGGCAGGGATCAACGAGATCCTCATCATCACGACGCCGGAGTACAACGACCAGTTCCGCGCCCTCTTCGGCGACGGCTCGCAGCTCGGCATCCGCATCGAATACGCCGTTCAACCGTCACCCGATGGGCTGGCGCAGGCCTTCATCATCGGCGAGGAGTTCATCGGCGACGAGTCGGTCGCCCTCGTGCTCGGTGACAACATCTTCCACGGCACGGGCCTCGGCTCGTCGCTGCGGCAGCACAACGACATCGACGGAGCGCTGATCTTCGCCTACCAGGTGAGCGACCCGACCGCGTACGGGGTGGTCGAGTTCGACGAGAACTTCACGGCCCTCTCGATCGAAGAGAAGCCGGTCAAGCCGAAGAGCAAGTACGCCGTCCCCGGTCTCTACTTCTACGACAACTCCGTCGTCGAGATCGCCAAGACGATCGAGCCCAGCGCGCGCGGCGAGCTGGAGATCTCCACGGTCAACGAGCGCTACCTCCAGTCGGGCAAGCTGCAGGTGCAGGTGCTCGATCGTGGAACCGCGTGGCTCGACACCGGCACGTTCGAGTCGATGATGCAGGCGTCGGAATACGTGCGCGTCATCGAGGATCGCCAGGGTTTCAAGGTCGGCTGCGTCGAGGAGATCGCCTGGCGTGCGGGCTGGATCGACGACTCGCGGCTCGGCGAGCTTGCGGCCCCTCTGGTGAAGAGCGGCTACGGTTCGTACCTGCAGGGTCTTCTCGAGTCCAAGGGCGACTGACCCCTCGGCTCGTTCAGCCGGCCGTGCGATGCGATCGGCGGCCGGCCCAGCGTCCTCTGACCCAGAGTCCGGCGCGCAGCGCCAAGCGCACCGGCGCCAAGAGGGGGCCGGAGTAGACGCGTGACAGATAGAGGTATGCGCTGTCATGGTGGGCGCGATCCATCGAGTCGGATCGCTCCGACGTGGAGTGCGCTCCGGAGTGGATGGCCCGAGCTGCGGGCACGTAGACGTTCTGGAGGCCGGCGATGCCGATCCGCCTACCGAAGTCGACATCCTCGAAGTACATGAAGAAGCTCTCGTCGAACCCGCCGATGCGGCGGAACGCGTCGGCGCGGACGAGAAGGCAGGCGCCGGACAGCCAACCGACGGCCACCGGCTCGATGCTCCCGGCGGGCAGAGGCCGATAACTCCGCGTCCACGGGTTGGACGGCCAGGAACGCGAGAAGAGCGCGTGCCCGATGCCGTTCCGCAATGACGGCAAGGCCCGCGCTGATGGATACAGCGTGCCATCCGAGTTGAAGATGGCGGGGCCGAGGGCGCCCGCCCGAGGAGCGCGCTCGGCGGCCTCGACGAGCAGGTCGATCGCGTCCTCCTGGAAGATGAGGTCGGGATTGGCGAGCAGATAGTAGTCGGCGTCGTCTCCCTCCCGCACGCCGACGTTCATCGCCGAGCCGTACCCGAGATTGTCCGAGGATTCGATCAGCCGAGCGCCCGGATGCCGGGCGACGAGGTCCCGAGTGGCCTGCAGATCGCGGGAGCCGTTGTCGACGACGGTGACCCCGGGAGCGGTTTTCGCCGCAGCCGCGACGGAGTCGAGGAAATCCGCGAGAACGCCGGAAGAGTTGTACGTCACGGTGACGACACGGACCGTGGCCGTCATCGCGTGCTGGCTGCGCCCGGGGTGGAACCAAGGTCGACGAACTCGGGTTCGAGGTACGAGGTGCCGGAAGCCTTCGGGTAATAGGCGACGTTGAACGCGCACGCCTGCGGTGCATCGGCGAGGTGCCGACCCGTCGTGTCGATCAAGGACACGTTGATGAAGTACTTCCCGGTACCGAGCTGGACGTTCTTGAGGGTGAATTCCACGGTGCGTCGGCCCTCGAAGGGCTCGAGTTCGATGCCCAGCCGGCTGCTGGCCGTACCGTAGACGACCTGACCCGATGCGTTGTCCATCTGGATCGCTGCGATCCAATGCGGACTCAATCCGGGGTGGTCGAACGTCGTGCGCACGATCAGGTCGTCGCCGTGCTCCACGGGGTCGCCCTCGGCTCTGCCGGCGGCGCGGACCGAGGTCTCGACGATCTGCGGAACGGGCACTGTCACTTCGGGGGCGGTGTGGCGCTGGAGGTCGTCGATGCGACGTTCCTCGAGGATGTCGCGAAAGCGCGATACCGCTTCGTGGGCTTCGCCGTTGTAGACGACCTCGCCCTTGTTGAGCAGGATCGCCTGATCGCACAGCTCCATGACCTGCCCGAGCGAGTGCGTGACGAGGATGATCGTGCGACCCTCCTGCTGGAAGCTGCGGATCTTGTCGAGGCACTTGCGCTGGAAAGCCTCGTCGCCGACGGCGAGGACCTCGTCGACGAGGAGGATATCGGGGTCGGTGTGGACTGCGACCGCGAATGCGAGCCGGACGTACATGCCCGACGAGTAGAACTTGACCTGCGTGTCGATGAAGTCGCCGATGCCGGAGAAATCGGCTATCGCATCGAAGCGCTCCTCGGTCTCCTTGCGGGACAGGCCGAGGATGGCTGCGTTGAGGAAGACGTTCTCACGTCCGGTGAGGTCGGGGTGGAACCCCGCGCCCAGCTCCAACAGCGCCGCGATCCGGCCACGGCGGGAGACGCTGCCGCTCGTCGGGTCGATGATGCCGCCGATCACCTTGAGGAGCGTGCTCTTGCCCGACCCGTTGTGGCCGATAAGACCGATCGTCGTTCCGGCTTTGATGTTGGCGGTCACGCCCCGGAGCGCCCAGAAGTCTTCACGGTGCTTTCGCCCGGCTCGCCCGAGGGTGACCAGCCGCTCCTTGAGGGAGTTGTCCTTGCGGATGACGAATCGTTTGGTGACATCGTCGAGAACGATCACGTCCGGTCGTTCGCTGAGCGCCTCCGGAGTGCGTCCGCTCATCGTCACGTCGCCTGTCTCTGTGGTGTCGGTCATAGTGCCTGAGCGAAGTTTCCCTGAAGGCGCGTGAACACGCGGTGGAAGATCACGATCAGCACCAGGCCGATGAGGCCCGCGATCGCGAGGCGGAGCATGAGACCGCCGGGGTACTCGGCCGTGCCCTGGCCGCCGATCCAGAGAGAGCGCTGGAATCCGAGCACGGCCAGTGTGATCGGGTTGTCCGTGTAGATCTCCAGCAGGAGGGGGGACTTGATGACGTTCTTCACCATCGTCCAGGAGTACACGATGGGGGAGGCCCACATGAGCACCATGAGCGCCACGTCGACCAGGTACTGGATGTCGCGCATGTAGACGTTGAGCGCTGCCAGTAGCAGCCCGAACGCCAGCGAGTAGATCACGATGACCAGGAAGGACGGCACCAGGTAGACGAGGTCGGCACTGAGAGGGAAGCGCCCGAGGACGAGCGTCGCCGCGAGCAGGATGCCGAACTGGATGGCGAAGTTGAAGAGCGCCGAGCCCAGGCTCGCCAGCGGGAAGATCTCACGCGGAAGGTAGATCTTCTTGATGAGCCCGGAATTGCCGACGATGGAACCCGTCGAGCCGTTGACCACCTCGCTGAAGAGCGTGTAGGCGGTCAGACCGGCGAAGATGTAGATCGCGAAGTCCGGGATTCCACGTGCAGCACCGAGGAACTTGCCCATCACCACGTAGTAGATCAGGAGCTGAGTCAGCGGCCGCACCAGCGACCAGAGAAAGCCGAGGGCGCTGTCTTTGTAGCGCGCCTTCAGATCTCGGCGGATCAGCAAGTCGAGCATCTGGCGCTGACCCCAGATCTCGCGCAGCGAGCTCCAGGAGGACCCGAGGGAGGGCCCGTTGGAGCCGACCGTCTGCAGCGGCATCGACTCGAGGGCGGCGTACCGCGTGCGCCGTCGCTCGGCGTCGGTGGGGGATGAAGTAGACATGAGCAGTCGCTAGCTTACCGCGACCGTTCCTGGCTATCCTCTGCGCGGCAGCTGCTACTGCGCTCGACGGAGATGCCGATCGACCCAGTCCGCCGTGCGCACAACGCGGCGACGCCGCTGCTTTTCGACCGCTCCGGAGAGCTCGGCGATCCGCTTTTCGCGGTCCGCCACGTCTTCGATGAGACCGTCGATGCGTTGCTTGCCCTCGTCGACGTAACGGAGCAACTCGGCCTCGCGCTCGCGCGCGACGCGTCTCTCCTCCTCGGCCCGCGCGTCGATGCCCGCGATCACGGGTCCGTATTCGGAGGCGGCGCGAAGGGCGTCCCGATCGAGGTCGACGTCTGCGACGGGGGAGAGGAGGGAGGTGCTCACGCGCTCGTCGCGCACGAGCTCGCCCGAGGCGAGCCCGCGCTCGGTCTCGGTCGCGTCGGGATGCCGGATGACGTAGTAGGCGAAGAGGGACCCCGCCCTGAGCCGCGAGTACTCGCGCATCCCGTGGTGGTTCGGGCTCGGCAGCAGGTCGGGGTTCGACTCGTAGGCGCGGCCGGCGTTCTCGACCTTGGTCGCGAACTGGTTCCACGACCGCCACGGGAAATGGAGCACCTCCAACTCCAGCTCGGCGGGCACGTCGGCCCCCCTCTCCAGGTTGACGAAATGATTGCCCTGCGCCACCTCGACGTCGGCGGAACCGATGTGCACCGCGTCGGGGGTCGAGTGATCGCGGAGGCCGATCTCCCGTAGACGCGAGACGGGCCGCAGATCGCGGAGATTCAGACGTTGCAGCCCGGTGCCGCTCGCCGCCGGTTCGCCGGTCATGTCGATCACCGGCACGGTGAAGGTGACGACGGCGGGGTCGAGCCGGGTGAACGTGTCGGCCAAAGTGGCACCGGGCGAACGCGGGAACCAGAACTCGTCGGCGTCGGCGTTGATGACCCAGTCGGCGCCGTACCGTGCGTATGCGTCGCGAGCCATCCCCGTGACCACGGCGAACTGCTGCTTGCGCTGCACGGGATCGTGCCGCAGGTCGATCGCGGAGCCGAAGGACTCGAGGATCTCGACGGTGCCGTCCTGCGAGCCGTTGTCGGTGACGATGATGTGGTCGACGCCATGAGCGAGATGGTGCTCGATCATCGGGCCGATGATGTCCGCCTCGTCGCGGACCATCACCGTCATGCACAGAGTTGTCATTGTCGGAGGGAGGCCTTCTCTTTCGGGTGTCTCAGATTGTCTCATGATGAAGCACCGAGGCGTACGGTCGTCAGGTCGCCGTGTCGCGCGGTTGGTAGACTCCCGACGGTTCGATCGACGCTAATACGGGAGCATGGGGTTCAAGGCAGATGAAGAAGCGGCGCGCAGGTGTGGTCTCGGTCGTCCTGGTCAACTTCCGCGGTGCGGACGACACGATCGAGTGCGTCACGCGGCTGCGCGAGACCGATTGGCCATCCGAACTGCTGGAGATCGTCGTCGTCGAGAACGGCTCGGGCGACGACAGCCTGGAAAAGCTGCGCGCACTGGGCGATGACGTCGTCCTCATCGACTCCGGAGCGAACCTCGGGTTCACGGGCGGCTGCAACCTCGGTGTCGAGCAGTCCACCGGTGAGTTCGTCGCGTTCCTCAACAACGACGCGAAGCCGGACACCGCGTGGATCCGCACCGCGATCGACACGTTCGCGACCGGACGTGACATCGGTGCCGTCGCGAGCAAGGTGCTCGACTGGGACGGCCGGGACGTCGACTTCGTCGACGGCTCGATCACGTGGTACGGCATGGGCTACAAGCCGCACGCCGGCGAGCAGGATCGCGGCTCGTGGGACACCGAGAAAGATGTGCTGTTCGGCACCGGCGCCGCGATGTTCATCCGAGCCGACGTCTTCGAGGAGCTCGGAGGCTTCGACGACGACTACTTCATGTTCTACGACGATGTGGACCTCGGCTGGCGGCTCAACCTGGCGGGCCACCGATTTCGCTTCCAGCCGAAGTCGCTGGCGTACCACAAGCACCACGCGTCGATGAACAAGTTCGGGAACTTCCGCGAGGAGTACCTCCTCGAGCGCAACGCGCTCTACACGCTCTACAAGAACCTCGGCGACGAGCTGCTCGACGACACGTTCGCTGCAGCGTTGCTGCTCGCTGTGCGCCGCGCGGTCGGCCGCGGAGGCCTCGACTCGACGCAGTTCGACCTCCGCAACCCTGGTGGAGACGACCAGCCCACCATCGACGTCTCGAAGTCGACGATGGCCGGCGTGTTCGCGATCGACCGCTTCGTGGAACTGCTGCCGCAGATGACCGAGAAGCGCCGGGCGATCCAGGCGACGCGCCGCCGCAGCGATCGCGAGCTCATCACGCTGTTCGGCAAGCTCGACGAGCCGGCCTATCCGATCGAGTCCTACCTCGACGGCTACGCCAAAATCGTCGGCAGCCTGGACGTGCTCGAGAACGCCGGCCGTCGCCGTCGCGTTCTCGTCATCACGGGCGATCCCATCGGGGCACGCATGGCAGGTCCGGCGATCCGGTCGTGGCACATCGCCGGTGAGCTCGCCAGGGAGCACGAGGTCCGGCTGGTCTCGATGACGTCGGTCGCGCCGGTTGAGGCGCCGTTCGAGCTCGCGGCGATCTCTCACCACCGCCCGTCCACCGTGGCGCCGCATGAGAAGTGGGCGGACGTCATCATCCTCCAAGGCAACGCGCTCGCGTTGTTCCCAGCGCTCGCGAAGTCCCAGAAGATCCTCGTGATCGACGTCTACGACCCGATGCACCTCGAGCAGCTCGAGCAGGGTCGTGGCAATACGTTCAAGCAGTGGAACAAGCAGATCGGCGACGCGACCGAGACGCTGAACCAGCAGCTGGAAAAGGGCGACTTCTTCCTGTGCGCGAGCGATCGGCAGCGGCACTTCTGGCTGGGTCAGCTGGCGGCACTCGGCCGGATCAACGCGTACACCTACTCGCGCGACCCCGAGCTCGACTCGCTGATTGCTGTCGCGCCGTTCGGCATCCCGTCCGACGACCCGGAGCAGACCGAGCACGCGATCCGAGGCACGGTGCCGGGCATCGCCATGGACGACAAAGTGATCGTCTGGGGCGGAGGCATCTACAACTGGTTCGACCCCCAGACGCTCATCCGCGCGGTGGCGCGGCTCGTCGAGCGCCACGACAACCTGCGGCTGTTCTTCATGGGTGTCAAGCACCCCAACCCGGACGTGCCCGAGATGGAGGCGGTGTCGCAGGCCCGCGTCCTCGCCGAGCAGCTCGGCCTGCTCGGGAAGAACGTCTTCTTCAACGAGAGCTGGGTGCCGTACGACGAGCGGCAGAATTACCTCCTCGACGCCGACCTGGGGGTCTCGACGCACTTCCAGCACGTCGAGACCACCTTCTCGTTCCGCACCCGCATCCTCGACTATCTGTGGGCAGGCCTCCCCATCGTGACGACGGAAGGCGATTCCTTCGGCGACCTCGTCGCCAAGGAAGGGCTCGGCGCCGCTGTGCCCGAGCAGGACGAGGACGCGCTCGCCGAGGCGATCGAGCAGTACCTCTTCGACGCGGACGCTGTGGCTGCTGCGCGGGCGGCTGTCGCCCGGGTGCGCGAGGACTTCCGCTGGAGTCGTGCGCTCGCGCCGCTGATCGATTTCTGCCGCCGCCCCATCCGAGCGGCAGACAAGGAGGTGCAGAAGGCTTCCGACTCGGGCGCCGTGATCAAGAAGGTGCAGATCACGCCGCGCACGGGCATCCGGCGCGATCTCGACCGTGCAGCGTACTACCTTCGCGAAGGCGGCGTCTCTGCCGTGGTGGAGCGCTACCGCGCCCGGGTCGAGCGACGCAAGCAGTCCGAGCAGCTCTGAGACGGATCACCGCCGCCGGACCCCACAGGATCCGGCAGCGGTCGCCTTCGGAACCGTTCGGTCAGCCGGCGGCGCCGAGGGCAGGCTCCGTCACGCTCTGCCTATCGGCCGGTACGGCGGTCTTCCGCGGCTCGGTGATCACTCGATAGATCGCCCAGCAGGCGATTACGGTGACCAGCGCGAAGAGTACCGTCAGCACGACCCAGTTCACGGGCGGACTCCACTGCGGATGGGTGAGCATGTCGATCCAGCTCGTCGTGTAGTTCAGGCCGACGATGTATCGCTTGAGCCCCCACGCAAAGGCCAGCACCTGTGCGAATCCGACGAGGACGAGCGCGGTGATCAGGAACTTCCCTGACAGGGGGAACACCCTGTCGCCGAAGCGGTCGTCCAGGGAGACGCCGGCAATGATCGCCAGCCCGATGAAGAGCGCAAGGGTGTATCGCCCCTGCCACACGTAGCCCCACTCGTGCACCAGGCTCGCCTGGGTGATCGGAGGGACGAGGAAGAACAGGACGAGCCACGCAATCAGGCCGATCCTCAGGCGTCCGCGCGCGAGCACCACCCCGGCGATGACGAGGCTGCCCAGCAGAACCGTCCAGATCACCGTCACGGCTCCCGGAGGCGGCGTGTCGAGCCAGCCGAACTGGGCGATCCACCCCGCGCCGTAGTCGAACGTCTTGTCCATCGTCGTCAGGAACGCGCCGTAGGGCGATGAGCCGACCCCGACAGCGTTGGCCCCCTGCGTGAGTCCCTTGGGGATGACGAAGTACAGGCCGACGGCGGCGACGATGACGCCGATCAGGGCGACGGCGACCCAGGAGGCCGCCCTGCGGAACACCGCGAGGAAGATCTTCCAGTCGGCCATGAGCACGGAGACAGCCGTGATCGCCAGCAGCCAGCCGAGGGAGATGGAACGGGTGTTGACCAGGAAGAACACACTGACGACGAGCATGGTCAGGCGCAGCCAGAGCGTGCGCCCTGGCGACGGGGTGCGGAAGACGAGCAGCATCGTCGCCAGTGTGGCTGCTGCTCCTGCCGCCTCCACGGGATTGGGATTGATGGTGCCGCCGAGGAAGAGCACCATCGGCGTGACGCCCAACGTCATCCCGATCAGGGCGAATCGTCTGCTCGCGAAGCCCGCAACCGCAGCGAACGCGATGGCGAGCAGCCCCGACGTCAGGAGCGCGGTCACGATCCGCATCGCGTACAGTGCGGGCGCGCCGTTGAGAACGAGCGTCGGCGCGCCGACGATCATGTAGAACACCGGGGAGTTCAGCGTCGACGTCGTCGTCGTCTCCATCTCGGTGGTGTCATGCGACGGCCACGGCTCGCATCCCGCCGTGATGTCGGGCCGGAACGCGTAGCACGCGGGTAGGTGGTGGGACTCGCCCACATACTCGGGAACCGTGACGTCCGTCGCGCCGACGACCGACTTCGAAGGATCGCCCACGAGCTCGCCGCGCACTACAGCCGCCGCCCGAATCGCGTGCGAGGGCTCGTCGGGGCTCGCCATCAACGGCGTGGCGACGCTCCAGAGCGACATCAGCACGAAGAGCAGGGCCCACGCCGACCAGAAGACGGGGATCCGGATCCGTCGCAATCCGGACAGGGGCGATCGGCGCGCGGTCGACGTGGTCACTCTTCTCCTCAGATGGTACGCGGCGGGCGTGATTCGCCCTGGCCGCCGCATGATTCTAGCGGGCCGGCCTGCGGCTCACGGGCGGAAGCCGCCTCCGGTGCCCGTCGTGTAGGTGATCGTCCCCCTGCTGAACTTCTGCGTGCAGGTGCTTCCCGTGCAACTCTGGACGGCGACCGGCCAGCCGGCGGAGCCGTTGGCACCGCCCAGGGCGAAATAGTAATCCCTGATCCCTCCGGAGACCGGGTATCCCGCGCCGCCACTCGCCGCGAAGATGGAGCCGCCGGCGAACACCTGACCGACGCCTCCGCCGTTGCCGGCGATCGGCAGGGCCGCGGTGGTCGGAAGTCCCAGCGCGCCGGAGGCCCCGCCTGCCGTGACGTAAGCAGCGTTGACGGCGGCCAGAACGGGGTAGCTCCCCGTCGCGGGAGATCCGGCGATCGTGCCGTTCTGGAACGCCTGCGAGCATGCAGTACCGGTGCAGGAAGCCGCGCCCTTGGGCCAGCCGATCGATCCGGTCGAACCACCGAGCGAGAAGTACACCTGGCGGATGCCGCCGCTCACCGCGAATGCACCCAGAGCGCCGGTCCAGTAGATCGATCCGTTGGCGTAGGCGCGCGCCATCCCGCCACCGTTGCCCTGCATCGGGATGTAGTCGCTCGTCGCGGCGCCGAGCGTGCCCGCGGGGCCTCCTGCACTTGCGTAGGCAGCATCGATCTGGGGGGAGGCGAGCCTGCCTGCGCCCGTCGCGCTCCACGCGATGGATCCGTTCTGGAAGGCCTGGGTGCACGTGGTCTTCGCCGCATCGCAACTCGCGGCGCCCGCGGGCCATCCCAGTGCCCCTGCAGACCCCTTCAGCGTGAAGTAATAGGCGAGGATCCCGCCGCTGACGATGTAGTCGCCCCCGCCGGTCGCGGAATAGAGCGAACCGTTCGCGAATGCCTGCGCTGTGCCGCCGCCGTTCGCGTCGACCGCGCCTGTCGGGCCGATCGGGAGTCCGAGCGGTCCCGCGTCGCCGCCGCTCGCGAGGTAGGCGGCGAGGACGCGTCCCGCGGTCGGGTAAGCGAAGCCCGCTGCGGGGTTCGCGTAGAGTCGGCCGTTCTGGAAGGCCTGAAGGCAGCCGTCGCCCGTGAGGCCGCACTGGATCTCACCGGTCGGCCAGCCCAGCAATCCGGCCGAACCGTTCACTTTGAAGTATGCGTCGCGCATCGCGTCGCGCACCAGGAAGGCACCGGCGGCCGACGAGTAGACGGAGCCGGCGGTGAAGACCTGGCCGAGCCCGCCGCCATTGCCCGAAATCGTGAGCGTCCCGCTCATCGGCCAACCCAACGGACCTGCGGCGCCATTGCGAGCGAAGTAGTAGTTCAGGATCGGCCCGGCGAGAACCACCTGCGCACCCGTCGTGTACGTCCAGTAGATCGACCCGCCCTGGAACGCCTGGCCGAGTCCTCCGCCGTTGTCGGCGATGCTCAGCACGGAGCTGATCGGCTGCCCGAGCGGACCGGCTCCGCCGCCGGCCGCGGTGTAGGCGGCCTGGATCGCCAGAGGGCCGGTCGAGACGAGCGACGATCCGAACCAGGTGTTGAAGTACGCCCAGAAGTTACGGTTGCCGTACGCGGAGCACGCGTCGCCGACGCCCCACAGGTTGGCGAGCGCCGCCGCGTTGGGCTGATAGGGCGTGTAGTTGTAGAGGTTCGCGGTCGCCTGGTTCTGGATGGTGACGTTGCTCGCACCGCAGGCGGGGTTCGTGTTGTACTGGATCGGTCGGACCCCGGGGTAGAAGTTCCACGAATACGGATCGCGTGTATAGGTTCGGAACTGCCACGCTGCTTTGTAGACCTGGTTGTAGAAGCCGTAATACTGAGCGTCGCAGGCCGACGTGTCCGGGCAGGCGTAGCCCATCGCCACCTGGTACATCCGGGTGTACGGAGCGGTGGAGGTGACCAGCCCCTGTTCCTTCTGCAGGGTCACCAGCAGCACCTGGGGATTGATCTTGCACGCCTGCGCGACCTTCCAGATGATCATGCTGGCGAGCTCGCCCGCAGCGCCTGTATAGGGAGTGCAGCGGTTGGCGCCGGCGTCCGGGCGCGAATAGGTGTCCATCCGGTAGTCCTTCAGGCACGGCTGGCCGTTGGACGCGGTGCAGCCGACCTCCACCTGGGTGAGGAAGGTCTGGATGGCCGGCTGCGACATCGCCGTGTAGTTGAAGAACACGTCGTCGCTGATGATGTTGCCCGGATTGAACTGCGAACCGGCGAGCGCGGCGGACGCCGGCTCTGGCACGGCTGAAATCTGGATGAGCGAACCAACGAGCAGTGCTCCCGCGAACGCCGCGAGGGCGCGAAGCCACTTCCTGGGACGCACGCTCGTCTCCTCGTCGTCGCGCGACGCACGCTGTCGCGGGGAAAATACTGTCTCCCCGAGGATAGCCCGGTGATACGGCACGGCCAGGGAGTAGCGTGTACCCCTTTCGAGGCCCGCCTTCGGCCGGGAGGGCCTCAGGCGTCGAGCTCCGCGGCGATGTGCTTGGCGATCTCGAGCGAGCTCGTAGCCGCGGGAGAGGGGGCGTTGAGCACGTGAACCTGGCGCGGCGCGCGCTGGATGATGAAGTCGTCGGCCAGCGAGCCGTCACGCAGGATGGCCTGGGCGCGGACACCGGAACCCGCCCGGACGATGTCGTTGGTCGAGACCTCCGGCACCAGGCGCGCGAGAGAAGACGCGAACAGCCGTCTCGAGAACGAGCGCATGATCTCCTTGGTGCCGGTGACCACGTTGCGGGACGCGAGTCGCAGGAAGCCGGGGTACACGATCGTCGAGGCGGTATCAGCGGCGTTGATGTCCGTCCAGCGGTAGCCTTCGCGGGCGAGGGCCATGACCGCGTTGGGGCCGGCGTGGACGCTGCCGTCGATCATGCGTGTGAGGTGCACGCCGAGGAAGGGGAGCTCCGGGTCGGGGACCGGATAGATCAGTCCCTTCACGAGGTCGCGGCGGTGCTCGACGAGTTCGTAGTACTCGCCGCGGAACGGCACGATACGCGCTTCCGGCTCGAGCCCCGCCATGCGTGCGACGCGATCGCTCTGGAGTCCGGCGCAGTTGATCAGCCAGCCGCCCCGGACCTCGCCGTTCGTGTGCGTCACGACGACCTCGTCGGGCGTCGATGCGACCCCGACGACCTCGGTACCGAGTCGCAGATCGGCTCCGTGCTCCGTTGCGAGCTCGGCCAGGCGGCGGCTCACCGCCGCGTAGTCGATGATCCCTGTGGTCTCGACGCGGAGCGCGCCGACCGTGCTGACGTGGGGCTCGTACTCCCGTGCCTCTTCCGGGCCGAGCAGGCGGGAGGGGGCGCCATTGGCGGTCGCGCGCTCGAACAGCGTCTGCAGACGCGGAAGTTCTTTCTGATCGGTCGCGACGATGAGCTTGCCGCAGACCTCGTGCGGGATGCCGTGCTCCCGAGCGAACTCGACCATCGAACGATTGCCGGCGGTGCACATCGTGGCCTTGAGCGATCCGGGCTTGTAGTAAGGCCCCGCATGGATGACACCGGAGTTGTGACCGGTCTGATGCGCGGCCCAGCTGGACTCCTTCTCGAGAAGGGTCACGTGCCGTCCCGACCGGGAGAGCCGCTCCGCAACAGCCAGGCCGACGATGCCGCCGCCGATGATGATCACGTCCTGCTCAGCCACGGAGTCCCTTCTGTCGATCTGTCCGGAGCGTGCTCGATCCTACCCCGGGCGACCGTGCTTCCCGTCGACTCCGGTATGATAGTGGCCGTTGTGCGCTCACCCTCGCGCCGACGGATCAGGAAAGGTTCTCACCCCTTTGTCGAAGACAATCGCACTCGGCCAACCCACTGTCGGGGACGAGGAGCTCGAGGCGATCGCGAAGGTGTTCGCCTCCAACTGGCTCTCCGGCGCAGGCCCGACCTGCGCCGCGTTCGAGGAGCGGTTCGCCGCCTCCGCCGGCGTCTCGCACGCGCTCGCCACCAATAACTGCGGCGCCGCTCTCCACCTCGGGCTCGAGGTTCTCGGTGCCGGCCCCGGCGACGAGGTCATCGTCGGCGACTACACGTTCCCCGCGACCGGCCACGCCGTCGCGTGGACGGGCGCCAAGCCCGTGTTCGTCGACATCCGCCCCGACATCTGGAGTGCCGACCCGGCCGCGGTCGAGGCGGCCATCACACCGAAGACGGTCGGCATCCTTGCGGTGGACGTCTTCGGACAGCCGGCCGATTACGACGAGCTCCGTGCCATCGCCGACAAGCACGGTCTCTGGCTGATGGAGGACGCCGCCTGCTCCGCGGGGGCGAGCTACAAGGGGCGCCCGGCGGGCAGCCTCGCCGATGTCGCGACCTTCAGCTTCCACGGTCGAAAGGGCATCACGGCGGGCGAGGGTGGAGCCCTCACCACCGACCGCGCCGACCTGGCCGACCACGCCCGAAAGCTGCACACGTACGGAATCGCGCCGGCGCTGACCCGCGAGAACAGCACCGATCTCCCGGTGCCCTCGTTCGACGAGCTCGGCTACAACTACCGTCTCTCCGATGTCGCGGCGGGCATCATGCTCGCGCAGCTCGACCGGCTCGAGGGCCTGGTCGCCGCGCGCGGCCGCATCGCCGACCGGTACGCGGAGCGTCTCGCCGGCATCGAGGGTGTCACCGCGCCCGTCGCCCTCGACGACCGGGTGCACCCCTGGCAGTCGTACGTCGTGACGCTCGACGCCGATGTCGACCGCGGAGCGGTCGCCGCTCACCTCAAGGCGAACGGCGTGCAGTGCAACTTCGGTACCTACGCGTCGCACGTGCAGCCGATCTACGGCTTCGAGGGCACCCTGCCGGTCTCGGCCGACCTGTTCCGCCGTCACCTGGCGATCCCCATGCACGCCAACCTCAGCGTCGACGATGTCGATATCGTCACCGACACCCTGCGCGACGCCGTCGCCGCCGCGCGCTGAATCAGCCGAACGAAAGAAAAGAGAGCGAACACTCGTGACCGAAACTGTCTTCATCACCGGAGGTGCCGGCTTCATCGGCCTGCACGTCGTCGACCAGCTTCTCGAGCAGGGCTACAACGTCCGAATCTTCGACAACATGTTCCGCGGCGATCGTGACGCCGTCAACAAGCTGGTCGCCGGTGGTCGAGTCGAGCTGATCGACCAGGACGTGCGCTACGGCGGAGCCGTGCACGCCGCGATGAAGGGTGCCGACTACGTCATCCACCTCGCCGCGGTCTCGATCAACAAGAGCAACGCCGACCCGTACGAGTCGATGGACATCAACACCATCGGCGCGCACAACGTGTTCGCCGCAGCGGCCGACCACGGAGTCAAGCGTGTCGTCTTCGCATCGAGCGCTTCGGTGTACGGCGACCCCGAGAAGCTCCCGATGCACGAGGACGACAAGCTCAACCCGCTGACCCCGTACTGCATCTCCAAGCGCACCGGCGAGGACCTCCTGGGCTACTACGAGCGCCGCGCCGGTCTCTCCTGGATCGCTCTGCGCTTCTTCAACGTCTACGGGGAGGGCCAGAAGACCACGGCCTACTACACATCGGTGATCAACCACTTCGTGAACCGCCTGAAGAACGGCGAGGCGCCGGTCATCGACGGCGAGGGCAAGCAGTCGATGGACTTCATCCACGTGAAGGACATCGCCCGCGCCGTGGTGCTCGCGCTCACCTCGGAGCAGTCGAACATGGCGATCAACGTCGGCACGGGTATCGACACCACCGTCGCAGAACTCGCGCGCATCCTCATCGACGCCGTCGGCGTCGACGTCGAGCCGCAGTTCAACCCGCGCCCTGTCCTGGTCTCCCGTCGTGCGGCCGACACCACCCGCGCCACCGAGGTCCTCGGCTTCACGCCGTCGATCGAGGTGCACGACGGCATGACCCGGCTGATCCAGAACTCCTAGCCTGTGACATCCTCGGGACTGCCGGAGAACCCCTACAACCCGCACGCGTGGATCGTCGGGGAGCCCGTCGTCGGTGAAGGCACCTGGATCGGTGCCTTCACCGTCATCGACGGCTCCGGTGGTCTCACGATCGGTGCCGGCTGCGACATCGCGTCCGGCGTGCACATCTACACGCATTCCAGTGCGTTGCGCTGCGTCTCAGGGCGGCAGTATCCGACCGTGGACCGCGCGCCCGTCACCATCGGCGACCGCGTGTTCATCGGCGCGAACGCCGTCGTCAACATGGGCGTGACCATCGGCGACGGCGCCATCGTCGGAGCGGGCGCCGTCGTCAACGCCGACGTGCCGCCCTTCACCGTCGTCGGCGGCGTGCCGGCGCGGGTGCTGGGAACAGTCGATCTGTCGGAGCCGACCACACCGAAGGTCATCTCCGCAGGCAGGGAGGAGAGCCGATGAAGATCGTCGTCGTCAACAACTTCTTCCCGCCGAGGCCGGGAGGCAGCTCCCACCTCGCGGATCATCTGGCGAAGAAGTACGCGGCAGGTGGTCACGAGGTGCTCGTCCTCACCGCCGGGTACAAATCCGCGCCGCCCTACGAGGAGCGAGACGGCCTGAAGATCGTTCGCATCCCCGCGTGGACGCTGCCGCAGACCCGATTGGCGGCCAACTTCGACATCGCGTTCACGATGTCTCCGCGCGCGAAACGCGAGGTTTTCGCGCTGCTGGACGAGTTCGGTCCGGACGTGATCCACCAGCACGGGCAGTTCTTCGACCTGACGTGGATGACGGGGTGGTGGGCGCGCAAACGCAAGGTGCCGACGCTCCTGAGCATCCACACTCGGCTGTACAGTCCCAATGCGGTCAACAATCTCATCTACCGTGTCGCCGATGCGGTGCTGGTGAAGCCGCTCATGCGGCTCCACCATCCCCGTCTGGTAGTGATGGACGTGCTGATGGACCGCTACATCGACCAGCGATACCGTCGCGCGTTCCATGGCAAGGCGTACATCCCGGTCGGGATCGACCCGGAGGTGCTGCGCGGCGGAGATGCGCAGCGAGCCCGTGTGGAGCACGATCTGGGCGACAACCACGTACTCCTGTCGCTGGGGCATGTCATCCCGCAGCGCAGTCGTGTCGCCCTGGTCAAAGCGCTTCCCGCCGTGCTGGAGCGCTATCCGAACCTGATCGTCGTCGTGATCGGAGGCGTCTACCACGACGAGTTCCTGAAGCTCGCGCGCACGCTGGGCGTCGACCACGCGATCCGCGCGATCGGCGCGCGTCCGCAGAAGGAGATCCCCGACTACCTCGCAGCCGCCGATCTCGAGGTCCACGAGCTCGATGGTCAAGGCTTCGGTACCGCGAGCCTCGAGAGCCTCGCGGTCGGCATCCCTGTGGTCGCGGCGATCCGCCCGAACAACTTCATCGAAGTCGTGCTGGAGGACGAGAAACACCTGTACCTTTCCGGCTTCGTCTCCGAGACGGACGAACGTGCCGACCCGGAGAGCCTGGCCGCGAAGCTGATCGAGGTGCTGAGCGACCCGTCCGCGGCGCGCGAACGCGTGTCGGCGAACGCGCGAGCGGTCGTCGAGGAGCATTTCACCATCGACAAGGTCGCGGAGAAGCACCTCGTCACGCTGAGGGAGCTCGTCGCCGGCCGGGGGACCGTCGCCGCTCGCTGAACGCGACCGCGACACGAGTAAGAGCGCCCCGCCGATGGCGGGGCGCCCTTACTCGTGTCGGTCGATCAGGACCGGCTGGTCGCCTTGAGCTGCTCCACGACGCGGTGCGAGGGGACGATCGAGCGCCGCTCCGCATCCGCATCCACTGTGCCGTCGATGAGTCCCGTGAAGTGCGCGAGCTGCGCGGCCAGCGGTTCCACCGAGGTCACGAGCTCCGGGATCTCGATGACAGTCTGCTGCCGGTAGCCTCGGCCGTCATCGTCGGCAGCCTGGTCGGAGACGTGACGATAGACCGTGACATCACGGCGGAGCAGGTCCACCTCGATGAGACGGTCGAGGTCGTGGATGCTGAGCGTGCGGATCTTGCGCTGGCCGATCCGGCTCGCGGACACGTGGGCGATGCCGCCGTCCTCGAACCCGAGCACCGCCTCCGCCACGTCCTCGGCGCCGGGCACGGAGTCCGGGTGGAACTGCTCCACCGCCCCGCTCACGCGCACCGGCTCGCCCAGGAGACGGATCGACAGATCCACGTCGTGGACCAAGAGGTCCCAGGCGACACCGGTGCGGATGCGGGGAACGTAGGGGGAGTGTCGGACCGCCGTGGCGAAGATGGGCTCCCGGACGAGCTTCTGGGCCGTCAGGACGGCCGGATTGAAGCGCTCGAGCAGCCCGCACATCATCGGAACGCCGAGCGTCTGCGACAACTCGATGATCTCGAGCGTGCTGTCCAGCCCGTCGGCGACCGGTTTCTCGACGAGGAGGGGGACGCCGGCCTCCAGGACCTGCCGGGCCAGCTGGGGGTGCGCCTCGGTGGCGGCGGCGACGACCACGCCGTCGATGCCGGAGAGGTCGCCGATCTCGGGGCGCCACTGGGCCCCGAACCGCTCTGCGACGTCCCGTCCGACGTGCTCGCGCGGATCGACGAGGGCGGCGAGTTCAGCGCTTCCGGACGCGGAGATGACGCGGGCGTGGAGGGAGCCCATGGATCCTGCTCCGACCAGGAGGATGCGGGGACCGGTCATCAGGCGACCGCCTTCCGGATCGAGTCGACGATCGTATCGAGGTCAGCAGGGCTGAGAGCCGGGTGAACCGGGATCGAGAGCACTTCGCTCACGATGGTCTCGGCGACCGGGAACTCTCCGGTGATCACATCCTCGCGCTCGCGATAGCAGTCGTAGTCGAACACCAGCTTGGGGTAGTAGATGCCCGACCCGACGCCGGCCTCCGTGAGCTTCGCGGAGAGCTCGTCGCGGGTGATACCGCTGTCGGGAGTCACCCGCAGCGTGAACTGGTGCCAGACGTGGCGGCGACCGGGCAGCTGGGACGGCGCGACGATGCCGCGAACGTCGGCCAGGCCGGCGCGCAAATGGTCGGCGTTCGCCTGCCGCGCCGCGACGACGCCGTCGTAGCGGTCGAGCTGAGGCAAGCCCAGCGCCGCCTGCAGGTCGGTCATGCGGTAGTTGTGACCGGCGACCTCGTACTGGTAGCGGGCGCGCATCCCCTGGTTGCGCAGCACCCGGAGACGGTCGGCGATCCGGTCGTCGTTGGTTGTGATGATCCCACCCTCGCCGGTGGTGATGTTCTTGGTGGCATAGAAGGAGAACGTGCCGATGCCGGTCGCGCCCGCGAAGCGGCCGTCCTGGTGGGAGCCGTGCGACTGGGCGGTGTCTTCGACGATCGCGAGTCCGCGGTCCGTAGCGAGCGTGGCGATCGCGGCCATGTCGGCGATCTGGCCGTAGAGGTGGACCGGCATGAGGACGCGGGTCCGCTCGCCGATGGCCGCGGCCAGGCTCGAGGCCGTGACGTTGAAATCGTCCTCGGAGATGTCGGCGAAGCGGGCGGTCGCACCAGCCTCGAGGATCGCGTTGAGCGTCGCCACGAACGTGAACGGGCTGGTGACGACTTCGTCACCCGGCTCCAGGTCGAGGACCTGGAGGGCAGCGACGAGGGCCGTGGTTCCGTTGTTGACGGCGATCGCGTGCTTCACGCCGACCATCTCGGCGAAGCGATTCTCGAATTGCTGCACCTTCGCGCCCTGGGCCACATTCCCGGAGCGGATCACTTCGAGGACCGAGTCCTCTTCCTCTTTTCCGAACTCCACGACTGTGATCGGTATCATTGGGCGTACGTGTCCTGACTGTGTTGCGGTCGAGTGAGGTGTGCCGATCAGGCACCCAGTCGATCTTAGGTCACCATGCCGTAGACTCGCGCGGCCTGCGTCATCCCGCCCGCGAACCCCGGAAGATCCGAACCATGAACTCCATTCACCCGACCGCTGTCATCGGCAGCGGTGTCCGTCTGGGCGCCGGAAACGTCGTCGGCCCGTACGCCGTGATCGGGGGCGATGTCGAGATCGGCGACGACAATTGGTTCGGCGCGGGGGTCAAGGTGGGCTGCCCGCCGGAGGTGCGTGGATTCCCGCACGACGCCGCGTGGATCGACACGCCGACCGGCGCCGGGGTTAGCATCGGCGATGGCAATGTCTTCAGAGAAGAGGTGCAGGTGCATGGAGGTTGGCACGAGCGCACCCGTCTCGGCGACGGGCTCTTCGTCATGAACCGCGCCTACATCGCCCACGACGGACGTGTGGCAGACGGCGTGACGATCGCCTCGGGCGTCGCGATCGGCGGCCACGTCACGATCGGCAGGAATGCGAACATCGGCCTCAACGCGAGCGTTCACCAGCGCCGCGTCATCGGCGCCTTCGCGATGGTCGGAATGGGGTCGGTCGTCACCAAGGACGTGCCGCCCTTCGTCACGGCGTTCGGCAACCCGTGCGCGGCGCGCGGCGTCAATTCCGTCGGCCTCGAGCGCGCCGGTCTCGACGCGGCCGAGATCGACCGAATCGTCGAGTGGTTCGCCACCACCGGCGGCACGGATGTCACAGGACTGCCCGCGCCGTTCGACGGCGATCTCGCCGCGTTCGGGGAGGTGGTCGCCCGATGAACCGGATCAAGGCCGCTCTTCCCAAGATCTTCCTGGTGCTGCGGTGGGTGCTCCTCGCCGCCGTCATCGGCTTCGCCGTCTACTATCTCGTCAGCCAGTGGTCCGCCGTCTCGTCGACGATCGCCCGCATCCCCGTGGCATCGCTGGTGCTCTCGCTCGCGTTGGTCATCCTCGGGCTCCTCGCAGGCACGATGAGCTGGGTGGCCGTTCTCAACGGCCTCGGGCATAAGGTCCCGGTCGCCCGAGGCGCACAGGTGATGCTCATCGGTCAGCTCGGCAAGTACGTCCCCGGTTCCGTGTGGTCGTATGTCCTGCAGATGGAGCTCGGCCGGCAGTACGGCATCCTGCGTCCGCGGGTGCTCGTGACCTCGCTCTACGCCGCCGGCATCGGAGTCGTCTCGTCGCTGGTGCTCGGAGCGTTCGCACTGCCCTTCGTCTCGGAGAACCACCCAGCGCTGCTCTGGCTCTTCCTCCTTCTGCCACTCGGCCTGATCTGCCTGCACCCGCGCGTGATGACCTGGCTGGCCTCCCTCGTCCTCAAGATCTTCCGCCGGCCGCCGCTCGACCACGAAGTCTCCTTCGCCACGGTGCTGAAGGCCGTCGCCTGGTCGCTTCTGGCGTACGTCTGCTACGGCCTGCACCTCTGGCTGCTGGTCAACGCGCTGGTCGACCCTGACTTCCTCACCCTCGTCCTCCTCACTGGGGCGATGGCGCTCGGATTCACTCTGAGTCTGTTCGCCTTCATCTTCCCGTCCGGTGTCGGCGTCCGTGAGGCCGTCCTCGTCGGCGCGATGGCGCTCCTGCTCACCATCCCGCAGGCGAGCGCCCTCAGCCTGGTCTCGCGGGCGATGTTCACCGCAGCGGACGTGTTGGCGGCCGGCGCGGCAGCGCTCGTCGCCGTGATCCTACGGCGGCGCATCGCTCAGGAGGCGGCCGCGAACCACTCCGACGACGACTACGACCACCTCCCGGAAGGCTCCACGCTTCTCGACGGAGTCAGCGAGACCAAATGACCCCTGGCGCGCAGACCGTCGGTGTCGCGCTGTGCACCTTCAACGGTGAGCCCTACGTCGCCGAACAGCTGCGCAGCATCGTCGCCCAGTCGTCGCCACCCGTCCTCATCGTCGTGGGCGACGACGGGTCGACGGATCGCACGATCGAGGTCGTCCGAGCGACGGTGGGCGACACTGTCCGCCTCAGCGTGCTCCCCGAGGGTGCGCGGCTCGGCGTCACCCGGAACTTCGAGCGGACCATCGTCGCGGTCGACGCGCCGCTGGTCGCACTGTCGGACCAGGACGACGTCTGGCACCCGGGCCGTATCGCTCGGCTCGCCCCGTTGTTCGACGACAGCAGTCTGCTCCTCGTGCACACCGATGCGCGGCTGGTCGGGCCGGACGGTGCTCCGCTGGGGCGTTCGCTGTTCGATGACCTCGAAGTGTCACCGGACGAACTCGCGCTGGAGCGCTCCGGGCGCGCCTTCGAGGCATTCCTGCGCCGCAACCTCGCGACCGGCGCGACGATGGTCTTCCGGCGCTCGCTGCTGGAATCGGCCCTGCCGTTCCCGGAGGGGTGGGTGCACGACGAGTGGCTCGCCGTCATCGCGGCCGCACTAGGCGGAGTCGCGGTCGTGGCCGACCAGACCATCGACTACCGGCAGCACGGGGCCAACCAGATCGGTGTCACCGCCCCGACGCTGAGCTACAAGATCGGGCGGGTGTTCGAACGACGAGGGGAGCGCAACCGGATCTTGGCCCGGCGGTTCGCCATCCTCGCCGATCGGCTCGACACCCTCCCCGTCGCCGAATCGGTGCGCCGGGCGGCGCGAGCGAAAGCGGAGTTCGAGGCTCGCCGTGCCGCGATGCCGTCCGGCCGCCTTCGTCGCGCGCTCCCCGTGCTCCGGCTGGCCGCGACGAAGGCCTACGGACGGTACGCAAGCCGGGGTGTCGCCGATATCGGACGGGATCTGCTCCAGCCGGCGTGAGAGCCCTCGAAGATAACGGTTGAGTGGCAGTGTGCGCGGTGCAGCACTGCAACCAATACGATACGGACATGTCACGTCGGGGGACCCCAGCGACCGTCGCTGCCGTTTTCGCATTCGTCATCGCACTCTCGGGCTGCTCACCCGCAGCAGACACGGCACCGAGGTCGTCGGCCCCGACCACGGCGGTCGCGGCGCCGAGCCCGACACCTTCGCCCACACCGACCGTGACCTGGCAGGATCCGGAGAAGCTGATCATGCTCTCCGACGCGAGCACGGGGACGCTCCCGCACGGGCCGTCGTGGGTGTCGCAGGACGGCACGATGAAGTGCGGCATCTACGACGACATGCCCCGTTACAGCCCGACGCAGGGCGATCTGGGCAAGGGCGTGTTCTACGGCTGCCGCATCGAGTACGGCGCGAACCGCTTCACGTACCCGACCACGGCCCACGCGGGCGAGGTCGGCGGTTGCCCGAGCGGGTTCGCGGCCAATGCCGGGGAGGCGGCGACGGCCCTGTGCAACAGCGGGCAGGTGTTCTCCAGCGAGACCGGCAGCCCGACCGTGCTGATGCCGGGAAACGGGGTGCGTTTCGCCGGAATCGAATGCGTCGCGCTGGCCGCGGGGATGACGTGCACGGAGACCGCGACCGGTCACGGGTTCCGCGTGACCCTCGACGACTTCACCTTGAACTAGCAATCGACGGGCGCCCCCGTGCTCCCCGAACTGGCTACACGGGAAGACCGGGAAGCGTCGAAGCGGGCTGTTACTGTGACCAGGGCTAGTCGGGAGGCAGCGATGGGGAAGATCACCAACGGACTCATGATCGTCGGCCTGGCGGCCGCGACCGTGCTGGGGATATCCGGTCTTCAGCCGGCTTCGGCGCAAGGAGTGACGGCCGTCACGTCCGTCGGGGAGGCGGCGCCGCCCGCGTTGCCGGACCTGGCCGGACATCCGCACAAGCGCACCTGCGCCGACCCGCGCTCCGGACGTGCGGCGTGCTTCGCAGAAGTGGTTCAGGGTGTCGCGTCGCCGTCCGTGGGTGCAGCTCCGGCAGGGTACGGCCCAGCGGACCTTCGTGCCGCATACGCCCTGACGGCGGCGACGACTGCCGGGGCCGGCGCCACCGTGGCGGTCATCGACGCTTTCGACCTGCCTTCCGCCGAGTCCGATCTGGCTACGTACCGATCGACCTTCGGGCTTCCCCCGTGCACCTCCGGCAACGGGTGCTTCCGCAAGCTGGACCAACGCGGAGGCACCTCCTACCCGGCCACGTCGCACGCGTGGGGGCCGGAGACGGCAATCGACCTGGAGATGGTCAGTGCGGCATGCCCGAACTGCCGCATCCTTCTCGTCGAGGCCGACAGCGATTTGCTGAGCAACCTCGGCGCCGCGGCCCAGACCGCTGTGCTCTTCGGTGCGAAGTACGTCAGCAATTCCTACGGTGCGATCGAGGCCGGCAACGACTTCAGCAGCTTCGACCATTACTACGACCACCCGGGAGTCGTCGTCACGGCCTCCAGTGGCGACGCAGGGTACGGCACCCAGTTCCCGGCTTCGTCGCAGTACGTCACCGCCGTGGGCGGAACGTCACTGGTGCGTGCGGGCAACGCGCGAGGATGGAGCGAGTCGGCCTGGTCCGGCGCCGGCAGCGGCTGCAGCTCGTACAGCCCCATCCCGTCGTGGCAATCGGGCACGGGATGTCCGACGAAGTCCGTCTCGGATATCTCGGCCGTCGCGGACCCGTCGACCGGAGTGGCGGGCTTCGGTCCGACTCCCACTGCACCGTATTCTTCGGCGTGGCAGGTGTTCGGCGGTACGAGCGTCTCGTCGCCGTTGATCGCAGGCATGTACGCGCTCGCTGGCGTGCCGGCCGACGGAACCTATCCGGCGTCGTACCCGTGGGCGAAGCCATCGGCCCTCAACGACGTCACGTCGGGGACGAACGGAGCCGGATGCTCGCCGGCGCAGGCCTGTTCCGCTGGTCCCGGATACGACGGGCCGACGGGTCTCGGCACCCCTAACGGGGTGGCCGCGCTCGCAGCCCCGACACCCGGAGCGGCTCGTGAAGTCACAGGCGACTTCAACAGCGACCACACGAGCGATCTGCTGGCGCGGAACGCGTCGGGTGCGCTGATCCTGTATCGCGGTGACGGCGCCGGGGGGTGGCTCTCGCCGCAGTCGGCTGTGGTCGGTTCGGGGTGGAACGGCATGACGGCGATCGTCTCGGCGGGCGACTTCGACGGCGACGGGCGCAACGACCTGCTCGCGCGGGACTCCGGCGGATTCCTCTGGCTCTACCCGGGCGACGGCGCCAGCGGCTGGTTCACGCCCAGGAAGGTCGGCTCCGGGTGGAACATCATGACCTCCATCATCGCCGCCCGCGATTTCAACGGCGACGGCACCGCCGACATCGCCGCCATCGACTCGTCGGGGGTGTTCTGGCTCTATCCTGGCGACGGCCACGGCGGCTGGCTCGCACCCCGCGCGATCGGCTCCGGCTGGAACGGCATGACGGCGGTGGGTATCGACGACTTCGACGGCGACGGAAGCCCCGACATCCTGGCGCGCGACTCGATCGGTCGTCTGTGGCTGTACGGACACACCTCCGCGGGGTGGAAGACGCCTGTCGTCGTCGGAACCGGCTGGAACGGACTCACGATCGTGTCCGAGGGCGACTTCAACGGCGACGGGCACGCCGACCTCCTCGGCCGCTGGGCGAATGGCGCGCTCGTGCTCTACGCGGGAAACGGGCACTCGGGATGGCTGTCCCAGCGTCAGATCGGCTCGGGGTGGAACATCATGTCGTGGATGGGCTGAGTGGATTCACAGGACCTGTCCCCGGCACGGCATAATCCGTCTGTGCCCTCGCCTTCGCCCATGGTCTTCCGCGTCTCCTCCGAGTCCGAGCCGGCCGCCGGTGCGACGCCCACGACAGCGACACCCGACGGTGCGGCTCGCGACGCGCGACAGCGGACGGCGTGGGTGTTCTGGACGGGCTTCGTCCTCTTCGCCGCGCTGTGCGTGAGCTGGGCGCTCGCTTCGCCGATCTTCTCCGTGCCCGACGAGAACGCGCATGCGGTGAAGGCGATCGCGCAGGTGCATGGGGAGGCAGTCGGTCACCGCGAACCCGGTGTTCGGCAGTTGGTGGTGGACCTGCCGCCGTCCTATGCGGTGAGCCCTCAACAGCTGTGCTTCGCATTCCATTCGAACACCACGGCGAACTGCGGTTTCGAATTGGGCGACCCCGGAGGAACTCCCTGGTCGGCCACGTGGGTGAGCACGTACAACCCGATCTACTACTTCGTCGTCGGCTGGCCGAGTCTGATCGTCGGCGGCTCCACCGGCATCTATGCGATGCGGGTGATGAGTGCTCTCTTCGGCGCCCTCTTCTTCGCGTGGGCACTGCAGGCGGCTGTGGCGTCGCGTCGGGCGCGCTGGATGCCGGTCGCGGTGTCCTTCGCCGCCCTCCCTATGGTCGTCTACCTCAACGGGGCCATCAATCCGAACGGCGTCGAGATCCTCTCCGGGCTCGCGCTGACGGTCTCGCTCCTGCGACTCCTGGAGTCGTTCGGCGCACCGCAGCTCGAACCTCCGCTGATGCGGCGCGGGATGCTGTGGACGATCGTCACGGCGTCGGCGATCGTCCTCGCCAACGCCCGTGCACTGGGGCCGCTCTGGGTTGTCGTTGTCGTGGCGCTCTGCCTCGTGGCGACCGGGCTGCGCCCGTTCCTCGCGGTCTTCCGGCGGCGCTCGTCGTACGCCTGGCTCGCGGTCATCGCCGCCGCCGGCCTGTTCTCGATCGGCTGGACGCTCATCGGCGGAAGCCTCTCCGGGCAGGCTCAGAAAGCGGATGCGCCACTGGTCGATGCGAGCTTCCTGCAGGGAGCGGCGTACATGCTGCGCAGCACGCCGGCCTTCGCCGTCCAGGCTCTCGGCTACTTCGGCTGGTTCGACGCACCGCTGCCCGGATGGGCCCTGTGGCTCGCAATCGCGGCCGTCGTCCTCGTCGTCGCGCTCGCGCTCTTGACCGCGCGGCGTCGCGAGCTGATCACTCTCGTCGTCGCCATCGGGGCCGCGCTGGTGGTGCCCGTGCTCGTTCAGGCCTACAGCGTGCACCAGACCGGAATCATCTGGCAGGGTCGGTACGGGCTCTTCCTCTACCTCTCGGTTCTGGCGGTCGCCGGCTGGGCGCTCTCGCGCGCCGGAGGCGAGCGGATCGGCTTCCTCTCGGTCCGTGCGACGTGGACCATTGGGGCGTTGCTGTGGATGTTCGGCTGCCTCGCGTTCGTGCTTGTCCTGCGCCGGTACGTCATCGGGGCGGAAACACCTATCACGCAGATGTTCCACCACGCGCAGTGGCAGCCTCCGCTCGGCTGGATGACGCTGGTGGTGTTCTTCGTCGTGTTCTCGGCGGCGTTCTTCGCGTTCATAGGGGTGCTCGCGCGGCGGGCCGCCGCGGCGGCGACCCCTGCGGTCGAGCAGTCGGCCCCGTCACGGATCCCGTCGTGACCGGCACCGAAACGCTACGCGTCGCCGTCGTCTACGACTGCCTGTTCCCGGTCACGACCGGCGGAGGTGAGCGCGTCTATCGTGCGCTCGCCGAGCACTTCGTGGAGCGCGGATGCCAGGTGGAGTATCTGACCCGAACGCAGTGGGAACCGGGAGCTGCCCCTGATGTCGGGTTCGCGATCCGTGAGATCTGGCGAGGGAAGATCGCCGATGAGCGCGGCGACCGGCTTCCCCGGGCGGCGGTCGGGTTCGCCCTCGCCGTGTTCCGGTCGCTGCGGAGGAGCCGTGGCGACTACGACGTGGTGGTCGTCAGCGCGCTCCCGCCGCTCAATGTCATCGCGGCACGGCTCGCCCTGCTCTTCTCGCGCACCTGGCTGGTGGCGGACTGGCTCGAGGTCTGGACGCTGCGCAAGTGGCGCGAGTATTCCGGCCTGATGGTGGGATCCATCGCCTGGCTCGTGCAGAGCGTCGCACTGCGGATGAGCGACGAGGTGACGGTCAACAGTTCCTTCACGCTGCGCCGTGCGCAAGGATCGCGCCCGGCGCGACGCACGCGCCGAGGGTCGGCGGCCCGACGGCGACGGGGACTCGTGCTCGGGCTGGTCGATCTCGTGGACTCGCCCGCCATCGACTCCGGCGCGGTCTCCGCCCCAGGACTGATCCTCTTCGCCGGCCGGCACATCCCCGACAAGCGCCTGACGGCCCTCCCCGCGGCATTGCGGGTGGTCCACCGCACGCACGCCGAGGCGCGGCTGGTCGTCGCGGGATCCGGTCCTGAGACGGACGCGCTTCGCCAGGCCGCTGCCGAGTCCGGAGTGGAGGTGGAGATTCTCGGCCGCGTGCCGGATGCCGAGCTGGCCGACCTCATGGCGAGCGCCGCCGTGCTGGTGAACCCGTCGCGGCGAGAGGGATTCGGACTCGTCGTCGCCGAGGCCGCGTCGTACGGGACGCCCAGCGTCGTCGTCGCCGGGGAGGACAACGCGAGCGCCGACCTCGTCGAGAGCGGCAGAAACGGGTTCGTCGCCGCCTCGGCTTCTGCCGACGATCTCGGGGGCGCCCTGGTCCGGGCGCTGGACGGGGGGCCCGCCCTCCGCGCCTCCACGACCGAATGGTTCGCCGAAGCACGTCGGACCCGCAACCTGCGCGGCTCTGTCGACGAACTGCTCGGGCGTTACCGGGTGGCCCGTGGAGAGCGCTCGAGAACCGACTGAAAGACGTCCAACGTAAGCTGCGCGGTCCGCTCCCACGAGAAGTCCTGGGCATGCGCGAAGCCGAGAGCGCCGAGCCTGTCGCGCTCCGACCGGTCGTTGGCGAGCGCCTCGATGGCGCGCGCCCACGCGCCGACGTCGTCGGGATCGACGTACACGGCCGCCCCTCCGCCCACCTCGTGAAGCACGGGCAGGTCGGAGCAGATGACGGCGCGTCCACGCGACATGGCCTCGAGCACCGGAAGCCCGAAGCCCTCGAAACGGGTCGGGAACGCGACCACCGATGCTTGCGCGAATGCGGAGTCGAGTTCGTCGGTGCTGAGCCAGCCGAGCAGGTCGACGTCCGACTCCAGACCAAGGCGGGCGGCCAAGGGCCGGAGCGGGTCGGCCTCGCCGCCCCCGGTGAACGCGAGTCGCGGCCGGCGGTCGGGCGGGATGAGCGCCAGCGCGTGCAGGAGGATCTCGACGTTCTTGTGCGGCATCCGGTTGCCGATGCTCAGCACCATCGCCCGGCCGGTGGGCACCGGCAGCCCCTGCGCCGCGGACGGGTCACCGGCGAGCGGGATCGGGACGACGCGCTCGGCCGGGATGCGGAGGGTGCGCGCGATGGCCTCCGCAGACGATTCGCTCACCGTGAGCACACGGGCCGCGTTGCGTGCGGCGCGCCGGACCAGCCAGCGCAGCGCGACGCCATGACGACCTGGCACCCACTCCGGGTGCAGGAACGGCAGCACGTCGTGCACGGTCAGCACGACGGGTGCGGGGGCCCGCGCCGGGCCGACGTTCGCAGGCGAGTGGACGAGGTCGGCACCGGTGCGGCGGACCCAGGACGGGACGGCGCGCAGCTCGCCGATCGCCCACGCGACACGGTCCTCGCCGCTCACTCCCGAGTCGATCACCTCACCGGGGAACCAGGACAGGTCCCGGGCCGCCGACTCCGTCGATGCCAGCCCGACGAACTCCAGGCCCGGATGGGGCGGGAGCGCGCCGTACAGGCGCTCGACGTACGACTCCATCCCGCCTTTGCCGCCGGTGAGGAAGAGGAGGTCGACCAGGATGCGCGCGGTCATCGTGCGACCCCTGGGTCGGCGGCGGCGGCGCGGGCGGCGACTCGCCGTCGCCGAGCGAGTTCGTAGGTGGCGGCCTGCAGCAGCTCACCCAGGAGCAGCACCGTGAAGACCCACACGAGGTCATCCGTCGCGACCACGGCGACGGCGGCGAGGAAGGTGACGATCGCGACGGCCCCGCGCAGAAGCGTGAGGAGCTTGGCCTCTCCCATCCGGCGCAGACTCGCGAACGGGATGGTGGTCGCGAGCGATGCTGCGCGCCAGAGGCAGGCGACCAGGAGCGGAACGGCCGTCGCGGCGGTCGTCCAGACGCCGTGGAAGATGAAGCCGAACACCCCCGACCACTCGCAGATCAGGATGACCACGATGGCCCCCGCGACGGCAATCACTGAGACGAGGATGTCGAGCCGGGAGTGCTCTTTGAGCAGCCGGAGCCGCATGAAGTTGAGCGGGATGGCCAGCAGGCCGGAGACGGTCGAGATGGAGGTGAACAGCACGGCCTGAGCGGGCCCGAGGAGGGCGAGAACGGTGGCGTTCAGCAGGGGGTACACCCCACCCGTGATCGCCACGTCGGTGACCACCCATCCCATGACGCGCGGTTCCGGGCGCGAGGCGGTGTGGGGCACAGGAAGCGCGCGCACGAGGGTCGCCGCGAAGATGCCGGCGACGAGGGGGATGAGCGCCCAGTGCGCACCGGCGAATCCGGCGAGGACTCCGATGAGTGCGCCGAGGCCGACGGCGACCGCCGCCCAGAACTCGCGCACGTCCAGCCGTTCGGCGACCGAGACCCCACGGCCGACCTCCAGGGAGGCCACGAGGATCGGGAGGGCGATGCAGAGCACGACGGCGTTGTCGAAGGCGACGGCGACCGCCAGCGCGGCGAGCAACGACAGCGTCGCGAGCCAGAGGGGGAAGGTCACGCGCCGCTCCGTCGACGCGGAGCTCAACCGGGACTCCACGACCATCGCGAAGACCAGCTGACCGGCGAACGTCGCGACTGTCGTCGCGACGGCGATCGCCCCCTGCTCGGCCAGCGGGAAAACGCGCGAGGCGATCGAGATCGTGGCAGCGGGGATGACGGCGAGCGAGACTCCGCCCACGAGCGTCACGAACGACAGGGCGGCGCGCCGCAGGCCGAGCTCCGGAGGCGGGTCTGTGCTCACTTCACGCCTTCCGGTCGCCGATGCGAAGGGCGAGCGACTGCACGAAACCGATCGTCCGATCGACGGCGGGAACAGCGCGCCGACGCCGTTGTGCGAGTGCGCCGGCGCGCCAGCCCTGCCAGCGGCCGATCGTCGACGCGGCGTCGCGGGAGAGGACCAGGTCACCCGCGCACACGATCGCTTCCGTCAGCAGGGCTCTCAGCGCATATCGCCCCCGCAGCACGCCGTACGCGCGCAACAGGTACCCTCTGCCGAAGCCGGCGCGACGGCGCTGCGTCGCCGACCCGCGAACGGAGGTCGCGCCGCCCAGGTGCACGCCGCGCGCTGAAGGAACGGCCACGGTTCCCCAGCCCTCCGAGCTCAGGCGCAGCGCGAGGTCGAGTTCCTCGCCGTACATGAAGATGCCCTCGTCCAACGGTCCGACCTCATAGAGTGCAGAGCGCCGGAAGGCGGCGACGGCGCCGTACGGGCCGAGCAGCCGGTGGCCACGAGCGCTGGTCGCCTCTTCGACGGTCGCCCCGGCGAAGCGCACGAACCCCGCCATGGTCGGGTCGACGCACAGGCCGTAGGCGTCGACCCTGCCGTCCGGCCGGGTCAAGAGCGGGACGGCGCTGCCGGCGGCGGGATGCCGCGCCAGCGCGTCGGACAGCTCCTCCAGGAGCCGTGGGTCGGCCTCCACGTCGTTGTTGAGCAGGACGACGACCTCGGCTTCGCCCGCGGCGATTCCGGCATTGCAGGCGGCGGCGAACCCTCTGTTCACGTCGAACGCGATGACCGTCGCGCCGGGGAACTCGGAGGCGAGTCGCAGCCGCGTGTCGTCGGGGCTGGCGTCGTCCACCACGAACACCCTGTGGGGCGCCGTCTGCATGGCAAGAGCGTGCAGGCAGGCGCGCGTCACCGCCCAGTTGCCGTGCACGGGGACCACGACGTCGATGGCAGCCGTCACCGGGCCAGGATCCTGTTCACGACTCCACTATCGCATCCCCGCGATCCCGGCGTGGTCCCGGCGCACTTGCGGTTAGGATCGGATCGCCTCCAGTGCCGCCCATACCAGAAGGATGCGTTCGATTGAAGACCCTTGACAGCGTCGATGAGACGGTTGCTGCGCTCGAGCTCTCCATCGTCATGCCGTGCCTGAACGAGGCGGAGACCCTCGCCGTGTGCATCGACAAGGCTCAGAGTTATCTGGAGCAGAGCAACGTCGCAGGTGAGATCATCATCGCCGACAACGGCAGCACCGACGGTTCGCAGCAGATCGCACGCGACCATGGGGCCCGGGTCGTCGATGTCCCGGACAAGGGCTATGGTGCTGCCCTGATCGGCGGCATCGCGGCCGCACGCGGCAGCTATGTCATCATGGGCGACGCCGACGACAGTTACGACTTCTCCGACCTCGACCCTTTCATGGAACGTCTGCGGGACGGTGACGAGCTCGTCATGGGCAACCGGTTCCTCGGGGGCATCGAGCCCGGCGCGATGCCGCCGTTGCACAAGTACCTCGGCAATCCGGTGCTGTCCACGATCGGCCGGCTCTTCTTCCGTTCGCCGATCCGGGACTTCCATTGCGGCCTGCGCGGATTCAACCGGCAGTCGATCGCCGGCCTGCACCTGCAGACCACGGGGATGGAGTTCGCGAGCGAGATGGTCGTCAAGGCCTCCCTGGAGGGCCGGCGGGTCAGCGAGGTCCCCACGACGCTCAAGAAGGACGGGCGTTCCCGTCCGCCGCACCTGCGAAGCTGGCGGGACGGGTGGCGGCATCTGCGCTTCCTGCTCATCTTCAGTCCGCGCTGGCTCTTCCTGTTCCCCGGCACGGTGGCTTTCCTCGTGGGAATCCTCGGGACCTTGTTCCTGAGTCTGGGTCCTCTGGTGATCGGCGACGTCGGCTTCGACCTGTCGTCTCAGGTGTATCTCGCCGCGCTCACCAGCGTGGGTTATCAGGGGGTCCTGTTCGCGATCCTGACGAAGATCTACGCTCAGCACGAGGGTTTCCGGATACCGCGGAGCCGCAACTTCGACCGCCTCGAGCGGCGAATCAGCCTGGAATCGAGCGCGCTGGCGGGGCTCGCGCTGTTCGCGATCGGCCTGGTGGTCGCCATCGTCCAGTTCTGCCTGTGGGCGTCGGCCGGATTCGGGGCGCTCGACGCCGGCGTGACGGTCCGCACCGCGATCCCCGCCGCCCTGCTCATGATTCTGGGTGCACAGACTGTCATGGCCGGAATGTTCCTCGGTGTGCTGTCAGTCGGGCTGAAGCGCCGCTGACCTCTCGCGCACGGGACTCGGATCAGTCGTTGTCGCGGTGGGGGAGCCGCAGCCGCCAGCTCATGCCCTGCGATGCCTTGACGGTGCAGATCACCAGCAGCATCCAGCCGGACTCGATCAGGATCGAGCTCTCGAACACGCTCGTGACCAGCAGGGACACCAAGACGAGGGGCGCCCAGGCGTAGACCACGCTGCGACGGTTCGACGCGAGCAGCCAGGAACGGCTGAACGCGAGCGCGATCAGCGCGACGAACAGCAGGAGGCCGATGAAGCCCACCTGGAGGTAGACGTCCAGATAGGCGTTCAGGCCGTCCGCGTGGTACACGCCCGTCGCATCCTGGATGGCGTTGAACGGGTAGAGGTCGGTCGGCCAGGAGCCCACCCAGCCCCACCCGACGATCTGGTTGATCGGGATCAGCTCCCAGATCTGGATCCAGAGCTTGTAACGCACCTGGAAGTCGGCACGGGCGTTCAGCAGGTCGATCACGCGGGTGCGGTAGATGTATGCGGTCACGAGGATGGCGATCGTCAGGACTGCGAGCCCCCACTGCACCAGCGTGCGGCGGTGCGCGGGGACTTTGCGCAGCAGGTAGAGCGCGAGGGTCGCGAACCCGACGACCACCGACACGGCTGCGATCACCGGGGAATGCGCCAGCAGGATGCAGAGGACCGCGAGCGTGATCGAGTACGCCGCCAGCTGCGGGCGCACCGAGCGCGTGCGCAGCTCGACGAGGAACGTGACGAATGCGATGAGCGCGACGATGCTGAGCGCGTTGCGGGAGCCGAAGAGTCCCTGGATCGGGCCGCCCGCGGCGATGTTCCCCGCGATGCCGAGGAAGCGGATGGGCATGTCGAGCAGCAGGCCGCTGAGGACCTCCAGGGCGAGCGATGCGGTCAGCAGCGCGCGCAGGGCGTCGCCGACGACGCGGACGATCTGGATCGCGTCGCGCACCAGCGCGATGTAGACCGCGAGGAACGCGAACAGCAGCTGGTAGACCACGCCGGCCAGGGTGGCCAGCTGGTAGTCGCTCCAGATGAGCGAGAGCGCGCACCAGCCCACGAAGAGCAGCGCGGAGATCGGCAGCAGGCCGTGCCACTCGATGAGCTTGCGCTGGGCGATGAAAGACAGCGCGGCCAGCACGGCGACCGTGCCGAGCACGCCGATCAGGCCCGGCCAGCCGATCACCGCGCGGATCGCGTGCGTCGAGAATCCGGTCACGACGGCCAGCAGGGCGAGCGTGGACGTGAACCTCGCCGATCCGAGGAACTCGGTCACCGCTGGCGGCACCAGAGTTCGACGCGGTTCGGCCATGAAGAGAATCCTACGGCGCAGACTGCTTGGTCTTCACGGCGATCACCACGAGGAGGGTCCAGCCCGCCTCGATCAGGATGCGGCTCTCGGCGAGGCTCTGCGCGAGAAGGGCGGCGAGGAGGAGCAGCGGCAGTAGCGTGAGTGCCGTGTACGGTAGGTCGTCGCCCGGAGCGAATCGCGGGCGGTCGACGGCCTGGAACCACGCCCTCCAGAGCGTGCTGACGATGAGCAGCGCGAAGATCACCACGCCGACGATGCCGAGCTGGAGCCAGATGTCGAGCCAGGCGTTGTGCGCCTGCAGGTAGACGACGCCTCCGCGTTCGGCGAGGTTCTTGAACGGCTCGACCCAGGGCGCCCAGTAGCTGACCCAGCCCCAGCCGAACGCCGGCCGCTCCTGCGCCAGGTGGATGACGGAGTTCCAGATCGTCAGCCGCCCGGTGAGGTCTTCGCTCTTGCCGAGCAGCGCGGGGATGCGCGAGGCGAACAGCACGACGGCGACCACCACGACGACGACCAGCGCTGCGCCTGTCAGGTATACCGGCCTCCGACGCTCGGGGCCGACGCCGCGGGTCCACAGCGCGAAGCCGAGGACCACGGCGGTGAACACCGCCGCGACGAAGACGGTGGAGGAGCGCGTGAGCGCGAAGGTCAGCACTGCAACGACCAGCCAGGTGATCGCGGTGCCGCGCCGGATGGTGCGGTCGGCGAGCTGGATGCCGAAGACGACCAGGGAGAGCAGGGCGATCATCGCGAGCAGGTTGCTGTTGCCGACGATTCCCTGGATCTGGCCGCCGCGGAACAGCAGGTCACGACTCCAGTAGAACGCCGCAGGGATGTGACTCGGGACCGGCTGGATCGACGTGAGCGGGAGGACCGGGTGCCGCACGAAGACCGCGACGACCAGCTCGAACAGCAACGACAGGCCCAGGATCCAGCGGAAAGCGTTGGCGAGCGCGGTCAGCAGCGCTCGCCAGGTCAGGCACAACGCCAGGAAGACAGCGGCGGCGGTCGTGGCGAACTGGGCTACGAGGCCCAGGGCGGTCGCACCGGGGTAGGCCGACCACGCCAGCGAGACGACCGCCAGCGCGAGGAAGAGCACGAGCGTCTTGGGCGCCTTGCGCCACCGGAACGCCGGTCGCAGGCGGACGAGGAAGACGATGCTGCCCGCGGCCAGCAGGGCGGCGAGCACGAAGTAGCCGGGCCAGCTGATGAGGTTGCGCCAGAAGTCTCCGGCGAACAGCGTGAAGAGGAGCAGGACGGCGAACACCGAGGCTCCGGTCCCCGAGGCCCCCCGCGCGGTGCGGACGCGGTCACTCAGCGACCGGCCGCTGGACGGCACGGGCCTCGGGCTGCTCACCCCCGAAGGATAGCTCACCGGTTCGGCGTCGCGACGAAGAGCGTCCCCGCACCGCCGACGACCGAGAGCCTGCGCTCGTCCGCCGTCACGACGGCGGCCTCCCCGCGCTTCAGGCGCAGAGCCTCCGTGGCCCCCTCGACCTCCACCTCACCGGCGGTGCAGAGGACGATCGCGGTGCCCGGGATGTCGACGGAGGCCGCAGGCACGTCGCCGCCCACCTCGATGCGGATGAGGCGGAAGTCCCGGACGTCGGGGACGAACTCCTCGACTCCCGGTGCCGGCCGCTCGCGCACCATCGGCGTCACCGCGAACGGCGTGAAGTCGAGGATGCTCACCAGCTCGGGAACGTCGATCCGCTTCGGCGTGAGGCCGCCGCGCAGCACGTTGTCGGAGGCCGCCATCAGCTCGATGCCGAGCCCGCGCAGGTAGGCGTGGATGTTGCCGGCGGGGAGGTAGAGGGCGTCGCCCGGGCGCAGAGCGACCCGGTTGAGGAGCAGCGCGAGCACGATGCCCGGGTCGCCGGGGAAGGCCGCGGCGAGCATCCGGACGGTGTCGGCGTCGACGCCCTCGGCGTCCTGAGCCGCGGCGACGACCGCATTGACCACGTCGCCGACCTCCGGAGCCCCGCCGAGCAGCCATTCGGTCGCACCGCGCAGAACGTCGGCCGGCTCGCCCTCGAGCGTCGCGGCGAAGGCGGACACCGCAGGGTCCCCGCCGGCGAGCCGCTCCAGCGCAGTGCGGCTCTCCGCCGGCTCCCGGAAGCCGCACAGCGCGTCGAACGGATCGGAGAGGGCGAAGATCATCTCCGGCTTGTGGAAGGGGTCCTTGTAGTTGCGCTCGGGGGAGTCGGGCGCGAGGCCCTCCGCGTTCTCGCGCTCGAAGCCGGCGCGCGCCTGCGCGGACGACGGGTGCGCCTGCAGCGACAGCGGGCTCGCGGCGGCGAGCACCTTGAGCAGATACGGCAGCTTGCCCGCAGTCTGCGTCCAGTGCGCCAGGTCGGCGGCGCCGTCGGTCTGCGTGGAGTCGAGGATCCGGGCGGGGGAGCCGGGGTGCGCTCCCAACCACAGCTCCGCCTCCGGCGCACCGCTGGGCGTCGTGCCGAGGAGGCCGGCGATCGCCGTGGTGGATCCCCACGCGTAGTCGCGCGGGGTGTTGCCGATGCGCACAAACATCCGTCGTCTTCCCTTCGATCCGGTTAGACCAAACTACCAATCGCTTTGCCGCGCCCCCGGCCGTTCCCTAGGCTGACGACGCCTCTGCCCGACCGGACGCAATGGAGCACACATGGCCTTCGAGACCCTCGCCAGCGACTTCTACGGCTTCGAGAACCTCCTCACCGAGCGCGAGAAGGAGTTCCTCGTGAACCTGCGCGCGCGCCTGGAGGGCGAGATCAAGCCCATCGTCAACGAGTACTGGGAACGGGCAGAGTTCCCGCACCAGATCATCGACGTGCTGCACGGCGCCGGGGCGATCGGACTCGGCTTCGCCGAGACCGCGCCGTTCGAGAACTCGGCCGTCTTCCGCGGCTGGGTGGCCCTCGAGCTGGCCCGCGTCGATGCCTCGGTCAGCACCTACGTCGGTGTGCAGAACGGCCTCGCGCTCGGTGCCATCGGTGTCTGCGGATCGGCAGAGCAGCGGGCGGAGTGGCTGCCCAAGCTGGCGAGCGGGGAGGTGCTCGGCGCGTTCGGGCTCACCGAGCCCGACTCCGGGTCCGACTCGGCGCAGGGCCTGCGCACCGTCGCGACCCGCGACGGCGACGACTGGATCCTCAACGGCTCCAAGCGCTGGATCGGCAACGCGACCTTCAGCGACATCACCGTGATCTGGGCGAAGAGCGCGGAGGACGGCCAGGTGAAGGGCTTCATCGTCCCGACCAGCACGCCGGGATACACCGCGACGAAGATCGAGGGCAAGCAGTCGCTGCGCATCGTGCAGAACGCCGACATCACCCTCGAGAACGTCCGGGTGCCGGAGTCGTTGCGCCTGCAGAACGCCAACAGCTTCCGCGACACCGCCGCCGTGCTGCGGCTGACGCGGGCGGAGGTCGCCTGGGCCGCCGTCGGCGTCGCGGTCGGCGCCTACGAGGCGGCGCTGCGCTACGCGAAGGAGCGCGTGCAGTTCGGCAAGCCGATCGCGAAGCACCAGCTCATCCAGGACCTGCTGGTCAAGTCGATCGGCGACATCACGGCCTCCATCGCCCTGTGCACGCGCGTCTCGCAGATGCTTGACGACGACGAGCAGCGCGACGAGCACTCGGCGCTCGCGAAGGCGTTCGCGACCGCCCGGATGCGCGAGACCGTTGCCCGCTGCCGCGAGCTCATGGGCGGCAACGGCATCGTGATCGACTACGACGTCGCCCGGTTCTTCGCCGATGCCGAAGCGCTCTACTCCTACGAGGGCACGCGCGAGATGAACACGCTCATCGTCGGCCGCGCGATCACGGGCGAGGCCGCGTTCGTCTGAGCGGCTGAGGCGGGAGGTCAGCGCGCCTCCGACGCGACGGCAGCGGGAGCCGAGGCCTCCCGCTCCATCCTCAGCGCGAGTCGGTGGGCGAACACCAAGGGGATGATGCCCAGCACGCCGAACGAGATGTCGATCAGCTGCCACCCCAGCGGGATGCCGCGTACCGCGCCCGCGATGAGCGCGAGCGGCACGACGGCCCCGCAGGCGATCATCCCGAACCGGAGCACCCAGATGTTCCTGACCGGATCCATCAGCGGCCCGATGAACGCCACCGCGATCACGAGGTGCGCGAACGCGAGCCAGTCGGTGCCGTACGACAGGAACGGATAGCGGGCGGTGTCGTCGAGCGCGTGGTGGATGAGGTCGATCCATTCCACCAGCCCCGGGACGATGCCGGGCGCCGGCGAGCCGTGCAGCACCTGCGAGACGAGGGAGACCTCCCACGCCAACGGGAACGCCGTGATGCCGCTGAGCACGAGGCCCGCGATGAAGATGACGATCCAGACGCGCGCCGCGGTGATGGTGCTCATGCTCCGACCCTAGGAGCCCGGCGGCCGCCGGGTCGTCCTCCGTGCGGACGATAGGGTTCTCACGACCCCTTTTCCGTTCGAGGCTGGAGGACGCCGTGGCGTGGTTGGTGACCGGAGGTGCCGGATACATCGGCTCCCACGTTGTGCGGGCGTTCCTCGCAGAGGGCATGGAGGTCGTCGTCGTCGACGACCTCTCCAGCGGCCACGAGGAGTTCGTCCCGTCGACCGTGCCGTTCTATCGGGGCACCATCCTCGACGGCGACCTGCTGGAGCGGATCTTCCGCGAGCACAGCGTGAGCGGCGTGGTGCACGTCGCCGGGTTCAAGTACGCCGGCGTCTCGGTGCAGCGCCCGCTGCACACGTACGAGCAGAACGTGACCGCGACCGCCGTGCTGCTCGCGGCCATGCAGGAGGCGGGGGTCGACGCGATCGTCTTCTCGTCGTCCGCCGCGGTGTACGGGACTCCCGACGTGGAGACCGTCACCGAGCAGACGCCGAAGAGCCCCGAGTCGCCCTACGGCGAGTCGAAGCTGATCGGGGAGTGGCTGCTGCGCGACCAGGGCGTCGCCGTCGGCCTGCGGCACACCTCGCTCCGCTACTTCAACGTCGTCGGCTCCGGCGACCCCTCCCTGCGCGACACGAGCCCGCACAACCTCTTCCCGCTCGTCTTCGACGCGCTCGTCGCCGGCCGCACCCCGCGCATCAACGGCGACGACTACCCGACGCCCGACGGCACCTGCGTGCGCGACTACATCCACGTGGCCGACCTGGCCGTCTCGCACGTGGCGGCGGCCAAGCGCCTCGACGCGGGCGAGCGCGTGGAGGCCGTGTACAACCTCGGAAGCGGTGACGGCGTCAGCGTGGGCGAAATCATGTCGACCGTGGCCTCCGTGACCGGAATCGCCTTCACCCCAGAAGTGGGGCCTCGACGGCCGGGCGATCCGGCGAGGATCGTTGCCTCGGGAGAGCTCGCAGCCCGCGATCTCGACTGGAAGATGCGCCACACTCTCGACGAGATGGTAGGCACCGCCTGGGAAGCACGCCAGTCGGCGTCGTGATTGCCGGCCGGCGGGGGTAGACAGGTCGGGCGTATCGCGATCGTTGTCGTTCGTCGGCGCGTCGTGAAGTCTCGACCAGGCGTTAAGGCTTTACGATTCGCGACTTGACTGGAGCGAATGACAACGGTGTAATTATTGCGACACGACCAATGTGTCGCTGACAGTTCAAGGGTGGGGAGACCGATATGGCAATTCCTGAATATCGTTCTGGGGTACCCGACGACTGGTTCATCGATCCGGTGCGACTCGGGGTTCCGGGGGTCCGGGCGGCGGGTGTCGACGACGACAACCCTCTCGCCTGGCAGTCCGACGCCCTGTGCGCGCAGACGGATCCCGAGGCGTTCTTCCCCGAGAAGGGCGGCTCGACGCGTGACGCGAAGCGGATCTGCACCTCGTGCGAGGTTCGTTCCCAGTGCCTCGAATACGCGCTCTCGAACGACGAGCGTTTCGGCATCTGGGGCGGGCTCTCGGAGCGCGAGCGTCGCAAGCTCCGCAAGCGCGCCGGCTGACCGGGTCGAATACGCGCCGCGCCCGACGCACTACCGGGATCGGCGCAGCCCCAACTTAGGCTGACTCCCGATGTATCCGAGAGTCACCGCCATCGTCGTCGCCCACAGCGGCGGCCCCCGCCTGCAGCGCACTCTCGACGCCATCGCGGCGCAGACCCGCCAGCCGGACGCCGTGATCGCCGTCGACTGCGCGAGCACGGACGACGCCGCGCGCCTGCTCGCCGACGCGAAGCCCACGCACCTCCTCCGTAGCGGGGAGAAGCTCCCGTTCGGCTCCGCGGTCTCGACCGCCGTGCGCGTCCTGCCTCCCACCACGTCGTCCGAAGAGCTGATCTGGCTGCTCGCCCACGACACGGCCCCGGAGCCCGAGGCGCTCCAGGCGTTGCTCGGCGCTCTCGAGGTGTCGCCCTCCGTCGCGGTGGTCGGACCGAAGCTCGTCGACGCCGACGACGCCGCGTTCATCCGCGAGTTCGGCGAGGCGATGACCCCGTTCGGCGCGTCGCTGCCACTGGTCGAGAACGAGCTCGATCAGGCCCAGCACGACGGCCTCAGCGACGTTCTCGCCGTGTCGTCGGCCGGCATGCTCGTGCGCCTGCCGGTCTGGGAGGCCCTCGACGGGTTCGACCCCGCCCTCCCGGCCGTCGACGACGGCCTCGACTTCTGCACCAGGGCGCGGCTCGCCGGCTACCGGGTCACCCTGGTCGCTCACGCGCGCGTCGCCGTGGGCGGCGACGGTCTCGCCGGTCCCAACCTGTCGCGCAAGTGGTCGGTGCGGCGCAAGCTGGCGGGGGAGCGGCGGCGTGCGCAGCTCCACCGGCGGATGGCGTACGCGCCCGGCTGGGCGGTGGTCCCGCACTGGCTGACCCTCGTTCCGCTCGCGATCCTCCGCTCGATCGTGCGCCTGCTGCGCAAGGAGCCCGGTTCGGTCGGCGGCGAGCTGGGTGCCGCGTTCCGGGTCGCGTTCTCCGGTCTCGCGGTCAGCAATGCACGCCGGCGCCTCGCCAAGGCCAAGGCCGTGACCTGGGCGGCGATCGCGCCGCTGCGCATCCCGTTCGCGGACGTGCGGCGCGGCAGGGCGCTCAAACGCGAGGCCGCGATGGTACGCCAGCAGGGCGAGCGCCAGGACCTCGACTTCTGGGGGACGGGCGGCGGCTGGACCGTCCTGGCGGCGTTCGTCATCGGCATCGCACTGTTCTATCCGCTGGCGTCCTCCACCGCGATCACCGGTGGCGGAATGCTGCCGCTCAACGCCTCCGTCGGCCAGCTCTGGGCGAACCTCGGCTACGGCTGGCGCGACATCAACCTCGGCTTCGTGGGAGCTGCAGACCCGTTCTCGGCGGTCCTCGCGGTGCTCGGCACCCTGACCTTCTGGCAGCCCAGCGCCTCCCTCGTCGGCGTCTGGCTCCTCGCCCTCCCGCTCGCGGCGCTCGGCGCGTGGCTCGCGGCCGCGCGGCTCACCGTGCGCCCGATGCTGCGGGCCTTCGCGGGTATCAGCTACGCACTTGCTCCGACGCTGTTCATCGCCCTGCAGGGAGGTCGCCCGGGCGCCGTGCTCGCCCATGTCCTGCTCCCGTGGCTGTTCTTCGCCGGGCTGGCCGCACGCCGCTCCTGGACGGCCAGCGCCACGACGGCGCTGCTGGCCGCGGCGACCGTGGCGTGCGCCCCTGTGCTGATCCCCGCACTCGTCGTCGCGTGGATCGCGGCCATCGTGTTCGCCGGGCGCCGCGCCGCGCGCATCGTCTTCATCCCGCTGCCGGCCGTCGTGCTGTTCGCGCCGCTGGTGTGGCAGCAGGTCGGCAGAGGAGCCTGGCTCTCGATCTTCGCCGACCCCGGCGTCGTGGTCGACGCGCGGCAGACGCCCGCCTGGCAGCTCGCACTCGGCTTCCCCGACGGCACGCTCGGCGGCTGGCACGCGATCGCCGCCGCGCTTCCTTTCGGGACGGGCGCCGGCAACATCCTGGTGCCGGTCCTGCTCGCACCTCTGGGCATCCTCGCGATCCTGGCGCTGTTCCTGCGCGGCACCGTGCGCGCCGTCGTCGCGCTGCTCGTCGCGCTCGCCGGATTCCTGACCGCCGTGGTCGCGCTGCACGTCCAGGTCGCGGTGACCGGGTCGACGGTCGCGCCGATCTGGCCCGGCAGCGCGCTGAGCCTGTATTGGATCGGTCTGATCGGGGCGGCGGTTCTCGCCCTGTCCGCGCTGAAGCGCGGCTCGCTCGCCCCTGCCTGGATCGCCATGATCACCCTGGCGATCGCGGCGGTGCCCTCGGCGATCGCCACGCACGACGGCCTGGCCGCCGTCAGCGCCAGCGACGGCCGGACCATGCCCGCCGTCGTGACGGCGAAGGCGACCACCCAGCCACGAGCGGGAACGCTGCGAATCACCCCGCAGCCCGACGGCGGCATCCAGGCGGAGGTCGTCCGGGGCGCCGGGCAGACGCTCGACGGCCAGACCACGCTGAGCTCGACCTCCCGCTCGCTGACCCCGGGGCAGCGCGAGCTCGCCGGCCTGGCCGGCAACCTCTCGTCGCGCAGCGGCTACGACGCCTCCGGCGAGCTGAAGCGTCTCGGTATCGACTTCGTGCTGCTCGCGCCGCCGGCGGCCGCGCTGAACGAGAAGCAGGCCGGTTCCGAGCCGGACACCACGGCCGCCGAGGCGACGAGGACCCGCGCCGGCATCGCCATGGACGCCAACCCGCTCCTGGTGTCGGTCGGCCAGACGACCACCGGGTCGCTCTGGGCCTTCGACCGTGGAACGGCCGTGGTGCCACCCGCGGCGCAGATCCCCCCGGACGCCGGCGGCATCTGGAGGCTGATCGTGCTGCTCGTGCAGGGCGTGATCGTGGGCTTCACGCTGCTGCTCGCCATCCCGACCACGCGCTCGGCCGACCGGGTGTCGGAGCTGAACGCGCGCCGGCCCGAGCGCCGCCACGGCGGCGAGCCTCCCGCCGTCGAGCCGGACGACGAGCCGGATCCGCCGTCGGACGGCGATCTTCCGATCGCGGAGGAGAGTCTCGACGACTGGGAGGCGGAGCCCGAGGACGAGGCTGCCGTCGAGTCGTACGGAGAAAGCGACCCCGGCCCGGCCATCGTCGAGCCCGAGTCGGAGCCTGCTGTCGAGCCGGAACCGGAACCGGAGCCTGCGCCCGAACCGGAGCCCGAGCCCGCTGTCGAACCGGAGCCGCGGCCCGAACCTGCCCCTGAGCCGGATCCCGAACGCGGTCTGCACCCCGAAGCCGTCCCCGTCGGGGCGCCGACGACCCTGGAGGACGGCCTCGATGAGACCATCATCCGACCGCGCCCCTCGACCGCGAGGAGCGATCGTGGCTGACCGTCGAGCCCTCGCCCAGGGCGGCGCCCGCGCGATCGGCGGAGTCGTCGGCATCGCCATCGCGGCCGCGGTGATCGCGGGCGCGACCCTCCTCCCGCTCTCCGGCTTCGCGATCTCCGCGCCGTCGCAGACTGTCAAGCCCGTCCCGGCCGATCAGCAGCGCGTCTGCCCCGGCCCGCTGCTCGCCCTCGCCGCCGACGCGGGGCAGGCCACGCGTCCGAGCGCGATCGACTCGTTCTCCTCGGTGTACGGCGCCACCGGAGCTGACACCCAGTCGCGCACGCTGAAGCCGGACGCCGACACCACGTCCAACGATCAGGCGCCTATCGCGCTGACGGCGACCACGCCGCAGGGCGCGACCCGGCCTCCGCTCTTCGCGGGAGCCCAGGTGCAGAACGCCCAGACCGACGACCTCGCCGGCCTGGCCGCCGCCGCCTGCGCGGAGCCGTCGGCCGACAGCTGGCTGGTGGCCGGCGCGACCACGCTCGGTCAGACGAGCCTCGTGCTGCTCTCGAACCCGACCTCCGTCGACGCCACAGTCAACCTCGACATCTACACCGAGACCGGCCACGTCAGTGCGCCGGGTGCCACCGGCATCGTCGTGCCGGCCGGCGCCCAGAAGATCGTGCCGCTCGCGGGCCTCGCCCCGTCGGCGACGGCTCCCGTCGTGCACGTCACGACGACCGGCGGACAGGTCGTCGCCAACATGCAGCAGAGCTTCGAGCAGGGCATCCAGCCGCGCGGCGTGGAGCTGGCCGGCCCGACAGGGGCTCCCGACCGCGTTCAGACGATCGCGGGCGTGACGGTCGCCTCCCTCGCCGCCATCACGGCTGCGCAGTCCGCCGAGAGCGTCGGCGTCGACTTCCCGTCCGTGCGCATCCTGGTGCCCGGCGATCACGACGCCAAGATCACGATCGGAGCCGTGGGGGAGGCCGGGACCAACGCGGGCAACTCCTACGCCCAGACTGTGAAGGCGGGCAACGTCGCCGAGATCCCGCTCGACAACCTGAAGGACGGCAACTTCACCGTCACGGTCCGCTCGGACGTGCCGGTCGTCGCCGCGGTGCGCACCTCCGTCATCGGAACCAAGACGCGCGACTTCTCCTGGTTCGTCTCAGCGCCGGCCATCGGCGACTCGCAGCTCGTGGCCGTGCCGCCCGGCCCGAAGCCGATGCTGCACTTCGCCAATGCGGGCGACGCCGACGCGAAGGTGAAGATCGAGCCGTCGTCGGGCAAGGCGATCGCCCTCACGGTGCCCGCCGAGGGCGGCGCGAACGTCGCGGTTCCGACCGGACGGTACACGGTGACCGGCGCCGACGGGCTGGAGGTCAGCGTGAGCACGGGCGGCGACGGCCAGGCCAGCAGCTTCGCTGTGTCGCCCGCCGGCCCGCTCGCGGCGCCGATCGAGGTCTATCCGAACTGAGCGGGCGGCCGTCAGCGGGTCAGCCGGTCAGAAGTGCCGGAAGCGGTCGGGCGCGAGGTCCCACGGGTCTTTGCCGAGCAGCTCGGCGACCGCGCGGAAGACGCATCCCTCGATGTACATGCGCCTGTGGAGGTCGTCGTCGCGGTGCAGCTTGGTGAGGCGCTGGATGGGCACCCGGTAGAGCACGATGCGGCGCCGGGCGTGATCGACGAACCAGCGGTCGACGCCGTCGGTGCCCGTGTTGCCGGTCGGCGTCGCCGCGACCTCGAAGTGCACGTTCGCGAGCTCGTCGGGCCAGACGCCCTTGAGGTAGTCGGCGGTGGAGGCCACGGTCATGTCGAAGAAGTCGATGCGGTTCTGCAGCATCGGCAGATGCGGGCCGGTGACCGGGCCGCGCGCCCCTCTGCCGTGACGGCTGCGCCACCGGCTGGTCGCCGGGGGGTTGCTGCTGGTGCGGCGATTGCGGGGCATGTCGCCATCCTACGTCGGTGGTGCTCGGGTAGTCTGAGCGCGATGTTGAGCCGCCCGTGTTCCCGTGTCGCCTGTCCGCGCGACGCCGTGTCGACGCTGACCTACGTGTACGCCGACTCGATGGCGGTGCTCGGCCCGCTCAGTCTCTCGCACGAACCTCACTCGTACGATCTCTGCGCCATCCACGCCGAGCGCCTGTCGGCGCCGCAGGGCTGGCAGATCGTGCGCCACGAGGTCTTCGGCGAGATCAAGTAGGGTGACCGGCGTGCATACTTCTGACTCGATCGACGACTTCCGCGCCGCCCTCTCGGCGGTCGTGAAGACCTACGACGTCCGCGGGCTCGTCGGGAGCGGCCTGACCTCCGAGATCGTCACCGCCGTCGCCGCCGGGTTCGTCGACGAGATCGGCGCGGCGGGGTCCGAGGTCGTGGTGGGCCACGACATGCGCGACTCGTCGCCCGAGTTCGCCGAGGCGTTCGCGCGCGGTGCGCAGGCCCGCGGTGCCGACGTCGTGTCGATCGGCCTGTGCTCGACCGATGAGTCGTACTACGCATCGGGCGCCCTGAACGCCCCCGCGGCGATGTTCACCGCGAGCCACAACCCGGCCACTTACAACGGCATCAAGCTGTCGCGCGCCGGAGCGCAGGGCATCAGCCTCGACACCGGTCTCGCCGCGATCCGCGACCGCGCCGCCGTCTATCTGGCCGAGGGCCTGGTCGCGGTGGAGCAGCCGGGCGGCTACCGCGAGCAGGACGTCCTGGCCGACTACGCGGCCTACCTTCGCGGTCTCGTCGACCTCAGCGGCATCCGGCCGATCCGCGTGGTCGTCGACGCGGGCAACGGCATGGGCGGGCTCACCGTCCCCGCCGTGCTCGGCGAGGCAGCGGGCCTGCCCGCGCTGCCGATCGAGATCATCCCGATGTACTTCGAACTCGACGGGACCTTCCCGAATCACGAGGCGAACCCGCTGGAGCCCGCGAACCTGGTCGACCTCCAGGCCGCTGTCGTGCAGCACGGCGCAGACCTCGGGCTGGCCTTCGACGGCGACGCCGACCGCTGCTTCGTCGTCGACGAGACCGGTGCGGCGGTCTCGCCGTCCGCCGTCGCCGCGATCGTCGCCGTGCGCGAGATCGCCCGGGTGCGCGCGGCCGACCCGGACGCCGAGATCACGGTCATCCACAACCTGATCACGTCGAACATCGTGCCGGAGACCATCGAGGCCGCCGGCGCGACCCCGTACCGCACCCGCGTCGGGCACTCCCTCATCAAGGACGCGATGCGCGAGTCCGGCGCCGTCTTCGGCGGCGAGCACTCGGCGCACTACTACTTCCGCGACTTCTGGAGCGCCGACAACGGCATGCTGGCCGCGATGCACCTGCTCGCCGAGTTCGGCTCGCAGGAGCAGCCCCTGTCGGAGCTTGCGGCCGTCTACAGCCCCTATTCCCAGTCCGGCGAGATCAACTCGTCGGTCGATGACGTGCCGGCCGCCTACGCGCGGATCGTCGAGGCCTTCACCGGCCGCGCCGAGTTCGACGAGCTCGACGGGCTGACGATCACCGGGCTGACCGACGAGAGCGAGCCGTTCTGGTGGTTCTCCGTGCGCCCGTCGAACACCGAGCCGCTGCTGCGTCTCAACGTGGAGGCTGCAGACGCCGCCACGATGACGCGAGTGTGCGACGAGGTGCTGGCGCTCATCCGCGCGTAGCACTCGCGGCGTGCTCCACCCCGCATGGCAGAATAGCCGCATGCCTTCGCCTGCCATTGACACCTCTCTGCCGTTCCGCGTCGCGGACCTCTCCCTCGCCGAGGCGGGAAGGCACCAGATCCGGCTGGCCGAGAACGAGATGCCCGGCCTGATGGCCCTCCGCGAGGAGTTCGGCCCGACGCAGCCGCTGAAGGGCGCACGCATCGCGGGTTCGCTGCACATGACCGTCCAGACGGCCGTGCTCATCGAGACCCTCGTCGCCCTCGGCGCGCAGGTGCGCTGGGCGAGCTGCAACATCTTCTCCACGCAGGACGAAGCGGCCGCGGCGATCGCCGTCGGTCCGCACGGCACCGTGGAGGCGCCAGCGGGCGTCCCGGTCTTCGCCTGGAAGGGCGAGACGCTCGAGGAGTACTGGTGGTGCACCCAGCAGATCTTCGACTGGACGACCGAGGCGCAGGCCGCGGGCGCCGACTGGACCGGCCCGAACCTCATCCTCGACGACGGCGGCGACGCCACCCTGCTCGTGCACAAGGGTCGCGAGTTCGAGCTCGCCGGCGCCGTGCCGGGCGACGCCCCGGGCGACAGCCACGAGTACCGCGTGATCCTGGCCGCCCTCCGCGCCTCCCTCGCCACCTCCTCCGACCGCTGGACGCGCATCGCCGACGGCATCCTCGGCGTCACCGAAGAGACCACCACCGGCGTGCACCGCCTGTACGAGCTCGCCAAGAGCGGCGACCTCCTGTTCCCGGCGATCAACGTCAACGACTCGGTGACCAAGAGCAAGTTCGACAACAAGTACGGCATCCGGCACTCGCTGCCCGACGGCCTCAACCGCGCGACGGACGTGCTCATGGGCGGCAAGGTCGCCTTCGTCTGCGGCTACGGCGATGTCGGCAAGGGCGCGGCGGAGGCCCTCCGCGGGCAGGGCGCCCGCGTGATCGTCAGCGAGGTCGACCCGATCAACGCCCTCCAGGCGGCGATGGACGGCTTCCAGGTCACCACGCTCGAGTCGGTCGTCGACCAGGTCGACATCGTCATCACCGGAACGGGCAACCTCAACGTCGTCACCCTCGACCACATCCTCGCGATGAAGCACCTCGCCATCGTCGCCAACGTGGGCCACTTCGACAACGAGATCGACATGGCGTCGCTGGAGGCCCTCCCCGGGGCCGAGAAGGTCGAGATCAAGCCGCAGGTGCACGAGTGGCGCCTCCCGACCGGACGCAGCGTCCTGGTGCTCTCCGAGGGCCGCCTGATGAACCTCGGCAACGCCACCGGCCACCCGAGCTTCGTCATGAGCAACTCCTTCGCCAACCAGGTGCTCGCCCAGCTCGAGCTCTTCGTCTCGACCGAGAAGTACCCGATCGGCGTCTATGTGCTGCCGAAGCACCTCGACGAGAAGGTGGCGCGCCTCCACCTCGCCGCGCTCGGAGTGCGGCTGACGACCCTGACCGACGAGCAGGCCGCCTACATCGGCGTGCCGGTGGACGGCCCCTACAAAGTCGACCACTACCGCTACTGATGGCACTCGATTTCGCAGACCGGGAGCTCCCGGGAGGGCTCGTCCTGCGCGTGCGTCGTGAGGAGGACGCCGCGGCGCTCGCGGCCGCCTACTCGCGCAACCGCGGGCACCTCGCTCCGTGGGATCCGACGCGGTCGGAGGAGTTCTTCACCGAAGCGGGCCAGCTGGCGCGCACGCGCGAGCTCCTCGCCCTCCACTCGCTCGGCACCGCGGTGCCGCTGGTGATCGTCGACGGCGACGAGATCGCCGGAGGCATGGACCTCAGCAACGTCGTGCGCGGCGCGTTCCAGAGCGCCATGGTCGGCTACTGGCTCGACCGCGACCACACCGGCCGCGGCCTCGCCTCCGTCGCGCTCAACGCGCTGGTGGAGGCCGCCAGGGACGACTTCGGCCTGCACCGCGCGCAGGCGGCGACGCTGCTGGCGAACCACGCCTCCCAGTCGGTGCTCACGCGCGCCGGTTTCGAGCGCATCGGCGTCGCACCGAACTACCTCAAGATCGCGGGCCGCTGGCAGGACCACGTGCTCTTCCAGCGCATCCTGCACGACTGAGGATCACACCTCCGCGAACGCCCGCACCGGGAACGTGCCGAACCCCTCGACCGCCGGCGGGGCCGCCGTGAACCGGGCGCCGCGGGCGGGGAGGTCGCCGAGGCGGGTCAAGTGCTCCACGACGTGGATGCCGTGGGCCAGCAGGATGCTGTGCGCCGGGCGTGCGCCGTCGGTCTCGGTGTCGTCGATGTTGAGCGAGTCGATGCCGACCAGCGCGGCACCGGCACGCGCCAGGTGCTCGGCGCCCGCTTCGGTCAGGTAGGGCGCGCCGGTCGCGTATTCCGGCGTGCCGAAATGCGTGTCCCAGCCGGTGTGCAGCAGCACTGCGGACCCGGCGAGTACCCGGTCGTAGAACACCGACGCGGGGATGCCGCGCTCGCCGGCGTCCGTCAGGTGGAACACCTCCGCGCGCAGCCCCACCAGGGTGGCGAGGTCGAGCGACGCGAGATCGCCGCCATCGGCGTAGCGGTGGTACGGGCTGTCGAGGTAGGTGCCGGTGTTGCCGATCATCGTGATCACGTCCATCGCGAACTCCGTGCCCGGCGCGTACCGCTCGCGCGACGCCTCACGGGTGAGATGCGGTGTGATTACGGGCTCGGGGAGGCCGGGATAGGTGACGAGGCCCGCGCGGATCGGGTGGCTGAGGTCGACGACGCGGGAGGCACCGCGACCGGCGGGGGCCGCCTCCACGCCCCGGCTGCCGCGATGTGGCTCCGCGACGATGCGGACGTCGCGGAGGTCGACCTTGCCCACGAGCGCGAGCCCGAGATGCCGGACGAACAGCTCGGCGAGCTCGTCCTCCGCGATGTCGGCCGACGGCACATCGAGCCGGAAGCCCTCGGCGGTCAGCCCTCCGCCGTTGACGAACGACACCACGGCGTCGAAGTGGGCACGGTACTCGGTCATCGACGCTCCTGGAGTGTGTGCGGCCGGCGGCCGGCTGCCGGAGAGATGCGGGTCAGCGGTCGGGGAAGCTGTGCGGAAGCGCGTCGAGCACGGGCTCGAGTCGCTGGAGGCGCTCGGCCTCCAGAGCGAGCCCTGCGGCTTCGCGATGGCGGCGGAGGACGGCGACCGCCACCAGGAACGTCTCGGCGTCGACCGGAGGCAGCGGCGAGACGTAGGGTGCGGCCTCCCGCGCGAGCTCGGTGCTCAGCCCGATGCGGGCGGCGATGGTCAGCTGCGGCGCCTGCCGCACGAACTGCGCGATCCGTCGCGACAGCCGGTCGGGAAGCCGGCCGACATCGGCCGTCTGCGCCCACCCGTACAGCTGCGGAGGCAGGGAGAGCTGGAGCGGCTGAGGGCGGGGGACGCGCTCCATCTGGCTGTACGTGCCGGCCAGCAGGTCGCCCAGCCGCTTGGAGCGGGAGTTGAGGAGGCCGGTGATCGCAGCGAGGCCTCCGATCGTCATGTAGATCTCGAGAACGCCGACGAGGGCGCGGATGAAGGCGTGCCGGAATCCCGTCGCGCCCCCGTCGTCGCGCACGATGCGGGCGCCGACCGCCAGCCGGCCGAGCGACCGGCCGTGGGTGAGCAGCTCCATCGTGGTCGGGAGGACGACCATGCCGAACACCAGGATGAGCACGCCGAGTGCACGGAGCAGCGCGTCGTCGAGGCCGCCTCCCGTGGCCAGGAGGAGCAGGAAGCACCCGAGCATGACGAGCATCGAGAACAGCCAGTCGATGATCGTGCCCGCCGCTCGGAGGATGTAGCTGGCGGGCTTGACGTCGAGGGTGACGGCTTCGCCGGTCACGAGCTCGCGCTCGCCGGGGCCGGGAGTGCCGGACGTGCCCGGAACTCCGGGAGCCGGCCGGCCCACGCGCGACTGACCCCCGCTCGGGAGCATGGGCGCTGATGCCGTCATGGCTATCATTCAAGCAGATGGATCTCGACGCATACACGGCAGCGCGCAGCGCCGACTGGGACAGACTCGCCCGGCTGGCGGCGCGCCGGCGCCTGGACGGCCGCGACGCCGACGAACTGATCGACCTCTACCAGTCGGGGGCGGCCGATCTGTCGGCGATCCAGACCAGCGCGGGCTCCACCGCGGTGGGCGATCGGCTCTCGGTGACGCTCGCCACGGCACGACTGCGCTTCACCGGTGCAGGCACGAACCTGTTCTCGCAGATCCCGCGTTTCTTCGCGCTGCAGCTGCCCGCCGCGCTCTACCGGATCCGCTGGATCGTGCTCGCGGTGGCTGTCTTCACGATCATCGTCTCGGCGCTCTACGCGCTCTGGATCACCGGCAACCCGGATGTGCTGCGCAACCTGGGCGACGATGCCGCGCTCAAGCAGTACGTGAACCACGAGTTCGTCGACTACTACTCGAACAACCCGGCGGCGTCGTTCGCCGGACAGGTCTGGACGAACAACGTGTGGATCGCCGCGCAGTGCATCGCGTTCGGGATCACCGGAGCCTGGGTGCCGTACGTGCTCGTGCAGAACGCGGTCGGGGTCGGCACAGCGGTCGGCGTGATGTTCGCGTACGGGCGCGGCGACGTCCTGTTCTCCTACATCCTTCCGCACGGCCTCCTGGAGCTCACCAGCGTCTTCGTCGCCGCCGCAGCGGGCCTGCGGATCTTCTGGGCGTGGATCGCGCCCGGAGCCCGCACCCGCGGTCAGGCCTTGGCGGAGGACGGCAGGGCCTTGTTCACGGTCGCCGTGGGCTGCGTGATCAGCCTCTTCGTGTCGGGGCTCATCGAAGGGTTCGTGACGCCGTCCGCGCTCCCGGTGTGGGCGAAGATCGCCATCGGCGTTCTCGCGCTCGCCGCGTTCCTCTTCTACATGCTCTTCGTCGGCCGCCGGGCGGTGCGCGCGGGCGAGACCGGCGACCTCACCGAGTTCGAAGCAGGCGACCGCCGGGTCGTCGCCGGCTGACGACGACGCAGCCGGGACGGATGCCGCTCCCCACCGGGGGCGCGCATCAGAGGCGGCCGGCGGCCTTCAGGGCGAGGTAGCGGTCGGCGAGGGCCGGCGGCAGGTCGCCCGGCGAGCCGGTGACGACCTCCCCGCCGAGGCGGCGGACCGCAGCCGACACGCGCGCCACGTCGAGCAGCGCGCGCTCGGCGGACGCGGCCCGGTAGACGTCCTCCCGGCGGCCGCGCTGCAGAGCGGCGGCCTCGGTCTCGGGGTCGGTCACGCTCGCGACGACGACGATGTGCTTCTTCGTGAGCTGCGGCAGCACCGACAGCAGTCCCCGCGAGCCGCCCGGCGCGTCGAGGGAGGTCAGCAGAACGACCAGCGAGCGCTGGCTGGTGAGCGCTCGGACCTGGGCAGGCACCGCCGACCAGTCCATCTCGATGAGCGCTGGCTCGATGCCGGCCATCGTGTCCACCATCCGCGACAGCAGCTCGGCGCCCGTCGCGCCCTGCACGCGTCCACGCACGACCCGGTCGTACGCCAGCAGGTCGACGCGGTCCCCGGCGCGGGTCGCGAGTGCGGCCAGCAGCAGGGAGGCCTCGAACGCGGTGTCGATGCGGGGCTCGTCGGCGATGCGGGCGGCCGAGGTGCGGGCCGTGTCGACGACGAGCACCACCCGGCGGTCGCGCTCCGGACGCCAGGTGCGCACCATCACCCGCGCGCCCCGGCCTCCCGTCGGGTCGTGCCGCCGGGCGGTCGCGCGCCAGTCGATCGAGCGCACGTCGTCGCCGCGCACGTACTCGCGGAGGGAGTCGAACTCGGTGCCCTGCCCGCGCAGCATCACACTGGTGGTGCCGTCGAGCTCACGTAGTCGTGCCAAGCGCGACGGGAGGTGTTTGCGGGAGGCGAACGGCGGCAGCACGCGGATGCGACCGGGGGCTGCGAGCGTCGCCTGCCGCGACCAGAGTCCCAGCGGCCCGGTCGCCCGCACGGTGATCTGCTCCACGCGGCGCTCGCCGCGCCGCCAGGGCCGCAGCGAGACCGTGAGGCGTCGACGTTCACCGGCCGGGATGTCGACCGCCAGCCGCGACGGCTGGGCGCCGGCCGACGGCTCCCAGGCGTCCCGCAGCACGCCGCGCAGCCTGCGGGTGCCCACGTTCGTGACGAACAGCTCGGCGGCCGCGTCGGCGCCGAGCCGCACGCGGGCCGGCAGCTCGCGGCTCACCCGCACCCGGCGCGGTGACGCGGCCAGCGCGAGGTCGATCACTCCGAGCACGACGCACACCAGCACCCAGCCGCCGAGAGCGGCGAAGGCGAGCGCCATCTCCCCGCCGAGGAGCACGACGGGGACGACGCCCAGCGCGAGCAGGGCGACGAAACGTCCGGACACGGTCATCGGCGCGCCTTAGATCGGAACCTGGACCTGCTGCACGATCGAGCGCAGGATCGCGTCGGCTCCCACACCCTCCAGCTCGGCCTCCGGACGCAGCTGGATGCGATGCCGCCAGACCGGGACGAGCATGGCCTGCACGTGGTCGGGAGTGATCGAGTCGTAACCCGACAGCCACGCCCACGCCTTTGCCGCCGCGAGCAGCGCGGTGGTGCCGCGCGGACTCACGCCGAGCCGCACCGACGGGCTGCGGCGGGTCGCGCGGGCGAGGTCGACGATGTAGGCGAGCACGTCGGGGTTGGCGCCGACGGAGGCCGCGGCCGCGCGGGCGTCGTTCAGCTGACGGGCGTCCAGCACGGGAGTCACTCCGGCGCCGGCCAGGTCGCGCGGGTTGAAGCCGGCGGCGTGCCTGCGCAGCACCTCCACCTCGGCCTCGCGCTCGGGGACGTCGAGCGTGAGCTTGAGCAGGAAGCGGTCGAGCTGCGCCTCCGGGAGAGTATAGGTGCCCTCGTACTCGATCGGGTTCTGGGTGGCGGCGACGATGAACGGGTCGGGCAGGCGCCGGCTGACACCATCGACGCTGACCTGGCGCTCCTCCATCGCCTCCAGCAGCGCGGACTGCGTCTTGGGAGGTGTGCGGTTGATCTCGTCGGCGAGCAGGATGTTCGTGAACACCGGCCCCTCGCGGAACACGAACCCGCCGGTCTGGGCGTCGTAGACCAGCGAGCCGGTGACGTCGCCCGGCATCAGGTCGGGCGTGAACTGGATGCGCGTGGTCGAGAGGCTCAGCGCCGCGCTGAGCGAGCGCACCAGGAGGGTCTTCGCGACGCCAGGCACACCCTCCAGCAGCACGTGCCCGCGTGCGAGCAGCGCGATCATCAGGCCGGTCACGGCGCCGTCTTGACCGACGACGGCCTTGCCCACCTCCGCACGCACCCGGGCGAGGGCGTGACGCAGGTCGTCGGAGCCGGCGGCGGCGCCGGGGGCGGAGGCTCCGTCGGGAGTGCCGGCGGGCGGCGCGTCGGCGCGGGGGGATCCGGTCGTGAGGTCGGTCATTGTTCCATTCTTCCGGTCGGTCGCGGACGGTCGGGGGAGGCGGCGGCTGCGGTGGCGTGTTCGAGCTCGGTCAGCCGGTCGGAGAGGTCGATGAGCTCGCGATCCGAGCGCGGGTGCTCCTCCACCAGGAGGGACAGCACCGCTGAGTGCTCGCGGCCGGTGAGCGCTGCGACCGCGTCGGCGACCTCGTCGGTCGTGGCGACCCGGGGGAGGCCGACCGTGGACGACAGCCGGCCGATCGTGCCGATCCGCAGTGCGTCGGCGGCGCGGAGCCTGGCGGACGACCGCTGGTACAGGCGGGCGCGCCCTTCGCGCGTCTCGCCCGCTCGCACGACCACCGGGAGGTGCTCGACCACGAGCGGTCCGAAGCGGCGACCGCGCCAGACCGCCGCCGCCACGAACACCAGCGTGAGCAGGATCACGACCGGGGTGACCCAGCCGGGCGTGAGAGCGTCGAGCTCGGCCGGGCCGGTGACGGGGCGGTCGACCAGGCCGGGCAGGTACCAGACCAGCGTGCGGTGCTCACCCAGCAGATTGAGGCCGAGAGCCGCGTTGCCGAGACGGTCGATCCCGTCGTTCGTCAGCACGGCCGCCGACCCGACCAGGTACACCGCGCGGCCCTGGTACGAGGTGGCGACCACGGAGGCCGCGCCCTTCGAGTCCTCGAAGCAGGTCGTGGCGTCTCCGGTCGCCCGGAACGAGCCGGGGGACGACGTGTCCTTCGTGTTCTCGGTCGCTCGCGGGTCGATGCGCGCGGCCCGCTGCGCGGCCGGGAGGCCGCAGCCGGCGGACGCGACGCCTCCCGGCTCACCCGCGGAGTGCACGTCGGGTGCGAGCGCCTGGAGGGCGGAGAAGCTCGGCTCGACGACGACGATGGTGCTCGCCACCGACGTCAGTTGGTCGTAGCCGTCGCGGGCGAGGTTGCCTTTCGGGTCGAAGACGAGCACCGTCGTGTCGTCGTCGGCGGCGTCTCGCACCTCGCTGAGCGAGCCGGCCGGTTTGACCGTCACGCCTCGCTGGCCGAGTACCTGCGCCAGGGCCTTTCCGCCGGCCAGTCCCGGGTTGGTGGCGCTCAGGGTATCGCCGCCGAGGGAGCGGCCGCTCAGAGCCAGGCCGGTGAGGGCGACGAGCAGGGCGATGACGCCGAGGACGATCCAGGGCACGGCGCGGCGAGCCGTACGTCGGACGGTCGGGGAGACAGCGGCGGCGACCGTGTCCTCCGTCGTGTCGTCCGTGCCGGGTGGGAGGGTGCTCGTCACGCGACCACCGCCTCCTGCGCTGGGCGGACGCGCTGCAGCTCCGCGTCGAGGGCGACGAGCTGCTGGTACCCCGCCTCGGAGCCGGGACGATCGAGGTAGCGTACCTCGTCGAAGGTCCGCGCGGCCTGGCGCAGCTCGGCCGCCAGGGCAGGAGCGGCCCGCGCAGCCCGCGCGGCGAATTCGGTAGCGGTCGTGCCGGGCCGGACCTCCACGAGGGTGCGTTCGTCGAGGGCGGCCGCGATCGCCCGGAACTGCTCCTCGATCGCGAGCGACCAATCGCCGGCCCGAGCGGCATCGGCGGCGGAACGGCGCAACTCGTCGGCCGAGCGGGTGTCGTCGGAGCCGAACAGCGCGCGCCGAGCGGAGGCGGCCCTGCGGTTGAGCCGCGGGAGGCCGTAGATCACGAATGCGCCGACTATCAGCGCGGCGATCAGCAGCACTACCACCAGGAGCAGCACGGTGCCTGCGGCGCCCTTGGGACTGGAGAACAGGGAGAACAGCCAGTCCTGCACGGTCTTGGACGCGACATCGAGCCAGGTGGGTCTCGCCGCCTGGTACTCCGGCTTGGCGAGCTCGTTGCGGAGCCAGTCCTGCGCCTGCGGCGAGTTCGGGTCGACCGGCACGTCGAGCCGGAGCGCGGTGTGCAGGAGCACGCTCAGGCGCCCGGCCAGGTCGCCGTCGGTGCGGGCTGGGTGTACGGGTCGGGCAGATCGTTGCCGGTCTGACGGGCCTCCACGAAGCGCACGAGTTGGAGGTCGAGCCCTTCTTTGCGCATCCGGAGGTCGATGTAGATGAGGCTGATCGCGGCCGACTGCACGACGCTTCCGATCGCACCCACGATCGCCCCGACGACCGCCGAGATGACGTTGACGCCGAGCTGGCTCGCGATGACCGCGCTGAAGTCGCTCGAGTCCGGCGAACTCACCGAGGTCGGAGCGAAGACGCCGCCGAGCATGAGGCCGAGGAAACCGAACGGGATCGAGATCACCTGGGTGATGGCGTAGACGATGAGCCAGATCAGGATCAGCACGCCGAACGTGCGCCAGAAGTAGCCAGTGGTCAGGCGCCACGACCGGGTGATCGCCGCCCGCAGCGGGAGCCGCTCGATCACGAGCGCGCTCGGCACGACGGAGAGCTTGGTATAGAGCCAGGCCACCAGCACGACCAGGCCGATCGAGCCGACGATCCCGACGAGGACGGCGCCGATGACGCCGGCGGTGCCGCCGAGCATCGCGAGGGCCACGATCACGGCGACGACGAGCGCGATGCCCGCGAACCCGGCGAGGAAGAGGAGGAACGTCCAGCCGATGAGGCCGCCGAGCCGTCCGCGGATCAGCTGCCAGAGCGCGCGGAAGGTCAGCTTCTCACCGAGGGTCTCGCGCGACACCTCGCCCACGATGATGCCCTGCAGCAGCGCGCCGAACACCGTCGAGATGACCACGGCGAGCACGCCGAGCACGATGGCGCCGCCGATGGCTCCCGCGGCGAGCGTTCCGCGGTCGGCCACGTCAGCGTTCGCGACGCGGTCGACCAGCAAGAAAACGCCGCCGGCGATGAGCACCGAGACGATGATCGTCGGAATTCCCTGCAGCAGCAGGGCGGCGCCGACCGTGATCTTCGGGTTGCGCCGCAGCGCCTGGAACGGAGCGCCGATGAGCGTGCCGAACGCCAGCGGTCGCAACGGCACGAGACCGGGCTTCGGCGGCGGGGCCCAGCCGGGCTGGGGGCCGGGGGCGCCGTACTGCTGTTGCCAGCCCGGCTGCTGCTGCCAGCCGGGCTGCTGCTGCCAGCCGGGCTGCTGCTGATACCCGGGCTGCTGCGGGTAACCGGGCTGCGGGTATCCCGGCTGCTGCGAATACCCCGGCTGATACGCGGGCTGCTGCGGATCCCCGCCCGGCGCGTACTCGCCGAACTGCGGGGGCGCGGGAGGAGGCGGCGGAGGCGGAGGCGGCACCGCGCCATCGGGTCCCGTTCCGTCGGACGCCTTCGCGTCGTCGGACGAGCCCGGTGCCCGCCAGGTCTGGTCGTCGCTCACGCCGTGCCTCTCATCCCCCGTCTGATGCGTGCTCCCATGCTGGCACATCCGCGGTTTGCGCGATGCCCCGCCCACGGGGCACGTCGCGGGCGCTCAGCCCGCATCGGGCCGGCATACAAGGCTCGTGCAGCCTCCTCGACTACGCTGGACCCGTGAGTTCCGCGGCGTGCGCCGCCCGAGAGGGGTTCAGGGGAATCTTGGGACATGACTAGTCGCATCCTGGTGGTCGACGACGACACCGCGCTGGCCGAGATGATCGGCATCGTGCTCCGCACCGAGGGATTCGACCCCGTGTTCTGCGAAGACGGAGCCCAGGCGATCGAGATCTTCCGCGCGGCCAAGCCCGACCTCGTCCTCCTCGACCTCATGCTGCCCGGCCTCGACGGCATCGAGGTGTGCAGCCGCATCCGCGCCGAGTCGGGGACGCCCATCATCATGCTCACGGCCAAGTCCGACACGGCCGACGTCGTGAAGGGCCTCGAGTCGGGCGCCGACGACTACATGGTCAAGCCGTTCAACCCCAAGGAGCTCGTCGCGCGGATCCGTACCCGCCTGCGCCCGGCCCCGACCGCCCCGCCCGCCGAGCAGCTGCGCGTCGGCGACCTGCTCGTCGACGTCGCCGGCCACGAGGTCCGGCGTGGCGACGCGCGCATCGCGCTCACCCCGCTCGAGTTCGACCTCCTGCTGGCACTGGCCTCCAAGCCGCAACAGGTGTTCACCCGCGAGATGCTGCTCGAGCAGGTGTGGGGCTACCACTACAAGGCCGACACCCGGCTGGTGAACGTCCACGTCCAGCGCCTGCGCGCCAAGGTGGAGCAGGACCCGGACAACCCGAAGATCGTGATGACCGTGCGCGGCGTCGGCTACCGCGCCGGTGCGGCGACCTGACAGAGGCGACCGCGATGCGCTTCCGTTGGCCCGACAGGGAGTGGTGGCGGCAGGTGCCGTCCGAACTCGCGCGCCTCTGGCGCCGCTCCCTGCAGCTGCGGACGGTGGCGATCACGTTGCTGCTGACCGGTGTCGCGATCCTCGTCACCGGCGTCTATATGGCGCTCAGCATCAGCAACGACCTGTACCAGTCCCGCCTCGACCAGGCCCTGCGCGACTCGAGCCGGGCGACGACCGCCGCCCAGACGACCCTGAACGCCTCCGACATCGGCTCGGCCGACAGCGGCAAGAACCTGCTCAGCTCGACCCTCCAGGCCGTGCAGGCCTCGACCTCCAGCCGGCTGATCGCGGCGTACCGCGTGCCGGGACAGGACAACAGCGTCCTCGCCCCGCCCGATCGAGGCAGTCCCGCCCTCAACCCGGTGATCTCGCAGGAGCTGCGGGCCGCCGTGCAGAACGGCGGCACCAAGCAGTTCTACCAATCGGTCGCGCTGCCCTCCGGCACCGACTCGACCGACCCGGGAATCGTCGTCGGGACGCAGCTGACCCTGCCGTCGTACGGTCGCTACGAGCTCTACATCGGCTACAACCTGAGCGACTCGGAGAACACGCTCCTGTTCGTCCAGAACACGCTGCTGCTGGCCGGGCTCGCGCTGATCGTGCTCATCGGCGCGATCACCTGGCTCATCGTGCGGTTCGTCGTCGAGCCGATCCGGGTGGCGGCCCGCACGAGTGAACGACTCGCGGCCGGCGACCTCGCCGTGCGCATCCCCGAGAAGGGCGAAGACGTCTTCGCCTCGCTGGCGCGGTCGTTCAACGGCATGGCGGACAGCCTCCAGAGCCAGATCAACCAGCTGGCGACGCTGTCGCAGCTGCAGCAGCGCTTCGTCTCCGACGTGTCGCACGAGCTGCGCACACCGTTGACCACGATCCGGCTCGCGGGCGACGTGATCTACGACCAGCGCGGATCGTTCCCGCCGGCGACGACCCGCACCGCGGAGCTGCTCCACACCCAGATCGAGCGATTCGACCGACTGCTCTCCGACCTGCTCGAGATCAGCCGCTACGACGCGGGCTCCGTGGCCCTCGAGCCCGAGCCCACGAACCTGGTGCGGCTCGCCGAGGAGGTCGTGGACGAGCTCCGCACCGTCGCCGAGCAGAACGGGTCGGAGCTGCGTCTGGAGGCGCCGGGCGGCTACTTCGACGTCGGCATGGACCCGCGGCGCATCCGCCGGGTCGTCCGCAACCTCCTCGGCAACGCCATCGAGCACGGCGAGGGCGCTCCGGTGGTGGTGACGGTCGACAGCAACGAGACGGCCGTCGCGCTCTCCGTCCGCGATTACGGGATCGGCATGAACCAGAACGACGTCAACCATGTCTTCGACCGGTTCTGGAGGGCCGATCCGTCGCGCAAACGCACCCTCGGCGGCACCGGCCTGGGCCTCGCGATCTCGTTGGAGGACGTCACGCTGCACTCCGGCTGGCTGCAGGTGTGGTCGATGCCGGGCGAGGGCGCATGCTTCCGGCTCACGCTGCCGCGCGTCACGGGCAAGGGCATCACCTCGTCGCCGCTGCCGCTGCCTCCCGTCGATGCCGGCGCCAAGCCGGGCCGTCCCCACGACGAGTCCGCCCCGATCGAGGCGTCCGCTGCCACGGGCGGAGGCGCCGGACAGGTCGACGACGGAGCTGTGCGACCGGGAAGCGGGGCGCGCGCATGATCCGGCGGACCGTACGCGGATTGGGTGCGGCCGTGGCCGTCGTCCTCGCGCTGGTGCTCGTGGCGTGCGCGAGCATCCCCGACTCGGGGCCGGTGCGCCAGGGCGGCCCGGTCGCCCAGGTGAACGACCAGCTCGATCTCGACTTCAACCCGTCGCCTCCCGAGAACGGGGCGTCGCCGCAGCGGATCGTGCAGGGCTTCATCGACGCCGCCTCCAGTCCGAAGAACAACTTCCAGATCGCGCGCAAGTACCTGACCAAGTCGATGGCGGCCTCCTGGAACCCGGACGAGTCGGTCACCGTCGACGACGGCCGCAACCGCACCTTCGACCATGAGGGCAACCAGTGGTCGGTGGACGTCATCCCGGTCGCCAACGTCGACAGCGTCGGCTCCTACCGCCCGATCGCGAGCAAGGCGCCGATCGGCCTCTCGTACCAGGTCGCGCGTGAGAACGGGCAGTGGCGCATCGCGGTGGCGCCGGACGGCGTCGTCATCGACGACCCGACCTTCCGCGCCGTGTACAGCCAGCAGACGCTGTACTTCTACAACGCCGGCTACTCCTACCTCGTGCCGGACGCGCGCTGGTTCCCCGCCCGCGTCGCCTCGGCCGCGACGCGGGTCGCGAGCGCCGTGCTCGCCGGCCCGGCCAAGTGGCTGAACGGCGCTGTGACGAGCGCATTCCCGCAGGGGACGCAGCTCGCCCTGCCGTCGGTTACGACGGCCGGGGGAGTCGCCCGCGTCGACCTCAGCTCGGAGGCCGGCCAGGCCGACCAGCTCCAGCTGCAGCGCATGCAACTCCAGATGGAGCAGAGCCTCGGTGCGCTGGCGTCCTCCGTCCAGCTCTTGATCGAGGGCAACGCGCAGCAGATCCCACCGCTGTCGGACTCGTCGTCCCCCCTTCAGGACCCGCCGGTCGACTCGCACGCCATCGTCTACCGCGGCGACAGCTTCGGGCTGCTCAACGGGTCGACGATCACCGACCTGAGCGGGCTGAGCGACAAAGTGGTGGCGCTCCAGCCCAGCGCGGCGACCATCGACGCCAGCCGGAACCAGGTCGCGGTGCTGTCCCACGGAGCCGCCGTGCTCGTCCGCAAGTCGGGTGATCCCGTCCGCGTCGACACGCGACCCGGGCTGATCGCGCCCGCGCTCGACAACGACGGATGGCTGTGGAGCGTTCCCGCCGCGTCGCCCGACGCGCTCCAGGTCGCGGGTTCGAACGGGCAGGCGCACGCCGTGAAGGTGGCGTGGCCCGGTGCGACAGGGATCGTCTCGCTCGCCGTCTCGCGCGACGGCACCCGTGTGGTCGCCGTGCTGAGCACGGGCACCGGCTACGCGGTGGTCGCGGGCGGGGTCGTCCGTGGAGCCGACGGACTGCCGACCTCCATCACGCAGCCCATCGAGCTGGCGGTGGGTGACGGGACTCCGATGTCGATCGCCTGGACGGGCGAGCTGACGGTCGCCGTCCTCGCGATCACGAACGGCGACGCCACCGCGATCACGGAGCAGACGATCGGCGGCACCTCCACCTCGACCACGGGCCCGGCCGCCGGGCGCACGATCGTGGGGGCGGGAGGCCTCTCTCGCTACCTCGTGCTCGCCGGCGACGGCACCCTGCAGGCGCCGACCGGCAGCGGCTGGCAGACGCAGACCGACAAGGTGGGCGCGGTCGCGGTGCAGCTCGGGCAGCCCTGACCGGCGGACTCCTCCACAACGCCGGCTGAGCGCCGATCATCCACGGATCCTCGCGCGCTGCCGAGGCGGACCGCGCGCTCGGGTGAGGCTGGGGCCATGATCACGACATCCTCTCCTCCCGCTCGCCCCGCTCCCGCGCGCCGGTACGTCCGCGAAGCGCTGCTCGACGCCGCCGCTGTGCTGCTGCCGGTGCGGTGCGCCGGTTGCTCCGCTCCCGACCGGTCCGTCTGCTCCGACTGCGCACACCGTCTCGAACCTCGGGAGCGCACGCGGACCGTCTCCGGAATCACGGTCTGCTCCGCTCTGGACTACGACGACGTGCCGCGCGCGGTGCTGCTCGCCTTCAAGGACGCGGGGCGGGTGGACGTCGCGTCCGCGCTGGCGGGCGCGCTCCGAGCCGCGCTGACCGCCGCGACCGCAGGCACTCGGGCTGTCCCGGTGCCTGTCCTCATCCCGTGGACACGTGCGGCCTGGAGGCGCAGGGGCTACCACCCGACGGGCTTGATCCTGTCGCGCTCGCGCGTCCTGGACGCTCCGCTCTCGCGGGCACTCCGGCTCACCCGCCAGACCGCCGATCAGGCCGGGCTCTCGTGGAACGACCGCGAACGCAATCGCGAAGGCAGCCTGGTGGCCTCGGCTCGGGTCGCGGGCAGACGCTGCCTCCTCGTCGACGACATCGTGACGACCGGCGCCACCCTCGCGGAGGCCGCAGGAGCGATCCGCGCGGCCGGCGGCATCGTGGTCGGAGCGGCGACCATAGCCCAGACGCCGCGTCGTCGGTGAGGGCACCCGCGTGCAGCGAACGTCCAGACGAGTACTAAGAATTCACCCGCTGATTACGGTTCCGTAACGCGGCGGGGAGCACTACGGTAGTCGAAAAGGCGCGAGCGATTCCGCCCTTCGTGATCCGGGCGGACGTCACGCCGGATCAGGGAGGTCTCCATGGACATCAACATCGTCGGACGCAACCTGGGAATCACTGATCGGTTCCGCGAATACGCGACAGAGAAGGCCGACAAGGTCGCTCATCTCGCCGAGCGGGCCATCTCATTCGAGATCAAGGTCAGCAGGCACAACGAGAAGCTGGGATCCCAGAACGGCGACGACCGCGTCGAGCTGACGCTGGTCGGACCGAGGGCGGTGGTGCGGTCGGAGGCGACGGGCACCGACAAGTACGCAGCGTTCGACATCGCGCTCGGGAAACTCCTCGAGCGCGTGCGGAGGGCCAAGGACAGGCGCAAGGTGCACCGCGGGCAGCATCGCCCGACGTCCCTCCGCGAGGCCAGCACCGACGGCTTCAGCGCCGTCGGGCTGGCGGCGGCACCGGTCTCGGTGCTCGACCAGGTCCGCACCGGCAGCACGCCGGTCGTGACCGAAGAGGCCCAGGCGACCGAGGCCGAAGAGGAGTACAGCCCGGTCGTGATCCGTCAGAAGGTCTTCGCGAGCATCCCGATGACCGTCGACGACGCCCTCTATTACATGGAACTGGTCGGGCACGACTTCTACCTGTTCGTGGACCAGGAGACCAAACGGCCGAGCGTCGTCTACCGGCGCAAGGGCTGGGACTACGGCGTGATCGCCCTCGACGACGACGCCGAGGAGCTGCAGGAGGTGGCGACGGCGAGCCGCAAGCTCGGCTGACAGACGCGTCGATGGCGTGTGCCCAGGCGGCGCACGCCATCGACGTTCACGCACCTCGCAGACGCCTCCCAGCGACGACGGGTCGTACGCAGGGGCGGACCAAGTACGATGTTCCCTATCGTCGGCGGATTCTGCCGTCCGGCGTGCGCCCGCCGGGGCGCGGGCATCATCGGCCCGACCGAGCAAAATGGAGTGCATCAGTGGCCTCAGTTCTTGAAAAGGTTCTCCGCGTCGGCGAGGGACGCATCCTCCGACGCCTGGAGGCGTATGCGAAGGCGGTCAACGCTCTCGAGGACGACTTCAGCGAGCTGACCGACGACGAACTCATGCACGAGACCGTCGAGCTCCGCGAGCGCTACAGCAACGGCGAATCGCTCGACGACCTGCTGCCGGAGGCCTTCGCCGCCGTGCGCGAGGCGTCCAAGCGCACCCTCGGCATGCGGCACTTCGACGTGCAGATCATGGGCGGGGCCGCCCTCCACCTCGGCAACATCGCCGAGATGAAGACCGGTGAGGGCAAGACCCTCGTCGCGACCACCGCCGCGTATCTCAACGCGATCACCAGCCGCGGCGTGCACGTCATCACCGTCAACGACTACCTCGCGAGCTACCAGTCGGAGCTCATGGGCCGCGTCTTCCGCGCGCTCGGGATGACCACCGGAGTGATCCTCTCCGGTCAGACGCCCGAGGAGCGCCGCGAGCAGTACGCCGCCGACATCACCTACGGCACGAACAACGAGTTCGGTTTCGACTACCTCCGCGACAACATGGCGTGGCAGGCGAGCGACATGGTGCAGCGCGGCCACTACTTCGCGATCGTCGACGAGGTCGACTCGATCCTGATCGACGAGGCGCGCACGCCGCTGATCATCTCCGGCCCGTCCTCCGGCGAGGCGAACCGGTGGTTCAACGAGTTCGCGAGCCTGGCCACCCGCCTCACGCCCGACGTCGACTACGAGGTCGACGAGAAGAAGCGAACGGTCGGCGTGCTCGAGCCGGGCATCGAGAAGGTCGAGGACTACCTCGGCATCGACAACCTCTACGAGTCGGCGAACACCCCGCTCATCTCGTTCCTCAACAACGCGATCAAGGCGAACGCGCTCTTCAAGCGCGACAAGGACTACGTCGTCATGAACGGCGAGGTGCTCATCGTCGACGAGCACACCGGCCGCATCCTGGTCGGCCGTCGCTACAACGAGGGCATCCACCAGGCGATCGAGGCAAAGGAGGGCGTGGAGGTCAAGGCCGAGAACCAGACGCTCGCCACGGTCACCCTGCAGAACTACTTCCGTCTCTACAAGAAGCTGTCCGGCATGACCGGTACCGCCGAGACCGAGGCGGCCGAGTTCATGAGCACCTACAAGCTCGGCGTCGTCCCGATCCCGACGAACAAGCCGATGCAGCGCAAAGACCAGTCCGACCTGGTCTACAAGAATGAGAAGGCCAAGTTCGACCAGGTCGTCGAAGACATCGCCAAGCGCCACGAGAAGGGCCAGCCGGTGCTCGTCGGCACGACCAGCGTCGAGAAGAGCGAGTACCTCTCGCGCCTGCTCGCCAAGAAGGGCGTGCGCCACGAGGTCCTGAACGCGAAGAACCACGCGCGCGAGGCCGCGATCGTCGCCCAGGCCGGCCGTCTCGGGTCGGTGACCGTCGCCACGAACATGGCCGGTCGTGGAACCGACATCATGCTCGGCGGCAACGCCGAGTTCATCGCCGTCGCCGAGATGAACGCCCGCGGGCTGTCGCCGGTCGAGACTCCGGAGGAGTACGAGGCCGCGTGGGACGAGGTCTTCACCGACGTCAAGGCCAAGGTGGCGGAGGAGGCCGAGAAGGTCATCGAGGCCGGCGGCCTGTACGTGCTCGGCACCGAGCGACACGAGTCGCGCCGCATCGACAACCAGCTGCGGGGCCGTTCCGGCCGCCAAGGCGACCCGGGCGAGAGCCGCTTCTACCTGTCGCTGACCGACGACCTGATGCGCCTGTTCAACGCGGGAGCTGCCGAGAGCCTGATGGGCCGCACGAGCGTCCCCGATGACATGGCGATCGAGTCCAAGGTCGTCAGCCGCGCCATCCGCAGCGCGCAGTCGCAGGTGGAGGCCCGCAACGCCGAGATCCGCAAGAACGTCCTCAAGTACGACGACGTGCTCAACCGTCAGCGCGAGGCCATCTACAGCGACCGCCGTCACATCCTCGAGGGTGACGACCTCCACGAGCGCGTTCAGAAGTTCCTGACCGATGTCATCGACGACATCCTCGACCAGCACACCGGCGAGGGCAGCGGCGACGACTGGGACTTCGACGCGCTCTGGGCGGAACTCAAGACGCTGTACCCGGTCGGTGTCTCCATCGACGAGGTCATCGCCGAGGCCGGCAACAAGGGCCGCATCAACCGCGACTTCATGCGCCGCGAGATCATGTCCGATGCGAAGATCGCGTACGAGAAGCGCGAGGAGTCGCTGGGCTCGCCCGCAATGCGCGAGCTGGAGCGGCGCGTGGTGCTCTCGGTGATCGACCGCCGCTGGCGCGACCACCTCTACGAGATGGACTACCTGAAAGACGGCATCGGCCTGCGCGCGATGGCGCAGCGCGACCCGCTGGTCGAGTACCAGCGCGAGGGCTACGCCATGTTCCAGCAGATGATGGGCGCGATCCGCGAGGAGACGGTCGGCTTCCTGTTCAACCTGGAGGTCGAGGTCAACCAGGCCCCCGACGAAGTTGCAGCTCCGGCCGTCGCGGCCAAGGGCCTCGCCCGTGGTGAGTCCTCGGAGGCCCGGCTCAGCTACTCGGCTCCCGGCGAGCAGGGCGAGGTCGAGGTCCGCAACCAGCGCGGTCAGATCGAGAAGGCCGCGACGGACCGCGCGCAGCGTCAGCAGCGCCAGGCCGCGCCGGCCCAGGCGGCGCCGCCCACCCAGGCGTCGAACCAGCGCGGCGCGTTCGGCCAGCGGGTCGAGGAGTCCGGCGACGCCCCCGCGAACCGCGCGGAGCGACGGGCTCAGGCCAAGAAGCGCTGATCGCAGCGATGTCGCCTGACGGCGGGGAGGCCGACCGGCCACCCCGCCGTCAGGCGCTTAAAGGACGCTGATGGCGGTCGCACGCCAGCGTTTCCGGTGGCGTTCGAGCCGAAGGGCGACAGCACGCGACCGGGTGGGCTGGTGGATCATCACGACGGCGTCGACGATGGACTCGCCCCGGCGGTTGACCATCGGCTGACCGACGCGGACGCGCGGGCGGCGGATGTCGTCGCCGGTGGCCTCCCGGGAGCGCGAGGCGATCACCGTGCGGCGCAGCAATTGCACGAACACCGAGTCGCTCACCCACCGACCGAGCTGATCGAGGGGGCGTGCTCCCGCGAGGATCTCGATGACGCACAGTGCCAGTTTCGCGCTCAACAGGCCCGGGTCGTCGTCGAGGCCGCCGACGAGCCGGAGGTCGGGGTCGGGATCCTGCTGAACCACGCTCAGCGGAGGCCGGTCGTGGCGGTGCCGGTCGTGGCTGCGCAGGTCGTCGGTGTGCAGGTAGTCGCTGCGCACAGCGTCGCGGTCGAGGACGGGGGTGAGGAGTGCGTTCATTCTGATGGAGCTCGATTCTTCTGTTCGACGGTTCGTCGATTGGCTGCGTCTCACTCAAGCAGCGCGGTTCGCGGGGGTCCAGGGCATCAACGCGGGTGTGGACAACTCGTTCCACCTCGGCCACCGGGCGGGCCTCCACGCGGCTGTCACGAGGCGCGACGGCGTCTGTCTATAGTGGGGGAGTGTCGACGCTCAGTGATCTCGTCCATGCTCAAGGTCGTTCCTCCGAGGCGGACGTGGAGTGGCTCCACTCGCTCGTCGGTGACTGGCAGCTGCTCGCCGATCTGGCCTTCGCCGACATCGTCCTGTGGGTGCCGACGACCGACGATGATTTCGTCGCGGTCGCGCACGCCCGCCCGTCGAGTGCGGCGACGCTCTTCTACCGCGACTTCGTCGGCCAGCGGATCAAGCCGGAGTGGCGTCAGCAGGTCACCGACGCCTACCGCACCAAGGAGATCATCGACACCTCCGCCCCGGACTGGTACGAGGAGACGCCCACGCGCGTGCGCGCCGTCCCGGTGATCCGGCGGCTGAGCGTCCACTCGCCCGAGACGGCGCCTGAGCCGGTGGCCGTCATCACGCGGCACACCAACCTCAGCGAGGCACGCACGCCCAGCCGTCAGGAGCTGACGTTCAACGACTGCGCGAACGACCTGTTCAACATGATCGCCAGCGGCGACTTCCCCGATCTCGGGGCCCCGGCGGCACCGCGGCGCGGCCAGCCGCGCGCAGCGGACGGCCTCATCCGCCTCGACGTCGACGGCGTCACCACGTTCGCCAGCCCCAACGCGCTGAGCGCCTTCAACCGGATGGGCTTCACGGGTGAGTTGGAGGGCGAGTCGCTCGCCACGGTGACGACCGGCCTCCTCGCCGGCGCGATCACTGCGGACGAGTCGCTCCCGCTGGTCGTGACCGGCCGTGCGCCCTGGCGCACCGACATCGAAGCGCGCGGCGTCACGGTGTCGCTGCGCGCCATCCCGATCCGCAACCGCGGGCAGCGCGTCGGCGCGATCGTGCTGTGCCGCGACGTGTCGGAGCAGCGGCATCAGGAGCGCGAGCTCATCACCAAGGACGCCACGATCCGCGAGATCCACCACCGCGTCAAGAACAACCTCCAGACCGTCGCGTCGTTGCTGCGCATCCAGGCGCGCCGCACGCACTCGGAGGAGGCCAGGGAGGCCCTGAGCCAGGCGATGCGGCGGGTGGCGGCGATCGCGGTCGTGCACGACACGCTCTCCACCGGTCTCGCGCAGATCGTCGACTTCGACGACGTCTTCGACCGGGTCCTGCTCCTGGTCGCGGAGGTCGCGGCCAGCCACACGACCACGGTGCACCCCAAGAAGTCCGGCAGGTTCGGATCCCTGCCGAGCGAGTACGCGACGCCGCTGGCGCTCGCGCTCACCGAGCTCGTGACGAACGCCGTGGAGCACGGCCTGGCCGGGCGCGAGGGGCAGGTGGAGATCGTGGCGAACCGGTCGGACGAGTCGCTCACCGTCAAGGTCGTGGACAACGGGTCCGGCCTGCCCGAGGGCAAGGTCGGCTCGGGGCTCGGCACCCAGATCGTGCGCACCCTGATCCAGGGGGAGCTGGGTGGCGCCATCGACTGGCACACGATGATGGGTCAGGGCACGGAGGTCACCATCGAGGTGCCGCTCCGCTACCTCACCACCGTCTGAGACGCCTCGGCAGGCGGCTCCACGACGAGAAACGCCGAGGGGCGCTCCTGGACGATGACGTCTGCTAGGTGTTCAGGAGCGCCGCCTCGGCGGCGGTGTATTGCAGGGAGCCTGGGTTCGGGGCTCAGGAGGCGCGGCGCGCGCGGGCGGCGCGGCGCTTGAGCGCACGGCGCTCGTCTTCGGAGAGACCGCCCCACACGCCCGAGTCTTGCCCGGTCTCGAGGGCGTACTGCAGGCAGATCTCCGTCACGGTGCAGCGAGCACAGACCGCCTTGGCCTTGTCGATCTGGTCGACCGCTGGCCCGGTGTTTCCGACGGGGAAGAACAGCTCGGGGTCCGCGGTCAGGCAGGCGGCTTTGTCGCGCCAATCCATGAAGATATGCTCCTTGTTTGCTGGATGTTTCCTGGCCCGAGGGGCCTAGAATGCAGGTAAGCAGCCGCGTTACAGGGTTCTTCAGATCCATGGGGAATGAGACCTGCCCACCACCCTGTGAGCACTAACTCGGCCTTGAATATGCTCCCATAGCGGTTAACCCGAATCAATAGTTTTGTATGGGATAACGCTGTGAACACACACTCGAAACGTCTGGATGCTATAGTGCCCGATCCGTCCGCGCCCGTGCCCGCGGGCCCCGCCAGGCCGCCGCTTCTCATCGTCCTGGCCGTCATCGTGGCACTGGAGGCGCTCCTGGTGACCGGGCTCGCGCTCTGGCTCCTGTTCGAGCTTCTCACTCAGAAGCCCCAGTCGTACACCACCGCCGTGGCGATCACCGTGCTCGTCGCGCTGGGCGCGGCCTGGGTCATCGCGACGCTCGTCGGCCTCCTGCGGCTGCACGCCTGGGCGCGAGCGTCGATCGTCACGATCCAGATCCTGATGATTGCGGTCGCGGTGGGCAGCTTCCAAGGCCTCGTCGCGAGGCCCGACCTCGGCTGGGCGCTCCTGGTTCCCGCGGTGGTCGCCGGCGTGCTCGCCCTGACTCCGTCGGTCGTGCGCGCGACCGCCCGCGCCGACGCACGCAACACGGAGACACACGAATAGCGCCGGCATGGGAACAAGACGGAGACTCTCTCTGTTATGCCCGATATCGTGACTGAAACCTCCGCCCTCGCCTCTCTGTCCGCCATCGAGACCGCGGAGGACGGCTACGCCGAGTGGCGCGCGCGGCGACTGGCGTCGGTCGCATCTCCCACCGGCAACCTCGCACTCATCGAGACCCGCTGGCTCGCCGACGGCGACGGGACGACGGCGGAGCAGGCCCTCGCCGGGCAGCCGGCGACCGTGACCGCGACCGAACTGAGCCGGCGCAACCTCGACACCGGCGAGCCCGAGCGCGGCATCCGCCTGTGGGACGCCGACTCCCCGGCCATCCGCGCGTTCGAGACGATCGAGGCGTTCCCCTTCGACCCCTCCTGGATCATCGAGGCCCGCTTCACACCCGTCGCGGGCGAGCGCACGATCCCGTTCGAGCACATCCGCGACAACGGGCTGACCCGCGACCTCGTCGTGCCGGGCGACATCACGTTCGAGCGCGACGGCATCGACTACACGCTGAGCGCGTTCGACGACGACGGCACGCTGCTGCTGGTCTTCGGCGACCCCACGAACGGCGCGGACGGCCCCGACGGCACCTATGCCTCCGGTCGATTCCTCTTCGTCACGCGCGACGGCGACAACGCCGTGCTCGACTTCAACCGGGCCTTCGTGCCCCCCTGCGGCTTCTCGGACCAGTACAACTGCCCGCTGCCGCCGCGGAACAACCGCTTCGCGGTGCCCGTGACCGCGGGCGAGAAGCGTGTCGTGCTCCGCGACGGCGCCGCCCACTGAGCTTCATCCCCCCTCCCTTTCGCCCTCCCCACAGCACAGGAGAACTCTGTTGAGAAAGACCCCCCTGCTCGCCACGCTCGCGATCGGCATCGCCGCGGCACTCACCCTCGCCGGCTGCTCCGGCGCGACATCGTCGTCGTCGGCCGGCACCGACGCGTCGATCGCCGTGGGCTCGCTCTACGAGCCCGTCAACCTGGACAACACCGCGGGCGGAGGCCAGGGCGTCACCGAGGCGCTCAACGGCAACGTCTACGAGGGCCTGTTCAAACTCACTGACGCGGGCAAGGTCGAGCCGCTGCTGGCCACCAAGTACACGACCAGCTCCGACGGCCTGACGTACACCTTCACCCTCCGCGACGGGGTGAAGTTCCACTCCGGCAAGGCGCTCACGAGCGCCGCGGTCAAGACCAGCATCGAGCGGGTGCTCGCGGACGCCTCCCAGTCGGCCCGCAAGTCGCAGCTCGCCGTCATCTCGGGCATCCAGACCCCCGACGACAAGACGGTCGTCATCTCGCTGAAGTCCCGCTCCATCTCGCTGCCCTACAACCTCAGCTACGTGTGGATCTACGGCCCGGGAACGACGAACTACAAGACATCGGAGGACGGCACCGGCCCCTACACGCTGGGCACCTGGAAGCGCGGGAGCTCGCTGAGCCTCGAGCGGTGGAACGGCTACTGGGGCGACAAGGCGAAGAACAAAGAAGTCGTCTACGACTACTTCACCGACGCCAGCGCCCTCTCGAACGCCCTGCTCACCAACCAGGTCGATGTCGTCACGAGCATCCAGAGCCCGGACTCGCTGACCCAGTTCGAGGGCAACAAGAGCTACACGATCAGCAACGGCAAATCGACGACCAAGGAGCTCCTGGCCTTCAACGACAAGGTCGCGCCCTTCGACAAGGCCGAGGTCCGCAAGGCCGTCTACTCCGCGATCGACACCAAGAAGCTGCTCAGCTCGATCTGGGGCAAGTACGGCACGCTCATCGGCTCGATGGTGCCGCCGAGCGACCCCTGGTACGAGGACCTCACCAAGGTGAACCCGTACGACGTCTCGCTCGCGAAGAAGGAGCTGGCCGACGCCGGCTACCCGAACGGTTTCACCTTCACGCTGGACACCCCGACCTACGACCCGCACCCCGCGGTCGCCGAGTTCCTCAAGACGGAGCTCGCGAAGGTCGGCGTCACGGTGAACATCAACTCCATCTCGGCCGACCAGTGGTACACGAAGGTCTTCAAGAACCACGACTTCGTCGCCACCCTGCAGGAGCACGTCAACGACCGCGACGTGGTCTGGTACGGCAACCCCGACTTTTACTGGGGCTACGACAACCCGCAGGTCACCACGTGGGTGAACGAGGCCGAGCAGGCCTCCACCACGGCCGAGCAGACGGCGAAGCTCAAGCTCGTGAACGAGCAGATCGCCAAGGACGCCGCCAGCGCGTGGCTGTACCTGTACCCGCAGATCGTCGTCGCGTCGAGCTCGGTGAGCGGATACCCGGTGAACGGGCTCAACTCGCAGTTCTACGCGTACGACATCGTCAAGAAGTAACCCACAGCTCGCGGCCCAGCCGCGTTCTCCACTGATGCTCGGGGAGGCCACGAACGGCCTCCCCGAGCATCTACGCTGAGCGAGCTATTACCCTGAAGTGGTCATGACCTCCTACCTCCTGCGCCGCACCGCATTCCTGCTGGTGTCGCTGCTGCTTGCGATGGTGGTCCTCTTCTTCCTGCTGCGTGTCCTCCCTGGCGACCCGGCCAACGCGCTGCTGTCGGCCAGCGCGACGCCGGAGCAGATCAAGGCGGCGCAGGAGCAGGTCGGCAGCAACCTCCCGCTGCCCGAGCAGTTCGCGAACTGGTTCGGCTCGCTGCTCACGCTGAACCTGGGCCAGTCGTTCATCACGTCGCTGCCCGTGGGGCCCGAGATCGCGTCGCGGCTGGCGGTCACCGTCCCGCTGACGCTGCTGTCGTTCGTCCTGGCCCTGGCGCTCGCCCTCCCGATCGGCTTCGTCGCCGCGTGGAAGGCCGACCGCTGGTACGGCCTCGTGCTCTCCGCGTTCTCGCAGCTCGGCATCGCGGTGCCGGTGTTCTGGGTGGGCATCCTGCTCGTCGACGCCTTCGCCATCGATCTGCGGTGGTTCCCGTCGGGAGGCTTCCCGCGCGACGACTGGGCCGATCCGGCCGCAGCGCTGCAGTCGCTGGCGCTGCCGGTCATCACCATCGCGATCGTGATGAGCGCCTCGATTGCGCGCTACGTCCGCAGCGCGACGCTCGACGTCATCGGCAGCGACTACCTCCGCAATGCGCGCGCGCTGGGCTCCGGCTTCGGCCGCGCGATGTGGAGGCACGGCCTGCGCAACGGAGCGGTCCCGATCATCTCCATCCTCGGCATCGAGCTCGCGACGACCTTCCTCGGCGCGGTCGTGGTCGAGAGCGTCTACACCCTGCCGGGGCTCGGCAGCATGCTGCTCACGGCGATCGAGCAGCACGACTATCCCGACATCCAGGGCATCCTCTTCGTCTCCACACTGCTGGTGCTCATCGTCGGCTTCCTCGCCGACATCGCCCAGCGACTCATCGACCCGCGTCTGCGGCAGAGCATCTCGGGCAATCGATGAGCGCGGTGGTGGAGCAGGCCGCGCAGGCGGCGCCCGGCCCGAGCGACCGGGCGCGCCGGCGAGCGCGCCGGTCGGTCACGCTCGGCGTCGGTCTGACGCTCGTCGGGTTGGTCGTGCTCGTCGCCGCCGTGTCGTTCGCCTGGCTCCCGTACGCGCAAGGCGACACCTCCGGCGGCCGGCTGCAGCCGCCCGGCGCCGCGCACTGGCTGGGCACCGACCGGTTCGGCCGCGACCTGGCCACGCAACTGATGATCGGGGCGCGGATCGCTCTGGCGGTCGGCGTCGGCGCCGTGGTGATCGGCGCGATCATCGGCATCTCCATCGGCATGCTGGCCGCGTTCGCCAGCCGATGGCTCGACGATACGATCTCGGCGATTCTCGACATCATCATCGCGTTCCCCGTCCTGCTGCTCGCGATGCTCATCGTCGCGGCGCAGGGAGCGTCGCTGGGCACGGCCATCCTCGCGATCGGCCTGGCGATGTCGGCCGTGGTCGCCCGGCTCACGCGAGTCCTGGCCAAACGCGTCCTGGCGCAGCAGTACGTGACCGCCGCACGCACGTCGGGAACCTCGTGGGCCGGCATCGTGGGCCGTCACGTCCTCCCGAACATCTGGCCGACGCTGAGCGTCAACCTCGCCCTCCAGTTCGGGGTCGCCGTCCTGGCGGAGGCCAGCCTGTCGTACCTCGGCCTCGGCGCCCCGCCGCCCAACGCGTCGTGGGGTCGCCTGCTGCAGGAGGCTCAGGGCACCGTCGCCGTCGCTCCGGTGGGCGCGATCGCTCCGGGCGTGGCGCTGGTCGTCCTCGTCGTCGGTGTGAACCTGGTGGCCGACGGCCTGCGCGACGTCGCCGACCCGACTCGCAGGAGGTCGCGATGATCCTCGATGTGCAGGAGCTCGGCGTCACCGCACGCGACGGTTCGCCGCTGGTCGACGGCATCTCGTTCCGCCTCGACGCCGGCGAGCGGCTGAGCCTGATCGGCGAGTCGGGGTCGGGCAAGTCGCTCACCTCGTTCGCGATCACCGGTCTCCTCCCCGAGGGGCTCACCGCGACGGGGAGCGTCGAGCTCGCCGGCGCCCAGGTCATCGGGGCGAAGGAGCGCTCGCTGGTTCCGCTGCGCGGTCGCACGGCCTCCACGGTGTTCCAGGAGCCCCTGACGGCGCTCGACCCGCTGATGCGGCTGGGCGCCCAGGTCTCGGAGCCGCTGCGCCGGCATCTCGGTCTGCGGGGCGCCGCCCTCCGGGACGCGGTCCACGCCGCGCTCGATGAGGTGCGCCTGCCCGATCCCGAACGCATCGCTCGTGCATACCCGCACGAGATCTCCGGCGGCCAGCGTCAGCGCGTCGCGATCGCGGCGGCGCTCGCGTGCCGCCCCCAGCTGCTCATCGCCGACGAGCCGACCACTGCGCTCGACGTGACGGTGCAGGCCGACATCCTCGCGCTGCTCGACGCGCTCGTCGCAGACCGTGGCATGGCACTGCTCTTCGTCAGCCACGACCTCGCCGTGGTGTCGAAGCTCACCGAGCGCGCGCTGGTGCTGCGCGGCGGCCGGGTGGTGGAGGAGAACACGATCGAGCGCATCCTGACGGCACCGGCCGACCCCTACACCGCCGAGCTCGTCCGGAGCGCGCGCGAGCTGGACGCCGCCTTGGAGGTGCCGTGACCGCCGTCCTCGAACTCCGCGATGCCGGATTCCGCTACCGGGGCGCTCCGGCACCCGCCATCGACGGCGTCTCGTTCGCCGTCGAGCAGGGCCGCAGCGTCGGCCTGGTGGGGGAGTCCGGCGCGGGCAAGACCACCGTGCTCTCGCTGCTGCTCGGTCTCTCGTCGCCGACCTCCGGCGGCGTGCTCTTCGACGGTGCCCCGCTGGATCGGCGCGACCGGGCCGTGATGCGCGCGTTCCGGCGCAGCGTGCAGACGGTCTTCCAGGACCCCTACTCGTCGCTCGATCCGCGGCAGAGCGTGGGCAGGATCGTCGGCGAACCACTCGCCTCGCTCCGGATCGCCTCCGGCTCCGACGCGCGGGAGCGCGTGGCCGAGGCCCTCCGCGCGGTGTCGCTGCCCGCTGACGCGGCCGGTCGATACCCCCACGAGTTCTCCGGCGGCCAACGCCAGCGCATCGCGATCGCGCGAGCGATCGTCTCGCGTCCGAGGGTGCTGCTGGCCGACGAGCCGGTGAGTGCGCTCGACGTCACCACGCGCATCCAGATCATCGAGCTGCTCGGCCGGCTGGCCGCGGCCGAGGGGACGACCATCGTGATGGTCTCGCACGACCTCAGCGTCGTCGCGTCGCTGTGCGAGCAGACGGTCGTGCTGCAGGGCGGCAGGGTCGTGGAGCAGGGTCGCACGGCCGATGTGCTGGGCTCGCCGACCGACCCGTACACCCAGCGTCTTCTCGCGTCGGTTCCGCGGCTGCCGGCCTAGGGAGGCTCAGCTCCCGTCGGAGACGCCTCGCAGCAGCAGTTCCAGCGTGAAGTCGAACCGTTCGTGGCCGCGGCCGGACGTCAATGCGTCTGCGTGGGCGACGGTGTTCGGGAAGAGCGTGGGCGGCAGCATCCGCAGGCGTTCGGCGAGCTCGCCGGCGTCGCGCGCGGGCTCGCCGTCGCGCTCCTCCGCCTGTTCGCGCAGCGAGTGCTCCAGGCTGTACGCGCTCACGTACAGGAAGGCCGCGTCGATCGTCCAGGCCGCGCGGTTCGGCTCGACTCCGGCCTCCAGGAGGATCGAGAGGAGCCCCTCGCTGATCCGCATCGTCTCCAGGCTGTTCGGTGCCGCGGTGAACGCCGCCGCCGAGATGCCCGGATAACGGAGGTACTCGTCGCGGAGGTGTCGGCAGACGTCGAGGAACTGCGCGCGCCAGTCGGTCGCCGACGGCTCGGGGAGCGGGACGGCCGCGCAGAGCCGGCCGATCAGCAGGTCGTCGAGCTCCGCCTTGTTGCGCACATGGGCGTACAGGGAAGCGGGCCCGGTTCCCAGGGCGACCGCGATCCGTCGCATGGTCAGCGCCTCGTAGCCCTCGGCCGCAATGATGTCGAACGCGACCTCCACGATGCGCTCGCTGCTCAGGGGCTGCTTGCGCGCGCGGCCGACGGAGGCGCCGCCTCCGGAGGGCCGCCCTCCGCGCGCCTCGAGGGCGGCGACCTGTTCCGCCCACCTGTCTCGCGAGCTCGCACGTTCCGTCATGCGTCGATCCTAGCAGTTTGACACGAACGGCGTTCGGTAGTAGAACAGTGTTCGTCATAGACGAACGATGTTCGTGAAGCGAACAATGCTCGCCCGAGAATGGAGGACCTCATGACGCCGGAGACTCAACTGGCCGAACCGCCCGTCGCCGCACGGCGCCCGCCGCAGACTCTGCGCGACGCCTGGATCGCGCTCGCCGGGCTTTCGGGCGTGTTCCTCTTCGAGATGCTCGACAACTCGATCCTCACCGTCGCGCTTCCCAGCATCGGCCGCAGTCTCGGTGCGTCGACCGTCGCCCTGCAGTGGGTGACCGGTGTCTACGCGGTCGTGTTCGGAGGCCTCATGCTGGTTTTCGGCGCTGTGGCCGACCGCTTCGGCCGGCGTCGCGTCATGCTGATCGGTCTCGCGCTGCTCGCCCTCGCGAGCCTCGCGACGCTCTGGGTGACCGACGCCGGCGAGCTGATCGCCGTGCGCGCGGCGATGGGCGTGGCCGCTGCGATGACGACGCCGGGCTCGGCCGCGCTCGCCTTCCGGCTGTTCGCGACCGAGAGCCTGCGGGTCCGGGCGATCACGCTCATCTCGACCGTCGGGCTCATCGGGCTGGCGATCGGCCCGACCCTGGGCGGCCTGGTCCTCGCGGTCGCGCCGTGGCAGGTGCTGCTGCTCGTCAATGTCCCGGTGGCCGTGTTCGCTGCCGTCGGCATCCGGTTCGGGATCGCCCGCGACGACCCAGCGGACCTGCACCGTGCGCCGGCGGACGTCGTCGGCGGCCTGCTTGGAACGGCCGCCATCGTCCTCGCCCTGGTCGCGCCGAGCCTGTTCCTGAACGAGGGCGCGGGCTCCTGGGTGCCCTGGACGGTGTCCGCCTGCGCACTCGTGTGCGCGGTGCTGTTCGTGCTGTGCGAGCGTTCGGCGCGGCATCCGCTCCTCGATCTCGCCCTCGTCGCACGACCGCTGGTGTCGAGCGGTCTCGCCTACAAGGCGGCCACCGGCATCGCGATGGCGGGCATGGGATACCTCGTGACCCTGCAGCTGCAGCTCGACTGGGGATGGCCTCCCGCGCTCGCCGCACTCGGCATGCTGCCGCAGGTCGCCGTGCTGATCGGGCTCGGCCCGTTCGTGGATCCGTTCGTGAAGCGCGTCGGAATCGTACGGGCGGCGTGGCTCAGCTCTGCCGCGGTCGTCGCCGGCCTCGCGGTCTACACCGCGCTGAGCGGCTTCGGCTACGTCTGGGTGGCCCTCACACTCGCCCTGGTGGCGGCGGGGCTGCGCGTGAACGGAGTCGTCGCGGCCGTCAACGTCATCGGAGGTCTGCCCGCCGACCGCACCACGATCGGCGCCGCGCTGACCGACACGTCATCGGAGGTCGCATCGGCACTCGGGATCGCGGTCGCCGGAACCGTGCTCGCCGCCCTGTTCGCGGGCGACATCGCGACAGCCCACTGGACGATCGTGCAGACCGCACAGTTCCGTGCCGCCGTCACGCTCGCGGGCAGCCTGCTCACGACCGCGTCGGCGCTCCTGGTCGTCTTCGGGATCGTCCGGGGGCGCCGTTCCGCGCCCGCCGAATGACGTCGCCGATCCCCGGCCGGCCGGTCAGTCCAGGCCGAGCTTCTTCCGCAGTGACGCGACGTGTCCTGTCGCCTTCACGTTATAGAGCGGCAGTCGCACGGTGCCGTCCGGGTTCAGCACGAACGTGGAGCGGATGACTCCGGTGACGGTCTTGCCGTAGAGCTTCTTCTCGCCGTACGCGCCGTAGGCGTTGTGGACGGCGAGGTCCTCGTCCGACAGGAGCGGGAAGTTGAGGCGCTCCTGCTCCTGAAACTCCTTGTTCTTGGCGGGCGCGTCCTTGGAGATGCCGATGACCTTGTAGCCGCTGGACGCGAGCGAGTTGAGGTTGTCGCGGAAGTCGCACGCCTCGGTGGTGCAGCCGGGCGTCATCGCCGCCGGGTAGAAGTACACGATCACGTTGTCGCCGGCGAAGTCGGCGAGCGAGACGGGAGAGCCGTCCTGGTCGTGGAGCGTGAATGCGGGCGCGGGCTGTCCAGCCTCGAGTCGAACCTCAGTCATGCCTCCATTCTGCCTCGCGCGGCGCACCTCGGTCGCCGAAGGGCACGTTGTTGTCCCCTTCGCGGCCCGAGGGCGACAACAACGTGCCCCTCGACGGACGTCAGGAGGCGAAGGTCGCGAGGAGCCGCTGCAGGGAGTCGAGACGGGCACGGCCGGTGTCGCCGAGCCGGCCCTCCTCGACGGCCTCGATGATCGCGCAGTCCGGCGCGTCGGGGAGGTGGGTGCAGCCACGAGGGCATTCCTCGGCGATCGCCGCCAGGTCGGTGAACGCCTTCAGGATGCTGGCCGTGTCCACATGGCCCAGCCCGAACGAGCGCACTCCGGGTGTATCGATCACCCAGCCGCGCTCCGAGCCTCTCTGAACGCGCAGCGACACCGTGGAGGACGACGTGTGCCGGCCGCGACCCGTCACCTCGTTGACATGGCCGGTCGCGCGCAACGCCCCCGGCACGATCGCGTTGACCAGGGTGGACTTGCCCACGCCCGAGTGCCCGACCACGACGGTGTCGTGACCGATCAGCGCCGCTGTGATCTCGTCCACGGGGATGTGATCCTCCCGGCTGGTGAACACCGGCAGGTCGAGGCCCGCGAAGTTGTGGAGGAACGGCGCGGGGTCGGCGAGGTCGATCTTGGTCACGCACAGCATGGGCTCGATCCCCGCGTCGTACGCCGCCACCAGGTACCGGTCGACGAGACGCGTGCGCGGCTCGGGGTTGGCCGCGGCGACCACGATGAGCATCTGGTCGGCGTTGGCGACGACCACGCGTTCCACCTCGTCGGTGTCGTCCGCGCTGCGCCGCAGCAGGGTCGTCCGGGGCTCGATCCGCACGATGCGGGCGAGCGTGCCCCCGTCGCCGGTCGTGTCGCCGACCACCGCGACCCGGTCGCCGGTCACGATCGGCTTGCGCCGCAGCTCGCTGGCCCGGGCGGCGACCACCTGACGCTCCTCCGCCGTGTCCTCGTCGAGCAGCACGGTATAACGGCCGCGGTCGACGCCGAGCACGCGCGCGATCTCGGCCTCCGCGTGCTCCGGCCGCTGCTTCGACCGGGGACGGTTGCCCTTGGGGTTCGGCCGACTGCGGATGGTCGACTCGTCGTAGAGGTCGTACTCGTCGTCCTCGTCGTCGTCATCCGACCACCACGACATCTAGGCCGCCGTGCCCGTCTCGAGCATGCGGGTCCACAGCTGCGGGAACTGCGGCAGCGTCTTGGCGGTCGTCGCGATGTTCTCGATCTCGACCCCGGGCACCACCAGGCCGACGATCGCGCCGGCGGTCGCCATCCTGTGGTCCTCGTAGCTGCGCCAGACGCCGCCGTGCAGCGGGCGCGGCTCGATGCGGAGGCCGTCCTCCAACTCGGTCACGGCCCCGCCCAGCGCGTTGAGCTCGGCCGCCAGTGCGGCGAGCCGGTCGGTCTCGTGGTGGCGGATGTGCCCGATGCCGGTGATCTCGCTCGGGCCGTCGGCCAGTGCCGCGATCGCCACGATCGCCGGCGCGAGCTCGCCGCCGGTGGTGAGGTCGAGCTGCACGGCCCGGATCCGCTCCGGCCCGGTGACGGTGAGCCGGTCGCCGTCGCGGCTGACGGTGGCGCCGAACAACGGCAGCAGGTCGGCCAGGTCGGCGCCGACCTGCGTCGTGGAGGCGGGCCAGCCGGTGATGGTCACCGTGCCTCCCGTGACCACCGCCGCGGCCAGGAAAGGCGCTGCGTTCGAGAGGTCGGGCTCGATGTCGACGTCGCGTGCGCCGATGTTGCCGGGCGTCACGATCCAGCGGCCGACCTCCGGCGACTCGACCGTCACGCCGCGCTCGGCCAGCGCCGCGACGGTCATCTCGATGTGGGGGAGGCTCGGCAGGCGCTCGCCGGAGTGCGTCAGGTCGAGCCCCTCCGCGAACCGGCTCGCCGAGAGCAGCAGGGCACTGACGAACTGGCTGGAGCTGGACGCGTCGATCTCGGTGGCGCCGCCCGCGACAGCTCCGGTGCCGTGCACCGTGAAGGGGAGAGCGCCACGGCCGTCGTCGTTCACGTCGACGCCCAGTGCGCGCAGCGCGGCGATGATCGTGCCCATCGGCCGCCCCCGGGCGGAGTCGTCGGCGTCGAACATGGTCGGGCCGAGCGCGAGGCCGGCCAGCGGCGGGACGAAGCGCATGACCGTCCCGGCCTGGCCGCACTCGATCGTGGTGCTGCCGAGCAGTTCCTCGGCCGGCGTGATCAGGAAGTCGCTGCCGAACTCGCTCGCGCCCGGCTTCTCGACGATCGAGACGCCGAGCGCACGCAACGCCTCCACCATGTTGGCGCTGTCGCGCGAGTGCAACGGCGCACGCAGCAGCGACGGGCCGTCGGCGAGAGCCGAGAGCACGAGCTCGCGAGCGGTCAGCGACTTGGAGCCGGGCAGCGAGACGGAGGCCGTCACCGGGCCGTCGGCGACCGGTGCGGCCCACAGCGTGTTCGGCTCGTCGACGCGGTTGTCGCCGTACGGATCGAAGTCGGGGGCGGAATATTTCGAGATCAGCATTGTTGTCAAGGGTATCCGTGATCGAGCCCGAAGGAAGGATCAGCACGTGCCCGCAACGACAGCCGTCCTCGACGCACCGCGCACCCGCGCGCAGTCACCGTCGACGTCGTCGTCGGCCATCCGGCCCCACCGCCGGATCGCACAGCGCCGGGCGCAACTAGACTGGCCCCTGATGAGCACCGAAACCGAGGACAAGGGCGCGCTGTTCGAAGAGCAGGCGCTGCCCTTCATGGACCAGCTCTACGCTGCCGCCCTCCGCATGACCAGGAACCCGGCGGACGCGCAAGACCTGGTGCAGGAGACGTATGTCAAGGCGTACGCCGCGTTCGCCCAGTTCCAACAGGGCACCAACCTGAAGGCCTGGCTCTACCGCATCCTCACGAACACGTTCATCAACACCTACCGCAAGAAGCAGCGCGAGCCGTATCAGGGAACGATCGACGAACTCGAGGACTGGCAGCTCGGAGGTGCGGAGTCGACCACCGCGTCCTCCAGCCGCTCGGCCGAGGCGGAGGCGATCGACCACCTGCCCGACAGTGCCGTCAAAGACGCGCTGCAGGCCATCCCGGAGGACTTCCGGCTGGCTGTCTACCTCGCCGATGTCGAGGGATTCTCCTACCAGGAGATCGCCGACATCATGAAGACCCCGATCGGCACCGTCATGAGCCGCCTCCACCGCGGGCGACGGATGCTGCGGGAGCTTCTGACCGACTACGCGCACGAGCGCGGGCTCTCGGCGGTCCAGAGCCCGGACGTGCAGACCACCAGGAGAACGAAATGACCGACTGCGGCTGCGAAAAGGCGAAGGCCGAACTCGAGGAGTACCTGCGCAACGAGCTCTGCAACGAGGATGCTGCGGACGTTCGCGAGCACCTCGCCAACTGCGACGGCTGCTCGAGCGAAGCGCACCTGAACGTCGTGCTCACCGAGGTGGTGCAGCGGGCGTGCAAGGAGACCGCGCCCGAGGAGCTGCGCACCGAGGTGCTGCTGCGCATCCGATCCTTCCAGGCCTCGGTGCACTGACCCGCGTGCACTGAACCGCGTGCACTGAACTGCGTGCACTGACCTGGGTGCACTCGCCCGCGTCGCTCAGGCGACGGAGCCTGGGACCTCGTGCACGAAGAAGAGGCCGCCGAAGGGGTCGGTGACCTGGGCGAACCGGCCGAACTCGCTGTCCCACGGATCGCGGACGACGGTGCCGCCGAGTTCCGTCACGCGCGCGGACGCGTCCGCGGCGCTGGTGACGCCGAAGTAGACGACCCAGTGCGACGGCACGCCGGGAGGCAGCATCCCGTCGGCGTCGAACACACCGCCGCTCGGTGACTCCGGGTCGCCGAAGGTCTCGTAGCGGAAGTCGGCGGTGTCACCGAGCACGGTCGTCGTCCAGCCGAACACCCGCTTGTAGAACTCCACCTGCGCCGCGTAATCGCGCGCGTACAGCTCGTGCCAGGAGAGGCCTCCCGCCTCGGCCACCAGCTCGAAGCCACGGTGCAGCTCGGGCTCCCAGAGGCCGACGGCCGCACCTCCCGGGTCTGCTACGACCGCGAGGCGGCCCTGGTCTCCCACCGTCATCGTGGGGGAGAGGATGCGGCCACCCGCGTTCGCGACCGCCTTCTCGCCGGCGTCCGCGTCCTCCACCAGCAGGTAGGTGAGCCAGGCGTTCGGCTGCGCTCCCTCCATCGCCTCGCCCATCCCCGCGACGACATGACCGTCGCGGCGGAACGTCACATAGCCGCCGTATTCGCCACCGCCGGTCTCGGCCGTCCACCCGAACAGCGACGTGTAGAACTCCTGGGCGCCCGGGAGATCGGAGGCGGCGTAGTCGACCCAGCAGGGCTCGCCGAGGCGGTGAGTGGTCACGACAGTCATGGCCCACACGCTACGCCGCGGCCGGGGATTGCCGACAGCCCCGTCCGCTCCCTAGCCTGACGGGCATGACCGAGCTGGCATCGTGGCGTCCGGGGTCGACGAGAGACGCGATCACCGAATTCGTCGAAGCCGTCGTTGAGGGCCCGGACGCCGTCCCGGTGCCTGAGCGCGTGGCGGTCTTCGACAACGACGGCACCCTGTGGACGGAGAAGCCGATGCCGACCCAGCTCGCCTACATCGTCGAGCAGTGGAGCGCGGCCATCGCCGCCGACCCGGGCCTCGCCGCGCATCAGCCATACACGGCCGTGCACGACGGCGACCTCGCCTGGCTCGGCCGCGCGGTCGACAAGCACTACCAGGGCGACGACGGCGACCTGCACACCCTCATCGGCGCACTGGTCCGAACGACGGCGGGGATGAGCGTGCACGATTATCACGCCTCCGTGGAGGCGTTCTATCGCGACGCCCAGCACCTGACCTTGCATCGCCCGTACGCGAACGCCGTCTACCGCCCGATGGTCGAGCTCATCGACTATCTGGAGGCCAGCGGCTTCAGCTGCTACGTCGTCTCGGGAGGCGACCGCGACTTCATGCGGCCGATCAGCAGCGCCTACTACGGCATCCCGCCGGAGCGCGTGGTCGGATCGGCAGTCGGGCTCGAGTACGACGCCGACACGAACGACGTGCGCTACGGCACCGCCTGGGACTTCTTCGACGACGGGCCTCAGAAGCCGATCCGGATCTGGACGCGCACCGGCCGTCGGCCGATCCTCGCTGCGGGCAACTCGAACGGCGATCTGCCCATGCTGCGCTTCCCGCGGAAGCACGCGCGCTCCCTGAGCCTGTTGGTGCACCACGACGACGACGCCCGAGGCGACATCCCGTACGACACGGGAGCAGAGGAGGCGCTCGCCGCCGTGGAGACGGACGGGCTGACCGTGGTGAGCGTGCGCGACGACTGGAGCACGGTCTTTGTCGAGTGAGCTCCGCTACTGCGCGCGGTCGTAGGCGCGCAGCTCGCGCCCGTGAACCGTGATCGCGTAGATCACGACGATGTCGAGCGTGAACACGACGATCGACCACCACGGCTGGGCGGGCAGCGAGAGCAGCTGCGAGACCGCGTTGATCGCCACGACCACGACGGCGAACACCCGCGCCCAGACCCGGCCGTTCGCCAGGGCGATGCCCGCGGCGATCAGAACGATGCCGATCAGCAGGTGCCACCACCCCCACAGCGAGACGTAGAAGACGGTCGTGCCTTCGCGTGTCGTGAAGTACTGGCTCGCGGGGAGCAGGATGGCGAGGATCCCGAACAGGACCTCCAGCGCACCGCTGAGCAGGATCATTATGGACGCGAACCATCCCCACCCGATCCATCGCGTCTGCCGTTCGTCGGTCATGCCGACCTCCCCTGTGCTCGTGCTGACGGCGTGCGCGGCAGCAGCAGCGCGGCGATCAGCCCTGTCGCGCCGAGCACCGCGACGACGGCCATCGCCACACCGTACGCGGCGCCGCCGGCGTCGATGTTCGCGACCAGGATGGTGCCGGCGATCGCCGTTCCGAAGGTGGAGCCCAGGTTGGACACCGATCGCGACAGCCCCGAGATCTCGCCCTGCACGCGCTCCGGGAACGCCGACTGCACCACGTTCACCGATGGTGTCAGCATCAGCCCGAGGCCGGCGCCGATGAGGAACAGCCCGGGGACGAAGGGCCAGCCTCCTGTCGTTCCCGAGGTGAGCCAGATCAACAGCACGACCCCGGGGACGCACAGCACGAACCCCGTGACGATCAGGCTCTTCTGCGAGAACCGTTTGGCGAGCCGCCCGGCCAGCAGGGAGGTCAGCAGGATGCCGACCGTGGCCGCGGTGAAGATCACGCCGGTCTCGATCGCGTTGTAGCCCCGCACGACCTGCAGATAGGCCGACACGGTGAACGACGTTCCCATCAGGATGACCCACTGCAGGTTCTGGGTGATCAGCGCGAGGTTCGACACCCGCACGCGGAAGAGGGCCGTCGAGAGCAACGGCGCTTTTCCGACGCGCTCGCGGCGGCGCACCCAGAGGAAGAAGCCGACGAGGATCGCCACCCCGACGATGACCAGGACGATCATCAGCGGGACGCTCGTGTCGGCCGCGAGGATGCCCATCACGAGCACGAACAGCCCGAGCGCGGACAGCACCGCGCCGACGATGTCGAACGGCCGCTTCGGGTCGGCGGGCACCGGATCGGTCAGCGTGCGGCTCAGGAGCAGGATCACCGCGATCACGAGCGCCTGGAAGATAAACGCGGCGCGCCAGCTGATCGCTGTCGTGATGAGCCCGCCGATCAGCGGCCCGGCTGCCGCCCCGACACCGCCCATGCCGCTGATGATGCCGAACGCCACCGCCCGGGTCGGGATGTCGGGGAGATGGATCGTGGTGAGGATGTAAACGGGAGGGATGAGCATCGCCGTCCCCACGCCCTCCAGCAGCGAGTTACCGAGGATGACCGCCCACAGCCCTGGCGCGAACGCGGTGATCAGTGCGCCGACGCCATAGACGACGAGGCCGATCACGAAGCTGCGCTTGCGCCCGATGTTGTCGGTGAGCTTGCCCATCGGGATCATCAGCGCGGCCATCGTGAGGAGGAACAGCGTGATGCTGAGCTGGATGCCCTCAACCGTCGTGTCGAGGTCGTGCGACATGTCATTGATCATCACGTTCATGTTCGAGCCGGCGAAGCTGCAGATGAACTGCGCCAGTGCGAGGGGCGCGATGATGCGGCGGATGGTCGAACGCGATGCCTCAGCGGTGGTTCCGGTCATGTCGGCTCCCGGCGGTCAGTTCTGGTGGGAGGCTACTGCGGCCGATCGACCGGGCGCAATCGGGTTGCCGCGCGAGTGCGGCGAGGGTTAGGGTGCGGCCGTCCGGCGCTGTGATCGGGCACTGAGGGGGACGTCATGTCCGTACCGTTCCGTGGCCGCATCGACCTCGACATCCGCGACTCGAAGCCGGACTGGGCCCCATTCGAGCCGGCCAAGGCGCCGGACGGCGCGCCCAACGTCGTCCTCATCGTGCTCGACGACGTCGGCTTCTCGGCGATGAGCTGCTACGGAGGCCCGATCGACACCCCGAACATCGACCGGTTGGCAGACTCGGGCGTCCGGTTCACGCAGTGGCACACCACCGCCCTGTGCTCGCCGACCCGCAGCGCGCTGCTGACCGGGCGCAACCACACGCGCAACTCGATGGCGTGCATCACGGAGGCGGCGACCGGCTTCCCGAACGCGAGCGGCACCATCCCGCAGGAGAACGGGATGATCTCGCAGATACTGGCCGAGCAGGGCTGGAACACCTACATCGTCGGCAAGTGGCACCTGTGCCCGTCCGACGAGATGAACCTGGCGTCCACCCGGCGCAACTGGCCGACCGGCCGGGGCTTCGAGCGGTTCTACGGGTTCCTGGGCGCCGAGACGAACCAGTGGTACCCCGACCTGGTGTACGACAACCATCCCGTCGATCAGCCCGCCTCGCCCGAAGACGGCTACCATCTGACGGCCGATCTCACCGACAAGGCGATCGAGTTCATCGGCGACGCGAAGTCGCTGGCGCCGGACAAGCCGTTCTTCCTGTACTACGCGCCCGGCGCCGCTCACGCGCCGCATCACGCGCCGAAGGAGTGGATCGAGAAGTACGCGGGGAGGTTCGACCAGGGCTACGAGAAGATCCGCGAGGAGATCCTCCAGCGCCAGGTCGCCCTCGGTCTCGTCCCGGAGGGCACCGAACTGCCGCCGATCAACCCGATCGGCACGCCGGAGACGCGCAGCGGACCGGACGGCAAGCCGTTCCCGCCCCTCGACGTCACCAAGCCGTGGGACGCGCTCGCCGACGACGAGAAGCGGCTCTACGCGCGGATGGCGGAGGTCTACGCCGGGTTCCTCTCGCACGCCGACCACCACATCGGGCGACTGCTCGACTACCTGGAGGAGTCCGGGGTCCTCGACGACACCCTGGTCATGCTCGTGTCCGACAACGGCGCGAGCGGAGAGGGCGGCCCGAACGGCTCGGTGAACGAGAACAAGTTCTTCAACGGCATCCCGGACAGCCTGGAGGAGAACCTCGCCATGCTCGACGAGCTCGGCGGCCCGAAGACCTACAACCACTACCCGAACGGCTGGGCGATGACCTTCAACACCCCGTTCAAGATGTGGAAGCGCTACGACTACAACGGCGGGACGGCCGACCCGTGCATCCTCTCGTGGCCGTCCGTGCTCGGCCACGGCGGCGAACTCCGGCACCAGTACCACCACGCGGTCGACATCGTGCCGACCATCCTCGACCTGCTCGGGATGGAGGTGCCCGAGCAGCTCGGAGGCTACGTGCAGTCCCGGATCGACGGCGTGAGCATGCGCTCGGCGGTGGAGGACGCCGACGCGCCGACGACGCGTCCGACCCAGTTCTACGCGATGCTCGGTTCCCGGTCGATCTGGCACGACGGCTGGAAGGCCGTGTCGAACCACCCGGTGCTGAGCGGTTGGAGCCATTTCAACGACGACACCTGGGAGCTCTACCACACGGAGGTCGACCGTTCCGAGCTGCACGACCTCGCGGCCGAGCACCCCGATCGGGTGCGCGAGCTGGTCAATTTGTGGTTCGCGGAGGCCGGAGCGAACCAGGCGTTCCCGCTCGACGACCGGTCGGCGATGGAGATCCTCCTGACGCCCCGGCCGGTGTTGACCAGCCCGCGCGACCGGTACGTGTACCGGGTGGGTGGCGCGGAGGTGCCGGAGTCGCAGGCGGTCAATGTCCGCAACCGGTCGTTCGCGATCGGGGCGCTGGTCGACCTCCCGCAGCCCGGGGCGCAGGGCGTGCTGTTCGCGCACGGCGCCCGCTTCGGCGGCCACGCCCTCTACGTGAAGGACGGCCGGCTGCACTACGTCAACAACTTCGTGGGCAGTCTCGAGCAGCGCGTCGACGGCACGGAGGACATCCCGACCGGCGAGAACCAGATCCTGTCTGCGGCGTTCGAGAAGGACGGCGAAGACGCTCCCGGCGTCGCGACCGGCATCCTGAGCCTGTATCACGGCGAGCACAAGGTCGGCGAAGGGCGCATCAAGACCCAGCCCGGCTACTTCAGCCTCGCCGGCGAGGGGTTGTGCGTCGGCTACGACGGCGGCGAGCCGGTCACCGACGACTACCCGGGCGAGCGGCCGTTCCACTTCACCGGGGGAACGTTGCATCGGGTGGCGGTCGACGTCAGCGGCGAGCCCTACGTGGACCTGGAGCGGGAAGCGGCGGCGATGCTGGCGCGCGAGTAGTCGCACTGTCGGTCGCTGAGGCTACGGTGGCGGAATGGCCATCGACGACTTCCGTGTGCACGTGCCCGACGACGTCCTCGCCGACCTGCGCGACCGGCTCGCGCGCACGCGCTACTTGCGCTCGCCGCGGCCCGGTTGGCAGGGCGGGCTCGGCGGCGACGAGTTGCGCACCCTCGTCGACGGCTGGCTGGCGTTCGACTGGCGGGCCGAGGAGGACCGGCTGAACGCGGTCGAGCAGCACACCGCCTCCGTCAACGGTCACCGCGTGCACTTCGCGCGCGTGCGCGGAACCGGAACAGGCCCGCACACGCCGCTGCTGCTGCTGCACGGGTGGCCCAGCGCCTACGTCGAGTACCTGCCGCTGGCCGCCCTGCTCGGGGACGCGTTCGACGTCGTCATCCCGTCGCTACCGGGTTTCGTGTTCTCGGAGGCGCTCGAGCCTCCGCTGACCCGGCGTGCGATCGCGGAGACGCTGCACGGGCTGATGACCGAAGTGCTGGGGTTCGACCGGTACGCGACGTTCGGCGGCGACATCGGCGGGGGAGCCTCCACCTGGCTCGGCGCGGACCATCCGTCGAGCGTGATCGGCCTCCAGCTGCTGAGCCCGCCGTTCCCGGCCGACGAGACCCCGCAGAGCGACGAGGAGCGCGAGTACCTGGCCGCGCTCGAGGAGTACGACCGTCTCGACGGAGGTTACAGCGAGATCATGCTGACCCGACCCGACACCATCGCGGCGGCGCTGGCCGACTCGCCCGCCGGTCTCCTCGCCTGGATCGCCGACAAGTGGCACGACTGGGTCGACCACGAGAACGGCGGCTGGGACCGTGTGGTCGACTCCGGCATCCTGTACACGATCGCCACGCTGTACTGGGTGACCGACAGCATCGGCACGTCCTTCCAGCAGTACTACGACTACGAGCAGAACCCGCCGCGTCCGCCGATCACGGCGCCGGTCGGCGTGTACCTCGCCCGGGAGCCCGGGTTCGCCGGCTTCCCGCGCGCGTTGGCCGAGCGCGCGGCGCCGGGGCTGCGGGAGTTCGTGGAGGCGCCGGCAGGAGGCCACTTCGCCGGTTTCGAGCATCCCGAACTCGCGGCGGAGGCGATCCGGCGGTTCCATTCGCGGCTGCGGGACGACTCCTGACGCGTCAGACCGTGGCGAGGAACGACGACACGATGTCGAGCGAGCCGGGCACGATGCGGTAGTACGCCCAGGTGCCGCGCTTGCTCCGGCTCAGGAAGCCCGCGTCGACGAGGATCTTGAGGTGGTGCGAGACGGTCGGCTGCGACAGGTCGAGCGGTTCGGTGAGGTCGCAGACGCAGGCCTCGCCGTCTTCGTGGGCCGCGACCATCGACAGCAGGCGCAGGCGGGCCGGATCGGCGAGTGCTTTCATCGCCCGGGCGACCGAGACGGCGTTCTCCTCGCTGATCACTTCCTTCGTGATCGGGGCGCAGCACGCTTGGAGGTCGCGCAGGGGGAGGAGCTCGATGGTCATGCATCGATCATCCTCGATACATTGACAAACGTCAATGTATCTGTTCATCCTTGGTTCATCGACAAACGTCGATGAAGAAGGGAGAATCATCATGGGATGCTGCGACACCGACGAGTGCCAGGTGCTGCCGGACGGCTCCTGCTCGCCCGACTGCTGCTGACACCGACCGGGCCGTCGCTCGCCTCAGGGCGACGGCCCTTCCCCACGACCCACCCGGAGAACCGATGACCGACACCACCACCCCGACCGTGCTCTTCGTCTGCGTCCACAACGCGGGCCGCTCGCAGATGGCCGCCGGATACCTGCGAGAACTCGCGGGAGGCCGCGTGGAGGTGCTCTCCGCCGGTTCCGAGCCCGCCGACCGCCTGAACCCGGTCGCGGTGCAGGCCATGGCCGAGGAGGGCATCGACATCGCGGCGCACACGCCGGCGATCCTCACGACCGAGGCGGTGCGCGAGTCCGATGTGGTCATCACCATGGGCTGCGGCGACACCTGCCCGATCTTCCCGGGCAAGCGCTACGAGGACTGGGACCTCACCGACCCGGCCGGGAGGCCGATCGAGGAGGTGCGCCCGATCCGCGACGAGATCAAGCGCCGGGTGGAGGCCCTGCTCGCCGAGCTCGGCTGACGCCTCCCGAAAACGCTGACGCGCCTCCGGAAACGACGGAAGCCCCGGTCCATACGGACCGGGGCTCCTCGCGTTCTGAGCGCCTTACAGCGTCAGCGCCCGCTGGATGAGCACCGACTGCTCCTGCGCGTGACGCTTCGCCGAACCGGCGGCCGGCGATGCCGAGGCCGGTCGCGAGATGACGCCGATCGGACGCGGGCCCAGCTTGGAGGTCTCCAGGATGATGAACGGCCACGCACCCTGGTTCTCGGGCTCGTCCTGCGTCCAGACCAGCTCGGCGTTCGGGTAGGAGTCGGCCACGGCCTTCAGCTCGGCGCCGGGAAGCGGGTAGAACTGCTCCACGCGCACCAGGGCGATCTCGGGGTTCGGGTTCTTCTCCAGCTCGTTCACGAGGTCGTGGTAGAGCTTGCCCGCCATGAACAGCACGCGCTTGACGGCGGCCTTGTCGGTGATCCGGGCGTCGTCGATGACCGGCTCGAACTTGCCGTTCGTGAAGTCGGCGACGTCGCTGGAGGCGCCGCGCAGACGCAGCATCGCCTTCGGCGTGAAGACCACCAGCGGGCGGCGGGGCCGCGCGTACGCCTGGCGGCGCAGCAGATGGAAGTACGACGCGGGTGTCGACGGGCGCGCGACGGTCATGTTGTTCTCGGCGCACAGCTGCAGGTAGCGCTCGATGCGCGCACTGGAGTGGTCGGGCCCCTGACCCTCGTAGCCGTGGGGGAGGAGCAGGACGAGCGACGAGCGCTGACCCCACTTCTGCTCGGCCGACGAGATGAACTCGTCGATGATGATCTGGGCGCCGTTGGCGAAGTCGCCGAACTGCGCCTCCCACAGCACCAGCGCGTCGGGCCGCTCGACCGAGTAGCCGTACTCGAAGCCCATGGCCGCGTACTCGCTCAGCAGCGAGTCGTAGATCCAGAACTTCGCCTGGTTGTCGCTGAGGTTCGCCAGCGGCAGCCACTCCTGGCCGTTCGCCCGGTCGTGGAGCACCGCGTGGCGCTGCACGAACGTGCCGCGGCGGGCGTCCTGGCCGGCGAGACGCACCGGGGTGCCCTCCAGCAGCACCGAGCCGAGTGCGAGCAGCTCGCCGAAGCCCCAGTCGATGCCGCCGTTGCGGCTCATGTCGCTGCGCTTGTTGAGCAGCTGCTGCAGCTTGGGGTGCACCGTGAAGCCGGCGGGCGGGTTGTTGAAGGCGTCGCCGATGAGCTGGATGACCTGCGCGCTGACCGCCGTCGTCTCCGGCTCTCCGACGTTGTCGTTGTCGTCCTGCTGGGCGATCGGGTGCTCGATGTCGGCGGTCGCCTCGCCCTGGGTGATGACCGGGGTGGAGTGGGTCTGCGCCGCGTGCGTCTCCATGAAGGCCCGCTCCAGGCGGTCCTGGAAGTCGGCGTGCGCGGCCTCGTACTCCTCCTCGGTGATGTCACCGCGGCCGACGAGGGCCTCGGTGTACAGGCGGCGCACGGAGCGCTTGGCCTCGATGAGGTTGTACATCAGCGGCTGGGTCATCGAGGGGTCGTCGCCCTCGTTGTGACCGCGACGACGGTACGCGACGAGGTCGATGACGACGTCGCGCTTGAACTCCTGGCGGTACTCGAAGGCGATCTGCGCCACGCGCACCACGGCCTCCGGGTCGTCGCCGTTCACGTGGAAGATCGGCGCCTGGATGGTCTTCGCCACATCGGTCGAGTAGACCGACGAACGGCCCTCGGCCGGAGGCGTGGTGAAGCCGACCTGGTTGTTGATGTTGACGTGGATGGTGCCGCCGGTGCGGTATGCCCGCAGCTGCGACATCTGCATCTGCTCGACCACGATGCCCTGACCCGCCATCGCGGCGTCGCCGTGGATGAGGATCGGCAGCGTGAGGAAGGTGCCGGCCGGGCGGCGGTCCTGCTTGGCGCGGACGATGCCCTCCAGGACGCCGTCCACGGCCTCCAGGTGCGACGGGTTCGCAGCGAGGTAGACGGGGATCTCCGCGCCGTCGGCGCCCTTGAAGGTGCCCTCGGTGCCGAGGTGGTACTTGACGTCGCCGGAGCCCTGCACGGTGCGCGGGTCCTGCGTTCCCTCGAACTCGCGGAAGATCTGACCGTAGGTCTTGCCCGCGATGTTGGTGAGGACGTTCAGGCGGCCGCGGTGGGCCATGCCGATCGCGGCCTCGTCGAGCCCGGCCTCCGCAGCGCCCTGGAGGATGGTGTCGAGCAGGGCGATGGTCGACTCGCCGCCTTCGAGGCTGAACCGCTTCTGGCCGACGTACTTGGTCTGCAGGAAGGTCTCGAACGCCTCCGCCTCGTTGAGCTTGCCCATGATGCGCAGCTGCTCGTCGTGGCCCGGCTTCTCGTAGGGGCGCTCCAGCTTGTCCTGGAACCACTTGCGCTGGGCCGGGTCCTGGATGTGCATGTACTCGATGCCGACCGTGCGGCAGTACGAGTCGCGGAGCACGCCGAGGATGTCGCGCAGCTTCATGGTGCGCTTGTCGCCGCCGAACGCTCCGGTGACGAACTCGCGGTCGAGGTCCCAGAACGTGAGGCCGTGGTTCTCGATCTCGAGGTCGGGGTGGCTGCGCTGCACGTACTCCAGCGGGTCGATGTCGGCCATCAGGTGGCCGCGCACACGGAAGGAGTTGATGAGCTCCTGCACGCGGGCGGTCTTGTCGACGGCGCTCGCGAGGTCGACCGAGATGTCCGGGTTCCAGTGGATCGGCATGTACGGGATGCGCAGCTCGGCGAAGATGTCTTCGTAGAAGTTGCGCTTGCCGATGAGCAGCTCGTGGACGATCTTGAGGAACTCGCCCGAACCGGCGCCCTGGATGACGCGGTGGTCGTAGGTGCTGGTGAGCGTGATGGTCTTGCCGATGGCGAGGCCGGCGAGCGTCTTCTCGCTGGAGCCCTGGAACTCGGCAGGGTACTCGAGGGCGCCGGCGCCGATGATCGCGCCCTGGCCCTTCATCAGGCGCGGGACCGAGTGCACGGTGCCGATGCCGCCCGGGTTGGTCAGCGAGATCGTGGTGCCGGCGAAGTCGGCGGCGGTGAGCTTGTTGTTGCGCGCCTTGGAGATCAGGTCTTCGTAGGCGGCGAGGTACTCGCCGAAGCGCATGGTGTCGGCGCGCTTGATGCTCGGCACGAGGAGGGCGCGCGTGCCGTCGGGCTTGGGCAGGTCGATCGCGATGCCGAGGTTGATGTGCGCGGGGGCGACGACCGAGGGCTTGCCGTCGACCTCGTCGTAGTAGACGTTCTGGCTCGGGAAGTCCTTGAGCGCCTGGATCAGCGCCCAACCGATCAGGTGGGTGAACGACACCTTGCCGCCGCGGGCGCGCTTGAGGTGGTTGTTGATGACGATGCGGTTGTCGATCATCAGCTTGGCCGGCACGGTGCGGACGCTCGTCGCGGTGGGCACGCTGAGCGAGGCGTCCATGTTGGTCGCCAGCGACTTGGACATGCCGCGCAGCGGGGTGACCTTGTCCTCCTCGGCCGCCTCGAGGGTGGCGTTGGGGGAGGTGACCGGCGCGTCGGCCGGGACGGGCTGCGGCTTCGGTGCGATCGACGTGGTGCGCGCCGCCGGCTGCGAGCCGATGATCGGGATGGGCGTGGTGACCGGGCGGGGCTCGGAGGGCGCGGCCGATCCGGCGGGCGCCGCGGGAGGCTGCGGAGCTCCGGGGGCGGGGCTCGGAGCGGGCGCGGGTTCGGCGGGAGGCGTCGGGACGGTCGGCTCGCTGGGCGCCGGGACCGTCGGCTCGCTGGGGGTCGGTGCGCCCGGCTCGGCGGGCGTCGAAGCGGGGGTCTCGCTCGGGGTGGATGCCTCGTCGTCCTTCACGGTCGGCTTGTAGCTCTCCAGGATCGGCCACCAGGACTTGTCGACCGAGTTCCTGTCGTGCACGAACTGTTCGTACAGTTCGTCGACGAGCCACTCATTGGCTCCGAACTCGCCCGACGATCCGTCGTCGGTTCCCACACCGGTCAATTGGCTCGACACAGCCGATCGCCCACTCTCTCCGTTGATTTCGTTCCGATCGGGCGGCCGTCGACCGCCCGTCTCCATCCGAGGATCAAGCCTAATCCCATCGGCGCCCGGGTGCGGCCGTCCGACCCGGGAGGATACCGTTATTCCCATGCAGTTCTATGCCACGACTCCGCGCCACGATCTCACCTACTCGGACGTCTTCCTGGTGCCGTCGCGCTCGGACGTGACCAGCAGGCTCGACGTCTCCCTCGCACCCCAGGACGGCACAGGTGCGACCATCCCGATCGTGTCCGCCAACATGAACTCGGTGACCGGGAAGCGGCTCGCCGCGACGCTCGCCCGGCGCGGCGGCCTCGGGGTGCTGCCGCAGGACATGCACCTGCAGGACCTCGACGAGGCGATCCGCTGGGTCAAGGCGCAGCCGGTCGCCTTCGACACCCCGTACTCCGCCTTGCCGCACGAGACGGTCGCCGACGTGCTCCGCCGCGTGCCGCCCGTCGACGGGCACGGCGTCGTGGTGAGCGACGAGGGCGGCCGTTACCTCGGCTGCCTCGCCGCCCCGCAGCTGGGGTCGGCGCTTCCGGACGCGCGCATCGGCGACCTCCTGCACGGCGCCTTGACCTCGCTGGACGCGGAGGACCTCCCCGACGGCCGGGCGGCGTTCGACGTGATGGAGGCCGCGGGCCTCACGTTCGCGCCGGTCCTCGACCACGGGCGCGTGGTCGGCACGCTCAGCCGCACGAGCGCCCTCCGCTCCACGATCTACACTCCGGCGCTGGACGCGCACGGCCGGCTGCGCGTCGCGGCCGCCGTCGGCATCAACGGCGACGTGGCCTCCAAGGCGAAGGCTCTCGCCGCCGCGGGCGTCGACGTGCTGGTGATCGACACCGCGCACGGCGACCAGGACGGCATGCGCCGGGCGATCCACACGGTCAAGAGCCTCGGCCTCGGACTGCCGATCGTCGCGGGCAACGTCGTGACGGAGCAGGCGGTGCGCGACCTGGTCGCGGCCGGCGCGGACATCCTCAAGGTCGGCGTCGGCCCGGGCGCGATGTGCACCACCCGCATGATGACGGCCGTCGGCCGGCCGCAGTTCTCCGCCGTGCTGGAGACCAGCGCGACCGCTCGCGAGCTCGGCGCCCACGTCTGGGCCGACGGCGGCGTGCGCTACCCGCGCGACGTCGCCCTCGCGCTCGCCGCGGGCGGCGCCTCCGTGATGATCGGCTCGTGGTTCGCCGGCACCATCGAGGCGCCGGGCGCTCTGGTCGCCGACGACCGCGGCGCCCTCTACAAGGAGAGCTGGGGCATGGCCTCCACGAAGGCGGTCAAGGGTCGGTTCGAGCGGCTCGACCCCTTCGAGCAGGCCCGCAAGACGCTCTTCGCCGAGGGCATCTCGAGCTCGCGCATCTACCTGGACCCGCTGCGTCCGTCGGTGGAGGACCTCCTCGACATGATCACCACCGGGCTTCGCAGCTCGTTCACCTACGCGGGGGCCCGCACGCTGACGGAGTTCCACGACCGTGCCCTGGTCGGCATCCAGTCGGCCGCCGGCTACGAGGAGGGCAAGGCCCTTCCGGTCAGCTGGTAGCGCGGCTCAGGAGCCGTTGCCGGAGCCGGACTGGCCTCCGGAGCCGTTGCCGGACTGGCCGCCGAAGCCGTTGCCGTTGCCTCCGAACTGGCGCGGGGTGAAGTTCTGCCCGGTGCCGAAGCCGCCGCGGGCGTGGTCGACGGCGTTGGCCGTGAAGTAGCCCGCGAAGAAGACGATCACGAGCACCGCGACCGCGCCGACTGCGAGCGCGGTGTTCTGCGCCCAGGTGGGCCAGCGGTGCAGGACGCTTCCGTGCGACGGCTTCGCTGCAGGCATGGCCGATTCCTGTGCGTACTGCGGCTCAGGAGCGTACTGCGGCTGCGGAACGTACGGGGGCTGCTGCGCGTACTGCGGAGCCGGCTGCCAAGGCTGGCTCTGGTTTGGATTCGGGGCTGTGGTGCTCATGAGTGATTCCTCTCGGTGCGCTTCTGGCGCGAGGATGCCGTCGCTCGCTTCGCGCGCCCTATGGCGAGTCGATGCGCCGGCTGGGAATCGATCCGCTCGCGCGGGAACCAGGCAATTCCGCGGGCCGCGCCGCTATACTGGCTCGCGAAATGGACGACCCTCCTTCTGCCAGCCCATTCCATCCGATGAGTCCCCCTGCGCGGGGTGATCGCCATGCTCTATGAGTGGATCATGCTGGGGGTCGGCCTCCTGCTCACCGTCGGCACCGGCCTCTTCGTGGCCAGCGAATTCGCCCTGGTCAACCTCGACCGCGGCGACCTCGAGGCGAGACGGGCGCGCGGCGAGTCCCGTCTCACCATGACGATCGCGGCCCTGAAGATCACCTCGACGCACCTCTCGAGCGCGCAGCTCGGGATCACACTGACGACGCTGCTCACCGGTTACACGATGGAGCCGGCCATCAGCTCGCTCCTGCGCGGCCCGCTGACGGCGCTGGGACTTCCCGACGTCGCCGTGGTCCCCATCGCGTCGGTGGTCGCGATCGCCGTCGCCACGCTGCTGTCGATGATCCTCGGCGAGCTCGTGCCCAAGAACTTCGCGCTGGCGCTGCCGATCGCGACGGCCAAGCTGGTCATCCCGTTCCAGACGGTGTTCACGACGGTCTTCCGCCCGTTCGTCTTCGTGCTCAACGGCACCGCCAACGGGTTCCTCCGGTTGCTCGGCATCGAGCCGAAGGAGGAGCTGTCGGCCGCGCGCACGGCCGACGAGCTCTCGTCGCTGGTCCGGCGTTCGGCGAGTGCCGGTGTGCTCGAGGCGGACACCGCGACGCTGCTGAGCCGGACGCTGGCGTTCTCGGCGCGCACCGCCTCCGACGTGATGACTCCCCGGCCGCGTGTGGAGGCGGTCAAGCGCACCGACCCGGCTCAGACGGTGATCGGCCTCGCGCGCACGACCGGGTACTCCCGGTTCCCCGTCGTCGACGAGGACGTCGACGACGTCGTCGGCTTCGTGCACGTCAAGCAGGCCGTCGCGGTGCCGCGCCAGCGTCGCGCGCGCGTCCCCGTCTCCGCTCTGCAGACGGAGGCGCTGCGCGTGCCGGAGACCATGCACCTCGACACGCTGCTCGGCGAGCTGCGCGGCCGCGGTTACCAGATGGCGGTCGTGGTCGACGAGTACGGGGGGACCTCCGGCATCGCCACCCTGGAGGATCTCGTGGAGGAGATCGTCGGGGAGGTCGCCGACGAGCACGATCGCACGCGCGCCGGTGTGGTGCGCGGGCGCGACTCCATCACCTTCCCCGGCATCCTGCGACCGGACGAGCTGCAGGAGCAGGCCGGCGTGACCGTGCCGGAGGAAGGCCCCTACGAGACGGTGGCCGGCTTCGTCATGAACGAGCTCGGGCGCCTCCCGAAGGTCGGCGACGAGGTGCCGATCGACGGCGGCACGCTGCGGGTCGAGCGCCTGGAGGGCCGCCGCGTCGACCGGATCCGGTACACGCCCGATCCGGAGGAATCGACGACGGGAGGTGACGCATGAGCGACTGGGCCGGCATCGCCTGGCTGGTGGTGCTCCTCCTCGTGAACGCGTTCTTCGTCGGCGCCGAGTTCGCGGTCATCTCCGCACGCCGTTCGCAGATCGAGCCCCTCGCCGAACGCGGCAAGCGCAGCGCGAAGACCGCGCTCTACGCGATGGAGCACGCGACCCTCATGCTCGCGACGACGCAGCTCGGAATCACCGTCTGCTCGCTGCTGATCCTGAACGTGTCCGAGCCGGCGATCCACCACCTGCTCGAGGTTCCGCTCGGCGCCACGGGCTGGTCGGAGGACGTGATCGGCACGGTCGCGTTCGTGATCGCCCTGGTGGTGGTGTCGTTCCTGCACGTCGTGTTCGGTGAGATGGTGCCGAAGAACATCTCGTTCTCGATGCCTGACAGGGCCGCGCTGCTGCTCGCGCCTCCGCTCGTCGGCGTGGGGCGCGCGGTGCGGCCGATCATCGTCGCCCTGAACGCGACGGCGAACAGCGTGCTCAGGCTGTTCCGCGTGGAGCCGAAGGACGAGGCCGCGAGCACCTTCACCCTCGACGAGGTCGCGACCATCGTGAGCCAGTCGACGCGGGAGGGCCTCCTGACCGACCGCACCGGCGCGCTGACCGCCGCGTTCGAGTTCACCGCGAAGAAGGTGCGCGACGCCATGGTCAAGCCCGAGACGCTCGTCTCGCTGCCGGCGGCGCCGACTCCGGCCGACGTCGAGAAAGCCGTGGCGAAGCACGGTTTCTCGCGGTACGTCGTGCCGGACGCCGACGGCGAGCCGACCGGCTACCTGCATCTGAAAGACGTGCTCGACCTGGAGGAGACCGGGTTCGACCTCCCGGTTCCCGCCAAGCGGATCCGCCGGCTGGTGACCGTCTTCGTCGACAGCGATCTGGAGGACGCCCTGGCGAGCATGCGCCGCACGGGCAGCCACCTGGCGCGCGCCGTCGATGGGGAGGGCGCGACCGCGGGCGTGCTGTTCCTCGAGGACATCATCGAGGAGCTCGTGGGCGAGGTGCAGGACGCGACTCGGCGCCGCTGAGCCGCCCACCGAGACCGTCCGGTCCACGAGCGCCAAACCTCCCGGGCCGGAGTAGCATGCCGCGCGAAAGAACTGGAGAAATTCTCATGTTATCGTCAAGCAAGACCTACTCCGTCCTCCCCGCAGCCGATCTGTCCCGTGCCGTGGCGTGGTTCCGCGACAAGCTCGAACTCGAGCCGGAGGACCTGAGCGAACAGGGCGCCCGCTACCGCACCGGTGGCGACTCCTGGATCTACATCTACGAGACCGCCAACGCCGGCACCGCGCAGAACACCTCGATGTGCTGGCTGGTGGACGACATCGCCGCAGAGATGGAGCACCTCCGCGGCAAGGGCGTCGTCTTCGCCGACTACGACTTCCCGGGCCTGAAGACCGAGAACGGAGTCGCGACGGACGACGAGGGCAAGTCGGCCTGGTTCCAGGACAGCGAAGGCAACTACCTCTGCCTGACGCAGCCGAACTCGCCCATGTAGGTCAGTCTCGCCACTGCGCCCGCAGGTACTGCGGAGGCCAGTAGTCGATCGTGGCACCGAGCTCATGAGCGGCCCGCAACGGGAAATGCGGGTCGCGCAGGAGTTCGCGCGCCAGCATCACGGCGTCCGCGCTGCCGTTCTCGACGATGTCGGCCGCCTGCTGCGGCGTGGTGATCAGACCGACGGCGCTCACATCAACCTCCGCGGAGCTGCGGACGTGCTCGGCGAACGGCACCTGGTAGCCGGGCTCGAGCGGGATGCGGACGCCCGTCTGGATGCCGCCGGACGAGATGTCGAAGAAGTCGGCGCCCGCCTCTTGCGCCCAGGCGGCGACGGTAGCGGTCTGCTGCTCGTCCCAGCCTCCCGGAGTCCAGTCGCTGCCGGAGAACCGGACGAACAGCGGGACGCCGTCGCCGACCTCGTCGCGCACCGCCGACACGATCCGGAGCAGCAGCCGCGCCCGGTTCTCGAGCGAGCCGCCGTACTCGTCGGTGCGGTGGTTGGCGATGGGGGAGAGGAACTCGTGCAGCAGGTAGCCGTGCGCGGCATGCAGCTCGATGATGCGGAAGCCGACGTCGACCGAGCGTCGCGCTGCGGAGCGGAAGTCGCTCACGATGGCGTCGATGCCGGCGTGGTCGAGCTCGGCGGGCACCGCGAGGTCGCCGAACGCGACGGCCGACGGCGCGACGGCCGCCCAGCCTCCCTCCTCGACGGGGACGGAGCCGTGGCGGTCCTCGAAGCCCCAGGCCGGCCAGCTGGAGGCCTTGCGGCCCGCGTGCGCGAGCTGGATGCCGGGCACGGCGCCCTGCTCGGTGATGAACGCCACGATCGGCCGCCAGGCCTCCGCCTGCTCGTCCGACCAGATGCCGGTGTCGCGGGGCGAGATCCTGCCCTCCGGGTTGACGGAGGTCGCCTCCGTGAACACGATGCCGCTGCCGCCGACCGCGAGCGAGCCGAGGTGGACGAGCTGCCAGGTCTGCGGCACGCCCGACTCGTCGAGCACGGAGTACTGGCACATCGGAGAGGTCCAGATGCGGTTGCGGACGGTGACGCCGCGCAGGGTGATCGGGTCGAAGAGGGAGGTCATACGATTCCTAAGCTTCCAGGCCCTGCAGATATGCCCGGAGGTCGGCGGCCGATGTGTAGACGTGCCCGGCGATGCCGAGCGACCGGGCGCCCTCCACGTTCTCGGCCTTGTTGTCGATGAAGACCATCTGCTCGGGGGTCACGTGGAGCTCGGCCATGACGTGCTCGAAGATCTCGGCGCTGGGCTTGACGGTGCCCAGCTCGCCGCTCACGAACACCCGCTCGAACAGGTCGCCGAGCGTGCCGTGCCGGAAGTACGAGCCGAAGTCGCGCCCGGCGTTCGAGAGCAGCGCGAGGCGCGTGCCGCCGGCTTTCAGGTCGAGGAGGACCTGGAGAGTGTCGTGGTCGAGGGTCAGCCAGCTGCGGAAGTCGGCCAGCCACAGGCGGTGGATGGTCGCGTCCTCCCAGCTCTCGCCGAGCTCGCGCTCGATGCCGCGCCAGTACTGCTGGATCGTCAGCGTTCCCTGGTCGAGCGCGTTGCGGTGCCGCCAGTAGGCCGGCCAGAACTGCTCGGCGTCGCCGCCGGCGATCCCCACCAGCGCCGTCCGGTCCGTCTCGCTCGGAGTGACCGAGATGACCTCGCCGTAATCGAAGACGACCACCGTTCCGGGGATGGAGATGCTCATCCCTTGAATCTATCGTGGGCGACGGGAGGTGCGATGGACGACAACCGCGACCGGCAGGAGCCGAAGACCTGGGAGGCCGGCGACGCCCACGGGTGGATCGCCGTGCCGACGGACGACGACGACAAGTACTTGCGCGGCGTGCTCGGCATGGTCACCGGGTCGGCGCGCTATCCGGGCGCCGCGGTGCTCGGCGCAGAGGCGGCCGCGCGCACCGGCGTCGGGATGATCCGCTACCTCGGAGCGCCGCACGCGGCGGAGGAGGTGCTGCGCCGTCGCCCCGAGGTCGTCTCCGCGCCTGGCAGGGTGCAAGCCTGGCTCCTCGGCTCGGGGATGTCGGCCGACGACCGCAGCGACGACGACGCCCGCCGCCTGAACGCTGCGCTCGACGACGGCACCCCGCTCGTGATCGACGCGGGAGCGCTCGACCTGGTGTCCCGCGCGACAGGGCCGGTCGTCATCACGCCGCACTATCGCGAACTGGCGGTGGCATTGGCGGCGGCCGGCGGCGACGCGCCGACCCCTGACTCGGACGAGATCCGCGCCGACCCCGGTGGCTGGGCCGAGCGTGCAGCCTCCGCCCTCGGCGTGACGGTGCTGCTCAAGGGGCACACCACCCACGTCGTGGCCCCGGGAGGGCAGCGCATCACCGTCACCGCAGGTCCCGCGTGGCTGGCGACCGCCGGAAGCGGCGACGTGCTCGGCGGGGTGCTCGGTGCCCTGGTCGCCACGCACGCCGACGCGGTGGGCGAGCGCGGGCACGACGCGCTGGCGGCGCTCGCCGCGACGGCGGCCTGGGTGCACGGCAGGGCGGGCGAGAGCGCGTCGCAGGGCGGCCCCGTGGTGGCCCTCGACGTGGCGGAGGCCGTTCCTGGCGTGCTTCGCCGACTGCTCGCCGGAAGCTGAGCGACCTCGCACACGGGAGGGGCTGCGGCGTCGGTCGGGGTTCGGGTACGTCCCCTAGGATGAGGCCCCATGGGGATTGACGCGGCGGGGACGAGCGCTGCGAGCAACGAGTCGGGTGCGGCCTCCGGGGCACGCATCGCCGCTCGCAACGACGGTACGCAGGCCATCGCGGGGCTGCTGCCCGGCACGACCCTCAGCCGCGTGGCCTCCAGCCCGCTGAGCCTGTGGATCGCGTTCCTGGTCGTCCACCTCGTCATCGGCGGGCTCGCGCTCGCCCAGGGCAAGGGCCTCGGCGACGTGATGTGGGTCTACAAGCCCTGGGCGCAGCTCGCGGCGCAGGGCACGGAGATCGTCGGCGTGAACGCGGACTGGGTGTACCCGTTCGCGGCGATCGTGCCGGTGATGCTGCCGTTGCTGTTCGGAGCGGACAACTACGTCGGCGGCTGGCTGACGATGGTCCTGCTGCTGAACGCCGCCGCCTTCGCCGTCCTCATCGTCGGGCGGGAGCCGCGGCGGCTGGTCGCCGGCTGGTGGTGGCTGGCGTTCCTGCTGCTGCTCGGCCCGATCGCCGTCGGCCGGCTCGACTCGGTCTCGGCGGCGCTCGCCGTCGTCGGTGTGCTCTGGCTGACCCTCCACGAGCGTGCTGCGGTGGTGGTGCTGACGGTCGCGACGTGGATCAAGGTGTGGCCGGCCGCCATCCTCCTGGCCGCGGTGATCGGCCTGAAATCGCGCTGGCGCATCGTCGCGACCGCGGCGGTCACCAGCGCCATCATCGTCGCCGTCCCGCTCATCTTCGGCGCCGGCCTCCACGTGCTCAGCTTCATCACGATGCAGACCGGACGCGGCATCCAGATCGAGGCGCCGGTGGCGACGTTCTGGATGTGGCAGGCGGCGTTCCACGTGCCTGGCGCCGTGGTCTACTACGACCGGGATCTGCTGACGTTCCAGGTCACCGGCGAGGGCACGGTGGCGGCCGGTTCACTGATGAACCCGCTGTTCGGCCTCACCGCGATCGTTGTCGCCCTGATCGGCATCCGCTCGCTGCGGCGGGGAACGCCGTACACCCGCATCCTGCCGGAGCTGTCGCTGGCGCTGGTCACGGCCTTCATCGCCTTCAACAAGGTCGGCTCGCCGCAGTACATCACCTGGCTCGCGGCACCGGTCGTGATCGGCCTGATCTACCAGGGCCGCGGATTCAAGACCCCCGCGGTGCTCGTGCTCGTCACCGCGGCGCTCACCCAGGTGATCTACCCGTACCTCTACGACGGGCTGCTCATCCCGCTGCCGATCATGGTGGCGGTGCTGACCGTGCGCAACCTCATGTACTTCGTGATCCTCGGCTGGACGATCGGCGCGCTCTGGCGCAAGCGCCACGCCGACGAAGCGGCGGGCGACCTGCTGCCCGCGCACGCATGGCCGTTCCGCGCGGCGCCCGGCGCGCACCCGGTGCCGGTGCAGGAGGCCGGGGCCTAGGCGTCCTCGCTCAGAATTCGGGTCGCGGCGTCGATCGGGGACGCGTCGACCGTGTGCGTGGTGAAGGTCTCAGCGACGACCTCGTACGTGTTCTCCTTCGTCAGTACGATGTGGTGCACCAAGCCGGCGAAGCGCCGAGGATTGTGGCGTGGATGCACCCGGTTCTGCTTCTCGAGGGAGGCGATGAGCCGACTGCCGTTCACTTCGCCGGCCCACAGCACCTCGCGCAGGCCCTTGCGGTAAAGGCGATGACCACTGATCGCCTCGTCATTCGGGGAGCCGCCCGACGCGAAGCGGGTTCCGTGCCAGGAGAGCACGACGCTTCCCTCGCCATCGCGCGCGAGCATGGCCAGGACGGCGTGGCCCTCATCGGACGACATCAGCACCGCGAACGGCGCGTTGGGGCCCCAGGTGACGTCGAGGTGCACGGGAACGACGGATTCGGCCATAAGCCGGAGCCTAGCTTCTAGACTGGTGCCGGACGAAGGAGGACTCATGCTGGTCGCATTCTCGGTGGCGCCGAGCGGGGGCGAAGGGCCCGACGCGTCCGTGCACGACGCGGTCGCCGCGGCGGTGCGCATCGTGCGCGAGTCCGGCCTTCCGAACCGCACGTCGTCGATGTTCACGGAGATCGAGGGCGACTGGGACGAGGTTTTCGACGTCATCCGCCGGGCCACGGAGGCCGTCGGCGCCTACGGCTCCCGGGTCTCGCTCGTGCTGAAGGCCGACATCCGGCCCGGGTACAGCGGCGAGATCGAGGGCAAGGTCGAGCGGCTGGAGGCGGCGCTGGAGCGGGGCGAGGCGCAGTAGTGGACCCGGTCGCGTTCACGATCGCCTACTACGTGCTGGCGTACGGCTGGCCGATCTACCTGCCCGTGCTCGTGCTGGTCGCCGGCACGCTCTTGGGGGCGGTGCTCGTCGCGATCGTGGGGGCGATCCGCACCGGGTTCCGTCACGGCGACCCCGTCGACGACGACGTCGATGTCACCGAGTTCTTCGAGGCCCAGTCGCACTGAGCCTCCCGCACTGAGCCTCCCGCACTGAGCCTCCCGCACTGAGCGCGAAGGGCACGTCGTTGTCGCTTTCGGCGCCCGAAAGCGACAACAACGTGCCCCTCGGCAACGCGTCCCTCGGCTCGGCGGCGCGTCAGTCGATCGGGACCGGGTCGGGGCGCTGGGCGTGAACCACGCCGGTGTCGACGCCGCGCCGGAGGCGGGAGCGGTCGATGCCGAACGACACGAGCGCGAGCGCGATGCCGGCCACGGCCAGGACGATGCCGACGAGGATCGGCGACAGGTAGCCGAAGCCGGCCGCGATCGTGAGGCCGCCGAGGAACGCGCCCGACGCGTTCGCGATGTTGAGCGCCGAATGGTTGAGGGCGGCGGCGATCGACTGGCTGTCGTGCGCGACGTCCATCAGGCGCGTCTGGATCATCGGCGAGAGCGCCGACGCGGCGGCGGCGATGACGAAGATCGAGATCAGGAGGCCCGCGAGACTCCACGCCGTGAAGAACAGTGCCGCCAGACCGGCGAGCATCACGCCGAAGAACAGCAGCATCCCGAGCTCGACGCCGCGGTCGGCCTGGCGGCCACCGAGGATGTTGCCGACCGTCATCCCGACGCCGACCAGTATCAGCACCAGCGGGACAGCGGACGCCGTCAGCCCCGTGACCGTCGTCACCATCGGGGCGACGTAGGTGTAGACGGCGAAGAAGCCGCCGAAGCCGATCGCTCCGATGAGGAGGGCGAGCCAGACCTGCAGGCGGGTGAACGCCCTGAGCTCGTTGCGGAGGGTGGCCTTGGGGTCGCCGGCCTGCCAGGGCACCAGCAGGGCGACGGCGGCGAAAGTCAGGGCGAAGATCGCCGCGACGACCATGTAGGCGATGCGCCAGCCGTGCGTCTGCCCGATCCAGGTGATGAAGGGGACGCCGATGACGTTGGCGATCGTCAGCCCTGAGAGCACGAAGGCGACGCCCTGCCCGCGCTTGCCCGGCCCCATCAGCGATGCGGCGACCAGGGAGGCGATGCCGAAGTAGGCGCCGTGCGGCAGCGCCGAGACGAAGCGGGCCAGCAGCACGAGCTGGAAGGTGGGTGCGAGCGCGGAGGCGACCGTGCCGACTGTGAAGGCGACCAGCAGCCAGAGCAGCAGCTTCTTGCGCGGCCAGCGCGCGGCCATCGCGGCGATGGTCGGCGCGCCGACGACGACGCCGAGCGCGTAGGCCGAGATGATCCAGCCCACCTGCGCGTTCGCCGCGGTGGGGGAGGCCGCATAGAGCTGCGGCAGCAGGTCGTTGGCGATGTTCGGCAGCAGGCCCATGGCGACGAACTCCGTGGAGCCGATGCCGAAACCGCCGAGGGCGAGAGCGAGCAGGGCAAGACGAGTACGGGCCGACGACAGCTGCGTCGGCCCGTTGATGACGGGGTTCACTCCGTCAGTCTATCGAATCGTTTCGAGTGTGACGTTTCAATCGCGTTACGTGACGCCAACCCGGCGCGGACCCGGTGCCGAGGGGACGCAACACGCCGTTACCAACGCACCGTAACGGCGTGTTGCGACCCCGCTGCGGCGGGACCGGCGCGGCGCCACTCAGTCGTTCTGGAGGAGGATGCCGTCCTGGATCGCGCGCTTGCGCAGCGCCACCTTCGTGCCCACGTCGTAGCCGGCCACGCGGTACTTCTCGCGGATACGCTTGAGGTAGCTCTTGGCGGTCTCGTCCGAGATCCCGAGCTGGAAGGCCACGGCCTTCACCGGCTCGCCGGCGCCGTAGAGCGCCATCACGCGGCGCTCCTGCGCGCTGAGCTTCGGCGCGCCGCCGAGCTCGCCGGCGTTGAGGGCCAGGTCGAGCTCCGCCGAGATGAAGGACTCGCCCTTGCTGGCGGCCCGGATGGCCTCCACGATCATCTCGGCGTCCTCGCTCTTGACGAGGTAGCCGAGCGCGCCCGCGGCCAGCGCCTCGCGCACCACGGCCGGCTCGGAGTAGGTGCTCATCAGCACCGTCCGCACGCCGGTCGTCTTGAGCGTCGACAGCTTGAGCGAGATGGGGATGTTGTCCTTGAGGTCGAGGTCGAGCAGCACGACGTCCACCGGGAACTCGGGGTGCGTCAGCAGCTCGGGCCAGCTGGCGACGGCCGCGACCATGCGGATGTCGTCCGCTGCGCCGCGGATCCATTCGGTGAGGGCGCCGAGCAGCATCTTGTGATCGTCGACGATGGCGATTCTGATGGGGGGAGCCTCGCTCATGAGCAGCCTTTCTTCCTTCGGATGGCCGGGCCTGGTCAGGTCAGCTCGGCCGTTGTGTCGCTCACGGTGGTGATCTCGATGCGGAGCGCCGAGTCGGAGTACGACTCGGCGTGGCGTCCCACCTTACGGATAGCTTGCCACGCCGCAGGGTCTACCCCGTTTCGCGGCACACCGGTGGTCGTGATCACAATCGCCATTGTCGCACCGGTCGCCACGGCCGATCCTGCGGCCACCTGCGGTCCGGCGGCGCGTTCGATGTCGAGGCTGAGCGTGCGCGCCTGACCCGCTCCGGAGCGTACCGGGTCGCTGATCAGCAGCCACACAGCGGTGAGGAGGCCGTCGCGCTGATCGCGCGTGAGTCCCGCGGCGAGGCCGTCGGGGTCGGTGAGGGTGACGGTCGGGCCGAGCAGCGCCGACTCCGTCACGGCGTGGTACAGCCAGGTCTCCTTGCGGCCCTGGATGAGGTGCAGCCGCAGCTCGGTGGCGATGCTGGCGGCCGTGTCGGAGGTGGCCTCGTCGAGGGGGAGGGCGGTGCGACCGGTCGCCACCCCGTCGAGGAGGCGCTCGGCGGCGAGGTCGAGGCGGGCGAGCTCCTCCGACGCCATCATCCCGACGGCATAACCGGGCGACGACACCGTGCTCTGCACCTGGACGAGGTCGAGCTCCAGCTGCACGAGCGTGCTGAGCGACCGGACGACCTGCATGCCGACCAGGGGAGGCGCGATCGCGATGGCGACCGTGGCGACGCTGGGGCCGAGCATCTGGAGGTGGCCCATCGAACGGAACAGCAGCACCGCCGCCAGCACGACGCCGAGCACCGCTGTGGCGAGGACGATGTCGCGCGCGGGCCGCACCGGCACGCAGAGCAGCAGGGCCGGGCCGACGGCGGCTGCGGCCGTGAGCGGGATCCAGGCCGCCGATGTCGCGGTGCCGAGGACGTCGAGCACGACGACCGCCGCCCAGAGCGCGAGCGCGACGGCGAACAGCCAGTTCGGCAGGAGGTCGGGCAGCCGGAACCGCAGCACGAGCGCCGTCACCAGGGTGACCAGCAGTACGCCCCACGCGGCGAGGCTCAATGCGAGGTCGGGGTAGTTCGGCGCTGTGATCACCATGATGGCGAACAGGAAGGCGATGAGCGCGACGGAGGCGATGTTGAACCCGAGGTCGAGGCGCGCGCGGCCGAGCGCGTCGCGCTCCTGTCGCCCGCGGGGGAGGGTCGCGGAGCCCACGGCGCCCGACCGGCGGGAGCCGAGCAGCCCGCGGGAGAGGGGGATGGTGCGGTCGTCCGGGCTCACTTGGGCACCTCCAGCACCACGGTCGTCCCGCTGCCGGGCGATGAGAACAGTCGCGCGTTGCCTCCGACGTCGCGGAGGCGGGCGACGATGGACTCGGTGAAGCCGAGGCGGCCCTCCTCGATGCTCGCGACGTCGAAACCCTTGCCCGCGTCGGTGACCATCGCGCGCACCGTCGTCTCGTCGTCGGTGATCGTGACGTGCGCCTCGTTGACGCCGGAGTGCCTGCGCACGTTCTCGAGGCACTCGCCGAGGGCGAGCAGGAACGAGTCGAGCACGTCGCTCGGCAGCAGCACCTGGCCGGCGCCGTGCCAGTTGACCTCCAGCCCCATCCGGCGGAAGCGCTGCTTCACCGACTCCAGGGTGTTGCCGAGCGTGGACTCCTCGACCGGCTTGAGGCGGTAGTCGCCCGACCGCGTCGGGTCCGGCGTGAAGCCGAGGCGCAGCTGACGCAGCAGCGCCGCGTCTTCCGCGGCCTGCTCGCGCAGCGCGCCGACGCCGACACCGACACCGGAGTGGGCGAGCAGAGTGAGCGTGGCGAGCACGGTGTCGTGCAGCAGGCGGGCGCCCTGGCGGCGTCGCGCCTCCGTCTCGCTCGCCTGGCGCTCGACGCGATAGGCGCGGCTCATGGTGGAGATGCGCTTGAGGGCCCGCGGCACCGTGCGGGCCAGCCAGACGCCGGTGGCGGTGAGGGCGACCCAGCCGGCCACGATGAAGATCAGCACCTCGAGGAGGCGGGAGCCCGTGACGAGCAGCGTCGTCACCGTGGCGGCGAGGGTCGCGGCGCCGGCGAGGATCGCCAGCAGGGTGCGACGACGGGAGGTCGGCCCCAGCAGCGACACGCAGGCGACGCCGACGGCGCCGACGACGCCGACCGTGGTGACCGCCGACGGTCCGAGCTGCGACTTCGGCAGCAGGTTCAGGGCGATGATCCCGACACCCGCCACGACGATGACGCACATCCACACGGTCAGCCGGGTGAGCGTCGCGAGCTGGAACTGCGCCACCCCCATGCAGGCGAGCAGCACGAGCGACGCGAAGTACAGGGGCAGGGGGATGGTGCCGGGGACGCTCAGGGTCAACAGCGCCGTCGCGGTCGCGGTGAGGCCGACGGTGCGGGCGGTGGTGGCGAGAAGCCGATCACGCTCCTTCTGGATGCGCGACATGCCCCTCCGTTCCCCTCAAGCCTCGAACAGCCTCCTCAGCTGCTCGGTGATCGCATCGTCTTCGATCAGGAACGCGTCATGACCGAAGTCGGAGCGGATCACCACCGGAACTCTACCGTCGATCGTCTCCGGGAGGTGGGAGGCGATGAGCTCCTGTCCCTCCACGGGGAACAGCCGGTCGCTGTCGATGCCGACCACGAGCGTGCGGGCGGTGACGCGCGCGAGCGCCGCCGCCAGGCCGCCGCGGCCGCGGCCGACGTCGTGCGAGTTCATCGCCTCCACGAGGGTGAGGTAGCTGTTCGCGTCGAAGCGGCGGGTGAACTTGTTGCCGTGGAAGTCGAGGTACGACTCGACGGCGAACCGGCCTCCTCCGCCCAGGGGGCTGATCCCGCTCTGCCAGGCGCGCTCGAAGCGCTCGTTGAGCTCCGACGGGCTCCGGTAGTTGAGGAGCGCCATCCGGCGGGCGAGCGCCAGGCCGCGGTGCGGGCCTTCGCCGTCCTTCTCGTCGTAGTAGAGGCCGCCGTGGAAGAGCGGGTCGGTGCGCACCGCCTCGATCTGCACCGAGTTGAGCGCGATCTGGTCCGCGGTGGAGAACGGGGGAGCGGCGATCACGGCCAGCCGCTCGACGCGCTCGGGGAACGAGACCGCCCACTCGAGCGCCTGCATGCCGCCCATCGAGCCGCCGATCACGGCGGCCCAGCGCCCGACCCCGATCGCGTCCGCGAAAGCGGCCTGCGCGTTCACCTGGTCGCGGATGGTGGTGAACGGGAACCGCGGACCCCATTCGGCGCCGTCCGGGGCGATCGAGGCGGGACCGGTGGTCCCCTGGCAGCCGCCGAGCATGTTGGGGGCGACCACGAACCAGCGGTCGGTGTCGATGGCCTTGCCCGGGCCGATGACGCCCTGCCACCAGCCGGGGGTGGGATGGCCGATGCCGGAGGGCCCGACGGCGTGGCTGTCGCCGGTCAGGGCGTGCAGCACCAGTACGGCATTGTCGGCCTCCGGCGAGAGCTCGCCCCAGGTCTCGTAGGCGATGCGCACGAAGGGGAGGCTCTCGCCGCTCTCGAAGGCGAAGGCGCCGATGCCCGCGAATCGCCGCGACCCCTCGGCGTCCGACTCCTTCCACGCCCCGCTCGCCGGAGGCTTGCCCAGCAGTGATCGCGCCAGAGCCTCCGTGATGAAGCTCGAAGGTGCTGTGTCCGCCGAGGTCTGCCACTCCATGGGTTCATTCTCCCGGAGCGGGAAGGTGGCCGGTGCTGTGTTACGCGGGACCGCCCTGGTCGTCGTCCGGGGCGTCGTTGGAGGGCAGGTTCAGCTCGCGGCCCACGTCCCGCTGCCCCGACCGTCGCTGCCTGGCCTGCTGGGTCTGCTCGTTCAGGTAGCTGACGATCGTCGCGCTCGCCGTTCCGACGATGGCGACGCCGCCGATCATCAGGATGACCGCGAGCAGCCTCCCGGTCACGGTCACGGGGTAGTAGTCGCCGTAGCCGACGGTCGCCATCGTGACGCACGCCCACCAGAGCGAGTCTCCGAACGAGCGGATGTTCGACCCGGCGGCATAGCGCTCCACCTGGTACTCGGCCAGCGAGATGACGTAGATGAACATCACGACGAAGGTGCCGGCGATGATGACGATCCGTCGCCGCAGGTGGCTGCCCGAGTTGCCGCGCAGGCTCGGGATGCGGAACAGGTCCACGATCAGCCGGAACGGGCGAGCCAGCGGGATGAGCACCGACAGCAGGTCGACGAGGTTGTGCCGCACGAAGCTGCGCCTGTCGCTCGCGAGCCGGAACCGTACGACGTAGTCGACGAGGAACGCGAGCCAGATGAGCCCGAGCAGCCAGAGGAGGAGGCGGTACAGCTCCTGCGGCATGTCCGGCTCCAGCACCGTCCACGAGTACGCGACGAGGAACGCGACGCTCGCGACGATGCCCGGCCACACCGTGGCCGCCTCCCAGCGTCTGCGTTTCGCGTCGTCGGCCACGGCTAGTCCTTGACCCGCAGAGGCCCTTTGGCGAACCGGTACGACGCCGCCTGTGCGACCGGCTTGACCACGATCAGGTCGAGGTCGACGTGCCGCGGGAGCTCCAACGCGTGCACGATCGTCTCCGCGATGTCCTCCGCCGTGAGCGGCTCCGGCACGTCCTCGTAGACCGCGTCGCGACGCGCCTTGTCGCCGTCGAAGCGAACGAGCGAGAACTCCTCGGTGGCGACCATCCCTGGCGCCACCTCGACGACACGGATGGGCTCGCCGTTCAGCTCCAGCCGCAGCACCTCCGTGAGGGCGTGCTCGGCGTACTTGGCGGCGTTGTATCCGCCGCCGCCCACGTAGGCGGCGAGGCCGGCGATCGACGTGACGTTCAGGATGTCGGCGTGGCCGGACTCCCGTGCGCCGTCGCGGAGCAGCGGCAGCAGAGCGCTGATCACCCTTTTGGTGCCGATGACGTTGATCTCGTACATCCACACCCAGTCGTCGACGCTGGAGGCCTCCACCGAGTCGAGCCCCTTGGCCCCGCCGGCGTTGTTGACGAGGGCGTGGATCGGCCCGGTCGCTGCCAGGTGGTCGCGCAGCGCGTCGACGTCCTCCTGGCGGGTCAGGTCGGCGGCGAAGACGTCGGCGCCGGTCTCGGCAGCCAGCTCGTCGAGACGGTCCTGGCGGCGGGCGACGCCCACGACCTCCCAGCCCCCCTCGCGGAACAGGCGGACCGTCGCCGCCCCGATCCCCGAACTCGCTCCCGTCACGACCACGCGTCTGCTGCTCATGCTGCCTATTCTCTCGGGTTACGGCATGTTTCGGCAGCGTTGCCCCCGCGCGGCCGCGAGCCTAGCGTGTTACCGACCACCGAACGGTGCACTCACCCGAACAAGGAGCGAAAGCCATGACCGACGCCGCCGACTGGCAGTTCGAGACCAAGCAGATCCACAGCGGTGCCGCACCCGACCCGGTGACCAACGCTCGCGCCACCCCGATCTACCAGACGACCTCCTACGTGTTCAACAACGCGGAGCACGCCAAGAACCTGTTCGCGCTCGCCGAGTTCGGCAACATCTACACCCGCATCCAGAACCCGACCCAGGCGGTCGTCGAGGAGCGCGTCGCCGCGCTCGAAGGGGGCACCGGCGCCCTCCTCGTCGCCTCGGGCCAGGCGGCGGAGACGTTCGCGGTGCTGAACATCGCCCAGGCCGGCGACCACATCGTCTCGTCGAGCTCCATCTACGGCGGCACCTACAACCTGTTCAAGTACACGCTCGCGAAGCTGGGCATCGAGACCACGTTCGTCGAGAACCAGGACGACGCCGAGGAGTGGCGCCGCGCGGTCCGCCCCAACACCAAGCTCTTCTTCGCGGAGACCATCGGAAACCCGAAGATCAACATCCTCGACATCGCGCTCGTCGCCGACGTCGCTCACGAGGCCGGCGTGCCGTTGATCGTGGACAACACGATCGCGACGCCGTACCTGATTCGCCCGTTCGAGCACGGCGCCGACATCATCGTGCACTCGGCCACCAAGTTCCTCGGCGGCCACGGCACGGTCATCGGCGGCGTCGTCGTAGACGGCGGCACGTTCGAGTGGTCGAAGAACGCCGAGAAGTACCCGGGCCTGACGCAGCCCGACCCGTCGTACCACGGCGCCGTCTACACCGCCGCGGTCGGCGACGGGCTCGCCTACATCATCAAGGCCCGCGTGCAGCTGCTTCGCGACCTCGGCTCGGCGATCGCCCCGGCCAGCGCCTGGCAGCTCATCCAGGGCATCGAGACCCTCTCGCTGCGCGTGGAGCGCCACACCCAGAACGCGCAGGAGATCGCGGAGTTCCTGGAGGCCCACCCCGACGTCGCGTCCGTCAACTACTCCGGCCTGCCGACCAGCCCCTGGTACGCCGCCGCCAACAAGTACGCCCCCAAGGGCGTCGGCGCGGTGCTCTCATTCGAGCTCAAGGGCGGAGTGGACGCCGGCGCGGCGCTCGTCGACAACCTGTCGCTGTTCAGCCACCTGGCGAACATCGGCGACGTGCGCAGCCTGGTCATCCACCCGGCGTCGACCACGCACTCCCAGCTGACCCCGGAGCAGCAGCTCACCGCGGGCGTCACTCCTGGCCTGGTGCGTCTGTCGGTCGGGCTCGAGAACATCGACGACCTGAAGGCCGACCTCTCCGCCGGCCTCGCCGCTGCGCGAGCCGTCGTGGAAGCCGCCCGCGTCTGACGACCCGGACCTCCGCCGAGGGGCACGTCGTTGTCGCTTTTCCTCTCGAAAAGTGACAACGACGTGCCCTTCGGTGTTCGAGAAGAGGTGCGCTACGAGTCGGCGAGGGCGACGCAGGTGCGCAGGAGGGCGATCGCCTGCCGCGCGTCGGCGGTCGTGAAGTCCTGGCGCTCGCCGGCGCGATCGCGTACCACCCGGTCGAGCAGCTCCGCGTGCTCCGGCCAGCGCTCGGCGGCGCTGCGCGCCGCAGCGGTCTTCGACACGATGTACCCCGACTCCATCGTCTCCACGAGCCGGATCGGCCCGAGGGCGAGCCAGCGGACCGTCTCCGACCGCACCGCGTCTCCGGGCTGCCGGTCGGCGAGCTCGGCCTCCGCACTGTCGCCCACCGGCGCCCAGAAGTCGATGAGGTCGTCGCGCGAGCGGGCCACCACTTGCGCAGCGGTGTCCGGGTGGCGGTCGGAGGTCGGCGTCCAGATGACGTCGCCGCCGTCGGCGACCCCCTGCACGCCGTCCTCCAGCTCGCGCCAGGTCGCCCAGCTCAGCTGGCCGCCGGCGAGCGCGCTGAGGAGCACGCCCTCCACGACCTGCGGCGCGGTCTCGACCTGATCGGGCCCGCGCGCGATCTCCGACTCCGTCAGGTAGACACCGTCGATGTGCGGCGTCGACTCCGCGTGGAGGGTGGCGAGCGCCGGCAGGTCGTCCTTCGGATCGCGGGTGACCACGAACACGACGTCGATGTCGCTGACGCCGTCGTGCCAGTCGTCGGTGGCCGCCGAGCCGGTGACCACGGCGCGGCTGACCAGGCCGGGGGCGATGCGCCGCTGTTCGAGAAGGAACCGGGTGAGAGCCTCGCCGACCTGCGGCGGTAGTGGGTTGTCCATGGTTCCCCCTGTCTCGTCCTGTCAGACGGTCGGCGCCTCCGCGTCGGCGAATGCCAGGCGCGGCACGAAGAAGAGGAGCACTGCGGCCACGAGGGCGCCGAGGCCGCAGATCGTCCAGACCAGCATGTAGCCGAAGAGGCTCGCCGCCGTCGCGGTGACGGTGGCGGCGCCGGTCAGCAGCACCACACCGAAGACGGCGGAGGCGAACGAGCCTCCGATCGTCTTGGTCGTGTTCGTCATGGCCGTGGCGACACCCGTCTGGCCGTGCGGGGCGGCGGCGGCCGCTGCGGCAGGCAGGGCGCCGACGAGCGCGCCGGAGCCGATGCCCGCGATCGCCATGTTCGTGAACACCTGCCAAGTCTCCAGGTGGAACGGCAAGAAGAGGAGGTAGCCGATCGCGACCAGGAACGCGGCCCCGATCAGGGTCACCCGCGGGCTCAGCCACGACGACACCAGCGGGAACAGCACGGCCCCGACGATCATCGAGATCAGGTACGCCCCGATCAGGATGCTGCGCTGGCCGGCGCTGAGGCCCAGGCCGTAGCCGTTCACCGGGTCCGTTCCGGCGTAGGTGCTCAGCGGCGCCTGCGCCCCCAGCAGGCTGATGCCGATGAGACCGGCCGTCAGCTGCACCGGCCACATGTTCGGCCGGCCCATCACCCGCAGGTCGATGGCCGGGTCCTTCTGCTTCAGCTCCCAGCGTCCGAAGGGCACGAACGCGAGGACGCCGAGCACGATGAGCGCCCACACCCACCAGGTGCCGACGCCGTTGATCCGCAGGAAGGTCAGGCCGGAGGTGATCAGCAGCAGCGCGAGCGTCAGCAAAGTGAAGCCCACGCCGTCGAGCGTGCGGCCGCGGACCGGCTCGGACTCGGGGACGCCGAACAGGATCGCGAAGAACACCAGCGTGACCGCCACGGCGGGCACCATGAGCGTGATGGCGACGTTCTGGCCCAGCGCGTCGAACAGCAGGCCGGCGCCGATCGCGCCGACGATGGCCCCGGCCTCCAGGGCCACCACCAGCAGGCCGGCGGCGCGACGAGTGCGGGAGGCGGCGGTGCCGGTGCGCCGGCCGCGATCGAAGATCAGCGCGATCTCCAGCGGCAGCCAGACCACGTAGAAGCCCTGCAGCGCGAACGCGATGAGGTAGGTCGTGAAGTCGCTCGAGAAGGCCAGCGCCCAGCTGGCGAGCGCGGTGAGCACCGTGGCGACCAGCAGGATGCGCTTATGGCCGAACATGTCGCCGAGCTTGGCGAGCACCGGCACGACCAGCGCGGAGAGCAGCAGCTGAGCCGCCTCGAACCAGTTGTAGTCGGCGTCGTGGATGCCCAGGTGCTTGACGATGTCGGAGATCAGCGGCACGTAGTAGCCCTGCAGGATGCCGCTGGTGAGCTCGACCAGCGCGAGCCAGCCGATGAGGGCGGCTGTCGCTCCGATCGCGGTGGTCGCCCGACGCTGGACGACCGTCTTCTCCGATGTCATGCGCGGATGCTAACACCTGCCCCGCCCTTGTACGGTAGAGGCGTGGCCAGCGAACTCGACGATTCAGGTACAGACGTTCTCACGGAGACCGAACGCGAGGTCCTCGGCTGGCTCGAGTTCGGCGATGCCGCCCGTCATCTCGCGGGAGAGGTCGTCGAATCCGGCTTCGAGCCCGACATGGTCGTGGCCATCGCGCGGGGCGGCCTGCTGCTCGCCGGCGCCATCTCCTACGCCCTCGGCATCAAGGCCTGCGGAGCGCTCAACGTCGAGTTCTACACGGGTGTCGACTCGCGCCTCCCGGAGCCCGTGGTGCTGCCGCCGATGCTCGATTCCGCGGCGCTGGAGGCCAAGAAGGTGCTGCTCGTCGACGACGTCTCCGACTCCGGGCGCACCCTCGCTCTCGTGGTCGACCTGATCGCGGCCTCCGGTGCCGACGTGCGCACCGTGTGCCTCTACTCCAAGCCTCGCACCGTGCTCGAGCCCGATTTCGTCTGGCGCCGCACCGACCGCTGGATCACCTTCCCCTGGTCCGCCCTCCCGCCGGTCACCGCGGCCACGCACTGACCGCCGTGGAGCGGAAACCCTGATGGCGAAGTCGCTGCCCGAGCTGGCCGCCGACGGCTCGATGGACCCGGGCTGGGCCGAGGCCCTCGCTCCCGTCTCCGGCCGGATCGCCGCGATGGGCGACTTCCTGCGCGCGGAGGTCGCGGCCGGCCGCCCGTACCTGCCGTCCGGCGAGAACGTGCTGCGCGCGTTCCGGGCGCCGCTCGCCGATGTACGCGTGCTCATCGTCGGCCAGGACCCGTACCCGACGCCCGGGCACCCGATCGGCCTCTCGTTCGCGGTCGAGCGTCACGTGCGGCCGATCCCGCGCAGCCTCCAGAACATCTACCGCGAGCTGCGCGACGACCTCGGCGTCGTGCCGCCGGCGCACGGTGACCTGAGTGCATGGTCGGGCAACGGCGTGATGCTGCTCAACAGGGTGCTGACCGTGCGTCCCGGCGCTCCGGCCTCCCACCGTGGCGTGGGGTGGGAGCCGATCACCGAGCACGCCATCCGCGCGCTGGTGGCGCGCGGGGAGCCGTTCGTGAGCATCCTGTGGGGGAGGGACGCCTCCACGCTGAAGCCGCTGCTCGACGGCAACTCGGTGATCGAGTCGCCGCACCCGAGTCCGCTGTCCGCCTCCCGCGGCTTCTTCGGCTCGCGGCCGTTCTCGCGCAGCAATGCCCTTCTGGAGGGTCTGGGTGCCGAGCCCGTTGACTGGTCTCTGGAGCCGTAACGCGGCCGAAACGCCGGACGACGTAACCTTGTCGTGCACGTTCAGGAGGTCGCAGTGCTGGAAGAGGAATACGAAGCGCGTCGGGTGCTCCCGCGGCACCTGCGCAAGCCGGCGCCCGAAGAGGCGCCGTTCGAGTACAGCCTCCGGGAGGCCCGTCCAGAAGACCTCCCCCACGTGCGCGAGATCTACAACCACTACGTCGCCAACAGCACCGTCACGTTCGATGAGGACGCGATGACGCTGAAGGAGTGGAAGGACAAGTTCGGGTACCTGAAGAAGCTCGGCATGCCGTTCATCGTCGCCGAGTCGTCCACCGGGCAGATCCTCGGCTACGCGCTGGTGACGCCGTGGAAGCAGAAGCGCGCCTACCGGTTCACGGTCGAGAACTCGATCTACCTGGGCGCGGCCTCCACCGGCAAGGGTCTCGGCCCGGTGCTCATGCAGGAGCTCATCGACCGGTCGAAGGCCGCGGGTCTGAAGGAGATGATCGCCGTCATCGCCGACAAGGGCGCGGAGGCCTCCATCAAGATGCACGAGAACTTCGGCTTCACCGAGATCGGGCGGATGGGCCGGGTCGGCTACAAGTTCGAGCGCTGGCTCGGCACCGTGCTGATGCAGAAATCCCTGAAGTAGGCGAAGCCGGGGTGAAGTCACCCCGAGAGTGTGTTATTTCACACTCAAGTTCTGTAATGTCTCTTCGGTGAGTGCTCCAACCCGTGACGTCTCCCGGAGCGAGTCGTCGACGCTGCTGCGGTTCCGCCGCCAGTTCCTCCTGACGCCGCGCGCGGTCGAACTGCCCGGGTGGCAGCATGAACGGGTCGGCGACCATAACGTCTACGCGCATCCGGAGCTCGGCCTGACCGTCCACCGTTCGGATGCCGATGTCACGCTGGTGCTCCTGGGGTTCGCCATCGACCCCGACCATCCCGAGCACGACGACGCGGCGGTGCTCGAGCTCCTCGCGGCCGACCGGCGGCGCGGCAGCGAGCAGGCGACGATCGACCGGCTCTCCGGGCGATTCGTGCTGTTCGTCTTCGACGGGCCCGACCTCCACGTTCAGACCGACGCCGTGGGAGCGCGCGCCGTCGAGTACACCTGGACCGGGGACGAGTTCCACGCGGCCTCCCAGTCGTTCCTCCTCGCCGAGGCCGTCTCGTTGGCAGACTCCGGCCGGCGGGCCGTGTTCGCCGGATCGCGTCACGCCCAGCTCGACCGGGAGGCCTTCCTGCCCGCCGACGTGACCCTGTTCGACCAGGTCCATCGGCTCATCCCGAACCACCGCCTCGATGTCACCGAGCGACGCCAGGTGCGGGTCTGGCCGGTCGAGCCGGTGGCTCAGACCACCCTCGAGGAGGCCGCCGGGTTCGCTGCGGGGCAGCTCTCCGCCTCCCTCGAGGCCGCGTCCTTCCGCTTCCCGCTCAGTCTGCCGCTGACGGCCGGGTACGACTCTCGCGCGCTCCTGGCCGCCACGCCCCGATCGCGCCGTTCGCGGGTGTTCGTCTACACGCTGCTCTATCGTCACCTGGGCCGCCTCTCGGCCGATCCGCACATCGCTTCCCGCGTCGCGCGGCGAGCGGGCGTGCAGCACCATCTCGTCGACTGCCGGGGGCTCCCCGGCGCAGAGTGGCGCCGGCTCTACACCGGTAACAGCCCGCTCGCGCACTACGACGACTGGGGGATCATCGCGCAGGGGATGCTGCACGGTCTGCCGGGTGGGCACGTGACACTCAAGGGCAACGCCAGCGAGATCGTCCGCAACTTCTACTGGCACGACGGCGCGGCTCCGCCGACGCGCGATGCGGCGGACATCCTGGCCCTGCACTCCGGATGGTCGGAGCTGCCGTTCGTCGTCGACGCCGTGGAGCACTGGTTCGAAGCGACGGCGCCGATCGCCCGGGCGTCCGGAGTGGCGATCGACGACCTCTTCTACTGGGAGCACCGCTGCGGGTCGTGGCAGGCGCAGAGCCAGTTGGAGTGGGACATCGCTCAAGAGGCGTTCATGCCGTTCGGCAACCGGCGCATGCTGGCGCGGCTGCTCGGGGTCCCGGCACGCGAGCGCGCCGACCACGGCCAGGCGCTGCTGCGCGAGATCATGCGCGTCACCGACGCCGAAGTGCTCGAGCTGCCGTTCAACCCCAGCGGGGGAGGATACCGGGCAGTCGACGTGTTCCTGAAGGCGCGGCATCGTGCACGCCGAGAGCTGCGCCGGCTTCGAGCGACCTGACGTAGACACGGGTACGTAGACGTGGCCACGCGGACACGGGTGCGCGGGTCTCCTCCCGTCGGCGGCGCACGACGGCTAGGCTCGGCCCCGTGACCACCGCCACCCCCGACACCGGCCAGGTCGCCTCCGCCGCGCCAGCGACGCCCGCGAACCTCCCGCTCCGCAAGCGCCCGTTCGACATCTTCTTCGTCGTGATGTTCTCGCTGTTCAGCCTGACCTGCATCATCAGCGACGCCATCCCGACGCTCGGGATCCCGCAGACGGCGACGACGACCAACATCCTCGCCCAGTGGAACTACACGTACTCGTCGCAGTACGACCCGCTCTACATGCACGAGCCGCTGTGGCTGCGGTTCATCACCGGAACGAGCGCGTTCGTCTACCTGCCGTTCTACATCCTCCTCATCGTGTGCCTGGTGAAGGGCTTCAACTGGATCCAGCTGTTCTGCGTGATCTACGCGACGATGATCATCAGCCTGACGGCCATCCCGATCTTTGGCGTCGAGTTCTTCGGCCCGGTGGGGGAGCGCACGCCGAACCCGGTCGTCTTCCTGCTCTACAACGGCCCGTACGTGCTGGTGCCGTTGCTGCTCCTCATCCGCATGCGCAAGCCGATGCCGTTCACCAGGAGGTTCTGAGATGCCGTTGCTGGAAGACCTGTCCGTCTACGAAGACGGCGACGTGTTCTCCGTGTACGACCACTCGTATGAGGACGAGGACGCCGTTCCGGACCGCGGCCGTCCGCTCGGGACGATCACGGTCACGGCCGACGGCGACTACGTGCCCGAGGGGATCGGCGCGATGTTCCCGTGGGTGCAGCCCGCGCGGACGATCGACGACGCGCTGGCGGCGTTCGTCGGCTGAGCGCACCGGCGGGCGTCGTGCCTCAGGAGGCGGGGTGCCGGCCGCCGAGCTCCAGGAGGCCGACGCCGCCGATCAGCAGCACCAGGCCGAGGATCTGCACCCAGGTGAGCGACTCCTTGAAGAAGATCCACGAGATCACCGCGATCACGGCGACGCCGACGGCCGACCAGATCGCATAGGCGACGCCGAGCGGCACGCCGCGTGAGAGCGACTGCGACAGCGCGACGAACGACGCGACGTACCCGACCACCACGATGGCGAACGCCCACCACTTGGGGTTGTCGCCGGAGGTGAACTTGAGGAACGTCGTCGCGACGACCTCCGTCGCGATGGCGACGGCGAGGAAGATGTAACCCAGCACGCCACAACACTAACGACACCGCGGTGGCGATCGGAGAGGAACGGCGGATGGACGACACGGCACCGGTTCGGCAGCTGCGCATCGTGGTGGAGGCCGAGGACTACGACGAGGCGCTCGCGTTCTTCCGCGACGTGCTCGGCCTCCCCGAGCAGGAGAGCTACGCGGGCGACGGCGGCGCACGGGTGGCGATCCTCGATGCGGGCAGGGCCACGCTCGAGCTCGCGAACCCGGCCCAGAAGGCGATGATCGACGAGGTGGAGGTCGGCCGCCCGGTCGCGCCGCACATCCGCCTGGCGTTCGAGGTGGATGATGGGCCCACCGTCACCGCACGCTTGGTGGAGGCCGGCGCCGAGCTGATCGCGCCGCCGACGGTGACGCCGTGGAGCTCGCTGAACTCCCGGCTGGCGACGCCGGGCGACCTCCAGGTGACGGTGTTCCAGGAGCTCGAGGCGCCTGGGTCCGTGAGCTAATGTATCTAAAATGAAACCTTTTGCACCGCGTCTCGGCCGCGCGGTTCCGGTGAGCGCCCTGATCGTGCTGGCGCTGCTGACCGGCTGTGCCGCGCCGACGTCAGAGGCGAAGGCGCCGATGCGGCCGAGCGCACCGATGCCGATGCCGACGCCGTCTACGGCCTTGGCGCCGAGCCTCCGGGTCGCGACAGACTGTGACACGCTGGTCGATACCGCGGCCGCTCGAGCGGCCACCGGGCGTGCACTTCGCGCAGTGGTTACGACGAGCGACGACCCTAGCCCCGTGTACTATTCCGAGCTGCGCGCCGGTGCGCTGATGTGCGAGTACCGCAGCGAGGACGCGAATGAGCCGACGGGGCGGGATTCCGGTGTGTTCGTCGGTGTCCTACCGATCGTCGGGCAGGATCAGGGCTTCCGATTGATCCCAGACGAGTGGAGCATCACCGTCGACGACGGCGGATACTTCGACTGTCCCGGTATGGACTCCCGTCGCTGTCTCTTCGGCAAAAACGTCGGGGGATACCAAGTGGTTGGCATGGTGACGAGCAGAGCGGTAGACCGATCCGAGGCGCGGCGTGTGTTCGAAGGAGCCGTCGCTGTCGTCGCCGCGCTTGACGAGCCGGATCCCCTCTGGGAGCCCGAGGGCGGCAGTCTCCGTGCGGTCGCGGCGCCGGAAGAGTTCTTGGCGCTCGATGCAATCGCCGAAACGCTGGGCGTCGATACGGTCTACGTGGCCAAAGCGGAGGGCGGAGAGAACGCCGCGGGCTTCTTGAAGTCTGCGTCGCTCACTGGTGCCTACTGGGCGAGCTTCGGTGTCCCGGGCACGGATCAGGGTGTTCATCTCGCGGTCCTCCCGGGAGGCGCGACCTACTACGACACCGTCAAGACCGGCCGCGTCGCGGGCGGGAGCGAGGTCCTCTCCGTTGCCGGTCTCGGCGACGACGCCTACGTATCGACCCGCCATTTCGGCGGGCCCGAAGGTTCGGGCCGCGCGTTCACCTACCTCGACGTCAAGGTGAAGAACAGCTGGCTTCAACTGAACAGCACGTCGCCGGAGGGCCTGGAACGGCTCGCGCGTGAGGTCATCGCGAATCTGTCCTGAGTCGGCTATGAGTCTCCTGCACATCCGGTCGCGGCCGTCCGCCTCACCTAGGCTGACCTCGACGACATCGTCGGACGGCCCGCGTGGCGGGTCGGCCGAGTGAGGCCGATGGCACAAATCGTGGCCGGGAGCAGGGCTCCCGGCCACGTCCATGTGCGGCGCACGATCAGCTGCGCGGCGTCGCCCTCGCGAGCACGGCGAAGCCGGCCAGGGCGGCGAGGGCGGTCGGCACCAGCAGCCACGCCGTGACCCCCACCGGCCCGTTGGCGGCGAACCAATCGCCCACCGCGGCCCAGCTGCCGGTGAAGGTGATCAGCGCGACGGCTCCGACGGTCAGGAGCACGATCAGCGCCAGGATGGCGAGCACCCCGTACATCCGCCACCGCATGAACAGCGCGGCCGAGAACGCCCCGATGGCGAAGAAGAACAGCATTCCGGCGAACACGATGAACAGCCTCCCGGGCAACGATGCGCCCGCGAAGTAGACCGACGTGAACAAGTGCCCACCGAGCCCCCAGCCGTTCGTCCACTCCTCGACGGACGAGAGCACCGTGAAGCCGATCGCGTAGCCCGTCGAGAGCAGGAGGAACGTGAGGCCCGATCCGAGCGAGAAGTCACGGCGGGTGACGCTGTACCCGAGGGCGAACGGGAACGTGGCCGAGATCACCTGGATGCCCACGACGAGCATGTAGACGAAGATGTAGAACGCTCCGCCGCTCCACTGCGTGCCGTCCATCGCCTTCGCGCGGTCGGCCGGCGCCGTCGCTCCCCAGATGATCCACCAGATCAGCCAGTTGACCAGCCAGATGAAGAACATGATCATCACGGGCACCCAGATGGTGGTCCACTTGTTCACCAGGTTCAGGCGGACGACGCGCCAGATGCGTGTCGCCGCGCCCGGACCGGTGTGCAGCGCCGGGGCGCCGGGGTTCTGCGTGATGGCGGTCATGCGCTCTGCTCGAATTCTGTCTCACGGACGTTGGTCTTGCGGACGATGAGTTGCTGCAGGGAGACGGGCGCGAGCTCGAGGCCCGCGGCGGTCGCCTCCGCGCGCTCGGCGGTGCCGAGCCCGGACACGGTCACGGACGCCAGGCCGCCGATGCCCTCCCGGTGGAGCACCTCGCGAGTGCTGACGAAGGCGTCGACCGCGGCGCGCTGCCCGACGACCGTGGTCGCCGACGAGCGCAGGGTCTCCGCGTCGTCGTCCATCAGGATGCGGCCCTGGTCGATCACGATGACGTGCTCGAGGAGGTTCGCCACCTCGTCGATCAGGTGGGTCGAGAGGACGACGGTGCGCGGGTGCTCCGCGAAGTCCTCCAGCAACCGGTCGTAGAAGAGCTGCCGTGCAACGGCGTCGAGGCCGAGGTAGGGCTCGTCGAAGAACGTCAGCGGGGCTCGGGAGGCCAGGCCGACGATCACGCCGACCGCCGAGAGCTGGCCGCGGGAGAGCTTCTTGATGCGCCGGTTCAGCGGGACCCGGAAGTCCTCGATCAGCTGGTCGGCCAGGTCGGCGTCCCAGTTCTCGAAGAACCACGGCGCGCTGCGGAAGACGTGCCGGGGCTGGAAGTCCTCCGGGTAGCGCTGGCTCTCCTTGATGAAGCAGATGTTCTGCAGCACGTGCGCGTTCTCGGTGGGCTTCTCGCCGAACACCCGGATGTCGCCCGCCGAGACGAAGTCCTGTCCGGTGATGAGCTGCATCAGCGTGGTCTTGCCCGCACCGTTGCGGCCGAGGAGGCCGTGGATGCGGTTCGGCTTGATGGTGACGGAGACGTCGTCGATCGCGGTAAACGATCCGAACCGCTTGGTCACGTTCGATACCTGCACCGCGGGTGCGATGGAGGTCGGTGCCGGGGTCGCGCTCATGCGCTGACTCCTTCCTTCTGGATCATCTGGCTGATCTGGTCGGGGCCGATCCCGAGCTTCGCCGCTTCGGCGAGCAGGGGCTTGAGGTATTCGTCGCGGAACGCCTCGCGCCGTTTGGCGACGAGCCGTTCCCGTGCGCCGTCGGAGACGAACATGCCGATGCCTCGCTTCTTGTAGAGGATCCCGTCGTCGACGAGAACATTGACGCCTTTGCCGGCTGTGGCCGGGTTGATCCGGTAGAAGGCCGCGAACTCGTTCGTGGACGGCACCTGCGTCTCGGGCGGGTAGACGCCCTCGATGATGTCGTTCTCGATCTGCTCGGCGATCTGGACGAAGATCGGCTTGCCTTCTTCGATCACACGAACCTCACTGGTTCATTAGTCATGTAACTAACCATGCAACCCTCACCCCGTGAGTGTCAAGAGATTTGCCGCAAATGTTGCGTCGTGCGCGATCGATCGCCGCACTTGGCGCAAATCGGGCCCCTGGCGGCCTAGCGTGGAGGCATGGCGGAACTGCATGAGCTGACGGCGCTGGAGTTGTGGCAGGAACTGCAGGCGGGACGTGTCTCGCCCCGGGAGCTGACCTCCCACTACCTGGATCGCATCGAGCGGCTCAACCCGCAGCTCGGCGCCTTCGTCACCGTCACGGGCGAGCAGGCGCTGGCGCGAGCCGACGAGGTCGCCGAGAGCGTGCCGAAGACGGCGCCGCTGTGGGGGCTGCCGTTCGGCGACAAAGACCTCTGGCACCGGGCGGGCGTGCCGACCGGTTTCGGGTCGCGCGTGATGGCCGGCTTCGTGCCCGACACCTCCGATGAGATCGTCGAGACCCTGGACGCGGCGGGAGCGGTGAGCCTCGGCAAGACGAACGCACCCGAGTTCGGCCTCCCCGCGTACACCGAGTCGCTCGTGGCGCCCCCTGCACGCAATCCGTGGGACCCGGAACGCGGAGCGGGAGGCTCCAGCGGCGGCGCCGCGGTCGCGGTCGCGAGCGGGATGCTGCCGTTCGCGCCGGGCTCCGACGGCGGCGGCTCGATCCGCATCCCGGCGGCGGCGTGCGGTCTGGTCGGGCTCAAACCGACCCGCGGCCTGGTGCCGGCCGGCAGCGGGATCGCTTCGCTTGCCGGTCTCGTCGTCTCCGGACCGCTCGCCCGAACGACCGCCGACGCCGCGCTGCTGCTCGACGGGATGATCGCGAAGGTCGGCGGCCGCATCGACCACCACTACACGCTGCGCGCGCCCTACGACGACGACGGCCCGTTCCTGGGCACGGCCGTGCGCGGCGAGGGCCGGTTCCAGCTCGGCGTGATGACCACGTCGGCGTGGGACGACGCCTACGACATCGTGATCTCCCCGGAGGCCCTGGCGGCTCTCGATGCCGCAGTGGACGCGTTCGCGTCGATGGGCCACGGCGTCGAGGAGACCGCGCTCGAACGCGACGCGACCTACGCCCCCGCCTTCCGCACCATCTGGCAGGCCGGCGCTGCACGTCTCCCCGCAGAGGGCGAGACCCTGGACCTCCTCGAGCCGTTGACGGCCTGGCTGGTGCAGCGCGGCCGGTCGATCGGCGCGGGCGAGCTGAGCGAGGCACTCAGCGCGCTCACCGCCTACGAGCGCTCGTTCATCCGGCAGCTTGCGTCGTTCGACGCGGTGCTCACGCCGGCGCTCGCGCTCACCCCGCGGCCGATCGGCTGGTACGACCGGGAGGACGGCGAGCTCAACTTCGAACAGCAGGTGCTCTACACGCCGTTCACGTCGATGCTGAACGTCACCGGGCTGCCGGGCATCGTCCTCCCCGTGGCGCAGACCGAAGACGGCCTGCCCATGGGCGTGCAGCTGATCGGGAGGCCGGGAGGGGAGCGGACGCTGCTCTCGCTGGCCGCGCAGCTGGAGCGTCGCCTCCACTGGGAGAGGCGTCGGCCGCCGACCTGGTGAGCCCGACTTGCTGCACCCGCTCGGCGTTGCCGCGGCGGACGCCCGGCACTAGCCTGCCGGTGTGGACGATCGGGAGACGTTCCGCCCGGTGCTCGGCGAGGTCGCCGCGCTGGCGGGGCAGTGGCTCGACGGGGTGCGCGACGGCGCCATCCCGCCGAGCGCAGACGTCGACACGGTGAAGGACGCCCTCGGCGCGCGCCTCCCCGAGCGCGGTCCGGCGGCCGTCGAGGTGCTGCGGCGCCTGAACGCCGCGGTGAGTCCCGGCCTGATGCGGATGCATTCGCCCCGGTTCCACGGCTGGGTCATCGGCGGGGCTCAGCCCGCCGCCCTGGGCGCCGACTGGCTCGTGTCGGCCTGGGACCAGAACGCCGCCCTGCGCACCGTGACACCGGGCGTCGCGGCCGCGGAGGAGCTGGCCGGCGACTGGTTGCTCGACCTCCTCGGCCTCCCGCCGACCGCCGAGGTGGGGTTCGTCACCGGTGCGACCATGGCGAACCTGGTGGGCCTCGTCAGCGGGCGCGACCACGTGCTGAGACGCGCCGGCTGGGACGTGCGCTCAGAGGGCCTCGCCGGCGGCCCGCGCGTGCGGCTGCTCGTCGGAGCCGAGCGGCACGGGTCGGTCGATAGCGCGGCAGCGCTCGCCGGGCTCGGCGCGGGCAAGGAGGTCGCCGCGGACGATCAGGGCCGGCTCCGGATCGACGCGCTGAGGGAGGCCCTGGGCGACGGCGACGGGCCCGCGATCGTGTGCCTCCAGGCGGGGAACGTCCACTCCGGTGCGTTCGACCCGCTGGCCGAGGCGATCGAGGTGGCGCACGCGGCCGGCGCCTGGGTGCACGTCGATGGCGCGTTCGGGCTGTGGGCGGCGGCCGCACCCGGTCTGCGGAGCCTGACAGCGGGGATGCCGGCGGCCGACTCGTGGGCGACCGACGCGCACAAGACGCTCAACGTACCGTACGACAGCGGCGTGGCGATCGTCGCCGATCCGGAGGCTCTGCACGCGTCGATGGCGCAGCACGCCGCCTATCTCGCGTCGTCCTCCGGTGTCGCCGACGCGAGCGATCGCGTGCCGGAGCTGAGCAGGCGCGCGCGCGGTGTCCCGGTCTATGCGGCGCTGGCCCAGCTGGGACGCGCCGGCGTCGCCGACCTCGTTCAGGGGCTCGCGGACGCCGCGACGGTCATCGCCGAGGGGCTGCGCGACCTCCCCGGGGCGCGGATCCTCAACGACGTCGTCTACACGCAGGTGTGCGCGTCGTTCGGCGACGACTCACGGACGCGCCGCATCGGGGAGGCGCTCGATGCCGGGGGCGTCGCCCTGGCGTCGCCGTCGAGCTGGCACGGCCGGGCGGTGCTGCGGTTCTCCGTGAGCAACTGGCTCACCGACGCCACAGAGGCCGCTCGCACCGTGGCGGCGGTGAGGGAGGCCGTCGCTGCCACCGAGAGTGTCTAGCGCCTAGACGCGGTAGCGGTCACCGCCCGGCCGCGTATCCCTGCATCCCGCGCGGGTTCGCCGCGGCCGACAGCAGGCCGGTCCCCGGGTCGCGGCCCACCGACGAGAGCCGGCCCAGCGTCCAGCCGCCGGCGCGCGTCACGACGTGCCCGCGCGCCTCCAGTCCGGCGATCACCTCGTCCCCGAGTCGCGCCTCCACCACCGCTCCGCCCGGAACCCAGGTGCGCGGCCAGAACGACTCCGCGAGCGACGTCGTGTGCAGCGCAGGAGCGTCGATGGCCTGCTGCGGGGTGTAGCCGCCGACGATCGTCCGGAGCAGGTAGAGCAGCTGCCACTGGTCCTGCTGGTCGCCGCCCGGCGAGCCGAGGGCCGTCACCGGCACGCCGTCGCGCAGCACGAGCGTCGGGGTGAGGGTGGTGCGCGGCCGCCTGCCCGGTCGGAGGGTCGACGCCGAGCCCTCCTCCAGCCAGGTCATCTGCAGTCGCGTGCCGAGGCAGAACCCCAGCGCCGGGATGGTCGGGGACGACTGCAGCCAGCCTCCCGACGGCGTCGCCGAGACGATGTTGCCCCAGCGGTCGACGACGTCCAGGTGGCAGGTGTCGCCGCGGGTCTCTCCCGTGCGCGACACGGTCGGCTCGCCGATACCGGCGATCGCCGTCGACGTCCGCGGCGTGTACTCGACGCGCAGCGGCGGGAGGAACGGTTCGACGCCCGGGACTCGGCCGGGCCGGAACTCGGCGGACGCTCGCTCGCCGATCAGCGCGCGGCGGCCGGCGATGTACTCCGGCGCCAACAGCTCCGCGACCGGCACACGGTCGTCGCCGAAATACGCATCGCGATCGGCGTACGCGAGTTTCTGCGCCTCCAGGATCGTGTGGGCACCCAGCTCGGACGACGGGTCGAGGCGGGCGTCGTCGAAGCCGTCGAGGATGGCCAGGGTCTCCAGGAGGGCCGGCCCCTGTCCCCAGGCTCCGGTCTTGGCGATCGTGTGGCCGCGGAACTCCAAGGTCGTAGCGGGCTCGTAGGTCGCGCGGAAGGCGGCGAAGTCGGCCTCCGCGATCACCCCGGCGTGATCCGTGCCGGGGGAGTGCCGATGCGGGACCGCCGCGAATGCCGCCGCCTCGCGCGCGACGAGACCGGTGGCCCACTCGGTTCGCGCGGCCTCCACCCGCTCCTCGCGTGTCGCCGCGCCCTCTCCCGCGGCGATCAGCCCGCGCAGCACCCGCGCGTACGCCGGGTTGCGGATGAGCTCTCCCGGCTCGGGGACGCGTCCCTCCGGCATCCAGTGCGCAGCCGACGATGGCCAGTGCTCGGTGAACAGCTCGGCCACCGCGCGGATGGTCGCGCAGACCCGCTCCAGCACGGGATGGCCGTCCTCCGCATAGCCGATCGCGAACGCGAGCACGTCGGCGAGCTCCCACGTGCCGTGATCCTTCAACAGCAGCAGCCACCCGTCGACCGCGCCGGGCACGGCGGCCGCGAGCGCACCGGCGCCCGGGACGAGCTCCAGTCCCTCGGCGAGATAGTGCTCGCGCGTGGCGCCGGCGGGCGCGGGGCCCTGACCCGCGAGGACCACCGGCGTCGGGTCGTCGGCCGTCGCGAAGAGCGCGACCAGATCTCCGCCGGGGCCGTTCAGGTGCGGCTCGACGACGTGCAGCACGAAGGCCGCGGCGACGGCGGCGTCGAACGCGTTGCCTCCTCGTTCGAGCACGGCCTGCGCGCTCGCCGTGGCCAGCCAGTGCGTGGAGGCCGACATTCCGAACGTCCCGGTCAGGGTCGGGCGTGTGGTCAGGGCGGGAGGCGGCGTGAAGCTCATGCGCTCCAGTCTGCACCGCGGGCGAGCGCGCCGATGCCCGGCCCCAGCGAATAGTGTGGTGCCTCGTGTCCGTCACTCACCGTCTGGGCCGCGCCGACGCCGATCGGCTGCACCTGGCCCTCATGCTCGCCCTCACGTTCTCCACCGGCGTCGTCGATGCCGTCGGCTACCTCGGCCTCGACCGCGTCTTCACCGGCAACATGACCGGCAACGTGGTGCTGCTCGGCATGGCCTTGACCGGAACGACCAACCTCCCGATCGTGCGGCCGCTGCTCGCGCTCGGCTTCTTCCTGGCGGGGGCGGTGGTCAGCTCGCGGATCGTGAAACGCGATGACGGCTGGTCCGGGAGGGTGACCGGGACGCTCTGGCTGATCGCCGGCCTCCTCACCGCGATCGCCGCGGTTCTCGCGTTCGCCCTCCACCTCGACCCCGAACTGGTCGGCACGATCGCCACGTCGGCGCTCGGCTTCGCGATGGGCATGCAGGCCGCGCTCGCCCGCCGGGTCAAGGTCGCCGACGTGACGACGGTGGTCGTGACCTCCACCCTCACGGGGCTCGCAGCGGACAGCAGGCTCGCCGGCGGTACCGGGTCGATGTGGGTACGGCGCGCGCTCGCCGTCGTGCTGATCTCGGCCGGAGCAGCGGCCGGCGCGCTCGCCCTGCTCGTCCACGTCTCGCTCGGAGTGCTCGTCGCGGCGGCGATCACGATCGTGGTCGCGTCGCTCGGGCACACCGGCCACCGCGCGCGGTCGGCGACGGAGGACTCCAGCCTCGACACGCCGCTGTAAGGCAGCGACCGGAGGAGCCGCGGCCCGATCCAGCGCGTATCCCCTCCGTTCGCAGCAGCACCACGGAGGTTGCCGCCCGCGTCGGTAGCGGAGGACTCATGCTGTCGATCGGCCCCGGAATCCTCCGCTCACTGCCGTTTCGGGCTCGCGGTCAGAGGATCTCCTCCGTTTCCACCGAACGCCTCAGTCGAGGAGCCGCCGGAGGACGACCGGCGCGCGGTTGCGCCACGCGTCCGTGACCAGCTCGCGCAGCAGCCCCGGATCGATGTCCGAGAAATCCACGCGGGCGGACGAGAGACGACCCGCGTACCACTGCTCCGAGCAGTGCTCCGGCCAGGCGGCGGCGGCCTCCCGGATGCCGGCCTCGCCGAGCATCAGGTTGACCGTCGAGGCGGACGCGTCGAGCATCGTCGCGAACCGACTGCCGCGCACGCGGAAGGCGGGGAGGCCTCCGTGCTCGTACTCCTCGGCCTCGGGGAGGCCGAGGGCGACAGTGCGCACGGTCACGGCATCCATCGGCTCAGCTCACCGGGCCGGTGTACTTCTCGCCCGGCCCCTTGCCGATTTCGTCGGGGAACGGCGACGCCTCGCGGAAGGCCAGCTGCAGCGAGCGGAGGCCGTCGCGGAGGCTGCGCGCGTGCTGATCGCCGAGGTGCGCGGCGCTCGCCGTGACCAGTCCGGCGAGGGCGTCGATGAGCTTGCGCGCCTCGTCGAGGTCGGTCTGGCGCTCCGGGTCGTCGGCGAGGCCGACTTTGACGGCCGCCGCGCTCATCAGGTGCACCGCGGTGGTGGTGATGACCTCCACCGCAGGCACCTCGGCGATGTCGCGGGTGGCGTCGGCGATCGCCTCCTCCTCGTACGAGAAGCTGTCGGGAGTGGGGGATGTGTCGCTCACTGCTTTCCTCTGTTAGAATCGTTCGGGCTCCGGGGCATCTGCCTCGGGACGAAAGTGGAGATTCCTCCCACCCGCGCTTGACCGTTTTACAGGTTACCGGGTCGTTGCACTCCGCCGACGTGCGTCAGCACGGAGGTAGCCAGGGTGCTGCACCAGCCCTGCGATGCGAATCCTTCGGGAAAATCGGGCCGCGGGGCTGCGCTGGTGCGTGGAATCCCTCCTTTCTCCGAACCGTCTCACGGCGGCGCGAGCACTCGAAGCATCGCTCATCAGAGGAGACTGACATCAGCGAACCCCGTACGAATGACCGTATCCGCGTCCCCGAAGTTCGACTCGTCGGCCCCAGCGGAGAGCAGGTCGGCGTCGTCAAGATCGAGGTCGCCATCCGACTCGCGCAGGAGGCCGACCTCGACCTGGTCGAGGTCGCGCCCAATTCCAAGCCGCCGGTCGCGAAGATCATGGACTACGGCAAGTTCAAGTACGAGGCTGCGCAGAAGGCCAAGGAGGCCCGGCGCAACCAGGCGAACACCATCCTCAAAGAGGTCCGGTTCCGCCTCAAGATCGACAAGCACGACTACGAGACCAAGCGCAAGCGCGCCGAGGGCTTCCTGAAGGCCGGCGACAAGGTGAAGGCGATGATCCTCTTCCGGGGCCGCGAGCAGTCGCGCCCGGAGCAGGGTGTCCGCCTCCTGCAGCGCTTCGCGGAGGACGTCGCCGAGCTCGGCCAGGTGGAGTCGAACCCCACCATCGACGGCCGCAACATGGTGATGATCATCAGCCCGCTCAAGAACAAGTCCGAGGCCAAGGCCGAGGCCAACGCACAACGTGCCGCTTCCAAGGCGCGCGCCCAGGGGCGCGACCAGGACGCGGTTGCTGAGACAGCCGACGCTGCTCAGTCCGAAGAGAGTTCGCCCGCCCAGGCGACGAACGAGGAGAAGTAATGCCCAAGCAGAAGTCCCACTCCGGCGCCAAGAAGCGCTTCAAGATCACCGGCAGCGGCAAGGTCATGAAGCAGCAGGCCGGCATGCGCCACAACCTGGAGCTCAAGTCCAGCCGTCGCACCCGCCGACTGAACCAGGACCAGGTCGTTCCCGAGGTGGACGCCAAGGTCGTCCGCCGGATGATCGGCAAGTAGAGCTCCTCCCCGACACGCACGTAAGGAATAACGACTAATGGCAAGAGTGAAGAGGGCTGTCAACGCCCACAAGAAGCGTCGGGTCATCCTCGAGCGCGCCGAGGGCTACCGCGGACAGCGGTCGCGCCTCTACCGCAAGGCCAAGGAGCAGGTCACCCACTCGCTGGTGTACTCCTACAACGACCGCCGCAAGCGCAAGGGCGACTTCCGTCGTCTCTGGATCCAGCGGATCAACGCCGCGAGCCGCGCCAACGGCCTCACCTACAACCGCCTCATCCAGGGCCTGGGCCTGGCGGGCGTCGAGGTCGACCGTCGCATCCTCGCCGAGCTGGCCGTGAACGAGCCCGCGACCTTCGCGGCCCTCGTCGAGACGGCGAAGAAGGCCCTCCCGGCCGACACCTCGGCTCCGAAGGCCGAGGCCGCCGCCTAACCAGCGCCTCAGAACGAACCGGACGGCCCGGTCGACCTCGCGTCGGCCGGGCCGTTCGTCGTCCCCGGGCAGCCGTGGTCAGTCGTCGGAACCGCGGCTGCCGCCATGGTCGTCGCCGACGTCGTGGGTGGCGGGGTCGTCGACGCCGTGGTCGTCGCCGACATCGTGGGCGGCGGGGTCGTCGACGCCGTGGTCGTCGACCACGGCCGCGGGCGGGGTCGTCGCCGGCACCGGGCGGGGCGTCGACGTCGATGTCGACGTCGCGACGCTGTCGTCCTGGGTCACGCGCGGGTGGTCGTCGGCGCCGGTCGCCGCCAGGGCGCCGGCAGCGCCCAGGGTCAGCGCGACAGCCGCGCCTCCCGCGATCAGTGCTGCTCGGATGGGTGCTCGCATGGGTCCGTCTCCTTCGGTCTGGTTCCGAGGTGTGGTTCCTGTTCTGCAGATGACACGAGACGGAAGGCCGTTCGGATCACCGTGCGAGTCCGCCGATATGCTGAGCGCATGCTTGACAACCCGCGCTCTCCGCGCGTCCGCGCCGTTGCGAAGCTGGCGAAGCGTCCCGCCCGGGCCGAGACCGGCCTCTTCCTGCTCGAGGGGCCGCAGGCGGTCTCTGAAGCCCTCACCTACCGTCCGGAGCTCGTCGTCGAGCTGTACGCGACCCCGACGGCTCTGGAGCGCTACCCGGACATCGCCCAGACGGCGGTGGAGGCCGGGGTCGACGTCGAGTTCGTCACCGAGCACGTCCTCGACACGATGGCCGACACCGTCACGCCGCAGGGCTTCGTCGCGGTGTGCCGGCAGTTCCCGACCTCCGTCCGCGACATCTTCGCCGACGAGCCCCGCCTGGTCGCGGTGCTGGAGGAGGTGCGCGACCCGGGCAACGCCGGCACGATCATCCGGGCGGCCGACTCGGCCGGAGCCGACGCGGTGGTGCTCACCGGGCGCACGGTCGACCTCTACAACCCCAAGGTCGTTCGGTCGACGACGGGTTCGCTGTTCCACGTGCCGGTCGCCGTCGGCGCAGACCTCGCCGACGTGATCGGCCGTGCGCACTCGGCGGGGCTGCAGGTGCTGGCCGCCGACATCAAGGGGGAGGACCTCCTCGCCGCCCGTCAGGAGGGGCAGCTCGCCCGGCCGACCGCCTGGGTGTTCGGCAACGAGGCCCACGGGCTCGACGACGAACTGCTCGGCCTGGTCGATCGGGTGGTGACCGTCCCGATCTACGGCCGCGCCGAGTCGATGAACCTCGCGACGGCCGCCTCGGTCTGCCTCTACGAGTCGGCGTTCGCCCAGCGTTCGATCTGAATCGATAAGGCTTGCGTTATATAACGTCAGCTTGATAGATTGGCCGCATGGACGGTCTCGAGGCAGTGGGCGACCCGGTTCGCCGGCGCTTCGTCGAGCTGCTCGCGCGCGGTGAGCGCTCGGCGGGGGAGCTCGCGGAGCACGCTGCCGACGAGTTCGGGATCACGCAGCCCGCCGCCTCCCGGCATCTGCGCGTGCTGAGGGAGGCCGGCGTCGTGGTCTCCCGCGTCGACGGCCAGCGGCGGGTGTACGCGCTCGATCGCGCGGGCCTCCAGGAGGCTGCGTCGTGGTTCGACGAGCTCGCCGGCTTCTGGGAGCAGCGTCTCGACGCGCTCGGCACCGAACTCGTCCGCGGTCGCAAGACCCGGCCGCACCGCACCTCGACACACAGCACACGGGAGGCGTCATGACCCTCTGGGGAGAGATCGCCCTCGACGGCGCGCGCCGCTCCGTGACGGTCCAGCGCGAGTACCCGGCGACTCCGGCGGAGCTCTGGGCCGCGCTCACCGAGCCGGAGCGGCTGGCACGCTGGATCGGTCGTTATGAGGCGACGGCCGACGGATTCCGCCTCGAGATGGGCGCGCCGGACACGGACGCCGTGGTCGACGGCCGCGTGCTCGCCTGCGAGCCCCAGGAACGCCTCCTCGTCGCGTGGCGGTACAGCGGCGCGGGGGAGACCGAGGCGCAGACCGAGTTGGAGGTCACCATCGAGCACGCTGGAGACGACCGCGTGCTGCTGACCCTGACCCACCGGCGCGTGCAGGCCGTGACGGCCTCCGTCTACGGAGCGGGCTGGCAGGACGTCCTCACCCATCTCGCGCGCGAGCTCGGCGGGGAGGCGTCGCCGCAGGAGCACGACGGCTACCTCGGCGAGGCGGCCGATCCGGCGGCGTTCGACGCCGCGCTCGACGAGTACCGCCGCGGCGAGGCCGCCCTGGTGCCCGCCACGATCGAGCGGACGGGCGACCGATCGGCCGTCGCGCTCGAGCGGGTGCTCGACGCGCCGCTCGGCGATGTCTGGGACGCGCTCACCCTGCCCGACCGGGTTGGCCGCTGGCTATGGCCGGTGGTCGAGTGGCCGGACGATCCCGTTCGCGAACGCCGGCTGCGTGCCGGCGATGTGATGCGGCTCGGCGACGAGAACGTCGAGGGCGCCGTCCAGGAGCTCGAGGTCCTCGACCTCCACGAGCGCGCCCAGCTGCGCTTCACCTGGGGCGACTCCGCAGTGAGCATCCGCATCGAGGAGACCCGCGACGGCACCCTGCTGTCGCTCGTGCAAGACGGAGTGAAGGACACTTTCGGCGCCGGGCGGCTGCGCTCGGCGCCCGACTTCGCGGCGGGATGGCACACGCTGATCGACCAGCTGACCCTGCTGCTCGCCGGGCTCAGCGTCCCGGCGCCCGGCCGGCTGTGGGAGGCCGCGTACCTGGTGTACGCCGGGGAGTGAGCCCCGCACCGCCCGGGTCGCCGCGCGCCGCCACTTCCGCCGACGAGACCTCCACCTCCGCCGACTAGCCTCCACCTCCGCCGACTAGACTGGGGAACCGTGTCTGAATCCACCGAAATCACCGAGGAGTCCGTCGAGTCGGCCGTCGCGGCGGCGCTCGCCGCGATCGACGCCGCGGACACCTCGGACGCGCTGAAGGCCGTCCGCCACGACCACACCGCGGAGGGTTCGCCGCTGGCTCGGCTGAACGCCGCCATCCGCTCGCTTCCCGGCGACCAGAAGGCCGCCGCCGGCAAGCTCGTCGGCGGTGCGCGCGGCCGCGTGAGCCAGGCGTTCGCCGCCAAGGAGGCCGACATCGCGGCCGCGGAGGACGCCGCCCGGCTGGCCGCGGAGGCCGTGGACGTCACCGCCCTCCCGAGCCGGTGGACCCCCGGCGCACGGCACCCGCTGAGCCTGCTGCAGGAGCGCATCGCCGATGTCTTCGTCGGGATGGGCTGGCAGGTCGCGGAGGGGCCGGAGCTCGAGAGCGAGTGGTACAACTTCGACGCCCTCAACTTCGACGCCGATCACCCGGCGCGCGCGATGCAGGACACCTTCTTCGTCGAGCCGACCGACTCGCACCTGGTGCTGCGCACCCACACCTCCCCGGTGCAGCTGCGCGCGCTGCTCGGCAACGAGCTGCCGGTCTACCGCATCGCCCCGGGCCGGGTGTTCCGCACTGACGAGTTCGACGCGACGCACCTCCCGGTCTTCACCCAGGTCGAGGGCATCGCGGTCGACAAGGGGCTCACGATGGCGCACCTGCGCGGCACGCTCGACCACTTCGTCAAGGCGCTCTTCGGCGACGAGGCGCGCGTGCGCCTGCGGCCCAACTACTTCCCGTTCACCGAGCCGAGCGCCGAGCTCGACCTCTGGCACCCGACCTTCAAGGGCGGCGCCCGCTGGATCGAGTGGGGCGGCTGCGGCATGGTGAACCCGAACGTCCTGCGCTCCGCGGGCATCGACCCGGAGGTGTACTCCGGGTTCGCGTTCGGGATGGGCGTCGAGCGGGCGCTGATGTTCCGCAACGACGTCAAAGACATGCGTGACATGGCCGAAGGCGATGTCCGGTTCTCCCAGCAGTTCGGAATGGTGGTCTGATGCGCGTCCCCCTGAGTTGGCTCGGCGAGTACGTCGACCTCGAGCCGGGAACCACGGCCGAGGAGGTCCACGCCGCCCTCGTGTCCGTCGGTCTCGAAGAGGAGGACGTCCACACCTTCGAGATCAGCGGCCCGGTGGTCGTCGGTCAGGTGCTGGACTTCGTGGAGGAGCCGCAGAGCAACGGCAAGACCATCCGCTGGTGCCAGGTGCGTGTGGCGGCTGACGGCGAGAAGGCTGCCGACGGCGGTGACCCCGTGCACGGCATCGTCTGCGGCGCCCGCAACTTCTTCGTGGGCGACAAGGTCGTGGTGACCCTTCCCGGCTCCGTGCTGCCCGGGCCGTTCCCGATCGCCGCGCGCAAGACCTACGGTCACGTGTCCGACGGCATGATCGCCTCCGCGCGCGAGCTGGGGCTCGGCGACGACCACGAGGGCATCCTCCGGCTGTCGACGCTGGGTCTCGACCCCGAGGTCGGCGCCGACGCGATCTCGCTGCTCGGGCTCGACGACACCGCGGTGGAGGTCAACGTGACCCCCGACCGCGGCTACGCGTTCTCGATCCGCGGCATCGCCCGCGAGTACTCGCACGCGACCGGAGCGGCGTTCCGCGACCCCGCGGAGGCCGTCCACGTGCACTCCGCCGGCGCGCACGCGCACGGTTTCAGCGTCACCATCGACGACCGCGACCCGATCCGCGGTCGCGTCGGCGCGAGCGTGTTCGTGACGCGGGTCGTCCGCGACGTCGACGGCTCCCGGCCGACTCCGCCGTGGATGGTCGCGCGCCTCAAGCTCGCCGGCATCCGCTCGATCTCGCTGATCGTCGACATCACGAACTACGTGATGCTCGAGCTCGGCCAGCCGATCCACGGCTACGACCTCGACAAGCTCGCCGGCGGCATCGTCGTGCGCCGCGCCCACCCGGGCGAGACGCTCGTGACGCTCGACGACCAGACCCGCACGCTCGACGTGGAGGACCTCCTCATCACCGACGAGTCCGGCGCGATCGGTCTCGCCGGCGTGATGGGCGGCGCGTCGACCGAGATCGGCGAGGGCACCAGCAACGTGCTCGTGGAGGCCGCCAACTTCGACCCGGTGTCGATCGCGCGCACCGCGCGCCGTCACAAGCTTCCCAGCGAGGCCTCAAAGCGATTCGAGCGCGGCGTGGACCCCCGTGTGGCGGTCGCGGCCGCCGCTCGCGTGGTGCAGCTGCTCGAGCAGCTCGCGGGCGGCCACGCCGACGAGCTGGGCTCACTGCTCGACACGGCGGAGGACGCCGAGCCGATCCGGCTGCCGAACGACTACATCCCGAATCTGATCGGCGTCGATTTCACCGACGACGAGGTGCGCGGCGCTCTCGCCGAGATCGGCGGAGCGGTGACCGGGGACGGCGACGCGCTGCTGGTGGTGCCGCCGAGCTGGCGTCCCGACCTGCGCGACAAGTCCGACCTGGCTGAGGAGGTCGCCCGCATCGTCGGGTTCGACCGCATCCCGTCCGTGCTGCCGGTCGCGCCTCCCGGGCGTGGGCTGTCGCGCGCGCAGAAGCTGCGCCGCGGTGTGGCGCAGATGCTCGCCGACAACGGCGCCACCGAAGTGATGGCGTTCCCGTTCGTCTCGGAGGCCCAGAACGACCTGTTCGGGTCGCCGGAGGCCGGCGGGGTTGCCGCCGTGCGGCTGGCGAACGCGCTCGACGCGACCACGCCGTACCTCCGCACGTCGCTGCTGCCGGGACTCCTCGACACCGCCAAGCGCAACCTCGCGCGCGGCCTGGTCGACCTGCGGCTCTACGAACTCGGCACGGTCTTCCTGCCGACGGGCGCCCAGCTCGGAAGCGCGGAGCTGCCCCCGGGCGCCGCCCTGCCGAGCGATGACCTGCTCGCGGGCCTCAACGCGGGCATCCCGGCGCAGCCGCGCCACCTCGGCGGCCTCATCCTGGGCAACGTGGTGGAGAAGCAGCCGGGCCAGGCCCCGGTCGCGGCGGGCCTTGCGGATGCTCTCGCGGCGGTCCAGCAGACGGCCACCGCCGTCGGCGTGACGATCGAGCCCGTGCAGAGCCGGCACCAGGCGCTGCACCCGGGGCGCACCGCCCAGCTGGTGGCGCACTCGGCCGACGGGCCGCGGGTGGTCGTCGGCTACGCCGGCGAGCTGCTGCCCGCGATCTCCGAGGAGCTCGACCTGCCGCGCGTGGTCGCGCTCTACGAGCTCGACCTCGACGCGCTGATCGCGGTCGCCCCCGCGGACATCGTCGCGGGTGTCATCGCCGGGTTCCCGGCTGCGACGCAGGACCTCTCGCTCGTCGTGCGCGACGAGGTGCCGGCCGGCGAGGTGCTGGCGGCGGTGCGCGACGGCGCAGGGGAGCTGCTGGAGGACATCCGGCTCGTCGACGACTACCGCGGCGCGGGCCTCCCGGTCGCGCACAAGAGCCTGACCTTCGCCCTGCGCTTCCGCGCCGACGACCGCACGCTCACCGCCGCGGAGGCCAGCGAAGCGAAGCTCGCCGGCGCCGCCCGCGCCGAGGAGCTCTACGGAGCGCACATCCGCGAGTAGCCTCGGCCTCCCTCTGCTGTGTGACGGCGCCGATTTGGCGGCGGCCGGGGAGAGGGCGGTAGGGTTGCTGCATGCTTAACGTCGGTGCCACCTCGATGCGCCGACGCCTGCGCGACCGCCGAATCTAGGCGGCGTTCGGGCGACCCTTGGCGGGTCGGACATGGGCGCCGCCGGAGTCTCGGCCCCCTGTCGTCCACTCATCAAGGAACAAGCATGACTTTCTCGGTTGCCGTCGCCGGTGCCTCCGGGTACGCGGGCGGCGAGCTGCTGCGCATCCTCGCCGATCATCCCGATTTCGAGATCCGCACCGTCACCGCCCACCAGAACGCCGGACACCCGCTGGTCGCGCACCAGCCCCACCTGCGTTCGCTGGCCCACCTCACCCTCACCGACAGCACGGCGGAGAACCTCGCGGGCCACGACGTCGTCTTCCTCGCCCTCCCGCACGGCCGGTCCGGGGAGATCGCGGCGCAGCTGCCCGCCGACACCCTGGTCGTCGACGCGGGTGCCGACCACCGGCTGGAGGACCCGGCCGACTGGGCCGCGTTCTACGGCGGCGAGTATTACGGATCGTGGGCGTACGGCGTCCCCGAGCTGATCGTCGGCGCCGACGGCGCCAAGCAGCGGTCGAACCTCGCCGGCGCGACCCGGATCGCGGCCCCCGGCTGCAACGCGAGCGCGGTGTCGCTCGCGCTGGCCCCCGGCCTCCACGCGGGCGTCATCGACGAGCAGGACATCGTGAGCGTCCTCGCGGTCGGCCCGTCGGGCGCGGGCAAGTCGCTCAAGACGATGTACCTCGCGAGCGAGATCCTGGGCTCCGCCAACCCGTACGCGGTCGGTGGCACGCACCGGCACATCCCCGAGATCCAGCAGAACCTGCGCAAGGCCGGCGCGAGCGCGCCGACGCTGTCGTTCACGCCGGTGCTCGTGCCGATGTCGCGCGGCATCCTCGCCACCTCCACCGCCCGAGTGAAGCCGGGCGTGACGGCGGCGCAGGTGCAGGAGGTCTGGGAGGCGGCCTACGCCGACGAGCCGTTCGTGCACGTGCTGCCGGCCGGAACGGTGCCGCGCACCGCCGATGTGCTCGGCGCCAACACCGTCCTGATCGGTGTCGCCCTCGACGAGGCCGCGGGCCGGGTCGTAACGGTCCTCGCGATCGACAATCTGTACAAGGGAACGGCCGGAGCGGCGATCCAATCCGCGAACATCGCCCTCGGCCTCGCCGAGACGACCGGTCTGAGCGTGAACGGAGTCGCACCATGAGCGTGACAACAGCGAAGGGGTTCGCGGCTGCCGGTGTCGTCGCCGGGCTCAAGTCGAGCGGCAAGCGCGATCTCGCGCTCGTGCAGAACCGTGGCCCGCTCACGGCGGCGGCGGCGGTGTTCACCACCAACCGCTGCCAGGCCAATCCGGTGATCTGGAGCAAGCAGGTCATCGCCGACGGCGTGGTCTCGGCGATCGTCCTCAACTCCGGAGGCGCGAACTGCTACACGGGCTCGCAAGGCTTCCAGACCACCCACACGACGGCGGAGGCGGTCGGCGAGGCGCTCGGCGTGTCCGCGGGCGACGTCCTGGTGTGCTCGACCGGTCTGATCGGCGAGCAGCTCGACGTCGCCAAGCTCACGGCCGGCGTCGCCCAGGCGGCGACGGCGCTCGCGGGCGACTCCGGGCTCGGCGCGGCGGAGGCCATCATGACCACCGACACGCGGCCGAAGCAGGCGGAGCAGCGTTCCGCCGCGGGCTGGGCGGTCGGCGGCATGGCCAAGGGAGCCGGCATGCTGGCGCCCGGCCTCGCGACGATGCTCGTCGTCATCACGACCGACGCGATGCTCGACTCCGACCAGCTCGACGCCGCCCTCCGCTCCGCGACGCGGGTGACCTTCGACCGGCTCGACTCCGACGGCTGCATGTCGACCAACGACACCGTGGCGCTCCTCGGCTCCGGCGCGAGCGGCGTCACCCCCGACCTCGACGAGTTCACGCTCGCTCTCACGGAGGTGTGCCGCAGCCTCGCGAAGCAGCTGCAGGAGGACGCGGAGGGCGCCTCCCACGACGTCACGATCGAGGTCGTCAACGCGCACACCGAGGACGACGCCGTGACCGTCGGCCGGGCGGTGTCGCGCTCCAACCTGTTCAAGGCGGCGATCTTCGGCAACGACCCCAACTGGGGCCGCGTGCTCGCTGCGGTCGGCACGACCGACGCCGAGTTCGACCCGTACGGCATCGACGTCGCGATCAACGGCGTGCAGGTGTGCACGGCGGGGGAGCCCGACCAGCCGCGCGACCTCGTGGACCTGACCCCGCGCGCCGTGCACGTGCTCATCGACCTCCACGCGGGCGACGAGAGCGCCGCCATCCTCACCAATGACCTGACCCACGACTACGTGCACGAGAACAGTGCCTACTCCAGCTGAGATGACGACGACAGACGACACTGCAGACGCGGCCGCCGAGGCGGCCGAGCACGCCGACGCCGCGGCGAAGGCCGCGACCCTGATCGAGTCGCTTCCGTGGCTGAAGACCTTCCACGACCGCATCATCGTCGTGAAGTTCGGCGGCAACGCCATGGTGAGCGAAGACCTCCAGCGCACGTTCGCCGAAGACATCGTCTACCTGCGCTACGCCGGTCTGCGTCCCGTCGTCGTGCATGGCGGAGGCCCGCAGATCTCGGCCATGCTCGACCGGCTGGGCATCGACAGCGAGTTCCGGGGCGGCTACCGTGTCACGACGCCGGAGGCCATGGACGTCGTCCGCATGGTGCTGACCGGTCAGATCAACCGTGACATCGTGAGCAACATCAACAAGCACGGCCCGCTCGCCGCCGGGCTCTCCGGTGAGGACGCCGGGCTCTTCCAGGGCCGCAAGCGCGGAGCCGTCGTCGATGGAGAAGAGGTCGATCTCGGCCTCGTCGGCGACGTGATCGGCGTGAACCCGGAGGGAGTGCTCGCCCAGCTCGACGCCGGGCGAATCCCCGTGGTCTCCTCGATCGCGCCCGACATCGACGACCCCGGTCAGTCGCTCAACGTCAATGCCGACGCCGCGGCCGCGGCGCTCGCCGTCGCGCTCGGCGCCGCCAAGCTGGTCATCCTGACCGATGTCGCCGGGCTCTACAGCGACTGGCCCAACCGCGACTCGCTGCTGTCGAAGATCGCCGCGCCCGAGCTGCGCGAGCTGCTGCCGGCGCTCGAGTCGGGCATGATCCCCAAGATGTCGGCCTGCCTCGATGCGGTCGACGGCGGCGTGCCCAAGGCTGCGATCATCGATGGACGCGTGGCGCACTCGATCCTGCTCGAAGTGTTCACGCAGTCCGGAATCGGAACGGAGGTGGTGCCCGCATGAGCGCACGACTCGCAGGCGACACGGGAACGGTCACCGGAGGGCGCTGGAAGCTGCGCTTCGGCGACGCCATGATGCGCACGCTCGCCACGCCCAAGGTGATGCTGGCGCGCGGGGAGGGCTGCCGGGTCTGGGACGTCGACGGCAACGAGTACCTCGACTTCCTCGCGGGCATCGCCGTCAACTCGCTCGGCCACGCCCACCCGGTTCTGGTGGAGGCCGTGAGCAGCCAGGTGGCCACGCTCGCGCACGTGTCCAACTACTTCTCCACCGCGCCGCAGCTGGAGCTCGCCGAACGCCTCCGGTCGATCACCGGCGCCGGCGAGCAGGGGCGCATCCTGTTCGGCAACTCCGGTGCGGAGGCCAACGAGGCGGCGTTCAAGCTGGCCCGCCTCAACAAGGGACCCCACGGCAAGCGCACGCGCGTCCTGGCGCTGCACAACGCGTTCCACGGCCGCACCATGGGATCGCTCGCCCTCACCGGCAAGCCGCCGATGCGCGAGGCGTTCGAGCCGCTGCCGGGAGGTGTCGAGCACATCGACTCGACCATCCACGCGCTGGAGGCCGCGATCGACGACCGGGTCGCCGCCCTGTTCGTGGAGCCGATCAAGGGCGAGGCCGGCGTGCTCGACCTGCCGGAGGGCTTCCTGCAGCGTGCGCGCGAGCTGACCGAGCAGCACGGCGCCCTCCTCATCATCGACGAGATCCAGACCGGCGTCGGCCGCACCGGCCGCTGGTTCGCCTACCAGCACGCCGACATCCTCCCGGACGCGATCACCGTCGCGAAGGGCATCGCCGGCGGCGTCCCGATCGGCGCGCTGATCACCTTCGGGCGTGCGTCGGAGCTGTTCACGCAGGGCCAGCACGGGTCGACGTTCGGCGGCAACCCGCTCGCCACGGCGGCCGGCAACGCCGTGATCGGCGAGATCGAGCGCGCCGACCTGATCGGCAACGCGGCACGCCGCGGGGAGGAGCTGCGCGCCATCCTGCGCTCGTACGACTCGCCCCTGATCGGCGACATCCGCGGCGCCGGCCTCCTGATCGGCGTGGGGCTCACCGACGGGGAGGCGCACCGCCTCTCCGACGCCGCCCTCGCCCAGGGGCTCATCATCAACGCGCCCAACGAGTCGAGCCTCCGTCTGGCGCCTCCGCTGATCGTCGGCGACGCCGAGCTCGCGGAGTTCCGCGAGAAGTTCGGCCGCGCCCTCGCCGCCCTCTGACCTCCCCTCCCGCACGCGCCGAGCAGGCGCAGACCAAGGACCACGATGACCCGTCACTTCCTCCGCGACGACGACCTCAGCCCGACCGAGCAGCTCGAGGTGCTCGAGCTGGCCGCACGGCTGAAGGCCGACCGCTTCTCGGCGAAGCCGCTCGCCGGCCCGCAGAGCGTCGCCGTCATCTTCGACAAGACCTCGACCCGCACGCGCGTGTCGTTCGCGGTCGGCATCGCCGACCTCGGCGGCAGCCCGCTCATCATCCAGAGCGGCGAGAGCCAGCTCGGCGGCAAGGAGTCGCTGGCCGACACCGCCCGCGTGCTCGAGCGCATGGTCGCCGCGATCGTCTGGCGCACCTACGCCCAGGCCGGCCTGGAGGAGATGGCGGAGGGCACCAGGGTGCCGGTGGTCAACGCCCTCTCGGACGACTTCCACCCGTGCCAGATCCTCGCCGACCTCCAGACGGTCCGTGAGCACAAGGGCGGAACGGCCGGCCTCACGCTCGCGTTCTTCGGCGACGGCGCCAGCAACATGTCGCACTCGTACCTCCTGGGCGGTGCGACCGCCGGCATGCACGTGCGCATCGCCGCGCCGGCCGCATACGCGCCGAGCGAGGCGGTGGTGGCCGACGCCCGGGCGATCGCGGAGCGCACAGGCGGCTCGGTGTCCGTGCTCACCGACGCTCGGGAGGCGGCGGCGGGCGCCGACGTGGTCATCACCGACACGTGGGTGTCGATGGGCAAGGAGGACGAGAAGGCCGAGCGCGTCGCTGTCTTCGGCGACTACACGGTCGACGCCGGCCTGATGGCCCTCGCGGCGGACGACGCGGTGTTCCTGCACTGCCTGCCGGCCTACCGCGGCCTGGAGGTGACCGCCGACGTGATCGACGGCCCGCAGTCGGTGATCTGGGACGAGGCCGAGAACCGCCTCCACGCCCAGAAGGCCCTGCTGGCCTGGCTGCTGAACAAGAACGAGGAGGCCGCATGACCGCGGACGGTGTGGGCAAGACCGACGAGGGCAAGCTCTGGGGCGCCCGCTTCGCCAGCGGACCGTCGGCCGAGCTGGCCGCGCTCAGCAAGTCGACGCACTTCGACTGGGCGCTGGCGGCCTACGACATCGCCGGCTCCCGCGCCCACGCGCGCGCCCTGGCCGCTGCCGGCTACCTGACCGACGACGAGCTGGCCGGCATGATCGCGGCCCTCGACTCCCTCGACGCCGACGTCGCCTCCGGAGCGTTCGTGGCGGCCGAGAGCGACGAAGACGTGCACGGAGCGCTGGAGCGCGGCCTGATCGAGCGCGCTGGCGCCGACCTCGGCGGCAAGCTCCGCGCCGGACGCAGCCGCAACGACCAGATCGCCACGCTCGTCCGGCTCTACCTCCGCGACCACGCGGGTGTCATCGCCGAGCGCCTGATCGCCCTGGTCGACGCGATCGCGGCCCAGGCCGACGCTCACCCCGCCGCCGTCATGCCCGGCCGCACGCACCTGCAGCACGCCCAGCCGGTGCTGCTCGCGCACCACCTGCTCGCGCACTGCTGGCCGCTCGTGCGCGACCTGGAGCGCCTCGCCGACTGGGACCGCCGGGCCAACGTGTCGCCGTACGGCTCCGGCGCGCTCGCCGGTTCCACCCTCGGGCTCGACCCGCAGCTCGTGGCCCGCGAGCTCGGCTTCGCCGCCAGCTCCGAGAACTCGATCGACGGAACCGCTGCGCGCGACGTGGTGGCGGAGTTCGCCTTCATCGCCGCGCAGATCGGCGTCGACCTGTCGCGCTTCGCCGAGGAGATCATCCTCTGGAACACGCGCGAGTTCGGGTTCGTGACCCTCGACGACTCCTACTCGACCGGGTCGTCGATCATGCCGCAGAAGAAGAACCCCGACATCGCCGAGCTCGCGCGCGGCAAGGCGGGGCGTCTGATCGGCAATCTGACCGGCCTTCTCACGACGCTCAAGGGCCTCCCGCTCGCGTACAACCGCGACCTCCAGGAGGACAAGGAGCCGGTGTTCGACTCGGTGCAGACCCTCGAGGTCGTGCTGCCGGCGTTCGCCGGCATGGTGGCGACGCTGCGCTTCCACACCGACCGGATGGCGGAGCTCGCGCCGCAGGGGTTCTCGCTGGCGACCGACGTGGCCGAGTGGCTGGTCAAGCAGCACGTGCCGTTCCGGAACGCGCACGAGATCACCGGCAGCCTGGTGAAGTTCGCCGAGGACAACGGGCTGGAGCTGAGCGACGTGACCGACGAGCAGCTGGCGGCCGTGTCGCCGCTGCTCACGCCGGAAGTGCGCTCGGTGCTGACGGTCGAGGGCTCCGTGGCCAGCCGCGCCGGCGTCGGCGGCACGGCTCCCGACCGGGTCGCCGACCAGCTGGCGACGCTGACCGAGCGGGTCCGCACCCTCACTCAGACGCTCGCCGCGACCCGCCGGGACCTCGGCTGATGGCCGGGCAGGCCGGCCGTCACCGGCCCGGGTGGCTCATCCCGGCGATCGTCGTCGTCGCTGTCGTCGTGATCGTCGTCGGGCTCATCGTGACCGTCGTGGCCGGCGGCCGCGTCTTCTGACGTGACGCTCTACCGCCCTGGTCGCGACGCCCTCCTGGCGTCGTCGCTCGAGGTCGCACCCCGGCTGCTCGGCGCCGTGCTCCGGCACGAGACGGACGAGGGTGCGGTCGCGGTGCGCATCACCGAGGTGGAGGCCTACATCGGCGACGGGCTCGATCCCGGCTCGCACGCCTTCCGCGGGCGCACCAAGCGCAACGCGGTGATGTACGGCGAACCGGGGTACCTGTACACCTACTTCACCTACGGGATGCACGTGTGCGCGAACATCGTGTGCTCGCCCGAAGGGGAGGCCTCCGCCGTTCTCCTGCGCGCGGGGGAGGTCGTCGAGGGCGCCGAGCTCGCGCTGCATCGTCGCCCGGGGCCGTCCGGTCGCGTGGTGGCGGCGCGCGATCTTGCGCGAGGGCCGGCACGACTGGTGGTGGCGACGGGCATCCGGCTCGCGGACGACGGCGCCGATCTGTTCGCGCCTCCGTTCGACCTCCAGCTGGCGAGCGTGCAGCCCGAGTACGAGACCGGACCGCGCACCGGCGTCTCGGGCGCGGGAGGCGGGCTCGCGTTCCCCTGGCGCTACTGGATCCCCGGCGATCCGACGGTGTCGCCCTACAAACGCCACCCCAAGTCGCACGACTGAGCGCCCCTCTCATGCCGCCGAAGGGCACGTTGTTGTCCCTTTCGAGCGCCGAAAGGGACAACAACGTGCCCTTCGACTCGGCGCGCGGCGGGTCAGCCGGCGGCGAAGCGGAAGAGGCCGGCGCAGACGCAGGCCCAGATGAGGCTGACCAGCGTGCCGATGATGAACCGCTCGCGGGCCTCCGGCGCCTCCAGTTCGGTGAAGCGGCCGACGCCCTTGATCGCGATCAGCACGCCGAGCGCCTCGGGGAAGCCGGCCATGATCGCACCGGTGGTCGCGAACCGCTCGAGGAAGCCGATGGTCGTGCCGCCGCGCAGCACCTCCCTGGTCTCCTCCACCCCGCTCACGCGGTCGTGGACGACGATGCCGCCGTGGATGCCGGGGACCGCCGTGCTGCGCGTGGCGAGGGCGAGGGTCAGCTGGGCGGCCGGCCCGCCGCCGATCACGCTCAGCACCAGGGCGACGATGCCGATCAGCACCCGGAAGATCAGGGGAGCGCCCTGCTGCGGGATCGCGACCAGGAGGAACGCGAGGGCCAGCAGTCCCGCCGCCGTGTAGACGAGCGGGCGCCGCGGGGTGCGCAGGGTGGCGATCACGCAGCAGACGGACGCGATGGCGACCACCAGCGCGAGCGCCCACAGCGCGATCGGCAGTGCGGTCGCGAAGAACTGGGTCAGAGGCAGGGCGGTCATGCGGCTCACGTTCGGTCGGCGGTCGGTCTGTCGGAGGTGCGCGGGGCGGCGGCGGTCATCCGGTGCTCGTGGCCTGGGCGGCGTCGGCGCTCTGCAACAGCCTAACCAGGGCGGGCTGCGCCGCCAGGTCGGCGCGCAGCCCGGCGGCGCGGGCGCGGTCGCTGGCCGACTGGGGGGTGATGCCCAGCCGGGCTCCGGCCTCCGCTTGGGTCAGTCCGGATGAGACGAGGTCGTACAGCTCCCAGCCCGCCTCGCTGCGGCCCGCGCGCAGGGTGAGCAGGAGGCCGATGAGCGCCTCCACGTCGGCGGCCGGCTGCGGGGCGGCGATCGCGGTCGCGGCGAATCGGGTCGGGGCGCGCTTGGCACGGGTCACGGCCTCCCGAGCGGCGACGAACGCGTCGCCTCCCGCCTCCCTCGTGTGCGAGGGGAGCGGCGTGCGGACGCCGCCGATTCCGAGGCCGACGCTCCATGCGTCGCCCCGGGCCAGGGTCGTCACGATGTCGAAGGCAGTGTCCGCGTCGGCGGTGAGGGCCTGCAGCTCGTCGCCGGCGTTGCGGTCGACCGGGAGCAGGAGCCGGTCGCCCGAGCGCTCGTTGAGCCCGGCGAGCACCGGTGCGACGATGTCGGGTCGGCCGCGACTGTCGACCTGGTCGGCCGTGATGACGAACATGGCGCACCCTCCAATCAGGGCTGATAACCTGATCGTGATGATATCAGGGTTTCGGACCTGACTCAAGGATTATCAGGAACTCAGACCTGAGCGCTGGATCAAGCCCGATGAACGCCCGCTGCTAGCCTGGGGGACGTGCCAGAAACCGCCGCAGCCGCAGAACGGAGCAGCGCAGAGCAGAGGCTCAGCGCGCAGACCAACGACCCGACGTTCGCCGACGTCTGGGACGAGCTCGAATGGCGCGGACTCGTTCACGTCTCGACGGACGAGTCGGCGCTCAAGGAGCTCCTCGCCGGCGACCCCATCACTTACTACTGCGGTTTCGACCCCACGGCGCCGAGCCTCCACCTGGGCAACCTGGTGCAGCTCGTGCTGATGCGTCGCCTCCAGCTCGCCGGCCACCAGCCCCTCGGGCTCGTCGGCGGGTCCACCGGCCTCATCGGCGACCCGCGGCCGACCGCCGAGCGCACGCTCAACACCAAGGAGACCGTGTCGGAGTGGGTCGGCTACCTGCAGCAGCAGGTCACCCGCTTCCTGTCCTCCGAGGGCGAGAACGCCGTGCGCCTGGTCAACAACCTCGACTGGACGGCGCCGCTGTCGGCGATCGACTTCCTGCGCGAGATCGGCAAGCACTTCCGCGTGGGCACGATGCTCAAGAAGGACGCCGTCGCCGCGCGCCTGAACTCCGACGAGGGCATCTCGTACACCGAGTTCAGCTACCAGATCCTCCAGGGGCTGGACTTCCTCGAGCTGTACCGCCAGTACGGCTGCGTGCTGCAGACCGGCGGCAGCGACCAGTGGGGCAACCTCACCAGCGGCACCGACCTGATCCGCAAGGTGGAGGGCGCGCACGCGCACGCCATCGGCACCCCGCTCATCCTGAACAGCGACGGCACCAAGTTCGGCAAGAGCGAGGGCAACGCGATCTGGCTCGACGCGAAGCTCACCAGCCCGTACCGCATCTACCAGTTCTGGCTCAACGCCGACGACGCCGACGTCATCGATCGCCTCAAGGTCTTCACGTTCCTGCACCGCGACGAGATCGAGCGTCTGGAGCGTGCCGTGGCGGAGGAGCCGTTCCGCCGGGAGGCGCAGCGCCGCCTCGCCTACGAAGTGACGTCCCTCATCCACGGCGTGGACGCGACGGAGGCGGTCATCGCGGCGTCCGAGGCGCTGTTCGGGCAGGGCGATCTGGCCGGACAGGACAAGGGGACCCTCGAGTCCGCGCTGCGCGAGCTGCCCAACACGACGACCGCGGCCTCCACCACGATCGCTCAGGCGCTCGTGGACACCGGGCTCACCAAGAGCCTCGGCGAGGCGCGCCGCGCCGTCGCGCAGAGCGGCGTGTACGTCAACAACGCCAAGGTCGAAGACGCCGAGTCCGCGGTCGGCGATCACCTGCTCCCGGGCGGGATGGTCGTGCTGCGACGCGGAAAGAAGACGCTCAGCGGCGTCTTCGTCGAGTAGCGAGCGAGGCCGGGTAAGGTGTCGGGCATGCAGGGCGGATCGAACGCGGGCGACGGCGAGAGCCGGCCGACCACCGAGGAATCGGGCGACGGCCTCCTGGGGCTGCTCGACGTGATCGAGGAGCAGCCGTTGAGTGAGCGCGCAGCAGCGTACACGCAGCTGCACGCGGAGCTGTCGGCGCGGCTCGAGGGCGCCGACGCTCCTCGACATGGCTGAACGGCTCGACGTCGCCCTGGCCGCGCGCGGGCTCGCCCGGTCGCGGACGCACGCGGCGACCCTGATCGCGGCCGGTCTCGTGACGGTCGACGGTAGGCCGGTCGTCCGGGCCTCCGCCAAGGTCGGCGACGACCAGGAGGTCGTGGTCGCCGGTGCCGACCATTACGTGAGCAGGGGAGCGCACAAGCTCATCGCTGCCCTCGACGCCTTCCGCGTGGAGGTGTCCGGCCGGTTCGCGCTCGACGCGGGAGCCTCCACGGGCGGCTTCAGCCAGGTGCTGCTCGAGCGAGGCGCCCGGCGGGTGATCGCGGTCGATGTCGGTCATGGGCAGCTCGCGCGCGAGCTGGAGGGCGACCCACGGCTGACCTCCTACGAGGGCGTCAACGTGCGCGAGCTGACCCGCGCCTCGTTCGGGGCCCTCGTCGGAGCCGACGAGCGCCCCGAGCTGGTCGTGGCGGATCTCTCGTTCATCTCGCTCACCCAGGTGCTCCCGGCACTGCGGGAGGTCGCCGATGCGTCCGCCGACTTCGTGCTGCTCGTCAAGCCGCAGTTCGAGGTCGGCCGCGCGGGCGTGCGGGAGGGCATCGTGCACGACGCGGGACTGCGCGCGGACGCGGTGGGCGGCGTGCTGTGGAGCGCGTGGGATCTCGGGCTCGGAACGGCCGGCGTGATCGCGTCGCCGATCGCTGGATCGCACGGCAACCGCGAGTTCCTGGTGCACCTGACCGAGGGCGGCGCCAACCCGACCGACTGGCTGGAGCGGGTGCAGTCCCTCGCGGAGTGAATCCACGGGCGATCATTCGCCCGTGCGGGCGGCATCGGCGGATTCGCGGTCGATCGCGCGCTTATTCTCGGCCGGGTGCGCGCACTGTTCTCGGTTCTGATCGGTTACCTCGCGGTGCCGGTGCTCAACGCGGTGTCGCCACTCATCGCCCTCCCCGCCATCACGTCCGCGTACGGGAGCGGAGCGTGGGCCGCGATCGCCATCGGCCAGTCGCTGGGCGGCACCGCCGGCGTCATCATCGAGCTCGGCTGGGGGTTGAGCGGCAGTCAGCGGGTGGCGCGCATGTCGCCGCGCAACCGGGGGAGGGTGTTCGCGACCTCCCTCGTCACGAAAGGCATCGTCGCCGTCCCCGTGCTCGCCCTGGCCCTTCCGATCGCGTTCGTCCTCACACCGAGCTTCGGGGCGATCTCGGCTCTGATCGCCCTCGCGAGCGGGCTCGCCGCGCTGGGGGCCGGGTGGATCTTCGTCGGCATGATGCGGCCGCGGCTGTTCCTCCTCACCGAGGTGATGCCGCGCACCGTCCTGGTCGCGCTGTCCGCGCTCGCGATCTCGGCCGGCCTGCCGCTCGTGCTCTACCCGCTGGCGCTGCTCGTCGCCTCCCTGTCGCCCCCGGTGGCTGCAGCGCTCGTGCTGGGCACGCGGCCCGCGGACCTGCGGGCGCTCGGACCCCGCCGCATCCTCACGGTCATCCGTATGCAGGGCCACGCGTTGAGCACGAACATCTTCTCGTCCATCTACCTCTCGCTCGGCACGACGGTCGCGACGCTGGGCTCCGTCAACGCCACGCTGATCTACGCCTCCGTGGATCGCCTCAAACGCATGGTCCAGCAGGTCGTCCTGACGCAGCAGTACGTGCTCAAGGGCTGGGTCGGTCGGGAGATCGACCCGTCGCGGCGGATCGCCCGGGCCGTGCGCGCGACGCTGGTGACCGCGCTGGTCGGGGTGCTCTGCGGCATCGCCTTCGCCTTCGCCGCCCCCGTCGCCGCGGAGTTCGTCTTCTCCGGCACGGTCGACATCCCCCCGCTCGCCGCAGCGATCGCGGGAGCCAACCTCGCGGTGGTCTGCGCCAGCATGGCGACGGGTGCCGTGATGCTCGTCACGCTCGGGCGCGTCGGCGCCATCGCGCGCTCGGCGGCCGTCGGCGCGGTCATCGGGCTTCCGGCCATCTTCGTCGGTGCGCTCGTCTGGGACGGCACGGGGGCGCTGGCCGGCCAGCTGCTCGCCGAAGTCGCGGTCTTCGGAGTGCAGCTGTTCGCGATCCGCGCACGTCGGCGCGAACTGATCCGGTCGGGCCGCTGGGTCGTGGGCCCGCGGGTGCAGGAGGCCTCCACAGCCGCCCCGGAGTGAACGTTCTCCACAATTCCGGCGCCTCCGCACATTCGCCGCGCGAAAACCGACAGAATGGAGGGACGTAGCCAGAAGAATCGACGAACGCGTGAGGAGGCGACGTGACGGCATCGGGTGACGCGCAGCGATACATCCTCGTCGTGGCGCACACCGGTCGTCACGACTCGCTCGATGCCGGCGTGCAGGTCTGCCGGCAGCTCGTGGCCGCCGGTGTCGTCCCTGTGCTCAGCGAAGACGAACGGCGTGACTTGCTTGTCGCCGCTCCCGACCTGGACGCGGTCGCCGTGCTCGGCGACGAAGTGCGCGCCAGCGATCTCGAGCTGGTGATCGTGCTCGGAGGCGACGGCACGATCCTGCGCGCGGCGGAGCTCGTCCGCGGCTGCACGGCACCGCTGCTGGGGGTCAACCTCGGCCATGTCGGCTTCCTCGCCGAGAGCGAGCGCGACGATCTCGAGATCGCGGTCGCGCGCGGGCTCGCCAAAGACTACGAGGTCGAGGAGCGCATGACGCTCTCCGCGCGCGTGAAAGTCGGCAAAGAGGTCGTCTACGAGAGCTGGGCGCTCAACGAGGCCACGGTCGAGAAGGCCAGCCGCGAGCGGATGCTCGAGGTCGTCATCGAGGTCGATGGCCGGCCGATGTCGAGCTTCGGCTGCGACGGCGTCGTGATGTCCACACCGACCGGCTCGACCGCATACTCGTTCTCCGCCGGCGGCCCGGTGGTCTGGCCGGGTGTCGCCGCCCTCCTGCTGGTTCCGCTCAGCGCGCACGCGCTGTTCTCGCGGCCGCTCGTGGTCGACGCCGACTCGTCGCTGGCCATCGAGCTGCTCGACCGTGCCGGCGGGGAGGGCATCCTCTGGTGCGACGGCCGCCGGGCGTTCGACCTCCCGCGCGGCGCCCGCGTCGTGGTCCGCCGTTCGCCGATCCCCGTGCGGCTGGCCCGTCTGCACCAGGGGCCGTTCACCGATCGGCTCGTGCACAAGTTCGACCTGCCCGTGACCGGGTGGCGGGGGCCGGCCGGCCGTGAGTGACGTGCGTGGAGGCATCGAGGAGATCTCGATCCGCGACCTGGGTGTCATCGCCGACGCGTCCCTCCCGCTGGGAGCCGGCTTCACCGCCATCACGGGCGAAACCGGCGCGGGCAAGACGATGGTGGTCTCGGCGCTCGGGCTGCTGCTCGGCGAGCGCGCCGACACGGGCGCTGTGCGCGTCGGCAGCCCGCAGGCCTGGGTCGAGGGCCGCTGGCGGGTGGCGGGAGCGGGCGACGTGGTCGAACGCGTGCGCGACGCCGGCGGAGACGTCGACGAGCTCGGCGGGGGAGAGGCTGAGCTGGTGCTCAGCCGCTCGGTCTCGGCCGAGGGGCGCTCGCGCGCGGTCGTCGGAGGGCGGGGCGCGCCCGTCAGCGTGCTGACCGAGCTCGGTGGGCAGCTCGTCGTCGTGCACGGCCAGTCCGACCAGATCCGGCTGCGTTCGGCCGTCGCTCAGCGCGAGGCGCTCGACCGGTTCGCCGGCCCGCAGTTCGCCGAGCGGGTCGACACCTACGCCCAGGTCTTCCACCGCTGGCGCGACAACCGCTCCGAGCTCGACGAACTGGTCGCCGACCAAGAGCGCCGTGCCCGCGAGGCCGACGACCTCCGCGCCGCGATGGCCGAGATCGAGACCGTGGCGCCGCAGCCGGGAGAGGACGACGAACTCGCCGAGCGCGCCGAGCGCCTCACCAACCTCGAGGAGCTCCGTCTTGCCGCGGCGGGGGCGCGCGAGCTGCTGTCGGCCGAAGAGTCGGAGGGCGCCGACGCCCTCGGCCTGCTCGACAACGCGCGCCGCCAGCTGGAGCGCGTCGCGCCGCACGACGCCGAGCTGCGGCCGCTGGCCGACGCCGTCGCCAATGCCGGCTACCTCGTCTCCGACATCGCCGCGCAGCTCTCCACGTATCTGGCCGCGCTCGACACCGACGGCGCTCGTGAGCTGGAGCTCGTCCAGGAGCGTCGCGCCGAGCTCGCCGGGCTCGTCCGCAAGTACGGCCCGGCTCTCGACGACGTCATCGCGACGCTCGAGACCGGCAGCCTGCGCCTCCTCGAGCTCGACGGCGACGCCGACCGCATCCAGGAGCTCGCGCGCGAGGTCGAGGCCGATGCCACCCTCGTGGCCGAACTGGCCGCCGATCTCGGCGAGCGTCGGCGCGAAGCCGCGGAGCGCCTCGCCGAGGCGGTCTCCGACGAACTGTCCGCGCTGGCCATGCCCGACGCCCGGATCGTCGTGGAGGTCACCGAGCGCGAGGAGTTCACGGCCAGCGGCCGCGACCAGGTCGCCATCCTGCTCCGGCCGCACCCCGGCGCGGAGCCGCGGCCGCTCGGCAAGGGCGCGTCCGGAGGCGAGCTCTCCCGCGTGATGCTCGCTATCGAGGTGGTCATCGCCGGCACCGATCCGGTGCCCACCTTCATCTTCGACGAGATCGACGCCGGCGTCGGCGGGGCCTCCGCGATCGAGATCGGCCGCCGGCTCGCACGGCTGGCCGAGACCTCCCAGGTGATCGTCGTGACGCACCTCGCCCAGGTGGCGGCGTTCGCCACGAACCACCTCACGGTCGTCAAGGGCAGCGACGGCGCGGTCACGGAGTCGAGTGTGCGACGACTCGACGGCGACGAGCGCATCGCCGAGATGGCGCGCCTGCTGTCGGGCCTCCCCGACTCCGAGAGCGGCCTCGCCCATGCGCGTGAGCTGGTCGAGATGGCGGCCGCCGCTCGGTGACCTCCGACTCTCGTCGCGGAGGCCTCGTCGCGGCGGGCGCGTCGCGGTGGTCGCGCACGGTCGTCCCGTCAGCAGGTGATAAGCTACAAGCCCGTGGTGGATTATTCAGACGCGGGCCAGATCAACAGCAAAACCAACGGCACTACCAAGCACATTTTCGTGACAGGTGGTGTCGTTTCTTCGTTGGGGAAGGGCCTGACGGCGGCTTCCCTGGGCAACCTTCTGACGGCCCGCGGCCTCCGCGTGGTCATGCAGAAGCTCGACCCCTACCTCAATGTCGACCCAGGCACGATGAACCCGTTCCAGCACGGCGAGGTGTTCGTCACCGACGACGGTGCGGAGACCGACCTCGACATCGGGCACTACGAGCGGTTCCTCGACATCAACCTCGGCCAGTCCGCGAACGTCACCACCGGCCAGATCTACTCGAACGTCATCGCCAAGGAGCGCCGCGGCGAGTACCTCGGTGACACCGTCCAGGTCATCCCGCACATCACCGACGAGATCAAGCGCCGGATGCGCCTCCAGGCGCAGCCTGGACCGGACGGCGAGCCGGCCCCCGACGTGATCATCACCGAGATCGGCGGCACCGTCGGCGACATCGAGTCGCAGCCGTTCATCGAGTCGGCCCGTCAGGTGCGCCACGAGCTCGGCCGCAAGAACTGCTTCTTCGTGCACGTCTCGCTCGTGCCGTTCATGAACGCCTCCGGCGAGCAGAAGACGAAGCCCACGCAGCACTCCGTCGCGGCGCTGCGCTCCATCGGCATCCAGCCCGACGCCCTCGTGCTCCGCAGCGACCGCCCGGTGTCCGAGTCGAACAAGCGCAAGATCGCGCTGATGTGCGACGTGGACGAGCAGGCCGTGGTGAACGCGGTCGACGTTCCGAGCATCTACGACATCCCGACGATGCTGCACGACCAGGGCCTCGACTCCTACATCATCGACCAGCTCGGCCTCGACAAGGCCAGGGACGTCGATTGGCACGGCTGGGCGCGCCTCCTGGAGGCCGTGCACGACCCGAAGCACGAGGTCACCATCGGCCTCGTCGGAAAGTACATCGACCTCCCCGACGCGTACCTCTCGGTCACCGAGGCGCTCCGCGCGGGCGGGTTCGCCCACCGCACCAAGGTGAAGCTCAAGTGGATCCCGTCCGACGAGTGCCAGACCCCTGAGGGCGCTGCGCTGCAACTCGGCGACGTCGACGCGATCTGCGTTCCCGGCGGGTTCGGCGTGCGCGGCATCGAGGGCAAGGTCGGAGCGCTGCGGTTCGCGCGCGAGAACGGCATCCCGGCCCTCGGTCTGTGCCTCGGCCTCCAGTGCATGGTCATCGAGTACGCGCGGCACGAGGCCGGTCTGGCCGGAGCGTCGTCGTCGGAGTTCGACCCGGAGACCGAGTTCCCGGTGATCGCCACGATGGCCGAGCAGGTCGAGATCATCGCCGGCGGAGACCTCGGCGGCACGATGCGCCTGGGCCTGTACCCGGCGGCCCTCGCCGAGGGCTCCCTGGTCGCCGAGCTCTACGGCGCCCCGGAGGCCAGCGAGCGTCACCGTCACCGTTACGAGGTGAACAACAACTACCGCGAGCAGATCGCCGACGCCGGCCTTTGGTTCTCCGGAACCTCGCCCGACGGCCACCTGGTGGAGTACGTGGAGCTGCCGCGCGATGTGCACCCGTTCTACGTCGGCACCCAGGCGCACCCGGAGCTGCGCTCGCGGCCGAACCACGCGCACCCGCTGTTCGCCGGCCTGGTCGGCGCCGCGCTCGAGCGCCAGAAGGCCAGCCTCCTGTTCGAGGTGGCGCCGGAGGAATCCGAAGAACTGGTGACGGAGGCCTGATGGCCACCGAGGTCGGCGTGATCGGCGACGAGCCGTTCCGCCCGGAGGTCGTGTCGTCCGAGATCGTGTTCCACGGCAAGATCTGGGACGTCCGCCGCGACACCTTCCGCTACAACGGCGAGGAGATCACGCGCGAGTACGTCGACCACACGGGCGCCGTCGCGGTGCTCGCGCTCGACGACGACGGACGCGTGCTGCTCATTCGGCAGTACCGGCACCCCGTGCGGCACCGCGACTGGGAGATCCCGGCCGGCCTGCTCGACATCCATGGTGAGGAGCCGCTCGCCGCGGCCCAGCGCGAGCTGGCAGAGGAGGCCGACCTCCAGGCCGGGCAGTGGCATGTGCTGGCCGACATCTTCACCAGCCCCGGCGGCAACGACGAGGCGATCCGCATCTACCTGGCCAGGGACGTGCGCCCGACCGGTGAGGCGTTCGCCCGCGAGGCCGAGGAGGCCGACATCGAGGTCGCGTGGGTTCCGCTCGAGGACGCGGTGGACGCCGTGCTCCAGCGCCGCGCGCACAACGCGCCCCTGAGCATCGCCGTGCTCGGCGCCCTGGCCGCGCGCGAGCGGGGCTGGGCGACCCTCGGCGCCGCCGACGCTCCCTGGCCGAGCCACCCGAAACTGAGCACGTCGAGCGCCGAGGGATGACCCTGGAGGCGGACGTGGACGCCTACCTGAGGCATGTCGCCATCGAGCGCGGCCTCTCGGCGAACACGGTCGCCGCGTACCGGCGCGACCTCGCCGTCTACGCCGCGTGGCTCGCCGAGCAGGGCGTCGACGACGTTCGCGGGGTGTCCGGCGCGACCGTGTCGGGCTACCTCGCCCACCTCGGGTCGCGCGAGGAGTCGCCGCTGACCGCGACCTCCCTCGCCCGCATGCTGTCGACGGTGCGCGGGTTCCACCGGTTCCTGCTCGAAGAGGGCCGGGTGGAGGTCGACGCCGCGCGCGATGTGCGGCCTCCCAAGCTGCCGAGCACGCTGCCGAAGGCGATCAGCGTCGACCAGGTCGCCGCGCTGCTGGCGGCGACCGACGGCGACGAGCTCGACGACCTCCGCGACAAGGCGCTGCTGGAGCTGATGTATGCCACCGGCGCTCGTGTCAGCGAGGCGGTCGGGCTGAACGTCGACGACGTGATCGACACCGACGTGGTGCGCCTCACCGGCAAAGGGTCGAAGCAGCGCATCGTGCCGCTCGGCAGCTTCGCGCAGGCCGCCGTCGCCGCCTACCTGGTGCGCGCGCGCCCGGTGCTCTCGGCGCGAGGCCGGGCCACGCCCGCGCTCTTCCTCGGGATGCGCGGCGCCCGGCTGTCGCGCCAGAACGTCTGGCTGATCATCCGCGCGGCCGCGGAGCGCTCCAACCTCGGCATCGAGATCTCGCCGCACACCCTCCGGCACTCGTTCGCCACCCACCTGCTCGCCGGGGGCGCCGACGTGCGCGTCGTGCAGGAGCTGCTGGGCCATTCGTCGGTGGCGACGACGCAGATCTACACGCTGGTGACGGCCGATGCGCTCCGCGATGTGTACGTGTCGGCTCACCCGCGGGCGCGGTGACGCCCCCGCGGCGCCTTGCGGTAGAGCCAGACCAGTACCTTCGGCCCCTCGCCGGTGACCCGTGACGGCGTGAAGCCCAGCTTGTCCAGCACCCGGAACGACGGCGCGTTCCACCTCTCGACGGTCGCCCACAGCACGGGGATGCCGCTCTCGAACGCGGCGTCGGCGACCGCGGCCGCCGCCTCGGTCGCGTAACCACTGCCGACATGACGGCGCAGCAGCTCGTAGGCGAGTTCCGGCTGGGCGGCTGTCGCCCGCCCGATCACCAGGCCGCAGTAGCCGACGGCCTCACCGGTGTCGGCCACCTCGATCGTATAGAGGCCGAAGCCGACCTCCTCGGCCGCGTGGCGCTGAGCGTCGAGCCGGTCGCGCTCCTGGTCGAGCGGCAGCAGCTCGCGCGACGGGGTCTCGGCGATGAGCTCCCGGTTCCACTCGGCGTCCCGACCGTCGCGGAGGCGCAGGCGCAGACGTTCGGTGGTGAGCTCGGGCGGCATCGTCGGCACGCGCACAGCGTACGCCCTGAGGACCCGCCGCCGTCACGCCGACGTAGCCGTGAGCACGCGGATAGGATGGACGGAAGTGAACAGGCCTGCAACGGCCGCCGATCGACAGAGGACGAGGAACAGCCAGGTGACGCGCAACGACGAGGTCAGGACGGAGCTTCCCGGCATGGACACCGCAGCCCTCGCCGCACCGCTCGGACCCACCGGACGACCCCTGCGCGCGTTCCCGGCACCGGCCGAGCTGACCCAGCACGGGCCGGCCAAGATCGTCGCGCTGTGCAATCAGAAGGGCGGGGTCGGCAAGACCACGACCTCCATCAACCTCGGCGCCTCCCTCGCGGAGTACGGCCGTCGCGTGCTCGCCGTCGACTTCGACCCGCAGGGCGCCCTGTCGGCCGGCCTCGGAGCGCAGACCCACGACGTCACGACCATCTACGACCTGCTGCTGAACCGGCACGCCGACGTGCAGGAGGCCATCCAGTCGACCGGCACGCCCGGCCTCGACATCATCCCGGCGAACATCGACCTCTCGGCCGCCGAGGTGCACCTGGTCAACGAGGTGGCGCGCGAGCAGATCCTCGCCGGCGTTCTGCGCAAGGTCTCCGCCGACTACGACGTCATCCTGATCGACTGCCAGCCGTCGCTCGGCATCCTCACCGTCAACGCGCTGACCGCCAGCCACGGCGTCCTCATCCCGTTGGAGTGCGAGTACTTCGCGCTGCGCGGTGTCGCCCTCCTCATCGAGACCATCGACAAGGTGCGCGAGCGGCTCAACCCGGCGATCGAGCTCGACGGCATCCTGGCCACGATGTACGACTCCCGCACGCTGCACTCGCGCGAAGTGCTCGAGCGCGTCGTCGACGCCTTCGGCGACCGCGTGCTCGAGACCGTGATCTCGCGCACGGTGAAGTTCCCGGACGCGTCGGTCGCGGCCACCCCGATCACGCAGTTCGCGCCGGAGCACCAGGCGGCGGAGGCCTACCGCCAGCTGGCGAGGGAACTGATCTTCCGTGGCGCCGTCGCCTGACGACCTCCCCGCCGAACCCGCGGTGACGCCGAAGGGCACGTCGTTGTCACTTCCGGAGGCCGAAAGCGACAACAACGTGCCCCTCGCCGAGGCCGACAGCGGGTTCCGCGTCGCGGTGGGAACCTTCGAAGGGCCTTTCGACCTGCTGCTGTCGCTGATCAGCAAGCACGAACTCGACATCACCGAGATCTCGCTGAGCCGCGTCACCGACGAGTTCATCGCGTACCTGCGCCGGCTCGACGCCGACGAGAGCCTCGACGAGGCGAGCGAGTTCCTGCTCGTCGCGGCGACCCTCCTCGACCTCAAGATCGCGGGCCTCCTGCCGCAGGGCGAGCTCGTCGACGCGGAGGACGTGGCGCTGCTGGAGGCGCGCGACCTGCTGTTCGCGCGCCTGCTGCAGTACCGCGCGTTCAAGGAGGCCTCGGCCTGGTTCTCGGCACGGCTCGACACGGAGGCCGCTCGGCACGCGCGCACGGTGCGGTTGGAGGACAAGTACCGCCAGCGCACGCCCGAGCTGGTCTGGACCCTCACCGCCGACGATTTCGCGGCCCTCGCGACGCTGGCGATGACGCCGCGCGAGATCCCCGTCGTCGGGCTCGACCACCTGCACGCGCCGCTCGTGAGCATTCGCGAGCAGGCGGCGGTGGTGGTCGGGATGCTGCGCAGCGGCGATCAGCTGTCGTTCCGGCAGCTCGTCGCCGGCGCCGAGCAGAAGGGCGTCGTGATCGCGCGGTTCCTCGCCGTGCTCGAGCTGTACAGGCACGCGGCCATCGCGTTCGAGCAGCTGGAGCCGCTGGGCGAGCTGACGCTGCGGTGGACGGCCGAGCACTGGTCGGAGGAGAACCTGTCGAACCTGGGAGCGGATTATGACGGTTGACGGAACCGAGCTGGAGACCGAGCCGGCAGGCGTGGAGGACGCGCAGATCGAGCGCGCGCTGGAGGCGATCCTGATGGTCGCCGACGAGCCGATGAGCCTCGTGACGCTGGCGACGGCCGTCGGCGCGCCCGTCAAGCGCGTGCGCGCGGCCATCGACACGCTGGTCGCCGACTACGACGGCGAGGCCGACGCCGACGGGAGGCCGGGCGTGCGCCGCGGCTTCGAGCTGCGGGAGGTGGGCGGCGGCTGGCGCGTCTACGTGCGACCCGAGTTCGACGCCGTCGTCTCCGGCTACGTGCTGCAGCAGAACCCGACCCGGCTCTCGCAGGCCGCGCTCGAGACGCTGGCCGTGATCGCGTACAAGCAGCCGATCAGCCGCGGGGCCATCGCCTCCATCCGCGCCGTCAATGTGGACTCGGTGGTGCGCACCCTGCTCGGCCGCGGCCTCATCACCGAGCTGTTCACCGACAGCGAGACCGGCGCGATCAACTACGGCACGACCGACCTGCTGCTGACCCAGCTCGGCATCAACTCGGTCGACGAGCTGCCCAAGATCTCCCCGCTGCTGGCGGACGGCGCAGACGGGTTCGACGATGTCCGGTGACGCGGGCGGCGGCCAGGCCGCGCAGGGCGAGCGGCTGCAGAAGGTGATGGCGGCGGCCGGAGTGGCCTCCCGCCGCGTCTCGGAGGACCTGATCGTCGCAGGCCGGGTGACCGTGAACGGCCAGGTGGTCACCGAGCTCGGCCGGCGCGTCGACCCGGCGACCGACCGGGTCGCCGTCGACGGCACCGCGGTGCAGCTCGACACCTCCCGCCGCTACGTCATGCTCAACAAGCCGGTGGGCGTGGTGAGCTCGATGCGCGACGAGCAGGGCCGCCCTGATCTGTCCCGGTTCACGGCCGGCTACGCCGAGCGGCTGTTCAACGTCGGGCGGCTCGACGCCGAGACCTCGGGCCTCCTCATCCTCACCAACGACGGGGAGCTCGCCCACGTGCTCGCCCATCCCAGCTTCGGCGTGACCAAGACCTACATCGCGCGCGTGCGCGGCACCGTGACCCCCCAGACCATCGGGCGCCTGACGAAGGGCGTCGAACTGGAGGACGGCCCGATCGCGGCAGACAAGGCTCGGCTGCTGCAATCGCGCTCGGGCGGCGGCGACAGCCTCGTCGAGCTGACGCTGCACTCGGGCCGCAACCGCATCGTCCGCCGCATGATGGCCGAGGTCGGGCACCCGGTGATCGAGCTCGTCCGGCGGCAGTTCGGGCCGCTGCACCTCGGCACCCTGAAGATCGGCGCCATGCGCGACCTGACGAAGGACGAACTGGGCGCGCTGCTGACCATCTCGCGCGAGGGGGAGCGCAGCTGACGCGGCCGAGCGTGGCCGTGCCCACTGACTAAGGTGGATCCGTGAACGATTCCCCCTCGCGCCTCGCCGGGCCGGTCCGCGTCGTCGGGGCCGGGCTCCTCGGGGCCTCCGTCGGGCTGGGGCTGCGCGCCCGCGGCGTCGACGTGCTCCTCGCCGACGCCTCGCCCGCCCACCTGCGGCTGGCGGCCGATTATGGCGCGGGCCGACCGGACGACGGGGGAGCGGAGCCGGCGCTGATCGTGGTGGCCGTGCCGCCGGACCTCGTGTCGCGCGTCGTCGCGGAGGAGCTCGCCGCGCATCCCGCGGCAGTGGTCACCGACGTCGCCAGCGTCAAGGGCGCGCCGCTCGCCGAGCTGCAGGAGACCGGGCTCGACCTCTCCCGCTACGTGGGGTCGCACCCGCTCGCCGGCCGTGAGCGCGGCGGCCCGAGCGCCGCGCGCGCCGACCTGTTCATCGGCCGCCCGTGGGTGGTCTCGGCCCGCCCGGAGAACCCGCGCTCCGCGGTCAACCTGGTGGAGGCGCTCATCCTCGACCTCGGCGCGACACCGATCGAGATGGCCGCCGCCGACCACGACGCCGCCGTCGCACTCGTTTCGCACACCCCGCAGATCGTGTCGTCCCTGATGGCGAAGCGGCTCGCGGCCTCTACTGACGCAGCCCTGGGGCTCGCCGGACAGGGCGTGCGCGACGTGACGCGCATCGCCGCGAGCGAGCCAGAGCTGTGGGTGCAGATCCTCGGCGCCAACGCGCCGGCGATCGTGCAGATCCTGCGCGCCTACCGCGACGACCTCGACCACGTGCTCTCGGCCCTCGACGACGTCGACGCCGCCGGCTCCCGCCGCGCCATCGCCGAGGAGATCGCCGGAGGCAACCTCGGCGTCTCCCGCCTCCCGGGCAAGCACGGCCAGGACAAGCGCTTCTCGAGCCTGATCGTCATGGTCGACGACCGCCCCGGCGAGCTGGCGCGGCTGCTCGCCGAACTCGGCGAGCTCGACGTGAACCTGGAGGACCTCCGCCTGGAGCACTCCCCGGGCGCCCCGTTCGGTCTGGCGGAGATCGCCGTGCTCCCCGAGGTGTGGCAGCGCACCGTGACCGACTTGACCGACCGCGGCTGGAGGCTCGCAGGATGACCGACTCGCACACCCGCATCGACGCAGACGGCCCGATCGTCGTCGCCGTCGACGGCCCCGCCGGCAGCGGCAAGTCGTCGGTCTCGAAGTCGGCGGCGCACCGGCTCGGCTGGTCGTACCTCGACACCGGAGCCGCCTACCGCGCGCTCAGCTGGTACGTCGTGCAGCGCAAGCTCGACCCCACCGACAGCGCGACGGTGATCGACTCGCTCCCCGACTTCGACTACCGCATCGGCACCGACCCCGACACGTACCACGTGTTCGTCGGCGACCACGATGTCACGCACGAGATCCGCGAGCCCGGGGTGACCGCCGTCGTCAGCGCCATCGCGCGCGTCCCGGAGGTGCGGGAGTTCCTCACCGGCCTGTTCCGGTCGATCGTGGCCCGCACGCAGAAGCCGGGCATCGTGGTCGAGGGCCGTGACATCACGACCGTCGTCTGCCCGGATGCGCACGTGCGCATCCTGCTCACCGCGGACGAAGAGGTTAGAATAGCGAGGCGTTCCGCAGAACTCGCAGACCATTCCGCCGCTCACGTGGGCGAGGCGCTGCGCAGGCGTGACGCGGCCGACTCCCGGGTCGTGGACTTCATGAACGCCGCAGACGGCGTGACCACCGTCGACTCCACCGACCTCGACTTCGACCAGACCGTCGACGCGGTCATCGCGGTCGTACAGAAAGAGACCCATGTCTGACATCGACAACGAGCCCACTGGGGCCGACGATCTCGTCGAGCGCCTCGCGGGCCTCGACGACACCCTCGCGGTGCAGCGCGCCGCCGCCCTCCGCAGTGGCCTGGAGGAGTACGAGCTCGACGAAACCGACCTCGACCTCCTCGGCACGGCCACCGAGAACCCGGACGAGATCCGCTATCTGCCCGCCCTGCCGGTCCTGGCCATCGTCGGCCGTCCGAACGTGGGCAAGTCGGCGCTCGTCAACCGCATCCTCGGCCGCCGCGAGGCCGTCGTGGAGGACACCCCTGGTGTCACGCGCGACCGCGTCTCGTACCAGGCCGAGTGGAACGGGCGCCGGTTCACCGTCGTCGACACCGGCGGCTGGGAGCCCGACGCCCGCGGCATCGACGCGTCGGTCGCCGCGCAGGCGGAGGTCGCGATCGATCTGGCCGACGCCGTGCTGTTCGTCGTCGACGCGACGGTGGGCGCGACCTCCACCGACGAGCACGTCGTGCGTCTGCTGCGCAAGACGGACAAGCCGGTCTTCCTCGCCGCCAACAAGGTGGACGATGCGCGCCAGGAGCCGTACGCGACCGAGCTGTGGTCGCTGGGCCTCGGCGAGCCGTGGCCGGTCTCGGCGCTGCACGGCCGTGGCGTCGCCGATCTGCTCGACCAGCTCCTGAAGGCGCTGCCCGAGGTCTCGGCCGTCGCCAAGCAGGAGGTCGGCGGCCCGCGCCGGGTCGCGATCGTCGGCCGCCCGAACGTGGGCAAGTCGTCGCTGCTCAACAAGGCCGCGGGGGAGGAGCGGGTCGTCGTCAACGAGCTCGCCGGCACCACGCGCGACCCCGTCGACGAGCAGGTCGAGCTGGGCGGCAAGGTGTGGCGCTTCGTCGACACCGCCGGCATCCGCCGACGCGTGCACCTGCAGCAGGGCGCCGACTTCTACGCGTCGCTGCGCACCTCCACCGCGCTCGAGAAGGCGGAGGTCGCGGTCGTCGTGCTCGACGTCTCCGAGCCGATCAGCGAGCAGGACGTGCGCATCATCGACCTGGTGCTCGAGTCTGGTCGCGCGCTCGTGCTCGCGTTCAACAAGTGGGACCTCCTCGACGACGAGCGCCGCCGCTACCTGGAGCGCGAGATCGAGCAGGATCTCGCCCACGTGTCGTGGGCGCCGCGCGTCAACATCTCCGCCCGCACCGGGCGGCACCTCGAGAAGCTGGTGCCCGCGCTGGAGCTGGCGCTCGAGTCGTGGGACACCCGCATCCCGACCGGCAAGTTCAACGCGTTCCTCGCCGAGCTCACCGCGGCCCACCCGCACCCGGTTCGTGGAGGCAAGCAGCCGCGCATCCTGTTCGGCACCCAGGCGTCGAGCCGGCCGCCGACATTCGTCGTGTTCACCACGGGTTTCCTCGACCCCGGCTACCGGCGTTACATCATCCGCCGCCTCCGCGAGGTCTACGGCTTCGAGGGCACCCCGATCGTGCTGAACATGCGGGTGCGCGAGAAGCGCAAGCGTTAACCCGCCTGCCGTGCCGGTCGGCTCGTCAAATCGACGCGCCGACCGCAATGGTGAACAGATGGGTACACGTCACCCCCAGTGAGGGGGCGACCATATTGGGGGTATTTGTACCCCGGCTTGTCCTCACTAATGTGGACAATCGACGGAGCTACCCGACCGCGCTACCCGAAGGCGCGGGCTCTGTCCAATAGAGGACGCATACCCGACCATGAGTTCTACAAGTACATATTCGCCTGCCCGGAAACGGCAGTGGGGCTCCGAGCGCCGCACCGAACCGCTTCCGACCGTCCACCCGAAGCCCTCCGATCGCACGATCACCTGGAGCCGTGTCGCCATCGTCGCGACCATCGTGTTCTGGGCCATCTACGTCGTGACGACGGTCATCCGTCAGTTCCTCGTGCTCGGCACGCAGGACTTCCGGTTCACGATGGAGGCCATCGGCTACACCGTCGTCGTCACCTTCCTCACGTTCTCCGCGCTGATGTACCTCGTCGCCCGTCAGGGCGCGCTGCAGCGGTTCCAGAAGCACGTGCGCGTTCCCCGCGCCGAGCTTGACCGCCACTTCGCGCAGAACCAGCCCTCCATCACCGTGCTCGTGCCCTCCTATGCGGAGGAGCCCGAGGTCGTGCGGATGACGCTGCTCTCCGCCGCCCTGCAGGAGTTCCCTTCCATGCGGGTCGTGCTGCTGGTCGACGACAACCCGAACCCGACCGACCCGGCCGTCGCCGAGAAGCTCGACGCCACCCGCGACCTCGCCGACAGCATCACCGGTCAGCTCGCGGAGCCGCGCTTCCGCTTCTCCGACGCCTTGATGCGGCACGAGCTCGGCGACGAGCGCGCCTTCGTCTCCGACGAGACCGCCCTCGAGCTGGCCGAGCACTACCGCTGGGCCGCCGAGTGGCTGTACGCCCAGGCCGACGCGCACGGCATCGACGACCACGTCGACGTCTTCTTCGCCGACCAGGTGCTCCGCGCCCTCGGCGACGAGCTGGCGCTGACGGCGGAGGCCGTGAAGGCCGCCGTCGCGGAGGGCGCCGAGCTGTCCTCCGAGCGGGTCGCCCAGCTGTACCGCCGTCTGGCGTGGACGTTCGACGCCGAGCTGATGGTGTTCGAGCGCAAGAAGTGGGCCTCCCTGTCGCACGAGGCCAACAAGGCGATGAACCTGAACGCGTACATCGGCCTGATGGGCGGCACCTACCGCGTCGAGCAGACGCCGGACGGCCCCATCCTGAACCCGGTGCCCGCCGGCTCGCGCAAGCCCGGCGACATCGAGATCCCTGACAGCGACTTCCTGCTGACGCTGGACGCCGACTCCATCCTGCTGCGCGAGTACTGCCTGCGGCTGACTTACTTCTTGCAGCAGCCGGACAACGCGCGCGTCGCCGTCACGCAGACGCCGTACTCCTCATTCCGTGGTGCGGGCACCCGCATCGAGCGCCTCGCCGGGGCGACGACCGACATCCAGCACATCCTCCACCAGGGCAAGAGCTACTACGGCGCGACGTTCTGGGTGGGCGCGAACGCGGTGATCCGCAAGCGCGCGCTGGAGGACATCGTCGAGACCGAATGGGTCGGCGGCTTCGAGGTGCGCCGGTACATCCAGGACCGCACCGTCATCGAGGACACCGAGTCGAGCATCGACCTCGGCACCCACGGCTGGACGCTCGTCAACTACCCGGAGCGCCTCAGCTACTCCGCCACCCCGCCGGACTTCGGCTCGCTGATCGTTCAGCGCCGCCGCTGGGCGAACGGCGGTCTGCTGATCCTCCCGAAGCTGTGGAAGCAGGTTCGCGAGCGCAAGCGCCGCGGTGAGAACGTGTCGCGCATCGAGCTGCTGCTGCGCGTGAACTACATGGCCTCCATCTGCTGGGCGAGCTTCGGACTCGTGTTCCTGCTGGCGTACCCGTACGACGGGCGGCTGCTGAGCCCGATGGTCCTCCTGGCCGCGCTGCCGTACTTCATCAGCCAGGCCAGCGACCTCCGCTACGCCGGCTACAAGGGCACGGACATCTTCCGGATCTACGGCTTCAACCTGATCCTGCTCCCGGTGAACCTGGCCGGCGTGCTCAAGTCGATCCAGCAGTCGCTGACCGGCAAGAAGATCCCGTTCGCCCGCACGCCGAAGGTCAAGAACCGCACCGCGTCGCCGCTGCTGTACGTGATCGCGCCGATGGCGATCATCGCCTTCTCGCTGTTCACGCTGTGGCGCGACTGGAATGCACACAACTGGGGCAACGCCGCGTTCGCCGCGTTCAACGCCACCCTCGCGATCTGGTCGCTCGTCGCCTACATCGGCATCTGGAACTCGATCGTCGACATCTGGCTCGGTCTGACCAAGCCGCTGTACGTCGACAAGAAGCGCAAGCGCTCGGCCCCGGCTTCCGCTCCGGTGACCGAGTCGATCGACTGGCGCTCGGTGCTATACCACGGCCACGCCGGCGGGGAGGTGCCGCACCTGGAGCGCACCGCGCTGCGGGACGGCGCCGTCGTTGCCTCCGACGCCCCGGTCTCCGACGCTCCGGTCTCCGACGGCCAGAGACAGGCCGCCTGATGGCTCGCTCGGACAAGAAGGCGGCCAAGAAGGCCGCCGCCGCCGAAGCCGCCGCCGCTCAGACCGACCGGCTGCAGGCTCCCGAGTCGGACTCCGGCCGCCGGCTCTCGCCGTTGCGTGTCATCGGTGCCGCCCTGGTCGCGATCGTCGTCGTCTCCGGCGGTGTCGTCGGCTTCCAGTGGTGGAGCGCACGCGCCTCGGTCGACCTGAAGCCGTGGTTCGCCTCCTTCGTGGATGTGACCGCGACCCCGAAGTACGCGTTCGAGAACCTCGGGTCGACCTCCACCAAGGACGCCGTGCTGTCGTTCATCGTCTCCAGTCCGTCGGACGCCTGCACGCCTTCGTGGGGCGGTGCCTACACGATGGACCAGGCGCGCGGCTCGCTCGATCTGGACCGCCGGATCGCCCGGCTGCAGCAGCAGGGCGGCGACGTCGCGGTGTCGTTCGGCGGCCAGGCGAACGAAGAGCTCGCCCTCGGCTGCACGGATGACGCCGCGCTGAAGAAGGCCTACGCCTCGGTCGTCGAGCGCTACAAGGTCGGCACCATCGACCTCGACCTGGAGGGCGACGGCCTGGTGAACGCCGACGCCGCCTCCCGCCGGGCCACCGTCATCGCCGAACTGCAGAAGGAGCGCCGTGCGGCGGGCAAGAGCCTCGCCGTCTGGCTGACCCTGCCGGTGGCGCCGACCGGTATGACCACCGACGGCACCAATGCCATCGAGGCGATGCTGAAGGCCAAGGTGGATATCGCCGGCGTCAATCTGATGACCATGGACTACGGGCAGGCCAAGGACGCCAAGAAGTCGATGGCCGCCACCGCGGAGGCCGCCCTGACGGCCGCGCAACGCCAACTCGGCGTGCTCTACAACCGCGCCGGCATCCACCAGTCCGACCCGAGCCTGTGGGCGAAGATCGGCGCCACCCCGATGATCGGCCAGAACGACGACCAGGACCAGATCTTCGGCCTCGCCGACGCCAAGGCCCTGAACGCTTGGGCCGTCTCCACCGGCCTCGGCCGGATGTCGATGTGGTCGGCGAACCGCGACAAGACCTGCGGATCCAACTATGTGGACCTGACCGTCGTCTCCGACGCCTGCAGCGGTGTGAACCAGGGCAAGCAGACCTTCGCCGGTCTCCTGTCGAAGGGCTTCGACGGCCGCATCGCGCTGGGGGAGGGCGCCGTGACCACCGCGGAGCCGACCTCCGCCGCCACCACCGACGACCCCGCGCACTCGCCGTACCCGATCTGGACCGCCACCAACTCGTACCTCAAGGGCACCAAGGTCACCTGGCACCACAACGTGTACCAGGCCAAGTGGTGGACCAAGGGCGACGTGCCGGACAACCCCGTGCTCAACCAGTGGGAGACCCCCTGGGAGCTGGTGGGCCCCGTGATGCCCGGCGAGACGCCGATCCCGCAGCCGACCCTCCCCGCAGGCACCTACCCGAACTGGGCAGGCACTGCCGCTTATGACAAGGGCGCGCGCGTGCTCTTCGACGGCGTGCCGTTCGAGGCCAAGTGGTGGACGCAGGGCGACAGCCCGGAGGCCGCCAGCTCCAACCCCGACTCGTCCCCCTGGGCCCCGCTCACCCAGGACGAGATCGACACCATTCTGGGCGGTGACACCGCCCAGAAGTGACTCGGCGGCGGGATGCAGCCTCCCCGCGCATCCCGTCGCCGACCCACTCGGACCAACCGCTGCGGGGCGGGACGTCCGTGGCGCGTGCGCACCACCGCTCGTCGGGAGGGATGTGCGCGGCGCCGGTGCTGGCGGGGCCAACAGTGGCTTTCGGGTTGGTCACGACCGGCCTCGCCAGCACGCTAAGATAGACGAGTTGTCTCATTTGGCGCCCCCCGGCCTGGGTGGGACAGCAACGGGCTGTGGCGCAGCTTGGTAGCGCACTTGACTGGGGGTCAAGGGGTCGCAGGTTCAAATCCTGTCAGCCCGACCAACAAAAAGCCCCGGAATTACGCGGATCTCGCGTGTTCCGGGGCTTTCCTTTTTGTCGCGGTTAGGCCTTCAATTCGGGCTGTGTGTGCAGTGTGTGTGCATCGCCGGATTTGCGGGGGATCATTGCCGCTGCTCGTTCGGATGCGTCGAGAGCTGCGGACCCGATCAGGTGAGAGTAGATGTCGGCCGTCACACTCACCGACGAGTGTCCGAGCATCTTCGACACGACTGCGATGTCAGCTCCGCCCGACAGCAGCAGGGAGGCGTTCTCGTGCCTCTGGCCGTGGAACGTCATCCTGGGCAGTCCTGCCGAAGCCCTGATCTTGTCGAACAGACGCGTGGCGTACTGCGGCTTCAGCGGCTGCCCGTCCTCGTAGGTGAACACGTAACCGGTGTCAGTCCACACCTCTTTGAAAGCTTCCGCCTCCTCTTGCTGTCGAAGCTTCCACGCCACCAGGGCACCCACTACAGCGTCAGACATGCTGAGTACCCGATTGTCGCCCGCATCCGTTTTGGCGGTGCCCTCAACGATGGTCCGGCCAGCCTGCGTGCGGTTGTTGCGGACCGTGATGGTGCGGCGCGTCAGGTCTACGTCGTCCCATCGAAGCCCGATCGCCTCGCCCCGACGAAGGCCGGTCAGGATTGCGAGTTCGAAGAGCGCACCGAGGCGATGCTGGGAGGCGGCGTCGAGGAAGGTACCCACCTGTTCGGGCTGCCACGGCTGGAACTTCTTCTTGGGCACCACTGGCAGTTTGATGCCTACTCCGGGGTTGTGGTCGATCAGATCGTCATGCCAGGCGGCCTTCAGCGACCCCTGAACCACTGCGGCGATGCGGCGTACGGTCGTCGCCCCTCGGCCTGCTTCGGTCAGGTCTGACACGAAGTCGTTGATGTGGAACCGTCGAATGTCGGTGAGCTTCATGCGTCCCAACGAGCTGGGCTGAATGTCGTCTCTGATGTACCTGGCGTAGTTGTCCGCCGTGGTGGGTTTGAGGCCTCTACCGGTCGTCTGACGGCGCTGGAACCACTTGTCCAGGTACTCCGCGTAGGTCTGCTTTGTGGGCGCCACGTAGGTTCCGGAGTCGACCTTGCTTGCGGCAGCGTTCCGCGCCTTTTGGGCGGCTTGTTTGGTGGCGAAGCCTGCGCGCCTTACCTGGCGTCGTCGACCGGTCTTGGGGTCGATGCCGGCAGCCAGGTAGAACGCCCAGGTTCCGTGTTTGGGGTCGGTGGCGAGCTTCGGGCATGTGGTCCCGTACTGTCGGCCCGCGTCGTCGCGGCAACCGCAACGGCGATAGATATCAGCCATTGGTGTTCCTTTCGGGGTTGGTCCAACTCCAGGAGTCGTTCCAGTCGTGAAGCGTGTAGAAGCGCTCAACGGGAATTTCGAAAATGGCGGCGATCGACCAAAGCTCTTCGGCGGATACCTTGCGCTTGTGGTTCCAGATCGGGTGCACGGCGTTGTAGCTGATACCGAGCATCGTGGCGAGGTCGCGTCGTGTGACTTCTCGCGTGCAGCAGAGGATGCGGATGTTCTCGCAGACGATTTCACGCATTGAGGGCGTGGGGGTTCGGAACTGAACCCCCACGCTTGGAGCGACCGTCGCGGTGTGGAGCAGGCGCGGGGTCGAGGGCATCATTGGCTTACTCGGCCGGAAGCACCTGGAGGGTGCGGAGAACCAGCTTGGAAGGCTCGAGGTGCAGCTTCTTGGCCGCCCAGTACACGTCGCCCAACGTGTCCTCGCGGGTGAAGGTGCGTGCCGCCTTCTGGTAGCGTGCGGCGGTCGGAAGGTCAGTGAGAGCACGGATGCCGTCGTTGGCCCGGGCGGTAGCCTTGTTGGTGTTCATGATGCGTTCCTTTCATGTTGTGCATCGTGGGCTGCCCTCGTGCCTGTTCCAGCAGGCGCGAGGGCCTTTTTTTATCCGCGGATCAGTCGTCCGTGGAAGTTGTTGTTTCGCCGCCCCTAGAGCCGTCAGCCGGCCCGAGGTGGCCGCGCTTGCGGGATTCACCGACCCAGCGAGCAGCGGTCGAGTAGGGCTTCTGGTAGTGGCGGGCGACAGCTTGTGTTGGATTCTCGCCAGCCTCCCAAGCGGTTCGGTAAATCCCCGCAATTTCTTCGCTGAACACGTCCGACATTCGTCGGCGAGACTGGCTGCCAGACTGCGAAGGGTGGCGCTCTTTCGCGTACTCCTTTGATACCTCCTCTCGGCCGACCTCCTCTTGGTCCAGGTCAAAGATCGCGCCTAAGAAATCGCGCTTGTCGTCGGCGGAAACACGGTCCTTTGAGAACGCAAGGCCAAGAATGCCCTGCTGCTTCCACCAGGCGAGGGGTCGAACAGAGCTAATCCTGTCGATCGCGTCGTCAGTGTCCATGGCTGACGAAAGGACAGCAGCCAAGTGGATGTCGTTCGAATTGGTGTCAGCCAGGAACATGACCAGGCAAGCAAAGTCATCAGCGGTCGAAGTCACGTACGTCTCGAAGCGCTTGGGATACGTTGCGGCCCCTACTTGGACGTCGATCACATCCGTCTTGTCTCCCGGGACGACCGTCCATCCGCGGGATACGAACGTGAGGTAGTCGTCCGGATCTCCGAAGTCGTATGCGAAGTCAAGAGGCTTTGCCATGCGCCCATGCTCTCACATGACGCGCTACTGGTAAAGAAGTGAACCTGGGAAAATGCCCATAAGTGGTAAGGAAAGGCAATAAGCGGCACGTTAATGGGTAGGTTCTGGTAAGGTAAAAATGTGGACACCAGCGACCTGCAAAAAATCGCGGAGGCGCACCAAGCGCTAGCGACTGGCGATGCGCGAGCGCTGCGCCAGTCGCTACGCATGAGCGTGCTTGACCTCGGCGCAACTGTTGGCGTCTCCGGAGCAGCTATTTCGCGATGGGAATGCGGCAAGCGCACACCCCACGGCGATACGGCTCTGAGATACGCACGAGTGCTGGACATGCTCCGAAGGGTTGCAGCATCGGTGGAGGTGCAGAAATGACCTTCGAGCGGACGAAGCCCACTAACACCGCTGACGACACGGCCGAGTGGCTCGGCGTCGACCGAAAGACCGTTTACGCAGGCGTCAACGCCGGCACCATCCCGGCAATAAGGCTGGGCCGGAAGGTGCTCATCCTCACCCAGCCGCTCATAGAACTTGTCGGTGCGTGAGGAGCACCGACAGCTAACAGCAGGGAACCGACAACAGGCGGTCGTGACAGCTCTCGTCAACACCCAGACGACTTGCCTCACCGATGAACCGGAGAGCAAGAACCGCAATGAATACAGGCCCCATCGTCCCGTTGGGACGCTTCTACGCCGAGTTCGATGAAGTAACTGGCGAACCCCTACCCACCCCCGAAGAGCGCGAAGCTCCCGCTGAGGACATCGCTAGAGCATTCGCCACCCACAAGTTTCTCGAGCACCTAGCCGCTGCACGCGGCAAGCGAATCGACCAGCTCGCACGCAACGAAGTTCACCCCGACGACATCACCAACGCGCGTGCAGATCGTGGGACACACGCAGACCCGGTGCTAGACGAGGTGATCGCCCGCTGGAACAACTGGCATAGGCGCCCAACGCGCCGGCTGCGCTTCAAAGACGGCCGCCTCGCCATCACTCTGGACGACATCCAACGTCTTGCGGAGGCTGGCTACCGCAGTCCTCACGACAGAATGAACGTCACTCGTGCGCAAGTGCGCGCCTTTCTCTCTGGGCACGGCTGGTGAGCGCGGGCTTCATGACGCGCGCTGAGCGTGCGGCGCTCCAAGGTGCCGACCCCCTGACGTGCCGATCATGTGGTGAGGGGCTTCAGGCGTGGCAGGTGCCGATCGCTATGCACCCGACGTGTGCGCGCAGCGCTATCCGCAAGGTCGACATGAGCAGTCTGAGCATGCGCGAATCGCTCATCTATTCGGCTGCATACAGCGAAGCGATTGCGGACCACGCGGCTCTATTCGAACAGGTCATTACTGCATACGCCGCAGCACTCGCCCAAGCGGAAGCCGATGCCGCCCGCTACTACCACCAGGCGTATTGCGACTGCGTGCAGCGCACTAGCAGGCAGATCGTGCACGCAGTCGACGTAGGCGAGCGCCGCGAACAGTGGAGGAGCAAGTACGGACTGAACGGGGCAGTCGCTTGACCAAATACGAGTACGCCAACGTCGGCGCAATCCTCAACGGAAGTCACCTCGCGGCGCCGGCACCCACGGTTGGGCTTCGCGATGACGGCGTGGGCCTGTTCTACAGAGGGCAGGAAAACCAGATCATCGGTGACCCCGAGACGGCCAAGACGCTGATGGTGCAATGCGTACAGGCTGACATGCTCTCCGTGGGTGGCAGTGCGCTCATCGTCGATATCGACCACAACGGCGTAGAACCAACGCTCGCGCGGCTCATCAGCATGGGCGTCGACCCAGACGTGCTCTCGGATCCGCAACGGTTCAGGTACGCGGCACCGAATGATGCCGAGGAAATGCTCGCAGTCGTCGCAGACCTCAAAGACTGGGTGCCTGACATTGCGCTCGTCGACTCCATCGGTGAACTGATGGTCATGTTCCACGCGTCCTCGAATAGCCCCGATGACTACACGGCCATGCACTCGGCGGCGCTGAAACCTTTCGCCGTCCACGGCAGCGCCCTGGTCACCATCGACCACCTAGCCAAGAACTCGGAATCGCAGTCATATGGCGCCACCGGTACGGCAGCGAAGAAACGCGCAGTCGGGGGAGTGATGCTCCGATCGACAGTGCTCGACAGGTTCACCCCCGGCAACGGCGGACGCGCACAGCTCACCATCGTGAAAGATCGCCACGGCGGCCTCCGTGCAGCATCGCCCAAAGATGACAGAGAACCCTTGGCGGCGATCTTCAAAGTCTGGAGCGACGACAGCGACGACACCCGGTGGCAGTTCAAAACACCGGACGGCAGCGACAAGCCAGTGGGAATCACGGTCAGGGAAGGCGACGTGGACGCGCTCGCCCAGCTCGTGCCGTCGCCTATCAGCCAACGAGACGTGAAAGAACGCCTCAGCTGGGGGTCCACTCGAGCACTTCACGCCCTCCGAGCATGGCGCGACGCCGGATCACCAACAGTCGCTCTCGTCGCGCTCCCTGCTCCCCAAACCCCTATGTCAGGAGCACGGGAGCACGTCGCATGAACCGCTCCCAGGAGCGCTCCCGGAGCAACCAGGAGCAGACGACCAAGGGACACCAAAACCCTTACAACCACTCCATTTCATACCCCTACCCCCTACGCTCCCCTGCTCCCACACACAGAGGTCCAGGAGCAAGGAGCGCACGCAGGAGCACCCCATGAAGACCTACCGGCAACACAACTGCCAAAGCAAACACCGCACCAACCACACCTTCCTCAACTGCGCACTACACAACATCAACTGGATCCACGGAAACGGGAACTACGCAGTCATCGCCTGGTGCAACCGAACAATCACCCTCTGGCACGAACGCCCACTAGCCCAACAAGCACTCGACATCATCAACGCAGACGCCTGCGGACACCGATGCCGCCACAACCACGAACTCATCACCATCGACAGGGGCACCAAATGACCACACCAACCAGTCGTGAGCGGTCTGTCCGCGTGGCTTCGGTGGTCTGCTCGAACTCCCCGCGCACGCGTTGGGATGGTGTGCACTCACGTTGTGATCACGCCACGGAGTCCCTTGCTATGACTGGCCTGTTGAGGCGAGCACATGACGGCGTGTCAAGTGTGCGAGCCGTCGCCGGCTACGGGCAAGGCACAGCGCAGGTGGTCGAGCTTGCCAATGATGGGCGCCTACCAAGGGGGGTGGGGGAGGGATTTTCCAGCATTGCCACCCCCGCCATATGCCGAGAAATCTGCAGAGAAATCCTGAAATCCGGTTTTGGTGGGAGGGCGTTGTGAATCTGGATGGTGCGCGGGCTACGCGTAGGGAGCATGCGTTGCGTGATGAGTTTGAGGCGGCGTTGTTGCGGATTGGGTTGGTGGATGAGCCTGGTGCGGAGTTGGTGCGCCAGTATGTGGCGGCGTTGCGGGGTGAGTGTTCGTCGCGGCGTCGGGAGGCTCGAGAACTGCGTTTGGAGCTGGATCGGAGGATGTTGTGATTCAGCAATCTACGGGTCAGGGGAGCGCCTGGGTTCTCGGGGTACCTGGAATCTTTGACGTGATCGCACCGACTGTTTGGTTGAGTTCTTCGGCGGTTATCTCGCCTCTGTACCAGCGGGGCAGCTGGTCGGCCAGAACGACTGAGATCCAGCTGGTCTGTTCGGCCGTTGTGGCTCTCATGGCTGCTTTGACCGCGTTGGTTACGGCGTTTGCTGCGGCCTCGTCGCCGTTGAGGACTAGCAGCCCGAATTCAACTTGGCTGGACGTTGCTTCATCAAAAGCTCGTCTCAGTCGTTCCGCGTTGTTCTTGTCGAGCGCGAATGCGTTGACTGAGTTTTGCACTCTGACGATGGTGGTTCGGAGGTTGTCGCGTCGGATGATTTCGCGCGCGGCGGCGTCGCGACTGCGCTCATTTCGCCGTCTGAAATGTTCCGTGATGAGTGTGGTTCCGGAGACTGCGAGCGCGCCGATGACGACGCCGATCAGTCCGAGCCACGCGCTAATCCACGAAGCGTCCATGGGACGCACTTTAGCGGAGGTGTTGTCGTGAGCGAGGATCGCCCGTTGAATCCGGATGGTTCCGTGTGGGTGCCGGCGTTTCCTGGTCAGCGTCCGCCGTTTCAGAGGGGGAATCGGGTTTCGGTGGGGAATCGGGGGCCGTTGAAGCATGGGGCGAAGTCTCCGCGCGTGTATTTGCCGTTGGCGAGGGAGATTGAGTCGGATCTGCGGCAGCATGCGCAGCTCGAGTATTTGTGGGAGCCGGAGTTTCGGGATCTGACGTCGGCGTATTGCACGGCGTTGGCCCGTGAAGAGTTGTACGCGGCGTGGATTGATCAGATGGAGTCTGTCGAGGAGTGGGCGCGGCCTTCGGAGGGACGCGTTTCCTCGCCGGCTGAGGAGCACTTGGAGTTGCTCTCGCGGGTCGCGCATTTGGCTGAGGCTTTGGGCTTGACGCCGGCTTTGCGTGATGAGGTTCGGGAGGCGATCGCGAAGGCTCGCACGCGGATTGAGTTGCGCCGTCAGCGGGCAGCGAAGAAGCCTTCACGTGAGGAGCTGCTAAAGGCGATTCGCGACGCGAACTATCCAGGTGAGCGTAATTCGGACAGGGACGGGCTTAGGTGAGTCCTTCGGTGGCTGAGATTGTGTGCTCGAAACTACTCGGCAATTGCTCGTGCAAGCCAATCCAGACAACTCGAACCGTGATGCGGGCGGGCGAAGTAAATCGACGAATGAACGTAAAACCCGCGCTTCCGCCTGCGATGACAGTGCGCATGTTTGTGCCCTCGTCCTCCACGATCCAGGATGAACCGTCAGAGGCAGTGATGCTGAGGAGCCGCACCGGCTCGCCCATGTTGTTCCTGATCTCCCAGTGCTGGTCAGTGTTTGCTGGGCCGAAGTTTCGGAATGTCCACGAATCTTGGCGCGCCGCCAGGTCGCGGGCGATCTCAGCTTGCTGTTCTGTGGCTGCTGCTATCCGTTGGTGTGCCGTTGCGGAGTCTGCCGCGCTCGCGGCCGCATCTTCAGACGCTTTCAGGCTTCGGGCCTCGTGGTCTTTAGCCGCATCGCGGGCCCTCACGGATTCATCTCGGGCCTTTCGAGCTTCGACCACTTGCAAGATTGCGACGATTGCGGCTATCGCTGCGACCACGAGGATGCCGAGATTGATCCAATTGGATTGGTCCACGGCTGAACCCTACCGGGTGATCGATGACTGAGACGGGGAGAGAGGCCGACTTTCGGCGCCTACGAGCGTTTCGCGCGGCGGATGGTTCTGTGGCGGTGCCGCCACAGCTAGCGGGGTGGGTTTTGCATGTGCTCCTGACCGATCTTGGCGAGCAGCGCCGACGCCGCATGGGAACAATCCGCTCAGACATCCTCGAACTATTAGATGCCCTTCATCCGGTCGCTTCCGACATCGGAAGTCTTTCTATACCACAAGATAGAATGTTAATGGCTGAGGTTGGGGATAGTCAGCCGGTTCTCCTTTCGGTGACCCGTGTGGCCGACCGACTCGGATTGAGCACGCGTGCCGTCACGAACATGCTCACGAGCGGTCGGCTGCACGGGTCAAAGGACATCGATGGACGCCATTGGGTTGTGTCCGAAGAAGACTTAAACAATTACATGAATGGGAAGGCGGCCTGATGGCTAAGCCACAGTTGAAGCCGGTTACCGCCGAAGACATTGAGGATGCTCAGCTGGCGCTTGAGCAGGGGCGGCTGGCGCTTGAGCAGGCGCATGATGCTTTCGTTCGCGGCGATGGTGAGTGGTCGGCCTATAAGGACCAGCAAGCCGTGGTGGAGTATGCGGAGGCGTCGATTCTTCGCCTTGAGCACGCCAAGCGGGAGTACGAATCAGAGGTTCGTCAGCGTGAGGTGCAGGCGTTGGCGGACAAGGTTTCGGCGTACTGCCCGGGTCCGAATCTTTACGAACTCGGCAACGAGGTCTATTGGAAGGTCCGTGAGTTAGTTCTCGCGTTCGTGAACCACAACGCTGCCGTTGCGGAGCTTCGCCAGCAGGCCATTGACTTGGGCGTGCCCGCATGGTCGGCTGACAGGTTCGCTTCCGCGAGCGATGCGTACATGGAGGTGGCCTCTGATGGCGTCCTTCGGGCGCGCGATCGAGAACTCGCCCCCGTCTCTTCGGGCTATTTCCTGGATCGAATCTTGGGTTCGGTCTGGGAAGACCTGCACTCAACCAACTCGAGCGTTGATCGCAGCTACATCACCCAAGCGGAATCGTTGACGGTCACTCCTTGGGCTGAAACGCAGGAGGCGTTGAAACAGATTGCAGCCGTCCACAAGGCAAAGGCCGAACCGCATTTCTACTACCGTCACGCGGAGTGGCGGACCAACAACCCAAACGCGAACGTCCCTACGTACGTGGTCAAAGTGACCCCAGGTGGTGCTGTGTTCCGATTCCCGGAACAACTCTCAAGGGACGAGCAAGTAACGCGCAGCCTCGTGGAAATCAGTGAGGATGAGGCCCGCGGTGACGCTTGAGCAACGCGGGCCGGAATGGGTGAAGTCGGCGTCCCCGGACCAAATCACGGCCGCGCTTCAGGCTGGCGAGCTGGCGCATTACATGGGCGGGAAGACGCCTGACGAATTGGCTCACGATGCGCATGTTGAGGACAGCCCCAATCGTCTTCTATCTGAGGCGTATGGCTTTGCGTCCCATCGGCAGATGAGCGCCGTTGCGGGTGCATACGGTTCGACACTCCTAGAGAGCAGAAGGCGCGACATGACCGCGGAGCAGCTGGAGAAGCTGACCTGGCTTGAGACGGCATCCCCTGAACAGGCTTACGCGGCGGAAGCGGCCGGTGAACTGAATAGCCTGTTGGGTCGCGACGTAACGAATGAGGCTGAACGTATCTCCACGGTTGCCGCGAACGTGGAGGCTCGAATCCGCGCAGCTCTCTCGGGCGACTCTTAAAAAGAGTCCCGAGCAAAGCAATCTTTGACCCGCTGTCATGGCGGGCTTCTTCATTTAAAGCCAAGCCCTCCGGGGCTTTTCTTCGTTAAGGACAGCCAATTGACCCCTACAGAGAACGCATCCGATGGTCAGCCCCGGTTTCTTCGCGTCATCCACTTCTCTGCGAGCGGCCCAGAGGCCGAGCAGACACCTGAGGCGACGGACGGCTGATGCCGGCGCCTACACCTGTTGTTGGCGTTACCTACACGGCGGGGACAAGCCAATGGGATAGCCCCGGACGGTTGTCGCTTCCCGCGGGAAAAGCGACCACTGGGCCGCGGTTGCGGGTGAATGGTGTTCGTGCGACGGGTGCAGCTATTGTTCCGCCGACTGACCCGGCGGACTGGTCTGACTCGAACCCGCCGTACGCGTTCTCCGACCGCGCCGTCCTCACAGCGAACTGGCCTTCGGGCACGAACATTGTGCCGCTGAATACGTCCGGGACGACGGACTTCTACCAGCAGGTCATCAACACGGTGGCCGCACAGGGGAAGCGTACCGTCATCCAGCTCACCGGGTATGACGCCTTCGGGCAGCCGAGCGTCTATCACCTGAACCAGTTCCGGTTGATCGGTTCCTCCGGGGACCCGACGTACGCATTCGGTCTGTGGCACTCCAACTTGCAGGGCTTCCTCTGCACTGATGGCCCGTTGGCCTGCAAGATCCAAATGGACGCCAACTCGATGACCACCGCGCAGTTGAATGCGATGGCGTCGATGACGGCCGCCAGTTTCGCGCCCCTGCAAATGGGCATGATGCGTCTCGACGGCAGCAATCCCAGCTCGCCGATCCTCATTGCCGGTGTGACGTTCCAGGCCGAGGACCAGCAAATGTTGACCGCGACCGCCTCCGACACTGGCATTGTTGTGCCGCAGCCGGCACCCCACCAGGGGATCGTGCTGTATTACGGCGCGTACAGCGATATCGGGTATTGCCGGTTCTTGGCGGCTGGGCGCGCGTGTATGAGCGCACCGCCGTTCGAGATGGCGAACCTGTCGAGCGCTCGCGGCTATCACAACATCCACAACGTGGAGTCTGACGGGCGACTCCCTGCGGACCTAAACCCGGCTAGGCCACGCCGCTCTGACGTGATCATGGGCAACAACGAGCTGACCCACAGCCTCACCGACTCGTGGCTGCATCACTCGAACGTTTCCCATTACGCGGTCAACGACCAGAACTCGAGCACCTCCGGCGTGTACTCGCTGACCCGGGTGAAGTTCGAGCACATCACCGACAACCAGAACACTGACCCTGCCCTGAATAACGGGCAGTCGTTGGGTGGTTGGTCGAACGGCTCCATCCTCGGATACGAGTCCGTCAACGGCACCGTCAACATCACCGACTGCAACTTCGCCATCGACAACACGTCGACCAACCCTTCCTGCGCGGACATCAAGTTCACGTGGGTGGGTTCCCGGAACCCGCAAGGCGGTCGCCTTCACGTGAAAGGCGGCGTGTGGCATCACCACACGTTCCCGCAGCTCGAAGGGTTCTTCATCGCCGCCATTCTTCAGTCCACGTACTGGTGGACCGATGGGCCAGCGACCACTCTCGACGTTCGCCGCTCCGACAACACGCCTCTGACGGGGTACAACGTGACCACATCGTGGCCGCCTTCGGCTGCGCAACTGTCTGCTGCGGGCGTCTCCCCATCAACCCACTACCTCTACAAGGGAGTCTGACTTGACCAACGTGACTAACAATTTCGAAGGTGGCACGAGTGGTGTAGCCATCACCGCCGGCAACTCCGGTGGCGGGTCAGGCTCAGCGTTCGATTCCGTTGGCAGCACTGGGTTCAAGTACGACTCTGCGTCCGCGTTCCAAGGCTCGATGGGCGCTGTTGTGGCCGGCGGCGTCGGCGGATACGGCTCTTGGCTCTTTTCGAGCACGAAATGCTCCGCGAAGATGTACTTCAAACCGGACGCCACTGCGACCTCTGACACCCACCTGATGCGAATCCACTCGGGTGGGACCCGAGTATTCAGCGTTCACCTCGTCGGGTCCGGGGTCAATTCGGGCAAACTGCGGGTCGACGATGCCAGCGGTACCGGCGGTGTAAACACGTTCGCGACCGCGTGCGGAAACGGCACCTACTACCGGTTGGAAGCGTACGTCGTGGCCGGGTCTACGGCCACGAACGGAACGATCAAGGTTGCGTACTATTTGGGCAACTCGACGACGCCACTAGACACGGTCTACGTGAACAACGCTGCGAATGTGGGCACCGGTCTCACTCTGGATCAGGTCATCGAGGGTAAGTACAGCGCCTCTGCAGAACAGATCCACTTCGATGCGTTCGCCTATGACACGTCCCTTTCGGACTTCATCGGCGTGTCTTCTGGGCCACCCCCGACAGTCACCATTTCAGCGAACTGGAACGCCGCCCCAGGAACGTACATCACCCCTTCGGTAACTGCCTCGTCGTCATCCAGCACGATCGCCTCGTACGCGTGGTCGTACGTCTACCCTGCTTCCGGTGGACCCACGCTGACGGGCGCGACCACCAACACGGTCAGCCTCACGACGGGGTCCGCAGGTGATTTGTACGTCCTGCAATGCGTCGTCACCGATGCCAACGGCCAGTCCACGACCGCGACTACCGAGGTGCGCGTGCCTACCTCCGGTGACGCGACAGTGCTCCCAGGCGCGCCCACCGCGAATGTGGGTTCGTGGGCGAACGTTGGCGGAGCTGCCACACCCGGTGACGCCATGTCGGACAGTTCCGACACCACCTTTATTGAGTCCGCCGTTTTGACCTCGACAGAAACATCGGAGCGGTTCCGGTTGCAGCCGATGACTGCCCGGTCGACGTTCAACCTCACGGTGCGTCTTGAAACGGATACGTCGGGGTCGACTTCTCCGAAGGTGCGCCTGTTTGAGGGTACGACGCAACGGCAGCAGTGGTCGCAGGCAATCACGAACTCCTGGGGTGACTACGTCCTCGCGTTCACGCCGAGCACCATTTCCGACTGGGGGAATCTGTATGTCGAGTTCGCCGCCACCTCACCGTAACAATCACCGGCACCCAGCCGATCAGCTCGCCCACTCCGAAAGGACGCCCCACATGTCAAGCACGGGAGTCAATGACCCCATAGGACTGATCTACCGCGAGGTAATCCAATACATCAACGGGTCGAGTACTTCAGTACCGGCCGTGATCGATTTCGTTGCTACTGACGATCAGCCGTTGGAAACGCTCGCGGCGATGCTGGATGCCTGTCTGTGGCGTATGGCTGTCGAGCTTATTGAGGCTCGTGGCAGGGACGGCGCAGTTGAGTATGCCCGAGGCATGTTGCTCCATAACGAGCTGTCGCGAATAGAGAACAAAGCGGCCTGATCGCCGCTGAATCTGAAGCATCGGATAACCCCCGCAGTTGCAGCGGGGGTTTCGTATTTAAGGGGTAACGGATGGCGGGGGAATCTCCGACGACGGCGGGTTCGATCGTTGGCAAGCTGAGCCTTGACAAGTCTGAGTGGGACCGTCAACGCGCTGAAGTAACTGCTGAGGCGCGCGAGTTGGGGAGTTTGTCTCCGTCGATTCGTGTTGACACGAACGCGGGTGAGGCTGTCGCCCAGCTTGAGGCTGTGCGGGGTGCTGAGGCCGGTCTGGGGAACCAGGGCGGTATTACCGCGAACCGGACGATGCTGATTGCTGCGGCGATCGCTGCGCTGATCCCGTTGCTGGCCCCGCTATCTGGGTATGCGGTCGGTGTGGCTGGTGCGCTGGCGGGTATGGGTGCGGCGGGTGTGCTCGCCATTTTCGGCATCAAGAACGAAATGGCTGCAGGCACCTCTGTTGGTAACCAGTATGCGGCGGGCATCAACCTGCTGACGGGTTCGTTCAAACAGTTGGCGAACACTTCTGCCGAGTCGGCGTTGAAGGGTTTCACTGTTTCGTTGGCGGCGATTCAGGCGGCGATGCCGAACCTGAACAGTCAAATGGCGATGTTCGGTAAGCAGCTCGGCGGGACAACGATTTCGGTTGTCAAGATGGTGATTGATGCGTTCCGCATCCTGAACCCGCTGTTTGTGCAGGCCGGGTTTTATGTGCAGCAGGTGGCGGCGGCGTTGCAGCACTGGACGTCTGATGGCGGGTTGCAGCAGTTCACGCAGATGGCGGTTTCGTCGTTGCCGCAGGTTGCGGATGCGTTGGCGTCGCTGGTGAAGGGTGCCCTGGATTTGGTGGGCGCGTTTGCGCCGCTGGGTTCGATCATGCTCACCGTCGTCACCGTTATCGGACAGTTGCTGTCTCTGATTGCTCCGCTGCTCGGCAACCTGACCCCGTTGGGTGTCGCTGTTGGTGTGGTCGCTGGCGGGTTCGCCCTGTGGAAGCAGATCAGCCCGATTCTTGACACGGTGCGCACCGCTATCCGTGGTGTCGGCGTCGACCTGTCAACCATGATGGGTGTCGCCGGTCTGGCTGTTGCTGTTATCGGTTATTTGGCGTCCGCGTTCGTGACGCAGCGGATGCAGGCTGCCGCCGCAGCTCAGGCGTTGCAGAATTACACGGCTGCGGTTGAGCAGGATAACGGTGTTATCGGGCAGAACGTGAAGTTGCAGGCGGCGAAGTGGGCTGCCGATAAGCAGTCCCTTGGCAACTACACGACTATGGGTAAGTCGGCTGTGGATGTTGGCCGTGAGCTAGGTGTGAGCGCAAAGACCGTCACCGATGCCTCTCTCGGGCAGCGAGACGCACTGAACCAGGTGGCCAAGGCCATGCAGGCATACTCGGACGATTCGTCGCATTCGACCGCCAAGGTCGCCGCCCTGCGCGCCGAGTTCAATGATCTGGCGGCAGCTTTCAGCGACAACAAGCGGCAGATTGATTCGCAGATCAAGTCGTACAACGATGTTGCTGCGGCGCAGGGGCTTTCCACGATAAGCACTCAGGGCGAGTTGGCGGCGCAGCAGCACCTTGCGAAGTCGTATGGCATCTCCGTTGATGCCATGTTGGGTGCGGAAGCGGCGCAGAAGCAGAACGCTGACCAGGCCGCCGCCACCACCAGGCAGCTCCAGTTTGAGAATGATGCGGCAACCCTGCTGAAGAACGCATTCGACCTTCTGAACGGGACGAACCTGTCTGTCGCGCAGGCGCAGACCGCCTCGGCTGCTGCGACTAACTCGCTGACCGATGCGCTGGCTCAGAACGGTTTGGTGATCGACGGCAACTCGAAGGCCGCGGTCACCAATCAGCAGGCACTTCAGCAGAAGGCTGCTGCTGATCAGCAGGCGGCAGAGGCGATAGCTAAGCAGACAGGTTCGACCGAGGCGGGCACGCAGGCGTTTGCGGCTTCACGGCAAGCCCTGATCGACCAGCTCACGGCCACCCATCAGTTGACGCCCGCCATTCAGGCGCTGATTGATAAGTATTACGCGGTGCCGCCTGTGGTGAAAACCAAGGCCGAAATGGATGCTGACGCGGCCTTGGCTACGGTCGCGAACTTGAAGGCGCAGTTGGCGTCTATCCGGAACCAGACAGTCACGCTAACTGTTGTGACCAACAACGTTGGTGCTCCTGCGACCATGCCGGCGAACACCACGAAGGGCTACAAGTACGCGGACGGTGGCACGGTGATGGGTCCGGGTGGTCCGAAGTCGGATCAGGTGCAGGCGTGGTTGTCGGTTGGTGAGGAGGTCACTCCTCAGCCGCAGGCGTCGAAGTTCCGGCCCGTGTTGAAGGCGCTCAGCCGTGACGATGTTGCGGGTGCGCGTAACGCGCTCGGTGCTGGCGGTTCGCACGCCGTAGCGCCGTCCGTGACCATCGATGCGCCGATCTATGCGGACGGCATCGGCCTCCTTGGTTGGGTTCGCATGGAGGCAGGCAAGCAAGCCCAGCTCGTTTGGGACAAGGGTCAGATGCGGATGGCGCAGGAAATGCAGGGGGGACTCGTTTAACACCCGATTGGTTACGACGAACGGGCGACCAGCTTCGGTGGCTCTACGCCTTCAATCAGTTCAAACGCTTCGCACTCGAGAGTGATTGCGAGGGCTAGAAGCGTCGTCAGCGTGGGGTTCAATTCGCCGCGCTCGAGCCGGGAAACGGTCGATGTGTCGAGCCCGGAGAGTGCGGCGAGGTCGGCCTGGGATAACTGCGCCGCCTTCCTGCGATCTCTTACGTTTTCGCCCAGGCGCTTGCTTGCTTCAAACATAAGAAATGAGCGTAGTGCTATCCGGCCGGGTGCGGGTTCGGCGGGCCGTCCCAGTACCCGTGCGCATGGTTGTCGTACCGCACCAGTTCGTCCGCCCGCTCAAGGGATTGGCAGACCGCCATTAGCCGGCGCTCTGCCGGGTCGAGATTCCAGCGGATCAAGAGGTATTGGTCGTGACCGCCCTTATCGACGTAGCGACGAATAACCGCCTTGGGGAGCACTTTGTCGTCGCGCATCACAAGCCAGGTGTCCCTGTCATAGCGGATAGGCTTCGGGCGCGTCACGCCTCAATTAGAACATATGTTCGAATCGGCGTCACGTGGTGAGTGCCGCCTGCCCAGCCCTCAGGTGCTGTGCAATACTGACGTCCAACAGGGCCAACAGAGAGAAGACCGCACATTGTCGGACACGGTTACCCAAAGCCAAGATCCCCTCGAGATTGCGCAGGCGCAGTACGAGGACTATCTCGAACTGGTCCAACTCGCTTCCGTGTCTAAGCCAAGCAATACGGCCTATGCGGGCTTTTACGCTCCTCTTCCGGCGCCTCTGACGCTATCCGGGCGATAAGGTCACGTGCGTGTCCACCTGGATCGAACTGCTCGAGCAGGTCACCCGGCTCGAACCAGGCCCGCCGCGCGATAACTGGTTCAATGATCACCTAAGATCCGGGCTTGAAGCGATCGGCACGATACGCGGCGGCCGAAACGTCATGTTGTACGCATCAGCGTTCCTGCAGAAGCCGCAGGTACCTGGTGAGATGATCATGATCACCGCCGAGGACCTAAATGGCCTCATGGCCACCATCAAAGGCATGGATTGGGCGAATGGGCTAACCCTATTGCTCCACACCCCAGGTGGTGTAACGATGGCGGCGCAAACGATGGTCGAATATTTGCGCAGCAAATTCGATGACATTGAAGTCATCGTTCCCACCTTTGCTATGTCAGCCGGCACAATGATCAGTTTGGCTGCCGACAGAATAGTAATGGGCAACCATAGTCAACTCGGTCCGATTGACCCCCAGCTTGCTATCAACGGACGCCAGTTCTCGGCCAAGTCCATTGTTGACCAGTTTAAGAAGGCACATGACGAGATCCTTGCTAATCCGGTAGCCGCACACGTGTGGGCGCCCATCCTCGCATCGCAGGGTCCCTCATTACTTCAGTACGCCGAAGACCAGCTGGCGTTCTCCGAGCAAATGGTTTCCGAATGGCTCGCTAAGTACATGATGGCTAGGGCAGTCGATCCAGCGGCCGAAGGAAAGCGCATTGCGGCCTTCTTCAATGACGCGTCAAATCACAAGAGTCATGACAAGCGAATCGGCATTGAAGAGGCGACCGCGTCGGGCGTGGTCGTGGAGAAGCTCGAGGACGACCAGGCGCTCCAGGAAGCGGTGCTAACTCTCTATCACGTCGTTACTATCCTGATTGAACAGTCGGCTATCACGAAAGTAATCTCGAGCACGACAGGTCAATCTTGGCTCAAGAGCTGGACTGGCTCGCAGACCTAGTCGTGTTCGGCCTTGTACTCTCGATAGCTCTTGGCTTGGCTGTCGTCGCGCGGGTTCGTGATCTGCCAGTTGATCGCCTGCGCTACGGCGCCCCCAACGATCGCGAGTAGCCCAGCGCTGGACAACCCGTACCCGAGGGTCTGGATCGTCAGCGCCACGGTGTTGACGCTCGCGGTTCCCGATAATGGGTTGTCCGACACAGAGGCGGCGCCGGCAATTATGGCGGTGATGATTCCGACGCCAACAGCGATGCCACCAATGACATAGAGGTAGTGAAGGGAAGGGTTGTCAGAGACGCTGGGTCGCTTTATCGTGCTCATGGCGGCATAGTAGAGCGATTGTCACTTTTATGGCATGGGTGCCAGCACGCACTATCGCAAGATCATCGAGTCCTCGGGGAAACGAGTCGTGAGGGCGCGCGAACACTCATATAGGTGAGTACACGCTGTGCATAGGTGGGTCCACCAGAACGCCCGATCCAGCCGGGATACTTCGGGCATGACAGAATTCTTGCCGCTCCAGATCGGCCAGGTCACTTTCGGGCAAATAGCTGATGCGTCCCGCATCCTGGGGATAGACGCGTGCGACCTCGCCCTAATCCTGATGAAGGCCCGCCGCGATGGAATTTGAGCCTTGGGTGGATGTGAATGCGGTTGCTACTCACCTCGGGAAGGCCGCGTGGACTGTACGGGAACTGGCCAAATCCGGGGCGATACCTGGAGTGAAGGTCCTTCGGAGTGGCGGTTCAAGCTCTCCCTGATTGACGCGCATTTGACTGCGAAGCCTGACCCTTGGGCGCAGAGCAACAGATCCAGAGGACGAAAGCGAGCCGGATGAACGTCAGAGCCCGGAGGATCCAAGTGTGTGTGCGCTCGTGTGTGCACACACCACGGGACACCCTGGAACGAAGAGGCATGAGTGCGCTCGCCCGCCCCTGAACTTCCGCGATTTTGCGGGCTAGCTGGCATCCCACGGAACGCCAGGGAACGTAGGTCATTTCTCTGGGGGTCAAGGGGTCGCAGGTTCAAATCCTGTCAGCCCGACGTTCTGAAAAAGCCGGTGGGCACGTGGTCGCAAAGCGACCTTCGTGCCCACCGGCTTTTTCAGAACTCGCTGCTGTCTAATGGGGTCCCCGCGTGCGTCTGGGGGAGCGGGTGGGGCGCAGCCTGGTGACGGGCGTGGAGATTTGTGGGCGGCCGAGAGAAGTCACTGCTGATCATCGCGGTGCGGCCTCACCGCATCCACAAAACGAGACTGGGACTGCTCGTCGATTGTGTCAGATGCGCCTATCCCTGGCCGTTGCCGGTAGGTTCTGCTCGTGAGCTGCTACGAATTCGCCATCCTGTCGAGAAGGAGCGTCTTTTCTGCAATCGCTAATTGAGCTCTCCTCAGCCTTCGACCTGCTCGCAAAGGCACTTGGCGTGATAACGGCTGCCACTGCGATTATCGCGGCGCTGGCGCAGATCACTTTGCCCGTATCGCTCCGGCGAAGAGAGCGCCTACTTCGGGAATTCATCGACCATGAACAAGTCCCGCACCGGAAGGAATTGTTGGTCGAGTTGCATGGGGCGGTCTCAGCGCGGATTCTTGGCGGGCTTCTAGTTCCCGGATGGCGCTTCATCGAGCCTCTTTGGCTGATGGTAGCCGGGGCGGCGCAATACTTGGTTTGGCAGCGCTCTGCGAGCGTGTGGAACCTCGTGTTGGCTGTTCTGATTTCGCTTGTGATAGTTACGACGCCAGCGCGCCGAATCATTCGCCTATCCTGCGAACGTGCGCGGGTCATCCATGAATACGAGATTGCTTCGAGCGAAATACGGCGTCCGCGCTTGGGGATACTCAGCCAGATGGAGGGCGGGACTCGCGTTGAGTTCGTATATGCCCTCTTTGCTTCGGCTGCAATAAATCTCGTCGCCATTGGCTCCGCGTTGGCAATACTGAATCTTCCGGCAGTGGGATTGGGTATAGGAATCCTGGGACTTATAGGTCTGATCGTTATCTTCCGCCGAATCCAAATGTACGTTCGGCGTCGGGTGACAGTTTTTGGCCCCTGGTCCACAGACGACACGAGCGACTGAACTCTGATGTCATAGGCAAGTGCTATGGCTGCTGCCGCCAAAACCATGCCTTACCCAATGAGCAGGATTGCTAGGAATTGCGGCATAACTCTCTGGCGGCCACGAAGGTTGGCGCCTAGCGTCAAAAAGTTCAGGATGGCTCCTGGTCCACCGCGGCAATGCTTGCTAGTTCTTCGTGTACAAGTTCGGGGACGGCATGGAGTGCCGAATCCAAGATGAACTCAACCCGAGATGCTATTCGGCTATGAGTAATCGACATCGTGCGTGTCCAGTGATGCGGGGAGTATCGAGCGAGCATCGAGAGCGCAAAGAGAACCATCCACCAGGAAGCCAAGGGACGAAGTTCTCGAGGCGATTCGCCGAGTTCGGGCAGCAGCACGGAGTGACGACGGTAGGTCTGTGTTCCAAGCGGCACGTAGGGGCCCGAGCGGGACAGCTGGAGCTGGTCGATCCCGTCGATGACAAATAGGCATCGGCCGCGGTTGTGGCTTCGTCGGGCCGTTCCTGGCTCTGAAGTCGAGACCCGGAGCGGCCGAAGCGCCGGATATCTGTCCGCAAGTGCCCGCACTACTGCTTCGTCCATTGGCCCTTCCATCGGTAGACCCGGGAGCTGTACTTCCAACTCAACCGGGAAAGCTGCGGGCGCCGCGTACACCCTCGTGTCGTGAATCGGTCGACCAATGGCGGAAGGATCGGGAAACTCCATAGCGTAGTCAGGAATCTGCTCAATCAACTCACCGAACGTTGCAGATCGGACATCAGTTGGTGAGCCAATTGCGATTGACAAGCGGGAGAAGAGGTCAGCATTCCCGTTGTCCACCCTGATTCGAGACCCGATGAGCCCATGCGCCGAAATGTCGGGGTCAAAATGGAGTCCGTGTCCTGAACCTTGCCAGCGATTTTGGGTGCGCCCGCCCAATCGCGGGCTGGCCGCCGCTATCGCGCGACCCGCCTGAGATAGCCCATAGAAGAGATTCAAGGGCCTGCTTTCGTAACCGACCTGAGCCGCAGCAACGAATTGCTGCTGCGCCTGTTCCAGCGCCATCTGAAAGTCGCGCGCACGCGCTGATGATGACGCCAACGTTTCCTCGAGCCGTCCGGCAGGCTCTGCGCGCGCGGTCCGGATCATTCGCCATGACTCGTCCGAAGTGAGGAGACCGACTGAATAGTTCGTTTTGGCCACGTCGTGATCTTTCGCCGGTTCGCCCGTCGCGATACGACGACACGCGGGCGCGGTGCGAGGGCGCGTGACAGTCCTTGATCGTTCCGCATTGCCTCGACTCGTCGCGCGCGGCTAGCATCCGGCCATGTCGGATGAAGAGCTGCCTCCCTCGCTGAGGGAGGCATATGCCAATCGAAAGGCCTTTGGTCGCGGATTCGAGACACCCCCAAAAGCCGCCGCGGACCCAATCTTCCGTTGACTGTCTTGTCCACGATCTACATCGTGGCGCTTGTTGCCGCGGTCGTCCTGTACTTCATCGGGTTTGCCACGTACGCTAACGATCCGCTTGGAGCAGCTGGATTCTTCCTCTTTGGAAACAGCTTTTGCGCTATTGGGGTCGTAGGTGGCCTTCTGCACCTCGCAGTCGCTGCCATTCGAAACGTTGTAGAGGGAAATGCGCGCTGATCACGCTCGCGCGAAGAGCAGTACTTGGCGCAAGTCGAATTGGTGCTGTCGACGTGCTTGCTGCACTAATGATCACCGTTATCGTGTCAAGCTATTTGGCACGTCGCATTAACGTGTAAAGAATCGGGTCTATTTTTTACACGTTATTGACGCCTTGAACTATTCTTTACACGTGACTTGGGAAGCAGATAAGCCCTACGACGAACTACCCGCGTTGCCGCCTTCTGCGGATCTCGAGACAAAGGCGGTTCTGAAGGCGACCATAGCGGCGCGTGCTTCACTCGCAGCTCTGGATCAAGCATCGAAACGGATACCAAACCCCACAGTCCTCATAAACTCCATACCGCTCTTAGAGGCTCAGGCGAGTTCGGAGATTGAGAACATAGTCACGACTGCCGACGAACTCTTCAAGTTTGCGCAAGAGGACTCTGGCAACGCGAGCCCTGCCGTCAAGGAAACGCTCCGCTACCGCACTGCACTATTCGCTGGTTACGAAAGCGCTAAGTCGCGGCCACTTTCGGTTACTACCGCAGTTCAAATCTGCTCAATGATCAAGCAGCGGGACATGAATGTTCGGAAGCGCCCGGGAACTTACATAGGAAACCCCGTGACGAAGCGGGCGATTTACACGCCGCCCAGCGGGGAAGAGACAATTCGCGACAAGCTCTCCAATTGGGAGCAGTTCATACACTCTTCACTTGGGTTAGACCCGCTCGTCGTAATGGCAGCGGCACACTATCAGTTCGAGGCAATTCACCCATTCGAAGACGGAAACGGCAGGACTGGACGCATTCTCAACGTCCTTTTACTAATAAACGCTGGACTGTTGGAGTCGCCGATACTTTACCTCTCGCGGTACATCATCGAGAACAAGACAACCTATTACGACCTACTTCTGCGGGTCACGACGGATGGGGATTGGGAGCGCTGGCTGCTCTTCATACTTGAGGGTCTGCGAGTGACAGCGGAGGCTACCGTGCAAAAGATTGACGCCATCTACGACCTTCAGAACAGCACCCAAAATGCTATCCGAGCCGTGACCAAATCGAACAACGCGGATTTGCTGGCGGTACTTTTCGAGCAGCCATATTGCCGAATTTCGAATGTCATGGCGCGGTGTAACGTTTCGCGCCCTACTGCGACAGCTTGGCTGAACGGCCTCGTTGCCGCGAATGCTCTGATGGACGTGCGAGTGGGTCGGGAACGGCTATTCATCAACACGGCCTTCTTCGAGCTACTAACCCGCGCTGAAAATATCTCAGCGAGACCCTAAACAGAGAGGCGCGCAGCCGAGTCGAACCACGAGGAGTTCCCGCGACCGCTGTCGAGCCGTTACCATCCGGCCATGTCCGATCGCGCATCCAAGCCGTCACGCCCTAGCCGCCGCGGCCCCAACCTCCCGCTGACGGTACTCGCCGCGATCTACATCGTCGCGTTGATCGCAGCCATCGTCCTCTACTTCATCGGGATCGCGACGCTTGGTGCTGACCCTCGAAGCGCAGCCGGCTACTTCCTCTTCGGCAACGCGATCGGCGGGATCGGCGTCCTCGGCGGGATGCTGCACCTCGCGGTGGCCGCGATTCGGAACGTGATTGAAGACAACGCCAGGTAGCTAACCCGCTGCCCGCCGCACGACCTCGCGCACCCGCTCCCACGCCTCCTCGGTCGGCTCGATGAGCGCATACGACGTCGGCCAGAACCCGCTCGCGTCGTCGAGCGCCGCCTCCGTGCTCACGCCGAACGTCGAGTACCGCGTCTTGTCGAGCTGCCCGCTGCGGAAGAACACCACGACCTTGCCGTCGCGGGCGTAGCCCGGCTGGCCGTAGTACAGCTTGGGGGAGAGGTCCGGCCCGACCTCGGCGACGATCGCGTGGAGGTGTTCCGCCATCTCGCGGTCGCCGGCGGGCATCTGGGCGATCTTCGCGAGCACGTCCGCCGCCTCGGCTGCGGCCTTCTCGGCGCCTTTCGCGCGTTTGGCCTCCGCCTTCAGTTCAGCGGCTCGTTGCTTCATGGCGGCTCGCTCCTGGGCGGAGAAGCTTCCGTCGGGTGTCGTGTTCGTCATTCCCCCATCTTCGCGGGAGCGTGCCCGATCGAGGAGGGCCAGATCCCCGGCGTACAGTGACCCCCGTGACCGACGACACCCCCATCGCGTACACCGCACTCCAGAACGGCACCCCCGTCTTCACCTCTGACGGCATCGAGATCGGCCGGGTCGAGCATGTGCTGCAGGACCCTTCGCTCGACCTCTTCGACGGCATCGCGGTGAAGACCGAGAAGGGCCTCCGATTCGTCGACGCCGACCGCGTCGGGCGCATCACGGAGGCCGCAGTGGAGACCACTCTCACCGACGACGAAGCGCGAGCGCTGCCCGAGCCGCAGGGCAGCGAAGTGCTCGACGCCGACCCCGACGAGTACGGCGGCAACGGGCTCAGCGCTTGGTTCGGGCGGATGTTCATGCGCGAGCACTGGATGCGGCGCAAGGACTGAGGTCTACGCCTCCTTCTGCGCGTTGCGCAGCATCGCTTCGAGCACACGCAGTGTCGTCTGGATGTCGGACTCCGGAATGCCGGCGGCCAGTGATCCGCCGACCCGCTCGAAGACCCCGGGCAGCAGCGGGATGACGGCGGCGCCCTCATCGGTCAGGGCGACCACGATCGCGCGCCGATCGGCGGCGTCCCGTTCCCTCCGGATCAGGCCCTTGGATTCGAGACGATCCAGGAGGCGGGTCATCCCCGCGGTGTCGGTGCCGAGGAGGTCGGCGATGCGGCGAGGGCTCGACTCGCCGCCGTAGACGCGGATGAGGGCGCCGGCCTGCTGGGATGTGAGGTCGTGGGCCGCGAACTGCTGGTCCAGCGCCGTTCGCGCATCTCGCGCGAGCCGCACGATCACACTCGTGAGGGTCACCACCGGACCGGGCATGTCGTCCTCCTATAGCTGTCGCGACAGTTACTGTCTATACTTCCATCGTAGGTGCCCGTCGGCCGAGCGACGGGATTCACGAGAGGAGTACGCCGATGGGCGCAGCCACCGCGACCGCGCAGGGGGATGTGAGGCCCGACGTCCGTGATTTCGTCGCCGCCTTCGCTGCGGCCGGCGACAGCGATCCCGCAGCTTCGGCCGAGTTATTCTGCGACGACTTCCTGAGCCTCGATCCGACCTCCGTCCGACCGGTCACCTCGCAGCAACTGGCCGCGACGCTGCCGCGGCGCGCGGAGCTGTTCGCCTCCATCGGTGCGCAGGGCACCGAACTCGTCGAGTTCTCCGAGCAGCCGATCGATGACCAGCACACGCTGCTGCGGACCGCGTGGCGCGTGCGGTTCGCCGACACGCACGCGGAGCCCCTTACGTTGCGTTCCAGCTACCTGCTCCACCGCGATGAGAATGGCTGGCGCATCGCCGTCTACCTTAACCACGCGGACATCGTGGCGATCATCCAGGACCGGAAGGCTCGCCAGCAGCCGCAAATGTGAGTGTGGGGTCACCCCTGGCCCGGCACGGCGTAGAGCATCATCGGCGTGCCGTTCGCTTCGCACTTCGTCTTGACGTCGGCCAACGCTGCCGCGAAATCCGCGCCGTGCGGGTCGAACGTCGCGCCTGGAACCGTCGGCGGCGAGGTCTTGACCGCTTCTTGGAGGTTCCACACCTCCGACTGCATCCCGGCCGCCGAGTTCCGGCGGAGCCCCATGAGCGTGTTCGACGTCGTGTTGATAACCGCCGCGTAGCCGGAGGCGTCGGTCTGTCCGGAGTGCTGCTCTATCGCAGTGTCCTCCAGCGAGGTGTCCAACGAACCGAGAACTGCGCAGGTGAGCGCGATCGAAGGGTCGCTGTGCGGTGTCGGCGAGGCGGCTACCCGCGCTGACGTGGAGGTCGGCGCAGCAGAGCCGGTCGAGCTGCAGCCGGTGGCGGCCGCGGCGAGCAGCGCCGCGCCGCCGAGCGCGATCGCGACCTTCAGGTGAAGCGGTCGACGTGTCATGTGGTCACCCTTCGAGCAGATCGAGCCGGATCACCTTGCGGACCGCGTCGATCCGGGAGGTGGCGCCGAGCTTGGCGTAGATGTTCGTGGTGTGGCGTTTGACGGTGCCCTCGGTGATGTTCAGGCGCGCGCTGATCTCGCGGTTCGTGTAGGCCTGCGCGATCATCCTGATCACCTCGAGCTCGCGGTCGGTGAGGACGCGGTCGGAGGCTGCGGGCACGTCCGCAGGCGCAGCCTCCTGAGCGGGCTTCGCCGAGGCGAGGAGGTCGATGAGGGAGCGCTCGTCGATGTTCTTCGACGCGAACGCCGACGCGCCCGCGCGCAGCAGTTGGCGCTGGAGCACCGCGTCGGTGTGCATGGTGAGGATGACGACCGCCGTCGACGGCGACCGCCGGCGCACCGTGGTGATCGTGCGCTCCGCCGAACCGCCCGGCATCTCGACGTCGAGCAGCAGGACGTCCGGCCGGGCCTGCTCGACCAGGGCGACCGCCTCCTGACCGTCGGCGGCCTCCGCGACGACGTCGAAGGAATCCTCGATCAAGGCGCGCACGCCCTTGCGGAAGAGGGCGTGGTCGTCGGCGAGCACGATCGTCCGCTTCGCGGTCGGGCCACTCACCGGCGGCCGCCCGGCTCGGAGATCGTCAGGGTCACCGTCGTCCCTGATCCGGGCGTGCTCGCGATCGTCAGCTCGGCGCCGATCAGCTCCGCGCGCTCCTGCGCGGCGATGAGGCCGAGCGCGCCCGGCCGGATCCGGTCGCGCTCGAACCCGATCCCGTCGTCCGAGACCGAGATGATCAGCCGGTCGACGAGCCAGTGCGACTCCAGGCGGATGCGCTCGCCGCGGGAGTGACGGCGCGCGTTGTGGACGACCTCCCTCACGATGATGAACGCCTCCTCCTGCACGCCGGTCGGCAGCGATCGCGCGGTGCCGTAGCTGTGGGCGTCGACCGTCGGCGGTTCCGGGCTCAGGTCGGCGACGTAGTCGTGGATCGCCTCGTCGAGGTGCTTGTCGCCGACCGAGTGCCGCAGATCCAACGCCAGCGAGCGCGTCTCGTCGAGCGCGGCCTCCAGGAGCCGGAGGGCTTCGTCGATGCGCTCGGAGGCCGCTCCTTCGTGCTGCCGGCTGAGCTGAACGCGCTGGATGCCGGCGGCGATGCTGTGCGCGACACGGTCGTGGAGTTCGCGCGAGATGCCCAGCCGCTCCTCGGTGTGCGCGACGGCCAGACGCTCGATGAGCACGTCGACGTAGGTGAGGGAGGCCGGCACCACCTGGTCCATGATCGACGCGTTGAGCGCGCGCGCGACCTCGGCCGGGTCGCTGTCGCCCGTGGCGAGCTCCGCGAGCGCGATGTCGAACAGCAGGGTGGCCGCGATGAGACTGTCGGCCGGGTGGATGTTCTGCCGCGCTCGGTCGCGGCCCACCTTCGAACCGGGGGAGGCCGGGGCAGCACCCGAGGGCGCCGCCTCGCCGCCAGGTGCCGGCCCTGCCGCAGCGCCGAGGCGCTCACGCGTCCGCCGGAGCACGACGTGCACCTGGGCGCGCAGCTGCGCGGCGACCGTGGAGTCGGTCGCCAGGGCGCTGCCGCGCACGCGGAGCTCGCGGATCAGCGCGTCGGCGACGCGCGCGTCGACCGTCGCCGCAGCGTCGTCGACGTCGACCGGGCGGATTCTCGGAACCACAGCACCATCATGGCGCGCGGCGGCGGCGATCGGCGGGAGGGCGGATGTGACCTTCGTCACATTCCCTCCGCACGCCGGTCTCTCTAGGCTGTTCGTGCGCGTCGCGTTCGGGGGACCGCGACGCTCGGGTGGCAGGTGCGCGGGGCCCTGCCACCCCGATCTCCCGCTGGCCCACCCGCCGTGCGCCCCCAACTGGTGGCGGACATCCCGCACAGCAACCTCATAGACTCGTCCGCATGTTCGTCTTCTACCTGCTCACGTTCGCGTTCTTCGTCGTGGCTCTGCTGGACGTCATCCTGCGGCGGGAGGACCAGATCAAGCACCTGCCGAAGATCACGTGGGTGTTCATCGTCATCTTCCTGCCGCTGGTCGGCGCGATCCTGTGGTTCGCGATCGGGCGCGAGTACGAGTCCACCCCGCGGCCGCGACGCGCGCCGAGGGCGGCGAGCAGTGCGACGCATTCTCACGCTCCCTACGCGTCCAGCACGGAGGCGCAGCTCGCCGCGCTCGAGCACGAGATCGAGCTCGCCGAGCGCGACAAGCGCATCCGCGAGCTCGAGGAGCAGATGCGGCGGCAGTCGGAGGGGGAGACGGCCTAGGCCTCCCTCGCAAACGCCGCTGAGGAATGCTCGGATAGACATTGTCGTAGACGATGCGGTCTGCCACACTTCTGCCCAGCAGGGGTTGATGTCCTCCGCCGCGACGGCGGCCCGAGAGGGAGGCCTGGCATGATCCTGTCGAAGCTGTCCACCGATACACCGACGCCCACGCCTGCGCCGAATCCCGCACCGGCGATGTCGGCCGAACTCGCGCCCTGGCTGCCGACGGTCGCGCTGCTCGTGGCGATGATCCTGGCCTTCATCGCGTTGCTCTTCTACATGGCCCGGATGACCAAGAAGAAGAAGGATGCGGACACGAGCGTGGTCCGGGCCTGGATCGCGGTGACGCTGATCGCGGGACTGCTCATCCTGACGGCCGTCACCTTCGGGGGAACGGACTCCAGCCTGCGGAACACCCTCGTCGGCGGGATCGTCGCCGCCGCAGGAACCGCTGTCGCCTTCTATTTCGCGACCAAGGCCAACGAAGCTTCCAACGCCGCGGTACTCAAGGCCGCGGGGATCGACGGGGGAGGAGCCTCGCGTGCCTCCCTGGCACTGACACAGATCGCGGTTCCTGCCATCAGCGAGCCGCCCTCGCCCACGGACGTGATCGTGTTCCACTTCAAAGTCACGAACAACTCGAATCAGACGCTGCGCGACGTCGTGCTCGTGGACTCGCTGCAGCCTCCGACGGCGATCACCTACGTGTGGCCGACCCCGTCCCAGCCGGGAGTGTTGAAGGGCGGCGAGTCCGTGTCCGCCTCGACGACCTACACGATCCAGGACAGCGACATCACTGCCGGCGCCGTCAAGAGCCGCACTGTCGCGACGGGCGCACCACCCGCCGGGGCCGTCATCACGTCCGCTCCCGAGACTTGGACGACGGCGCTGAAACCACCACCCGCCGGTGCGTGAGGCCTTATTCCTGGAACACCCCCAGCATCCGCTCCCGGTTGTCGCCGAGCGCGCGCTCGCAGCCGGACGCGCAGTGCACGTCCTGCGGGGCCGTGCGGAATCCCGCCTGGCCCGGGTTGCCGAGCATCTTGACCGTTCCGTCCATCCGCTTTCCGCAGATCGGGCAGTTCGCCGAACGCAATTCGATCCTGATCGCCATGACGACACGGTAAGCCCGATCGTGTCCCCCGAATGCGGGGCACGCGGTCGTGCCTCCAGATCGCGACCTCCATTGCCGTAGACGACCCGGTTTGGGACACTTCTGGCGACAACCCGAGACCGCATCAGCGAGAGGGAGTTCATCATGGCGAATCCAGGACAGCCGACCGTGCAGCAGGGCGACACCGGAGGTGTGGTCAAGCGAGTGCAGCGGGCGCTGAGACGGACGCCGAACCTCTCCATCGCGGTCGACGGCATCTTCGGGCCGGCCACCCATGCGGCCGTCGTCGAGTTCCAGCAGGGAGCAGGCCTCACGCCGGACGGCATCGTCGGCCCGCTCACCTGGGCGGCCCTCCCGGACGGCGGGCCGATGCCGGTGCTGCAGGAGGGAGCCTCCGGGCCGGTGGTGTCGAGCCTCCAAACCATCCTCACCAATGGCGCCGACCAGTGGGGCGGGGTGACCCCGCAGGGCATCGACGGGATCTTCGGGCCGCACACGCGCGCGGCGGTGGAGGCCTTCCAGGGCTGGGGAGGCGTGACCGTCGACGGCATCGTCGGCGACCAGACGTGGAGCGTCCCCTTGCACGCGGCCAGCGCGACGCTCGAATCCGCGGTCGGATTGCAGTACGTGGAGTCCTGAGCCCCGCTGGGCCACCGCGTGAAGTGACCATTGCTCAGATCGCTCGGCGGGACTACCGTGTGCCGAGCCGGTCGGACGACCGGTTTGGACATCGGCTGAGGAGGACCGACATGAGTGATCGCACTGAGTCTGCAGGCGTTTCCGGCACCACGGCAGGGGCGGGAGGCTCGACGGTCGCACCGCCGCCGCAGGTGAACACGGCGTTCTGGCTCTACATCGCCGGCGCCGCGCTGAGCCTCGTCGCGCTGATCATCTCCCTCGCGACGGTCGGGTCGCTGAAGTCGACGCTGATGCAGCAGCAGAGCGGTCTGTCCGACAGCGCCGCGAACGCGGCCATCGGCATCTCGGTGACGCTCGCCGTCGTCTTCGGCATCCTGTACATCGCGGCGTACGTGCTGTTCGCCGTCTTCATGCGTCGAGGGGCCAACTGGGCGCGCATCGTCCTGCTGATCGTCACCGTCCTGTCGCTTTTCGGCGTCCTCGGCGGCTACGGCGTGGGCGCGGCCCGGGCGATCGTCGGCGTGATCGCGACGATCCTGATCTTCCTGAAGCCGGCCAACGAGTACTTCCGCTCAGGGCGGGCCGGCCGCGCCGGGCGCGCCTGATCCGTTCGCCCTCCGCGGCGGCGTGTCGCCCGTTCTGGAGGCGGGCGTGCGCCGCCGCGGAAACATAGGCTGACCGGGTGACCTACGCTCCACCTCTGCTGCCGCCGAGCGGCTGGTACCCGGACCCGTACGACCCGCGCATGCTGCGCTGGTGGAGCGGCGCCGAATGGACCGGGTACACCTACCCGGCCGTTCCCGTGTACGTGCCCAAGAAGCGTGAGCCCCGCAAGTGGATGGGCCGGTTCGGCGGGTGGATCATCGCCGCGGCCAGTGCGGGCGTGTGGCTGTGGGTGTTCGGCTTCAGCCTCCTGTTCGCCGCGATCGCTCCGCACGCGCGCGCCGAGGGGCCCAGCGTGCTCTCTCCGTTCCTGCTGCTGACCGGGGCCGCGACCGTGGGTGTCGCCCTGCTCTACACGATGATGTACAAGCTGCGTCCCGACGACAAGCTCTCGGCCCCGCGGTTGCTCCTGATGGCCGGGCTGGGCGGGTTCGCCGCGACTCTGGTGGCGGCTCCGATCAACTCGATCATCGATCTCGCCAGCGGGGGCACCTCCACCCATCCCAGCGAGCTCGCGCTGGTGATGGCCGGGGTGGTCGAGGAGACCGTGAAGCTCGGGTTCGTCCTCCTCCTGGCGCTGAAGCTCCCCGTCAAGGACGCCCGGATCGGCCTGTTCGTCGGCGGCGCCGTCGGCATCGGCTTCAGCGTCATCGAGAACCTGGGCTATCTGCTGGAGGCGTTCGCCCGCGGCCAAGCCGACGGATACGGGATCGGGCTGTTCATCGGCACGACGATCGGTCGCCAGCTCACCGGGCCGTTCCTGCACCCGGTGTTCTCGGCGCTGCTCGCCGCCGCAGTGTTCGCCGGGGCGCGGGAGGGCCACTACCGCTTCTCGATCGGGGCGGTGCTGGCGTACCTGGGCGTCGTCGTCGCGCACGGAGGCTTCGACGGGTTCCTGGGATGGATGCAGACCGTGCCGTTGAACGCCGCCGCTCGCGGAGGCCTGGTGCTGCTCTTCGAGTTCGTGTTCGTCGTGGCCAGCGGCCTCACGTGGTTCTTCATCGCACGGCACATCCGGAGGACCGTGCGCCCGGCGCCTGCCGATGTAGAGGGGACGCAACACGCCGTTTGACCCGCGCCGAAACGGCGTGTTGCGTCCCCGCGTCAGCTCGCGGCCTCCGCAGCCGCCTGCTCGGTCGCGGAGGACGCGATGGGCGCCGGGCCGATCGCCGCCATCCCGGCTGGTGTGAATAGCTGGTCGCTCAACGACTCGATGCACATGCGCAGGCAGCCGGTGAGCACGCTGGCGTCGCCGTACTGGGAGCCGCGGAGGCGCACCTCCAGCGGGCGGTCGTTCGTGGCGAGCTCGCGCTCGAGCGCGGGGATGAGGAGGTCCTGGATGGTGCCGAGCGAGCCGCCGAAGATGATCTCCTCCGGCGCGAGCAGCCAGGCGATCAGGGTGATGCTGGCGCGGAGTGCGCGTGCGAGCCGGTCGACCTCCTCGAGCGCGTGCGACTCCCCGGCGCGCGCCGCGGTGACGAGCTCCAGCGTCGCCGCGTGGCCCGGCGCCAGCTCGTCGGCGAGATCGACGAGCAGCGGGCTGACCAGGTCGTGGAGGCCGAGGTCGCGCGCCCAGCTGACCTCGCCGGCCGCGCCGTCGCGCCCCCGGTAGAGCTCGCCCCGCAGCACGAGCCCGATGCCGATGCGCTCGCTGTCGGAGAAGATGTAGGCGAAGTCCTGCACCTCGCCGTCGCGCGACCACTTCTCGCCGAGCGCGGCGATCTTCGCGTCGTTCTCGACCCGCACCGGGCAGTCGAACAGCTCGCCGACGGCGTCGCTCAGCGAGAATCCCGTCCACTCGGGCATCGTCATCGGGAGGTCGACCATGCCGTCGTCGCGCACGATGCCCGGCGTCGAGACGGTCACCGCGACGACCGCCGAGCGGTCGACGCCCGCCGTGTCGAGGAGTTCGGTGACGCTGTCGTCGAGCAGCGAGAGCCGCTCGGCGCGGGAGGTCTTGATCGGCAGCGGAACGCGCAGATCGGCGAGGATCTCGGTCGCCAGGTCGGCGACCGTCGCGTGGATCTGGCCGGCCTCCAGCTGCAGGGCGACGACGCACGCGGCGTCGTAGCGGAACGCGTAGCTGCGCGCGGGCCGGCCGACCGGCCGGGCGGCGGGGCTCGCCGAGTGCACCTCGGTCACCCAGCCGCTCTGCATGAGGTCGTCGAGGATGAGCTCGATCGTGCGCCGGGAGAGCCCGGACTCACGCTGCAGCGCCGTCATCTTCGCCGGGCCGGAGCGATAGAGGATGCCGAGCGTGCTCGCAGCGTTGCGCTGCCTCATGTCCTGATGGTCCATAGCGGTCTACCCCTTCGTGCCGAGGCCGATACTACGGGATCGGAAAAAGTTTTGCTATCAATCAGCATAATTGTTTTGCTATCACCTCGCATAATTGATACTGTCCCCTTCAACAGCCGATCGCGAAGCTCGCGAGCAGGCTTCCCGGCTTCAATGTAGAAGGGCGAACGTGACTCGCAACTCAGATCGGATCGGCGTCGGCATCGTCGGTTGCGGCAACATCTCCGGCGCGTACTTCCGCGGTCTCGACCGGTTCGCCGGCCTGCGGATCGTCGGCTGCACCGACCTCAGCACCGACCTCGCGCGAGCCGCGGGAGAGCGGTACGGCGTGCGGGTCTTCGACTCCGTCGAGGCGCTCGCGGCCGACGACGAGGTCGACATCCTCGTCAACCTCACCCCGCCCCTGGCGCACGAGAGCGTCACCCGCGCCCTGCTCGCCACGGGCAAGCACGTCTTCACCGAGAAGCCGCTCACGGCCTCCTTCGCGACAGCGGCCCCGCTCGTGGCCGAGGCCGAGGAGCGCGGCGTGCTGTTCGGCTCCGCACCCGACACCTTCCTCGGCTCGGCCGGGCAGACCGCCCGCGCCGCCGTCGACGAGGGCCTGATCGGCGAGGTGATCGGCGCCACCGCGTTCGTCACCCACAGCAAGGCCGAGCTCTGGCACCCGGACCCGACCTTCCTCTTCACGCCGGGAGGCGGCCCCGCCCTCGACATGGGCCCCTACTACATCGCCGCGCTGGTCAACCTGCTCGGACCGGTCGCCAGCGTGTACGCCAGCGCCCGCATCGGCAGCACCGTCCGCCCGGTGTCCACCCCGGGCCGGCGCGTCGAGTCCATCGACGTGACCATCCCCACGCACGCCTCGGCCACGCTCGACTTCGCATCGGGCGCCATCGGCACCGTGCTCGCCAGCTTCGACGTCTGGGACCACCAGCTCCCGTTCATCGAGCTCTACGGCTCGAAGGGCACCCTCAGCGTGCCCGACCCGAACAACTACGACGACACCGTGAAGGTCCGCCTGCATGGCGAGCCCGCGTGGCGCGAGCTGGCGCCGGTGATCGACGGCTTCACCGACGGCGTGCTCGAAGACCTCCTGCCGCTGCGCGGCCCCGGCGTCGCCGACCTCGCCGGCGCCCTCGACGGCGAACCCTTCCGCACCAATGCGGGCTTCGCCCTCCACGTTCTGGAGGTGCTCGACGCGATCGCGAACGGCACCGACGGCGTCCACACCCTCACCACCACCTGCGAGCGTCCGGCGCCCTCCACCGCGACCTGGACCTCCGCGACAGCCAAGGAGACGGCGAACGCATGACCACCACCACCACCGCCCCCGTCACGACCCGCGCCTTCGGGGTCGACCTGATCACCTTCTTCGACCCCGCCTTCTACGGCGTCTCCTCCCGTGAGGAGCTGGAGTCGCTCGCCGCCGCCGAGCCGCGCCAGGTCTGGAGCCGGATCCTCGACGCGCTGCAGGAGGCCGGCATCGCGGAGTTCGAGATGACGTTCGCCCCCGCCGACCGTCTCACCGCGATCGCCGCCTACGGCTCGGCCGAGGCCTTCGCCGCCGAGGTCGCCTCCCGCGGGCTCTCGGTGGTCAGCGCCTACTTCGCCGACATCGAGCACGCCGACGACGTCACCGACCCCGCCACCCGGGAGGCCATCCTGGCCGCCGCCGAGACCGAGTCGGCGTTCCTCGCCGAGATCGGCGCCTCCTACCTCGTCGCCGGGCTGCCGATGCGCCGCAACAACGCGCAGGGCGACAATCTCGCCCCGGTCGACCTGGCCACGGCCCTCCCGATCGCCGACATCGCCAACGAGGTCGGCGCGATCGCCGCCCGTCACGGCGTGACGCTCGCCCTCCACACCGAGAGCCACTCGGTGTTCTGGACTCCGCGCGACGTCGACCTGTTCCTGCTGCTCACCGACCCCTTCCTCGTGGCGTTCTGCCCCGACACCGGCCACATCGTGCTCGGCGGGGGAGACCCGGTGCAGCTCGTCTCGCGCCACCGCGAGCGCGTCGTCATCGCGCACTGGAAGGACGCGGCAGGCGCCTTCCGCGAGAAGGCGCTCGTCGACGGCGACATCTTCGACCGGCATCGCCCCTACTTCCGCGCGGCCGGACAGGGCATCGTCGACTGGCCCGCGTTCGCGCGCACCCTCGCCGAGATCGGCTACGAGGGCGGCATCCTGCTCGAGCTCGATGTCGCCTCGGACCCCGTCGGGCAGCTCATCGCGGCCCGCACCTACCTCGAGGATGTCACCGCCGGCATCCTCTGACCCCCGCCCCCACCCGCCAGGAGTGGATCATCAGCACCACATACAAAGGAGAGAAAGACGTGAACGACTCACGCAGCAGCAAAGGGCAACGACGCCGCTCCATCGCACGACGGGCCACCATCGCCGTCGGAGCAGCCGTGGCAGCAGCCGTCGCCCTGACCTCGTGCTCGCTCTCGCCGAGCGCATCGGGCAGCGACAGCAACACCCTGACGGTCGCCATCTGGAAGGGCTACGGCGCCGACCTGCCCTGGGTCGCCACCGACTTCAAGAAGGAGACGGGCGCGACCCTCAAGTTCCAGTACATCGACTCGGAGGCCAACGAGCTCCAGCTCGTGAAGAAGGCGAACGGCGGCATCGACGTCGCCCTGCCGAACATCCAGTACATCGGTCAGGGGATCGACGACGGGATCTTCCACGAGCTCGACACCTCCAAGCTGACGAACTACACGGACTACTACTCGGACCTTTCCGGTCGCAAGGAGATCCGCAAGGACGGCAAGCTGTACGGGGTGCCGTGGACGTGGGGCAGCACCGGCCTCTTCTTCGACAGCAGCAAGGTGTCTCCGACCCCCGACTCGCTCAGCGTGCTGTGGGACCCGAAGTACAAGGGTGAGATCGCCCTGATCGACGACCCGAACGTGCTCGTGCCGATCACGGCGCTGTACCTCGGCGAGGACCCGCAGAACCCCGACATGACCAAGGTCACGCCGGCCCTCCAGAAGCTGAAGGACAACGCGAAGCTTCTGTACTCGTCGACCGACGACCTAGCCAAAGGCATCGCGAGCGGCTCCATCGTCGCCGGCATCAGCAACTCCGACGCCATCGGCGGCCTGATCTCGAGCAAAGCGGCGGGCACCGACAACTTCAAGTACGAGATCACCAAGGAGGGCGCGGTCGGCTGGATCGACAACTGGGCGATCGCGGCCAAGACCCAGCACCTCGACCTCGCCTACAAGTGGCTGAACTACATGACCGGCAAGGAGTTCCTCACCAAGTGGGCGAACACCCCCGCGGACGCCTCGCCGGCCCCGGCCAACAAGTCCGTCGTCGACGCGCTCGAACCGGCCACGCTCGACCGCCTGCAGGCGAACCCGGACAAGATCTCGAGCCTCGCCCTCCAGCTGCCCCAGCCCGCCGATCGCCTCCAGTCGTGGCTGGACGCCTGGACCCAGGTGAAAGCCGGCTCCTGATGACCACAGCCCCTCTGTCCCTGGCCCGCCGTCCCCGGCGGCGGGCCAGGGGGGCCCTGGGCACGGGCTTCCTGCTCACGCCCGGCGGCATCCTCCTCGTCCTGTTCGCCCTGCTGCCGCTGATCGCCCTGCTGGTGATCGGATTCACCAACGGCGCGGGGAGTCTCACCTTCGAGAACTTCGCGCAGATGTTCGGCAGCCCGGTGTACATGTCGCTGCTGGGCCGCACGCTGCTGATCGCGTTCTGCGTGACCGTTCTCAGCATCGCGCTGGCCTGGCCGGCCGCGTGGGCGCTGGCGCGCTACACCAGCCCGAGGGTGAAGCCGCTGATCCTGGGCTTCGTCATCATCCCGTACATCACGTCGCAGCTGCTGCTGATTTACGGATTCGTGAGCCTCATCCAGGCGGGCGGACCGGTGATGTCGCTGCTGTCGGGGATCGGTNCCTGGACGGTGACGATCCCGTACACCAGCCCGAGGGTGAAGCCGCTGATCCTGGGCTTCGTCATCATCCCGTACATCACGTCGCAGCTGCTGCTGATTTACGGATTCGTGAGCCTCATCCAGGCGGGCGGACCGGTGATGTCGCTGCTGTCGGGGATCGGTGTCGCCGACCCGCAGGCGTCGATCATGTACACGCCGACCGCCAACATCCTGATGCTGGTGCAGGAGTCGATCCCCACTGCCATCCTGGTGATGTACTCGGCCTCCGAGCAGATCAACGGCTCGGTGCTGGAGGCCTCCCGGACCCTCGGCGCGAGCAAAGGCTTCGTGTTCACCCGGGTGATCTGGCCGCTGTCGACCGCGATGATCGGCGTGAACTTCGCGCTCACGTTCGTGCAGACCGTCGGCGCGTTCGCCGAGCCCGCCATCCTNCACCCGGGTGATCTGGCCGCTGTCGACCGCGATGATCGGCGTGAACTTCGCGCTCACGTTCGTGCAGACCGTCGGCGCGTTCGCCGAGCCCGCCATCCTSGGYGGCCCGAACGGGCAGATGCTCGGCAACACGATCTCGGCGCAGCTGCAGGCCGGCGTGCATCAGCAGTTCGCCGTGGCGATGTCGCTGGTGCTGCTGGTGGCATCGCTGATCGTGGTCGGAGGGGTGACCGGCCTGCTCACCTGGTCGCGCAACGCGCTCTCCGGCGTCTCGAAGGCCGGCCGGCCCCGCGCCGAGCGCGTCGTCGCTCAGACCCGCATCGCCGAGGATGCGCTGACCACCGAAGGGGTGCTCCGATGAAGACCGCCGTCCTGCCCCGGCTGATGAAGGTCTGGCTCTACGTGGTGCTCGTCATCCTGGCGCTGCCGCTGCTGGCCATGACCGCGCTCAGCCTGAACCAGTCGCGCTACGGCACGTTCCCGTTCCACTTCACCTTCGACTGGTACGCGAACCTCGCCCACGACCAGGCCCTCGTCGACGCCCTGCTCACCAGCCTCAACCTGGCGACGCAGGCGACGATCTTCGCCGTCATCGTCGGCACGCTGCTGGCGCTCGGGATGGCGCGGGCGCGCGTGTTCATCACGGTGCCGATCAACGGCCTCCTGCTGGCCCTGCTCACCGTGCCCGCCCTGATCCTCGCCGCCGGCTTCGTCGTCGTCTTCGGCTGGCTGGGTCTGGGGTCGAGCACGCTCGGGCTGATCCTGGCGTCGATCGTGACCNCCCGCCCTGATCCTCGCCGCCGGCTTCGTCGTCGTCTTCGGCTGGCTGGGTCTGGGGTCGAGCACGCTCGGGCTGATCCTGGCGTCGATCGTGACCTCACTGCCGTTCGTCGTCCTGATCGTCTCGGGCCGGCTGCGCGACCTGAATCCGAACTACGCGGAGGCCGCCCACTCCCTGGGCGCGGGCCCGGTGCGCACGTTCCTCACCATCACCATCCCGCTGATCGGACCGTCGATCATCGCGGGCGGACTGCTGGCGTTCGTGATCACGTTCAACAACTTCGCGATCCAGCTCTTCCTCGCGCCGATCGGCGTCTCCACCCTCCCCGTGCAGATCTACTCGATGGTGCGCCTCGGCGTGACCCCCGACGTGGATGCGCTCGCGACGATCATCATCCTCAGCACCGTGCTGCTGGTCGTCGTGCTCAACTGGCTCTCCGGCAACGCCGCCAAGCTCTTCACCACCTCCACGAACAAAGGAAAATGATGGCCGAGCTCACCGTCTCGCGCGTCTCCAAGACCTTCAACGGCACGCGCGTCCTCGAACCGCTGGAGAAGCGCAACATCGGCTTCGTCTTCCAGAACTACGCGCTCTTCCCGCACCTGAGCGTGCTCTCGAACGTGATGTACGGCCTCCGCGCCCGGCGCACCCCACGCTCGGCGGCGCGCGCCAAGGCGGAGGCGATGCTGGGCCTGGTCGGCCTCGGCGACTTCGGCGGCCGCTCACCCGCACAGCTCTCCGGAGGCCAGCAGCAGCGCGTCGCGCTCGCCCGCGCCCTGGTCACCTCGCCCGACCTGCTCCTGCTCGACGAACCGCTCAGCGCGTTGGACAAGAAGATCCGCGGCGAGATGCAGCGCGAACTCAAGCGCATCCACCAGGAGACCGGCCTCACCACCATCATGGTCACCCACGACCAGGAAGAAGCCATGGACCTCGGCGACCAGGTGATGATGCTCGACCACGGCGTCGTGCAGCAGAACGACACCCCCGAATCCCTGTACCGCGCCCCGGGCAACCGGTTCGTCGCCCAGTTCCTCGGCGGCCAGCTGCTCGGCACCGGAGTGGTCCACGGCACCGGGCCATCGGCCACGGTGGAGATTGGCGGCCTCTCGCTGACCACCGCCCAAAACGACCTGCGCGAGGGCGACCGGGTGGACGTGCTGGTCATGGCCGAGCGCGTGCGCATCGTCCGCGACGACGCGGTAACCCCTGCGGGAACCGCGACCGGGATCCTGAGCGCGATCGACTTCTTCGGGCCCTTCGCCCGCGCGGAGATCGCCGCCGGCGACCTCCGCATCCCCGTCACCATGCTGTCCCAGGAGGCCGAGACCCTGGTCGCCGGCCAGCAGACCCGCTTCACGATCTCGCCCGAAGGCCTCCACGCCTTCGCGGGAGAGCGGGCCGCCTGACCCGCGCCGCCGCCGCCGCCGAGACGTGAGTATTCGTGGGAATCCCTGGTCCGATTACCGCGATTACTCACGTCTCGGCGCGGTACGCGCGGCGCCGGGCCTCCGGGTTCATGAGCAGGTCGACGTTGTCGGTCCACTGGTCGATCGATCCGCGGCCTCGGGGGAGGTCGCGGATCCCGGGATCGACGATCGGATCGAGCAGCTGGGCGATGATCGCCGGGTCGGGATGGAGGAAGGGGCGATCCCAGAACGGGATCGTCGCGCGTGACACGTCCGTCAGACCGCGTTCGTTCTGTCGTTCGAGGAGACGCTGCAGCGCGTCGGCGAGCGCGTGCTGTGCGGCGCCCGGCTCGGCCGCCGTGAGCACGGTGTCGATCGGCAGCTGCAGCTCCTCTGCGCCGGGCAGCGCGGCGAAGGCCGTGCCGAACCATTTCGAATACGGAGGCCAGCGGCGCTCCAGCAGGAACGCCAGGTGCATCGCCACGTGTGCCAGACGAGCCGCGATGATCCGTGCGCCCGTCTCGTCGCCCAGCTCGGCGGCGCGGCCCATCAGTGGAAGCTCCTGTGCCAGCCGCATCCAATCGCAGGCCAGGACGTACCTCCAGACCTCCTCCGGATACCAGGCGAGGTCGCGACGGGCCGTGTCGAGTTCGCCGTCCGCATCGATGAAGACCGGCCCCGCGACGACCTCCAGCACGGCCTGACCCGTGAGCGAGAGCCAGTCTCGCGCCGCGATGCCCGCTCGGGGATCGAAGCCGAGCCGCGACCGCAGGAAGCTCCCGACCGAGCTCACGTCGACGTGGTTGCGGGGATCGCTCTCGCTCGTGAACGCGAAGCGCGTCGGCAAGCCCGCGAACGACTCGGGCAGCGCCTCGTCGAGGTACCGGGCGACGTCGTCGACGGCGTCAGCCGCGACGAAGAGCTGCAGCCGGAGTCCCCAGTCGTGGTCGCGCGACGTCCGGTCGTCCAGTCCGAGCACATCGGATCCCTGCCCCAGCCGCCCCGCAGAGAACGGGAGGCCGGGGAATTGTGAAGAGACGAGCGGCGCGACGACCTCGTCGCAGTAGGCGCGCGCGAGCTCGATTCCGGTGGTGGTGTCATCGATCACACGCTCCATCGTGCCCGATCGGCCGCTCGTCGGCCCGTCGGCTGGGCCGATTAGATCGGTCGAAGCGCTCAGGCGCGGTAGACGCTCCGCCCATCCACGAAGGTCTCGGTCACGCGGGCGGCGTCGAACGAGCGGCCGTCGGAGATGTCCCGGTCGAGGAGGACGAGGTCGGCGGCAAGCCCCGGTTCCAGCCGACCGGTGGTCGCCTCCAGGCGTCCGACCCAGGCGGCGGTGCCGGTGTACGCGTCGAGCACGGTCGCCGCGGGCAGCGCTTCGGAGGCCAGCAGCGGCTCGGTGAGCGCGAGCCCGGTCGCGTGCGGGTCGGTGGAGGGCGCCAGCCGCGTGGTTCCGGTGTGCATCGCCCACAGCGGGTTCGGGTCGGACACCGGCCAGTCGCTGCCCGCGACGATGCGGGCTCCGCGGGTGCGCAGCGTCTCGAACGGGAAGTGCCGCGTCGCCCGGTCGTCGCCCATCATCGGCAGCTTGCGCTCGACGATCTCGGTGTCGGTGCGCGCCCACAGCAGTTGCGCGTTCACGGTGACGTCGAGTTCGGCGAACCGGTCGACGTCGGCGGTGTCGACCACGTCGAGGTGCGCGAGCTGGTGGCGGCCTCCCGCCGGCCCGTTGACGGAGCGGGCGTGCGCCACGGCGTCGAGGCACTCGCGCACGGCGCGGTCGCCCACGGCGTGGAGGTGCACGTCGAAGCCGCGTGCGTCGAGTTCGGCGACGATCGTCGCGAGCTCCTCCGGCGGGATGAACGAGTCGCCGCGCACTCCCGGCTGGTCGGTGTAGTCGTCGAGGAGGGCGGCCGTGCGGTTCTCGATCATGCCGTCCTGCATGATCTTGACGGTGCTCGCGACGAGGCGCGAGGTCTGCGCGACCCGGTCGCGCCGCGCCTCCAGGTCGGCGAGCTGGTCGAGGCCGCGGTCGCGATCCCACCACTGGCAGAGCACGACCCGGGCGGTGAGCGCACCCTGCGACTCCAGGCTCAGGTAGGCGTCGAGGGAGTCGGGACCGAGCTCGCTCTTGCCCACGGCCGCGTCGTGCCACGTCGTCACGCCCACTGCGTGGAGGCGCTGCTGCGCGGCCAGGATGGCCTCCTCAAGGAATCCGGGCGCGGGCTCAGGGAGGATCGCGTCCAGCGCCTGCATCGCGGTGTCGAGCAGCACGCCGGTGAGCTCGCCGTGCTCGTCGCGCACGAAGTGACCGCCCGACGGGTCGGCGATGTCGGGGGCGATCCCCGCGGCCTCCAGCGCCCGGGTGTTCACCCAGACGCCGTGGCCGTCGTGGCTGGTCAGGATCACCGGGCGGTCGCCGACGACCGCATCGAGCAGCGCACGCGTCGGGAAGCCTCCGTCGAAGACATCGCCGTACCAGCCGACTCCGACGATGGTGCCGAGCTCGGGATGCGCGCTCGCGTAGTCGGCGATGATCCGCAGGTAGGCGTCGGCGTCGTGCACGGGCATGAGGTCGATGCCGAGCAGGGAGCTCCCGGCCATCGGCGGGTGCACGTGCGTGTCGTGGAAGCCGGGGAGAAGGGCGGCGCCGCCCGCGTCCCGCACCTCGGTGCCGGGGTCTCTCAGCGCAGTGAGGTCGTCGTCGACGCCGACGGCCGCGATGACGCCGTCACGGACGAGCACGCCGCCGTCCTGCCAGCGGCCGTCGCCGAGGAAGAGGCGGGCGTTCATGATGTGCAGACTCGTCATCGGCGTCCCTTCGCGTATCCGACCAGTCTCCGTTGCACGGTATGGATCACGCAAATAGGTTCGAGTGGATCACTTCATCAGCACGCTAGATGTGTGACTCGCGCGAAACGCCGGCGTCATCCGCGCCGGCGATCAGGCTCGCGACGGCGCCGGATTCAGCGACTCGGCGACCACCTGTGCGGCGATGTCGCTGACCGCCCGCGCCCGCGCCGTCGCCCGGACCGAGCGCATCGCGGCGAGCACCACCGGCAGCGCGGGGACGCTGTCGGCGATCGGGAGGGCGGCCACCCGTTCGCCGTCGTAACTGAGGTCATGCCGCGGCCGCTGGTTGAGGATCGAGAACCCGTGGCCGTGCGCGACGAACGCGCGCACGGTCTCATAGTTCAGCGAGCGGTGCCGGATCTCCGGCTGCAGGCCGGCGCCGGCGAGGATGCCGAGGAAGTACTCGCGGCTGTGCGGCAGGTCGAGCAGGATCATCGGCTCACGCGAGAGCTCGCGCAGGAACACCTGCGGGGAGGCCGCCAGCGGATGATCGGCCGGCAGGATGACGTGCGGGGGAGCGTCCGACAGCACCGCCGTGCGGATGTCGTTGCCGAAGCCGAAGTCGTAGCCGATCAGCAGTTCGACACGGCCGCTGCGCAGCGCGGCCCGTGCGCCGTCGGTGTCGAGCTCGTCGACCTCGATGTCGAGGTAGGGGTGCTCCGCTCGCACCCGGCTCACGATCGCGGGGAGGACGAACGGCGCGAGCGTGACGAAGCAGCCGATGCGGATGGTGCCGCGCACCTGGTTGTCGATGCCGCGCGCGGTGTCGAGCGCCTCCTCCAGGTTGAGCAGGAGGGCGCGCGCATCGCCGAGGAACTGCTGCCCCGACGGCGTGAGCGTGAGGCCCCGCGAGCGCTGGCGGATGAAGAGCTGCGCGCCGACCTGCTGCTCGAGCTGCGCGATGGCCGACGAGACCGCCGACTGGGCGACGAACAGCTCCTCCGCGGCGCGCGTCATGGAGAGGTGCGTCGCGGCCTCGATGAAGTAGCGCAGCTGCGCCAGGGTGACGTCGGGCTTCTTGCTCATCGGAGGCCTCCCGGTTACGACGATGTTTCCGCTCTGTTTCCTCCGGCGCGGTATCTGCCGAAGTGATGCAGTGCTTCAGGCAACCTTAGTTGATTGATGCGGAAAAGCAGCAGAGGCTTCTATGCCAAACGACGACGAGGAGCACACCATGAGCACAGAGGCCCGCATCGAGCCACGCAGCGACGCCCTCGGCGTCGAGACGCGCACCATCGACTACATCCCCGAGAACGAGCGGCACGGCAAGGCACGCAACCTGTTCACGATCTGGTTCGGCGGCAACATCATGATGCTGTCGATCGCGACGGGGCTGCTCGCGACCGCCGTGTACGGCCTCCCGATCTGGGCGGCGATCATCGCGCTCATCGCGGGCAACCTGATCGGCGGTGTCGTGATGGCGCTGCACGCGGCGCAGGGGCCGCAGATGGGCGTGCCGCAGATGCTGCAGACGCGGGCGCAGTTCGGTTCGTACGGCAGCCTCCTGGTCGTCGTCATCGTCGTCGGCATGTACGTCGCGTTCTTCGCCTCGAACGTGATCCTGGGAGGCCAGGCGCTCGACTCGCTCACCCATATCGGCGACTTCTGGTCGACGGTGCTCGTCGGGCTCATCAGCGTGTTCGGCGCTGTCTTCGGCTACCGCCTCCTGCACGTGTTCGGAACGGTGATGAGCATCGTCGCCGGCCTCACCATCGCGCTGGTCTTCGTCTACATCTTCGCGGCGGGGACGCTGCCGGCCAGCGCTCTCAGCTACGGGTCGGTCACCGCCACCGGCATCATGGGCACCATCTCGGTCGCCGCGCTCTGGCAGATCGCCTACGCTCCGTACGTCTCCGACTACACGCGCTACATGCCCAAGGACACCGGCGTGCGGGCCGCCTTCTGGGCGACCTTCGCAGGCTGCGTCCTCGGCTCCGTCATCCCGATGGTGCTCGGCTCGATCGTCGGCGCCGCCTTCCCCAAAGACGACGTGGCGACCGGCCTGAGCGCCCTGATCCCCGGGATCGCCGGGCTCGCGATGCTGGTCTTCGGAGTCGGGATCAGCGTCAGCAACGGCATGAACCTGTACTGCGGCAGCCTCGCGATCATCACCATCGGGCAGACGCTGTTCCCGAAGTGGCTCCCGCGGGCCGTCACCCGCGGCGCCATCGCGGTGATCCTGTTCCTGGTCGCGCTCGTGCTCGGCTTCGCGTTCTCCGCCAACTTCCTGGTCAACCTGTCGAACCTGATGATCCTGCTGCTGTGCGTGCTCATCCCGTGGACCGCGGTGAACCTGGTCGACTACTACGCGGTCAAGCACGGCAAGTACGACATCGCCTCGCTGTTCCGCCAGGACGGCGGCATCTACGGCCGCATCAACCGCAACGCCGTGATCTGCTACGTGCTCGGCATCCTCGTGCAGCTGCCCTTCCTCAGCACGGCGTTCTACACCGGCCCGATCGCCACCGCGCTCGGCGGCGTCGACATCTCGTGGATCGTCGGCCTCGCCGTGATCTGCCCGCTCTACTACGCGCTCATGAAGTGGGCGCCGTCGAAGCCGCCGGTGCTGTCCGGGCCGGAGTCGGCCTCCACCCCTCTCGCCCCCTCCATCGGAACCGCAGGAGCAGAATGACCGCCGAGCCCACCAGCACCGCCACCGCCGCCGCCGAGTACGACTATGTCGTGGTCGGCGGTGGCACCGCGGGCGGCATCGTCGCCGCGCGGCTCTCCGAGAACCCGGAGGTCACCGTCGGCCTCCTCGAGTGGGGCCCGAGCGACCGTGACGAGGGCCGGGCCCGGTCGATCCGGCGCTGGGAGGAGATGATCGAGAGCGAATACGACCTCGACTACCGCAGCGTGCCGCAGGAGCGCGGCAACTCGACCATCCGGCAGTCGCGCATGCGCATCCTCGGCGGCTGCTCCACGGCCAACACGATGATCGCCTGGCGCCCGCCGGCCTCCGACCTCGACGAGTGGGTGGAGGCCGGGGCGGCCGGGTGGGATGCCGCGAGCTTCCAGCCGTACTTCGACCGGCTGCGGATCCCGATCCACCCGGTGGCTGCGGCCGATCGCAATCCGTTCGTCGCCGACGTCGTGTCGGCCGCGAGCAGTGCCCTGGGCCTCCCGCTGCAGGAGCAGTGGAACGACGGCCGCACCGACACGCTGGCGCGCGGCGCCGGCTTCTTCGAGGTCGGCTACGACCCGCAGACCAACGTGCGCGGGTCGAGCTCGATCCACTACCTCCACGACGTCATGGACACCCGGGAGTCGCTCGACGTGATCACCGGTGCTCGTGCCGAGCGCGTGATCGTGGAGGACGGCCGAGCGGTCGCCGTGGTCTATCGCTCGGCGGACGGCGAGCTTCAGGCGGTGCGCGCGCGGCGCGAGATCGTGCTCGCCTGCGGGGCGATCGACACGCCGCGGCTGCTGTTGCTCTCGGGCATCGGCCCGGTCGACGTGCTGGAGGCGGCCGGGGTGGAGCCCGTGCTCGACCTGCCGGGCGTCGGCGAGAACCTCCAGGACCACGCCGAGGGCCTCGTGGTGTGGGAAGCCGTGTCGGCTCCGCCCGCGATCTCGGCCTCCGGCTGGGACGCCGGCGCGATGGTCGGCGTCGACGGCGACCCGGCGAAGGCGGACGTGCTCATGCACTTCCCGGTCGAGCCGGTCGTCGACCACCCGCGCGCACGCGGTGTGAGCTTCCCCGAGACCATCGTGGCGATCGCGCCGAACGTGGCGAAGCCGCACAGCCGCGGCCGGGTCACCATCGCCTCCGCCGACCCTGCCGAGCCTCCGGTGATCGACTACCGCTACTTCACCGACGCTTCCGGCCACGACGAGCGGATGCTGGTCGCCGGCGTGCGCCTGGCGCGGCGGATCGCGGAGGCCGAGCCGATGCGGCGGCACCTGGTGCGGGAGGTCTTCCCTGGCCCGGAGGTGCAGACCGACGAGGAGCTGTCGGCCGTGCAGCGCGACATCCACCAGACCGTCTACCACGTGAGCGGAACGTGCCGGATCGGGGCCGTCGACGACCGGCTCGCGGTGGTCGACCAGTCACTGCGGGTGCGGGGGATCGACGGGCTGCGGATCGCTGACGCATCGGTGTTCCCGACGCTGACCTCTGTGAACCCGGTCATCACCGTGATGATGGTGGCGGAGCGGGCGGCCGACCTGATCGCCGCGCGCGTTCCGGCCTGACCTCTCCACCTCACGCAGTCAGCGGAGGAGATCCACGAGTGCGGGCCTCGAAAACGCGGCTAACGGAGGAGATCCCGGCCTCAAGGACCGGGATCTCCTCCGTTGTCGCGTGGGGCGACGGCCGTCAGTCGCGCACCGGCTCCAGCAGCAGTTCCGGCTCGGGGGCGACGCGGCGGTCGCGGGCCCGCTGCCAGAAGTAGCCGGCCAACGCCAGAACCGTGATGACGATCAGCGTGCCGACGGTGAAGCCCTCGAAGGTCGGCCGGTCGACGCCCCAGGTGTCGATGAAGTCGTACTTGAGGCCGAACACCGACTCGAGCGTGCCGGGGAACACCGCGACCCACGAGCCGAGCAGCACCCAGGCGTAGATGACGACGACGGCGGTCCACAGGCCGGCCTTGCCGCCCGGGACGCGGAACGGACGCTCGATGTCCGGGTACTTGCGGCGCAACCGGATGATCGACGGGAAGATCACCAGGTACGACAGCAGCAGCGTCGAGATCGCGACGGTCAGCACGACGGTGAACACGGCGGCGGTGCTGCCCTTCAGCAGCAACGTCGCGGCGATGCAGAAGACGGTGGCGACGATCCCGGAGAGCAGATTCATCCGCACCGGGGTGCCGAACCGCTTGGAGAAGACGCCGAAGTAGCGGAAGAACGCGCCGTCGGCGCCGGCGGCGGCCTGAACTCGGTCGGAGGCGATCATCCAGGCGCTCGCCTGCGTCAGCACCACGAACACGAACAGCAGAGCCGCGACGAACATCACCGGCCCGGTGGCGATCCCGTAGACCGAGAACACCTCTTTGAACGCGTCGAGGAGGCCGCTGGCGCCCTGCACCTTGTCGGCCGGGAGCACCGCCAGGATGGCGAAGATCGGGACGAGGTAGCACAGGATCGAGATGATGCCGGAGGAGGTGATGGCCCGCGGGACGTCCTTCTGCGGGTTGCGCATCTCCTCGGCCGCGCCGTTGGGCGCCTCGAATCCTACGACCGCGAAGAGGATGACCGGGGTCACCGCGAGGAAGCCGCCGAGCGTCGGCGAGAAGGCGCCGGCCGCGTAGCCGTGGACGCCGTTCTTCATCGCGTAGACCACGACCGTGACGACGAAGACCAGCAGCAGCGCGATCTTCACGACCGCTCCGGCGGCGACGATGTGCTTGCCGTAGCGGAGGCCGATGATCGCCGTGCCGATGGCCAGCCAGATGAACGCCAGCTTGAAGACGATGTCACCGGCGCTGCCCTCCGGCAGCGGCGCGATGTAGGCGCCCCAGGTGGCGGCCGAGATGAACACCAGCGAGCCGCCCATCCAGAGCGGGTTGGTGATCCAGTAGAAGAGCGTCGCGATCGCGCCGGTGAGCTTGCCGAACGCGAGCCGCACCCAGACGAAGGGGCCGCCCTCGTCGTGGAAGGTGCTGCCGAGCTCGGAGATGACGAGCGCGTACGGGAACAGGAACGTGATGCCGATCACGGCGGTCCAGGTGAACGCCTCCGCACCGCCACCCGCCGCGATCTGCGCGACGGTGTCGATGGAGATGACAGCGCCGATCGAGAGGAAGACGATGTCGAGGCGGCCCAGCGTCTTGTGGAAACGCTGGGCCCGGATGCTGGAGGTCGCGAGTTTCGCGTCGTTCCGGGTGGATGAACTCATCGGGGGACTCCTTCGTCCTTACATTCTCGTGGGGGATGGGGTGGAATTCGGGGCAGAGCTGAACGCGCGGTCGAGCTCGAGGATCCGCTCGGCCCGGCCGAGACGCGGGAGGTCGCTGCCGTCGCGCACGACGCGGCCGCAGGCGTCGAACTCCTCCAGGAAGTCGCTGGCCCACGACACCTCCTCGGCCGACGGCGCCATCACCTCGTTGACGATCGCGACCTGGGCCTCGCGGAGGCAGAGCCGCCCGGTGAGGCCGAGCGCCGACGCCGAGCGGGACTGCTCGGTGACGATCGGCACGCCGTCGACGACCGACGGTCCGTCGATCGGGCCGGGGAGGCTTCCCACGCGGCTCGCGACGACCAGCCGCGAGCGCGGGTAGGCGAGGGCGAGCTCGTTGTTGGCGACGCCCGTGTCGCGGCGGTAGTCGCCGCTGCCGAACGCGAGCCGGAAAACACCGGCGGCGCGTGCGATCGCGGCCGCGTTCTCGATTCCGAGCGCCGATTCGATCAGCGCGACGACCGGCGTCCCGCCGCCGAGTCGCTCGGAGGTCTCGGCGACGTGGCCGGCCTCCTCGGTCTTCGCGAGCACGACGCCGAGCAATCCGGGCGCGCCCCGGAGCCGGTCGAGGTCGTCCGCCCAGAACGGCGTGGTGCGGTCGTTGATCCGCACCCACGCCTCGCCTCCGGTCTCGAGGAACCGGGCGACGCGCTCGCGCTCGACGCCTTTGCGGGAGGCGTCGATGGCGTCCTCCAGGTCGATGACGACGGCGTCGGCCCGCGAGCCGCTGACGGCGACCGCGTCGAGGCGGGCCGCCGAGATCAGCAGCCAGGTGCGGGCGACGTCCGCGGGGACGCCGAAGCCGGGGCGGGAGGGCGTGTCGAGCTGCAGGGTCATGGTGTGGTGCGTCCTAGTCGTGCTGGAACCACGTGGTCTTCAGGCCGACGTAGTTGTCGATGGCGTGCCGGGAGAGATCGCGGCCGAACCCGGACTGCTTGAACCCGCCGAACGGGGTGGTCGAGCCGAGGGCGTCGACGGTGTTGACCGAGACCGTGCCGGCGACGAGCCGGTCCGACACCCGGTGGGCGCGCGACAGGCTGGAGGTCCAGACCGACGCCGCGAGGCCGTAATCGGTCGCGTTCGCGGCGTGCACGGCGTCGTCCTCGTGGTCGAAGGCCTGCACCACGACCAGCGGCCCGAAGATCTCGTCGCGGTGCAGCGGGTGCGAGAGCGGGAGGCCGGCGACGATCGCCGGGTCGATGAACGCGCTCGAATCGCCGCGCTGGTGGCGCTCGCCGCCGATCAGCTCGCCATCACGGGCCGCCGTTTCGATCGCCGCCGCGACGTCGTCGGCGTGCGCGCCGGAGATCAGGGCGCCGTTGCCGCTGGCCGGGTCGAGCGGGTCGCCCGACCGGTAGGCCTGGGCGGCGTCGGCGAGCAGGCCGACGAACTCGTCGTAGACCGGGCGCTCGACGAAGATGCGCGAGTTGGCCGAGCAGACCTCGCCCTGATTGTAGAAGGCGCCGAACGCGGCTTTCTCGGCGGCCAGGGCCAGGTCCTCCGTGTCGGCGAAGATCAGGTTGGAGCTCTTGCCGCCGGCCTCCAGGCTGAGCCGTTTCAGGTTCGACTCTCCGGCGTACGTCATCAGCTTCTTGGCGACGGCGGTCGAGCCGGTGAAGGTGAGCGCGTCGACGTCCGGGTGGAGGCCGAGCGCACGGCCGATGACGGAGCCGGGGCCGGGCACGACGTTGAGCACGCCGGCGGGGAGGCCGGCCTCCAGGGCCAGCTCGCCGAGGCGCAGGGCGGTGAGGCTGGTGGTCTCCGCGGGCTTCAGCACCACGCTGTTGCCGGCGACGAGCGCCGGTGCGAGCTTCCACGCGGCGATGTCGAGCGGGTAGTTCCAGGGCACGATCGCGGCGACCACACCGAGCGCGACGCGGCTGACGATCGCGGTCGAGCCCGGGGGAGTGGCCGGCACCTCGTCGGTCAGCTTGTCGGCCAGCTCGCCGTACCAGCGGAACGTCGCCGCGGTTCCCGGCACATCGACCGCACGCGTCTGCGAGAGCGGCTTGCCCATGTCGAGCGACTCGAGCAGTGCGAGCTCTTCGGCGTCGCGTTCGATGAGCTCCGCGAGGCGGTGGAGCACCGCGCCGCGGTCGGCGGCGCCGAGTCCGCTCCACACCCGGCTGTCGTAGGCGGCCCGGGCGGCGGCGACGGCGCGGTCGACATCGGCGAGGCCGCTCTTGGCGACCTCCGCGAGGGCCGCGCCGGTCGCGGGGTTGATCGTGACGAAGGTCTCGCCGGAGGCCGCGCCGACCCGGTCGCCGTCGATGAGTGCCCTGCCGTCGATGCGGACGGTTGTGTCGATCGTCATGCCGGAAGAGTACGCAGGATGAGTGCATCGAAACGAGCGACGAAAAGCGTTGAAGTGCATCGAGAGAATCGATGTCGCGGAAGGGCGCTGCACATCGGCCGGGCAATGCAGGAAATGTTCACGCGCGTGAAACGCACGCGAAGCATCACTTCACCTGATCTGATTCGTCGATTCTCATTGTTTTACAGATTCCATCGCTCCTGCTGACAATGACTGGACGAGCCGCGGGACGCACGGACCGCTCACGGTTCAGCTCACGGATCAGCGAAGGAGATCAGCATGTCGAGCCAGGAAATCGAGGTCCTCGTCGTCGGCGCCGGGCAGGCCGGTGTGGCGATGAGCGATCATCTGACCGACCGCGGCATCCCGCACCTCGTGCTCGAGAAGGGCCGCATCGCCGAGCGCTGGCGCTCCGGGCGGTGGGACTCGCTGGTCGCCAACGGCCCCGCCTGGCACGACCGCTTCCCGAAGCTCGAGTTCGAGACCGTCGGCGCCGACGACTTCGCTCCCAAGGAGGACGTGGCCGACTACTTCGTCGCCTACACGAAGCTCATCGACGCTCCCATCCGCACCGGCGTGGAGGTCACCCGCGTCGTGCGCAACAGCGACCGGCCCGGCTTCACCGTCGAGACCTCCGAGGGCGACCTCCAGGCGCGCTACGTCGTCGCGGCGACCGGGCCGTTCCAGGTGCCGGTCATCCCGGCGGTCGTGCCGGACGACTCCGGTCTCACCCAGCTGCACTCCAGCGACTACCGCAACCCGGCTCAGCTGCCGGAGGGCGGCGTGCTGGTCGTGGGCGCCGGGTCGTCTGGCGTGCAGATCGCCGACGAGCTGCGACGCTCCGGACGCGAGGTCTGGCTGTCCGTCGGCCCGCACGACCGGCCTCCCCGTCGCTACCGCGGCCGCGACTTCGTCTGGTGGCTGGGCGTGCTCGGCAAGTGGGACCTCGCCGCGCCTCCGCAGGGCGCCGAGCACGTCACCATCGCGGTGAGCGGCGCCGACGGCGGGCACACGGTCGACTTCCGCGAGCTCGCGGCGACCGGCATCACGCTGGTCGGCCGCACCGACGCCTTCGCCGACGGCCGGATGCGGTTCGCTCCCGACCTCGCCCGCAACGTCGCCGCCGGCGACGCCAACCTGTTCGCGCTGCTCGACGAGGCCGACGCCTATGTCGCCCGAAACGGCCTCGACCTCCCGGAGGAGCCGGAGGCCCGCGCGCTGCTCGCCGACCCCGCGAGCCTCACCGACCCGATCCTCGAGCTCGACCTCCAGGCCGCCGGTATCACCACGATCGTGTGGGCGACCGGGTTCCGCACCGACTACAGCTGGCTGCAGGTCGACGCGTTCGACGAGAACGGCAAGCCGGCGCACCAGCGCGGCGTCTCGACCGAGCCGGGCGTCTACTTCCTCGGCCTGCCGTGGCAGTCGCGCCGCGGCTCCAGTTTCATCTGGGGCGTCTGGCACGACGCCCGCCACATCGCCGACCAGATCCAGATCCAGCGGGGCTACCTCGCCTACGACCAGCAGGCCGCTCTCGCGGCGGAAGGAGCAGTTCTCTGATGCCGACCCACACCCGGATCCGCCCGTTCAACACCAAGGACACCTACCCGGAGCAGAACCTCGACAACGACCTCTGCCAGGCGGTCGTCGCAGGCGGCGTGGTCTACCTGCGCGGCCAGATCGGCCAGGACTTGGAGACCCGCGAGTCCGTCGGCATCGGCGACGTGGAGGCCCAGGCCGAGAAGGCGATGGCGAACATCGCGATGCTGCTGGAGGAGGCCGGCTCGAGCCTCGACGACATCGTCAAGGTCGTGATCTACCTCATCGACCCGCGCTACCGGGAGGACGTCTACCGCGTCGTCGGCCGCTGGCTGAAGGGCGTCTTCCCGGTATCCACCGGCATCGTCGTCTCGGCGCTCGCCCGGCCGGAGTGGCTGGTCGAGATCGATGCGACCGCCGTGATCAGCTCGACGGTGGCGGACGGGGCCGCACGATGACCTTCTCCATCCTGGCCGTCGACGACACCGGAGCGATCGGCTCCGCCATCTGCTCCTCCTCACCGGCCGTGGCCGCCCGTTGTGTGAACCTCGCCGATGGCATCGGCGGCGCGCACTCGCAGAACATCACCGACCCCCGGCTCGGCCCGCAGCTCATCGACGGGCTGCGCGACGGCCGGCCGGTGGAGGAGGTGCTGGCGTGGGTCGTGGACTCCACGCCCGACATCGACTACCGGCAGCTGCTCGTGATCGACCGCAACGGCCGGTCGGCCATCCACTCCGGTTCACAGGTGCTCGGCCATCACGGCGAGGCGCAGTCCGCGCACGCGGTGGCCGCGGGCAACATGCTCGCCCGCGCGGACGTGCCGCAGCTCATGGTCGACGCGTTCGAGGAGGCGACGGGCGACCTGGAGGTGCGGCTTCTGGCCGCGCTGAAGGCCGCCATCGCCGCCGGCGGCGAGGAAGGGCCGGTGCACTCGGCCGGCGTCGCGGTCGTGCGCGACGCCGGCTGGCGGGTCACCGACCTCCGCGTCGACTGGGCAGAGAACCCCGTCGAGCTGCTCGACGAGATCCTGGTCGAGACGTGGCTGCCGCAGCGCGACGCGTACGTCACCCGCGGGCTGATGCCGGCGGGCGCGCCGAGCTACGGGGTGCCCGGGGATGAGTGAGCGGCTCGCGGTGACCGACGTCGTCGCGCTGAAGGAGCGCGTGCGAGAGCTCGTCGACGCCGACCTCCCTCAGCTCGTCGCCCTCTCGGAGGCATTGCACGCCGACCCCGAGACCGCGTGGAACGAGCACCGCTCGGCCGCGCGGCTCTGCGAGTCGCTGGCCTCGCGTGGCTTCACGGTGACGCCCGCGTACCTCGGATTGCAGACCGCGTTCCTGGCGACCGCCGGCTCCGGTGCGGTGCGCATCGGCGTCTGTGCCGAGTACGACGCACTGCCCGGTCTCGGGCACGCCTGCGGGCACAACCTCATCGCCGCGATCGCGGTCGGGGTCGCCTCCGCGCTGGCGCCGCTCGCCGACGAGCTCGGCATCACCGTGGAGGTCTACGGAACTCCGGCCGAGGAGGGCGGCGGCGGCAAGATCGAGCTGCTCGACCGCGGCGCCTTCGCCGGGCTCGACCTCGCGGTCATGGCGCATCCCGGTCCTGTGGATGTCGCCGAGGCCCGGCCGTTCGCCGTGGCGCACTCGCACGTGCAGTACGACGGCAAGGCCGCGCACGCGGGCGCCTATCCGGAGGAGGGGGTCAACGCGAACGACGCGTTCGTGGTCGCCCAGGTGGCGATCGGCCTCCTGCGGCAGCAGCTTCCGCACTCGGTGCGCGTGCACGGCATCCAGACCGTCGGCGGCCAGGCGCCCAACGCCATCCCCGACCGCACAGAGGGCCGCTGGTACGTGCGCGCCGAGACGCTGGAGGAGCTGGGACGCGTCGAGGAGAAGGTGAACCGCTGCTTCGAGGCCGGCGCCCTGGCCTCCGGCGCGACGCTCACCGTCACGTCCGAGAGCCAGCCGTACTCGGAGTTCCGCAACGACGAGCGGGCACTCGGCTTCTACCGCGCCAACGCCACGGCGCTCGGGCGCGTGTTCGACACCTCCGGCGCGAGCGCGATGAACCGTGCATCGACCGATATGGGCAACGTCTCGCAGGTCGTCCCGGCCATCCACCCGTACGTCGGGATCAACAGCCTCCCGGCCACCAACCACCAGCCGGAGTTCGCGGCGGCGTGCGTCGGGGCGGACGCCGAGAAGGCGCTGCGGGATGCCGCGGTCGCGCTCGCGCAGACCGTCGTCGACGTCGTGCGGGCCGCGGTATGAGCGCGACCCGCGTCGAGCACGACTCGCTCGGGCCGGTCGCCGTGCCGGCCGACGCCTACTGGGGCGCGAACACGCAGCGCGCGGTCGAGAACTTCCCGATCTCGGGCCGGGGGATCGGCACGTATCCCGAGCTCGTCACCGCCCTGGCGCTCGTCAAGCAGGCCGCCGCTCGCGCCAACGCCGAGATCGGCGTGCTCGATCCGGCGATCGCGTCGGTGATCGACGCGACCTGCCAAGAGATCGTGGAGGGCGACCTCCACGACCAGTTCGTCGTCGACCTCATCCAGGGCGGCGCCGGCACCTCCACCAACATGAACGCGAACGAGGTCATCGCCAACCGCGCGCTCGAACGGCTCGGCCACGCGCGCGGCCGCTACGACCTCGTGCATCCTCTCGACCACGTCAATCGCAGCCAGAGCACGAACGACGTGTATCCGACCGCGGTGAAGATCGCCCTCACCATCGGGCTGCGGAGGCTGATCGCCGAGCACGCGCTGCTGGCGGCGGCGTTCCGGTCGAAGGGCGTCGAGTTCAGGGATCACGTGAAGATCGGGCGCACGCAGCTGCAGGACGCCGTGCCGATGACGCTCGGGCAGGAGTTCACCGCGTTCGCGGTCACGATGGAGGAGGACAACCTCCGGCTGAACGAGACCATCCCGCTGCTGGCCGAGATCAACCTCGGGGCCACCGCGATCGGCACCGGCATCACGGCATCGCCCGGCTATGCCGCCGCGGTCGTGCGGCACCTCGCTGCGCTCACCGGCCTCCCCGTGGTCACCGCCACCGACCTCATCGAGGCCACCTCGGACACCGGCGTGTTCATGCTCGTCTCGGCCGCGCTCAAGCGCGCCGCGATCAAGCTGTCGAAGATCTCGTCCGACCTGCGGCTGCTCTCCAGCGGGCCGCAGTTCGGGTTCGGCGAACTGCACCTCCCGCCCCGCCAGGCCGGCTCGTCGATCATGCCGGGCAAGGTGAACCCGGTGATCCCGGAGGTCGTCAACCAGGTCGCGTTCGCGATCGCGGGAGCCGACGTGTCGATCACGATGGCCGCCGACAACGGCCAGCTGCAGCTGAACGCCTTCGAGCCGGTCATCGCGAACGCGCTGCTGCAGGGGCTCACGTGGCTGACCAACGCCTGCCGCACGCTGCGCGTCAACTGCGTCGACGGCATCCAGGCCGACGCCGAGCTGCTGCGGACGCGCGTCGCGTCATCGGTCGGGCTGGTGACCGCGCTGACACCGCGGATCGGCTACTCGACCGCCGCGCAGATCGCGCACGAGGCGCTGGAGACCGGCGGCGACGTACGCACCGCGATCGTCGGCCGCGGGCTGCTCACCGCGGAAGAGTACGACGCGATCACCGACCCGCGGCTGCTGACCGGGTCGGTGCGCTGAGCGACGGCGCTGAGCGATTGCGCTGTCAGGCCGCCGGGCCTCACGCCAGCCAGCCGCGAAGCGTTGCCGCCGCAGGGGAGGCCGCCTCGCTGAGCCAGGGCGCGACCGCGGTCGCGAAGGAGCGGCGCGCCTGGCGCGGGTCGTCGTCGACGGACTCGGCCGCCCAGATGACCTGCTCGCCCGCGTAGACGGAGTCGAGGAGTCGCACCAGCGCCTCGATCGGGGTCGCCTCGACGAGGTCGCCTTCGTCGACGGCATCCGTCAGCGCCGCGCGTGTGCGATCGGTGAACTCGCGGGGCCGGCCGAACGCCGAGCGCGTGTCGGCGTCGGGCAGCACCTGCCCCCAGAACGCGACCACGACACGCGCCTCCTCGCGGGTGATGTCGGTGATCGGGAGGATCTCCTCGGCGATCGCGAGCAGTGCGGCGAGCCCGCGCAGGTTGCCCGAGCGCTCGTCGATGCGCGCCAGCGTGCGTTCGACTCCCCGCTGGGCCGCTGCCTCCGCGATCTGCTCGACCGAGTCGAAGTAGTGCCAGAGCGTGCCCGGCACGACGCCGAGCTCGGCCGCGACCGACCTCCCGTGCGTGCCCGCGACGCCCGAGCGCGCGAGCACGCGGAGGTAGGCCTCGACGATGTCGCGGCGGCGCTGGTCGTGGTCGACGATCTTGGGCACGCCCCCATCTTGCCAGCCGCGAGGAACGGAGGAGATCGGGCCGGCCGCACCCCGAAATCGCAGCCGACGGAGGAGTTGCGCCCCGAGACCCGGCAGATCTCCTCCGTTGCTTCCGCCCGTCGTACCTCCGCAGTTCGTCCGTCGCCCACCCACCGAGCCTGTCGGAAACGGAGGAGTTGCGCCCCGAGACCTTGCCGATCTCCTCCGTTCCCCGCTTTCCGCGGGCGTGTCGCTCAGGATCTCCTCCGCTACCTGCTTCCCGCCTCTTCCGCATCCCGGATTTTGACGCTAGAGTCAATAACAATCGGGAGCACCGACGAAGGAGTATGGAATGTCCCTGACCGTCCCCACCACGACGACCACCCACCCGCTCGCCGCACTCACCGGCGGCGAGATCGACCGCGCCCGTGAGGCCGTCACCGCGGCCGGCCTGGTCACCGAGCACACCCGGTTCACCTACGTGCTGCTGCACGAGCCGCACAAGCGCGACGTGCTCGACCCCGAGCGCGCCGCCGGGCTGCACCGCCAGGTGGAGACGCTGCTGCTCGACTTCTCGACCGGAGCGGTCACCCAGGTGGTCGTCGACGTGACCGACGGCGTCGTCGTCAGCACCCGCGAGCTCGACCCCGTGACCGAGGGCACCGCCCCCGTGCTCGACGAGGAGTTCGCGCTCGTCGACGAGATCGTCAAGGCCGACGCCGGCTGGGCGGCAGCACTCGCCCGGCGCGGCATCCACGACATCGAGAACGTGCGCACCTGCCCGCTCACCGCCGGCCACTTCGACTACGACGACGAGGAGGGCCGCCGGATGTTCCGCGTGCTCGCCTTCTACCAGGCCGACCAGGCCGACCTCGCGTGGGCGCACCCGATCGACGGCGTCGTCGCGCACGTCGACACCCTCTCGCGGTCGGTCATCCGGCTCGTCGAGACGCCGATCGACACCGTGCCGATGGAGTCGGGGGACTACCTCGACCCGCAGCTCACCGGGCCGTTGCGCACCTCCCTGAAGCCCATCGAGATCCGCCAGCCGGAGGGCGTCAGCTTCAGCTACGACGACGGCGTGCTGCGCTGGGAGAACTGGGACCTCCGCGTCGGCTTCAACGGCCGCGAGGGACTCACCCTCCACGACGTCGCCTTCACCTACCAGCAGGAGCGCCGCCCGATCCTCTACCGGGCCTCCATCTCGGAGATGGTCGTCAACTATGCCGACCCGACGCCCATCCATGGCTGGCAGAACTACTACGACGCCGGCGAGTACCAGTTCGGCCGCCTCGCGAACTCGCTCGAGCTCGGCTGCGACTGCCTGGGCGAGATCTTCTACCTCGACGCCGTTGTCGCCGACGACTTCGGCCACCCGCGCACCATCACGAACGCGATCTGCATCCACGAGGAGGACTACGGGATCCTCTGGAAGCACACCGACGAGTTCAGCCACACCTCGGAGGCCCGCCGCCAGCGCCGCCTGGTCGTCTCGTTCTTCACGACCGTCGGCAACTACGACTACGGGTTCTACTTCTACTTCTACCTCGACGGCACCTTCGAGGTGGAGGCCAAGGCGACCGGCATCGTCTTCACCGGCGCGCACGACGGCGGCGACGACCCCTACTCGACCCCGCTCGCGCCCGGACTCGGCGCTCCAGTGCACCAGCACATGTTCTGCGCCCGCCTCGACATGACCGTCGACGGCGTCGCGAACGCGGTGGACGAGATCGACGTCACGCGTGTGCCGGTGTCGGAGGGCAATCCGTGGGGGAGCGCCATCGGCCGCACGATCACGCGCCTCGAGACGGAGGCTGGTGCGGTGCGCGACGCCGACGGTAGCGTCGGCCGCGTGTGGAGCATCAGCAGCGCCGAGCGCACCAACCGGGTCGGCCGGCCGACCTCGTACGTGCTGCACCCGGAGTCCGCTCCCGCGCTGTTCAGTGCAGAGGAGGCGCACCAGCGCCGCCGCGCCGGGTTCGCCGCCCACCACCTGTGGGTCACGCAGTACGAACCCTCGGAGCTGTGGGCCGCCGGCTACGCGGTCAACCTCCACCCGGGCGGCGCGGGCCTGCCGGCGTACATCGCGCAGGACCGCCCGATCGACGGCGAGGACATCGTCGTCTGGCACACCTTCGGGCTGACGCACTTCCCGCGCCTGGAGGACTGGCCGATCATGCCCGTCGACTACGCGGGCTTCTCGCTCAAGCCGTACGGCTTCTTCGACCGCAACCCCACCCTCGACCTCCCGCGGTCGTCGTCGGCCTCGTGTCACACGGCCTCCGCTTCGGAGTCGTCGGCCTGCGGCCCTGATTGCACCTGCGGGCACTGATGATGCTCGACGTGGGCGCGCTCGGGGCCTCCACGGTCTCCGCGTGCTGCCTGCTCGGCTCGCCGCGTCCGCGCCGGGTGTGGATCTCGGCGTCGCTCATGGTGCTGGCGATGCTCGGCTGCGTGCTGGCCGAGGCCGCGCCCGGGCTGGGGCTGGCATCGATCGTGCTCTCGCTGGGGTCGGCGGGGTTCGCCCTCCAGCGGAGGGACGGACGGGTCGCTCCGATGAGCCTTCATCGCGCGCTCGGCGGCGTGACGATGGCGGCTCTCGTGGCGATGTCGATCGGGATGGCGGGGGCGCGTGCGTCCGCCGCCCCCGGGCACTCCCACGGGGTGTCGCTCGCGGCGATCGCGTTCGGCTTTGTCGCCGGTTACCTCGCGTACAGCGTGTGGCTGCTGATCGCGATGGCGCGTGCGCGGCGGGAAGCAGCGGCGGATCGTCCCGGCCGCGCCCGCGGCGTCCTCCAGTTCGGCGAGGTCGCCGGCATGGCTGTCGGCGTCCTCCTCATGTGCGCGATGTAGGCGCTCAGGTCCCGGCGGGGTCCTCCGGCTGCCCGCTCTCGGCGATGGCGACGCGCAGCTCGCGCGCGACGTCCTCCAGGGTGCGGCCGGTGCCGACGGCCAAGCCTGCGATGTAGGAGGTGAGCGGCGCGGCCGGGCGGGTGACACCGTGCGCGGCGTCCTTCGCGAGGTCGAGCAGCGCCGCGACGTCGCCCGGTTCGAGCGTCACCCCGAGGCGTCGTGCGGCGGCTCCCGCCCAGGCGTCGAGTTCTTCGGGTGTCATGAGTGCAGCTCCTTCATCCTGTCGAGGTCTTCGGGGAGGTCGATGTCGGCGATCGCGTCAGCGGTCGCGGCGACGTGCCGGAGGCCGAGCTCACCGACGATCGCGCGCGCGGGGAGTCCTGCGGTTCCGCCCGCGGCCTCCAGTTCGGCGAGCCGGTCGCGCAGCGCGGCGGCCGGTGCGCGGGCGAGGAGCCACTGCGGGTGGCCGTCGGCGTCGGCGAGCACGCCGGTGTCGAGCGCCAGCAGCGCCGCGATCGCGGCCTCCGGACGCGCCAGGTCGGCGGCGACGATCAGCGTCTCGCGCACGTCGCTGGGCAGCGCGGCGACGCCGGCGCCGATCGCCGCGGCCGGACCGCACCAGCGCGGGTACTCCGAGACGCGCACGACGGCGCTCGCCAGAGCCGCGGAGGTCGCCGAGACCAGCACGACGGGATTGCATCCGCTCACCGCTGCGAGCGTCCCTTCGAGCAGGGTGCGGCCGTGCAGCTCGGCGAGCAGCTTGTCGCTGCCGAACCGCGACGAGCGGCCTCCGGCGACGACGATGGCCGCGGGCGGCGTGGGAGGGTGGAGGGCCACCCCTCCACCCTCCCACGATCAGCGTGGATCGGCGATCTAGATGCTCTGTCGCTCGTTCTGCTGGTCGACGGAGAGCCGGCGCGGAACGGAACGGCGCGGCGGCGACCCCAGGGCCGCACGCCGCGCCGTCGGGTGCGGGCGCCGTCGGGCCGGCGCCGTCCCCGCTTTCTGTCGTGCTGCGAGGTCAGGCGTCGCTCACGCGCTGACCCGCCTCCTTCGCGTCGTCGGTGACGTCGCTCGCGCGGTCGGTGGCCTCGGCCTTCACCGTCTCCACCGACTCCTGCGCGGTCTCCTTCACGGACTGCACGGCCTCCTGAGCCGGCTCCTTGAGGTCGTTCGCGACCTGCTTGCCGACCTCGGCGGCCTCCTGAAGCATCGGGTGGGCCGCGTCCTTGGCCTTGGCGGCGAGCTCCTGCTCCTTGTCGCTGGCCGGGATGAGGGAGGCTGCGAGCAGTCCGACGCCGAAGGCGATCAGTCCCACGGCGACCGGGTTGCCCTCCGCCTTGGCCACGACGCGGCGGCCCGCATCGACGGTCGCGTCCTTCGCGTCTCCGACCGCATCGCCGGTCTTGTCGGCCATCGACCGGTGGGTCTGGCCGTAGTAGTCGTACTCGTCGTCGGAGCCCATGATCTTCTCGGTGAAGGAGTGGAACGCGCCCTTCACCTTGCGCTTCTGCCGGTCGGCGATCTTGCTCGGGGTGACCTTGTCGGCCAGTGCGTCCACGTCACCGCTCAGGTTGCGGCGGGTGGATTCGATCTCGGCGCGGATCACATCGGGGTCGTCGGTCATCGGTTCTCTCCGTTTCGTTTCAGGGTGTCCGGGAATTCCTTGACCGTCTCGACGGTCTGCGGCATCCCTTTCACCGCCTTCAGTTGATTGCGCCCGACCACGTAGAGGATCAGCGCGATGATGGCCCAGATGACGGCCACGACGACGCCGGACCAGGCGTTGCCCATCAGGTAGCCGAGCGCCCACCAGAGCGCGATCGACAGGAAGAGCACCGCCATCAGGGCGGCGTAGCCGGCGCCGCCCATCATCCCGGCGCCCTTGCCTGCGCGGGTCGCGGTCTGCTTCAGCTCGGCCTTGGCAAGTTCGACCTCCTGCCGGATGAGCGTCGACAGGTCGCGGCTGACCTCGGCGAGCAGATCGCCGAGGGACTCGCGTCCCGCGCGTTCCTCCGAAGGAGTGGGCTGATCGGTCACAGCGAGCCTCCGGACCGGCTTTCGTCGCCCATGGTTCCGCCCGGGACGTAGCCCTCGCTGGCCGGCACTGCCGTGCTGCCGGCTGTGCTGCCGGCTGTGCCGCTGCCGGCTGTGCCGCTGTCGTCGCCGCCGGACGCGAGCGCGCGGGTCAGTCGCCCGGCCAGCACACCCGTCAGCGCCGCTGCGGCGATGAACGTACCGGGGTTGCGTCGTGCGTACGACTTGACCTCCCGCAACAGCGACCCCGGGTCGCGCTCGTCGAGCCAGCGCGCGACCGACTGCGTGCGAGTAGCGGCCTGGCCGACGAGGTCACTGGCGACGCCCTGCTGCTCAGACGACCGGGCCATCTGCTGCAGCTCGTCCCCGATCGAGCGGAGGCCGTCGGCCACCCGCTGCTGCTGAACGGCCGCCTGCTCCCGCAGCTCCGACTGGGTCTGGTGGTACAGCTGCTTCGCCTGCAGCTGCGCTTCGTGCGCGACGATGGCCGCTTCGTCCTTGGCGACCTCCGCGACATCGACGGCGGCGTCCTTCGCCGAGTCGGCGACGCGGCCCGCCTCGTCCTTGGCGACCTCGGTCTTGCTGGTGTCGCTGGTGGTGCCGGCTGTGCCGGATTCATCGCTGCCGGTGAGGAAGGTGCTGCCGACGGGCGGCTCGGCCCCTGCCACCACCTCGGCCTCGCCGTAGCTCTGGCGTGTGTTCTCGAAGATCGGAGTGCCTTCGGGGTTGTCTCCCGAGATCGTCATGCTCCGGCTCCCTTCCGTTTGGGTTCGAACGTGTGTGGTGTCCATGAACCCACGGAAAGTCCGCTGTGCGAGTCGGTTGACAGGTGCGGTGCGCGAGGGGATAAGAGGGGGTGGAGGTGAGCCCGCGTTCGGGACGGAATCCGTACCTCCACTGATTCGTGCGGCGACGCGGCGCCGATAGCCTCCGTCACATGACCGAGGCCACTGCCCCTGCGCCCGCACCCGAGTTCAACCGATTCGGCTGGGTGAGGAGGCTGCTGCCGCGCATCGTCATCGGGGCGCTGATCGCCGCCGCGCTCGTCGGCGTCTACGCCGTGATCATCGGCCGCTGGGACGAAACCTGCTGGAGGCTGATAGGCACGATCGCTCTGCTCGTGTTCTTCTCGCTGGTGTCCTGGTACGACGCCGACGTCTCCGCGCGACGAGCGCCGTGGTTCGGGGCGGTGTCCGTGACGCTGTCCGCGTTCCTGCTGCTCGACGGCCTCTGGAAGATCTGGGCGCCGGCGCTCGATGGCAGCGTGCCCGACGACTGGTGGTGGGGCTTCTTCTCGTGGATGCTGCTCGTCGCGGTGACGCGCCTCGGCCTCCTGCACATCCACCTGGTGCTGAACACGCAGCGCCGCTTCACCGGGCCGATCATGTCGAAGGTGACGCTCGTTACCCTGATCCTGGTCGGAGCGCTGACCGTCGGACTGGCCACGCCGCTCGTGTTCCAGCACGTGGACTTCGGCGAGGCCTACTGGAGGCTGGTCGGTGCGATCGCGATCCTGGACGCGCTCGGCACGATCCTCATCCCGTTGACGTACACGCTGTTCGGGCCCAAGCGGGAGCGGGGGCCGCAGGCGCCGCGGGCGGTGGTGTCGCCGGGCGTGGTGCCGGTCGCGCCCGCTTTCGTGCCTGGGCCGGTTGCGCCCGCGTCTGATGCATACGCGTCGCCTGCCGCGGCCGCAGCTCCTGCGGCGCCGGCCTCCGCGTACCCCAACGTGCTCACGCCGACGGGAGGCTTCCGGCTGGAGTGGCCGCGCTACGTGAACGGCACCCCGCTGCCGGCGAGGCCGGACGGGTCGCCGGACTTCACGGGGGTCGTGGGGTACTGACGGCTGGCCGATCTCCGGCGCACCGAGCCGCCTCGGCGCCCCTTTTTGGGGCCTCTCAGCTAGCTGAGCGTTTACTCAGATTCTGCCAGGGTTGTGTCTATGACTACCCCGAATGACCCGACGAATACGACGGCCGCGGCCGCCGGCTGGTACGACGACGGCACCGGTTCCGGCGCCCAGCGTTACTGGGACGGCGCACAGTGGACCGATGCCGTCCAGGCCGCGCCTGCCGCTGCCGGCCCGATCCCCGGTGCGCCCGTCGCTGCCGCGGCGAAGCAGAAGAATGTGCTCGGTATCGTCGCGCTGGCCGTCGCGGCCGTCGGGTTCATCTTCGCGTGCGTTCCCGGCGCACTGATCGTCGGTTGGGTGCTCCTCCCGATCGCTTTCGTGCTCTCGATCGTCGCCTTGTTCCTGAAGGGAAAGGGCAAGGGCCTCGCGCTTGCCGCTCTCATCACCTCGATCGTCGGCACCGTGGTCGGATTCGTCGTGTTCTTCGCCGTCGTCGCGAACTCGTTCAACGATGCGTTCGGCGGAACGGACACCGAGGTCAAGGCGCCGTCCTCGGCGAGCTCGGCCGCTCCGACGAAGGCGGCGGCGGAGGCGGCGAAGACCGGCACGCGAGAGAGTCCCGCTGCTCTGGGGAGCGCCATCGTCGGCAACGACTTCACGGTCACGATCAATTCGGTCAACCTCAACGCCGTCGATGCGATTCACGCCGCGAACGAGTTCAACGAAGCGCCCGACGCGGGCATGACGTACGCGCTCATCAACGCGACGGTCACCTACACCGGCAAGGATTCCTCGTATGCGGCGGAGGCCCAGATCTCGTACGTGGGAGCGGACGGCAAGGTGTACAACGAGTTCAACAAGGCCGTCATCGGCCCTGACCCGCAGCTCGGCGCGGACGAGCTCTACACCGGCGCGTCGACGACCGGAAACATCGTCATTCAGATCCCGGCGTCGGGCGATGGCCTGATCCGTGTCCAGCCCGGCCTGATTGCTGACAAGGTGTTCGTCGCGACTAAGTAGGCCCGTGCGATATGCGGCCCCGGCACGACCTCGTCGTGCCGGGGCCGCTTTTCGTGTGCGGTGCCGGCCGTGTTACGTGAGACTTGAGCCATCGTGCGCCGTGACGAGCGAGATCGTGACGACCGCGGCGACAACGGCAACCGCACCGACGCCGAGAGCGATACCCCACACCGCGCGCACCTTTCCTACATGCGGCTGCAGCCGGCTGGCGCGGACGAGCGCCGGGATGCCCGTCGCGAGCGAGACGATCGTCCCGGACACCATGAACAGCACGAGGAGGGGATCGATCCCGATCGCGGTGATGATGGCGAGCGCTGCGACGGCCGCCGCGGCGATCCCGCCGACGAGGGAGGCCGTCGCGAGGCCGTTGCTCTGCGCGACGAGAACGGGCGTTGACGGCGGTAGCGCCTGCAGCGACTCCGTCCACCGCTGCCCGTCCCACCACCGCTGATAGCGCGTGTCGGCATCGGGATACCAGCCGGGAGGCGGCAACTGGCTCATCGGTCTCCTCGTCGAGATCATCTTCGGGTCGCCTGAGGCTATCGCCGTCGTTACCGAATCGTAAGCTTTGAGAGGCGGGTGCACCTGTACTGGGGGTGGGTCCGCCGCGCGGCCACGAAGAAACCCACAACGGAGGGGCACCACATGCGAGTCATCGTCATCGGAGGCAGCGGACACATCGGCACCTTCCTGGTTCCGCGCCTGGTGCGGGCCGGCCACGACGTCGTGTCCATCAGCCGCGGCACGCGCACCCCGTACGCCGAGTCTCCCGAGTGGGCGCAGGTGGAAGTGGTCACCGCCGACCGCGAGCAGGAGGACCGCGACGGAACCTTCGCCGACCGGATCGCCGCGCTGCATCCCGACGTCGTCATCGACCTCCTGTGCTTCACCCTCGACTCGGCGACCGCGCTGGTCCAGCGGCTGCGCGGCGAGATCGGCCACTACGTCTTCTGCGGCTCGATCTGGAGCGCCGGCCCAAGCCGCAGCCTCCCGATCACCGAGGAGACGGCGACGCCGCCGTTCGGCGAGTACGGCATCCAGAAGCACCGGATCGCGCGCATGCTCAGGGAGGAGACAGCGTCCGGAGGCCTCCTTACGACCTCCCTGCACCCCGGCCACATCAGCGGCCCCGGCTGGGCGCCGATCGGCCCGACCGGCAACCTCGACCCGGCGGTGTGGACGACGCTCGCCTCGGGCGCGCCGCTGGCGATCCCGGGCCTCGGCGCCGAGACGATGGCCCACGTCCACGCCGACGACGTCGCCCAGGCGTTCGAGCTTGCAGTGGACCACCCGCTGAGCGCGGCGGGGGAGGCCTTCTTCATCGTGGCGCCGACCGCGCTGAACGTGCGCGGCTACGCGGAACTGGCGGCATCGTGGTTCGGGCGGACGGCCTCGCTGGAGTCGGTGACGTGGGAGGAGTTCCGGGCCGGGCTGAGCGCACGGGACGGCGAGACGAGCTGGGAGCACCTGGTGCGGAGTCAGGTCTTCTCGATCGACAAGGCGCGGGACGTGCTGGGGTATGCGCCGCGGTATACGGCGGAGGAGACGGTGCTGGAGGCTGTGCGGTGGTTGGTGGAGGCGGGGGAGGTGGATGGGGGAATGGTCGTGTGAACACTGGCGCGGAAGCGATCACCCGTGTTGGAATTAGAGAACGCTCAGAAACCAGCCAGCATAAGACTCGTGACTCACTCAATGTGACCTGAGTTGCACGCGCTCGCTCATATATCTCGACCCCTACGGAATGGGCAGTTGCAGTTTCCGCGTCGAATGCACGCTAGTGCGTAGCGCGCACGAAGAATCGACAAGCGCTAGCTCGCGCGTGGGCTACGTTGGCCCGCTCTCTGTCAGAAATTGTCTCGCTGGATTCTCGCCGACAACGCTAGAGCCCTGGCGATCGGGTCCCGTATGACTTCACTCGACGACTCGCCCTATGGCAAGAACGCATCCGAAAAGTAGCCCAGTGATGGGTCGGCCAGCGTCCCGACAACGAGCCCTCGATCTAGGAAACGGTTGAATTCTTCACAGCTCGTTTCGGGCAGCAGTGCACAAGCATGGCAGGCCGCCAGGTTGCACGAGTCCGGACCCTGGCCGTTTTCTCCTGCATCCATGCAGACTGGGTCGGTCGAGCACCAGCGCGCGTCTGCAAGGGCAGAAGCGAAGACTTGTCGAAGGTTTTCGGGACGAGCCATTCGAACCAGGCCACCCATCGTTCCTTCGGAGTCTCCGGCTGCGGTGTAGATGAGAGCCGCCGCCATATTGCGGTCTTCGGAGCTCGAGACGTAAAGGCGCTCCCTCAGCGATGCGGAGCTGTACCCGCACGTGAAGATCAGTTCGTTGATCAGAATGTGAGAGAGCGTATGTAGGAGGACGAATCGCGGGCTGATCGTTCGACCCTGGAGTCCTCGCTGGCTCGAGACCGATCCGAAGTGGTCAGTGATGAGATCAGCCCGGAGTTGAACCTCGGCACGCGCTTCCCAAGCGGCGAGGCGTTCATTATCGAGCTCGAAGTAGATCCCTTCTCCCTTAACAACGTACGCGGGGAGCCAATCCTGGGCCGGCGTTAAGCTCGCCCGCCGCAACAAGGCCTTGCCTTCAGAGAGTTTGAGCTCGCCGTCACGAACTCTAGTGAACCCACGAAGCGCGCGGGTCTCCCGCAAAACATCTACAGACCGGACCCTCGATAGGTGCGCATGCAGGTCGACGTGGGTGCCGGGATCAGACGCGGCGAGATAGTCATCCTTTGGAGTCTCGCGGATCTTCGCGTACTCAGGGTGCCGCCAAATGTCGTTACTGGTGAGACTCTCGGCATCGGCGGGAATCTCCGCGGGCTCCTCAATTGGACCAGCGCCAATACCGAACTGATCTTGGTACGCGGCTACCAATTCTTCGTCCGAAATCGGGGCAAACAGTTCGGGGGGCACGTTTCGGTCAAGGAGTCTTCGCAGCTGAGCGCCGGAGACATCAGCATCCGAGAGTTCGAACACGGTGGCAAAGGTCGCACTGACCGCAGGGTGACGCAAGAGCTGATGGACTTCTTCGCTCACTGCTCCCTCACGGCGAGGCAGGTAGATTGAGGACTCGACTTTCGGGAAATACACGTTTCCCGCCGCGCGCAGAGCTCCTCGAATCGGCTGATCGCAGACGCCCTCCAGCTGCGCGAGCCAAGGCCGTGCACCACTGCAAAGGTATGGCGCCTGAGGCGATACGAGTTGATCGCTGAGATTTGTGTGCTCGTCACCGGTTGCCTTGTCGAAGTGAGCCTCTGTAATGCCTCGGAGCGATCGTTCGTTGCCGCAGCGGTCGCAGGTCACCACCTGGCCTTCAAGTCCGCCCCCGCCACGTGACTTCAGACGGAGAGGACCTTGGCAAGCCGGGTCCACGGAACGATGGACCCACTTGTCAAACGGAAAGTCTTCGAGGTGTCCCCGTGAACAGATTGCGACGAACGGCACCTGCGACATTCGAAACTTGAACTTCTTGTCGGCATGTCTAGGGTCAGGGCATTCCACCGGCGCCTTCATTGTTAGCTTGCTCAGCTCCAGACGCTTGCAGTACATGCAGAATGACCAACGCGGGAAACGAAGCACGGGAATGGTAAGCCTCAGATTCCGCTGGTCGACGCCCTGACCGGAATATCGGTAATCAGGAGGAAGGCGAAACTCAGACACCTTTAGGCGAGATTGGAGCCGCCAGTCATGTTCCTGGTATTCCTCCATCGCGAGCGAACTCCGGTCGACGACTTCGTACCAGTGATCGAGGCCAGCAGTAATTACGGATGTCCCGTTGACCAGGACGCTCATCGCGCCGACGCCAAAAGGTGTCACGAGCTGTGCTCTCCGCATGGCGCCTGTGCTCATGGAAGCTCCTCCGGTGTGGTGTCCTCGAGGAGATAAGCCTGACTGATCTCGAGTTGGCATTCGGCGTCCACATTCCTCATGCTCGTCGGAACGTCCCAGATCGTCGATCTGCTTCCGAGGTCTGGAAGCGTACCCGCGAAGCGCATCAGCCCCTGCAGTGGATCGCCAAACGGTGCCGGGTTCGCGTCCCATTGCGTTCGCTCCCATCCGTCCCACTGTCTTGCCCGCTCCCGAGCGATGTGGTCGAGCGCTGGAAGCTCATGTGGGTCCGCGATTGCAGCTCGACCCCGGAGAAGATCGATCGCTTGGTCATAGGCCGATTTGGGGAATGGATCGGGCCCAAGGGCTACGGGCGAGGTCTGCCGTATGTAGGCGACGGCAGCTGCATGAAGGGCCCGTCGCAGAACAGGAGTCGCAAACGGCGTCAGGGAAGTCGGCTCCACCTGCGCGTATAGCTGTTGATGATAGGTGCGAAAGCGTTCGTAGTGGCTGCGATCTCGGGGCTTGGCTGCCCCATAAATCGTGATAACAAGTCCCGGGCTAACTTCAGGTTTTCGACCAACACGGCCGCTGACCTGGATGTACTGCGCCGTGGTCTTCGGCTGACCGACGATCGTCATGAGGCCGAGCCGATCGATGTCGACGCCAACCTCGATGATGTTGGAGGCCAAGCAGATGTCGACGGCTTCTTGGCGGTCTTTGCCGGGAGCGAATTTCACCTGGAGCTGCTCAATCGCTTTGGGGATCTCATCCGATCTCCGCCGGGAAGTGAGCTCCATCGTACGCTGCGGCCATCGGGGATCGATCCCGTCGCGTCTGATGAGACCCGTGAGGTAGTCGGGGACGTCGGATTCCAAGAGTGAAACGGTGTTGCCCAGCTCCCGCAGCGAGTTGAGGAAGTTGAGATTCGTCCAGTAGCCGTCGCGGTCAGCTTCTGGGATTGTCGTGGCAGCTTGTAAGGTCGCAGCGGTCACCCGAACTTGCACGGTCTGAGTGGAGCCAAGCGAGGCACTCATCACTCCGATGTATCGGCGACCCGGCTCTCGACTACCGTCAGGCTTGGTCGCTGGCTCCGCAAAAAAGGACCGGCCTTCCTCCAGTCCGTGAGGGGGAAATAATGCAACGCGGCCACGACCGAACAGGCTGCGGACCTGATCCTCGTAACGACGTACCGTCGCCGTCGACGCGATGACCTTCGGCGGAACAGGGATAGCTCCCCGACGATCAGTGCAGAGTTCGTCAATCATGGGCTCGTAGAGGCCGACCATAGAGCCCAGCGGACCGGAGATCAGGTGCAGCTCGTCCTGGATGATGAGGCTCGGTGGCGAGACGTTTCGCGCGCCTTGATCATCAAGACCAAAGAGCCGCCTCGCCATGGGTCGCCATGCCATCATCGCGAATTTATCGACCGTGCCAATGACGATGGAGGGCCGCACATCGTAGATGTCCTCATCAACGACGTGGACAGGCAACCCCGACCGACGGGCGTATTTACATTGGGGGTCGATGCAACGAAAGACCACCTTGCCCGACATCTCCTCATACCCGATAGGCTCCTGCCCACCGCCGCGCTTCTGTTGGGGTCCCATCTGCGTGCCGCACCACGGACAGCGCAGCAGCAGGAAGAGGTTCTGCTCGTGGGACCGGGTGCGAAGAGCACGTAGGTTGTCGAGTGCACTCCGCCAGGAGTTTGGAGTGGAGCTACCTCCGAGCCAGATTCCGATTCCAAATGGAGCTCCACCGAGATCAATTGAGTTTCGCTCCCGGATGTCTTCGAGGACGCAAACTAGGGATGCTGCCCGAAGGAACTGTTGGGCGGTAAGAAGACGCAACGTGTATCTCATGAGCGTGTCGGTGCCGACATCGTTTGGGTTGCGAAGCCGCCGGGCGAGCAGACTCACTGCGGCCGCGCCGAGATAGGCCTCTGTCTTGCCGCCGCCGGTCGGGAAAAAGATCAGATCGACCTGAGCTCGCGAGGGACGCTCAGGCTCGATGAGTTCAGGCAGCACCGCCAGCAAGAATGCGATCTGGAACGGCCTCCAGAGCCCGCGTCCTTCCGGAACGACCGGTGTCGGGTGTGCACCGGCGACCCGCCAGACCCGGTCGCTACCTTGCTTCACCTCCCGCAGAGGGACGCTCGAACGGATCTGTTGCATCAGCATCGCCTCGTTTGCCCAACGAAAGGTCCGAGCAGCGAGTGCATTCGTAAATAGAAGACCCCAGCCTTCGCGCATGCGTTCCAGTGCTTCTCGCGCTCGAAGCATGTGCTCGCGCGCCGCGTGTTGGTACCTGGGCAGCAATGCCGATATCTCTGATTCGCGGCGCTCGATCCAAGCCTCGTACTGACTCAAAACGAGTTCGACCTGAGCACCCCCCTCGGCACTCCCTTCGGCCAGCTCTTTCATGCTTACCGAGACAAGCGTTCGATTCCCGTTGGCGTCGCGCACAGGGTTGCCCGTGGCGTCTGCGAGGTAGACGTTGGGCGAAAGGCTGACAACCTCGTGTGCGGGCAGTGCGACTGCATCTACCCGCGAAGTATTGCCGCTCTCATCGACGACACCCCACTCCGCTGCGCACCCATGACCGATCGCGTAGGTTCGCTGGTTGCGATACAGCAAGTCGAGGGACTTCTGCTCCGCATCTCGGTCCGGCAGGTCCACCTCGGGATATGGGGCGATGTCGCTGCCTTCATCAGCCGAAACCGAAAAACCCACCTGAAACAGGGCCGACGCAGGACCAGACCCGGGGGTGTCGTTGACGACGGCTACGGTTACCAGGCGGAGGGTGTCATCATCGGATCCGGACACCGGGCGACTGAATACTCTGACCGCGACCGGCACATTGTCTATACCGTCTGACCGTGAAACGTCCACGACCTTCAGCCGGTTCGTCTCTTGTAGGAGCGTGCGTCCCGGGATGGCGCCGGTCGCCTGGAATGGCCGCCTGACCCACCACTCCACGGGCTTCGCGAGCCCAGGAAGGTGGATAGCCAGCTTTTCGTAGCGGGCGGCTTGAAGCGCAATCGTGAAGGTGCCCGCATTCGAGGTCCGGCATTGGAACGAGATTGCCATTGCGGACGGCTTGAAAGCGTTCGCGTCGGCGAGATCGAAGTCATCGGAATCGGCGACGTCGTGCCGAACCCGACCCGTGATCTCGATCGGCGAGCCTTGTGGGTTATCCTCCGTCGTCGCAACGCCAGTTACTCCAACGAGCTCTTGCGTGTCATCAAGATCTCGGCTGTCAATAGCTGAGCCACCGACAAGGGCCCCCGGGTAAAGCACGCCGATTCCGTAACGCGTCAACGGCGTCCCACTCGTGAGGATCTCCTGCCCCGTGTCGGCATCATGGAACTGCCCTCTGGACTCTTCCACCTTCCCGAAATGCACGGCGCCCGCAGCGCACTTCAATGGCACACCGCGGATCTGGTCGCCGTCGAGCGGGCCGAAGAGTTCTCTACGTAACGCGTCCTCGACGGTGCGACGAGCGTCGACACCACTCATAACCGGCCCCCTAACAATTGGCGCAGTGTGCTTGTTTCTACCAGAACGGTGAGACGGTCGGTCGCTCGCGTGAGTCCGACATAGAGCAGAGCATCAAAGTTCGACGCACCAGAATCGACAAGGTCCGTGACCACAACGGCCGGCGCATCGAGACCTTTGAACGCGTGAATGGTCGAGAAGCGAAGTTCACCGCGCGACGGAGATTTTCCGTCCGCCGGTCGCAATACTTGGCGCAGCCACGGATCGGACGTACTTGCTGCTACTGAGCTTTCGCCAAGGGGACTCAGCACCACGATTTCGCTTAGATCAAAGCCTTCGTCGCGAAGGTCGCTGATCGCCTTCTTCAAAAGCGCGGACTGATCGTCGCCCGAACTGTATCGGACAATAACCGGGTCGATCCCATCGTCGTTTCGACGGAACTCTTTGAAACCGGGCTCGAGGTGCCCAAGCAGGTTGACCTCGTATCCGATTCGCGGCAAATTGCGACAGTTTTCAAGCAACCGAATCGATGCCAGGTGTGGCGCCCTCGAGCGGAGGCGCTCACGGCCCTCCTCGTTGGCGTAAATCGCTTGACGCTCAAAGTCGCCGAACAAGAGAACACGGCCTTCCCGGAGTCCGCCAACCACAAGAAAATCGAGGAGGTCGAGGTATGCATCAGTCGCGATGTCCTGCACCTCATCGATTATCAAGAAGTCGCCAACCTCTTTCGAGCCTCGTGATGCAAGCCCATCGAGTGCGCGATCTGGTAGCTCTCGCTCCCAGAAGTCACTCCCCGCTCCATCAGGCGGTCCGCCCAAACCTGCCAGACGTAGCATCTCCTGATGCAGCGTGCTAACGCCCAGGCCGACTGTGTCCGAAAACTTGTCGCGCAGGCTGCGGCCAAGAAACCGGTTGAAACAGAGAAGTCGTCCACTTCGGCCTTGTGCGATTTCCCGCTGAGCAGTTTCGACGGCTAGGAAGGTCTTCCCCGTTCCAGCTGGACCGGTGAATAGAACAGACTTGTTGTCGGCCGCGGCATCGAGCGCTCGAAATTGCTCCTCGACAAACTGTGCTAGCTGTCCCTCCCTTGCGCGTCGGCGATCGCTTGGGGTGGAGACGATCTCGAAGCGCGGGCGAAGCAGCTGGGCAATCTTGTTGGCAAGGACCCCATCTGGCCCCAACCCGTTATTGCCGAAGTGCTTGAGAGTTGCCGAGAGGTGCTGAGCTCCGGCAGACATGACTCGCTTAACGGAAAAGAATGCCGACGGCAGGTCCTGTGAGTCTAGAACTTGCCAGTCGTGCCACTCCGGCGAATCTGGGAGGCTCGTTCGGGCCCTAACTCCGGTGAACCACACCGCGTACAGCGTCGGAACATCGCGTAAATCAACTCGCTTCTTAAGCAAGTACTCACGGATGCTGTACATGGCTCCTTGAGCCTGTTGGAATGGACTGCGCGCGGTCGGCGCATCGCGCCCGAGCCGCCACCTGCCGTCGCTGAGGCGTTCAACAGAGCGATGTGACTTGACCTCGACCACCAGCAGTCCAGCTCTCGGCACGATGACGATGAAATCGGCCTCGCCCTCAACCTGGCGCTTATGCTGAGCGATTCCGAGCGAATGAAGCACGGTCCAGTGTTCGGTGCCAGGAGCATTCTGAAGCGCCGCGAACACCGACTTTTCTCCTGGGGGCGCCGTGTCCACGCAGTACGCCGGGATCATTCGAGCCATTGCGCCCCTCGATCCGAGAACGGCACGCGCGCCTCGTGTCGGGCGACGAGCTCCGTGAACGGCGAAATGCCGAGGACTTTCGTCACAAATATTCCCCTGAAACCTGGCTCAGTGATGTCGAGCGTCATATGACCCATGCGCTCAAGCTCGTGCAGGTCGGCATTGTCCGCGACAGCCTCGAGGCGGTTACGTAGTTCACGAGTTGCGCGGTGAACCTCGTATCGAAGCGTCGATGCGTTTTCGAAGTATGGCTGCACTTGGAGCCCCAGCCAGGTGAGGACCAGTTCGAAGTCGCGGTCGCGTTGCGGCCGGATGACGTGCGGGGATATCCAAGCGCTCACCTGCCCCGCGGCACGAACATCGAGGGTACGGAGCGCTACTTCAGAATCGCGGATACCATTCGTTTTCAACCGATCCGAAAGAGCCGCTTTCCACGTCGCCTGCGAGTCTCGGATGGATGCCGCGCGAGTTCCGAGCCTGTCGAATGCCCTTTCGTGCAGTGACTCGCTCTCGCCGGCACCCTCGCGGAGAAGCAAGTATGTGCCCGCCGATAGGAGCGAAACGTCGACGTACGTGACCCGCTCCCCCGCAGGCTGAGTGGGGTCAAGGGAACGGATACGTTCACCGTCTGTTTCGAGCCAAATCGCACGACCGCCGCTTAGGAGAACCTTGTGCGCTTCCACTTCATCGAGTGTTGGAGCGCGGTCTTCACTGACTCGTATGCCCCAGAAAGGCTGGGGCAGTAGTTCCTCTTCGGGGATTCCGTTCAGGCCGTCCTGTGTCTCTTCCGGCACCTCCTGCGCCGACTCGCCAGCTTCGACGACTCGGACGCCGACCCGAATCCCGCCTTCCGCGTAGTCCGAGATTGGAGACCGAGGGAGGCTCAGGTCGCCGAACCACCCGGGGACAACGAAAGTTACCTCCGGAGTACGCGGCGCTGTTACTGCGATGGGTTTGAAGAACCTCGGGGGACCAACAAAATACGCGATTTCCTCGGAAACTTCCACACGCTCCAGGTCCCCGAGTGTTAGTACCCGAAGGCCATCCGTCGCAAGCCAGCCGCCGAGGGCCTCGCGAGCACGCGAGCTTGCGGCGACAATCACAGCTGTCCCAACTCCCACTTCGTTCGCCGACTCAACGACGACACGGCCGATGAGTGGGTCGCGTGTCAGGAGCGCGCTCGCGGCGTCGCGTATCTCGGTCAGCACCTCGGGCTCTCCCACGGCTCCCGCAAGCCGCGCTGCCTGCCGTTTTACTCGCTCGACTCCAGACCTCAGAATGTCATTGCGCTCGATTGGCAGCGGATCAGTGATGAGATGCCATCGGAGCAACTTCGCCGGGCCGGCCAGATCATCCCAGACCCCGGGACCATCGCGCTGCACAAGCCGGAAAAGGCTGCGCGTCGCTGCATCGAAGCGCGATGCCAGCGAATCATGCACGGCGATAATCTGCACGCCCTCGCGTACAAGCGCAGACGATGCTGCGTAGCGGCGGTCGAGCTCCGCCACACGCGATGTCATAGCGCCACCGTGAAGGCGAACGCCTCCACGCCAGTTGGCGCCGCCCAACCCAGGTCGCTAGCCAGCGACAAGGGGGCGCCTCGAGAGTTCCTGAGCTGGACAACTTGTTCCGCCGCGGTCTCGTCCGCGACCGAACGATCGAAGATGCACACCACGACGGGAACAAGGATGCCGTTCAAGTACCGGATTGCTGCCTGCCCATCAAGGATCACGAGGTTAAGGTCTTCGGGCAGGGAGGCCAGCTGTTCCCCGAAACCCGCTGACGAATATATGCGAGTGAACCAGGTCGCCGATTTGTCGGTCTTAGGGAGAAGGAGAGTTTCGATCGCGTCACCGTCCGCGTCGTCGCCTCGGGCGAGGACGCCCTCGAGGTCGTCGAGAATCCAGCTCTTGGTACCGACGATGGCAACGTCGGCGGCAGGAGCGACGAGCCGCCGCTCCCAGTCTCGATCGACGCCAGTCATGCGACCGATGCTGCCCAATGGCGGGCGCGGCATCTTCTCCGCGGGGTCCGCTTCGGCAACCGGCGCGACCGCAGCCATCCGATCCACGGCCCACTGCCCCGCCAGCGTGACTCTTGGTGGTCGGTGCGATTCATCAAGACCTTGAAACCGACCCGAGATTACGTGCGTTGCGTTCACGGCACGGTAGTTCCGCCCAGGCAGCGCTTCCCGAAGCCTTATAAGCGGATCCGTGATTGTCTCGGCCGGTGGGCGACAGACTGTCCACCCGGTGCCTACTAAAACGGCCGCGAATTCACGACTAGGCACCGAAAGGGCGACTATCAACTGGCGTCCACTATATGTCTGAGCTTTCCGCGACAACCGAGTCCCAAGGGCGAGAAGGGGCCCAATCCACGGGGATCGAATTGGCTCGGCATCGCGACTTTCGGCAAGGCTGAGCAGCACTGCCGGACCCGGCCTAGCCCCCGCCTCAACCATGAATCCCCCGCTCGCAGTCCACCCTAGCGATGACCTTCGACATCACGGTCGTGGTAACTCCGGGCGTGTCATGCTGCGTCAGCAACAGTTCCTTCCGCGGCGCTCCTAAGCGCCGTGGCAACAGCAGCAGCCAGCGATCGGGCGACGGGCGGCGGGACAGCGTTCGAGATTTGCTCCACCTGCTGCGACAGAGTTCCCTCGATTACGAATGACGTGGGGAATCCCTGAAGCAGCATCGCCTCGAAGATGCTGAGTCGACGAGTTCCGTCAGGGTGCACGTGGATTTCACGGTGTCCGTAGGCTACGGTCGGGCTTGGTTTGTCCCAAGAAAGTCGACGGAAACTTCGCGTAGGTGCCGGGCTCAAGCCCTCGCCAGAAAACCGCCTGGATACGGGCTTCATAGTCCAGTGGTTCGGATGCTCTGGAATGTCATCAACTAGCAGATCTCGCGCGAAGAACGCGGGTGCCGGGAGGTGACCGATAGCTCCGCGGACTGTGAGGTCCGCCTCCGTTGCGTGAAGCGGTACGAATGTCTTTGCAGCAGTTTCGTCCTTGAATCCCGAGATGATGACTCGAGTGCGAGTCTGTGGCACGCCATAGTCGAGAGCTGAGTGTTCCGCGACTCCGGCCGTGAGTTCAAGGTCCTTGAAGCGCCGCATGATGCCCTGGAAGGTGACCGCGTGCTTCGCGTCACGGATGCCCATTACGTTTTCGAAAAGAACGAATTGGACGTCATACAGCTGTTGTAGGGCTTCAACGATTTCCAGGTAGAACGAGGGCATCTGGTTACGAGGATCGTCGGCATGCGACTTCGGGTTCGCTCGCGAAAATCCCTGGCACGGCGGTCCGCCGATAACACCAATTGCCTCACCCTTTCGGAGTACCTTCTCAATCTGACCAAGCACGATGAGCTTGCCCGTCGAGGTATCCCGGTCGGTGATATCCACGGCGACCGAGGTCGTCCTCGGGAAGTTACGGCGGTGGGTTTTGATTGCGGCGGCCATTCGATCAACAGCGAAGACGATCTCGTAGCCTTGATCATGAAACCCGAGGTCGAGCCCTCCCGCACCTGAGAACAGACTCACGATGCGAGGCAAGGTCATCCGAGTGCTCCTTCGATCCTGCCGGCAGCCCGAGGGGGCCATTTTTCTCCAGCGTAGTGCCGAAGACTGCGCAGGCCCGGCCATTCCAGCGTGTCATCCGAACGGACTGAGTCGTTGAAGGCGCGCCGCGTCAAAACGGTCCAAGTACCCCCTGCGCAAAAGACTCAGTGCGCTCTTTGATCACAGTCGGTGTCCACTCCATGAAGGCGAGCGTTTCGAGGCTCCTTGGGTAGTCAGACACGCGGGGCGACAAGTACGTCGCTTTTTTATCCTCGAATTCCTTATTTTGCGCGGACGAGTTCTTCCCTTTGCTCAAGAGAACGAGATTCCCAACCGAGTGGACGAGCTCCCTGGCTTGTTCCTCCGTAAAATCGGATAGCCATCGACTCCCGATTCTCGGCGTCTGCGGGAGCACGTCCTCAATGGACCGCGGGGCGAACTCTCGGGGCGCGCCCAGTTCAGCGACCTGAATCTCAGCGCGCACAAGGAGGTACTTGGCGAAGCCAGCCCCATAGAAGTTTGCGCTCCGGCACGCCTTCTGAACTGCGTCCAACGGGACCGCAAATGATTCGATGACGGCAGCAGCGTGGGGCGAAACTTCAATCGTCTTGAGAATCGCAGTGTAGGCCGAGTACCTCTCGTCTTTACGAACACCACGAACCCACTGGTCGACAAAAAGGCGCTCGATTGCTAAGACAAAGTCCATCATCGACACCGTGCCATACTTTCGCGCGTAGGCCAGGATGCACGCCTTCCACTCGCTTGCTCGGAACTCGCCAACCATTGCGTGCATCAGGGTCTTGAATCGCGCATGATCGGGGCCGGCAACTAGATAATCGCGACTAATGAAAATGGCGTCCCACAAGTCCACGAACTCACCCAGTTCGTCGATGAAGTTCACACCCGCCGACGGGCGAGCCTTGTTCGCATAGACCCGCTTCTCGAATTCATGGAGCAGGTCACCCTCGGGCTTGTCCTGCACATAGACAAGTCGGAGCGCAGCGAAGAGGCTCTCGAAGTCCCCTTCGCCCAGAGCCTCCTCGAAACCCTCCCATTTGCGCGCATATTCCTCGCGTAGAGCGGTATCAGCGATCACCCCTGGGCTCAAATTGACAGCCTTCAGCACATCGATCCGTCGCAGCTGCTTACCGCGATCATTTACCACGGTAAAGAGACGGAAGGCGTCATCAAAGCTCGCCGCCGCTAGGTAAATGACGACAACATGCTGAACGATGAACTCGACCAAATCATGCAGATAGTCCTGACTTTCGTTGCCGAGTGCGTCGCGAAAAATAGCAACGGCCGCGCGATACCGCTGGTCGACACTCGTTTGGAGCGGCTCATCGGATTCGAGGTCCGATGTGCCACCGAGCGATGTCACGATTTTGCTGTACGGCGCCGAGTCGCGGACGAAGATTCGCGGCCTTGACGAGATCTTCAGGAACCTCTTCTCCGGCTGCACAAGCATGTCTTGAACTTCAGCGGCATCCGATTCCAAAAGATCACGGAGGACAGCGAGGAGGATCGATAGCGCGGTAAGCCGCTGCTGTCCATCTACGACGTCGAAGGTATCCGCGGCCGTCTCATGGAGTACGAGCGTCCCTAGGAAATAGTCATTCTCTCGGTTGGCCTCCATCAAGTCCTCAATGAGATCCGAAAGCTGATCCTTGTCCCACGAGAAGGGGCGCTGGTAGTTGGGAATCGAGAAGAAGAATCCCTCCGCAAATAACTTGCCGATGCGCACGGTCGCGCTATCTAGCTTCGCCATTCCGACCCCTCTCGGCGCTCGCTAACAATGCGCAAGCTGACTTTAGCTGATAACGCACGGCACCAATCTCCGCGGCGCTTGCAGGTGAGCTGGGGCCATGATCCCCTTCAGGCCGGGCCCGGGCATCACACAGCAGATGGGCAGGTAGAGGTCTCCCATTTCTCCCCCGAACGATATATCGTGAACTATCGTTACCCGCTTCTCCCGAGGAGGACATCATGAGCGGAACATTCACCGGTGGCGGCGGCTGGGGCGCCAACATGAACCCGGACAACCTGTGGCAGGCGTTCGATCAGCTCAGGTCGCAGTTCGAGAAGAAGGTCGGCACGCGGATGGGGCGTGGGGATGTGCGGTCCGCCGTCCTGGCGCTGCTGGCCGAGAAGCCGATGCACGGCTATCAGATCATCCGCGAGATCGAGGAGCGCAGCGGGGGGAGCTGGAAGCCGTCCGCCGGGTCGGTCTACCCGACCCTCCAGTTGCTCGCCGACGAGGGGCTGATCACGGCCGAGGAGTCCAACGGGCGCAAGACCTACGCGCTCACCGAAGAGGGCAAGGCTGCCGCCGAAGAGGCTGGGCCAGCGCCCTGGGACACGGACAGCGAGCGAGAAAGCACCCGCAGCCGCGGCCCGTTCGGCGGCGGCCACAACCCCTTCGACGGCGACCTCCCGAAGGCCGGCATGGCGCTCGCCCAGGCGGCGGCGCAGGTGCGGCGCACGGGCACGCCCGAGCAGATCAAGGAGGCGGTGACCGTCCTGGAGGACGCGCGCCGCAAGCTCTACTCGATCCTCGCGCAGGACTGACGGGGTGGCGGCCCCGGCCACACGCAACACGGCGGGCGCGGGGGATACCCGCGCCCGCTACCGCCGCATCCTGCGGTTCGCGGCACGCAACCTCATCCATATCTGGTGGTACGACCTCTTCCTGCCGCGCATCGGGCTCGCCCGGTTCAGCGAACGCGGCCGCACCAAGCGGCTGACCGCGTTCGCGCGGCGCTTCCACGACCTCGCGGTCGAGCTCGGCGGGCTGATGATCAAGGTCGGGCAGTTCATGTCGTCGCGCCTCGACGTCCTCCCGCCCGAGATCACGAAAGAGCTCGAAGGGCTGCAGGACGAAGTGCCGGCAGTTCCGTTCGACGCGATAGCAGCGCTGGCCGAACGAGAACTCGGCATGCCGCTGGACCGCGTGTTCGAGAGCATCGACCCGGTTCCGGTCGCCGCGGCCTCCCTCGGCCAGGCGCACCGGGCGCGGCTGGCGCAGGCCGACCGGGAGGACACGGGGCTCGAGACGGTCATCGTCAAGGTGCAGCGGCCGGGCATCGACGCGATCGTCGACGTCGACCTCGCGGCCCTGCGGCGGGTGGGAGGCTGGCTCAAGCGGGTGCGGGTCGTGGCCGACCGGGTCGACATGCCGGCCCTCGTCGAGGAGTTCTCGGTGACCTGCCTCGAAGAGATCGACTACCTCCACGAAGCCCGCAGCTGCGCGCGGTTCGCCGACGACTTCGCGCACGATCCGCGCGTCGCCAACCCGGAGGTGGTGTGGGAGCGCACCACCCGGCGCGTCCTCACGCTCGAAGACGTGACGGCGATCAAGATCACCGACGCGGCCGCTCTGCGTGCGGCCGGCATCGACCCGGCGCACGTGGCACCGGTGTTCGCGTCCGTGATGTTCGACCAGTTGTTCACGAACGGCTTCTTCCACGCCGACCCGCACCCGGGCAACATCTTCGTCACGCCACGCGTGCCCGACCCGGCCGAGGCGATGGACGCGACGACCGCGCATCCCTGGAAACTCACGTTCATCGACTTCGGAATGATGGGGGAGGTCCCCGACAGCACGCGCAGCGGTCTCCGCAAACTACTCATCGCTGCGGCCTCCCGCAACGGCAAGGGACTCGTCGACGCGATGCGCGACGTGGGGGTGTTGTTGCCGAGCTCCGACACGAGCGAGCTCGAACGGGCGATGACGCAGCTGTTCGCGCGCTTCGGCGGCATGGGGTTCGCCGAGCTGCGGGAGGTCGACCAGCGCGAGTTCCGCGACTTCGCCATCCAATTCGGCGACGTCATCCGGTCGCTGCCGTTCCAGCTGCCCGAGCACTTCCTGCTCATCATCCGGGCGATGTCGCTCACCTCCGGCGTCTGCAGCGCGCTCGACCCCGACTTCAACCTCTGGGACTCGATCGAGCCCTACGCCACCCAGCTCCTGCGCGACGAGAGCGGCAACGTCATCCAAGACGTGCTCAAGGAGGCCGTCTCGATCGCTGGTGTCGCGGTGCGGCTTCCGAAGCGCCTCGACACCGTCATCACGCGCATCGAAGAAGGCGACTTCGCGGTCAAGACGCCCGACCTCGACCGGCGCATCGCGCGGCTGGAGCGGGTGACACGGCGGCTCATCGGGGCGGTGCTGTTCAGTGCGCTGCTGGTTGCCGGGGCGGTGCTGCTGCCCACGGTGCTGCCGCTCGGGATCGTGCTGATGAGCGTCTCGGTCCTCCCGCTGCTCTACACGCTCGTCGGCGGGCGACGGCGGTAGTCGCGAGCCGTCGAGGGGCACGTTAGCGCCCCAAAAACGCGAGTTCAGGGGCGTTTGCGTGCCCCTCGGAGACGAAGAGCCACCACGGAGGTCAGGCGGCGCCGGTCACCCAGTGCGCCGTCACGTGCTGCACGTGCGCGCCGTCCAGATCCGACAGCTTCACGCCGGCGAAGCGACGCGCGGCCTCCGACGTCTGCACGCGGGCCGGCGGATTCTCGGAGGTCAGCACCCCAACGATGACGTCGGCCACACCCTCCGGAGTCTGTGCATTCGCGGGGTCGAACGCGGCGGCGGTGCGCTCCAGGTAGGCGTTCAACGCGCCCTCGTACGGCGTCCCATCGACTGAACGCTGCCCGCCGACGTTGGCGACGAACTCGGTCGTCACGGCGCCGGGCTCGATCACGCTCACGCGCACGCCGACGGTCGCGGCGACCGGGGTCAGCGACTCCATGAACCCCTCGACGGCGAACTTGGCCGCGCAGTACGCCTCGTTGAACGGCTGGCCGACGACGCCTCCCACGCTCGACACGCTGACGACGCGGCCACTGCTGGCACGCAGCAAGGGCAGGAACGCCTTCGTGAGAGCGACGACGCCGAAGAAGTTGACCTCCATCACGGCGCGCACGGCCTCCACCGACTCGAGCTCGATCGTGCCGAGGTGGCCGGCGCCCGCGTTGTTGAGCAGGGCGTCGAGGCGTCCGTAGGTCGACTCCACATACGAGACGCAGGCCGCGATGGAGGCCGGGTCGGTGACATCCAGCGGCTGCAGATCGAGCGTCACGCCGGCAGTGGAGGCCGCGGCGCGCAACGCGCCGGAGCGGCCCAGGTCGCGCATGGTGGCGACGACGGTGAACCCGGCGCGGGCGGCGGCGACGGCCGAGGTCAGGCCGATGCCGGAGGAGGTGCCGGAGATGAGAAGGATCGATTGGGTCACGATGTCATCCTCCCACCGTGGCCAACTTGACACTCAGTGCCGAATCCCGCATTCTGTGCTGGCTGCCACCGTCGGCGGCCCCCTGCATGTCGTCACGATGGAGTGTCATGAAGTCGGTCCGCCGTCCTCTCGTCGCGGTGTCCACCGCACTGGTCCTGGTCATCCTCCAGGCGGTCGCCGACCCGACCGGGCTGCTCGCGCTGGTCGGCTGGTCGGGCGCCCAGCCGACGATCACGGCCGGGGTCTGGCCGTTCGCTCCCTACCTCGTCTACCTCCCGGTGCTGCTCGGGATGGTCTGGTGGGTGACGCTGCGCGCCGGCCAGCGCTACTGGACGCTGGTCGCCGGTGTGGTGCTGGCCGCACTGCTGGCGCAGGCGCTCGCGTGCCTGGTGATGACGGGCAACCTGGCGATCAGCGCCTGGGCCGCCGGGTACGTGACGGCCAAGGCGGTGCCGGCCGCGCTGATCGTGGCGGCGTTCGCCCGCTGGTTCGGCGGGCCGACGACCCGGGAGGCGTACCGCTGCGGTCCTCCGTGGATCCCGGCGGCGCTCTTCGCGGCCGCGGCCCCGCTGCTCGCGGGCGAGTGGTGGACGAGCGCGGCGTACGCACCGGGCGTGCCGGTCGCGCGCCCCGACCGCGGGCCCCTGTCGGTCATCGTCGCCGTACTGCTGATCGGGCTCGCCACCGTGCTGTGCCAGCGGTGGATGCGGCGGCGGGTGCCGGGCGTGCTGGGCGGCTGGCTCGCAGCACTTGTCGCGGGAGGGCTGGTCGGCCTGGTGCAGGCGATCGTCGCGTTCGCCGTCGACGGCGGGTTGAGCGGAGACCTCTGGCCCGGGATGGCCGCATACGTGGCGTTCGCCGACGGACTTTCGTTCGGCGCGTGCGTGGGCTGGATCGTCGGTGTCGGAGCGCTCGTCGTCGAGCGCATCCCTGCCGCGGGGAGGGTGCGCGTGGCTCGGCTGTCGGCGGCGGCCATCGTGGTGGTAGCGGTCGTGGCCGCGCTCGCGGTGCCGGCGATCGCACCGGCGTCGGCCAGCGCGACAGACGCCGCCGCGCCCGCGGGCTTCCTCCGCGCCTCCGGAACCACCATCACCGACGGCCGCGGCGACCAGGTGCTGCTGCGCGGCGTCAACGTCAACCAGCTCGTCGACTTCTACCAGCCGAAGGCCGGCGTCCCGGCGACGCGACCGCTGACGGAGGCCGACTTCGCCGGCATCGCGGCGCAGGGATTCAACGTGGTGCGCCTGAACCTCTCGTGGTCGGCGCTCGAGCCGACGCGCGGCGTGCTCTCGAAGGCCTACCTCGCGAAGGTGCAGGAGGCCGTGAGGTGGGCGCGCCAGCACGGCATCTACATCGTGCTCGACATGCACCAGGACGGCTGGTGGAACGGCGCGACCCCCGCCGGCACCGATTGCCGGCCTGGCACCGACCCGATGTGGGGCTACGACGGCGCACCGGCCTGGGCGACGATCACCGACGGCGCGCCGCGCTGCCAGTTCACCGGGCGCGACATCTCTCCCGCGGGCGACCGGGCCTTCCAGAACTTCTACTTCGACACGGCCGGGGTGCAGTCGGCGCTGGTCACGACGTGGGGCAAGCTGGCGGCGATCTTCCGCGACGAACCGACGGTCGCCGGCTACGACCTCCTCAACGAGCCGGGCTTCGGCGAGACCGCGCCGGTGACCACCTCCTCCCTCCTCGGACGGTTCTACGACCGGGCGATCGGCGCGATCCGCGCAGTCGGGTCGCGGCAGCTGGTGGTCGTCGAGCCGAGCATCCTCTGGTCGGGGCTCGGCTTCGACACCGGGCCGACGCCCGGGTTCACGACGGACGGGAACATCGTCTTCTCGCCGCACCTCTACGCCGAGTCGATCACGATGGACCGCTCGCTCGGCCTCCCGCCGATCGTCTCGCTCGAACGGCAGTTCACCCTCGCCCAGCGCGTCGCCGCCGAGTACGACGCTCCGCTGTGGTCGGGGGAGTACGGCTACTGGGGCGACACGAAAGACGTGGACGCGCGGCTCACGCGCTACGCGGCGGCCGAGGACGCGAACCGGCTCGGCAGCGCCTACTGGGTCTGGAAGCAGGCGTGCGGCGACCCGCAGAACGGCATCGGTCCGACGGGCAACGGCCTCCAGGTGCAGAACTGCAGCACGGGAGGCGACGCGGCGCCCCGCACCGACCTGCTCTCGGTTCTGAGCCGCGCCTACCCGCGGTCGGCACCCGGCACGCTCACGATGCTCACCGCCAAGGGGCGCGACCTGCTGCTCACCGGCAACGCCGGGCACGACAGCTGCGGGCTGGAGGTGTGGGTGCCGGGCGCGCCGAAACCCGTCGTCCATTCCACCGGCGTCACGGCGATCGCGACCTCCTCGACGCCGGGAGGCTGGCTCGTCACCGGGTGCGCCTCCGGCCGCTACACGCTCAACACGAGCGGCTGAGCCGCCCGGCCCTCGGGCCAAAAGGGTCGCTCAGGCCGCCGGTCGCTCAGGCAGGCAGGGGCGCGACGGGCTGGAGTTCGCGTGGCCGCACGCGTCCGCGCACGGCGAAGATCGCCACGATCGTGATCGCCAGGTAGATGTACGTGGAGATCCCGGCGAGGCCCGCGAGCGGACTGACGGTCGTGGTCGCCGAGTCGACGCCGCCCGACGCCAGGATGGTCGACGGGTCGGTGACGGCGTGCAGCAGCATCGGCCAGATCAGGCTGCCGGTGACGCGCAGCGTGAGGTACATCGCCACGCCGAACACGAAGGTGAAGGCCATCGTGACGGCGACCGTCATGATGGGCTGGCCGCTCAGGACGTTGGTCGCGTGCAGCAGCGCGAAGATGAGCGACGAGAGCAGCATGACGACGCGCTCGGAGTAGCCGCCGCGGCGCAGGAGGTCGACGGCGAAGCCGCGGGTGAGGAGCTCCTCCGCGAAGCCGACGAAGAGCCCGGTCACGTAGACCATCACGAGCACCCCGACGTTGTAGCGGGAGTAGTCGGTGCCGAGGATGCGCAGGACCGCGGCGACGAGCACGATCGCCGGCGCGATCCACATCCAGCCGCGGCCCCGGATGGGCTGCCGGCCGAACAGCTCGCGCAGCCATCCGAGCGACGCTCCGAACACGATCAGCAGCACCGATCCGACGATGATGGCCAGCGCGATGCCGAAGAACACGCTCTGCACGGTCGCGAGGATGTCCTTCTTGTCGATCTGCGAGCCGAAGAGGGTGCCGATCAGCCAGCCGGTGCCGAGGTAGAGGCCCAGGTAGACGCCGGCGACGAGCGCGGCTTTCCACCACCCTCCGCGGTTCCAGAATCGTCGCCAGCCGGACTCGGTTCGGGAGGTGTCGGTCACCCGGCGACGGTATCGGACGGGCGGGTCCGTCGTCCAGTTTCCCCGGCGCGTCGGCGTTTCACATTGCACTTTCAGCTAAACAGTGCAAACTTGCACTTTGTGAGTGAGAGTGCAATCTCCGGTGCGATGTCCACCCGGGAGCGGCGCAAGGCCGAAACCGCGCAAGGGCTGAAAGACGCGGCCCGCCGGCTCACGATCGAGCACGGTCTCACCGGCTTCACGATCGAAGAGCTGTGCGAGGAGGTCGGCGTCTCGCGCCGCACCTTCTTCAACTACTTCGCCTCCAAAGAGAACGCCGTCATCGGCGTGCCCGTCGACCTCGACGAGTCGGGCGCCGCCGAGAGGTTCGCGGCCGCGGGCGCCCGCGGCCTCCCGCACCTCGTCGACGACCTGATCGCGCTGCATCTCGACCGCTGGTCGTTCGGCGGCATCACTGCCGCGGAGGTCGCGCAGCTCATCCGGGCGTTCGAGCGCGAGCCGCGCCTGATCGGGCACATGCTCCAGGTCGCCGGAGAGGGCGAGCGCGGCGACATCGAGCTCGTCGAGCGCCGGGAGGGCCTCGCCCCCGGCGACCTCCGGGCCGCCGCCGCCGTGCAGCTCGTCGGCGCGATCATGCGCACCAGCGTGGAGCAGTACTTCAAGCACCACGACGACGGAGGCCGACCGACGGACGACCTCCCCACGATCGTGCACCGCCGCCTCGAGGCCGTGCGCCGGCTCTTCTAGGCATCACCCCCAGCATCAGCACACAGAAACAAGAACGAACGGACACCATGACCACCGCAACAGCGCCGGCCCCGATGCTGCTCACCAAGCGCCGCATCTGGATCATCTTCAGCGCCCTCATCGCTGGGATGCTGCTCTCCAGCCTCGACCAGACCATCGTCTCCACCGCCATGCCGACCATCGTCGGCGACCTCGGCGGCGTCTCGAACCAGGTCTGGATCACCACCGCGTACATCCTCGCCACCACCATCGTGATGCCGGTCTACGGCAAGCTCGGCGACGTGCTCGGGAGGCGGTGGCTGTTCATCGCGGCGATCGCGATCTTCACGGCGGCCTCCATCGGCTGCGCCTTCGCGGGCGACTTCTGGACGTTCGTCGTCTTCCGCGCTCTGCAGGGTCTCGGCGGCGGCGGTCTGATGATCCTGTCGCAGGCGATCATCGCCGACATCGTGCCCGCCAACGAGCGCGGCAAGTACCTCGGCCCGCTCGGCGCGATCTTCGGTCTGTCGGCCGTCGCCGGTCCGCTGCTCGGCGGCTTCTTCGTCGACCACCTCACGTGGCAGTGGGCGTTCTACATCAACATCCCGGTCGGCATCGCCGCCCTCGTCATCGCGATCTTCGCGCTGACGCTGCCGACCAAGAAGGCCACGCAGCCGATCGATATCCTCGGCATCCTGTTCCTCTCGATCGCGACGACGTGCCTGATCTTCTTCACCGACTTCGGCGGCGACAAGGCCTACGGCTGGGGCTCGCTCGCGACCTGGGCATGGGGCGTCGGTATGCTGGCTGCCGCCGTCGCGTTCGTGATCGCGGAGGCGAAGGCCAAGGACCCCATCATCCCGCTCTCGCTCTTCAAGAACCCGATCTTCATCAACGCGACCGCCATCGGTCTCGCCTTGGGCATCGGAATGTTCGCGGCCATCGGCTTCGTGCCGACCTTCCTGCAGATGTCATCGGGCACCTCGGCCGCGGCCTCCGGCCTGCTGATGATCCCGATGATGGTCGGCCTGATCGGCACCTCCATCCTGTCGGGCGCGCTGATCACCCGCACCGGCCGGTACAAGCTGTTCCCGGTCCTGGGCACGATCATCACGGGCATCGCGATGGTGTGCATGACGACGCTCGCGGCCTCCACGCCGATCTGGCTGATCTGCGTCTACCTGTTCGTCTTCGGCGCCGGCCTCGGCCTGATCATGCAGGTCGTCGTGCTGGTCGTGCAGAACGCGGTCCCCGCCGCGCAGCTCGGCACCGCGACCTCCACGAACAACTACTTCCGCGAGGTGGGCGCGGCCCTCGGCACCGCGGTGTTCGGAACGCTGTTCACCACGCGGCTCACCGACAACCTGACGGCGGTGTTCACGAAGGCCGGAGCCTCGGCCTCGGATGCGGCCGGTGCGACCTCCACTCTGAGCCCGGAGGCGCTGAACAAGCTCCCGGAGGCCGTGCACACGGGTGTCGTGAACGCCTACGCCGACGCTCTCGCCCCGGTGTTCTGGTACCTGCTGCCGTTCATCGCGGTCGCGTTCCTGCTGGCGCTGTTCCTCAAGCAGATCCCGCTGTCGGAGCAGTCGGGACTCGTGGCCCGCGGCGAGGCGATCGGCGGCGAGGAGGCCGAGCGCCTGGAGGCCGAGCGGCGCGAGGCGGAGCGCGCCCCCGCCCCCGCCGACGCCGACCTCGTGGACTCCTCACCCCAGTAGCACTCGACGATCGAAGGGCACGTCGTTGTCCCCCTCGCGCGCCGAAGGGGACGACGACGTGCCCTTCGGCGGTCAGGCCGTGCCGGCGGGAGGGCGACCCGAACGAGGGCGGCGTACTCGGGCTTCGCGAGGTGGAGGCCCCCATTCCTTCAACGAACGACTGACGCGGCGCACCGACCGTTCGACGGCGAGTTCTGCCTCGTCCGTGCTGACCGCGAGGCCGTCCGCGGATTCCGGAGCTCCACACCCGTGGACCGCTCCGGTGGCGTGCCCGATCACGGACTATGGCCGGGACTGTCTCGGCCCGGTGATCCGGAGTGATCGCGAGACGATGCCGTCAGCTCTGGGCGTACACCGTCGAACTGGCGGTGTCCTCAGCCGGGTGCTCAGCGGGAGAGCGTTCCGATTTTGGTGCCGGACGAATTGAGGACGCGCATGGTGGTTCCGGAAACGGTCGCTGTCGCCAAGTTGATCAGCCAGGTGTCCACCCCGCGGCATGCCATGCGCGTGGACGCGACCTCCCCGAACGTCACTGTGTTTCCCGCTTTACTCCAGGTTCCGTGTAGCCGGTTGCATCCGTCTGTGCCTGACAGGGAGCCGTCCGCTTCAAGGACGAGCTGCGGCTCGCCCTCCGCGGACGAACCCCAGGTACCGGCAGGAGGCGCTGCAGCGGGACCGCACCCCGTCAGTATCAGCGTCGTGGCGAGTGCCGTGATCGAGACCAGTGCCATCCGGTGTGAACGCGTCATGCTGCGTCCTTTTGTGTGAACGTGCGAGCGGTCTCGAGCAGAATCCGTGCTCCGAACCCGGTCGCGCCAACGGTCCGCCAGGAGTCGTCCTTCTCCGCGTGCATGGTGCCGGCGATATCGAGGTGCACCCAGGGGGTGTCGCCCACGAAGTGCTGAAGGAACAGTGCAGCGGTGGTGGCACCGGCGTAGGGGCCGCCGAGGTTGGCGATGTCGGCGATGGAGGAGTCCAGCTGCTGACGGTACTTCGTCTCCAGCGGCAGCTGCCACAGCGGTTCATCGACGACGGCGGATGCCGCGCGGACCAGGTTGATCGTTCGAGGGTCATTGCCGAAGATCGGGGCGGTCGATGCGCCGAGCGACACCAACGCCGCACCGGTCAGCGTCGCGATGTCGACGATGGCATCCACAGCGGCCTCGTTCGCGAGCACGAGCGCGTCCATCATGACCAAGCGCCCTTCGGCGTCGGTGTTCTTCACCTCGACAGTGGTTCCATCGCGTGCGGTGAGAACATCACCGAGTTTGTATGCCGTGCCGGACGGCATGTTGTCGGTGCACATCAGCCAGCCGGTCACCCGGGTGCGCACTCCGCTGTCGCGCAGCCCGGTGAACGCGCCGAGCACCGCAGCGGCGCCGCTCATGTCCATCTTCATAAGCAGGTGCATAGGGTCGCTCGGCTTCAGGCTGATACCGCCCGAATCGAACATGATGCCCTTGCCCACGAGCCCCAGATGACTCGTCGCACCCTCCGGCGCGTAATCGAGCTTGATCATCCTAGGCTCCTCCGTCGAGCCCTGGTTCACACCCAGAAGGCCTCCGCAGCCGAGCTCGGTGAGCGCCTGCTTGTCGAATAGTTCCACCGCGAACCCGAATCGAGCGCCGAGCTCGACGGCGATCTCGCCCAGGTTCGTTGCGGTCAGGTGACCGGGAGGTGTGTTCGCCAGATCCCGGGCGACGATGGCGGTGCGGGCCGATACGAAGGCGGCAGCGATGGCGAGGTCCGCGCCGTCCGTGTCCGGCACGTCCAGCGCGAACGAGATCAACGGAACGTGTGTCGAAGCTTTTTTCAGCGCCGTGTAGCGGTAGCCGGCCAAGAGCGCGCCCTCGGCGGCTGCACGGATCGCGGAGAGCGCGTCGACGCCGGCCAGGTCGTCGACGCGAAGGGTGAGCGTGGCTCTGCGGGATGCGGTCCGGACGAGGGATGCGGCGGCGTCACGGAAGACAGTTGCGTCGACATCGGCACGGGGTCCGAGACCGATCGCGACCAAATCCGGCCCGGAAGCCTGCGGCAGTAGCAGGGACGAGCACGCCTTCCCCTCGAATCCGGCGTTTGCGAGGTCCGCGCGATCGAACCCGAGGAATCGTGGCACGTCGGCGTCGGAGTATACGCCGACGCCGATCGCCTCGGCATCGGTCTGTGTGCCGACGATCACCGACACCGCATCCAGGGCGTCGAGCCCAGGAATGGTGGCGAAATCGGTCGGGATCACCGTGTTCTGCCTGCTGGTCATGCCATTGCTCCTCTGACGACGATTGGCGGGGTCACGATTGCGGGGCGACGATTGCCTCTGCGATGAGGGGCCTAGCCGCCGGTTTGCACCGGAGAGCCAGGGCCCCACGGGATCCCCAGTAGGAACCAGGCGATGAACAGTAGCGTCCAGCTCACCAGGATCGCGACCGTGTACGGAATCATCAGCGCGATAACGGTGCCGATACCGGCGTCCTTCTTATACCGCTGCGCGACGGTGACCATGAACGGCAAGTACACCATCAGTGGGGTCAGCACATTGATGGGTGAGTCGCCGACACGATAGGCGGCCAGCAGCGTCTGCGGAGCCACATGGAGCGAGGCGAAGATCGGGATGAACACGGGTGCGAAGATCACCCACTTGGGCACCAGGCCAGGGAGGATGAAGTCCAGAATCACGATCACAAGAATGAACGCGACCAGCAGAACGATGGCCGGCACGCTCGCCGATTTCAGAAACTCAGCTGCCGAGATCGCGGCGACCGTCGGCAGGTTCGACCAGTTGAAGAGGGCGATGAACTGCGCGATCATCAGGAACATCAAGAGCAGTCCGCCGAGGCTCCCGAAGGTCTTCGCGATCGCGGCGACGGCGGCGTTCCCGCCGACGAGCGTCTTTGCCCCCGCTCCGTAGGCGACACCGCAGACCAGGAATGCGAGCGTGATGATGAAGACGAGGCTGGCCATGAATGGCGTGGTGCCGATGATCGCGCCTGTCTCCGGGTCGCGCAGCGGTGCGCCCGGGGGTGCAGTGAGCAGCGCGATGACCGCGATGAAGCCGATCAGCGCCCAGAAGGAGAACTTGAGTCCTCGCGCCTCCGCCCTCTCGTCGACCTTCTCGTCTGCGCCATCGCCCGCCGTGTAGTCCGCCGGGTTGAATGGGCCGAGTCGTTTCTGGGTGATGAAGACCGTCACGAGCAGGACCACCACCGCCATCAGAATCGACGAGGCTACGGAGAAGTAATAGTTCTGGGTGACCTCGAGCGTTTTCATCCCTGCTGCCGAGAGCACCTCATTGGTGATCTCGGTGAGCATACTGTCACTCGGAGTTATCAGCAGGTTCACCCCGAACACGGCTCCGACGGCAGCGAATGCCGCTGCAAGCCCCGCGAGTGGATGTCGGCCGACGGTGAAGAACGCGGCGGCTGCGAGCGGCACCAGGATGAGGTAGCCGGCGTCCGTGGCCACCGACGAGAGCACGCCGACCAAGACGAGAATGAACGCCAGCCACCGCTTGGGAGCGACCTTCACGGTTCGGCGGATGAGCGCCCCCATGAGTCCTGCGTGTTCGGCGACGCCGACACCGGCCATGGCGATCAGGACGACGGCGACGACCCCGAAGCCGGCGAAGTTGTCGACGAACGAGGAGAAGAAGAAACGGATACCTTCGATGGAGATCAGGTTCTGCACTTCGACGGTTCGCGTCTCGACCGTGTAGTCGGGCACATTCGCCGGCTGGCCCGTCGTGGTGTCGAAGATCTGCCACGTGCCGCCGAACTGTTCGTTGACCTGCGCGAACTGATCGTGCGGAAGCGGGGTGACGACCTCGTCGGTGACGGACACTCCCACCCAGGACAGGATCGCGGAGAGCACCGCGATGAGGGCGATCAGGTAGAGGAACATGATCGTCGGATTCGGCACCTTGTTGCCGGCCTTCTCGATCCAGTTCAGAAGGCCCTTGCTCGGGGCTTTCGTCAGCGCGGCCGCGTCGCTGCTCACGATGCACACGCCGGTCGCCGGACCAACTGCACGGACTGCAGACGACTTCGGTGCAAAGCCACGGATGACGCCCTTTCAGTACGGTGCACGGGATCGCCGATCCCGGTGAAGCTCATGGACCGTGAGCTTCTGGGTTGGGTGGGGCGAGGATATCCGCCACCGATTCCATGATTCCGATTCGCGAGTCCGTCCTGCAAGATAACCCCCCAGACATAGGGGTGTGACGCGGGGGTGAGCCGCCCTAGTGTCAGGGCAATGGATCCGATCGTCACCACCCTCGTCATCCTTTTCGTCGCAGTGGTGGCCTTCGTCTCGAACCGGATTCCCCTCGGCGCTGTCGCGATCGGCGTCTCGCTCGCGCTCTATCTGACCGGCGTCTTGGACCTCGCGCAGGCGCTGGCCGGGTTCGGTGACCCGACGGTGCTGTTCATCGCCTCGCTGTTCGTGGTGAGCGAAGCACTCGAATCGACGGGCATCGTGGCCTGGGCGGGGCAGCAGGTGATCAGTCGTGCCGGCGTACGACGCGCGCCGCTACTCCTGACGATCGGTGTCCTCGTCGCGGTGGTGACCGCGGTGATCAGTGTGAACGGCTCCGTCGCCGCCCTCCTGCCCCTCGTGGTCGTCGTGGCGGCACGAGCGAAGATCGCCCCCTCCCAGATGCTCATCCCCCTCGCGTTCTCGGCGCACGCGGGATCCATGCTCGCCCTCACCGGCACGCCGGTGAACATCATCGTGTCCGAACTCTCCGCCGACTCGGGCGGACGGCAGTTCGGCTTCTTCGAATTCGCACTGGCCGGTCTGCCGTTGCTGGTCGGCACGCTGGCGATCATCGTCCTGTTCGGATCGCGCCTCTTGCCGCACCGCACAGCCGCCTCGGCGCCGATCGACGTGGAACAGCTCGCCGCGACACTCCGGGCAGATTATGAGGTCGCATCCGATCGCGCGATGATGACTGCAGGACGGGGGATCGCCGAAGTCGTCGTGCCGCCGCGGTCCCGCTTGATCGGACTGCATGTGTTTGCCGGAATGTGCACCCCGAGCGGAGACCTGATGATCCTCGGCGTGAACCGCGCGGGGGAGCCGCTCGCCGAAAGAGGCACTGTCCTGCGGGCGGGCGACGCGCTGTTGCTCGATGGGACCTGGGACGACCTCCACAAACACACCAGCGGCAGCGGCGAGGTGCTTGTCGTCGACGATCCCGCCGCGCTCCGCCGCGCTCTGCCGCTCGGCGCCGGGGCCAAGCGCGCCGCCGTGATCCTGTTCGTGATGATCGTGCTCCTCGCGACGGGGATCGTCCCCGCCGCCGTCGCAGGGATGCTGGCCGCCGTGGCGCTCGTGCTCACCAAGGTGGTCTCCGTCGCGCGCGCATACCGATCAATCTCGTGGACGACGGTCATCCTGGTTGCGGGGATGATCCCGATGGCCACGGCGTTCCAGACGACCGGTGCGGCGACGGCGATCGCGGATGCGTTGAGCTCGCTGCTCGGTGACGCCGGTCCATACGCTGCTCTGGCGGTCATCGTGCTGATCACTCTGGTTCTCGGGCAGCTGATCAGCAACACGGCGACGGTGCTGATCGTCGCGCCGGTCGCCGTCGCCCTGGCCGACGCCACACATCAATCCGTGCTGCCGTTCCTGATGGGTCTCACCATCGCGGGTGCCGCAGCGTTCCTCACCCCTGTCGCGACGCCGGCGAACCTGATGGTGATGGAGCCGGGAGCCTATCGGTTCGGCGACTACGCCAGACTCGGCTTGCCGATGATGGCGCTGTACTTCCTGGTGGCGGTGTTCTACGTGCCGCTGATCTGGCCGTTCGCAGGCTGACCTTCCGCGTCGAGGAGCACCCGCACCGCGGGACCTCCCGCCGGACGCATGAGCACAGAGACGACACCGCTTCGTCGTGCGTGGATGGTGATGTCGACCGCCTGTGCCACCAGTTGGGCGAGGGCCTCGGCGAGGGTGTCGGAGACAACCGCTCCGGACGGGTCTTCTCCGCCGAGCATCAGGACTCGTGCGCCGCCACGGCGCGCGGTGTCCACGGCATACACCAGCACGGGATGGGCGAGCTCTGCAGCCCGGATGCGGTCCCGAATCCCACCCTCGGCGACAGTGAGCTGCTGGACGAAATCTTCGTCGATCGTTCGACCGGCGGCGAGATCGCTCAGGGATGGCCGGGCGATCCGCAGGATCTCCGCGAGCTCGGCGCGGGATGTGCGTGCCGCGTCTTCCGCGGCACGGGCCTCTGCATCCGCCAGTGCCGCTCGCTCACGAGCGGCATGCTCGCGACGGACCACCGCGGCGAGGACGAAGCGCCAGGTCGCGCCCACGACCGCGCCGCTGACGGCGGGGAGGACCAGCTCGGCGAGATCCACGCCGAGCTGCCTGCTGATCACACCCCGGGCCAGCGCGAACGCGACGACGGCGACGGTTCCGATCGTGCCGATCACGACATTGCCGCGCATGATCAGGAGGGCCGCCAGATACGAGTTCACGTTGAAAAGCCAGATCTCGCTGGCGCTGCGGTCTGCGACCTCGAGGAACGGGAGCAGGGACATCGCCCCCACGAGCAGGCCAGCGAGCACGATCAGCGCGCGCCTCCGTGGCAGCGGCCCGGGCACGTGCCACGTGACCAGCACCGCTCCGGCGAGGGGCAGCAGGAAGCCGACGACCCCGATCGCACCCCCCGAGTCGCGGAGCAAGCCAGCGAGTATGGCTTGCACGACGCCCGTCACCCAGACCACGATCAGCGCGACCCTGGCGCCCGTGGTTGCGAGTCCGGCGCTGGCCGTCCTCGCCGGCGCGGCGCTCACGAGAGCCACTCCAGCGCGACCCGTGTGCCAGATGCATCAGAGTGGATCGTCGCAGACCCACCAGGCAGATCCCGCATGCGCCCGAGAATGCTGCCCCTCACGCCCAGCCGTTCCGCCGGCACCGCATCGACATCGAAGCCGGAGCCGTCGTCGGTGACGACCAGGCGCAGCACTTTGGCTCCGATCACTCCCGTGACCCGTCGAGTCGTCGCTCCATCGGCGTGCAGAACCGAGTTGCGCAGCGCCTCCGCCATCGCTCGACCCGCCTCGGAAACCACGACCATGGGGAGGCGCCCGGTCACGGCGTCGATGCGGACGTCAGCCGGCTGAATCCACCGCGACGCGATCGTGACGAGCCGCTCGCGGGCGTCGCGCACGTCCTCCTCGGCGCCGTCTTCGGGGTCCGCGATGGCAGCAGCACCAAGCACACGCAACGCGACCTCTGCAGCCTCTCGCAACTCTGTGATCGGCTTCCCTGGCAGACGAGTAGCCGCGACCAGAGTCGAGAGAACATCGTCGTGCACCAGGTGGGAGAGTTCGTCCCGTCGCTTGGCTCGCGCCTGAGACAGTGCCCGGCGCTCGACGCTGCGACGGCCTTCCCGCTCGATCCGTTCGCGGTCGCGAAGCCGAGACCGGATTCCGACCAGGATCGCGACGAAGGCTGCATTGCCGAGGTGGATCGGGGTCTGCAGCAGCACCTCGTGCGGCACGCGCCCGAGGAAGAGGAGACCGGAGAGCGCCGGAGCAAGCGTGCTGAGCACGACATATCCGATGGTGACCGGCAACGGCGTGATCAGCGCCACGAAGCACATCATGATCGGCTCCAGCGCCCAGATCCACGGCCGCAGCACGTCGGGATGCCCACCGTTGTATCCGAGGAACACCGTCGCCTGGGCAAGGATCGTGGCGACGACGGCCGAGACACCGAGGGCGTACACGACACGCAGAGGAAACACGCGGCCCCCCACCGCGATCGCTGCGATGAGACCGACGGCCGCGAACGCGAGCGCCGACCACCACAGCGCGAACTCGTCCGTCGTTCGCAGGACGCGATCGCCGGCGGCGAGCGTCAGCACCAGCCCGCCGAGCGCAAGCACCCACCCGAGCAGGCGCTCGATCGCCCACGGGTCGGCGGGCTGCAGACGGTTCACTGAGAGTCGACCAAACCGTCCTCGACGGCGCGGCGGAACAGGTCGACCTTGGTAGGCGCGGACCGGTCCACGGCTAGATACTTCTTGCGAATGTTGCTGATGTGTTCTGTCACGGTGTCGCGGGACAGATACAGCATCTCTGCCACATGATCCGCCGTGGCCCCTGACGCGTACAACGCCAAGACCTCGGACTCGCGAGGAGTGAGCCTGGCATCGGCGAGGCGCTGGTCGCCCTCCAGTGCCGCCGCCCACTCGGGGCCGGCCACCACCTCGCCCCGCCCCGCGGACCGAACAGCGTCGACGATCGCACTGATCTGCTCCGTCTTACGGATCATCCCCACCGCCCCCGCTCGCGCGGCATCGCGGACCAGCTCAGGACGATCACCCGAGGTGTACGCCAGTACGCGCGCGCCGCCCGCTGCTAACAGCCGTGTGTTCGCGAAGGGATTCGAGTCATCGCTCAGCGAGAGGTCGAGCAGCACGACGTCGGGGAGCTCTCGTAGCGTCAGCACCTGACGGATGCTGTTGGCCGCCGCGACAACGCGCAAGTCTGACTGGGCGTTCACGATCGCGATCGTGCCGAGCATCATGGCGGGATGATCCTCCACGATTCCAACCCGAATGGTCATCGTTGCAAACTCGCCGTCTGTGTCGTTCGTCCCGCGTGTGAGGTCAGCATAGCCGCTCATATACAAGTTATTTTAGATACGGATGGTTACCGACATCTATTGGACACCGTAGACCGCGGCTCACACTCTCCGGCGTCGGCGGGGTATCGATGTGCCGGCTCTCTCGCCGGCATCCTGAGCTGTGCTACGTCGGATGACGGCACCCGTAGTGATCCGGTCGTGTGGTCCGACGGTTCGACGCGCTGGTTGTTAGAAAGGGCTCAGGCCTCCGTCGGCAAGGCCGACGTGAACAAGTGAAATGTACCGTTCGGCGCCCGAGCACATGGCCGACGCCAGCACATGGCTCTCCATACTCGCTCCGGAGATTGCTCAAACTTCGCCCTCTACTTCGGCTGACAACGCGGAGCCGTCGGTCGCAGGAGAATCGTCACAAGCCGGCATGGCCGGAGCCCTTTCGGCCGGTACGCGCGACGTGATATCTGCTGCTATCGACGTGAGAACGTGGGTGATGTCGACCGTCCGTGTGGGCGGAAGGTCAACAGATCCGGGGTCGACGGTGGATTCTGTCATGCGTGTTCGTCCCTTTGAAAGAGTGGCGCGATCGTCAGCCGCGACCGTCGGCGGCCATTGGTGGGCAGGTGCCGCCTGGGGTGGTGCGCATCTCGAAATGCCAGATTTCGTTCGCGTACACCTGGCATATGCCCCAGCGTGAGCCGAAACGATTCAGGAAGTCCATCGCGTCGGCCGTTGCGACGTCCACCGCGTGTCCGGTGACGTGGGCGGAGTCGGTGCTTCGTCTCACCCACTTCGAGGCTTCCTCTTCGCTACCGTACTTCTGGACGGCCTGCTCGAAGAGGAAATCCTGGTAGCGCGCCGATCGCCAACCGTCAGTAATCGTGATCGTTATGCCGCGCTCATCCTTCGCCGCGCTGTCAGCGGATCGGAGGGCCGAAAGCAGCGCCGGGTCCAGCTTGGTGACGGCGGGCTTGTCGCTGGTCAGAGGGAGGGAGTCCCCTGCGGGGATATAGCCGTCGGCGCCCGTCAGTCCGGCTGTGCTCGTCGCGGTTCGGACCGTCTCGACAAACTGGGATGCAGCGGCACAGCCCGTCAGGGAGACGGTGAGCGCGAGCCCAGCGAGGGTGGCGATGACTCGGCTCGCGGTGTTGGGTTTGCGGATCATTTGGTCAGCTCCCAGAAGTGGCCGACAGCGCCGGGATGATCGACTGTGATCGTGGTGTCGAGGTCTCGGAGATTGGTGTCCACGTTGTGACCGACCATTTTGACCTTGATCGTGGAGCCGACCTTTTCGACGGCCGAGACGATCTGGACGTGGTCGAGGGAGTCGTTGTCGTCCCAGTCGAACATCACGATGTCGCCGACCTGGACTTTGTCGCGCTGTTTCAGCGGGTAGCGAGTGATGCCGAGCCGGGCGGCGTTGGCTTCGAGATAGTCCTCCATGGCGGGGACGTAACCCCATGCCGGGCTCCAGCTGGCGCCCGCATTGTGGTTGTACCACTGGGCATTCATCTTCCAGCCGCGGGCGACAAGTGTCTGGCTGACGAAATTGGCGCAGTCGCCGCCGACGGGGTTGAGGTCACCGTATTCGGCGGTGTTGTAGTCCTTCCAATGCACCTGTGCATACGCGAGCTGTTTGCCCGTGTTGACATCAGCCGCCTGCGTGGTGCCGGTCACGGGCATGACATGCGCGGCCGACGTCGAGGCCGAGCAGCCGGTCATCATGACGAGAAAGAGGGCGGCGACGGCCATAGGGCCGGCTGCTTTGCGCACCCCTTTCGGTAGGTTCAGTGTTCGAGTCATGATGCCAGCTAATCCGGCCGGGTGTTGTGGGCCCGTATGAGGTTTTTGAAATGCCGACGATATGAGCGGGCTTCTACGATCAAGTTATGCGAGTGTTGATCGTCGAGGATGAACCGTACATGGCAGAGGCCATTCGGAGCGGATTGCGGCTAGAAGCGATTGCAGCCGATATCGCCGGTGACGGCAACGCCGCATTGGAGTTGTTGAGAATCAACGATTACGATCTGGCCGTTTTGGATCGTGACATACCCGCGCCGTCCGGGGACGAGATCGCGCAGCGAATCGTCGCATCCGGCAGTGGCATGCCGATCCTGATGCTGACCGCCGCGGATCGACTCGATGACAAGGCCTCAGGGTTCGAGCTGGGGGCTGACGACTACCTCACGAAGCCTTTCGAACTGCGGGAGCTCGTGCTCAGACTGAGGGCGCTTCATCGCCGCCGCGCCAATAGTAGACCCCCGGTTCTCGAGATCGCCGGCCTGCGGCTGGATCCGTTTCGTCGTGAGGTCTACCGAGACGGTCGCTATGTCGCGTTGACCCGCAAGCAATTCGCTGTTCTCGAGGTGCTTGTCGGCGCCGAGGGTGGCGTGATCAGCGCTGAGGCTTTGCTTGAACGGGCGTGGGATGAGAATGCGGATCCATTTACGAACGCCGTTCGCATCACCGTTTCGGCGCTCCGGAAACGGCTTGGTCAACCTTGGCTGATTTCGACGGTGCCCGGGGTGGGCTACCGCATTGACGTTGGGACGAATCCAGATGATGAAGAGCCCGATCCCACATAGGAGGCCCGGGCTGAGCGTCCGCCTCAAACTCACCCTCAGTTACGCCGGGTTCCTCATGGTGGCCGGCGCACTGCTGTTCGCGGTCGTGTGGTTGTTCCTGCTGCGCTACGTACCCGCTGGTACGTTCCCCGTCGCCGGTGGATTCGTCCCCAACCGCGAGGACCTCGTGCGCGCGTTCGCCCCAGCAGCAGGGTTGGCGCTGATGTTCCTCTTGATCTTCGGGGTCGTGGGTGGCTGGTTCCTCGCGGGCCGCATGCTCCGGCCCATGACGCTCATCACTGAAGCAACTCACCAGGCCGCTAACGGCTCCCTCTCGTACCGAATCGAGATGGAGGGCCGAAACGATGAGTTCCGCGAACTCGCCGACAGCTTCGACGCGATGCTCGCCCGGCTCGAGGCCCAGGTCGCCGAACAGCGAAGGTTCGCAGCCAACGCCTCGCATGAACTTCGCACGCCGCTGGCGATCATGCAAACTCTGCTCGAGGTCGCAGCGACTGATCCGGATCGCGCCGGCGACGAACTCATCGCCAAGCTCGGCGTCGTCAACTCCCGCGCCATCGCTCTCATCGAAGCGCTGCTCCTGCTCAGCCGCAGCGAACGCCAGGACCTCTCTCCAGAATGTGTCGACCTGTCCCTGCTCGCCGAAGAGGCCACCGAAACGCTCCTTCCGCTTGCGGAGCAGCGTGGCGTCACCATCGAGACATCAGGTGATTTCGCGCCGACCTCCGGCTCGCACACGCTTCTCCTGCAGATGACGACCAACCTCGTTCACAACGCGATCGTACATAATCTGCCTGAGCACGGCACCGTGCTGGTCAACACCGCCTTCGGTCCAGGAAGCGTCCACCTCACCGTAGAGAACACGGGTGACGAGCTCGCAGCGCAATTGGTCTCGACCCTCACGGAACCATTCCAGCGTGGCGCCGAACGCATACGCACGCATCAGTCTGGTGTGGGTCTCGGGCTGGCAATCGTCAAGAGCATCGTCCGCGCCCATAACGGAACCCTCACGCTTTCACCCTTGGCCGGTGGGGGGCTCCGTGTCACGGTGCAATTGGACACGTGGCGCCCAACGGTCAGTACGACCTGCTGAAGCCCAGGCGGAGCTCGAGGGATTGTGCCTCGCCGGGCGCCGCTTCCGCTATGCCCGATATTGTCCCCCGGCGGGCGCGGATCGACGTCTTGCCGCGCACGGAGCCGCAGGTGCATCATGCGGCCACAGGGCCCCCGTTCGGGCGGCATCGACGACGTGCGGGGGCCGATCATGGCAGAAGGGCTGGGAACCTTCGTAGCCGTGTTCCTCTTTCCCGATGAGGCGAGCGAGAGCTTCAGCAAGCGGCTTCCGGTCATCGGCGCGGGGCCTCCCGCAGTGATCCGGGCCGCTGCGGCGTTCGAGGGGGCTGCGGCGATGGACGTCTACCGCCTCGTCGATGCCAGTGCGTGGCCCGGGGCGGCCGCCTATCTCTACGCCGAGACGGTTCCGCGGACACTCGCCGACGGCGACGGCGACCTGGTCCAGCAGATCTCGACGCCGGACGACTGAGCGCCTACCGCGGCGTGTACTCGTAGACGACAGCCGACCAGTGGTTGTCGATCTCGTCCCACGCGCCGTCGTCCATGTAGGCGAGCCGGAACTGCAGGTTCAGGATCGGCCCGAGCACGTCGAGCACCTCGGGGCGGAACGGGGTCTCCGGAGCCAGTCCCAGGCCGAAGCTGTGGATGATGCTGTCGTCGGCGGCGCGCAGCCAGACACCCCAACCGCGCTCGACGGGCATCGCGACGACGCGGAAGACATGAGCCGGGTCGTAGTCGGACGGGAGGGCGTCGGGAAGGTCGGCCATTCCTCCAAACTACAGCGCACCACCGCTAGCCAGGGGAGTGCGCCGTCGCCTCCGGATCGCGTTCACGGGCGTGCCGCACGTCGGCGACCACGGCGCAGGCCGTTGCACCGACTGCGGCGACCACGACCACGACGGCGTCGACCACGCGCACCGGGCTGAGCGCGGCGCCGCTGGTGGTCGCCAAGGCCACCAGCGCGATCACCGCGACCGCACCGCCGAACCTCGCGAGCTCCCGCATCCGACCTCCGGCCCCGCTCAGCGAGCGCTCCGCGCACGCGCGACCGACGCGGGAGCCGGTGCCCGGGAGGCCGGCGCCGGGGAGGATGGCCGACCCTTCCCGTGACACCGGCTCGTCCAGTGAAGCTCAGCCCCCATCGCGAACCTCCCCTCGAGGCACAGGATGCATGAGCCCGACGTCGTTGGGGAGAGGTCAAATTCGGGTGTAGCCACAGCATCGCCGCGTGCGTTACATTCCCGTCGCCGGCAGTGGGCCGGCCATGACGGGGAGGATCATCATGAACAGTTTCTGGAGCGTCGTCTGGTGGTTCTTCTGGTGCTTCGCTTTCATCGCGTACCTGTTCGCGCTGTTCGCGATCATCGGCGACCTGTTCCGCGACCGCAAGCTCAACGGGTGGTGGAAGGCCGTGTGGATCATCTTCCTGATCTTCGTGCCGTTCCTGACCGCGCTGGTCTACCTCATCGCGCGCGGGCGCGGCATGGCCGAGCGGAGCGTGAAGGAGGCCGCGGACACGCAGGCGGTGGTCGACGCGCACATCCGTGAGGTCGCGACGTCGAGCCCGGCCGACGAGATCGCCAAAGCCCAGCAGCTGCTCGCCTCCGGCACGATCACGCAACAGGAGTTCGACCACCTGAAGGCGCGCGCGCTCAGCTAGGGCGCACAGTCGCAGACGTCGGGTGCCGCAGCCTCCAACCCCTGCGCCGCGGCACCCGTACTCGGTGCGTGCGGCGTCAGGGGGCGTCCTTCAGGCGGTCGCGGCCCGCTCGGCGGAGTCGAGGATGGCGTCGACGCCCATGCGGTAGATGTCCTCGTCGCGGAGGTCGCGCAGCTCGGCGGCGACCGAGGCGATGTGGGAGTGGGTGAGCGGGTCGACCAGGAGCGGGCCCTCGAACCAGGCGTTGGTCGCCCGGGTGTCGCCGTCGCCTTCGCCGCTGGTGGTGGTGCGGCCGCGCGCGATGCCGGCGGCCTCCGAGAGCACGTACGACGCGAGGAGCGCATAGTGGCGTACCAGGTCGGAGCCGCTGAGGCCGGCCTCTGAGAACGCGGCCAGGATGAACTCGATCGTCGCGAGCTCGGCCGGGCCGTTCGTGGTGAGCACCGTGGCCTCCAGCGCGATCGCCGGGTAGAGCACGAAGGTGTCGAGCGTCGCGTGTGAAAGCGCGCGCAGCCGCTCCCGCCAGTCGCCATCGACCTCCGCGATCTGCGCGAGCGCGATGGCCTGCACCTCGTCGAGCAGCGCGCGCATCAGGTCGTCCTTGCCGCGGAAGTGGCGGTAGACGGCGGTCGGGTCGACGCCGAGCGCGCTGCCGAGCGCACGGATCGAGATCGCGGAGGTGCGCGGGCTCGACGCGATCTCGAGCCCCGCCTTCACGATCGTCGCGCGATCGAGGCGCTTCGAGTGGTCGTGCGTCATCGCTTCAGTCACGGCATCCACCTTAGCGGGTGCCAACAGTCATGTCAGCACTGTTGACATAGGTGTTGAATCTCTTCTAGCATCGGCTCGATCCACTCGACGACGAAGGGAATCGGCACGATGGCCGACGCAGCAGTGAACCGGGCAGACGGCCTGGCGGACGTGATCCTGACCGGAGGCCAGATCTTCACAGGGGCGGGGCAGCCGGTGACCGCACACGCCGTGCTGATCGCGGACGGGCGGATCCTCGGCCTCGTGCCGCAGCGGTCGGTGGAGGCCCACCGCGGCCCGGCGACCGAGGTGATCGACCTCGAGGGCGCGCTCGTGAGCCCGGGCTTCCAGGACGCCCACATCCACCCGGTGGGCGGAGGCGTCGAGCTGCTGCAGTGCTCGCTGGCCGAGTCGGCCGACGCCGCCGAGACGCTGGAGCGCGTGGCCGCCTACGCGGCCGCCAACCCCGAGAGCTGGATCCTCGGCGGCGGCTGGTCGATGGACCACTTCCCGGGCGGCGCCCCCACGCGCGGCCTGCTCGACGCCGTGGTCGGCGACCGCCCGGTGCTCGTCGCCAGCCGCGACCACCACAGCGTGTGGGCGAGCACGGCGGCGATCCGGCTCGCCGGGCTCGACGCGAGCACGCCCGACCCGGTCGACGGGCGGATCGAACGGGAGGCCGACGGCTTCCCTGCCGGAACGTTCCACGAGGGCGCCGGAGACCTGTTCGACGGCGTCAAGCCGGAGATCGACGACGAGCTCGCCTACGCCGGCCTGCTCCGGGCGCAGTCCGAGCTGCTCGCACTCGGCATCACCGGCTGGCAGGACGCGATGATCGGCACGGTCGCCACGATGCCCCCGAACCTCCCCGCCTACCGCCGCGCACTGGAGGAGGACACCCTCATCGCGCACGTGCGCGGGGCGCAGTGGTGGGTGCGCGACGCCGGCGCCGAGCAGATCGTCGGGATGGTCGAGCGCCGCGCCGAGTTCGCGCGGCTCGGTGACGACCGTCTCGATCTCGGCACGGTCAAGATCATGGTCGACGGGGTCGCCGAGAACTTCACCGCGGCGATGAAGTCGCCCTATCTCGACGCGCACGGCCACGAGACGGACAACGCGGGCCTGTCGTTCATCGACCCCGACCTCCTCACCGGTTATGTCACCGAGCTCGACCTGCTCGGCTTCCAGGTGCACTTCCACGCGCTCGGCGACCGCGCCGTGCAGGAGGCGCTCGACGCCGTGGAGGCCGCCCGCGCAGCCAACGGACCGAGTGACGGCCGCCACCACCTGGCGCACCTCCAGGTCGTGTCGGAGGAGGACGCCCTGCGCTTCCCCGAGCTCGACGCGATCGCCAACCTCCAGGCGCTCTGGGCCTGCCACGAGACGCAGCTCGACGAGCTGACCCTGCCGTTCCTCCACGACGACCTGGAGGCCCGGCAGTACCCGTTCGGCGACCTCGACCGGGCCGGCGCCCGGCTGGCCGCCGGCAGCGACTGGCCGGTGTCGAGCGCAGACCCGCTCGCCGCCATCCACATCGCCGTCAACCGGGTTTCCCCGGGTTCGGCCGACGCACCGCTCGGTGGAGCGCAGCAGCGGCTCGACCTCGCGACCGCGTTCGCCGCCTACACCTCCGGCTCGGCCTACGTGAACCACCGCGACCACGACACCGGGACCATCGCCCCCGGCTATCGCGCCGACCTCGTCGTGATCGAACCCAACCCGTTCGCCGTCCCGGCCGACCGCATCCACGAGAGCACCGTCGTCTCGACCTGGGTCGGGGGCGTGCCGGTGTACGTGCGCGACGCCGACGCCGTTCCGGCGACCGCCTGACCACTCCACCGCTGACCACCCAGCGCCGACCACCCCCCAACCCGCAGCGCACCACACAGGAGGATTCACGAAATGCCTCGACACCGCACCCGACGCCGTCTCGTCCTCACGACGGCGGTCGTCCTCGCCTCCGTGCTCGCGCTCGCCGCGTGCTCTCCGGCCGGCTCCGGCTCCACGTCGACGGGATCGCACCCGTCGTACCAGCTGACCGCGCAGACTCCCGCGCCCTCCGGCGACATCGACTCGTTCACCTGGGTCTCGTACTCCGAGCCCTATTCGCTCGACTACGCGTACGCGTTCGACTACTCCGACAACCAGGTGCTGTCGAACGTCTGCGAGTCGATGCTTCGGCTGAACCCCGATTACACGATCACGCCGGGGCTCGCCGAGTCGTACTCCAACCCGACCCCGACGACCTGGGTCTACGAGATGCGACCGGGCGTCACGTTCCACGACGGCACTCCGATGACGGCGGCCGACGCCGTCGCCTCCATGCGCCGCCACCTCGACCCCGCGGTCGGCTCGTCGTGGTACTCCGTCTACCAGAACGTCGCATCCATCGACCAGACCGGGCCGATGGAGGTCACGGTCACCCTGACCAAGCCAGACTCGCAGTTCAACCTCGGTATCAGCGGCGCCGCCGGCGTCGTCGAGTCCGCGGCCACGCTCGCTTCGAAGGGCAAGAACTACGGCAACTCGACCGGGCTGGTCAACTGCACGGGACCGTTCGCGCTGACCTCCTGGAAGTCGGGCGAGTCGGTGACCCTGACCCGGTACGACAAGTACTGGGACCCGAAGCTGAAGGCCAAGGCCGGCACGGTCAAGATCCTGTTCATGACCGACCCGAACGCCCGTGTGAACGCTCTGACCTCCGGCCAGGTCGACGGCGGCTGGATGGTTCCCTCCGAGGCGTTCGCCAAGCTCAGCTCCTCCGACGCCGGAAAGCTCTACTTCGGTCTCAACACAGCGGTCGGCAGCCTGATCGTCGGCAACCTCAAGGGCGTGCTCGGCGACCTGAACGTGCGCAAGGCGCTGCTGATGGCGATGGACAGGCAGGGGATCGTGGATGCCGCCCTCAAGGGCTACGGCTCGGTCACGAACGCGCTCACCACCGAGTCGGTGTGGGGCCAGGCGTCCGACGCCACGAAGAAGGCGGCGTTCAGCGGCCTGAACCCCTACACATACGACGTCGCCGCCGCGAAGAAGCTCGTCGAGAAGGCCGGCGCCACCGGCAAGACGATCACCATCCGCACGGCGCCGATGGGAGCCGACTTCAGCGTCGTCGCGCAGGCCACGGCCGCCGCAGCGCAGTCGATCGGGCTCAAGGCCACGATCCAGACGATGACGCCCGACTCGTACACGACCCTGTTCTCCGACCCGACGGCACGCAAGGGCGTCGACCTGTTCTACACCTCCTGGTACCTCTCGACGCCCGACCCGTTGGAGATGTACGGCGTGCTTCACACCGGCCAGTTCAGCAACTACGGCGACTGGTCCGACCCGAGCTTCGACGCCCTGGTCGACCAGGCGGTCGCGGTCGCCGACCCGAAGGCACGCGCCGAGAAGTCGGCCGAGCTGCAGAAGATTGCAAACCAGCAGCTGCCGTGGCTCCCGCTCTACCAAGGGCCGATGACCGTGTTCGTCGGCAAGAAGGTCACCGGTGTCGCGCCGTCCGTCGCATTCCTCTACTACCCGTGGGCGGCCACGATTGGTGCGCGGTAACGCGGCGGCGCGGCGGGTCGCGGGCAAGCTCGGCTCGCTCCTGCTGACGTTGTTCCTCGCCTCGCTCCTGGTCTTCTTCTCCCGGTTCCTCGTTCCGGGGAACCCGCTGAGCTTCCTCCTCCGGGGGCGCAAGCCGTCCCCGGAGGCGGTGGCCCAGGTCACCGCGGAGTTCGGTCTCAACCTCCCACCGTGGCAGCAGTACCTGAACTGGCTCGGAGGGATGCTGCACGGCGACTTCGGCCGGTCGCTGCAGTACCGCCAGTCGGTGGCCACGGTGATCGGGGACCGGCTCCCGGTGACCCTCGGGCTCGTCGTCATGGCGGGGTTGATGATCACCGTCGTCGGCCTGATCGCCGGAACGGTCGCCGCGCTCAACCGCGGCAAGATCGCCGACCGGGCGACCCTGACCCTGCTGACCGTGCTGGGAGCCATCCCGTCGTTCGTCGGGTCGATCGTCCTGATCTCGCTCTTCGCCGTGCAGCTGGGCTGGTTCCCGGCCTTCGGCTCGGGCAGCGGGTTCTTCGACATGGCCTACCACTTGGTGCTCCCGTCGATCGCGCTGGCGATCGTCTTCGTGGTCCTGATCGGAAAGGTGACCCGCATGTCGATGGTCGAGCAGCTCGGCCGCGAGCACGTGGAGGTCGCGACCAGCCGCGGGCTCGGGCGCGCGACGGTCGTGCGCCGGCACGTGTTCCGCAACGCGATCGGACCGATCCTGACGGTGAGCGGCATGCTCGTCGCGGGACTGCTCGTGGCGACCTCCATCGTGGAGTCGGCGTTCGGCATCTCCGGGATGGGGTCGCTGCTCGTGCAGTCGGTCGACCGGCTCGACTTCCCGGTCGTCCAGGCGATCGTGCTGCTGGTGGTCACGGCGTTCATCGTGGTGAACGCGATCGTCGACCTCCTGGAGCCGCTCATCGACCCGCGGGCGGCGGCGGGGGAGGCCGGCCGATGAGCGCCCCGACCCCCACCCTCGCGCTGAAGGTGATGCGCTCGACGGTCCGAAGGCCTGCCCGAATCGGCTTCACGGTGGCCATCGTCGTGCTCGCGGTGATCGCCCTCGCGGCCGTGTTCGCGCCCTTCATCGCGCCCTACGACCCCGACCACGTCGACTTCTCGGCCGTGTACGCGAGCCCGAGCCCCGCGCACTGGCTGGGGGCCGACGCCCTCGGCCGCGACACCCTGAGCCGGATGATCTTCGGCGCGCGCACGGCACTGCTCGGCCCGTTGCTGGTGGTCGTCGCCTCCACGCTGCTGGGTATCGTGCTCGGGCTCGTCGCGGGCTGGCGGGGAGGCTGGCTCGACGCCACGCTGGCGCGCGTCTTCGACGTGCTGTTCGCCTTCCCTTCGCTGCTCATTGCGATCATGGCGGTGGCGCTGTTCGGCAAGGGACTGGTGGCCCCGGTGATCGCGATGAGCATCGCGTACTCGCCCTTCGTGGCCCGCCTCACGCGCCAGCTCGTGGCGACGGAGCGCTCCCGGCCCTACGTCTCGGCGTACCGGGTGCAGGGCTTCGCTGGGTCGTGGATCGCCGTGCGCCGGGTGCTCCCGAACGTCGCGCCGACCGTGGGCGCCCAGTCCACGCTGAACTTCGGCTACGTGCTCGCCGAGCTCGCCGGCCTCTCGTTCCTCGGACTCGGCGTGCAGGCCCCGGTCGCCGACTGGGGCGCGATGATCAACGAGGCCCAGGCCGGGATCGCGGGCGGCTACTTCCTGCCCGCGATCGTGCCCGCCGTCGCGGTGGTGATCGTGGTCGTCGCCGTGAACGTGATCGGCGAGGAGCTCTCTGACCGCATCGGTGGAAGGACGCCCGTATGACCTTGCTGGACATCTCGGGGCTGACCCTCGACCTCCCGGCGCCCAAGCACAGCACCGGCCGTCGACTGCTGCACGGCATCGACCTCGCGGTGGCCGACGGCGAGACCGTCGGGCTGGTGGGCGAGTCCGGATCGGGCAAGTCGCTGACCGCACGCACGGTGCTCGGCCTGCTGCCCGACCGGGCCGCGACCTCCGGCTCGGTGCTGCTCGACGGCACGGACGTGCTCACCGCGAGCCGCGCGGAGCTGAAGCGGCTGCGGCTCTCGACGGCCGCGATGATCTTCCAGGACCCGCGCGCGGGCATCAACCCGATGCGCACGATCGGCGATCACCTCACCGAAGCGTTGCGTCTCGGCGAGCGGCGACCGGCCGCGGAGGCCCGGGCACGCGCTGTCGAGCTGCTGGCGGCTGTGCACCTTCCGCACCCCGAGGAGCACCTGCGGCAGTACCCGCACGAGTTCTCGGGCGGGATGCTCCAGCGCGTGATGATCGCCGGCGCCCTCGCCGGGTCGCCGAAGCTGCTGGTGTGCGACGAGCCGACGACCGCGCTCGACGTCACGACGCAGGCGCAGATCCTCGATGTGCTGGCCGAACAGCGGCAGGAGCGCGCGATGGGGATGCTCTTCATCACCCACGATCTGACGCTGGCCGCTGCGTTCTGCGACCGCGTCTACGTGATGCGGGAGGGGAAGGTCATCGAAAAGGGCACGGCCTCCCGCGTACTGCGGCAGCCGGAGAACCCGTACACGCAGCGGCTGGTGGCGGCGACGCCGACCATCGAGGTCACCGGCGACGAGCCGCGATCGCACGTCGTCGACGGCGTCGTGCGGCCTCCCGTGCTCGACGTGCACGACCTCGCGAAGACCTACCAGCTCCGCGGCCGCGGACCGCTGCGGGCCGTCGCCGGCGCGACCATCGCGATCCCGGCGGGGGAGGCGCTCGGCGTCGTCGGGGAGTCGGGATCGGGCAAGTCGACCCTCGCCCGCATGATCGTCGGCCTCGAGCAGCCGGACTCCGGCACGGTGTCGATCGACGGCCAAGCGCAGACCGGGAAGCCGCGCACGCGCGCCGACCGCCTCCGGCACGCGCGCCGCATCCAGATGGTGTTCCAGGACCCGTACCTCTCGCTCGACCCGCGCATGAGCGTGGGCCGCGCGGTGGAGGACGCGCTGCGCCTCCACCACCCCGGCCTCGGCGCGGCCGACGCCCGCTCGCAGGTGCTCACCCTGCTCGGCCAGGTCGGGCTTGTGGAGGCGCACGCGCAGGCGCTTCCGCGCACGCTCTCCGGAGGTCAGCGGCAGCGCGTCGCGATCGCCCGGGCGCTCGCGATCGAGCCCGCCGTGCTCGTCATGGACGAGGCGACGAGCGCGCTCGACGTGTCGGTGCAGGCGCAGGTGCTGGAGGTCGTATCCGACATCCGGCGCGATCGCGGCCTGACCGTGCTGTTCATCAGCCACAACCTCGGCGTCGTGCGCACGGTCTGCGAGCGGACCGTCGTCATGCGCTCCGGCGAGATCGTCGAGAGCGGCCGCACGGTCGACCTGCTCTCGAACCCGCAGCACGCGTACACGCGGCTGCTGCTCGACTCGGTGCCGCGCGCGGAGCCCGACCGGGTCGCCTGAGCGCAGGCGTCCGCACCTCCCTTCTTCTCTCGACCAAGGAGCCCCATGCCCCACACGACCGTCTTCGAACGGCACGCCCCGTCGGCCGCCGCGATCGCGCACCTCCTGGACGTCAGCGAGCACGGCTCGTTCTGGATCGCCGATGCGCCGAGTGCCCGCCGCCCCGCCGTCGAGGAGCCGCTGCGCGCTGACCTCGCCGTGGTCGGCGGCGGCTACCTCGGCCTCTGGGCCGCCCTGCTGGCGAAGCAGCGGGATCCCGGCAGGCGGGTGGTGCTGCTGGAGGCCGAGCGGATCGGCTGGGCGGCCTCCGGACGCAACGGCGGCTTCTGCGAGGCGAGTCTCACGCACGGCGAGATCAACGGACGCGGGCGCTTTCCGAAGGAGTTCGACCGTCTCCAGCAGCTCGGGCGCGAGAACCTCGACGCGATCGAGCGCACGCTCGCCGAGCTCGGCATCGACGCCGATTTCGAACGCACGGGCGTGCTGAACGTCGCCGTCGAGCCGCATCAGGTCGCCTGGGCGCAGGAGGCCGCGGCCGACGGGGAGGGCGAGTTCCTCGACGAGGCCGCCGTGCGCGAGGAGGTCGACTCGCCGACCTATCTCGGCGGAGTGTGGAACCGCCGCGACGCCGCCCTCGTGCACCCGGCGAAGCTGGCGCGGGGGCTGGCCGAGGCGTGCGAAGCGCTGGGGGTGGAGGTCTACGAGGGCTCGCCCGTCGGCGACGTGCAGACCACGGGCTCCGGCCCGGTGCGGCTGCCCGTCAACGGCACAGTCGTCAGCGCCGATCGGGTGGTGCTGGCGACCAACGTCTTCCCGTCGCTGCTGAAGCGCAACCGGCTGATGACGGTGCCGGTGTACGACTACGTGCTGATGACCGAGCCGCTGACGGCCTCCCAGCTCGCCGACATCGGCTGGACGAATCGGCAGGGACTCGCCGACATGGGCAACCAGTTCCACTACTACCGGCTCTCGCACGACAACCGACTGCTGTTCGGCGGCTACGACGCGATCTACCACTACGGCCGTCGCGTCGAACCGGCCTACGAGGAGCGCCGGGCGACGTTCGAGCGGCTCGCGGGGCACCTGCTCACGACCTTCCCGCAGCTGGAGGGCATCCGCGCCACGCACCGCTGGGCCGGCGCGATCGACACCTGCAGCCGGTTCTGCGCGTTCTACGGCACGGCGCGCAAGGGCCGCGTTGCCTACGCGAGCGGGTTCACCGGCCTCGGCGTCGGCAGCACGCGGTTCGCCGCGCAGGTGCTGCTCGACCTCCTGGGCGGCACGCCGACGGAGCTGACCGAACTGAAGATGGTGCGCAGCCGGCCGACGCCGTTCCCGCCGGAGCCGCTGGCGAGCACCGGCATCAACCTGAGCAGGTGGGCGCTGAACCGCGCCGACCACAACGAAGGACGCAGGAACGCCCTCCAGAAGACCCTCGATGCCGTCGGCCTCGGCTTCGACTCGTAGCGCTTCAAATGGCGGGGTCGTCTACAGGCGCACCGCTCCATCGATTGCGCTCACCAAGTCCCACAGCGTTCCATCGCTGTCCAGAATCCAAAGAGGCGCGCGGAGAGATTCGGCGAGTCGCCGCATCCACTCGATGAATACATGCTCCCAACGGCACTCGACGAGACAACAGCTCAGTTGCGGCAGAGGCACCGGAGGACGCCTGCCTTGGTACTCGTTCGGCGGTTCTACTACATCAGGGTCGTCTGCGCCCTGATGCGAAAAGACGGTGGTCCCGAGGCCTTGGGCGTCGATGTATTGAGCGACATCGTTCCCGCGGCTGCCGCCCGCCTCAAGAAGCAACTCAGCAAACGCCTCAAATACCCTCGGGTCTGACGAGAAGACGTACGCCCCCTTCATCGCGCCTCCTTCACAATCGCGACAAGCTCGTCGTCTGTTCGAGTGATCGCGAATCCCTTGCCCTGCCACAGCCTCCCAAGCACCCGTCGGCATGTCGGGGCCCGGGCACAGCCGTCTTGCCCGTTGCTTCGGAGGTCAGCTGTAGCTGGCGACTTGCCGAGGGCGGGCTGGGTCAGCAGGCTGCCGCCCGGACGCCCTTCATTGGCTTTGGCTCCCGGTATCAGCGCGCTGGTAGGCGACAGCGATTCATTGCTCCAAGGTGAGGACGACTTTCCTGCGGGCCGACGGGTTGAAGCACGTCACGATCCACTCGGCTGGAAGCTCTGCGCGCACTCGCTTCGCGAGTGCAAAGCCGTCTTCGAGGAAATTGGCTGGTGCAGTGCTGTTGGCCGGGTCATCGGCGTTGAATAGGGCATCGCCGGAGTCGCTCCAAGCGCGAAGGTCTCGCACTAACTCGCGGCTCAGGCCAAGCTCATGTCCGTCGATACTGTCGATCCCGTATCTACCATCGAGCCAGATGGGATATTGCGTCCATTCATAGTGAACATCAACCCGCGGAGGCTCATCGGGTTCAATAACGGGAAGGGCAATCTTGAAGTCAATTCCGTGGGCCTCAGCATGAGCCTCAAGATACTTGTCCGGCAACCTAAGCCTGCAATACTTATCCACCAGTTCCAGGCTCTCGAGAATTGATTGCGGGTCGGCGTTCTTGGAGATATCACGACCAGGGAAAGAACGGATGGACACACCTGGCTCGACTGGGAGGATCAGGCCGAAGGATCCATACCGCGTTTCCAGCCCGCAATCGAAACCGAACGCTTCGTACATGGTGAAGACAATTCCGCCGGATACGCTGTCACCCGAGTGCACGCGGCCGCGCGTGCCAATGCAATCACGGATGAATCCAGCAACATGCTCCGTGTTGAATTGCGTTCTGGTCACCAGTGCTATTCGGATGCGTGTGCCAACACCACTTCCGGAGGCACAGGGGACGAGATCTGCATCCGGCCCCAGTCTCCTTCGAGGAAGTAGGTGGATCCTTCGGCAGTCATGCTGTCGATGTTGCCGAAATCGATGCTTCCGTCGACTGGGTCGGTGGACGGTGGAACCCCCTGACCCGACCACGTCAGGCTCTTTACGGACGAGAACACGACCTCACCGCGCTTGTAGTGGTAACGCTCGCCATCAGCTGGCGCGGAGTACATTTCGTGCGGAGGGAGCAGAACAACCTCCATGTCAAACACGACGCGCCCAGGCGTGACCGTGATACTCAGGACGAAACTATCCTCCAAGTAAACCTGAGCGAGCGTTTCGTCTATTTCGTGGTAGTCCATTTCCCGTTCCGTTCTAGTCATCAATGTCGATCTCGCGGTGGTTGCCCACCGGATCTTTCCGCTTCACCGGATCACCCGTTGCGGGGTCGAACCGCTCGCCATTCGCGTCCTTGTATTCGACGTGAGGAAAGCCGCTTCCTTCCGCCCGCTCGCTCCCAGACTTGATAGTGATTCGAGGTATCCCGTTTTCATCCAAGTATTTCGCCGGACCGTTTGGGTTCTGCGTTAACGACCACCCTTGTTCGAGGGCAAAGCGTCGGAGCTCGCTCGATTTTGGAATCCGTCCACCTGAAAAGAGATCCTTTAAGGTTTCAGGAACACCGCTGACCGCTTCGCTGACGACTCGGCCCTCGGCGATCGTCAGGTCGTCGCCGGAGTGATGCCCTCCAACCCCTTTGCCCGGATAGGTGGTGGTGGGTGGTTTGCCGATGGGCCGGCGGTTCGTTGTCGTGAAGAGACTGCCCGCTCGCAGGCCCTTGACGGTCGCGGCTCCCGGGATGAGCACGCTGGCGACTTGGCCCGTGACGAATGCGTCGCCGGACAGGATCAGGCCGGCGGTGGTGGAGAGTTGGGCCCAGGCCTGCTCAATACCGCTCAGCGGGTCGGCCGCGAACGCGTTGATGCCGAGGCCGATCTGGTGCACGTTCAGTTGTGCGGCGCTGCTGAATGCCTCGATCACACCCGACCCGACGCCGGCGAGGAACTCTGCTCCCCAACTGCCGGATTGGGCCCCGGGCCGGGCCACGTTGGCGTCGTACCATCGGCCGACGCCGTCCATGAACGTACCGGCAAGGTTGAGGTCGTTACCGGTGGTCAGGACCGAGACATGGTTGATCGCGCTGTTGAACCCGCCGACCAGGAGGCTTGCGCCCAGCACCGTCAGTGTGAACGAGGCTCCGCCGGTAAAGGGGGTCAAGCCCAACCCGATGGCCGTGACCACCGCGCCGGTGAGGATCTGCAACCCGTCCCACAACAGACCCCAGCCCGCATCCTCCTTGCGGGCTGCATCGACATCCTCCACGTACTGAGAGAGCATCCGCTCCCAGCCCGCAACGGCGACGTGCTGATTCGACTGGCAGTAGTCAGTCATTCCGGAGGTCAGCTCGCCCAGCCGCTCGAGGGTGAGGTTGAAACTCCCCGAAGTGTACGAGCGACCTCGCCCAACGGTCAGGGACCCTATATTCGTGAGGACGCCGCGCAGTTCACCGATCAGGTTCCTGACCTGCCCGAACCCAGGGTCCCACGACTCATACGCCTCCCAGGCCTCCCACTGACCCTTCGCGATGGCGTGCATCTCTTGCACGTCCTTGGCCGTCTTCTCAACCGCGTCCGCACCCGCCGTGCCCAGTGACACCAGATGCGACGCATCCGCGACGATCCGCCGCAGCTCGATGCCGAAGCCGCGTAGCTGTGCCAATCCCTGATCCAGCTGGACCAGATGGGCATCGAATTCGTCGCGCACCAACCGGAAGTTCCCGTCACCATCGACCTGGGCGTAACCGTTCCAATACACCCCGACGGCGGTCTGGAACGTGGACACCCCGATCAGAAGCGACCGCAGGATCGGCACATGCACTTCACCGATGTACGCACGCATCGCGTCCGCACCGTGACCACTGATGTTGTTTGAGGCCGCCAAGCTTTCCAAGCCCTGCAGCAACTCGCCGAGTGACTCGCTCCGAGCAGCAAGTCCCTCCCGCAATCCCGGCGACGATGCCTGCCATGCGTCAGCGGAAAACTCCACCACACTCACTGCGCGGCACCATCACGACCGGGCTCCGCGGCCCCATCGAACGTCGCCGCCACTACCACCGCATCTTCGAACACAGGCACCAAAGTACCAGATAGAAATACCGCATTCAGTTTCAAATATGCAAGCGATTCTCCCGATCCGGTATGCGCGCGCGTCTCGATGCCGTCGGCCTGGGCTTCGACTCGTAGCGCGAGTCGCACGCTACCCGTAGGGTCTTTACCGAGGGCCTTTCCCGTAAGGCCCTCTTCGCCACGATCACCCAGGGCCACGACCCCGTCACTGTAGGAATAAGGAGCAACATGAGCTACGCCGTGACCAATCCCGCCACGGGCGAGACGGTCAAGACCTTCGACACGATCACCGACGCCGGTCTCGAAGCCGCGATCGCGTCGGCCGACAACGCGTACCGCACCTGGTCGAAGACGACCACGGTGGAGGAGCGCGCGGCCCTGGTGCGTCGCGTCGGTCAGCTGCACGTCGAGCGTCGCCAGGAGCTGGCCGACATCATCGTGCGCGAGATGGGCAAGCCGGTCGAGCAGGCGCTGGGCGAGGTCGACTTCGCCGGCGCCATCTACGAGTACTACGCGGACAACGCGTCGGAGTTCCTGAAGGACGAGCCGATCCAGCTGCTCGACGGCAGCGGTTCCGCGGTCGTCCGCCGCTCGGGCCTTGGCGTGCTGCTCGGGGTCATGCCCTGGAACTTCCCGTACTACCAGGTGGCGCGCTTCGCCGGACCGAACCTGATCATCGGCAACACCATCCTCCTCAAGCACGCCGAGCAGTGCCCGGAGTCGGCCGCCGCTATCGAGAAGATGTTCCTCGACGCGGGCTTCCCTGAGGGCGCCTACGTCAACATCTACGCGTCGCACGACCAGATCGAGACCGTCATCGCCGACCCGCGGGTGCAGGGCGTCTCGCTCACCGGCTCCGAGCGCGCCGGTGCGAAGGTCGCCGAGATCGCGGGCCGCAACCTCAAGAAGGTCGTGCTCGAGCTGGGCGGCTCCGACCCGTTCATCCTGCTGTCGACCGACGACCTCGACGCCACCGTGCAGAACGCGGTCGACGCCCGTCTCGACAACAGCGGCCAGTCCTGCAACGCGGCCAAGCGGTTCGTCGTCGCAGACGAGCTCTACGACTCGTTCCTGGCGAAGTTCACCGCCAAGCTCGCCGAGGTCGAGGCCAGCGACCCGACGAGCGAGAGCTCGGCGCTCGGCCCGCTGTCGTCGCTGAAGGCGGCGGAGGGTCTCGACGACCAGGTCAAGCGCGCGGTCGCGAACGGTGCCACCCTGGTGCGCGGCGGCGGCCGCAACGGCGCCTTCTTCGAGACCACGGTGCTGACCGACGTCACGCCGGAGAACCCGGCCTCCAAGGAGGAGTTCTTCGGTCCGGTCGCGCAGGTCTTCCGCGCGAAGGACGAGGCGGACGCGGTGCGCATCGCGAACGACACCCCGTTCGGCCTCGGCTCGTACCTCTACACGACCGACGAGGAGCAGGCTCTGCGGGTCGCCGACCAGATCGAGGCCGGCATGGTCTTCGTCAACGTGGTCCTCGCCGACGGCGCGGAGCTGCCCTTCGGCGGCGTGAAGCGCTCAGGTTCGGGCCGCGAGCTCGGCCGTTTCGGCGCCGACGAGTTCGTGAACAAGAAGCTCATCCGCATCGGCGGCTGATTCTCGGGTTCACCGGCGGCCGGTCGTTCCTCCTCACCGGGAGGGGCGGCCGGCCGCTTTCGTCGTGCTTATGATCGGGCAGTAGACCAGCCGGTCTTGACACTTCCTCAGCATTGGCGGGACAGTGTCCCCGTGAACGAGCTTCCGATCGTCTACTGCCGCGGGTATGCCGGCCCGACCAGTCAGATCGACTCCACGGTCAACGATCCCTTCTACGGCTTCAACGAGGGCGCCACACACACCCGGGTCAACGGCGACGGCGACCCCAAGTTCTACCAGTTCGAGGGGCCGCTTCTTCGGCTGCTCGGCGAGCGCGACTACCAGGTGCTCGTGCGGGGGAGCCAGAAGGAACTGCTCGCGACGGCTGCCGACGGCACCCTCCCGCAGAGGTCGATCTGGATCCACCGCTTCTACGACGAAGCCGCTACGACCTACGCCGCACCGACGCCGCGTTCGGGCAACCTCTTCGACCGGGCCATCACCTGGACCGAGGACCTCGTCCGCGAGCACACCTCCGCTCAGGGCTTCGACATCGAGCAGGCGGCGCGGGAGCTCTACGACCTCGTCCTCCAGGTGCGCGAGAAGACCGGAGCGCCGAAGGTGTTCCTCGTCGCGCACTCCATGGGCGGCCTGGTCGCGCGCTGCATGATGCAGAAGGTCTGCGAGGAGGACGGCCGCATCCCCGCCAAGGAGCTGGTCGCCAAGTTCTGCACCTACGCGACCCCGCACGGCGGCATCGTGTTCACCGGCGGCCTTCTGAACTGGCTGATGGAGACCTTCGGGCCGGCCGGTTCGGACATCTTCTCGCCGCCGAAGATGTACGGCTACCTGACGCCGGGCAAGAAGTTCGGCGACAAGCCGATCGGCGAGGCGTGGGACCCCCGCGTCATCCCGCCCGAGGTGTTCGACGTCGATGACGTGTTCTGCATCATCGGGACCGACTCGAACGACTACAACCTGGCCAAGCTGGGGGTCGGGCCGCGCAGCGACGGACTCGTGCTCATCGAGAACGCCTACGTGAAGGGCGCCCACCGCGCGTTCGTCTACAAGTCGCACTCGGGGCCGTACGGCGAGGTGAACTCCGAGGAGGGCTACCAGAACCTGGCGCGTTTCCTCTTCGGCCACTGGTCGGTGCAGGTCGAACTGAGCTCCCTGCCTCCGGCGTCGGCGCTCGACTCCCAGCCGGACGTCGCCTGGCAGGCCGACCTCCAACTCGCCATCCGCGGACTCTCGGTGCTGATCACCGAGCAGAAGGCCGTCCACTACAACCCGGTGCAGCTGAACGCCGAGATCGCCCAGCATGCACGAGGCGCGGCCGGCGACGACTCGGTGGACGCGCCGATCCCGCTCGTGGGGACGTTCCTGTTCTCGAAGGAGCCGCCGACCGACCTCCCGCCGACGAACGTGACGCCGGGAGTGGGGGACGACCTCACGCCGGCGGTCGCGCCGGCCGCTGCGCCCGCGACCGAGGCCGCGACGGAGGCCGCCCCGCCCCGCCAGGGCTGGTGGCACCGCTTCGTCGACTCGTTCAGCGAGGGTGAGGAGGATCAGGAGCGCGAGGCGCCATCGATCGAGCCGGTCAATGTCGCGCTGGACAACCCGCTCGACCCGACCCTCTCCGCCGTCGCGGCGGCGGCGGTCGCGTCGGTCGCGGAGGACATGGCGGCCCAGGCCGCCGCGTCAGCCGCCGGGCCGGCCGGCGACTACGAGCAACTCAGCCAGGACCTCTCCCGGTACGCGCTGACCCTGCGTGTCTACCAGGTCATCACCCGCAACGGCGTCTTCGACTTCAGCAGCAACCTCGAGCAGGTGGGTGACTGGCAGGACGTGCTCATCGTCGACATCGGCCGCTCGGCCGACGGCCGCTTCGGCGCCTGGACGGGCTGGAACAGCGCGGTGCCCGGCGCGATCAACCAGCTCGGGCAGATGACGGAGGAGCTCACCCTCACGCCCGACCCGGACAACCGGAACGTCATCCACGCGGTGCTCCCGCTCCCGGATGCGGCGCGGGCGCTGCCGGTGTTCGGGCCGGCCGCGCGGCTGGCGTTCACGATCACGAACCGCGACGCCGCCCCGTGACCGAAGGAGGGCGCAGCGGAGTAGCGTCGGCCGCATGACCGCCGTCGAAGCGCCGAACGTCGAGAACCGGGACCACCCGCACCACCATCACGGCTGGTGGTGGAAGACGCTGCTCGCAGGGCTCGGGCTGTGGATCGTCACGATCGTCGTGACGGCCTTCACGGGCAACAGCAACCTCGTGCCGACGCTCATCCTGCTGGGCAGTTTCCTCGTGCCGTTCTGCGTGGTGCTCTTCGCGATCGAGCGGGTGACCGGGTCGATCAGCACCCTGCAGCTCATCCTCGCCTTCTTCGTCGGCGGCATCTTCGGGGTGCTCGGGGCGTCGTTGCTGGAGGCCGACCTCCACGAGAGCTTCTGGGTGTACGGGCTGGTCGGGCTGATCGAGGAGTTCGTGAAGGTCGTGCTGCTGCTGATCTTCGGCTGGCGCACGGTGCCGAAGACCGCGAAGCAGGGCGCGCTGCTCGGCGCGACGATCGGCGCCGGGTTCGCGGCGTTCGAGTCGGCGGGCTACGCGTTCAACGCGGCCATCACCTCCCGCGGCATCGACCTGGTCTCGCTGCTGCAGACCGAGCTGGTGCGTGCCATCCTGGCGCCGGTCGGGCACGTGATGTGGACGGCCATCCTCGGCGCCGTGATCTTCGGCGCGGCGGGTGGAGGCCGGCGGTTCCGCTGGTCGTGGTGGATCCTGCTCACCTATGCGTGCGTGTCGCTCCTCCACGCGGCCTGGGACTCGTCGGCCGACATCGCGTCGTTCGTCGCGGTGCTGTTCACCGGCGGCGCCCTGGAGCAGCTGCAGAACGGGACCCTGCAGCAGAGTACGGCCAATCAGGTGGAGGCCCTCGCGACGCTGCTCTACGTCATCGGGCTGGCGTTCGTATCGGCCGTCGGCATCGTCACCCTCTGGCTGGTGCTGCGGCACTACCGCCGCGTGGAGCGGGCCGCTGTCGCGCAACCCGCTGTTCTGCCGGGCACGATCACCCGCTGACGCTGCGCCGAAGGGCACGTCGTTGTCGCTTTCGGGCACTCGAAGTGACAACGACGTGCCCTTCGGCCGATCCCCGCGTCAGTCGTGGCGGTCGGCGGGCGCGATCGGGCCGGGGCGGTCGGCGTAGGTGCGGCCGGTCACGACCAGTCGCAGCAGCGCCGCGGCCACGTCGTGCTGCTCGGCCAGCTCGGCCAGCGGGGCGCCGGCCGCATAGGCCTCCCGGATGCCGCGGACCTCGTCGTCGCCGAGCCTGCGACGGTGAGGCTCGGCGATCGGGCCGCCGTGGGCCGCGTGGCTACTGCCGCGCACGATGAGGCTGACCCGCTGCTGACTCGTGCCGAACCTCCGCGCGATCTCGGTCTGCGAGACGCCCTCGCTGTGGAGGCGGCGCATCTGCACGACGTCGTCGTCCTCCCCGGAGGTCTCGACGACGCCGGTCGTGGCGCCGCGGACCACGGACGCGATGGTCCAGTGCGAGACGCCGAAGGCCTCCGCGACCGCCGCGCGGTCCTCGCCGGCCGCGAGCCGTTCGCGGATGCGCTCGACCTGCTCCACCGTCAACGGACGCGCGCGGGTGACGGCGGCGCTGGTGAGCGGGCCGCCGACGTCGGCGAAGGCGCGGCCGGACGCGATGTTCGAGACCATCTGATGCGAGATCCCGTAGCGCGCCGAGATGTCGGCCCGCGGTGTGCCCGCGGCCACGGCCTCCCGGATCGCGACGACCTCCTCGCTCGTGACCTTGCGGCTCTTGCCCGGCAGGATCGGGCCGCCCGCCTCCAGCCGTGACCGGCCGGTGACCAGGCTCGACACGGTGTTCTGCCGCACCCCGTACTCGTCCGCGAGCTGCACCTGGCGCGCACCCGCGGCGTACTTCTCGCGCAGCTCGCGCACCTGCGCGTCGGAGAGCGGGACGGAGGCCATGAGCCGAGAGTAGCGGCGACCGCCGCCCGGGCGGAACGCCTTGCGCGTCCGGTCGTCGAGATCCGGGCGCGGCGCTCACTCCGGGAGGCGGCGCTCACTCCGGGAGCCGGCGCTCAGTCCGGGAGACGGCGCTTCGCCAGGGGAGGCAGCGGGTCGCCGCCGGAGGCGAGGCGGGCCCGGTTGGCCTCCCGCACCACCGACCAGGCGTCCCCGACCGGGCCCACGTGTCCGAGCTTGTCGGGGTTGATGACGCTGCGGATCGTCTGGATGCCGCCCGGCACGATCTCGAGGACCATCGTGTTGATCACGCCGCCGTCGCGATCGCGGAACACCGCGCCGGGCTGACCGTTGATCTCCCGCGGCTCGAGCGTGCCGCCGATCGCGAGGAACGGCCCGGACATCGAGACGAGCACGTGCGCGACGTTCTCCAGGCCGACGATCCGCTGCGCCCACTGCGGGGCCTTGCCTCCGCCGTCGCCCACCATGTCGACGTCGGCGACGAGCAGGGCGCGCAGGGCCTCAACGTCGCCCGCGCGGAACGCGTCGAAGAATCGACCGGCCAGGGCCTCCCGCTCCGCACGGTCGGCGTCGAACCGCGGGCGGCCCTCGTCCATGTGTCTGCGGGCCCGCACGGCCAGCTGCCGGCACGCGGCCTCCGACCGGCCGACCGTCGCGGCGATCTCGGGGAAGTCGAACGCGAACACCTCCCGCAGCACGAACACGGCCCGCTCGAGCGGCGAGAGGCGCTCCAGCAGCAGGAGGGCGGCCATCGACAGCGAGTCGGAGAGCTCGGCCGCGCGCTCCGGGTCCTGGTACGGGTCGGACAGCAGCGGCTCGGGGAACCACGGGCCCACGTACGCCTCCCTGCGCACCCGGGCCGAGCCGAGGACGTCGATCGAAACACGAGTCACGACCGTCGAGAGGTACGCCTTGAGCGATCTCGGCTGCACGTCGGCGGCCTCGAAGCGCAGCCAGGTCTCCTGCACGGCGTCCTCGGCCTCCGTGACACTGCCCAGGATGCGGTACGCGATCGAGAACAGCAGGGGGCGCAGCTCCTCGAACGTCTCGTCGGCTCCGGTCACTCCGTCTCCGGTCACTGCAGTCCCTCCTCGAATCCCTGCCGCCACGACGGGTATCGCAGCGTCCAGCCCAGCTCGCGCTTCGCCTTCGCGTTGGAGAAGCCGCGGCCCTCCGTCATCATCATGACGGCCTGGTCGCCCGCAGCGATACGGGCCAGCCAGACCGGGACGCGCCGGGGAGGCTTGGCCCCGGCGACCTTCGCCAGGTAGGGCAGCCATTCGTTCGCGGGCGCCGGGTCGTCATCGACGATGTCGTAGATCCCCGTCGCTCCCTTCTCGAGAGCGAGGACGGTGGCGGAGGCCGCGTCGTCGAGGTGGATCCATGAGCTGTAGCCCTGGGCGCGCCCGACGAGCGGATACTGCCGCTTGCGGACCATCTCCACCTGGTCGTCCGTCGCGCCGGGTCCGTAGAGCGCGCCGTAGCGCAGCACGGTGCCGCCGTAGGCCGTCACGGTGTCCTCCACGTGCTTCATCGCAGCCATGACCGTCGCAGTGGGCGTGCCCACGAACGTGTCGAGCGGATCCTCCTCGGTCTTCACCCAGCCGCCTTCGCGGATGCCGTTCCAGCTCGCGTACCCCTGAGCGAGGAAGCGCGTGACGCCCTGTGCCTGAGCGGCGGCGAGCAGATGGTCGGTGCCCTCCACCCGCAGCCGGTTGGTGCCCGCGAACCACTGGTCGGGGTGCTTGATGTCCGGCTTGCCGGCGTGCGCCGGGTTGATCGCCGTCATCTGGTGGATGATCGCGTCGGGCTCGGCCGACGCCACAGCACGCCCGACGGAGGCGGCGTCCAGCCCGTCCATGACCACGGCCTCCGCGCCCATCGCCTCGATCAGGCCGCGCTTGGTGGATGTCGTGGTCGTCGCCGTCACCGTGTGGCCGTGCTCCACCAGCTGCGGCACCAGCCGCCTGCCGAGCACCCCGCTCCCGCCCGCTACGAACACCCGCATCGTCTTACCCTCCTGGTCTCTGCGTACACCGCTGCGTACACACCCTCAGACGACGCAGCGCAGTGCGCTGTGACACACGCCCGCCGTCAGGCGCGCTGCGGGAGCGAGTCGTCAGAGCGCTGCGCGGGTGTGGAGGCCGTGCACGTTCACGCTGCCCAGGCGCCCGGGCGTGTAACGCAGCTCCACGATGTCCCCGGTCGTCGAGCGGTAGAAGACGTTCTGCGTGCCGAGGGCCGGATTCGCGTAGCCGATCGGCGCCGACCCGGCGGGGAACGATCCCTCGCCTCCGGTGAGCGGATTGACGTGCCAGCCGCTCGGGTCGTTCCAGAACTCGTAGACGATCCCATCGCTTCCGGCGTACACGACGTGCCGGGTGGCGACGGGCGCCTGCGCGTTCGACTCGTAGGCGTAACCCGAGGGCGGGAGGTCGCGGGCGGGCGGGGTCGCGCCGCGGTCCTGGGTCAGATTGAGCGTTGACCAGCCGGCTCCGGCGTTGGAGGCCTCGTGCGTGTCGACGTCGTCGCCGGTCCAGGGGACGTGCCGTGAGCCGTCGGCGGCGAAGCCGTAGCCGGTCGGCTGCGGGAGGGAGTCGTGCGCGGCGCCGACGTTCACGCCGAGGTCGCCGCTGTAGTGCCAGCCGGAGCCGTCCATCGTGTACTCGTGGATGAGCTGGTCGTCGCCCACGTAGTGCACGTGCTGGGTGCCGGCGGCGTCGAATGCGAAGCCGGCGGGGGCCGAGGCGGAGGTCGGGCCTCCGAGCCGGGTGAGGATCTGCTGGCTCCAGGTGGCTCCGTCGCCGGTTCCGCGGCTCAGCAGGTGAACGCCCCGCGGGTCGTCGCCCCGGAAGACGACCTGCTGCACGGCGTGGGTCTTGGACGCCCAGCCCATCGGCGGGTTGACGACGCGCACGACCGTGCCGGAGGCGTCCATGAGGTCGTTCGCGTGCCAGCCGTCCGCCTGGTACAGCTCGTGGATGTGGCCGTCGTCGCCGCTCAGGTAGACGACGTGCTGACTGCCTTCGGCGTCGAACGCATAGCCCGACGGGTCGGAGGTCGCGATCGCTCCCGACGCCTCGTCGGTGATGTCCTTGGGGTGCCACACGTCGTCGGAGCCGCAGTACTGCTCGATGAGGTGGCCGGTCGGTTGGAGGCCGGGCCCGGCCTCCCGGTAGACGACGTGGCGGGTGCCGTCCGTCGCCAGCAGATAGGCGGTCGGGCGCCCCGCGGCGGCGGGTGCGCCGTAGCGCTGAGTGAGGTTGCGTGTTGTCCAGCCCATGAGAGCTCCATTCGTCGAATGCAGCGTCGGCGGTCGTCGGCGTTGACCCGGGAACGGTACCGCCCGTCGCGACCGCGGTGCATCGGTGCGGGCACGGAGGGTGTGGCCGGTGCCGGCTCCCGTCGCTACCCTGGCGGCAAGGGAGTGCGACGGTGACGATCGGGGATGTGGAATGAGCGACAACGGCCGGGGCAGAGTGTACGTCCAGTCCGCCCAATGGGGGTTCTTCTTCCTCATCGCCTACATCGGCGCGGCGGTGTACTTCGTGTCGGTCTCCGACGGTTCGTTCTGGGGTGTCGTCTGGGGGCTGCTGCAGGCGATCGTCTGGCCGGCGTTCGTCGTCTACCACGTGCTCGTGCTGCTGCACGTGTGAGGCGGCCGGCCCGTGTCGGCGCCCGCCGCTAGGGTTTCGGCATGGGGATCGAAGCGGACGAATTGATCGTGGCCGACGCCGCCGCCTGGCGCGCGTGGCTGGATGTCAATGAGGGCGTCTCCGACGGCGTATGGCTGGTGCTCGCAAAGAAGGGCACGACCGAACCGACCTCCCTCACCTACGCGCAGGCGGTCGACGAGTCGCTGTGCAGCGGGTGGATCGACGGCCAGAAGCGCAGCCGTGACGAGGCCACATTCGTCGAGCGGTTCACGCCGCGGCGCGCGTCATCGCTGTGGTCGCAGCGAAACATCGGCCTCGTGGAGGGGCTGATCGCCGAGGGTCGGATGCGCGAGCGCGGGCACGCCGAGATCGAGCGGGCCAAGGCCGACGGGCGGTGGGAGCGCGCGTACGCGAGCTCGCGAACGGCCGAGGTGCCGGAGGACCTCCTCGCCGCCCTCGAGGTGTCGCAGGCGGCCGCGGCCACTTTCGCGACCCTGAACGCGGCGAACCGCTACTCGGTGCTGCACCGCCTGATGACCGCGCCGAGCGCGGCCAGCCGCGGCAATCGCCTCGCGAAGCTCGTCGCCATGCTCGAGAGCGGCGAGACCCCGCACCCGCAGTAGCCGCTTCTCACGCCTCGACGGTGGTCACGCGGCGAGCTGGCCCCGTAAGAGCGCCGTGAGGATGCGCTCGAGCCGCGGCTCCACATCGATCAGCGCGTGCGACATCCGCGGGTCGGAGCGGTAGAGGGTCGCAACCTCCTCCGACGGGGTCGCGATCTGCCAGAACGTCCCGGCGAGGGAGGTCGCGGTCGCAACGACGTCGACGCCGTCCTGGTCTGTCAGCCCGGGCAGCGCGGCGCGGATCGCGGCGACGATGCGGTCGAGGCTCTCCCGGGTGGTGAGCTTGAACCTCCGCACCGCGTCGAGAGAGACGTTGCGCTCGAGGTTGAGGGGCGCCTGCGCGAGCAGGTCGCAGAACGCGCCGCGCGCGGCGAGGGTGCTCGCGAACGCGCGGGCGACCGTGGAGGCCGTGGCCGGCTCGCCCGCGGCGATCCGGTCGCAGAGCACCGGCGTCCATTCGCGCCAGCCGTCCGCGGTGAGTCGCAAGAAGATCTCCTCCCGCGTCTCGAAGTAGCGCAGCATGGCCGACTTGTGCATTCCGGTCTCGACTGCGATGTCGGTGAGCGTCACCTGGCGGATGCCGTCGCGCGCGCCGAGCGTGCGCGCGGCCTCCAGGATCGCGGTCTCGCGCGCGTGCTTGGCCTCGGGGGAGCGGGCGCGCTGGAAGCCGGTGGATTGCGGGTCGGCGGTCGTCATGCTGAGAGTTTACCGCAACCGGGTTGCACAAAATAATGAAACTGTGTTGTATTAACGACATGCAGAAGACATGGTTCATCACCGGTTCCTCCCGCGGCTTCGGCCGCGAGCTCGTCGTCGCCGCGCTGGAGGCCGGCGACCGCGTGGCCGCCACGGCGCGCCGCCCCGAGCAGCTCGACGATCTGGCCGCGCAGCACGGCGACCGCCTCCTCCCGCTCGCCCTCGACGTCACCGACTCCGAGCGCGCCCGAGCCGCCCTCGACGAGGCGAACGCGGCCTTCGGCCGACTCGACGTCATCGTGAACAACGCCGGCTACGCCAACGTCGCTCCGATCGAGACCGCCGACGACGCGGACGTGCGCGCCCAGTTCGAAACGAATTTCTGGGGCGTCTACACCGTGTCGAAGGCGGCCATCCCGCTGCTGCGCGCGCAGGGCGGCGGGCTCATCGTGCAGTTCTCGTCGGTGGGAGGCCGCGTCGGCGGCTCACCGGGGATCGCGTCGTACCAGGCGGCCAAGTTCGCGATCGACGGGTTCAGCCGGGTGCTGCGCGCCGAGACGGCGCCGTTCGGCATCCGCGTGCTGGTGGTCGAGCCGAGCGGGTTCCGCACCGACTGGGCCGGCTCGTCGATGACCGTGCACGACATCCCCGCCGGCTACGAGCAGACCATCGGCGCGGTCAACACGCGTCTCCGCCAGAACCCGGAAGGGCCGGCCGGCGACCCGCGCCGCGCCGCCGAGATCCTCGTGGCGCTGGCCGCTCGTGACGACCTCCCCGAGCACCTGCCGCTCGGCGTGAACGCCGTCGAGATGTCGCTCGCGCAAGACCGTCGCCTGCTGTCCGATGACGAGCGCTGGGCGGCCGTCGGTCGCTCGGCCGACTTCGCCGAGGCCTACCCGGTCGCGTTCCCGGCCTGATCCGGTCGCCCGGAGGTCGCGTGGCGGCCCGCTGACACGGTGCCGCCGCGCGGCTACAGTTCCGGTATGGATGTGCGCACGGCGACGACCGCCGACGTCGAGGCGGTGACCGAGACGCTCGCGCTGGCGTTCCGCGACGACCCGGTGTGGGGTCCGGCGCTGGTCTCCGCCGACGGCCGCACCGACCATCTGCTGCCGTTCTGGCGCGCGTTCGTGGTGGGCGCCGTCGTCCACGACTCCGTGTTCCTCAGCGACGGCCCGGCGGGGGAGGCCGCGACCGTGGCGGTCTGGCTGCCGCCCGGCGTCGATGAGCTGACTCCCGAGCAGGAGCGGGAGCTCGACGCGCTGATGTCCGACGCCCTGGCGCCCGAGCGCTTCGCGGCCTACGAGCGGCTGTGGACGCTGTTCGAGGAGGCGCACCCCCACGAGCCTCCGCACATGTACCTGAGCCTGCTGGCGACGCATCCCGACCATCGCGGCCGCGGCATCGGGCAGCAGCTGCTCGCGCAGAACCTCGCGCGGTTCGACGCCGCCGGCGTCCCCGCCTACCTGGAGTCGACCAACCCGGCCAACAACCACCGCTACGGTCGGGCGGGCTTCCAGCCGCTCGGCGGCTTCCGCGCCGTGCTCGACGACGCTCCGGTGACCACGATGTGGCGGGAGGCCGGCGCGAACTCGTGACGGAGGTCGCGGCAGAACGGGGGTTGCCGAGCGCCTCCCGACTACGCGAATCTCGGCGGTAGCAGTGCGGCTGGAGGCCGTGCGGACCGAGGAGACCACGTCATGAAGCAGAACGACCCCGCCGCGTCGGTCGCCGACGCCAACCGCGCCCTGCTCGGGGCGCTGCCGTTCGACGACACCGCCGACTTCGACGACGCCGATCGCGGGTTCCTCGGCACGCTCGCCGACCCCCGGATCCTGGATGCCGACGGGAACGTGGTCTGGGACGCCGACACGTACGCTTTCGTCGACGGCGACGCGCCCGCCTCCGTCAACCCGAGCCTGTGGCGGCAATCGAAGCTGGTCGCCAAGCACGGGCTCTTCGAGGTCGTGGAGGGCATCTATCAAGCGCGCGGTCTCGACCTCTCGGTGATGTCGTTCATCGAGACCGACGCTGGCGTGATCGTCGTCGACCCGCTCATCTCCCGCGAGACCGGCGCCGCCGCTCTCGCGCTCTACCGCGAGCACCGCGGCGATCGCCCGGTGGTCGCCGTCATCTTCAGCCACAGCCATGTCGATCACTTCGGCGGGGTGCTCGGGGTGGTGGAGAGCGCCGATCTGGAGGCGCGGCGTGTGCAGATCGTGGCGCCGCACGGGTTCCTCGAGCACGCCATCGCCGAGAACGTCTACGCCGGCACCGCGATGGCCCGGCGGGCCGGTTACATGTACGGTGCGGCGCTGGAGCGCGGGCCTCTCGGTCAGGTCGGCGCCGGCCTCGGCCAGACCACGTCGACCGGCGAAGCGGGCATCCTGGTGCCGACCATCGACGTGAAGGAGACCGGTGAGCGGCACGCCTTCGACGGGGTGGAGATCGAGTTCCAGCTCGCCCCCGGCACCGAGGCGCCGTCGGAGATGCACTTCCACATCCCGCGCTACCGTGCGCTGTGCATGGCCGAGAACGCCACCCACAACCTCCACAACCTGCTGACCCTGCGCGGGGCGCTGGTGCGCGACCCGCACGTCTGGTCGCAGTACCTGACGGAGGCGATCGAGCGCTACGGCGACTCCTCCGACGTGCTGTTCGCCTCACACCACTGGCCGACCTGGGGAGCGGAGCGGATCCGGCACTTCCTGGAGGTGCAGCGCGACCTCTACGGGTACCTGCACGACCAGACCCTGCGGTACATCAACCAGGGCTACACGGGCGCCGAGATCGCGGAGGTCTTCGAGCTGCCTCCCGCGCTGGTCGCCGAGTGGAGCACGCACGGCTACTACGGCTCGGTCTCCCACAACGTGAAGGCGATCTACCAGCGCTACATGGGCTGGTTCGACGGCAACCCGGCCCGGCTGTGGCCGCACCCGCCGAAGGAGCAGGCCGAGCGCTATGTGGCCGCGATCGGCGGTGTGGAGCGGGTGGTCGAGCTGGCGCAGCAGGCGTACGACGACGCCGACTTCCGCTGGGCGGCGACGCTGCTCGACCACGCCGTGTTCAGCGAGCCCGACAACGCCGAGGCCAGGGCGCTCTACGCCGACACGCTGGAGCAGCTCGCCTACGGCGCCGAGAACGGCACCTGGCGCAACTTCTTCCTGTCGGGGGCGACCGAGCTGCGGGAGGGGAACTTCGGCACCCCGACGACCGCGAACGCGCCGGCCATCCTCATCCAGCTCTCGCCGGAGCAGCTGTTCGACGCCGTCGCGATCCGCGTGAACGGCCCGAAGGCCTGGGAGCTGGACCTCGCGTTCGACCTCACCCTCACCGACCTCGGGCGCAGCTTCCACCTGACCCTGCACAACGGCGTGTTCATCTACGTCGAGCGCGAGCCGTCGGGCGACGCGCCGCTGCACCTCACGCTCAGCAAGCCGCGGCTGCTGACGCTCGTGGGCGGCGACACCGCCTCCGACGGGCTGACCGTGGAGGGCGACCTGGGTGTGCTGACGGCCCTCGTCGGCGTGCTCGACGAGGACGACCCCGACTTCGCGATCGTGACGCCGTGATGCGCTGACGCCGTGACCCCGGTGGTCAGATCACGATGTCGGGCTCGCTGCGCGCCTCGGAGAGCGCCTCGGCGACGGCCTGCTCGACGGTGAGTTCGCGGCCCGCCGCGATGGCCGCGGTGACCACCGCGGCCTCCGGGCCGGCGAGGAGGTCGTCGAGGTACCGCCGGTGGAACGTGAAGGTGGGGCCGTTGTGGAGGCCGCTGCGCTCCCGCAGCGCCTGCGCGGCCCCGGCCAGCCGCCCCGCGCGCGCACTGTCACCGCTCAGCGCGGCCACCGCCACCATCCCCTCGAGGCCGTAGGCGATCCCTTCGGGGTGGCCGACTGCGGCCGAGATGGTGACGCTGAGCGCGAAGTCTGCGCGGGCGGCGGTCACATCGCCGAGCATCAGCTCGGTCCAGCCGAGGTGGTAGGAGGCGATCCGCGCGCCGACCCGGTCGTCGGCGCCCTGGGTCAGGGCGAGGCTCTGCGCGAAGTGGTCCTGCGCCTCCTGGAGGGCGCCCTCGCGCAACGCCACCCGCCCCAGGAGCACGAGAGCCATCGACTCGCCCCACACGCTGCCCGTCTCGCGGTAGAGCTGCAGGGCGTGCTCCATCACCTGTCGCGCTCGCTCGGTGTCGGGCTTCGCCGAGCCCGCCGAGTCGGCGGAATTGCCGGCGAGCAGGGCCAGGGCGAGCGAGATGCTCGCGAGCCCTTCGCCGTTCGCGTCGCCGGTCTGCCGGAACAGTTCTACGCTTTTCGTGAGGTCGGCCGCGACGGCGCCGTCGGGGTCCTTCCAGAACATGATCGTGCGGCTGAAGTAGAGGGCGATGGCGCGGGTGTGGTCCGAAAGCTCATCACCGGAGGCGAGCGCCTCCTCCATCCAGGTGCGCACCTCGCCGAGCAGGCCGGTGACCCACCAGTACAGGTAGAGGCTGAAGGCGAGGCGGGCTGCGCGGTCCCAGTCGCGGTTGTCGAGCAGGAACCGCTCGGCCGCCCGCAGGTTGTCGCGCTCGTCGCCGAGCCGCTGCATCCACCGGCGCTGGCCCGACCCGCGGAGGTCGTCCTCCGCGTCGTCGCCCATCGCCAGGAAGTAGCGGGCGTGCGCCTCGCGCACCGCCGGCTGCGCACCGCTGCGCGCGAGCTGCTCGCGCGCGTATTCGCGCACGATCGCCTGCATCGAGAACCGCGGCCGGTCGTCGGCGTCGTGCTGGCCGACGAGACTGCTGTCGACGAGTGCGGCCAGGCTGCTGAGCACATCGCTGCTCGGGTAGTCCTGCGTGGCAGGGTCGCCGTCGTCGGCCTCCGCAGCCCCCACGTACTCCGCGGCCTCCAGCGTGAACCCGCCCTCGAACACGCCCAACCGGGCGAGCAGCTGCCGCTGGTCGTCGTCGAGCAGCTGGGTGCTCCACTCGATGGTCCTACGGATGGTCTGCTGGCGGGCCGGGAGGTCGCGCGGGCCGCCGACCAGCACCGACAGCCTCCGGTCGAGGCGGTCGAGCAGCTCGGCGGGGGAGAGCACGCGGACCCGCGCGGCGGCGAGTTCGATGGCCAGCGGCACGCCGTCGAGCGCCGCGCAGACCCGTTCGACGGCGCGCCGGTTGTCGGGCGTGATCTCGAAGTCGGGCTTGACCGCGTGGGCGCGCTCGAGGAACAGGTGCACGGCCTGCTCGTCGGCCAGGGGGCCGACGTCGTAGCTCTGCTCGGCGCTGATGCGCAGCAGCACACGGCTGGTGACGAGGATCGACACCTGCGGCGACGCGGCGAGCAGGGCGGTGAGCGCGGGAGCGGCGTCGAGAACCTGCTCGAAGTTGTCGAGCACGAGCAGGATGCTGCGATCGCGCAGCGCCGTCGCGAGGTTCTCCATGATGGGCGCGTCGCCGGTGTCGCGCACACCGAGCGCCTGGGCGATGCGGCTGGGCACGCGCTCCGCGTCGTGCACCGCCGAGAGGTCGACGAAGACGGAGCCGTCGTCGAAGTCGGGCGCCGACGCCCGCGCCGCCGCGATCGCGAGACGGCTCTTGCCGATGCCGCCGGGGCCGACGAGGGTCACGAAGCGTGCGCCGGAGACCAGCAGCCGCCGGAGCTCGGCGATGTCGGCCTCCCGGCCCACCAGGTCGGTGAGCGGCATGGGCAGCCGCACCGGGTCGGCGACCGCGGGGTCCGGCTCGGAGCGCGGCCCGACGAGCGGGGCCGCCGTGTCGGGGACATCGGCCGCGGCGAGGAGGTCGGCTCTGCTCTGGTCGAACCGCTCGGCGAGGAGAGTGGCGAGGTCGTCCTCCACCAGTCGCGCGAGCTCTTTGGGCGTCTCGAAGTACTTGTAGGCGGCGCGGTCGTCGTCGCGGATGCGGTTCAGCAGCTGACGGAGGCGGTCGTCGCGGTCGCCGGGGGACTTGACGTAGAGGAGCCGCGGCACGTCGTCCGGGCAGAGGTTGTACTCGTCTTCGAGGCCGGAGACCTCCTCGTCGGGGGCGACCCAGCCGTAGCGCTCCCAGTAGAGACCGAGGAAGACGTCGGACTGCTGGAGGTAGGCGCGATAGAGCTCTCGGGGCGGGTGCGGACGCGCGCCCAGTTCGAACATCACCGGGGCGAGGTGGAGGCGCTCGATCGCCGTCTTGGCGGCTCGGCGCTCGGGGGCGAGCTCCTGCAGCGTCGACGAGACGAAGATCCGTAATCGTTGATCGGGAGTCCGGATTACATGAGGGTGGCTCATGTAATGTCATTGTGTTGCGTTCGTATGGAAATGTACAGACTCCGAGCGCTACGAATTTCCACCGTTCGTCAGGGATTCCGCACCGTGCCGCCCCTCGGCGCGGCCTGCGCCCCGCTCACCGGCCCGCAGCGCACCTGCGCGGTCACGCACGCTGCGATGTCGGCGTCCATCCTGCCCTGCTGCCAGCCGCTCACGAAGTCGGCGTGCCCCGTCACCGGGGGCCCCTGCGTCTGCGGCCCGGTGGAGAGGGTGATGCCGTCGCCGCTGCTCGTCGGATAGGTGACGTGCAGCACGAGCTGGGGGATGTGGACCGGATGCGACGACGGGCAGCCCGCGCTCGTCGAGTAGACCGCGCCGGAGCGGTCGCGGCCGTCCATCGTGTGCCCGTCCCAGCAGTTCGGGAAGGTGATCACCAGCCGAAGCTGCGAGCCTCCCGGGCAGTCGTGAGGGAGGTCGCCCCTGGCCGGCTTCTGGTCGGTCGCCGTCGTCGTGCAGGTCCAGTTCACGATCGAGGTGCTCTGCGGCGCGGTGGCGGTCTCGTTCCCCGCGATCAGGCTGATGCCCTCCGGCATCGTGCGTGTCGACGACGCGATCGCGCCGGGCGTGCGCCAATACAGCAGCGTCCGCTGCGGGGTCAGAGCGTGGCCCTGTTGGTAGACGACCGGCGTCCAGTAGGCGGAGGCGTCGGCGGAGGTCGAGCACGTGGTCGACCCGCCGCGCAGCGACGCGGCGGTCGATGAGGCGACGACGGCGGGATTGCCGAAGAAGTCGTGCTGCATCGACATCCCCGTCATCCCGGGCATCATGATCGGGTCGTTCGGCGCGGTCTTCGAGTGGGTGCAGGTGTCGGTGAAGATGCCCGGATTGGTGCCGCCCGAGGGGAAACCGGCGGTGACGACGCGGGGAGGGGCGGAGGCGGCCACAGCGGCGGCCGTGGCGGCGGCGGCGCCGGCAGCGAGCACGAGCGCGGCGCCGAACGCGATCGCGAGACCGGCCGGGGAACGCAGTGAGAAAGCCATGCCCACATCCGACCTCGTGAGCGTTCAGGTCGTGAGAGCGGAATGTAAAGAAACGGTAAGGCCGCAGGGAAACGGCGTGGCACCCGGCGCCGAGCCGTCAAGATGGACGGGTGGGCGAGGAGAGAGGTCTGGTGCTCGTCGTGGAGGACGAGGCCGCGATCGTGGAGCTGGAGCGGCTGTACCTCACCGGCGCAGGCTTCGGCGTGCACGTCGAGACCGACGGCCGGCAGGCCCTGGCGGCTGTGGACAGGCTGCGTCCGGTCGCGATCGTGCTCGACGTCGGCATCCCGGGGCTCGACGGCATCGAGGTCTGCCGCACCCTGCGGGCGCGGGACGACTGGACCCCCGTCATCTTCGTGACCGCGCGCGACGACGAGATCGACCGCATTCTGGGCCTCGAGCTCGGCGCCGACGACTACCTCACCAAGCCGTTCTCACCGCGGGAGCTGGTCGCCCGCATCAAGGGGATGGTGCGGCGGGCGGCGGGGCCGGTCGCCGCTCCGACGCGCACCGTCGGCGGTGTGCACCTCGACGGCTCGCGGCGCCGCGTGGAGACCGCGGCCGGACGTGTGGACCTGACGGCGACCGAGTTCGACCTCCTCGACCGGCTGATGAGCCAGCCCGGGCGCGTGTTCACGCGCGAGCAGCTACTCTCGTCGGTCTGGGGCATCGCCGACTACAGCAGCAGCCGCACGGTGGACGTGCACATCGCCCAGCTGCGGGTGAAACTCGGCGACGCCGCCGGGATGGTCCGCACGGTGCGCGGGGTCGGCTACAGCGTCGCGGACGAGGTGTGAGCGGCGGCAGCGGCGCCCCGGCCCGGCGGCGTTTCTTCGGGTCGTTGAGCGGCCGGTTCGTGCTCGTGACGTTCGCGGTGGCGCTGATCGCCGTGCTGGTGACGGCTCTGGTGGCGGTGCAAGTGGTACAGACCGTCCAGGAGAACCAGGCCCGGCAGCAGCTCAAGACGCAGGCCGCCGCGCTCGTGGCCTCGGGCCGGGCCGGTGCGGGGAGGCTCGCGGTCGTCGGCGACCGGTTCGCGGTGGTGTCGCCCGACGGCACGGTCACCGGCGCCGCGCGCGCCTCCGTCGATCCGTCGGTCGTGCGCGAGCTGCAGGCCGGGCGCACGGTCTCCACGACGACGACGCTGAACGGCAAGGAGGCCGTGCTCGTCGGCATCCCCGGAGCGGACGGCGGGGGGATCGTCGGCGTGCGCAAGGTCGCCGACATCGCCGCGGGTAACGCCGAACTGCTGCGCGGCATCCTCCTCGCCCTCGTGATCGGCCTCGTGGTCGCGACGGCCGCCGGCGTGCTGCTCGCGCGCCTCCTGGGCCGCCCGCTTCGGCGGCTCGCCGACGGGGCACGCGCGCTGGCGGGAGGTCGCCGCCGCGTGCCGATCGAGGCGCAGCCCGTCGCCGAGATCGAGGACATCGCGCAGGCGCTGCGGACGCTCGACACCGCGCTGGCGACGAGCGAGGACCGGCAGCGGGAGTTCCTGCTCTCGGTCTCGCACGAGATCCGCACGCCGCTCACCGCGATCCGCGGGTACGCGGAGGCGCTGGCCGACGGCGTCATCCCGCCCGAGGGCGTGGCGGAGGCCGGCCGCACGCTGTCCGCCGAGTCGGAGCGGCTGCGGCGGTTCGTCGACGACCTCCTGGAGCTGGCGCGGCTGGAGGCCGACGACTTCACGATCGTGCCGCAGCAGTTCGACGTGCGCGAGACCGTGGCCGCCGTGCTACGCGCCTGGTCGGGAGCGAGCGGAGGCGCCGGCGTCGCCCTGCGGGCGCAGCTGCCGGCCGAGCCGCTCGGGGTCGTGACCGACGAGATGCGGCTGCGGCAGATCCTCGACGGGCTGGTGGAGAACGCGTTGCGCGTGGCGCCCGCCGGGTCGGAGATCGTCGTGACGGGGCGCGCCCTCCCGGGGCTGGTGGAGGTGTCGGTGCGCGACCGAGGACCGGGACTGAGCGCCGAGGACGCTCCGGTGGCGTTCGACCGGGGCACGCTGCACGCGCGGTATCGCGGTGCGCGACCGGTGGGCACCGGGCTCGGCCTCTCGATCGCGCACACGCTCGCCGGCCGCCTCGGCGCGACAATCGACGCCGCACCGGCAGAGGGCGGGGGCGCCGTGTTCCGGGTGGTTTTACGTTCCTCTGACAATCCCCGAGCGGCCTCCTGATCTGCGCCTGACAGCGTGGACGCATGGACACGAACGAGCCGCGCGAGCACGACGACGACCACCCGACGACCCCGCTGCCGTGGCTGGAGGGCGGGCAGCCGACCTCCCCAGCCCCCGGGACGGCCGTCACAGACAGCATGAAAGCGGGGGAGCCGCCGTCGCGTCCGTCGTTCGTCCGCCGTCACGCGCTGGGTATCGGCGTGGCCGCGGCCGTCCTCGCGGTCGTCGTCGTGGCGGGCGGAACGGCCTGGGGCGTCTCGGCCGCGGTCGCCGCAGGCAACACGGCGGTGCCGGCCTCCATGAACTCGGCGGCGCACGCGAAGAAGGGCGCCGCCGGCGCGAGCAAGCACGCCAAGGGCGCTGTCGGCGCGCTGACCTCGATCTCGGGAGACACCTGGACGATGCAGTCGGCCGCCGGCGCGACGATCACCGTGAAGATCGGCTCGTCCACGACCTACGGCACTCCGAAGAAGCCGGCCACCGCCTCCTCGTTCGCCGTCGGCGACCGCATCGGCGTGCTCGGCACCCGCACCGGCGACACCGTCACCGCGACCCGCATCGTCCACCTCGCCGCGGCGAAGCACGCCCGCACCGGCACCCCCACCGCGCCCGCCACCCCCACTACCTGACGGCCCCGGGATCCGCGAGGGGCGACGTCAGCCGCAGAGCGAGACGCCGGCGGAGGTGAGCACCACCGAGCGGTTCTGCTCGGCGACCGCGTCGGAGTAGGCGCCGGAGGCGTCGGTCTCGCTCTTCCAGCCGCACCACTCGTAGCCGACGCCCGCGGTCGCGAGCTTCGCGTCGGGCACGCCGAGCGCCACGAGGGCGGCCTTCACCGCGTTCGCGCGGCGCAGCGACAGCGCCGTGTCCGCGGTGTTGTTCGTCGCCTGGTCCTTGGATGCCGTGCCCGTGATGGTGATGACGCCGCTGTTCTGCTCGATCGACGGCGCGAGCGTCGCGAGAAGCTGCTGCGCCGACGCGGGGTCGGCGAAGGTCGCCGTGTCTTTCACGAAGCGGAGGTCGGCGTTTCGGATGACCACGGGATGCGACCAGTCCGTCTTGGTGCTCACGGCCTCCACCGGCACCGGCGTCACCGCGGGAAGCCCGGCCGCCGCGCCTCCGGAGGCCGGCTCGGGCAGCAGCGACAGCGTCCCTCCCGCCGCCTTGATGACGGCGGTCCAGATCGCGGCGAGGTTGCTGCGCGCCGGCACGGTCAGCGGCGCCTGCGCGCCGGCGGTGTCGCCCATGCCCGACCAGTAGACGGTCACGCCCTTCAGATCCGTCGGCAGCAGACCGCGCGACCGCAAGTCGGAGACGACCTGCGCCGGGTCGGCGTAGAGCAGGCCGCTGCCGGCGAAGTCGAGCGGGTCGGCGGTCTGGAGGCCGCTGCCGAAGACGAGCACGCCCAGAGGGTTCGAGCCGAGGTCGCGGGCGGCCTGGTCGATGGCGCCGAGGAAGTCGACCTGCGGCGACGCCGCCTTGAGGCCCGCGAGGTACGACGTGATCTGGGTGAGCTTGGTGCGCTGGTCGTTCTGGCAGACGATCGCGTCCTGCGCGCTCGACCCGATGGAGGTCGTGCCCATGGTCTGCGGAGTTCCCGACGGGATGACGACGGTCACGCTGCCGTTGCTCTCGCCCGCCGTCTTCAGCTGCGCGGTCGCGCTCGCGGGAATGGTTACAGCCGGAGCGTTGGCAGTGCTTCCGGCGACCACCCCGAGGTTGCGTTTGTGCGATTGGTCGCAGGCCTGACCGCCGGCCGTCGCCGAGGTGCAGGCCGTCAGCCCGGCCGCGGCGACGAGGACGGCGGCGGCAGCGGTCACCGTACGCAGCATGCCCGCGCGCGATTTCTCGACGCCGATCAACGCTCGTTCCCCCAGGTGGTGGACGGCCCGTCGACGGCGGGAGCCTCCGCCGCAGAGGTCGGCTGCGTGGCGGCGGACTCGCCGGCCGACTCGACAGCCGACTCGACTGCGGGAGCCGCGACGAACCCGGGCACGGCGGGCGCCGGCCCCGACGCCTCCACGACCCGCCGGGCGCGCAGTTCCCGGATGATCTGGCTGGTGCTCTCGGGGTCTCGCGCCCGCTGGGCCAGGCGGGTGGCGATGCGGGCGCGGATGACGTCGAGCCGCGCGTGGAAGGTCGTGTACGCGCCCGCGTAACGCACGGCGTCCTGGGCGTCGAGCGTCGCCGCGTGGTGCACGGCCTCCTCGGCCTTGACCGCCTCGGCGAGCAGCCGGTCGCGGTGCGTCCGCAGCCGGGCGACCCTGGCGTGCGCCTTCTCGGCGGCGACCAGCAGCGGACGCGTGGTAAGCCAGGCAATGACGAAGCTGATGGTTCCGGAGGTCGCGAGCACACCGAGCATCAGGAACGCCATGATCGTGTCCGGCGCCGACCACGAGAACGTGGGCGTCGTGGAGGTCGACCCGCCGACCAGCCCGGTGAGGCCTCCCGCCGCCGAGGCGTCGATGCCCGCCTTGATCCGGGCGATCGTGATCGCCGCCAGCAGCGCACCCCAGAGCAGCAGCAGGGCCACCGCGACGGGGATCCAGCCCCGGTGCATCACCCGCGCCTGCACCCGCCGCAGCAGGATGGCGGCGACGTGCGGCAGCGACACCACGGCGAGCGAGATGCCGAGTGTGATGACGTACATCTGCAGGCCGATCGAGCCGTACTGGCTGTCGTTGCGCAGCAGCAGCGTGAGCGCCTGTGCGAGCAGGATGTAGTCGACGGCGAGCATCGCCACCAGCAGCACGTAGACGAGAACGTGCGCCAGCGGCGACAGATGGCCGACGCTCGGGCGGACCCGGCGCGGCTTCGTGACGATGTCCCTCGGCATGCGGGTCCTCCTAGGCGTAACTGTGAAGTTCGGGGTCGGCGCCGGTGAGCTTGGCGTCGAGGCGGGCGGCGTCCTGCTCGGCGCGGCGGATGTCGGCCTCGGTGCTGTCGAGGGCATGGCGGACGAGCTCCACCCGCGACTGCGCCTCCGCGAGCCGTGCGGAGCAGGCGGCGACGTTGCGGAGGCGCTGGCGTTCCAGGTCGGCCACGCCCGCGCGCTCAGAGGCCGCGAGCTCGTGCTCGAAGACCTCCAGCGTCTCGACGTCGACCGCCGCGCGCATGCGCCGCAGCCGCCAGAGCACGCGGCGCTTCAGGCCGCGTGTGGAAGGCACCGTGTAGTCGGTGATCCTGTCACGTTCGCGCATCGGGGCTCCCTGGTTCGACGGACGGTGTGGATGGTGCTGAGGCCCAGACTCCGGCGGGCCGGCCGGAGCCGACGGGCTCGACGGGACGCCAGATGTCCACGGAGGTCTCCCGCCCCGCCAGTGAATCGGCGCGGTGCAGTGCGGGTGCGCGCACCGCGCCGGCGGGCGGCGTCAGAGCGCGCAGGTAGGCGCTCCAGTAGACGGCGATCTTCTCGTCGGAGCGGTCGAAGTGCCTGCTCGCCCGCAGCCGCGCGGCGGTGAACCGGGCGTTGATGCTCGCGCCGAGCTGTTCGGCGCGGGCGTTGCGCTGCGCGATCCGGCGGCGCAGCCGGCGCAACTCCTGGTAGGCGACGCCGTCGCCCTCCGCGATCCGGGAGGCCGTGCGCTCGGCGGGGGCGAGCGCCTCCAGCCGGTCGTCGTACGCATCCAGGTCGGCCGCGAGCGCCTGCGCGAGGCCGCGCTGCTCGGCGAGGTCACGGCGGCAACGGGCGAAGAAGCGCTGCTCCTCGCGGCGTGCGTAAGCGTTGGCGCGGGCCTGCAGGGCGGTGATGGTGGGAGTCGCGACCGCGGGGGTGCTGTCGGCCGGCACCGGCTCCGACAGTGCGTCGCGCGGCGGCCGCGCCGCCTCGGCGTCCTGCCGCGCACGACGCTCCAGCAGGCGACGGGCGAACGGCCCGATTCTCAGCGGCTGCGTCCCCATAGCTGGGGAGCGTACGAAGCGAGTCTGTGCGGTTCCTCGGCATCCGGTGACTAAGTGCCGTGCGAGACGCAACCGTTATGACGGCAGGCGTGGGCCAGGATGGAGTGATGGAGACGGTGCTGGAGCTGCGTGACGTGACGTTCCGACGCGACGGGCGGCACATCCTCGAAGACATCCGCTTCGAGGTGCGGGCGGGGGAGCACTGGGCGCTGCTCGGCCCGAACGGCGCGGGCAAGAGCACTGTGCTGGGGTTCTGCGGGGCCGTCGCGTTCCCGACCTCCGGCACGGTCGACGTGCTCGGCCGGAGGCTCGGGCGGGTGGAACTGCAGGAGCTGCGGCGGCACATCGGCCACGTCAACCCTCGCCATCCCGTGCGTTCGCCGCTCACGGTCACCGAGGTGGTGCTCACCGGTCTCACAGGCTCGATCGAGCCGCCCATGCGATGGGAGGCGACCGCGGCCGAACTCGCGCGCGCCCGCGAGCTGATCGGCACGATCGGCCTCCACGGCCGCCGCGACTCCCGGTGGCCGACGCTCTCGCAGGGCGAGCGCGGCCGGGCCCTGATCGCGCGGGCGCTCATCTCCGAGCCGCGTCTGCTGCTGCTGGACGAGCCCACCACCGGTCTCGACGTCGCGGCGCGCGAGCAACTGCTGGAGACGATCGACGGGCTCTCGGTGGCGGTGCCCGACCTCGCCAGCGTGCTCGTCACGCACCACCTGGAGGAGCTGCCGGAGACGACCTCCCATGCCCTGCTGCTCTCGCACGGCCGGATCGTCGCGTCCGGGCCGATCGAGGAGGCCGTGACCACCGAGACGGTCACGGCGGCGTTCGAGCACCCGATCCGGGTGGAGCGCGCGGAGGGTCGCTGGAGCGCCCGCGCGGTGAAAGAGCGCACGGCGAGCGTCTGACGGCCGCGAGCGCCGCGACAGCGTCAGCGCAGCTCGAGCAGCAGCTCGACGACCGGCTTGCCGGCCCCGGCGGCGTAGGAGGTCTCGCTGCCGGTCGGCACGAACCCGGCACGTTCCAGCACCCGCCGCGAGCCGAGGTTGGCCTCGGCGACGCGCGCGTGCAGCGGACGGGTCGGCTCCGCCGCCACGAGCAGCATCAGGGCGGCCGTCGCGATGCCCCGGCCCCAGAGCGTGCGCCGGATCCAGTAGGTGACCTCCCGGTCGCCCTCGAGGGTGAACGCCGCGACCGTTCCGGCGAACGCGCCGTCGGCCTCCACGGCACGCATCCGGATGCCCGGGTCGGCGAGGTGCCGGGTCCACCGGGCGTCGAACGCGGAGCGGTCGTCGGGGTCGGCCGCGGTGAAAGCGGCCATCCGAACGGCCTCCGGGTCGCGCATCATCTCGAAGGCGGCGTCGGCGTCGGCATCCGTGGCCGGGCGGAGTCGCACGTGCATGCCGCGATGGTAGCGCGCGCCCACCCGCTAGACTCACACGCCGTGCCCCCTCTCGCGACCGCCGACGACGGCGTGCCCATCGCGTTCGAGGAGCACGGGACGGGCGTGCCGCTCCTGCTGATCGCCGGGCAGGCCACCGGGATGCACGGGTGGGGTCCTTTCGCCCGCGCGCTCGCTGCGGAGTCCTCGGTCGCAGGCTCCCTCGGCGCTGGGGTCGCGGCATCGCTCCGCGCTGCCCCTAGCTCCACCGCGCGAGTGATCGTGTTCGACCACCGCGGCATCGGCGACAGCGGTGCGGGAGATCCCACCCGCTACAGCACCTGGCTGTTCGCCGACGATGCGCTCGCGGTCCTCGACGCGGCCGGGGTGTCGGCGGCGCACGTGCTCGGGCACTCGATGGGCGGCCGGGTGGCGCAGTGGCTGGCGGCCGAGCATCCCACCCGGGTGCGCCGGCTGGTGCTCATCGGCACCACCGCGACCGATCGCGCCGGCGGTCCGGACGAGCGTCGCGATCCCGCCGCGATCGCGGACCTCCTCAGCGGCGACCGGGAGCGCATGGTGCCGCTGTTCTTCGACGCCGGGTGGGCCGAGGCGAATCCGGAGGCCGTCGCCGGCTTCTTCGACCGGGTGGCCTCGCGCCCGGCGCTCCGCGGCCACTTCGCCGCGAGCCGCGACCACGACGCCAGGGAGGTGCTCGGCCGGATCCGGGCGGAGACGCTGGTGATCCACGGTCGCGGCGACGCGCTGACGCCGGTCGCGCACGCCCGGCTGCTGGCCGCGGCGATCCCGCGGGCGCGGCTGCTCGAGTTCGACGCCCGGCACGGCCTCCACCTCGACACCCCCGCGGTGCGGGAGGCAGTGCACGCCTTCCTCGCAACCCCCTAGCGCCCCTGGTCGAACGCGCATCCACCGCTGCTCAAGTGAGCAATGTTCAGAAAAGCCTGGTGCGGACTCCGATCGGAGGTGCATCCTGTCGGCGTCGCTGCGTGCCGGAGGCCCGGCGGCCATCACACAACACCAGAGAACCCGAACAGGAGCATCACCATGTCTCTCGTCGAGACCGCCGTCCCGGAGCGCTTCCGAGACCTCGCCGGCCGCCTCACCGGCCGTGTCGTCACCCCCGCCGACCCCGATTGGGACACCGAACGGCTGGCGTGGAACCTCGCCATCGACCAGCACCCGGAGGCCGTCATCGTGCCGGCCGACGCTTCGGACATCGCCGTCGTGGTCGGCTTCGCCCGCGACAACGGCCTCCGCGTCGTACCGCAGAGCACCGGCCACCTCGCCGCGCCGCTCGGCGACCTCAGCGGCTCGATACTGCTGCACACATCGCGCCTGCGCGGTGGGGAGGTCGACGCCGAGGCCCGCACCGTCCGCGTCGGGGCGGGCGTCGTGTGGGGCGAGGTCACCTCCGCCCTCGAACCGTACGGCCTCGCCGCCTTGGCCGGCTCGTCGCCCGACGTCGGCGTCGCCGGCTACCTCCTCGGCGCCGGATTCAGCTGGATGGCCCGCAAGCGCGGCCTCGGCTGCTCGGCGGTCACCGCGTTCGACGTCGTCACTGCCGACGGCCGGCAGCGGCACGTCAGCGCCGAGAGCGAGCCCGACCTGTTCTGGGCGCTGCGCGGCGGCGGAGGCAACACCGCGATCGTGACCGCGTTCACATTCCGCGTGTTCCCTGTCGCAACCATCTACGCGGGCATGCTGCTCTTCCCGCTGGCGCGAGCGGGGGAGGTGCTGCGGGCGTACGAGGCGTGGACCCGCGATGTGACGGAGGACGCGACGACCTCCGTACGCCTGTTGCGCATCCCGCCGCTGCCCGAGCTGCCGGACTTCTTGCGGGGTCAGGCGTTCGTCGGCGTCGACGGCGCCATCGACCTGCCCGAGACAGAGGCCGCGGCCGTGCTCGAACCGCTGCGTGCGCTCGACCCGGCGATCGACACGTTCGGCGTCTTGCCGGCCTCCCAGCTCGGTCTGGTGCACATGGACCCGCCGGCCCCCGTGCCCGCCCTCGGCGACGGACTCATCATCGACGACCTCCCCGACGACGCGATCGAGGCGCTGCTCGCGGTGGCTGGGCCGGACGCAGAAAGCGCGCTGCTGGCCGTCGACCTGCGGCACCTCGGCGGGGCGGCGGGTCGTCCGGCCGAGAACGGCGGCGCGGTCGACCACCTGCCGGGCAAGTTCGTCGTCTACGCGGTCGGCATCGTCGCCGATCCGGCGCTGGTTCCCGTCCTGAGGGCCGAAGTCGCCGCCGTCCGGGCGGCGCTCGCGCCGTGGATGAGCGAGCGCGACTACTCCAACTTCCGGGAGGCCGACGCGGCTCCCGGCCGGTTCTGGGACGACGCGACGCTGGAACGCCTCCGCGAGATCAAGCAGGCCTACGACCCCGAGCGCACCATCCGCACCGCGCACGAACTCGACTGACGACCGACCGCGGACCGAGGGGCACGTCGTTGTCGTTTTTCGCGATGAGAAGTGACAACGACGTGCCCCTCGCCGTCCCCCAGGCGGCGAGGAGAGTCCGGCTACTCGAAGTGGCCCGCGCGCGCGGCGTCGACGAAGGTCGCGTAGTCGGCCTCCGCCTGCGCCGCGTACTGGTGCGCCCACTCGGAGGCCGCGCGCACGAATCCGCCGCCGGTGCCGATGTACCCGGCGACGAACTGCGCCTTGGGCGACCGCGCGTGCGCGCGTCCGAGCACGATCGCGCAGGCCTGCGCGTACTCGGTGAACTGCGTCGTGTTCATGTCCGCGATCTCGAACGACGCGTTGCGGTTGCGGAAGATGCGCATGTAGAAGCTGAGCCCCTCCAGCGACAGGTAGCCGAGGAACGGGTCGGACACCGCCTGGAGGATGCGCTGGCAGCCCACCACGCGGTAGCCCTGGTGCTCCGCGAGGAGCTCCGGGTCGAGGTAGCCGACGACCGGCGGGATGCCGCCGAACTCCTGCACGACCGACTGGGTGGCCTCCTTCAGCTGGAGGATGAGGACGTCGCCGGTCGGGTCGCCGAGCGCGATGATGAAGCACCGCGTCCCGACGCTGCCGACCCCGACGACCCGGCGCGCGACATCGAGCACCCGGTACTGCGAGAGCATCAGGGCGATGTTCGTCGGGACGGTCCGCCGATACGCCTCGAACACTTCGTCGACCAGCACCCGGATCTCCGGCTCGAGCCGGGTCAGGATCGGCGGGTTCTCGACGAACTGGAGGCCCTCGCCGCCCTCCTCGAGGGTGCGGCTCGCGACGCGCTCGCTGGTGCGCTTCTCCGACTCCTTGATGGTGCGCTTGATCATGCGCTCGCTGTCGGGGCTGAGGATCCGCCGGTCGACCAGACTGGTGACCCGGAAGTAGCGTCCGTACAGCGACGACTGCAGGGCGTTGCGCAGCGAGTTGCGGTACATCGCCGCCGACGACAGCACGATCGAGCGGAGGGTCGAGCCTCCGAGCCCGAGCGACCGGCCGGCGAGCACGACGCTCGTCAGCATCCGCTTGACGTCCCACTCGAACGGCCCGACCGCCGCCTCGTCGAAGTCGTTGATGTCGAACACCATCGTGCGCTCCGGTGAGCGGTAGATGCCGAAGTTGCTGATGTGGGCGTCGCCGCAGATCACGACCTCCCCTCCCGCGTTCGGCGCGGCGGCGAGGTCGGCGGCCTGGATGGCTGCGGTGCCGCGATAGAACGCGAAGGCCGACGCGCTCATCCGCTCGACCCGCAGCTTGACCAGGTAGGGCAACCGGTTCTCGTGCTGCCGGCGGAGGATGCCGAGCGGGTCGCGCCCGGGCGGAGGCGTGTAGTCCGCCTGGCTGGAACGCGGCACCTGGGTGCGCGCCGCCCGCCCTGCGTCGTAGAGCTCTTCTTCATTGAGTGGGGTCGCGATGGTCGTCATGACGCACCTCCTGGGGTGGCGCTCATGCTAGCTCCGTGGGTGCGGCCTGGGTAGACGTCACTAGTGTGGAGGCCGTGGAGCATCAGACCGACTGGATCGAGCATCGCCGGCACGACGGCGAGCGCGTCGGCTGGATCCGGATGGCGGGCGAGCAGTTCGTCCCCGTCGATCTGCTCGGGCGCGACCTGACCGGCCCGGTCGACTGGCTGGAGGCCGAGGAGACGCTGGAGCGCGCCGGCATCGGCTACCTGGCCGAGCTCTACGAGCTGCGGCAGCCCGACGGTTCGTGGCTGCGCGTGCGGCTGGCGGAGGTCTCGCCCGACCGGATCGTGGCGAAGAAGGACGACTTCGGCGCGGTGGGCGCGCCGCAGCTGTACTACCCGCTGCCGTTCCCCGCTCCGGAGGAGCTGCGCCCCCTGACGCGCTGAACACGGGGGCCGCGCTGAACACGGGGGCCGCGCTGAACACGGGGGCCGCGCTGAGCGCGGGTCTGGTGCAGCCCGTTTACCCCGGGCTACCATCGGGCAGATTCCCGGGAGGGGGCTGCGATGGCGGGACGGTGGGGTGCTGTCACGGTGCTCGGGGCGGCGCAGTTCGTGATGACGCTCGACAGCACGGTCATGAACGTCTCGATCTCGACGGTCGTCAAAGACCTCGACACCACCATCTCGGCGATGCAGGCGTGCATCACCTTCTACACGCTGACCATGGCCGCCTTCATGCTGCTCGGGGCGAAGCTCGGCGATGTCTGGGGCCGCCGCCGCGCCCTGGTGATCGGGTCGATCGTCTACGCGGTCGGCTCGGCGACCACCGCGCTCGCGCCGAGCATCGTCGTGCTGTTCCTCGGCTGGTCGGTGGTCGAGGGCCTGGGGGCCGTGCTCGTCATCCCGGCGATCGCGGCCCTGATCGCCGACAACTACTCCGGGCACGCCCGCGTGACGGCGTTCGCCGTGATCGGGGCGTCCTCCGGTGTCGCGGTTGCCGTCGGTCCGCTGATCGGAGGCTTCCTCACCACGTACGCCAGCTGGCGGTACGTCTTCGCCGGCGAGGTCGTCATCATGGCGGTCGTGCTGCTGTTCCGCACCGCGGTCTCCGACTCCGGCGAGCGCTCGCGCATCCGGATCGACCTGCTCTCGGTGCTGCTCTCGGCGCTCGCCCTCGTGCTCATCGTCTTCGCCCTGCTGCAGACCAAGACCTGGGGCTGGATCCTCCCGACCCAGCAGGACATCAACGTCCTGGGCCTCTCGCCTGTGCCCTTCATCGTGGGCATCGGCGCCGTTCTGCTGTGGCTGTTCTTCCTCCGTCAGCGCCGGCTCATCCGGCTCGGGAGGGCGCCCCTGCTGAACACGGACATCCTGCGGCTGAAGCAGCTGCGCGCCGGCGTCGGAAGCCTCGGGATCCAGTACACGGTGACGGCGGGCTTGTTCTTCGTGGTGCCGATCTACCTGCAGCTCTCCCTCGGGCTGGACGCGCTGGAGACGGGTCTGCGCATCTTCCCGCTCTCGGTGGCGCTCGTGCTGTTCTCCATCCTCGGCACGGCGCTCGCGCGCCGGTTGTCGCCGAGGCTGATCGCCCGGCTGGGACAGTTCGGTCTGGTGCTGGCGAGCCTCGTGCTGCTCGGCTCCGTGGACACGAAGCTCAACAACTGGCTCTTCGGCACCGGGATGTTCGTGGCCGGCGCCGCGCTCGGGCTGCTGGCCTCCCAGCTCGGCAACGTGACGATGTCGGCCGTCGGCGACGACGAGCTCAGCGAGGCCGGGGGCGTCCAGGGCGTCTTCCAGAACCTGGGCTCGTCGCTCGGAACCGCGCTGATCGGCTCCGTGATGATCGCGTCGCTCACCACGCTCTTCACCGCAGGGGTCGCGACGAGCACCCTGCCCGAGAGCGTGCAGCAGCAGGTCGTGTCCGCGACGAAAGGCGGGGTCGCCGTCGTGCCGGCGGCGGACGTCCCGAAGATCGCGAGCGACGCCGGCCTCGACTCGGATCAGAGCGCGGAGCTGTCCACGATCTACAGCACGTCGCAACTCGAGGCGCTTCGCCTGTCGTTCGCGGCGCTCGCGATCGTGTCGTTCGGCGCGATGTTCTTCTCGCGCAACCTCCCGAAGCAGGTGCTCGGTCGCGAGCCGGAGGAGCAGCCGGAGCGATCGTCGGCTTAGACGGGTCTGGTGCCGCGATCGACCGCGGAGCTAGCATCCGGCAGGGGAGAGGAGGACCCATGGAGGCGTTCCCCGATATCGCGGACCACGGCATGATCGGCGACCTGCAAACGGTGGCCCTGGTCTCGACCGCCGGCTCCATCGACTGGTTCTGCGCTCCGCGCTTCGACTCTCCGACGATGTTCGCCGCCCTGCTCGACCGCGAGATGGGCGGGTACTTCCGCATCCACGCGCTGGCGGACGACGTGCGGATCCGGCAGATGTACTTCCCGCAGACGGCTGTGCTCATCACGCGGTTCATGTCGTCTCAGGGGGTGGGCGAAGTCATCGACTTCATGCCCGTCGCCGACGAACCGCGCGTCGCGACAGCGCGTCGCATCATCGTCCGTGCGGTGCGCGTGGTGCGCGGCGAGCTGACGTTCCGGCTGGAGTGCCGCCCCCGATTCGACTACGGGCGCAGCGCGCATACGGCCACGGCCTCCGACCACGGCGTGCTCTTCGCGGACGACACAACGAGCGCCGCGCTGCACGGCGTCGAGCCGGAAGCGCTCGTCGATGGCGACGTCGTCAGCGAGTTCACGGTCGCCGCCGGCGACCTCCGGATCTTCGCGTTCGAGACCGAGCCCCGCGGTGAGCCCCGCGACATCGGCCGCGCCCGCGGCAACCGGCTGTTCCGCGAGACGGTCGCCTTCTGGCGCGACTGGATCGACCGCAGCGCCTACTCCGGGCGTTGGCGTGAGGACGTCGAGCGCTCGGCGATGGTGCTCAAGCTGCTGCAGTACGCGCCGACGGGCGCTCTGGTCGCCGCCCCGACCGCGGCGCTCCCGGAGCAGCTGGGCGGTGTGCGCAACTGGGACTACCGCTACACCTGGATCCGCGACGCCTCCTTCTCGGTGTACTCGCTGCTGGCGCTCGGCTACGAGGAGGAGGCCGTCGCGTTCGCCCTGTGGACGGCGGACCGCGTCGCCGAGCAGGTCGGCGAGGGCTCAGGGCCGCTCAAGATCATGTACCGGATCGACGGGTCGTCCGACCTGGAGGAGCTCACCCTCGACCATTTCGAGGGTTACGCGGGCTCGAAACCGGTGCACGTCGGCAACGGCGCCGCCGACCAGCTCCAGCTCGACATCTACGGGGAGGCGCTCGACGCGCTCTCGATCGCGGAGGACCACCATCCGATCGGGCACCCCGGCTGGATGAAGCTGGTCGGCATCCTCGACTGGCTGGCCGACAACTGGGACCAGCCCGACGAGGGCGTCTGGGAGACCCGGGGCGGCCGCAAGGACTTCACCTACGGCCGGATCATGTGCTGGGTCGCGTTCGACCGCGCCATCACCATCGCGCGCGAGCGCAGCCGGCCAGCGCCGCTGGACCGCTGGATCCGCACCCGCGACGCGATCTACGAGCAGGTGTTCACGCGCTGCTGGAACCCTGAGCGCAAAGCCTTCACGCAGTATCCGGGGACCGACGTCGTCGACGCGATCACCCTGCTCATGCCGCTGGTGGGGATGATCTCGCCGCAGGACCCGATGTGGCTCTCCACCCTCGACGCGATCGGGGAGGAGCTGGTGACCGACAGCCTGGTGTACCGCTACAACCCGGAGGCGTCGCCGGACGGCCTCCCCGGCGAGGAGGGCACGTTCTCGCTGTGCTCGTTCTTCTACGTCTGCGCGTTGACCGACGCCGGGCGGCTGGACGAGGCGCAATACGCGTTCGAGAAGATGCTCACCTACGGCAACCACGTCGGGCTGTTCGCCGAGGAGATCGACCCGGCCGGCCTCCAGCTCGGCAACTTCCCGCAGGCGTTCACTCATCTGGCCCTCATCCGCGCCGCGATCAGCCTCGACGCCGCGCTCACCTCCCAGACCCCCGCGACCCGGAAGGTCCCTCGATGATCCCGCTCACCATCGGCACCACCGTCGACGCCCCCGAACGACCCGCCGTGATCGACGGGTCGCGGTTCAACCGGCACACCTTCTGGTGCGGCCAGAGCGGGTCGGGCAAGACCTACGCGCTCGGGGTGGTGCTGGAGCAGCTGCTGCTGCAGACCGAGCTGCCGATCGCGGTGCTCGACCCGAACGCCGACTTCGTGCGGGTGTCGCGCACCCGCGACGACGTGACGCCGGAGGAGCGCGAGCGATTCGCGGAGTTCGACATCCGGGTCTTCCACTCCAGCACCCACGAGGAGCCGCAGCTGCACGCCCGCTACGTCGACTTGAGCGTGCGGTCGCAGGCGGCGGTCGGGAGGCTCGACCCCATCGTCGACGAGGAGGAGTACAACGCGCTCCTGCATCTCGACAAGTCGCCTGACCACTTCGACAAAGGCCGCTTCCTCGACACGCTCGCGTCCTCCGGCGACCCGGCCCGCAGGCGCCTCGGCATGCGCATCGACAACCTGGAGATCCTTGACTGGCCGCTCTGGTCGTTCGGCGCATCCTCGGTCGTCGACGCCCTCGACGAGCGGCCGCGGGTGACCGTGCTCGACGTCGGCGGTTTCGCCCACCAGGCCGAGCCGCAGGCCGCGGCGCTGTGCGTGCTGGAGCATCTCTGGGAGCGCAGGATGGACCGCGAACCGCTCCTGATCGTGCTCGACGAGGCCCACAACTTCTGCCCGCCCGTGCCGCGCAACAGCGTGGAGGCGCAGCTCACCGAGCAGCTTATCCAGATCGCCGCGGAGGGCCGCAAGTTCGGGCTGTGGCTGTTCCTGTCGACGCAACGGCCCACCAAGATCCACCCGAACGTGCTGTCGCAGTGCGACAACCTCGGCCTGATGCGGATGAACTCGCCGCGCGACCTGGACGAGATCGGCGACGTGTTCGGGTTCGTGCCCCAGCACCTGCTGGAGCAGTCACCGACCTTCCGCAAGGGCGAGGCGCTGTTCGCCGGCGCCTTCTCGGACGAGCCGCAGCTGGTGCGGATCGGCCCGCGGATCACCGTCGAAGGCGGCAGCGACCTCTCGGTCGAGCCGCGGGCGGTGGAGGTCGTCTAGCCGGAGGAGGCACCATGAGCGAGGCACCGGAGCCGACGCAGCAGCGGGCGGCGGAGGACGCGGAGGCGGCGCGCGGGATCGCGTCGGACATCGTGCACGGCCGGCTGATGCATGTGCCTGCGACGATCGCGCAGTCGATCGAGGACTTCCACGACTCGTCGCAGGAGTGGCGACGGCTGTTCTCCGAGCTTCTCGGCACGTTCTTCCTCGTTCTCGTCGCGGCCGGCGGCGGGATGATGGGCCAGGCCTTCCCGAACACGATCTCGCGCACCGCCGCGGTGACGGCGCCCGCTCTGATGGTCTTCGCGATCATCCTGTTCATGGGCAAGGTCTCCGGCGCGCACCTCAACCCGGCCGTCAGCGTCGCGTTCGCACTGCGCGGCGACTTTCCCTGGGCGCGCGTGCCCGGCTACATCCTCATCCAGCTCATCGGCGCTTCGCTCGCGGCCTGGTTCCTCGAAGGCGTCACACACGTGTCTTCCCGGTACGGCTCGAACTATCCCGCGTCCGGGTTCAGCTCGTGGGACGCGCTGCTGATGGAGGCCGTGCTCACGTTCGGCCTGGTGAGCGTCATCCTGGGCACGGCCTCCGGGGCCCAGAACCTCGGCATCATCGGCGCGTTCGGCGTCGGCGCCTACATCGCGCTGGCCGGACTCTGGGGGAGCCCGATCTCCGGCGCGTCGATGAACCCGGCGCGCACCTTCGGCCCCGACCTGGTGAGCGGTCATTGGGACGCGTACTGGGTCTACATCGTCGGCCCCCTGGCCGGCGCGGTGATCGCCGTCGGCGCGGCGTTCCTGCTGCGCGGCCGCGGCGGCGGGCGCGCAGGGTCGGCGGCCGCTCAGGGCGGCCTCGCGACGGAGGCGCGGCTCCCCGAACAGGAGTGACGGCGGGACTGCCGTCGCGGCGGACGGCGGACCATGATGTCCTCATGGACTCGATGGATCTCAACCAGTCCTCTGCGCAGCCCGGTGATCACCCCTCGGCGCCCGATCCGGACCGTCGTGTGCAGCGGGCGCTCTGGCGGCACTGGGGCACGCCCGCGGGCATCTACGGCACCATCGTGTACGCGAGCGTCGTGGCCGCGAGCTCGGGAGGTGCGGGGGACCAGACTCAGGCGGACGCCCTCCACGTCCTAGTGTTCAGCCTGGTGAGCATCGTGGTGTTCTGGATGGCGCACGTCTACTCCACCGCACTCGGCTTCCACGGCGCCGACGAGGGCGTCGGATCGCGGGTGCGCGATGCCCTGGGACACGCGCTCTTCGAGTCCAGCGGCATGCTGGAGGCCGCCGTCGTGCCGAGCATCCCGCTGCTGCTGGCGGCGATCGGCATCATCCCGGCCGGCCTCGGCGTGTGGCTGTCGCTGTGGCTGACGGTGCTGCTGCTGGCGCTGCTCGGCTACCTGGTGTTCCTCATGCGCGGGAGGCCGGTGCTGGTGTGCCTCACGGGCGCCGTGATCACGGGGCTGTTCGGGGTGGTCGTCATCCTGCTGAAGACGACGCTGCAGCACTGACGGGGATTCGCGGAGGCAACGGAGGAGATCGGGCATCGTTGTGCCCGGATGGCGGCTTACGGAGGATCTTCCGGCCGTCCCAGCTCCGATGTCCTCCGTTGGCGACGTCGGCCGGCGGCCGGGGTGCGAGCGGGGCCCGGAGGCAACGGAGGAGATTCTGCGCGGTCGAGCCCGTTTCTCCTCCGCTGACTGCGGCAGCGGCATCGCGGCGGCGGATCTCCTCCGTTAGCCGCGCCAGCGCATGCGCCAGGCCTCAGAAACTCGCGATCCCCTTGCCGACCAGCACCACGCCGATCACCAGCAGCAGCACCGCCATCACCGTCGCGTTGTTCTGAACCAGCCAGCGGTGGAGGCCGTCCAGGGGGCCGCGCATGGCGTCGGCGGCCACGAGGTAGCCGATCACGGGGATCGCGACCGAGCAGGAGGCGACGATCACGAAGATCAGGATGACGACGGCCGCCGATCCCACCGAGAGGCCGGCTGTGCCGATGGCCACGCCCGCTCCCGCCGCCAGCAGCAGGTTCTTCGGGTTGACCGCGGCCAGGATGAAGGCGAGGACGAAGCCGCGGCCGGCGGTCATCGAGTCGATCGCATCCATCCATTTCGGCAGCGCGGCGGCTTCGCCCTCCTTCGGCCGCGACCTCCACTGGCGGAACGCGAGGAACAGCAGCAGCAGGCCGAGGATGATCTTGATCGTGCCGGAGATCGGCTTCGCGGCGTTCGGATCGGAGGTCGGGATGAGCCCGGAGAGCAGGGTGAACACCACCACGGCGACGACGATCCCCAGCACCCAGCCGATCAGGAAGCCGACGCTGGTTCCGCGCGCCTTGGGCGACAGCAGCATGAGGATCGCCGCGATGATCGGGATCGGGCTGATCGCGATCCCCAGTGCCAGCGGGAGGGTGTCTCCGATTGCGCTTCCCATCTACTCCTCTTTCGTGTCGCCGTCGTGTTTCGTGTCGCCGTCGTGGGTGTGCTTCGCGAGCTTCGCCGTCTTGCGGTCGGCCTTCGCGGCAGCCGACTCCACCTTCATCAGGTCTTTGGTCTCGCGGAGGTCGCCGATGACGCCGCGCCAGATGCGCGCTCGCGGATCGGAGTCGACCAGCACGGCCCTGGCGAGCAGCGTCAGCGGGATGGCCAGGATGGCGCCGATCGCGCCGAGGACGACCGCCCAGAGCAGCACCGAGAAGAAGGTGAGGGTCTGACTGAGCGCCACCGCGTTGCCGACGACCTTCGGCTGCACGACCGACTGCACGACCGCGTTGACGATGCCGTAGATGACGATGATCGCGATGACCGTTCCCCAGCCGCCGATGAGGTAGCCGAACACCAGTGGAGGCACCAGCGCGAGGAAGTAGCCGACGTTCGGGATGAAGCTGCACAGGAACGACAGGATCGCCCACAGCAGCGCCGCCGGCACGCCGAGGATCCAGAGCGCGATGCCGTTGATCACGCCCTGCACGATGCCGAGGAGCGTGGTCACGACCATGTAGCGGCGCACGCTGTGCGCGAAGCCGGACAGTGCGTAGACCAGGTTCGGCTTGGTCGGTTCGAGCTGCCGCAGCAGCGTCGGCGTGTACGCGGCGTCGGCCGGCATCAGGATGAGCATGGTCAGCACGATCACACCGAAGGTGGTGAGACCGACGGCGCCGCCGAGGATCCCGGTGAAGACGTTCACCAGCTTCGTCGGGTCGAAGCCCTGCGTCACGGTCTTCACGTCTTGCGGGCTGACGCCGACGCTCGCCAACCAGTTGGCGAACTGCTGGCCGATCTGCTGGAACTGCGCCTTGTACTGCGGCAGCATCCCGATGAACTGGGCCATCGCGATGATCAGGAGGGCGACGAACCCGGCGAGGAGGGCGAACGTCGTGAGCGCCACCGCGCCGGTGGCGACGCCGGACGGAGTGCCGTGGCGTTCCAGCCAGACGCGCACGGGCTGGGCGCAGATCACCAGCACCAGCGCCAGCAGGGTGGGGGCGAGGATGCCGGCGATGGCGTGCATCCCGATCGCGATGACCACCCCGCCGGCGAGGCCGAGCAGGATGCGCACCGACCGGCCGTTCGCTGCGGTGGCCTCCTGCTCGGGGTCGGGGCCCGACGGCGGTGGAGGCTCCGGCGTGCGGGTGCGCCGCCGGAACGGCCACACTCCGCTAACGGCGGCCATCGCCGGATCCTGCTTCGTGGGTCTGGAGTGCCATGATGGCCTCCCTGTTCGTGTCGAAGAAGTGCACCCCGTCGAGGAGCTCGAGGTGCTGGAGGCGCTCGCGGATGCCGGGACGCACGCGGCTGAGCGCGAGGTCGGCTCCGTGAGCGGTGAGGAAGGCGTGGACCGACTCCCAGGACTCGGCGCCGGTCACATCGACGTCGGTGACGGCCTCCATGTCGAGGACGACATGGAGCGCGCCGGTGTCGCGCACCGCGCGCTCCACGGCTTTCTCGAAGGAGGTCGAGTTCGCGAAGAACAGCGGAGCGGCCAGCCGCACGACCACGACGCCCGGCACGGTCGCCGCGCCGGCGGGGGCGGCCTCCAGGAGGGAGTGGGCGGGGTCGCCGTCGGCGGCGAGCGTGTCGATCGGCGGGTTCGCGGCCCGCCGGGTGACGTTGATCACGGCGAGGACGAACGCGATGACGATGCCGGCGATCGGCCCGATGAACAGGGCGCCGAGGAAGCACGCCGCCCCGATCGCGAACTCGAAGCGGTCGAGCCGCCAGAGCCGGATGAAGTCGGGGATCCCGAGCAGCGGCACGACCGCGACCGCGACGATGGTGCCGATGGCGGGGGAAGGGATGTCCGACAGCAGTGACGTGCCGAAGAGGAGGAGCAGGAGCGTGCCGAGTGCGGTGACGAGCGACGGCAGCTGCGTGCGCGAGCCGGCCTGGTCCATCGCGGCGGTTCGGGAGGTCGACGATCCGACGGTGAAGCCGCCGCTGACGCCCGCGCCGAGGTTGGCGACACCGAAAGCGAAGAGGTCGCGGTCGGGGCGGGTGGGGTAGTTGCGCTTCTCGCCGTAGGAGCGGGAGACGAGCAGGCCCTCGCCCATCGTCACGACGGTCAACGCGATGGCCGAGGGGATGAGCGCCAGCCACTGGGTCCACTCGATGACCGGCCAGGTGATCGTAGGCGGGCCGGCCTGCACGGCCCCGAGCACGGCGACGCCGGCGTTCACCGCGCCGGTGAGCACGACGACGATGGTCGCGACGATGAGCACGATGAGGGCCCACGGCACCGCCGCGGCGAGGCGCCGGCCGACCAGCAGCACGATCAGGGAGCCGAGCGAGATCAGGAGCGACCAGACGTTGAGCGTCGGCAGCCCGGTGATCAGGCCGCCGACCTTCTCGACGAACTCGCCGCCGGAGTCGATCTTCACGCCGAGCATCTTGGCGACCTGCGACACCAGGATGTCGAGCGCGAGGCCTCCGACGAAGCCGATGAGGATCGGCTTGGACAGGAAGTTCGCGAGGAAACCGAGCTTGAAGAACGAGCACAGGAGGAAGAGCGCGCCGCAGATGAGAGCCTGCGCGAGCGCGAGTGTGATGTAGTCCTTGTGGCCGGCGACGGCGAGGCCACCGAGCGAGGAGGCCACCAGGGCGGCCGCGGCGGCATCCGGTGACGCGACGAGCTGCCGCGACGACACCGTCAGCGCGTAGAACACCGCGGGGACGATCAGTGAGTAGAGGCCCGCGGTCGCGGGGAGGCCGGCGATCTGCGCGTAGCCGATGTTCAGCGGGATCGCGATCGCGAGCAGGGTGATGCCCGCGAGCACTTCGCGGACGGCATTCTTGGGGGTCAGGCCGGCGAGCGGCCGGATGCGGGTGCGCCGCGGCGCCGGAGCCCGTGGGGTCTCCGGCGCCGCGGCGATGGGGTCGGTCACGTCGGTCACCGAGCCCGGTGGATCACGCCGTGGGCGCTGCCGGCGGCGGTGTCGGAGCCGACGGTGCGCTCGGTGCGGCGGGCGCGGCCGGCGCCGCATGCGCTCCGGCGGCGGCCTGGTGGCCGAGGGCGACGCTCTTCAGGTGGGCGAACTCCTCCGGGGTGATGGTCCCGGCGTCCAGGAGGGCTTTGGCCTTGGCGATCTCGTCGGACGGGCTGCTGGTGGCTACCTGCCGGATGTAGGCGTCGGTGCTCTGCTGCACCTGGCGCGCCTCCTTCTGGCTGCGCTCCGCCATCCCCGGTCCGCGCGCGATCAGGTAGACCAACGCGGTGAGGAACGGCACGAAGATCAGGAAGATGATCCAGAGTGCCTTCCACCAGCCGTTGAGCTTGTGGTCGCGGAACAGGTCGCTGATGATCGCGAACAGCGCGAACAGGTACGCGATGAAAGCGAAGCTCCAGAAGAACAGCCAGATGATGTTCCAGAAGTTATTCCAGAAATCCATTGTCGTCACCCCTCCTGCCGGGCTCGTTCGAGCCTGGATGTGGGCTGAGAGTAACGCGGCAGGAGGACGCGCGTCTAGAGGACTCTTCCGGGCACCCCGCTCTCGGAATCCTTACGGTCTAGACGCGGATGACCCCCGCTGGTTAACGTGGCCAGCAATTCGAGGGGATGGCTGCAGTGACCAGAGAATTCCAGGGGAAGATCGAACTCGATGTGCGGGACTCGGTGTCCGATTGGGACGCCTTCCTTCCGCCGAAGGCGCCGGAGGGCTCGCCGAACGTGCTCCTGGTGCTCTACGACGACACCGGGCAGGCGGCCTGGTCGCCGTATGGAGGCCGCATCCAGATGCCGACGATGGAGCGGCTGGCGGCGAACGGTCTGACCTACACGCAGTGGCACACGACGGCGTTGTGTTCGCCCACCCGGTCGACGCTGCTCACCGGGCGAAACCATCACTCCAACGGCTTCGCCACGATCTCCGAGTCGTCGACCGGCTTCCCGGGTTACAACTCGCACATCCCGCCGTCGAACGCGACGATGGCGAACCTGCTGCGCGACGCCGGCTGGGCGACGTTCTGGGTGGGCAAGAACCACAACGTCCCGATCGACGAGTGGACCGCCGGCGCCAGCAAGAAGAACTGGCCGCTGGCGCAGGGCTTCGACCGCTTCTACGGCTTCATCGGCGGCGAGACCAACAACTGGTACCCGTCGCTGGCGGAGGACAACCGGTACATCGACCAGCCGTACCTTCCCGAGCAGGGCTACCACCTGTCGAAGGACCTCGCCGACCAGGCGCTGCGGATGCTGCGCGACGTCGAGCAGACCGAGCCGGGGAAGCCCTGGTACCTGTGGTTCTGCCCGGGTGCGAACCACGCCCCGCATCATGCGCCGCAGGAGTACATCGACAAGTACAAGGGCGTCTTCGACGACGGGTACGAGGCGTACCGGGAGTGGGTGCTGCCGCGGATGATCGAGAAGGGCCTCCTGCCGGAGGGAACGGAACTCACCGAGCTCAACCCCATGCCTCCCGGGACGTTCTCCGAGACCGACGAGGTACGGCCGTGGGGCGAGCTGGACGCCGACGAGCGCGCGATGTTCTCGCGCATGGCGGAGGTCTACGCCGGGTTCTCCGAGTACACCGACGCCCAAGTCGGCCGCATCGTCGACTACCTGGAGGAGTCCGGCCAGCTCGACAACACGCTCATCATCTACTGCGCCGACAACGGCGCCTCCGGTGAGGGCAGCCCGAACGGGTCGGTCAACGAGGGCAAGATCTTCGGAGGCTACCCGGACGACCTGCAGGACAATCTCCGCATGGTCGACAAGCTCGGCTCGCCCGACACCTACAACCACTACCCGACCGGTTGGGCCGCCGCCTTCTCGACCCCGTACCGGATGTTCAAGCGGTACGTCTATCAGGGCGGGGTCTGTGACCCGCTGGTGATCTCCTGGCCGAAGGGCATCCGGGCGCGAGGCGAGGTGCGCAACCAGTACCACCACTCCACCGACATCGTCGCGACCATCCTCGACGTCTGCGGTGTGGAGCTGCCGGCGACCTACAACGGCGTCGAGCAGCGCCCGCTCGACGGCATCCCGATGACGTACAGCTTCGACGCTCCTGCCGACGGCGGGACCACCAAGCAGACGCAGTACTTCGAGATGTTCGGCAACCGGGGCATCTGGCACCGGGGATGGAAGGCGGTCACCGAGCACGGTCCGGTGAGCGGTCGCGGGGACTTCCCGTCCGACACCTGGCAGCTGTTCCACACCGACGTCGACCGGTCGGAGGCCCACGACCTCGCGGCCGAGCACCCCGACAAGGTGGAGGCGCTGAAGGCGCTGTGGCTGGAAGAGGCGAAGCGGAACGACGTGCTGCCGCTCAACGACCTCCAGATCATCGGCAACCCGAAGGACTTCGAGACCTTCATCAGCATGGAGTTCACGGTCCCGGTGCCGCCGAGCGGTCAGTACACGTATTACCCGGGCACCAGCGAGATCCCGGAGCGGTCGGCCGCGAACACCCATGGTGTCTCGTACAAGATCCTCGCCGAGGTCGAGACAACCCCCGACACCCAGGGTGTGATCTTCGCCCACGGCTCGCGATTCGGAGGTCACAGCCTGTTCGTCAAGGACGGGCAGCTGACCTACGTGTACAACTTCCTCGGCATCCCGCCCGAGAACGTGATCTCGGCGGCGGTCCCGGCTCCCGGCAAGCACGTCTTCGGCGTCTCGTTCACCAAGGAGCGGTCGGGCCAGTACCGGGAGGCGATCGGCCCGCTCGCGCTCTACATCGACGACGAGAAGGTCGCGGAGCAGGAGATCCGCACGATCCTCGGCCACTTCTCGCTCTGCGGCGAAGGCCTGTGCATCGGTTACGACTCGGGCGACGCCGTGTCGAAGCTCTATGCGGGCTCCCGCTTCGAGTTCACCGGCGGCGAGATCAGCAAGGTCGTCTTCGACATCGCCGACGACGCCTACGTGGACGTGGAGGCGCACCTGGCCGCCGCCATGGCGCGAGACTGACCTGTGACCACCGCGCCCCCGGCTGCCCGGCGGTCGTGGCTGCTGCCCACCCTGGCGGGCTACCGCCGGGAGTGGGTCGGCCGCGACATCCTCGCCGGGGTGTCGGCGGGCGCGGTGGTCGTCCCGCAGGCGATGGCGTACGCGACCATCGCGAACCTGCCGGTGGAGGCCGGGCTCTATACGGCGACGGTGCCCATGGCCGTGTACGCGTTCCTCGGCGGATCCCGGGCGATGAGCGTGTCCACGACCTCCACCATCGCCACGCTGACCGCGACGACGTTCGTGTCGGCAGGGGTCGTGGCGAACTCGCACGACATCCCGCGCGACCTGGTGACGCTGACGCTGCTCGTCGGCGTCGCGCTGCTGCTCGCGCGACTGCTCAGGCTGGGCACCCTGGTCGAGATCATCAACAAGCCGACGCTGCTCGGCATCCAGATCGGCGTCGGCGCCACCGTCGCGGTCGGGCAGCTGCCCAAGCTGCTGGGGGAGACCGACGCGCCGACCGGTGACGGCTTCATCCGCAGCGTCAACGCGGTCATCGCGGCGATCCCGCACGCCAACCCGGTGACGACCCTGCTCTCGGCCGTGTCGGTCGCCGCGCTGTTCCTATTCAAGCGCTTCCTGCCCCGCGTGCCCGGGCCGCTGATCGTCGTGGCGGCGGGGATCCTGCTCGTCGCCTTCGGCGGCCTCCGCTCGGCCGGCGTGGAGCTGATCACGCCGGTGACCAGGGCGTTCCCGTTGCCGGCACTGCCGAGCTTCGACCACATCTTCCAGCTCATCCCCGGCGCGCTCGCGATCGCCGTGATGGCGTTCCTGGAGTCGGCCGCCGTGGCGCGCGGCATCCGCGACCTGGACGACCCGCGCATCGACAGCAACCGGGAGCTGTTCGCCACAGCGATGGCGAACCTGCTGGGCGGCTGGTTCCAGACGCTGCCCGCCGCCGGCGGCTTCTCGCAGAGCGCGGTGAACAAGGCCGCGGGTGCGCGCTCGCAGCTCGCCGCCCTCGTCACGGTGGTGCTCGCGCTGCTGATCGGGCTGTTCCTCGGGCCGGTGATCAGCCTGCTGCCGCAGGCGACGCTGGCCGCGCTCGTGTTCGTGGCGGTGTTCGGGCTGATCGACGTGAAAGACCTGGTGCTGCTCTGGCGGGTCAGCAAGCGCGACTTCGCGATCTCGATGACCACGGCGGTCATCGGTCTGACCGCGGGCCTTCTCGCCGCAGTGGCGGTCGGGGTGCTCTTCACGCTGGTGCTCCTCCTCGCCGCGCTCAACAAACCGCGCGTTCGGGTCGACGAGACCGAGGGAGGCCGCATGGCGGTCAGCCTGCTCGGCCCGCTCTATACGGCCAATGTCGTCGCCACAGAGCAGACCATCCTCGACGCCGTCGACGCCGCCCGGGCGGCGGGTGAGGTGACCGAGCTGACCCTCGACTGCTCCACGCTGCAGGACATCTCGGTGACGGTCATCCTCGCGCTCCAGAACCTCGACCAGGAACTCACCGGTCGCGGCGTGCGACTCCGCGTGCGTGGCCTCCCCTCCGCCGCGCACGCGGTCGCCGCGCGCACGAAGTGGTTCCAGGGGCTGGAGGCGGAGGGACGGGTTCTCTGAAAATGCAACCTAATGGTTGCAATTCCTGTCACAACCTGCAACCATTGCATTGCACATGAACCAACGACAGGAGAGATCATGAGCATTGCGAACGAATCAGCAGTCATCGACGACGAGTCCTTCGCCGTCCGCCGGACGATCCACATCGCCGCGCCGGTGCCGCGGGTGTGGGCGGCGGTCACCGAGCCGGAGCACATCTCCGAGTGGTTCGGCCGGGTCGAACTCGACGGAGCGGGGCGGGGGGCCGAGGGGTCGATGACCTTCCCCGGGCGCCGGCTCCCGCTGCGCGTCGACGCCATCGACGAGCCGCGCAGCGTCACCTACCTGTGGAACAACGACGACGCCCTGGGCGAGCCTCCGGCCGAGTTCGACGACGCCACGGCGACCTCCTTCACCTTCACGCTCGAGTCGGTGCCGGGAGGCACGCGGCTGACGGTCGTCGAGACGGGCTTCGAGCGCACGTCGGACGCGGCCGCCAACATGGCGAGCCACAGCGAGGGCTGGACGTTCGAGCTCGACAAGCTCGTGGCGCTGGCCGAGGCCGGCGCGTGACGACGACCGACCTGGTGCCGGTGCTCGCCGCGCTCGGCGACGAGAGCCGCTGGCGGGTGCTGGAGGCTCTCGGTGAGGGGGACGCGTCGGCGTCCGCCCTCGCCGGGAGCCTCCCGATCAGCCGCCAGGCGATCGCGAAGCACCTCGGCGTCCTGCGGGAGGCCGGGCTCGTGGAACCCGTGCGCTCGGGCCGCGAGGTGCAGTACCGCGTGCTCGGCGCGCACCTCCGCGACACCGCGAGCCGGCTCGACGCCATCGGGGCCGCGTGGGACCGCCGGCTGGCCGTCATCCGCGAGATCGCGGAGCGACCGGAGGAGCAGCCCGACTCGGACGACCCGCGTCACTGACCGACCGCGACCACCTCGACCGCCAACCGGTCCACGATCTCCGACGCCAGGAACCCGAGCGGCGCGAGACTCTTCGACAGGGATACGCCAGCCGCGACATGCAGGTACGTCCCCCACGCCGCAGCCTGCAGCGGCTCGCAGCCGCGGGCCGCGAGGCCGGCGATGGCGCCTGACAGTGCGTCGCCGCTGCCCGAGGTTCCGAGGCCCGGCACGCCGTCGCCGACGGTGAGCAGGCGACCGTCGGGGGAGGCGATGCGGCCGAAGCAGCTCACGACGGCGCCGTAGCGTCGGGCGATGGCCAGGGTGTCCGCGTCGCGGTCGCGGAGGCGCCGGCCCAGCAGACGCTGCGCCTCCTCGGTGTTGGGCGTGAGGATGCGACGGCCGCGTCCCGCGAGCCGCGGGTGGCCGGCCAGCGCGCCCAGGGCGTAGGCGTCCAGCACGAGCGTGGCCCCCGGGGAGGTGAGCCGCCCGAGGAGGCGGAGCATCTTGGCCGTCTCGCCCGCGTGGTCGAGGCCCGGACCGGCGAGCACGGCGTCCGCGCCGGCGAGATCGGCTGCGGACGCGCGGAGGCCGGAACCGCGCACGCTGCCGCCGCGCGATTCGGGCAGCGGCACCACGCCGCACTCCGGGAGCGCCACCGCCGTGGCGACGGCCGTGCTCGCGCCGACCGCCAGCGTCAGCCGCCCGGCCCCGACGCGCAACGCCGCCCGGCCGGACAGGAGGGCGGCGCCGGGTGAGCGGCGGGAGCCTCCGACGACCAGCACCTGACCGCGGGCGTACTTCGAGCCGCCGGGATCGGGCAGCGGCCACGCGCGCAGGAAGCCGGGCGTGATGCGCTCAGGCGTCGGCACGGGCGTTCCCCTGGTGCTCGGTGGCCGGAACGCCGACCTCGGCGAGGTGCGTGTCGTCGGCGAAGGCGTCGACGCGCCAGCCGTCGGCGCCGCGCGCCAGCACGGTCACCGACGCGTTCGTCACCGGGCGCGTGCGCAGGAACTCGCTCAGCTCGTCCTCCGTCATCCCGAGCAGCACGAACAGGAAGACGCTCACCACGGCGTCGTGCGTGAAGATCACCGCCGTGCCGTCCCCGGCCGGGAGGTCGCGCAGGAACGACCGCACGCGCAACGCGACGTCCGCCCACGACTCGCCGCCCGGAGGCCGGTAGTAGAACTTGCCGAGCCAGCGCCGCCGCTCGGCCTCCAGCGGCAGTCGGCGTTCGACGCCGAGGGCGGTCAGCGCGTCGATGACGCCGAGCTCCCGGTCGCGGAGCCGTTCGTCCAGCCGGAGCGCAGGCCGCTCGACACCGGCGGCCCGCGCGGTCTGTACGGCACGGAGGTACGGCGAACTGAAGCTGTCCGCGGCGGACACCGCGTGGTCGCGCAGCGCCTGCCCGAGCGTGGCGGCCTGGCGTTCACCCAGCGCCGACAGCGGCACGTCCGCGTCGCGCGCCTCCACCGCGATCGCCTCCGCCCCGTCGGCCTCGGCGGCCGCCGCGGCCACGTTCGCGGTGCTCTCGCCGTGGCGGATGAGCAAGAGCCGAGCTGTCACGACCTGGCCGCCCACTCGAGCACGCGCAGAGCCCGCAGGGTGTTCCACCGGCTCGGCTCTCCCACGTCCTCCATCTCGAGAAGCGCGCGGCCCGAGTGCTGGTGGTCGAGCAGCCAGCGGCCGTCGGACTGCCGCCGCGAGGCGACGGCGTCGAGGGCCTCCGTCACGCGCGCATCGGCCGGCACGCCGGCCGCGCGCAAGTGGTCGAGGCCGCGCAGCACGTCGAACGACCAGTAGTAGGGGAAGCTGGACTCGAGCCAGCTCTCGTCGATCAGGGAGCCGTCGCTGCGGCGGCGCATCAGGCCGCGGGTCAGCAGGTACTCGTGGCCGCGCTCGATCGCGCCGCTCACATCGGTCGGGCCTCCCGCGTCGCGGTAGGCGACCAGGCCCTCCAGTGCGCAGATCGTGCTGTGGAACGAGCCGGGGTCGGTGCGGGTCTCCGCGTAGCAGTTCCAGCCGCCGTCGGTCTGCTGCTCGTTCAGCAGACGTTCGACGATGAGCTCGCTCGGATGCCCGAAGCGGGCCCCGGCGACGAGTACGCGCCCGTTGATGCACGGCTCCACCTCGCCGTCGAAGAACGGATGGTTCCACCACTCGTCGCCCCAGTCGACCTGCTGCACGACCCGGTCGATCGCGACGCGCGTGCGGTCGCCGTCCTCCGGAGCGCCGAGCAGCGCGAGCAGCAGCATCGCGTCGTCGACGCCGAGCCGGTCCTGCTGGGTCCACACGCCCTCGCCCCAGGTGCCGTCCTCCCGCTGGAGGTCGAGCAGCTCGGCACCCCATCCCTCGGTCTCGACATTCGCGCGCTCGGCGGCGACGATGTCGTCCGGGTCGTGGAGCAGGTCGCGCCGCACCTGCCAGCGGATCGCCGGGTCGCCGTCCATGAGCCAGTCCATGACATCCACGGCGGCCACGGTACTCCCGCCGCTCGTGCTCAGGCGAACGACTGCGTGCCGAGCACCGCCAGCAGCGCCAGCTTCTCCGCGGCCTCGGTGCGCGGCGGCGCCGTCAGCACCAGCAGGCACTGCGACAGGTCCTCGGTGAACAGCGCCTGGCAGTCCAGCTCGATCGCGCCGAGCTCGGGATGGATCAGCGTCTTGTGGTCCTCGAACCGGCGAGCGACCTCGTGGCGCTCCCACAGCGCGGCGAACTCCGGGCTGCGCTCCAGCAGGGCGCGCACCAGCTCGCCGGCGCGCGACTGAGGGCCGAGCGCTCCGTACGCGTCGCGAAGGGAGGCCACCTGCGCGCGGCTCTGCCGGTCGCGGTCGGCCTCCGGGTACATCGCGCGCGCCCTCTCCGGGTCGGTGAACCAGCGGTAGTACTCGCTGCGCTCGAGCCCCGTGTAGCCGGAGCGGTCGCCGAGCAGGGCCACCGCCAGCCGGTTCTGCACGAGCGTCTCGCCGAGGTTGGACAGCACGAGCGCGGGGGTGTCGTCGAGCCGGTCGAGCACGCGCTGGAGCGCGGGAGGCACGTGCGCGCCGCCGAGCCGGTCGGGGGTGTTGTGGCCGGCGATGCGGTACAGATAGTCGCGCTCGTCGGCGGTCAGCCGCAGCGCACGAGCCAGAGAGGCCAGCATCTGGTCGCTCGGCTGCGGACCGCGGCGCTGCTCGAGGCGCGTGTAGTAGTCGTTCGACATCGCGGCCAGCAGTGCGACCTCCTCGCGCCGCAGGCCGGGAGCCCGACGTCGCGGGCCGGACGGCAACCCGACGTCCTCCGGGCGCAACCCCTCGCGGTGGCGGCGGAGGAAGTCGGCGAGCGCGTTGCGGTCCATCTCTCCATGATGAGCCGTCGCGTGGGCGCGAGCCAGGGATCGCGGATCCCCCGATAGGCGCTCCGCTCCCGCCGCCCGCTGACCGGCAGCACAGTGGAGGCATGGACATCACAGGGAACACCGTCTTCATCCCCGGCGCGACCAGCGGCATCGGTCTCGCCCTCGCTGTCGCCCTCCACGAGCGCGGCAACACGGTCATCGTCGGAGGCCGCCGCACGGAGCTGCTCGAGCGCATCGCCGCCGAGCACCCCGGGATCGACACCGTGCGCATCGACACCGCCGACGCCGAGAGCATCCAGGAGGCCGCGGGCAGCGTGCTCGCCGCCCACCCCGACCTGAACGTGCTGATCGCCATGGCCGGCATCATGCGCGTGGAGGACTGGCACCGCCCCGACGGATTCCTGGCCTCCGCGGAGTCGATCGTGACCACCAACGTGCTCGGCCCGATCCGGCTCATCGCAGCGTTCGTCGAGCACCTGCAGACCCGTCCCAACGCGACCATCGTCACGGTCTCGTCCGGGCTGGCATTCACCCCGCTGAAGGTCACCCCCAGCTACAACGCGAGCAAGGCGGCCATCCACATGCTCAGCGAGAGCATCCGGCTGCAGCTCGCCGACACCTCGGTGAGCGTCGTGGAGCTCGTGCCGCCGGCGGTGCGCACGGGCCTGCTCCCCGGGCAGGAGGGGAGCGAGTTCGCGATGCCGCTCGACGAGTTCGTCGCCGAGGTGATGCAGCTGATCGAGACGCAGCCGGAGGCCACCGAGCTGCAGGTCGAGCGCGTCAAGTTCCTGCGCTACGGGGAGGCCCGCGGCGACTACGACCGCGTCGTCGAGGTGCTCAACGACTCCGACCCGCACGGCCGGGAGTCGGCCGCGTAGACGCCCTCGCTGCTCGCAGTAGGAGTGTCAGGAGGCGTACTCGGGGGTGAGGGAGAGCCAGGCGGCGAGCGCGTCGATCTCGGCGTGCACGGCATCCCGCACGTCGGGCGCGAACGGCTCGTCCTCGTGCAGGGCCGCGACCCGCAGCACGCCCGCTCGGCGGTCGGCGGCGGCGTCGAGCTTCCCGATCAGCCGGTCGCCGTGCAGGATCGGCAGTGCGAAGTAGCCCCAGCGCCGCTTCGCCGCCGGCTTGTACATCTCGAGCACGTACTCGAACCCGAACACCTCCTGCGACCGCACCCGGTCGTGCACGAGGCGGTCGAACGGCGAGAGCAGGGCGGTGCGCCCGGCGAACGGGAGGCCGACCGCCTCCGGGTCCACGCGCCACTCCCGCGTGCTGCCGTCGACCTTCGCCGGCTCGCCCGCCTCGCCGACGAAGGCCCGGCGGGCGATCCCGAGTGCGCGCAGCCTCCGCTCGTCGCGCAGCGGGCCGGCCGCGGCTTCGGGGACGATCTCGATGCCGGACGGGTAGACCCGTTCGCCCAGATCCCAGGTGCGCTGGCGGCCGGCACGGCCCGCGACCGCGACCTCCCCACGGCCCTGCAGCAGTTCGAGCAGCCGGGTGACGTTCTGGTTGTGGGTCCAGCCGGTCGAGCTCCACGGCACCGCGGCGGTGTCCGGGATGTCTTTCGACAGAGTCGGGCCGTTGTCGCGCAGCAGGGCGAGCACGTCGCGTCGGAAGCCGGCGTTCGCCTCCAGCCAGGCGGCCGCGCGCGGCATCCGCTCCGGCCAGTGCGACATCCGGTCGAGGTGGAGGCCGAGGTCGGAGACCGGCCGCACCATCGCGAACGGAGCGGTCACCGGGTCGTCCATCGCCTTGACCTCGTAGAGCAGGCGGTCGGCTTCCAGTGCGTCCGCCAGTTGGTCGGGGCTGTACTCCGCGCCGAGCCGCGAATAGGCGATCAGATCGGCGCTCGGCGCGATCGCCGCCGTCGGGTCGAGTTGCAGGAACGTGAGTTCTTCGACCAGGGGGACGAGCGCCGTCGGTCGGTCGGCCGACAGCCGCTGCGCGCGCACCGCGATCCTCCGTGCTTCGTCGCGATCGAGGGTGACGGTCATGCCCCCACGGTAGTAGGGCGCCGCGCAGCGGTGCAGGTGCTCAGGAGTCGACGCGCGTGCGGCGGCGCCGCAGCGCGATCGCGCGCACGAGCACCGGGCCGACCGAGAGCACCACGATCGCGATGAGCACGATGTCGAGGTACTTCGACACGAAGTCCGCCACGCCGGGGATGTGGCCGAGTCCGTATCCGATGAGCACGACGGCGGCCGCCCACACGGCGGCGCCGATCACGTTGAAGGCGCTGAAGACGGCCCATCGCATGCGGCCGACACCGGCCGCGACCGGCGCGAACGTCCGCACCACCGGTACGAACCGCGCCACGACGACGGCTCCGGAGCCCCACCGGTCGAAGAAGCTCTGCGTGCGCACGACGCTCGCGCGGCTGAACAGTCCCGACTCCCTCCGCTCGAACACCGCGGGTCCGGTCTTGCGGCCGATCAGGTAGCCCACCTCGCCTCCGGCGATCGCGGCGATCGCGACGGCGACGATGACGAGCCAGAGCGGCTGCGAGATCTGGCCGGTGAGGGTGAGCACGCCGGCGAAGAACAGCAGGGTGTCGCCGGGCAGGAAGAACCCGAGCAGGAGGCCGGTCTCGGCGAACACGATCGCGCAGACGCCGAGCAGGGCCCACGGTCCCGCGGCCTGGATGAGGCCCTGCGGGTCGAGGAGGCCGGTGTGGAGGAGGGACGGGAGGATCATCGGGTCCTTTCGTAGAGCGCCACCAGAGCGTGGTGGGTGGTGATGCGCGTGCTCGTCTCGTGGAAGCCGAGCGCGGTGAGGTCGGTGACGCCGTAGCTGTCCGGCGTGGAGGGGGTGGCGGCGTACTCGATCAGCCAGACCCGGTCGATGCCGGCGAACCGGCCGAGGGCGGCCGCGTGCCGCACCGAGTAGGCGCTGTCGCGCCAGGTCGTGTTCTTCGCGAACGGCACGGCGAGCGTGACGTCAGCGGTGTCGGCGAAGCCGGCGGGGTAGGTGTGGAGCGCGAGTCGCGGCCGTTTCGACGGGTGGGCGCCCTCGTCGAAGACGACGGCGTCCCCGTGGTGCGCGTTCGCGCCGACGGCGGCCGAGACCTCCGCCCAGTCGCTGCCGTTCTTGGCGTAGAGCGTGCGCTGGCCCACGTAGAGCGGCACGCTGAGTGCGAGCACCAGCGCACCGGCGACGACACCGGCCCACCACCGCCGGCGCAGCAGCTCATCGATGCCGCAGGCGACCAGGAGGGCGACGGCGGGCGCGCAGAATGACACGTAGCGTGCGGTGAAGTCGGGCACGATCGGCTGCAGCGCGATCAGGATCAGCGTCGGCATCAGCAGCCAGGTGAGCGCGACCAACACGAGCGACGGCCCGGAGGGCGAGACGGGCAGGAACAGCGACGACCGCGGGCCGCCGATCGGCAGTGCTCTGCGCTCCAGCACCCTCCTGCGCGCCTCCATGACGACCGCCAGGACGACGAGCGCCCAGCCGGCGGTCGCCAGCGGCCAGCCTCCGCCGAACCAGAGCCCGCCGAACAGCGTCGGCGGTGAGAGCTGCGGGATGACGCCCAGGTACGCGATCTGGTGATGCTGACCGACGGCCGCGATCAACAGCGGGGCAGTGGCGACGATCGCGCCTCCCACTGCGATGAGCCAACCGCGGACCACGCGGCGAGGGACTCGGGAGGCTGCGATCAGCACGCCATGGACCAGGACGAAGAGCACGGTGTACAGAAACACGTACGTCCCGACGCACAGCAGCGCCCCGTAGCCGACCCACCAGGCCGCACGCGGGCGCTCCCGCCGGAGCGCGGCGAGCAGAAGCACGGTCAGCCAGGAGACGATCGCCGCCGAGAAGGCGAACGACCGGGCCTCCTCGCCCATGTAGGTGACGCGGGGGAGGAGTGCGCAGACGAGGCCGGCGACGACCGCCGTGCGGGTGTCGCGCAGCCGGTTCGCCAGCAGGACGACGGCCGCCGTCGCCAGCCCGACCGCGATCGCGCTCGGCAGCCGCACCGCGAACGGCGAGAAGCCGAAGAAGTGCCCCCACAGATGGAGGCCGAGGTAGTAGGTGCCGTGCACCGCGTCGACGTGCCCCAGCATCGTGAACAGCGACGGCACCGACCGCTGGGCCGACATGATGCTGGTGGCCTCGTCTCCCCACAGCGACGGGATCCACGAACCGACGGCCGACAGGACGGTCGCCAGCGCGCCGAAAGCCGCGGCGAGCACCGCGGGGCTGGTCGCGCGCACGGCCCTCCGGGTGGGGGCCGGCCGCAGCATCGTGACAGACATGGGTCGGCACCGTCCTCTCGAATCAGCGTCGTGACGCCAGTCAAGCCCACCGATCCCCAGAAAGGTCCAAGACGACAGCGCTCAGCCGCACTCGGCGATGATGCGCTCCGCCAGCAGGTCGCCCACCAGCGGCCCCATCGTCAGCCCGCCCGCTCCGAACCCGGCGTTCACGTAGATCCCTGGCCGCCCGTCCACCGGTCCGACGGTCGGGAGGTCGCCCTCCGGCAGCGGTCGCAGGCCCACCCGGGTCTCGATCACGCTCGCCCCGGCCAGTCCGGGCGCGATCGCGAGCGCGTCGTCGAGCACTTGTCGTTCGCCCGCCGCGGTGACCCGTGCGTCGAAGCCCGAGCCGGTCTCCCTGGTCGCTCCTGCCACGATGCGGCCGGCATCGAACGCGACCAGGTAGTGCGGCGCCACGGGGTGCACGGAGGGCCACGAGCGGGTGTCGGCGTCGACGCGCAGGTGCACGAGCTGCCCGCGCTGCGGTTCGACGCGCGTGCGCACGCCGAGCGGGCGGAGGACGCGGTCGGTCCAGGCTCCGGCCGCGACCACGACCGCGTCGGCGGCCAGCGGGGCGCCGTCGACGGTGACGGCGCCGTCAGCGGTGAGCTCGGCCCTCGCCTCCACGTGCGTCGCGCCGAGGGCGGCTGCGGCGTCGAGCAGCCCGGTGCGCAGGGCCCGTCCGTCGACGCGGGCGCCTCCCGCGATGTGGAGGCCGTGCAAGCCGTCCGCCAGCGGCGGGAACAGCTCCCGCGCGGCGGCCGGGTCGACCCGGCGCACGTCGCCGGCCGTGCGGGATGCCGCCGCGCGCTCGCCGACGCGCTGCTCGACGTCGTCGATCACTGCCGGGTCGCGGTTGACGACGAGCGCTCCGGAGCGGCGGTAGCCGATCTCGCGCACGCCGGCCTCCGCCAGCCGCTCGATCAACTCGGGGTAGTAGTCGGCGGCGGCCGAGTAGAGCTCGTAGAACGCGCCACCGGAGGACGTGCTCCACGGCTGGACGATGCCCGCGCCCGCGTCGGTCGCGCGACCGACCAGCCCCGCGTCGACGATCGTGACGGCCGCCCCTCGGCGCGCCAAAGCGAACGCGGTCGCGGCGCCGGCGACGCCGTCGCCCACGACGACGACCCGGGGCTTCTCCATACGCCCGACCGTACACCGGGCCCTTCGACCTCGATTCCGACCGGCGGGAATATCCTTTCCACCCCAGCGTTGAAGTTGAGTGCACATCGCTCAACTTTGAGAAACAGGAGATCAAGTGCCCGAGAACTTCACCCCCGACGGCGGCAGCGAGAACTCGTTCGACGAGTTCCTCTCGCGCTACCTCGCGGGCGAGCGCGCCCGCGCCGCGCGCTCCATCGACATCAGCCGCTTCCTCAGCCGGCGCACGCAGGAACTCCTCGCCGAGGCGGGCCGTTACGCCCTCGAGCACGGCCACCGCGAGCTCGACGCCCTGCACATCCTCCGCGTGATGGCGGCCCAGGAGCCCGCGTCTGACGCCATGCGCCGCATCGGCGTCGACCCGACCGAGGTCGTCACCGCCGCCGAGCAGCGCCTCCCGGCCTCCGGTGAGGCCATCGACGCCGACGGCGCCTCGATCACGGCGTCCGCCCAGCGCGCGCTGTTCCACGCCTACCAGGTCGCCCGTGCCTCCGGCTCGACCTACATCGACCCCGAGCACCTCTTCTTCGCGCTCGTGATCGGTCAGGACGCCCCCGCCGGGCAGGTCCTGCAGGCCGCCGGCGTCACTCCCGACTCGCTCACCAACGCGATGCGTCAGTCCGCCACGGTCGGCGGCGGCGACACCGCCTCCGCGCAAGCCGCGAGCGACTCCACGACCCCGATGCTCGATCAGTTCGGCACCGACCTCACCGCGCTCGCGCGCGACGGCGGGCTGGACCCGGTCATCGGACGACTCGACGAGATCGAGCAGACCGTCGAGATCCTTTCCCGCCGGACGAAGAACAACCCCGTGCTGGTCGGCGAGGCCGGCGTCGGCAAGACCGCGATCGTGGAGGGCCTGGCCCGTGCGATCGTCGCCGGCGACGTGCCCGAGCAGCTGCGCGACAAGAAGGTCGTCGCGCTTGACCTCGCGGGGATGGTGGCCGGCACCCGGTACCGTGGCGACTTCGAAGAGCGGCTCACGAAGCTCATGGACGAGATCAGCGCAGGCAAGGACGAGCTGATCGTGTTCATCGACGAGCTGCACACCGTGGTCGGCGCCGGAGGGTCCGGCGAGTCCGGCGGGATGGACGCGGGCAACATCCTCAAGCCCCGGCTGGCGCGCGGCGACCTCCACCTGGTGGGGGCCACCACGCTCAAGGAGTACCGCCGCATCGAGAAGGACCCGGCGCTGGAGCGCCGCTTCCAGCCGGTGACGGTCGGCGAGCCGAGTGTGGAGGACGCGGTGCTGATCCTGGACGGCCTGCGTGCCGCCTACGAGGACCACCACGGTGTCAGCTACACGCCGGACGCGATCCGCGCGGCCGTCGAGCTGTCGAACCGCTACATCTCCGACCGCTTCCTGCCCGACAAGGCGATCGACCTGATCGACCAGGCGGGAGCGCGCCTGCGCCTGTCACTGGGCAAGCGCGTCGATGCGTCCGAGCTGATGCAGAGACTGGCGACCCTGGAGTCCGAGAAGAACTCCGCCGTCGCGAGCGAGCACTACGAGGAGGCCTCGCGCCTCCGCGACGAGATGGAGGCCGTGCAGCGCTCGATCGACGAGCTGGGTTCGGCCCGGCACGCGGCTGCCGCTGCCGCCGACGCCGTCGTGGACGAGGCGGAGATCGCCGCGATCATCTCGCGTGCGACTGGCATCCCGGTCTCGCGCATCGGCGACGCCGACCGCGTGCGCCTCGCCGCTCTCGAGTCGGAGCTGCACGAGCGCGTGATCGGTCAGGAGGACGCGGTGACGGCCGTCGCGAAGGCGGTGCGCCGTGACCGCACCGGTCTCGGCGACGAGCGCCGTCCCGTCGGTTCGTTCCTGTTCCTCGGCCCGACTGGTGTCGGCAAGACCGAGCTCGCCAAGTCGCTGGCGTCGTCGCTCTTCGGTGACGACAAGGCGATGATCCGGTTCGACATGAGCGAGTTCGGCGAGCGCCACACCGTCGCCCGTCTGGTCGGCGCCCCTCCCGGGTACGTCGGCTACGACGAGGCCGGCCAGCTGACCGAGCGCGTGCGTCGCAACCCGTACTCGGTGGTGCTGTTCGACGAGATCGAGAAGGCGCACCCGGACGTGTTCAACCTGCTGCTGCAGGTGCTCGACGACGGGCGCCTGACGGACGGTCAGGGCCGCACGGTCGACTTCCGCAACACGGTCGTCATCATGACCTCCAACCTCGGTTCGGAGTTCCTGGCGTCCCGCAGCGGAGCGCTCGGCTTCGTGCCAGCGGGCTCCGACGGCTTCGCGAACGACAAGGACATCCGCGACCGTGTGATGGGCAAGCTCCGGGAGGCCATGCGTCCCGAGTTCCTGAACCGGATCGACGAGATCGTGCTGTTCCGCAAGCTGGACGCCGAGCAGCTGCGCGACATCGTCCGCCTCCTGCTGCAGGCGACGGCGAGCCGCCTGGCCCACCGGAGCATCGGCTTCGAGGTCACCGACGCCGCTGTGCAGTGGATCGCCGACACCGGCTACGAGCCGGAGTACGGCGCCCGCCCGCTCCGACGCGTCATCCAGCGCGAGGTCGACGACCGCATCGCGGAGCTCCTGGTAGCCGGCGACGTCACCGACGGCGGAGCCGTCGTCGTCGACGCCACCGGCGACGCGCTCACCGTGCGCCCCCGCGCGGTCTTCGCCGCCGCCGCGTAAGCGGTCACAACACTCAAACGGCAGAACACGCCGCCTCCTGTTTCCCGGAGGCGGCGTGTTCTGTTTTCTTCGTTCTCGGCGCCTTCCTGAAAATCCACAAAGGGGTACTGTCCTTGTCCCAACCGCCCGCACAGCAGACCCTGGAAGCGTGGACCCGTGCCCATCCCGGACAGATTCCAGAATTCACCGCGCCTCCAGGCGATCGACGAGCGTCTCGAGCCGTTGAAGCGCTTCGAGCTGCGCACTCCGCGCACCCGTAATGGGGCGATCCTCCAGTTCGTCGCGCTCGCGATCGTCGCCGCGGTGCTCGCGGCCGTGTTCTTTCTTCCGGGTTTCCTGGGAGCCGGCATCGCGGCCGCTGCGGGTGTCAGCGACTTCAACAAGCTGCCCGCCGACCTCAACATCCAGCAGTTCGCCCAGAACTCGACGGTGTACGCCAAACAGGGCGGCAACGACATCCCGATCGCTCAGTTCTACGCGCAGAACCGGCGTGACGTCGGCTGGACCGATGTCGCGCAGGTCGCCAAGGACGCCACCACCTCTGCCGAGGACCCGCGCTTCTACTCGGAGGGCGCTGTCGACGTGTTCGGCACCGTGCGCGGTGCGCTCTCGACCGTCGTCGGCGGCAACGTGCAGGGCGGATCGTCGATCACCCAGCAGTACGTGAAGAACGTCGAGGTCGAGAAGTGCTCCGTGCTGACCGACCAGAAGAAGATCCAGGCCTGCTACGACGACGCGGCCGGCGTGACCCTGCAGCGCAAGGTGCAGGAGATGCGCTACGCGGTGGGCCTGGAGAAGAAGTACAGCAAGCAGGACATCCTGCTCGGCTACCTGAACGTCGTCGGCTTCGGGGGGCAGGTGTACGGAATCCAGGCCGCCTCCGAGTACTACTTCAACAACACCGCGGCCAAGCTCACCCTGCCGCAGGCGGCGACGCTCGTGGCGATCGTCAACAACCCGTCCAACCTGCGCATCGACGAGCCGAACAACAAGGACAACGGAGCCGCCAACGGCTACGCGCTCACCAAGGCGCGCCGCGATTACGTGCTCGACCGCATGTACGTCAACCACAAGATCACCGCAGCCGACCGGGATGCCGCCAAGAAGACCCCGATCACGCCGGCGATCACGCCGACCACCTCCGGCTGCACCGCCGCCTCCCAGTACAACGCGGCGTTCTTCTGCGACTATGTGCGCGACGTCATCCTCAACGACGCGGCGTACGGCAAGACCGCGGCCGAGCGCTGGGACACGCTGAACCGCGGCGGGCTCAAGATCTACACGACGCTCAACCTCGACCTCCAGACCGTGGCGCAGCAGTCGCTCTCGAAGTACATCCCCGCCTCCCGCTCCGACATCGACCTCGGCGCCTCCAATGTGTCGGTGGAGGTCGGCACTGGCCGGATCGTCACGATGGTGCAGAACCGCGCCTTCAACAACACCGATCAGCCACAGGACGGCACGACGGCGGTGAACTACAACACCGACGAGGCCTACGGAGGCTCGGAGGGCTTCCAGACCGGATCGACGTTCAAGGCGTTCGACCTGATCGGCTGGCTCGAAGGCGGCCACAGCCTCTACGACACGATCGACGCCTCGCAGCACACCTTCCCGATGTCGGACTTCACGAGCAGCTGCGGGCCCGTCTCGGGGCCGCCATGGCCGGTGTCCAACGATGAGGGTTCCGCCAGCAGGCTGTCGGTGATGTCGGCGACGGCGCAGTCCGTCAACACGGCGTTCGCGATGATGGCGACGAAGACCGACCTGTGCTCCATCCTCAAGGCGGCGCAGAACCTCGGCGTCCACACGGCGAAGACCGGAGGCACGCTCAACTCGTACCCGTCGATGATCCTCGGCACGAACAACATCGCACCCCTGACGATGGCCACGGCCTACGCGGGCATCGCGAACAGCGGGACGGTCTGCACGCCGATCGCCATCGACAAGGTGATCAACGCCGACGGCAGCGCGCACAAGGTGAGTCCGTCGACCTGCACGCAGGGCCTGGCCAAGAACATCGCCTCGGGCGTCACGTACGCCCTCCAGGGCGTCATGCGCGGAGGCGGCACGGCGGCCAGCGCCAACCCTTACGACGGCACGCCGATCATGGGCAAGACCGGAACGACCGACGACTCCCTGCAGAACTGGATGATCACCTCCACCACGAAGGTCGCCCAGGCGACCTGGGTGGGCAACGTGTCGGGGCAGACCCCGCTGCGAAGCCTCGACTTCAACGGGATCGGCGGCGGCAACGTCAAGTTCTCGATCGCGAAGCCGATCCTCAAGGCGCTGGACGCCGTCTACGGAGGCGACTCGTTCCCGAAGCCCGACAACTCGGTGCTGTACGGGAGCCAGGTGTCCATCCCGGACGTCTCGGGCAAGACCCCGGATCAGGCGACTCAGCTGCTGCAGGCGCTCGGCCTCACCGTCACCGTCGACCCGACGCCGGTCGCGAGCGGCCAGCCCGCGGGGACCGTCGCCGGCACGAACCCGTCCGCCGGATCGTCGGTCGACGGAGGATCGAGCGTGACCATCCAGGTCAGCTCGGGCCAAGGGTCGCAGGCGCCGTCCACCGGCACACCGACGCCGCAGCCGACGAACGGCAACGGCGGCGGAAACGGCAACGGCGGCGGAAACGGCAACGGCGGCGGCGGTGGCAGCGGAGGTGGCGGCACCGGAGCTGGCACGGGAAGCGGTGGCACCGGCGGCTAGGCGGGAGCGCTGCTCATCACGACAGCGTGGAATCTCCTTGTTGACGAGACCCGGTTGGCCGCATGCGATTTTCACCGACCAATACCCGCCCGTCCCGTTACAGGCTCGGATGCGCGCCTCGGTCCAGTCCCCGTCGAACTTTTCTGGTCGAGCCGCGACCCCATAGTGAGAGCCCGGGAACTTTATCTCGAACAGGAAGTTGTTCACCCTGTGCCACGATATTCGGCCGCTATAGGTCTTCTCGCCGGTTACCGGGGTACACGGGCGGTCTGACGGCTTCCGATACCCTCGCGGGAGGTCCACACCGAAGCCGGTTCCGTCGGCCCGAAGCGTCAAAGACATCCGTCCGTTGTCCACACGGGACGAGCCGGTTTCTCTGGCGTAGAAGGTGCCGCCTCTCCACGTGATTGTGCCTGTGAACGGGTCCGAACATCCCGTCAGCGATAGGACAGCCATTGTCGCCGCCAGGAGCAGGAATGCCCTAGTCCGTAAGGTTCGCATTCGCGTCTTCGTAGTACTGCTTCTCAGACAGCCCGTTCGAATATTTTAGGTTTGACGATGCCACCGCAACGAGGATAACGGCAACCGCGACAATGCCTGGCCCGACGAGAGCGAGGCCCGCGACGACGATCAGATTAACGGTCGTCATGGCCGCACCCCGCCCAGTCGTATACCACGTTCGCAGCGTTCTCGCTTTGACGCTTGGCGGGAGTGCCGCTAGTCACGACAGGGTGGAATGTCCCTCCTGACGAGACCGGGTTGCGCGCATCGGATTTGCATGGTCCAGTACTCGTACCCCCAGGTGCAGGTGTAAATGCGCACCTCGGTCCAATCGGGCAGGAATTTGCCGGGGCCGTCGGTAAGCGTGTATTTGGAGTTCTCGAAGCTGATCTCGAATCGGTAGCCAGTGACTTTCCGCCAGGTCACCCGACCGTCATAACGATCCTCGCTGGTCAGTTCGATACACACATTGTCTGACTCCTTCTGATGACCGCGAGGGACACCGACCGCGTAACCGGTTCCGCCGGTCCGCAGCGTGAGCGTCATCGGCCCCAACGGTTCTTGTCTAAGGCGCTTCTTCTCGTTATAGAAGGTTCCGCCCTTCCATTCGGTTGTCTCTGTGAACAAGTTGTCGGAGCATCCCGAGAGGGAAAGGACACCGGCAAGCGCCGCCAGGACCAGGATTGCTCTAGTCCGTAAGGTGCGCATTCGCGATCTCCTCGTAGAACTGCTTCTCGGTGAGTCCGTTCGGATATTTCGAGTGGAGGTCGTAACCGAACTTCACCGCCTCATCATCGAGAGGATCGTCGCCCTTCCCCGCATCGACGCCGCCCTTGTCCCCCAGGTTTGCTCCTGCCAAGGCGGTTTCGGGGTCGACGTCCCAGTGGGCGAGCATTGAGCCGTACATGACGTTGCCGAAGACGTCTGACCGGACGACGCGCCCCTGCTCGTCATGGAGGTAGAAGAGGCCACTTTCATACCCGTAGTCTTCGGCGAGGTAGACCTTCATATCCCATTCCGCTTTGGTGGCGACGCTTCGCGCTGCCCTACGAGCGCGCGTCAACAGAGAGTCGGCGAAACTGGCCAAAGCGATCCCCACCAACTGCGCCGGATGCATTGGCGCTTGGCGGGAGTGCCGCTAGTCACGACAGGGTGGAGTGTCCCTCCTGACGAGACCGGGTTGCGCGCATCGGATTTGCATGGTCCAGTACTCGTACCCCCAGGTGCAGGTGTAGATTCGCACCTCGGTCCAGTCCGCAAGGAATTTGCCGGGGCCGTCGGTGAGTTTGTATTTGGAGTTCTCGAAGCTGATTTCGAATAGGTAGTCATCGACTTTCCGCCAGGTCACCCGCCCGTCATAACGATCCTGGCTGGTGAGTTTGATACACACATTGCCTGACTCTTGCTGATTTCCCCGCGGGACACCGCCCGCGTAACCGGTTCCGTCTGATCGCAGTGTGAGTGTCATGGGTCCCAGCGGTGCTCGGATGATGCCCTTCTCTTCGTTATAGAAGGTTCCGCCCTTCCATTCGACGGTCTCTGTGAACAATCTGCCGTCCGAGCACCCTGCAAGCGAGAGACACGCAGCGAGCGCAGCGAGGCACATGCCCCATCCCCTCGCGGGCCTTCGCGACCACGATGTTCTCACGACGCCGGTGCCTGTGGCAGATCGTTCAGATGCGCATTCGCGATCTCTTCGTAGAACTGTTTCTCAGACAGCCCGTTCGGGTATTTCTTGTGGAGGTCGTAACCGAACTTCACCGCGTCGTCATCGAGACGATCGTTTCCCTTCCCTGCATCGAACCCCGCAGATGTGCCCAAATTGGCGCCATGAAGCGCCGTATCAGTGTCGACGTCCCAGTGGGCGAGCATTGAGCCGTACATCACGTTGCCGAAGACGTCTGACCGGACAACGCGCCCCTGCTCGTCATGGAGGTAGAAGAGGCCGCTTTCATATCCGTAGTCTTCGGCGAGGTAGACCTTCATATCCCATTCCCCGTCGGTGGGGAACATCGTGAGGAATGTCGCGACGTCCTGCGCAGCGACCAGGTTCTCGAACCTCGCGCCGCCGATGTTCATGAGAACGCCGAAGAGGCCCCAGGGGTCGTGCTCTGCCCTGAATCTCATGCCATCGCGGAGCAGCTGATCGAACTTTCCCGGGTTCTCACGCGCGAGCCGGTACAACGCTTGCGCCTCCTCGGAGCTCATCCACTCCACGAGCTTGTCGTAACTGAGCGCCGAAGCATGCTTCAGGGTGTCGTAGACGACGAAGCCCTCAGGAATGCCGAGGCCGGCGTGACTGTGCGTGGAAATCTTCGCAGCGGACAGCCCGCGAATGGGTGCGAGGTCTACGCCGTTGGTGTAGTAGCTGCCGTCGGCTTCGACCGCGACCTTGTTCAACTCGACAGCAGCCTGGGTGGCGAGGCGCATCACTTCCAGNGCGAGGTCTACGCCGTTGGTGTAGTAGCTGCCGTCGGCTTCGACCGCGACCTTGTTCAACTCGACAGCAGCCTGGGTGGCGAGGCGCATCACTTCCAGACTGTCGGAGAAATACTTCGACACGTCAGCGACGAACCACTCCAGTCTATCGATCGCAAGTGTCAGTCGGCTTATCTCCTCCTCAACCTGCTCTTTGAGTCCCTGGAGCACGGTGTTCTGGTGGGTGAGTTTCTCCAGATCTCCGGTGAACACTGCTTGGAGTTGGGTGAAGAAGTCGTTGTTGCGTTCGATCTGCTCCTCGATCAGACGAAGACGCTCCCGCGCCTCCNTTCTCCAGATCTCCGGTGAACACTGCTTGGAGTTGGGTGAAGAAGTCGTTGTTGCGTTCGATCTGCTCCTCGATCAGACGAAGACGCTCCCGCGCCTCCTTCAACGCCTCTGTGAGGTCGTCATGGTCAAGGTTCCCGTACTGGGCGAGAACGGAGTGCGCGTGTTCGTACGACGCCAGCTCGGCCTGGATATCACTTACGGCTTCACGGAGTTTCGCGATCCCCGGCAGGATCAACTCCGTGAACAAGCCCTGCCCGGCCGTGAACGCCGCCCCCTGAAGCAGACCCGCATCCAGTTGGGCGATCAGATGCTGCGAGCCCGCGTCCAGACGGCCGATGATCAGGTTCGCGGTCGTGATGTTGTTGCGCATCGCGGTGATGAGATTGCTCGAATCGGCGGCGCTGAACCTTATTCCCACGGCAGTGCGTTCCTCTCCCTAGCAAGGTTCTCTAACTCATCGTCAAACGACTGCCGGATTCGCGAACGCGTCTGCTCAAGCTCCTCCGACGTTTCTTCGACGTACCGGTCAACCCTCACCAGCAGGTCGCGACGTGCCTCCAGTTCGTGCTGCACGCTACTGTCACCGGCCTGCATGCGCTCCCCGAGGGACGACTCCCGGTCCCGCCCCACCGCATGGAACNGCAGGTCGCGACGTGCCTCCAGTTCGTGCTGCACGCTACTGTCACCGGCCTGCATGCGCTCCCCGAGGGACGACTCCCGGTCCCGCCCCACCGCATGGAACTGCTCACGGAACTGCTCCAACGAACGCTCGTAACGCTGCCGAGCCTCGGAGAATTCGCCCTCCTGCCGTTCGACCCGCTCGATCTGCCGGCCCAGTTCTGCGCGTTCCGTCGCGCTCCTATCCGCGTTCACTGGACGCTCGCCCACCGTTCGGCGTCCGCAACATCACGCTTCTCGATGCTGCTCGCAAGCTCCGGGAACTTATTCGCCTGCCCCAACACCGCAGCACAGAACCGGCTGACGGTCTGGAACATCTCGTTCGCGACATCACGCCCCGCGTCCATCCCCGAGATGCCACCGGCGAACCCGAACGTCACCTGCTGATCCGCATACCCGGAAGTGTCGATACCCACCAACTCATGCACCGCCGCATCGGCATCGACCGTGCTCGAAACGACTCTCCCCGCTGACANCGCCCCGCGTCCATCCCCGAGATGCCACCGGCGAACCCGAACGTCACCTGCTGATCCGCATACCCGGAAGTGTCGATACCCACCAACTCATGCACCGCGGCATCGGCGCCGACCGTGCTCGAAACGATTCTTCCTACTGACATCCGTCCCCTCGCTGCATCCGGCACGGCAAAAACGCGCGTGCCCATTGATCCTAAAACATATCAGTCGCAGGAACGCACACTCGCGAAGCTGCGGGTAAGACATACCGACCTGAAAGGAGGAATTCACCCGGCTAGAGCGTCGGGCTTTCCGCCGCGGCGCGACGGCAACGGCGGCGGCACCGGATGCTAGGCGGTCGCTCCCGTAGGGAGCGCGGAGACGCGCGCCACGTCGGCGTCCTCGCCCAGCCACGCACCGAGCACCCGCGCCCGCAGCGCGTTCGACCGCTCCGCGAACGCGCGCTGGCGTCGCACGTACTCGGCCTTGCCCTCCGCCGTCTCGATCCGCACCGGCTCCGCACCCCACGGCCGCATGTCGTACGGGGAGGCCTGCATGTCGAGCAATCTGATGTCGCGGGCGAGCTCGAAGGCGTCGAGCAGCAGCTCGCCGGGAACGAGCGGCCCCAGCTTCATCGCCCACTTGTAGACGTCCATGCCCGCGTGGAGGCAGCCCGGCTGCTCCAGTTCCGGCTGCGTCTCACGGGTCGGCGCGAACCGGTTGCGCGGCACGGCGTCCGGTGTGAAGAACCGGAACGCGTCGATGTGCGTGCAGCGCAGCTCGCCGGCCTCCACCACGGCGTCGGTCGCGGCCTGCCCGAGACGGAGCGGCACATCGTGCCGGTGCTCGCCCTGGCGGTAGACCATCGCCCACTCGTGGAGGCCGAAGCACCCGAACCGGCCCGGCCGCGCCGCGGTCGAGCGCAGAATCCGTTCGATCGTCGCCAACAGCGGTGCCTTCTCGGCCTCCATCGCAGCGCGGTCGACGATGAGGGAGCCGGGCGTCGATCCGCCGGTGTACCACCGCCAGGACGCGCGCGGGTCGTCCGCCGCCTCCAGCAGTTCGACGCCGGGCCCGGGATGCCAGCGCCGCAGCACGGCGGGCGAGTACGAGTAGTAGGTGAACAGGAAGTCCTCGACGGGGTGCTTCTCGCCGCGCGACGCGCGGGCGCGGTGGCCGGCCGTGAGCGCGTCGGCGCGCTCCGCGTGCGCCGCGGCGCGGGCGCGCCACTGCTCGGCGGGCAGCGCCTGAGCGTGCGGAGGGCGGATGGTCACCACACGAGGATACGTGCCCGTCAGCCGAGCGACTCCAGCGGGTTGCGGCGCATCTTCTCGGCGACGCCGCGCTCCACGATGCGCTGCGCGGCCGTGCCGGGCTTGCGTTCGGCCTGGTCGGTGACGCACGCGGTGAACTCGGCGGCGAGGCCGAGCCGCGGGAAGGCGGTGACGACCTCACGCAGGAACTCCTGCGGCAGCGCGTCGGGGCGCACGCCGGAGATGTCGAGCGCCGTCGCGACCTCCAGCAGGTGACCCTCCGGGTCGAACGCGGGATCGACCTCCGGCCAGTTGTGGCGCACGATCACCTCGTGCGCGCGCGTGCGCCGCTCGGGCCTCCACCCCGCGCCGGCCGTCAGCGCCTTGGCGACGTGGCCTCCCGCATCCTCATAGGCCAGGGTGTGGTTGTCGAACGCGGGCACGATGCCGATGTCGTGCAGCACGGCGGACACATAGAGCAGCTCGCGGTCGATGCCGTGGAGGCCTTCGACGGTCGCGAAGCCCTCCGCCCACAGCCACGACCGCAGCACGTGGTTGAGAAGCGACGGCGTGTGGTACTCAGTGGCCAGCTCCAGGGCGGCGCGGGAGGCGGCGGTGTCGGGAGCGGTGATGTCGGCGAGGCACATGCGACCATCCTGACGCCTCGCGCCGCGCAGATCCGGCCTCCCGCCGCCGAATTCCGGCCGACTTCCCGAGCTGCGACCCCGAGATTTGCGCCACATGTCGCGACTGACGCGCTCCATCGCCGCATTTGCGCCCATCTCGCGGGCGCTGCAGCTACGCCATCGTCGGGTCGAGCACGGTGATGCCGGTGGAGGGCGCCGCGTCGGTCATCGGGAGGAGGCGCGCCGCCTCGGCCAGGCCGACAGTGCGGCCGACGAGCTGGTCCGGGCGGAGGTCTCCGGAGGCGACGAGCGCGAGCATCCCCGGGTAGTCGGCGGCGGCCATCCCGTGGCTGCCGAGCACGTCGAGCTCCCACGCGATCACACGGTCGAGCGGCAGCACGGGCAGGTCGCCCGAGAGGAGGCCGATCTGCACGTGGCGGCCGCGCCGGCGCAGGGATCGCACCCCCGCCACGGCGGTCGACGCCGATCCGACAGCGTCGACGGCGACATGCGCGCCGCCCGAGGTCAGCTCCGCGACGGCGTCGGCGGCATGCGGGCCGGCCAGGAGGGTGTGCTCGGCGCCGATCCGGGCCGCAGCCTCCAACGCAGCGGGGGAGCGGTCGACCGCGATCGGCCGGGCGCCGAGAGCGCGCGCGATCGCGATGGCGCTGAGGCCGACGCCGCCGGCGCCGTACACCGCGACCCACTCGCCGGCCTGGAGGCCGGCACGAGCCGTCAGCGCCCGGTACGCGGTGGCGAACCGGCAGCCGAGCGCGGCTGCCGCGGCGTCGGGGAGCCCCTCGGGAAGCGCCACGAGGTTGAGGTCGGCCGCTCGCACGGCCACGAGCTCGGCGTGCGAACCCCAGTGGGTGAAGCCCGGCTGCGTCTGGTCCGGGCACACCTGGGCCTGCCCGCTGCGGCACCACTCGCAGTGGCCGCACCCGTTCACGAACGGTGCGGTCACGCGGTCGCCCGGGCGCCAGCGCTCGACGCCGGCGCCGACGGCCTCCACGACTCCGGCGAACTCGTGGCCGGGAACATGCGGGAGGTGCACGGTGTCGTCGTGGCCGGCCCAGGCGTGCCAGTCGCTGCGGCACAGGCCGGAGGCGCCGACACGGATGAGGGCGCCGCCGTCCGGCACGCCCGGAGTCGGCACGTCCGCGACGGCGACCGGTCCCGAGAAGGTCTCGTAGTACAGCGCTTTCATCGTGTCCCTTCCTCCGAACGCTCGGTGCTGCCCGCCGCCGCAGCGAGCTCCTCCAAGGGCATCCCCGAGAGCACCGCCACCACGGGCCGGTCCGCCGGCGCCCATTCGAGCCCACCGAGCGCACGGGGTTGCCGCCACTCCAGCGCGTCGTGATCGGTGGAGGCCGTCGGCGCCGACCCGGCGAGCGTCGCCGCGTAGCAGGCGAGGTCGACGCGCCCGGTCACCGTCCGGTCGAGCAGCGAGCCGACGCCCACGTCGACGCCCAGCTCCTCCCGCAGCTCGCGGGCGAGCGCCTCCTGCGGCGTCTCGCCGGCCTCCACTTTGCCGCCGGGGAACTCCCAGAGCCCCGCGGCGTCCTTGTGCGCCGCCCGGCGGCAGGCCAGCACCGCACCGTCGCGCACCAGGACGGCGGCGACGACCACGACGGGGAGCGCGGAGGACGGCACGGTTCCATCCTGCCCTGCCGCGGGTGCGAGGATGGTCCCGTGACCGACACGAACCCGACCGTCCTGCTCGTGATCGACCTCCAGAAGGGGGTGCTCCCCGGCTGCGCCGACGCCGACGGCGTCGTGGAACGGACCGCAGCCCTCGTCGACCGTGCGCGCGCCGCAGGCGCCCCGGTCGTCTGGGTGCAGCACGAAGAGGAGGACCTCCCGTGGGAGAGCGCGCCGTGGCAGCTCGCCGACGGACTCCTCCCGGCGAAGGGCGAGCCGTTGGTCCGCAAGGAGTACCGGGACGCGTTCGCCGGCACCGACCTCGACGAGGTGCTGGAGTCGTTCGACGCCACCCGCCTCGTCGTCGCCGGAGCCCAGAGCGACTTCTGCATCCGCACCACGACGCAGAGCGCGGCGGTCCGCGGCTACGACGTCGTGCTGGTCGGCGACGCGCACACGACGACCGACGCCGAGTGGGAGGGCGTCACGATCACCGCGGAGCAGATCGTCGCGCACACCAACCGCTACTTCTCGGGCCTGCGCTATCCGGGCCAGGAGTTCGCGGTCGCGACCGCGGCGGACGTACGGCTCTAGCCGACCAGGCGGGCTACGACACGGTCCACCGCAGCTCGATGATCTGGTGCGCGTCGCTGAGGTAGAACACGTTCTGCGAGCCTTCGTCGACCTCCACGAACGCGACCGGGTCGCCGACGATCGGAGGTGCGCCGACGAGCGCGCCGATGTTGTTGGTGTGCCACGCTCCTTCGCGCCACCACAGCTCGTGCACCATCTCGTCGTGCCCGGTGAAGATCACGTGCTGGGTCGCGACCGGCTGGAAGAGCCCCGCCTCGAACGCGTAGCCGGCCGGGCTGGAGGTCGTGTACGCGATGGGGGCTCCGGCGGCCACGGTGAGGTCGTTGTGGTGCCACCCGTCGGTCGCCCACCACAGCTCGTGGAGGTGGCCGTCGCCGCCGACGTAGTCGACGTGCTGGGTGCCCTGACCGCGGAAGACGTAACCGGTCACCGTCTCGGCGTCGCTGGAGATCGGCGCGCCGGTGACCGCCGTCAGATCGCCCCAGTGCCAGCCCGAGCCGTCCTGCCACAGCTCGATGATGCGCCCCGGGTCGGCGCGGTACAGCACGTGCGCCGTCTTCTGATCCTCGAACGAGTAGCCGGTGGGGGCGGAGGTCGGGGAGCAGGGCGGCGCGGCGATCGCGCTGGTCAGGTCGGCGTCGTGCCAGCCGTTGCCCGCGTTGCGCAGCTCGTGCACGGCGCCGCCGCCCTGTGCGTGGTACACGACGCGCTGCGCACCGTCGAAGTAGGTCTCGTAGCCGAACGGCTGCGAGAGCGCGAGCGGTGCATTTCCCGCGGAGGTCAGGTCGTTGTGGTTCCAGCCGTCGTCTTCCGTGTACCAGAGCTCGTGCACACGGCCGTCGAGCCGCAGCCCCTGGTAGACGACGTGCTGCGATCCCTGGTGCGCCCAGATGTAGCCGTTCGCGTTCGTCCCCGCGGGCGAGCCCTCGGCCTCCGACACGAGATTCTTCACGTTCCAGTCGTCGCTCGCACTGCAGTACAGCTCGTACAGCTGGGTGTCGCCTCCGTTGGTGGGGGTGTAGCCCTGGAACACCACGTGTCGCGTGAACTGAGCGAACAGCCACGCTGTCGGCTGGTAGACGGCGAGCGGCGCTCCGGAGGTCGCCGTCGTGAGGTTCTTGATTCTCCATCCCATGGGTGCGCTCCGATCGTTCGGGAGTCGGCGTCGGGAGTCGGCGTTGACAGGACCCAGGGTAGGCGCGTCACGCATCGCGCGGACTGCCCGGATTGAGGAGCCGACGCGCGTCGGCGCTAGCCTGAATCCGTGTCCGAACGTCTGCACCGCGTGGCCGTCCTCGTGCTCGAGGGTGCGAAGCCGCTCGACGTCGGCATCCCGGCGCAGGTGTTCACCACTCGCGCGAGCATGCCGTACGAGGTGCGCGTGTGCGGTGCCGCGCCCGGGCTCGTCACGGGTGGCGATGGACTGTCGTACCACGTGGCGCACGGTCTCGAGGCTCTGGAGTGGGCCGACATCGTGTTCCTGCCGGGCTACCGGCATCCCGACCGCGACGATCCGCCCGCGGCGGTGGTGGAGGCGCTGCTCGCCGCCCACGCGCGCGGCGCCCGGCTCGCCGCGATCTCGACCGGCGCCTTCGCCCTGGCGCCCACCGGCCTCCTCGACGGCAAACGAGCCACCACCCACTGGCATTACACGCGCGCTCTCGCCCAGCGATACCCGCTGATCCGGGTCGACGAGAACGTGCTCTTCGTCGACGAAGGGGAGGTGCTGACCTCCGCCGGCGCGGCCAGCGGCATCGACCTGTGTCTGCACATCCTGCGCGGCGACCTCGGCATCGCCGCCGCGAACCACGCCGCCCGGCGCCTCGTCGCCGCACCATATCGCAGCGGAGGCCAGGCGCAGTACGTGCCGCGCAGCGTCCCGGAGCCGCTCGGCGAACGCTTCGCGGCGGTGCGCGAGTGGGCGCTGCACCGGCTGAACGAGCCGCTCTCGCTCGACCTCCTCGCGCAGCGCGCGACGGTCTCGCCGCGCACGTTCTCGCGCCGGTTCGTGGAGGACACCGGGTACACACCGATGCAGTGGGTGATGCGCGCCCGCATCGACGTCGCCCGCGAGCTGCTGGAGCGCTCCGAGCGCAGCGTCGAGCAGATCGCCGCCGATGTCGGTCTCGGCACCGGCGCCAACCTCCGGCTGCACTTCCAGCGCATCCTCGGCACGACCCCGAGCGAGTACCGCCGCACCTTCGCCGGCACCGAGGACTGACTCGCGGATTTGGGCCGAATGTGGCGATAGCGGCGCTGTATCGCCACATTCACCGCAAATCCGAGGGCAGCCTGGAGGGCGTGGCGAGAATCTTGCGAACCATGACGTTCGCGCCGCTGGTGGGGCGCTGCCGTCGGACCGAGGCTGGAGGGGATCGAAAGGATTCCCCCGCATGACCCGCATCGCCATCAACGGATTCGGCCGCATCGGCCGCAACGTGCTCCGTGCCCTCCTGGAGCGCGACAGCGACCTCGAGGTCGTCGCCGTCAACGACCTCACCGAGCCCGCCGCGCTCGCCAAGCTGCTCGCCTTCGACTCCACCGGCGGTCGCCTCGGCCGCCCGGTCTCGGTCGACGGCGACGTGCTCGTCGTCGACGGCCGCCGCATCCGCGTGCTCGCCGAGCGCGAGCCCGCGCAGCTGCCGTGGGGCGAGCTCGGTGTCGACATCGTCCTCGAGTCGACCGGCCGCTTCACCTCCGCAACCGCCGCCCGCGCCCACCTGGAGGCCGGCGCCACGAAGGTTCTCGTGAGCGCCCCCGCCGACGGCGCCGACGTGACCCTCGCCTTCGGCGTGAACACCGACGCCTACGACCCGGCCGTCCACACCATCGTCTCCAACGCCTCCTGCACGACGAACGCCCTCGCTCCCCTCGCGGCGGTGCTGGACGAGCTCGCCGGCATCGAGCACGGCTTCATGACGACCGTGCACGCCTACACGCAGGAGCAGAACCTCCAGGACGGCCCGCACCGCGATCCGCGTCGCGCCCGCGCCGCCGCCGTCAATATCGTCCCCACCACCACCGGCGCCGCGAAGGCGATCGGCCTGGTGCTGCCGAACCTCGACGGCAAGCTGTCCGGCGACTCGATCCGCGTGCCCGTCCCTGTGGGCTCGATCGTCGAGCTGAACACCGTGGTGTCGCGCGACGTGACGCGCGACGACGTCCTCGCCGCCTACCGCGCCGCCGCCGAGGGCAAGCTCGCCGGCATCCTGGAGTACTCGGAGGACGCCCTGGTGTCGTCCGACATCACCGGCAACCCGGCGTCGTCGATCTTCGACTCCGAGCTCACCCGCGTCGACGGCCGTCACGTCAAGGTGGTCGCCTGGTACGACAACGAGTGGGGCTTCTCGAACCGCGTGGTCGACACCCTCGGCCTGCTCGCGGGCTGAGTTCGACCGCACCGACGGGCCGCGCATCTCCGGGTGCGCGGCCCGTCCGCGTGTGCGGACCTCCGCTAGCGTGAGGGGATGACGACTCCTGCTCCCGAGACGGTGGCGCGCGGAGTGCGCCGGGTGCAGGTCCCGATGCCGCCCGGCACCGGCCCGGCGTTCAGCAACGCGTACCTGATCGACGACGCCGACGGGCGCGTCCACGTGGTCGACCCGGGCTCGCCGACGGCGGAGGCCCGTGCGGCGTTGTCAGCCGCGATCGGGGAGGCCGCGGTCGGCTCGATCGTCGTCACGCACCTCCACGCCGATCACGCCGGCGGAGCCGGAGCGCTGCGGGAGCGCACCGACGCCCGCGTGCTGCTGCACGAGCGCGAGCGGGCAGCGCTCGGCCGGATCGCCATCGGCGTGCCCGCACCCGACCTCGAGGCCTGGGGCGTGCCGGAGGACCGCCGAACCGAACTCGTCGCTGCTGCCGCCGTTCCGACGGCCCCGGCGGCGGAATTCGTCGACGAGGTGCTCGACGGCGTGCTGACCGACGCGCAGCTTCTCGACGTCCCCGGACGCCGCCTCCGGGTGATCGGCACGCCGGCCCACACCGACGGGCATCTCTGCCTGCACGACGAGGAGGCCGGGCTGCTCTTCACCGGCGACCACGTGCTGCCCACCATCAACCCCGGCCTGGGGCTCGGCGGCCCCACCGACACCAACCCGATCGCGGACTACCTCGCCTCCCTCGACCGCACGGCAGTGCTCGACACCGGCGCGCTCCGGGCGCTGCCCGGCCACGAGGACCCGTTCACCGGCGTGCGCGAGCGCTGCGCCACCCTCGCCGCGCACCACCTCCGCCGCACCGAGGAGGTCGCCGCGAGCACCGGCGCGACCGTGTGGGAGGTCGCCTCCGGGCTGACCTGGACGGGCGGCTGGGACGTGCTCGGCGGGTTCACCCTGCTGTCGGCGCTGCGCCAGACCGCCCAGCACCGCGAACTGGTCGCCCGGCGTCGGGGGATCTGAGGCCGCTGATCTGACGCCGCGACGCGTTACAGCATCGTCTCCACGCCGAGCGTCACGCGGTCGCCCAGCCCGACGCCCTCCTTGCGCCGCACGTCGCCCTTGATCGCGAGCACGTACGCGCCGTCGGCGCTCTCGGGGAACACCGACGTCGACCAACGCGAGCGGCCGAGCGTGACCATGACCTTGACCGAGCCGAACCCCGCGGGCGGGTGCGGCTGCAGCCGGATCTCCTCCGACACGTCGTCGGGCAGCCGTGCGAACACCCAGAGGTCGCGCCGGGCCTCCCACCGGAACAGCTCCGTCTCGAACTCGTAGCGCACGCCGGCCATGCGGCAAGCCTGCCACGGACCGCCGACATCGCCTGCCCCTGCCCTTGCCCCTGCCCGAGCGCCGCACGCGCACGCTATCCTCGCAGCAACGTCAGGAGGCCCCATGCCCAACCGTCCCGGTTCCGTCACCTTCGTGGCCGTGCTGGCCTACATCAACGGGGTCCTGAACATCATCGGCGGCGTGGTGACGCTGTTCACCCGCAACTCGATGGTGCGGGCATCCGACAGCGGAGCGCTTGCCGCCCTCACCACCGCCGCGATCGTGTCGATCATCCTCGGCATCGTCATCCTCATCGTCGCCCGAGGCCTGCTGAACGGCAGCCGCTTCGCGCGCGGCCTCGTGACCGTCGTGATGATCCTCAATGCGATCAGCGGCGTCCTCCTGCTGTTCAGCCTGCAGTTCTTCAGCGGCATCCTCGAGATCCTGTGGGCGGTCGTCATGCTGTCGCTGCTCTACACGCCGCGCGCCAACGCGTTCTTCGCCGCGCGTACGTCCGGCTAGCTCCGATCGGTGAGAATGGAGGAGGCGCCGACGCCGGCGTCTCCCACGACCGACCGAAAGGCTGCGGCCATGCGCTGGCCCGACTGGCTCACGAAGCGCACCGTCAAGACGGTGCGCACGCGTCCCTTCGACGAGGACGCCCTGCCGGAGCCTGCCGCGCCCACTCTCGAGCAGACGGTCGAAGAAGGCATGCTGCTCGCGGAATATGCCACACGCATGGCCGTCAAGAACCACATCGTGGTCGACACCCTCCAGTACGGCAACGACTTCGATCCTGCCCGGCACACCGGGGAGGCCGCGCACATGCTGCGCGAGCTCGCCTCCGAGCAGGGGGAGGCCGCCGGCCGGATCGAGGAGGATCTGGAGGCCGCGCACGGCCTTCGCGGCGACGCCATGCACCCGCACGACTACCGCGACATCGACGTCGCGAACCTGCGCCTGCGCCGCGACGCCGCCATTGACCTCGCAAGTGCCCTGCGGGCGAAGGCCGACTCGGAGGACGAGCTCCTCGCCCTGGTGGAGCGCGGCCGCAGCGACGCCTGGGACGAGGTCGGCCGCGCCATCGAGGCCGGGCTCGACGCGTTCTCGGGGGTGGAGGCGCTGCGCGAGGACTACGAGCGCGAGAAGCCCGCCCGCCTCAACCTGCTGATCCGGCGCGACCTCGCGCGGCTGCAGGAGGAGCGGACCGGGTACTGAGTTTCACCCCCGCAACCCCACCGGCGGCACGAGCGTGCCGACCTCCGTGCGCACCCACCGGTCGCCCGTCGAGCGCTTCTCGGCGCGCGTCGCGAAGCGGTACAGGTACATGCGCGCCCGCACCGAGCGGGGAGGCCGGCCGCCGAACGGGTCGAGGCGCAGCAGCCGGAGAGTCGGCCGGTCGGCCTCCAGCAACCGCAGCAGGAACACCTGGAACCACGGCGAGTCCCGGGATCCGAGCGCGAGGAACCACATCAGCCAGTCGAGCCGCAGGTGGTACGGCGCGTACTGGCGGGGCAGCCTCCGCACATCGCCGGGCTTGCCCTTGAAGCTGTACTCGAGCCAGCGGGCGGCGGGGTCGAGAGGGTCGTCCTCCGTGCCCTCGACCACCACTTCGAAGCGCTCCTTCGTCACGCTGCCGAAGGCGCCGTAGGCGTTCACGAGATGCCAGCGGTTGAAGCTCGCGTTCATCAGCTGGCGCCTCCGGAACAGGTTGCGCAGCGGCCACCAGCTCAACGCCACCAGCAGTGCGCTCGCGAGCAGGGCCACGACGGCGTACCAGACCGGCACCTCGGGGGAGCCGATCCCACCGGTCAGCGCGCCTCCGGTGACCCACCGCCAGGCGCCGTCGCTCACCGCCGCGAACGCGAGGACGATCGTGATCCAGTTGAGCCAGGCGAAGTTGCCCGTGGCCACCAGCCAGAGTTGCGTCAGGATAACGACCGCAGCAGCGATGCTGGCGACCGGCTGCGGCAGGAAGAGCAGCCAGGGCACGATCAGCTGCGCGAAGTGGTTGCCCAGCACCTCCACGCGATGCCACCACTTGGGCAGCAGGTGCGCCGTGCGGCTCAGCGGGTTCGGCATCGGCTGCGTCTCGTGGTGGTAGTACAGCGCGGTGAGGTCGCGCCACGAGCGGTCACCGCGCATCTTGATCATCCCGGCGCCGAACTCGAGCCGGAAGACCAGCCAGCGCACCAGGATGATGATCGTGATCGGGGGAGCGGTGTCCCACGAGCCGAGGAACGCCACAGTGAACCCGGCCTCGCAGATGAGGCTCTCCCAGCCGAAGCCGTAGAAGGTCTGCCCGATGTGCACGATCGACAGGTAGAGGAACCAGACGATCAGGAACACCGGCACGAAAACGTACGACGGCGTCAGCTGCAGCACCCCGACGACGATGAGCGCGGACAGCACCGCGCCCGTCAAGGCGACGACACGCAGCAGCCGGTCGGAGTACCGCAGCCGGAACAGGGTCGGCTGGCGCCGGGCGTACGCGTTGCGCAGGTAGCGCGGCGCGGGCAGGAGGCCGTGCTCGCCGAGCAACGCGGGGAACTGCGCGACGGCCGACAGGAACGCGATCACATAGAGCGCCGCCACGCCCCGCTGCAAGATCTCGCGCGCGATCGTGTAGTCGGCTCCGGACAGCCAGCCCAGCGCATCCATCGGTCATCACCTCGACACGATCGCGGTACGCCCGACAGCGTACGCCCGCGTCAAGCGGCCGAGGCTAAGCGGCGAGTTCGGCGTCGAGCCGGATGGGGCGGTGGTCGGAGGCGCCGGCGGGCAGCACGTCCACCCGCTCGACCTCGAAGCCGGTGGAGGTCACGAAGTCGAAGTAGCCGGTGAAGAACTTGTAGCGCAGGTAGGTCGGCTCGTCGCTGCGCTTGAGGGTGTATCCGGCCGTGGTCAGGTGCCGTTCGAGCCCGCGGATGAACCACGGGTAGTTGAAGTCGCCGACCATGATCGCCGGGGTGTCGGGCGCGAGCGAGCGCATCCCCTCGTGGGCCGCAGCGATCTGCTTGCGACGCAGCGAGTTGGAGGCCGTCAGCGGCGCGGCGTGGAACGACCCGACCAGCACGCGCTCGCCGGAGTCCCTGTCGCGCAGGAGCGCGGCCAGCAGCCGCTCGTTCGCGGGCGCGAGCACCCGGTCGTGGATCGACTTGTGCACCGCGAACACCTGCGTGTCGAGCACCTCGTAGCGCTCGTTGCGCACATACACAGCGAGGCCGAGGCGGTTGGCGCGCGTCGCATCCGCGAGTTGGAGGTCGTGCAGCCGGGGCGCGAGCATCTCGCTGTCGCACTCCTGCAGGCACAGGGCGTCGGCGTCGTAGGTCTTGGCGATGTCCTCGAGCTCATGAGCGGCGGAGTGCTCGCGCAGGTTGTAACTGATGATCCTCAGGACCACCCACCTCCTTGCACAGTTCGGATCGTCCACGGGCGGACATCGCTCATTCTGGCCCACTTCTCGGAGGGTCGAACGACGACCGCCCGCATCCCACACGGAATTCACACCCTGGTCATCACCCGTTGGACCGGTACGGTGGTCGCATGGCAGGCGATGCAGTCGTACTCACCGTCCCCGGTCCGCACGGCGACCGAGAGGTCCGCATCTCGAGCCCGGGGCGGGTGCTGTATCCCGAGCTCGGCATCACCAAGCTCGACCTCGCGAACTACATCGTCGAGGTGGGAGAGGCGTTCGTCCGCGCCAACGGCGACCGCCCGCTGTCGCTGCAGCGGTTCCCGGAGGGGATCGACGGCGAGGAGTTCTTCTCCAAGAACCCGCCGCGCGGCACGCCCGATTTCGTGCGGTCGGTGCCGGTCGTCTACCCGAGCGCGCGCTCGCACCCGCAGCTCGTCATCGACGAGCCGGCCGCGGCCGTGTGGGCCGTGCAGATGAACACCATCGTCTTCCACCCGTGGCCCTCGCGTGCCGAGGACTCCGACAACCCCGACCAGCTGCGCATCGATCTCGACCCGCAGCCGGGTACGGGCTTCGCCGACGCCGTGCCCGCCGCGATCGAGCTGCGTGCGGTGCTCGCGGAGGTCGGGCTGGAGGCGTACATCAAGACCTCCGGCAACCGCGGCCTCCACGTGTTCGCGCCCATCGAGCCCGTGCGCGAGTTCCTCGACGTGCGGCACGCCGTGATCGCCGCCGCGCGGCAGCTGGAGCGCCGGATGCCGGACGCCGTGACGACGGCGTGGTGGAAGGAGGAGCGCGGCGAGAAGGTGTTCGTCGACTTCAACCAGGCCAACCGCGACCGCACGATGGCCGGCGCCTACAGCCCGCGCGCGCTCGCGCACGCGCCGGTCTCCACCCCGGTGACCTGGGAGGAGCTCCCGGACGTCGACCCGCGCGACTTCACCGTGCGCACGGTGCCGGAGCGGCTGCGCAGCGTCGGCGACCCGTGGCACGACTTCGGCGAGCGCTCCGGCCGCATCGACGCACTGCTGGAGTGGTGGCAGCGCGACCTCGACGACGGGCTCGGCGAGCTCCCGTTCCCGCCCGACTACCCCAAGATGCCGGGCGAGCCGCCGCGCGTCCAGCCCAGCCGCGCCAAGAAGACGGAGTAGTGGTCCCGCCGGCGGTCAGGACATGACGTCGGCGAGGTCGTAGGCGATGGGGCGGTCGAGCTGGTCGTAGGTGCAGGAGGCCGGGTCGCGGTCGACGCGCCAGCGCTCGAACTGGGCAGTGTGCCGGAAGCGCATGCCCTCCATCTGGTCGTACCGCACCTCCAGCACGCGCTCGGGTCGCAGTCGCACGAACGACACGTCCTTGCTGGCCGAGAACCGGCTGCGGTCCGTCGCGCCGGTCACGGCGGCACCGCTCTCGTCGCGCTCGACCAGCGGCTCCAGCTCGTCCACCAGCTCCAGCCGCACCTTGTCGCTGAAGGCGGAGACGCCTCCCACGTTGCGCAGCACGCCGTCGTCGCCGTACAGCCCGACCAGCAGGGAGCCGACGCCGCGGCCGCTGGTGTGCACGCGGTAGCCGAGCACGACCACGTCGGCCGTGCGGTGGTGCTTGATCTTGAGCATCGTGCGCTTGTTCGGCGTGTACGCGCCCGCGAGCGGCTTGGCGACGACGCCGTCGAGCCCCGCGCCCTCGAACTCGACGAGCCAGGTCCTGGCCAGCTCCACGTCCGTCGTCGTGCGCGTGATCTGCAGGGGAGCGGGGAGGCCACCGGCGAACTCCTCCAGCGCCGCACGCCGCTCGGAGAACGGCCGGTCGAGGTACGACTCGCCGCCGAGTCCGAGCAGGTCGAACGCGACGAAGCTGGCCGGGGTCTGCTCCGAGAGCAGCTTCACGCGGCTCGCGGCGGGGTGGATGCGCTGCGAGAGCGCCTCCCAGTCCAGCCGCTGGCTGCCGGGCTCGCCGGTGGGCACGACGATCTCGCCGTCGAGCACGCAGGGGGAGGGCAGGAGCTCGCGGAACGCGGCGACCAGCTCCGGGAAGTACCGCGTGAGCATCTTCGAGCCCCTGCTGCCGATCTGCACGTCGCCGATGGTGCCGTCACCGGCGTCGGCGGCGTAGACGATAGCGCGGAAGCCGTCCCACTTCGGTTCGAAGCTCAGGCCTCCTGCGACGGCGTCCTGTTCGGGCACGGCGGGGACGGCCTTGGCGAGCATCGGGGCGACGGGGGAGTCCGCGGTCGGAAGCATGTCTCGATCATGCCGTGCTGCGCAGCACATCGGAAGGGCGACGGGGCTGAGAGCTTCCCCGCAAGGCTGCGGCCGCCCGGAAAAGGTTAGGTAAGCCTGACCTATACTCGAAGGGAAATGTACCGACCCGACCACGCCGCGCACACCGCCTCCACCGCGCACAACGACGACCGCGTCCAGTTCCTCGTCGTCGGCGACGAGACCTCTCTGACCGAACTGGAGGCCGAGCTCGCCCTCCTTCCGCTGTGCGCGCGCGGTCGCGTCTTCGTGGAGGTCGGCGAGCCGTCCGAGATCGTGGCGCTCGCCGCACCGATCCGGATGACGGTCACCTGGCTGGTGCGCGCGGAGCGCTCCGGCCGGCCGGGCTCGGCGCAGCGCTGCGAACGAGGCGAGGCGGCGGCGCGCGCCGTCCGCGCCTGGGCGGCGGAGATGCTGTGCGAGGGCCCCGGCCGCACCCGAGCGATCGTGACCGGCTCCTGGGCGCTCACCAGCGAGGTGGGCGAGCACCTGGTGGAGGTCGTCGGCATGGAGCCGGACGCCGTCAGCCTGCCGTCAGGCTCTCGCTGATCGTCCAGAGATCGCGGCCGAGCTCGGCGTCCTTCGCTTGGCGTGCCATGCGACCGTTGGCCCTGAACCGGTCGAAGTAGGTGCCGGTGGGCGCTCCGACCGGGATCGGTCCGGCCAGGCGCTCCAGCGGCGCGGCGCCGGCCTCCGCCGTGATGCCGTAGCGGCCTCCGGTCACCGCGTTGCCGAATCGGATCAGTGGCGAGCTCGCTCCGAAGCGCGTCGCCACCGTGCCGGGGTGGAACGAGTACGCGGTGACGCCCGTGCCGGTGAGCTGTTCCCCGAGCTCGACAGCGAACAGGATGGTCGCGAGCTTGGACGTGCCGTAGGCGCGCCAGCCGCCGCGCCAGGGGCGTCGCTCCCAGTCGAGGTCGTCGAGGCGCAGCCTCCCGAACCGGTTGGCCATGCTGGCGGTCGACACGACCCGCACCTCCCGCCCGCTCGCGGCCGTCTCGATGAGCCGGGGCCGCAGGAGCCGGGTGAGCAGGAAGGGCGCGAGATGGTTGAGCTGGATCGTCCGCTCGTGGCCGTCCACCGTCACCCGGCGCTCGTGATAGAGGCCGCCGGCGTTGTTGGCGAGCACGTCGATGCCGTCGTAGTGGTCGAGCAGGGCGGCGGCCAAGGCTCGCACGTCGTCGAACCGTTCGAAGTCGGCGAGGAACGCCGTCGCGCCGATCCGGTCGGCGAGCGCGCGGGTGCGCTCGGGATCGCGGCCGACCACGGCGACGCGATCGCCGCCGGCGACCAGGCGCTCCGCCGCCACGGCGCCGATCCCGGAGCTCGCTCCGGTGACGACGATCGTGCGTGCCGTGTCGGTCATCGGTACCCGCCCTTCTCGAGGCCCGCCTCGATCTCGAAACGATTGCGCAGCGGGTCGCGGCCGGCCAGGAGGTAGAGGAACGGGAACAGCATCCCGTACCGCTGCCATTGCCGCTTGTGGACGACCTCGTGCTCGAGCACGTCGTCCGTCACGTTCTGATCGGTCAGGTAGCAGCCGCCCACGCACGAGCCGCCGCGGCCGAAGGTGCGCTTGGGCATGCCGCGGAAGACGAAGAGACCGGCCCGCCGCTCGACGCGGCCGGTGCTCCAGACGAAGCCCCAGAGGAATCCGACGGTCGTCGCATAGCGGTAGCCGAGCCGGCTGACCGGGGAGTCGAGGAACACCGAGGCGAGCAGGCCGTCTCCGCGCAATGGGGGCATCGTCATTTCTCCGGACGCCCGTACGTCTCGAGCAGGCGCAGCCAGACCTCGCTGATCGTCGGATACGACGGAACGGCGTGCCAGAGCCGGTCGAGCGGCACCTCGCCGACGACCGCGATCGTGGCCGAGTGCAGCAGCTCGCCGACTTCCTGGCCGACGAACGTGGCGCCCAGCACGACCTTCCTCTCCTCGTCGACGACCATCCTGGCCGTGCCCGCATAGTCGTCGGCCGTCACGTACCCGCCGCTGACCGAGCCGATCGGGTAGTCCACCACCCGGATGCGGTAGCCCGCCTTCTCGGCCTTGGCCGCGGTGAGCCCGACGGAGGCGACCTCCGGCTCGGTGAACGTGACCTGCGGAACCGCCTGGTGGTCGGCGGTCGCCACGAAGGCGCCCCACGGGGCGAGCGACACCTCGTGGCCCTTCGCCCGTGCGGCGATGGCGTCGCCGGCAGCGCGCGCCTGGTACTTGCCCTGGTGGGTGAGCAGGGCGCGGTGGTTCACATCGCCCACGCCGTACAGCCAGCCGCCGTCGACCGGCTCGCCGCGCGCGTCGAGCACGCGCATGCTGTCGTCGACCGTCAGCCAGGCGCCGTCCTCCAGCCCGAAGGCGTCGAGGCCGAGGCCCGACGACCGCGGCAACCGGCCGGTCGCCACCAGCAGCTCGTCCGTCTCGACCACGCTGCCGTCGCCCAGGCGGATGCGGAAACGATCGTCGTCCGTCCGCTCGACCGACTCGGTCGTGACGTCCAGGTGCACGTGGGCGCCGAGTTCCCGGAGGCCCGCGGCGACCTGCTCGCCCGCGAAAGGCTCCTCCGTTCCCAGCAGTCCGCTGCGCGCGATGAGGTGCACCTCGGTGCCGAAGCCCGCGTACGCGGTCGCCATCTCGGTGCCGACCGTTCCGCCGCCCAGAACGGCCAGCGAAACCGGGACGCGCTGCACACTCGTGGCGTCGCGGCTCGTCCAGGGCTCGCTCTCGCGCAGGCCGGGGATGTCGGGGAGCAACGAGGCCGAGCCCGTGCAGACGGCGACCGCGTGCCGTGCCGTCAGCACGGTGACGGTGCCGTCGTCGGCAGTCACGGTGACCTCCTTGGCGGCGGTGATCGTCGCCCAGCCGCGCACCAGGTCGATGCCGGCGCTCTCGAGCCACTCGACCTGGCCGTCGTCCTTCCAGTCGCTGGTCATGTAGTCGCGGCGCCGCAGCACGGCGGAGACATCGAGCGGGCCGGTCACGGCCTCCCGCGCCCCGCCCACGCGCTGGGCCGCACGCAGTGCCGCGGCCGAACGCAGGAGGGTCTTGGAGGGGATGCACGCCCAATACGAGCACTCGCCGCCGACGAGCTCGGCCTCCACGATCGCAGTGCGCATGCCGCCCTGGGCAGCGCGGTCGGCGACGTTCTCACCGACCGCCCCGGCTCCGATCACGATGACGTCGTACTCGACGGTTGCGGACATGGTTCCTCCTGGCGGTCGTGGAAGCGGCGGTCGTGGATGAGGCGCAGCGTACGCCGTTCAGCGGCCGACGAACTCGGCGGGGGTGCGCGTGAGGAAGGCCTGCATGCCGATCCGGGCGTCTTCGCTCCCGGCCAGACGCACGAGCGTCGGCTGCAGCTGCGACTCGGCGGCGGCGTCGCCCTCCCGCACCGCGGTGAAGGCGTTGGCCAGGGTCGCCTGCACCGCGAGCGGCGCCTGCGCGGCGATCCGCTCGGCGATGGCGAGCGCGGCGTCGAACTGCTGCCCGTCGTCCACGACCTCCTGCACCAGACCCATGCGATACGCCTCGTCGGCGCCGAACATGTCGCCGGTGAGGATGTAGCGCATGGCGTTGCCCCAGCCCGCGGCGCGGGGGAACCGGATGGTGGCGCCGCCGAACGGCAGGATGCCGCGGGCGACCTCGATCTGGCCGAAGCGCGTCGACCGCGCGGCGACCGCGACGTCGGAGGCGAGCATGAGCTCGATTCCCAGGGTGAGGCAGGTGCCCTGCACTGCGACCACCACCGGCTTGGTGCGCTGAGTGCCAGAGACACCCCACGGGTCGATGCCCGTGTCGGAGACGAACGAGAGTCCGTCCGCGCCGATGCGCGGGCCGACGTCGGCGAGGTCGAGGCCGCCGGTGAAGTGGTCGCCGAAGGCGTGGACCAGCCCGACGCGCAAGTCCGGGTCGCGCTCGAGCTCGCCGTACGCGTCGGCCAGCCCGGTCAACAGCTCGAAGTCTGCCGCATTGCGCTTGTCCGGCCGGTTGAGACCGATGAGCAGGACGTGCCCGCGTCGCTCGGTCAGGATCCTGGGTTCGCTCATGTCGCCCACGCTACCGGCCGCGCTCAGCCGGCGTCACGCAGCGGCCCCGTGAGCGCGCCGAGCACCCGGAGGATCACCGGCAGATCGCGTCCGGCAGCATCCGGAGACTCGGGGGCGAACTCGGTGATCGCGGCGCCGGCGAGCTCGAAACGGGAGCGCAGCGCGCGGATCACGTCGGACAACTGCTCCGGCGTGATCCCGAACGGCTCGGGGTAGCCGATGCCGTCGACGGCGGAGGGGTCGAGCACGTCGAGGTCGATGTGGAGGTACACGGCCGAGGCTCCCGTGGCCTCCACCGCTGCGACGAGCGTCTGCGGGTCGGCGAGGTCGTCAGGACCGATCATCCGGATGCCCATCCGGTCGACGAAGTCCGACTCGCCGTCGTCGAGTGCGCGCGTCCCCGCGAGGATCAGCTGCTCGTGGTGGAGCCGCGCGGGGCCGGTGGCCGCGAGGCCGTCGGGCCCGTCGCCGAGCAGGGCGCGCACCACCATGCCGTGGAAGGCGCCGGATGGCGACGTCGAGACGCTGTTGATGTCGCCGTGCGCGTCGAACCAGACCACGGCGACCGCACCGGCGGGATGCGAGGCGACGACGTTCTGCACGCTCGCCAGATCGGAGGCGCAGTCGCCGCCGATCGTGACGACCGGGGCCTCCAGCACCGACAGCTCGGCCTCCGCCAGCTCGCGCACCAGCGTCAGCGACGAGTAGCGCAGCACGCCGGTGCCGAGCGCCTCGCCCGCCGCCGCCGGTACCGCCACGCTGTGCGTCACGGTCGTCGGCAGGTCGCCGCGGATGGCGTCGGCGCCGTCGATGAGGCGCATGGCGCGGGAGGAGCCGGAGCCCTGCCATTGGGGGACGACGAGGAACGAAGCGGGGCTCATCCTCTTTCCTTCCGTTTCGGTGTCATGGCGTTGTCGCGTTCCTGTTTCTCGACCGGCGTTGCCGGCGGACCAGCAGGACGGCGACGACGGCGATCACGACCAGGACGACGACGAGCAGCCAGACGAACGCCGGGCCGGGGCCTCCGCCGACCGCGTCGCCGAGGCCGTTCGCCGCGGCCACGGCGGCCTGCGTCCAGTCCTGGCTGTGGACCTTCGGCGCCACCTTGTCCTGCTCGATCGTGGTCAGCTCGCGGTCGGTGACCGGTCCGCTGTCGTCGCCCGAGAGGTAGAGGGCTCCGCCCGTGGTGTCGACCGCGAGCAGGTAGTCCGTCGGCCCCAGGTCGTTGCGGGCCGCCGTCTCGTTCGCCCAGTCCTCGGCGTCGGCCGGGTTGGTGAAGTGGTCGACGAACACCACGTAGAGCGTGATCTGATGGTTCTTCTTGAGCGCGGCGCTCGCCGCCTCGATCGTGTCGACGTCGGCGTCGGACAGTACACCGGCCTGGTCGACCACATGACCTGATCCGAGATCGACGGGGTCGGCGGCCTCGGCAGCAGGAGCGGAGAGCACGAGGGGAGTCAGGGCCACGCCGATGGCGAGCAGGAAGGCGGTCAGGACACGGCGCACAGACATCCACCCACTCTCCCGAGCTCACCTGTCATCCAGCCGAGTCTATTGACGGCCCCGATGCGTGTCACTGTTTCGGATCGCCGGCACTGTTTCCGCCTGTTACGTGCACGGATGCGCGCCGTCGGCGCTCCGCCCAGAATTGCTCGTATGTCTCCGGCCGCCCGCACCCTCGCCGTCGTCGAGGCGACGCGCTTCCGCGGGCACGACCCGGAGTACCACGCATACGTGCAGGTGCTGGTCGGCGGGGTCGTGCGCTCGGCCCAGGCCGACGGCTGGAAGGTCGCGCGGCTCGCCGCCGACGGCGGCACGGAAGCGCTCCTGAGCGCGACCGACCGCGCCGACGCCGTGGTCATCGTGGGAGGCGAGGACATCGCCCCGCGGTTCTACGGAGCGTCGGGCGGCTACCCGCACGAGAGCCTCCACCGTAAGACCGCCGACGCCGCGCAGCTGGCGCTCGTGCACCGGGCCATCGAGCGCGGGCTCCCGCTGCTCGGGATCTGCCGCGGCCTCCAGATCGTCAACGTCGCGCTCGGCGGCACGCTCATCCAGGACCTCGGTGACAGCGATCACGTGCGCCGCGGCGTGCCGATCCCCGAGGTGCTGACCACCCACCCTGTGCTGCTCGAGCCGGGTAGCCGGGTGGAGGAGCTGCTCGGCGGCCCCGTCGTCTCCGTCCGGAGCGCGCACCACCAGGCGGTGGATGCGCTCGGTGAGGGCCTCCAGGTGACCGGACGCGCCCCCGACGGCCACGTCGAGGCGATCGAGCACGAGTCGGCCCCGATCGTGGCCGTGCAGTGGCACCCGGAGGACCCGGCCGCCCCTGCGGGCCAGCTCGCCGCGCTGCTCGGCGCGCTGCGCACGCGCACCCCCGCGGCTGCCGCCGCCGCGTAGCGGGGTCGTCACACGCCGGGCTCGCGCCAACCATCGTGGCCGACGAGCGGCACGAACGTGACCGCGCCGAGGCTGCGCTCGTGGAGGTCGCCATCGGCTCCACGCTCGAACACCGTGAGGTACTGGGCGCCTCCCGGGCGACCGACCGGCATCACGATGCGGCCGCCACGGGTCAGCTGCTCGGGCCAGGCCTGCGGCAGCGTCGGTCCGGTCGCCGCCGCCACGATCACGTCGTACGGCGCGCCCTGAGGCCAGCCCAGCGTGCCGTCGCCGGTCACGACGTTCACCCGGTAGCCGAGGGCCTCCAGCGTCGCCGCCGCCGTCAGCGCGAGCTCAGGATGCCGTTCGATGCTGACGACCCGATGGCCGAGCTCCGCGGCCACGGCCGCGGCGTAGCCCGAGCCGGTGCCGACGTCGAGCACGCTGTCCTCCGGCCCGATCCTGGCCGCTTCGAGCATGAGCGCGACGATGAACGGCTGCGAGATGGTCTGGCCGTCGCCGATCGGCATCGGGTGATCCTCGTAGGCGTAGCGCTCCGATCCTTCCGGCACGAACTCGTGACGGGGCACGCGTCTCATCGCATCGAGCACCCGCTGGTCCTCGATCCCGCGGCGGACGAGCTGCTCCTCGACCATCCGCTCGCGCTCTGCGGCGTATTCCCTGTTCGTACGGCTATTGAACCACCGCGGCCCGCCGGTCCTGAAGGCCGGATGCGGCGACGTCCAGCGCATCGGCGGACGCGCCCCCGGCCTCCAGCGCCAGCAGCGCGGCACCGAGGATCGGCGCCGCCGTCACCACGGTGACCCTGGCCAGCGGCGCGCGCTCGGCGAGGCCGCGCTCGACCCCGCTCAGGAGGCGCTCGTCGCGCGAGCCGATCACCCCGCCGCCGAGCACCACCGGAACCTCCCGGCCGAGCAGCTCCAGCCGCCGCAGCGTGGTGGCCGCGAGCGTCACGATCTCGTCCGCCTGCCGGTCCACCAGACCCTGGGCGATCGTGTCGCCGGCGCGCGACGCCGCGAGAACCGCCGGCGCGAGGCGCGACAGGTCGCTGCTGGCGACGCGCTCGAAGTGCAGCGCCTCGATGACCTCGGGGATGCCGGCCAGCCCGTAGACCGCGGGGATCGCGGACACGAGCGTCGTGGCCGGCCCGCGGCCGTCGACCGCTCTCGCCGCGTGCCAGAGCGCCTGCTCCCCGAGGTGCCAGCCTCCGCCCCAGTCGCCGGAGGTCATCCCGAGCGACGCATAGCGGATGACCGCGCCGTCCCCCCGGACGCCGACGCAGTTGATGCCGGTGCCGCAGACGACGGCCACCGCGTCAGGCTCGCTCGTCCCGGCCCGCAGCAGCGCGAAGAGGTCGTTGTCGACGACCGCGTCCGCCCAGGCGTAGCCGGCGATCCCCGCGCGGAACTCGGCGATCTCCGCGGGCAGGTCGAGCCCGGAGAGGTAGATGTTGGCGCTCGCGAGCGGGCGCGGACCGGTCTCGACGAGTAGGCGCTCGATGAGCTCGTCGACGAGCCTCGCCGTCGCCGCCATCCCGATCAGGTGGGGGCTGGAGGTGGCGCCGCGGACGGCCGCGACGAGCGTGCCGTCGAGCTCGAGAGCCACCGCGTCGGTCTTGGAGCCGCCGCCGTCCACGGCGATGACGATGGGTGCGGACCCAGTGCCGTCGGTCATCGCGCCCACGCCAGGTGCTGGTGGTTGCGGGCGAGGAGCAGGTCGGTCAGCTTCTCTGCGCGGTCGTACTGCCCGACGAGCGGATGCGCGAGCATCGCCCGCACGACCCGGTCGCGCCCGCCGTGCACGGCCGCGTCGAGCGCGAGCCGCTCGTAACCGGCGACATGGCCGATGAGCCCCGCGAGGTCGTCGGGCAGTGGAGCGACCGGCTGCGCCTGCACGCCGGAGGCTCCGACGGTCGCCGGCACCTCGATCACGTGGTCGTCGGGCAGGAACGGCAGCGTGCCGTCGTTGCGGAGGTTGACCACTTGCACGTCGCCGCGGTCGCTCGTCAGCGACGCGAGCAGGTCGACCGCGGCCTCCGAGTAGAACGCGCCCCCGCGCTGGGCGAGCTGCTCCGGCTTGGTGACGACGCCCGGGTCGGCGTAGAGCGCCAGGAGCTCGCGCTCGACCTGCTGCACCGCCTCCGCCCTGGTCGGCGCGTCGAGCTGTTCGCGCAGCACCTCGTCGTGGGCGTAGTAGTAGCGCAGGTAGTAGCTCGGCACGTTCCCGAGCAGACGCAGCAGGGAGGCCGGCAGCTCGATCTCCTCGGCGAGCTGATCCAGTCGCGCCGACAGGAGGTCGGGGAGCACGTCGCGTCCGCCGACCGTGACCGATCGTTCCCAGGTCAGGTGGTTGAGCCCGACATGGCCGAGCCCGACCTCCGCCGGCGCGACGTCGAGCAGCGCCGCGAACCGGCGCTGGAAGCCGATCGCCACATTGCAGAGCCCGACGGCGTTGTGCCCCTCCTGCAGCAGCGCGCGGGTGACGATGCCGACCGGGTTCGTGAAGTCGACGATCCACGCGCCCGGCTTGGCGTGCTTGCGCACCACCTCCGCGACCGAGAGCACGGCGGGAACGGTCCGCAGCGCCTTGGCGAAGCCGCCGGGTCCGGTGGTCTCCTGCCCGATGCAGCCGCACTCGTGCGGGAACGTCTCGTCGCCGTGCCGGGCGGCCTGGCCGCCGACCCGCAGCTGGATGAGCACGGCGTCGGCATCGGCCACGCCGGCCACCAGGTCGGAGGTCGGCACGATCCGGCCCGGGTGGCCCGCCGCGCGGAACATGCGCTCGCTGACCCCGCCGACCAGCCGCAGCCGCTCCGGGTCGGTGTCGACGAGCCAGAGCTCCTCGATCGGCAGCAGGTCGCGCAACCGCGCGAACCCGTCCACGAGCTCGGGGCTGTAGGTGGAGCCTCCGCCCACGACTGCCAGTTTCACGCGTTATCCCTTCACGCCGGTGAGTGTGATGCCCTCCACGAAGACGCGTTGGGCGAAGAAGAAGATGATGACGACGGGCACGGTGACGAGGATCGTCATCGCCATCGTGAGACCCCAGTCGGTGCCGTGCACGCCGCGGAACGACGCGAGCCCGTAGGCGACCGGCCACGCGGCCGGGTTCTCCGAGGTGTAGAGCAGCGGCCCGTAGTAGTCGTTCCACGAGTTGAAGAACATGAAGATCGCGGTCGCCGCGATGCCGGGCTTCGCCATCGGGAGCACCACCCTCCAGAGCACCCCGAACTCCCCGTTGCCGTCGATCCGCGCGGCGTCCGAGTACTCCGCCGGGATCGTCAGGAAGAACTGGCGGAGCAGGAAGATCGAGAACGCGTCGCCGAGCAGGTTCGGCAGGATCAGCGGCCACAGCGTGCCGGTGAGGCCGAGCTGCGACCACATCACGTAGATCGGGATCGCCGTCACCTGCGGCGGCAGGAGCATCGCGACGATGATCGCGGTGAAGAGGATGCCGGAGCCGCGGAACCGGATCTTCGCCAGCGCGTAGGCGGCGGGCACCGACGAGATGAGCATGAACGCCGTGGCCAGGATCGCGTACATCGCCGAGTTGGCGAACCACTGGGCCAGGGGCACGGTCGTGAAGACCGTCAGGTAGTTGCTCCACACGAACGGCTGGGGCCACAGGGAGGCCGTGAGCGTCTGCGAGTTCGACATCACCGACGTCAGGAAGACGAACACCACGGGCGACACGAACAGCACGGCCAGCACGATGAGCACGGCGTGCTCGGCGATCCAGCCGAGCACCCGCCTGGTGCGCAGCGAGCGGGGAGTGCGGATCCTGCGCTGGGGTGCGGCGGGGGAGGCCGGGGCTTCGGGGGTGAGGGTAGCGGACGTCATTGCGCGCCTTCCGGGGTGAACGCCTTGAACCGGCGGAGGAGCAGGAGCAGGATGACCGCCGCGACGATGAACAGCAGCACGGCGAGCGCGGAGGCGTAGCCCAGCTGGTAGGTTCCGAAGCCGCGCACGTACAGCCACTGCGTGTAGGTGAGCAGGGAGTTGTCGGGGTATCCGAGCGTGTTGCCGATGCCCTCGCCGACCACGGCTTTGCCGCTGGCGACCGAGGAGGCGACCGCCGCCTCCGTGAAGTACTGGATGGCCGCGATGACGCCGGTGACCGCGGCGAACAGCAGCACGGGCGCGATGCTCGGCAGCGTGACGTACCGCACCTTCTGCAGGCCGCCGGCCCCGTCGAGGGAGGCCGCCTCGTACTGCTCGCGCGGAACGTCGAGCAGCGCGGCCAGCAGGATGATCATGATGTCGCCCATCACCCAGATGCCGAGCAGCACGAGCGAGGGCTTGGACCAGGCGGGATCGTTGAACCACAGCGGGCCCTTGATCCCGAACCAGGCGAGCACCTGGTTCACCGGCCCTGTTCCCGGGTTGAACAGGAAGACGAACGCGACGACGCTCGCGACCGGCGGCACCAGCGCGGGCAGGTAGAAGATCGTCCGCCAGACCCCGGAGGCCCGGCGGGCGCGGGCGAGGAGGCCGGCGACGATGAGGGCGAACCCGGTCTTCACCGGCACCCAGATCACGACGAACCACAGCGTGTTGAGGGTCGCCGTCCAGACGTTGGGGTCCTGGGTGAACAGGTACTCGTAGTTGCGCAGGCCGATCCACTGCGGCGGCGAGATCAGGTCGAACCGGGTGAACGAGTAGTAGACGGACGCGATGAGCGGGTAGACGAAGAAGATCGCCAGTCCGAGCAGCGTCGGCGCCAGCAGCGCGAGCGTCACCAGGTTGCGGCGCCGCCGGCTGCGCGAGGGCCGCGTGGGGCGGGCGGTCGCCCGCCCCACGCTCCGAGCCGTTGCGGTCACGAGCTCACGGTCCCGTCGAGAGGGCGAGGGCGTCGTTGATCTGCTTGTCGACCGACTTCAGACCGGAGTCGATGTCACCGCCCTGGCTCTGGTACTTGTTCCACCAGTCCTGGAAGCTGTTCTGGTAGCCGGCGCCGAGCGGGCTCGCCGGAGTGGTCATGACGTTCTTGTTCGACGCGATGTCGAGGAACGTCTTGAACTGCGGGGAGACCTGCAGGTCGGGGGAGGCCAGCGCGTCCTTCGTGGTCGGGACGTTCTTCAGGCCGTTGGCGAGCTTGACGACCGCGCCGGTGTCGGTGGTGAGGTACTTCAGCAGCGTCCAGGCCAGCTCCGGGTGCTGGGAGCCCTTGGAGATGCCGATGATGTTGCCGGTGATGTAGCCGCCCCCGTACAGGTCGGTGTGGTCGTCAGCGGTCGGGAAGGGTGCGGTGCCGTAGTCGAGGTCCTTGGCCTGGTCGTCGATGAAGGCGGTGCGGTACTCGCCGTCCATGTTCATGGCGACCTGGCCGGTCTGGAACGCGTTGCCGGCCGCGAACTCCTGCCCGAGCCCGGAGGTGAATGCGTTGAGCTTGTCCCAGCCGATCTTGTCGACGTAGGCCTTCTGCCACTCGATCAGCTCCTTCCAGCCGGGGGAGGAGGAGATCGCGCTGGTGCCGTCGGCCTTCAGCCACTCGGCGCCGGCGGCCGGCCCGTAGTGCGCGGCCGAGTTCTCGTACCATCCCATGGTCGGGTTGAAGCCGAGGGTCTTGATCGAGCCGTCCGGGTTGAGCGTGGTCAGCTTGTCGGCCATCGACTCCAGCTCGCTCAGCGTCTTGGGCGGCTCGGTGAACCCGGCGGCCTGGAGAAGCTTCTTGTTGTAGTAGAGGCCGTACACGTCGGCGAGCATCGGCATCGCGCAGCGGTTGCCCTTGAACTCGGTGTACGACTTCACCGTGTCGCTGAACTGGCTCATGTCGACCTTGTCGCGCTCGATCACCTTGTTCAGCGACCGGAACGCGCCGTTCGAGCAGAAGTTGCCGACGATGTCGGTCGAGTACGAGAGGCCGACGTCGACCTTGCTGCCGGTGGCGATGGCCTTCTGCAGCTTCTCGTCGTCCTGGCCGGAGTGCACGTCGACCTTGATCTTGGGGTACTTCTTCTCGAAGTCGTCGACGACCGACTGGATGACCTTGGCCTCCCGGTCGGAGAAGAAGTGCCAGAACGACACGGTGCCCGACAGGTCGGACGGCGCGCTGTCCTGGAAGGACGTGCCTGCGGTCCCGCCGGAACAACCGGCCAGGGTGAGCGCTGCGGCCGCGGCGACCGCGGCGGCGGCGATGAGGTGACGATGTTTCACGGGTGGTTCCTCGCTGATCCTTCTCGTGATTTCGGATGGACGGTGTGGTGCGGAGGTGTCGGCCGTCAGACGGCGATGCGCGACACTTCGTCGAAGAGCGCCTCGCGCACCTCGCCGAGGAGGTGCTCGCGTGCGCCGCGGAGGACGGGATGGGCGTGGACGCCGGTGGCGACGACGGCGCGTTCGCCCCAGTCGGCGCGCAGTTCGGCCGCGACGAGCTCGGCGAGCCGGGGGCCGCAGGCGGCGCCGGTGGGCCCACCGAGCACGACGAGCTCCGGGTCGAGGAGGGCGAGCACGGGCACGACGCCGACTGCGACCCGGTGGGCGAGCTCGGTGACGAGCGTCTCCACCGCGCTCTCGTCGCCGCCCCCGAGGTCATCGGTGAGCCCATGGGCGGAGGCCAGGGCGGCGACGGCCGGTCCGCCGATCAGGTCCTGGAGGTCGGCTGCCTCCGGGTCGAGGGCCGCGGCCGAGCGGGGGATCGGCAGGTAGCCGATCTCGCCCGCGCCGCCGGAGGCTCCGCGGTGCACCGTGCCGGACTGGTCGACGGCGAGGCCGAGGCCGTCGCCCATCCAGAGCAGCGCGAAGCCGGCCGTGCCGGTCCCCGCGCCTTCCGTCCGCTCGGCGACCGCGGCGAGGTTCACGTCGTTGTCGATGTGCACCGCGACGCCGAGGGCGTCCTCCAACCGCCGACGGATGCCGCGCTTGGGCCAGCCGGGCAGCGTCTCGATGTAGGTGAGCTCGTCGGTGCGGGGGTCGAGGGCGCCCTGCACGCCGACGCAGACCGCGCGGACCCGCTCGGCGTCGACGCCCGCAGCGCCGCAGGCCGCCTCGATCGCCAGACGGAGGTCGGCCTCCGGGGTGCGGGCGGCCTCGGGAGGCAGGGCGAGCGGCGTCACGGCGATGGGGTGCTCGGCCCCGCCGGCGTCGACGACGGTCGAGCGCAGCGACACCGCGTCGATGTCGACCGCGACGCCCAGCATCCGGTCGGTGCGCACCGCGTATCCGGCCGCGTTCGGGCCGCGGCCGGCGGAGACCTCGCCGACGACGTGGATGAGCCCGGCCGTCTCGAGCCGGGAGACCATCTGTGCCGCGGTGGGCTTCGAGAGCCCGGAGAGCTCGCCGATGCGGGTGCGCGTGAGCACGCCGTGCTCGAGCAGCAGCGCGAGCGCCGTGCGGTCGTTGGTGTCGCGGAGCCACCCCGGGGTGCCCCGGACGGGTCGGTCGGCCATGCTCATCCCTTCGTCGGAACGATGTCGTGGCCAGAATGTATCAGGAAAGTTTCTTTATAGTAAATAGGGCGACGAAAAAGAGACCGCACCGTGACACGATCAGCCGCTCAGGCGACCGTGCGGGCGTGCTCCACGAGACGATCGAACGCCGCATCCAGATCGGGGTCGACCTGCTGCCGGGAGGCGTCCGCCAGGTACCAGTCGACGATCTCGCCGGCTCCGTGCGCGAACGCCACACGCGCCTGGTACTCGGGCACGAGCGCCTTCACCTTGGCGTTGTCGAAGTGCATCGAGTGCGCCTTGTCGCCCAGGAGGCCGGAGCCGAGGGCGGGGATGGCAGCGGCGATCGTCTCGCTCGCCACGTGCACGAGCTCGGCTTCGACGCCGAGCGCTTCGGCGAGATAGCAGTAGATCTGGTCCCAGGTGGGGGCTTCGTCCGAGGTGATGTGGAACGAGTCGCCCACGGCCTCCGGCCGCCCGAGCAGCCCGACGAACGCGACGGCGAAGTCGGTGTTGTGGGTGATGGTCCAGCGGCTGGTGCCGTCGCCGTGCACGACGACCGGTGCGCCCCTGCGCATCCGCTCGAGGTCGGTCCAGTGGCCGCTGGTCGGGATCATCGTGCGGTCGTAGGTGTGCGAAGGGCGCACGATCGTGATCGGGAAGTCGCGCTCGCGGTAGGCCTCCACCAGGAGGTCCTCGCAAGCGATCTTGTCGCGCGAGTACTGCCAGAAAGGGTTGCGCAGCGGCGTCGACTCGGTCACCGGCATGCGCGCGGGCGGCGTCTGATAGGCGGAGGCCGAGGAGATGAAGACGTACTGGCCGACCCGGCCCTCGAACAGGTCGAAGTCGGAGCGGATGTGCTCGGGCGTGAACGCGAGGAACTCCGCCGCGACGTCGAAGCTGCGCTCGCCGAGCACCGCGTGAACGCTCTCGGGGTCGCGGATGTCGGCGTGCAGCACCTCCACACCGTCGGGGAGCGGGCGCAGGTCGCTGTTCCCCCGATTGACGACCGTGACGTCGTGGCCCTTCTCGAGAGCCCTGGCGACGCACGCGGAGCTGATGACCCCCGTGCCGCCGATGAAGAGTGTCCGTGTCGCTGTCATCCTCGCTCCTCGCGTCTTCGCCGGCTTCCGCCGGAGCCGATTTCCCCCTGGCCCCAGAAGACACACACTAACCCGCACCGGGGTGCGAGGTTAAGGTCTCAACGTGCCCCGCGTACAGTGCAGGGCGTCCGTCCGCCCCACGGGAGAAGGAGTAGCCCCGACGTGTCCCTGCGCAGCCTGCCGTCTCTCGTGATCGCGTGCCTGATCGCGGTCGTCGTCGCCATCGTGGTGACCGCGATCGTCGGCCTGGCACTGCGTGCGGCCGGGCGCCATCGGCAGTGGCCCGCTCTGCTGGTCCGTCGTGCGCGGGTGCCGTTCCGGCTGTTCCTGGCAGTGGTGGTGCTGTGGATCGCCGTGGCGCTGACGCTGCCGCCGGAGGTGTCGCCCACCTGGACGCGCGTGATCCATCACGCGTTCCTCATCCTGACGATCGCCGCGGGCACGTGGTTCTTCGCCGCGCTTCTCGTCTTCGTCGAAGACCTCGGCTTGGCGCGCTACCGCGTCGACGTGCCGGACAACCGTTACGCCCGCCGCATTCGAACCCAGGTGCTGGTGCTCCGGAGGCTGACCGTCGTCGCGGCGGTCGTCATCGGGCTCGCCGCCATCCTGCTGACCTTCCCCGTGCTGCAGGCGGCCGGGGCCAGCCTCCTCGCCTCAGCGGGCATCATCGGTGTGATCGCCGGTGTCGCCGCCCAGTCCAGCCTCGCCAACCTGTTCGCGGGCATCCAACTGGCCTTCAGCGACGCGATCCGCCTCGACGACGTGGTCGTGGTGGAGCAGCAGTGGGGCACGATCGAGGAGATCACCCTCACCTACGTCGTCGTGCACATCTGGGACGACCGGAGGCTGGTGCTGCCCTCCACCTACTTCACGACCAAGCCGTTCGAGAACTGGACCCGCCAGCACAGCGAGCTGCTCGGCGCGGTGGAGTTCGACCTCGACTGGCGGGTCTCGCCCTCGGGGATGCGCGCCGAGCTGAACCGCATCCTGGCGGCCACCGACCTCTGGGACGGCCGCACCGGCGTGCTGCAGGTCACCGACGCGACGCAGGGCTGGGTGCGCGTACGCGTGCTCGTCACGGGCAAGGACGCTCCGACCCTGTTCGACCTCCGCTGCCACGTGCGCGAACGGCTCATCGACTGGATGCAGCGGTACTCCTCGGCGTCGCTCCCGCGCCAGCGGGTGGAGGTCGTGGAGCCTCCCGAGCAGCAGGTGCCCAGCTCGCGGGCGCGCAGCGCCCAGGACGGCGAGGGCCGCCTCTTCGGCGGCACCCCCGAGAACGAGCACCGCGCCTCCCAGTTCACCGACGCCATCCCCATCCAGCCCGAGGCTGATCCTGGTTGATACGCAGGAGATTCCGACGGCGGCAGCCCCAAATCTCCTGTCCAAGCGCTGAGACAGGAGATTTCGGTTGTGCCCTCCTTGTTTCCACATCGGCACCGCGAGCGGCAAATCCACAGATTTCGGGAGGTCGTCTCGCTGTGCGTGTCCGTTCGTGAGCATGGGTCCATGAATTGGATCACCCGGATGCGCGAACTCGGAGGAGCGGCGACGACTCTCCAGCTGAGGAACGCCGGCGCGAGCCGCGAGACCCTTGCCGACGCCGTTCGACGCGGCCACGTGGTCCGGCCGCGCAAAGGCGTCTACGCCCTTCCGGCTCTGGCGGAGCCGCGGCTAGCCGCCGTCTCGGCGGGCGTCCGGCTGTCGTGCGTCACCGCGTGCAGAAGCTATGGAATCTGGGCCGGAACGGACTCGCGGACGCATGTCGCTGTCTCTCCACACGCCCGGCGCGCACCGCACGGGCTCGTCTGCCACTGGTGGCCGACGGAGGACCACGCCGAGGTCTGGCGCGTGTCTCCGGCGGACTGCCTGCGGACGGTCGGCCGGTGCGCCGACGAGGAGACGGCCATCGCCGCATTCGACACCGCGCTGACCGCGGGCTTGGTCACGCCGGCCGAGCTGGCGTCCGTCCTGAGGCCCTGCCCGCGCTTCGTCCGGATCCGGGCGACACGCGCCCGCCCCGGCTCCGATTCCGGTGTCGAATCCATCGTGCGCCAGCGACTGGAGGCCGTCGGACGCCACGTCCAGCAGCAGGCGCACGTTCGCGGCGTAGGGCGTGTCGACATGCTCGTCGACGGCGAGCTCTACCTGGAGCTCGACGGCTTCGCGTTCCACGGCGACGCGACAGCGTTCGAGCGGGATCGCCGTCGTGACGCTGCCCTCGCAGTGCGCGGCAGCAGGCGGCTGAGGCTGACGGCGCGTCAGGTGCTCTACGAGTGGGAGGCCGTCGCCGCCATCATCGACGGGGCGCTCGCCGCATGAACCACCCTCAGCGAACTCACAGCAACGCCGGGACCAACCCGGCCCTCCCCGCTGTTCTCCTTACTGACGGCGCCGCAGCCAGCGCTCGCCGCACACAGGAGGAAACGTGACAGAGGACTATCGCAAGAGCCAGGATGCCGTCGCGCGGCTCACCCCCGCGCAGTACGCGGTCACCCAGGAGGCGGCCACCGAGCCCGCCTTCCGCAACGAGTTCTGGAACAATCACGAGGCGGGCCTCTACGTCGACATCGTGTCGGGGGAGCCGCTCTTCGCCTCGGTGAACAAGTACGACAGCCGTTCCGGCTGGCCGAGCTTCACGGTGCCGGTGGACCCCGCGAACATCGTCGAGAAGACCGACCGCACGTATGGGATGATCCGCACAGAGGTGCGCTCCGCCCATGGCGACAGTCATCTCGGCCACCTGTTCGACGACGGCCCGGCCGAGGCCGGCGGCCTGCGCTACTGCATCAACTCCGCCGCGCTCCGCTTCATCCCGCTCGCCGAGCTGGAGGAGCAGGGCTACGGCGACTACACCCACCTTTTCGAGAACGAGGAGAAGCACTGATGACGACTGAGAAGGCGATTCTGGCCGGTGGCTGTTTCTGGGGCATGCAGGACCTCATCCGCAAGCGCCCGGGCGTGGTGAGCACGCGCGTCGGGTACTCCGGCGGCGACGTCCCCAACGCCACCTACCGCAACCACGGCACCCACGCCGAGGCGATCGAGATCGAGTTCGACCCCGAGCGCATCAGCTACCGCGACCTCCTGGCGTTCTTCTTCCAGATCCACGACCCGTCGACGAAGAACCGTCAGGGCAACGACGTGGGCACCAGCTACCGTTCGGCGATCTTCTACGAGAACGACGAGCAGCGCCGCGTGGCCGAGGACACCATCGCCGATGTCGACGCGTCCGGTCTGTGGCCGGGCAAGGTCGTGACCGAGGTGGAGCCCGCCGGCGCGTTCTGGGAGGCCGAGCCCGAGCACCAGGACTACCTGGAGCGCATCCCGTGGGGTTACACCTGCCACTTCGCGCGCCCCGACTGGAAGCTCCCGCGCCGCGAGGCCGCGGCGAGCTAGTCTCCCTACGCACACCGGGGCCGTCCGCGAGACGGCCCCGGTGAACCTGGCCATAAATCATGAGGATTCCTCTTGCCGATCGGTGATGGGTGGAGTAGACCGACCGTGTCACCCCACCTCACCAGAAACGATCAAGGGGAATCATGTATCCATCAACCACGCCCACCGACGGACGCCTTCACGGCGGACCGCCGCCACGGGGTCTGGAATCGGCACTCGAGTCGAGTTTCAAGGGCGGCCGCTACGGCCGCATGTTCCGCAATCTGCCCACCTACGACGTCGCGGACGAGTCGCTGGTCGAACTCGGCAGGGCGATGATCCAGCCGGCGGAGCCGGCGAAAGAACTCGGCGTCGACGACGACGACGAGAACACGGCGCGGCTGCCGAACGGCGAGCTGCGCATCCCGGCCGGGTACACCTACTTCGGCCAGTTTGTCGACCACGACATCACGTTCGATCCGGCATCCAGCCTCACCCGCCAGAACGACCCGGACGCCATCGTCAATTTCCGCACCCCGAAGTTCGACCTCGACAACCTGTATGGACGAGGGCCGTCCGATCAGCCGTACCTCTACAGCGACGGCATCCATCTCGCTCTCGGCGACCTGATGTCCGAGCAACTCGGCGGACCAGATCTGCCGCGCGCCGCCAATAAGCGGGCGATCATCGGCGACCCCCGCAACGACGAGAACGTCATCGTCTCGCAGCTGCAGTCCGCCTTCTTGCGGTTCCACAACGTCGTGGTCGACCGGGTGACCGCGGAGTTCCCCGATTGGTCGGCCGCCGACCATCTGAAACTCGCGCAACGTCGGGTGCGGTGGCACTACCAGTGGGTGGTCGTTCACGACTACCTTCCGAGGCTGGTCGGTCCGGACGTGGTCGCCGATATCCTGCCCGACGAGGACTACCTCACGTCGCCGTCCACCCCGGTCGCGCAGCAGCACGCCAGGCTGAAGTTCTACGAGTATCGCAATGACCCGTTCATGCCGCTCGAGTTCAGTGTGGCCGCGTACCGGTTCGGTCACTCGATCGTGCGCCCGAGTTACTTCATCAACGACACGGCGAAGCCCGAACCTCCTGTCGACGGGGCGCAGCGCATCCCGATCTTCACGCCCGACATGAGTCAGGAGCGCGGAGGCCTGAATGGCTTCAAGGAGCTGCCAGGGTTCTGGGGAGTCGACTGGACGTTCTTCCTGCATCGGATTACGGGTGCGGACCCGGCTGACGCCACGCTCCCGCAGCCGAGCTACAAGCTCGACGCGGAGATCGCGACGCCATTGAGCACCTTGCCGGACTCCGTCGCCGCGCCCGAACTGGTCACCTCGGCAGGCAGCGCGGAGCTTGCGCAGTCGCTCGCGATCCGCAACCTCCTGCGCGGCAAGCGTCTCGGCCTGCCCTCGGGTGAAGACGTCTCCCTCGCCATGGGCATCGATCCGCTGACGCCCGCCGAGCTCTTCGACGGAGTCGGCCTGGCGGATGCCACGGTGAGCGACCTGAGTGGTCGCACGCCGCTCTGGTTCTACATCCTGAAGGAGTCAGGGGTGAGGGCCGACGGGGCGTGCCTCGGCCCGGTCGGCGGTCGGATAGTGGCTGAGGTGTTGATCGGGTTACTGGCCGGTGATCACCTGAGCTACCTGTCGGTCCAGCCGAACTGGAGGCCGACTCTCGGTCCTGTGGCGGGCGAGTTCACCCTCTCCGACATCGTGAACCTCGCGCTCTCGGCCGGCTAAACCCGGTCCAGCAGCACCGCGACCTCCAGGTGCCCGGTCTGGGGGAACATGTCGAGCACTCTGCCCGTGCCGATGCGGTACGACGGCATCCGCGCGAGGTCGTGCGCCAGGCTGTTGGGGTTGCAGCTGGAGTACACGACGCTCGGGACGCCCGAGCCCTCGAGCCAGCCGGAGAGCTCGGCGCCGATCCCGCGGCGAGGCGGGTTCACGATCACCAGCTCGGGCGCCGTCTTCGCGCCGAGCGCGAACGCCGTGGCGTCGCCCGCCCGGAACGCGACCTGCGGGAGCCCGGCGGCCGCCGCGGTCGCCCGTGCGCTGCGCACGGCCTCCGTGCTGGTCTCGACGCCGACCACGCGGCGCCCCGCCGCTGCGACGTTGAGTGCGAAGCCGCCGACGCCGCAGTAGAGGTCCCAGACGCTCGACGGCGAGACCTCGTCCACCCATTCGGTGACTTGCGCGTACAGGCTCTCGGCGACCGCGGTGTTCGTCTGGAAGAAGCTCTGCGGCCGCAGCCGCAGCGGAATGCCGCCGACGCGCATGACCAGCGACGACTGCGGGGTCAGCACGATCTCGGTTGCGCCTTCGACCACCGCTTTGTGCTCGGGTTGGAGGTTCGCCGTCACGACGACGGCCGTGGGCAGTGCGGCGAGCAGTTCGCCGAGCCGGGCGCGGATGCGGTCGACCGCCGCCTCAGTGCGCACGACGAATCGCACCATGAGCTCGTCGTCGGGGGAGAGGGTCACCAGGACGTACTTGAGCTCGCCCCGGCGGTCCGGAACGCTGTACGGCTCGAGGCGGGTGCGCGTGACGAAGTCCGCGAGCACCGGCAGTGCTGCGCGTACACCGGGGGCGCAGATGCCGCACTCGCGCAGGTCGACGCCGCGGCCGGCCTCGTCGAGGATCCCGATCGTCGGTGCGTCGACGGTGCCCGAGACCACCATCTTCGCCTTGTTGCGGTAGCCCGCTTCGGCGCTCGCCACCGGCGGCAGCCAGACCGCGTCGCCGTACGGCGCCAGCAGCTCGCGCGCGTGGGCGTCCTTGCGGGCCAGCTGGTCGGCGTAGGGGACGCCCATCAGCGTGCACGACCGGCACACACCGGCGTCGAAGTACGAGCAGTCCATTCCGCGAACGATTGTACGTGGCATGGCTCGGCGGCGAGGCCGACACCATTTCCCACAAACAGCCACACAAAACGTATTGCTCTCTGTTGATTCATGTTGTACTGTGTTGGAAATCCAAAGGAGGCGCCAGGTGTATGCAATGGAGCGTCAGGAGCTGATCGAGCGGCTCCTCCTCGAAGAGGGCCGTGTCGCCGTCGTCGACCTCGCCGAGCGTTTCGGCGTCACCACCGAGACGGTGCGGCGCGACCTCGACGCCCTCGAGCTGACCGGTGCCCTCCGGCGCGTGCACGGCGGCGCCGTCGCCGCTGATCGCGCCAGCACGGCGGAGGCCTCGGTGATCGAGCGCAGCGGCCTCCGCACCGACACCAAGCTGCGCATCGCCGCCCGAGCCCTGGACACCCTCGGCGACGGCTTCCGCGGCTCCCTCTACCTCGACGCCGGCACCACCACCGGCGCCGTCGCCCAGCTCCTCCCGGCCCGGCTCTCCGCCAGCGGGGGAGAGGCGGAGGTCGTGACCCACTCGCTCACGCTCGCACCGGCGCTCGCCGCGGCCGACCGGGTGTCGCTGACGGTCGTCGGCGGACGCATCCGCGGCGTGACCGCTGCGGCGGTCGGAGCCTCCACGGTCCGCGCGATCCAGTCGCTGCGGCCCGACATCGTCTTCGTCGGCGTCAACGGCGTCTCCGCCGGGTTCGGCCTGAGCACCCCCGATCCCGAGGAGTCCGCGGTCAAGGAGGCCATCGTCCGCGCCGCGCGCCGGGTGGTCGTCCTCGCCGATTCGTCCAAGTTCCAGCAGGAGTCGCTGGTCTCCTTCGCTCCACTGGACGCGGTGGACGTACTGGTCACCGACCGCGCGCCGGAGGGCGAGCTCGCCGACGCGCTGGCGGCCGCGGGCGTGGAGGTCTGGTCGGCATGATCGTCACCCTCACCGCCAACCCGTCCCTCGACCGGGCCGTGACGCTGAGCGCGTCGCTCCGCCCCGGCGAGGTGCAGTCGGCAGCGTCCTCCCGCGAGGATGCCGGAGGCAAGGGCATCAACGTCGCGCGCGTCGTCACCGCGGCCGACGTGCCCGCTCTCGCGGTCCTCCCGCTGGCCGTCGACGACCCGTTCGGCGTGGTGCTCCGCTCCACCGGGCTCCCGACCCGCGCGGTGCCCATCACAGGCCACGCCCGCGCGAATCTGACGATCACCGACCCGGCCGGGGTCACCACGAAGCTCAACCTCCCCGGCGCCGCACTGAGCGCGGCCGATGCCCGGCTGCTGGTGGAGGCCGTCGTCGTCGCGTGCGAGGGTGCGGGCTGGCTGGTCCTGGCCGGTTCGCTGCCTCCCGGTGTCGACGACGACTTCTACGTGACGGTCATCCGCGCCGTGCGCGACCACTGGGGCGACGCCGCCCCCAAGATCGCGGTCGACACGTCCGGCGAGGCGCTGCGCTCCGCCGTCTTCGAGGCGCACCCCGATCTCATCAAGCCCAACGAGGACGAACTCGCCGAGCTCACCGGCGACGCGCTCGACATGGATGACCTCCCAGCGGCGGTGCTCGCCGTGGCCGGGTCGCTCGTGCCCGAGCGGGTCGGCGCCGCCCTCGTCACGCTCGGAGCCCTCGGCTCCGTGCTCGTCACCCCCGACGGCGGCTTCGTCGCCGCCGCCCCCCGTATCCGCGTGCAGAGCACCGTCGGCGCCGGCGACAGCGCGCTCGCCGGCTACCTTCTCGCGGACCTCGCGGGGGCGACCCCGCCCGAGCGGCTCGTGCACGCGATCCGCTACGGCTCCGCCGCCGCGGCCCTGCCCGGCACACAGGCGCCCCGACCGGCCGACCTGTTCGCCGGCGACCTGCCCGTCGCCGCGCTCCATCCCTGAGCTCCGTCTCGACTCCGCACAGACACACTGGAGGAAACCGTGTCACCGAAGACCATCACTCCCGAACTCGTCAGCCTCGACCTTGGCTCCGTCGGCGACAAGAGCGCCGTCATCCGCGAGCTCGCCACCAGGGTCGTCGCGCAAGGGCGCGCCACCGACGCCGAGGCGCTCTACGCCGACGCCTGGGCGCGCGAGCAGAAGGACGAGACGGGCCTGCCGGGCGGGATCGCCATCCCGCACGCGAAGAGCCCGTCCGTCACCATCCCGACCCTCGCGTTCGCGAGACTCGACCCTGGCGTCGACTTCGGCGCCCCGGACGGCCCTGCCGACCTGGTGTTCCTGATCGCGGCGCCCGCCGATGCGGCGGAGGCCCACCTCGCTGTGCTGTCGAAACTCGCCCGGAGCCTGATGACCGAGGAGTTCACCGCCGGACTGCGCGCGGCGAAGACCCAGGACGACGTCGTCGCGCTGGTCGACGAGGCGATCGGGGAGGGCGACGGCGCGAGCGTCGCGTCCGGCGCGTCCGGCGCGTCCACGGCGGCGGCCGCCGAGCCCGCACCGGCCGCTCCTGCCGCCGATGGCTTCCGGATCGACGGCCGCCCCGCCCGGATCGTGGCGGTCACCTCGTGCGCGACAGGCATCGCCCACACCTTCATGGCCGCCGACGCGCTCACTGCGGCCGGGCCGAAGAACGGCGTCGACCTGGTCGTCGAGCCCCAGGGTTCGAGCGGGTACCAGGCCCTCCCGAAGAGCGTCATCGACGCCGCCGATGCGGTGATCTTCGCCAACGACGTCGACGTTCGCGAAGAGGCGCGCTTCGCCGGCAAGCCCGTCGTGCGCTCCACCGTCAAGCGCGGCATCGAGCAGCCCGACCAGCTCATCGCCGAGGCGGTCGCCGTCGCGGCCGACCCGAACGGTGCGCGCGTGAGCTCCTCCGGGGCCTCCGCTGTGGCGGCTCCCTCCGAGACGCTCTCGTGGGGCGCCAACCTCAAGCGCATACTGCTCACCGGCGTCAGCTACATGATCCCGTTCGTCGCAGGCGGAGGCCTCCTCATCGCGATCAGCTTCCTGCCGTTCCTCGGCGGGTACGGCATCGCCCTCGCCCACGGTGACTCCGGTGTGAACAACGCCGTCTTCACACTGACCCACTACGCGATCTGGAACCTGCCTCCCGAGGGCCTCGGCTACTACCTCGGCGCCATCGCCTTCGAGATCGGAAGCGTGAGCCTCGGCTTCCTCGTTCCTGCCCTGGCCGGCTACATCGCGTTCGCGATCGCCGACCGGCCGGGCATCGCCCCCGGATTCGTCGCAGGAGCCATCGCGGTGTTCATGAACGCCGGCTTCCTCGGCGGTCTGATCGGTGGTCTGCTGGCGGGCTACGCGGCCTGGCTGATCGGCCGTCCGGCCGTGCCCCGCTGGCTGCGCGGGCTGATGCCCGTCGTGATCATCCCGCTGGGCGCGTCGATCATCGCGTCCGGACTGATGCTGCTCATCCTCGGTGCGCCGATCGCGTGGCTGATGACCCAGCTGACCGGCTTCCTGAACGGGCTGTCCGGAGCAGGCGCGATCTTCCTGGGCATCATCCTCGGCCTGATGATGTGCTTCGACCTCGGCGGACCCGTCAACAAGGTGGCGTACGCCTTCGCGGTGGCCGGGCTCGCCCAGCAGACCGACGCGAGCTTCCACATCATGGCCGCGGTGATGGTCGCGGGCATGGTGCCGCCGCTCGGTATGGCGCTGGCCTCCACCGTGCTCTACCGTCGCGGTTTCACGCAGGTCGAGCGGGAGAACGGCGCGGCCGCCTGGCTGCTCGGAGCCTCCTTCATCTCGGAGGGCGCGATCCCGTTCGCCGCGGCGGACCCGCTGCGCGTGATCCCGGCCAACCTGGTGGGAGGCGCTGTCGCCGGAGGCCTGGCGATGGCGTTCGAGGTGCGCTCGCGGGCTCCGCACGGCGGTATCTTCGTCTTCTTCGCGATCGACCCGATCTGGGGCTTCGTGGTCGCTCTGGCGGCGGGAACGCTCGTCACCGCCCTGCTCGTGGTCGGCCTCAAGCGGTTCGCCGCGCCTCGCCGCACGGCACCCGTGACCGAAACGGCCGAGCAGCCCGTACCGGCGACCGTCGCCGCCTGACCGCCCCGCTCTGAACAGGAGAGATCATGACCGAACGCACCGCCACCGTCGCCAGCAGCTCCGGCCTCCACGCCCGCCCCGCGAAGCTCTTCGTGCAGGCCGTACAGCAGAAGGGAGTGCCCGTGACCATCGCGGTGGGCGACGGCCCCCAGCTGAACGCCGCAAGCATCCTGTCGCTGATGGGCCTGGCCGCGGGCAAGGGCACAGTCGTCACCCTGCGTTCGGAGGCGCCGGGCGCCGACACCGCCCTCGACGAGCTGGTGACGCTGCTCGAGACCGACCTCGACGCCGAGTAACCGCGCCGGAACGAAAGAAGCCCTCTCCGCTGCGGAGAGGGCTTCTTGTCGTGCTGGTGCCCCCAGTAGGATTTGAACCTACGGCCTTCTGCTCCGGAGGCAGACGCTCTATCCCCTGAGCTATGGGGGCCAGGAGTGCCCGTCCAGGCTAGCAGCTTTTGGCGGGCGGTCAGTTCGCCGGGAGGTTGCCCAGGACGCTCTGCATGAGCGGCGCGGCATCGCCCGGCTCGAAGAACGCGCTCGACTCGGCGACGATCCAGAAGGGGCCGCGGAAGATCTGCACCTGGCCGGCGTCCCCGGCCTTGAAGTAGCCCTCGACCTGCGGCGGGGTGCCGTAGGTGGGAACCGGCTGGGCCGCGGTGATGGCGGCGTTCTTGAGACTCTCCAGCTGGTCGGCGGGAGGCTGGGCCACGGCGATCTGCACGACGTCGCCGCTGGTCTGGTTCTGCCAGGCGCAGGTGACGCCCTTCCAGTCGCCGATCTTCTTCTCGAGGCTGCCGGCCTTGGGCGCGTAGCCCGGGTCGGCCGCGAAGTTGGGGTTGTACGCGTACAGCTGATCGGCGGTGACCACCTGGTCGCAGGTGAGGGTGACGGGCGTCGGCGGCATCGTCGGCGTCGGGGACGGGGTCGCCACCGGCGAGCCGGTCGAGGTGCCGCCGCCCGCAGTCGCCGAAGTGGAGGGCGTCGAGTCGGGCTTGGCGGCCGGCGTGCAGCCCACGAGAGCGACGGCCGCGGCGGCGATCGCGAGTGCGGCGAGGGTCCGGGCGGTGAGCTGCTGCATGCTGGAGGCGTCTTCCGTATCGTCCTGCGGGCGTGTCGAATCGCACCCTATCAAGGGCTGCGACGGGTTCACTGCAAGTGACCGATAGAATCGTTAGCCATGACTCCCGCTGACCTCTCCGCCTCCCTGCTCGCCATCGTGACGACCGTGGTGAGCCGGCGACGCGAGGGCCGCGACGACATCGCCGAGATCCCGATCACGGTCGACGACATCCCGCTCGAGCGGCCGAAGAACCGCGATCACGGCGACTGGTCGTCGAACGTCGCTATGCGTCTCGCCAAGCGGGTCGGTGCGAACCCGCGCGAGCTCGCGGGCGAGATCGCCGAAGCCGCCGCCGGCATCGACGGGGTGGCCTCCGCGGAGGTCGCCGGCCCCGGGTTCATCAACTTCCGGCTCGACGCGGCGGCCGCCGGGCAGCTGGCCAAGACGATCGTGGAGGCCGGCGACGCCTACGGCCGCACCGACCTCTACGACGGGCTGCTGGTCAACCTCGAGTTCGTCTCGGCGAACCCCACCGGCCCCATCCACCTGGGAGGCGCGCGCTGGGCCGCCGTCGGCGACAGCCTCGCGCGCGTCCTCCAGGCCGCGGGCGCGGATGTGACGCGCGAGTACTACTTCAACGATCACGGGTCGCAGATCGACCGGTTCGCCCGCAGCCTGCTGGCCGCCTACCTCGGCGAGGCGACCCCGGAGGACGGCTACGGCGGCGCCTACATCGGCGAGATCGCGGCGGAGGTCGCGACCCGCGCGGCGGCCGACCCGCAGATCGGCGACCTGGCCGCGCTGTCGCGCGAGCAGCAGCAGGAGGTCTTCCGCAGCCTCGGCACGAGCCTGATGTTCCAGGAGATCAAAGACCGCCTGCACGCTTTCGGCGTCGACTTCGACGTCTACTTCCACGAGGACTCGCTGCACGAGTCCGGAGCGGTGGAGCGGGCGATCGAGCGCCTCCGCGAGCAGGGCCACATCTTCGAAGAAGACGGTGCGATCTGGCTGCGCACCACGACGTTCGGCGACGACCGCGACCGCGTCGTCGTGCGTTCCAACGGCGAGCCCGCCTACATCTCCGGCGATCTCGGCTACTACCTCGACAAGCGCGAGCGCGGCTTCGAGCAGAACATCATCATGCTGGGCGCCGATCACCACGGCTACATCGGCCGCATGATGGCGATGGTGGAGGCGTTCGGCGACGTGCCGAACGAGAACCTCCAGATCCTGATCGGTCAGATGGTCAACCTGGTCAAAGACGGCGAGCCCGTCAGGATGTCGAAGCGCGCCGGCACCATCGTCACCCTCGACGACCTCGTCGACGCCGTCGGCGTGGACGCCGCGCGCTATTCGCTGGTGCGCTCGTCCACAGACTCGCAGCTCGACATCGACCTCGACCTGCTCACCAAGCGCAGCAACGAGAACCCCGTGTACTACGTGCAGTACGCGCACGCCCGCACGAGCTCGGTCGCGGCGAACGCGGTCAAGTCCGGCGTCGACCGCAGCGTGTTCAAGCCCGAACTGCTCACGCACGAGACCGAGAGCGCGCTGCTCGGCGGCCTCCAGGAGTTCCCCCGCGTGATCGCGCAGGCGGCGGAGCTGCGCGAGCCGCACCGGATCGCCCGGTACATCGAGGAGGTCGCCGGCCTGTACCACTCCTGGTACGCCGTACGCGACGGCTCGACCCGGGTGCTCCCGCATGGCGACGAGCCGGTCACCGACGCCCACCGCACGCGCCTCTGGCTGAACGACGCGACCGGCCAGGTCGTCCGCAACGGCCTCGCACTGGTGGGGGTGTCCGCTCCCGAGCGGATGTGACGCGATGAGCGACCAGCCCACGGAGGTCCTGCCCGACGAGTCGTCGCCCGCCGGCGGCGCGGCGAAGCGCGGTCGTCCGCGCTGGCTGAAGCCCGTGCTGTGGACGGTCGGGTCGATCGTCGTCGTCCTCGTGCTGCTCGTCGTCGCCGACGTCGTGACGCGTGCCGTCGCCGAGCAGCGCGCCGCCGCCGAGATCGAGAAGAACCTCCCGAGTTCGGTGAAGGCCGACGTGCACGTGCACATCGGCGGGTTCTCGGTGCTGGGGCAGTTCGTGGAGGGCAGCTTCGAGAGCGTCGACATCGACGCTCCGACAGCCACCGTGAACGGTGCGCCGCTGAGCGCCTCCGTGCATGCGACCGGCGTGCCGGCCGACTTCAGCAAGCCGATCCAGTCGGCCACCGGCGTCCTGAGCATCTCGCAGGCGTCGCTCAACAAGCTGGTCACCATCCCCGGCGCGAAGGGCGACATCACGTTGGGCGCGGGACACATCGGCTACGACGGCACGATCGACCTCCTCGGCCTCCCCGTCGATTACACCGTGACGGCGACGGCGGAGGCCGCGGGCGACACCGTACTACTCACCCCCGGCAAGGCCACCGTCTCGGCCGGCTCGGGCGATGTGAACGTCACCCGGCTGCTCCAGGCGCTGACGGCGAACGGGCCGTTCCCGGTGTGCGCAGCCCAATACCTCCCGGACGGCGTCAAGGTCAGCGACATCACCCTCACCCCCGGGCACGCCACGGTCACCCTGAGCGCGTCGAACTTCGTCATGAACGAGGAGTTCCTGCACAGCAAGGGGAGCTGCTCGTAACACGGCGACCGGCCGCGGGCGCCCTCGATAGACTCTTTACACTTCTCCACCGGCTTCAGGGGCCAATCCGGGTCCGCTCGCCAGAGAGAACCCCATCGACTGTACTTGTGTCCGTCTGTACTCGTGAGGTTGTCCCCATGGCATCGAATCCCCTCGCGCCGTCGTGGCTGCGCGTGCCCGACGACGCGAACGCGCTCGTCCCCGGGCTCTGGTCGCGCACCGTTCGCCGCCACTCCGGCGCGATCGAGGTGGGCGGCGTCTCCGTCACCGCGCTCGCCGAACGCTTCGGTACCCCGCTCTACGTGGTCGACGAACAGGAGGCGCGGGAGCGCGCCGTCGAAGTCCGCTCCGCCCTGCAGAACGCGTTCGCAGAGGTCGGCTCCGCCGCCAAGGTCTACTACGCGGGCAAGGCGTTCCTGTCGATCGAGGTCGCCCGGTGGATGACCGAGGCCGGCCTCAACATCGACGTCTGCTCGGGAGGCGAGCTCGCTGTCGCACTCGCGGCCGGCGTCCCGACCGAGCGGCTGGGGTTCCACGGCAACAACAAGTCCCTCGCCGAGATCGACCGTGCGGTCTCGGTCGGCGTCGGCGCGGTGATCATCGACAGCCTCCAGGAGATCGAGCGGGTGGCCGAGGCGGCCTCCCGGCACGGCGTCGTGCAACGGGTGCGGCTGCGGGTCAACTCGGGCGTCCACGCGCACACGCACGCCTTCCTGGCGACGGCCCACGAAGACCAGAAGTTCGGCATCGCGCTCGACGACGCCGTGGAGGCCGTCGCGCGCATCCGTTCGCACGCGGGCCTCGACTTCCTCGGCCTCCACTGCCACATCGGCTCGCAGATCTTCGGCGCCGACGGCTTCGCGGAGTCTGCGGCCCGCCTGCTCACCGTGCACAAGCAGCTCCTGGCCGGAGGGGACGTTCCGGAGGTCAACCTCGGCGGAGGCTTCGGCATCGCCTATACGAGCGTCGACGACCCCGCACCGATCGACGCGCTCGCCCGCAGCATCGCGCAGACCGTCGCAGCGGCGTGCGAGGAGCTCGACGTGCCGGTTCCCGCCGTGGCCTTCGAGCCCGGCAGATCGATCATCGGCACGGCCGGCCTCACCCTCTACACGGTCGGCACGACCAAGGACGTGATCGTCTCCGCGCAGGACGACGGTGAGACCGCTGTGCGGCGCTATGTGAGCGTCGACGGCGGCATGAGCGACAACGCCCGGCCGGCGCTCTACGGCGCCGACTACTCGGCACGCATCGCCGGTCGCGACTCCGCCGCGCAGCCCGTGCTGGTGCGGGTCGCCGGCAAGCACTGCGAAAGCGGCGACATCGTGGTCGACGCGGAGTACCTGCCGGGCGACGTGACGCCGGGCGACCTCCTCGCTGTGCCTGCGACCGGCGCCTACTGCTGGTCGCTGGCCAGCAACTACAACTACCTCGGCCGCCCCGCGGTGGTCGCGGTGCGCGACGGCGCCGCCCGCGTCATCGTGCGCGGAGAGACCGAGGCCGACCTGCTGGCGCGCGATGCCGCCTACGACGACGGGAGCACCGAGCGATGATCGAGTACCGCAACCTCCGAGTGGCCCTGCTGGGCGCCGGCTCCGTCGGCTCTCAGGTTGCACGGCTGCTGCTGGAGCAGGGCGACGAGTTCGCCTCGCGCGTCGGGGCGCGCCTGGAGCTCGTGGGCATCGCGGTGCGCGACGTCGACGCCCCGCGCGACGTCGACCTCCCGCGCGAGCTGTTCACGACAGACGCCACCTCGCTCATCCTGGGCGCCGACATCGTCGTCGAGCTCATGGGCGGGGTCGAGCCGGCCCGCGGCTACGTGCTGGAGGCCCTCAATTCCGGCGCCGACGTCATCACGGCCAACAAGGCGCTCCTGGCCACCCACGGCCCCGAGCTGTTCGAGGCGGCGGAACAGGTCGGTGCGCAGCTCTATTACGAGGCCGCCGTCGCCGGGGCCATCCCGATCATCCGCCCGCTGCGCGACAGTCTCGCCGGCGACACCGTGACGCGCATCCTCGGCATCGTCAACGGCACGACCAACTTCATCCTCGACCGCATGGACACCCACGGCGAGACCCTCGCCGACGCGCTCGCGACGGCGACCGCCCGCGGCTATGCGGAGGCCGATCCGACGGCAGACATCGGCGGCTATGACGCCGCGCAGAAGGCCGCGATCCTGGCGAGCCTCGCGTTCCACACCACCGTGCCGCTCGAGCGCGTCTACCGCGAGGGCATCACCTCCGTCACCCGCGAGCAGGTCGACGCCGCCCGCGATATCGGAGCCGTCATCAAGCTCCTGGCGATCTGCGAGCGGCTGACCGACCCGGAGACGGGGGAGGAGGGCGTCTCCGCCCGCGTCTACCCGGCCCTGATCAGCCGCGAGCACCCGCTCGCCGCCGTGCGCGGCGCCCACAACGCGGTGTTCGTGCAGGCCGCCGCCGCCGGCGACCTGATGTTCTACGGTGCGGGAGCGGGTGGGGTCGAGACGGCCTCCGCCGTGCTCGGCGACGTGGTCTCCGCCGCCCGCCGGCACGTGGTCGGCGGCCCGGGTGTCGCCGAGTCCACGCACGCCGGCCTCCCGGTGCTCGACATCGGCCGCGTGGTCACCCGCTACCAGATCACCCTCTCGGTGGAGGATCAGCCGGGTGTGCTGGCGTCCGTCGCCCGCATCCTGAGCGACGGCGGCGTGAGCGTCGAGACGATGCAGCAGTCGGTGCCCAGCGCCACGAGCACCATCGTCATTTCCGGGCGGTCCCCATTGCAGAGTGTGGCCCCGATTCACGGCCCGGGGGCACCCACCGCTACCCTGGTGATCGGCACCCACGAAGCCGAGGAGGCCGCGCTCGCGGCCACCGTGGAGGCGCTCGCGGCCAGCGACGTGGTCACCGCCGTCTCTTCCGTTCTCCGAGTCGAAGGATCTTAATGCCCGAGAAGTCCTACAGCCGTCAGTGGCGTGGCGTCCTGCGCGAGTACGCGGACCGCCTGAACATCTCCGAGGCCACCCCGATCGTGACGCTCGGCGAAGGCGGCACCCCGCTCCTGCCCGCTCCCGCGCTCTCGGCGCGCACCGGCGCGAACGTCTTCGTGAAGTTCGAGGGAATGAACCCCACCGGCTCGTTCAAAGACCGCGGCATGACGATGGCGATCTCGAAGGCCGTCGAGCACGGAGCGAAGGCCGTCATCTGCGCGTCCACCGGCAACACGTCGGCCTCCGCCGCGGCCTACGCCACCCACGCGGGCATCCAGGCCGTCGTGCTGGTGCCGGAGGGCAAGATCGCGATGGGCAAGCTCAGCCAGGCGATCGCCCACAACGCGCAGCTGCTGCAGGTGCAGGGCAACTTCGACGACTGTCTCGACATCGCCCGCGACCTGGCCACGAACTACCCGGTGCACCTGGTCAACTCGGTCAACCCCGACCGCATCGAGGGGCAGAAGACCGCCGCGTTCGAGGTCGTCGAGGTGCTCGGCGACGCTCCCGACTTCCACATCGTCCCGGTCGGCAACGCGGGCAACTACACCGCCTACCACCGCGGCTACACCGAGGAGCTGCAGCGCGGCGAGTCCACCAAGCTGCCGCGGATGTTCGGTTTCCAGGCCGCGGGCAGCGCGCCGATCGTGCTCGGCCACGCCGTCAAGGAGCCCGACACCATCGCCACCGCCATCCGCATCGGCAACCCCGCGTCGTGGGAGCTCGCGCTGAACGCGCGCGACGACAGCGAGGGCTACTTCGGCGCGATCGACGACGCGGGCATCCTCGAGGCGCACCGCATCCTTTCGGCCGAGGTCGGCATCTTCGTCGAGCCGGCCAGCGCGATCAGCGTCGCCGGCCTCCTGGAGCGCTCGGCCGCCGGTGTCATCCCCGCCGGCTCCACGGTTGTGCTCACCGTCACCGGCCACGGCCTGAAGGACCCGCAGTGGGCCCTCCGCACGGCCGACGGCTCCGACGTGCAGCCGATCAGCGTACCGGTCGACACCCAGACGATCGCCGACGTGCTCGGCCTCGCCGCCACCGCGGGAGCATCGGCGTGAGCCCACGCACCGTCGACCTGCGCGGCCGCGCGGTCGCGGTGAAGGTGCCGGCCACGAGTGCCAACCTCGGCCCCGGTTTCGACACCCTCGGTCTCTCGCTCGCTCTCTACGACGAATTGCGGGTCGCGGTGCGCGACGAGCCCGGCGCGACCGTCCAGGTCTCCGGGGTGGGCGCGGGGGAGGTGCCGACCGACGAGAGCAACCTCGTCGTCCGCGCGATCGCCCACACGTTCGAGTCGGTCGGCATCGCGCTGCCCGGGCTGAGCCTTTTCGCGCGCAACAGCATCCCGCACGGCCGAGGCCTGGGATCCTCCGGCGCGGCCATCGTCTCCGGGATTATGGCGGCGAAGGGGCTTCTGGAGGGCGTTGTCGAGTTCGACGCCCAGGCGCTGCTCGCGCTCGCCAACGACATGGAGGGTCACCCCGACAACGTGGCGCCGGCGCTCTTCGGCGGTCTCACCATCGCCTGGGTCACTCCCGAGGGCCCGCGATTCAAGAAGCTCATCGTGCACCGCGGGGTCTCGCCCCTGGTGCTCGTTCCCGAGCACGTCATGTCGACGGCGCTCGCGCGCAGCCTCCAGCCGCAGTCCGTGCCCCACGAAGACGCCGTCTTCAACCTGTCGCGCTCGGCGCTGCTGGTCGCGGCTCTCATCCAGAGCCCCGAGCTGCTTCACGCCGCCACCGAGGACAAGCTCCACCAGAGCTACCGCGCCTCGGCCATGCCGGAGACCGACCGGCTGATCACGCTGCTGCGCTCGAACGGCTTCGCCGCGGTGGTCTCGGGGGCGGGGCCGTCCATCCTCGTGCTCTGCAGCGACCCGAGCCAGCGGCTCGCCGCCGCCGAGCTGGTCGCCCGGGAGGCGCAGACGGCCTGGCAGCCGCTCATGCTCGCCGTCGACTTCAAGGGCGCGACCGTCACCGTCGCCGCCGCAGACGAGGCGGACACACCGGCCGCGTAGCGTCAGAAACGCCCGGTGCGAGGTGGTAAACTGTTCGGGCACCCGTGAAGAATCCGCGTCACGAGCGAATCACGCTTCCGGGTGATCTCTTAGCAATCATGCCGTCACTCCTGCCTGCGCTTTTCGGATATCCGGAGCATCCGGGTATCCCGAGCGCACCGTAGCGCGGATCCGAACGCAGCGCGGCAAGGCAGGTTCACGTGACGAGTGCTCCACAGCGGCGCGCAGAGTGCGCGTCGGGGGAAAGGAATCCTCTTCAGTGACTGATGTCGAACTCCACGCCGGGGGCGTGGACAATAGCGACCTGACCTCGCTCAAGGTGGCGGAGCTCCAGGCTCTCGCCGCCGAGCTCGGCCTCCAGGGCGCGACCCGGCTCCGCAAGGGCGAGCTGGTCGAGGCGATCGCGACGGCCCGTGCCGCCGCGGCCGGGACCGTGGATGCGGCGCCCGAGCAGAGCGACCTCGAGAACACCGCGGCCGAGAGCGCCGCTCCCGACTCCGAGCCCGTCGCGATCGGCGCCGACCAGCCCGACCACGCGTCCGCCGCCTCGCAGGTTCTCATCGAGCCGCTCATCGCCGAGCCGGCCGCGACCGCGGAGCCCCTGGTGGGCGACGCGCTCCTCGCCGAGTCCGAGGTCTCGTCCGCGCCGCGTCGGCGCGGCTCGCGCCGCGCCTCCAGCCCGGACGGCACGACCATCGCCACCGGGACGAGCGTCGCCGCCGGCACCCACGTCAACACCGGCGAGACCGGTGTCGAGTCCCTCATCCCGGACGTCGATGCGCTGCTCGACTCCGCGCTCGCGTCCCGCGAGCAGGCCCAGCGTGACGGCCAGGGCGGCCGTCGCCGCCGCGGTCGCGGCCAGAACGGTCAGGGTCAGAACGGTCAGGGCCAGCAGAACGGCGCCGCGCAGGAGGCCGACGAGCAGTCGACCGAGGCGACCACCGAGGTCGAGGCGACGCAGGGCGAGTCCGCCGAGCAGGGCGGCGAGCAGCAGCAGGGCGGCCGCAACCGCCGCAACCGCAACCGCAACAAGGGCAACGGCCAGAACGCCGATCAGACCCAGCAGGGCGGCCAGACCCAGCAGGGCGGCCAGAACCAGCAGGGCGGCCAGAACCAGCAGGGCGGCCAGAACCAGCAGGGTCAGCCCAAGGACCTCCAGGGCGACGGCGACAAGCAGGGCGGCCAGCAGAACCGCGGCCTCCAGCAGCAGCAGGCTGAAGGCGACCGCCAGGGCCGCTACCGCGACCGCAACCGCAAGCGGCGCGGCGGTGTCGCCGGCGACGAGTTCGAGCCCGAGATCGCCGACGACGACGTGCTGATCCCCGTCGCGGGCATCCTGGATGTGCTGGACAACTACGCGTTCGTCCGCACGACGGGCTACCTCCCGGGCGCCAGCGACGTCTACGTCTCTCTCGGCCAGGTCAAGAAGTACAGCCTCCGCAAGGGCGACGCCGTCGTCGGTGCGATCCGTCAGCCGCGCGAGAACGACAGCAACAGCCGTCAGAAGTACAACGCGCTGGTGAAGGTCGACTCCATCAACGGCCAGTCCGTCGAGGAGGCCGCCACCCGTGTCGAGTTCGGCAAGCTGACGCCGCTCTACCCGCAGGAGCGCCTGCGACTGGAGACCGAGCCGGGCAAGGTGACCCAGCGGATCATCGACCTGGTCGCCCCGATCGGCAAGGGTCAGCGCGGTCTCATCGTCGCGCCGCCCAAGGCCGGCAAGACGATCGTGATGCAGCAGATCGCCAACGCGATCACCACCAACAACCCCGAGGTCCACCTCATGGTTGTGCTGGTGGACGAGCGTCCCGAAGAGGTCACCGACATGCAGCGCACGGTGAAGGGCGAGGTCATCGCCTCCACCTTCGACCGCCCCGCCGAAGACCACACCACCGTCGCCGAGCTGGCGATCGAGCGCGCGAAGCGCCTGGTGGAGCTCGGCCATGACGTCGTCGTGCTGCTCGACTCGATCACCCGCCTCGGACGCGCGTACAACCTGACGGCTCCGGCCTCCGGTCGCATCCTCTCCGGTGGTGTCGACGCCTCGGCGCTCTACCCGCCCAAGCGATTCTTCGGCGCCGCGCGGAACATCGAGCACGGCGGCTCGCTGACCATCCTCGCGTCGGCGCTGGTCGAGACCGGCTCCAAGATGGACGAGGTGATCTTCGAGGAGTTCAAGGGCACCGGCAACATGGAGCTCCGCCTGTCGCGCCAGCTGGCCGACAAGCGCATCTTCCCGGCCGTCGACGTGAACGCCTCCGGCACCCGCCGCGAAGAGATGCTCATGGGCCAGGACGAGGTCAAGATCACCTGGAAGCTGCGCCGCGCGCTCGCGGGCGTCGACCAGCAGCAGGCGCTCGAGATCGTTCTCGGCCGCCTCAAGGAGACCTCGAGCAACGTCGAGTTCCTGATGCAGGTGCAGAAGTCGATGCCACAGCCGGCCAACGGACACGGCAACGCGCACTCGCACGGTCACGAGAACGACCACCGCTAGCTGACGCCAGTGCCCGTCCGGCATGCCTGAGGGTGTGCCGGGCGGGCACTTTTCCGTTCCTGCCAGCGCCTCCAGAAAGAAGCAACGAATGTTCGAGTCGGTCACCGGCCTCATCGCCGAGCACGACGACCTCCAGCAGCAGCTCTCCGACCCCGAGCTGCACAGCGACCCGGTCCGCTCCAAGAAGGTGAACCGTCGTTACGCGGAGCTGTCGCGCATCGTCGCGATGTACAACCAGTGGAAGCAGCTCTCGGACGACCTGGAGGCCGCGCGCGAGCTGGCCGCGGAGGACGCGGCGTTCGCCGACGAGATCCCCGGCCTCGAGCAGGGCCTCGAGGAGACCGGCGAGAAGCTTCGGCGACTGCTGATCCCGCGAGACCCCAACGACAGCCGCGACGTCATCATGGAGATCAAGATGGGGGAGGGCGGCGCCGAGTCCGCGCTCTTCGCGGGCGACCTCCTGCGCATGTACCTCCACTATGCGGACTCGAAGCGGTGGAAGGCCGAGATCATCGAGCAGACCTCGAGCGACCTCGGCGGCATCAAGGACGTGCAGGTGGCGTTCAAGGGCACCTCGAGCGACCCGGCCGAGGGCGTCTGGGCGCACCTCAAGTACGAGGGCGGCGTGCACCGTGTGCAGCGCGTGCCGGCGACCGAGTCGCAGGGCCGCATCCACACCTCCGCCGCGGGCGTGCTCGTCTTCCCCGAGGTCGACGAGCCCGAGGAGGTCGAGATCAACCCCAACGACCTCAAGATCGACGTCTTCCGGTCGTCTGGTCCCGGTGGGCAGTCGGTCAACACGACCGACTCGGCCGTGCGCATCACCCACGTGCCGACCGGAATCGTCGTCTCGATGCAGAACGAGAAGAGCCAGCTGCAGAACCGGGACGCCGCGATGCGCGTGCTGCGGGCACGGCTGCTTGCCAAGCAGCAGGAGGAGGCGGACGCGGAGGCCGCCGAGTTCCGCAAGGGTCAGATCCGGACGATGGACCGCTCCGAGCGCATCCGCACGTACAACTTCCCCGAGAACCGGATCGCGGATCACCGCACCGGCTACAAGGCCTACAACCTCGACACCGTCATGAACGGCGCCCTCGACCCGGTCATCGAGTCGAACATCCTCGCCGACGAGGAGGCCCGCCTGGCCGACCTCGCCCAGGACTGACCAGGCTGGTGCCGCCGGCTCACTCCCAGATGACCATTGTTAGGTCCACGCTTCCATCATTCCAGTTTGCAGCGAGAATACTGACGTAGCGTCCGGATGCCAGTCGGGTGCATGTGTTCGAGGCTGACAACAAATGAGGCTCGATCTCCGTGATGTGGCGATATGCCGTCTGGCTCTTGCATACCGCGTACGACGCGGGTGGCGTCTCGAGGGCGACGTAGCTGACCCCAGTAAAGCCGCCGATGAGGAGGTTTTTACCGTCGAATGCCAACGAGTCGGTGCTGTACTTTGCCACTTTGCCCGCGTTGAGCGTTTCGGACACCGAGTTGAGGTCTATAGCGTCACCGTTCCGGGCAAGCGTAAGGTTCCGGCTGGCGCGTATTTTGTGGTCCGCCGTGAGGTCTACGGACGGCGGAACAGCCGAGCGCAACTTGTCCAGTTCTGCCTCCAGGGCTCCAATCCTCAGGTTGCGCGCTTCACGGTCGCGTTCCGACTGTTCGAGCCGCTGAGTTAGCTCCGTCACCTCGCCGTTGAGGTTTCGCCGTTCTGCATCGTTCTGGGCGTTATTCGCTGTGACGACGCCCGCCCACACGCCGAGCGCTCCAGCAAGAAGAGTCATGCCGGCAATCACCAGCTTGTAAGAACGCTCGGAGAACTGGTGCCAGTAGGTCGATCTGTTCACACACAAAGGTTCTCATTAGATACGCATGATTTCAGTGCAATCTTTGCGTGTCTCGGTGGGAACTGGTCAGTTCGTCGGCACTACTCAGATGTAGAGGGCGGGGTCGAGCCAGTCGTCTCCGGCGATCTGCTCGTGGCCGGATCGCGGGCGCGGCCGGGCGGGAACTCCCGTGAGCACGGAGTCCGGCGGAGCATCGTGCACGACGACGGCGTTGGCGCCGACGACCGTGCGCTCACCGATCTCGATCGCACCGAGGACCTTCGCGCCCGCTCCGACCGTGACGTGATCGCGGATGGTGGGGTGCCGTTTTCCGTGCCCGCTGCCCCGGCCTCCCAGCGTCACCCCGTGATAGAGCATCACGTCGTCGCCGATCCAGGTGGTCTCGCCGATCACGACGCCCATTCCGTGGTCGATGAAGAAGCGACGGCCGATGCGCGCGCCTGGGTGGATCTCGATGCCGGTCAAGAAGCGCGTGAACTGCGAGAGGATGCGCGCGGGCATGCGGAACCCGGCCCTCCAGAGCCGGTGGGCGAGACGGTACGACCAGACCGCGTGGAGGCCGGAGTAGACGATCGCGACCTCAGCGCCTCCGCGCGCAGCAGGGTCGTGCGTTCGCGCGTTGCGGATGTCCTCGCGCGCCCGGAAGAGCGGCACGCCGGTCAGTCCAGCAGGTCCGCCCAGAGGGCCGTCGAGATGTACCGCTCCCCGGTGTCGCAGATGACGGCGACGATGGTCTTGCCGGCGTTCTCGGGGCGCTTGGCGAGTTCCAGAGCGGCCCAGACGATCGCGCCGGAGGAGATCCCGGCGAGGATGCCCTCCTCGCTCGCGAGCTTCTTCGCGGTGGCGATCGAGTCGTCGAACGACACGTCGATGACCTCGTCGTAGACGCTGGTGTCGAGGATCTCGGGCACGAAGTTGGCGCCGATGCCCTGGATCTTGTGCGGACCGGGCTTGCCGCCGTTCAGGATGGGGGAGTCGAGAGGCTCGACGGCGACCACCTTCACCCCGGGCTTGCGCTCCTTGAGCACCTGGCCGACACCGGTGATGGTGCCGCCGGTCCCGACGCCCGACACGAAGATGTCCACACCGCCGTCGGTGTCGGCCCAGATCTCCTCGGCGGTCGTGGCGCGATGGATGGCGGGGTTGGCCTCGTTGGCGAACTGACGAGCCCAGATCGCGTTGTCGTTCTCCGCGACGATCCTCTGCGCGGCCTCCACCGCACCGCGCATGCCGTCGGGGCCCGGCGTGAGGACGATCTCGGCGCCGAACGCGCGCAGCAGCACGCGACGCTCCTTGGACATCGTCTCCGGCATCGTGAGGATGACCTTGTAGCCGCGGGCCGCACCGACCATCGCGAGCGCGATTCCGGTGTTGCCGCTGGTGCCCTCCACGATCGTGCCGCCCGGGCGCAGTTCGCCCGACTTCTCGGCGGCGTCGACGATGGCGACGCCGATGCGGTCCTTCACGCTCCCGGCGGGGTTGTAGAACTCCAGCTTGCCCAGCACGGTCGCGCCGACATCGGCGGCGATCCGGTTGAGCTTGACGAGGGGAGTGCGTCCGACGGCTTCGGTGATGTTCGCGTAGACCTGTGCTGGCATGGTTCACACTCTAATCGGCGCGAGGGTCCCTGCGCCTCTGTGACGGTAAGCTCGTCGGGCCATGTCCGATGCCTCCAGCGCGTTCACCGTCCGTTCTCTGCGCGACGAGACCGTCGCCGTGCTCGCTCAGGCGGCCGTGCCCGATCCCGAGGTGGATGCCGACCTGCTGATCGGGTTCGTGCTGGGTGTGGGGCGGGGCCGCGTGCAGGCGCTGGTGGTGATGGAGTCATCGGTCGAGGCCGGCGACGCCGAGCGGGTCCGCGCGCTCGCCGCCCGCCGGGCCACGCGGGAGCCGCTGCAGCACATCACGGGCACCGCGCCCTTCCGTTCGCTGGAGCTGGCCGTCGGCCCCGGCGTGTTCGTGCCGCGCCCCGAGACCGAGCAGGTGGTGCAGTTCGCCATCGACGCGCTCCGCGCCGTGCCCTCTTCTGCTCCGATCGGCGTCGATCTCGGCACGGGCAGCGGAGCGATCGCCCTGGCGATGGCGACGGAGGTTCCGCACGCGCGCGTCTTCGCCATCGAGAAGTCGTCGGAGGCCATCCCGTGGACCCGGCGCAATGTCGAGGCGTCCGGCGCGACCAACCTGGAGCTGGTGCAGGGCGATCTCGGAGACGCGTTCCCTGAGCTCGACGGGACCGTCGATGTCGTCATCTCGAACCCGCCCTACGTGCCGGATGCGGCGATCCCGCGCGACCCGGAGGTGCGGCTGTTCGACCCGCCGATCGCACTGTACGGCGGCGCGGACGGCTTGGATGTCGTCCGTATGATCTCGTCGGTGGCCCGCCGGCTGCTGCGCCCGGGCGGGCTGCTCGTGCTCGAGCACGGGGAGCTTCAGGGCGCTCAGATCCGCGACCTCCTCACCACCGACGGTTGGCGCGGTGCCGCGACGCACCCCGACCTCACCACCCGCGACCGGGCGACGACGGCGCTGCGCCCCTGAGCGGTGCCGCGCGAAACGCTCAGCGGCGCTCGCGCTCGCGCTCCCGCTCCTCGCGCTCCTTCTCGCGCGCGATCCGCTCGTGGGCGCGGGCGATCGCCTCGCGCTCGCGCTTGCGCGCCTCCCGCAGCGCCTTCTCCGCTTCGCGGCGCTGTTTGGCGGCCTCCCGAACCGCCTTGTCGTGGGGGATCGGCTCCGGCCGCGGCTCGGCGGCGACGATCGGCTCTCCGGACGCGCGTGCCGCGATGTACCGTTCGATCCCGTCGAGGATGCGCTCGAGGCCGAACGCGAAGTCGTCCTGCTCGTCCTCCCCGTCGGTGTAGCCTCCCGACGCCACCAACGGCGCCAGGTCGGGGAACCGTTCCGGCGTGACGAGCTCGGCGAGCGCCGCTGCGAACGCCTCCCCGCTCTGCGGAGGCTGCGCACCCTTCTCGCGTGACTGGCGCACGTCGCGCTCGACGATGCCGACGGCGCGCGCGTACGACGACAGCAGCAGGGCGATGCCCATCTTCTCGGCGTCGGTCAGCGGCAGGTCGCGCATCTCGCGGAGCCCCCAGTCGAGCACGGCGAGGTTGTTGGGCATGAGCGGGATGCCCGAGATCGGGATGTCGGGGAACCAGGGATGCGCCTGGATCACCTCGATGCTTGCCATCGACCAGCGGCGCAGGCCACTGCGCCAATCGGCCCCGCGGTCGTCCTCGGCCGGAATGGGGATGTCGCAGACGGCGTCCTGCATGAGCGCGAGCACATCGTCCTTGCTCGTCACATAGCGGTACAACGACATCGTCGTGAAGCCGAGCTCGGTGGCGATCCGGCTCATCGAGACGGCGCCGAGGCCCTCCCCGTCGGCGACGGCGACGGCGGTGTCGATGATCCGCTCGATGCTGAGCTCGCGCTTGGGGCCGCGCTGGGGGCGCTCCGCGACGCCCCAGCTGAGCGCGACGGCGCGGGGGAGCGCTTCGTGGACTTCGTCCGCCATTCCGTACGCCCTTCCGGTTCGGTGTTGACACCCATCCTAGAACTGTGTATCACTTAAACGAAAGCGTATGCGCCATAAACAGTTTGCTATCTACACAGAACACGAAAGGAACCGGACCATGACAGCACCGGCGATCGCGGTGGCGGGACTGCGTAAGTCCTTCGGCACGCAGACCGTCCTCGACGGGGTCGACCTGCACGTCGAGCGGGGGAGCGTGTTCGCGCTCCTCGGCCCGAACGGAGCAGGCAAGACCACCGTCATCAACATCCTGAGCACACTCGTGGCGCCCGACGCGGGCACCGTAAAGGTGTGCGGACACGACGTCGTGCACGACCCTGACGGCGTCAAGGAGTCCATCAGCCTGACCGGGCAGTCCGCGGCCGTGGACGAAGTGCTCACCGCCGAGGAGAACCTGCGCATGATGGCCAGGCTCTCCGGATTCGACCGGGCAGGGGCCGCCGAGCGCGCGAGGGAGCTGATCGACGGCTTCGACCTGCGCGACGCCGCCCGCAAGCGCGTCAAGACCTACTCGGGAGGCATGCGGCGCCGGCTCGACCTCGCGCTCAGCCTGGTCGCGACGCCGCCCGTCATCTTCCTCGACGAGCCGACCACCGGGCTCGACACCCGCAGCAGGCAGGCGCTGTGGGGGATCATCCGCGACCTCGCCGAGCGGGGCACCACCATCCTCCTCACCACCCAGTACCTCGAGGAGGCCGACCAGCTCGCCGACCGGATCGCCGTCCTCGATCACGGTCGCGTCGTCGCCGAGGGCACCGCGGTCGAGCTGAAGGCGCGCGTGGGCGGGGAGGTCGTGGAGCTGCGCGACGCGAGCGACGAGGTCGTCCGCGAGCTCCCTACCGACGGAACGGTCGAGGGGCTGCGCGACGCGATCGACCTTCTCGATGCGTCGGGCGTCCCCGGGGCCTCCATCGCCATCCGCAAACCGAGCCTCGACGACGCGTTCCTGATCCTCACCGGGAGCGCCGCCGACGCCCGGACCGACACCCGTCCCGAGCTCCAGAAGGAGGCCGTCCGATGAGCACTCTCGCCGTCACCACCCCGTCCCGCCGCGTCGGCGGCGCCACCGCCGCCGCGGTGTTCATCGGCCGCAGCGTGCGTCACTCGCTGCGCAACGTCGAAGCCCTCACGATGGCCATCGTCCTGCCGGTGATGCTGATGCTCCTCTTCACCTTCGTGTTCGGAGGAGCGATCGACTCCCAAGGCGACTATGTCGACTACGTGGTGCCCGGCATCATCCTGCTCTGCGCCGGCTTCGGTGCCTCCAGCACCGCGGTCGACGTCGCGGAGGACATGAGCAACGGCATCGTCGACCGGTTCCGGACCATGCCCCTGCGGGCCGGCGGCGTCGTCACCGGTCACGTCGTGGCGAGCCTGCTGCGCAACCTCCTCGCGACCGGGGTCGTGATCGGGGTCGCCCTCGCAGTGGGCTTCCGGCCGACGGCGAATCTGCTGGAGTGGCTCGGTGCGCTCGCGATGGTCGCCCTGTTCATCCTGGCGATCACGTGGCTGTACGCGGCGATCGGCATCGCCGCGGCCAACCCGACGGCAGCGAGTGGCTACGGCTTCGCGCTGCTGTTCGTGCCCTACCTGTCGAGCGCGTTCGTCCCCACCGACACGATGCCGAGCTGGCTCCAGTGGATCGCGCAGAACCAGCCGATCACCCCGATCATCGAGACGATCCGCGCGTTCCTGTTCGGCCGTGACCCCGGGAGCGACCTGTGGTGGGCGCTGGGCTGGTGCACGCTGATCATCGTCGGCGCTTACGTCTGGGCCGCCTGGCTCTTCCGGCGCAAGGCAGGGCGTCGCTGATCGGGTCCACGGCTTCGTACCGCTGACTCGTCGTCCACCGTCGCCGGCGCCTTCTCCGCAGAAGGCGCCGGCGGCGGCTCAGCGCTCGCGCTCTGCGAACGCGTGGATCGCCGCCACCATGCCCGCAGTGTCGAAGGAGCCGTCGGCGTTGCGAGTGAAGTGATGCGCGTGCATCCCGGCCTCTCTGGCGCCTTCGACGTTCGCGAGCGAGTCGTCGAACAGGATGGCGTTCTCTGGCTCCACGCCGAAACGGCCGAGCGCGCGGGTGTAGATGCGGCGCTCGGGCTTGCGCGCACCCAGCACGGCGGAGACGAGGTCGTTGTCGCGGAGCACGTCCACGATCTCGGGCGTGAGGACCGGAAGCGAGTCCTTGAACGGGATCGGGTTGTTCGACAGCAGCGACACCGTGCCCAGACCGGCCGCCGTGTGCAGGGCGGCGATCGAGCCGTCGATCCTCGTCATGGCGGCCTTGCGGGCGTCCTGCCACTGGGCCAGTGTCAGGCGGGCGCCGGTCACCTCGGCGAACGCGTCCAGATACTCGTCGCTGGTGGCGTACTCGCCGATCTCCGCCGCCCGCTCGTGGCCGCCCGCCCACCAGGTCGAGGCCAGCCGGTACTGACTGACGCCCCCGAGCTCGGCCAGGCGGGGGAGTCGCTTGTGGAAGTCGTAGTCGTAGAGGGTCTTGTCGCAGTCGAAGAAGTAGACGTCCATCGTGACCAGTATCGTCCCGCACGGTCACCCGCGCGGTCGCAGAGAACCTTGCAGTCCCTCAACTATCATGGGTGCCGTCATGGCTCCCATCTACGACTGCTCCGTCGATTCCGAACTGCTCACCGGCATGCGCCTCGCCCGCGGGGCGATCGGCCGCGGCGAGCTGGTCGTCATCCCCACCGACACCGTCTACGGCGTCGCCGCCGACGCGTTCAGCCCCGCTGCGGTGCAGCGGCTCCTCGACGCCAAGGGGCGGGGCCGGCAGTCGCCGCCTCCCGTTCTAGTGCCTGGCATCCCCACGCTGGCCGCCCTCGCCGAGCACGTGCCGGCCGAAGTGGAGGCCCTCGTCGCCGAATTCTGGCCCGGCGGCCTGACCATCGTCCTGCCGGCAGCGCCCTCACTGGTCTGGGACCTCGGTGAGACCCGCGGAACCGTCGCGCTCCGCATGCCACAGGATCGCATCGCGCTCGAGATCCTGTCCGAGACGGGCCCGCTCGCCGTGTCCTCCGCCAATCTGACCGGGCGCCCTGCCGCACGCACGGCGGCCGAAGCGGAGGCCATGCTCGGTGACTCCGTCTCCGTCTACCTCGACGGGGGAGAGGCGGGGACCGCCTACGAACGCGTCGACGGCAGGGACTCCTCGTCCACGATCGTCGATGCGACAGCGCTCGCCTCCGGTGCGGGCAAGCTGCGCATCCTCCGTCACGGTGTGATCACCGCGGAGCAGTTGCGCGCTGTCGTCGGCGACGCGCTCGCGGACGAGTCGACCGACTCCACCGAGTCGACCGACTCCACCAAGACGACCGACGTCATCGGCACGACCGACACCGCCGAGCGCGCAGGCGTCGACGCTCCCGCGGACACCTGAGCCCGTGACCCTCTTCCTCGCACTCGCGCTCATCTCGGCCGTGATCACGTTCGGGATGTCGCTGGTGGTCTACCGCCTCGCGATGCGGTTCAAGCTGTATCCGAAGATCCGCGAACGTGATGTCCACACCCGGCCGACCCCGCGGCTCGGCGGCGTCGCGATGTTCCTCGGCATCCTCGTCGCGTTCGGGGTGTCCTGGCTGCTGTCGAGCCAATTCGGCGTGCTGTCGCTGATCTTCTCCGACGCGGGACCGATCGTCGCGATCCTCGGCGCCTCACTCCTCATCGTCGTGCTCGGAGTGGCCGACGACCTCTGGGACCTCGACTGGATGACGAAACTCGCAGGCCAGTTCGTGGCTGCGGGTCTCGTCGCCTGGCTCGGGGTGCAGATCTATTCGCTCCCGATCGGCGGTCTCACCGTCGGCTCCCCGGTGATGAGCATCGTCATCACGCTGTTCGCGATCGTGCTGGTGATGAACGCGATCAACTTCATCGACGGTCTGGACGGGCTCGTCGCCGGCGTCGCGCTCATCGCCAACGGCACCTTCCTCGTCTACACCTACCTCCTGCAGCGCGAGATCAGCCCGCAGAACTACTTCAGTCTCGCCGGCGTCATCGCGGCGATCCTGGTCGGTGCATGCGCCGGCTTCCTGCCGCTCAATTGGCATCCGGCGAAGATGTTCATGGGCGACGCCGGCGCGCTCCTGATCGGCCTGCTCATGGCGACCTCCGCGATCTCCGTCACCGGCACCATCAACCCGGAGGCGCTGCAGACGCTCGGCAAGTCGTCGCTGGTGCCGGCGTTCATCCCCGTCACCATCCCGTTCGCCGTGCTCGTTATCCCCCTGCTCGACTTCGGTCTCGCCGTCATCCGTCGACTGCGAGCGGGCAAGTCGCCGTTCAGCGCCGACCGCAAGCACCTGCACCACCGTCTGCTCGACATGGGACACACGCATCTGCACGCCGTGCTGATCTTCTACGCCTGGACAGCGGTGCTCTCGATCGGCTGCCTGCTGTTCTTCTTCGACCCCTACTGGATGGCCATCGTCTTCGTCGCGATCGGCCTGGTGATCTGCACCGCCATCACCCTGGCTCCGCTCAGCCGCCGAAAAGCCAACGAGGCCGCCGCCGAACTCGCCCCCGCCGGGAGCAGGGAGGCCGAGGAGACGGCCCGCTACGACCAGCTCGACGTCGCAAGCGAGGGCGTCCGCGTCCCGGCCGCACGAACGACTTCCACCGACACCCCGACCGAGGAGACCCGATGACCGACCACCAGGACGGGACGCCCGCCCCGCGGCCGGACCAGCCCGCGCAGCGCCCGACGCCCCAGCAGCCCACCTCGACCCCCGTCCTGAAGGACGCGCTCAAATACGGGGTGATCCTTGCCGGTGCCATCGCCGTCGTCGGGATGGTTCTCGGCGGGATCTTCGCCGGCTGGATCGGAGTGACGAGCGCGCTCATCGGCACGCTCATCGCCGCGGTGTTCCTCGGGATCACCGCGCTCAGCATCCTGATCGCCAATCGCTTCATCGGATCCGACCTCTATGTCGGCATCTTCTTTGGAATCGTCCTCGGCGGCTGGATCCTCAAGTTCGTCCTGTTCATCGTGCTCGCGATCGTGCTGCGCGACCAGCCGTGGATCAATCCCGTCGTGCTCTTCCTGAGCCTCATCGCTGGCGTGATCGGGTCGCTCGTTGTGGACATGATCGTCGTCTTCCGGTCCCGCATCCCGTATGTCAGCGACGTGACGTTGCCGGGCGAGAAGCGTTGAGCCGTATCCGATTCGTTACCGGTTGAAAACTCTTGTAGAGTTGTCAGTGATTCCCCACCCGTACGCGCCCGAAGCAACACCGGCGCGCGAGCGCGGGTGTCCACCGTTCGTCGTCGCGAGAGCTTTCAGCTCGACGCCCCGAAACAGGAGATAGCGCTGTTAGCTAACGCTGTGAACCTGCTGGTCCAGGCCGCAAGCTCCGATGATGGAAGCTTCCACGGCCCGTCGATCAATGAGTTCTTCCCACCGGCCATTTTTTCCATCGGTGGCTTCGAGGTCAACCGGATCATGCTGGTCCGTTTCATCGCCGTCGTCGCGCTCCTTCTGGTGTTCTGGCTCGGCACACGCCGCATGCGTGTCGTTCCCGGTCGCTTCCAGTCGCTCGTCGAGATGGGCCTGGACCTGGTCCGGGTGAACATCGCGGAGGACCTTCTGGGCCGCAAGGACGGCCGGCGGTTCCTCCCGATCCTCACCACGATCTTCTTCATGGTGCTGTTCATGAACCTGACGGGTGTCATCCCGTTCCTGAACATCGCGGGCACCTCCGTCATCGGTGTGCCGCTCGTGCTCGCAGCGGTCTCGTACATCACCTTCATCTACGCCGGCGTCAAGAAGAGCCCAGGGGGCTTCTTCAAGAACGCGCTGTTCCCGGCCGGCGTGCCGAAGGCCATCTACATCATCGTGACGCCGATCGAGTTCATCTCGACCTTCATTCTGCGGCCGATCACCCTGACGCTCCGACTCATGATGAACATGATCGTCGGGCACATGCTGCTGGTGCTCTTCTTCAGTGCGTCCGTGTTCTTCACGTTCGCACTCGGCCAGGGCTGGATCGTCCTCGGCATCGGAGCGCTCGGGTTCGGCTTCATCTTCACTCTCTTCGAGATCCTGGTGGCCGTCCTCCAGGCCTACGTCTTCGCGCTGCTCACGGCTGTCTACATCCAGCTCGCAGTCGCCGAGGAGCACTAATTACGGTTCGCGCATCCGCACGAACCGCCATCACGGAAGGAAACACATAACGTGGACATCGCTGCAATCAACGGCAACATCGCCACCGTCGGTTACGGCCTCGCCGCCATCGGCCCGGCCATCGGCGTGGGTATCGTCGTCGGCAAGACCATCGAGGGCGTCGCCCGTCAGCCCGAGCTGGCCGGCCGTCTCCAGGTCCTGATGTGGATCGGTATCGCGTTCACCGAGGCGCTCGCGTTCATCGGTATCGCGACCTACTTCATCTTCCAGTAATCCTCCTCATCTCTCTCAATAAGGAGGAACGATGATCAACGGTGTGATCCGCGCCGCTACGGAGGGCGAGACGATCAATCCGCTCATCCCGCAGTGGTATGACATCGTCGGGTCGCTGATCTGCTTCGTCGTCATCCTGATCTTCTTCTGGATCTACGCGCTGCCGCGCATGCAGAAGCTCCTGGATCAGCGTGCCGAGGCGATCGAAGGCAACATCGCGAAGGCCGACGAAGCTCAGCACAAGGCCGAGGCGCTGCTCGAGGAGTACACCGCCCAGCTCGCCGACGCGCGGGCCGAGGCGGCCAAGATCCGCGAGACCGCACGTACCGACGGTCAGCAGATCGTCGCAGAGGCCAAGGACAACGCAGCGGCCGAGGCTGCCCGCGTGACCGCCACCGCCCAGGCCCAGATCGAGGCAGAGCGCAAGTCCGCTCTCGTCTCGCTGCGTGGCGAAGTGGGCTCGCTCGCGATCGACCTCGCCTCCGGCGTCGTCGGCGAGGTGCTCACGGACGACAAGAAGGCTCAGGCGATCGTCGACCGGTTCCTGGCCGACCTCGAGTCCAGCGAGAAGGCCGAGAAGGCAGGGTCGAGCAACTGATGGGAAGCGCCTCCAGAGAAGCACTGGCCCGATCCGTCTCGGCTCTCGCCGGGCTCGGGTCCAAGGCCGATCTGGCGACGGCTGAAGACCTGTTCGCCGCAGGACGAGTCGTCGCCGACTCCGCCCAGCTCCGTTCGGTCCTCGGTGACCCTTCGGCTTCGGCGGAGGGCAAGACCGCGCTCGTCGAGCGCGTCTTCGCCTCGCTCTCCGCTCCCGCGGTTCAGCTGCTGACAGTCGTGGCGGGCGAGCGCTGGTCGAACCAGAACGACCTCCTCGGCGCGATCGAAGAGCTCGGAATCCGAGCGATCGCCGCGTCGTCGCCTCGCAACGTGGACATCCCGGGCGAGCTCTTCGCGTTCGGAGGCGCCGTGACCTCCGATGCCGGGCTCGAGCTCGCGCTCCGCAGCAAGCTGGCGGCGCCGGAGGCCAAGGCACAGCTGGCGGAGCGCCTGCTCGCAGGCAAGGCCTCCAAGCAGACCGTCGCGATCGTGCGTCAGCTGGTCCTCCAGCCGCGCGGACGCAGCGTCCGCGAATCGCTGCGCGAGGCCGCACGCATCGTCGCCGCGCAGTACGACCAGAAGATCGCGACCGTCGTGACGGCGATGCCGCTCCCGGCCGAGCAGGCCGAGCGCCTCCGTGCGAGTCTCGCCGCGAAGTACGGCGATCTCAAGCTCAACGAGGTGGTCGATCCGTCGATCCTCGGCGGCATGCGGGTGCAGATCGGCGACGACGTCATCGACGGAAGCGTCTCGTCGCGCCTCACCGAACTTAGACTTCAGCTGGCGGGCTGACCGCCCCAACATAGGGAATTACGATGGCAGACATTCAGATCAGCCCCGATGAAATCCGGGACGCGCTCAAGGACTTCGTCTCGAAGTACGAGCCGACCACCGCAGAGACGGTCGAGGTCGGACACGTCCTCGACGCCTCCGACGGCATCGCGCACGTCGAGGGCCTCCCCGGCGTGATGGCCAACGAGCTCATCCGCTTCGCGGACGGCACCCTGGGCCTGGCGCAGAACCTCGACGAGAACGAGATCGGCGTCGTGGTCCTCGGCGAGTTCGACCAGATCGTGGAGGGCATGGAGGTGACCCGCACCGGCGAGGTCCTCTCCGTCCCGGTCGGCGACGGCTACCTCGGCCGCGTGGTCGACCCGCTCGGCAACCCGATCGACGGTCTCGGCGAGATCGCCACGGAAGGCCGCCGCGAGCTCGAGCTCCAGGCACCCGGCGTCATGCAGCGCAAGTCGGTGCACGAGCCGCTCCAGACCGGCATCAAGGCGATCGACGCCATGATCCCCGTCGGCCGCGGTCAGCGCCAGCTGATCATCGGCGACCGCCAGACCGGTAAGACGGCCATCGCGATCGACACGATCATCAACCAGAAGGCCAACTGGGAGTCGGGCGACGTCAACAAGCAGGTGCGCTGCATCTACGTCGCCATCGGCCAGAAGGGCTCGACCATCGCTTCGGTGAAGGGCGCGCTCGAAGACGCCGGCGCGATGGAGTACACCACCATCGTCGCGGCCCCGGCCTCCGACCCGGCCGGCTTCAAGTACCTCGCCCCCTACACCGGCTCGGCCATCGGCCAGCACTGGATGTACGGCGGCAAGCACGTCCTCATCATCTTCGACGACCTGTCGAAGCAGGCCGAGGCCTACCGCGCCGTCTCGCTCCTCCTCCGCCGTCCGCCGGGACGCGAGGCCTACCCGGGTGACGTGTTCTACCTGCACTCCCGCCTGCTGGAGCGTTGCGCCAAGCTCTCCGACGAGCTGGGTGCCGGTTCGATGACCGGTCTGCCGATCATCGAGACCAAGGCGAACGACGTCTCGGCGTACATCCCGACCAACGTGATCTCGATCACCGACGGCCAGATCTTCCTGCAGTCCGACCTCTTCAACGCCAACCAGCGTCCCGCGGTCGACGTCGGAATCTCGGTCTCGCGAGTCGGTGGTGATGCGCAGGTCAAGTCGATCAAGAAGGTCTCCGGCACGCTCAAGCTCGAGCTCGCCCAGTACCGCTCGCTCGAGGCGTTCGCCATGTTCGCCTCCGATCTGGACGCCGCCAGCCGCCGCCAGCTCGCCCGCGGCGCCCGACTGACCGAACTGCTCAAGCAGCCGCAGTACTCGCCGTTCCCCGTCGAGGAGCAGGTCGTCTCGATCTGGGCCGGCACCAACGGCAAGCTCGACGAGGTCGCGGTGGAGGACATCCTCCGCTTCGAGGCCGAGCTGCTCGACCACCTGCGTCGCAACACCGACATCCTCACCACGCTGCGCGAGACCAACGTTCTCGACGACGACACGGTGTCGAAGCTGGGCGAAGAGGTCGACAAGTTCAAGCTCGAGTTCCAGACCGGCGAGGGCAAGCCCCTCGCATCGGTCGGACGCGAGGAGTTCGAGGCCAGCGCCGAAGAGGACGTCAACCAGGAGCGCATCGTCAAGGCGAAGCGCTGAGCACGGATAGGTACTGAGGAAGACACATGGGAGCACAGCTTCGGGTCTACCGGCAGAAGATCAAGTCTGCCCAGACGACCAAGAAGATCACCCGTGCCATGGAGCTGATCTCCGCCTCACGCATCCAGAAGGCACAGGCGCGAGTGGCAGCCTCCACGCCGTACGCCCGCGCGATCACGCGCGCGGTGTCGGCGGTGGCGACCTATTCGAACGTCGAGCACGTCCTCACCACGGAACCCGAGAAGATCGAGCGCGCTGCGATCGTCATCTTCTCGTCCGACCGTGGTCTCGCGGGCGCGTTCAACTCGAACGTGCTCAAGGAGTCGGAGAAGCTCGCCGAGCTGCTGCGCAGCCAGGGCAAGGAGGTCGTCTACTTCTTGGTCGGACGCAAGGCGCAGGGCTACTTCAGCTTCCGGCGCCGCGCATTCGAGCGGGTGTGGACGGGTAACACGGACAGCCCGGAGTTCGAGCAGGCCAAGGAGATCGCTGACGCGATCCTCGAGTCCTTCCTGCGCGACGCGTCCGACGGTGGCGTCGACGAGATCCATGTCATCTACAACCGCTTCGTGAGCATGCTGACGCAGGAGCCGCAGATCGTGCGCCTGCTTCCGCTCGAGGTCGTCGAGGGCGTCGAAGAGCCGGACCGCACGCAGGTGCTGCCGCTCTACGAGTTCGAGCCGGATGTGAACACCGTGCTCGACTCGCTCCTGCCGGTGTACATCGAAAGCCGCATCTTCAACGCGATGCTGCAGTCCGCCGCCTCCAAGCACGCGGCGACGCAGAAGGCGATGAAGGCCGCCAGCGACAACGCCGACAAGCTCATCACCGACTACACGCGACTGGCCAACAACGCCCGCCAGGCGGAGATCACCCAGCAGATCTCCGAGATCGTCGGCGGCGCGGACGCGCTGAGCTCGGCAAATTAATCGTCCAAACGAGAGAGAACGAATCATGACTACCGCTACCGCCGAAGCCCAGGCTTCGACCGCGCAGCCGGCCGGCGTGGGACGCATCGCCCGCGTCACCGGTCCGGTCGTCGACATCGAGTTCCCGCACGACTCGATCCCGGGCATCTACAACGCCCTGAAGACCACCATCACGATCGGCGAGCAGTCGACCGAGATCACGCTCGAGGTCGCACAGCACCTCGGCGACGACCTCGTCCGTGCCATCGCCCTGAAGCCCACCGACGGCCTGGTCCGTGGAGGCGAGGTCCGCGACACCGGTGCCCCGATCTCCGTGCCGGTGGGCGACGTCACCAAGGGCAAGGTGTTCAACGTCACCGGTGATGTGCTCAACGCCGAGCCGGGCGAGACGATCGAGATCACCGAGCGCTGGCCGATCCACCGCCAGCCCCCGGCGTTCGACCAGCTCGAGTCGAAGACCCAGCTGTTCGAGACCGGCATCAAGGTCATCGACCTGCTCACCCCGTACGTCCAGGGTGGCAAGATCGGCCTCTTCGGTGGCGCGGGCGTCGGCAAGACGGTCCTCATCCAGGAGATGATCCAGCGCGTCGCGCAGGACCACGGCGGTGTGTCGGTGTTCGCCGGTGTCGGCGAGCGTACCCGTGAGGGCAACGACCTCATCCACGAGATGGAGGAGGCGGGCGTCTTCGACAAGACCGCGCTCGTCTTCGGCCAGATGGACGAGCCGCCGGGAACGCGCCTCCGGGTCGCCCTGTCGGCGCTAACGATGGCGGAGTACTTCCGCGACGTGCAGAACCAGGACGTCCTCCTGTTCATCGACAACATCTTCCGCTTCACGCAGGCGGGCTCCGAGGTGTCGACCCTGCTCGGCCGCATGCCGTCCGCGGTCGGCTACCAGCCGAACCTCGCCGACGAGATGGGCCAGCTCCAGGAGCGCATCACCTCGACGCGCGGTCACTCGATCACGTCGCTGCAGGCGATCTACGTCCCCGCCGACGACTACACCGACCCGGCGCCGGCGACCACGTTCGCGCACCTCGACGCCACGACCGAGCTCTCCCGCGAGATCGCGTCGAAGGGCCTGTACCCGGCCGTCGACCCGCTGACCTCGACCTCCCGAATCCTCGACCCCCGATACCTGGGCGCCGACCACTACCGGGTGGCCACCACGGTCAAGCAGATCCTCCAGAAGAACAAGGAGCTGCAGGAGATCATCGCCATCCTCGGTGTCGACGAGCTGTCGGAGGAGGACAAGATCACGGTGTCGCGTGCGCGCCGGATCCAGCAGTTCCTCTCGCAGAACACCTACATGGCGAAGAAGTTCACGGGCGTCGAGGGCTCCACGGTCCCGCTGAAGGACACCATCGAGTCGTTCGACGCGATCGCCAAGGGCGAGTTCGACCACGTGGCCGAGCAGGCCTTCTTCAACGTCGGTCCGATCTCCGACGTCGAGGAGAAGTGGGCGCAGATCCAGAAGGAGAACGGCTGAGCATGGCTGTCCTCAACGTCAGCGTCGTCGCGGCCGACCACGAAGTGTGGTCGGGTGAGGCGAGCATGGTCGTGGCACGGACCGTGGAAGGGCAGATCGGTATCCTGCCCGGCCACGAGCCGCTCCTCGCCATCCTCGCTCAGGGCGAGGTGCGGGTGACCCTCAATGGAGGCGAGTCGATCGCGGCGCAGGCCGACGACGGCTTCCTCTCCGTCGAGAACAACACCGTCACCATCGTTGCCCGTCAGGCCGAGCTCGTCTGATATGCCCGACAAGGCAGCCCCGCTCGACCGGCAGTTCGGAGACGTCCGCGTCCCCGTCCTCGTCGTGACGGCGGGGCTTCCTGGTTCGGGCAAGTCCACCATCGCGGAGATCGTCGCGGGCCGGCTCGGCGCCACGGCGATCTCGGTGGACCCGATCGAGGCCGCGATCCTCAAAGCCGGCATCGATGCCGACCAGCCGACCGGACTCGCCGCCTATCTGGTGGCCGAGCGGATGGCCGAGCAGGTGCTGATAAGCGGTCAGTCGGTGATCGTCGACGCCGTGAACGCCGTGGAGCCGGCACGACTGCAGTGGCGCGGCCTCGCGGAGCGCTGCGGCGTGAAACTGAGTGTGATCGAGACCGTCTGCTCCGACGCGGAGCTCCATGAGGAGCGGCTCGCCAAGCGCACCGGCTTGACCGCCGCCTACGCGGTGGAGCAGAGCATCGACGAGTACGCGGAATGGAAGGGCGCAGCCGCGTCGCTTCCCCGCATCACGCTCGACACGTCCCGTCCCCTGGGCGAGAATGTCGACGCAGCATTCGCCTTCCTGGAGCGCTGAGTGCTCCTTCTCCTTCCTCCGTCGGAGACCAAGCGCGACGGGGGAGCGGACGTCCCGCTCGCCTTCGAGCCACTGGGATTCCCTGCTCTGACCTCCACGCGGTCCGCCGTCGTCGACGAGACGGTCGCGATGAGCGCGTCGCCGGACGCCGCGGCACGGGCGTTGAAGCTCGGGCCGAAGCACGCGGCCGCCGAGGTGGAACGCAACCGGGTCCTGCGATCGGCGCCGACTCTGCCTGCTCTGCTGCGGTATACGGGAGTGCTCTACGACGCGCTGGACGCCGATTCCTTCACGGCTGACCAGTGGCGCTTCGCGGCCGAGAGCGTCGCGGTGCAGTCCGCCCTGCTCGGGCTGGTGCGCGCCGCGGACCCGATCCCGGCGTATCGGCTGTCGTTCGACTCCCGGCTCTCGACCTCGCTCAAGAAGCGGTGGAGCGCTGTGTGCGCCGAGGAGCTCGCGTCGGTCGACGGTGTCATCCTCGACCTGCGCTCCGAGGGCTACGCCGCCCTCGGCCCGCTGCCGGCGCGGGAGGGCGCACACTACCTCCGGGTGCTCGCGCGCGACGAGAGCGGCACGGTTCGCGCGCTGAACCACTTCAACAAGCAGGCCAAGGGCCTCTTCACCCGCGCGCTCGTCGAGCACGGTGAGCATTTCGACTCGACGGACGAGTTGCTGGGCTGGGCGAAGGGGGAGGGCTATGAGCTCAGCCGCTCCGCCGACCGTGCCGGCGAACTCGATCTGGTGGTGCCCGAGGTGACCGGCACACCCGGCAAGCTCACCGCGGTGCTCCGAGCTTCAGTACGCTGACACTCAGCCGGCTGAGAATGCGCTGCGCGGCGTGTCCGGTAGTGGTGCTCGGAGTGTAAGTGAGATAAACTCAACTCACAAGAGAGAGGGGACACCTCACCGAGGTCGCGCGCCGTGAGGCGATTCGACCTCCCATATGCCAGTCGGGTCGGCACGCTGATCGCAGGCACTCCATTCGGACGTGTCTGTTGCCGGAGCCGGTGTGGCGGCTGCACAGTGATTCCGCCTGCGGTCGGGCACGAGCGGACGCGCCGCCACCAGCGAGAACGGTTCCATTGATCGCGACCGCCGGCCCGACTCCTCTTGTGCCCAGTGTCCCGCCGATCAGCGCCCCGCGCGGAAACAGCCCGCGAAGTGGTCGTCGACCATTCCCGTCGCCTGCATGAGCGCGTACATCGTGGTCGGGCCGACGAAGCGGAAGGCCCGGCCCCTGAGCTCCTTGCTGAGAGCTGTCGACTCGGCGGTCACGGCGGGTACATCGCCCCAGGCTCGTGGCCGCTCGCGCGCGCCGCGGGGAGCGAAGCCCCACATGAGCTCGTCCAGGGGCGCGTCGAGGGCCAGCGTCGCCTTCGCGTTCGAGATGGTGGCCTCGATCTTGCCGCGATGGCGGATGATCCGTTCATCGCCCAACAGGCGCTGCACGTCGCTCTCGGTCATCGCCGCGACACGCGCGGGGTCGAACCCGTGGAAGACCTCGCGGAAGGCGGGCCGGCGCCTCAGGATGGTGATCCAAGAGAGCCCCGCCTGAAATCCTTCGAGGCAGAGCTTCTCGTACAGTGCGCGCGGATCGTGCTGCGGCGTGCCCCATTCCTCGTCGTGGTAGCGACGGTACTCGGCGTCGTTCGCCGACCACGAGCAGCGCGCCACCCCGTCGTCGCCGACCACGACAACGGACCGGGTGGGTGCGGCAGCCGGCGTCGCAGGCGACGCGGACGGGGACGGGGACTCGGGATGCTGGTCGGTGGAGGTCATGCGGCCAGCGTGATCCCCTCGTGCTCCAGGAGCCAGAGCTTGGTGGGGATGCCCTCCCCGCCGCTGTAGCCGGTGATCTTGCCGGACGACGAGAGCACGCGATGGCAGCCGATGATGATCGGGACGGGGTTGGCGCCGACGGCACCGCCGATGGCTCGCCCGTAGCCGGGCCGCCCGATCGCGAGACCGAGTTCGCCGTAGGTGGTGAGCGTGCCGTACTCGAGCCCCGAGAGCCGTTCCCACACCGCGGTGCGGAAGGGCGTTCCCGTTAGCTGGACCGGGATGTCGAACGTGCGCCTCGTGCCCGCGAAGTACTCCTCGAGTTGAGCGGCAGCGTCGTCGAGTACGGCCGAGCTGCGTTCGGGGTGATCGTCGAACGGGAGCACGTCGTCGCGTGCGATCGACAGCGAGGTGACCGCCTCGTTGTCTGCGGTCAGCTCGATGCGGCCGACCGGGCTCGGAATGCGGAGAAGGTACGAGAAGGAACTGCTCATGGGTCGACTCTAGGGCCGGCGTCCGACACTCACTCGCGGAAATCGGACATGGGGGATAAGTCGTTCGCGCGGTGCGCTGTGGAGGAGTTCGCGATTCGGTCGCGGGCGATGCGCTGCCTAGACTCGACGGCATGGCGAACATCGAATACCGCACTCTCGGACCTTCGGGCCTGATCGTCTCGACGATCGGTCTCGGCTGCAACAACTTCGGCCGCGCCGGCACGGCCACCGAGACGCAGGAGGGCACCGATGCCGTCATCGGCGCGGCGATCGATGCCGGAGTGACGTTCTTCGACACGGCCGACATCTACGGCAAGGAGCGCGGGCTCTCCGAGACCCTGATGGGCAAATCGCTCGAGGGCAAGCGCGATCGAATCGTCCTCGCGTCGAAGTTCGGAATGGACATGGCCGGCACCAACGGCCCCGACTGGGGCGTGCGCGGATCGCGCCGCTACATCCGGCTCGCCGTGGAGGCCTCCCTGCGCCGCCTGCGCACCGACTGGATCGACCTGTACCAGCTGCACCGTCCCGACCCGTCGACGCCCATCGAGGAGACGCTCGCGACCCTCGACGACCTCATCACCGAGGGGAAGATCCGCTACATCGGCCACTCGAACCTCGCCGGCTGGCAGATCGCGGAGGCGGAGTTCACCGCCCGTCTCGCCGGGCACCCGCGGTTCATCTCGTCGCAGAACGAGTACAGCCTCCTGGAGCGCGACGCGGAGCGCGAGGTGCTGCCGGCGGTCAACTCCTACGGACTCGGGTTCCTGCCGTTCTTCCCGCTCTACAACGGGCTTTTCACAGGAAAGTTCAGCCGTTCGGGCGGCCCTGCCGACAGCCGCATCATGATGCAGCGCAAGCACCTGCTCGAGGGAGCGCCGTGGGACGCGATCGAGCAGTACCAGCGGTTCTGCGACGAGCGCGGTGTCACGATGCTCGCCGCGACCTTCGCCTGGCTGCTCGCCCAGCCGGGCCTCACCAGCGTCATCGCGGGCGCCACCCGTCCCGAGCAGATCGTGGCGAACGCCGAGGCGGCCACGTCGTGGTCGCCCACGGCCGACGAACTGGAGACCATCTCGGGCTTCTTCCCGCGCCCGAGCTGAGCTTCGGGGAGTCGTTCGCTCAGGGCGAACAGAATTCGCGTTGTGAGTGAGCACTCACTCCGCTTACCATTTCGTTCGTGGAGATGAGTACGGAGGCCGATCAGGAGGCCGACCAGCCGGCGCGTACGCGCGCGCAGCCGCTCGCGCCCGAGGACCGCAAAGCGATGATCATCGACGCCGTGATCCCGCTGCTCGTCGAGCATGGCCGCGGGGTGACCTCCCGCCAGATCGCCGACGCGGCCGGCATCGCCGAAGGCACGATCTTCCGCGCGTTCGGCGACAAGGAGACCCTCGTCCAGGCGGCCGTCGAGAAGTACCTCGACCCGGAGCCGCTGCGCGAAGCCCTCCGTTCGATCGACCCCGCCCTGTCGCTCGAGAGCAAGGTCAGGGCGATCGTCTACCTCCTGCGCGAACGGTTCACGAGCGTCATGCGGATCATGGCGGTCGTCGGTCATCAGCGGCCTCCCGTGCCGCAGGAGCGCACCGAGTTCGCTGCCATCATCGCCCAGATCCTCGCGCCGGAGGCCGACGACCTCAACTGGCCTCCGGAGCGCGTCGCGCACATCCTCCGCCTCATCAGCTTCTCGTCTGCGTTCCCCGCCTTGAACGACGGAATCGAGTTCAGCGTCGACGACCTCGCCCGGATCGCCCTCGTCGGCGTCGCCGGCCGGCCGTTCGCGATCTACACACCCACGACAGCCGCCGATGCGGCAGAGTAGGGAGAGCCACGATGCTCCTGAAACTCCTCGGCCGGTTCCTGCGGCCGCACTGGCCACTGCTCGTCGGGGTGGTGGTCTTCCAGGTCGCGCAGTCGCTCCTCTCGCTGTGGCTTCCGACTCTGAACGCCGACATCGTCGACAACGGCATCGCCAAGGGCGATACCGGCTACATCCTCTCGACCGGTGCTGAGATGCTCGGGATCACGATCGTCCAGATCGCGTGCGCGATCACCGCCGTCTACTTCGGGGCGAAGGTGGCGATGCTGGTCGGCCGCGACCTCCGCGGTGCGATCTTCCACCGCGTGGGCGAGTTCTCCGAGCGGGAGGTCACCCACTTCGGCGCTCCGTCGCTGATCACCCGCAACACCAACGACGTGCAGCAGGTGCAGATGCTCGTGCTGATGACCTGCACCCTGCTGGTCTCCGCGCCGATCCTGGCCATCGGCGGGATCATCCTCGCGATGCGGCAGGACATCCAGCTGTCGTGGCTGATCGCGGTGAGCGTGCCCGTCCTGCTGATCGCGGTGAGCATCATCATCGTCAAGATGGTCCCGCTCTTCCGCAAGATGCAGGAGCGGATCGACCGGGTCAACCGCGTGCTGCGCGAGCAGTTGACGGGCATCCGCGTCGTGCGGGCGTTCGTCCGCGAGGAGGTCGAGACCGCGCGCTTCACCGTCGCCAACGACGAGGTGACCGACACCGCGATCCGCGCGGGCCGACTGTTCGCGCTGATGTTCCCGATCGTGATGCTGGTGCTCAACGTCTCCAGCGTCGCGGTGATCTGGTTCGGAGCCTTCCGGGTCGCCGACGGGTCGATTCAGATCGGCACCCTGACGGCGTTCCTGCAGTACCTGATGCAGATCCTCATGGGTGTCATGATGTCCACGATGATGGCCGTCCTGGTGCCGCGCGCGGCCGTCTGCGCCGACCGCATCAGCCAGGTCCTGCGCACGGAGCCGTCGGTCGCCATCGCGGCGAACCCGGTCACCGAAGTGTCGGCGACGGGCACGGTCGAGTTCGTCGGTGTCGGCTTCTCCTACCCCGGGGCCGAGCAGCCGGTGCTCAACGACGTGACCTTCTTCGCGGAGGCCGGCAAGACCACCGCGATCATCGGCAGCACCGGCGCGGGCAAGACCACGCTGATAAACCTCATCCCGCGGCTGTTCGACGCCACGAGCGGGATCGTCCTGGTCGACGGAGTGGACGTCGCCGAGCTGGACCCCGAGCTGCTGTGGTCGCGGATCGGTCTGGTGCCGCAGAAGCCCTACCTCTTCTCGGGCACGGTCGCGAGCAACCTCCGCTACGGCAACCCGAAGGCCACGGACGACGAACTCTGGCGCGCCCTCGAGATCGCGCAGGCCAAGGGATTCGTCGACGAGATGCCCGAGAAGCTGGACGGCCCGATCGCCCAGGGCGGCACGAACGTCTCGGGAGGCCAGCGGCAACGGCTCGCGATCGCCCGCGCCCTCGTGAGCCGGCCGGAGATCTACATCTTCGACGACTCGTTCTCGGCGCTCGACACCGCGACGGACGCGCGCCTCCGGCAGGCGCTGGCGCGCAACGAGGCCGACGCCACAATGATCGTCGTCGCCCAGCGCGTGTCCACCATCGTCGACGCCGACCAGATCATCGTGCTCGACGGCGGCCGGGTCGTTGGTCGCGGAACCCACGCCGAGCTCGTCGAGAGCAATCCCACCTACGCCGAGATCGTCTCGTCGCAGCTGACCGCGGAGGAGGCGGCATGAGCCGCGACGACGGCGCCCGTGGGGGCGCGACGACACAGGCGCCGGTCCGCACCCCGGTGCGACGCGGTCCGGGAGGAGGCGGTCCGTTCGGCGGGATGACGATGCCGGGCGACAAGTCGATGAACTTCGGGCCGTCGGCGAAGCGGCTCGGCCGACGCCTTCGTCCGGAGATGGTCGGGATCGTGTTCGTGACGCTCCTCGCCGTCGTGAGCGTGTTCTTCGCGGTGCTCGGGCCGAAACTGCTCGGCAACGCGATCAACCTCGTCTTCGCCGGCGCGATATCGTCGCATCTCCAGGCCGGGCAGACACAGCAGGAGGCGATCGCGAACCTGCGTGCGCACGGCCAGGGCCAGCTCGCCGACCTCGTCTCCGGGACGACGCTGACGCCGGGCGCAGGCATCGATTTCGCCGCGGTCGGCCACGTCCTGATGTGGGTCCTCGCCCTGTATATCGCGTCGTCGGTGTTCAGCTACCTCCAGGGCTACGTCCTCAACGGCATCACGCAGCGCACGGTGTACCGCCTTCGGCAGGACGTGGAGGCCAAGATCCACCGCCTCCCGCTGACCTACTTCGACAAGATGCAGCGGGGCGAGCTGCTCAGCCGCGTCACGAACGACATCGACAACATCTCGCAGACCCTTCAGCAGACGCTGAGCCAGCTGCTGACCTCGTTGCTGACGGTGATCGGGGTGACCGTGATGATGTTCGTGGTCTCGCCGCTGCTCGCCGTGATCGCGCTGGTCACCATCCCGCTCACGCTGCTGGTGACGACACTGATCGCCAAGCGCTCCCAGAAGCTGTTCGTGGCGCAGTGGCGCAACACGGGGGAGCTCAACGGACAGATCGAGGAGGCCTTCACCGGCCACTCGCTCGTGAAGGTGTTCGGCCGTCATCGCGAAGTGGAGGAGCGGTTCCGCCAGAAGAACCAGGAGATGTACCAGGCGAGTTTCGGGGCGCAGTTCATCTCCGGCCTGATCATGCCGTCGATGATGTTCGTCGGCAACCTGATGTACGTCGCCATCGCCGTGGTCGGCGGCCTCCAGGTCGCCAACGGCGCGATGCAGCTCGGCGATGTCACCGCCTTCATCCAGTACTCGCGCCAGTTCACCCAGCCGCTCACGCAGCTGGGCTCGATGGCGAACCTCCTGCAGTCCGGGGTGGCCAGCGCCGAGCGCGTGTTCGAGCTCCTCGACGCCGACGAGCAGAGCGCCGACCCGGTCGATCCGGCGAACCCGGAGGGCACGCGGGGGCGGCTCGCCTTCGAGGACGTCTCGTTCCGGTACGAGCCGGACGTTCCGCTCATCGACGACCTCTCCCTGGTGGCCGAGCCCGGCCAGACCGTCGCGATCGTCGGCCCGACCGGCGCGGGCAAGACCACGCTGGTCAACCTGATGATGCGCTTCTACGACCTCGACTCCGGCCGGATCACCCTCGACGGTGTCGACATCGCCTCCATGACCCGGCACGACCTCCGGGAGCGGATGGGGATGGTGCTCCAGGACACCTGGCTGTTCAAGGGCACCATCCGGGAGAACATCGCGTACGGCCGCCCCGACGCCACCGAGGACGAGATCCTCGACGCCGCCAAGGCGACCTACGTCGACCGGTTCGTGCGCTCGCTGCCGGACGGCTACGACACGGTGCTCGACGACGAGGGCTCCAACGTGTCCGCCGGCGAGAAGCAGCTGCTGACGATCGCGCGGGCGTTCCTCGCGCGGCCGAGCGTGCTGATCCTCGACGAGGCGACGTCCTCGGTCGACACACGCACGGAGCTGCTGGTGCAGAAGGCGATGAGCGCTCTGCGCGCCGACCGCACGTCGTTCGTGATCGCCCACCGGCTGTCCACCATCCGCGACGCCGACCTGATCCTCGTGATGGAGGCCGGGAGGATCGTGGAGCAGGGCACGCACTCCGAACTGCTCGCGCGGGGCGGGGCGTACTACACGCTCTACAACGCGCAGTTCGCGGCGCCGGCCGAGGAGGAGGCGTAACCCGTCATCCGCTAGAGCCTCGCCCGGACCGCGCGCACGCACCAGAACAGCCCGTAGGCGAGGAGCCCGAGCGCGATCGCGACGAGCAGGAACACGCCGAACGGGACGCTCGCCAGTGCCTTGAGGCTGCCGTCGAGCCCCGCGGCCTTCGAGGGGTCGAAGGTGATCGCGCCGGCGATGACGAGACCGCCGACGAGCAGGAGGGCGACGCCCTTGGCGATGTAACCCACCCTCCCGAGGACGGTGATCGTGCCCGCCCACCGGTCCGGCGGCAGCTTGAGGTCGCGTTCGAACCGGTGGGTGATGCCATTGCGTAGGAACCCGATGCCGACGACGGCGATCACGATCCCGACCAGGGCGAGAACGAAGACGCCACCGGGTAGTCCGAGGAGCTTCGCGCTCAGGGACTTCTCGGTCGAGGAGGAGTTGTGGCCGCCACCCGTCGCGATCGAGATCGTGAGGGCGGCCAGGCCGGCGTAGACGACCGACTTGATGATCTCGAGCGCCGTCGTGCCGGCGCTGCGGGCCGTGATGGCGACGAGGATCTGCCAGATCGCGAGCACGATCAGGCCGACGACGATCAGCCACAGCACGAAGACGCCTCCGGGCGCCGCGGCGATCGCCTGGAGCGCCCCGGACTGGTCGGCGTTGCCGCCGGCACCGAACGCCACCGCCAGCGCGATGACGCCGATGAGGATGTGGAGGAGGCCGATGGAGGCCAGGCCGACGCGGGTGAGGACACGCACTGTCGTGCTGTGTTCGAGCCGAGACGCTGTTCGGGTGGGTGCGCTCATGCCATGCACGGTACGCGGGGTCCCGGCTCACCGGAATCTCGGGTACCGTTGAGAGCTGAGTCCGCCGCGCCGTCGCGCGGCGGCGAAGATCTGAATAGAGGAGGCCGGCATGGACATCGACCTCAGCGTCTTGCGTCTCATGGAGCGCGAGAAGGAGATCCCGTTCGACGAGCTTGTGCAGATCATCGAGCAGGCCATCCTGACCGCGTATCTCAAGCACACCAACCAGGCCGACCACCGCCACGGGCACTCCGACCAGCCGCCCGCTGCGCGCGTGCACCTGGACCGCAAGACCGGGCATGTCACCGTCTACGTTCCCGAGCACGACGACGAGGGAAACGTCATCGGCGAGGCCGAGGACAGCCCGAGCGACTTCGGGCGCATCGCGGCGTTCGCAGCCAAGCAGGTGATCAACCAGCGGCTCCGCGACATCGCGGACGACGCGGTGCTCGGCGAGTTCCGCGGCCGCGAGGGCGACATCGTCGCCGGCGTCATCCAGCAGGGCCCCAACCCGCGCATGGTGCACATCGACCTCGGCAGCGTGGAGGCCATCCTGCCGCCCGAGGAGCAGGTGCCCGGCGAGGAGTACACCCACGGTTCTCGCATCCGCGTCTACGTCACCAGCGTCGCCAAGGGCGCCAAGGGGCCGTCGATCACGGTCTCGCGCACGCACCCGGCGCTCGTCCGTAAGCTGTTCGCGCTGGAGGTCCCCGAGATCGCCAGCGGCATCGTCGAGATCGTCTCGCTCGCCCGGGAGGCCGGCCACCGAACCAAGATCGCCGTCCGTGCGACGGAGCCCGGCGTGAACGCCAAGGGCGCCTGCATCGGCGAGCTCGGCCAGCGCGTCCGCGCCGTGACGGCGGAGCTGAACAACGAGAAGATCGACATCGTCGACTACTCGCCCGATCTCGCGACCTTCGTCTCGAGCGCACTCTCGCCGGCCAAGGTGACCAGCGCCTTCGTGATCGACGAGTCGCTCAAGGCGGTGCGTGCACTCGTCCCCGACTACCAGCTGTCGCTGGCCATCGGCAAGGAGGGGCAGAACGCGCGGCTCGCAGCGAAGCTGACGGGCGCGAAGATCGACATCCAGCCCGACTCGATCCTGGACGACAAGTAGTAGAGGAGGAGGGGACATTCAGGGAATGTTCGCCCTCCTCAGAGCGTTGGACACGGTGCGGCAGTCCGTCCTGATTCGGCGCAGAGATGCGTGAGGGGTAAGATGGAAGCCGTCAGAACGTGCGTCGGATGCCGTTCTCGCGCTCCCCGGTCCTCTCTTCTGAGGGTCGTTCTCCGGAATTCGGAAGTCGTGGCGGACCCGTCCGCCACTCTCCCCGGACGGGGCGCGTGGCTGCATCCGGTCGACGAGTGTCTCGATCTCGCACTCACGCGCAGAGCCTTCGGGCGAGCGCTGAGAGCGGAGGGGAGCCTCGACCCGACGGCCATCCGGGCCGCACTGCGACCCCTCCCGGGGCCGCACTGAGAGAACAGGCTGAAGAAGCAGTGACTTCACATGAGTGACAACCGATGAGCGGCTCGAAATGAGTTCCGTCCGCAACTAACGCCTGCCCTGTCCGGGGTAGGCCCCAGACAGGAGAATTGTGGCTGCAAAACCACGCGTACACGAGGTCGCGAGCGAGCTCGGCGTCGACAGTAAAGTCGCGCTCGCGAAACTCAAAGAGATGGGCGAGTTCGTCAAGGGACCGTCCTCCAGCATCGAGCCGCCGGTAGCACGCAAGCTGCGTGCCGCTCTGGAGGCTGAAGGCTTCACCGCCGACAAGGCAACCGCCGCACCGAAGGCGGAGGCTCCTCGCCCCGCTGCTCCGCGCCCTCAGGGGTCGAGCGAGCCCGGCGCGCCCAAGCCGCAGGCGCCGATGTCGGTCGCCGAGCGTCAGGCCGCCGCAGAGAAGGCCGCTGCCGACAAGGCCGCCGCCGAGAAGGCCGCTGCCGAGACGGCGGCGCCCGCCGCTGCGGCCGCAGCCGCTCCCAGCGAGAAGGCCGCCCCGTCGGCTCCGCGCCCCGGTGGCGCGACCCCCGCCGCGGGGAGCATCCCGCGCCCCGGCGCCCCGCGTCCGGGCAACAACCCGTTCTCGTCGAGCCAGGGCATGGGTCAGCGTCCGAGCACCCCGCGTCCGGGCAACAACCCGTACTCCAGCTCGCAGGGCATGGGCCAGCGCCCGAGCCCGGGCAACATCCCGCGCCCGGCCCCGCCGCGTCCCGGCTCGCCGCGCATCGGCGCACCCGGTCAGGGCGGTGGCAACCGTCCCGGTCAGCGTCAGGGCGGCGGCGGAGGACGTCCCGGCTTCCAGCAGCGCCCCGGTGGTGCGGGCGGAGGAGCGGGCGGCGGCTTCCAGCGTCCCGGTGGCGGCACGGGTGGCGGCTTCGGCGCCCCGCGTCCGGCAGGCGGCGGTGGCCGCGGTCGTGGGCCCGGCGGTGGGACCGCCGGCGCGTTCGGTCGTGGCGGTGGAAAGTCCAAGGCCCGCAAGTCGAAGCGCGCGAAGCGTCAGGAATTCGAGATGCGGGAGGCCCCGTCGCTGGGCGGCGTGAGCGTCCCCCGCGGCGACGGCGGCACCGTCATCCGACTGCGCCGCGGCTCCTCCATCTCCGACTTCGCCGACAAGATCGACGCGAATCCGGCCTCGCTGGTCACCGTTCTCTTCCACCTGGGCGAGATGGCGACCGCGACCGAGTCGCTCGACGAGGCGACCTTCCAGATCCTCGGTGAGGAGCTGGGCTACAAGATCCAGGTCGTCTCGCCCGAGGACGAGGACCGCGAGCTGCTCGAGGGCTTCGACATCGACCTCGACGCCGAGCTGGAGGGCGAGTCCGACGAGGACCTCGAGATCCGGCCTCCGGTCGTCACCGTCATGGGTCACGTCGACCACGGTAAGACGCGCCTCCTCGACGCCATCCGCAACGCGAACGTCGTCGCGGGCGAGGCCGGCGGCATCACCCAGCACATCGGTGCGTACCAGGTGTGGACGGAGCACGAGGGCATCGAGCGTGCCATCACCTTCATCGACACCCCGGGTCACGAGGCGTTCACCGCCATGCGTGCCCGCGGTGCGCAGGTCACCGACATCGCGATCCTCGTGGTCGCGGCCGACGACGGCATCATGCCGCAGACGATCGAGGCTCTGAACCACGCCCAGGCGGCCAACGTGCCGATCGTGGTAGCGGTCAACAAGATCGACAAGCCGGAGGCCAACCCGGCCAAGGTGCGTCAGCAGCTCACCGAGTTCGGCCTGGTCGCCGAGGAGTACGGCGGCGACGTCATGTTCGTCGACGTCTCCGCGCGCAACGACATCGGCATCCAGGACCTCCTGGACGCCGTGCTGCTCACCGCCGACGCCGGTCTCGACCTTCGTGCCAACCCCAACAAGGACGCACGCGGTGTCGCGATCGAGGCCAAGCTCGACAAGGGCCGCGGCGCTGTGGCGACCGTGCTCATCCAGTCGGGAACGCTGCGCGTCGGCGACGCGATCGTCGCGGGCACCGCATACGGACGTGTGCGTGCGATGGCCGACGAGAACGGCGACCCGGTGCTGGAGGCGGCTCCGTCGCGTCCGGTCCAGGTGCAGGGCCTCTCGAGCGTCCCGCGAGCCGGCGACACCTTCCTCGTCACCGAGGAGGACCGCACGGCCCGTCAGATCGCCGAGAAGCGTGAGGCCGCCGAGCGCAACGCCCAGCTGGCGAAGGCCCGCAAGCGCATCTCGCTCGAGGACTTCACCCGCGCTCTGGAAGAGGGCAAGGTCGAGGCGCTCAACCTCATCATCAAGGGCGACGTGTCCGGTGCCGTGGAGGCGCTGGAGGAGTCGCTCATGAAGATCGAGGTCGACGACTCGGTCAGCCTGCGCATCCTGCACCGCGGTGTCGGCGCGATCACCGAGTCGGACATCGACCTGGCGACCATCGACAACGCGATCGTGATCGGCTTCAACGTCCGCCCGGACGTGAAGGCGCGCGAGCGTGCGGCCCGCGAGGGCGTGGACGTCCGGTTCTACTCGGTCATCTACAACGCCATCGAGGACATCGAGAACTCGCTGAAGGGCATGCTCAAGCCCGAGTTCGAAGAGGTCCAGTCGGGTGTGGCCGAGATCCGCGAGGTGTTCCGCTCCTCCAAGTTCGGAAACATCGCCGGTGTCATCGTCCGGTCCGGAACGATCACGCGCAACGCCAAGGCGCGCGTCATCCGCGACGGCGTCGTGGTGGGGGACAACCTCGCCATCGAGTCGCTGCGCCGGTTCAAGGACGACGTCACCGAGGTCCGCACCGACTTCGAAGCCGGTATCGGCCTCGGCAAGTACAACGACATCCAGGTCGGCGACGAGATCGAGACCACCGAGCTGCGGGAGAAGCCCCGCGTCTGATCGGAGGCACGTGAGGCCCGGCGGGAGACCGCCGGGCCTTCGGCTTCCGCACCAGAATCACTGAAGGAGATACAGCCATGGCCGATCCGGCACGCGCGAGGAAGCTCGCCGACAGAATCAAGGTCATCATCGCCAAGCGGCTCGATCGCGGTCTGCGCGACCCGCGCCTGGGCTTCGTGACGATCACCGATGTGCAGGTGACGGGCGACCTCCAGCACGCCACGGTGTTCTACACGGTGTACGGCACCGACCAGGAGCGCGCCGACACGGCCGCCGCACTGCAGGCGGCCACCGGCATGCTGCGCACCGAGGTCGGCAAGAACATCACGGCCCGGCTGACGCCGACGCTGGAGTTCCAGCTCGACGCCATCCCCGAGAACGCTGCGCACATCGAGGACCTCCTGCGTCAGGCGCGCGAGCGCGACACCGAGGTGGCCGGTCTGGCCGCCGGTGCGAGCTACGCGGGCGAGGAGGACCCGTACGTCAAGCCGAGAGACGACGACGACGAGGACTGACGTCTACCAGACACGAGAATGACCCGGTGGTGATCCGCCGGGTCATTTTCATGTCACCACGCGAGCCGAACGCGGCCTCCATTCAGATGAAAGCACTAACATTTAGAATCTGTTCTCTGTCAGTGGATCTGAAGGATACCCGTGGCTTCCCGCTTCCGTCTCGATATCGAAGGGCTCCGTGCCGTCGCTGTGCTGCTCGTGGTCGCGAACCACGCCTGGCACTGGCCGACGGGAGGGTACGTCGGTGTCGACATCTTCTTCGTGATCTCGGGATATCTGATCACCCGAGCGCTCCTGCACGAGAAGGAGAAGACGGGCGGGATCGCGCTGGGGCGCTTCTACACGCGACGGTTCGCCCGGCTCGCCCCCGCCGCCATTGCGACCATCGCTGTCTCCGCGGTCGTGTCGAATCTCCTCTTCTTCGGCGCCACGAACGCGACCTGGAATCAGCAGGCTTTCGCATCGCTCGTCTGGGTGCAGAACTGGTTCCTCGTCCAGGCCGGGACCGTCTACTTGAACACGAGCGGTTCGGTCTCGCCGTATCAGCACTTCTGGTCCCTCTCGGTGGAGGAGCAGTTCTATGCGTTCTGGCCGTGGCTGCTGATCCTGGCGTGGGTCGTCGCCACCGCTCTCGTGAAGGGGCGTGATCCTCGCCTGCGGCAGACCGTCCTCGTGCTCGGGATCGTCGGCTTCGCGGCCTCCTTCGCCTTCTCGGTCTGGTTCACGGAGTCCCGCCCCGCCTCCGCGTACTTCGCCACACCGACCCGCATCTGGGAGTTCGCGGTCGGGGTGATCATCGCCACCGGCTTTCTCAGCGCGACGCGCCACTGGTCACGGGTCGCCCTCCGAACGGCCGGATTGGCGGCGATCGCGGTCGCGGCCGTGTTCTTCGACGCGGCGACACCGTTCCCCGGCGCTGCAGCCCTCGTGCCCGTCCTCGGAACCGGTGCGATCATCGTCGCCGCCGAACGTGCCACCAGCGACCGCGACTTCGGTCGGGTTCTGACGCTGCCACCCGTTCGCTACATCGGGCGGATCTCCTACTCCCTGTACTTGTGGCATGCGCCGATCCTGGTCTTCGCCGCCGCTCTGTTCCCGACGGAAGGGTTCTTGCATGGGCTGATCTGTGTGCTGATCTCGCTCGCCGTCGCGGCCGCCTCCTATCGGTTCATCGAAGATCCGGCGCGGCACGCGCGTGTGTGGAAGAGTATCCAGGCGTGGCTGACCCAGCGTCGATCGTGGAGTCGCATCGGCGGTTTCGCAGTAACGGCCCTGCTCGTCGCCCTGCTGACGGCGCAGCAGCTCCGCGGGTCCCCGCTCCCGCCGATCCCCAGCCCGGTCCAGGCGGCATCCCCGGTGAAGGCGTGGTCGTCGATCGACGAGGTCGCCGCCGCGCTCGAGAAGTCGGCGCGATCCGCGTCCTGGACGTCCTTCGCGAGCGAGCTGTCGGCCCCGCTCACCGGGGTCGACTACCGCGGCTGCTTGCGCGACGCGGTCGGTCTCGCCCCGCTGTCGGCGGACAGACTGAGCCAGACCTGCCTTCCACGCGGAGGAGGCGGCTCGCACACCGCCATCGTGGTCGGGGACTCCATCGCCCTGAGTTGGGTGCCGGCGATCGAGCGGGCGCTCGGTCCGGGCTGGAGGGTCGGGGCGTTGGGGCTGCAGGGCTGTCCGTCCGCGTCGGCTCCCGTGCGCGAAGTGCGCGATCGGGGCACGTTCGTGGAGGACTGCGCGCGTGCTCGCAGTGCGGACCTGGCGGCCATCGCGGCCGCCCAGCCCGATCTGATCGTGATGTCGAGCGGTATCGGATCCTTGCGGTTGCTCGACTCCGGCAGCACCGGTGCCGCGGCCGCTCTCGAATGGCGGCAGGCGACACTCAGCAGCATCGAGAGCGTGCGATCTGCCGGTGCGCCTGTCGTGGTGATCGGCAGCCCGCCTGAAGGCAAGCGTCCAGCCGATTGCGCGGTCACCGTGGCGGGCCCGGATCGCTGCGTGGCGACGATGAGCCCGGACACCCTCACCAAGCGCGATGCTGAGCAGAGCGCCGTCGCCGACGCGGTCGCAGCCGGCATGACCGCCGCCTACGTCGACCCGGATGCATGGTTCTGCACACCGGACGGCTCGTGCCCGGTCGGCGCAGGCGGCCAGCTCATCCGGGTCGATACCAGCCACCTCACGGCGGCGTACTCGGCGTCGCTCGGCGTCCTCATGCGCTCGGCGCTCAGCGACGCAGGTGTGCTCTCTGCGACGGAAGCGAAGTAAGGGAGCCGGGTCAGGGCGACGGTCCGAACGCCCCCGTGCGGCGGCCGCGCGCAAGAAGCTGCTGGCGTCGTTCGCGCAGACCTTCGTACGCTGAGGTCATGTACGCCGTTTCGTTCTACGACGCCGACCCCGATGCCGGGCCGGAGCACTTCCAGCGGCTGGTAGACACCTACCCGCGCCACAAGGCCTACCTCGACGAGTTCGCGAAGGGCGGCGAGGTGCTCATGATCGGCACGTTCGGCGACCCAGGGACTCAGGGGTCGATGGCGATCTTCCGGTCGAGGGAGGCCGCCGAGCGATTCCGAGCCGATGACCCGTTCTGGACCGAGGGGCTCGTGTACCGCTCGCGCATCCTCGACTGGAATCCGGCGGTGTTCGCGGAGACGTGACACCCGCGGCGCGTCAGCTCGGCAGCGTGTACCCGTCGCCCTCGGCGACGGCCAGGCCGTCCTCCAATAGCCCGCGCAGCGCGCGGTCGCGCTGCGGGGCGTCGGGCCAGACCGCTGCGAGTTCCGCCGGGGTGACGGGGATGTGCGACGCGCGCAGCTCGGCGAGGATGCGCCCGCGCACCTGGCGGTCGCTGCCTTCGTACTTCTTCTGCACCGCTTTGCGGGGGCCCTCGTAGGCCGGATAGCCGGCCGCCCTCCACGCGCAGCGCTGTGCCAGCGGGCAGTCGTCGCAGCGCGGCGAACGGGCCACGCAGACGATGGCGCCGAGCTCCATCATCCCGGCGTTGAACGCCGCCGCCGCAGGGAGGTCGTGGGGGAGCAGCGCCGACATCGCAGCGAGGTCGCGGCGTGCGCTCGGCGGAGGTGGCTCGCCCTGACCATCGACAGCACGGGCGATGACGCGCCGGATGTTCGTGTCGACGACGGGATGCCGGGCGCCATAGGCGAAGACGGCCACAGCGCGCGCGGTGTAGTCGCCGACGCCCGGGAGCGCGAGCAGAGCCTCCACGTCGTCGGGGACGACCCCGCCATGCCGTTCGGTGATCGCGACGGCGGCGGCGTGCAGCCACAGCGCCCGCCGCGGGTAGCCGAGCGACTGCCAGGCGCGCACCGCCTCCCCGGGCGGCACGGCGGCGAGATCGGCGGGTGTCGGCCACCGGGTCAGCCATTCCTCGAGGCGTGGGATCACGCGGGAGACCGGTGTCTGCTGCAGCATGAACTCGCTGACGAGCGTGCCCCACGCGGTGAAGCCGTCACGCCGCCACGGGAGGTCGCGCCGATTGGCGTGATACCAGTCCACCACCGTGGAGGCGAACGTCTCGGGCATGCTTCGAGGCTACCGGCTCGCCCGCGCCGCTGACGGCTTATGCTCATCGCATGATGCTGCCTCCGACTCCGCGGGTGCTCGCGCTGCGCGAGATCGTCGGGGAGGTGCGTTCGCTCGCCTCCCGCGGGCGTGTGATCGTCGCCGTCGACGGTGGCGGAGGCACGGCCTCGTTCGCCGACGACCTCGCCGAGGTGTTCCGTGAGGCTGGATCCGACACCCACCGGGCGTCCGTCGGCGACTTCCATCGCTCGCGTGCCGATCGCACGCTGCTCGGCCCCGAGACTCCGACGGGCTACTATCGCGACGCCTTCGACTACGGGACGCTGCGGCGGGTGCTGATCGACCCGTTCCGGATGGCGGGCAGCACCGGATTCCAGACGACGGCGTTCGACGAGGCGCGCGACGTCCCCGTCGGGAGCAGGTGGGAGACGGCCGGCCCCGACGCCGTGCTCGTGATCGACGGCGAGTTCCTGCTGCGACCGGAGCTGCGACGCGAGTGGAACGCGTCGGTGCACCTTGTGAACGCCCCCGAGCGCGCGATCTACGAGGAGGACGCGCGGCCACGCGATTTCGCGACCATCCTCGTCGACGACTCCGATCCGCTCGCGCCCGTGCGGGTGCCGCGGGCCGACGAGGCGTGATGGCGTGATGGCGTGATCGGCCGATCCAGGCGCCGCGTCGATCAGAGCAGCGGCTGCAGGCGGCGCGCGACGTCCGCGGGCGCGATGAAGGCGTGGGCGGCCTCCACTTCGTGCACGAGCGCGGTGAGAGCGGCATTGACGGGCGCTTCGCCGCCGATCGCCCTGGCCTCCTCGACGACCGCACCGTTCAGGTAGTCGATCTCGCTGGGTTGTCCGCGGCGGATGCTCTGGAGGGTCGAGCCGGGGTTCGGTGTCGCGCCCATCCGCCTGCGCATCAACAACGGCACGACCTGCGCGGCCCAGCGCGGAGCGGAGGCGACGAACCGCAGGATGCGGTCGTCGAGGCCTTGGATGCTGCCGAACCGGACGCCGCGGGCGATGCCGACGCGCACGGCCTCCTGGAGGCTCGCGGTGATGATCGGGCGAAGCGTGCGGCTGCCGAGGGTCTCCTGCGCGCTCAGCCCGGTGATGGCGGGCATCGCGTTCACCTGGTTGACCATGAGCTTCGTCCACTGGCAGCCGGTGAAGTTGTCGACGGCGAAGCTGGGCATCGCGGCGTCGAGGATGTGCGCGGCGTCGACGGCCGACTGCGGAGGCTCGCCGTCGCCGACGCCGAGGTAGGTGTTGGCCGTCGTCGTCACGCTGACCCGGCCGGGGGAGAGATAGCTGGCGGCGTAGAGCGCGAGAGCGCCGACGCACTCGGATCCGGGCAGCAGCTCGGTCGCGAGCCGCAGGCCGGCGAGACCGTTCTGCACGACGACGACGGTGATGCCGTCGAGGAGGCCGGCGTTCTCGCGGATGGCGGACTCGGCGTCCTGTGCCTTGGTGCACAGGAAGGCGAGCTCCGGGCGGGTCTGCAGCCGCTCGGCCGCTGCGACGCGCGCGGTGTGCGTGCCCCAGCCGCCGTCGAGGCGCAGCCCGTCGGCGCGGATCGCGGCGAGGTGGTCGCCGCGGGCGGTGACCTCCACGAGATGGCCGACACGGTCGAGGAGCGCCGCGATCGTCCCGCCGATGGCTCCTGCTCCGATCACGCCGATACGCACGCGCTCCAGCCTATGCCGCGCGCACGACGGCGAACGACTCGACCCGACGTGCCGCCGCGGTTCTGACTGTGACGGGGCGTCGGGGCGAATCGATGGGAGGTCAGTCGGCGAGAACGGGTGCGGGCTCGGCGGTGGCCTCGGCCTGCGCGGCGGGCGGGAGGTCGCCGACCCCCGCTTCGTCGTGCGCGACGGCGGCGGCCAGGGCGGCAGCGCGGCGGCGGCTGGGCAGGGCGAGCGCGATCACGGCCGCGATCGCCAGCGCCCCGGCTCCGACCCACACCGCCGGGATCGCCGCATCGACATAGCCGGTCGGCGTCAGCGTGCCTCCCGCGCCCGTGAACACTGCCGTGAGCACGGCCACACCGAGGGCGACTCCGATCTCGCGCAGGGTGGAGTTGGCTCCCGACGCCTTGGCGTGGTCGGCCGTGCGCATGTTCGCCAGCACCGCCGTCGAGCTCGGTGCGAAGACCAGGCCCATCCCGACGCCCGCGAGCAGGAACGGCGGCCACATCTGCGAGTACGGCAGATCGGCGGAGAGCGTGCCCGCGATCCAGGCCATGGCGCCGGCCAGGAACACCAGCCCGACGACGATCGGGAGGCGCGTGCCCGTGCGGCCGGAGACCAGACCGGTGAGCGGCGCCACGACCATCGGCGCGAGCGTCCACGGCATCGTCATCACGCCCGCCTCGAGCGGAGTGTGACCCTGCACCACCTGGAGGAACTGGATCAGGATGAAGATCGCGCCGAAGATGCCGAAGCTGAACGTCATACCGACCAGGTTCGCCACCGTGAAGCTGCGGTCGCGGAACAGCCGCAGCGGCAGCAGCGGGGCGGACGTGCGCGACTCCCAGAACACGAAAGCGATCAGGAGCGCGCCTCCGGCGATCAGGGCGAACAGGACCTCTGCGCTGTCCCAGCCCGCGTCGTTGCCGCGGACGATGCCGTAGACCAGCCCCAGCACGCCGGGTGCGGCCAGTAGGAGGCCGACGATGTCGGCGCGCACCCGGTCGCCGAAGCTGTTCGGGAGGGCGAGCAGGACGAGCGGCACGGCGATCACGCCGAGCGGCACGTTGAGCCAGAAGATCGCCTGCCAGTTCCAGCCCTGCACCACGGCGCCGCCGATCAGCGGGCCGAGGGCGACGCCCAGGCCCGAGATGCCTCCCCAGATGCCGATGGCGGCCGGTCGCAGCCGCTGACTGACGCTCCCGGCGAGCAGGGTGAGCGACAACGGGAGGAGCGCCGCTGCGCCCGCGCCCTGCACGGCCCGGGCGGCGATCAGCATCCACGGCTCGGTCGCCAGGGCGCTGGCCGCGCTCGCCAGAGTGAAGACGACGATCCCGCCGAGGAACACCGAGCGCCTGCCGAGCCGGTCGCCGAGCCCGACGGCCATCAGCATGAGCGTCGCGAAGCTGAGCGTGTAGGCGTTGACCACCCACTGCAGCTGCTCGATGGAGGCGCTGAGATCGCGGGCGATGACCGGCAGGGCGCTGGTGACGACGAGGTTGTCGAGCGTCGCCATGAACATGGGGAGGGAGGCCGCGACGATCGCGAGCCAGACGGGGATTCGGCGCGAGGGACGAAGAGCAGCGCCTGCGTTGCCGGAGCGGGTAGTGGTCATGGGACGCATCGCTTCCTGGAGGATCGGCTTGTTAGTAATCGAATGATTACATCGCACTTTAGTAATCGACTGATAACCTGTCAACCATGAGTTCCGCGATCAGTGAACGGATCCCCTCGGCCGAACGGCGCGAGCAGATCCTGGGTGCGGCGAGCCTCGTCTTCGGGGAACGCGGCTACTTCGGCGCCACCACCGACCAGATCGCGAAGGCGGCCGGCATCAGCCAGCCCTACGTGGTGCGCATGTTCGGCAGCAAGGAGAACCTCTTCGTGGAGGTGCTGCAGCGTGCGCTCGACAAGCTGATGGCGAGCTTCCAAGACACCATCGACGGCTGGAAGGCCGACGGCTCTCCGATCGGCGAGAACGGAGCGGTGGGGGAGCACCACGAGATCGGCCGCCGCCTCGGGCTCGCGTACGTGAACCTCATCGAGGACCGCGGCATCCTGCTCTCGCTCATGCAGGCGTTCGGGATGGGCAACGACGCCGTCATCGGCGGGCGCGCCAGGGAGGGCTTCCTCGCCATCTACAAGATGGTGCGCGACCAGGTCGGCTTCTCGCCCGACGAGGCGCGCACCTTCCTCGCCGAGGGCATGCTGCTGAACACCCTCCTCGGCCTCAAGCTGCCCGCGGAGTACGGCAAGGACGTCTGCGCCACCGAGATCATCGAGTCCACGTTCCGCACGAAGCTGCAGCTTGTCCTGGACGTCGCCGGCGAGAACGCATGACCGGCAGCGGTCTCATCCTGGTCGACAAGCCGGGAGGCTGGACGAGCCACGACGTCGTCGCGCGCGTGCGCCGGCTGGCGGGCACCCGCAAGGTCGGCCACGCCGGAACCCTCGACCCGATGGCCACCGGTCTCCTCATCCTCGGCCTCAACTCGTCCACACGGCTCCTCACCTACATCGTCGGCACCGACAAGGAGTACCTGGCGACCATCCGGCTGGGCGCCACGACGACGACGGACGACGCCGAGGGCGAGGTGACGGCCGAAGCCGATCCGGCCGCGGTCGCCGCGGTGACCGATGAGGCCATCGCAAGCGGGATCGCGGCCCTCACCGGCGAGATCGAGCAGGTCCCGAGCTCGGTCAGTGCCATCAAGGTGGACGGCAAGCGCGCGTATGCGCGCGTCCGGGCGGGGGAAGAGGTCGTCCTCCGGCCGCGGGCGGTCACGATCGAGCGGTTCGACCTCCTCGAGGTGCGTCGCCTGCCCGGCGACATCGCCCCGGTCGCGATCGAGCTGGACGTGCGCGTCGTGTGCTCGTCCGGCACGTACATCCGATCGCTCGCGCGCGACCTCGGCGCCGGGCTGGGCGTCGGCGGTCATCTGACGGCCCTCCGGCGCACGCGCGTCGGGCCCTTCGACGTGCGGGACGCGGGCGAACTCGATACCCTCGATCCCGGTGCCGCCCTGATTCCCGCCGCCCAGGCCGCCACCGAGCTGTTCGAGAGGCTGGAGCTGACCGAGCAGCAGGCGATCGATCTCACGCACGGTCGCCGCATCCACGTCGCGGACCGGGAGGGCGCTTCGGGCGCACCCGTCGCGGCCATCGCCCCGGGCGGCGCCCTGGTGGGACTCATCGAGTTCCGCGGAAAGGAAGCCAGGACGCTCGTGAACTTCCCCACCGACGAGATCGCCTCCGCATGATCGAGTGGTTCGTGGCGCTGCAGGTCGGCGTCGCCGTGATCGCCGGCGTGCTCTGCCTGGTCCTCGGCCTCGCCGGGCGCGTGCCCGGAGACCTCACGATGGGCGCGGTGGCGCTGGTGGAGCTGCTCCTCATCGTCCAGTTGGTGATGGCCATCGTCGCGCCGCTCGCCGGCAACCCTCCGACCGGCAGCCTCGCCGAGTTCTACATCTATCTGATCTCGGCGCTGCTCCTCCCGCTCGCCGGAGGCTTCTGGGCATTGATCGAGCGCAACCGCTGGAGCACCGTGATCCTCGGCGGGGTGTGCCTGGCCATCGCGGTCATGGTCTACCGGATGGGGCAGATCTGGTTCGTCCAGGGCGCCTGAGCCGGCGCGGCTGAGGCGGCCGACAGCATCGATACCGCGCGAATAGAATCGATACCGATGTCACACCACACCATGTCCGCTCGCGCGCACACCGACGACCACCGACCGCGGCGCCGCATCTCCGGCGTCGGCCGGGTCCTCGTGTTCGTCTACGGCGTGCTCGCGCTCGCGGCCACCGGTCGCAGCGTCTTCCAGATCATCGACCGCTTCCACGAGGCGCCCGTGGCGTTCTCGTTGTCCGCGCTCTCGGCGGTGGTCTACATCGTCGCCACGATCGCGCTCGTCGCTCCGGGGAGGGTCTGGTACCGGGTCGCGTGGATCACGATCAGCTTCGAGCTGGCCGGCGTGCTGATCATCGGCGCGCTGAGCCTGTTCGCGCCGGAGGTCCTCGGCCTCCACGACATCGACCCGTTCGGCCGCGACGCGACGGTCTGGTCGGTCTTCGGGATGGGCTACCTGTTCATTCCGCTCGTGCTGCCCGTGCTCGGCCTGTTCTGGCTCTCGAAGCACCACCCCGCAGCCGACGCCTCCGATGCCTCCGATGCCTCCGATGCCTCCGACGACGGGGCGCGTTCGTGAAGGTCTTCGACGGCGTCGCGGAGGTGCCGGACGGGTTCGGTCCGAGCGCTGTCACGATCGGCAAGTTCGACGGCGTGCACACCGGGCACCGCGCCGTGATCGGCCGCCTGCGCGCCGTCGCCGCCGAGCGGGGGCTGACCGCGACGGTCATCACGTTCGACCGCAACCCTCTGGAGATTCTGGCTCCCGAAAAGTGCCCGGCGTCGCTGGTGAGCAACCGGCAGAAGCTCGAGCTCCTCGCCGAGACCGGCATCGACGCCACGCTGATGGTGACCTTCGACCGCCCGCTCGCCGACCTCCTGCCCGAGGAGTTCGTGCACCGCATCCTGGTAGACCGCCTGCACGCGGCCGCGGTCCTCGTCGGCAGCGACTTCCGCTTCGGTGCCAAGGGAGCAGGCGACGTGGCGATGCTGAGGTCGCTGGGCGAGCGCTACGGCTTCACGGTCGAGCTGATCGACGACGTGCGACCCGAGCACGGCCGCCGGGTGTCGTCCACCTGGATCCGCGACCTGCTGGCCGACGGCGATGTGCGCCATGCCGCCGAGCTGCTCGGCACCGTGCCGACCGTGCGCGGCGTCGTCGTGCACGGAGCCGCGCGCGGCCGCGAGCTGGGCTTCCCCACGGCCAACCTGTCCCCAGAGAACGAGGGCCTCATCCCCGCCGACGGCGTGTACGCCGGCTGGCTGACCGACGACGACGGCACGCGCTACCCCGCCGCGATCTCGGTCGGGAACAACCCCACCTTCGAAGGCGTTCCGCAGAAGCAGGTGGAGGCCTACGTCCTCGACCGCGAGCTCGACCTCTACGGGCACACAGTCGATGTCGCGTTCGCCGAGCGCATCCGCGGCATGGTCGCCTACTCCGGCATCGAGCCGCTCATCGCCCAGATCGCCGCCGACGTCGAGGACGCCCGTCGCATCCTGACCGCCGAGCGCGCGTGACGGCAGGGCTGGAGGCACGCCCGCTCTGGCGCGGCCGCACGATCGCGCTGCTCGGCATCCTGCTGGTCGCGGCCAATCTCCGCACTGCGGTCGCCGCGCTGTCGCCGATCTTCTCGGAGATCCGGACGGAGTTCCCGGTCTCGGCCGTGGGCGTCGGCCTGCTCGGGATGCTGCCGCCGGTCTGCTTCGCGCTGTTCGGCCTCCTGACGCCGGTCTTCACGCGGCGGCTCGCCCTGGAGACCGTGCTGCTGATCGCGCTCGGCGTCATGCTGGCCGGGCATCTCCTCCGGGCGACCGCCGGCTCGTTCGCCCTGCTCGCGATCGGCTCCGCCGTCACCTTCGCGGGCATGGGCGTCGGCAACGTGCTCCTCCCGCCGCTGGTGAAGCGCTACTTCCCCGACCGGATCGGCCTGGTGACGGCGCTGTATGCGACCGTGATGTCGCTGAGCACCCTGATTCCGCCTCTGGTCGCCGTGCCGGTGGCGGACGCCGCGGGCTGGCACGTCTCGGTGGGGATGTGGGCGCTGATGAGCGTGCTCGCCATCCTCCCGTGGTTGCGCATCGTCGTCACCCACCGGCCGGCGCATCCCGCTCATGACGTGGAGGTCGAGGAGGCCGACCATTCGATGGTGGCCCGGGTCTGGCGCTCGGGACTCGCCTGGGCGATGGCGGTGGTGTTCGCGGTCTCGAGCCTCAACGCCTACGCGATGTTCGCGTGGCTGCCGGAGATCGTCCACGACATCGCAGGGACTCCGCCCGCCGAGGCGGGCGCCCTCCTGTCGATCTACGCCGGCATGGGGATCCCCGCCGGGCTGCTGGTGCCGCTGCTCGCCGCTCGGATGCGCAACGTGGCCGTGCTCGTCTACGCCGGCGTCGCGTTCTTCCTCGCCGGCTACGCCGGACTGATCCTGGCTCCGGGCACGGCGACGTGGCTGTGGGTGTCGTTCGCGGGCCTCGGGCCGCTGCTCTTCCCGTTGACGCTCGTGCTGATCAACGTGCGCACCCGCACGCACGCGGGGTCGGTGGCGCTGAGCGGCTTCACCCAGGGGCTCGGCTACACGCTCGGGGCGCTGGGCCCGCTCGCGGTGGGCGTGCTGCACGAGCTGACCGGAGGCTGGACCGTGCCGCTGGTGGTACTGGCCGCGACCGCGCTCGCCGCCGCAGCGGCCGGGGCCGTGGTAGCGCGTCCGGTGCCGCTCGAAGACCGCTGAATCACTGGGTCTGCTCATTTGAGCGAACCATGCGCAAGCGTTGCACGCCGCCCTAAGCTGGTCGGGTGGCCCTGAACGATACTGACGAGATCCTCGCCGTCAAAGCCGCAGAGCTCTATTACGAGGCCGGCAAGACCCAGGACGAGATCGGCGTCGCCCTCAACGTCTCGCGCTGGAAGGTCGGGCGGTTGCTCGTAGCGGCGCGCGAGCACGGCTTCGTGCGCATCGAGATCGTGCACCCGAGTGCGCGCCGGTTCTCGCTGGAGCGCGAGCTGTGCGGGTTCTACGGGCTCGACGACGCCGTCGTCGTGCCGGCCGCCGAGTCCGACTCCGACGTGCAGGCGCGCGTCGCGCAGGCCGCAGCCGACTATCTGACCACGCTGCGGCCGGTGCCGCGCACGCTCGGTGTGAGCTGGGGACGCACGTTGCACGCCGTCGCCGCCCGGCTCCGCCCGGGCTGGGCCGTCGGTGTCAACCCGGTGCAGATCAACGGGAGCGTCTCCAGCACCCGCCAGGCGACCGCCGCTGCCGACACCGCCGTGGTGATCGCCCGCAAGGCGCAGGGCACCGCGACGCTCCTCCCGAGCCCGGCGATCTTCGAGCACGCGGCGACCCGTCGCGCCATCGAGGCCGACCGGTCGGTGCAGTCGGTCCTCGAACTGGCGCGCAGCGCCAACGCCTACCTCTTCAGCGCGGGAGTCGTCGACACCAGCTCGGTGCACGTCGACTCGGGCTACCTGTCGTCGGACGACGTCAGGGCGCTGGCCGACAAGGGCGCCGTGGGCGACGTCGTGGGCCGCTTCATCGACGGCGACGGCCAGGTCGCCGATCCCGAGCTCGACGGCCGCACACTCGGGCTCAGCCTCGACGAGCTCCGCAACGCCCGCACCTCCATCGCGGTCATCGCGGGGGAGGCCAAGCACCGCGTGGCCCACGCCGTGGTCGCCAGCGGGCTGTGCACGACGATCATCACCGACGAGTCGACGGCGAACGACCTCCTCGGCCGCACCGTGCCGAGTGAAAGGAACGAACTCACATGACCATCGAGACCACACCGCCCGTGCGCACGCTCGCGCCGGCGGCCCGCGCCGTGGAGGTGCTGGGCGGCGACCTCACCGAGGGGTCGCTCCGGCGCTACCTCGGCGGCATCCCCGGAGTCGACGCCGTCGGGCTGGAGCAGCGCGCCGCCGGGCTGGGCACCCGCTCCATCAAGACCACCAGCAAGGCCTGGGCGCTCGACAAGGTGATCGAGCTCATCGACCTCACGACGCTCGAGGGCGCCGACACCCCCGGCAAGGTCCGCTCGCTCGTCGCCAAGGCGCTCACGCCCGACCCGAGCGACCTCACCGCGCCGCGTCCTGCCGCCGTCTGCGTCTACGGCGACATGGTGCCGTACGCCGTGGAGGCGCTCGGCGCCGCGCACGCCGGCCGCGTCATGCGCGAGACAGGTCAGGCCGGCGGCATCAACGTCGCCGCCGTCGCGACCGCGTTCCCGAGCGGCCGTGCCTCCCTGCCGGTCAAGCTCGCCGACACGGCCGACGCTGTCGCAGCGGGTGCGGACGAGATCGACATGGTCATCGACCGCGGCGCGTTCCTCTCCGGGCGCTTCGGGCTCGTCTTCGACGAGATCGTCGCCGTCAAGGAGGCCTGCCGTCGCGACGACGGCAGCTACGCCCACCTCAAGGTGATCCTCGAGACCGGCGAGCTGAACACCTACGACAACGTCCGCCGGGCCTCCTGGCTGAGCATCCTCGCCGGCGCCGACTTCATCAAGACGTCCACCGGCAAGGTCTCGCCTGCCGCGACGCTGCCGGTCACCCTCCTGATGCTGGAGGTCGTTCGCGACTGGCACCGCCTCACCGGTGAGGAGATCGGAGTGAAGCCCGCCGGCGGCATCCGCTCCTCCAAGGACGCCATCAAGTACCTCGTCACCGTCGCCGAGACGGTCGGCGAGCGCTGGCTACAGCCGCACCTGTTCCGGTTCGGCGCGTCCAGCCTCCTGAACGACGTGCTGCTGCAGCGCCAGAAGCTGCGCACCGGCCACTACTCCGGCGCCGACTACGTGACGATCGACTGAGACGGACGACAACACCATGAGCTTTCTCGAGTACGCACCGGCCCCCGAGTCGCGCGCGATCCTGAACCTGCGCGACCAGTACGGCCTCTTCATCGACGGCGAGTTCGTCGACGGCCACGGCACGCCGTTCCAGACCATCTCCCCGGCGACGGAGGAGCGCATCGCGACCATCGCGACCGCCGACTCCGCCGACGTCGACCGTGCCGTCGCCGCCGCGCGCCGTGCCTACGACCGCGTCTGGTCGCGCATGAGCGGCAGCGACCGCGGCAAGTACCTGTTCCGCATCGCCCGGATCATCCAGGAGCGCGCTCGTGAGCTCGCCGTCGCCGAGAGCCTCGACAACGGCAAGCCGATCAAAGAGAGCCGCGACGTCGACGTGCCGCTCGTCGCCGCCTGGTTCTTCTACTATGCGGGCTGGGCCGACAAGCTCGAGCACGCCGGCCTCGGCCCCGCGCCGCGCGCCCTGGGCGTCGCCGCGCAGGTCATCCCGTGGAACTTCCCGCTGCTCATGCTGGCGTGGAAGATCGCCCCCGCACTCGCTGCGGGCAACACCGTCGTGCTCAAGCCGGCCGAGACCACGCCGCTGACAGCGCTGCTGTTCGCGGAGATCGTGCAGCAGGCCGACCTCCCCGCCGGCGTGGTCAACATCGTCACGGGCGCGGGCGAGACCGGGCGCGACCTGGTCGCGCACCCGGACGTGAACAAGGTCGCCTTCACCGGCTCGACCGCAGTGGGCCGCGAGATCGCACGCTCGGTCGCGGGCACCGAGAAGAAGCTGACACTGGAGCTCGGCGGCAAGGCGGCGAACATCGTCTTCGACGACGCCCCGATCGACCAGGCCGTCGAAGGCATCGTCAACGGCATCTTCTTCAACCAGGGTCACGTCTGCTGCGCCGGCAGCCGCCTGCTGGTGCAGGAGAGCATCCACGACGAGGTCGTCGACCGTCTCAAGCGCCGGCTCTCCACGCTGCGCCTCGGCGACCCCCTCGACAAGAACACCGACATCGGCGCGATCAACAGCGCCGAGCAGCTGCAGCGCATCCGCGAGCTCTCCGACATCGGAGAGGCGGAGGGCGCGGAGCGCTGGACCGCCGAGTGCGCCATCCCCGAGAACGGCTTCTGGTTCGCTCCGACGATCTTCGACAACGTGTCGACGAGCCACCGCATCGCGCGCGAGGAGATCTTCGGCCCCGTGCTCTCGGTGCTCACGTTCCGGACGCCCGCCGAGGCGATCGCGAAGGCGAACAACACGCCGTACGGCCTCTCGGCCGGCATCTGGACCGACAAGGGCAGCCGCATCCTGGCGGTGGCCGACAAGCTGCGGGCCGGCGTCGTCTGGGCCAACACGTTCAACCGCTTCGACCCGGCAAGCCCCTTCGGCGGCTACAAGGAGTCGGGCTACGGCCGCGAGGGCGGTCGCCACGGTCTGGGCGCCTACCTGGTGCCGGGCCGGTCGGTCCCCGCCGCGATCACCTCGGCGCGCACCTCCGCCGCTCGCACCTCCACCCGCACCTCCACCCGCAAGGGAGTCACGAAATGAGCCGACTGGCCGTGCCGAAGACCTACAAGCTCTACATCGGCGGCAAGTTCCCCCGCTCCGAGTCGGGTCGCACCTACGAGGTCGTCTCGACGAAGGGCGCGTTCCTGGCGAACGCCGCGAAGGCCTCCCGCAAGGACGCCCGCGACGCTGTCGTCTCCGCGCGCGCCGCGCTCTCCGGCTGGGCCGGCGCGACCGCGTACAACCGCGGTCAGGTGCTCTACCGCATCGCCGAGCTGATGGAGGGCCGCAGGGCTCAGTTCGTCGACGAGATCCAGAAGGCGGAGGGCGCTTCGGCCGCCACTGCCGGCGCGCAGGTGGACGAGGCGATCGATCGCTGGGTCTGGTACGCGGGCTGGGCCGACAAGTTCGCGCAGGTCGCCGGCAACGCCAACCCGGTTGCCGGTCCGTACTTCAACATCTCGGTTCCGGAGCCGACCGGCGTCGTCGCGATCGTCGCCCCGCAGGACTCCAGCCTCCTCGGCTTCGTGAGCGCGGTCGCGCCGGCCCTTGTCGCGGGCAACACGGTGGTCGTCGTGGCGAGCGAGCGCTTCCCGCTCTCGGCGATCAGCCTGAGCGAGGTGCTCGCGACGAGCGACGTGCCGGGAGGTGTCGTCAACATCCTCACCGGCTCGCCGGCCGAGATCGCTCCGTGGCTGGCCTCCCACGCCGACGTGAACGCACTCGACCTGGTCGGCGCGGGCGCCCTCGAGTGGGTCGACCTGCAGATCGCCGCAGCGGACACCCTCAAGCGCGTGCTCACCCCGGAGAACGGTCCGGACGCCGCGGCTCCGTCGCTCGACCGGATCGCGTTCTTCACCGAGATCAAGACCGTCTGGCACACCAAGTCGCTGCTTTAGAGTCACCTGTGGCTCCCTTCCCGCACCCCCTCATCTGAGGGAGGATGGGAAGATGAGCGACGGGTGGGGATCGGAACACGGGGTGCTCGCCCTGGTGGGCGACAGTCTGACGCAGGGCGGCGATTGGGCGGCGTGGCTGCCGGGTGAGGACGTCCGCAACCACGGAGTCGCCGGCGACACGACGGACGACGTCATCGCCCGGCTGAACGCCGTGATCGACGAGCAGCCCGCCACGGTCGCGCTGTTGATCGGCACCAACGACCTCGCCTGGCGGCGGTCGGCCGAGCACGTCGTGCGCAACATCGAGACGATCCTGGTGACCCTGCGCAAAGAGCTGCCGGAGGCGCGCATCCTCGTGCAGTCGGTGATGCCGCGCGGCCACGAGTTCGCCGACCAGATCCGCGACATCAACCGTCACCTCTGGCAGTTCGCCCCGACCGTGCACGCGGCGTGGCTCGACCTCTGGCCGGCGACTGCTTTGGAGGACGGCGAGTTGAACCCGGCGTTCACCGACGACCGCCTCCACCTGAACGACGAGGGGTACCGGGCGTGGCTGAACGAGCTCATCCCCGGCCTCGAACGCGCCAGGCAGCTGCCGCCGAACAGCCGGGCGATCCAGCTGCCCGACCTCGGCGGGGCGGCCTGACCTCCGGCCGCCGCGATCAGAGCGACCGCAGCAGCGCCTCGTAGAACCGGATGCCTCGCAGCCAGGTGGCGACGCGGATGCGTTCGTTCCTGGCGTGGAGGGTGCCGCGTTCCTCCGAGCTCATCTCGAAGGGCGTGAACCGGTAGACGGCGTCGCTGATCGTCGTGAAGTGCCGGCCGTCGCTGGCGCCGAGCATGATGTACGGCGTCACCACGGCGTCCGGGTGCACGGCTGCGACCGCCGCGGCGACGTGCTCCCACTGCGCGCCGGAGGTCGGCGACACGGGTGACGGCTCGTTGGCGTCGACGGCCTCGATCCGCACGCGCGGGTCGTGGACGGCGTTCTTCAGGTGCTCGAGGGTCTCCGCCACGCTCGAGCCGACGGCGATCCTTACGTTGACGACGGCCTCCGCCGTCTCGGGCAGAGCGTTCGCGGCCAGGCTGCCGCGCAACTGCGTGACGGCGGTGGTGGTGCGCACGATGGCGCGGGTCTCGTCGCTCAGCCGGGCGAACACCGCGCGCAGCACCGGCTGGAGGCGGCGCGCCCGTGAGAACACGAAGTGCAGGGGACCGTTCGCGTGCGCCCCGAGGGTCTCGACCATCCGCAGATTCGTCTCGGTCAGCCGGGCCGGGAACGGGTGCGCGTTCACCCGGGTGATGGCCCTGGCCAGGCGGACGGTGGCCGTCATCCGCGGGGGAGTCGACGCATGTCCGCCCTGCTGCTCGACCGTGAGCCGGATCGTGGTGATGCCCTTCTCGCTCACGTCGACGACCGCGATGGGCTTGTGGACGCCGGGGAACACCTTCTCGACGACCGCCCCGCCCTCGTCGACCACGATCGCCGGGCGGATGCCGCGGTCGTCGAGAGCGGCGACGATGGCGCGCGCGCCGGAGCCGACCGTCTCCTCGTCGTGGCCGAAAGACAGGTACACGTCGTTCTCGGGAGTGAAGCCGTCGGCGAGGAGGGCCTCCACGGCCTCCAGGATGGCGACGACCGCGCCCTTGTCGTCGAGCGTGCCGCGGGACCAGAGCAGGCGTTCGTCGCCGTGCCCGGTCAGCTCGGCGGCGAACGGCGGATGCTCCCAGCCCTCCGCGGTGGCGGGGACGACGTCGTAATGGGCGAGGAGGACCGCGGGGGCCGCGGCGGCGTCCCGACCACGCCACCGGTAGAGGAGGGCGTGCCCGCCGTCGCCGTGCTGCTCGCGCTCGAGCGCGGCGTGCAGCAGCGGATACAGGGTCGGGAGCGCGGACACGAAGTCGTCGAACGCGGCCCAGTCGGTCTCCTCGACCGCAGTGCGCGACATCGTGGGGAGGCGGAGCAGCGTGCGGAAGCGCTCGAGGGCGGCGGCGTCGGCGGCCTCCTCGGCGGCCGTCACTCTCCGGCCGCCCGGCGGAACGCGGACAGCGCGTCGTCGGTGAAGAGCACGAAGCGAACGAGCTCGACGGAGCCGACACCCGAGGACAGCACGGCGCGCACGGTGCTGACCGCGATGCGTGCGGCGTCGTCCATCGGCCAGCCGTAGACCCCGGCCGAGACCGCGGGGAACGCGACGGTGACTGCGCCGAGCTCGCGGGCGACCCGCAGGGACGAACGATAGGCGTTCTGGAGGTCGGGCGTGCGGTCCTCGTTCCGCGCCCAGACCGGCCCGACGGTGTGGATCACCCACCGGGCGGGGAGGTCGCCCGCGGTGGTCGCGACCGCCTGGCCGGTCGGGAGGCCGTCAGGCAGCGTCGTGGCGCGCAGCTCGCGGCAGGCGGCGAGGATCGTCGGACCGCCGCGCCGGTGGATGGCGCCGTCCACGCCGCCACCGCCGAGCAGCGAGCTGTTCGCCGCGTTGACGACGGCGTCGACGGCCTGTTCGGTGATGTCGCCTCGGACGATCTCGATCGGGTCCGACACGTCAGCCGCGGTTGTTCGAGAGCTCGTAGACCTTGAGGAGCTCGAGGATGGCGTCGTCGCGCTGGTCGCCGCCCTCCTCGAACATCGCCGAGACGTGGGTCTTGAGATGGTTCTCGACCAGGAGCTTGTTGAGCGAGCCGAGCGACTTCTGGATGGCGAGGGACTGGGTGATGATGTCCACGCAGTAGTCCTCGTTCTCGATCATCTTCTCGAGGCCGCGGAGCTGCCCCTCGAGGATGCGCGTGCGGTGGAGGGCCCGCTTCTTGATGTCTGCGATCACGGCACCAGGATACCGCTGCCCGACGATACCCCGGCGAGGTATCGGGAGACCTCCGTGTATTCACGACGATGCATAATGAGCGAACGTCATATACCGCGAAGTTCATGCAGACGTATCAGATCGGAGGGATCCGCGTCAGGATGCGCCACGGCGCGCCGCGAATACACCCCCTAACGGGGGGTGTGGGAGGACATACCGGCTGGTCTATCCTCCCTATAGGGGTTGAGAAATATTCGTTTTACAGGAAAGGCCCGACTTTGCTGAAGAACCTCAGCCCGCTGCTGTCTGGTGCGCTCTTGAGTGCGCTCGACTCTCTGAAAGATGGCGACACTCTTACCCTTGTCGGCAGCGGCTATCCCGAAGAATCACTGCAAGCGCCCATCGTCCTCCTGGGGGAGGACGTCACCACTGAAGCAGCCGCAGAGGCCATCCTCAGTGTGTTCCCGCTCGACACCGCTGACCCGTCGCCGATCGTCTTCCTGGACCTCGCCGGCGAGCCGTACGACGTCCCCGACGTCGCGTTCGCGGTCAACGGCATCGCCTCGGACGCGGAGCTCCGCCGAATCCCGATGGCACGGCTCGACCTCGAGCCGTTCGTCGAGCTGGCGTCTCACTCCGCCGTCATCGTCCGCGTGGGATCGGACGCGCCACCGTGCGCGTTCCTGTTCCGCCGGGGGATCCTCTGAGCCGTATCGCACGAACAGCCGTCCGCGCCCCCGGGAGAGCTCTCGTCCCGGGGGCGCGGACCGTTCACCTAGAGTTGTGAGGTGCCATACACCCCGCAGCCGCCCGCCTACAATCGCGCCGCCCTCGCGCCCGGACTCCTCGGCGCGCTCGCGCTGCTGTTCGGCCTGGGGTTCGCGGCCTGGTACGTGTGGGTGCAGTACGCGGTCTGCGTCCTCGCGCTGATCCTCTGCGTGTTCGCCTGGCAGGCCAAGCGGAGGTGGTGGCTGGTCGGGCTGATCCCGATCGCCGTGCTCTGGAACCCGATCTGGCCGATCCCCGGACTCGCTCCGGCACTCGCCGTGCTGAGCCTCGCCGCGGCCGCCGTCTTCGTCGTCGCGGGACTCACCATCAAGATTCCCGCCGACACACGCCGCTGAGGCGTCCGCATACGGTAAAATGACACCTGCACGGCCGTTCTGCGTCGTGCGCCCGGCGTTCGTCGATGCTCGGCCCGGACCACTCGGTTCCGTTCCCTGCCGCACCGCCGGCCCTCACGCTCTACGGCGTCGCGTCCTCTGCCAGCGCGCGGCGCCTCCACTGGAGGACCATGTCTCGATCGGGTCAGCGGACGTCGAATCAGCGCACGGCGAGTCGCCCGCAGCAGCGGCGCAACCGCCACGCCAACAACGACGGGCTCATCCCCGTGCTCGCGCGCAAGGTGCGCGAGGTGGAGGCCAAGGCGGCGGACGGCAAGAAGCTCGGTCCGACCAACCGCACCAAGTTCCAGGTGATCGCGTTCCTCATGCGCGAGGAGCGCGCTCGCGCCAAGGCCGACCCCGAGCTGAGCGATGCCTCCCGGGCCGAGCAGCTCAAGCGGCTCGACGGCATCGCGACGATCCTCGCCAAGACAGCGGCTCGTGACACCTCCCTCATCTCGCTGCTCGAGAGCGAGGCGCCCCCCACGGCCACCGCGCAGAAGATCCGGCGCGACTGGCTGCTGGAGTCGGGAACGGAGCTCAGCCCCGATGACCTCATCATCACGGTGGAGCGGCCTGCGGCGCCCGACAGCGTCATCCCGCCCGAGCTGGCCGAGAAGCAGGTCGTTCCCGCCTCGGTGAAGGCCCGGCAGCTCTCCAATCCCTTCCTCGCGCCCGACTTCAGCCGCGCCGCCACGGCCGCGCCGGCGCCGCGCCGGCGCCTCGACTCGTGGGAGCTGCTCGGACCGCTGTTCAAGTCGTTCGAGTACGGGGCGGGCGGCCAGGCCGCCAGCATGGAGCTGCCGCCCGCACCGCTGATCGACCGCTACTCGCCTCCGGGCCTCGAGCTCATGCACCACCAGTCCCGGTTCATCGAGAGCGTCCGGCAGGGACACCGCCGGTTCCTCCTCGCCGACGAGCCCGGTCTCGGCAAGACGGCGCAGTCGGTGCTCGGCGCGTCCGTCGCGAACGCTTATCCGCTGCTCGCCGTCGTGCCCAACGTCGTCAAGATGAACTGGGCGCGGGAGGTCGAGCGCTGGACCCCGCACCGCCGTGCGACCGTCATCCACGGCGACGGCGAAGGGCTCGACGCATTCGCCGATGTGGTCATCGTCAACTATGAGGTGCTCGACCGACACCTCTCCTGGCTCCGCACGCTCGGCTTCCAGGGCATGGTGGTCGACGAGGCGCACTTCATCAAGAACCTGCACTCGCAGCGCTCCCGCCTCGTGCTCGGGTTGGCGGAGGCGATCCGTGAGAAGGCGGCGGACCCGCTGCTCGTCGCGCTCACCGGTACGCCGCTCATCAACGACATCGACGACTTCAAGGCGATCTGGCAGTTCCTCGGCTGGATCGACGGCAACAAGCCGACCGCCGAGCTGATGGAGAGTCTGGAGGAGACCGGGCTCACTCCGGCCGACTTCGGCTTCTACGCCGCGGCCCGCGAGTCCGTCATCGACCTGGGCATCGTCCGCCGGCGCAAGGTCGACGTGGCCGCAGACCTCCCGAGCCGCCGGGTCGTCGACCTCCCCGTCGAGCTCGACGACGACCTCGGCCGCTCGATCAAGCAGGCCGAGAAGGAGCTGGCGGCCCGTCTGGTGGCCCGCTTCCACCGTGCGGCTGCCGCCGGCCGGCCCGACTCGTTCGACGGTGACGACGAGGCCCACCGCAAGCACCTCATCCGCCTGGTCGCCCAGTCGGAGCTCGAGGAGTCGAAGTCGGCCAGGACCGGCGACAACGTCTTCACCATGGTCCGCAAGATCGGTCAGGCGAAGGCCGGACTGGCCTCCGACTACGCCGCGCAGCTGGCGCGCTCGGTCGGCAAGGTGGTCTTCTTCGCGAAGCACATCGACGTGATGGATGCCGCGGAGGAGGCCTTCGCCGCCCGCGACCTCAAGACGATCTCGATCCGCGGCGACCAGTCGGCGCTGGCTCGGCAGAAGGAGATCGACGCGTTCAACAACGACCCGGAGGTCGCGGTCGCGGTGTGCTCGCTCACCGCGGCGGGCGTCGGGCTCAACCTCCAAGCGGCCTCCAACGTCGTGCTGGCGGAGCTGTCGTGGACGGCCGCCGAGCAGACGCAGGCGATCGACCGCGTGCATCGCATCGGCCAGGACGAGCCGGTCACGGCGTGGCGGATCATCGCGGCTCAGACGATCGACTCCAAGATCGCCGAGCTGATCGACTCCAAGCAGGGCCTGGCGGCCCGCGCGCTCGACGGCAGCGACGTCGAGATCGGCTCCGCCGACTCGGTGCAGCTGGAGGCCCTCATCAACCTGCTGGAGGACGCGCTCGACGCGTAAGCCGACGACTCAGGCGATCTCGGCGTCGTCGGGGTCGAGCGGGACGGGACGGTCGTCGTCCGGGACGATGCGGTCGTCCTCCTCGTCGTCGTCGACGGGGAGGTCGTCCGGGTCGTGGATGACGGGCTCCGGCTCGTAGTCGCCCTCCTGCGCCTCGACGAAGTCGTCGTCCTCCGGCGTGCGCTCGGTGTCGCTCATGCACAGAGGGTACCGCGCGCACCGCGGCCGCACGAGAGTGCAGGCGGCGCCCGATCGGGCGGGCGGTCAGTCCAGTTCGAACACGAAGTAGGCGCCGCGATCGTCGTGCCGGATGCGCGCGGATCCCGAGAATCCCTCGAAGCCGCCCGTGCCGGTCCCCGGCACGATGTACCCGAACGCCGACGGGTCGTCAGGATGCTGCAGTGCGCCGTGGTGCACCGTGAACGACCCGGAGCGCCCGTCGGTCAGCGTGCCCGTGATGCGCTCGGCGGCCAGGTAACCGCGCCCCGACTCCTCGGTGCCCGACGAGACGAAGTGCGCGATCGATTCGCCCACCAGGCCTTCGGTGTAGGCCTTGCGCATGACGACTGCTCCGAGCCAGTCGCCGGGGATGCCGGTCAACTCCTCAGGATCCCAGCCCGTGACGTCGAAACGGGCGGTGATGGTGGTCTCGTTCTCCATGCCAGGAGCCTACTGACCGTGCGACCGCGGCCTTCGTGATTTCGTGACTCGGCGGAAGTGGACTAGACAGGGGACATGGCGAAGCACCGTTCCCAGCTCGAGATCGAGCGCAAGTACGACGTCGACGCCGACCTTCCCACCCCTCCTCTCGTCGGCGTCGGGGCGGTGGCCGTCGAGAGCGAGCCGCACACCGCCGAGCTGGTAGCGACCTACCACGACACCGAGGACCTCCTGCTCGCCCGGCAGCGCATCGCGGTGCGCGCCCGGCGCGGAGGGTCCGACGAGGGCTGGCACGTCAAGCTGCCACCGGGGGAGGAGGGCAGGCCCGAACTGCACTGGCCGCTCGGCGACGGCGTGCATCCGCCCGCCGACCTGCTGGAGGTCATCGCCGACGAACTCGCCGGCAGCCGGCTGGTGCCCGTCGCCCGCGTGACGAACGTGCGCGACACGAGGGTGCTCACCGATGCGGCCGGGTTCGAGCTCGCCGAGCTGTGCGATGATCACGTCCGCAGCGAGAACCTCCGCACCGGCGCCACCGACGCCTGGCGCGAGTGGGAGGTCGAGCTGCTGAGCGGAGCGCCCGACTCGCGCGAACGGCGCACCGCCCTGCTCGACGGCATCGAGGCCGAGCTGCTGGCGGCCGGCGCGCGTTCGTCGGCGAGCAGTTCCAAGCTGCAGCGCGCCCTCGGCCTCTGACGGAGCTGTCTACTGGATTTTGGTGCTCCGGTATGCGTCGGGCATGATGCTCAGGGGTGCAATGCAGCACAGGGGCGTCAAACACGAGCAGACGGCGCGCACTGACAGGCACAGCAGCGCACCGAGGAACGGAGCAGCATGAAGATCGGCATCCTCACGAGCGGTGGCGACTGTCCCGGGCTGAACGCGGTCATCCGCGGGGCCGTCCTCAAGGGCGACCGCGTGTACGGCTCCGAATTCGCCGGGTTCCGGTACGGCTGGCGCGGTGTCGTCAACGGCGACATCATGCCGCTCGACCGGCACAGCGTCCGCGGGCTCTCGCGCCAGGGCGGCACGATCCTCGGCTCCAGCCGTACCAACCCCTTCGAGGGCGATAAGGGCGGCCCCGAGAACATCCAGCGGATGATGGACGAGAACGGCATCGACGCGATCATCGCGATCGGCGGCGAAGGCACGCTCACCGCGGCTCGCCGGCTTACCGACGCCGGCCTGAAGATCGTCGGCGTGCCGAAGACGATCGACAACGACCTCGCAGCGACCGACTACTCGTTCGGCTTCGACACCGCGGTCGAGATCGCCACCGAGGCGATCGACCGCCTGCGCACGACGGCCGAGTCGCACCAGCGCTGCATGGTCGTGGAGGTCATGGGCCGCCACGTCGGCTGGATCGCCCTGCACTCGGGCATGGCCGGCGGCGCCCACGCCATCCTCATCCCGGAGCAGCCGCAGTCGATCGAGCAGATCTGCGAGTGGGTCGAGTCGGTCCGCGACCGCGGCCGCGCCCCGGTCATCGTCGTCTCCGAGGGCTTCCACCTCGACACCATGGAGGAGGCGCACTCGCACAAGGGCCTCGACGCGTTCAACCGTCCGCGCCTCGGCGGCATCGGCGAGATGCTCGCCCCGATGATCGAGGAGCGCACCGGGATCGAGTCACGCGCATCCGTCCTCGGCCACATGCAGCGCGGCGGCGTGCCGAGCGCCTACGATCGCGTGCTCGCCACGCGCCTCGGCATGGCCGCAGTCGACGCCGCGTACGAGGGCCGCTGGGGCTCGATGGTGTCGCTGCGCGGCACCGACGTCGTCAACGTGTCGATCGCGGATGCGACCGGGGGCCTCAAGACGGTCCCGCCGGCGCGCTACGAGGAGGCCGCACTGCTCTTCGGCTGATCGTGCGGCATGGCAGCCCTTCGCTGAGAGGTCGGCCAGTGTCCCTGCCGTCGCCGACGCGGCAGGTCTAGGCTCCTGCGTACCAGTGGAAGGGAGCGGCCGTGCCCAGATTCATCCAGCTCGAGGAGTTCGGATCCCGGGACTACCTCCACCTCGTGGAGCGTGAGCGGCCCTGGCCCGGTCCCGGTCAGGTCCTCGTGCGGGTGATGGCGGCCGGCCTGAACCCCATGGACTACAAGGCCTATCGCAGCGAGAAGGCCGCCGCCCGCATGGGCGTCACGCTGCCGAGCGGGATGGGGCAGGACTTCGCCGGCTTCGTCGAGGAGGTCGGCGAGGGCGCCAGGCGCTTCCAGCCGGGTCAGGCCGTGCTCGGGACGGCCCCGTTCGCGTCGATCGCGGACTTCGTCGTCGTTCCGGAGGACGGCCAGATCATCGAGAAGCCCGACCCGCTGACCTTCGAGGTCGCCGGCTCGCTCGGCGTCGTCGGCCGCACGGCGATGGCCAGCGAGGCCTCCCTCGACCTGAACGAGAACGACACCGTGCTGGTGAGCGCAGCGGCCGGCGGCGTCGGTGTGCTGGCCGCGCAGCTGGCGGTGCACTGCGGCGCGACCGTCATCGGCACCGCAAGCGAGGACAACCACGAGTTCCTCGAGACGCTCGGCATCACGCCGGTGGCCTACGGCGAGGGGCTCGCCGAACGGGTGAGGGAGCTCCTCGACGACGGAGAGAGGGTGACGGCCGTGCTCGACAACCACGGCGCCGACACGATCGATGTGGCGATCGAACTGGGCGTCCCTCCCGAGCGGATCAACACGATCGCGGCGTTCGGCCCGTCCGCCCGGGGCGCCCGCACCGTGGGCGGCCGCACGGCCGGCAACGCCGAGCTCGCGGAGCTGGCCGACCTCCTCGCCCGCAACGAGATCATGCTGCCGATCGACTCCATCTTCCCGATCGAGCGCACTGCCGAAGCCTATGGGCGTCTGGAGGCCGGGCACGTGCGGGGCAAGATCGTGATCGTCACCGAGTGAGAGGATCCACCATGATCGACGAGGACATCGCACGCCTGCTCCGCGCGGCGGGGCTGCGCTGGCAGCCGGTGTCGGGCGACACCTTCGCCATCGACCGGCCGGGGATGACGGGCGAACGGTTCACCGTCAGCGAGATGACGATCGAGCCGCACCACTTCGACACCGGGACGATCCTCGGCTTCAACGGCACGACCGAGTGGGCGCTCGACTCCCTCGCGGTCGAGGACGCCCTGTGGATCCCGCGGGAGGATCAGCTGCGCGAACTGCTCGGCGGGTCGTTCCGTCACCTCGCCCGCACGCCGGACGGGTACCGGGTGACGCTGGAGCTCGACGGTGCCGAGCGATTCTTCGAGGAGGATGACGCGGCGACGGCGTACGCGCAGGCGCTGCTGTCGTTGATCGCTGCGGCGGTGGCGTAGCGGCTACAGGCTCCGCGTCAGCACGGACTCGTCGAGGTCCGCGACACGTCGGACCCCGGCGAGGCCCAGCGTGATGTCGAGCTCCGCGAGGACGTTCCTGAGCAGCTCGCGCACGCCCCGTTCGCCGGCGACCGCGAGCGCGTAGGCGTACGGCCGGCCGATCGCCACGGCGCGGGCGCCGAGCGCGAGCGCGATGAGCGCGTCGGCCCCGCCGCGGATCCCGCTGTCGAAGAGTACAGGGAGGCGGCCGGCGACCGCCTCCACGACTCCGGGCAGCGCATCGAGCGCCGCGACCTCGCCGTCGATCTGACGGCCGCCGTGCGTCGAGACCTGCACGGCGTTCACGCCCGCGTCGACCGCGCGCCGCGCGTCGTCGGGATGAAGCACGCCCTTCAGCACGATCGGCAGGCGCGTGCGCTCACGCAGGAAGGCCAGGTCGCTCCAGCCGAGGGAGGGGTCGGCGAAGACGTCAAGGAAGGTCTCGACGGCGGCGAGCGGCTCTCCCGAGCGGAGGTTCTCGCGCAGCTCGCCGGGGTGGTGGCGCAGGATGCTCGCGAACGACGCGACAGCGGCGGGCGTGATCGGCGTGCGCTCGCGGGGGGCGGCGGTGGAGATCCGCTCGCGCACGAGGCGGCCGAACACCGGGTCGCTGGTGTATTGGGCGATGCCGAGCCCGCGGCTGAAAGGGAGGTAGCCGAGGGCGAGGTCACGGGGCCTCCACCCCAGCACGTGGGTGTCGAGAGTCACCACGACCGCCTCGCAGCCGCTGGCCTCCGCCCGCGCCACCAGGCTGGCGACCAGGTCGCGCGACGAGCTCCAGTACAGCTGGAACCAGCGTGGGGCGCCGGGGCGGACGGCATCCATCGCGGCGGCGACGGCCTCCATCGGCGCAGAGGCCTGGTTGGAGATCGTGAACGGCACGCCCTGCGCCGCAGCGGCCCGCGCGGCCGCGAGGTCGCCGCCGCGGCGGGCGAGCTCGAGCACACCGATCGGTGCCAACAGCAGAGGAGAGGACAGGGTGCGGCCGAACAGTGTGGTCGAGAGGTCGCGCTCGGCGACGTCGCGCAGCACCCGGGGGACGATGCGTCGCCGGCCGAAGGCGGCCGTGTCGGCTGCGTCGGTGCGCTCCAGCCCGGCGGACCCGGCGATATACGCGTACGCGGCCCGCGACAGACGCCGGCGCGCAGCCCGCTCCAATTCGGGGAACGCGACAGGGAGGGTGGGGCGCCTGCCGGCCACTCCCGCACGGTAGACGGCGCTCTGCGCCGCGCGCCCGATGCTGGTTCCGATGCTCGTCGTGAGCGTGGTCGCGCTGCCGTCGTCAGCCGTCATGTGCCCATTCTGGTGGATGCCGGTGCGGTCGGCGGTCAGCGCTTCGGGCGTGGGCGCTTGCCCGACGACCTCTTCGCGGCCGCCGCCCGCCTGGCCTGCTTCGCGGCCCGCGCGGACTGCGTGGCCGCCAGCTTCGCGGCCTTGGCCGCTTTGGCGTCCTGCGCCGACTGCGCGGCCTGCGTGGCCGCGATCTCGGGGTTGCGGGAGCTGTGCGCCTTGCGGCCGCGCACGATGCCGATGAACTCGTCGACGAGGGGATGCTGGTCGTGGCGTGGCCAGGCGAGGCCCACCTGCGAGACCGGACCGTCCTCCAGCCGGATCGCCTCCACGTCCTTGCGGCGCAGCGCTTTGGCCACCGAGGCCGGCATCAGGGCGATGCCGTCACCCTCTGCCACGCTGCGCATGAGCGCCTCGGACGGCTCGCCCTCCACCCGGGGCTGGCCCTCCAGGTCGGCCAGTTGCAGCTTCTCCTCGAGCGTCAGGAGGTGCTCGTGGTTCATGACCACCACGACGTCCTCGGAGTAGAGCGGGATGAGGTGCCGGTCGTCGTCCGCCGGCGCGTCGCGGGCGAACACCATGTCGGCCTCCCCGGCCTCCAGCAGCGCGAGCGGGTCGGCGGACGGCCGCACCACCAGCTCGACGGTCGGCTGCCGTTCGGCGAAGACGCGCGTCCACTTGCCGATCGTGACGCCGAACGGGAACGCGAGGGTGAAGCGGGAGGCCATGCAGGCCAGGCTACCGAACGGCCGGATGGCCCGGCGGACGATACCCTTGAACCCATGAAGGACCAGACCATGAAGGCGGCCTCCGCGGCCAAGAAGCTCGGCATCCTGCTGTCGGCGGCTCCGGAGGAGTTCCGCGACCGTGAGATCAGCCGCAGCGAGTTCGACGAGCTGAACGCCAACCCGCCCGAGTGGCTGGTCACTCTGCGTGCTGACGGCCCCCACCCGCGCGACGTCGTCTCGCGCAAGCTGGGCGTGAGCAACTCCGGCCTGGCCCGTGGCGGGGTGACCGAGCCGTTGACGACGGCCGAGATCAAGGCGCTCCTCGCCGACCCGCCCGCGTGGCTGGTGGCCGAGCGGGCGACCCAGGCGCAGGTGCGCGCCGAGAACGCCCGCGTCAAGCAGCGCAACGCGGAGCGCGCGGCGCGCGGCTGAGCCCGCGGCTCAGGTCTCCGGCGCGCCCGTCGGTGCTCCGGATGCCGAGCCGGCGCCCCCGGCCTTCTTCACCGCCCGCGCCAGCACCTCCGGCCCGGTGACGAATGCGCGGCGCCACGGTGCGACCCCGTCGATCTCGACCTGCAGCGAGAAGCTGAGGATGGTGCGGATGAGCACGATGATCCCCAGCACGACCGCGTCGGTCAGGGTGGGGTTCGATGTGACCGTCTTGACCAGGTCGGCCGCGACCAGCAGCTCCAGCCCGAGCAGGATCACGCCGCCGAAGCTCTCCCGCAGCGTGCGGAAGGCCTCCTTGCCGCTGCGCCGGCGCACCCAGACGGTCAGCGAGATCGCGAGCGCCACGACGAAGCCGATCGCCAGCGCCGCGACGCCGGCGAACTCGAAGGCGACGCCGACCGCCTCGAAGATCGCGCGCGTGTCCATGCGGTCATGCTGCCACAGAGCGGGCCGAGCGGTGAGAGGGCGTGCCGGTCAGGCCACGTGCACGGCGGGCCGCCGCTTGACGTCCCTCTCGGCCTCCCGCAGCACCTCGCGCGTCACCGGCGCGACTTCGCCGACGCCCGTGATCAGGTAGCGGAACATGTTCGAGATCGGATTGCCCTCCGTCCACTCGAAGTAGACGGTCGGCACGACACCGGTGATGTCGCGGATCTCGAGCAGGACCGCGGCGATCGTGTTCGGCACGTTGCCGCTCTTCACCTGCAGCACCCGGTAGCCGTACTTGACGACGCCGTGCACGACCAGGTCCTCCTCGAAATCGGACGAGTCGGACCGCAGGACCTCCAGGAAGATGGTGCGCGAGCGCTGCGGGATGTGGCTGTACTTGCGCTCGTCCTTGTTCTTCTCCTCGTACTCCTTCGTCGAGTCGACGTCGGGCTCGTGCGAGATGATCCGGATCTCGCCCTCCTCGGCGTCCTCCAGGATGAAGTCCAGAGCCGTCACGTCGAAGGTCACGCTGGTGGCGCGCAGCTGGAACGACCGGCCGATGCGCGACACGATCGACACGACGAGGATGCCCAGGATGAACAGCGTCGCGATGCGGAGGCCGTCGGGGCGCTCGATGATGTTGTCGATCGTCGTGTAGACGAAGATCGCGGTGATGATCGCGAAGACCACCGTGCGCTTGGGCTGCTTCTTGCGCCAAGCGGAGAGGCTCACCGCCAGCGACGCCGAGGTGATCAGCACCAGCACGCCGGTCGCGTACGCGCCGCCCTGGGCGTCGACGTTGGCGTCGAACACCAGCGTGATGACGAAGGCGATCGCGGTGAAGACCAGCACGAGCGGACGCACGGCGCGCGCCCACTGCGGCGCCATCCCGTAGCGGGGGAGGTAGCGCGGCACCAGGTTGAGGAGGCCGGCCATCGCCGACGCCCCGGCGAACCACAGGATCAGGATGGTGCTGATGTCGTAGACCGTGCCGAACCCGTTGCCCAGGTACTCGTGCGCCAGGTAGGCGAGCGCGCGGCCGTTGGCGGCGCCTCCGGGCTGGAACTCCTTCTGCGGGATGAGGAGCGTCGTCGTGAAGCTCGACGTGATGAGGAAGACGCTCATGATGATCGCGGCGGTGGTCAGCAGCCGCCCCGCGCCGCGGATGCGCCCGACCGGGTAGTTCGGGTCGTCGTCGGGCTTGCCCTTGATCTGCGGCATGACCGCCACGCCGGTCTCGAAGCCGGAGAGGCCGAGCGCGAGCTTGGGGAACACCAGGAGGGCGACGCCGACGATGATCAGCGGGCTGCCGTTCTGCTGGAACAGCGCAGTCCACCAGTCGTCGATGGCGGTGGGGTGCTCGAAGACCTGCACGATGGAGGTCGTGACCACGACGACGTTCAGCGCCAGGTACACGGCCACGAGCACCACCGCGATGCCGATAGCCTCGCGGAAGCCCTTGAGGAACACCGCGCCCAGCGCCGTCAGCAGCACGAGCGTGATGATGACGTTGTTGCCGTGGAACCAGGACGGCGCGAACGGATTCTCGATCGCGTGCGCGGAGGCGTCGGCGGCCGAGAGCGTGATCGTGATCATGAAGTCGGTCGCGGCGAAGCCGAGGAGCACCAGGACGAAGAGCTTGCCGGCCCACCACGGCAGGAAGCGCTCCAGCATCGCGATCGAGCCGGAGCCCCGGAAGCTCTCCCTGGCGACCCTGCGGTACACCGGGAGGGCGCCGAGCAGGGTCAGCGCCACCAGCACCAGCGTCGCGAACGGGGAGATCAGGCCGGCGGCGAGCGCTGCGATCGCCGGCTGATAGCCGAGGGTCGAGAAGTAGTCGACTCCTGTGAGGCACATGACCTGCCACCACGAGTGCGTCCGCTCCGGATTGCGGCCGTGGGGACCCTGCTGGGTGCCCTTCTCGTCGATCATGCCGCGCAGCAGCCAGTGCTTGAAGCGGCTGCCGTGCAGGCTCGAGGGCTCGACCGGATGCGCCTGCCCGGGGATCGGGACGGGCTCCTTCGGCCGCACGCGCGAAGCGACGGGCCCGTCCTGAGCTGCAGGACCTCCGCCCTGCGCCTTGTCGCCAGAGGGGGAACTGCTCGACATCGGCTGCCCTTCGTTTGCCTTCGTGCTCACTGTACGTTCTGCACGCAGGCGCCCGGAAGACCTTCGGGAAGGTCCCCAGCGGCCTCCCCGCGATGCCTCGGTCAGTCTAGCGACACCGTCACCACGCCGACGGTTTGTAGTCCTTCAAGAAGACCCCCTGGAGGTCGTCGCCGGCCTCGCCGCGGACGATCGGGTCGTAGACGCGGGCGGCGCCGTCGACGAGGTCGAGCGGGGCGTGGAAACCCTCCTCGGCCAGTCGGACCTTCGTGTAGTGCGGGCGCTCGTCGGTGATCCAGCCGGTGTCGACGCTGGTCATCAGGATGTTGTCGGTTTCGAACAGCTCCTGCGCGCTCGTGCGGGTGAGCATGTTCAGCGCGGCCTTGGCCATGTTGGTGTGCGGGTGACCTGCGCCCTTGTAGCGGCGGCCGAAGACGCCCTCCATCGCCGACACGTTCACCACGTACGAGCGGTCGGCGGCGGCAAGGGAGGGGCGGAGCCGGTCGATGAGGATGAACGGCGCGGTCGTGTTGCAGAGCTGCACCTCCAGCAGCTCGAGCGGGTCGATGCTGCCGACTGCCTGCGTCCAGGTGTTGACGCGCTGCACATCGGGCACCAGTCCGCCTGCGTCGATCGCGGTGCCGTCGTGGTGGCGCTCCAGCGACGACGAGCCGGCGGCCATCGCGGCCGAGGCCAGGTCGTCGGCCGTCAGCGCGGCAGCGCCGACGAGCTCGGCGACCGTGCCGCGCACGTTCGCCGACGACAGCAGCGGGTGCGCGGCGACCGACGCCTGCAGCGCCTGCGGGTGCGGGTCGGCGGTGTGGCCGAACGTCTCGAGAGCGGGAAGCGGGCCGTCGGGCAGCGGGTGCGACTCGGCCTCGGCCAGCAGCGAGTACGCGCCGGGGGACCGGCGGACCGTCTGGGCGGCGTTGTTGATGAGCACGTGCAGCGGGCCGTGCGAAGCGACGGAGTCGGCCAGGCCGATCACCTGCGCCGGGTCGCGAAGGTCGATGCCGACGACGCGCAGCCGGTGCAGCCACTCGGAGGCGTCGGGCAGCTGCGAGAAGCGGCGCACCGCGTCGCGCGGGAAGCGCGTGGTGATGGTGAGGTCGGCCCCGTCGCGGAGCAGTCGCAGCGCGATGTGCATGCCGATCTTGGCGCGGCCTCCGGTGAGGAGCGCGCGCTTGCCGGTCAGGTCGGTGCGGGCGTTGCGCTTGGCGTGGCTGAACGCGGCGCAGGACGGGCAGAGCTGGTGGTAGAACCAGTCGACCTGCGTGTAGTGCTGCTTGCAGATGTAGCAGGCCTGCGAGTTGACGAGGGTGCCGGCCGTGGTCGCGCCCGTGGTGGGGGAGGTCAGGTCGCGGCCGCGCGTCTCGTCGTCGATGCGGTCGGGGGCGCCGGTGGCGGTGGCGGCGATCACGGCGCGGTCGGCGGCGAGCTCGGCCTCCCGCAGCTCGCGCCGCCTGGCCTGCTTCACGGCCTTGAACATGTGCGCGGTCGCCCGGCGCACCGAGACGAAGTCCGGGTGCTCCTGGTCGAGCTCGTGGAGCTGGGCGAGGACGCGGAGAGTCGTCGCGAGATCGTCGGGGTCGAGACTCGTGGAGGTTTCGGCTGGCACCGGATGATTGTACGGGCAGCGGATGACCGCCTGCTGAGGGGCTCAGACCTCCAGTTCGAGCCAGTCGAGGCCGCGGAGATCGAGGCACAGCCTGCTCGAGCGCTCGGTCGCCATGGCGATGACGTCGCCGCACACGGCGCAGCGGAGCACCATCCCGTGGTCGTCGGTGTACAGGTGCGCCTTGGCGATCACCGACACATCCCCGCAATGGGCGCACTTGCCGCGTGCCGAGGTGACGTCGACCGCGAACACCTCGGAGAGGAGCCCGGCGGCCGCGTTGCCGTCGAGGTAGTCCATGTCGGTCACTGTGCCCCTCCGATCCCGCCGTAGCGTTCCGTGCGGATGCGGTCCGGATCGTGCCCGGCGTCGACGAGCCACCCGGACACAGCCTCCACGAACGGGGTCGATCCGCACAGGTAGAACGTCGGGGGATCCGTGGCCGGCAGTACGAGCGAGCCTACGGCTTCGGCCGTCAGCCGGCCGGCGGCCACCGGCCAGTCCGGCGGCGCCTCCCGCGTGTACACGTAGTCGACGCGCAGCGGAGCGGTGCCCTCGCCGAGCGCCATCAGCTCGTCGCGGTAGTAGACCGACATCGGCGTGCGCGCCGAGTAGAGCAGTCGGAACGGCGCTGCGCTCCCGGCGGCCGCGTGCGCCCGCGCCATCGACATCAGCGGCACCACGCCCGAGCCGCCCGCGATCAGCTGCACGGGGCCAGTGTCTGCGGTGCGCCAGACGAACCAGCCTCCGACCGGACCGCGGACCTCCAGCTGGTCGCCCACCGCGAGCCCGTGCACGAGGTACGGCGACACCTCGCCGTCGGGCAGCTCCTCCACGGTCAGCTCGAACTCGTCCGGCGCCAGTCCTCCCGCGCCGGAGGCCGACGCGATCGAGTAGGAGCGCACGGCCTGGTACCCGTCGGGCGCGGTGAGGCGGATGTCCACGTGCTGGCCCGCCAGATGGCCCGCCAGCCCCGGGATGCGCAGCCGGATGGTGCGCGCCGTCGCCGTCTCTTCGTGCGCGGCCACGACATCGGCCACCCGCCACGCCGTCGTCACCAGTAGCGCTCTTCCTTCCAGGGGTCCCCGTACATGTTGTAGCCGTTCTGCTCCCAGAAGCCGGGCTGATCCTGCGGCAGCATCTCGAGACCGCTGACCCACTTGGCGCTCTTCCAGAAGTACAGGTGCGGCACGAGCAGGCGCGCGGGACCACCGTGCTCGGGCGGGAGGTCGGTGCCGTCGAAGGTGTGCGCCACCCAGGCCTTGCCGTCGAGCAGGTCTTTCAGCGGCACGTTCGTCGTGTAGCCGCCGTACGAGTGCGCCATCGTGTACTCGTAATCGGTGTCGACCTTCTCGAACAGTGTGTCGAGCGCGACGCCGCGCCACGACGTCCCGAGCTTCGACCAGCTGGTGACGCAGTGGATGTCGGTGCCGACGTCGTCCTGCGGCAGAGCGAGGAACTCGTCCCAGCTCCAGCGGTGCACGACGCCCTTCTCGGTCGTGATCGTGAACGCCCAGTCGTCTTTCGCGATGCGCGGCGTCGGCCCGGCGGACAGCACGGGGAAGCCCTCCGTGACGTACTGACCGGGTGGGAGGCGAGGGTCCTCGGAGCGTCGCCGGCCGAGGAAGCCGGACGAGATGATTCCCATGCGCGCAGCTTATTCCGGGGACCGACCGCTGGTCTACGGCCTCCGTCGGTCTACGCTGAAGTCATGACCGCCGTCAACCTCGGACTCCCGCGCAGCGCCCGCGCCGGCGCGGAGCCGCAGGTGGACGGCCGACCCGACGTGCCGGGCCTCGTCGACCGCTTCGGCCGGGTGGCTCGCGACCTGCGGGTGTCGGTCACCGAGAAGTGCTCGCTGCGCTGCACGTACTGCATGCCGGCCGAAGGCCTCCCGGCCATCCCGCGCGACGACCTCCTGACGCCGGCGGAGATCGCGCGTCTGGTCGGCATCGGCGTGCGCGACCTCGGCATCCGGGAGGTGCGCTTCACCGGAGGCGAGCCGCTGATGCGCGCGGACCTCGCCGAGATCATCGGGCTGTCGCACGCCGCGGCCCCTGGGATCGACATCAGCATCACCACCAACGGCATCGGGCTCGACCATCGGCTGCCCGCTCTGGTGGCCGCCGGGCTGAACCGCGTCAACATCTCGCTCGATACGGTGGACCGGGAGCACTTCGCCGCGCTCACCCGGCGCGACCGGCTTCCCGCCGTGTTCGCCGGGATCGCCGCGGCCCACGCTGCGGGACTCACTCCGCTCAAGCTGAACGCCGTGATGATGCGCCAGACCCTCGCCGGCGCCCCCGACCTCCTGGCCTGGGCGCTCGAGCACGGCTGCCGGCTGCGGTTCATCGAGCAGATGCCGCTGGACGCGGACCACACCTGGATGCGCGACAACATGGTCTCCGCGGAGGAACTGCTCGGCGTCCTCCGCACCCGCTTCGAGCTGCGGGAGGTCGGCCGCGACGATCCGTCGGCGCCCGCGGAGGAGTGGCTCGTCGACGGCGGCCCCGAGACGGTCGGCATCATCGCATCGGTGACGCGCTCGTTCTGCGCGGCCTGCGACCGCACCAGGATCACAGCGGAGGGCACGGTGCGCTCGTGCCTTTTCGGCGACGACGAGACGGACCTCCGGGGTCTGCTGCGCGCCGGCGCCGACGACGCCGAGATCGCGCGCTGGTGGCGCGGCGCGATGTGGAACAAGCAGTCGGGGCACGGGATGGAGCGCGCCGGGTTCGTGCCTCCCGTGCGGAGCATGGGAGCGATCGGTGGCTGAGACCGCTGTGCTGGTGCGCTACTTCGCGGCGGCCGAGGAGGCTGCAGGACGCGAGGAGGAGCGCCTGGCGTTGAGCGAGCCCACAGTGGCCGCGCTGCGCGAGGAGCTCGCGAACCGCTACGGCGACGCGATGCGGCTGGTGCTGCGGAACGGGTCGTTCCTGGTCGACGGCGTGGTCTCGCGCGATCCTGCCGCCGTGATCGGCGAACGGGTGGACGTGCTGCCGCCCTTCGCGGGAGGCTGATCCCCGGCGGTTCCCGTGCGCTAGGCTCCGGGTCAACAGGCTTCGGCGTGATCGGGGGAGGTCGCCATGAGCGCACACATGCAGGAGTTCGAGCGGGTCGATCGGCGGAGGGCTCGAGCGCGGCTGCTGACCGTGGCGGCGGTTCTCGCGGGGATCGCTGCGTGGGCGGTACTGCCGTTCGGGATCGTGCTGCTGACCCGCGGCGAGGCGGCGGGCTGGGCTCTCGTGGTCACGGGCGTGGTGCTGGTCGCGGCGTGCGCCGCCGCGATCGTGGCGGCGGTGCGGTCACGGGTGGTGCCGCAGAGCCTCCCGGGCAAAGCCAACCCGGTGTTCGACGAGCCGCAGCCGTCGAAGAATCCGGTCGGAGGCTACTCGACAGCGGGCATGCACCTCGGCTCCCATTGACCAGCGCGCTGCACCTTCGTCACGAATCCACGGTTTCGTGGCACGAATGTCGGGATTCGTGACGAATGTGGGCGGCGTCGCAGGCGTCACGCGGGGGAGATGCGCACCTCGGCGGGCGGCACGGTCAGCGTGACGCGCGCGCCGATCGTGAGGCGCAGCTCCGCGACGACGGCGGCGGGCACGAGCGCGGTGAGGCGGTCGGTGCGCACGCGCACGAGGTCGTCGCGCGGCTCGAGGGCTGTCACGACGGCGGCGATCCCCGCCGAGCCATCGACGGGCGTGCCCGCCTGCAGCGTCACCGATGACGGCCGCACCACTGCGGTGACGGCTCGGCCCTCCGGGATGGGAGCGGTCGGCGTCCCGCCGAGGGCGAGACCGGTGGGCGTCACCAGGCCGGTCGCCGTCCGCTCCCCGGTGAGGAGGCTGAGGCCGGTGAGCTCGGCCGTGAACGGGTGCCGCGGGTGCGTGAGGACCTCCCGCGCGGGGCCCTGCTCGACGACGCGCCCGCCATGCAGCACCGCGACGCGGTCGGCGAGCAGGTAGGCGTCGAGCGCGTCGTGCGTGACGACGATGGCGGTGCGCGCGGCGAGCACCTCGGCGAGCATCCCGCGGAGTTCTCCGGCGACGGCGACGTCGACGGACGCGAGCGGCTCGTCGAGGAGGATCAGGTCGGGTTCGGCGGCCAGTGCGCGGGCGATCGCCACCCGCTGGGCCTGGCCTCCCGAGAGGGCGTTCGGGCGACGGTCGGCCAGCGGGTGGACGCCGGTGCGGTCCAGCCACTGGTCGGCTCTCGCCCGGGCCTCCGCGCGAGACGCACCCGACGACCGCGGTGCGAACTCGACGTTCCTCCGCACGGTCAGGTGCGGGAACAGCAGAGCATCCTGCGCCAGCAACGCGATCGCCCGCCGGTGCGGCGGCAGCCACGTCGCCGGGAGGTCGAACAGGGTCTCGTCGGCCAGCGTCGCCCGGCCCTCGTCGGGCCGGACCAGCCCGGCCAGCACGCCGAGCACCGTCGACTTGCCCGCGCCGTTCGGGCCGAGCAGGGCCAGCGTCTCGCCGGAGGCCAGGCTCAGCTCCACGTCGACGTCGCGTTCGGCGACCTGCGCCGAGAGCCGCAGCGTCATGTCGTCCTCCGCCGCAACGGCTCGCCCGCGCCGTGCGCCACCGCGACCACGGCGATGGCGATGGCGATCAGCACCAGCGACAGCGCGATCGCGGCATCGGGATCGGTCTCCCGCTGAAGGTAGATCTCCAGCGGGAGGGTGCGGGTGGTGCCCTGGAGGCTGCCGGCGAAGGTCAGCGTCGCGCCGAACTCGCCGAGCGCGCGCGCGAACGACAGGATCGCGCCGGAGACGATGGCGGGAGCGACCAGCGGCAGCGTCACCCGGAACAACACGGACGACGGCCCGGCGCCGAGCGTGGCGGCGACCGCCTCGTAGCGCTCACCGGTCGTCCGCAGTGCGCCCTCCAGGCTGAGCACGAGGAACGGCAGCGCGACGAAGGTCTGCGCGATGATGACGGCCGGCGTCGAGAATGCGATCGGGATCGCGCCGTCGAGGAGGCCGCGCCGGCCGTACAGGGCCAGCAGCGCGATGCCGCCGACGACCGGCGGCAGCACCAACGGCAGCAGCACGATGGCGCGCACGAGCCCGCGCCCGCGGAACGGCACTCGGGCGAGCACGATCGCCATCGGGATGCCGAGCACGAGACAGCCCGCCGTCGCGGTCACCGAGGTGCGCAGGCTGAGCAGGAGCGCGTCGATCGACTCCTGCGAGGTGATGAGGGCGCCGAACTGCGCCCAGTTCACGCGCGTCACCATCGCGATGATCGGCAGCAGCACGAACAGTGCGCCGATCGCGGCGACGACGAGGACCCAGCCCGGGATGCCCGTCGCGGTGCCGCCCGCCGGGCGCCTCCGGGTCACGGCGTGCCGAAGCCGGCGGCCTCGAGCACCTTCTTCCCCTCCGGCCCCGTCACGAACGCGATGAACGCGGCGGCGCCCGTGGCGTTCGGTCCCTGCCTGATCGCGACGATCGGGTAGGTGTTGACGACGTCCTTCGCCTCCGGGAACGGGACGGAGTCGACGCTCTTGCCCGCGCCCTTGACGTCCGTGACGTAGACGACGCCGGCGTCGGCCTCCCCGGAGGACACCTTGCCGAGCACGTCGGTCACCGACGACTCCTGGCTGACCGGTGTCAGGGTCACGCCGGTGTTCGCCTCGACCTTGGCGGTCGCCGCCCCGCATGGCACCTGCGGCGCGCAGACGACCGTCTTGACGCCCGCCTTGGCGAGGTCGGCCCACGACGTGATGTGCGCCGGATTGCCCGGCGGCACGGCGATCGCCAGCACATTCGTCGCGAAGTCGACGGGGTCGCCGCCGGTCACGCCTGCGCCGACGGCCTTCTTCATGTTGTTCTCGTCCGCCGAGGCGAAGACGTCGGCGGGCGCGCCTCCGTTCAGCTGGGTGACCAGGTCGGAGGAGCCGGCGAAGCTGAATGTGACCGTGCTTCCGGGGTTCACCTTCTCGAACTCCCGGCCGAGTTCGGTGAAGGTCTTGGTGAGAGAGGCCGCGGCGAAGACGGTGATCGTGCCCGTGATCGCATGTTTAGTGGGCGTCTGCGTCGCAGGCGCCGACGCTGTCGCGGAGCATCCGGTCGCGGCGAGCAGCACGGCCGCGAGTGCTGTTCCGGCGATCGCGAGCCTGCTGCGCGTCCTCATTCCGATGATCGTCATCCCGATGCTCCTCATTCCTTGATCGTCGCGGTCTCGACGATGACGTTGGTGGCTTTGACCACGGCGACGGCGACGGAGCCCAGCTCCAGGCCGAGCTCGCGCACGGCTTCGCTGCTGATCAGCGAGACGACGCGGTGGGGCCCGCACTGCAGTTCGACCTGTGCCATCACCTTGTCCATGACGATGTCGGTGACGATCCCGACGAACCGGTTGCGGGCGGAGCGGCCGACGTTGGACGGGTCCGGTGGCAGCACGGCGTTCTGCTTGGCGATCCTGGCGAGCTCCAGACCGTCGACGACGGTGCGTCCGCCCTCGTCCTTCTCACTCACGAGCATGCCGGCGTCGATCCAGCGACGCACGGTGTCGTCGCTCACTCCGAGGAACACGGCGGCGTCCTTGACCCGTATCTGCGGCATGAACAGAACTCTAGACCCGCAGACGCGGCAGATCGAGTCGATCGTTCAGAGCCCGACCCACTCCGACTCGCCGTCGGAGAAGTGCTGCCTCTTCCAGATCGGCACGCGTGACTTGATCAATTCCACGAGCTCGGCGCAGGCGGCGAAGGCCTCGGCACGGTGGGGAGCGGCGACGGACGCGATGAGGGCCAGGTCGCCGATGGTGAGCGAGCCGACCCGGTGCACGGCGGCGACACGGAGGCCGGTGCGCGCGGCGACCTCCTCGCAGCAGGCGCTCAGGAAGTCGTTCGCCTCCGGATGGGCGCGATAGTCGAGGGAGACGACGGACCGGCCGCCGTCGTGATCGCGCACGATGCCCTGGAACGAGACCACGGCGCCGGCGTCTCGACGCCACACGAACTCGTCCAGCGTGGTCGGGTCGAGGGGGCGGTCCGAGACGTCCGCGAACACGTCGCTCATCGCACCGCCCCGTCGTGGTCGCCGCCGTGCAGCTGGTCGAGGAGGTGTGCGAGCACGGGCTCGAGCACGGCCAGTCCATCGGCCACGCCGCCGCGCGAACCGGGAAGGTTCACGACCAGGGTCGTGCCGGCGACGCCGGCGCGGCCCCGGCTCAGCGCGGCGAGCGGGGTGGAGGCCGCGCCGCGCGTACGCAAGGCGTCGGCCAGCCCGGGGAGGTCGCGGTCGAGCACCGCGGCGGTGGCCTCCGGCGTGCGGTCGTCGGGGGACACCCCGGTGCCGCCGGTCGTGAGCACGACACCCGGCCGCTCGGCGACCGCGGCGCGCAGGGCGGGGGCGATGTCGGCGTCGGCGACGACCCGCACCTCGGGCTGGAGGCCCTGGCCGGCGAGCCAGTCCGCGATAACCGGGCCGGTCGTGTCGACCGCCTCTCCGGCCGCCGCGCGAGTGGAGGCCACGAGCACGACGGCGGCGTCGGGTCGCGGCGCTGCCGGCACGGCCGGCGCAGCGGGCTCTGCAGCCGAGACCTCCGCAGCCTCGCCCGGCCGTCGCCAGTCGCCGCGCTTGCCGCCGCTCTTGGCGACCAGCCGCACGTCGGTCATGCTGGCCGCAGGGTCGACGGCCTTCACCATGTCGTGCAGGGTCAGGCCCGCGACGGCGACGGCGGTCAGCGCCTCCATCTCGACGCCGGTGCGGCCGTGGGTGCGGGCTACGGCCTCCACCGCGATCGTGCCCGCCGCCTCGTCGAGGGCGAAGTCGACCCGCACCGAGGTGAGCGGAAGCGGGTGGCAGAGCGGGATGAGGTCGCTCGTGCGCTTGGCGCCGGTGATTCCGGCGATCCGCGCGGTCGAGAGCACGTCGGCCTTGGGCAGGCCGTCGGCCGCGACGAGCCGCACCACCTCTGGCGTGGTCACGAAGCGGCCGCGGGCGACGGCCTCCCGATCGGTCTCGGGTTTCGCGCCGACGTCGACCATGCGAGCGCGGCCGTCGGCGTCCAGGTGGGTGAGCTCGCTCATAGGGTCCAGACTGTCACGTCCGCGCCGGCCGCCACGGCCTCCGCGTCGGCGGGCAGGTCGATCAGCACGTCGGCGTTCGCCATCGCGGCGACCAGGTGCGAGCTCGGGCCCGACACCGGGGAGACGCCGTCGGCGCCGACACGCCCACGCAGGAACTGGCGCTTGCCGGGCACGGAGCGTACGGCCTCCGTCAACGGCGCCCGGCGCAGCGGCAGCTCGGGCAGGCCCGCGGCCTCCCGCAGCGGTGCGCGCAGGAAGACGGCGAACGACACCTGGGTGCTGACCGGATTGCCGGGGAAGCACAGCACCGGAATGCCGTCGACGACCGCCGTCGCCTGGGGGCCGCCCGGTTGCATCGCGACCGTCGTGACCTCGGCGCCGCGGGGGAGGAGCACCTCGCGGACGACCTCGTAGGCGCCCTTCGAGATGCCTCCGGAGGTCACCACGAGGTCGCTGGCCGCGACCGCGGCGTCGAAGACCCGTGCGAACGCCTCCGGGTCGTCGTCGCTGCTCGCCCGCAGCGAGACCACCGCGCCGGCCTCCTCGACGAGAGCCGCGAGCGCGACGCCGTTCGCGTCGAAGACCTGACCGAAGCGCACGCTGTCGCCCGGAGCGGCGAGCTCGGAGCCGGTGGTAAGGACGGCGACGCGCAGCCGCGCCCGCACAGTGACGGCCGTGACGCCCGCTGCGGCCAGCGCGGCCAGATGCCGCGGCGCGAGGCGCGTGCCAGCCCGTACGAGCACTTCGCCGCGGCGCAGGTCGCTGCCGCGTTCGCGCACGTACTCTCCGCGCTTCCGCGGCCGGCGGATCTCGACGACGGCGCCCTCGAGGTCGTCGTCCCTGCCCAGCACCAGCTCGGTGTCCTCCACGGGCACGATCGCGTCGGCGCCGCTCGGGACGGGGGCTCCTGTCATGATCCGGATGGCCGTGCCGGCGGCCAGGACGAGCGGCACCTCGTGCCCGGCGGGCACGTCGCCGGTGACCTCCAGCGCGACAGGGACGTGGGCGACGTCGGCCGCGCGAACGGCGAAGCCGTCCATCTGCGAGTTACGGAACAGCGGCAGGTCGACCTCCGAGTGGACGTCCGACGCCGCGACCCGGCCGGCTGCCTCGGCCAGCGGCACCGCCTCCACGTCGGGTTCCGCGGTCAGCGGCGCCAGGAGGCGGGTGACGTGTTCGACATGCTCCTCGACGCTGCGCGGTGGGGTCATGGGTTCAGTATCCCGCGATGGTCAGTAGCGCGGGAGGGCGGGGTCGATCTCGCGCGACCAGGCGTCCAGCCCTCCGGCGAGGACGACGCCGGGCACCCCGACGGCGTCGAGCGCGCGGCGGGCGGTCTCGGCGCGCACGCCGTGGTGGCAGACGATGACGAGGGGGTCGTCGCTCAACCGCTCCGCGACCCCCGCGGCGTCGCGGATGACGACGTCGAGCGGCACCAGCAGCGAGCCGGGAAGCTCGGCGATGTCGGCCTCCCACGGCTCGCGCACGTCGAGCAGGGTGTGCGGCTGCCCGGCGGCCAGGCGGGTGGCCAGCTCGGCTGCCGAGATGGAGGTCGCCGAGCTCAAGGTGGCCGAGCCGAAGGTCGCCGAAGTCGTGACCTCGGGCTCGGCGGCGATCCCACAGAACAGGTCGTAGTCGATCAACTCGGTGACCGGCTCCGCTTCGGGGTCGGCGGCGTACTCCAGCTCGCGGAACGTCCCGCGCAGCGCGTCGTGCACGATCACCCGGCCGAGCAGGAGGTCGCCCTCCCCGGTCACGACCTTGATCGCCTCGCTCGCCATCAGCGACCCGATCACCCCGCAGACGCTCGGGAGCACGCCGGCCTCCGCGCAGCTCGGCACCGTGCCGGGCTCGGGAGGCTGCGGGAAGAGGTCGCGGTAGTGCGGTCCGCGCCCGGCCCAGCTGAGGCCCGCCTGCCCGCCGAACCGGTGCACCGCGCCCCACACCACGGGCAGACCGGAGAGCAGGGCCGCGTCGTCCACCAGATAGCGCGTGGGGAAGTTGTCGCTGCCGTCGAGGACGAGGTCGAACCCGCTCAGGATGCGTTCGGCGTTCGCCGACGTGAGCCGCTCGGGGAACACCCGCACGGCGATCCCGGAGTCGATCGCCCGGATCGCGTCGGCCGCCGACGCCGTCTTCGGCCGGCCGAGGTCGCGCTCCCCGTGGATCGTCTGCCGGGGGAGGTTGCTCGCCTCCACGCTGTCGTCGTCGACGATCCCGATCGTGCCGAAGCCGGCGCCCGCCAGCAGCGGGAGCACTGCCGAGCCGAGGCCGCCGGCTCCCACGACGAGCACCCGGGCGGCGCGTAGGCGGCGCTGCGCGGTCTCGCCGAAGCCGGGGAGCTGCTCGGTGCGGGCATAGCGTGCACGGAGCTCCGACGGGAGCGCGGGGCCGGGCGCCACCAGGGCGGGCGGACGATCGGGGGAGGCCATGGATCTAGTCAAGCACCGACCGCTAGGTGACGGTCACGCTGATCGTGTGCAGGCCGGTCGCGCCGTCGGGCACGACGTCCTGCACCTTGGAGGTCTGCACGGTTCCGTGCGCGTCGGTGGCCCTGACCTTGATGGTGTGCGAGCCGGGCGTCGCGTGCCACGCGTACTTCCACTGCCGCCAGGTGTCGACCGAGATCGCGTCCGCGAGCGTCGCCGGCTGCCAGGCGCCTCCGTCGATCTGCACCTGCACGGCGCTGACGCCCACATGCTGCGACCAGGCGACACCGGCCACGGCGACCGTGCCCGCCTTCACCTGCCGGCCGTCGCCGGGCACGTCGATGCGCGACTCCAGCTTGACGGGCCCGCGCTCCGACCAGCCGCGGTCGGTCCAGTACGACGTGGCCTTGTCGTACCGGGTCACCTCCAGCTCGACCACCCACTTGGTCGCCGAGACGTACCCGTACAGGCCGGGCACGACCATCCGCACCGGATAGCCGTGCTCGAGCGGGAGCGGCTGGCCGTTCATCCCGACGGCCAGGATCGCGTTGCGCTCGTCGGTCAGCGCCTCCAGCGGCGTGCCGGCCGTCCAGCCGTCCTGACTGCGCGAGAGCACCATGTCGGCGTCGGCCGACGGCTTGGCCCGCGCGAGCAGATGCCGGATCGGATAGCCGAGCCAGAGCGCGTTGCTGATCAAGTCGCCGCCGACCTCGTTGGAGACGCAGGTGAGGGTCGTGATCGACTCCTCCAGCGGCAGGGCGAGCAGCTCGGCGAAGGTCAGCTCCACCTCCTCCTCCACCATCCCTGTGATCCTCAGCTTCCAGTCCTGCGGCTGGATGCCGGGGATCTGCAGCGCGGTGTCGATGCGGTAGAAGTCGGCGTTCGGGGTGATGAGCGGCGACAGCCCCGCGACGTCGAACGAGGCGCCGGCCGGCACCGCGGGCGCCGCGACGGCGGCCTTCGGAAGATGGAAGGCGGCGCGCGCCGCGGCGGCAGCGCGGTACCCGCCCGCGATCACCTGGCCGACGATCGCCGCGAGGATGCCGCCGAGGGCGGTGCCGGTGGTCGCCGCGACGAACCGGCGCCGGGTGACGGCGCCGTCCGGTGCGATCCGGGTCGGCTCCGTGCCGCGCAGGAGGCCGATCAGCCAGCCGAGGAAGAGGATGCCGACCAGGGCGGCCAGCGCCGACGGCAGCACGTCGACGATGCTGCCTCCGGCGCGGGTGATCGCGGCGAATGCGCCGAGGACCCCGCCCACGCCGATCAGCACGCGGCCGAGGGGAGGCCGGCGCAGTTCGACCCAGCCGGCCAGGCCGCCGCCCACCACCAGGGCGACCGTCAGCGAGACGATGAGGAACGCCTTGTCGCCCGTGCCGAACACCCCGATGACGGCGTTCTTGAGCCACGCGGGCGTGAGGTCGATCAGCAGCGAGCCGACGACCAGGATCGGGCTGCCGTCCTGCACACCGACGGCACTGACGATCTCCGCCGCTCCGACGCCGGCGGCCACGCTCGCGGCTCCCGCCGCAGCGGCCCGCCAGAACGCTCTCATGGGGGAAGGATACGCATGCGATCCGGTGGATACGCCGAGCGTTCCTGGAGGCTGTGACAGGCTTGGGCACTATGGCCTCCCTGCGCGTCGACGACCTCCCCGGCTGGACCGGCCCCGGCTCCGTCGGGGAGGACGCCGTCTACGAGGCGTTCGTGGCCTGGGCCGAGGGCACGGGGATCACCCTCTACCCCGCTCAGGACGAGTCGCTCATCGAGATCGCGGGAGGCTCCAACCTGATCCTCTCCACGCCCACCGGCACGGGCAAATCGTTGGTCGCCGTCGGCGCGCACTTCGCCGCGCTGGCCCGCGGTGACCGCAGCTTTTACACGGCGCCGATCAAGGCGCTCGTCTCCGAGAAGTTCTTCGCCCTCGTCGATGTCTTCGGCGCGGAGAACGTCGGGATGATGACCGGGGACTCCTCGGTCAACGCCGACGCGGCGATCATCTGCTGCACCGCGGAGATCCTCGCCAACCTCGCCCTGCGGCAGGGGGAGGACACGCCCGTCGGCCAGGTCGTCATGGACGAGTTCCACTTCTACTCCGACCCGGACCGCGGCTGGGCCTGGCAGGTGCCGCTGCTGCTGCTGTCGCGCGCGCAGTTCGTGCTCATGTCGGCCACGCTCGGCGACGTGACGGCGCTGGCCGCCGACCTGAGCCGCCGCACCGGCCGCGAGACCGCGACCGTCACCGGCGTCGAGCGCCCGGTGCCGCTGCACTACTACTACGAGCTGACGCCCGTCCACGACACGGTGGAGGACCTCCTGCACACCGGGCAGGCGCCGATCTACATCGTGCACTTCTCGCAGCTCGCCGCCCTCGAGCGCGCCCAGTCGCTCTCCAGCGCCAAGATCGCCACCCGGGAGCAGCGCGACGCGATCGCCGACGCGATCGGCGGGTTCCGGTTCACGACCTCGTTCGGCCGCACGCTCTCGCGACTGCTGCGCCAGGGCATCGGCGTGCACCACGCGGGGATGCTGCCCAAGTACCGCCGGCTCGTCGAGCAGCTGGCCCAGCGCGGGATGCTGCGCGTGATCTGCGGCACCGACACCCTCGGTGTCGGTATCAACGTGCCGATCCGCACGGTGCTGCTGACGGCCCTCACCAAGTTCGACGGCACCCGGATGCGGCAGCTCAACGCCCGCGAGTTCCACCAGATCGCCGGCCGGGCAGGCCGTGCGGGCTACGACACGGCGGGGACCGTCGTCGTGCAGGCGCCCGAGCACGAGAGCGAGAACGCCAAAGCGCTCGAGAAGGCCGGCGACGACCCCAAGAAGCGCCGCAAGATCGTGCGCAAGAAGGCGCCGGAGGGGTTCGTCTCCTGGGGCGAGCCGTCCTTCCGCAAGCTCGTGGAGGCCGAGCCCGAGACCCTGACGTCGTCGATGCAGATCACCAGCGCGATGCTGATCAACGTGATCGGCCGCGGCGGCGACGTGTTCGGGCACGTCCGCGACCTGGTGTTCGACAACCACGAGCCGTGGAAGCGCCAGCTCGCCCTCGCACGTCGCGCCCTCGGCCTCTACCGCTCGCTCGTGACCGCCGGAGTCGTGGAGGTCGTCGACGGCGAGATCCGGCTCACGGTCGACCTCCAGCCCAACTTCGCCCTCAACCAGCCGCTCTCGCCGTTCGCGCTCGCCGCCTTCGAGCTGTTCGACGTCGAGTCGCCCACCTACGCGCTCGACATCGTCTCGGTGGTGGAGGCCACCCTCGACGACCCGAGGCCGGTCCTGTCCGCGCAGCAGTTCCAGGCACGCGGCGAGGCTGTAGCGGCCATGAAGGCCGAGGGCATCGAGTACGACGAGCGCATGGAGGCGCTCGAATCGGTCACGCACCCCAAGCCGCACGAGGAGCTGCTCAACGAGGCGTTCGCCACCTACGCCTCCAGCCAGCCCTGGGTCGCCGACTTCGAGCTGAGCCCCAAGGCGGTCGTCCGCGACCTCTACGAGCGGGCCATGACGTTCGGCGAGTTCATCGCGTTCTACAAGCTCGCGCGGTCGGAGGGCGTCGTGCTGCGCTACCTCTCCGACGCCTACCGCGCCCTGAACCAGACCGTTCCGCTCGACCTCCGCACTGAGGAGCTGCGCGACATCGTCGAGTGGATCGGCGAGCTGGTGCGGCAGGTCGACTCCAGCCTCCTCGACGAGTGGGAGGAGCTCGTGCACCCCGACGCCGCGAAGCACGCCGCCGAGACGGGCGAGCTCGCGCCTCCCGCGCCCCGCACGGTCACGGCCAACCGCCGGGCGTTCTTCGTGCTGGTGCGCAACGAGCTGTTCCGCCGGGTACAGCTCGCGGCCCTCGACCGCGTGCAGGAGCTCGGCGTGCTCGAGAACGAGGCGGCGGCGCTCGCCGACGCGACGGCGGCGTCGTTCACCGAACTGCAGTGGGACGAGGCCCTGGAGGCCTATTACGCCGAGCACGACGAGATCCTCACCGACGCGTCGGCCCGCTCGGCCGCGATGATCGTCGTCGACGAGGGCCCGGCCGAGTCGGAGGGCCTCTGGCGGGTGCGCCAGATCATCGCCGATCCGGCGGGGGACCACGACTGGGGGATCGCCGCGGAGGTGCTGCTGGCCGATTCCGCGCGGGCGGGCGCCGCCGTCATCCGGGTAACGGGTGTGGACCGACTGTGACGGTTTGACGCACGCGAGACGCGCGTGCGAGCATCTACACGGTCGCTTCACGGCACCAGGCACTCCGCATGAACCTCCGGTGAACTCTTGCCGGCCGTCCGTCTCCACACGCGAAAGAAACCGGTGGATCTCACCCTCATCATCGTGCTGGTCATCGCGCTGGCCCTCTTCTTCGATTTCACCAACGGGTTCCACGACACGGCGAACGCGATGGCGACCCCGATCGCGACCGGGGCCATGCGCCCGAAGGTCGCCGTCGCGCTGGCCGCGGTGCTGAACCTGGTCGGTGCGTTCCTCTCCACGGAGGTGGCGAAGACCATCTCCGGCGGCATCATCAACGAAGGCCCGGGCGGCGTCCTCATCTCGCCGCAGCTGATCTTCGCCGGCCTGGTGGGCGCCATCGTCTGGAACATGGTCACCTGGCTCTACGGCCTCCCCTCGTCGTCCAGCCACGCCCTCTTCGGCGGCCTCATCGGCGCCGCGATCGTCGGGGCGGGGCTCGGCTCGGTGAACTTCCTGGTCGTCCTCGAGAAGGTCGTGCTGCCTGCGGTGATCGCGCCGTTCACGGCCGGTGTCGTCGCCTACGCGGCCACCAAGCTCGCCTACGCCATCACGCGGCGCTACGACGGCCGTCCCGACGGGCGGGGAGGCTTCCGCTACGGCCAGATCTTCTCGTCGTCCTTGGTCGCCCTCGCCCACGGCACGAACGACGCGCAGAAGACGATGGGCGTCATCACGCTGCTGCTGATCTCCGCGAACCTGCTCCCGGCCGGCAGCGGTCCGCCCTTCTGGGTCGTGGTCTCGTGCGCGCTCGCGATCGCGATCGGCACCTACTCCGGCGGCTGGCGGATCATCCGCACGCTCGGCCGCGGTCTCACCGAGGTGAAGCCGGCGCAGGGCTTCGCCGCAGAGACCAGCACGGCCGCCACCATCCTGGCCTCCAGCCACCTCGGCTTCGCCCTCTCCACCACCCAGGTCGCCTCCGGCTCGGTGATCGGCTCCGGTCTCGGCCGCCGCGGGTCGTCGGTCCGCTGGGGCACGGCGGGCCGCATCGCCATCGGCTGGGTGCTCACCCTCCCGTCGGCGGGGATCGTCGGCGCCGTCGCGGCCCTGATCGCGACGCTCGGCCCGGTGGGCATCGCCATCGACACGATCGTCGGCGTCGCTGTCGTCACGTTCATCTTCTGGCGGTCGCGCCGCAACCAGGTGTCCAGCGAGAACGCGGTGGCGCCCGTGCAGGGCCGGAGCGACGTCGCCGCCTCCGGACGCGTCGTGAAGATCAAGAAGGTCAAGCCGCTCAAGAAGGAGCGCGGCCGGAGGGAGTCCGCATGAGCGCGTTCCTGTCGTTCGTCGTGGTGTTCGCGGCCTCCATCATCGGCGCCTGCGTCATCGTGGGCTTCTACTCGCTCGGCACCCGGCTGCTGGCCGTCGCCGGCCGCGCTCTGTTCGTCGAGCCGGCCGAGTTCACCGACGCGATCACCGTGATCACGCCGGAGGAGGCCGCGAAGGCGCAGAAGAAGGCCGAGAAAGCGCGTCGCAAGAACCCGCTCAGCGACGGACAGAAGCGCGCGGCCCTGGCCGGCGCGTACGCCTGCTTCGTGCTCTGCGGCGCCGGCGTGCTCTACGGCCTGTACCTGATCATCCCGTACTTCCACCAGTGAGCTGAGCCGCTCGGCGGCTCGGATCGCCTCAGGCGGTGCCGCGGACTCGCGCGATGCCGTTCATCACGTGGTAGACGACGATCGCGGCGATGGCGCCGAGCGCGATGCCGTTGAACGTCAGCTGCCCGAGGTTCAGCGTGAAGTCGCCGATGCCGATGATCAGCGCGGTCGCCGCGGTGAACTGGTTGACCGGCTTCGAGAAGTCGACCTTGTTGTCGAGCCAGATCTTCACGCCGATGATGCCGATCAGGCCGTACAGCGCCGTCGTGACCCCGCCCAGCACGCCGGCCGGGATCGTGTTGATCACCGCGCCGACCTTGGGGGACAGGCCGAGCAGCACCGCGACGATGCCGGCCACCCAGTACGCCGCCGTGGAGTAGACGCGCGTCGCGGCCATCACGCCGATGTTCTCGCCGTACGTGGTCGTTCCCGAGCCTCCGAAGAAGCCGGCGATCGTGGTCGCGAGACCGTCGGCGAAGAGCGCCCGTCCCGTGAGCTTGTTGACCGAGGGGTCGGTCAGCTGGGCGACGCCGCGGATGTGGCCGACGTTCTCGGCGATCAGCACGAGCACGACCGGGAGGAAGGCGGGCAGGATGCCCCACGTCGCGGCGGGGGCGGTGAACGGGTTCGCCGGCAGGGTGAAGTGCGGGAGGCCGATCCACGGCGCGGCTGCGACCTTGCTGAAGTCCACCTGGCCGACGATCACCGCGAACACGTAGCCGACGACGACGCCCAGGAAGATCGACAGCCTCCCGAGCATCCCGCGGAACAGCACCGTGCACAGGATCACGGCCGCCAGCGTCACGAGGGCGGTGACCGGCGCCTGCATGAAGTTGTTCTTGGCCGCGGGGGCGAGGTTGAAGCCGATCAGCGCCACGATCGCGCCGGCGACGATCGGAGGCATCAGCCCGTCGATCCACTTGGTGCCGGTCGCGACGACGATCAGACCGACGATCGCGAGCAGGAGGCCGGTGACGACGATGCCGAACAGGGCCGACGGCATGCCGTGCGCCTTCGTCGCCGCCACGATCGGCACGATGAACGCGAACGACGAGCCCAGGTAGCTGGGGAGCCGGTTGCGCGTGATCAGCAGGAAGAGCATCGTGCCGACGCCGGAGAACAGCAGCGTCGTGCTCGGTGGGAACCCGGTGAGCAGCGGCACGAGGAAGGTCGCTCCGAACATCGCGACGACGTGCTGGGCGCCGAGCCCGATCGTGCGCGGCCAGGTCAGCCGCTCGCCGGGCAGCACGATCTCGTGCGCCCCGACCTTCTTGCCGTCTCCGTGCAGCTTCCAGGGCAGAGCCATGCGTGTCCTTATCGTGTCGGGAGGGGAATTAGGCTGGTACGGCGCTGTGACATCGCTCCGAATGCGCCACGAGCCAAACCTCATCGATACTACGGGAGACCACCATTTCCGCTTCGACTTCCACACCCACGCCGACGGCCAAGGGCCGTCTGGACCGGTTCTTCGAGATCACGTCCCGCGGCACCACTTGGGCGACGGAGATCCGCGGCGGCCTGCTCACGTTCGTGACGATGGCCTACATCGTCATCCTCAACCCGATCATCCTGAGCTCGACGCCCGACGTGACGGGCCACTCGCTCGGTTTCGAGCAGGTCGGCGCCGTCACCGCCCTGAGCGCCGGCGTCATGACCGTGCTCTTCGGCCTGGTCGCCCGGCTGCCGTTCGCGTTCGCGGCCGGCCTCGGCATCAACTCGTTCCTCGCGGTGAACGTCGTCAAGGTGCTCACCTGGCAGGAGGCGATGGGCCTCGTCGTCATCAACGGCCTGATCATCGTCCTGCTCGCCGCCACCGGCCTCCGTCGCCTCATCTTCAACGCGGTCCCGCCGCAGCTGAAGACGGCCATCACCGTCGGCATCGGTCTCTTCATCGCCTTCATCGGCTTCGTCGACAGCGGGTTCGTGCGCAGCACAAAGGCGGCCTCGCCTCCCGTTCAGCTGGGGGAGGCCGGATCCATCGCCACGCTTCCGACGCTGGTGTTCCTCATCGCCCTGGTGATCATGGGCGTGCTGATGGCGCGCAAGGTGAAGGGCGCCCTGCTCATCGGCATCGTCGCGGCGACCGTCGTCGCCATCATCATCGAGGCGATCTTCCACCTCGGCTCGTCGGCGAAGAACCCGGAGGGGTGGAACCTCTCCGTGCCGCAGCTGCCGACGTCGTTCGTCTCCGTGCCGAATCTCAGCCTCGTCGGCCAGTTCGACCTCTTCGGATCGTTCGCCCGCATCGGCGGACTCGCGGCAATCATGCTCGTCTTCACGCTCGTGTTCACCAACTTCTTCGACGCGATGGGCTCGATGACCGGCCTCGCGCGCAGCGCCGGTCTCGCGAATGAAGACGGAACCTTCCCGCGGCTGCAGTCCGCGCTCATCGTGGAGGGTGTGGGCGCCGTGGTCGGCGGTGGCACCTCGGCCTCGTCCAACACCGTGTTCGTCGAGTCGGCCTCCGGCATCGGCGAGGGCGCGAAGACCGGCTTCGCGAGCGTCGTCACCGGTGTGCTGTTCCTGCTCGCCATGTTCTTCACGCCGCTGACGAGCGTCGTCCCGAGCGAGGTCGCCGCAGCGGCGCTGGTGATCGTCGGCGCGCTGATGGTTGTGCAGATCCGCCACATCGACTTCCACGAGTTCTCCAGCACCCTGCCCGTCTTCCTGACGATCATCGTCATGCCGCTGACCTACTCGATCGCGAACGGCATCGGCGTGGGCTTCATCTCGTGGGTGCTGATCCGCTCGCTGTCGGGCAAGGCCCGCGAGATCAGCCCGCTGCTCTGGATCGTCGCGGCCGGCTTCCTGGTCTACTTCGCGCGCGGTCCGATCGAGACGCTTCTCCCGCACTGAGCCGGCTCCCCGGGTAACCCCTGAGCACAACCGGGGGTTACCCGGATGTGCTCGGGGCGACGGCATCGCTTGACTGGATGCATGACGACAACCAGTCCCAACCCCTACACGACCGCACCGGCCCGCACGCTCAGCATCACCAGCTTCGCGCTCGGACTGGCGTCGATCGTCTTCAGCTGGACCTTCCTCGCACCCATCGCCGGTCTCGTCCTCGGGATCCTCGCCCTCGGCCGCGAGCCGCAGGGCCGCACCTTCGCCATCTGGGGGATCGTGCTCAACGCGGTCATGCTCGCCGGCATCCTGATCGGCCTGCTGATCGCCGTGGTCGGCTTCGGCGTGGGGCTCGCGTTCCTGCCGGTCCACTGGGGCGTCTCGCACCTCTGATCGAAGGCTCCTGCGCGGCCTGCGAGAATGGAGGGATGGAACCGTCCCCTCTCGTCCGGCCGCGCAGCTTCGTCATCCGAGGCAGGAAGACGGAAGCCCAGGCGCGGGCCATCGATGAGCACTGGGGCGCGTTCGGCATCGACTTCGACGGCTCGCCGCTCGACCTCGACACGATCTTCGGGCGTTCGGCGCCGCGCGTGGTCGAGATCGGCTTCGGCAACGGAGAGAACCTCCTCACCCTCGCCGCGCGCCATCCGGAACGCGACTTCGTCGGGATCGAGGTGCACGGCGCGGGCGTCGGCCGTGTGCTCGCCGCTGCGCACGAGCAGGGGCTCACGAACATCCGGGTCGTGCGCCACGACGCGGTGGAGGTGTTCGAGCGGGGGCTCGGCGCCGACAGCGTGGACGAGGTCCTGATCTTCTTCCCCGACCCGTGGCCGAAGGCGCGCCACCACCGCAGGCGGCTCGTGCAGCCCGACGTCGTGCGGCTTCTCGTCGGCGCGTTGAAGCCGACCGGTGTGCTTCGGCTCGCGACCGACTGGGAGCCCTACGCCGAGCACATGATCGACGTCCTCGACGCCGAGCCCGCCCTGGTCAACGTCGCGGGTGCCGGCGGGTTCATCCCGCGACCGGACGAACGACCTGTGACCAAGTTCGAGCGCCGCGGCGAGCGGCTCGGGCACGAGATCTTCGACCTGGAGTACCGCCCGCGCGGTTGAGCGACGCTCCCGTGTGATGATGGGCGCATGACCTCCGAGTCCACGCTCCCCGTCGCCACCGGCAGCGACGCCTCCGCCCAGCAGGCCACCGGCATCCCGCAGACCGTCGCCGCCCTCCGCGCCGCCTTCGATGCCGGCCGCACCAAGCCGCTGCGGTGGAGGCTGGCACAGCTCGACGGTCTCCGCCGCATGCTCACCGAGCGCGCAGCCGAGTTCGAGGACGCCCTCCTGGAGGACCTCGCCAAGAACCCGACGGAGTCGCAGATCGCCGAGCTGGGCTTCGTCGTGGGCGAGATCGACCACATGCGGCGCAACCTGCGGCGCTGGCTGCGACCGCGTCGCGTCGCGGTCCCCGGCGCGCTCATGCCGGCCAGGGCGCAGGTCGTGCTGGAGCCGGTCGGCGTCGTGCTCGTGATCGCCCCGTGGAACTACCCCGTGCAGCTTCTGCTCGCTCCACTCGTCGGTGCGCTGGCCGCGGGCAATGCTGTCGTCCTCAAGCCGAGCGAGCTGGCGCCGGCGACCTCCGCAGCCATGGCTCGGCTCGTGCCCCAGTACCTCGACCCGACGGCGGTGGCCGTCGTGGAAGGCGCCGTCGACGAGACCACCGCGCTGCTCGCCGAGCGCTGGGACCACATCTTCTTCACGGGCAACGGCCGGGTCGGTCGCATCGTCGCCGCCGCGGCGGCCGAGCACCTCACTCCGGTCACTCTGGAGCTGGGCGGCAAGTCGCCCGTCTACGTGGACGACTCGGTCGACCTCGCGGCCGCGGCCAGGCGGATCGCCTGGGGCAAGTTCATGAACGCCGGCCAGACCTGCGTCGCTCCCGACTACATCCTGGCCTCCCGCACGGTGGCCGGCCGGCTCGCCGACGAGCTGTCCACCGCGTTGCGCGCGCTCTACGGGGACGACCCCGCGCAGAGCCCGGACTACGGGAGGATCGTCAACGAGCGGCAGTTCGATCGGCTGTCCGGCCTGCTGGGCGCGGGGCGCACCGCGGTCGGCGGAGAATCCGACGCGGCCTCCCGGTACCTCGCGCCGACCGTGCTCATCGACGTGCCGCGCGACTCCGCGGTGATGGGCGAGGAGATCTTCGGCCCGGTGCTGCCGATCGTGACGGTCGACGGCCTCGACGACGCGATCGCGTTCATCCGGAGCGGCGACAAGCCGCTCGCGCTGTACCTGTTCAGCGAGCGACGGGAGGTGCGCAGGCGTTTCCTCACCGACACCAGCTCCGGCGCGGTCGGCTTCGGCGTGCCCGCGGCGCATCTCGCCGTCGGCGGCCTCCCGTTCGGCGGCGTCGGCGAGAGCGGCTCCGGCGCGTACCACGGGCGCCGTTCGCTGGAGACGTTCAGTCACGAGAAGGCCGTGCTGTCGAAGCCGCTCGCACCCGACACATTGCAGCTGATCTACCCTCCGTACACCGAGGCGAAGGACCGCTTCGCGCGCGGTCTGCTGCGCAAACTGGGCTGAGCGCGGCCGCTCTCGACAGCGTGTCGAACATCGTCCGGGATCCCGGACGATGTGTCCATCTCGCGTGCAGTCACCAGGGGTAGGCTCGGCACTGCCGGGCGCCACGAACGGCCGGCGGACCCCCGAAAAGCCAACGCACAACGAGAGGCAATGGAGCCAAGCGTGGATTCCACAGCAACGATGGACGAACCGAAGACTCACCCGATCCCCGTCATCGACACCACCAACGGCGTCGCCGTCGTGGACGCGTCCGAGAACGTGTCCGACGTGCCGACCCCGAGCGCGGAGGGGCGCCCGACCCGCGTGGAGACCGACTCGCTCGGCAGCCGCGAGATCCCCGCCGACGCGTACTGGGGAGTGCACACCTCGCGCGCCCTCGAGAACTTCCCGATCGCCAAGCGGCCCATCTCGGTCTACCCGGATCTCATCGTCGCTCTGGCCGCCGTCAAGCAGGCCGCCGCGCGCGCCAACCTCGAGATCGGCGTGCTGGAGCAGCACAAGGCCGATCTCATCGACCGCGCCTGCCAGCTCATCATCGACGGCAAGTTCCACGACCAGTTCGTGGTCGGCGTCATGCAGGGCGGGGCCGGTACCTCGACGAACATGAACGCGAACGAGGTCATCGCCAACATCGCGCTCGAACTCGACGGCCGCCCCAAGGGCGACTACGCCCGCATCAGCCCGATCGACGACGTCAACCGCAGCCAGAGCACCAACGACACGTACCCGACCGCGATCAAGATCGGCCTCACCTTCGCACTCGGGCACCTGCTCGACGAGCTGGCCCTCCTGCGCGACTCCTTCGCCGCCAAAGGTCGCGAGTTCCGCCACATCCTCAAGGTCGGCCGCACCCAGCTGCAGGACGCCGTGCCGATGACCCTCGGCCAGGAGTTCCACGGCTTCGCCACCACCCTCACCGAGGACCACGCCCGGCTCACCGAGACCAAGTGGCTGCTGGCCGAGATCAACCTCGGCGCGACGGCGATCGGTACGGGCATCACCGCCGACCCGGGCTACGCCGCCGCAGCCGTGCGCCACCTCAACCTGATCACCGGGCTCAACCTCGAGACGGCGCCCGACCTGATCGAGTCGACCAGCGACGCGGGCGCCTTCATGTCGTTCTCCGGGTCGCTCAAGCGCAGCGCCATCAAGCTGTCGAAGATCTGCAACGACCTCCGCCTGCTGTCGTCCGGTCCGCAGGCGGGTCTCGGCGAGATCAACCTCCCGCCGCGCCAGGCCGGCTCCAGCATCATGCCGGGCAAGGTCAACCCCGTCATCCCGGAGGTCGTGAACCAGGTCGCGTTCTCGGTCGCCGGAGCCGACGTCACGGTCACGATGGCTGCCGAGGGCGGGCAGCTGCAGCTGAACGCCTTCGAGCCCGTGATCGCACACTCGCTGCTGCAGAGCATCACGTGGATGGCGCAGGCGTTCCACACGCTTCGGGTCAACTGCGTCGACGGCATCACCGCCAACGAGGAGCGCCTCGGCGCCATGGTGGGCTCGTCGGTCGGCGTGATCACCGCGCTCACGCCGCACATCGGCTACGCCGCCGCGGCCGCGCTGGCGAAGTCGGCGCTGCTGACCGGACACAACGTCGCCGACCTGGTCGTGGAGGCCAAGCTGATGAGCCGCGACGAGGTCACCCGACTGCTGTCGCCCGCGCGCCTGAGCGGACTGGAGGCGATCACCACCTCCATCCCGATCGTCGAGGCCGAGGCCATCGAGAAGGCCGAGAAGGAACGCGCCGCGCGCCCCGAATAGCCCGCAGCGTCTCCGCCACCTCCGCCGAGGGGCACGTCGTTGTCGCTTTCGCCCGCGAAAAGCGACAACCACGTGCCCCTCGACGCTCGAAGGGCCGACGCTCGAAGGGCGTTGCTCAGCGGGACTCGGACTCCCGGAAGAGGGCGATCATGTCGCGCGCGAGCTGGTTCGGCGCCGTCTCGCACGGGCTGTGCCCCGTGCGGTAGACCGCCAGGCGCGCGCGCAGAGCGGTCGCGTTCGCGGCGTGCAGGTGCGTCGGCCACAGGTCGTGGTCGCCGGTCGCCACCAGCACGGGGAGGCCGATGGCGGCGACCCGGGCGCGCACGTCCGGCACGTGCTTCATCAGACCGACGATGTCGTCGACGCTGGAACGGCGCGTGAGCGCGAACCGTGACCGCACGAACGCCAGGCGCGTCGGCCCGACCTTGTTCTTGTTGGTGACGATGCCCCAGATCATCAGGCCGGCGCCCTGGCGTCCGTTCAGGAACCAGCTCAGCCAGCCGATGACCCGTACGCCGCGGAACGCCTGTCCCGGCTCCGGCGGCGAGGTGAGCAGAGTCAGGGTGAGGAACAGCTCGGGGTGGTCGACGAGCGCGAGCTCGGCGAGGATCCCGGCGAAGGAGTAGCCGAGCACGTGCGCCGGCGCGCCGTCGCGCAGGAACGCCACGAAGTCGGCGACGAGCAGGTCGTAGGTGTACCGGCCTCCCGCTGCCGGGCCCGCCTGAGCGGACTCGTACTGCCCGGCGAGATCGTAGCTCTGCACGTAGTAGCCCGCGGCCACGAGGATCGGCGCGAGGAGGTAGAAGTCCTCCTTCGATCCCGTCGCGCCCGGCACCAGCACGACGCGGGGATCGGCCGGGTCGCCGAGCGACACCACGGCGAGCTCGCCGCTGGGCGCCCGGAAGCGCGAGAAGGTCGCACCGACGGGTGCGATCGACCAGTCGATGTCGGGGAGGACGGCGTCGAGGCGCGACGCCTCGTCGCCTCCGCCCGCGACCCCGGGGCGCTTCTCGCCGATCGACATGCATTCACGCTAGCCGACGGATCCGCCCGGCGTCGGCGATCCGGCGGAATGTGACCGACGGGTCAGGTCACGCGGCAGTACGTCGTGAGGTAGCCGATGCCGCCGATCGACACCGTGACCGTTGAGCGGTCGCGGAGGAACACCGGGGGAGTGCGGGAGTATCCCGCGCCTCCCGGGCTGCCGGTGGAGATCAGCGTGCCCGGCTGGATGGTCGCCGACCGCGACAGGAACTCGATGATCTCGGCGACCGAGCGCACCATGTCGGCGGTGGAGGCGTCTTGCAGGATGGCGCCGTCGACGTTCGTCGTGAGCCACAGGTCCTGCGGGTCGGCGATCTCGTCGGCCGTGACCACCACCGGGCCGTTGGGGGTGAACCCGTCGAACGACTTGCACCGCGACCACTGCGCCTCAGAGAACTGGAGGTCGCGCGCGGTGATGTCGTTGACGACGGTGTAGCCCCACACGTAGTCGAGGGCGTCGCGCACCGAGACGTTGCGCGCCGGCTTGCCGATGATGACGCCGAGCTCGGCCTCGTAGTCGACCTGGGTGGTGAGGTCCTCCGGCCACGCGGTCGTGCCTCCATGCCCGGCGAGGGAGTTCGGCCACAGCGAGAACACCGTCGCCGCCTTCTCGCTGCGCAGCTTGAGCTCGGAGGCGTGCGCCGCGTAGTTCGCGCCGATCGCGATGACCTGCGGAGGGCGCAGCACGGCCGACGCGTGACGCAGCTCGTGAACGGGCACGAGCGGCGTGCCCGTCGTCACCGCTTCGTCGACGATCGCGCGGATCTCGGCGAGGGCTTCGTCGCCGCGCTCGATGAGCTCTTGGAGGTCGCGGGGAGGTTCGGCCAGGAACTCGTCGAGGAAGAGGGCCCCGTCTCCGATGACGGCGGCCAGGCGGGGCGGCGAGTCCGAGGTGGTGCTGAGGTGCGAGAATCTCACACTGTCCAACCTATCGGTCGAACGGGTGAGGACACGAACTGCGCGGTCGGGCGAAACGCGCAGAACCCCGCGGTCACGCCATGGCGCCCGGGGCGTCCTCGGTGTGCTCCTCCTGCCAGCGGCGGCGCGCGGCTCTGCGTCGCCACGGCGTCTCCTCCGGCAGGTGCATCCGCAGTGTGCCGAATGCCCAGCGGATGCGCCGCCCGAACCCCCGCCAGGTCGAGAAGGGGCGCGCGGAGATGCCCACCAGGAGCCGCTCGTCGTAGCGCACGACCACGCCGGGGTCGAGGTGGATGGCGAGGTCGAGGTCGTCGTGCACCTCGCGCAGCCCGCTGTGCACGTGGCCGCGCACGTCGCGCCAGACCTCCCGGCGCATCGCGAAGTTGGAGCCGAAGATCGGCGGGTGCCCGAGCCAGATCTCCATCGACCAGAAGTAGCCGCCGATGTAGAGCAGCTGGCCCAGCCCGGCCACGAACGTGTTGCCGTCGTAGAACACGCCCGGTCCGGTGAGCACGCCGATCGCCGGGGCGTCGACGAACTCGGCCTCGATGTGCAGCAGCCAGTCGACCGGCGGGCGGGAGTCGGCGTCGAGGCGCGCGATGATGTCGCCGGTGGCCGCGTCGTATCCCGTGGCGGAGGCGGGGAAGATGCCGCGGACGGGCTGCTGGAGCACCCGGGCGCCTCCCGCGACGGCGACGGCGGCCGTGTCGTCGGTGCTGCCGTTGTCGACGACGATGATCTCGTCGGCCGGCCGGAGCTGCGCCGCCAGGTCGGCGAGGCACCGCTGCAGCATCCCGGCATCGTCGAGTGCGGGGATCACGACGGTGATCGAGGGCACGAGAACGCTCTCCCTCCGCGACCGGTTCTTCGATTGTGTTGCGTTCGTGATCCTACGCTGCGCGCGGACCCGGAGCCACGCGCGCGGCCGCGCGTGCCGCTTTGGCCTCCTGCTGCGCCGCGTGGGCGCTCTGCCACAGATGCATCCCCGCGTAGCTGCGCCACGGCGACCAGCTCGCGCCGCGCGCGGCCAGCAGTTTGGGGTCGTCCGGCAGCCCCAGGCGGGCGGCGCCCTGCCGCAGGGCGAGGTCGCCGGTCAGCAGCACGTCCGGGCTCCCCAGCACGCGCAAGGCGACGTAACCGGCCGTCCAGGCCCCGATGCCCGGGAGCGCCAGCAGCCGTTCCTCCAGCTCGGCGCGCGATTCGCCCACGTCGATTACGAGGGAGCCGTCGGCGAGCGCCGTCGCCGCGCCGACGATCGCATCGATGCGCTTGCCCGGCCCGCGGAGCACGTCGCGACCGTGTTCGGCGATGGCCGTGGAGGTCGGGAAGAGCCGGGTGAACCCGCCGACCGACACCGGCTCGCCGAGCGCCTCCGTGAGTCGTGCGAGCGCGGTGCGCGCCGCGGGCACCGAGATCTGCTGCCCGATGAGAGCGCGGAACAGGATCTCCTCCGGATCGACCGCTCCCGGCACCCGGATGCCGGGAGTCGCAGCGACGGACGCCGCCAGCGCCGGGTCCGCGGCGAGTGCCGTGTCGATCGCCTCCGCGTCGGCGTCGAGGTCGAGGAGCCGCCGGACCCGCGCCACCAGCGGCGCGAGGTCCGCCATGTCGGAGAGGTCGGCCTCGCACTCGACGGCGGGCGCGTCGGCGTCGCCGGAGAGCGTCAGGCGCAGGGCGGCCGGCCCGTGCGGGAGGCGCAGCGCCCGGCTGTAGGAGGGGAGGGCGCCATCGGCGTCCGATGTGCCGCCCACGGCCGCCTCCATCCCCGCGATGGCCCTCGCGCCGAGGAACGCGAGCACCCGGGCACCGTCGAAGGGCGCGCGGGCCGGCAGGCGCAGGCGGAGGGAGGACGCGTTCGCAGCGCCGGGTGTCAGCGGCCCGTGCGCGATGCCGGGGCGCCGCCGGGCGGAGGCCCGGATCGCACCGGGGGCGACGTGGTAGACGTCGGCCATCGTCTCGTTGAACTGCCGCACGCTCGAGAAGCCGGCGGCGAAGGCCACATCGGTGATCGGCATATCGGTGCCGGCCAGGAGGAGCCGTGCGGTCTGGGCGCGGTGGGCGCGCGCCAGAGCGAGCGGGCCGGCGCCGAGCTCGGACGTGAGCACCCGGCCGAGGTGGCGAGGGGTGTAGCCGAGCCGGTGCGCGAGCCCCGGCACGCCCTCCCGCTCCACCGTGCCGTCGGCGATGAGCCGCATGGCGCGGGCGGCCAGGTCGTCGCGGACGTTCCATTCCGGCGAGCCGGGAACGGCGTCGGGGAGGCAGCGCTTGCAGGCGCGCAGGCCGGCCTCGTGGGCGGCCGCGGCCGTCAGGTAGAACGTGACGTTGTCCGCCTTCGGCGTCACGGCCGGGCAGCTGGGCCGGCAGTAGATGCCGGTCGAGTGCACGCCGGTGATGAACTGGCCGTCGAAGCGGGAGTCGCGGGCGCTCATCGCCCGGTAGCGCTGGGCGAAGACGGGGTCGGCCAGCCGTTCCTCCGAGGTGCGGCGTTCCTCCGCGGTGCGCCTGCGCTGGGTCGACCGTCGGCTCCCTGCCTCCGTCGACCTCTGCTGCGGGCGTCCCGTGGTGTTCGTCATTCCTCCAGCGTGCCACCGCCCACCGACAAACCGATAGCGGAAATCGGACATCACCGCGACGGCGCCGATCGGGGCCGAGGCGGCCCGGCCGTTAGCATGACAGCGTGGATGTCATCGACTGGCTCAGGGCGGCGCTCGGCACGGATGCGGACGACGGCGTGCTCACCACCGACCCCGAGCTCCTCGACGCCGCGCGCGGCGATCGCTCCGGCTGGGTGGCCGAGGGCCGGCCGCTCGCGATCGTGAACGCCCGAACGGTGGAGCACGTCCAGGCGACGATGCGCGCGGCCTCCGAGTTCCGGGTCCCGGTCGTGCCGCGCGGTGCGGGCACCGGGCTCGCCGGCGGGGCCAACGGCTCGGCCGGTTCGATCGTGCTGAGCGTTGCGGGCATGGACCGCATCCTCGAGATCTCGACGGAGGACGAGCTCGCCGTGCTCGAGCCCGGCGTGGTCAACGACGACCTCAATGCGGCGCTCGAGCCGTTCGGGCTGTTCTTCGCCCCCGACCCCGCCAGCAAGGCGATCTCGACGGTCGGCGGCAACATCGCCACCAACGCGGGCGGCCTCCTGTGCGCCAAGTACGGAGTGACCAGGGAGGCCGTGCTCGGTCTCGACGTGGTGCTCGCCGACGGGCGGTTCATCCGCACCGGCCACCGCACGGTCAAAGGGGTGACCGGGTACGACCTCACGTCGTTGTTCGTCGGCTCGGAGGGAACCTTGGGCGTCATCGTCGGGGCGACGGTCCGCGTGCTCCCGCGTCCGCAGGGGGAGCCGACCACTCTCGGAGCCCTGTTCGCGGATGTGAAGGCCGCCTCCGATGCCGCCGTGCGGGTGACGGCGGCGCACCTGCGGCCTGCGGTCATGGAGCTGCTCGACGCTCCCGCTCTGGAGCGGATCTCCGCCTACCTCGGCGAGCAGACCATCCGGGACGCCTTCGGCGGGGCGCGAGGTGCGGCCTACCTGCTGGTGCAGTTCGACGGACCGACGGCCGCCGTCGACGCCGCGTCCGCTGCCACGCTCATCGCGGAGACGGGCGGAACCGTGCGCGTCGCCGCAGACGCGGACGAGGGGGAGCGGTTGCTCGCGATCCGTCGCGCGTTCCATCCGGCTCTGGCAGCGACCGGGACTGTGCTGATCGAGGACGTCGCGGTGCCGCGCTCGCGCATGCCCGAGATGTTCGCGGCGATCGAGAGCATCTCCGAGCGCCACGGCATCCCGATCCCGACGGTCGCGCACGCCGGCGACGGCAACCTCCACCCCAACTTCGTCGCCCCTGGCGACGAGATCGGCCCGGAGATCTGGGAGGCCGCGGGCGAGCTGTTCCGCACGGCGGTCGCCCTGGGCGGAACGCTCACGGGCGAGCACGGCGTCGGTGTCCTGAAGCGCCGCTGGCTGGCGGAGGAGCTCGGCCCCGACTCCTACGAGCTGCAGGTGAAGCTCAAGTCGGTCTTCGACCCCCTCGGCATCCTCAACCCCGGCAAGGTCTTCGGCTAGGCGCACATTCGTGACGAATGCCGACTTTCGTGCCGCCGAACGCAACATTCGTGACGAATGTCGGGACCTTGCCGTTTAAAGACTCGACGCCCGGTGGTGCGGCGATGCCTGCAACGCTCCCGGGCCGTCGAGTTATGCGTATAGCCTGACGCAGGCGGGCGGGAAACGCAAGGCTTTTGACGCAAGCCGCTCGCACCGCTTGGATGGTCTCATGGCAGAGAACACCAACGAGAAGCCCGAAGTCGACGCCCCGGAGGGCCCGGCTCCCACGACGCTCGAGATCGTGGACATCGTCGAGGGCTCCGGCCCGGAGGCGACCCCCGGTTCCAAGGTCGACGTGCACTACCTGGGCGTCGAGTACGAGTCCGGCGAGGAGTTCGACTCCTCTTGGAGCCGCGGGCAGTCCATCAACTTCCCGCTCAACAACCTGATCAAGGGCTGGCAGGACGGCATCCCCGGCATGAAGGTCGGCGGCCGTCGCAAGCTCACCGTTCCTCCGGCGCTCGCCTACGGCCCGGCCGGCGGCGGTCACCCGCTCTCGGGCAAGACCCTCATCTTCGTGATCGATCTGCTCGGCGTCAGCTGAGCTCGCCTCGCGAACGCGAAGGGCACGCATCCGTTTCGGGTGCGTGCCCTTCGGCGTTGTGGCGCTGTCAGAGCGCCGGCGGCCGCATGTGGGTCGGGATGGCGATCCGGTTCCAGATGTTGATCGTGCCGATCGCGAGGATGAGGTCGGCGAACCCCTGCTCGCCGAACTCGGCGACCGAACGCGTGTAGAGCTCGTCGCTCACGCCGCCTTGGTGGATGAGCGTGACCGCCTCCGTGAGCTCCAGCGCGGTGCGCTCGCGGGGCGTGAACCACGGCGACTCCCGCCAGGCGCTGACGGCGAACACCTTGCGGAGCGGGTAGCCGCCGTCGGTGAGGTCGACGGAGTGCATGTCGACGCAGTAGGTGCAGCCGTTGATCTGGGAGGCGCGGAGTTTGATCAGGTCGCCGAGCGGTTCTTCGACGGCCTTCGCGACGTAGCCGTCGAGGTTGATGACCTTGCGGTAGCCCTCGGCGACGACGGAGGAGATCTGAACGCGTTCGGTGGTCTGTTCGGTGGTCTGGGTCTGTTCTGCGGTGTCGGTCATGGCTCCACCGTAGGAGTGGCGATTGGTTGGATGTAAGCTCCAATTCGATCGATTCGTATCAGTCCATTCCGGCGAGCGGGGAGGTGCGCAACGGAGATCCACGTCCCCATCGACGGCAGGGGCGACCGCGCAGAGCGCGTCTACCGCCACCTGCGCGACGCTGTGCTCGACGGCCGGCTGCGCCGCGGCGAGCGGCTGCCCGCCACGCGGGAGCTGGCGGAGCGGCTCGGCGTCTCGCGCAGCACGGTCTCGACCGCCTACGAGCGGTTAACCGCGGAGGGCTACCTGGTGGCGCGCGTCGGGTCCGGCACTTTCGTCGCCCTTCCGGCCTCCGTCGCGGCGGCGGCCTCGTCGCGCGGCGCCGGCGCCGGCCGGGCCGGATCGGGCGGCCGCGCCCTGCCGGCGCCCGCGTGGCGCGACCTCGCCGACCCGCTCTGGGTGGAGCCGCGCCCCATCGCCTACGACTTCAGTGTCGGCTCGCCGGATCCCGCGCTGTTCTCGCACGACGCCTGGCGACGGAGCGTGGCCGCAGCGCTCCGCGGTCCCGCGCTGCGCCGTGCTCACTACGCCGACCCGTCCGGGCTCGAGCGTCTCCGCGCCGGCATCGCCCGCCACCTCGGTCTCTCGCGGTCGGTGGCGGCGACTGTGGACGAGGTCGTGGTGACCAGTGGCGCGCAGCAGGCGTTCGACCTGCTCGGCCGCACCCTGCTGAGGCCGGGTGACACGGTGGCGGTGGAGGATCCCGGCTATCCGCCCGTCCGGCAGCTGCTGGAGCTGCTCGGCGCGCGCGTCGTCCCGGTCCCGGTGGACGAGCACGGCCTGCGGGTCGACCTCCTGCCGTCAGCCCGGATGGTCTACGTGACCCCGTCGCACCAGTTCCCGCTCGGGGGAGTGCTGTCGCTGGAGCGCCGCACGGCGCTGCTCGACTGGGCGCGCCGGCACGACGCGGTCGTCATCGAGGACGACTACGACAGCGAGTTCCGCTTCGGCGCCCGCGCACTCGACCCGTTGCAGCGCCTCGACGGGGAGGGACGCGTCGTCTACGTCGGGACCTTCTCCAAGACCATGCTGCCGGGCCTCCGGCTCGGGTTCGTGGTCGCGCCGCCGTCGCTCGTCCCCGCACTGCGGAGCGCGAAGCGGCTGACCGACTGGCACAACGACGTCGTGACCCAGACGGCGATGGCGAGCCTGCTCGACTCCGGCGCGTTCGCCGCGCACGTGCGGAGGGCGAGCCGCGTCTACGAGGAGCGGCACGCGCTGATCGGGCGGGAGGCCGCTGCGCTGCTGCGGGGGAGGCTCGAGGCGGTGCCGTCGGCGGCCGGCCTCCACCTCGCCCTGGTGCCGGGAGCCGACGTGTCCTTCGATTCCGCACGCGTGGCCGAGGCCGCCGCGACCGCGGGGGTCGCCGTGCAGCCGCTGCCGCGCTTCGCCGTGACCGCGGGCTGGGAGGGCCTCCTGCTGGGGTTCGGCTCGATCGCCGCCGAGGACATCCCCGACGGCATGCGTCTGCTGGCGGAGGCGGCCGGCCGCACCCACGCGTGGTGACGGCCGGCCGCTGCGCCTTGCCAGATCGCCGACGACGTCAGCTCGCCGACGACGTCAGATCGCCGACCAGCCGCCGTCCGAGGCGAGCACCACGCCCGAGATGTTGGCCGAGTCGTCGCTCAGCAGCCAGGTGATCGCCGCGGCCAGCTTCTCCGGCTCGGCCACCGGAGGCACGTTGGTCTGCATGATCGGGCCGAGGCGCTCGCCGGCCAGCTGCGACTTGAACGCTCCGTCGACGTTCGTGAGGACGCCGCCGGGCGCGACGGCGTTGGTGCGGACGCCGTTCGGGGCGTAGAAGACGCTGGTGCTCTTGGTGAGTCCGATGACCGCGTGCTTGGAGGCCGTGTACGCCGCACCCGCCGCCGAGCCGCGGAGGCCGGCCTCGGACGACACGTTGACGATCGAGCCGCTGCCGGCCTCCACCATCAGCGGGAGCACGGCGCGGCTCAGGCGCATGATCGCCGTGACGTTGACCAGGAACACCCGGTCCCAGGTGGCGTCGTCGACCTCGGCGGCCGGGAGGAAGCCGTCCATGATGCCGGCGATGTTCGCGAGCGCGTCGACGCGCCCGCCCGCGGCTTCGAGGACCGAGGCGATCGTCTCCTCGCTGGAGACGTCGCCGGCGACCGTGACGATGTCGAGCCCCGGGTTCTCCTCGACGAGGGCGGTGAGACGCTCGGCGGAGATGTCGCTGCCGACCACACGCGCGCCCTCGGAGGCGAGGCGCAGCGCGGTCGCCTTGCCGATGCCGGAGCCCGCTCCGGTGACGATCGCGGTCTTGCCGGCGAAGCGGCCGGTTCCATTGCTGCTCATACTGCTGTACTCCTTGACTGTCGATGTCGTCGTCGGCGCTCGAACAAGCGTCGATGTATTTATAGCACTGAGTGCCACAATGGAGACCATGAGTTCGCTGGAAGCCGAAACCGCCCCGCGCCGACGCGGCCGCCCCGCCGACGTCGACCCCGACCGGGTCGCCCTGCTGGCGCTCCGTCACTTCGCCGAGCACGGCTACGACGCGACCACCATGGACGAGATCGCGGCGGTCGCCGGGATCGGTCGGCGCACCCTCTTCCGGTACTTCCCGTCCAAGCCCGACCTCGTCTGGGGCGGGTTGGAGCCGGTGGTCGGGCGCATGCGCGCGGTGCTGGAGGCCGCGACGCCGGACGAGTCGGCGCGCGACGTGATCGCCCGCGCCATGACCGCGTCGCTCGACCTCGATGCCGAGCACATCGAGGCGACCCGCCTCCGGCTGCGGCTGATGGCCTCCGACCCTGCGCTGATCGGATTCGGCGTCACCCGGCTCGGCGCGAACCACGACATCCTGGCCGAGTTCATCGCCGACCGGCTCGGTGTGGAGGCCGACGGCCTGCGCGCCCAGGTCATGGCGGACGCGATCAGCTCGGCGAACTTCTCGGCCCTGCTGTGGTGGGCCGTGCGCGGCGCCGACGACGACCCGGCGGCGACCGCCGTGGCCGCACTCGACGACGTGTTGCGAGGGCTGCCCGACTGAGCGGGCGCCGCCCGCGACGACGCGGGTGAAGACCCGTCTCTCTGGTAGACTCTTCAGGTTGCCGTCAAACGGCCGCGGACAAAGAGAGCCCAGGCACAAGGCCCCGGGCACCGCGCAACGAGTGAAAGGGGATCCCTCTATGGCACTGGATGCAGAGACCAAGAAGGCGATCATCGACGAGTACGCTACCCACCCCGGTGACACCGGATCCCCCGAGGTTCAGGTCGCCATCCTGACCAAGCGGATCAAGGACCTCACCGAGCACCTCAAGGAGCACAAGCACGACCACCACTCGCGTCGTGGCCTGCTCCTCCTGGTCGGTCAGCGTCGCCGCCTGCTCGGCTACCTGTCCGACATCGACATCAACCGCTACCGCGCCCTCATCGAGCGCCTGGGGCTGCGTCGATAAAAGACAGCGTCGATAAAGACAGCGTCGACAACGACGATCGTCGATCGATAACGCGATCTTCTTGCGAACGGGCCGTCACCTTCGGGTGGCGGCCCGTTCCGCGTCTCCGGCGGGTCAGCTCGCGGCCGCCGCCGACCGCTTCGCCGCCACGGACCGGTCGACCAGCGTCGCTGCGACGAGGGCGGCAGCGACCAGAGCGATCACAACGGTGACGCCCGCGAGCCCGATCACGGGGGAGGCCAGTGGCGCGGCGAGCACCAGCAGCACCGCGATCCCCGTCTTCAGCGGCCGGATGACGACCTCCGGCACCAGCGGCGCGTGCAGCACGTACAGCATGATCAGGAACACCACCACCGGCACCGCGACGGCGTACTCGACGGCGACGTCCGAGACGTGGGCGTGCGCCGCGCCGCGCTGCACGGCGACCTCCAGTCCGGCGCCGAGCGCGGCGAGCGACGCGAACACGAAGTAGTGGCCGTAACCCCAGTAGAACGATCTGTTGCGGTTCGACTGGAGGCCCTCCGCCGCCGGCTCGAGGAAGTACAGCCACCACAGCGCGAACAGCAGCACGAGCCCGGCCGCCGCGATGACGACCAGCGCGGGGGAGACGCCGTGGGCCGCGAGACCGCTCTGCACGCCGATCGCCGACGCCGAGACCGACTCGCCGAGCACGATGATCGTGAACAACCCGTAGCGTTCGGCGATGTGGTGCGGGTGCCAGGAGGTCATCCCCGGCCGCTCCGCCCACACCGGCACCACCAGCTCCAGGAGGGCGGCGAGCAGGAACGTCCACAGCTTCCACTCGACGGGGAGGAAACCCCAGGCGATCCAGAGCACCTGCACGGCGGCGATCCCCACCGCGTACCGGGTCGCGGTCGCGCGACCGTCGGGATGTTCGATCGCCGCCCGCACCCATTGCGCGACCATCGCGAGCCGCATGATGACGTAGCCGATGATGATGGCGGTGAAATCCGCGAGCTCGAACGCGGCGGGGACGCCGGCCGCGAGCACCAGGACGCCGCCCATCTGCAAGAGCGTCATGAGTCGGTACGGCACGTCGTCGGTGTCGTACGCCGAGGCGAACCAGGTGAAGTTCATCCACGCCCACCAGATGGCGAAGAACACCATGAGATAAGGGCCGAGCTTCTCCAGGAGGTGTCCCTGCTCGCTCGCGCGGGCGAGCTGAGCCGACACCTGGGCGATCGCGACGACGAACGTGAGATCGAAGAGCAGCTCCAGCGGACTGGAGACGCGGTGCTCCTCATCGGTCGAGCGCCCGGACATCGGGACGCGGAAGGCGATGCTCATGTGCGCAAGCATAGGAGGATGCGCCATCGTCTCCTCCTCGCGGTCATCGGGCTCTACCTGCTGGCGGTCGCCTGGATCACGCTGAACCCGTCTCCCGGCGACCCCAAGCGCAACGCGTTCCTGGAGGGGCTGCTCGCGGCGTTCGCGGCCACGCCCGCGCTCGCGTGGATCGACTACGACGTCGTCGAGTTCACGGCGAACGTTCTGCTGTTCGTGCCGATGGGCGTGCTGCTCGCCCTGCTGCTCGGCCGCGGCCGGCGCTGGCTCGCCCTCTCGCTCGGCGTGGCGGCCTCGCTGACGATCGAGTTCATCCAGCTCTTCGAGCCCGCGCGGGTCAGCGACGCCAGGGACATCGTCGCCAACAGCCTGGGTGCGATCATCGGGATCGGCCTGGTGGTAGTGGCATCCCGCCCACGGCCGAGCGCCGCCTGAGTACCGTGGACACCGTGCGCACGATCGTGAAGGACCGCCCGGACGCGCCCGCCCTCTTCTTCGAGGCCGAGGCCGCGGGCCTCCGGTGGCTCGCCGCAGCCGAGCGTGACGGAGGCGCCAGGATCGTCCGTGTCGCGGACGTCGGCCCCGGGCGGATCGAGCTCGAGCACATCGACGCGAGCCGCCCGACCGCGGCCGCCGCGCGAGCCTTCGGCGCCGCGCTCGCCGCCACCCACGCCGCGGGGGCCGCCGCGTTCGGCGCCCCGCCCGACGGCTGGAGCGGCCCGCTCTTCATCGGCCGTCGCCCGCTCCCGGTCGCCCACGAATCGACCTGGGGCCGCTTCTACGCGCGCGACCGCGTCCGGCCCTACCTCGACCCGGCCGAAGCGGCCGGCAACCTGACCCCGCTGCAGCGCCGCGACGTGGAGGCCGCCCTCGGCCGCGTGGAGGCCGGCGACTTCGATGACGACGAGCCTCCCGCGCGCCTGCACGGCGACCTCTGGAACGGCAACGTGCTGTGGTCGCCGGAGGGTGCCGTCCTCATCGACCCGGCGGCGCACGGAGGCCACCGCGAGACCGACCTCGCGATGCTCGACTTATTCGGCGCGCCCTTCCTCGACGACATCCTCGAAGCCTACGACGACGTCCGCCCCCTCCGCATCGGCTGGCGGGATCGCGTCCCGCTGCACCAGCTGCATCCGCTCGCGGTGCACGCCGCCGGCCACGGCCCGTCCTACGGGGCGGCGCTCGCCGAGGCGGCGCGGGCGACGCTCGCGCTCTGATCCGGCGATTCCCGGCGTCTCCACCGGCATCACTGATAGGATTCCGATGGTCGGCCGAACGCCGACTGGTGGAGCAGGCTGGCAGGAGCTGGTCCTCGGTGGTGGTATCCGGATGCGTCGCACGGTGTTTATCGAGCGTGACGTAACCGTGTATTTCTACTGATGGCCAGACGGGCTCAGCCCACGCACCCGCATGGGATGCCGCGTACACGGACAGCCGTGTCGAACTGCCTGCTCGCTCCTAGGCCCGCGCTGCGCACTCCGCGCACGAGGGCAATGTGGAGTCGCGCCCAGACGGGGCTGCGACGTTAAACAAAGGAGAAAGACCTCTTGGAAGGTCCCGAAATCAAATTCGCCGAAGCCGTTCTCGACAACGGACGCTTCGGCACCCGCACCGTCCGGTTCGAGACCGGACGCCTCGCCCAGCAGGCGCAGGGCGCCGTCGCCGCCTACCTCGACGAGGAGACCATGCTGCTGAGCGCGACGAGCGCCAGCAAGCACCCGAAGGACAACTTCGACTTCTTCCCGCTGACCGTCGACGTCGAGGAGCGCTCGTACGCCGCCGGCAAGATCCCCGGTTCGTTCTTCCGTCGTGAGGGCCGCCCCTCGACCGAGGCCATCCTGGTCTGCCGCCTGATCGACCGCCCGCTGCGCCCGTCGTTCGTCGACGGCCTCCGCAACGAGGTCCAGATCGTCATCACCGTCCTCAGCATCGCGCCGGAGGAGTTCTACGACGCTCTGGCCATCAACGCCGCGAGCGCCTCCACCCAGATCTCCGGTCTGCCCTTCTCCGGCCCGATCGCAGGCGTGCGCCTCGCGCTCATGCCGGGCAACGGCCAGCACGAAGACCAGTGGATCGCGTTCCCGAAGGCCTCGCAGCTCGAGGAGGCCGTGTTCGACCTCGTCGTCGCCGGCCGCGTCCTCACCAACGAAGACGGCTCGGAGGGCGACGTCGCGATCATGATGGTCGAGGCCGAGGCCACCGAGGGCAGCTGGAACCTCATCCAGGCCGGTGCCGTCAAGCCGAGCGAGGAGGTCGTCGCCCAGGGTCTGGAGGCGGCCAAGCCGTTCATCCGCCAGCTGGTCGCCGCGCAGACCGTGCTCGCCTCGCAGTCCGCGAAGGCGATCGCCGACTACCCCGTGTTCCTGCCGTACTCGAAGGAGACCTACGACAACGTCGCCGGCCTCGCCTACGACGAGCTGGTGAACGTCTACCAGATCGCCGACAAGGTCGAGCGCCAGAACGCCGACGACGCCCTCAAGGAGCGCGTCAAGGTCGCCCTCACCGAGAAGGTGGAGGCCGGTGTGCTCGACGCGGAGGTGCTCTCGCAGTTCTCCGCGGCGTACAAGTCGGTGTCCAAGGTGGTCATGCGCGGCCGTGTGCTGCGCGAGGGCATCCGCATCGACGGCCGTGGCCTGACCGACATCCGCCCGCTCGACGCCGAGGTGCAGGTCATCCCGCGCGTCCACGGTTCGGCGATCTTCCAGCGCGGCGAGACTCAGATCCTGGGTGTCACCACGCTGAACATGCTCAAGATGGAGCAGCAGATCGACTCGCTGTCGCCGGTCACCAAGAAGCGCTACCTGCACCACTACAACTTCCCGCCCTACTCGACCGGTGAGACCGGCCGTGTCGGTTCGCCGAAGCGTCGCGAGATCGGGCACGGCTTCCTGGCCGAGCGCGCGCTCGTGCCGGTGCTGCCCAGCCGCGAGGAGTTCCCCTACGCGATCCGTCAGGTGTCCGAGGCGCTCAGCTCCAACGGGTCCACCTCGATGGGCTCGGTCTGCGCCTCCACCCTGTCGCTGCTGAACGCCGGTGTGCCGCTGCGCGCCCCGGTCGCCGGCATCGCCATGGGCCTGATCTCCGACGTCGTCGACGGTGAGACCCGCTACGCGGCGCTGACCGACATCCTGGGCGCGGAGGACGCGCTCGGCGACATGGACTTCAAGGTCGCCGGCACCAGCGAGTTCGTCACCGCGATCCAGCTCGACACCAAGCTCGACGGCATCCCGTCGTCGGTGCTCGCCGGCGCGCTCAAGCAGGCCAAGGATGCTCGTACGACCATCCTCAGCGTGCTGAACGCCGCGATCGACAGCCCGGACGAGATGGCCCCGACCGCGCCGCGCGTGATCTCGGTGCAGATCCCGGTCGACAAGATCGGCGAGCTGATCGGCCCGAAGGGCAAGACGATCAACGCGATCCAGGACGAGACCGGCGCCGACATCTCCATCGAGGAGGACGGCACCGTCTACATCGGCGCTACCGACGGCCCGTCGGCCGAGGCGGCCCGCGCCCAGGTCAACGCGATCGCGAACCCGACGAACCCGGAGGTCGGCGAGCAGTTCCTCGGAACCGTCGTCAAGATCGCCGCGTTCGGTGCGTTCGTCTCGCTGCTGCCCGGCAAGGACGGCCTGCTGCACATCTCCGAGGTGCGCAAGCTCGCCGGTGGCAAGCGCGTCGAGAACGTGGAGGACGTGCTCGGCGTCGGCCAGAAGATCCTGGTCGAGATCACCAAGATCGACGACCGCGGAAAGCTGTCGCTCGCGCCGGTGCTCGCCGACGAGGCGGACACCCAGGGCCGCGACGCGGCGTCCGAGGGCCCGACCGAGCCCGCCGAGGGCGCTCCGGCGCCCGTCGAGAGCTGAGCTCCCGCCCCGCACGCGAAGGCCGCGCCGACACTGTCGGCGCGGCCTTCGCCGTTCCTGCGGGTCAGTCGCGGGTGAGCAGCGGCCGCAGGCGGTATGGGATGAGCTCGCCCATGTCGAGGGAGGTCTCCGCCCGCACGACGCCGTCGGTCGACTGGATGGCGCCGGTGATCCGGAACAGGTCCTCCGCGTCGGTGCAGACGACCCGCAGCAGCAGATCGGACTGCCCGGAGAGGCCGTGGGCCTGCACGATCTCGGGGATGCCGGCGAGGTGCTCGACGATCTCGGCGAGCTTCTGCTGCTGCACGTGCACGGTCACGAACGCCGCGAGCGGATAGCCGGCGGCGGTTGCCGAGATGCGGCGCTCGAACGACAGGAAGGCGCCGCTGCGCTCCAGTTCGGCGACCCGCGCCTGCACGGTGTTGCGGCTGAGGCCGAGGCGATCGGCGAGGGAGACATTGGTCGACCGCGGGTCGTCGGCGAGGGCGACGAGGATACGTCGGTCGGTGCTGTCGAACGTGCGCATAGTGTGAAAGCTAGCACCTCCTCGATCGCGCCGATAGTGCACTCTGCACGGTCGACACGCCGTTGGTTGTGCGTGGTGAACGGGGAGCGTAGCCTTTCAAGCAATTCCGGCAAGGAGGCCGGAAGCCGGTCGTGCGCGCCACAAGCGGGCGGCCCGGACGCGAGAGTGAAGGTTGCGTGAACCGTGACGATCGACAATCAGCCCGACACCAGACTGGACGACGTCCACCTTCCGGCAGGCGCGGACACCGTCCGTCTGCTGACTCCTGAGGGCGAGCGCGTCAGCGACGTCCGCTTCGACGCCTGGGTCTCCGACATCGGACCCGAACAGCTCCTCGGCCTCTACGAGGACATGGTCGTCATCCGCCGCATCGATGCTGAGGCGACCGCCCTGCAGCGTCAGGGCGAGCTCGGCCTGTGGCCGCCGCTGCTCGGTCAGGAGGCCTCCCAGATCGGCTCCGGCCGTGCCCTCCGCCGCGACGACTTCGTCTTCTCCAGCTACCGCGAGCACGGCGTGGCGTACTGCCGCGGCGCCGGCCTCGTCGACCTGCTGCGTGTCTGGCGCGGCACGGCCCAGAGCGGGTGGAACCCGTACGACATCAACATGGCGACCCCGCAGGTCATCATCGGCGCGCAGACCCTGCACGCCACCGGATACGCCATCGGCATCCAGGCCGACGGCACCGACGCCGCCTCGATCGCGTACTTCGGCGACGGCGCGACCTCCGAGGGCGATGTCAACGAGGCGCTCATCTTCGCCGCGACCTACGCCGCCCCGGTCATCTTCTTCTGCCAGAACAACCAGTACGCGATCTCCGAGCCCGTCGGCCTCCAGGCGCAGCGCCCGATCGCCGAGCGCGCCCCGGGCTTCGGCGTCCCGAGCGTGCGCGTCGACGGCAACGACGTGCTCGCGGTCATGGCCGTGACGCGGTCCGCCCTCGACCGCGCCCGCAGCGGAGGCGGCCCGACCTTCATCGAGGCCGTCACCTACCGCATGGGGCCGCACACGACCGCCGACGACCCGAGCCGGTACCGCGACCCCGCCGAGCTCGACGAGTGGCGCAGTAAAGACCCGATCACCCGCCTGGAGGCGCACCTCGCCTCCGCGGGGATGCTGACTCCCGAGCGTCTCACCGCGATCCAGGAGCACGCCGACGCGGTCGCCTCCGAGATGCGGAAGGGTGTCGTCTCCCTCCAGGATCCCGACCCGATGACGGTCTTCGACAACGTCTACGCCGAGCCGCATACCGGGCTCGCCCGGGAGCGGGACCACTATTCGCGCTACCTGCGCACGTTCGTGGGCGGTGACCGATGACAGCGCTCACCATGGTCAAGGCCATCAACGCCGGCCTCCGTCGCTCGCTGGCCGACGACGACAGGGTCGTGCTGATGGGGGAGGACATCGGCACCCTCGGCGGCGTGTTCCGCGTGACGGACGGCCTCCAGACCGAGTTCGGACCCCGTCGCGTCATGGACTCGCCGCTCGCCGAGTCGGGCATCCTGGGCACCGCCGTCGGGATGGCGTACCGCGGACTGCGACCGGTCGTCGAGATCCAGTTCGACGGCTTCGTCTACCCCGCCTTCGACCAGATCGTCAGTCAGGTCGCCCGCATGCACTACCGCACGGCGGGCGCCGTCCGCATGCCGATCACCATCCGCGTGCCGTTCGCGGGCGGCATCGGCGCGGCGGAGCACCACTCCGATTCGCCCGAGGCGTACTTCGCGCACACCGCGGGCCTGCGCGTCGTGAGCCCGTCGACGCCGCAGGACGCGTACACGCTCATCCAGCAGGCGATCGCCTCCGACGACCCCGTGTTGTTCTTCGAGCCGAAGCGCCGCTACCACGCGAAGGGCGACGTCGATGAGCAGGCTCCGCTGCAGGACGCCCGCCCGATGGGAACCGCACGGGTCGTCGCCCCCGGCAACGATGTCACGCTGGTGACCTACGGCGGCCTGGTGCAGCTGGCGACCGACGCCTCCCTGGCCGCGGCCGACGAGGGCGTGTCGGTGGAGGTCATCGACCTCCGGTCACTGTCTCCGCTCGACCTCGACACCGTGGCCGCCTCCGTGCGCAAGACCGGGCGTCTCGTCGTCACGCACGAGGCCGCGCTCTCCGGAGGACTGGGCGCCGAGATCTCGGCGTCGATCACCGAGCGCTGCTTCTACCACCTCGAGCACGCGCCCGTCCGGGTCACCGGCCACGACATCCCGTACCCGGCGGCGAAGCTGGAGGCCGCGCACCTGCCCGACCTCGACCGCATCCTCGACGGCATCGACCGCGCGATGGACCGCCCGAACTCGCTCAGCGGGGTGGAGGACTGATGGCGGTCAAGGACTTCGCCCTCCCGGATCTCGGTGAAGGGCTGACCGAGTCGGAGCTCGTGAGCTGGCACGTCGCCGTGGGCGACACCGTCCACCTGAACCAGATCATCGCCGAGGTGGAGACCGCCAAAGCGCTCGTCGAGCTGCCCGCGCCGTACGCGGGCACGGTGTCGCGGCTGTACGTCGAGCCGGGCGTGACCGTCACGGTGGGGGAGCCTCTGGTCGCTTTCGAAGTGGCAGGCGCGCCCGGTAGCGATCCGGCTCCCGAGGAGGCCGGAGCGGCCTCCGCCGGTGCCCAGGACGACGCTCGGGAGCCGATGCTCGTCGGCTACGGCGCCCGACCCGACGCCAAGGGCAGGCCGGCACGCCGGGCTCGACCGGGCATCGTCTCGGCTGTCGCGGCGGAGGCTGTCGTGGCACCCGCTCCCGAACCCGCCGCGCCAGCCGCGGCGGCGCCGGCGATCGAGGTGCAGGAACGTCCGCGCGCGACCCCGCCCGTCCGCAAGCTGGCCCGTGAGCGCGGCATCGACCTCGCCGCGGTCACCGGTACGGGCGATCGCGGTCTCGTCACGCGCGCCGACCTCGACGCGTACCAGGCGTCGACCTCCACGACCACCGCACCGACCGCACCGACCGCACCGGCTGCGCCCGCCGCCGGACGCGAGGCACCCGACGAGGTCCGCATCCCGATCCGCGGCGTGCGCAAGGCGACGGCCGAGGCGATGGTCCGCAGCGCGTTCGGTGCACCGCAGGCCACCGTCTTCCTGACGGTCGACGTGACTCCGACGACCGAGCTCATCGAGCGGCTCCGGGCACGGCCCAACCTCGCGGAGGCACGGCCAGGCCTGCTCGCGGTGATCGCCAAGGCGCTCTGTCTGGCCGCCCGTCGCACGCCAGAGGTCAACTCGCGCTGGGACGACGCGGCTCAGGAGATCGTGCAACCCCGGGCCATCCACCTCGGCATCGCCGCGGCGACGCCGCGAGGCCTGATGGTGCCGATCGTCCGTGACGCCGACCGGCTCTCGCTCGCCGAACTCTCGGGCGCCATCCGCGAGCTCGCCACCACCGCACGGTCGGGCAAGACACCGCCGGCCGCTCTCACCGGCGGGACGATCACCATCACCAACGTCGGCGTCTTCGGCGTGGATGCGGGCACGCCGATCCTGACGCCGGGGGAGGCGGCCATCCTCGCCGTCGGCGCCGTGCGCCGCCAGCCCTGGGAGCACCAGGGCGGGATCGCCCTGCGCGACGTGCTGACGCTGGCCGTCACGTTCGACCACCGCATCGTCGATGGCGAGCAGGGCTCACGCTTCCTCGCCGACGTCGGCCGGATCCTGGCCGACCCCGCGTCGGTCCTCACCCTCGTCTGAGAGTCGCGACCACCCCGAGGGGCACGTTGTCGTCGCTTTTCGCGCCGAAAAGCGACAACGACGTGCCCCTCGGCGCTGCGGTCAGGCGTGGAGGTCGGCGTTCAGCTCGACGCCCGTGCCGGAGCGGCGGAGGACCTCCACGGCGCCGGTGAGCGAGTTGCGGCGGAACAGCAGGCCGGGCACGCCGGAGAGCTCGACGGCCTTCACCGTCTGCGGGCGCCCGTCGGCGGTCGGCGGGGAGTCGACCACGACGACCTTGGTTCCCGCCGTCACGTAGAGGCCGGCCTCCACGACGGTGTCGTCGCCGATCGAGATGCCGATGCCGGAGTTCGCGCCGAGCAGCGCGCGCTCGCCGATCGCGACGCGCTGCGTGCCGCCGCCCGAGAGCGTTCCCATGATGGAGGCGCCGCCGCCGACGTCGGAGCCGTCGCCGACGACGACGCCCTGCGAGATGCGGCCCTCGACCATCGACGAGCCGAGCGTCCCCGCGTTGAAGTTGACGAAGCCCTCGTGCATCACGGTGGTGCCGGGAGCGAGATGGGCGCCGAGCCGCACGCGTGAGGCGTCGGCGATGCGCACGCGGTCGGGCGTCACATAGTCGAGCAGACGCGGGAACTTGTCGATGCCGGTCACGTGGATTCCGGCACGCTGCAGTCGCGGTCGCAGCCGCTCGAGGTCGGCCGGGAGGACGGGGCCGGCGTTGGTCCAGGCCACGATCGGCAGGTGGGCGAAGATGCCGTCGAGGTTCACCGTGTTCGGGCGGGCTAGGAGGTGCGACAGCAGGTGGAGGCGCAGGTAGGCGTCCGGGGTGGAGGCCGGGGCGGCGTCGAGCTCGATCTCGACGGTCACGATGTCGATGCGCACATTGCGGCGCGCGTCGTCGCCGGCGAGCTCCTCGAGGTCGGCGGGCGCGATCCAGCGCTCGCGCCCGGCCGGGATGCGGCCGAGCTTCGGCTCGGGGAACCAGGTGTCGAGCACCGTCCCGTCCGCGGCGATCGTCGCCAGGCCGTAGCCCCACGCGGAGCGGGCGTCCACGGACGCGACGGACTCGTCAGGAAAGTCGGATGGCATAGCCCCTAGATTAGTAGGGTGCCTCTCGACCTCACCGCCACGTCCATCGACCTCACGCGACAGATCTGCGACATCGAGTCGGTCTCGGGCGACGAGCGGACGCTCGCCGACGCCATCGTCGAGGCGCTCTCGCCGCTGCCGCACCTCGAGATCATCCGCGACGGCGACACCGTCGTGGCGCGCACGAACCTGGGGCGCGAGCGCCGCGCGCTGATCGCCGGCCACATCGACACCGTCCCGCTCAACGGCAACCTGCCGACCCGCTTCGAGGACGAGGGCGGCGTCCGCTATCTCTGGGGCCGCGGCACCGTCGACATGAAGGCCGGCGTCGCCGTGCAGCTCAAGCTCGCTGCCGAGCTGACCGACCCCGCGATCGACGTGACGTGGATGTGGTACGACCACGAGGAGGTCAACGCCGAGCTCAACGGTCTCGGCCGGCTCGCCCGCAACCGTCCCGACCTCTTCGTCGGCGACTTCGCCATCCTCGGTGAGCCGAGCAACGGCGTCGTCGAGGGCGGCTGCAACGGCAACCTGCGGGTGGAGGTCCGGGCCTACGGCCTGCGCGCGCACTCCGCCCGCGGCTGGGTGGGCGACAACGCCATCCACAAGATCGCGCCGGTCCTCGACCTCCTCGCGGGCTACACCGCACGCGAAGTGGAGGTCGACGGGCTCGTGTACCGCGAGGGCCTCAACGCCGTCGGCATCTCGGGCGGAGTCGCGGGCAACATCATCCCCGACGAGGCCATGGTGCACGTCAACTACCGGTTCGCGCCCTCCCGCAGCTCGGAGGAGGCCATCGCCTACATGCACGAGCTGTTCGACGGCTACGAGATCACCGTGGTCGACCGGGCGGACGGCGCGCGGCCGGGGCTCGACGCCCCGCTGGCGCAGGAGTTCGTCGCCGCGGTCGGCGGCGTCGCGAAGCCCAAGTACGGCTGGACCGACGTGGCGCGGTTCAGCGCCCTCGGCATCCCCGCTGTCAACTACGGCCCCGGCGACCCGCTCAAGGCGCACGCCGACGACGAGCGCGTCGACGTGGAGCAGATCGTCTCGGTGGAGGCGGGCCTCCGTGCCTGGCTCAGCGGTCCCGGCGCCCGCTGAGGCCGAGGAGGCCGTGGCCCCTCCCGCCGCACCCTGGTGGTCGCGGTGGTGGGTGCGGGTCCTCGCGATCTTCCTCGCCAGCCGGGTCGTCACCACCGTCATCCTGCTGATCTTCGCGGCGAACCAGGGCAAGAACCCGTGGACGGGCGCGCACCCCGACTACTTCTCGTACGCGACCATCTGGGACGGCCTCTGGTACAACATCGTCGCCGGCTGGGGGTATCCCGCTTCGCTGCCGGTGGCCGACGGTCACGTCACCGAGAACGCGTGGGCCTTCCTGCCGGGCTATCCGTGGCTGGTCGACGCGGTCATGTTCGTCACCCGGCTGCCGTGGTCGCCGGCGGCCGTGCTCGTCTCGCTCGCGTGCGCTGCGGGAGCGGCCCTGGTGTTCTACCGGCTGCTGCTGCGCGTCGGGCTCGGCTCGTCGACCAGCCTGTTCGCCGTCGTGCTGTTCTGCGTCGCGCCGGTCTCACCGCTGTTCCAGGTCGCCTATGCCGAGTCGCTCTACCTCCTGCTGCTGGCGACCGCGCTGCTCCTGCTGGTTGAACGACGCTACGGCTGGCTGTTCCCGGTCGTCCTGGTGATGGCGTTCACCCGCCCGAGCGGGCTCGCGTTCGCGCTGGCCGTCGGCCTCCACGTGATCTATCGCTGGGTGCGCCGGAGGCGCGAGCCGTTCCCGATCCGGGAGCAGGCACTGAGCGCGGGCCTCGCGGTGTTCAGCGCGGTCGCGGGCCTGGCGTGGCCGGCGATCGCGGCCGTTGCCACCGGCTCGGCGACCGCGTACACCGACACCGAGCTGGCCTGGCGCGCGCCGTACATCGGGTACACGCACCTGGTGCCGTTCACGCCGTGGTTCCAGGGCGCCGACTGGTGGGCGAGCGTGATGCTGGGCATCCCCGGCTGGGTCGGTGTCGTCGCCATGCTGCTGATCGTGGCGGTCTTCGCGGTGCTGCTCTTCTCGCCTCCCGTGCGCCGCCTGGGCGTCGACCTGCGGTTCTGGATCGCCGCCTACTCGCTCTACGTGCTCGCCGTGTTCTTCCCGCAGTCGAGCACCTTCCGGATCCTGATGCCGCTGTTCCCGCTGCTGGGTGTCGTCGCGCTGCCGAAGAGCCGCGTGTACCGGGTCGCGGTCGTCGTGCTCTGCCTGCTGCTGCAGGTGGGCTGGATCGCGATCTGCTGGGGGGTGGACGGCGCCGACTGGTCGCCGCCGTGATCCACACGTAGGTCACGCTCGCGCGCGGCCCATTGCGCGGTGGGGTAGACGGGCGATTTCCCCCGCTCGCCCCGGATGTCGGATAATGGAGGAGACATCCACGAAAGGGGAGCTGCATGGCGGCCATGAAGCCGAGGACCGGGGACGGGCCGATGGAGGCTGTGAAGGAGGGACGGCTCATCATCGTGCGGGTGCCGCTCGAAGGTGGGGGACGCCTGGTCGTCTCCGTCAATGACGCGGAGGCAAAGGAGCTCCACGACGCTCTCGCGAGTGTCGTGAGCGCCTCCTGAGGATCGACCCGAACAGAAGAGGCCCCGATGCCGGGGCCTCTTCTTCGTGTCTGAGCCCCTCTACGGCGTCAGCTTGGTGATCTGCAGCAGCCCGTCCGCCGCGGGGGACAGCGCGCTGATGACGGCGCCGGAGGCCGCGGTCTCGGTGATGAGGGTGCGGTAGCCCGTCGCGAGCGGGTCACGAGCGGCCGGATCGGCCACCCTGCCCCGCCAGAGGGCACGGGCCACGAGCACGGTGCCCCCGGGGCGCACCAGTCGGAGGCCGTGCTCGACGTACTCGATCACCGACTGCGGGTCGGCGTCGACGAAGACGATGTCGTACGAGTTCTCGTTCATCCGGGGGAGCACGTCGAGCGCCCGTCCGGTGATGAGCCGCACCCGGTTGGCCGAGATCCCGGCCTCGGTGAAGAACGTTCGCGCATGCTGCTGGTGGTCGACCTCGACGTCGATGCTGGTCAGCTGGGCCTGCGTGCCCCCGGTGAGGAGCCACAGGCCGGAGACACCGACACCGGTGCCGATCTCGACGATGTTCTCAGCGGCCGTCGCCGCGACCACGACGGCCACCTGCGCGCCCGTGCTCGGGGCGATGGGCTCGACGCCCAGCTCGAGGGACTGCTGGCGAGCCCGCGTGATGACCTCGCTCTCGACGATGACGTCGTCGGCGAATCTCCAGTTCGAGTCCTTGTCTGACACTGTTCTCCCGTCGGGTGGCTCCCGACCCAGAATAGGCCCACGTAATCCAGCATTCGTGCAGCCGCGCGCGATACTCTGTATGTGTGTTCGGCCTGACTCCGGAGAAACTCCTCATTATCGCGGTTATCGCCGCGTTCCTCATCGGTCCCGAGCGCCTGCCGCAGTACGCGGCCAAGTTCAGCCAGTTCATCCGTTCGATGCGCGACTTCGCCAATGGCGCGAAAGAACGTATGAAAGAAGAGATGGGCCCCGACTTCGACGACGTCGACTGGAAGAAGCTCGATCCCCGGCAGTACGACCCGCGCCGGATCGTGCGCGAAGCCCTGATGGACGACACGCCGGCCCCGTCGGCGATCAAGCCGGTGACCCAGTCGGCGTACGCGCAGCGCAAGGGCGCCCTCCCCGCCGGGTCGGTGCCGCCCTTCGACGCGGAATCCACCTGAGCGCGGCAGAACACGCCTGATCGGCCCGGGTCGCGCCCCGATACGCCTGTGCATCCAATACGATGCGGGAATGATCGCAACGCAGCAGTCGCTGACCCGGTCGACTGTCGCCCGTTACGCCGTCGGATCGCTCGGCACCGGAGGCTTCGCGACGCTCCCCGGGCTGGTCCTCGTCTACTACCTGACCGAGTCGCTGGGGGTCGCAGCGTTCGTCGCCGGTGCCGTCGTGACGGTCGCGAAGGTCTGGGACGTCATCATCGATCCGGTGATCGGCGCCCGGAGCGACCGGATGCTGGCCGCGCGCGGATCGCGCCGCCCGATGATGCTGGTGGGAGCCGTCGCGTTGCCGGTGTTCTTCCTGCTGACCTTCGCGGTTCCTCCCGGGACGCCGACGGCGCTGTCGGCGCTCTGGGTCTTCCTGGCCTTCGTCGTCACGGCGACGGCGTTCAGTCTGTTCCAGGTGCCGTACATCGCCCTCCCCGCTGAACTGGCCGCGGGCTACGACGAGCGCACGCGGCTGCTGACCTGGCGGGTGGTCGTGCTGACGTTCGCGATCCTGCTGTTCGGGGCCGGTGGGCCCGCGCTCCGCCAGCTCGGCGGCGGATCGGGGTTCTTCGCGTACTTCGTCATGGCGCTCGTGGCGGGGCTCGTGATCGGGGCGGGCATGTTCGTCTCCGCGTTCGTCGCTCCGCGCCAGCAGCCCGCCGCCGTGCTTCCTCCTCGCGACAGCGTGCTGGTCACCCTCCGCACCAACTACGCGGCCGGGATCGGCGCCCTCCGCGACAGCCAGCCGTTCCGCGCACTCCTGCTGACGTTCCTCCTGCAGGGGCTCGCCACCGGGATGATGCTGACGGGTGCGAACTACGTCGCGACCTGGGTGCTGCACTCCGAAGACGCCGTGACGCTGCTCTTCCTCGCCCTGATCGGTCCGGCTCTCGTCATCACGCCGGTGTGGGGGATCGTGGCGCGCCGGATCGGCAAGGAGCGCGGGTTCCGGATCGCGAGCGTGCTCTTCGGGGTCGCCGCGCTGTCCATGGTGCTGCTGATCTGGTTCCCCGGCGCGTGGGTCTATGCATCGGTGGCCCTCGCCGGCGCCGCCTACGCCGGGATGCAGTCCCTCCCGATGTCGATGCTGCCCGACGTCATCTCGCACGACGCGCGCAGCAAGGGGCCGGGCCGCGCCGGGACGTTCGGCGGCATGTGGACCGCGGGGGAGACGACCGGCATGGCCCTCGGGGCGGCGGCGTTCACCACGGTCATCGGCATCGCCGGTTACATCTCGGGCGCAGCGGACCCCTCGGCGGCGACGGCGGGCGTCAGCCAGCCGGCGAGCGCGGTCGCGGGCATCGTGCTGGCGTTCAGCCTCATCCCGGCGGCCATCGTCGCCGTCAGTCTCGTGCCGCTCGTCCGTTACCGGCTCCGGAAGGGAGACGTCGATGAGGTCCTTTGACGGCAACGCGATCCTCGCCCGGCTGTCGGCACTGCGCGCCGCCGACGCGCCGACCCACGGCGGCCACGTGCTCAGCTACGTGTACGACTCCGGTGTCGCCGAGCTCGACGAGCTGGCCGCGGCGGCCGTCCGCCTCGTGCAGCCGGTCAACGGGCTCGATCCCACCACCTTCACGTCGGTCGCCGTCATGGAGCGCGAGGTGCTCGGCTTCGCCCGGGAGCTCCTCCACGGCGGAGACGAGGTCGTCGGCTCGGTGACCTCCGGCGGCACCGAGTCGTGCCTCCTGGCCGTCAAGACCGCCCGCGAGGCCTGGCGCGCGGCGGGCGGCACCGGCCGGCCCCGGATCCTGGCTCCGGTGACCGTGCACGCGGCCTTCCACAAGGCGGCGGAGTACTTCGGCCTCGACCTCGATCTCGTGCCCGTCGACGCGCGCACCGGCCGGCTGGAGGCCCGCCGGCTGATCGAGCGGCTCGGGCCGGATGTCGCGCTGGCCGTCGTCTCCGCTCCGTCGTACCCGTACGGCTCCCTCGACCCGGTGGAGGAGGTGGCGGCGGCCTGCGACGAGGCCGGCGTCGACCTCCACGTCGACGGGTGCATCGGCGGGTGGATCCTGCCGTTCTGGCGGGAGGCCGACGGGTCGGCGCTGCCCGCGTGGGACTTCCGGGTCGCCGGTGTCACCAGCGTCTCCGCCGACCTCCACAAGTTCGGCTACGCGCCCAAGGGCGCGAGCGTGCTCCTGCAGCGCGGTCGCGACCGGCAGCGGCTGCAGTACTTCGCGACGACCGGCTGGCCCGGCTACCCGGTCGTGAACCCGACCCTGCTCGGGTCGAAATCGGCGGGCGCGCTCGCAGCGTCGTGGGCGATCATCCAAGCCCTCGGGGCCCGCGGTTTCGCCGAGCTCGCCGACGCGTGCCTGCACGCGACGCGGGCGCTGGCCGACATCGTCGGCGACATCGAGGGGCTGCGCGTCGTCGGCTCTCCCACGGGGCCGCTGCTGGCGGTGGCGACGGACGACGAACTGCCTGCCGACCGCCGCGTCGACCCGCACCAGTGGGCCGACCGGGCGCGATTGCGCGGATGGCACCTGCAGCTGCAGCCGGGGCTGACCCAGTCGGACGGCACCAGACTGCCTGCGACGACCCATCTGACGATCACGCCGGTCACCAAGGACCGGATCGACGAGCTGGAGGCCGTTCTGCGGGCCTCGGCGGACGACGTGCGCGGCACGCCGCCCGTCGACGCGGAGGCGGCGCTGGCCGCCCTTCCGCCGCTCTCCGGCGCGCCGCTCGACTCGGACACCGCTGCCGGCATCCTGCGGGCGGTGGGGATCGCGGGCGACGCTCCGGGCCTCCCCAACGACCAGGCGCCGTTGCTCGCCCTGATCGAGGCGCTGCCGCGCCCGGTCACCGAGCGCCTCCTCATCGAGCTCCTCGCCCGCATCGTCGAGCCCTCCTGATCGGCGCGGGCTGACCCGCATGGGCTGACCCGCACGGAGCGGCGGCTCGCGCGCTCAGCGGGTCGAGAGCGGGAGCTTGCGGCCGGGGAGGTCGCGCGGGCGCACGGCGAGCCCCGCCGCCACGGCGCGGATGGCGACGGCGGCAGGATCCTGCGGATCGGTGACCACGATGGGCGCACCCGCGTCGCCGCCGGCGCGCAACGGCACGCTGAGCGGCACGCTCGCGAGCAGCGGCACCGGCGCCTCCTGCCCGGCGCTCAGGCGTCGTGCGACCTCCGCACCGCCGCCGGAGCCGAACAGCTCCAGCACGCTGCCGTCGGGCTGCACCAGTCCCGCCATGTTCTCGACGACACCGACGATGCGCTGGCCGGTCTGCCGCGCGACCACGCCGCTGCGCTCCGCGACGTCGGCCGCCGCCGGCTGCGGGGTGGTCACGACGAGCACCTCGGCCTGCGGAAGCAGCTGCCCGACCGAGATCGCGACATCGCCGGTCCCCGGCGGCAGGTCGAGCAGCAGCACATCGAGATCGCCGAAGAAGACGTCGCCGAGGAACTGCTGGATGGTCCGGTGCAGCATCGGGCCGCGCCAGGCGACAGCGGCGGAGGCCGAGTCGACGAACATCCCGATCGAGATCACCTTCACGCCGTACGCCACCGGAGGCAGGATCATGTCGTCCACACGGGTGGGCCGCACCGCGACGCCGTCGGCGTCGGTCAGGCCGAGGAGGCCCGGCACCGAGAAGCCGTGCACGTCGGCGTCCACGACACCGACCCGCAAGCCGCGCTCGGCGAGGGCGACGGCGAGGTTCGCGGTGATCGTGGACTTGCCGACGCCGCCCTTGCCGCTGGTGACGGCGTAGATGCGCGTCAGCGAGTCCGGCGCGAACTGTGGTGTTCGGGAGGCGCGCCCTCCGCGCAGCTTCTCGGTGAGCGCCGCGCGCTCGGCGGGCGACATGACCGAGACGTCGACGGTCACGTTTGTTACGCCGGCCACGGCGGAGGTGGCCGCACGCACGTCGCGCTCGATGGCGTCGGCCGCAGGGCAGCCGACGATCGTGAGCTTCACCCGCACCGTCGCGTGGCCGGTGGGGTCGACCTCCACGCCGCCGATCATGTCGAGCTCGGTGACGGGTTTGCGGATCTCGGGGTCGAGCACGCCGCCCAGCGCCCGGCGGACGAGCTCCGCCAGGTCGGAGCCGGCGAGGTCGGGTTCAGGCACGCGCGCGTCCGCCCTCGCCCGTGCCGATCGGGCCGGGCTCGCCTTTCTCGAGGTCCTCCAGCAGGGCGCGCAGCTCGGCGCGGATGAAGTCTTTGGTGGCCATGTCCTTGACCGCCAGGCGCAGCGCGACGACCTCCCTCGCGAGGTACTCGGTGTCGGCGAGGTTGCGCTCCGCACGCTGGCGGTCCTGCTCGATCTGCACGCGGTCGCGGTCGTCCTGCCGGTTCTGCGCGAGCAGGATCAGCGGGGCGGCGTACGAGGCCTGCAGCGACAGCACCAGCGTGAGGGCGATGAATCCGAGTGCGGCCGAGTCGAACCGCCACGCGTTTGGGGCGAGCGTGTTCCACAGCATCCAGGCCGCCACGAAGATGGTCAGCCCCAGGACGAACCAGGGTGTGCCCATGCCGCGTGCGATCCACTCCGTGAACCGGCCGAACCGGTCGCTCTGCTCGACCGGGTCGCGCCGGGGGAGCACCGATGTGCGGAGGCCCTTCGGGGCGTCCAGGCTCGCGTCCTGCCTACCTCGTGCCACTTCCGCCCCTCCTTCCGTTCACGATGCGGATACTGCCGGTCTCGTCGGACGGCGCCTTCACGGGCTCGTCCTCGTCTTGACTTCGCCAGTCGTCGGGGAGCAGATAGTCGAGGATGTCGTCGATGGTCACCACCCCGACGAGCCGATGCTTCTCGTCCACCACCGGGACCGAGACGAGGTTGTAGCTGGCCAGGATGCGCGACACCTCGGCCGCGGAGGTGTCGGCGGTCACCGGCTCCAGGCTGGGGTCGAGGAGCGTGCCGAGGCGCACGTGCGGCGGGTAGCGCAGCATCCGCTGGAAGTGCACGATGCCGAGGAACCGTCCGGTGGGCGCCTCGTACGGCGGCAGTGTGACGCACACCGCGGCGCCGAGCGCGGGGGCGAGCTCGTGCCGGCGGATCAGCGCGAGCCCCTCCGCGACGGTGGCGTCGGCCGAGACGATGATCGGCTCGGTGGTCATGAGGCCGCCCGCGGTCTCCGGCGCGTAGGTCAGCAGCATGCGGACGTCGTCCGCCTCCTCCGGCTCCATCAGCTCCAGGAGGTGCTCGCCGCGCTCGTCGGAGAGCTGGGCGATCAGGTCGGCGGCGTCGTCGGGCTGCATCTGATCGAGCACGTCGGCAGCGCGGTCGTCGTCGAGCTGGGAGAGGATCTGCACCTGTTCGCTCTCGGGCATCTCCTCCAGCACGTCGGCCAGGCGGTCGTCGGGGAGCTCCTCGGCGACCTCCAGCATGCGCTGCTGCGGGAGGTCGAGCAGGGTGTTCGCGAGGTCGGCTGGCTTGAGCTCCGAGTAGGTCGCGATCAGCTGCTCGGCGGACTGCGCCTCGCCGCGGGCCTGCTTCTCGCGCACCTCGTTCCAGGTCGCGAAGGTGGTCGGGCCCTTGCCGAACGGGGAGGAGCCGGTCTTCGGGCGGCGCACGAAGAGCTGGCTGACCGCCCACTCGCCGGTGTCGGACTCCTCGATCGCGACATCCTCGATGGTCGCCTCGCCCGTGCCGTCGGTGAAGACGACCTTGCGGCCGAGCAGCTCGGCGATGACCCGCACCTCGCCGCCGCGCTGCTCGAATCGGCGCACGTTGATCAGGCCGTTGGTGATGATCTGCCCACTCGAGATGCTGGTCACTCGACCGATCGAGAGGAACACGCGCCGCTTGCCCGGGATCTCCACGATGAGACCCACGACGCTGGGCGGATCGTCCTTGCGGTACACCACCAAGACGTCGCGGACGCGTCCGACCCGGTCGCCGACCGGATCGAACACGCTGGTGCCGGCCAGTCGGGCGACGAAGATGCGGGTGCTCACGACTAATAACTTAAGCCCTTCCGGCCGGGCGGACGGTGAGGATGGGACAATGAAGCATGACCACTCCCAGCCCGCTCGGCGGACGAAACCGGATGCTCTTCCCGACCATGCCCCGGGGAGAGGTCGTGGCCACGTATGAGACCTACCTCGACGCGCAGCAGGCCGTAGACGTCCTGGCCCGCGCCGACTTCCCCGTCGACAAGGTGTCGATCGTCGGCAGCGACCTCAAGAGCGTGGAGCGCGTGACCGGAAAGCTGACCTGGGGCCGCGTGGCGCTGGCGGGTGCGGCCTCGGGAGCCTGGCTCGGCATCTTCTTCGGCCTCCTGCTGCTCATCTTCTCGCCGACCGTGAGCTACGCCTTCGTGATCGCGGCGGTGCTCATCGGCGCCGGATTCGGCATGCTGTTCGGCGTCGTGTCCTACGCGATCAACCGCCGCCGACGCGACTACACATCGGTGATGCAGGTGATCGCCACGAGCTACTCGGTGCTGGTCGACCCCGATCTCGTCAACCGGGCGCGCAACCTCCTCGGCGGCGAACCCGACATCGCCCCGGCGCCGGGAGGCTGGACGCAGCCGCAGCACCCGTCCGACCCGCCGCCCGCTCCGAGCGCGGGCGACGACGGCCTCCCGCCGGCGCCGCCCGCCTGAGTCGTCCGGAGGGTGGCGCACGCGGGGTGCTCGGGCGCAAGATGTCGATGAGGACAGCATGGAAGCCGAGAACCCGAGAACCGTGGCGCCCGCCTCGGAGGCCGCACTGCGCGCGCAGTTCGACACCCTCGCCGCGATGGCCGAGGACCTGGCGGGCCACTTCGCGCCCGGACCGCTGCTGGAGCGCATCCTGCGCCACACCCTCGAGCTGCTCGACTGCGACAGCGGCTCGATCTGCACCGTCGACGAGGCCTCCGGCACGTACCGCAAAGACGTCGACCTCGGTGTCGGCTGCCAGTCCGGCACGACGTTCCCACTTGATGAGGGCGTGACCGGGGAGGTCGTGCGCGCACGCTCCACGGTCCTGTTCGACGAGTACGGGCAGGTGCGCGGAGGCCACATCCAGGGAGCCGATCGCGACCTCCTGCACGCGACGATCGGGGTCCCGATCCGCTGGAACGACGCCATCATCGGCGCCGTCGTGGTCTTCAGCCGGGAGGCCGGGCGACGTTTCACCTCGGAGGAGGCCTCCCTGGTGGAGCGCTTCGCGGCGCACGCGGGCATCGCGATCACCAATGCCCGCCTGCACGCCATCGCGGCCGAGCGGTCGCAGGAGGCCGCGGTCGCCAGCGAGCGGGAGCGCGTGGTCCGCGACGTCCACGACACCGTCGGGCGCGGCCTCGCCGATATCCTCCTCCGGCTCGACGAGGCGGAGCGGCGCCTCGCGGTGGGGGAGCCCGCCGGTGAGGCGCTCGCCCAGGCTCGGCGTGCGGCCCGCTCCGCGCTGAGCGAGACTCAGCGCACCGTGCTCGGTCTCGGGCCCGAGCAGCTCGACGGCCGTTCGCTCAGCGAGGCGATCGCCCTCGAGCTGGCGTGGGCGGAGTCGGCCGCTGGGCTCAGCACCCGGCTGGTCGTCGTCGGCGAGCCCGGCGCGCTCGCGCCGGAGACGGTCCGGCAGCTGTTCCGGATCGTACAGGAGTCGCTCACCAACGTGGTCGAGCACGCGTCGGCGCATCGCGTGCGCGTCGGGCTCGTCTACGGCGAGCGCGAGGTCACGGCGCTCATCGAGGACGACGGCCGCGGATTCGACGTCACGGGCCTCAGCCGTCCGCCGAACCGACCGCTGCGCGGCCTGGGCCTGCAGGGGCTCGCCGCCCGCGCCGAGCACCTCGGCGGCAGCGTGCACGTCGAGTCCACGCCGCAGTGGGGCACGCGGGTGCGGGCCGAGCTGCCCGTCGCCGCGCTGTCGCCCGAGCCCGACCGGTCGCGGTGGCGGCTGCTGATCGTGCACCCCATCCCACTGATCCGTTCGGGGCTGGTGCGCTCGCTCGCGCTGGCCGAGCCCGACATCCAGGTGGTCGCGGAGGTCGGCGACGCCGAGGCGGCGATGGAGGCGTTCGATCTGCTGCGGCCCGACGTCGTCCTCTCCGCTCTCGATCTGCCGCACGTCGACGGTACGCAGTTGACCTCCCACCTGCGCGCGGTGGACGACGAGGTGCGGGTGGTGCTGCTGATCGGGTCGATCGCCGATGACCGGCTGATCGGTGCGGCGGGCGTCGGAGCCGCCGGCTTCGTCGAGCTGAGCGCCGAGCCCGCGTCGATCGCGCGCGCGGTCGTCGCGGCGGCGCGGGGCGACCTCCTGCTCAGCCCCGAGATCCTGAGCCGATTCTCGATCTCGCTCACGGGCGGCCCCGAGCCGCTGACCGCCCGCGAGCGGGAGGTGCGCACTCTCGTCGAGCAAGGGATCACCGACAAGGCCATCGCGGCCGAGCTGCACCTCTCGGTGAAGACTGTCGAGAAGCATGTCGGAGCGCTGCTGCGCAAGACGGGTGCGGCGAACCGCACCGCGCTGGCCGGGCTCGCCTCCGGCCGCCGCTGAATCGCGGTCGCGGGCTGCAGGTCGCCGCTGCCCGGGCGGGGAATCCCTACCCGGCGGATGGGGGATCCTCCCGTGTCGCGGCGGGACCGCGGCAGCCTAGCCTCCAAGTGGACGAGGAGGTCGGTCATGCCCGTGGTATCCCTGAAGGAGATCGTCGACAGGGCGTTCGAGGGCCGCTACGGCGTCCCCGCGATCAACATCGTGAACGACCTGACGCTGGAGGCCGTGCTGGCCGGAGCGGTCGAAGCGCACTCGCCGGTGATCGTGCAGACCTCGGTGAAGACGGTCAAGTCGATCGGCTCCGACGTCCTCTTCGCGATGTGGGAGGCCATGACCGCCGGCATCGAGGTGCCGGTCACCCTGCACCTCGACCACTGCCCGGAGCGCGCGGTCATCACCGAGTGCCTCGACCGCGGCTGGAACTCGGTGCTGTTCGACGCCTCCACCCTCACGGTCGAGGAGAACCAGCGCCAGACGGTCGAGGTGGTCGCCGAGGCCCGCAGGCACGGTGCGCACGTCGAGGGCGAGATCGAGGCGATCAAGGGCGTGGAGGACGGAATCGGCGCCGACACCGAACCGCGCAGGCAGAGCCTGGAGACCGCCGTCACCTTCATCCGCGAGACCGGCGTCGACGTCTTCGCGCCGTCGATCGGCAACGCGCACGGCGTGTACTCGGCGACCCCCGAGCTTGATTTCGAGCGGGTGACCGAACTGGTGGAGGCGACCGGCGTGCCGATCGCCCTGCACGGCGGCAGCGGGATGACGGACGCGCAGTTCCACGACCTGATCTCGCGCGGCTGCGCCAAGGTGAACATCTCCACGGCCCTCAAGATCGAGTTCATGAAATCGAGCCTGGCGTTCCTCAAGGGCGCGGAGGCCGCGGACAAGTGGGACCCGCCCTCACTGTTCCGCGACGTTCGTGGGCACATCGTCGACCTGACGACGGGGCTCGCCGCGACGTTCGGCAGCGCGGGCAAGGCGTGGTGAGCCGATGCCCGCGCTGATCTTCGACTGCGACGGCGTGCTCGCAGACACCGAGCGCAACGGGCACCTGCCGGCGTTCAACCAGACCTTCGCCGAGTTCGGGGTGCCGGTGCACTGGAGCGACGACGACTACCGGCAGAAGGTCCTGATCGGGGGAGGCAAGGAACGGATGGCCAGCACCCTCACGCCCGAGTTCGTCGCCGCGAACGGCCTCCCGGCCGACGAGGAAGGGCAGCGCGCTCTGCTCGCCGAGTGGCACAAGCGCAAGACGGCCATCTACACCGACCTGGTGGCGACGGGGGCCCTTCCGGGGCGACCGGGCATCGCCCGGATCGTGCAGGAGGCCGCGGACGCGGGCTGGACGCTGGCCGTGGCCTCCACCTCGGCCGAGCCATCGGTGCGCGCGGTGCTCGTGCACGCGGTCGGCGATACCCTCGCCGAACGGTTCTCGGTGTTCGCGGGCGACATCGTCGCGCACAAGAAGCCGGCGCCCGACATCTACCTGCTGGCTCTCGAGCGCCTCGGAATCGGGCCAGACGACGCAGTCGTGGTGGAGGACAGCGGCAACGGCGTGCGGTCTGCGATCGACGCGGGGCTGCGAACGCTCGTGACCGTGAGCGCCTACACCACCGAGGAGGACTTCAGCGGAGCCTCCCTCGTCGTGTCGTCGCTGGGCGATGCCGACGAACCCGCCGAGGTGCTCGCCGCACCGGTCGGCGTGAAGCCGGGACCGCTGGTGGAACTCTCGGACATCGCGGCGGTCCTCGACCGTCCGCGCCCCTGATCGGACGCACACGCAAGGAGTGGACATGACCCAGAGCTTCGATGACGTCGAGTTCGTCGTGCGCACGATCGCGCAGACAGCCGTCGACAACGAGAAGGCGTTCGGCGACCTCGACTCGGTCGTCGGGGACGGCGACTTCGGTTTCTCGCTCGCCCGGGGCTTCGAGATCGTCCTGGCGGACTGGGACGGTTACGACCGCAGTGACATCGGCACCTTTCTGCAGAAGGTCGCCATGGCGATCACCAGCCGCATCGGCGGAACGTCCGGGCCGATCTGGGGCACGGCGTTCCTGCGCGCTGCGACGGTCTCCAAAGGCAAAGACACGCTGACGGGCGAGGAGGCGGTCGCGATGCTGCGCGCGGCGATCGAGGGCATCAAAGCCCGCGGGAACGCCGATGTCGGCGACAAGACCCTCCTCGACGCCCTCGTCCCGATGACCGACACCATCGAGTCCGGCGTGCAGGCCGGCACCGACAGCGACGACATCGTCGCGGCGGCCGCCGTGTCCGCCCGGGAGGCCGCCGACGCGACCGTGACCATGCAGGCCATGCGCGGTCGCGCTGCCTACACAGGCGAGCGCAGCATCGGCTCGCCCGATCCGGGGGCCGTCGCGGTCGCGGTCATCCTCGAACGACTCGCACCCGCGTGGCCCGACCGGCCGCGCGGGTGAACCGGCCGGACCCGGCACGCACGTTCCACGAACCCACACCCGAAGGAGCAGTTCCCCATGAAGAAGTTCGTCAACGATCCGCTGAAGTACGTCCCCGACATGCTGAAGGGCATCGCGCTCGCCAATCCGGACACGCTGCGCTATGTGCCGGAGTACAACCTGATCATGCGGGCGGACGCCCCGCGCGACGACAAGGTCTCGATCGTCCAGGGCTCCGGTTCCGGTCACGAGCCGGCGCACGTCCTCACTGTCGGCAAGGGGATGCTCGACGGCGCCTGCCCGGGAGACGTGTTCGCCGCGCCGCCGATGGACTACGTGTACGAGACCACCAAACTGCTCGCCTCGCCGAAAGGCGTGCTGCTGCTGGTGAACAACTACACGGGCGACAAGATGGCGTTCGACATGGCCCAGGAGATGAGCCTCGCGGACGGCGTGAACGTCCGGACACTCTTCATCGACGACGATGTCGCCGTCCAGGACTCCACGTACACGGTCGGCCGCCGCGGCGTCGCAGGCAACTTCTTCGTGATGAAGGCGGTCGGCGCGGCGTCCGAGGCCGGGGCCGATCTCGACGAGGTCGTCCGGATCGGCGAGAAGGTCAACTCGGTCACCCGGACGATGGGCCTCGCGCTCACCGCGTGCACGCCGCCGGCGAAAGGATCGCCGCTGTTCGAGCTCGGCGACGACGAGATCGAGATCGGCGTCGGCATCCACGGCGAGCCCGGTCGGAGGCGCGCGAAGATCGAGCCCTCGGATGCGCTCGTCGACATCCTGCTCGACCCGGTGGTGGCCGACCTGCCGTTCGAGCGCGGCGACCGGGTCGCGCTCATGGTCAACGGCCTCGGCGGTACGCCGATCAGCGAGCTCTACATCGCGTACGGCCACGCGCACGAGCAGCTCGCGGCGAAGGGCATCACCGTCGGCCGCAGCTACGTGGGGGAGTACTGCACCTCGCTCGACATGGCGGGTGCATCGATCACGCTCGTCCGTCTCGACGACGAGATCGAGAGCCTCCTCGCCGCGCCCGCCGAGATCGGTCTCCGCATCTTCTGAGCGGCTCGAAGGGCACGTCGTTGTCGCTTCCCGCGTCGAGAAGCGAAAACGACGTGCCCTTCGGCGTCAGCTCAGGCGGCGGACCCAGGCCTCCACGTCGTCCGCAGTGCGGGGGAGGGCGATCGAGAGGTTCTCGGCGCCGTCGGCCGTGACGAGGATGTTGTCCTCGATGCGCACGCCGATGCCGCGGAAGCGCTCCGGCACCGTCAGGTCGTCGGGCTGGAAGTACAGCCCGGGCTCGATGGTGAAGACCATGCCGGGCTCGAGCACGCCGTCGAGGTACAGCTCGCGCCGGGCCTGCGCGCAGTCGTGCACGTCGAGCCCGAGGTGGTGGCTGGTGCCGTGCACCATGTACCGCCGGTGGTGCTGGTTGTCGACCTGCAGCGCCTCTTCGGCGGTCACCGGCAGCAGCCCCCACTCGGCCGTCCGGCGAGCGATGACGGCCATCGCCGTCGCGTGGATCTCGCGGAACCGGATGCCGGGACGCACGATGGCGAACGCGGCGTCGGCGGCCTCCCTCACCGTCTCGTAGACCAGCCGCTGGGTCTCGGTGAAGGTGCCGTCGATGGGGAAGGTCCGGGTGATGTCGGCGGTGTAGTAGCTGTCGACCTCCACTCCCGCGTCGAGCAGGATGAGGTCGCCCGGCACCACGGGACCGTCGTTGCGCGTCCAGTGCAGGATGCAGGCGTGCGGGCCACTCGCGGCGATGGTGTCGTAGCCGACCGCGTTGCCGTCCGCGCGGGCGCGGCCGTTGAAGACGCCCTCCACGAGCCGCTCGCCGCGCGGGTGCGCGACGATGCGGGGGAGGTCGCCGATCACGTCGTCGAAGCCGGCGGCGGTCGCCGCGATGGCCGCCCGCAGCTCCGCGACCTCGAAGGCGTCCTTGACCAGGCGCAGCTCGGACAGGTCGCGGGCGAGCGCGTCGTCGTCCCCGTGGTCCTCCGGGTCGAGGTCGGCACCCGCCTCGGCGGCGAGGACCAAGCGCGTCGCATCGACCCGGTCGGTCAGCTCGGGGTCGGCCTCGCGCAGCACGAGAGTGGAGGCGTCGACCGCGTCGAGGACGGCCTCCACGTCGGCGATGCCGCGGGTCGGCAGGCCGAGGTCGCCGGCGACCTGCGCGAGCGACGGGCGGGGCCCGATCCAGAACTCGCCGATCTCGGGGTTGGCGTAGAACTCGTCGGAGTCGCGCCCAGCGCGCTCCCGGAAGTAGAGGGTCGCCTCGTGGCCCGACCCCGTCGGCTCGAGCACCAGCACGCTGCCCGGCTCGGAGTCGGAGCCCCAGCCGGTCAGGTGCGCGAATGCCGAGTGCGCCCGGAACGGGAAGTCGGTGTCGTTGGAACGCTGCTTGAGCCGCCCAGCGGGGATGATCAGCCGACGCCCCGGGTACAGCTCCGACACGCGGGCGCGGCGCGCAGCGGCGTAGGAGGCCTGCTCGCGGGCGCCGGGGATGACCTCCGGCCGCTCCGCCCAGTTGCTGCCGATGTACTCGCGGAACGCATCGGAACCCGGCGTTGTCGACCGGTTCGAGGTCGCGCGCGGGGCGTCCTGCTCGGTGGGGGCGGGTGCGGTGGTGTTCTCGGACGACATGCCCACCATTCTTCCACTCCTAGGATGGAGGGCATGGCTGCGCAGCGACGGTTCCGCGGGCCCGTCGACCTCCACACGCACTCGAGCGTGTCGGACGGCACGGAGACCCCCGCCGAGCTCGTGCGCGCCGCCGCCGTTGCCGGGCTGGGCACGGTCGCCCTGACCGACCACGACTCGACGGCCGGGTGGGCGGCTGCCGCCGCCGCGGGCGCCGAGGTCGGAGTGACGGTGATTCCGGGGATGGAATTGTCGACCCGCGTCGAGTTCGCCAGCGTCCACATGCTCGGCTACCTCTTCGACCCCGCGAACGACGCGCTCGTCGCCGAGACGCTGCGCATCCGCGAGGGCCGCATGCGTCGCGCGGAGGACATGGTGCGCCGCATCGCGGAGGACTACGACGTCACCTGGGACGACGTGCTCGCCCAGGCCACCGAGGGCGCGACGGTCGGCCGTCCGCACATCGCCGACGCGCTCGTGGCCCGCGGTCTGGCGGAAGACCGCAGCGCGGCGTTCGCGGGCATCCTGCACTGGCGCAGCGGGTACTTCCAGCCGCATTACGCCCCCGACCCGATGACCGGGGTCCGTCTGATCCGCGGCGCGGGCGGCGTGCCCGTGCTGGCGCACCCCGCGACGAGCAGCCGCGGCGTCATCCCGGAGCAGCGCCTCCGGAGGCTGGTGGAGGCCGGCCTGTTCGGGCTCGAGCTCGACCACCGCGAGAACCGGCCGGAGGGCGTGGCCGAGTTGCGCCGCTACGCCGAGAAGTACGGCCTCGCGATCACCGGCTCCAGCGACTACCACGGCGCCGGCAAGCCGAACCGTTTGGGGGAGAACACGACGGATCCCGCCGTCGTCGACCGCATGATCGAAGAAGCGACAGGCGCGGCGCCCTTCTACGGATGAGCGGAACCTGCCGTTAGCCTGGTCCGCGGGGATCGGGAAGCGAGGTTCGAGTGGCTCGGCGAGTCTGGATGTCTTCGATCGCGGTCGCGGCGCTGATCTGCGCCCTCACCGTGGCCGGCGGCGCGGCACCCGCGAACGCGGACAACTACCCCTCCTGGAACGACGTGGCGGCGGCGAAGGCCAACGCCGCGGCGGCGCAAGCGGAGGTGGACCGGATCAACGGTCTCCTGACCTCCCTGCAGACCGCTGCCAATGCCGCGGGCGACCTGGCCGTCAAGCGCCTCGGCGAGTACGGGCAGGCGGAGGCCGCGTTGAAGTCGGCGACGGAGAAGGCGCAGGACATCGCCCAGCAGGCCCAGGCAGCCGCAGCGAAGGCCGATCAGCTCCGTGCGCAGAGCGGCAAGTTCGCGGCGCAGCTGACGCGCTCGGGGACCTCCGACGTGTCGATCCGGCTGTTCCTGGGCGGTGCAGGGTCGCCGAGCGCGTCCGCGACGGCCGCCTCCCGTCCCTCGCTGCTTTATCAGCTCGGCGCGGTGTCCAAGCTCGCCGACCAGGCCTCCAGCCTGTTCGCCCAGGCAGCGGCGCAGAAGAACGCCGCCGCCGCGCTCAGCGAGCAGGCGAATGCGGCGCAGAAGATCCGCGACCAGCTCGACAAGGACGCGCAGAAGGCGCTGCAGGTCGCCACCGCGGCCAAGGCGGCGGCCGATGCGCAGCTCGCCGACCAGAAGCAGCACGCGAACACCTTGTACGCGCAGCTGGCGTCGTTGCAGAACACCGAGGCGTCGGTGGAGCAGCAGTACGCCGCGGGTGTCGCCGCCGCCGAGGCTGCGAAGCAGGCGGCCAACAGCGGTGGAGGCTCCGACGGCTTCGCGCCTCCGCCCGGGATGAACGTCGACCCGGCGGCGGCGCAGGCCTACGCCTCCAGTCGCCTCGGCGCGTTCGGCTGGGGGCAGGACCAGATGGGCTGCCTCATCAAGCTGTGGAACCACGAGTCGGGCTGGCGCGCGGACGCGTACAACAGCTCGAGCGGCGCCTACGGCATCCCGCAGTCGCTGCCGGCGAGCAAGATGGCCTCAGCAGGCTCCGACTGGATGACCAACCAGAACACGCAGGTGAACTGGGGACTCGACTACATCAACCGCGCCTACGGCTCGCCCTGCGCCGCGTGGAACTTCGAGATGAGCCACGACCCCAACTGGTACTGATCGTCTGGTACTGATCGTCGCGGGAGCGGACGGACAGGACACGCCGCCTGCCCTGGAGGGCAGACGGCGTGTAGGTCAGATCGTTCGGAGGTCAGCTCGCGGGCGTCGCGGTCGAGCCGCCCCGCGAACGACGGCGGCGCCGGCGCGGCGCGCTGTTGCCGTCGTGGTGCTGCGAACCGCCGCCATCGTGGGTGCCCGTGGCCGGAGCCTTCTGCTCGCCGTCGGGAGCCGTGCTGACCGCGGCCGCCTCGCCGCCGGACGCCGCGCCCGTGCGGGTGCGACGGCGGTTGCGCGAGCGGCCCTCGCCCTGGTTGGCCGGGCCGGTCGAGCCGCGACGGGCGCCGTCCTGATTCTCGGGAGCCTTGACCGCGGGGGTCGACTTGAGTCGGCCCTTCGCGCCCTCCGGGATGCCGAGGTCGCTGTACAGGTGCGGCGACGACGAGTAGGTCTCGGTCGGCTCGGGCTGGCCGAACTCGAGGGCGCGGTTGATGAGCGCCCACTTGTGGAGGTCTTCCCAGTCGACGAAGGTGACCGCGACACCCGTCTTGCCCGCACGGCCGGTGCGGCCGGCGCGGTGCAGGTACGTCTTCTCGTCGTCCGGGATGGTGTGGTTGATGACGTGGGTGACGTCATCGACGTCGATGCCGCGCGCGGCGACGTCCGTGGCGATCAGCACGTCTTTCTTGCCGGCCTTGAACGCGGCCATGGCGCGCTCGCGCTGCTCCTGGTTGAGGTCGCCGTGCACGGCGGCGGTGTTGAAGCCGCGGTCGCCGAGCTCCTCCACGAGCTTGGCCGCCGCCCGCTTGGTGCGCGTGAAGATCACGGTCTTGCCGCGGCCCTCGGCCTGGAGGATGCGCGCCACCACCTCGTCCTTGTCGAGCGAGTGGGCGCGGTAGATGAGGTGCTTGATGTTGGCCTGGACCTGGCCCTCGTCGGGGTCGGTCGCGCGGATGTGGATCGGTCGCGTCATGAACCGGCGCGCCAGCGCCACGATCGGGCCGGGCATCGTCGCCGAGAAGAGCATCGTGTGACGGGTCGCCGGGGTCTGCGCGAACAGCTTCTCGATGTCGGAGAGGAAGCCGAGGTCGAGCATCTTGTCGGCCTCGTCGAGCACCATCTCGCGGACGTTGGAGAGGTTGAGGAGGCGCTGCCCTGCGAGGTCGAGCAGACGGCCGGGAGTGCCGACCACGATCTGCGCGCCCGCCTTGAGCTGGGCGACCTGCCCCTCGTACGCCTTGCCGCCGTAGATGGCGGTGACGGTGGTGGGGCGGTTGGAGGCGGCTTGCTCGAGGTCTTCGTAGACCTGGACGGCGAGCTCGCGGGTGGGGACCACGACGAGCGCCTGGACGCCGGGGGCCGGGTCGAGCCCGAGCCGCTGGATGATCGGGAGGCCGAAGCCGAAGGTCTTGCCGGTTCCCGTCTTGGCCTGACCGATGATGTCCTGGCCGTCGAGGGCGAGCGGGATGGTCTGCGTCTGGATGGGGAACGGCTCGACGATGCCCTTGCTTGCGAGGGCGTCCACCATGTCCTGGTCGATATTGAGTTCGGAGAAAGTCACGTAAATAAGGCCTGTCGGTCGAAAAGTGGGTCCACGCCCTGTCTCTCTTCTCAGGCGCAGGGCCGTCGATCCTGCGCCGACGGCACCACAAGCTTAGTGGACCTCCCCGTTACACTGCTGTACGTGTCAACGTGGTTCACCAGACGCCGACCCGCGGTCGAGCTTCCCCGCCTCGCTCCGCGCGCTCCGCGGCCGCCGTCCGTGCGCGTCGACCTGCACGAGGTGATGCCCGACCTCCTGCCCTACCTGGGCCAGGCGGCCTACCTGCAGCTGGAGCAGTTCCAGACCCTCTCGAGGGTCGCAGCGGACACCGACGCGCCGGGGGCCAAAAGCACGGACGCGCTGCGTGCGAAGGAGGCCGTCGCGGTCGCCGCGGGCCTGGCGCTGTCGAAGCACCAGGGCATCGTGGCCGAGATCCGTCGCCGCGGCGACGAGCCCTCCGCGGTCATGCGCCCGTTCGCCGACGAGATCGAGGGCTTCCGCGCGCTGCTGATCGGCGCCGACTGGCGGGAGACCCTGCTCGCCGCGCTGATGACGGGCGGCCTCCTCGACGACTTCTTCATCCGCTTGGCGGCCGGCCTGCCCGGCGACGTCGGGCCGCGTGTGGCCCAGCTGCTCGGTGCGGACTCGGGGCAGGAGGGCCTCCTGGAGGTGCTGCGCCGCGAGATCGAGGCCGACCCGCAGCTCGGATCGCGGCTGGCCATGTGGGGCCGCCGGCTGGTGGGCGACACCCTGCTGGTTGCGCGCTCGGCCCTCCACCTGTCGGGCAATCGCGTGGCGGACGACGAGCGCATCGAGCCGATCTTCACCGAGCTGATCGCCGCGCACACGCGCCGCATGGACGCGCTGGGCTTGACCGCCTGACCGCCTGACCGCCTGACCGCCTGGCCGCGGTCAACGGAGGAATTGCGGCCGATATCGGCGCGGATCTCCTCCGTTGCCCACGCATCGAGCGCGCTCGCGGGCGGATCTCCTCCGCTCGCGACGCAGGCCCGCGCGCGTCAGCGGGCGACGGCGCCCTTGGCGAGCGTGTGCAGCAGCCTGTCGTCGTGGTTCGTGCGCACGCGCCCGATGACCAGGTCGGCGATCACGACGATCGCCGCGGTGCCGAGGAGGGTGATCCACCAGATCCAGCCGCCGTTCCACTTGAGACCGGCCCAGGTGAGGGCGACCCAGAGGACGCACGCGGCGCTCACCCCGAGGGCCGGGATCAGCACCGAGCCGTGTGTGTGACGGTGGGGCAGGAGGTACCGGGCGCCGAGGCCGAGGATAGCGCCGGCGAGCGCGATGAAGAGCAGTTCCACGGTCGGGAATCTAGCCGACGAAGCCGATACGGCGCGACTCCTCGGTGCCGACCTCGACGTACGCGATGCCGGCGGTCGGGACGATGTAGACGCGGCCCTTGTCGTCGGAGAGCTTGAGGATGCCGGTGCCGCTGGTGAGACCGGCCTGGATCTGCTCGGTGAGCTCCTCGGCCGACTGGGTCGACTCGAAGCTGAGCTCGCGGGGGGCGTTGACGATTCCGATGCGGATCTCCACGGGATTGTGCCTTTCGAATCAGACCGGCGGTTGCGAGTTCAGACTACGGCACACGGCTCGCGGGGCTCGGTCGCGTTCTCTGTCGGCGGACGCCGATACCGTGAAGGACATGACAGCCCGAGGTTTCCGACCGCGCATCGACGATGCCGACCGGGTCCTCGCTCTCGACCCGGCTCAGCGGGAGGTCCTCGAGCTCCCCGACGGAGTGTCGGCCGCGGTGCTCGGCGCGCCGGGCACCGGCAAGACCTCCGTCCTCGTGGAGGCGATCGCCGAGCGCGTGCACGAACGCGGCTATGCGGCCTCAGAGGTCCTGGCGCTGAGCGCATCGCGGGCCTCCGCCACGGCGCTGCGCGACCGCATCGCGCTCCGACTGGGCGTGCCGACGCCCGGCCCGCTGGCCCGCACAGCCACGTCGCTCGCGTTCCAGCTGGTCGGCGCGCAGGCGAAGCGGCACGGCTGGGAGCCGCCGCGGCTGCTGACCGGCGGCGATCAGGACCAGATCATCGCCGAGCTGCTGAACGGCCACCTCGAAGACGGCACGGGGCCGGTCTGGCCGGCGTCGCTCGGCCCGGAGGTCCGCATCCTGCGCGGCTTCCGCACCGAGCTGCGCGAGCTGATCGGCCGTTGCGCGGAGCGTGGCGTCTCGCCGGCGCGGCTGGCCGAGCTCGGCGCCGTGACCGGTCGCGACGAGTGGAGGGCGGCCTCCCGGTTCATCGCCGAGTACCAGACGGTGCTCGACAGCTTCCGCGGCGGTTACGTCGACTCCGCCGAGCTGATCGCCTCCGCCGTGCCGGTCGTGCGCGAGGGCAGCTCGCTCGACGGGTTGAGGGCGCTGTTCGTCGACGACCTCCAGGAGGCCACGGTCGCCACGATCGCGCTGCTGCGGGCCGTCGCCGCCCGCGGCATCGCGGTGATCGCGTTCGGCGACCCCGACGTCGCCTCCACCACCTTCCGCGGGGCCGAGGTGTCCGCCCTCGGCCAGCTCGGCACGCGCCTCGGCGTGCCCGTCACCCGCGTCGTGCTGGGCACTGCCCATCGGCAGACCCCCGTGCTGCGCGAGCTGACCTCCCGCGTCACCGACCGCATCGGCGCCGCGGCGGCAGGTGTGCACCGGGTCGCGGCGCCTGCTCGGCAGCCCGCGGAGGACGCAGGGCCCGAGGTCGTCGTCGTGCGGGCGTCGTCCGCTCCCGCCGAGGCGGCCCGGCTGGCCCGCCTGCTGCGCGAGCGCCGGCTCATCGACGGAGTGCCGTGGAGCAGCATGGCCGTCGTCGTGCGATCGGGCGCGCACATCCCCGGCCTTGCCCGATCGCTCGCCGTCGCCGAGGTGCCGACGACCACCAGCATCGCGGGCCGGCCGCTGCGCGACGACTACGCGGCCCGCCAGCTCGTCACGATCGCGGGTGTCGCACTGGGCGCCGAGCCGCTGACTCCGGAGGTCGCGACCGAGCTTCTGCTCGGCCCGTTCGGCGGCCTCGACGCGGTCAGCCTGCGGCGCCTGCGCCTCGCGCTGCGCCAGGAGGAGCTCGCCGGCGACGGCAACCGGCCGGGCGACGACCTCCTGGTCGAGGCGCTCGCGGCCCCTGCTCACTTCGCGACCATCGACTCGTCGCCCGCCCGTCGTGCGACGCGGCTCGCCGAGACGCTGCGCGGCTGCCGCGAGAAGGCCGCGGCCGGAGCGACGATCGAGGAACTGCTCTGGCACGCCTGGGAGCGCAGCGGCCTCGCCGCCCGCTGGCTGGAGCAGTCGGAGCGATCGGGCATCGTCGCCGACGAGGCCGACCGGCACCTCGACGGCGTCGTGGCGCTGTTCACCGCCGCCCGCCGCTTCGTCGAGAGGTCGCCCGAGCGTCCCGCCGCCGACTTCGTGGTCGAACTGCTCGGCGCCGAGGTGCCGGAGGATACGCTCGCGGCTCGCACAACCGGCGACGCGGTCCTCGTCTGCACGCCCAGTGCCACGGTCGGGCGCGAGTTCGAGGTGGTCGCGGTCGCCGGCCTCCAAGAGAGCGTGTGGCCCAATCTCCGGCTGCGCGGTTCGCTCCTGCACCCGCAGGAGCTCGACGACGCCCTCGCCGGACGCGCGCCGGAGACCGCCGACGAGCGTGCGGAGGTGCTGAGCGACGAGCTGCGGATGTTCGCCCTCGCCGTCTCCCGCGCGCGCCGCCAGGTGCTGCTGACCGCCACCGCCAACGACGACGAGCAGCCGTCGCCGTTCCTGCGGCTGGCCGCCGAGCTCGCCGTCGACGACGACGACCCGGGCATCCATCCGCTCTCGCTGCGCGGCATGGTCGGCCGGTTGCGAGGCCGTCTGGTCACGACCGGGTCGCCCGACGCCGCCGACGCCCTGGCGCGCCTGGCGGAGGCCGGTGTCGAGGGCGCCGACCCCGCCGACTGGTACGGGCTCGTGGAGCCGTCGACGACCGAGCCGCTGGTCGACCTGGACGACCCCGAGGCGGTGGTGAAAGTGTCCCCATCGCGTCTCGGCACGTTCGAGAAGTCGCCGCTGGTGTGGTTCGTCGACGAGATGGCCGCGTCGCCGAGCGGGCTCGCGGCCGGCATCGGCACCGTGGTGCACGCCGTGCTGGAGGAGGCGACAGCGGCGGGCGACGACCACGTCGAGACGGACGTGGACGCGCTGTGGGCCGGTATCGAGCGCCGTTGGACCCAGCTGCAGTTCGAGTCGCCGTGGATCGAGGAGCGCGAGCGCCGCCGCACCCGCGGGCTGGTCGCGGGCGTCTCGGAGTATCTGCGCGACTTCCGGCGCGCGGGGGGCCGGCTGCTCGGCTCCGAGGGCGCCTTCGAGCTCGACCTGGGGCGGGCCCGGATCAGCGGCAAGATCGACCGGGTCGAGGAGACGCCGGACGGCGCTGTCGTGATCGTCGACTTGAAGACGGGCCGCAGCGTTCCGACCGCCGCCGAGACGGCCTCCCACGCCCAGCTCGGCGCGTATCAGCTCGCGTTGGAGCACGGCGCGGTGGAGGCCGGGGAACGGCCTCCGGGAGGCGCGAAGCTGCTCTTCGTGGCCAAGGGTGTGCGTGGCAAGGCATACCGCGAGGTCGTGCAGGACCGCGTCGACGAAGAGGCGCTGCGACGTCTGGAGGAGCGGGTGGCCGCCGCCGCCGAGGGGATGGCCGGCGCGACCTTCGCCGGAGTCGTCGACCTCGGCGACCGGGACCCGCACGCCGCGTACGGGTATCGCATCCATCTGGTTCCGGCGGTCAGCGCGTGAGGGGTCTGCAGAAGTGAACGACGACGGACTCCTCGACCTCGCCGACGAGCAGCCGGGGCTCGACCTCGTCGAGCTGGCGTTCGCCTCGGCCTCCGCCGAGACAGTGCCCTCCCGTCCGGCACGCCGGCTGAGCGCCGCCGAGATCGCCGAGGCTCTGGGCCTCCCGCGCCCCACACCGCAGCAGGAGGCGGTGATCGAGGCCCCGCTCGCGCCGGCGATCGTCGTCGCGGGAGCAGGCAGCGGCAAGACCGAGACGATGGCGAACCGGGTGGTCTGGCTGCTCGCAAACGGGCTCGTACGGGTGCCGGAGATCCTCGGGTTGACGTTCACGCGCAAGGCCGCGGGCGAGCTCGCCGAGCGCGTGCGGCGCCGGATCGAGCAGCTGGCCGCCTCCGGGCTCACCGACGTGGTCTTCGATCCGTTCGATGCCCCCGAGATCGCCACCTACAACGCCTTCGCCAACGCGATCTTCCGCGAGAACGCGCTGCTCATCGGGCGTGAGCCGGAGTCGGCGGTGCTCAGCGAGGCGTCGGCCTGGCAGCTGGCGCGCCGCACGGTCGTCGCCAGCTCGGACGACCGGCTGGTCGAGCTCGACAAGAGCGTCGACGCGGTCACCACCGCCGTGCTCGAGCTCAGCAGGGCGCTGAGCGAGAACGTGGCCGACGCGCACGACGTGCACCGCATGGTCGAGGGCTTCGGGCGGCTGCTGGAGCTCCCGACCGGCAGCGGCCGGGTGAAAGACGCCTACGCCTCGGTGCGCACGGCCGTCGCCGCGGTGGGGTCGCTGCCTCCGCTGCTCGACCTCGCCGAGCGGTTCGCCGACGAGAAGCGTCGCCGCGGCTTCGTCGAGTATTCGGACCAGGTCGCGCTCGCCCTGTCGGTCTGCGAGCGGATCCAGTCGGTGGTCGAGGACTACCGCCGCCGGTACCGCGTCGTGCTCCTCGACGAGTACCAGGACACATCGGTGGTGCAGACCAGACTCCTCGCCGCGCTGTTCGCGGGGGAGGCCGTGATGGCGGTCGGCGACCCGCACCAGTCGATCTACGGCTGGCGCGGCGCGAGCGCCGCCAACCTCGGCCGGTTCCCGATGGACTTCGCCGGGAGCAGAGATGGCGCGGCGTCGTACGCGCTGAGCACCAGCTGGCGCAATCCGACGCGCGTGCTCGACGCGGCGAACACGCTCGTCGCGCCGCTCTCGGCCGGATCGCCGGTGCACGTCGAGCTGCTTCAGCCTCGCCCCGGCGCGATGGCGGGAGAGCTCGATCACGTGTTCGAGCAGACCGTGGAGGACGAGGCGGCGGCGATCGCGGAATGGCTGCGCGCGCGGCTGGCCCAGCGGGATCGCACCGGGCTGCCGCCGTCCGCCGCCCTGCTCTGCCGGTCGATCAAGAAGATCGACGCGTTCACGGGCGCGCTCGCGGAGCGGGGCGTTCCGTACCATGTGCTCGGTCTCGGCGGCCTCCTGGAGCAGCCGGTGGTCGCCGACCTGGTGTCCGCGTTGCGGGTCATGCACGACCCGACGGCCGGCTCCGAACTGATCCGGCTGCTGACCGGGGCCCGCTGGCGCGTAGGCTCGCGCGACATCGCGGCCCTGCGCCGCGTCGCGAGTTGGCTCGCGGCTCGCGATCATCGCTTCCAGACCCTCGACCCGGAGGTCCGCGAACGGTTGCGCGGCTCGGTGGTGGCGGAGGAGTCGGCCTCGCTGGTCGACGCCCTTGACTTCGTGGTGGAGGCGCCGGACGGCCATGGTCAGCTCTCGGCGTTCAGCGCCGTCGGGCTGGAGCGCCTCCGCGCGGCCGGGCGGCAGCTCGACCAGTTGCGCTCGCGCGCAGGGCTCGACCTCCTCGACCTGGTCACGCTCGTGCAGCAGGAGCTGCGGCTCGACATCGAGGTCGCGGCCAACGAGTCGGCGCAGCTCGGACAGGCCTCCCTCGACGCCTTCGCGGAGCAGGTGGCCTCGTACCTCGCCAGCGACGACAGGGCGACGCTGGGCTCCTTCCTCGCGTGGCTGGCCGAGGCCGAGCAGCGCGACAACCTCGCGCCCCGCAGCGAGGACGCCGAGCCGGGCACCGTGCAGATCCTCACGATCCACGGTGCGAAAGGGCTGGAGTGGGACGCCGTGGCGGTGCCGCGACTGGTCGACGGCGAGCTGCCGGGGCCGCCGCAGAGCAAACGCGGCTGGCTGGCGTTCGGCCAGCTGCCCAACGAGTTCCGAGGCGACTCGGCCGAGCTGCCTGTGCTGCCGTGGCGCACCGCGGAAGACCAGAAGCAGGTCGACGAGGCGATCTCCGCCTTCGAGGCCGCCAACGTGAGCAGACACCTCGACGAGCAGCGCCGCCTGATCTACGTGGCCGTCACGCGGGCGCGCGAGAGCCTCCTGCTGAGCGGCTCGTACTGGTCGACCCAATCGCGTCCGCGCGGCCCGGGGGCGTACTTGCTCGAGTTGCAGCAGGCAGGGCTGCTGCCCGCTGACGCGTTCCCGTCCTGCGACGAACCGGACGAGAACCCGCTCGCGCCCGAGTCGCGCACGGTGCTGTGGCCGCTCGACCCGCTGGGGCCGCGGCGCAACCGGGTGGAGGCCGCGGCCGCTGCCGTCACGGCCGCCCGGGAGCGCGGCCCGGGCGATGGCGGCGTCTACGCCCTCGACGTCGACTTGCTGCTGGCCGAGCGCGCGCGCCGCGAGGCCGAGGACGGGCTCGTCGAGCTGCCGACGCGCATCCCGGCGTCGCGGTTCAAGGACTTCGTGAGCGATCCGGCCGGCGTGGCCGCGCAGTTGCGGCGACCGATGCCCGAACGGCCCTATCGGCAGACCCGGCTCGGCACGCTGTTCCACCGCTGGGTCGAGGAGCGCTACGGCGTCCCCGGCGGCGCATCGGATGAGCTCGACTCGGCCGCGACCGAGCTGGACGATCCGGCAGGCGAGCTGCTCGGCGCCGAGGCGCTGGCAGAGCTGCAGGCCACGTTCGCGGCGAGCGAGTGGGCGGCGAAGGCGCCACAGGAGGTCGAGCTGGAGATCCACGTGACTCTGGCCGGTCAGGTCGTGGTGTGCAAGCTCGACGCCGTGTACGCGGTGGAGGACGACGCGGAGCACGATGTGCAGATCGTGGACTGGAAGACCGGCAAGGCGCCCCGCGACGACGGCGATCTGGAGCGCAAGCAGCTGCAGCTCGCGCTGTACCGTCTGGCGTACGCCCGCCACACGGGGATCGACCCCGCCCGGATCGACGCCGTCTTCTACTTCGTCGCCGACGACCGCGTCATCCGCCCGCGCCGTCTGTACTCGGAGGCCGAGCTCGCCGACCTGTGGTCGGCCGCCACCCGCTGACGCCCGCCACGCTCACGTCGACAGCGAGGGACGGGGTCAGCCGGCCTGGGAGTCGTCGTCGACCGGGCGCATGCCTCCCGGGCGGACGGAGGCGCGATCGCCGGGAGTGCGGTCGAGCATGGCCTCCACATCGTCGATCGCCATGATCGGGCCGGTCGCGGTCGACAGCGGCGTGACGGCGTTGCTGTGGACACGGTCCACGAGTCCGTCGAGCATCTGCACAGCGTCGTCGACGATGCTCTGGTCGCGCAGCTCGCGACCGTGCAGCAGCCAGCGGGCGACCTCCAGCTCGGCGTACAGCATTGCGCGCTGGGTGAACTGGCGGTCGGTGGCGACCTGACGGGTGGAGGCGTACGCGATGAGTGCGCCGTCGGTGGCTTCGGGGTTCATCGCCAGCAGCCAGTGCAGGTCACGTGCCGGGTCGCCGACGCGCAATGCGGACCAGCCGAGGACGGCGCCGACCGTCTCGCCGTCGACGAGGAACGAGTCCGCCGTCAGCGCGCCGTTGATGACGGTCGGCTGGAACTGCCAGATCGAGTGGTCCGCGACCGCGTCGCGCCAGCGATCGCGCAGCGCTGCCGGAAGCTTGCCGGTCGAGGCCGCCGACTCGATGAGCGCCGCAGTCGACGACAGGCACTCGGCGGCAGACAGCACGGGGAGGCCGGCTTCGCCGACGAAGCTCGTGGGGAGCGTGTGGATGGCCGCGATGGCGTGGCCGATCGAGCCGGCCAGTCCGTCGCCCGGAGGGACGTCCTCGACCGTGATGTGCTCGCCGGGGAGGAAGTCGTAGACGATCGCGCGGGTGCCGCCGACCGGCGTCTGGCCGAGGTAGGTGGGCACGTCGAACGGCAGCCGGCTGCGGATGCCGGTCGTGAGCGCGCGCAGGGCGACCAGGTCGGAGCTCTGCTCCGTCTCCGCCGCCTGCGTGAGCGGGACTCGCACGATGCGGGCGCTTCCGTCCGGCGTGGTGAGCACGGCGGAGTCGAACTCGCCGGCTCCGTCGGCGGAGTGGCGCCGGGCACCGGTGACGGTGAGGTCGGGCACGGCCGAGCTGGCCAGCGCGGCTAGAGTGAGAGGGGATCTGGCCATGGACCTAGGCTAAATGGACTTCCGCGCGTGGGCAGTTCCGCCACGCCTTGCACCTCCGCTCCGTCCCCGAAGGGATCTCGATGTCGTCCGCTCCGACGTCCGCGCTGCCGCTCGCCGCGCTCCCGCTCTCGCGCCACGCGATCGATCGTGATCACGCCGCACGTTCCCGGCCCGCGCTGTTCGATGAGCTGTGGGAGGAGCCGACGACCCGCGTCCTCGCCCTGTGGAAGGGCCGCGCTCTCCTGACGCCGGAGAGCGTGCCCGCCGCGACGCCGTCGGCCGACGGCTGGAGCGCGCCGGACGCCGGCCCCGCCGCCCTCGACCTCCTGCCGGTGGAGCGTGTGACCGCTGCTCTGCTGCGCGTCTACCTCGGGCGCACGCTGGTCGACGTGCCGGGGGAGCCCGCCGGGTCCGCGATCGTGCTCGAAGTGCTCACCGACGCCGCCGCAGCCGAGCTCGAGCCGGACGAGGCGCGCTGGGGCAACCTCCGGACCGTGGCCACGGCCCTCAGCGACCGCGACGCCGGACTGTTCACCGAGGCCCTCGCGATCGCGAACTGGCACGCTTCGCACACGCACTGCCCGCGCTGCGGGACGCCGACCGTCGTCGAGCAGGCGGGCTGGGTGCGGCGCTGCTTCGAAGACGGCTCCGAGGTCTTCCCGCGCACCGATCCCGCGGTGATCGTCACGGTGCTCGACACCGACGACCGGCTGCTGCTCGGTTCGAACGCGATGTGGGAGCACTCCCGCTACTCGCTGCTCGCCGGTTTCGTGGAGCCGGGGGAGTCCTTCGAATCCGCCGTCGAGCGCGAGATCTTCGAGGAGGCCGGCGTGAGGGTCGTCGACGCACGGTACAAGGGCTCGCAGCCGTGGCCGTTCCCGGCCTCCGTGATGGTCGGGATGTCCGCCCGTCTCGCCGACGACCAGCCCGCCGCCGCGCTCACGCCCGACGGCGAGGAGATCCTCGACCTGCGCTGGTTCAGCAGGGACGAGCTGTGGGAGGCGCGGGAGCAGGTCATCCTGCCCGGCCGGTCGTCGATCGCGCGCGCCCTCATCGAAGACTGGTACGGCGGATCGCTCGACGAGCCTCCGGTCGCTCCGTGAGCGCTGACCGCCCCGCGAGCGCCGACCCGGGCGCTTTCGGCCCCGAGGCGCTGCTCGCCGGCCTCGACGCCCAGCAGCGGGTGGCCGCGGAGGCGCTCTTCGGCCCGGTGTGCGTGCTCGCCGGCGCCGGCACGGGCAAGACGCGGGCGATCACGCACCGGATCGCCTATGGCGTCGCCTCCGGAGCCTTCACACCGAATCGGGTGATGGCGCTGACGTTCACCAACCGCGCCGCCGCCGAGCTGCGCGGGCGGCTCCGACAGCTCGGGGCGGGAGGCGTCTCAGCGCGGACGTTCCACTCGGCCGCGCTGGCGCAGCTCAACTATTTCTGGCCGCAGGTCGTCGGAGGCCAGCTCCCGAGCGTGCTCGACGGCAAGGGGCGTGTGCTCGGCCACGCCGCAGAGAAGCTCGGACTGCGGGTGGACACCGCGACCCTGCGCGACGTCGCGGCCGAGATCGAGTGGCGCAAGGTCTCCAGCCTCGGCCTGGACGAGTACGCCGCCGCGCTGGCCTCCCGCCCGCTGCCGGGTGCGCTCACGGCGGAGAAGCTCGTCGACCTCCACCGCACCTACGAGGAGCTCAAGGACGAGCGCAAGCAGATCGACTTCGAGGATGTCCTGCTCGTGTGCGCCGGCATGATCGAAGCCGAGCCGTCGGTCGCGATGCAGGTGCGCGAGCAGTACCGCTATTTCGTCGTCGACGAGTACCAGGACGTCTCTCCGCTGCAGCATCAGCTCCTCGGGCTCTGGCTCGGCACGCGGCGCGATCTGTGCGTGGTGGGCGACGCGAGCCAGACGATCTACTCCTTCGCGGGGGCGCGCAGCGAGTACCTGCTCGACTTCGAGCGCGAGCACCCCGGCTCGACTGTCGTGCGACTCGAGCAGAACTATCGATCCGCCCCACCGGTCATCGACACCGCGAACCGGCTGATGCGCGGGCGCTCCGGGGCGCTCACGTTGCACGCAGTCCACGAGACCCGACCCGGCGACGAGGTGCCGGCTCCCGAGGCCTTCGAGGACGACCGCGCCGAGGCGCGTGCAGTCGCCGAGCGGATCGCCCAGGAGCTCGCCGCCGGCGCCAAGTCCGAGAGCATCGCGGTGCTCTATCGCGTCAACGTGCAGGCCGCGGCTCTCGAGCAGGCCCTCGGCGACCTCGGCATCAGCTACCAGCTGCGCGGCTCGAAGCGCTTCTTCGACCTCCCGGAGGTGCGCCAGGCGGTCATGACCCTGCGCGCGGCGAGCGTGGCGGCGACGGCCGAGCCGCTGTTCAAGTCGGTGAGCGACGTGCTGCGCACGCTCGGCTGGTCCGTGCGGCCTCCGGAGGGTCGGGGCGCCGTGCGGGAGCGCTGGGAGTCGCTCAACGCGATCATGGGCCTGGTCGACGAGATGCCGGAGGGCGCGACCTTCCGACGGTTCACCGACGAGCTTCTGGCGCGCCAGGCGGGCCAGCACGAGCCGACGCTGTCGGCCGTCACGCTCGCGACCCTGCACGCGGCCAAGGGCCTCGAGTGGGACTCGGTGTATCTCGTGGGCCTTTCGGAGGGCCTCGTGCCGATCAGCTTTGCGACCACGTTCGAGCAGGTCGACGAGGAGCGCCGGCTGCTCTACGTCGGCATCACGCGCGCACGGCATCGGCTGCGGCTGAGCTGGGCGCAGCGCGGCAACCAGCCCGGTCGGCCGATCTCGCGCCAGCCGTCGCGGTTCCTCGCCGAGCTGGTGGCTCCGCGCGCGTCGACCCGGGTGGCAACGCCAGGGGAGTGAGGCACCCGCACTCAGGATGCGGCTCGTAGCCGAACTCCGTCCACCTGGCGGTCCCGGTGTCGTAGCGGGAGGCCGTCGCCGTGCGGGGCGCCGTACCTGCCCGCCGCGCGGCCCGAGGCGTCGGCGGACGATCGCCGAGGGCTGCGAGCACGGCAGCGGCCGCTGCGGAGGCCACGGCCCCGCACACCAGTTCCGATTCGCCCGGCGCTGGGCGGGTGTGCAGTTGTGCGGCGAGGGCAGGCCACGCCGGGTCCGCGTCGCGGCGGTGCAGGTCGAGGCAGCGCAGGCACGCCGTCTCGCCGGGCCGGACCAACGGGCCGACGGTGGCGCCCGCATCGCCGAAGACGACGGCGAGGTGCGGGATGTCGCGGCGCAGCCAGCGCTGGTGACGGTGCGGCGCCACCGCGAACGACGCGACCACGATCGCCGCTGCCGCGTCGTCCACCGCCGGATCGTCGGCCGAGAGCCCGCTGCGCGCGTCGACTCCGGCCTCCCGCAGCAGCGCGAGGATGCGCGCCGCCGTCGGGCCGGCACCGTCGAGCACGACGATCGCCTCGCGCGGACCCGCAGGAGGATCGCCACCGCCCTGTGCCAGAACCGGCGCCAGCCGCGCGAGCAGCGCGTCGGCGGCGGCGGGGTCGGCGCCCGCACTGCGCGCGATGAGCCGGAGGGCGCCGATCGCGACGCCTCCGGCGAGTGCGGAGACCATCCGTTCGCCGGCGGCATCGAGCGGATCGAGCACGAGGCGTGGACGCTCCACGCCGAACTGGAGTGCGTGCGGAGAGCGCCACACGCGGGGGATCGCGGGATCGAGCTGGTAGACCATCCGGCCATCTTGCCGGGCGCACGGCAGCCGTTCGGCGTTATCCACAGACGCGGGCGATCGGGGCCCTTCGTCCACAGGCGACCGGGGAGGCAGGGCCTCGGTCAGTCCTCGGTCAGTCCTCGGTCGGTCGCTCTCCGTCGCCCCGGAGCAGGTCTTCGAGCGCCTGGTCGAACTCGTCGCGCTCCGGCTCCTGTCCGGAGGCCGCGGCGGTGAGCCGGGCCACGAGCGCGGACGGGTCGTCGAGATCGGCCGCCTGGGGGAGGAGGTCGGGGTGCGACCACAGGTGATCGCGGGCCTCCTGGCCGACGGCGTCGGTGACGGCCTGCCACATCGCCGCGGCGTCGCGAAGGCGCCGGGGACGCAGCTCGAGCCCGACGAGCGAGGCGAACGCCGACTCCGCCGGACCGCCTGCGGCGCGGCGACGCCGCACCGTCTCGGCGATCGCGTCGGCCTTGGGGAGCAGCCCGGTTGCTCCTGCGGTGACGACGTCGACCCAGCCTTCGACGAGCGCGAGCACGGTCTCCAGGCGCCCGAGCGCCTCCTGCTGCTCCTCCGTCTTGGGTGGGATGAGGGCGCCGGACACCATGGCCTCGCGCAGCTCCTCCGGGTTGGCCGGGTCGAAGCTCTCGGCGAGGGACTCCAGGCGGTCGGTGTCGATCGTGATGCCGCGCGCGAACGCGGTGATCTGAGTGATGAGCTGGAGGCGCAGCCACTTCGCGTACCGGAACAGTCGTGCGTGCGCGAGCTCACGGACCGCGAGGTAGAGCTGGACCTGGTCGAGCGGGATGTCGAGCCCGTCGCCGAACTCGGCCACGTTCTGGGGGATGAGCGCCGCCGCGCCGTCCGCGAGCAGCGGGATGCCGATGTCGCCGCCGGAGACGACCTCCTTCGACAGCTGGCCGACGACCTGTCCCAGCTGCATGGCGAACAGCGCGCCGCCGACCGAACGCATGACCTGGCCGGCGTTCTGGATCATGCCCTGCATCTCCTCCGGCGCCTGCTCGGTGAGAACCCGGGTGAGCGCGTCGGAGATGCTGAGCGCGACCGGCTCGGCCAGCTGCGTCCACAGCGGCATGGTCTGGCGCGCCCATTCGGCCCGCCCGATCAGCTCGGGCGGCGTCGACAACCCGGCGACCGTGGTGGCCTGGTCGAGCCAGAGCGCGGCGACGTTGAACGCCTGGTCGAGGGTCGAGCGCTCGGCGGGGGTGACCGCGTGCGCGCCCTCACCGGCGAGCGTGCGCGCCTGCTGCGACGCCAGGTCCCAGTTGATGCCGCCTCCGGGGTTCATGAGGGCGTTCTGCAGCTGGCCGAGCAGCTGCTGGATGGCGGCGGGATCGTTCGGGAGGCCCGCGGCGCCGGCGAGCTGGCTCGGGTCGATCGAGGAGTCGCCCGACAGGAACTCGCGGAGCATGTCCCGGAACTCGTCGTCCGGTTCCTTGTTCGGATCGTCGGCCATGGTTCGCCCCTCGTCTCGAATGGTTCCGCCGTTGATTACGGCTTTCCAGGCTTGGGATCTACGCTAGCCCGTGATCGTCGTGAGCCGGGTGAGAATCGGCTCGGGCTGCGCCGTGTGCTGTGCGCCCGTGGCGAACACGACCGAAGGGACTGCACGTGACGCTGTTCACCGACGACCACTCCGAGCCGCCGGCCGACCGCGAGCGGGTGGCTCCCTCCCGTCGGGTGATCGTCGGCTGGGTCGCGATCGGTGTCGCCGTGGTGCTCGCGCTCGTCCTGGCGCTCGTTCCCGCACCGTTCGTGATCGAGCAGCCGGGCCCGGTCTACAACACGCTCGGCACCGACCAGGCGGTCGGGTCGGAGCCGTCAGGCGACGCCAAGCAGCTGATCACCATCCCCAGCCAGACGACCTATCCCACGTCGGGCTCGCTCGACCTGCTGACGGTGTCGGTCGTGGGAAACCCCGACCAGCGCCCGACCTGGTTCGACATCATCAGCGCCTGGTTCGACCCGAGCCGCGCGGTGCAGCCGATCGACGCGGTCTTCCCCCCAGGCACGACGACCGAGCAGTCCAACGCCGCCAACGCCGCCCTCATGGTCGACTCGCAGCAAGACGCGATCGCCGCGGCGCTCAACGAGCTGGGGTACAAGTTCCCGCAGAACGTCGAGGTCAAGCAGCTCATCCCGAACTCGCCGGCGGCGAAGGTCCTGAAGACGGGCGACGAGATCACGAGCGTGAACGGCACGTCCGTCACCAGCATCGCCGAGCTCCGCAAGGCCGTGTCGGCGAACGGCACGGGCAAGGCGGCCGAGCTCGGGATCGTGCGCGACGGCGCCGCCTCGACCGTCGCGATCACTCCCGAGGAGACGCAGGGCCAGGTCGTCCTCGGCATCGGCGCGGGGATGGACTACAAGTTCCCGTTCGACGTGAACATCCAGCTGAACAATGTCGGAGGCCCGAGCGCCGGGCAGATGTTCGCCCTCGGGATCATCGACAAGCTGACCCCCGACAAGCTCAACGGCGGCAAGAAGGTCGCCGGAACCGGGACCATCGACAACGCCGGGACGATCGGCCCCATCGGCGGGATCCGCCAGAAGATGTTCGCCGCCCGCGACACGGGAGGCGCCGGCTACTTCCTCGCACCCGCCTCGAACTGCGACGAGGTCACGGGCCACATCCCGTCGGGCCTCCACGTCTTCGCCGTCAAGACGCTCGCCGACTCGCTCGCGGTGCTGAAGGCCGTGAGCGACGGGGCGAGCACGTCCGGCCTCCCGACCTGCCCCGCGTCCTGAGGCGACGGCCGCTCCGACCTCCCGCCGCCGTTCACTCCGCGTTCGCCGTCCTCACCGCCGGGCCGCAGCAATCTCCAAGCGACGGCCACCTAGGATGGTTCTCTGAGTCACCCCACGGAGAGCAAGAGGGCCACACGTGAGTTCAACCGCTGCAGTTCGACCCCCGGGACGCCGCCGGGCGGCCATCTGGATCACGCTGGGCGTGATCGTGGCGCTGGTGATCCTGTTCTTCGTCTTCGCGGGGCTCTACGCCGACGTGCTCTGGTACCAACAGCTCGGGTTCCTCAACGTGCTCACCACCCAGTGGCTGGCCGGCGCCGCCATGTTCTTCATCGGGTTCTTCGCGATGGCCCTCCCGCTGTGGCTGTCCATCCAGCTCGCCTACCGGCTGCGACCCGTGTACGCCAAGCTGAACACGCAGCTCGACCGCTACCAGCAGGTGATCGAGCCGCTGCGCCGGCTCGCGATGTACGGCATCCCCATCGTGTTCGGCATCTTCGCCGGCGTCTCGTCGGCGAGTCGCTGGCAGGCGGCCGCGATGTGGCTGAACGGCACGTCGTTCGGCAAGTCCGACCCGCTGTTCCACCTCGACATCGGCTTCTATGTGTTCGCGCTGCCGTTCTACCGCAGCGCCGTGGCCTTCGCCTCGGCCGTCGTGCTCATCTCGCTGCTGGCGACGCTCGCCACCTGCTACCTCTACGGCTCCATCCGCTTCAGCGGCCGCGAGGTGCGCATCTCCCGCGCCGCGCGCGTCCAGATCGCGGTCATCGCCGCCCTCTACCTGCTGCTGCAGGGCATCAGCATCTGGCTCGACCGCTACGCCGCGGTGACCGACTCCAACGTCAACGACATGATCAACGGCGCCGCGTACACCGACGTGAACGCGTCCATCCCGGGCAGGGCTGTGCTGGCGGGAGCGGCGATCTTCGTCGCCATCCTCTTCGTCCTCACCGCTTTCACCGGTCGCTGGCGCTTCCCGGTGGTCGGCACCGCGCTGCTCATCGTGGCGGCGCTGGTGGTCGGCGCGATCTACCCGTGGATCGTCCAGCGCTTCCAGGTCGACCCCAGCCAGAAGACGCTCGAGACGCCCTACATCCAGAATTCGATCAACGCGACACGCGATGCCTACGGGCTCAGCAACATCCAGGTCATCCCGTACGACGCGACGACGGACGCCCAGGCCGGCGCCCTGCGTCAGGACGCCCAGACGACCGCGCAGATCCGCATCATGGACCCCGCGGTGATCAGCCCGTCGTTCCAGCAGCTGCAGCAGTTCCGGCAGTACTACTCGTTCCCGCGCAACCTCAACGTCGACCGCTACGCGATCAACGGCAATGAGCAGGACGCCGTGGTCTCGGTGCGTGAGCTCAACCAGTCGGGCCTCACGAGCCGCAGCTGGTTCAACGACACCATCGTGTACACGCACGGCTACGGGATGGTCGCCGCGTACGGCAACCAGCGCTCCAGCGACGGTCAGCCCGTGTTCATGGAGTCGGGCATCCCCACTACAGGCACGCTCGGCAGCTACGAGCCCCGGGTGTACTTCGGGCAGCAGTCGCCGACCTACTCGATCGTCGGCGCTCCGAAGGGGACCAAGTCCGTCGAGCTCGACTACCCCGGAGGCAGCGACAACGCGCAGCAGACCTATACGACGTTCTCGGGCAACGGCGGACCGAAGCTCGACAACGTCTTCAAGCGCCTGGTCTACGCGCTGAAGTTCCAGGACGAGCAGATCGTCCTGTCCGACGCGGTCAACAGCGACTCTCAGATCCTCTACGACCGCGACCCGATCAAGCGCGTCCAGAAGGTGGCTCCCTACCTGACGCTCGACTCGCAGGCCTACCCGGCGGTGATCGACGGCCGCATCAAGTGGGTCATCGACGGCTACACGACGAGCGACCAGTACCCGTACTCGCACGTCGGGAGCCTGACCGACTCGATCGCCGACACCGAGACGCCGAAGCCGGCCTACGCCTTCGACAACATCAACTACATCCGCAACTCGGTCAAGGCGACCGTCGACGCCTACGACGGTTCCGTCAAGCTGTACGCCTGGGACGCGAAGGACCCGGTGCTGAAGACCTGGGAGAAGGTCTTCCCGACCACGGTCAAGCCGATCAGCGACATGAGCGCGCAGTTGCTGAGCCACGTGCGCTACCCGTCCGATCTGTTCAAAGTGCAGCGCGCGGTGCTCGGCCAGTACCACGTCACCGACGCCGGGTCGTTCTACTCGCGCGACGACGCCTGGACGACGCCGAACGACCCGACTTCGTCGCCGTCGGATCCGACGCTGCAGCCTCCGTACTATCTGACGCTGCAGATGCCCGGACAGCAGAAGCCCGCGTTCTCGCTGTACACGACATTCATCCCACAGGCGTCGACGGAGTCCAGCAGGTCCGTCCTCAAGGGGTACCTCGCGGTGGACGCCGACGCCGGCTCGACGAAGGGCAAAGTCTCTTCCGGCTACGGCAAGCTCAGACTCCTGTCCCTGCCGTCCAGCGACAACATACCCGGGCCCGGTCAGGTGCAGAACACCTTCAACTCCGACCCCACGGTGTCTCAGGAGCTGAACCTGTTGAGACAGGGTAAGACCGACGTGATCAACGGCAACCTGCTGACGTTGCCGGTCGGCGGCGGCCTGCTCTATGTGCAGCCCGTCTATGTGAAGTCGACAGGTGAGACCAGCTATCCGATCCTGCAGAAGGTGCTGGTCGCATTCGGCGACAAGATCGCCTTCGAGGACACGCTCGATCAGGCGCTGGACTCGCTGTTCGGCGGCGACTCCGGAGCGAGCGCCGGGGACAACAACGTCCCGACGACCGGGGGAGGCTCGACCGGCGGAACCGGAACGGGCAGCGGCACCGGAACAGGCAGTGGCACCGGGTCGGGTACGGGTTCGACCTCCGGCCAGAACAACCCGGCGCTGCAGCAGGCTCTCCAGCAGGCCAAGCAGGCGCTCTCCGACCGCGAGGCCGCGCTCAAGGCCGGGGACTGGGCGGCGTATGGCGCCGCGGACGCCCGCCTGCAGCAGGCGCTCCAGGCCGCGATCGCCGCGGAGGGGACCGGCTCGACCTCCGGCTCGAAATAGCCGCCGGTCACAGCTGCCACGCGCAACGCAGAGCGGCCCGCACCGATCGGTGCGGGCCGCTCTGCGTATGTTCAGGCGTCGTACAAAGTCGGGACATCGGAGTCTGCGGGTTCTCGAATCGCCACGAGTTTCCGGGTGAAAACCCTTGCGCAAACTTTGATTGTCTACTTTACTAACAAACATGCTCGTCCATGAAGCGCGCCGCTCCGGATCCTCCGATCCCCGTCCTGCCGGGGCGGATGGGCCCCTGGTGCCCGGCCGCGCCCTGCGCCCGCGCACCAAGGTGCTTCCCGAGCACGCCCGCAACCACAATCGGTCGCTCGTGCTGCAGTCGCTCTACCGCGACGGCCAGGCGAGCCGTGCCGACCTGGCGAGGGAGACGGGTCTCACACGCGTCACCATCTCGGACCTCGTCGGCGAGCTGATCGCCGAAGGACTCGTGATCGAACTCGGCCAGCGCGAGGGCGCCCGTCCGGGCAAGCCGGCCGTCCTCCTGGACGTCAACCGCTCGGCCAGCCAGATCATCGGTGTGGACCTCAGCGAGCACGCCGTCTTCCGGGGTGCCGTCCTCGACATGGACGGCCAGGTGCTGCGGTCCTCGGAGGTGCCCCTCGCCGGGAGCCGCGGCGAGGCTGCCACAGCGAAAGTGCTTGCGCTGGTGGACGAGCTCGTGCAGGCCGCGACGGCGCCGATCCTCGGGATCGGGATCGGGTCTCCCGGCATCGTGGACGCGTCCGGCACGGTCGTCGCCGCACCCAACCTGGGCTGGGCCGACGAACCGCTGCAACACACGCTCGCCGAGCGCACCGGGCTTCCCGTGTTCGTCGCGAACGACGCCAACGTCGCGGTGCTGGCCGAGCACGGTTTCGCCGACGCGCACGGCGACATGATGCTCGTCAAGGTCGGCCACGGTGTCGGCTCCGGGCTGCTGGTCGCGGGCGCACTGGTCTTCGGTAGCCGATTCGCCGCGGGCGAGATCGGCCAGGTGATGGTCGGGACGGACGACGGGTCGGAGGGACCGTACGATCGCGAGAAGTGCCTCGAAGCGTGGCTCGCAGTGCCACGGCTCGAGTCCAAGGTCGCCGCGGAAGCCCTCGCCGGCCGCCCGGTCGAACCGGTGCTCCGCGAGGCGGGGCAGCGGCTCGGCGTCGCCCTCGCGCCCATCGTCGGCGCCTTGAACCTCTCGGAGGTCGTGCTGAGCGGCCCGGAGGAGCTGCTGGCCGGCGTGCTGCTCGATGCGCTGGGCGCCACGCTCCGCAACCGCACGATGGCCGGCTTCCACTCGGACGTGACGCTGCGCATGACCAGCCAGGGGAGGGACATCGTGCTGCGCGGGTGCGTGATCATGGTGCTCTCCGCCCAGCTCGGGGTGTCCTGATGACCCTGGTCGCCGAACCGGTCGTCCGCGAGCGCGCTGCGGCGCGGCCGTTCCGCTTCGGCCCGGGAGTGCTCGGCCGGCTGAGCGCCTTCCGAGGTCGGTGCACGGTGGTGCGTCTCGCGAGCGCGAGCAACGAACGACTTCGTGTGCCGCGCTGGTACACGCTCGCGGAGGCGTGGGCCGAGCCGGGGACGGCCGCGGCCGCGCAGTGGTCGCGCAATCCCGTGATCGATGTCGACCCGTCGGATGCTCCCGATCTGGTGCTCGCGACCGGGACCCCGGTCGTCGTCATCGGCGCGGACATCGCGACGGCGCCCTGGCAACGTGCCGTCGTCGAAGCGGTGCGGGCGTCGTGCGCCCGCGTGCTGGTGGTGGAGGTGGCGGCCTCGCCGGCCTCCGTCCCGATGCACCTCCACGGCTACGCGGACATCGAGACGTTCGGTCACGACCGCGACCGCGGCGCGCAACTGCTCGCGCTGCTCAGCGCGCCCAGCTGACGCCGAGCGTCGACTGGAGGGCGTACTGCGCTGCGCCGCGGAAGGGTTGCTCCAGCGCGGTCTTCGCGTAGCGGAAGCTGAGCGGCATCGCCGCCCTGACCGGGTGCCGGGCGGCCTCCGCCCGCACGTGCCCGATGAAGTCGGCCCCGAGTTTCGGCGCGGCGCCGCCGAGGACGATGTTGGGCACGTCGAGCGCGGCGCCGACCATGAGCAGGGCGCGTGCGAGCGCCCGTGCGCCGGCGGCGATCCGCTCGCGCGAGTCGGGGAGGGCTGCGAGCGCGGCGACGTCCACGGCCTCCAGGTCGGCGCCGTGGGGGAGGCCGAGCAGGCTGGTGACGGAGACGACCTCCTCGAGGCAGCCGCGGTTGCCGCACGCGCAGACCGGCGCGTCGTCGCCGAACAGCACAGGGACGTGGCCGATCTCGCCCGCGCGGTGGGAGGCGCCGGCCAGCACGACGCCGTCGACGATCACCGCCGCACCCACGCCCGTGCTGAGCGAGACGAACAGCTGGTTGGCTCCGAACTCGTCGGAAAGCGAGTAATCGGCGATCGCTTCGGCGTCGGCATCGTTGACGAGACGCACCGGCGCGGACACGATGCCGGCGAGCTCCCGTCCCAGGTCGACGTCGATCCAGCCGAGCTGGACGCTCTCGCGGATCAGATCGCCGTCGGCGATGCCCGGCACCTGGATGCCGACGGCCGCCACTCGTGCCGTCGTGGCACCCGCCAGTCTGCGGACGACCGTGCGGACATCGTCGAGCGTCGCGGTGGCCGTCGTGCGATGCGCCACCGTCGTCACGACGTCGCCGAGGAGGTCGACGACCGCTCCACGCACGAGCCCTGGCTGCACGATCACCGACAGCAGGACGTTATGCTCCGCGTCGACGCGCAGGGTCGTCGCGCGCTTGCCGCCGGTGCTCTCGGCCAGGCGCCCCTCGATGACGAGACCGTCGGCGATGAGGCCGGCGAGCAGGGACGAAACCGTGGCGGAGGTCAGGCCCGTGCGGCGGGCGATGGCGGCGCGTGTGGCGAGGCCGTCGCCCGAGAGCACCAGCTGGAGCGCTGTGGTCAGGTTGCGCTCGCGCACGGCGGACTGCGTCGCCTTACCGTGTTCGTCTGCCACAGTCCTCCTCGAGACCCCCGGTTTACGACCCTAGCGAATGCGGCGCATGATGGACCGCATGGGACATGGCCTCATCCTCGTCGATGTACAGCGGAACATGCTGGAGGGTCCGGGCGCGGTCTCGGGAGCCTCGGAGTTCCGCGAGCTGCTCTCCGGCCTGCTCGACGCCGCCAGGGACGCCGACGCGGCGATCATCCACGTGAAGAACGACGGCACGGCCGGCGATCCGGACGAACCGGGAACGCCCGGCTGGGAGCTCGTGTTCACGCCGTTGCCGGGGGAGCCCATCGTCCGCAAGGACGCACCGAACGCGTTCGAGTCCAACCCCGCCCTCGCCGACGTGCTGCGGGCGATGGGCGTCGACACCGTCGTGGTGGCCGGGCTGCAGAGCGAGTACTGCGTGCAGGCCACCGCGGTCGGGGCGCTTGAACGCGGCTTCGACGTCATCGTTCCCGCCGGCGCCCACACGACCTATGACGACGGAGAGCCGGCGGCCGACATCGTCGAGCGCGTCACGCTCGAGCTCGTGGCGGCCGGCGTGGAGGTGCTGGAGCTCGACGAGGTGGTTTTCGACTAGAGCTTCGCCTGTTGCGTCGAATTCGAAATCGTATATTATTACCGGCGTCGGAGCGCCGCTCCGGACAACGATGTCGAACCTCTGGGAGTACACAACGATGAGCACATCCCCCTTCACCCCCACCGGCAGCATCCGATCGCACACGGACCGCCGTCGCGTCGTCTTCGCCACAGTCATCGGAACCACCGTGGAGTGGTATGACTTCTTCATCTACGCCTCAGCGGCCGGACTCGTCTTCGGACAGCTGTTCTTCGCTCCTGCCGGACCGCAGTTCGCGACGGTCCTGTCGTTCCTGACCGTCGGCGTGAGCTTCCTGTTCCGCCCGCTCGGGGCGTTCCTCGCCGGGCACTTCGGCGACCGCTACGGTCGGCGCCAGGTCCTCGTCGTGACCCTCATCCTGATGGGGCTCGCCACCGCGCTCGTCGGGTTGCTCCCCACGTACGAGGCGATCGGGATCGCCGCGCCGGTCCTGCTGATCCTGTTGCGGGTTCTCCAGGGCATCTCGGCGGGAGGCGAGTGGGGCGGCGCCGTGCTGATGGCCGTCGAGCACGCTCCGACCGCTCGGCGCGGGCTGTTCGGCGCCTCCCCGCAGATCGGCGTGCCGCTCGGCCTGCTTCTCGCGTCAGGCACCATGGCGCTGATGACCGTGATCGCACCGGGGGACGCCTTCCTGGCGTGGGGCTGGCGGGTGCCGTTCCTCCTCTCTGTCGTGCTGATCGTGATCGGCTACTGGGTGCGGCGCCGGGTCGAGGAGAGCCCGGTCTTCACCGAGATCGCGGAGCGTCGCGAGCGCACCCGCATGCCGATCGTGCAGGTGTTCCGCAAGCACGCGCTGCTCGTGATCGTCGCCGCTCTCGTTTTCGCCGGCAACAACGCCGTGGGCTACATGACCACCGGCGGGTACATCCAGAACTACTCGACCGATCCGGAGGGGCCGCTCAAGCTGGAGCGCGGACCGGTCCTCTGGGCGGTCGCCGCCTCCGCCATCACCTGGCTGGCCGCGACCTGGTTCGCCGGTTGGCTGAGCGACCGCATCGGGCGCCGCACCACCTACATCGCGGGGTGGATCCTGCAGCTCGCCGGCGTCTTCGCGCTGTTCCCGCTGGTCAACACGGGCAACGTGGTGCTGCTGTTCCTGGGTCTCGCCATCCTCACCGTCGGTCTCGGGTTCACCTACGGCCCGCAGGCGGCGCTGTACTCGGAGCTGTTCCCGGCGTCCATCCGCTTCTCGGGGGTCTCGATCTCATACGCGATCGGCGCGATCCTCGGAGGCGCGTTCGCCCCGACCATCGCTACGGCGCTCGTGCAGGCGACGGGCACGACGCTCTCCGTGACCTGGTATCTCGCCGGAATGACTCTGATCGGCCTGCTCGCCACACTGGTGCTGCGCGACCGGACCGGCATCGCGCTCGGCCCGGACAACGAAGCGGAGCAGGCGGTCAGCCCGATCCGCGGGCTGTCCGGACGCCCGGCGGGCGAGGGCGCGACCGCGCGAGGCTGACCTGAGGCCGGCCGGCGCGGCGCCGGCCGGCCTCACTCCACCAGCGCGCCGAGCCGCTCACCCTCCAGCGCCTCGCGGATGCTGAGCGAGTAGATACGCGAGAAGCCGGGCCTGGCGGGGTCGCCGGTGATGTAGGCGACCGACTCGACATGCTCCTCGAAGGCGTTGACCTTGTCGCGCGGGGCGCCGACGACGAGCTGGAAGCCCAGCCCGCGGAACGCCGCCAGCGCACGCCCCGTGTACTCGTTGTCGGCCTTGACGAAGCCTTCGTCGAGCACGATGGGTGCGTAGGTCGGGATGGCGTCGCTGCCGTCGCCGAGCCGGTAGCGCAGCGCCGCACCGAGAACGAACGCGATGAGCTCCTGCCCTTCGCCTCCCGACTTGCCCGCCACGCCCTCGTGGACGATCTGCGTGCCGTCGGCGCGCGTCTCGATCGCGCGGAACTGGTAGTGCTCACGCGCGTCGAGGACGCGTCGGCGCCAGGCCTCACCGGCGCGGGAGCGCTCCTCCAACCGAGACAGGTCACGGCGGAGGTCGAGGAAGTCGCGCTCGATCGCGGCGGCGTCCCTCCGGTCGGCGGTCGCCGAGCCCGCCGCACCCGCGGTGTGCTTGCGCAGCGTGCGGGTGAACTCGTGGAGGTCGCTGTTCGAGACCGGACGCGGCTCGATGTCGAGCGTCGACCCTTCCCGGAACTCGATGCCGCGCAGCGCGTTCGAGATCGGGCGCACGCCACGGCGGATGGCGTGGCCGTCCTCCTCGATCTGGGTGAGCAGGGCGCGCAGGCTGTCGCCCATGCTCGCGCCCGCCTTGACGAGCCAGTCGGCCTTCGAGCGCGGGAGGTCGTCGTCGACGAGGCCGCGGTGGATGGCGAGCACCGCAGGCAGACTGTCGATGCCGGCGTCGATCTCGGCCGACGGGTCGAGATCGCGATAGCGCTCGAAGGTCACCACCAGCAGCTCCGAGAGGTGCTCGACGTTCTGCTGGTGCGTATCGATCTGGTCGCGCAGCACGGCGAGCGCCTCGACATAGCGGCGGTCGACGTCGGAGGACTGCTTGGGAGCCGCGAACGGAAGGGTGCCGAGCAGCAGCCGCTCCTCCGGCGTCAACGGGCTGTTCCGCTCCAGCGCGTCGGCCACGCTGTCCTCGATGTCGTTGAGGTCGGCATGCTCGGACTCGAGTTCTTCCAGCCGCGCCTGCAGAGCGGCTCCGCGCTTGGCGGCGTCGAGGCGTTCGCGGTCGTAGCGGTCCGCCTCCTCCTGCAGCGCCGTCGCCTCCGGGTGCTCGACGGAGACCCGGTCGAGCTGCTCAGTGAGCTCCGCGACGCGCGACTCGTGGGGTGCGAGCTCGATCGCCTCCCACTGGATCGCTCGCAGGGCGGCGAGCGCCTCGGCGCGCGTCCGTGCATCGCTGTGCGCGGCCTCCGCACTGTCGGACGCGGCGCGGGCCGCGCCCAGCTCGGTCTCCAGGTCGGCCAGACGGGCCGCCAGCTCCTCGATGCGCGGAGTGTTGTCCAGCCCGATCCAGGAGGCGCTGCTGCGGTCGTCCTTGATCACGCGGCCGCGGGAGGCGGACCGCATCCCCGATCGGGTCACCGCGGCGGAGACACCGGCAGGCCGGGGTGCGTCGAGCTCCTCCGGCGACTCGACGCACAGCACGCTGCGGTCGCGCACCAGCTCGTCGTGCAGCCAGCCCCAGTACGGGCTGGCCTCGTCGAAGTGCAGCAGTGCGGGAACGGTCCGGTCGATCGGGTCGAGTTCGGGCGCGAGTCCTGCCACGGCGGGAACCAGCACGACCCGGCCGCGCATGTCGCCGTCGTTGACGAACCGGCGCACGGCGGAGAAGCTGCGCTCGTCCACGATCAGATGGGTGGCGGTCTCGCCGAGCACGGCCTCGACGGCGCGGCTCCAGTCTCGGCGGCCCGGCGCAACCTCGAACAGCTCGCCCGCGTACGGGAGGCTCTCCGCCGGGAGACCGACCGCCGCGGCGATCCGGCGGCGTCGCTCGTCGGCGTCCGCTGGCACGTTGCTGCGGCGCTGCTCGTACGATCGCTTCTCGGCCGAGACGGCGGCGATGGCCTTCTTGGCCGCGTCCACTCGGCCGGCGAGCTCGTAGCGCTCGGCCTTCAGCTCGTCGTCGGCAGCGAGGGCCGCCAGCGCGGCCTCCGCCTGCGCCTGTGCACCGGCCAGCTGCTCGGCGGAGGCGGGAGCGTCCAGCCCGGCCCGGGCGAAGAGCGCGTCGGCGGACGCCCGTTCCCTGGCTTGAGCCGCGAGGATCCGCTCGGCCAGCTCGAGCTCGCGCCGCAGAGCGACGGACGGGTCGCCGCCGAGCGCGGCCAGGCGCGCCTGGGCGTCCTGCTGCGCGCGATGCGCCGCATGCTCGTCGGCCTCGGCGGTGCGTCGCAGCGTCTCCTGCTCCCGCTTGCGCCCGCGCACGGCGTCCACCTGGCCGGACACCCAGTCGCGGACGTGCTCGGCCAGCCAGACCCGCAGGCGCGGGTCGCTCTCGCCGTCGGCCGCGGTCAGCAGCTTGCGCTTGCCCGTGGCGTCGTCGGCCGCAGCGGAGAGCTGCTCGGCCCGGGCCGGGACGTCGGCCAGGATCTCCAGTTTGCGACGCGTGGTCTCGAAGACGTCGTAGAGGGCGGAGGCCTCCCGGTAGCTGCTGAGGGTCGTCTCCCAGCGCGACAGCGCGCGCGGCTCGGTGAGCACGAAGGACTTGAACAGCTCGTCGATCGAGAACACGCCCTTCGACGCCTGAGCGCGGCGCAGCAGAGTGAGCGCCTTCAACTGCGACTCGTCGCTGCCGCCGATGCCGAGCTCTTCGCAGAGCCGCACGCGCAGCTCGGGCTGCGAGGAGGTCACGAGGTCGCGTTCGGGGTGCACCAGTCGGCCGAGCGAGGCGCGGGTCAGCGGCGAGGAGCTGCCCGGCTCCTGCACGAGCTCGTTGAGGCGGCCGAGCGGGAACTCCCCGTGCGCCAGGAGGTAGACCGTCGCTGTGGTGACTTCGTCCTGCGTGGAGGTGTCCGGTCCGATCCAGGCGAGGCGGGCGGCGGTGATCGTCTCGCCGAGCTCGGTGCGCCAGGTGATCGCCGCACCGCTCGGGAACGCGGTGCCCAGCGGACGGAGGAAATGCGTCGTCGTCGTGTCGGAACCGGCGTCCTTCACTTCGTCGGTCTTGCCGCGCGCGTAGCTGTAGACCGTGCGCTCGGAGCGCTGCCGGGAGTCGTCGCGCGCCGCGCGGTTGAACTCCTGAGGGTTGGGCATGATGACCGCCGACATGGCGTCGAGCACGGTCGACTTGCCGCGGCCGGTCGGACCGAGGATGGCGATGCCGCCACGACCGACGGGCATGCGGTGGAGGCCGTCGTAGCCTCCCCAGTTCAGCAGCTGGACGAGCTCGATGCGGAACTGGCCACGGCGGACCAGGCCGTCGTCTTCGGGCAGGTCGTTCACTCGCCGTCCTCCTCGGGGGTGTCGTCGGCCGCGTCGTCATCGTCCTCGTCCGGCGCATCCTCGCCGGCGGCGGCGAGGAACATCCGCTCCAGGTGCAGCAGCTCGTCGGTGCCGATCAGCGGCACCACCGCCGGGGAGACCACGTACACGTCGGGATCCTCCGGAGTGGGCGTCAGCAGCTCGAGCCGGTCGAGGGCCGCGATCGCGGCGCGGATCCGCCGGTCGACCCGAACCTCGTCGTGCGAGGAGTCGCCCTGGAAGCGGCCGAGGAACTCGGCGACGTGGTCGCGGGTCACCGTGACGGGCTCGTCCTGCGCGTCGGCGTAGGCGTGCTCCTGGCGGAGCAGCACGAGCAGGAGGGACGCGTCGCGCGACAGCGGCTTCTCGCGGCGCAGCAGCACGGGGACGCCGTCTTCGCCGTTCTGCCGTTTGAAGGCGACCTCGTGCGCGAGGTCGAGGTGCAGGGTGAGGAAGAGCTCGTCGAGCCGGGCGCGGATGTCCGCCTCGTGGTCGAGCAGACCGCGCCACGCCTCCGGGTGCTTGGCGCGCGTGATGAACCGGCTGGTCAGCAGTGTGACGAGAGCGATCCGCGCCTCGCGGGGGAGGGCGTCGCCCGCCATCCGGTCGCCGAAGGCGTCCGCACCGGTGGTGTCAGCCTCCTCACGGCCTTCCGTCATCGTCTCCGTGGCGCTCACAGTCCGTCCGCCTCCTGGTCGGCCGCGTCCCGTCCGAAGACGAGGAGCGGCATGGTCACTTCGCGTGCGCCGGCCGTGATGTCGAGCGGCACGGTCTGCACACCCTCCGCCACGGCGCCGTTCTCGGCGCCGAGCTCGATGAGGCTGACCGCGAGACCGAGCCGGCGGTACTCCGCGGGCGTCGCCGCGTAGACGTCGGCGCCGGTCACGGTCTCCGCCCCGGCGAGCAGGGAGTCGATGGTCTCGCGCACGGCCGCCGTGCTGGTCGCGACGGCCAGCCGCAGCGCCTCGCGCTCGTCGTCGGGCAGCGGATCGTCGTTCTCGGTGATCGCGACGCCGACCTCCGGACGCCCCCGGTCGCGCCAGAGCTGGGCCTGGGTCACGTCGACGAGGTCCCAGCCGCCGATGCCGAGCAGCTCGCCGTCGATGAGCGCGGGCCCCGGTCGGCGCTCCGTCCAGAGCGCTCCGGCGTCCAGTGCGCGGGCCGCCAGTGCGAGGAGGCGGGCGTGCCGGTCCGAACCGGTGCGGCTGAGGAAGCGCCGCAGCGACGACGTCCAGCGCACGTAGGTCTCCTGCACGCTCTGCTCCTCGGCGAGCAGGGAGGTGATCAGGGTCTCCAGCTGTGCGCGCTGGCGTTCGGTCAGGTCGGTGATCTCGCCCGGCCGCGCGAGGACGCGCTCGATGTCGGCGCGCATCGTCTCCAGCTCGCGGGAGGACAGCATGGCGGCGAAGCCGCGGTAGGCGCGGCCCTCCGGCGTCTGCTCGAGCAGGTCGTTGTCGCGCAGGAACCGATCGACGAGCGCGCCCTTTCCGACCGTCTGGGAGGATGCCGCCCTGGCGACGTCGCGGTGCCGCTGCTCGACCATCGCCCCCAGCTGGCGGAAGTCCTCCGGGAGGGTCGCCGTCAGCCGCAGCACCTCGCGCACCTGTCGCGACACGGCCTCCGGTGTCGCCACCGACGCCCCGTGCCGCGCGATGTCGTCCCGGCGCCGCTGCAATTCCGCGATCTCCCGGTCGAGCCGGTCGAGCTGGGACTCGGCCGTGGGATCGGTCAGCGCGGCCAGCTGGTGGACGGCGTTCGCGATGCTCGCGAAGCGCGCCTCCGAGACGGCGCTGTCGGGCTCGGCCAGCTCGCGCACGATCCGCAGCGCCTGCAGCGAGAACTGCGAGAGGCGGTAGCGCGCGCGTCCCTCGCCGGCGCCCGCGCGGGTGCGGACCAGCCAGCGGCTGTCCACCCAGCTGCGGCAGTACTCGGCGGGGGAGGTGCGGGTCGTCTCCGGCTCGGCCGGCTCGCGATCGTAGTCGAGCTCCTCGAGGGCGTCGGCGACCTTCTGGTGGAACCAGTCGGCCGAGACCGTGCCGTCCGCGTATTCCAGGTGACGCGAGAAGAGAGGAAGCACCCAACGGCCGTTATAGCTGCGCAGCAGAGCCCAGGTGGGATGGTCCTCCCAGACTGCGGCGACGCGTGCGCCGTCGAGGGCCTCGTCCATCATCCTCCGCCTGGAAAGATCCGCCTGGAAAGAAAAATCGGCCCGGACCTGGGGATTTCTCCTCAAGTCCGGGCCATCTGGTTGCGGGGGCAGGATTTGAACCTACGACCTCTGGGTTATGAGCCCAGCGAGCTACCGAGCTGCTCCACCCCGCGGCACAAGAAATGACTCTAGCACGGCCGGAGGGCGGTGTGAAATCCGCTGTCGGCCCGGGCGCGTCCGGGGGGCCTAGACCGCGCGTCCCACTAGAGTCGACGCAGGACCCAGGAGAAGCGTATGGCGAATTCGGCACAGAAGTACCGCGTGTGCGTGATCGAGGACGACCCCGATGTCGCCTTTTACATGAAGACCGTGCTCGAAAAGCGCGCAGACGCGCAGGTCGTCGCCGTCACCGATCCCTCCATCGCTCTCGACACCATCGCCTCGTTCGACCCGGACGTCGTCATCACCGACATCGAGATGCCCGGGATCTCGGGCATCGACCTCCTGAGGGAGGTGCGCAGCCGGCATCCCGGCCTGCCCGTCGTGGTCATGACGGCGCACGTCTCGGTCGACTACGCGGTCTCCGCGCTGCGCGCGCAGGCCGACGAGTTCCTGACCAAGCCGATCGCGTCCTCCGAGCTCGTCGCCATCGTGAACCGGCTCGCGGAGGAGGGGCGCACCAAGCGCGCTGCGAACCAGCAGCAGGTGGTCCTCGCCATCGGCGCGCACCCCGACGACGTCGAGATCGGCGTGGGCGGCATCCTCTCGGCCCACCGCGACGCCGGCAACCAGGTCGTGATCCTCACCCTCTCGCGCGGCGCGCGCGGCGGCGACGCCGACGACCGGCAGCACGAGTCCCTCGCCGCGGCCGAACTGCTCGGAGCGCGGCTCTTCCTCGAAGACCTCGAGGACACCCGCATCTCGGCCGCCGACCCCACCGTGAGCATCATCGAGCGCGTCGTCGCCGAGGTGCAGCCGGACATCGTCTACACGCACTCCGCGCACGACCGGCACCAGGACCACCGCGCGGTGCACGCGGCCGTCAACGTCGCCACGCGCAACGTCCGCACGGTGTGCTGCTTCCAGAGCCCGTCGGCGACGATCGACTTCCGTCCCACCCGGTTCGTGCCGATCGACGGGTTCACCGAGGCCAAGCTGCGCCTCATCGACTGCTTCCGCTCCCAGACCGAGCTGCGCACGTACCTCGACCACGACTTCGTCCTCGCTACCGCCCGCTACTGGTCGCGGTTCGGCGGCGGCACGAACTGCGAGCCGTTGGAGGTGATGCGCGACACCGCGGACATCTCCGTCCCGGCGTCCGCCATCCAGACCGACGCCCGAATCCGAAGGAACCAGGAATGACCGCATCCCTCACCCGCGTACTCGTCACGGGCGCAGGAGGCCCGGCCGGCATCGCCGTCATCCGCTCGCTGCTCAAGCGCGACGACGTGGAGGTGCTCGCCGCCGACATGGACGGCTGGGCGAGCGGGCTGTACCTGGTGCCGGAGTCGGCCAGGCGGATCGTCCCGCCCGGACGCGCTCCGTCCTTCGTCGACGAGGTGATCGCGATGTGCGCCGCCGACGGCATCGACGTGCTGTTCTCCACGGTCGACGTGGAGCTGCCCGGCCTCGCCGCCCGGCGCGGCGAGCTCTCCGCCGCGGGCACCGCGCTGGCGGCGCCCAGCCACGCCACCCTCGTGACCTGCCTCGACAAGTACCGATTGGCGCAGGCGGTGGAGGGCAAAGCGCGGATCCCGGAGACACGGCTGCTCGACCGTGACGGCGTCGGCGCGGAGTGGGTGTTCCCCGTGATCATCAAGCCGCGCAGCGGAGCCGGGTCGCGCGGAGTGCGCCTGATCGCCGACCGTGCCGCCCTGGAGGCGCTGGGGGAGGACCAGAGCGTCCTCATCCAGGAGAACCTGCCGGGCGAAGAGTTCTCGGTCGACGTCCTCGCGGGCCTCGACGGCTCCGTGATCGCGGCCGTGCCGCGCTCTCGCGAGCGCGTCGACTCCGGCGTCTCGATCGCCGGACGCACGGTTCGCAGGCCCGAGCTGTCGCAGACCGCCGCCGACGTCGCCAGGGCCATCGGCCTGACCGGGGTCGCCAACGTCCAGCTCCGCTACAGCAGCGACGGCGTTCCCGCCCTGCTGGAGGTCAACCCGCGTTTCCCCGGAGCGATGCCGTTGACGATCGCCGCCGGTGTCGACATGCCCTCGCTGCTCCTCGACCTCGTGCTCGGGCGTCCCGTCCCCTCCGCCGTCGACTTCGCGGAGCTCGCCAACGTGCGCTACCTCGAAGACGTCTTCCTCGACCCGGCAGACGTGCTCGTCTCCGAGAACGCGGCCCATTCGGAGGGACCGGAGGAGTGACCGACCGTCTGCATGCGCTGCTGCGCGGCGACTTCCACGTGCACTCGACCTTCTCGGACGACGCCAGGAGCACGCTCGCGGAGAACATCGCGGCCGCATCGGCGGCGGGCCTCACCCGGGTGCGCCTGACCGACCACGTGCGCGCCTCCACCACCTGGGTGCCCGAGTTCCTCGCGGCGGTGGCAGCCGCGCCCGTGCCAGAAGGCCTCACCGTGCTCACGGGCGTGGAGGCCAAGCTGCTGGACGCGTCCGGCGCGGTCGACACTCCGGCGGACCTCGTCGTCGGCGCGGGCGGTGTCGATGCGGTCGTGATCGGCGACCACCAGTTCCCCGGCACCGACGGGCCGTGGTCGCCCGACGAGACGCGTCGCCGGATCGCCGACGGCCTGTCGGCCGATGACGCGCTCGACCTGCTGATCGAGGCGAGCATCCGGGCCATGGAGCGCACCAGGCACGCGCAGCTGGCGCACTGGTTCTCGATCCTCCCCAAGGTGGGGCTCGCCGAGGATCAGCTCGGAGCGGATCGCCTCGCGGCCTGGGCGTCCGCCGCCGCGGCGACAGGCACCCTCGTCGAGGTGAACGAGAAGTGGGCCTGCCCCGGGACGGAGGCCGTGCTGGCCCTCCGGGACGCCGGAGCGCGTATCGTGGCGTCCACCGACAGTCACGACGCGGCCGATGTGGGCCGCTACGACCGTGTGACCGCGGTGCTCGACGCCGTGGAGGCCGCCGAACGGGAGGAGCGCCGATGAGCCCCGTCGACCTGACCCGCGTGCAGCGGGAGGAGCTGCAGCGCGAGATCGACCGCAACCGGCGGTGGGAGCTGCGCCTGCCGCTCTACGGAGGCATCGCCCTCGTCGTGATCGCCGCCGTCATCGTGGTGCGACTGGTGTTCTTCTCGTGACCGCCGCCGCCACCGACGCCAAGCGCATCGTCATCGCGGACGACGACGCCGACATCCGCCAGCTGATGGTCATCGCCGCCAACCGTGCCGGTGTCGAGATCGTCGCCGCCGTCGACAACGGCCGGTCCGCGCTCGACGCGGTCGTCGGGGGCGGGATCGACCTCGCCGTCCTCGACATCTCGATGCCCGGGCTCAACGGCGTGGAGGTCGCCGAAGCGATCCGCGGCGACGACGCGACCAAGGGCACGCTCATCCTGATGGTGTCCGCCTCCGTGCAGCTGCTCACCGATCACGGCGTCGTCGCCGACCGGTCCGACAGCTTCATCATCAAACCGTTCAGCCCGCGGGCGCTCTCGGAGCGCATCCGCTCGATGCTCGGCCTGGGAGAGCCCGCATGACCATCGATCGCTGGCTGGGGCGGATCCCGCTGGACTCGCCCTCCGTCCTGCTCAAGCTCGTGCCGACGCTCGTCGGCTTCACGATCGCCCTGGCGCTGACTTTCATCCCCGGTGTCGTGACCGCGCACCTCCCGGTCTTCATCGTCGGCGCGAGTCTCGTGATGATCGGGGCGCTCCTGCTGTCGGTGCTGGTGCCCTGGCCGCGGCTCGACGCCAGGTGGGCGGTCGCCGTGCCGCTGGTCGCGATGATCGCGATCGGGCTGATGCGCATCGGGACGGGCGGCTCGACCTCCTCCATCGGCGTGATCCTGCTGCTCCCGTTCGTGTGGATCGCGACGGAGGAGGGCCGGCGGAACATCGTCATCGCCGCCATCGGCATCTTCGCCGTGCTCCTCGGCCCGATCGTGATCGATCACGCCGCGACGAGTCCCGCGGATCTCCTCCGTGCCTTCTTCTCACCGGTCATCTACCTCATCGTCGCCGCCGTGGTCAACGAGATCGCCCACCGGTCCCGCGTGCAGCTGGCGGCCTCCCGTGCGGTCGCCGCCCAGCGCGAGGAGCTGCTGGAGCAGGCGCAGCGCAGCCAGGACGAGCTCCTCCTCAACGAGGCGCGCCTGAAGACCGCGAACCGGCTCATCCAGAGCATCTGGAACGCCGTGACCGAGCAGTCGGTGATCGGCACCGACCTCGACGGCGTGATCGACGTGTGGAACCCCGGCGCCGAGAAGATGCTCAGCCTGACCGAGAACCAGGTCGTCGGGCACGACCGGCGGGTCATCGAGTTCCATCTCGTGAGCGAGCTGGAGGACCGGCTGCGCGACATGGACGCGCGGTTCACGACGGTCACCAGCGTCGACGACTTCTCCGCCCTCGTCGACACGGTGCGGGCCGGCTACGCGGACGTGCGCGACTGGACGTACGTGCGGGCGGACGGCAAGCACGTGCCCGTCCAGGTCGCGGCCACCCCGCGGATCGACGAGAACGGTCACCGGGTCGGGTTCATCTTCGTTGCAACAGATATGACCCAGGCCCGCGAGTTCGCGCGCCTGAAGGACGAGTTCGTCGGACTGATCTCGCACGAGCTGCGCACGCCGCTCAGCTCGATCCTCGGCTACCTCGAACTCATGCGCGACGACGACGAGGCACCGCTCTCGGACGAGCAGTTGCAGTACCTCGGTGTCGCCGAGCGCAACGCGCACCGCCTGCTCCGCCTGGTCGGCGACCTCCTCTTCACCGCGCAGGTCGAGTCGGGGAGGTTCCCCATCGACATCAAGGATGCGGAACTGCGGTCCGTCGTCTCGGCCTCGGTGGAATCGGCGAGGCCCGGTGCGGCCGCCGCCGGCGTCGCACTGGTGATGGAGGTGCCCGACGAGCCCGTCGAGGTCCGCGGCGACACCGTCCGCCTCGGCCAGGCGGTCGACAACCTGGTCTCCAACGCCCTCAAGTTCACCCCCTCGGGCGGAAGCGTGACGGTGTCGCTGCGTCGCGACGGCCACGATGCGGTGGTGGCGGTGACCGACACCGGTATCGGCATCCCCGCTGTGGAGCTGAGCCAGCTCTCCCAGCGGTTCTTCCGCGCGTCGACGGCCACCCGCAACGCTGTTCCCGGCGTCGGCCTGGGCCTGACCATCACCAAGGCGATCGTCACCGCGCACGGTGGCCGGCTCGACATCGCGAGCGAGGAGGGCGTCGGAACGTCGATCAGCCTCCACCTCCCGATCGAGACTCCCGCTCCGGTGGCAGAGGCGGTGCCGGGCGCGGAGGCCGCGTCGTGAGCGCCGTCGGCATCGCGGTCGCCCAGTTCACGCCGGGCGACGATCGCGTGCACAACCGCGACCTGGTCGCCGGCCTGATCGCCGTCGCCGCGGCGCGCGGAGCACGTCTGGTCGTCTTCCCGGAGTACGCGTCGTACTTCACGGACCCGCTCGGGCCGTCGTTCGCTCGCAACGCCGAGTCGCTCGACGGCGAGTTCGTGCAAGCGCTGGGCACGGCCGCGCGCGAGCACGAGGTCTTCGTGATCGCCGGGCTGGTAGAGCAGACCGGGATCCGAGACAAGTTCGCCAACACCCTGGTCGCCGTCGGCCCCGACGGAACCACGCTGGCCGTCTACCGCAAGCAGCACCTCTACGACGCATTCGGCTCCACGGAGTCGGACTGGGTCGTGCCCGGCGACCTCGCACTTCCGCAGGTGTTCGAGGTCGACGGCCTCCGGGTCGGGATGCAGACCTGCTACGACCTGCGCTTCCCGGAGGTCACCCGCCGGCTGGCCGACGCCGGCGCGGAGCTGGTCGCCGTTCCCGCGGAGTGGGTGCGCGGCCCGCTCAAAGAGCACCACTGGTCGACGCTGCTGGCGGCGCGCGCCATCGAGAACACCCTCTATGTCGCGGCCGCGGACCACACCCCGCCGATCGGCGTGGGCGACAGCGCGATCATCGATCCGATGGGCGTAACGCTCGCGGGCTTGGGCGAGACGACAGGTGTCGCCGTCGCCGAGGCGTCGACGGAGCGCGTGGCGGAGGTGCGCCGCCGCAATCCGGCGTTGCAGCTTCGGCGCTACCGGGTGGAGCCGAACGACTGACCCTCCGCCTCGCGCCGGCAGCTCAGGACCGCAGGGCGCCGAGGCGAGCTGCGGCTTCCTCGAGGACCTCCACGCGCTTGCAGAACGCGAACCGCACCAGCGACGCCGTGCGGGCGGCGTAGTCGTCGCGGCAGAAGGCCGCCAGCGGCACTGCCACGACGCCGGCCAGCTCGGGAAGCCGACGGCAGAACTCGACCGCGTCGGAGTGACCGAGCGGCGCAGCGTCGGCGACGACGAAGTAGGTCCCGTCGCTCGGGAAGACGTCGAACCCGGCGGCGCGCAGGCCGGCCGACAGCACGTCACGCTTGTGGGCCAGCGCGGCCGCGATCCCGGTGAAGAACGTGTCCGGCAGCGCGAGCCCGGCCGCCATCGCCGGCTGGAAGGGCGCTCCGTTCACATAGGTGAGGAACTGCTTCACCGCCAGGATCGCCGTCACCAGCTCGGAGGGGGCGGTGAGCCAGCCCACCTTCCAGCCGGTCGTGTTGAACGTCTTGCCGCCCGAGGAGATCGTCACCGTCCGATCGCTCGCGCCGTCGAGCGTGGCGATCGGGATGTGCCGGGGGCCGAAGGTGAGGTGCTCGTAGACCTCGTCCGTGACGATGATCGCGTCGTGGCGCACGGCGAGTTCGACGACGGTCTGCAGCGTCTCGCGGTCCAGCACTGCACCCGTCGGATTGTGCGGCGTGTTCACCAAGATGACGCGGGTGCGGTCGGTGACCGTGCTGCGCAGGCGGTCGAGATCGGGACGGAACGAGGGAGGGTCGAGCGGAACCGTCCGGTGGACGCCGCCCGCGAGCGCGATCACGGCGCCGTACTCGTCGTAGAAGGGCTCGAAGGTGACCACCTCGTCGCCCGGCTCCAGCAGCGCGAGGAGCGTCGCCGCGATGGCCTCGGTCGCGCCCGCGGTCACGAGGACTTCGCGGTCGGGGTCGACCTCCAGCCCGTAGAACCGCCGCTGGTGGTCGGCGACGGCCTGGCGCAGCAGCGGGATGCCGATCCCGGGCGGGTACTGATTGGCGCCATCGCGGATGGCCGAGACCGCGGCGTCGAGCACTTCGCGCGGGCCGTCCTCGTCGGGGAAGCCCTGTCCGAGGTTGATCGCGCCGGTGCGCACCGCGAGCGCACTCATCTCGGCGAAGATCGTCGGGCGCACCGCGCCGTCGGCTCCCAGCAGTCCCGCCCCGCGGGCTGCCGCCCGCCACGCTCCGGATACCGTCATCGTCGCCCTCCCGTCGTTGCTGCGAATCTCAGGCTATGGCAGGCGCGGGCCTCCCTCACAACGCTTCCATTCGGTACGTTGTGGAGAGTCATCGGGAGGCAGAAGGTCGCCCACAGGACCCGCAAATAGAACGCTCAGGTTGGCCGCCCAAGCTGTCTAGTGCTTGGAAGGAGCACCACACCATGACCGACACCCCGATCACCCCGGACCCCGCGAAGCACCAGAACGACGCCGAGACCGAAGCGGTCGTGGATGCCGGTGCGGCGCAGGCCCCGGCACAGCCCGCGCAGCCCGAGACTCCCGCGCAGCCGCAGGCCCCGGCCGGCGACCACGGCTGGACCGCTCCGGCCGCGCAGGGCGCCGCCCCCGCGGAGGCGCAGCCCACCGCCGAGCAGCCGACGGCGCAGCAGCCGACCGCGCAGCAGCCGACCGCGCAGCAGCCGACCGTTCCGCAGCCCGCTTTCCCGCAGCAGGCCGCCCACCAGGCTCAGCCGGCCCACCAGACGCAGCCCACGCAGCCGGTCGGTCCGCAGCCGCCGTACGGCCAGACCGCGGCCCCGCAGCCGAACTACGGCAACGGAGCGTTCGGCCAGCCGAGCGCCTACGCGCAGGCTCCGTATGCCCAGGCGCACGCCGGTCAGCAGCCCCCGTACGCCACAGCTCCCGGCACGGCCACCGCCGAGAAGCCGGCGCGCAAGCGCAACACCGGTTTGATCATCGCGACGCTCGCCATCGGCGCGCTCATCGGCGGTGTCGCCGGCGCCGGCGCCGGAATCGGCCTGTACTCCGCCACCGGCAACAACGCCACCATCAAGACCGTGTCCGGTCCGCAGAACATCACCGTCAACGACGCCAACAACGCCTCGACGGTCACCGCGGTCGCCGCCAAGGCCTCGCCGAGCGTCGTCACCATCTCGGTCACGGCCTCCAGCGAGGGCGGCACCGGCTCCGGCGTGGTCCTCTCTTCCGACGGCTACATCCTCACGAACACGCACGTCGTCACCCTCGACGGCGCCGCCTCCGACGTCAGCATCAGCGTCACCGACAACGACGGCAAGATCTACACCGCCAAGATCGTCGGCACCGACCCGACCACCGACCTCGCGGTGATCAAGCTCGACGGCGCGAGCGGGATGACCCCGATCACGTGGGGCGACTCCAGCAAGCTCAACGTCGGCGACACCACCGTTGCCATCGGCGCGCCCCTCGGCCTCTCCGGCACCGTGACCGACGGCATCGTCAGCGCGCTCAACCGGTCGATCAGCATCGCGTCCTCCGCAGCGCCCAAGTCGAGCGACGGAAACGGCGGCGGAAGCACGCAGAACCCGTTCAACTTCGACTTCCCCAACCAGGGTGGAGGCTCGCAGCAGCAGGGCTCGAGCCAGAGCACGATCTCGCTCCCCGTCATCCAGACGGACGCTTCGATCAACCCGGGCAACTCGGGCGGTGCGCTGCTCGACAGCAAGGGCGAGCTGATCGGCATCAACGTCGCCATCGCGAGCGCCGGCGGCAGCAGCTCGAGCGGCAGCCAGTCCGGCAGCATCGGCGTCGGCTTCTCGATCCCGTCGAACGTCGCCAAGCGCATCTCCGAGGAGCTGATCAAGAACGGTTCCGCGAGTCACGGCCTCCTCGGAGCCTCGGTCGGCGACGCCAGCAGTGACACCAAGGCGACCACGGTCGGCGCGGCGATCTCCTCCGTCGTCTCCGGCGGCGCCGCCGCGAGCGCCGGGCTGCAGAAGGGCGACATCATCGTCAACTTCAACGGCCTGCCGATCACCGACGCCACCGACCTGACCGCCCAGGTCCGGGCCCTGGCCGCCGGCTCCAAGGCGGATGTCACCTACATCCGCAACGGTCAGACCAAGACCACGAGCGTGACGCTCGGCTCGCTCCCCGCCAGCTGAGCCGCTCGCCACGAGGAAGGCCGTCCCGCATCGCGGGGCGGCCTTCCTCCGTACCGGCCCGGGAGCTCGTCCCGGGGCCATGCCATCCCCGGCTGATAAGCTCTGCGAGGCCCGATCGACGAATGGAACAGATGCCGGACGACAGCGTGAACACCCTCCCCGGTGTGTCCTACGTGATGCCCGTCCTCAACGAGGCCACCCACGTGCGGGCCGCCGTGGACAGCCTCCTCGCCCAGGACTACACCGGGCCTTTCGAGGTCACCATCGCCCTCGGCCCCAGCATCGACGGCACCACCGAGCTCGTCGCAGAGCTCGCCGCCGTCGACAGCCGCATCCGCGTCGTCGACAACGTGGTCGGCTCGACGCCGGCCGGCCTGAACCTCGCGATCCGCGAGTCGCAGTATCCGGTCGTGGTCCGGGTCGACGCCCACAGCGTCCTCCCGCCCGACTACGCGCGCGTCGCGGTCGAGACCATCCTCGAGACCGGAGCCGACAACGTCGGCGGCCTGATGGACGCCCAGGGCACCACCCCGTTCGAGCGGGCGGTGGCGCGCGCCTACGGCAGCCGCGTCGGCCTCGGTGGCACCAAGCTGCACGTGGGAGGCGCTGCCGGCCCTGCAGAGACGGTGTACCTCGGCGTCTTCGATCGCGACCGGCTCCTGGAGGTCGGGCTCTTCGATGAGGAGATCAAGCGCGGTCAAGACTGGGAGCTCAACCGCCGCATCCGGCAGGCCGGAGGAACCGTCTGGTTCACTCCGCGGTTGCGCGTGGTCTACCGTCCGCGCCCCAACCTGTACCGGCTGGCGCGCCAGTTCTTCTCCACCGGGATCTGGCGCGGCGAGCTGGCGCGACGGTTCCCCGCCTCCAACGGCCTGCGCTACTTCGCGCCTCCGGTGATGGTGCTGGGCGTCGCCCTCGGCGTGCTGCTCGGGCTCGGCGGTGTGCTGCAAGCCCTGCTCGGTGCGAGTCCGTGGCTGCTCTGGGCGTTCGCCGTCCCCGTCGCGTATCTGCTCATCGTCATCGCCTCGGCCCTGGTCTGGGGTCGCCGCGACGGCTTTTCGTCGTTCCTCTGGTTTCTCGTAGTCTTGCCGTGCATCCATTTCAGCTGGGGGACCGGGTTCATCCTCGGATATCTCTCCCTCACCAGGAACATCACGGCACACACCGGAAGGTAGGCATGTCAGCAGCCGGACCCGCAGCGCACGGAGCGCGGCCGACGTCGATCGCAGAGCTCAAGGCGGTCGCGCAGCCGCCCGAGGTGCGCGGACGCCGCAACGCGGAGCACTGGACGGCGTCGCTGTACCTGCGCAACCTGTCGCCGTACCTCACCTGGTTCCTGCTGAAGACCTCCATCTCGGCCAACGGCGTCACCGGGCTGATGATCCTCACCGGCTGGGCCACCGCGGCCAGCCTGCTGATCCCCGGTATCGGCGGCGCCGCTCTCGCGCTGGTGCTCGGCCAGCTCCAGATGCTCGTCGACTGCTGCGACGGCGAGGTCGCGCGCTGGCGCAAGACGTCGTCCCCGGCCGGCATCTTCCTCGACAACGTCGGCCACTACACGACCGAGACGCTCATCGCGATCGCGCTGGGCGTGCGGGCGGCAGGGTATCCGTTCGAGGCGCCGCAGGACTTTCTGTGGACCAACCTCGGCACGCTCCTCGCTCTGGTCATCGTGCTCAATAAGGCGCTCAACGACATGGTGCGCGTGGCGCGCGCCAACGCCGGCCTGCCCAAGCTCGCCGACACGCAGGCCGCGTATGCGCCGACGCATGGGGTCGTCGCCAGGCTGCGCAAGGCCGCCCGCTTCGTTCCGTTCCACCGCCTTTACCACTCGGTCGAACTGACGATCCTGATCTTCCTCTTCTCGATCGTCGGCCTCTTCATCGGGGCGACGCTCGCCGACCGCATCCTGCTGTCGGTGCTGGTGCCGCTGTCCATCCTGGCCGCCATCGGCCATTTCGTCGCGATCATGACCTCCAAGCGAGTCCGTGGCTGACCCGACGGTCGGCGTCGTGGTGCTCACGCAGGGCACCCGGCCTGGCGATCTCGTGCGCGGCGTGGAGTCCGTCCTCCGCCAGGAGGGCGTGACCACCGAGGTCGTCGTCGTGGGCAACGGCTGGGATCCCGCCACGGCCGAGCCCGCTCTCCCGACTGGTGTGCGCTCGCTCGCGCTTCCCGAGAACCTCGGCATCCCCGCCGGGCGCAATCGGGGCGTTCCGCTGGTGGCGGGGGAGTACCTCCTGTTCCTCGACGACGACGCGGACATCCCGTCGCCGGGCTTCCTGCGCGACGCGATCGCCCTGCTGCGCCACGATCCGTCCATCGGGATGATCCAGCCGCGGCTGCGGGCCCGCGACGGCAAGCCGTCTCCGCGCCGCTGGATCCCGCGCATCCGCAAGGGCGAGCCCGAGCGCTCGTCGGCGGTGTTCTCGGTCCTGGAGGCCGTGATCGTGCTGCCGCGGGACGTGTTCGAGCGAGCGGGAGGCTGGGCGGATCCGTTCTTCTACGCGCACGAGGGCATCGAACTGGCGTGGCGCGTCTGGGACCAGGGCAAGCGGGTCTGGTACGCGGGCGATCTCGTCGCCGAGCATCCGGCCGTCTCGCCGACCCGGCACTCGTACTACTACCGTCTGAACGCCCGCAACCGGGTGTGGCTGGCCCGCCGCAACCTCCCGGCGCTGCTCGTGCCGCTCTACGTCGGGTCGTGGACGGGCATCCAGCTTCTGCGGTGGTTCCGCAAGCCGGCAGTGCTGAACGCGTGGTTCGGCGGCTGGCGCGAGGGCTGGGCCGCCGATCCGGGCGAGCGCCGTCCCATCCGGTGGCGGACCGTGGGGCGCATGACCGCGGCCGGGCGGCCGCCGATCGTCTAGTTCTCGGGCGCTGTGCGGCTCTCGGGCGTGGTCCAGTTCTCGGGCTGGGCAGGCGCCGCCGGACCTTCGATCGCGGCCTGACCGCCATCGGTTCGCGCGGACCGGTCGCGCCGGACGATCCTCCCCGGTAGAGCGCCCAGAGCCGTCCCGGCGCGGACCACGCGGCGGTTGGTGCTGCTGCCGAGCCGGTGCAGGGCGCCGGGCCCTTCGGCGGGCGTGAGCGCGACCGGGATCATCATCGGCGCGGGGCCGAACGCCAGCCGGGAGTTCGCGACGACCCGTCGGCCCAGGATGTTGTTGCCAGTACCGCCGATGACCGCGCCGATCCCGAACGGGATCGCACGGGCCACGATGGAGGCGCCGCCGCGCACCGCGAACTGCCGGATGAAGACGCCGCGGAGGCGGTCCACCAGAGGGCCGACGACCATCGACGGGAGCGTGGTCGTGACCAGCTCGCCCCAGTAGGCCGTGCGGGTCACTCCTGCGCCGGTGACCTGACCGGCCAGCTGACGCACCAGGTCGGAGCCCTCGCGTCCGAGCATCATGGTGAGCACCAACGCGCGGGCGCGCGCGGGGTCGTCCACCGCGATGCCATGCAGCTCGCTGAGCGACTGCGCGTAGAGGGCTGTGGCCTCCAGGAAACCGGCGGTTTCGAGCCCCGACAGCGCGAGAGTGATCCCGGTGCCGATGGCGGGGATGACCGCTGTCGCTCCGACCGCCGCGCCTCCCGTGGTCACCGCGGCGAGGTAGCGCCGCTCGAGGATCCTGGCCAGTTCGGCGGCGGAGGCGTCGGGGTGCCGGCGGCGGAGGCTCCGCAGGTGCGCGAGCACCACGGGCCGCTGGATCCCGAGGAAGCGGTCGAGCGTCGTGTCGACGGCGCGGGGAGTGTCGCCGCCGCGGGGCGGGCCGCCGGTCGGGGACACGAGGGGCTGGGGTCGCTTGGCCATCTTTACCGAGTGTAGGCCTCTGCGCGAGCGTCTCCAGGGCACTGGGCCGCTTCACAGGTGGGTCACCGCCTCCGGTTGCGTTCGCGTAGGAATTCCGCTGCCGGGAGCACCTCGAACCCCGCCGGGAGGTCGTCACGGGACAGCCCTCCCGTCAGGGCAGCCACGTCGACGCCGAGCACGCTGGCGATCCGAAGGATGGTCACCAGACTGGGGTTGGCGATGCCGCGCTCGATCTTGCCGTAGTTGGTCACGTGCATCTGGGCGAGCTCGGCGACGTTCTCCTGGCTGAGGCCCAGCTCGATCCGTGCCCTGCGTACTCTCTCGCCGAAGTGCGTTGCGGCAGGTGACGTGGAGTGTTTCATGATTCATGACTATCCGGTTGCGTATTCCTGAGCCAGAGCGATCGATACGTCGGTGCGAGTGCCTGAGGCCGAGACGTCGGAAAATGCTGGCACAGCGCCGGCGCCGGCCGCTCCGCGCGGCCGGCGCCGGCACGTCAGAAGCTCACCTGCCAGAGGTACTCGCGGCCGTCAGGCGGGAACCAGCGCACGACGAGGAGCGTGTCGCGCGCGGGGTCGCCGCCGTGCAGACTCGCGCGAACCGCTTCACCCGGCCTGACGGAGGAGGGCGAGCTCACCCGCAGGGAAGCGCTGCCCGAGATGCTCACGGTGACGCCGCGCAGTTCGTCGGAGCTCGTGTTGACGAGCCGGAAGTGGGGCGCGCCGCTGCGATCGACGGCCCAGGGCACGCGGTACGCGTAGCGGCGGGGACGGAGCGGGGGGAGAGGGCTGCGAAGGTTCCGAAGGTGTTTCATGCGGCAAAGTTAGCCACCCCCTCCGACGCTCGAAGCGCGAAATCGGGCCTAGAGACCCTTTCCGGGGACAACTCGCCGAAATTCTTTCTGTGGAGGACTTTCCTCGACGCAGAAAAGAGGCTCTGACCGGGTATTCGTCAGCTGCCGTAATCCTGGTTGTAGAGGTCGAGGACCTCCTCGATCGGGCCGTCCAGCACCAGGGAGCCCTTGTCGAGGTAGAGGCCCCTGGCGCAGAACCGGCGCAGGTCCTTCTCGTTGTGCGAGACGAAGAACATGGTGCGCCCCTCCGCCAGCAACTCCTCGATCTTCGCGTAGCACTTCTCGCGGAACGATCGGTCACCGACCGCGAGCACTTCGTCGACGAGCAGCACAGGCTCCTCCAGCTGCGAGATGACCGAGAAGGCGATGCGCACCTTCATCCCGCTGGAGAGATGCTTGTACGGGGTGTCGATGAAGTCGCCGATCTCGGCGAACTCGATGATCTCGTCGAAGCGCGACTCGATCTGCGCCTTGGTCATGCCGTGCAGTCCGGCGGTCAGGAAGACATTGTCGCGGACCGTGAGATCGTCGACGAACCCGCCGGTGATCTCGATCAGCGGGGCGACGCCCTCCGTCACCCGCACGCTGCCCTCGTCGGGGAGCAGCACGCCGGCGACGAGCTTCAACAGCGTCGACTTGCCCTGGCCGTTGCGCCCGACCACGCCGATGGCCTCGCCGGCCTCGACGCGGAACGTGACGTTCCGCAGCGGCCAGAAATCGTCGGGCCGCGAGCGGCGCTGGCGGGAGCCGAACAGGTCTTTGAACGACCGTCGCGCTCCGCGGTTGCGCTTGAACCGCACGCCGAGGCCGGTGACATCGATGACGGGCGCCACCTAGATCTCCTTCAGGATGTCGCGCTCGAAGCGCTTGAACACCAGCCAGCCGACGCCGAGCAGGATCAGGGACATCAGCGTCGCGACGATCACCAGGTACCAGTCCAGCTCCTCCGGGAAGAAGGCCGAACGGTACAGGCTGAAGATGCCGGTGAGCGGGTTGAACGCCGACCAGAAGTGGAGGGAGAACAGCGTCTCTGTCTGCGCCCCGGGGTGCGCGGCGACGTACGCTGCGCAGTGCTTGGCCGCGACTCCGGCGCCGCAGCCGCCGGGGAGGTCGCGCGCGCTGTAGATGATCGGCGACGCGTAGAAGAGGAACCGCAGCGCGAGCTTGACCGCCCGCTCGAGGTCGCGGAAGAAGACCACCAGGGGAGCGACGATCAGCCCCACGCCGACCGTCAGAACGATCTGGATGAGGATCGCGAGCGGGAACAGCAGGATGTCGACGTTGACCTTGGCGCCCGTCGCGATCGCGAAGATCGCCAGAACGGGCAGCGACAGCAGGAACTCGATGCCCTTGGAGGCCACGATCCGGTTCACCCAGATCGTCCGGGGGATCATCGTCGAGCGGATGAGCTTCGCCTCGCGGATGAACGCCCTGGTGCTGTCGGAGACCGCGCCGTTGAACCACATCCACGGCAGGAGGGCCGCGAGCAGGAAGACGATGTACGGGTTCTCACCGACGCTGCGGTGGAAGATGACCGTGAAGACAAACCAGTAGATCGCGCTCATCACGAGCGGATCGAGGATCGACCACAGGTAACCCAGCGCGCTGGTCGAGTAGCGGACGCGGAGATCGCGGCGCGTCAGCAGCCACAGGGAGTGGCGATAGCGCGCGAAGCGCGTCCGCTGCGCGGGGCGCACGTCGACGGAGGTACTGGTCACGGGAACCTATCGTATTGATCGCAGGCTGCGTGTTCGCATCACGCCGCCATGACGACTCTACGAGAAGTCGACTAGACGAACAGGTTCGCGCGCTCCAGGTCCTCCTGGAAGTCCACCTCGACGGCGTACAGGTCGGAGATGTCGACCGGCTCGACGAGCATGCGGTCCTGGCCGATGGCCAGCTCGATGCCGCGCTCGAAGTAGTCCTGGTCGGCGACGCGCTGCAGCTGACGCAGCAGGGCCGGCTTGTCGGCGCTCGAGACGTAGTTGATGCCGACCGCTTCTCCGAGGCCGCCCTTGACGGTCTTCGACAGCTCGTGGATGTAGCCCTCGGGCCCGGTCGTGTACTTGACCTCCTCGTCGGCGACCGACGAGGTGTTGACGGTCACGAAGGTCTGGTCGCGGGCGACCGTTGCCGCGGCGCGCACGAGCACGGCCGGGTCGAAGACGACGTCGCCGTTCATCCAGAGCACGCCGCCGGGGCCGGACGCCTGGAGGGCGCGCATGAGGCTCTTGGAGGTGTTGGTCTGGTCGTACTGCTCGTTGTAGACGAACTCGGCGTCCGGGAACGCCTCGATGATGTGCTCCAGCTTGTAGCCGACGACGATCGTGACCGTGACGTCTTTGCCGAAGGCCGCGTGGATGTTGTCGAACTGCTGCTGCATGATGGTGCGGCCGTCGCTCAGCTCGGTCAGCGGCTTCGGAAGGCTCCGGCCGAGCCGGCTACCCATGCCTGCTGCGAGGATCACTACCTGGGTCGTCACAATCATCTCCTTGAGTCTGCGCGAAAACTTCGGTGTAGTTGCAGCGAGCGGAGGCATCCGGCGCCAGACCGCTCCTCCCGGGATCGTTCTCCGGGAGTTTATTCGCGCTTTACGTGAATCGACACGCCTTCATGCCTCCGCCAGAATACCGGCGGCCCTCTTCCGGGGGCAGGGGTTGACGGTTGTTGTTGTGGGGTCGTTATGTTCCTCACAGGTGATTCCTAGGCGTCGAGATGTCCCCCTGAGACCGGGCGGGGGGTACGCAACCTCGACTGTCTTGGTACGGTGGCGTGGTGAGTTCCGAGCGCGTACAACCCGGCCCTATCGAACCGGAGACCGACGTGCCCGAACCGCGGGGGGACGACGAGGGGGAGTCGATGGCGGAGGCCACGGAGAGCGGGATCGAGAAGGCGTCGCCTGCTGCGCGACCCGTCCGCAAACGGACGCAACCGAAGACGGCAGCGGCGTCCGCGGCGCCGAGCACGCGCACACCGACACCGCGCAAGCGCGCCGCGCCGGCCAAGCCCCGTGCGCCCAAGGCGACCCCTGAAGCAGGCGGCGCACCGGGTGCGGAGCGGCCCCCCGCCGTCGAGCCTACTGCAGCACCCGTGCCCGTCGTCGACGCACGCCCGAGCGTGCTCACCGTCCACGGGCTCAGCAAGCACTACGGGGCGACCGTGGCCGTCGACGACATCTCGCTCGATGTGCGCGAGGGCTCGTTCTACGGCATCGTCGGCCCCAACGGAGCGGGCAAGACCACCACCCTGTCGATGATCACGGGCCTCCTGCGCCCCGACGAGGGCCGCATCGTGGTCCACGGCGTCGACGTCTGGACCGAGCCGGTGCGCGCGAAGCACGTGATCGGCGTGCTGCCCGACAAGCTGCGCCTCTTCGACCGCCTCACCGGTGCGCAGTTCCTCCATTACGCCGGAACACTGCGCGGGCTGTCCGCGAAGACGGTGCGCACCCGCACGGCCGACCTCGCCGTCGCCTTCGGGATCGAAGACGCCCTCGACCGCCTGGTGGCCGACTACTCGGCGGGCATGACGAAGAAGATCGCCCTGGCCGCTGCCATGATCCACTCGCCCCGCCTGCTCGTGCTCGACGAGCCGTTCGAGTCCGTCGACCCGGTCTCGGCCGCCAACGTCATCGACATCCTGCAGCGCTACACCGCCGCCGGTGGAACCGTCGTGCTGTCCAGCCACGGCATGGACATGATCCAGCGCGTCTGCGACAGCGTGGCGATCATCGTGCGCGGAAGGGTCCTGGCGGCGGGCACCATCGACGAGGTCCGCGGCGAGCAGACGCTCGAGGAGCGGTTCGTGGAGCTCGCGGGCGGGCGCAAGGCAGCGGAAGGCATGGAGTGGTTGCACAGCTTCTCGGACTGAAACTCCGTCTGATGGGCAACGCCTTCCGGCGCAGCCCCTGGCAGGTCTTCGGCCTGGTGCTGGGGGTCGCCTACGGCGTCGTGACGGTCGTACTGGTCATCGGAGCACTCGTGGCCGCACGCCTCGCACCCGTCGTCGCCGATGTGCACAGCGTTCTGGTCGTGATCGGCTCGATCGTCGTGGCGGGCTTCCTGCTGCTGCCGCTGGTGTTCGGGATCGACGACACGCTCGACCCGCGGAAGTTCGCTCTGTTCGGTATCCAGGACCGCGCCCTCGCTCTCGCCCTCGGGCTGTCCGGTTTGATCGGCATCCCGGCCATCGTGCTGTTCATCTGCGCCCTCGCGACGGTGATCACGTGGTCGCGCGATCCCGGCGCGGCGATCCTGGCGGTGCTGTCGGCGATCATCGTCGTGCCGACGTGCGTGCTCGCCTCGCGGATCTCCACGGCGATCGCTTCGCTGTTCGTCTCGCCGCGGAGGTCGAAGGAGGCCGGCGGCGTCGTGGCGATCCTCGTCCTGGTGCTGATCGCGCCGGTGCTCGCCCTGCTGCTGACCGTCGACTGGGGCCGCGACGGCCTCGGCACACTGAGCGCTTTCGCCGGCTGGCTGCAGTGGACGCCGCTGGGGGCCGTCTGGAGCATGCCGGGCGCCGCGGCGGACGGTGCCGGGGGAGCGGCTTTCGTGCAGTTCCTCATCGCGGTCGCGACCGTCGGCGTGCTCTGGCTCGTCTGGCGCGCGCTGGTCTCGCTGGTGGTAGTCGCGCCCGAGCGCGAGACCCACGTGCGCGAGCACCACGGCCTCGGCTGGTTCGGCCGGCTGCCGGGAGGCCCGACGGCCGCGATCGCCGCGCGGTCGATGACGTACTGGGGTCGTGACTCGCGCTACTGGGTCGCGCTGGTGACCGTGCCGGTCATCCCGATCTGCGTCATCGTGGCCCTCACCCTGGCCGGAAACCCGCTCCACTTGGCCGCACTCGTCCCGCTGCCGCTGGTGTGCCTGTTCCTCGGCTGGACCATCCACAACGATGTGGCGTTCGACAGCACCGCGATCTGGCTGCACCTGGTGTCCGGCACGCGCGGGTTCGCCGACCGCCTCGGGAGGATGTTCCCGCCGGTCCTCGTCGGCATCCCGGTGATCGCCGTCGGTTCGGTGGTCACCGCCGCGGTCTACGGCGACTGGGCCGTGCTCCCCGCCATCGCAGCGCTGTGCGGCTCGATCCTGGTCATCGGGCTGGGGCTCTCGAGCATGTTCTCCGTGCTCTTCCCCTATCCGGCGACCAAACCGGGCGACAGCGCCTTCACGCAGCCCCAGACCTCCGGCGCCTCGTCGGCGATCGCCCAGGCGCTGAGCTTCTTCGCCATCATCATCCTCGCCTCGCCCGCCATCGTCTTCCTGACGCTCGGCCTGATGGTGAATCCCTTCTGGCTGGGCGTCTCGCCCGTGGCCTCGGTCCTGGTCGGCTTCGCCGCACTCGGCGGAGGCGTCTGGGCGGGCGCCCGGCTCTTCGACAAGCGCGGTCCCGAGCTCATGGCGTTCGCCAACCGCAACGACTGACCGCGCCGCGGTCGAGCCCGCGTCGAGCCGGCGCGCGTTTAGACTGGAACGATGAACGACGCCAGCATCCTCGAGCCGGGCGGCGAGCCCGGAGGCGGCGGCCTCACCACGCTGGAACGCGACCTCCAGGAGACTCCGCAGATCTCCGAGCCGGGCGATCACGAGCGCTTCTCGCACTACGTCAAGAAGGAGCAGATCCTCGAGTCGGCGATGACCGGCAAGCCGGTCAAGGCCTTGTGCGGCAAGATGTGGACTCCCGGTCGCGACCCGGAGAAGTTCCCGGTCTGCCCGACCTGCAAAGAGATCTACGAGAAGTTGCGCGACGAGTAGGCGCCGGCGCTCGCAGCGCCCGCCTCACGCGAAGATGGTCGGCAGCACCGGGTCGCCGCGCCCCAGCCGGAACGCCTGATCGGGAAGCTCCCGCATCGCGCTCTCGCGGTGCTCGCGCGCGCGCTTCGTGCCCTCCGGCCCGAGGTGCTCGCGGTGGACCTCGCCGTCGGTGATCAGCGGCACGAGCAGGTCGCGCCCGGTGTCGTCGGGCGCGTCACCTGCCTCGACGATGTGCACCACCTCGGCGACGGCGCGCCCGGAGGGGTCCAGCCGGCGCACCGGGTGCTTGCGGCCGCCGATGCTCGGCTTGCCGTCGGACTTCTTGGCCACCGCCACCCAATCGCCGGCGTCGTCGCGGTGCGCGACCAGCTTGTAGACCATCCCGGAGGCCGGTGAGCCCGAGCCGGTCACGACCGAGGTTCCGACGCCGTAGCTGTCGACGGGGGAGGAGGACAGCGCGGCGATGGTGAACTCGTCCAGGTCGTTCGTCACGGTGATGCGCGTGTTCGTCGCGCCCAGCCGGTCGAGCTGTTCGCGCACCCGGCGCACCAGTTTCGGGAGGTCGCCGGAGTCGAGCCGGATCGCCCCGAGCTCCGGCCCTGCGACTCTTACGGCGGTCTCGATGGCCCGCTCCACGTCGAAGGTGTCGACGAGCAGCGTCGTCCCGGGCCCCATCGCGGCGACCTGCGCGCGGAAGGCGTCCTCCTCATCGTCGTGCAGCAGCGTGAAGGCGTGAGCGGCCGTCCCCATCGTGGGAACACCCCAGGTGCGGCCGGCCTCCAGGTTCGAGGTCGCGCTGAAACCGGCCAGGTAGGCCGCGCGGGCCGCCGCCACGGCGCTGCGCTCGTTGGCCCGGCGCGAGCCCATCTCGGCGAGCGGCCGGCCTGCGGCGGCGGTGACCATCCGGGCCGCGGCGGAGGCGACGGCCGAGTCGTAGTTGAACACGCTGAGGATGAGGGTCTCGAGGATCACTCCCTCGGCGAAGGGGGCATCGACGATCAGGAACGGTGACCCGGGGAAGAACACCTCGCCCTCGCGGTAACCCCGGATCGTGCCGGAGAACCGGTAGTCGGCCAGCCAGTCCAGCGTCTCCTGGCGCACGACCTGGTTGTCGCGGAGGAATTCCAGCTCGGCGTCGCCGAAGCGGAACCGCTCGATGAGCTCCAGGAGCCGGCCCGTTCCCGCCAGGATCCCGTACCGTCGCCCCGCGGGGAGATGCCGGGTGAACGCCTCGAAGACGCATTCACGGTCGTGCGTGCCCTTCAGGAGGGCGGCGTCGAGCATCGTGAGCTCGTAACGGTCGGTCAGGAGCGCTGAGGACTCGGTCACGCCTCCACCTTAGCTTCGGGCGCGGGCGGGTAGGCTGGGGTGCTGTGACGGATGCGCCGATTGGGATCTTCGACTCCGGGGTCGGCGGGCTCACCGTCGCCCGCGCGATCCGCGATCAGCTCCCGAACGAGTCGCTGCTCTACGTCGGAGACACAGCGCACTCCCCGTACGGTCCGAAGTCGATCGCCGACGTGCGCCGCTATTCGCTGGAGGTCCTCGACTTCCTGGTCGACCAGGGCGTGAAGCTGCTGGTGATCGCCTGCAACACGGCCTCCTCGGCCATGCTGCGCGACGCCAGGGAACGGTACTCGGTGCCCGTGATCGAGGTGATCCAGCCGGCTGTCCGGCGAGCGGTATCCGCCACCCGCACCGGCCGGGTCGGCGTCATCGGCACCGAAGGCACGATCTCGTCACGCGCGTACGAGGACGCCTTCGCCGCGGCGCCGTCGCTCCAGTTGTTCACGCAGGCGTGCCCACGCTTCGTCGAGTTCGTGGAGGCGGGGATCACCAGCGGCGACGAGGTGCTGCGCGTCACGACCGAATACCTCCAGCCCCTCCGCGACGCGGACGTCGACACCCTCGTGCTCGGCTGCACCCATTACCCGTTCCTCAAGGGCGCGATCTCGTACGTCATGGGCGAGGGCGTCTCGCTCGTCTCGAGCGACACCGAGACCGCCAAGGACGTCTACCGCACGCTGGTGAGCGGCGGCCTCGAACGACACGAGGCGACCCCGCCGACCATCCGATACGAGGCGACCGGCCTCGACGCCGACAACTTCCTGCGCCTCGCGCACCGGTTCATCGGTCCGGAGATCTCCCGGGTCGACCTGGTGCAGACGGGCGTGATCGACCTCCCGCTGTGATCGCGGCCAGCCGGCCCGACCACGACCATCACCGACCCTCGAGGAGACAACCGTGACCGAGACCACCCGTGCCGACGGCCGCACGCCCGACGGCCCGCGCCCCGTGACCATCGAGCGCGGCTGGAGTCGTCAGGCCGAAGGCTCCGCGCTGATCTCGTTCGGCAACACCCGCGTCCTGTGCACGGCGTCGTTCACCAACGGCGTGCCGCGCTGGATGGCAGGCAAGGGCCGCGGCTGGGTGACCGCCGAGTACGCGATGCTGCCGCGCTCCACGAACGAGCGCATGGACCGCGAGTCGGTCAAGGGCCGGATCGGCGGCCGGACGCACGAGATCAGCCGCCTGATCGGCCGCAGCCTCCGCGCGGTCGTGGACATGAAGGCCCTCGGCGAGAACACCATCGTCATCGACTGCGACGTGCTGCAGGCCGACGGCGGCACGCGTACCGCGGCCATCACCGGCGCCTACGTCGCGCTCGCCGACGCGCTCGAGTGGGGACGGGAGCACCGCTTCATCGCCCAGAAGGCCACCCCGCTCATCGACTCCGTCTCCGCCGTCTCCGTCGGCATCATCGACGGCGAGCCGATGCTCGACCTGGCCTACGTGGAGGACGTCCGGGCCGAGACCGACATGAACGTCGTCGTGACCGGCCGCGGTCTCTTCGTCGAAGTGCAGGGCACGGCCGAGGGCGCCCCGTTCGACCGCCGGGAGCTCGACTCGCTGCTCGACCTCGCGCTCGGCGGCACGTCTCAGCTGGCCGAGATCCAGCGCGCCGCCCTCGCCTCCGACGCGCTCGGAATCGAGGGCTGATGGTGCGCGTCGTCCTCGCCACGCACAACCGCCACAAGGCGCTGGAGTTCCAGCAGATCCTCGGCGACGCCGTGCCCGGGCTCGAGATCGTCGGCTACGACGGCCCGGAGCCGGTGGAGGACGGCGTGACGTTCGCCGAGAACGCGCTGATCAAGGCGCGTGCCGCTGCGGCGCACACGGGGCTCCCCGCCCTCGCCGACGACTCCGGCATCTGCGTGGACGCCATGGGCGGCGCCCCCGGTATCTTCTCGGCGCGCTGGGCCGGCCGTCACGGCGACGCGCTGGCCAACCTGAGCCTCCTTCTGGATCAGCTCGCCGACCTCCCCGACGGCGCCCGGGGCGCGCACTTCACCGCGACCCTGGCGCTCGTGACGCCGGAGGGAGCCGCGACCGTCGTCGAGGGCCTGTGGCCAGGGTGTATCGCTCGGGTGGCCGGGGGCTCGCACGGTCACGGGTACGACCCGATCTTCGTACCGGAGGGACACGACGCCACGGCGGCCGAGCTGGGGCCGGATGTGAAGAACGCCGAGAGCCACCGTTCGCGCGCGTTCGCCGCGATCGTGCCTGCGCTGAAAGAACTGGTGGCAGCCGGCTGAACCCGGCCGATCGACCCGGCCGGTGAGAATGAGAACGGCACTCATTCCTATCTAGCCGGATCGCTGGCGGGCGCCCGTGACTTCGACATACCGTAGAAGAACCATGAGTCACGACCACGGGCACTCCGCCAACCGCAACCGACTCCTGATCGCCATCGGGATCGTCGCCGCGGTGCTCGTCGTGGAGGCCGTTGGCGCGTGGCTCAGCGGATCGCTGTCGCTGCTCGCCGATGCCGGTCATATGCTGAGCGACCTCACCGGCCTGGTGGTGGCGTTGATGGCCACCATCGTGGCCGCGCGCCCCGCGACCGACCGGCAGACGTTCGGGTTCCGTCGCGCTGAGGTGTTCGGTGCGCTGATCAACGGGCTCATCCTCGTGGTGGTCGCCGTCTTCGTCACGATCGGCGCCATCGGGCGGCTCGTGTCGGGCGAGGCGGACGTGCAGTCGGGGACGATGCTGATCGTCGCCGCCATCGGCCTTGTCGCCAACTTCGGCGCGCTGCTGTTGCTTCGGCCCTCCGCCGGGCACTCCATCAACATGCGCGGCGCCTACCTGGAGGTGTTCGGCGACCTGATCGGGTCGGTGACGGTCATCGTGGCGGCCGTGGTGATCATGCTCACCGGATTCCAGGCGGCCGACGCGATCGCGTCCCTCCTGATCGCCGCGTTCATCGTGCCGCGCGCCGTCCTGCTGCTCCGCGACGTGGTGCGCGTTCTCAGCGAGGCGGCTCCGGCCGACACGGATGTGGCGGAGATCCGCGATCACATCCTGGGGACGAAGGGCGTCGTCGCCGTGCACGACGTGCACGTCTGGGCGATCACCTCCGGAGCGCCGGTGTTCTCCGCCCACGTGGTGGTGGAGCCGGGCGTGTTCCGCTCAGGTGCCACCGGCAAGCTGTTGGACGAATTGTCCGGCTGCCTGGCGAAGCACTTCGACGTGGAGCACTCGACGTTCCAGCTCGAGCCGGCCGAGCACGCCGCCCACGAGGACGAGTTCCACCGCTGACGCGGCCCTCCGCCGAGGTCGCCGGGCTCAGACGTCCGGCGTGGGACGCGGCTCGGTCGGCTCGGCGGCGGCGGCTTCGAGGCGCTTCTTCTTCGCCTTGCGCAGCGACTGGAAGTAGTGGAAGAGCGTCGGGATGAGCGTGATGACGACGGCGCCGATGAGGATGACGTCGATGTAGTTCGAGACGAACGCGGCGACCGGCGGGATGTAGCCGATCACGTAGCCGAAGAGCGTGAGGCCCGCACCCCAGATCAGAGCGCCGATGGCGTTGTAGACCGAGTACTTCTTGTAGTTCATGTGACCGACGCCGGCGGCGACGGGGGCGAACGTGCGCACGATCGGCACGAAGCGGGCGAGGATGACCGCGAGCGCGCCGAACCGGTCGAAGAACGCGTTGGTGCGCCGCACGTTCTCCATGCTGAACAGACCGGTCTCCCTGCGTTCGAACACGCGAGGGCCGGCCTTGTGCCCGATCAGGTACCCGACCTCCCCGCCGAGGAACGCCGCGAAGGCGATCGCGAGGCAGACCCACCAGATGTCGACCCCGAAGACGAGGGAGGTGTGGGTGAGGAGACCGGAGATGACCAGCAGGGTGTCGCCCGGAAGCAGGAAGCCGACCAGCAGACCGGTCTCGGCGAAGACGATGCCGCACACGACGAGGAGAGCCCACGGGCCCGCAGCCGAGATGATCGTGTGAGGGTCGAGCCACGGGATGAGGCCGGCGTGATGGATCACGTGTCTCCAGGGTTTCGATGTCGGATTCACGCCGAGTTTAGTGGGCGGAACCTGCACGAAGCGTGCGAATCCGGGAACGGCCGTCGAGGTTCACACTGTGGTCCCGCTCGATGGCAGCCGTGACCATCCTATGGAGGGGCCGCACGCCGGCGATCCGGTGCGGGAGAAGGGACTCGAACCCTCACGCCGTGAAGCACAGGAACCTAAATCCTGCGTGTCTGCCAGTTTCACCACTCCCGCGTCGCGCGTCGGCGAACCGCCGCGCGGCTACGACAATAGCTCATCCACGCGCGGGGCCACCTCGCGGCCGAGCAGGTCGATGGCGCGCAGGATGTGGTCGTGCCCGAGAGTTCCGTTGCTCAGCTTCACATCGAACCGGGTGAGGCCCAGGCCGCGAGCCGCGTAGGCGATCTTCTGCGCGACGGTCTCGGGGGAGCCGACGACGAGAGCGCCGTCCTCCGCCGCTTCGTGCTCGAAGCGCGCGCGAGTGGCGGGAGGCCAGCCGCGCTCCCGGCCGATCCGGTTGGTCATGGCCTCCCAGTGCGGCCAGAGCAGGTCCTTGGCCTCCTGGTCGGTCTCGGCGACGAAACCGGGGGAGTGCACGCCGATCGGGAGGGTGGTGTCGTTGCCGAATTGCTCCAGGGCCTTCTTGTACAGCTCGGTGAGTGGCTGGAACCGCATCGGCCCTCCGCCGATGATCGCGACCATGAGCGGGAGGCCGTAGCGTGCGGCGCGAACGACCGACTCCGGGCTGCCGCCGACGCCGATCCAGGTCTTCAGCAGGCCGTGCTCGACCGGAGGGAACACGGACTGATCGGTCAGCGGCGGACGCAGGGCGCCGCTCCAGGTGACGGGCTCCTGCTCGCGGAGCGCCGCGAAGAGGTCGAGCTTCTCGTCGAACAGCTCCTCGTACTGCGCGAGGTCGAAGCCGAACAGCGGGAACGACTCGATGAACGAGCCGCGGCCGAGGATGACCTCCGCGCGGCCGTTCGAGACGCCGTCGAGCGTGGCGAACCGCTCGAAGACGCGGACGGGGTCGTCCGAGCTCAGCACGGTCACCGCCGAGCCCAGGTGGATGCGCTCGGTCTGCCCGGCGATCGCTGCGAGCACGACCTCCGGAGCCGACACCGAGAAGTCGCGCCTGTGGTGCTCGCCCACGCCGATGAAGTCGAGGCCGGCCTGGTCGGCCGCTATGCCCTCCGCGACCACGTTGCGCAGCACCTGCGCGTGCGACAGCGGCGCGCCGTCGTCGTCCAGCGTCACGTCGCCGAACGTGTCGATCCCGATCTCCAGCCGTGCGGCCATGTCCGTCCTCCTGCTCGATGCGTTTGCATACGAACCGAACGGTACAGCAGGCGCCGCTATTCCGGCAGGCCGTCGACGGCCCGTGGCTTCGGCGGGACGTAGCGCGGAATGAAGCGCGCGAGCAGGCCCGCACCGACGAGACCGAGCAGGCCCATGACCCCGCTCGCGAACGCGATCGACACCAGCGCGGTCAGCAGCGAGACGACGAGCGGCGCGACCGCCTGACCGGCGTCGCCGGTGAAGCGCCACGCGCCGAGGAATGCGGCCGGGTTCTCTTTCGGCGCGAGATCGGCGCCGAGTGTCATGATGATGCCCGACCCGATGCCGTTCGCGAACGCGAGGAACAGCGAGACGCCGATGAACCAGGTCACGGCGGCAGGGAGGTCGTGACTGAACGACAGGACGAGGAAGCCGATGCTCAGCCCGAGCATGGAGGGCACGACACTCCACATCCGGCCGAACCGGTCCATGAGCTGACCGCTCGCGTAGAACAGTGCGAAGTCGACGGCGCCGGCGATGCCGATGATCAGGGCAGTGTTCGACTCGCTGAGCCCGAGCGAAACCGCCCACAGCGGAAGCAGGACGGTCCGCGCGGAGCGGACGGCGGCGACGAGCGAGATGCCGGAGCCCATCCGCGCCAGCACACCGCGGAACGCCCAGATCGTCGGGAAGAGTCCGCGGGTGCGCTCGTCCGCGTCCTCCTCGCCGGCGGTCAGCGGCTCGCCGTCGTGACCCGGGGAGGTCGGCGCGGGGCCGAACATGCGCTCGGGATCGGGAAGCACCAGCAGGACCACGACGGAACCCAGGCAGCTGATGATGAAGATCCAGAAGACCGACTGGGTCGAGCCGGTCAGCGCGATCACGCCGGACGCGACGAGCGGGCCGACGAACCAGCCGGCGCGGAAGATCCCGCCGAGCGTCGAGAGCGCCCGCGCCCGGTAGCGGACGGGGACGTAGGTGGTCATGAACGCGTGCCGGGCGAGAGCGAACACCGCCGTGGCGAGGCCGACGACGAAGATGCCGACCATGAGCACCCAGTAATTCGGCGCGAGCAGGCAGACGACGACACCGGCCACCGCGACGACAGCGGCGCCGATCATCGCGGCGCGCTCGCCGACGCGCGAGACCACCCAGCCGCTCGGGATGTCGCCGGCGACCTCGCCCAGCATCAGCATCGAGGCGATGAAGCCGGCCATAGCCAGGGTGGCGCCGAGATTGCCGGCGGCGATCGGGATGATCGGGATGATCGCGCCCTCGCCGATCGAGAACAGCAGCGTCGGGAGGAAGGCCGCGAGTGCGACGGCGCGCAAGGAGAACGGTCGCTCGTCGGAAGTCATTTGCTTAACACAGTACAACTGTCGGGCGGGCGCGCCCCGGCCGGTAGGCTGGAGGACGCCATGATCGAACTTGACCTCTCCCCGCAGATCGCGGACCTCCGCTCGACTCTCGCCGACATCGTCGCCGTCGTGAACGTGGAGAAGCTCCGCGCCGACATCGCCGACCTCAGCGAGCGGGCCGGAGCGCCCGACCTCTGGGACGACACGGCGAACGCGCAGAAGGTGACCAGCGAGCTCAGCCACCGGCAGGCGGAGCTCGGCCGCATCACCTCGGTCGAGCGGCGCCTCGACGACCTCGAGGTGCTCGTCGAGATGGCCAATGAGGGCGACGACGAGGAGTCCGCCGCGGAGGCCCGCACCGAGCTGGAGGCCCTCCAGAAGACCCTGGGCGACCTCGAGGTGCAGACACTCCTGAGCGGCGAGTACGACGAGCGCGCGGCGATCGTCACGATCCGCTCCGGCGCGGGCGGCGACGACGCGACCGACTTCGCCGAGATGCTGATGCGCATGTACCTGCGCTGGGCGGAGCAGCACAAGTACCCGGTCAAGGTCATGGACACCTCCTACGCGGAGGGCGCGGGCATCAAGTCCGCGACTTTCGAGGTCGACGCCCCCTACGCGTTCGGCACGCTCTCGGTCGAGGCCGGGACGCACCGGCTCGCCCGCATCAGCCCGTTCGGCTCCGCCGACAAGCGCCAGACGTCGTTCGCCGCGGTCGAGGTCATTCCGCTGATGGAGGAGGCGACCGCGGTCGAGGTGCCGGAAGGCGACATCCGCGTCGACGTGTTCCGCTCCTCCGGCCCCGGCGGTCAGTCGGTCAACACGACCGACTCCGCCGTCCGCATCACCCACCTCCCGACGGGCATCGTCGTCTCGATGCAGAACGAGAAGTCGCAGATCCAGAACCGTGCGGCCGCCATGCGCGTGCTGCAGACCCGACTGCTCCTCCTCCAGAAAGAGGAGGAGGCGGCCAAGAAGAAGGAGCTCGCCGGCACCATCACGGCGAGCTGGGGCGACCAGATGCGCTCGTACTTCCTCTACGGTCAGCAGCTCGTCAAAGACCTGCGCACGGGCTACGAGTCGGGCAACCCCGCGTCGGTGTTCGACGGCGACCTCGACGGGTTCATCGCAGCGGGCATCCGCTGGCGAGCGGGTTCGAAGGACGACGAGTGACGGTCTTCCGCCTCCCGGCGGCGTTCACCCGCTCATAGCCCGCGTTGCGGCGACTGTCAGGCTTGCGGTGCGTGGGCATGTCGCTACTGTGGATCGTGAAAGTGTTGCTTAGTCTCTAACAGTCATGATCCGGTTCGAACACGTATCCAAGCAGTACGCGGGCACGGCGCGCCCAGCACTCAACGGCATCAACCTGGAAGTGCTGCGCGGCGAGTTCGTCTTCCTCGTCGGTGCGTCCGGCTCGGGCAAGTCGAGCTGCCTCCGGCTGATCCTCAAAGAGGAGCGGCCGACGAAAGGCGCGATCCATGTCCTCGGGCAGGATCTGGGGTCGATCTCCTCGCGTAAGGTGCCCTACTTCCGACGCAACATCGGCGTCGTCTTCCAGGACTTCCGGCTGCTGCCGAACAAGACCGTCTTCCAGAACGTGGCGTTCACCCTCCAGGTGATCGGCAAGTCCCGCGGCTTCATCCAGGAGGCCGTGCCGGACGTCCTGAAGATGGTGGGACTCGACGGCAAGGCGCAGCGCCTCCCTCACGAGCTCTCGGGTGGTGAGCAGCAGCGCGTCGCGATCGCGCGCGCCGTGGTCAACAAGCCGCAGATCCTCCTCGCCGACGAGCCCACCGGAAACCTCGACCCCGCCACCAGTGCCGGGATCATGTCCGTGCTCGCGCAGATCAACGCCGGAGGCACCACGGTGCTGATGGCCACGCACGAGGCGGCGATCGTCGACCAGATGAAACAGCGCGTGATCGAGCTGGTCGGAGGCCAGATCGTGCGCGACGAACGTCACGGCGGCTACGGCGTCACCACGTCGATCCCGCTGCCGCGCCCGACGGCGGAGGGCCTCGCCGTCCCCGTCGAGACGTCGACCGGCGTCGTTCCGGCGCCGGTGGCGCCCGCGGTCCCCGTCGCGGCCGCGGCGCCGCCCGCACCGTCGGCCGCTGAGCCGATGACGCGCCCGCACACTCCGGTGTCGAATCCCACGGGGCCGGTCACCGTGGGCGGTGCGACCGGGCCGGTCCAACCCGTGTCGGCTCCCGTCCAGGCCGTGCCCGCCCCGGTCCCGGCCACGGTGCCTGCGGCCGGCGGCGAGGAGAACCTCCCCGACCACCTGAACTTCACCGCCAACCTCGACCTGAGCGGACTGCGCGACGCGTCCGACCGTGACGGCGAACAGAATGTGGGACCCACGAAATGAGATTCGGGCTCATCTGGTCGGAGGTCGGCAACGGCCTCCGCCGCAACCTCTCGATGGTCGTCTCCGTCGTGCTGGTGACATTCATCTCGCTGACCTTCGTCGGCACCGCCGCGCTTCTGCAGCTGCAGATCGCGCAGATGAAGACCTACTGGTACGACCGTGCCCAGGTCGCGGTGTACATGTGCACCGAGACCGACAACTGCCCTGGTGGCGCCGCGACCGAGCAGACGGTCGCCTCCGTCAAGAAGCAGCTGGAGTCCCCGGAGCTCGCGCCCTACATCCAGAAGTTCTACTTCCAGGACCAGAAGCAGGGCTACGAACAGTTCAAGCAGCAGTTCAAGGGCAATCAGATCGCCGACTACGTCACGCCGGACATGATCCCGCAGACGTTCTGGGTCAACCTCAAGAACCCCAACCAGTCGGACGTGCTGACCGAGACGCTGTCGAGCTCGCCCGGAGTGCAGAGCGTCGTCGACCAGCGCAGCTACCTCGACCAGATCTTCAACATCCTGAACGCGGCCAGCCTGACCGCGATCGGCATCGCCATCCTGATGCTCGTCGCCGCCGTGCTGCTGATCGCCACGACGATCCGCCTGTCAGCGTTCTCGAGGCGTCGCGAGATCGGCATCATGCGCCTGGTCGGAGCGTCGAACCGCTTCATCCAGACCCCGTTCATCATCGAGGGCGTGATCGCGGCGTTGATCGGCTCGATACTGAGCTGCGTCGTGATCTGGCTCCTCGTGCAGTACTTCGTCCGCGGATTCCTGAGTCCCAAGATCCCGTCGATCAACTTCGTCGGCATGGATCAGGGCTGGCTGGTGATCCCGCTGCTCATCGTGGTGGGCGTCATTCTCGCCGCGGCCTCCGCCAACTTCGCGATCAAGCGGTACCTGAGGGTCTGACCCGTATAGACTGGTCTGCTGCCCGGCGACGTGCCGGGCAGCACCATCTTCGACGTCAGGAGCAGCTGTGCCCAGGGAACGTGGCCAGAAGGTCGTGGCCACCAATCGCCGAGCGCGCCACGACTACACCATCGAGGACACCTACGAGGCGGGCCTCGTCCTCACCGGCACCGAGGTGAAGTCGTTGCGCGAAGGGCGCGCGTCGCTCGTCGACGGCTATGCGTTCGTCGACGGCGGGGAGGCCTGGCTCGACGCCGTGCACATCCCGGAGTACCTCGACGGCACCTGGAACAACCACGCGCCTCGCCGCAAGCGCAAGCTGCTGCTGCACAAGGCCCAGATCGTCAAGATCGAGAACAAGGTCAAGCAGGGCGGCTACACGATCGTGCCGCTGTCGATCTATTTCAGCGACGGCCGCGCCAAGGTCGAGATCGCGATCGCCAAAGGCAAGCGCGAGTACGACAAGCGGCAGGCGCTGCGCGAGCGCCAGGACAACCGCGAGGCTGAACGGGCGATGTCCAGCAGGCGTCACCTCGGCGAGTGACCCTCGCGTGCGGCGTCCTGTCGGAAGCGGATGGCAGGATGAGCACATGAGCACGCACGACGAGGGGACGGGCGGCCGGGTGACCGACGCCGTGGCCGAGCGGATCCCCGTGAACGGCACGTACAACTTCCGCGATGTGGGCGGCTATCCGGTGCCGCAGGGAGTGGTGCGCAACGGCAAGCTGTTCCGGTCCGACGGCCTGGCCCGCCTCGGCGACGCAGGGCGGCAGACGCTGCAGGAGCTCGGCGTGCGGGTCGTGATCGACCTGCGCGACGACTTCGAGACGGAGGTGATGCCCGATGACGTCGACGGCCTCGGCCTCCAGCGCCTCCACTTGCCGGTGTTCGAGGGCTCGGGGGCGTCCGCATCGACGATCGGAATCACTCTGGTCGGGCTGTACGAGAAGATCCTGCTGCAGCACCGCGACGTGGTCGTCCGGGCGCTGCGCGAGATCGCCGACACCGGCGAGGAGGCCGTGGTCGTGCACTGCACGGCGGGCAAGGATCGCACCGGCATCGTCATCGCCCTCGCGCTGAGCGCCGTGGGCGTCGACCGTGAGACGGTCGTCGCCGACTACGCGGCGACGCAGGCCAATCTCGACGGCGAGTGGCTGGAGGGAATGATCGCGCTGGTGAAAAGCCACGGCGTGGAGGTCACGCCCGCGTTGCGGGTCATCCTCGGCGGGAGTCCTCCGGCTGCTCTCGAGGAAGCGCTCGATCTGCTCGACCGCGAGTTCGGGGGAGTCCGCGAGTACCTTCTCGACTCCGGGCTGAGCGAGATCGAGCTGGCGAAGCTGCGGTCCGTGTTGGTGGAGGCGGTCTGAGCGATGGGCGGGCGTGGGCATTCACATCCAAGCCATAACCGCCTCCCAGCCGGAATGCGGCTGGATCAGGTGTTCTTGTGAGCATGGACGACACCCGGCCCACTGAGCCGATCCCGCCGCAGCAACCGCCCTACGGGCAGCCGCAGCCGCCCTACGGGGCGCCGCAGCAGCAGTACGCGCCCGGTCAGCAGTACGCTCCCGGCCCGCAGCGTCCCGTGGCTCCGGCGACGGCCGAACCGTTCTACAAGCGCCATGGACTGGCCTTCGCGATCTCCACCCTCGTGCTGGCCGTCATCCTGCTGATCGGCATCGCCGGAGCCGGCGTGTTCGCCGTGGGCTCTGTGCTGTTCCACCGGGGCTTCTCCGTCTCGCACGAGCTGCCGGGCGGTGGCCAGATGCCGGTTCCGGGGCCAGGCCAGGGCGGCAAGAACGGTGGAGGCCAGAACGGGCAGAACGGCGGAGGCCAGAACGGCCGTCAAGACGAAGGCCCGATCGCCAAGGGCGTGGTTCGCGGCAGCGTCACCACGATCGACGGCTCCACGTGGACGATCACGACGACGCGGGGCGTGTCCCTCACGATCGAAATCTCCTCGTCGACCGCCTACGGGGCTCCCGGCCAGACGCAGACGGCCTCCGACTTCGCTGTCGGCGACGAGGTCATCGTCATCGGAACGCGCTCCGGCACGACGGTGACGGCCGCGCGCATCCTCAAGGTCTCCGATCTCCCGATCCGGCCGCCGTCGTTGCCGGGTTCGACCGCGACCCCGGGCGCGACGCCCGGCAACTGAATGCCGCGGTCGGGCGTCAGCTCGCCGCGAACCGGGCGTGCACCTGCACCGCGACGGTGATGTCCTCCGGTTTGAGCGCGAGCGTCGCGCCTCCGAAGTCCGCGCTCATCGCGCGGGCGGCCAGCGGCACCGGCTGGCCGGGTGCGGGCCCGTCGCCCAGCATGCCCGGGTCGCTCAACGCGAGCGGCCGCACGCTGCTGAGGCCGAGGCTCGTGGCGTAGACCGTCGCCTTCGCCACCGCGTTCTCGACGGCCCGACGCCGCGCCTCCTGCGTGATCGACTGCCGGCGGGCCTCCGTCAGCGTCCACGTGACGCCCTGGATCGTCACGCCGTCGAGCATCGACACCACGCCCACCCAGTCGGACAGCGCGGTGGGCTCGCTGAAGGTCACCTCGATACCGACCTCCGCATGGTAGATCGGAGTGAGCCGGCGCCCGTCCTGGTTCCACGGGCGGTCTCCCCAGACACGCAGCTGGTCCGACGACCAGGCGGTCACCGGACCCGTCTGCGGGTTGTGCAGTTCGCGGAGCTCGGAGAGGAGGGACGCGTGCCGCTGCGTCGTCAGCGCGAGCGCCTCGTCGCGTTGCTCGCCCTCATAGCCGACCGTGACCCGGACGGCGCCGCGCTCGGCCGGGTGAGTGAGTTCGAACTCGCCCTGGACAGTGATGATCGTGTCGGCCATCCATCGATGCTGGCATAGAACCGGGGCCGGTGTTGTTGTAGGATGAGAAGCTCGCCGCCGCGTGCGGCGAATGCATCTGGACAACTCAACAGCGCGTGATGACGACCCGGCCTCGCGGCCGTCGCATGGGGATGATCGGTTTCGACATTGTCTGCGAGAGTGTGAGAAGCGGGTCGAGGATGCATGGTTATCTCGTTAACGATCCATGCGAAAAAATAAGTGCCAATAACAAGAGCACTGTCTCGGCCAAGGCCGACTTCGCCCTCGCGGCGTAAGTTCCCCTTCGCCATTTGAAGAGACCGTCAGACCGGGAACTGTCTTCTACCCGGATCCTGGCGTCAGCTAGAAGACTTGCTTCTGCGTTGAGCATCAGGGCGCAGAGGGACTCCAACTGATACTGAGCCCGTCGGAGCAGGTGCCAGTGGCAAGTTCCGGGGCTGAGAAAGCGATTTCACTGGCTACGCCCGTAGAAGGCACATGACCACAGCAGTGGACGGGGGTTCGATTCCCCCCATCTCCACCAATCGGTCGTCATCGCGCGTTGTTCGAGTTTCCAGCGCCCACCCGACTCCACGCGGGTCGTCGGCGCACTCATCGCTGGCGGATTCCGCGGTGGCGCGTACCGTGCGCACCATGAGGGATGCTCGCCCAGCGGTGATCGTGTGCACGTACGTCATCCTCGCTCTCGGCGTAGCCTCCCTGGTCTGGGTGTGGCTCGCCACGGCCGCGGGAAGCAAGGCGGCGTTTCCGCTGGTGGTGTTCGGTTTCGTTTTGATCGCGATGGCGATCTTCTTCTTCGTCGCCCTCGCGAAGGACCCCACCAGGCGGCCGCCTTCCCAGCCTCGCTCCGGGCGGGTGGCGACGACGCACACGCTGGCTTCGATGTCGGGGAGGAGGAGCGGCACTCGGTCGTGTTCACCTTTGACCAGATGCGGGGCTGGCTCACCATCCGGGTGCACGGCAAGCTGCTGCTCAAGCGGTTCATCACGTTCAGCTTCCGGCTTCGTTCGGAGTTCGAGTTCGAGGTCGGCGAACGGGAACGCCACGACGTGCGCATCGAGAAGACCCGGCGCCTCATGTTCGCGTTCGCCAATCCGCAACCGATTCGCGCGTTCGTGGACGGAAGGCTCGTGGCGCAGGTGGATGGAGTCTCGTGACCTGAGCAGGGAGTCGCGACATCGCGGATTCCTGGCGGCGGCGGCACAAGCAACGGAGTAGCCTGCCTTCGGGCGGTGAACGATGCTGCATTCGATTCTGATCCTGGTGCACGCGGGCACGGCGGTGACCGCCTTCGTGCTGGGCTGCCTGCTGCTCGCCACTCTGCCGACATCGGCCCATGCCGCACGGTTCGTCGCGTTCTTCTGGTGTCTGATCGCGTCGATGACCCTGCTGGTCACCGTCGTGGCGGTCGACTGGATACAGCTGAACGTGACCAAGCGCATCGCGTTCGGGGTGCTCTGCGCTCTCGCGGTGTACCTGGTGCTGCGCGTCCTCCAAGCCCGGTCGGTGCTCGTGCGCAAGCCGCCGAACTGGCGGAAGGCGTTGATCGGGCACGTCGGCTTCGTGATGATCTCGCTGTTCGACGGGTTCTGCATCGTGTCCGCGATCGACCTCCGGCTGCCTCCGTGGCTCATCGTCACGGTCGCCGTCCTCGGCGTGGTGATCGGGGTGGTGGTGATCCGTGCCCTGGTGCGGCGGGATGCGGCAGCGGCGCCGGCCGAAGCCGCCTAGCGGGCAGAACGGCGGCCTCGGCTGGTCGTCCGCTGCGTGCGCGAACTCGAGCAGCAGGTGCTGATCCGGCCCCGCGCGTCGGCGGTTCTACAGGTCGCGCGTCGCGCGGATGAGCGCGCTCATGGTCCGGTGCAGGTTGCGCAGGTCGTCCGGAGTCATCCCGAGCCGCTCCATCATCGTGGCCGGGATCGTCTCAGCGTAGGAGCGCAGCTCACGCCCCGTGTCGGTGAGCGTGATCTCGACGACGCGCTCGTCGGAGTCGGAGCGGCGGCGAGCGACGTAGCCGAGCGCCTCCAGCCGCTTGAGCAGAGGGGAGACGGTCGCCGGCTCCAGTGCGAGGAGGTCGGCGAGCCGGCGCACGGAGAGAGGCTCGTTCTCCCAGAGGGCGAGCATCACGAGGTACTGGGGGTGCGTCAGGCCGACGGGCTCGAGCACCGGGCGGTAGGCGGCGATGACCGATCGCGACGCGACCGCGAGCGCGAAGCAGACCTGGCTCTCGAGGGCCAGAGGGTTCGCAGTGTCGGCGGTGTCGGTCATGGGCAGTGGATGCGGGTCGAGGTGCGGGAGTCGGCGAACCGCTCGATGACATGCTGGTCGAGGGGCTTGCCGCATATCGGGCACGCCGCGTCGGCCCGGCGGATGTCGGGGCCCTCCGGGTGCCCGGCGCCGAGCTGCGCGGGGCCGGTGAAGGTGCGGACGACGTCGTTGGCGCGTTCGTAGAAGCGCCAGAACCGGCCAGCCATGGGATCCTCCCGAAGGTTCACGTAAGTGCTTAGTGCACTAACCATTATTGCACTAATTGCGAACGTGCGGGTGCTTTCGAGACTGCGACGACCATGGCTGCCGCCCGGTCCGAGCGTCTACCATGTGGGAATCATGACAGGACCGGCGCAGGCGGCAGAGGATCCCCAGGCCTTCCTGCTGGGACTCATCGAACGCGTGCGGAACGCCCTCCCTCCGGTGTTCGTCGAGCGGGTGCTCGTCGTCGAGCGCCGGCGCACGTTGAGCGACCGCGTGTCCGGGAGGCCAGGCGCGATCACGAGGATAAGCCTCCTCGGGCGGCAGGAGACTTTGACCCTGGGTTACGAGCCGGGCCCGCACTGGGCCGGGGAGGCGGAGCTCGTCTACCGCGGAGCGACCGTCGTCAGCCGGCCTCTGAGCCTCGGCGATTGGCTCACCGCCTTCGCCGAGCGCGTCGCCGCGCTGGAGAGCGAGGTCGCTGGAGACGCCGCCACGTCGTCGCTTGCCCTCCAGATGCTCGGTCTGGAGCCTCCGGGTTCGGAGATCCGCGTGAGGGAGGCCAAGGTCGACGCCGACCTCCGCACGCTGCCGGCGCGGCTGCGCCGCCGCCTCCCCGCTGAGGCGATCGCCCAGGTCGGTCGCATCGGGGAGCTGCTGGTCGACGCGCTCGACCGCGTGGAAGGGCAGGGCGAGCCGGAGGTCATGGTGCGGCGCACCGCGACCGTCTACCTCCCCGACACGCTGCGCGCCTACCTGGTGCTGCCTCCCGACTGGGCGGTCCGGCATGTCCTCCCCGACGGGACGACGCCGGCGCAGACCCTTGTCGCTCAGCTGGGAGAGCTCGAGGCCGCCGCGAGGCGGATGCGCGACGCGGCGGCCGAGCACGACGCCTCGGCGCTGCTGGTCAACGGGCGGTTCCTGTCCCAGCGGTTCGGGCTGTCGCGGCTCGACCTGCCCTGAGCAGACAGGCCGAGCCCGACCCCGCGCCGTCAGTTCGCGCTGTTGTGCGAACGGTCGAGGTAGCTGCGCGACCGCTCGACCTGCTGCTCCAGCGCATCGACGGTCTTGGCCATGCTCTCGACCGCCTTCACGCGGTAGCCGTCGATGGCATCCATCGTCGCGAACACGTTGTCGAAGGCGTGCTGGAGAGTCTCCAGGCTGACGCCGGTCGAGATTGCCTCCTCGTGCACGCGGGCCGTCTGCTGGCGCAGGAGTTCGCCGGTGCGGTCGATCATGGCGTTGGTCGCATCGTTCAGCGCGCTGATCTGGTCGAGGACGAGCTCCTGGTTGCCGAGCGCCTGCGCGACGATGATCGCCGTGCGGAGGGCGGCGACGGTCGTGGTGCGGGCGCGCTCGACCCCCTTGATCAGTTCGAGGTTGTTCTTGCGGATCGCGTCGAGCGCCAGATACCCCTGCACGGAGACGGCGATCTGCGTGGTGAGGTCCTGCCGGCGTTGGCGGATGGGGAACAGCGCGTCCGCCAGGAGGGAATCGGCGCGTTGCGGGTCGGTCGTGCGCACCTTCGCCGCCTGCGCTTCGATCGACTCGTCGAGGGCCTTGGCGAGCGCGGCGTACTCGCCGAGCTTGCCCATCGTGGCCCACAGGTTGGTGCGTTCGAGGTCGATCGCGGCGTTGTCCTTGAGGAGGGCGTCCTGCCCGGAGATGAGCGCCGTGATGATCGCGTCGAGCTGCTTCTGGGCGGGCTGGTAGCGCTCGAAGTACCGCATGAGCGACTTGCCGCCGGGGAGGCGCCCGAGGAAACCCTTGGCGCCCGCGAGGTTCGCGTGGCCCGGGTCGAGCTCGGTGATGGTCGTGCGCAGCTGCTGCAGCGTCTGCGCCACCTGCGTCTGCGGATCCGACGGGCCGCCACGGCCGCGGGCGGCGGCGAGCGACGACTCCGGCCTCTGCAGCATCCGGTTCGACACCTCCGACGACGAGCGGATCTCCTGCACGCCCATCCGGGCGATCTCGTCGACCTTGCGTGTGAACTCGGGGCTGCCGGGCTCCACGGAGGAGAGCCCCGCGACGAACTCGTTCGCCTTGGCCTGGAGCTCGGCACGCTTGTCGGGTGGCACGGCGACCATTCCGACGGCCTGGTCGCCTCCGACCTCCGGCACGGCGGCAGGAGGCGTGAGCGACACGCCTTCTGGCGGCCCTTCGGGCGCCGTCAACGGCTGGTTGAGGTCGAGCTCGGACATCGGCGACTCCTCCCGGTGCGTGGGCACATCTTCCCCCGTGCACCTGAGTCCCACACTAGAACAACGGTGGTGTTGCGCAGAGGGGGTCGGAGGCCGAGCTCAGTGGTGTCTCACAGGGTCGGCGACGTCGCCACGACCCAGTCGAGGGCGACGCCCAGCGCCGTCAGCACCGAGACGTGGCCCTCGCGCGGCCGCAGCCAGAGCTCGCCGCGCCGGAGCCGCTCGAGCATCCACCCGGCGTGCGTCGCCGGGACGACGCGGTCTCTGCCGCCCTGCACGAGGAGGGTGGGGGCCGCCACCGCGCCGAGCTCGACTCCCCAGGCCGATACGAAGGCCACGTCGTCGTCGACCTCGCCGTCGTGGCCGGCCGCTGCGCCCGCCCCGGCGTCGGCGCCGAGAGCGGCCCAGGCCTCCTTGAGCACCTCGTAGTCGCGGGACGTGAACGACTCGGGCTCGAACTCCGCCGTCTCGGCGTACGCTGCTCGCGCCGGGCGTCCAGCGAGGGCCGCTCGGAGGCCTCCCGGATCGGCCATGCCGGCGAACCAGTCGACGTCGCCCCAGTACGGCGCGATGCCGGCGAAGGTCACGACCGCGGTGGCGCGCTGGGGCGCGAGGGCGGCGCAGGCGAACGCGTGCGGGCCGCCCCCGGAGGCGCCCATCGTGGCGAACCGGTCGATGCCGAGCGCGTCGAGAACGGCGAGCACGTCGGCGGCGGCGTCGGCGACGCTGCGGCCGGGCAGCGGATCCGAACCCGGATACCCGGGACGCGCGCACGATACGACGCGGAGGCCCCGGGCCGCGGCCTCGGACGCCACCGGCTCGATGACTGCTCCGGTCTGCGGCGTGCCGTGGTGCCAGACCAGCACGGGTGCGTCGGCCAGAACCGGGGAGTCTTCACCCCCTCCGGTGTCGAAGTAGCGCACCTGCCGACCATCGGGTCGCGTGATCGAACCGGCGGGCGACGTGCCGGCGCTCAGCCCCGCCACGCGTCCACCTCCTCCTGCAGCGCGGTCTTGCGGGCGTCGGTCGCGAACGACGCGTCGATCGACGTGCGCGCGAACCGCTCCGCCTGGTCGGCGTCGGCGCCGAGCGCATCCCGCACGGCGAGGTAGTTGTGGCCGACGTAGCCGCCGAAGTAGGCGGGGTCGTCGGAGTTGATGGTCACCCGCACGCCGGCGGCGTCGAGCCGCAGCAGAGGGTGGTCGGCCAGGTCGGGCACTGTCCGCAGGCGCACGTTCGACAGCGGGCACACCGTGAGCGGCACGCCCTCTGCGGCGAGCCGCGCCATCAGCTCCGGATCCTCCGCGGCGCGGGTTCCGTGGTCGATCCGTTCGACGCCGAGCAGGTCCAGCGCCTGGCGGATGTAGGCGGGCGGTCCCTCCTCGCCGGCATGCGCCACCGCGTGCAGCCCGGCGTCCTTCGCCCGGGCGAAGACCTCGGTGAACAGCTCGGGCGGGTAGCCGACCTCCGCGGAGTCCAGGCCGACGCCGAGCAGCCGATCCGGCCGGGTGAGCGCGGCGCTGAGCACCGCCTGCGCAGACTCGACCGGCTGGTCGCGGAGGAAGCACAGGATGATCCCGCTCGTGATGTCGAGATCGCGCTCGGCCTCCGCCAGCGCCCCGCTGATGCCGTCGACGACGGCCTCCAGCGCGACGCCGCGACTCACGTGCGCCTGGGGGTCGAAGAACAGCTCGACGTGGCGGAGGCCCTGGGCGGCGGCGGTGCGGAGGTAGCGCCGGGTGAGCTCGGCGAAGTCGTCCTCCGTGCGCAGGACCGCCATCGTGGCGTAGTAGAGGTCGAGGAAGGACTGGAGGTCGGAGAACTCGTACTGGGCCACGAGCTCGTCGACAGAGGCGTAGGGGAGTGCCACACCGTTGCGGCCGGCGAGCTCGAAAGCGAGATCGGGCTCCAGGGTGCCTTCGATGTGGAGGTGGAGCTCGGCCTTCGGCAGAGCGAGCAGAGCTTCGTCGGAGGGCAGCGCGGTCATGCCTCCGATCCTCCCACCGATGGAGGCGTCATCCGACACCCGGAGGACGCGACGGCGACCGGAGGCTCGCTACCGTCGGAGGATGACCTCCCTCGTTCGTCGTCGTGTCACGCTGATCGTCGTCGCTGTCGCGGTCGTCGTGGCCGGGCTCACCGTGCACGAGCTGACCGATGGCTGGGCCGGCGCGTTCGCCGGGGATGCGCTCTACGCGGTGCTGATGGTCGTGCTCGTCGCCCTCGTGGCGCCGCGCGTGCCGAGCCTGGCGGCGGGCGGTATCGCGCTCGCCGTGTGCGTCGGGGTGGAGCTGCTGCAGCTCACCGGCGTGCCCGCGCAGCTGTCGGCGGCCATCCCGGGCGTCGAGCTCGTGCTCGGGTCGACGTTCCAGGCGACCGACCTGGTCGCCTACGCGATCGGTGCGACGATCGCGACGGTGCTCGACCTCGTCGTCAGGAGACGCGCAGGAGGATCTTCCCGAGGTGGGCGGACGACTCCATCCGTCGATGCGCCTGGGCCGCATCCGCGAGCGGGAACACCGAGTCGATGACCGGGTGCACCTCGCCGGCCTCCAGCAGCGGCCAGACGTGCTCGCGCACGGTCGCGATGATCGCGACGCGTTCGGCGAGAGGGCGTGCTCGCAGAGTCGTCCCCTGGAGGCGGGCGCGCTTGCGCATGAGGAGGCCCATGTCGACCGCGGCGGGGGTGCGGTCGCGGACGGCGATGGACATGATCCGGCCGCCGGTCGCGAGGGCCTCGAGGTCGCGGGCGATGTAGGCGCCTCCGACGATGTCGAGAACGACGTCGGCGCCGCGGCCGTCGGTGAACGCCGCGACCGCCGCGACGAAGTCGTCGGTGCGGTAATCGACGGCCGCTTCGGCGCCGAGGGAGCGGCAGAACGCCGCCTTCTCCGGGCTGCCCGCCGTCGCGATCACATGCGCCGCGAGCGCGCGGGCCAGCTGGATCGCCATCGAGCCGATGCCGCTGGAGCCGCCATGGACGAGCAGCGTCTCGCCGGCGCCCAGGGCGCCCAGGTCGAACACGTTCGACCAGACCGTCGCGGCGACTTCGGGGAGGCCGGCGGCCTCCACCGGGTCGACCCCGGCGGGGACCGGGAGCACCAGGCCGGCGTCGACCGTCACGAGTTCGGCGTAACCGCCTCCGGGCAGGAGAGCGCACACGAGGTCTCCCTCGTTCCAGAGACCTGGTTCGACGTCGTCGCCGACTGCGTCGATGACGCCCGACACCTCCAGCCCCGGCCACTCGGGCGCACCGGGCGGCGACGGGTAGTGGCCGCGACGCTGGCTCAGGTCGGCGCCGTTGAGCCCCGCCGCGATCACCCGGATGCGCACCTCTCCCGGCCGGGGCTGAGGGTCCGGGACCTCGGCGAGCGTCAGGACCTCCGCGTCTCCCGGCTGCGCCGCGATCACGGCGCGCATCAGCGCACCGCCGTTCGGCCGGGGCCGGAGCGGCGCCCGAGCACATCCCGGATCTTGACCTTGCTGGAGTACTCGATCGAGCCGTACCGGAACAGCCGCACGGCCAGTCTCAGCACCACGAACGAGAGCGCGAACAGCTCGACGATGATGATGATCGCCTGCCAGAGCGGCAGCGAACCGAACGCGTTCAGGATGAGCGCGGTGATCGGAGCGGTGTATGGGAAGTACGCCAGGATCTGGACGATCGGCGCGCCCGGCGTGCTGATGGCGTAGCTCGAGGCGTACAGCGGGATCACCACGGCGAAGACCACGACGGAGAAGAACGGGGCGGCGTCCTTCGCGGTCGGCATCACCGCGCCCACGGCCACCAGGGTGCCGGTGAACAGTGCGAAGCCGCCGATCGTGATGAGTGCGCCGATGATCATCTTCTGCGGGTCGAAGACGAGACTGCTGAGATCGAAGTTCGGGATGGCGAGCTGATCGCGGAAGAACAGATAGCCGACCACCACGGGCAGCGCGAACACCGCGATCTGGATGAGACCGATGGCGAACAGCGAGATCACCTTGCCGACCAGGAGGTTCGTCGGGTTGATCGTCGTCAGGATCATCTCAGTGACCCGGTTCTCCTTCTCCTCCAGCGTGGAGTTCAGCATCTGGTTGCCGAGGAAGACGATGACGACGAAGAACGCCGCCAGGAAGATCAGGGCGGGCAGGATCGCCTCGAAGCCGGGCGCGACGGCGCCGTTCTTGAAGGTGGTCGTCGCGGTGTTCGTCTCGCCGCGGAGGATGGCGACGTCGACCGGGCTGTCGAGCTTCTGCTCGACGCTCGCCGAGAGCAGCGACTGCGCGACGGCCGAGTATTTGCTGTTCTGGAACACGCCGGCGTCGGCTCCGTAGACCTTGATCGTCTGCTTGGCGGGGTCGGCGGGGTAGTCGAAGAAGGCGGGCGTGCCTCCGATCTGCACCTCCTCGACGCCCTCGGAGCTGCTGGCGATCTCCTTGCCGCCGTAGCTGTGCGCGATCGTCGGGTCGACGAGGCCGGACGCGTCGACGTAGAGGAAGTCGAACCGCGCGTTCTTCTGCTGGTCGGCGGTGTTGGCGCTGGAGACGTTGGCGGAGATGATGAGCGTGCCCAGCCCGAAGACCAGGATCGGCAGGATGAGCGTCACCGCCCAGAAGCTGCGCTTCTTGATGGTGCGCGTGAACTCGAACGCGATGACGGTGGAGAGGTTGTGTCGGGCCATGGTCAGTCCTCCTCGCGGCTCTCGGCGCCGTAGACCTCGACGAAGATGTCGTCGAGCGATTTGCGGGTGGGGGCGAAGCGGGTGATGTGGAGGCCGGCGTCGACGAGCGAGCGCAGGATCGCCGCGGTGTCGGCGTCGTTCGCGACCTCTAGCTCGGCGTGTCCGCGCTCGTCCTTCGCGATGCGGTAGGCGGGGGAGGCCGGCACGGTGCCGTCGTGGTCGACAAGGACGACGGTGCCGCCGAACTGCTCCTGCACCTCCGAGACAGTGCCGTAGGCGCGCGAGACGCCGTCCTTCAGGAGGATGACCCGGTCGCAGAGCCGTTCGACCTCCTCCATCTGGTGGGTCACCATCATGACGGTGGAGCCCGCGCGCTTCTGATCGTCGATGATGTCCATCAGCAGGCGACGGTTGACCGGGTCGAAGCCCTTGGTCGGCTCGTCGAGGATGAGCAGCTCGGGCTGGTTCATGATCGTGACGCCGAGCTGGACCTTCTGCTGCTGGCCGCCGGACAGCTTGTCGAGCCGCACCTTCTCCTTCTCGCCGATGCCCACCCGCTCCAGGTATTCGCGGGACCAGCGGCGCGCCGCTTCGGTGCCGAGGCCCTTGAGCCGGCCGAAGTAGACCATCACGTCGATGACGGACTCCTTCTTGTAGAGGCCGCGCTCCTCCGGCAGGTAGCCGAGGCGTTCCCCGGTCTCCGGGCTGAAGTCCTTGCCGTCGATGTGGAGGACGCCGGCGGTCGGCTGGTAGATGCCGAGCAGCGCCCGGATCGTGGTGGTCTTGCCCGAGCCGTTGCTGCCGAGGAAACCGAACGTCTCACCGCGCGCGATGTCGAAGGAGAGGTCGCGGATCACTGTCGTGCGGCCGAAGTCCATCCGGAAGCCGGCGATGTGGACGAGGGGCTCGTCGATCGGTGTGCTCACACGGTCGAGCCTAGGGGGCACCGGGGTGTTGCGTCCGGGTTCTCGACGGCGTATCTTATTCAACACAAATGTTGATAAACGAAATTGTTGGATGAAGCCATGGATGAGACCGACCCTGCAGCCCGGCAGCGGCTCGACCGTGCGTTCCAAGCGCTTTCGGACTCGGTGCGCCGGGCGATCGTCGCGCGGCTCAGCACCGGTCCCGCGACCGTGAACGAGCTCGCCGAGCCGTTCGCGATCACGACACAGGCCGTGTCCCGCCACATCCATGTGCTGGAGGAGGCGGGGCTCGTCACGCGCAGCCGCGACGCGCAGCGCCGGCCGGTGCACCTGTGCGCCGGCGCGCTCGAGGAGCTCACCTCGTGGATCGACCGCTACCGATTGATCGCCGAACAGCGATTCCGCACCCTCGACACCGTGCTCGGCGACCTCGCGGCCGCCGGGACCTCCACCCACCAGAACGCGAACCAGGAGTGAGAGAAAATGAGCAACGACGTCACGATCACCGCCCCGGAGGGCCTGCCCTTCATCGACATCGAGCGCGAGTTCGACTATCCCGTCGAGCTGGTGTTCCGCGCGCACAAGGAGCCCGAGCTGTTCAAGCGCTGGCTCGGCCCGCGCGGATACGAGCTGGAGCTGGAGCAGTTCGACTTCACGACGGGCGGCCGGTATCGCTACGTGCACACGGTCGGTGGGGAGTCCTACGCGTTCAACGGCGTCTTCCACGTCGTCCGCGACAACGAGTTCGCCATCCAGACCTTCGAGTTCGAGGGCTACCCCGACGTCGTGAGCGTGGAGTCGATCCGCTTCGGGCCGCTGGAGGGCGGACGCAGTCGTCTCCACATCCATGCCGTGTACCCGACTCTGGAGGCCCGCGACGGTTTGGTCGCGTCGGGTCAGGCGAAGGGCGTCACCGAGGGGTACGAGCAGCTGGACGAGGTGCTCGCCGGCGTGCAGGGCGCGTCCGTTGAGGGCGCGTCGGCCTAGGCGAGCGCCTCCAGGAGGGCGTCGTGCAGCAGCCCGTTGGAGGCGAGCGACGACCCGTTGCCCGGTCCCGGCTCTCCGGTCACCGACGTGAACCTGCCCCCGGCCTCCTCGACGATCGGGATGAGCGCGGCGAGATCGTAGGTCTTCACGTCGAACTCGCCCACGGCGTCGAGAAGTCCCTCGGCGAGAAGCATGTACGACCACATGTCGCCGTAGGCGCGGTCGCGCCACACCCGGCGGGTCAGGGCGATGAGCCGTTCGAGGTACCCGGCCTGATCCCACTGGGCGATGCTCTGGAAGCTGATGGATGCGTGCTCGAGGTCGGCGACGGCGGAGACGCGGATCGGGCGCGGCTGGGCGCCGGGGGCATCGGTCGTCCAGGCGCCGTCGCCGGTCTCCGCCCACCAGCGCTTGCCGAGCGCGGGGGAGCTGACGACGCCAACCACAGGCTTGCCGTCGATCGCCAGCGCGATGAGCGTGCCCCACACGGGAACCCCGCGCAGGTAGTTCGAGGTGCCGTCGATCGGATCGATGATCCACTGCCGGCTCGCGTCGCCCTCCGTGCCGTACTCCTCGCCCAGGATGCCGTCGCCGGGCCGCTCGGTGGCGAGCGCCTCCCGGATTGCCCGCTCGACGGCCAGGTCGGCTTCGGTGACGAACGTGCGATCGGGCTTGGTGTCGATGTGGAGGCCGCGCTCGCGGAAATGCGCGGACGAGATGCCGTCGGCGAGGTCGGCGAGCCGCAGCGCGAGCGCCAGGTCGGAGGAGCGGGGCCGGTCGATGTCGCGTGCGTCGGTCACGCCAGGAGCCTAGCGGCCCAGCACCCGGACACGCCCGGGCCGCACGCTCGACCGGGCCCGATTGGCGAAGCTGCCGAACCGGATGCTAATGTTGAGCCTCGGTTCGGGAAACCGAATCAAATGCGCCTCTAGCTCAATCGGCAGAGCAATTGACTCTTAATCAATGGGTTCAGGGTTCAAGTCCCTGGGGGCGCACCCAACACCGCAGGTGGCGAGAAGCCCCCGATTCCTTGGAAACACTGGGATCGGGGGCTTTTTTGCTGTTGAGGGGCTGTGAACGACGAGGCAGTTTGCCCACATTTGATTTGCCGCCCTCGATCGGCCGCATAGCTAATCGATCAAACGCGATCGGCGCAATCGACGGGCGAGCATTTTCTCCGCACCTATGGTGGCGGTGTGGTCTCTGAATCGGGGTCGGAGCCGGCCGGCGGCGTCTGCGATGACTGAGTTCGTGCGCCTTCCCGCGCAACCGCCGCGTAAAGCGTCGCTCGGGTGGCCGTGGTGGGCGCTCTTCGTCCAGACACTGATCGCGGGGGGCGTCCTCGTCGTGCTCGTCGTCACGGATGTCGTGCTGGTCGTCTCCCGGATGGTCCAATCCACCCTTGCCACCGTGACGTCGCCCACAGAAGCGGACGACGGAGCGATGGGGATCTTCGGCATCCCGATTCTGGTCGGGATCGTCGTCGGGTTGCCGACCGTCGCGATCGTGAGCGGCGCCGTCCTGCTCGGACTGCCCATTCGCCTGATCGCGGCCGCGAGGGTCTGGGTCGTGCAGCACTGGTGGGTGCCATTAACTTGCGCATTGCTCGGGGTCGCGGTCTTCGTGGGAGCGGAAGTCTTTCGACCGGACACATGGTCGACGCCAGCGCCGTTCTTCGAGCCGTCATCGGTGCTGGTCGGTGTTGCGATGCTTCTCGTCGCCGTCGGGCTCACCAACTTCTGGCGGCCGAGGAAGCGGCGGCCGCCGCGTGCCGGTGGCCCATGGCCAGGTGGGACCCTGGTGCGCGTGATCAAGGATCCCGGGTGCGATTGTCCATGGAAGCAGGAGTCCGGGACGATCGATGGCACCTTCGTGCCGTCCGTGATCGACCATCCTCTGGCCGAGTTTGGCGCGCCGGTCTCAATGTATCGGCGTCATCGGCTCTTCGACAGTGAGTGAGGGGGAAGAGGGCGCACCGTGACTTTTCTGTGCGGGGCGACCCGCTGAACGAGGCCCGGTCTGGCAGGATCAACCTGAAATGGAGAAAGCCGACCCTTCCCGCGCCGATCAGCCGGATGCCTCGACTAGTGAGCCCCGGGACGGACGCTTATCCCTTTGGGGTGTGGTGCTGGTTTGGGCTGGGCGGGCGCTCGTTCTAATCACTCTTGCTGCGGTCGTCGCCAGTCGTGTGACCTATCCGACCTGGGCGGCTGAGGGATGGGATTCGAAGGGGGAGCCGCGAAGCTGGCTGCCCAACGCCACGCTTGGTCTCGTTCTCGTGGCGGCGCTTTTCGGTCAGTGGCTCAGCGGTCTCGCGGCGCCACCTAGCGCGGCGTGGCGCGAGGGCGATGATCTGATTGCTACCACCGTTGTCGGACGTCGTCGTATTCGGGTGCCGGGAGCTAGGGTGGTGCGGTTTAGGGTTCTCGGACGCGGTGGGGCCGTTCACGGAGCATTCGTGATTCGCGGCTTTCGGGTGTTGATTCTGCTCGGGTCGTCCTCGGACGGTGTCCGCTCCCAGATCGATCGTCTCGTTGGGCGGCGCGTGCCTGACACTGTTGGTCGCGTCGGCATGGAGTATCTAGTCGGCTTCCTATGGTTGCTTCAGACATCTGCCGTTGTGCTCGTGCTGCTCGGATTGACCACATGGTGGATCGGGATATTTCGCTCCTGATGAAAATGGCGCGAACAAATAGGAACCTTCATCAGCACCGAGGACAGCTATGCAGCGTGAAGTGAGCGACAGTGGCCGGATGAATTTGACGAAGCGCGCGTCCTGGATCGTTCGGTTTAGTCAGACGAATCAGTACAACTGGATCGTTTTGGTGTTTATTGGCTCAGCGATCGGGGTGCTCGGCGTATTGAGTTTGATAGCAGGCAAGGTTCCTGGATCTCTCTTCGCCTTGTTTTATGGAGCGATCACCGCTGGACCGGCCGCCTGGCGGGTGAGGCGTGCCACACGCATACCGGCGCAAGAATTGCAGTCTGAGGCCGACGCGGCATCGTGGGAAGAACCGCAACCGTGAGGTCACGCACAACATGTCTCTCTATTCCGAGGCGGTCGGCGGTCCCACGACACCCGTGGATTTGGGGGTCGGGGCATGGGTGTTCTGCCCTGCGGAAGTTCACGCGCAGCCCTCATCGCGCCAGGCGTACGCGCGAGCTGGTTCGACGACGAGGTTGCCGCAGTCATGTCCCCGAGCGAGAACGTCGGAGCGGGTCACAGAGGCCGTCATGCGGGAAATCCCAGACCGGGAGACGCCGGACGCGGATTCTTCGCCAATCATTCGTGAATGACGGTGGGCTTCTAGTTGTCCGAGCTGCTATCCCTGCCCCTGGTCCCACAGCCGCCAGCCGGAATCCGTCCGACGGAAACAGAGCGACCAGGGTTCGGTTCCCGCCTCCATCGATCCGTCGGTGCTGGCTGTGATGGTGACCATGTAGGCCTCGCAGTCGCTGTCGCTGGGGGTGGTGCCCTCAGGCACGTAGGAGATCAATCGCGGGTCGTCGCACCACGCCCACGTGTTCGCCGATGTGAGGGCGCGCGTCATGCCGCAGTCCTGACTCTTCGCGGCCTCCATATACGTATGAGCGACGGTGGGCAGCGACGCGCTCCTGCCGGGCACGACGCCTCGCGGTGGAGTGTTGTACAGAGCATTCGCCAGCACGGGCACGCAGGCAAGACCGACAACGACCGCCACCCCGACCATCACGAGCTTGAGACGGGATCGCGCGGCAGCCGAGTCGCGGAGGGATGGCATGACGCGAACTTAGCACCTCCGCTCGCCGGGACGTCCATCTGCGCTTCGCGTGGGTTCGCGATGTCGAGGGAGCGGAAGTCTTCCGCTCCACCACGATGCGGCCAGCGCATTCGCTCTTCTTCGAGCCCTCATCGTTCCTGGTCGGTCCAGTACGCGCCACCTGAACGGGGGTATCCCTTCGAGTGCCATTTCGTAGATCGCAGGGGTCCGTTGCCATACTCTAAATCTCGCACCGGCGCGCCCGACGTCCGGTCGACAGGGGATGTGCGTACGCGCCAGTCTGGGCAGACGGCCGCGCCGGCCGTCGGAATGATGGTCGTGCTTGGCCAGGACCCGCTTTCGCGGCCACCGCCGTCCCGATGGAACGGGGGAGCAGGAACTCATGAGTGCGCGTCACATCAGGGTGATCGGTGTGCTGGCAGCCGCGGCGATCGTGGTGACCAGCGGCCTGCTGGCGACGTCCGCGCAGGCGGACGACATTCCCGACGCGTCGCCGACAGCCTCGCCCGCCCTCTCGCCGACAGATCTGCCGCCGATCGACAGCTCGCCGTTCTCGGGCTCCAGCCTCACTCTCGACTGCGGCAGCCTGCGTGACGGCTACTACAGGTCGGCCCAGGTCACGACCTCCGCGACCTCGTGGCTGAGCCCGAACACGGCGTATCAGCTGGGGACGGGTGCAGGATACCCGTTCGGAGGTACGGCGCCGACGAGCCCGGTGGACTTCGTCACGGACGCGAACGGGCACGCGACGATCTCCGCGACGATCACCGGAACGTTCCAGTCCGGTGGAGGCTACGCCCTCAGCGCGTGGCAGGCAGGCGTCAACCGAGGGGAGGGCGGGGTCACCGCGAGCACCTGCCCGAGTGGTGTGACCGCCTCCGGCACGGCGACCGCTGCTCTCGACTGCCCCGTTCGATACCTGACCCCGCAAGGGGAGGGCGCCACCGCTGTCGTGCTCAGTGTCGACCTCCAGGGTTTCGTCGCCGGGCAGCAATACACGGTCTCGTTCGTCAACACGACAGCTGCGCTCGGCTCAACCGGCACGACGACTGCTGCCGCCGACGGCTCCTTGCACTACCGGATGTCGGTCAAGCCGTCGTCACTCCTGACGTCGGGCACCTACACGTGGAAAGTGACGACCACGAGCCAGGCCGCAGTGCTGACCGGCGGCACCTCCCCGACAACCGACCCTTGCCCGCCGATCGTGAAAGCTCCGAAGCGTGCCGCGCTCTTGCACGACTCCGATGTCACCGGCGACGGCTACGGCGACCTGCTGGCGACGGACCTGAACGGCCGGCTCCTCCTCTACACCAATGGCATCCGCTCGAACCCGGGCGGCGTGCCGTTCAGCTCAGCCTGGGTCATCGGCACGGGCTGGGGCTTCGGCTGGGGGATGCGGCTCCTCGCGACAGGCACCTCACTGGGGACGGCGTGGCCGAGGTGGTCGCCCTCCGCTCCGACGGCACCCTGGTGGCCTATTACAACAACATCGGCAGTTCCGCGGCGAGACTGCCGTACAGTTCCGGCACGCTGATCGGCTCGGGATGGCAATCGTTCACCGCGTTCGCGCTCGGCGACGTCGACGGCGACGGCTACGCCGACATCGTTGCGGATCGATCCGATGGCACCCGTTGGCTCTACAAGAACCGGTTCGCCACCGACCCGCTGCATCGCCCGTTCAGCACGGGCGTGCGAATCGCGGGTGACGGCTTGACGACCGATCCGAGCGGGAACGGCATCGGGCTCGCAGATTTCAACGGCGACGGCTACGCCGACCTCACTCCCGCCGTGCAGGGTATCGACCTCGACCGCATCCCTGCAGGCAACTCGAACCCCTACCCGGCCCCCCTCACACTCGAGTCGCCGACGCTCATTACGGCACAGCTCGCCGAATGGTCGGTGGGCGACTACGAAGGCCGCGGCTCGTCGGGCATCGTGATCGCGAACACGCGCACCGACGGCCGCCTGATCTACATGAAGGATCCCCTGACGGCCAACTGGCAGACCACGGTCATTGGCTCCGGTTGGACCTGGGGGATGACGCTGATCCCGTGAGCCGGCCCTGGCCGCTGCGACTTCGACATCCTCCGCGGCGTCACACCGACACGATCGATGTGAGCGAACAGACCTACGACGAGGACCGCGTCGGCGACACATACGACCGATGACTACCAGCGCGCGGACACGCCGATGGTCATCGCTGACGATCGCGGGCTACTCGGGAGGTATCTCATTCGATGTCTCACCGTTGCCGTGATTTCGCGCTCGCTTACGGAACGAGAATGCGGCGACGATCGAGACGATTCCGATGACGACGAAGATGACACCGACAACGAGCTGAGCCCAAGTTCCGCGGCTTGAAGCCTTGGCGGCCAATGACACGGCATCGAGGGTCACTTGAGCGCATCCGAGGATCACAAAGAGGATGCCGAAGATGAGCTGCCATCTCCACCAGAAGATCAGGCGATCGGTCACGCAACCAAAGCTACTCTCCGTCCCGTTTGGAGGGCGCTGACTGAACGGTCGCGCAGTCTCCGCGCGATCACATCCGCAGTCTCACACCGAACACAAGAAGTCCCAGAACAGGCGCGAGCAGGAGGGACAGAACCGCTATCGCGATAGTCACGCGACTCCAACGCCGCAGGAGCCTGAGCAGGGCGGCGAAGAACAGGATGCCGATGAGGCCGCCGAGGGTGTTCAGGATGACATCGTCGATGTCCGACGCGCCCACCCCGACGATGCCTTGGACGATCTCAACTCCGACGCTCGCACAGAGGACGATGAGGAGATTGCTCCAGATGCCGGTGCTGCGACGTAGCAACGGCAAGAAGACGCCCAGCGGAATGAAGGCTGCGACATTGCCGACCAGGTTGCTGATCGCGATCCCCCGGGGCACCCCGGCGTCGCCGGAGAGATAGTTCCAGATCGTCCCGAACGGGATCAGGTTGAGCGAGTGATCCGAACCCGGCGCCCTCGAGAACAGCAGCAACTTCAGCAGAAAGAGCAGGTAAAGGGTGAAGACCGCCCAGATGATGACCGCCCCGACCTTCACGAGTGCGGTCATCGACCGCCACGTCAAGGGATCACTGAGGGCGCGGTCGGGCTTCGACTGCACAGGCACCCGGTCATCGTAGTGAGCAGAGCTATGGACCCCCTCCACACCACAGCTCTCTCGCCGCGCCGACGCCCCCTCCCTACGCTGTGGCCCGGGAGAAAGGTGGTTCCTCATGACGACACTCACTATCGGCCCGGACCGGCAGGCCATCGTGACCACGCTCTGGACGCCGTTCTACGAGAGTTCAGGAGTCCCGGCTGCGATCCGGGACGGCGACGTCCTCCGGGCGACGGGCCACACCGGCGAGGACGAGGACCTGACGTTCTCCGCCGATGCCGCTCACCAGATCAGGCGCACGTTCGTGAATCTCGGCGGCACCCTCCAGGAGGCAGGGTTCGCCTGGGCCGACGTGGTCGAGCTCCGGTCGTTCCACGTCGGTCTGCGCGACCAGGCGGAGGCCCTCCAGGCGATCGCCGACGAGTTCCTGGGGCGCCCGCTCCCGGCCTGGACGGCCGTCGGCGTCCCAGAACTCTGGGACGAGGGATCGGTCGTCGAAATGAGCTGCACGGCGGTGCGGCGAGGGCGGTGAGGGACGCGCCCTCCTCCGCGAGGAGATTCCGCCCCGACACGCGCGCAATCTCCTCTTTCACTACTCGATTGAGGAGATTCCCGCGCGTGTCTCCTCTGAGAGTGAAAGGGCTCACCCCTGACCCTGATCCCACAGTCGCCATCCGGCCTTGGTCTGCACGAAGCAGAACGACCATCCGCGGCTGCCTGCGTCCATCGAGCCGTCGGTGCTCGCTGTCGTCGTGATCTCGTACGCCATGCACTGACCGTCATCGCCGGTGCGGGCGACGAGCCGGTAGGAGGTCAGGTGTGGATCGTCGCACCAGGCGGTCGCGTTGGAGGTCGTGAGCACCCTCGTCATCCCGCAGTCCTCGTGCTTCGCGGCGTTCATGTAGACATCCGCCACTGTCGACATCGGCGCAGTCGCGCCGGGCACGCGGCCGCGCGGCGCCGGTGCGGCCGGGTTCAGCAGAACGTACGCGAGGCCGAGCGCCGCAGCGAAGCCCGCGGCGATCGCAACGGCGACGACGAACGGCTTCGCCCGTTGCCAGGTGGAGGCGACGGACTCGGGCGAGGATTCCACGACGCGACACTAGCGTGCGGGGGCGCCGGGGAGGTGAACGGCCTCACGCCTCCGCGGTTCGCCCGGTGCCGCTCGCGCGCCCGGTGCCGCGCTTGCGCACCTCGCGCAGCACGATCTGCTCAGGGCACACGGTCGAGAGGAAGTCGCCGACGGAGAGCGCGAGGCGGTCGCCCGCGAGCGAGTAGAGGATGCGGTTGGCGTCGCGACGCTCCGTGACCAGCCCGGCCTGGCGCAGCACGCTCAGGTGGCGGGAGATCGTCGGGCCGGTGGCGGTGAAGCGCGCCGCGATCTCGCCGGCGGCGAGTTCGCCGTCTTTGAGGTCTTGGAGGATCTGGCGCCGCGTCGGGTGGGCGAGCGCTGCGAAGATCTCGGAGGCGCTGTCTGTCATGGTTGCAATATAGCACCATTGCTAGATACTGTTTAGCTACAGTGCTAATTAGCGAAGGAGTTGCACCATGCGGATCGCCATCACCGGAGGCACGGGATTCGTCGGACGCCACCTGGCCGTGCGACTCGATCCGGATGAGACCGTCGTGGTCTCCCGCCGGACCGGCGTTCAGATCGACGATGTCGACGCACTCGCCGCGGCGTTCGCCGACTGCGACGCCGTCGCGCATTGCGCCGGTATCAACCGCGAGCTGGGGGAGCAGACGTTCGATCGCGTGCACATCGCAGGGACGCGCGCGGTCGTGGAGGCGGCCCGCCGGGCCGGTGTGAAGCGCATCGTCATGGTGAGCTTCCTGCGGGCGCGGCCCGACTGCGGCTCGCGTTATCACGAGACGAAATGGGAGGCCGAGGAGCTGATCCGCGCCTCCGGCATTCCGCACACGATCCTCAAGTTCGGGATGATCTACGGGCCGGGCGACCACATGATCGATCACGTCACGCGCGCTGTGCGCACCCTGCCGGCCTTCGCGACAGTCGGGTTCCGCGAGCGGAACGTCCGGCCGGTCCCCGTGGAGGACGCGGTCGACGTGCTCATCGCCGCGCTGGAGGGCCGCGTCCCCGACCCGACGGTCGCGGTGATGGGGGCCGACGAGCTCGCCCTCGGCGAGGCGGTGCGCCGGATCGCGCGGGTCGCCGGCCGACGGCCCGTGTTCTTCCCCGCCCCGGTCTGGACCATCCGAGCCCTGGCGCAGCTCACCGAGTGGACGATGGTCGTTCCGTTGGTCGCCAAGGCGCAGGCCCGGATGCTGAACGAGGGGGTCAGCGCGCCGGCGCCGTACGCGCCGGAACTCCCGGTCGACCTCCGGCCGTCGAGGGGTTTCGACGACGAGAGGATCCGTGCTGCGCTGCCGGCCGGGGGATTCGGGCTCGGCGACCTCCGATTCGTCGGTCGCAGGTCGCGGAGACTGGGCGCTGCCTCCTGAATTCCGCAGAAACTCTTTTGCAGAAAGAATTCTGCAATTACTCTTGTCGCTATGAGCGATGACGACGAGGGCTTTCTGGGGCTCGATCCGACGCGTGACGTCCTGCTGTCGCCGTCGGCGATGCGCGGCCTGGTGAACCCGCTGCGGCTCCGGCTGCTCGAGCTGCTCCAGGCCGACGGGCCGTCGACGGCCACAGAGCTGGGGCGGAGGGTCGGACAGTCCACCGGCGTGACCAGCTACCATCTGCGCGTGCTCGCGCAGCACGGGTTCATCGTGGAGGACGAGGAGCGCGGGGACGACCGGGACCGCTGGTGGCGGGCCGTGCACCGGTCGACGTCGTTCTCGTTCCGCGTGCCGGGCGATCCGGCCACGGAGGACACGGTCGATCAGGCGGCCCAATTCATCCGACTCAACGTGGAGGCCTCCCACCGGCGCGCCATCGACTGGGTGGACACCCTCCCGAGTCAGGTCGACGAGCTCGCCGCGATGCCGTGGACGGTCAGCGACTGGCCGCTCCTGCTCACGCACGACCAGGCGCGCATGGTCGTGACCGCGGTCCGCGAGCTCGTCGCACAGTTCCAGCGCGACCCTGAGGCGGCTACCGACGACCCCGGCGCGGTGCGCGCTCACGCGCAGTTCCAGCTCTTCCCGGAACAGTGATGCGGACGACGACGCGGGCGGCCACGAGATGACCAGCGCAGCTGTTCGCCGGCGCGGGCCGTTGCTCGCCTTCGTGTCGGCCTACTTCGTCAGCGCGACCGGTACTGCGCTGTCGGCGGTCGCGATCCCGTGGCTCGTGCTCGTCACGACGGGGAGCGCGGTCGCGACCGGCGTGGTCGGGTTCGTCGAGATGGCGCCGTACGTGCTGCTGCAGGCGACGGCCGGTCCGCTGGTCGACCGGCTGGGCTTGCGGCGCGCGTTCCTGCTCGGAAACCTGGCGGCCGCGGTCGCGGTGTTCCTGGTGTTCCTCCTCGGCGAGCTCCATGCGCTGCCGTTCGGCGCACTGCTGGCGCTCGTCGGGTTCGCCGGGGCTGTGCGGGGAGCCGCGGACTCCGCGACGAACCCGATGATCCCGCCGCTGGCACGCCTGGCGCACTGGAGCGACGAACGCGCCGTCGGGATCTACAGCGGCGCGAACCGCGCGGCACTGCTGATAGGTCTCCCTCTCGCCGGAGTGCTGGTCGCCCTCCTCGGGCCGGCCGGAACCGTCCTGCTGGACAGCATCAGCTTCCTCATCGCGGCGACCCTCACCGCGGCGTTCGTGCCGGTGATCGCGCCTGCGCCCGCCGAAGCGGGAGCGAAAGCGAACGCGACCGCGCGCGTCAGCGTGCGCGGCTACCTCGCCGAACTCCGGGAGGGCGCCCGGTTCCTCCGCGGAGATCGCCTGCTGCTCAGCCTGCTGGTGCTGATCGTCGTCACCAACCTGCTGGATCAGGCGATGAACGCCGTGTTCCTGCCGGTGTGGGCGCACGACCGCGTGCACGATGCGGTGGCGTTCGGGCTAGTCGGGGGAGCGTCGGGGCTCGGGATGCTGGTCGGCGTCCTGCTCACGGCCTGGGGAGGCCGGCGGCTGCCGCGCTGGATCACGTTCGCTCTGTGCACGCTGCTGGCCTCCGCCCCGCCGTTCTTCGCGGTGGCGGGCACCGACGCCGTGCTTCCCGTCGCGGTGGTGTTCTTCGTCTGCGGCGTGTTCGGCGGCGTGCCCAATCCGATCGTCGGCGCCGTGCAGTTCGAACGCGTGCCGGCGCGCCTGCAGACCCGTGTGCTCGGAGCGATGAAGGCGAGCGCCTACCTCGGCATCCCGTTCGGCTCGCTCTTCGGCGGCCTCCTCGCGCAGGCGGTCGGGCTCACGGCGGCGTGCGTGGCGGCCGGTGCGGTGATGCTGGTGGTCACGATCGCGCCGCTGGTGTTCCCGGTCTGGCGGGGACTGGACCGCGTGGAGCCCGGCCTGGCAACGTGAGCTGCGAGCGCGGCCCGTGCCTGCGCAAGGCGTGGCGCCGCCCTACCAAGGCAGCACGCCGTAACCGCCCTCGCGGTCGGACCGCCACAGGTGCCCCCAGAGCACGCCGGACGGACCGTCGGCCGGCAGCGTCGCGAGATACACGCTCGGCTCGGCGCCCTCCTCGACCGAGCGGATGCCGCGATGGTCGTTGAAGTCGGTGTCGGTGAATCCCGGGTTGGCGGCGTTCACCTTGATGGCGGTGTCCTTCAACTCTCTGGCGTACATCGCGGTCAGCATGTTCACCGCCGACTTCGACGACGGGTACTGCGCGGAGGCGGGCATCCCGAAGAGCGGGCTCGCCGGGTCGGTCTGCGAGCCGATCGATCCCACCTCGCTCGACACGTTCACGATGCGCGCGGCCTCCGCCCGGCGCAGCAGGGGAAGCATCGCGTTGGTCACGGCGACCAGGCCGAACACGTTCACCTCGTAGACCGCGCGCATGTCGTCGAGGGAGGTCGCGCTCGCGGTCGCGCGGCGGCGCGAGACGGTCGCGGTTCCGGCGTTGTTCACCAGCACGTCCAAGCGGCCGAACTCGCGCTCGATCGCGTCGGCGGCGCGAGCGATCGACTCCGCGTCGGTCACGTCGAGCGGGAGGAAGCGCGCATCGGCGCCGCCGTCGCGCAGCGCGGCCTCGGCCTCCCTGCCGCGTTCCTCGTCTCTGGCGCCGACGAGAACGGTCATGCCGAGCTCGCCGAGGCGGCGTGCGGTCTCGTAGCCGATCCCCTTGTTGGCCCCGGTGATCAGGGCGATCTTCTGCGTCACGGTTCCGACTGTACGCGCGGTGGTGCGCGGGCTCCGGGACCGGGCATACTTCGCTCAAGGATGCGCCGAGTGAGCGCAGTGGGAGTCGGGGTCGTGGATGTCAGGCAGTTCGTCCGGCGGCGTGGCGCCGGGGTGGTATCCGGAGCCGGGGACGGCGATGCCGGACCCGACGGCCGGCACGGCCCACACTCTGGTGAGTTCGGGATGTCTGCCGCTCGGTGCGCACTCGTCGCGGTGATCCTCACCGGCACGCTCGTGGCGGCGACGGGATGCGCGGTGGAGCGACCGCGCGCCGATCTGCACGCGACCCCGTCGCCGACGGGGATCACGCGGAGCTGGACGCTTCCGGACGGCCCGCGGCTGGTGTTCCGCGACACGCGGCAGGGTCCCACGTTCGGCGAGGTCGCGTCGGTGGCTCTCGCCGCTCCGGGCGGCGCCCCCACGATGACCGGGTTCGCGTGCGAACGCGTGTATGCCACGCGCACGACGCTGTCGTGCATGAGCCGGACCGGCATCGCACCCGTCGGCTATCGGGAGACCCTGTACGACGCCGCGGGACGGGAGATCCGGTACTGGCCGTTGCCCGGGCCTCCCAGCCGCACACGGCTCTCGCCCGACTCGACGCTCGCCGCCTGGACCGCGTTCGTCGATGGCGAGTCGTACGCCGGAGTGGCGTTCTCCACGGTCACCGACATCTCGGACGTGCACGGCGTCGACTACGGAGCGCTCGCGACCTTCACGTTCCTCCTCGACGGCGCCGCGTATTCGGCGACCGACCTCAACTTCTGGGGCGTGACGTTCGCCGCCGACGACAACCTCTTCTACGCGACGGCCGCCTCTGGAGGCCGCACCTGGCTGGTGCGGGGGAACCTCCGCGGGCGCACGCTGGTCGCCCTCCACGAGGGCGCCGAGTGCCCGTCGCTCTCGCCCGACGGGGCGAGGGTCGCCTACAAGAAGAACCTCGGGACCGTCGACGACCCCCGCTGGACGCTCGCGGTGTTCGACCTGGCGACCCGGACGGAGCGGGTCCTCCCGCTGACCGGCGTCGTGGACGACCAGGCCGAATGGCTGGACGACGCCACGCTCCTCTTCGGCAGGCCGGCAGCGGGAACGACGGGCGACGCCGACATCTTCTCGGTGCCGGCCGACGGATCGGCCCCGGAGTCGGTCTTCCTGCGGCACGCGTGGTCGCCGTCGGTCGTGCGCTGAGGGCGGATGGCACCTATGCCGAGCGATGCTGCGGCTACGACCGATCCTTCCGCGGCATCACGACCTCCTTGATGATGAGGATGATGCCGGCGGAGATCGGGATGGCGACCAGCGCGCCGGGGAGGCCGAAGAGCGTCGAGCCGGCGAGCGCCGAGATGAGCACGACCGAGCCAGGGACCTGCACCGCCTTGCCCATCACCTTCGGCGTCAGGATGTATGCCTCCACCTGCATGTAGATCAGCATGAAGACCAGCACCACGACGCCGCTGACGGGGGAGTGGATGAGCGCGAGCACTGTCATCACGGCGGTCGTCAGCACCGTGCCGATCAGCGGGATGAGCGTGATGAAGAACGCCGCGAGCGCGATCAGGAACGCGCCGGGCACCCCGGTGACCACCAGCAGGATGAGGCTGTAGGTCGCGTTGAAGAATGCGAGGATCACCATGCCGCTGAGGTACTTGCCGAAGTTCTGGAGGATGCGCTCCGTGTAGCCCTCGAAGCGGTCGCGGTGCGAGCGGCGCACCAGGTGGTAGAGCGACTGCTTGGTGGAGTCGTAGGAGGCGATGAAGTAGATCGTCAGGATCGCGATGAAGAAACCGGTGGTGAAGGCGTTCAGTACCGAGAGCCCGAAGCCGAGCAGGCCGTTGCCGACGTTCGCCCAGGTCTGCGGGTTCTTCACCTGGTCGGAGATCCAGGTGAGGGCCTGCCCGAGCACCCCGTTGCTGGCGTCGTTCGTGGCGTCGAACCAGCCCTCGGCCCGGAGCTTCTCGACTTCAGCGGGGATGGCGGTCGCGATGTTGGTGATCTGCGTGACGATGAGCGGCACGACCACCCAGACGATCGCGACGAGCACCCCGACGATGAGCAGGATCACGGTGACGATGGCCCAGGCCCGCTTCATCCCATGGCGCTGGAACCAGCGGATCAGCGGGTCGAGGCCGACGGTCGCGAATGCGGCGAGGAAGACCGAGAAGATGATCGACCGGAGGCCGTACAGCATGTAGCCGGTGGCGATCGCCCCCAGCGCGCCGAGCGTGACCACGAAACCGAACAGCAGTGGGCTCCGCTTGAGCAGCGGCGGGGCGCTGGAGGTCTCCGCCGGCCGGGTCGCCGCGCGACGCTCCGGCGACTGGATGAAACGCATGGTGGCCTCCTGCCCGCTCGTCGAGCGTCAGGGCGAGCGTATTGGGCGGCGCGCGCGACGGACAAGAGCGACGCGCGAGCGCTGCCCGACCGATGCCCGGGGCACGCCAATACGCAACGTGATTTGTTTGTAACAAAGATCTTCTTGACCTGTAATCCCGCGTCGTGCTCTACTAGCCGGAGCAATTACAAAAGCTACTTTCTTTGTAAACGGACGGAGAGGTCCTGCGATGCTTCCGGTGGAGAACGGCGTGCACGATGCGCGCCAGGCGAACGTGAGCGGCGCCCGTGTCGCGGTCGCCCTCCGCGACGGAGGCCGCGCGACCATCGCCCAGCTCGCCGAACGCACGGGCCTCTCGCGTCCGACGGTGGAGGCGGCCCTCCCGTCGCTGCGCGAGCGCGGCCTGGTCGACATGATCGAGGAGCACACGGCGGGTGGCCGCGGAGCCGGTCGGCCGGCGCGCATCTTCGAGTTCGTGGCCGATGCCGGCCTCCTGGTGGGCGTGGACGTCGGTATCCACCGGATGCGCGTCGTCGTCGCCGACCTGACCGGGCGCATCGTGGCGTGGTACCAGCGCGACCTCGAGCGGCGCTTCGTCGGCGCCGACCGGCTCGACAACGTCAAGGACGCCGTGTACACCTGCTTCGCGCGGGCCGGCGTCGACATCGGCCGCCTCGGGGCGCTCTCCGGCATGGCCGTCGCCGTGTCGGGGATGGTCGGTCGCGACGGCCGGCTGACCGTGTCGCACAACTTCCCCGACTGGGAGGGCGTGGACATCGCGGGCCGGCTGGAGGAGGAGTTCGGCTGCCCCGTCTCCATCGAGAACGACATGCGGCTGGCCGCGCTGGCGGAGCACCGCATGGGCGCAGCCCGGCTCGTCGACGACGTCGCCTATTTCTTCGCGGGCCACCGCATCTCGATGGGCCTCATCATCGGGGGCAAGCTGCGGCGTGGACGTCACGGCGCCGCGGGCGAGATCGGCGGGAGCGTCTTCTCGATGCACGTCGACGATTCGGGCCAGCTGCGCTGGGAGACCGGCGAGACCGCTGAGGACGTGTTCCGTGCCGCCGCCTCCGGAGACGCGGCCGCGCGGGACGAGATCGAAGAGTTCGTGGGCGGCGTGGCCACGGGAATCGCAACGGTCACCATGGCCGTCGACCCGGATGTGGTCGTCGTCGGCGGAGGTATGTCCCGCGCCGGCGAGGAGCTGCTCCGCCCGCTGCGCGCCGCGGTCATGGCCGAGATCGGCGTGCCTGTGCGGCCGTCGATCATCCAGTCGGAGCTCGGCGCCGAGTCCGTCGTGCTCGGCGCGCTCGCGCTGGCCTCCGGTCAGGCGATGGAACGGCTGTACCTGGCTTCGGATGTCCCGGAGCCCGACATCGACGTCGCCGGCGCACGCGCCAGGGCGGCACAGGAGATCGTGGAGGAAGTCACCGGATGAGCGAGCTGACAGTGCAGCAGGCGTCGCGCCAGGCTGCGGAGATCGCGGAGCCTCCGCGCCGGCCGTTGCGACTCGCCGTGATCGGCGCGGGCGCGCGTTCGGAGATCGCGGCCCACGCCCTGGAGTCGGGCGATGGGGTGATCGTCGCGGTCGCCGACCCGAGCGCGACCGCTCGGGAGCGTGCCGCCGCGGAGTTCGGCGCGGGTCAGCTGTTCGCCGGGCACCGGGAGCTGATCGCGAGCGCCTCCGACATCGACGCCGCCTTCGTCACGTCGCCCGACCACACCCACGCGGAGGTGGCGATCGACCTCCTGAAGGCGGGCATCGCGGTCTACCTCGAGAAGCCGCTCGCCATCGAGGTCGCGGACGCCGACGCCATCCTGGCCGCGGCGGCCGAGTCGGGCACGCGGCTCTACGTCGGCCACAACATGCGCCACATGGGCGTCGTGCAGACCATGCGCGACATCATCCAGCGCGGCGAGATCGGCGAGGTCAAGGCGATCTGGTGCCGGCACTTCGTCGGCAACGGCGGCGACTACTACTTCAAGGACTGGCACGCGGAGCGCGCCAAGTCGAACGGGCTGCTCCTGCAGAAGGGCGCCCACGACATCGACATCATCCACTGGCTCGCCGGAGGCTACTCCGAGCTCGTCACGGGCATGGGCGGTCTCTCGCTCTACGGGGCGATCGACGACCGGAGGGACAACTCCGACCGCTCGATGCCCGAATGGTTCTCGTACGACGCCTGGCCTCCACTGAGCCAGCGCGAACTGAACCCGGTGATCGACGTCGAGGACATCTCGATGGTGACCATGCACCTGGACAACGGCGTCTTCGCGTCGTACCAGCAGTGCCACTACACCCCGGACTACTGGCGCAACTACACCGTGATCGGCACGGAGGGGCGTCTGGAGAACTTCGGCGACTCGGACGGCGCGATCGTGCGCGTCTGGAACCGCCGGACCACGTACAACCCCGCAGGAGACGCCGAGTACACCGTGCTCGGCGACGAGGGCGGGCACGGAGACGCGGATCGGCTCACCGTTGCCGAGTTCGTGCGCTTCGTGCGGGAGGGCACTGCGACGACGACGTCCGCAGTCGCCGCCCGCAACGCGGTGGCCACCGCAGTCGCGGCCACCGAATCGCTCCGCGACGGATCCCGGCCCCGCGTCGTGCCCGCCGTGGACGCGGAGGTCGCCGCCCGGTTGTAGCGGCGACGCACCCAACGAAGACCCGGGCCGGCGAGTGGAGTCGCCGACCCGGTAAGGCACCGACTAACCCCTCATCGAAGGAGAACCAATGCGAAAAGCCCTGCTCGCGGCCGCGGCCGCAGTCGCCACCGCGGTCGTACTCGCCGGCTGCTCGTCCAACACTGGCAGCGGTTCCGATGCCCCTGCCGATCATAATCTGTCCGCCAGCATCTCCTACGCGTTCTGGGACGTGAACCAGAAGCCGGCGATGGACGCCCTGATCAAGGACTTCAACAAGGAGTATCCGAACATCAAGGTGACGACGCAGATCACCCCGTACGCGAACTACTTCACCAAGCTGCAGACCCAGGGATCCTCCAAGACCCTGCCGGACGTCTTCTGGATGAACGGGCCGAACTTCCAGCTCTACGCGTCCAACGGGCTGCTCGAGCCGATCGGCTCCGGTGTCAAGCCGTCGAACTACCCCAAGGCGCTCGACGACCTCTACAGCTTCGGCGGCAAGCAGTACGGCGTGCCCAAGGACTTCGACACGATCGGCGTCTTCTACAACAAGGCCATCTTCGACAAGGCGGGCGTCGCCTATCCGACCGCGAACTGGACGTGGGACGAGTTCCACCAGAAGGCCAAGGAGATCTCGGACAAGCTGAAGGGCGAGGGCGTGTACGGCTCCGCCAGTGGCCTGTCGGGCGGCCAAGAGATGTACTACAACACGATCCTGCAGGCCGGCGGCTCGATCATCTCGAGCGACGGCAAGAAGTCGGGCTACGACGACCCCAAGTCGATCAAGGGCCTCCAGTTCGTGCGCGACCTGATCGCCGACGGCTCGTCCCCGACGCTGTCCCAGCTGTCGGACACCCCGCAGGACCAGTGGTTCATCAACTCCAAGTCGGCCATGATCTGGTCGGGCACCTGGCTCAACTCCGAGCTGCTGGCCTCCCCGATCAAGAGCACCATCGCGCTGGCTCCGCTGCCCACGGGTGAGCGCCAGGCGACGGTCATCCACGGTCTCGCCAATGTGGTCGCCAAGGACTCCAAGAACAAGCCGGCCGCGATCGCCTTCCAGGACTACCTCGGCGGCAAGGAGGCCGCGGAGACCCAGGCCAAGATGGGCGCGGCCAACCCCGCCTACAACGGCACGCAGCAGGCGTTCGTCGACACCGCCCCCTGGGACCTGAACATCTTCGAGAAGGCCGCGGCAGACTACGCGTTCCCGTACCCGATCTCCAAGAACACGGCGGCGTGGAACAAGGCCGAGAACGACCTCCTGCCCGACGCCTTCAGCGGCAAGAAGCCGGTCGAGGAGGTCGCCAAGGAGCTCGCGAAGCAGATGAACGCCGACCTCGCCAAAGAGTGACCATGTCCACTCAGACGATCACGAAGGGAGCGGGCGCCGTGCTGACGGCGCCCGCCTCCCGGGGCGAGCGCGCTCCGCGCCCCCGCACGCATGGCCGGCTCCGCAAGGACGGCTGGTGGGCACTGCTGTTCGTGGGCCCGTTGCTGTTCGGCGTGGTGGTGTTCTACATCTGGCCGATCTTCCGCAACGCCTACTTCAGCTTCACCACCTGGGGCGCCTTCGGAGGCGCCACCTGGTCGGGGATCTCGAACTATCAGCAGATGCTGGCCGACCCCGACTTCTGGAGGTCGATCCTCAACACCCTGATCTACGTCGGGATCCTGCTGCTCGGCATCCCGCTCGCGGTGCTGTTCGCCGCGCTGATCAACCGGCCGGGGCTCAAGTTCGCCGCCGCGTACCGAACGGCGTTCTTCCTGCCGTACGTCGCGATGCCGGCCGCCATCTCGATGGTCTGGCGGATCATCTTCAACGGCGACTTCGGCGTGATCAACTACACGCTGTCGCTCATCGGCATCAAGGGGCCGAACTGGCTGAGCACCGAATGGTTCGCTCTGTTCGCGGTCGGCGTCGTCGGCGTGTGGATCTCGCTCGGGTTCAACCTCATCGTGCTGTCGGCAGGTATGCGCAGCATCCCGCCGGAGATGTACGAGGCGTCGTCGATCGACGGCGCGACGCGCACCCGTCAGTTCTTCTCGATTACCGTGCCGCTGCTGACCCCGTCGATCTTCTTCGTGTCGGTGATCACCGTGATCACCGGGTTCCAGCTGTTCGACCTGCTCTACGCGCTGATGGGCACGCAGAACCCGGCGATCAACCAGACGCAGTCGCTGGTGTACCTGTTCTTCGCGCACCAGCAGACCGGTGACAACGGCTACGCCGCAGCGGTCGGCGTCGCCATCCTGATCCTGGTGGGCGCGTTCACGATGCTCCAGTTCCGCATGCAGAAGAGGTGGGTCAACTATGTCTAGCTCGGTCGCCTCCCGGCCGGTCGCCGGCCGTGCGGTCGCAGGACGCGCGCGCAGCCGCAACGGGCTGACGCACGTGGTGCTGATCGTCGCATCCCTCCTGATGATCTTTCCGTTCGTCTGGCAGATCCTGATGTCGCTCGCGACGAACGCGCAGGTGACATCGGTGCCTCCGACGGTCTGGCCCGGCACCCTCCACTTCGAGAACTTCGCGCACGTCTTCGACCAGTTGCCGTTCCTCAATCAGCTCTGGGTGTCCGTGGCCGTGACGGTGATCCGCACGGTCGGACAGCTGCTGCTGTGCTCGATGGCCGGCTACGCGTTCGCGCGGATGGAGTTCCCGTTCCGCCGGACGATCTTCGCCCTCGTGCTCGCGATCCTGATGGTGCCCCCGCAGGTGTACCTGCTGCCGCAGTACCAGATCGTGCAGGGCCTCGGCTGGCTCAACACCATCGCGGGAATCGCGGCGCCCGGCATCTTCAGCGCTTTCGGCACCTTCATGATGCGGCAGTTCTTCCTGGGGTTGCCGGACGAACTGGCGGAGGCCGCACGCCTCGACGGCGCGAATCACTTCCAGGTGTTCTGGAAGGTCATGCTGCCGCTGGCGAAGCCCGGCCTCTCGGCGCTCGCGATCATCACGGTCCTGGCCTCCTGGAACGACCTGCTCTGGCCGCTCATCGTCGCCACCGACTCCACCCAGATGCCGCTCGCGCCGGGCATCGCCACGCTCACCAGTCAGCGGTCCATCCCGGACTTCCCGCTGCTGCTGGCAGCGAGCCTGCTCGCCATGGCGCCGGTGCTCATCCTGTTCCTCCTCATGCAGCGGCGCGTCATCGACGGCATCGCCTTCTCCGGCCTCAAGTGACCGGGCAGCACCACGACCTCAGAAAGGCACTTTCCGTGACCTCCCTTCGAGTCGGCCTCATCGGGGCCGGCGGTATCTCCCGCGTCCACGCGGACGGCTGGCGCGCCCTGGGCGCGGCGGTCACCGTGTACTCGCACGAGGGCGCCGACGCGCTCGCGGCCGAGTACGGCTTCGCGGTCGCGTCCTCCCTGGACGGCCTCCTCGCGGCGGCGGACATCGTCGACATCGTCACCCCGACCACGAGCCATTCGCCGCTCGCGCTGGCGGCGATCCGGGCGGGCAAACACGTCGTCTGCGAGAAGCCGCTCGCGGGCACCGTCGATGATGCGCGGGAGGTGATCGACGCCGCTCGCGAGGCCGGTGTCCGGCTGTTCCCCGCGCATGTCGTGCGGTACTTCCCCGACTACGCCGCGCTGCGCGACCAGGTGGAGGCCGGGCGGATCGGCGAGCCCGCCGTGCTGCGCTTCGTGCGCGGGGGAGAGGCACCGCGCACCGACACCTGGTTCCACGATGTCGGCCGCGGAGGCGGGATCGTGCGCGACCAGATGATCCACGATCTCGATCAGGCGCTCTGGATGGCGGGCGACGTCGTCCGCGTGTACGCGACGCAGAGCGCCTCCGCCGGGGACGCCGACGCACCGGACGCCGTCGTGGCGCACGTCGTGCTGACGCACGCGAACGGCGCGCTCAGCCACGTGCAGGGCACCTGGGGCGCACGCGGGCTGCCGTTCCGCACGTCGGCGGACATCGCGGGATCCGCCGGCATCCTCTCCCTCGACTCGGCGCCGACCGCGAGCCGGGTCGAGATCCCTTCCGCGCACGCCGGCGATGGCTACCTACCGCCGCCGACTCTCACCGAGAGCCCGTACACCGCGCAACTGCGCGACTACGTCGCCGCGATCGCCGACGAGCGCGACGCACGGGTCACGCCCGTGGACGGCCTCCGCGCCGTCGTCGTCGCCGAGGCCGCGATGCAGTCGCTGCACACCGGCCGGCCGGTCGACATCGACCTGTCGGCCTCCGACCTGTCGTCGGCCTCCGAGACGTCGTCCGCCGCCGTTCCTGCCGGGGTCGGCGCATGACCGGCACCATTCCCGAGGAGTCTTCGTTGAACACGTCCGTCGCGCGACCGCTCAAGGTGGCCGTGCTGTCCTTCGCCCACACGCATGCGATCGGCTACTGCCGCGCGCTCGCCGGGCGGCCCGACATCGACCTGGTTGTCGCCGACCCGGAGGGCGCTTCCGCTCCGGATGACGCGCCCCGCGGCGCCGCTCTCGCCGAGTCGCTCGGCGTGCGGTACCTGGAGACATACGAGGAGGCGCTCGCGTGGGGTCCGGACGCCGTGATCGTCACGGCCGAGAACGCGAGGCACCGCGCACTGGTGGAGGCCGCTGCCGCCGCCGGCGCGCACATCCTCTGCGAGAAGCCGCTCGCCACGACCGTCGACGACGCCGAAGCGATGCTCGCCGCCGTCGAGCGCGCGGGCGTCACCCTGATGACGGCGTACCCGGTGCGGTTCGCGCCGGCGTTCGCCGACCTCCTGCACCGGGTGCGCGCCGGCCAGCTCGGCACGCTGCTGGCGGTCAAGGGCACCAACAACGGCAAGCTGCCCGCCGAGCGCGCCTGGTTCACCGATCCCGCCCTCTCGGGAGGCGGCGCACTGGTCGACCACGTCGTGCACTGCGCCGACCTCCTCGACGAGCTCCTCGGCGAGCAGCCCGACTCCGTGCACGCGGTCGCGAACCGGATCCTGTACCCGGAGTCGGCCGTGGAGACCGGCGGCCTCGTGACCGCCGTGTACCCGAGTGGGGTGGTGGCGACCATCGACTGCTCCTGGAGCGTGCCGCAGAGCGCACCCACCTGGGGCGGTCTGACCCTGCAGGTGACGGGAACGCGCGGCTCGGTGACGATCGCGCCGTTCGCTCCACACCTCGGCGGCCAGACGACGGACGGCCCGGTGTGGGTGCCGCTCGGCGCCGACCTCGACGGCGCGATGCTCGACGAGTTCGTCGACGCGGTGCGCGGTGGTCGCCCGGCGACGCCCGACGGGCGGGTCGGCCTCCGCACGCTGCGCGTCGTCGACGCCGCGCGTCGCTCCGCCGCGACCGGCGAGGTGGTGGCGCCGGTCGGGTGAGGCGCGACATTCGTGACGAATCTCGACATTCTTGCCACGAATGTCGCGATTCGTCACGAAGGTCAGCGGTCGCGGGCGATGACGGAGAAGTCCTTGTCGCCCTGGCCGGCGTCGATGGCGCGCTGCAACTCCGCCGAGACCAGTGCGACGGCGGGGAGGGGCACGTCGGCGGTGGCGAGCATCAGCCGCGTGTCCTTAGCGAGCGCGTCGGCGGTGAACTGGGCGTCGTCGTAGTCGCCGGCCGTGACGAGCGCACCCTTTTGCGCGGCGAGAGGCGCGATGGCGGTCAGCGACAGCGTCGAGAGCACGTCGTCGTCGCTGAGCCCGGCGGCGCGGCCGAGGCGCAGGGCCTCCGACAGCGTCTCCATCGACACCGCGAGCGCCAGGTTCGCGACCAGCTTCGCTGCCGTCGCTTCCGCGGGCGAGTCGAAGGTGCGCAGCTTCTCCTGGTCCGCCCACAACGTCACGATGCGTTTCGCGTCGCGCACGGCATCGTGCTCGCCGCCCACCAGGACCGCGAGCGCGCCCGCGCGGGCGGGAGCGAGCGATCCTACGACCGGAGAGGCCACGTACCGGATCCCGGCATCGGCAGCACGCTCGGCGAACTCGGTCGCGTCGGCGGGGGAGACGGTGGTGACGTCGATCCACAGCGTGCCCGGCCGCCACGGCAGCCGGGCCTCCGTGATCGTCTCGCGCACGGCGTCCGGCCCGAACAGCACGCTCACGACGATATCGACCTCGGCGACCGCCTCTGCCGCCGACCCGGCGACCCGGGCGCCGCGCCGTCCGATGGTCTCGGCGGCCTCCGGCGACCGGTTCCAGACGGTGACCCGGTGCCCGGCGTCGATGAGATGCGGTACGAGCTCGCGGCCCATCCGGCCGAGCCCGAGGAATGCGATGTCCATGGGGCCACTCTCCACCTGACGGGAGGTCAGTGGAAGGGCAGACAGAGGACATATGCCGGAGTGCCCCTCACCCCTCCGGCAGCAACCCCCGCCGCTGCGCCAGGAACTCCCGCTCGCTCTCGTTGCCGCACAGCCGCAGCGCGGCGTCGTACTCCTCGCCGGCCTCCACCTCGCGTCCCGCCCGCACCAGCAGGCCGGCCCGGACCCCGTGCAACAGATAGAACTCCGCGAGCGAGCCCCGCAGCGGCTCGACGGCCGCCAACCCCGCAGACGGGCCCTCCGCCTCCGCCACCGCGACCGCACGGTTGAGCGCGATCACCGGCGACGGCTGCACCCGCAGGAGCTGGTCGTACAGCGTGACGATCTGCCGCCAGTCGGTGTCCGTCGCCAGCGCAGCGTCGTCGTGCACGGCCTGGATCGCCGCCTGCAGCTGGTACGGCCCCGGCCGCCCGAGCAGGAGGCAGCCGCGCACGATGGCGTGCCCCTCGGAGATGAGCGCGGTATCCCAGGCCGACCGATCCTGATCGGGGAGGGCCATCATCGCCCCCGACGCGTCTAGCCGCGCCGGGCGGCGCGCATCGATCAGGAGCAGTAGCGCCAGCAGCCCCGCCGCCTCCGGCTCCTCCGGCAGCAGCCCGACGACGAGACGCGACAGCCGGATCGCCTCCGCGCACAGCTCCTCGCGCACCAGCCGATCGCCGGCGCTCGCCGTATAGCCCTCGTTGAAGATCAGGTAGACGACCGCGAGCACGGAGGCCAGCCGCACGGGGAGGTCATCGGAGGACGGCACCCGGTACGGGATGCGCGCCTGGCGGATCTTCGCCTTGGCTCGCGAGATGCGCTGCGCCAACGTCGACTCCGGCACCAGGAAGGCCCGGGCGATCTCCGCCGTGCTCAGCCCTCCGAGCAGCCGGAGCGTCAGTGCAATGCGCGCCTCCGGGCCGAGGGCAGGGTGGCAGCAGGTGAAGATCAGCCGCAGGCGTTCATCCTCCACCGCGCCGGGTGCCGCCTCGACGGAGGCCGCCAACACCAGCAGCTCGGTCGCCTCGGCCTCCTTCGAATGCCCGACGGCCTCCCGCCGCAGCCGGTCGATCGCGCGCCGGCGGGCCGTCGTGATGATCCAGCCGGAGGGCGCGGCGGGCACGCCGTCGACTGGCCAGCGCGCCACGGCGACGGCGAACGCGTCCTGCACGGCGTCCTCCGCGCGATCGAGATCGCCGAGGTACCGGTAGAGCACCGAGACGGCGCGGCCATACTCCGCACGGAACACGGCCGCCACCGCCTCGGCGCCATCGGTGGGCAGGGTCATGCGAACGGGCGCACCTCGATCGGAAGCGTCGTCGCGACCGCCAGACGCGTGCCCCACGCCAGGGCGGCGTCCAGATCCGGGACGTCGACGATCGTGAAGCCGCCGAGGTGCTCCTTTCCTTCTGCGAACGGCCCGTCGGTGACGAGCACCTCGTCGCCGTCCGGCCGCAGCACGGTCGCCGACGCGGGCGGCAGCAGCCCGTTCGAGAAGACCCAGGCGCCCGCGGCGCGCATCTCGTCGTTGAGCCGGTCGAGGTCCTCGCCGATCGCGGCGAGGGCCTCCGGCTCCGGGATAGGCCCGTCGGGCTGGTAGACGCTGAGCAGGTACTGGGACATGGTGGGATTTCCTTCCTCTCACCGTCTACACGAACGGGAGGGCGTCATCTCGACATCATGTCCCGGATTCGCGGTTCCGCTCCAGCCGCGCGACCCCGATCTTCGAGTCGGCCATGCCGTAGAAGACCCACAGTGCTTCGTCGATCCGCTCGATCGCGGTCGGGAAGACCACATTGGGCACAATGCCGCTGCGCTCCTCCTCGGTCTCCGCGCTCAGCAGCGGCTCGGCGGTGCGCTGCACGACGCGCCACGGCTCGTCGGCGTCGAGGATCATCGCCCCGGCCGCGTAGTTGACGTTCTTCTGCTGATCGACACCCGGCTCGAGATACCCGGTGACCCCGTGGTGGAGGAGCAACCAGCCCTCCGGCACCCGGATCGGCGCGGGGCCCGCCCCGATCTTCAGCTCCTCGAACGGGAACTCCGGACCGGCCAGGAACCGGTTGTGCCGCCAGCGGGTGAGCTCGCCGAGATCGCCGCGCACAGCCTCCAGCGGTACGAACGCGATCCAGATGCTCGGCCGCTTCTCGTCGAGCACCGCGGGGGGATGCGCTCCCTCGCCCGCGCGCACCTCACCGAGATCCCACACCGGGCGGTGGAGCACCGCGAGGCTCTCCACGCCGTCCGGGCCGGTCACCGGCTCGGGGAAGAACACGGTGTCCTTGTTGTGGAAGAGCGCCAGGTCGACACCGAGCGCGTCGTCGTACTCGAAGCTCACCGGCCCGAGCCGCTGCCACTCCCGCAGATCGCGCGAGACCGCGACCGCGGTCCGCGGGCCGAGAGGCCCGTAAGCGACGTAGGTCATCAGATGGAGGCCGAGCGCCGGCACGAACGTGGTGCGCGGATCCTCCACCCCCGAGTTGCGCCGGCCGCGCTCGAAGTCGCGATCGGGCGCCAGCACGACACCCTCGCGCTCGACGCCGACGGGCACGCCGCCGTCGACGACGACACGTGCGAGCCCGACGCGGGAGACGTTGCCGGAGGCGACCAGCCGGGGGAGAAGATACAGCTCGCCCTCGGCGTCATGCCCGGACGCGGGGTTCAGCACGCCCTCGGCCTCGAACGGCTCACCGGCGTCCGGCGTCATCACCACGCCGGCACGCGTCAAGGTGTACGGAAACGGTGCAGCGGGAAACGGTTCAGTCACGCGGTGACCTCCTTGTAGAGATAGAGTTCGCGCTCGCCGCGGGGTGCGTCCCAGCCTTGAGCGAACGACCAGCGGCCGTCGAGTTTCTGCAGGCCGCCCCAGGCGAGCGAGCCGCCGCGGTGGAGGCCGAGCTGCGTGAATGGGGCCGCGACGGAGTAGAGCGCCTGGGCGGCGGCGAAGTCGCCCTGCTCGTCGGCGTAGAAGAAGTCGAGCACCAGGTCGTCGCCGCGCACGACGGCGCAGGCCACCTCGAACAGCGTTCCGGGCAGCGAGGACAGGTCGAGGTAGGGCTGCTCGGCGAACGTCCACGACACGAGGTCGTGCGAGCGACCGACCATCGGCCTTCCGCCGCAGCCTTCGGAGAGGTACATCAGGTACTCGCCGCCGATCCGCACCGCGCGGCCGCGCTCGTCGCGGGGGATGACGGCGCCCTTCGCCCAGCCCAGCGAGACGTCGAGCGGGACGACCAGGCCGATCTTCTGCCACGACTCCAGGTCGTCGGAGACGGCGCCCATGATGTCGACGGCCACGTCGCCTTCGTCGTCGTTGCCGTACCGGATCGCGTTGTAGAAGAGCACGTACCGTCCGTCGACCTCGTACACCTTCGGGTCCTCGCAGCCGAGCGTCTCGTTCTCGAGCGTCGGGTAGACGACCGGGTTGGCCGGATCGTCATGCCATACGCCGTCGCGGCGCACGGCGTGCCCGATGCGGCTCGCCGTCGACTCCATCCGCGGTGAGGCGCGGTAGAAGAGGTGCAGGTCGTCGCCCCGGGCGATGAGCGTCGGGTTGAAGATCGCGCTGCTCGTCCAGCCGACCCCGGTCGGGTCGTCCCACTGCCCCTCCAGCCGGAACGTCAGCGCGGGGTCGCGCACGAACGGTCCGATCGCCCACCCGGGAGGGTCGTCGTAGTGGGCCGAGAAGTGGTCGGTCGAGATGTGGTCGGTGAGCGCGTTGGTGTGACCCAGCGCCTCCTCGTAGCTGAGGCGGAGGGCGTCGATGAGGGCGGCGTCCACAGTTCTCCTTGCGGTGTGTCGGTGGTGCGGCGGCTCAGCCCTTGACGGACGAGCCGATGTCGGTGGAGGTGAAGTAGCGCTGGAAGACGATGAACAGCACCACGACCGGTGCGGCGAGCACCACGGCTCCGGCGAGGATGGCCCCGTACGGGTTCGCGGTGGAGGCCGCGACGGTGCTGATGTAGTTCGCCAGCGAGACGGCCAACGGCTGCAGGCTCGCCTCCTTCGTGATCAGGAACGGCCAGAGGAACTCGTTCCACGGTCCGATGAAGGTCAGCAGCAGCACGGTGACCAGGGCGGGACGCACCAGAGGGAGGGCGACTCGCCACAGCAGCGTGAACTCACCGGCCCCGTCCACGCGCGCCGCGTCGAACAGCTCGCGCGGCAACTGCAGGAAGTACTGCCGGAAGATCAGCACGGCCGCCGAGTTGATGGCGAACGGCAGGATCATCCCGAGGTAGCTGTCGGCCAGGCCGTAGTTGCGGGCGATGAGCACGTAGAGCGGAATCATCAGCAGCTGGAACGGGATGGTCTGAACCAGCAGTGCGAGGGCGAACGTCACGCCGCGCCCGCGCCACTGCAGGATCGAGAGCGCATACCCGGCGAGCACGCCGAACAGGACCGTGCACAGCAGCACCCCTCCGGTGAAGATCCCGGAGTTGACGAGCCCGGTCCACAGGTTGATGCGGGAGTCGATCGCGGCGTAGTTGTGCAGCGTCAGGTTCGCCGGGTTCGGGAACGCCCCCGCGACGGTGGTGTCGGGCGCCGTCTGCAGCGAGCCCACCAGCATGTAGTAAAAGGGGAACAGGAAGGCGATGGCGCCGAGCGTCAGCACGATGCCCTGGAGGATCGCCTGCGGGCGGCTGAGGCGGGTGGCCGCCCCCAGGTCGCGTCGGCGCTTCCGCGGAGCCCGAGGGCTCTCCGGCGCGTGGGCCGCCCCCGTGGTCTTGAGTGTCGTCATCAGTCGCGTCCTCCCGCGAATCGGTTCTGCAGCCAGCCGATGATCAGCACCAGGATCACGAGCACGACACCGATGGCGGAGGCGTAGCCCGGGTGACCCTGCTGGATGCCCTGCTGGTAGATGAGCAGGACCGGCGAGGTCGAGTGGCCGTCCGGGCCGCCGCCTCCGGTGAGGAGGTAGGGCTCGGTGAACAGGTTGGCGCCGGTGATGGTGGCGAGCAGCAGAACCAGCACGGTGGCCGGCCGCACACCGGGAACCGTCACGGAGAAGAACTGCCGCACGCGTCCGGCGCCGTCGGTCGCCGCCGACTCGTAGAGTTCGCGCGGCACGTTCTGCAGCGCGGCCAGATAGAGCAGGATGTAGAGCCCGAGCTGCTTCCAGGTCACGTAGACGGCGATGGTCGGCATGGCCAGCGCCGGGTTGACGAACCACGACGGGTTCGGTGCGAGCGGTCCGAGTATCTGGTTGACCAGCCCGGTGCTGTTGAACATGAACAGCCAGACGCCGATGATCGCGACGCTCGCCGTGACGTAGGGCACGTAGTAGCTCACCCGCAGGAAGGTGCGGAACCGGGTGATGCTGTTGAGCGCGCTCGCCAGCACGAGCGACAGCACCACGGTGAGCGGCACGTTGATGATCAGGAAGATCCCGACGTTGAGGAACGACTGCAGAACGGCCGGGTCGGTGAAGACCTGCACGTAGTTCTGGAGGCCCACGAAAGGTTGGCTGACCTGCGCGCCGGGGGCTGCGAAGAAGTAGTCGAAGAAGGAGATGTAGACCGCGTACACGAGCGGGTAGGCGAAGATCACCAGGACGAAGACCAGGTACGGCGCGGCGAACAGCCAGCCGAGCGGGTTGCGCCCGAGGATGCGCCGCAGGAGCGGCGGCCGCCGGCGCGGGGCCGGCCCGGCGGCGGGCGCGGTGCCCGCCGCCGGGGGAGCGGAGAGGGTGCTCATGGCTACTTCTGCGCCTGGAGCTGGTCGATCTTCTGGGAGGCCGACTTGAAGGCGTCCTCCACCAAGCCCGTGCCGTTGATCACGGCCTTGGAGTAGGCGTCACGCAGGGCCTGCAGCTGGGCGATGGTGTTGACGCCGGTCGGGTCGTCCGCCGTGCGCTCGCTCTGGGCGCCGAACTCCTTGTAGGTGGGGTGCGAGTCGAAGTAGCTCGAGTACACGCTCGCCACGTTGGAGCGGATCGGCATCTGGCCTGTGACGTTCAGCAGCTTGCCGTCCTGGTCCTTGGAGGTGGCGAACTTGATGACGTCCCATGCCGTGCCCTGGTTCTTGCACGAGGTGTACATGCCGATGTTCTTCGCATCGGGGAAGGTGTAGGTCTGGTCCGCGGACTTGCCGTCCTTGGTCGGCACCGGCACCGAGCCCCACTGCACCTTGTCGTAGACCGCGATCGCCCACGGTCCGACGATGGCCATCGCAGACTTGCCGTCGGCGAAGGCGTCGCCCTGGTACTGGTCCTTGCCGGCGAGGCCGTCGGCGTAGATCGTCTTCCAGAAGTTCGCAACGTCGAGCGAGTCCTGGCTGGTGATGATCGACTTGCCGTTCTCGATGAACGTCTTGCCGCCGGTCTGCGCGGCCAACAACGGGAGGTAGTCGAAGTTCGGCTGGAAGAACTCGCTGGTCGGGGTCGGGTAGATCGCGTACGGTGCCGCCCCGGACGACTTGATCTTCTGCGCGGCCGCGAGGAACTTGTCGTAGGTCGACAGGTCGGGGTTGTTCGGGTCGATGCCCGCCTTCTGGAAGATCGCCTTGTTGTAGAAGATCATCACCGGGTTCTGCTTCCACGGCATCTGGTAATAGTCGCCGTCGGCCGACTTGTACTGGTCGGCCGTCTTGCCGCTGCGGGCCTCGATGTAGGAGGCGCCGTCAGAGAACTTCGACAGGTCGACCAGACCGCCCTGCTTCTGCCACTGACCGGTCGCGGCCGGGAGGTTGTTGAAGACGAGGCAGGGAGTCGTGCCTGCGGTGATGGCCGCGCCGATGACCTCCTCGGTCGACTTGCCGGCGGGCACCTCCTGCGCCTTGATCTGCTCCTTCGGGTGCGCGGAGTTCCAGGACGCCACCATGGCCTTGCCCCACTGCACCTCCTGCTGGTTGTTGGAGTACCAGATGGTGATCGGGCCGTGCGCCTTCATGGCGTCGGTCTGACCGCCTCCGTTGCTCGAGCCGCACGCGGCCAGGGTCCCGGCGACGACGCCGGCGCTGATGACGGCGACCGCGAGTCTGCGGAAGCCTGTGATGCGTTTGCGCATGATGGTTCGCTCTTCTTTCGTGATTTCAGTGACGCGGCGGCCGGGCCGTGGAGGCGCGGACCACCAATCGGGCAGGGGGCAGGGCGACATCGGCAGGCTCGCCGTCCTCCACCAGCCGCAGCAGTGCGGTGGCGGCGGCGATGCCCCAGCCGGCCGGGTCGTTGTCCAGGGTCGTGAGGGTCGGGTAGACGTACGTCCCGATCTGGGAGCCGTCGAGCCCGGTGATGGACAGGTCGTGGGGGAGGCGGAGGCCGCGCTCGTGCGCGACCCCCATGCCCGCGATCGCCATCGGGTCGTTGCCGTAGACGATGGCGGTGGGCGGTTCGGCGGAGTCGAGAAGCGACTTCGTCGCCTCTGCGCCCTGTTCGGGCGAGAAGTCGGTGGGGACGATGATCGGGTCGAGTCCTGCGGCGCGCACGGCGCGCTCGAAGCGCTCTCGTCGAAGCAGGCCGTGGAGCATCCGCTCGTCTCCGGATACGTGCGCGATGCGGCGGTGGCCGAGGTCGAGCAGGTGCGTGACGAGCGCGTCGATGCCGGAGTCGTAGTCGCGCGAGATCACCGGGAACGGGCTGCCGCCGACCGGCTCACCGAGCGACACGGCCGCCGACCCGAAGCTCTGCACCAGCCCGATCCGATGGTCGTCGGCGAGGAGGTCGGTCAGCAGGAACCCGTCGACGCGCTTGTCGACGGCGAGCCGCGCGTAGGCGCGGGCCTCCGCCTCGTGGTCGGGGACGACGGTCAGCACGAGCACCTGGCCGCGTTCCGAGAGCACCGTCTCGACGCCGGCGATGAAGGCCGCGAAGAACGGGTCGACCTCGATGGTGCGGGCGGCGCGGCGCAGCACCAGGCCGAGGGCGTAGGCACGGCGGGTGGTGAGGCCGCGCGCGCTCGGATTCGGCGTGAAGCCGAGCTTGTCGGCAGCGGCGAGGATGCGGTCGCGGGTCTCCAGGGCCACGCCGGGCTTGCCGTTCAGCGCGAGCGAGACGAGGCCCTTGCTGACGCCCGCCGCCCGGGCGACGTCGTTGATCGTGACATCCACCGGCGTCATCGGCCTATCCCTCTCATCGGCCCATCCCTCTCATCGGCCCATTACCGTCGTGAAGCCGCCGGGCACGACGGTGACCGTGCCGTTGCCGTTCAGCGGGATCGGGGCGCCGACCTGTCGGCCCGCGCCGTCGTAGCGGGTGGCGACGACAGGCCCGGTCGCGTTCAGGTGCTGCGGCACCGTGGCGGACGTGCCGTTGACGTAGACGTCGAGGCGCCCGGTGCCCGTCAGGCCGAGGTGGGAGACCACCGGCTGCACGAGCACGGCGTCGAGCCGGGCGGTGCCGTGCACGGTCGCGGTGACGGTCGTCGCCGTGGCGGGGGCGGTCGCCGGCAGCGTCTGCGGCAGGAGGAACACCGTGGTGGGCGCGATGCCCTGGGCTCCCGGGCGGACGTTCTGCGTGCTGCCGAGCGGCACGGTCCGGTGGCCGGCACGCGCGGTCCAGGAGGTGGTGCCCGAGCCGCTGGTCGCCGTCCCGTCCGGGCCGAGGTCGGCGATCGGCAGGATGCGCACGTCCGGATGACCGGCGGGCAGCGTCATCGTCACGGTCGCGCCGTTGGCGGCGGCGACGTAGGCGCCGCCCGACCAGTTGGCCGAGCCCGTCCACGCGGAGGGCGGGGTGACGACGCTCGCGGAGCCGGTGAGCGCTCCCTTCTCGGCCTCCACGACCTGCAGGCCGTCGGTGGCCGAGGTGTGCGTCAGCGACAGCGCGAGCCGTTTGATCGCCGGGTGGGCGTCCAGTGCGAGCATGCTCAGCTCGGTGTGGATGGTCGATTCGGCGCCGCAGTTGCGGTTGACGCTGCGATCGCTGTTGATGCCGTCGACGCAGACGCCGGTGGCCGGGTCGTAGACCGCCGTCCCGGCGGGGTTCGCGCCGAAGTACCAGGCGGCCTGGGCGCCTGCGAGCGTCGCGAGGCCGGCGGCGTGCGTGGCGTCGCTCGCCGCGACCAGGCCCTCCACCCGGGAATCGACGCCGTACGCGATCTGCGTCTGGTCGGCGGGGGTCGGCGTCCAGCCGTTGTCCGGGCCTCCGGTGGCGAGCAGTTGCGCGGTGAACTGGGCGAGGTCGGTGCTGGCGGCCTTCTGGAGGCCAGCGTCGTGGAGCTGCGTCGCCGCGGCGGTCAGCGCGGCGGGCTGCATGGCTCCCCACGCGTGCCAGAAGGTGGGGGAGTTCGCCTCGGGGAGCAGCGCCCCGAACGGCCACTGGCCGACGCCTCCGGAGGAGAGCCCGGCGATGCCCTGCGCATAGCGCTGCAGATCGGTGCGCGCCTGCGCGTCACGGGGAGCGGCCGCCGAGTAGGCGCTGAGTCCGAGCACGGCCTCCGCCGTCGGGCTGGCGCTGTTCACGATGAGCCAGCCGGGCACGGTGACGCCGTTCGCCTGGTCCGTCGTGCCGTACTTCGCGAGCGACTGCCGCTCGAGCGACCGCAGCGCGAGCGACATCCGCTGCTGCAAGAAGGAGGCGAACGCCGGGTCGGCGTCGCGGAAGCCCGCGTACCCCTCGCCGAGCGCCCACACCGTGCGCGCCAGCCAGAACGACTCGGCCGAGTCGCTGGGGTCGGGCTGCTCGGCCGGGATCGCTGACGGGTTGAGCGTGCCGTCGTGCTGCTGCCACAGCACGACGTTGCCGGCGTTGGGGCCCGAGTCGACCTGGAGGTAGGCGAGCTCGCGCAGCAGCTCGTAGGCGGAGGCACGGCTGGAGGCCGTGCCGTTCTGCTTCCAGTCGCGCAGGTACACGACGGCGGCGCGCGAGATGTCGTCGGCATCGAACGACCCCTGCGCATACCAGCCCTTCGCGGCATCCGTGATCGGGCCTCCGCCGACGCGCGTGAAGCTGCCGTCGGCGTTGCGGTTGGCGTAGACCCACGGCGCGCGAGCGGTCGGTTCACCGCTCTGGTTGTACGTCGAATGGCCAACGACTCCGCCGAGCAGGGGGACGTCGTCGAGCAGGAAGTCCAGGTGGGCGAGGTTCGTCAGCGTGGGGGCGGCCGGAGTCGCGGAGGTCGGGGCTGCGGGAGCCGGCGCGGCGCTCGCCGGGAGGGCGGCGCCGACGGCGGGCACGAAGGCGGCGGAGGCGAGCAGTGCGCCCGTCGCCGCGGCGAGGAGTCGGTTGCGCTTCATTGCGGTGTTCCTTCGTGAGTGACCCCCGAACGGGTGTCGTCTAAACCGGTTTAAAGGACGGTAGGCGCGGTTCGCGGCTCTGTCAACCCGAAGGTTCGGAGGACGCCCGCCGGGGGCTTGTGCCGCTCTGGGGCCACGACGAGACTGGGCGGACCGGCCGCCGACGTCCGGCCGGGGACGACCGAGGAGGAAACGTGGAGTACAAGGACATTCCGACCAAGGCCGACATCGAGAGGATCGCGTCGCTGCGCGAGCCGGGCTGCGTCAGCATCTACCTGCCGACCGGCACGACGCCGCCGGAAGCCGACCGGGCACGGATCGAGCTCAAGAACCACCTGGGTCTGGCCGTGAAATCGCTGGAGGCGATGGGCATCGGCCGGGCGACCATCGGCCGCATCCAGGCCGAGGGCGAAGTCATCCTCGAGGACCGCGACTTCTGGCGGTACCAGTCGCGTTCGCTGGCAGTGTTCCTCGACGGGGAGGTCGCCGAGACCTTCCGGCTGCCGAACCGGCTGACCTCAGCATGCGAGGTGGCCGACCGGTTCTACATCAAGCCGCTCCTGCGCGCGGTGACCTTCCCGCAGTCCGCTCTCATCCTCGCGCTCGCGCAGAACTCCGTGCGGTTGATCCGCATCGACCCGGAAGCGCCGCCCGCGCTGGTGGAGGTCGAGGGCATGCCGAAGGACGTCGCGTCGGCGGTCGGTCTGCCGTCGGTCAGCGGGCGCACGGCGTCCGGCCGCGTTCAGGGCTCCGAAGGCCAGAAGGTGCGGATGCTGGAGTACGTGCAGGCGATCGAGCGGGCGCTGCACCCGCTGCTGGCGACCTCCACGGAGCCGTTGATCCTGGCCGCCGCCGAGCCGCTGGCGGGGATCTTCCGCGGAGCGACGGATTATCCGCGCCTGCTGAACGATGTGATCGCGGGCAACCCGGAGGAGAAGACCGAGGACGAGCTGGCGGCCGCAGCGCGCGGCGTGCTCGACCGGTTGTACGCGGGCAAGGTCGCCGCGCTCAAAGAGGACTTCTCGACGCGTATCGCCGGAGGGACGGCGCTCGTGGATCTCAGCGACATCGCCCGTGCGGCGACGTACGGTGCCGTCGAGACGCTCGTGTTCGACATCGACCGTCGCGTGCCGGGGTCGCTCGACGACGAGACGGGGAAGATCGCGTACGGCGACGACGACGCTCCCGGCAACTACGGTGTGGTCGACGAGATCATCCGCCGCTCGCTGGCCTCCAAGGCGAAGGTCTACGCGCTGCGTGCGGAGGACGTGCCAGGCGGAGGCGCGGTCGCGGCGGCGGTCCGCTTCCCGGTCTGAGCGACCGGAGGGCGTCCTTCGACAGCCAGAGTCCGCGTCAGCGACGGGAGGCGCGGCTGACGGCGAGCACGAGGAACTCCTGCACCGCGGCGAGCCAGTCGTAGACCGCCCGCCGGGTCGCCGACTCGAGGTCGTGGACGTCGCCCTCGTCGCCGTCGTGCTCGATGCCCAGGCCGGAGGCCAGGGCCAGCCGGATGTCGGTGAGGGTGCGCAGCCAGGCCTGCGCCTGCGCGTCGTCGAGCCGCACCTCCACCGACTCGCCCCGGGTTGTGCCCAGCGCGTCGAGTACCGCGCGGGCGTTACCGGCCTTGCGCTCGGCGATCCGCTCGGCGGTGAACCTCCGGAACTCGGCAGACGCCTCCGGATCGTCGGGGTACGCGTCGGGCAGCAGCCGTGCGAGCGCCGGGTCGGCGTCGGCCGCGCTCGACCCGGCCCCGTCGGCCGCCCGCTCCGCGCGGTCGGCTGCGTCGGCGGCGAACCGGCGCAGCACGTCGACCTCGGCGGCCTCGAAGCGCGCGTGGACCCCGCCGCCGTGCCGGTCGGCGCGGAACGGCCTCACGCGTCCGCCTTCTGCAGCGTCGCCCACAGCCCGTACTCGTGCATGGCCTCCACGTGCCGCTCCATCTCCTCGCGCGTGCCGGTCGCGACGACCGCACGGCCCTCATTGTGCACGAGCAGCATCAGTCGCTGCGCCTCCGCCTTGGAGAAGCCGAAGTAGCTCTGGAAGACGTAGGTCACGTACGACATCAGGTTCACGGGGTCGTTCCACACGATCGTCACCCAGGGGGAGCCGAGCTCGAGCCGTTCGCCGAGGTCGACCTCCTCGTCGGTGGCGGGCTGCGCCAGCGCGGGGGTCACTGCGCTGTCGCCTCCGCGATGGCGTCGGCGGCACGCACCAATGCGAGGTGCGTCAGCGCCTGCGGGGTGTTGCCGGCCTGCGACCGCCCCTCCACGTCGTATTCCTCCGAGAGCATGCCCACGTCGTTCGCGAGCGAGACGAGGCGATCCATCAGTCGCCGCGCGTCGTCGAGCCGATTCGAGCGCGCGTACTGCTCGACCAGCCAGAACGAGCAGGCCAAGAAGGGGTGCTCGCCGGCGGGGAGGCCGTCGACGCCTTTCTCCGTGCGGTAACGCAGGGCGAGCCCGTCGCGCAGGAGGTCCTCCTCGATCGCCTTCACCGTGCCGAGCATGCGCGGATCGTCGTAGTCGCAGTAGCCCACCTGGGCCAGCAGGAGGAGGGAGGCGTCGACCTCTGTGCCGCCGAAGTACTGCACGTACGTGCCGCGGTGCTCGTCGTACCCGTTGGCCTCCACATCGGCGCGGATCTGGTCGCGCAGCTGCCGCCAGCGCTGCACCGGCCCGTCGAGCCCGTAGTCCTCCACCCCGCGGATCGCGCAGTCGAAGGCCGCCCAGACCAGCCCGCGCGAGTGAGTGAACATGCGCGGCTCTCCGCGGATCTCCCAGATGCCGTGGTCGGCGTTGCGCCAGTTGTCCTCCAGGAACCCCATCAGCGCGCGCTGCAGTGCCCACGAGAACCGGGTCTCCGTCACGCCCGCGGCCCGGCCGCGGTCGAGGCCGAGCATGACCTCGCCGATGACGTCCGCCTGGAACTGCCTCGAGGCGTCGTTGCCGACCCGCACAGGATGCGCCCCCTGGTAGCCCGGCAGGCTGTCGAGCTCGCGTTCGTCCAGGTTGCGCTCGCCGCCCAGGCCGTACATGATCTGCACGTCGCCGGGATCGCCGGCGACCGCGCGCAGCAGCCAGTCGCGCCAGTGGTCGACGTACTCGTCGTAGCCGTGGGCGAGCAGCACTCCGATGGTCAGCGACGCGTCGCGCAGCCAGACGTACCGGTAGTCCCAGTTGCGCTCACCGCCGAAGTTCTCGGGCAGGGAGGTCGTGGCCGCGGCCACGATGCCGCCGGTCTCCAGGTGCGTCAGGGCGCGCAGGATCAGGAGCGAGCGCACGACCTCGTCACGGTAGGGCCCGTCGTGGGCGCAGCCGGCCGCCCACCCTGTCCACCATTCGCGCGTGCGCTGGAGGGCCTTCTCCACGTCGAGCGCTTCGGGAGCCGCACGATGGGAGGGGAACCACGTCATCGAGAGGTCGACCGTCTGCCCCGCGTGCACGGTGAACCTCCCCTCGTGCGCATGATCGCTCGCGCGAAGGGACGAGCCGCGGAACACCAGGCCGTCGGGGCCGGCCACGGCCACGAGCGCAGACGGCTTCTGGTCCGACATCCTGCGCACCCACGGGATGGCGGTCGCATAGCCGAACCGGATGCGCAGGTCTTCGCGGAGCTCGACATGACCACTCACACCGCGCACCCGGCGCACCACGTCGGCCCTGTGGTCGCCCATCGGCATCGCGTCGATGACCTCCACTTCGCCCGTGGAGGTGCGCCACCGCGTGACCAGGATCATCGTGTCGCGCTCGTACGCGCGGGTGCTGCTCGCGGCGGGATCGGTGGGGGCCAGCAGCCAGCGGCCGTGGTCCTCCGTGCCCAGGATCGCACCGAACGTCGACTGCGAGTCGTACCGCGGCAGGCACAGCCAGTCGATGCTGCCGTCCCGTCCGACGAGGGCCCCCGTGAAGCAATCACTGATCAGGGCGTAATCCTCGATGGGGAGCGACATATCCCCAGTATGGCCGTACTGTGAACGGCATGACGCAGACCGTGGGCACTCTGGTGATTCTCGGAGCGAGTGGCGATCTGTCGTCCAGACTCCTGCTCCCTGCCGTGGGGCAGCTGCTCACGAACCACCCAGAACGAAGCTTCCAGCTGGTCGGCTCCGGAGCGGAGGAGTGGACGGACGCGAAGTGGCGGTCCACCGTGCGCGCGTCGTTCAAGACGGTCAAGGCGAGCGGCCCAGCGGTCGAAGCGCTGCTGAAGAGCACCCGGTACCTGTCGGCAGATGTCACCAAGCCCGACGACCTCCAGCGCATCTTCGACGCGTGCGAAGGTGCGCCCGCCCTCTATTTCGCCCTGCCGCCCGCCGTCACCGCGAAGGCGTGCGACGCGCTGTCGAAGCTGACCCTCCCCGACGGGCTGTCGCTCGCGCTGGAGAAGCCGTTCGGCACCGACAAGCGCACCGCGATCGCGCTGAACAAGCGCCTGGCGACCCTGGTGCCGGAGGAGCGCATCCAGCGGGTGGACCACTTCCTCGGCCGTTCCACGGTGCTCAACCTGATCGGCCTGCGCTTCGCGAACAGCATCCTCGAGCCGGTCTGGAACGGCGACCACATCCAGAGCGTCGACATCGTCTACGACGAGACCCTCGGCCTGGAGGGCCGCGCCCGCTACTACGACAACGCCGGCGCGCTCATGGACATGATCCAGAGCCACCTGCTCCAGGTTCTCGCGGTCTTCGCGATGGAGCCGCCGTCGGCGCTCGACGCCACCGACCTCCGCGACGCCAAGGCGACCGTGCTGCGTGCGACGCGGGTGTGGCGCGACGACCCCGCCGCGGCGAGCAGGCGCGCGCGGTACACCGCGGGGACCATCGACGGCAGCAAGCTCCCCGCGTACACGAACGAGCCGGGTGTCGACCCCGCACGCAACACCGAGACGCTCGCCGAGCTGACCGTGGAGATCGACAACTGGCGCTGGGCCGGCGTGCCGATCACCCTCCGCTCGGGCAAGGCGCTCGGCTCGAAGCGCCGCGAGATCCTGGTCACCTTCAAACCGGCCAAGCACATCCCGCGCGGACTGCGAGGCCACACCGAGCCGACGATGCTGCGGATCATGCTCGCCCCTGACGCCATGTCGCTGGAGCTCAACATCAACGGCCCGGGCGACCCGCACGAGATCGAGCGGGTGGCGCTGAGTGCGGAGTTCGGTCCGGGCCTGCTGCTGGCCTACGGCGAGGTGCTGGAGGGCATCCTCGATGGAGACCCGTCGCTGTCCGTGCGCGGTGACACCGCGGTGGAGATGTGGCGCATCGTTGCACCGGTCATCGCCGCGTGGAAGAAGGACGAGGTGCCGCTGCAGACCTATCGGGCAGGCTCCGACGGCCCGTCCTCCTGGAAGCACATCGGCTGAGCCGTCGTCGAGACGGCCGATGGTGCGCGCTCGCGCGGAGCTTTACGCGGCGGGGCGCTGTGCGATCGCGGGGATCTCGCCGGTGACCGGGCGACGGAGGTCGGTCCAGACGGTGATGGGCGCGGGCTCCCAGCCGAACGCGGCGGGCTCCTCGTGCTGCTCTTCATCGTGCTGCGCGGGGGTCTCGACCGCGACGACGGGCGCCGCCTCCGCCCGGTGCTGCGGCTCGGCGGCCACGACGATCTCGGCTTCTCCGGCCTCCAGCCGTCGACGTGCCTCCACGAGGGCGGCGGTGATGCCGACGGAGACGGACTGGGAGAGCACGGAGTGGAAGATGGAGTCGGTGTCGTCGGACGACCGACGGGACACCGTCCACTCGCCGCGCTCACCGATCAGCTCGGCGACCTTGGCGTGAACGACTTCGAGGATTTGAGCATCCGACAACTGGGGGACTGGCGCCGCCTGCACTTCAGCGGCGGCGTGCCGCCTACGACCAAACATCGCGCAACCCCTTCCAGGTTCTCCGTCGAGAACAATTTTCAGGGCGTTACCTGCTCAGAACGCGCGGACACGCCGTGCGGACAACGGAAATCGCGTGGTCAGTGGCCGATTTCGCGCTCGTCGGCCTCCCGGGACTCCTGCAGCACCGTGCCGATGGCGATCACGACGCTGAGCGCCGCACTGATCCACATCAGCGGCACACGCCAATCCCGGGGGCCTTGCTTGGTCGACTGGATCGTCGTCCACAGCCCGATGACTGCGCTGATGATCGCGCCGTTGAAGATGAACTTGCGCATCGGCGTCCTTTCGCTCGTGGCGATAGCGTACGCTTCCTGAGGCGTCGAACGAGAGGAGCGGCATGCGGACGGCCGTCGTCGGCGCCGTGCTCCTGGTCCTCGGCGCGGTGGCGGTGCTCACCGGGCTCCTCCCCGCCGCGGACGCGCTGGCCCTCTGGGATCGCGTCTGGCCGATCCTGCTCTTCGTCGTCGCGGTGACCGTGGTGACCGAGCTGGCGGCGGAGGCGGGCGTCTTCACCGTCGTCGCGCAGCAGACGGCGCGCTGGGGGCGCGGGAGGGCGTGGCTGCTCTGGCTGCTCGTCGTGGTCGTCGCCGCGCTCAGCACGATCTTCCTGTCCCTCGACACCACGGCGGTCCTGCTCACGCCGGTGGTGATCGTGCTCGCCCGGCACGCCGGGCTCGACCCGCTGCCGTTCGCCCTGACGACCGTGTGGCTGGCGAACACCGGCTCGCTGCTGCTGCCGGTCTCCAACCTGACGAACCTGCTGGCCCAGCACGCGATGGGCGATCCGACGCCGTTCGCGTTCGCCGCGCTGATGTGGGCGCCAGCCGTCGTGGCGATCGTGCTGCCGATGATCGTGCTGTTCGTGCTGTCGCGCAGGCAACTGCTGGTGCGGTACGTGACGGGCGCGGAGGACGGCATCGAGGATCCCGTGCTGTTCTGGATCGCCGCGGCGGTGCTGGTCGCGCTCGTGCCGCTGCTCGTGTCGGGCATTCCGGTGTGGATGCCGGCCTCGGCGGCCGCGGTCGTCCTGATCGTGGTCTTCGCCGTCCGCCGTCGCGACGTGCTGCGGTTCGGCCTTCTGCCGTGGCAGCTCGTGCTCCTGGCGTCGGGACTGTTCCTGTTCATCGAGGCGTTGCACGCCAACGGCCTCGGGACGCTGCTGGCGCAGGTCTCCGGGTCGGGGGAGTCACCGCTCGCGCTGCTGCGCTTGTCTCTCACCGGAATGGTCGGGGCCAACGCGATCGACAACCTCCCTGCGTACCTGGCGCTGGAGCCGGCGGCGGGCAGCCCGGTGCGGCTCGCCGCGCTGCTCATCGGCGTGAACGCCGGCCCCTTGATCACGCCCTGGGCGTCGCTCGCGACCCTGCTCTGGCACCAGCGGCTCACGTCGTTCGACGTGCGCATCCGCTGGAGCCGCTACGTGCTCCTCGGCCTCCTCGTCGCACCCGCCACCGTCGTCCTCGCGACGCTCGCCCTCGCCGCGACCGCCTGAACCGGTCTACTCGGCGGGGAGGAGCTGGGAGGCCGTGACGATGCGCCGCCTGGCCACGGCCGCGAGGGCGAGCCCGAAGCCGAGGGCCGCCCAGAGCAGGAGGCCGCCCAGGCCGCGCCACACACCGGTCGAGCCGTCGACGACGCCCTGCAGCGCGGTGATCGCCGGCGACGTCGGCAGCCAGGCCATCACGCTGTCGAAGAATCCGGGCGATGTCGAGACGATCCCGGAGGCGAGCGTCACCACCACCACGAGCATGCCGAGGAAGCGTCCGATGCCTCCCAGCAGCGCGACGAGCCCGTGGTTGACGGCGGCGAAGCAGACGGCCGCCGCGACCGAGACGGCCGCGAAGCCGAACCACGCGCCCACGCTCAGCTGCATCGCCGGCTGCATGATCCCGGCGACGAGCAGCCCTTGGACGACGCCGATCGCGGCGGCCGGCGCGAGACCATCGACCGCGATCAGGCCGGCGGCGCGGGAGGTCAGCAGCGCGCGACGCGACAGCGCCTGGAGCACCAGGAACGTGGCGAGCGCGCCGAGCCAGAGCGCGACGGACGCGAACAGCGGCACGCTGGAGGCGCCGAACGCCGTCGTGCCCGACTGCTTCTGGCCGACCGGCTGCGAGGCGACCGACGCCAGGTTGGTGCGCTGACCCGCGTCGTAGTTGGGCAGCTGCGCGACCGCGGTGTCGAGGCCCGAGGCGAGGGAGGCCGCGCCTGCGGCGGACTGGTCGGCACCCGTCGCGAGCGCCGGGACCCCGGCCGCGAACTGCTGCACCCCTGCCGCGTACTGGGAGGCACCGTCGGCCGACTGCTGCACGCCGGAGGCGAGCTGCTGGGCGCCGGAGGCCGACTGCGCGGTGCCGCCCGCAAGCTGCTGGGCGGCGGAGGCCGACTGCGCGAGCTGGCCGGGCAACGGGGCGAGCTTGTCCGAGAATTGCTGAGCTCCCGCTGCCACCTGGGTCGCGGCCGCCTGAAGCCCGACCCTCGGGTCGGGGTTCTTCAGGCTGGAGAACGTCGCCTCGATGCCCTGGCACGTAGGGTCGGTCGCCGTGTGCGCTGTCACGCAGCTGTCGTAGAGCGTGCCGAGGCCCGCGACGGTTGCGGCGACGCCGTCGCGTACTCCGGCCGTACCGCTGGCGAGCTGGGCGGCCCCCGCCGGGAGGGCCTGAGCTGACGCCGCTCCCTGCGAGGCGCCGTTCGCGTAGGCCGTCATGTTGGTCGAGAGCGTGCCGAGGCCGCTCGACAGCCCCGACGCGCCGTCCGACAGCCGGCCGAGCCCGCTCGACAGCGCCGTCGCGCCCGAGGAAAGCTGGCCAGCCCCGTCCGCGAGCTGATGCGTGCCCGACGCCAGCTGCGTCAGTCCACTGGAGAGCGAGTGCGCCCCGGTCGCCGCCTTCGCCAGCTGGTCGTGCAGCGTGTTGAAGCCGACGTAGACGTTCTCGAGGTACGTCGTCGTGAGCTGCTTGTTGAGCACTCCGGTCGCGGTGGTGGTCACGGCCTGGCTGATGGCGGGGTCGACGAGCTTGGACTTCTGGCTGGTGCGGACGTCGATGGTGGCCTGTTTCGCCGCACCGTCGGTGCCCGCGGTGGAGGTCGCCGCCTTCGAGAAGTTCTTCGGGATGGTGACGACGGCCACGTAGCTGCCGTCGGCGATCCCGGCGTCGGCGTCCTTCTGGTCGGTGAGCACCCAGGTGAAGTTGTCGTTCTTCGCGCCGAGCAGGCCCGCGGCCATCTGGCGGCCGAGCGGCACCACCTGGCCGTTGACGGTCACCGGCTGATCGAGATTCACGACGGCCGCCTTCACGTCGCCGAGGCGCTCGGTGGGGTTCCACAGCGCCCAGACCAGGAGGCCGCCGATGACGAGTGGGACGAGCACGAGGCCGACGATGGTCAGCCAGGTCACCCGCTTGTCGGAGCGCATTCGCTCCAGGGAAAACAGGGAGCGCGGACGGCGCAGGGGAGCGGGGCTGGTCATCGGGCGTTCGCCTTCTCGAGGTGGGTGGCGGTGTGGTCCGCGTGGTCGGTCGGCTCGGCCGTGCCCGCGTGTCCTGCGGGATCGGCCGATGTGTCCGGAGCGGGGATGGGATGCGCGGCGCCGTCGGCGCCGGGCGCCAGCCGAACCCCCGTCGGCTCAGCGCTCTCGGGAAGCAGGTCGTCCAGCCCGGACGGGTCCACGCACGTCACGACGAGTCCGAACGGACGCCCGGCCGCCCGGGCGTCGGCGAAGGCGCGGGCGAGCTCGACGCGTACGCGGCGCCGTTCGACGGGATCGGTGAGGCTGTCCGCGGCATCGAGGCCGAGGATGGCCGGCGAGCTGGCGAGCGCCCTGCGCAGGTCCTGCACCGGCGTCTCCGAATGGTCGAGGCGCACGACGGAGGTCCGCGCCCGCACGGCCGCGCCTCGCGTCGGGAGGACGAAGCCGGCGACCTTGACGGTGCCGCCGGCGACCTTGGTGCGGCCGGTCACGGCCAGCAGCAGGGCGAGGGCGGCGGTTCGGTCGGGACCGTGCACCACGAGAGCCTCGCCGTCGCCGAGGCGGAAGGACACATCCCGGAGGATCGGCGTGCGGCGAACGCTCACCGCGAGGCCGTCCGCCGCCGCCACGAACCGTGCGCCGGGTGTCGGCCAGTCGGCCAGCTCGAGCTCCTTCTGCAGGCCGTCGCCCTCCACGTCGAAGGAGGGCAGGATGCGGTCGAGCCAGCGCGGCATCCACCAGGCCTTGTCGCCGAGCAGCTGCAGCACGGCGGGCACCAGCGTCATCCGCACGATGAACGCGTCGACGAAGACTCCGACGGCGAGCCCGAGCGCGATCGGCTTGATGGAGGTGTCGCCCTCCGGCACGAAGGCGGCGAAGACCGAGATCATGATGACGGCCGCGGCGGTGACGACCTTGGCGGAGCCGACGAAGCCGCTCTGCACCGCTCGCCGGGCGTCGCCGCCGTGCACGTAGTCCTCGCGGATCCGGCTCACCAGGAAGACCTCGTAGTCCATCGCGAGCCCGAACAGCACGCCCATCAGGATGATCGGCATGAAGCTGATGACCGGGCCGGTCTTGTCGAGGTTGACCGCCCCGGAGAACCAGCCCCACTCGAACACGGCGGTGACGGCGCCGAAGGCGACGCCGACCGAGAGCAGATAGCCGAGCGCGGCCTTGATGGGCACGGCGATGGACCGGAACACCATGGTCAGCAGCACGAGCGAGAGCCCGACGACGAGGATGCCGAACGGCAGCAGCGCCCCGGCGAGCCGTGAGGAGACGTCGATCTGAGCGGCCGTGGTGCCGGTGACCTTGAGATCGACGCCGTACTCGTCGAGGAAGTGCTGGTGCTTGGCGCGCAGCTCGGAGACGAGCGCGGCGGTCTGCGGATCGTCCGGAGCCGTCGTCGGGATGACCTGGACGATCCCGGTGTCGGCGTTCTGGTTCGGGGTCGAGAGCGGCACGGCCGCGACGCCGGGCAGGTCGGCGATCTCGGCGCCCAGCTTCTTCATCAGGCCCACCGGGTCGGTGCTGGAGATGATCGAGCCGGTGACGATCAGTGGACCGTTGTAGCCCGGCCCGAAATGCTCCGAGACGAGGTCGTAGGCGATGCGGGCCGGGTCCGACTTCGGGTGGGAGCCGGCGTCGGGGAGCGCGAGCCGCAGTTGGAGGGCAGGGAGGGCGGCGATGCCCAGGGCGACGACGACCGCCACGACCGTGACGATCGGGAACCGCGTGACGGCGCGCACCCAGGTGCGGAACGGTCCCTTCGGGATCTCGGCCTTCGCCGCGTGCGCGAGCGACGGGTTGGCGCGGCCGGCCGGTTCCGGTTCCGCGGGATCGGAGGTTGCGGCCTCCTGAGCTGCGCCGCCCTGCTGCGCCGACGTGGCCTTCGCCTTGCGCACGGCGCGCTTGGCGGCGCGATGCCCGGGTGCGATGCGGGCGCCGGCGAAGCCGAGGAACGCCGGCGTGAGCGTGAGCGCGACGAGCACCGCGATGGCCACCGCGACCGAGGCGGCCAGTCCCATGGTGGTCAGGAACGGGATCCCTGCCACGGCCAGTCCGGCCAGCGCGATGATCACCGTGATGCCTGCGAACAGCACCGCCGACCCTGCGGTCGCGACCGCCCGTGCGGTGGACTCCTCCGGATCGACGCCCGCTTTCAGCTGGCTCTGGTGGCGGGAGATGATGAAGAGCGAGTAATCGATTCCGACGGCGAGGCCGAGCATGAGGGCCAGCAGCGGCGTGGTCGATGAGATCGGCCCGAACAACGTGGCGATGAAGATGAGCGACATCGAGAGGCCGACGCCGAGCAGGGCCGTCGCCAGCGGCATCCCGGCCGCGAGGATGGACCCGAAGGTGATGATCAGCACGACGATCGCGATGACGAGGCCGATGCCCTCGGTCGGCGAGATCGTCGGCAGGCTCTGCGAGAAGAGCTGACCGCCGACGGCGACCTGCGATCCGGAGGGCAGCTCTGTGCGGAGGCTCGCGCCGGCGTCGGAGATCGCCTTCTTGGTGGCGGCGGGCACGGTCGTCTGCTGGCCGTGCAGCTGCACGGTGATGATGGCGGCCGTGCGGTCGTCGGAGATCAGGTTCTTGACCGTCGAGCTGTACGGGGAGGTCGTGCCGGCGACGCCGTCGGTCTTCGCGAGGTCGGCGACGGTCTGCTCGACGGGCTTCTGGATCGCCGACTGATCGACCGTCTCGCCGTCGGGCGCGACGACCACGATCTGGGCGCTCGTGCCGCTGACCTGCGGGAAGGTCCTGCTCAGTGTGTCGAGCGCCTCCTGCGACTCGGTGCCCGGGATGCTGAACGTGTTGTCCGTCCCCTGGTTGAAGGCGATGGCGCCGCCGGCGAGGAGGACGAGCAGCAGCAGCCACAGCGACAGCACGAGCTTGCGGGCACGGAAGGCCCAACGGCCGATCGAATACAGGAGCGAGGACACGCGTTCTCCAGTAGTAGGGGCTGACGGGGCCGGGCTCCAGCACCGCCGAAAGGATTCGATACACCTTTGTATCCGACCGCCCGACTGTATCGGATACACTCGTGTATCGGGAACTCGATCCAGGAAGGTTTCAGCTTGGAAAGCACAGCTCTCAGAGACGACGCCCCCGTCGAGTCCGCTCGGCGCCGGCGCACCCGCGCGCGCCTCCTCGACGCCGCCTTCGACGTATTCGCCGAGCAGGGCGTCCGCGCCGCGAGCGTCGAGACGATCGCGGAGGCCGCGGGCTTCACACGCGGCGCGTTCTACTCCAACTTCTCCAGCAAAGAGGAGCTCTTCTTCGCCCTGATGGAGCGCGAGAAGGTCATGCGCCTCGAACAGCTCGACGCCGGCGTCGAGCAGTTCCTCCGGCCACTCGTCGGCGCGGGCGGCGTGGAGCTCGACGACGCCGATGTCATCCGAACCATCACCCGGATCCTCGAGCTGCAGTCCGATGACCGGCGATGGTGGCTCGTGCAGTCCGAGTTCCTGCTGCTGGCGTTGCGCGACCCGGCGATCTCCGCCGACTTCCTGAGGTACCAGGACGGCTTCTTCCAAGAGCTCACCGAGACGGTCGTCGCTGCTCTCGCGAGCGCGCGCCGCCGCTTCACGATCGACCCGGAGGAGGGGGTGCGGATCATCGCGGAGCTGTGCGCGAACGGCGAGGCGCGCGCGCTGCTCGCGGGCGACGAGCGTCCCTTCGCTGAACGGCTCTCGCAGACCGTCCCCGCCATCCTCCTCGCGCTCACCGAGCGGATCTGATCAGCTCCTTTCCGGCGGCCTCCGATCGAACCGCGAGGAGCACCGGGTAACGTGTGCTCGATGCGACGCAGAGTGCTCACCTCCGCTCTCACGGCCGCGCTCGGAGCGGCCGTGCTCTTCGCCGTGGCCGCGTGCGCAGCGCCCGGCGCTCCCCGCGCCACGCAGGACGCGACGCCGCAGCCGGCGCCCACCGCCACGTCGACGCCGGATCCCTTCCCCAGGGAGCCGCTGACCGAGCGCACCCGCTACGTCGCTCTCGGCGACTCGTTCGCCGCGGGCATGGGCGGAGGCAACGAGTCGGGCAAGTGCCGGCTCAGCCCCAGCAGCTACCCGAACGACTTCACTCGCGCCTCCGGGGTCGACCTGGTCGTGAACGCGGCGTGCGCGGGCGCGACGACCTCCGACCTCCTCAAGCACCAGCTGATCGCCCTCGACGACCGCACCGACCTCGTGACGGTGAGCGTGGGAGGCAACGATCTCGGAGTCGCCGCCATCGCCGCCGAGTGCTCGGCCGGCAAAGCGGTCGCGTGCCGCGACGGGGTGTCGTCGGCGCTCTCGCTGCTCAACGTCCTCCCTGAGCGGCTGGCCGCGGTGTACGGAGCGATCCACGATGCCGCCCCGAACGCGCGCATCGTCGTCACCGGGTACGCCCTGATGTTCGACAACTCGAACACCAAGTCGCCCGATTTCGGCACCGCGACGGCGATCAACGCGGCGACGCTGGGGCTGAACCAGACGATTCAGGACGTAGTGTCCACCCAGCGGTCCTCCGGCGTGCCGATCACCTACGTCGGAGTGGATTTCGCCGGCCACGGTATCGGCTCGAAATCGCCGTGGCTCAATGTCAGCGGGATCGACGCCTTCCACCCGACCGCAGCGGGCTACGGGCAATACTCGAGCGCGCTGGTGCGACTGCTGGGTCGGGCGCAATAGCAGGAGCGGCCTGCGGCTCCTCCGCGACCCCGTCGCCGCGGGTGTGCGCGCGGGCGAAGTCGAGGGTCTCCTGGAGCATCGCGCGTCGTTCGCCCGCGTCGCGCGCCTTGCGGGTGTTGACCTCGGCCACGATCGACCCGCTCCACCCGGAGGCCGCCAGGGACCGCAGCACCGCGGCCACCGGTTGGCTGCCGCGACCAGGCACCAGGTGCTCGTCGAAGACCCGCGAGTCGTCGAGCGCGCCGGAGCCGTCGCAGAGATGAACGTGCCGCAGTCGCTCGCCGAGCGCGCCGGCCAGCTGCAGGCCGTCGACGCCGCTGAGCGCTGCGTGCGAGAAGTCCAGCGTGACGGCGTCGCAGTCCATGCCGAGCGGGTTCCAGTGCGGCACGTAGCCGGCCATCGAGCGGCCGGCCACCTTCCACGGGAACATGTTCTCGACCGCGACGGTCACGCCGGTCGACCGGGCCGTGTCCCGGACGATGTCCAGGAAGTCCTCCGCGTAGCCCGACTGCCAGCGGAAGGGCGGGTGGACGACGACGGTGTCCGCGCCGAGCTCCGCGGCGAGCTCGGCCGACCTCTCCAGCTTGACCTTCGGGTCGCGGCCCCACACGAAGTGCGTCAGGAGCAGCACGGGCGCGTGGATGCTCAGCACGCGGGTGCCGTACCGTTCGGCCAGTTCCCGCAGCGACCGCGCGGACTGCGTCTTCTCGTCGCGTGCCACCATGATCTCGACGCCGTCGAAGCCGAGCTCGGCGGCGGTGCGGAACGCCGTCTCGACCCCGAGCGGGTAGACGCAGGTCGTGCCCATCCCGATGCGCATCACGACGCCACTCTAATCAGGGAGGCTGAACGAGCAGTGTCGGGGCGGTGACGCAACCCCCCTGGCGTCGCCGGGCGCGCTGGTACTGTGACGAGTACGAGCATCCGATCGCACCGGGGGAGTTGACCGACCATCAGCACGACGTCCGAGACAGCAGTGACCGAAACGTACGAACTGGTGATCGTGTCCAACCGGCTCCCGGTCGACCGCGTGCTGGACGACAACGGCCAGGCGAGCTGGCGGCCGTCGCCGGGCGGTCTCGTCGCGGCGCTCCAGCCCGTGATGCGCGCCGAAGACGGCGTCTGGGTCGGCTGGGCCGGCGTCGCCGGCGAGGAGGTCGAGCCCTTCGAGGCCGACGGCATCAACATCCTCCCGGTCGCGCTGAGCGAGCAGGAGCTGCAGGAGTACTACGAGGGCTTCTCGAACGACACGCTCTGGCCGCTCTATCACGACGTCATCGCCCAGCCGAGCTACCACCGCGAGTGGTGGGAGAGCTACGTGCGCGTCAACCGGCGGTTCGCGGAAGCGGCCGCGGGGGCGGCGGCGGAGGGCGCCGTGGTGTGGGTGCACGACTACCAGCTGCAGCTGGTGCCCGCGATGCTGCGGGAGGTCCGCCCCGACCTGGTCATCGGATTCTTCAACCACATCCCGTTCCCGCCCTACGGCATCTACTCCCAGCTCCCGTGGCGGCGTCAGATCATCGACGGCCTCCTGGGCGCCGACGTCATCGGCTTCCAGCGCGTGGCCGACTCGGGCAACTTCTCGCGCGCGGTGCGCAGGCTCAAGGGCTACGAGACGCGCGGGCCGATCATCGAGGTGCCGATCGACAGCGACGATCCCGAGGCCGGGTCGCACCGCCACGTGACCACCAACCGGCACGGCGGCCTGGTGCGCACGGTGCTGGCGCGCGCCTTCCCGATCTCCATCGACGCCGACCAGTACCAGTCGCTCGCCCGGCGTCCCGACATCCAGGCGCGCGCCAAGGAGATCCGGGAGGAGCTCGGCAACCCCGAGACGATCATGCTCGGCGTCGACCGACTCGATTACACCAAGGGGATCGGTCACCGGCTGAAGGCCTTCGGCGAGCTGTTGCGCGACGAACGCATCGACGTCGAGAAGGTCACGCTCGTGCAGGTCGCCAGCCCCAGCCGCGAGCGCGTCGAGACCTACCGGCAGCTGCGCGACGAGATCGAGCTCACGGTCGGCCGCATCAACGGCGACTACGCGACGCTCGGCCACACGGCCGTCGCCTACCTCCACCACGGCTATCCGCGGGAGGAGATGGTCGCGCTCTACCTGGCGGCCGACGTGATGCTGGTGACCGCGTTGCGCGACGGCATGAATCTCGTCGCCAAGGAATACGTCGCGACCCGCGTCGACGAGGACGGCGTGCTCGTGCTCAGCGAGTTCGCGGGCGCCTCCGACGAACTGCGGCAGGCCCTCCTGATCAACCCGCACGACATCGAAGGGCTCAAGGACACGATCCTCCAGGCGATCGCGATGCCGAAGCGCGACAGGGTGCGGCGGATGCGCGCACTGCGCAAGAAGGTGCTGACCAACGACGTCGCCCGCTGGTCCGCCTCGTTCCTCGACGCGCTCACGCGCAGCGCGCACGGGGACCACCCCCTGCAGGACCCGCCGGTCAACCGGCGCTGACCCGGGAGCCGCATGACCGACAGCACCTCCTCGCACTCCGCCTCTGCCGCCCCGCGGCCCGGGCAGCCCCAGCCCGCGGCCGTCGCTCTCGCCACTGCGGTGGCGAAGCTCGCCGGGGCGAAGCGGCTCCTGGTCGCCCTCGATTTCGACGGGACGCTCGCCCCCTTCGTCGACGCCCCGAGGTCGGCGCGTGCGCTGCCGCAGGCGAAGGCGGCGCTCGACCGGCTCGAAGCGCTTCCCGACACCTGGGTCGCGTACGTGTCCGGCCGCCCCCTCTCCAGCCTGGAGGCCGTTACGGAGGCCGATGAGGACGCGCTGCTCATCGGATCGCACGGGGTCGAGATCCGGTTCGGCCGCGACGGGGTCTCGCTCGATCTGACCGACGACGAGCGCGCGACGCTCGCGGAGCTCGGGCGGGTGCTCGGGGCACTCGTCGACAGCGCCCCCGGCACGCGACTCGAGGTGAAGCCGGTCGGCTTCGGCGTGCACTACCGACAGCTGGAGGGCGACGCGGGCGCCGAGATCGTCGCGCGCGCGTACGAGGCCGCGGCCGGGGTGAGCGACGCGCTCACGATCCGCGACGGCAAGGACATCATCGAGTTCTCGGTGCGCGGAGCGAACAAGGGCGACGGCATCGAGCGGCTGCGCGAGTACACCCACGCGACCGCGGTGCTGTTCGCGGGCGACGACGTCACGGACGAGGACGCCTTCGCCGTGCTGCGACCCGACGCGGGGGACCTCGGGGTGAAGGTGGGTGAGGGCGACACCGCCGCACAGTTCCGTGTCGCCGACGAGCGCGCGATCGCGACCCTGCTGACCCTGCTCGCCGACGCTCGCGGCGCGACGCGGTAGTCCTCCACGGTCCGACGCCCGCGCCGGTTCTCCACGGGTCGGGACGCATGGACGAACGGGCATCCAAACGGTCCTAGAGTTGTCACATGCCAGAGATCGATTGGAAGCCGCGTTCGCGCGTCGTCACGGATGGGATCGAAGCCACCACCAGCCGCGGGATGCTGCGGGCCGTGGGCATGGGAGACGCCGACTGGGAGAAGCCCCAGATCGGCATCGCGAGCTCGTGGAACGAGATCACTCCCTGCAACCTCTCGCTCGACCGGCTCGCGCAGGGCGCGAAAGAGGGTGTGCACTCCGGTGGCGGCTACCCGCTCCAGTTCGGCACCATCTCGGTCTCCGACGGCATCTCGATGGGCCACGAGGGCATGCACTTCTCGCTGGTGTCCCGCGAGGTCATCGCCGACTCCGTCGAGACGGTCATGATGGCCGAGCGTCTCGACGGCACGGTGCTGCTCGCCGGCTGCGACAAGTCGCTGCCCGGCATGCTGATGGCAGCGGCCCGGCTCGATCTGGCGGCCGTGTTCCTCTACGCGGGCTCGATCGCCCCCGGCTGGGTCAAGCTCAGCGACGGCACCGAGAAAGACGTCACCATCATCGACTCGTTCGAGGCCGTAGGTGCGTGCAAGGCGGGCAAGATGAGCGAGGAGGACCTCAAGCGCATCGAGTGCGCCATCGCCCCGGGCGAGGGCGCGTGCGGCGGCATGTACACCGCCAACACCATGGCCAGCGTCGCGGAGGCTCTCGGCATGAGCCTCCCCGGCTCCGCTGCGCCGCCCTCGGCCGACCGCCGTCGCGACTACTTCGCGCACCGCTCGGGCGAGGCCGTCGTCAACCTGCTCAAGCAGGGGATCACCGCCCGCGACATCCTCACCAAGAAGGCGTTCGAGAACGCGATCGCCGTCGCGATGGCGTTCGGAGGCTCCACCAACGTGGTGCTGCACCTGCTCGCGATCGCGCACGAGGCCGACGTCGACCTCACGATCGACGACTTCAACCGCATCGGCTCGAAGGTCCCGCACATCGGCGACCTCAAGCCGTTCGGCAAGTACGTCATGAACGACGTCGACCGTCACGGCGGCGTCCCCGTGGTCATGAAGGCGCTCCTCGACGCCGGGCTGCTGCACGGCGACTGCCTCACGGTCACCGGCAAGACGGTCGCCGAGAACCTCGCCGAGATCAACCCGCCCGCGCCCGACGGCAACGTCATGCGCTCGCTCGACAACCCCATCCACCCCACGGGCGGCCTCACGATCCTCAAGGGCTCGCTCGCCCCCGAAGGCGCCGTCGTCAAGACGGCCGGCTTCGACGCCGACGTCTTCGAAGGCCCCGCGCGCGTCTTCGAGCGCGAGCGCGCGGCGATGGACGCCCTGACCGAGGGCCGAATCAACGCGGGCGATGTCGTCATCATCCGCTACGAGGGCCCCAAGGGCGGCCCCGGCATGCGCGAGATGCTCGCGATCACCGCCGCCATCAAGGGCGCGGGGCTCGGCAAGGATGTACTACTATTGACGGACGGACGATTCTCAGGCGGCACAACCGGCCTGTGCATCGGCCACATAGCACCCGAAGCGGTGGACGCAGGTCCCATCGCATTCGTGCGCGATGGTGATCTGATACGGGTCGATATCGCGGCTCGCTCCCTCGACCTACTGGTCGACGAGTCAGAGCTGACCGCCCGCCGTGAAGGCTGGGCGCCTCTTCCTCCGCGCTATACCCGTGGCGTTCTCGCGAAGTACTCCAAGCTCGTGCGCTCCGCTGCGGAGGGCGCGGTCACGGGGTAGCCCTTCGCCTCGACACAGCTCCATCCACCATTCGCACGTAAGGGATCGATAAGGCATGACGCCGGATGCAACCCCCAGCACAGTGTTGCCCTCCGCGACGCCAGGAAAGGCGTCGCCCGAAACCCTGACCGGCTCCCAGTCGGTCGTCCGCACCCTCGAGCTCCTCGGCGTCACCGACGTCTTCGGGCTGCCGGGCGGTGCGATCCTGCCCATCTACGACGCGATCATGGACTCGTCCGTGATCCGCCACATCCTCGTCCGCCACGAGCAGGGCGGCGGCCACGCGGCCGAAGGCTACGCGTCGGCCTCCAACAAGGTCGGCGTCGCCATGGCCACCTCCGGCCCCGGCGCGACGAATCTCGTCACCGCGATCATGGACGCGCACATGGACTCCGTGCCGGTCGTGTTCATCACCGGCCAGGTGTTCTCCACCCTGATGGGCACGGACGCGTTCCAGGAGGCCGACATCGTCGGCATCACGATGCCGATCACCAAGCACTCGTTCCTGGTCAAGAAGGCCGAGGACATCCCGGCGACCATCGCCGCGGCGTACCACATCGCCGGCACGGGCCGCCCGGGCCCCGTGCTCGTCGACATCACCAAAGATGCACAGCAGAACGCGGTGCCGTTCGTGTGGCCGCCCAAGATCGACCTCCCGGGCTACCGGCCGATCACCAAGGCGCACGGCAAGCAGATCCTCGCGGCGGCCCAGCTCCTGACCGAAGCCAAGAAGCCGGTGCTCTACGTCGGCGGCGGCGTGATCCGGTCCCAGGCCTCGCAGGAGCTCCTGGAGCTCGCCGAGACCACCGGTGCTCCGGTGGTGACGACGCTGATGGCGCGTGGGGCGTTCCCCGACACGCACCAGCAGCACCTCGGCATGCCCGGCATGCACGGAACGGTGCCCGCGGTGCTCGCGTTGCAGGAGTCCGACCTCATCGTGTCGCTCGGAGCACGTTTCGACGACCGGGTCACCGGCAACACCTCCCTTTTCGCGCCCGACGCGAAGATCGTGCACGTCGACGTCGACCCCGCCGAGATCTCCAAGATCCGCGTCGCCGACGTCCCCATCGTCGGCGATGCCAAGGACGTCATCGTCGATCTGACCGCGGCCTTCCAGGAGGCCACCCGCGGCACAGAGGTCGATCTGGTCGAGTGGTGGACCTACCTGAACGGGCTCCGCGAGGAGTTCCCGCTCGGGTACACCCCGACGAGCGACGGCCTCCTCGCGCCGCAGCACGTCATCCAGCGCATCGGCGAGCTGACCGGACCGGAGGGCATCTACACCGCCGGCGTCGGGCAGCACCAGATGTGGGCCGCCCAGTTCATCAAGTACGAACGGCCCAACTCCTGGCTCAACTCCGGCGGTGCGGGCACGATGGGTTACTCGGTGCCCGCGGCGATGGGCGCCAAGGTGGCACAGCCCGACCGGGTGGTGTGGGCGATCGACGGCGACGGCTGCTTCCAGATGACGAATCAGGAGCTCGCCACCTGCACGATCAACAACATCCCGATCAAGGTGGCGATCATCAACAACTCGTCGCTCGGGATGGTGCGGCAGTGGCAGACGCTGTTCTACGACGGCCGCTACTCCAACACCGACCTCAACACCGGTCACGACACCATGCGGGTGCCCGACTTCGTGAAGCTCGCCGAGGCGTACGGCGCCCTCGGCATCCGCGTCACGAAAGAAGAAGAGGTCGACGCCGCCATCAAGCTGGCGCTGGAGACCAACGACCGTCCGGTCGTGATCGACTTCGTCGTCAGCGCCGACGCCATGGTGTGGCCGATGGTCCCACAGGGTGTCAGCAACAGCTACGTGCAGTACGCACGCGACCACAGCCCCGCCTTCGGAGAGGAGTAACCATGAGCAGTCACGTTCTGAGCCTCCTCGTCGAGGACAAGCCCGGTCTGCTGACCCGTGTCGCCGGCCTGTTCGCGCGCCGCGGCTTCAACATCCACTCGCTCGCGGTGGGAACCAGCGAGGTCGACGGGCTCTCGCGCATCACCGTGGTCGTCGACGTGGAGGAGCTGCCGCTGGAGCAGGTCACCAAGCAGCTCAACAAGCTGATCAACGTCATCAAGATCGTCGAGCTCGACCCGGCGCAGTCGGTTCAGCGCGAGCACCTCCTCATCAAGGTCCGCGTCGACAACTCGACGCGCTCCCAGGTGCTCGAGGCGGTCAACCTCTTCCGCGCCCGCGTCGTCGACGTGGCCACCGACGCCCTCGTCATCGAGGTCACCGGCGACAGCGGCAAGACCCAAGCGCTCCTGAAGGTGCTGGAGCCGTACGGGATCAAAGAGATGGCCCAGTCGGGCCTGCTCGCGATCGGCCGCGGCGGCAAGTCCATCACCGAGCGCGTCTTCAAGAACTAAGCCCACCTCCCGGGCGTCAGAACCACATCAAGAAGGAGAACCCACAAAGTGGCTGAGATCTACTACGACAACGACGCGGACCTCTCGATCATCCAGGGCAAGAAGGTCGCGGTCATCGGCTACGGCTCGCAGGGCCACGCGCACGCTCAGAACCTCCGCGACTCGGGCGTCGAGGTCGTCATCGGCCTCAAGGAAGGCTCGAAGTCCAAGCCCAAGGCCGAGGAGGCGGGCTTCCGCGTCCTCTCCGCCGCCGACGCGGCCAAGTGGGCCGATGTCGTCGTCATCCTCGCGCCCGACCAGGTGCAGCGCACCCTCTACGCGGACGACATCCAGGCCAACCTCGAGGAGGGCAACGCTCTCGTCTTCGGCCACGGCTTCAACATCCGCTTCGAGTACATCAAGGCTCCCGAGGGCGTCGACGTCATCATGGTCGCCCCTAAGGGCCCTGGCCACACCGTGCGCCGCGAGTACGAGGCCGGCCGCGGCGTGCCCGTGATCGTCGCCGTCGAGAAGGACGCGACCGGCAACGCCTGGCCGCTCGTCCTGAGCTACGCCAAGGGCATCGGCGGCCTGCGCGCCGGCGGCATCAAGACCACCTTCACCGAGGAGACCGAGACCGACCTCTTCGGCGAGCAGGCGGTGCTCTGCGGCGGCGTCTCGCAGCTCGTCCAGTACGGCTTCGAGACCCTGACCGAGGCCGGCTACCAGCCGCAGGTCGCCTACTTCGAGGTGCTGCACGAGCTCAAGCTCATCGTCGACCTCATGTGGGAGGGCGGCATCGCCAAGCAGCGCTGGAGCGTCTCCGACACGGCCGAGTACGGCGACTACGTGTCGGGCCCGCGTGTGATCGACCCGCACGTGAAGGAGAACATGAAGGCCGTTCTCTCCGACATCCAGGACGGCACTTTCGCCAAGCGCTTCATCGCCGACCAGGACGCCGGCGCGCCCGAGTTCCTGGCGCTCCGCGCCAAGGGCGAGCAGCACCCCATCGAGGCCACCGGCCGCGAGCTGCGCAAGCTCTTCGCCTGGAACGCGTCGAACGACGACGACTACGTGGACGGCGAGGTCGCGCGCTGATTCTTCAGCAGCGCATCACGGCATCCTGAGAGGGGTCGCATCCGAGCGGATGCGGCCCCTCCGCCTTTCGCCGCGACGGTTCAGTCCCTCGACGGTTCAGGCCGCGCTGTGCTCGATGACCGCGTCGGTGCCCGGATAGACGAGCATCTCGTGGCCATCGTCGAACCGGACGAGGTACGGCGGGGCGCCGTCCACTCCGCGCACCTCCAGCACCTCGCCGTGACGGTCTGCCGATTCCACCGTCGCCCCGCGGATGCAGATCCGGTCTCCGATCCTCGCCTGCATGACGGTCTCCTTCCCTCGGGGCCGACGCTACGCCCGCGGCCGGCGCCAGAGAATGCCGCTATCGTGGCCGCATGCCCCTCCGCACCGCTGTCGAGATCGCCGTCCAGGATGTCGTCGGTGTGCGCATCGCTCTCGCGGAAGGCGCCGACCGGGTGGAGCTGTGCGTGGCCCTCGGTCTCGGCGGCCTCACGCCATCGGCGGGCCTGATCGCGTCCGCCGTCGAGGAGGCGGCGGAAGCGGGGCGCGCCGGGTTCGTCCACGTGCTCGTCCGCCCGCGCGGCGGCGGCTTCGTGTACGACTCGGACGAACTCGAGACGACCATCGCCGACATCCGCTTCGCCCACCAGGCCGGCGCCGGAGGTGTGGTGATCGGCGCACTCGACGAGGTCGGCCGCGTCGACCGGGACGCGGTCGCGCGCTTCGCGGAGGCGGCAGGCGACCTCGACGTCACCTTCCACCGCGCGTTCGACACGCTCGCCGATCCGCCCGCCGCGGCCGAGACGCTGATCGAGCTGGGCGTCGCGCGTGTGCTGACCTCCGGAGGCGCCGAGCGCAGTATCGACGGCATCGGCGGTCTGCGCTCGCTGGCCCAGCGGGTGGGAGGCAGCCTCCAAGTGATGGCGGGCGGGGGAGTCCGGGTGCAGGACATCCCCGCACTCATCGCCGCGGGAGTCGACGCGGTGCACCTCTCGGCCCGCCGGACGGTGTCCGGCGCGTCCAGCGGACCGGGCGGCGGCGACACCCACTACGACATCACCGACCCGGTCATGGTGCGGGAGGCGTGCGCCGCCACGCGGTGACCGCACCTCCCACAGCTCAGAGCGCGCAGAACACGCAGAGCCCGATGAGGACGACCTGCAGCAGGGCGCGGGGCACCAGAGGTGTCGCAATGGCGCCGAACCGCTCGGGGTGCGCCGCGGCGTAGGCGTTGGCGGGGAACACCGCGACCAGGAACACCGCGAGGCAGATCGCGGCGAGGGAGGTCGTCGCCGGGACGAGCAGCCCCACCCCTCCGGCGAGCTCGCAGACGCCGGTCGCGGCCACCAGCAGCCGCGGCGAGGCGAAACGCAGTGCAGGCGGGATCATCGCGGCCATCCCGCGCGCCGGTCCCGGCACGAAGTGCAGGGAGCCCATCACGACGAACACGATCGCGAGGCCGACGCGCGTGCAGAGCTGGGCGATCTCGAACGGGGTCACAGCCTCCATTGTCGTGCAGGGAGCGCTCGCCCGGTCGACACGTAACGCGGCGAAAAGCGCCTGTGCCCTCCCGCTAGAGTTAAGCAACCCGCGCACCGTCGACTGCTGCGCGCCTTCTCCCAAGCCAGCCTCCCTGTAAGGAACTGCCACGTGACAAAGCCGGTCGTCCTGATCGCCGAAGAACTCTCGCCCGCCACCGTCGACGCCCTCGGGCCGGACTTCGACATCCGCGACGTCGACGGGACCGACCGGCCGGCGCTGCTCTCCGCCGTCGCCGAGGCGGACGCCATCCTCGTGCGTTCCGCGACCAAGGTCGACGCCGAGGTGATCGCGGCCGCTCCCAAGCTCCGCGTGATCGCGCGTGCCGGCGTCGGGCTCGACAACGTGGACATCAAGACCGCCACGAACGCCGGCGTCATGGTCGTCAACGCGCCGACCTCCAACATCATCTCGGCCGCCGAACTCACGGTCGGCCACATCCTGAGCCTCGCCCGTCACATCCCCGCCGCGCACAGCGCGCTCGCGCAGGGGCAGTGGAAGCGCTCGAAGTACACCGGCGTCGAGCTCTACGAGAAGACCGTCGGCATCATCGGTCTCGGCCGCATCGGCGCGCTCATCACGGCGCGCCTGCAGGCGTTCGGCACCAAGGTGATCGCCTTCGACCCCTACGTCACGAGCGCCCGCGCGCAGCAGCTCGGCGTGCAGCTCGTGAGCCTCGACGAGCTGCTCACCGACGCCGACTTCATCACCATCCACATGCCGAAGACCCCCGAGACGACCGGGATGATCTCCGACGACCAGCTCGCCCAGATGAAGCCGACCGCGTTCATCGTGAACGTCGCGCGCGGCGGCCTGATCGACGAGGACGCCCTCTACCGCGCGCTCAGCACCCACAGCATCGCCGGGGCGGGCCTCGACGTGTTCGTCAGCGAGCCTCCGACCGACTCCCCGCTTCTCGGGCTCGAGAACGTCGTCGTCACGCCGCACCTGGGCGCGTCCACCGACGAAGCCCAGGAGAAGGCCGGCGTCTCCGTCGCCAAGTCGGTGCGCCTGGCGCTCTCGGGCGAGCTCGTTCCCGACGCCGTCAACGTCGCGGGCGGCGTCATCGACCCGTACGTCCGGCCCGGCATCCCGCTCGTCGAGAAGCTCGGCCAGGTCTTCTCCGGCCTGGCGCACAGCCCGCTCACCAGCATCGACGTGGAGGTGCGCGGCGAACTCGTCGACTACGACGTCAGCGTGCTGAAGCTCGCGGCCCTGAAGGGCATCTTCACGAACATCGTGAGCGAGACCGTCTCGTACGTGAACGCGCCGCTCCTCGCCGAGCAGCGCGGCATCGAGGTGCGCCTCATCACCGACTCGGTGAGCGAGGAGTACCGCAACCTGATCACCCTCCGCGGCGCGCTGAGCGACGGCTCGCAGGTGTCGGTGTCCGGCACGCTCACCGGCACGAAGCAGATCGAGAAGGTCGTCGAGATCAACGGCTACGACGTGGAGGTGCCGATCGCCGAGCACCTGATCGTCATGGTGTACGACGACCGCCCCGGCATCGTCGCGGTCTACGGCCAGGAGTTCGGCGAGGCGCAGATCAACATCGCCGGTATGCAGATCGCCCGTACCTCCGCCGGGGGCAAGGCGCTCAGCGTCCTGACGGTCGACTCGCGCGTGCCCGAGGGCCTGCTCGAGAAGGTGCGCGTGGCGATCGACGCCGACCTCCTGCAGGAGATCGACATCACCGAGGCCTGAGCCCGGCCTCCCGCTCTCGAATCCCGCTCTCCAATCCCGCTGTCGCGCGCTGTCGATTTCGGCGGTTGACTTGCGTCGTAGGGGTGTCGATGTCCTCCCGGACCGACGTCCCATCGAAGTGAGGAGACCAGCATGTCCGACGAATACGTCCTGCTCATCCACGAGCCGGACTGGGATCCGGACTCCATGACGCCCGACGAGTGGCGGGCGGCCATGATCGGCCACCAGGCGTTCCAGGACGCCGTCACCGCCGCCGGCGAGCGGATCGTCGCCACGAGCGCTCTCCAGCCCATCGCGAAGGCGACGAAGATCACCCCGCAGCCCGACGGCGAACCGTTGATCACCGACGGCCCGTTCACCGAGACGCGCGAGGTCGTCACCGGCTTCTACAGCTTCACCGCCTCGAGCCCGGAGCAGGCCAGGCAGCTGGCCGCGCTGGTGCCGACCGGAGGCTGGGTCGAGCTCTACCCGGTGCTGGTGCTCGACCTCGCCCGGTGACGGGCCGGGTCGCTCCGATGGCGGCCGGTGCCGGATGACGGCGGCCGAGCGGATCGAGCGCGCGTATCGCGACGACGCCGCGCTGATCCTCGGCGCGGTGGCACGCACGACGGGCGACCTCCTGCTCGCGGAGGACGCGGTGCAGGAGGCGTTCGTCCGTGCGCTCGCGGAGGCGGCACGTGGGCGCGAGCCGGCCAACCCTGCCGCCTGGATCACGACCGTCGCCCGGCGGGCCGCCGTCGACGCGCGGCGGCGCGAGCGCACGTCGTCGCGGATGGCCCCGATGCTCGCCGCGCAGCTCGCCATCGCCGAGCGGGCCGCCGTCGACGACGAGGTGGAGGGAGGGGCGTCGGTGTTCACCGGAGACGAGCGCCTCGAGCTCATCCTGCTGCTCGCGCACCCCGACCTGGCGCCGGAGGCGCGGGTCGAGCTCGCGCTGAGGCACGTCTGCGGCGTGCCGACGGCACGGATCGCGGAGGCCTTCCTCGTCTCCGAGCCGACGATGGCCGCGCGCCTCACGCGCGCCAAGAAGCGCATCCACGACTCGGGCATCCGCTTCTCGCTGGAGGACCCCGCGTTGGTCGCGGCGCGGATGCCGGGCGCGCTGACGACCATCTACCTGCTCTACACGGCGGGCCACGCGGCAGCCGACGACCGGTTGCGCGGCGACGCCATCGCGCTCGCCCGCGACGCGCACCGGTCGATCCGCGATCCGGAGAGCGCGGGACTGCTGGCGCTGCTGCTGCTCACGGAGGCCCGGGAGCCGACCCGGCTGACGCCCGACGACGAGTTCGCGACCCTCCGGGAGGCCGACCGCTCCCTCTGGGACGCGGCGCTCATCGAGGAGGGCGAGGGCCTCGCCACCGCGGCACTGAACCGTGGCGCTGCGAACGGCGACGGCCGGTACGCCCTGCAGGCGGCCATCGCGGGCGTGCACGCCATCTCCCCGTCGTGGGAGGCCACCAACTGGCCGGCGATCGTTCGCCTCTACGACGGGTTGGTGCGGGTGTGGCCGAGCGCTGCCGCACGTCTCGGCCGGCTGGTCGCGGTGGGCCACAGCCCGGACGCGGGGCCGGAGGTCGCGCTGGCCGGGCTCGACGCCGACCCCGAGCTGTTCCGGGGCCCGCTGGCGCCGCGGGCGCACGCCGCTCGCGCGGAGCTGCTCCGGCTCGCCGGCGCCACCACCGCGGCGGCGGTGGAGCTGCGCCGGGCGATCGCCGCCTCCGACGACGACCGCACGCGGCGATCGCTGCAGCGGCTGCTGGACGCCGGGGGAGTGTGATCGCTCAGTCGCGCGCCGACAGGCGTTCGACCAGCGCGACGAGCTGCTCCACGTCCGTCTCGTCGCGGAGGACCGCGTTGGCGGCGGGGAGCAGCGCGCTGTTGTAGTACATGCCGTCGCCGATCAGCATGATCGTGCGAGCGACCATCCGGTCGCCGACGACGGCCTCCAGTTCGCTGAGCCAGAGACGCTGCGCGTCGGCGAGGGCGTCGCTCGCACGGGCGTCCGACGCCTGCGCGAGCCGTGCGATGGCGACGATGACCCGCTCGAGGCGGTTGTCGGAGGGGATGGAGGTGCGCAGGAAGTACGACACCGGTCCGTCGGGGGCGGCGCGCATGTGCTCGATGTCCTGGGCGAGGTCGTCGGCGAAGCGCTCCAGGACGCCGTCGACCAGGGCGTCCTTGGAGGCGAAGTGGTAGAGCAGTCCGCCCTTCGAGACGCCGGCGCGGGCCGCGACGGCCTCCAGGGTGGCCGCACGCTCGCTCTGCTCGGCGAGGAGGTCTTCGAAGGCGTCGAGGATGCGGTCGCGCGCCGACCGGGCCGGTGCGGCGGGCGTCGCCGCGGATGCGGGAGCGGCGGGGGAGGGCATGGGGCCATGCTAGCCGCCGTCGGTCTCGATCTTGATTACTATACCGTCCAGACGGTACAGTAAACGTATGTCCGCGACCATCCGCCCTGCAACCGCACCCGTCACCGCTCCTGCCGCTCCGGCACGCGGGGGCGCCCGCGTCTGGGTGGCGCTGGGCGTGCTCATGCTCCCAGTGCTCCTGGTCTCTGTCGACAACACCGTCCTCGGGTTCGCGCTGCCGGCGATCACCGAGGCGCTGCGGCCCTCCGCCACGCAGATGCTCTGGATCGTCGACGTCTATCCGCTCGTGCTCGCGGGCCTCCTGGTCGCCATGGGCAGCCTCGGCGACCGCATCGGCCGCCGACGGGTGCTGCTCATCGGAGCAACCGGCTTCGCCGCGGTCTCGGCTGCCGCGGCGTTCGCGCCGACCGCGGAGCTGCTGATCGCCTCGCGCGCCGCCCTGGGGTTCTTCGGCGCCATGCTCATGCCGTCGACGCTGTCGCTGCTGCGCAGCGTGTTCCAGGACCGCGAGCAGCGCCGCCTCGCCATCGCGATCTGGGCCGCAGGGTTCGCCGCAGGCTCTGCGCTCGGCCCGATCGTGGGCGGCCTCCTGATCGAGCACTTCTGGTGGGGCTCGGTGTTCCTGCTGGCCGTGCCCGTCCTGATCCCGCTGCTCGTGCTCACCCCGCTGCTGGTGCGGGAGTCGCGCGACCCGAACCCGGGTCCCGTCGATGTCCTGTCGATCCTGCTCTCGCTGCTGACGATGGCGCCGATCGTGTACGGCATCAAGGAGTTCGCCGTGCACGGGCTCGCGCTCGTGCCGGTGCTGGCCGTGGCCGTCGGCGTCGCCGCCGGGGTGCTGTTCGTGCTGCGGCAGCTGCGGCGGCCGATCCCGATGCTCGACATGCGGCTGTTCCGCCGTGCCGCGTTCAGCGGAGCAGTGCTCATCAACCTGCTGAGCGTGATCGCCCTGGTCGGGTTCCTGTTCTTCGTGTCGCAGCACCTCCAGCTCGTTCTCGGGATGCCGCCGGTGCAGGCGGGGATGGTGCTGCTGCCGGGCCTGGCGACCATGATCGTCTCCGGGCTCGTCGTGGTGCCGGTCGCGCGGAGGCTCGCGCCCGGCTACGTGATCGCCGGTGGCCTCTGCGTCTCCGCGACCGGGTACCTCCTGGTCGCGCTGACCGGTGGTGACGCCTCGTGGGGTGTTCTGCTGGCGGCGTTCCTGCTCCTCGGTGCGGGCATCGGCGCAGCAGAGACGGTGTCCAACGAGCTCATCATCTCCACGGCGCCGTCCGACAAGGCGGGTGCCGCCTCCGCGGTCTCGGAGACGGCGTACGAGCTCGGCGCCGTGCTCGGCACGGCCACGCTCGGCAGCATCATCATCGCGTCGTACCGCGCCGCGATCGTGCTCCCGGCGGGCCTCAGCCCGGCGGACGCGACGGCGGCGGCCGACACGCTCGGCGGCGCGGTCACGGTCGCCGAGGGCCTCCCTGCGCGGGCGTCCGCCGAGCTGCTGGCGTCGGCGCGGCACGCGTTCGACAGCGGGATCGGGCTCACGGCCTCCATCGGCGTCGCCCTCATGCTGACCGCGGCCGTGCTCGCCGTGCTCACCCTCCGCCGCGTCCGCGGCTGAGCCGCTCTCGCGTTCGCGGGCGACGATAGGGTTAGGTGAACCGTCCGCCCACCGATCAGTGCAGGAGCGTCATGAGCACAACCGTCCAACTCGCCGTCATCCCCGGGGACGGAATCGGTCCGGAGGTGATCGCAGAGGCGGTCAAGGTGCTCGACGCGGTGACCGGCGGCAGCGACCTCGCCTTCGAGAAGACGCACTTCTCCCTCGGCGCAGACCGCTACCTGGCGACCGGCGACGTGCTCACCGACGACGATCTGGCCGCCATCGCGGGCCACGACGCCGTCCTACTCGGCGCAGTCGGCGGCAAGCCGGGCGACCCGCGGCTGGCCGGCGCCAACATCGAGCGCGGGCTGCTCCTGAAGCTGCGGTTCTCGCTCGACCACTACGTCAACCTCCGCCCGACCACGCTCTTCCCCGGCATCGCGAGCCCGCTCGCGAACCCGGGGGAGGTCGACTTCGTCGTCGTGCGCGAGGGCACGGAGGGCCCGTACGTCGGCAACGGGGGCGCCATCCGGCAGGGCACGCCGCACGAGATCGCCAACGAGGTCTCGGTCAACACCTCCTACGGCGTGGAGCGCGTGGTGCGCTACGCGTTCGAGCAGGCGGAGCAGCGCCGCAAGAAGCTGACCCTCGTGCACAAGACCAACGTGCTGACCTTCGCGGGAGGCCTCTGGAAGCGGATCGTCGACGCCGTCGCCGCCGAGCACCCCGACGTTGCGGTCGACTACCTCCACGTCGACGCTGCGACGATCTTCCTGGTCACGGATCCTGCTAGATTCGATGTGATCGTCACGGACAACCTCTTCGGCGACATCCTCACCGACCTCGCGGCCGCGATCAGCGGCGGCATCGGACTGGCCGCCTCGGGCAACATCAACCCCGCGGGCGAATTCCCGAGCATGTTCGAACCGGTTCACGGATCGGCTCCCGACATCGCCGGACAGCAGAAGGCCGACCCCACCGCCGCGATCCTCTCCGTCGCGCTCCTCCTGCGCCACCTCGGCGCCCGGGAGCTCGCGGAGCGCGTCGAGCAGGCGGTGACGTCCGACCTGGCCGCCCGCAGTGGCGACGCGCGCACGACCTCCGAGATCGGCGACGCGATCGCGGCCCGCGTGGCGCAGAATTGACGCATCGCAGCAAAGGACACTCCATGACCTCCACCAGCATCAACCTCACCTCCGGCCCCTCCGAGACCGCGGGGCTCCTCTGGAACGTCACTCGCAACGAGTCGGCACGCAGCGCGGCCGAACGTGAAGAGATCCTGGCGAACCCGGGCTTCGGCAACTACTTCACCGACCACATGGTCGACCTGTGCTGGTCGGCCAAGGGCGGCTGGCACCGGCCCAGGGTCTCCCCGTACGGGCCGATCCAGCTCGACCCGTCGGCGGCGGTGCTGCACTATGCGCAGGAGATCTTCGAAGGCCTCAAGGCCTACCGTCACGCGGACGGCTCGATCTGGAGCTTCCGGCCGGAGGCGAACGCGGCGCGCATGCAGCGCTCGGCCTACCGGCTGGCGCTTCCCGAGCTGCCGGTCGAGCACTTCCTCGACGCGCTCAAGCAGCTCGCGGCGGTGGACGGCGACTGGGTGCCCGAGCGCGAAGAGACCAGCCTCTACCTCCGGCCGTTCATGTTCGCCAAGGAGGCCTTCCTGGGCGTGCGTCCGGCCAACAAGGTGGCGTTCTACCTGATCGCCAGCCCGGCCGGCGCCTACTTCCCGAGCGGTGTCGCCCCGGTGTCGATCTGGCTGTCGGACCACTGGTCGCGTGCGGGCAAGGGCGGCACGGGAGCGGCCAAGACCGGCGGCAACTACGCGTCGAGCCTCCTGCCCCAGGCCGAGGCGTACGAGCACGGCTGCGCGCAGGTGCTGTTCCTCGACTCGGTGGAGGGCAAGTACATCGAGGAGCTCGGCGGCATGAACGTCGTGCTCGTGTACAAGGACGGCACGCTCGTCACGCCCGAGTCCGACAGCATCCTGGAGGGCATCACCCTCGACTCGGTGCTGCAGCTCGCGCGCGACCGCGGCCACAACGTGGAGCGTCGTCGCGTGACGATCGATGAGTGGCGCGACGGCGTGGAGTCCGGCGACATCGTCGAGGTGTTCGCCTGCGGCACCGCCGCGGTCATCACCCCGATCGGCGAACTGAAGTCCGACACGTTCACCGTCGGAGACATCACGGCGCCTCCCGGCGAGCTGACGATGTCGCTGCGCAAGGAGCTGACCGACATCCAGTACGGCCGTGAGCGGGACCGTCACAACTGGATGTTCCGCTTGGACGCCTGACGCACCTCGCCTGACGCAGGACGCCTGACGCACCTCCCGAGGGGCACGTTGTTGTCCCCTTCGCGCTCCGAAGGGGACAACAACGTGCCCCTCGCGCGTGCCTCAGCGTGCGAGCGCGGCGATGACGCGGTCGACGTCGTCGAGAGTGTTCCAGAGGTGGAAGGCGACGCGGGCGCGCCCGGCTCGACCTGACGCGCGGAGGCCCGCGTGCGTGAGTGCGGCGAGGTCCGCGCCCGAAGGGTCAGGCCAGGTGATGATCGCGCGCCCACGGCCGGGGAGCCCGAGCGCGTCGGCGAGTCGGTCGCCCAACCCGGTCGCGTGCTCGTGCACGGCGCGCGGGTCGAGCGACGCGAAGAACTCCAGCGCCGCCGCGGTTCCCGGCCAGACCGGCCACGCGGGGGAGACGTCGAAGCGTCGCGCCGACGCCGCCGGAGCGTCGAGCGGCCCGTAGCACGAGCTCCACGGATCCTCGCCCGCGAACCAGCCCGCGTGCACCGGGTTCAGGGTGTCGCGCACCTCCGGACGCACGGTGAGGAACGCACTGCCGCGCGGGGAGCACAGCCACTTGTACGCGTGCGTCACGGTGAGGTCGAAGCGGGAGGCCTCCACCGGGAGCCAGCCGAGCGCCTGCGTGAGGTCCGCGAAGCTCAGCGTGCCCGCGCGCGCGCACGCGGCGAGGATCGAGTCGGCGTCGGCGTGCTCGCCCGTCGCCGACTGGACGAGCGAGAAGGCGATCAGCCAGGTGCTGTCGTCGACGGCGTCGGCGAGCTCGGCGAGCGGTACCTCGATGACTCGGACGCCGCGATGCGCCTGCGCGTGGAACGGTGCGACCACCGACGCGAAGTCGCCCTCGGCGCACACCACCTCCGCGCCGTCGGGAGCGGACGCCGCCACCAGGGAGGCGAGCACCGAGACCTGCGAGCCGATGGCGATGTCGTCGGCGGCGACCCCCGCGATCCGTGCGAACGCGGCGCGCGATCGCGCGATCGCCGTGTCGTAGTCGCCGGGGGAGGCGTCGCCGCGTGCCCAGCGCTCGAGGTCGTCGCGCGTCGCGTCGACGGTCGAGCGGGTCGGGAGTCCCTGGGTGCAGGCGGCGAGGTAACCGGGCCCCGCCTCGAACGCATCGCCGAACGCCGGCGGCGTGGCGACGGCGTTCGGACGGACAGCTGAGTGCATGCCCTCAGCTTGCAAGAGCGCGGATGCATCACACCAGTGCAGGTGTTGAATCCAATGCATGCCAACCGGTTATGATTCACGCATGCTGCTCGACGACCTCGACTCCCACAGCCTCCGTGTCGTGCGCGCCATCGCCGACCTCGGCTCCATCACGCGGGCGGCGGAATCGCTCGGCTACAGCCAGCCGGCGATCAGCCAGCACCTGCGGCGGCTGGAGGGTCGCATCGGGATGCCCCTGGTCGCCCGCGCCGGCCGCGGCGTGCGCCTCACCGAAGCCGGGCGTGTGCTCGCCCGCCACGCGAGAGCGGTCACGACCGCTCTCGACGCCGCGGCCGGCGAGCTCGCCGATCTGCGCGGCCTGCGGACCGGCCGCGTGCGGCTTGCCGGGTTCCCGTCGGCGTCATCGTCACTGGTCCCGCGGCTGCTCAGCACGATGGAGGCCGACCATCCCGGGGTGCGCATCACGTATCTGGAGGCCGAGCCTCCGGAGGCAGTCGCCGCCGTGCGCACCCAGACGGCCGACCTGGCGATCACGTTCAGCTACCCCGGAGATCGCGCCGACCCGCACCGCGAGAGCACCAGAGGCCTGGCCGTCGTGCCGCTCTGGAAGGACGAGATGCTCGTCGCGCTCCCGGCCGGTCATCCGCTCGCCGCGGCCGAGCGGGTCGACCTCTCCGGGCTGGAGGCCGCATCGTGGATCGGCGGCTGCCCCCGCTGCCGCGGCCACCTCCTGGAGCTGACCGACGCGTCCGGATACGCGCCGCGCATCGCCTACGAGACCGACAACTTCATCGCGGTGCTGCGCATGGTGGCCGAGAGCGTCGGGGTCGCTCTCCTGCCGGCCCTCGCGGTCGGGTCGGCCGGCTCGGTGCCCGGCGTGGTGCTGCGGCCGACGGCCAATCGCGACCACCGCACCATCAACCTGGTCGCCGCCTCGGGCACCGACGCGGTGCCGGCGATCGCCGCGACCGCGGACGCGCTGCTCGCCCTCGACGGCGCCCCCTGGGGGCTGTCCGGGCTCTGATCGCTGGCTACGATCGAGCCATGAGCGATCCCGAACCCGCCGCTGCCGAACCTGTCTTCGCCGTCGTCGGCCCCGGTGCCGTGGGCGGTCTGCTCGCCTGGCTGCTGAGCCGGGCGGGGCACGAGGTGGTGGCGGTCGGCCGGCCGGCGACGGTGGAGGCCATCCTGGCAGACGGCATCGAGGTGCGCAGCGCCGCCTTCGGCGACGGCGTCGAGCGCGGCGCCGTCGAGCGGATTGCGGCCTCCACCGAGGTGCCGCAGGGTGCGAGCGTGATCGTCGCCACGAAGGCCTACGGGCTCGACGACGTCCTCCCGGGCATCGTCGCGTCGCGTCCCGCCGAGGTGCTGTCCGTGCTCAACGGCGTCGAGCACATGGCGTCGCTGCGGGCCGCGCTTCCGGGCGCCGCCGTCGCGGGCGGTTCAGTGACGGTCTCGGCCTTGCGGGCCTCCCGGACGGTGATCGACCACCGCAGCCCGTTCCTGAACGTCGAGGTGCCGGATGCCGCCGGCGACTTCGCGGTGGTGCGCGCACTGGCCGACGCGGGGCCGCGCGTGCGAACCGGCGGCACGGAGGCCGAGGTGCTGTGGGCCAAGTTCCGGCTGCTCTCCGCGCTCGCGCTGCTGACCTCCTATTGGCGGCAGTCCGCCGGTCCTGCGCTGAGCGAGGACCCGGAGCTGACCGAGGCGGTCGTCTCGGAGATCGTGGCGTGTTCGACCGACGAGGGCGTGCCGACCTCGTCGCTCGACCTCGTGCGCGCGCTGCACAGCGTTCCCGGCGGCTTGCGCACGTCGTTGCAGGAGGATCTCGCCGCCGACCGGCCGAGCGAGCTCGACGCGCTCGGCGGCGCGCTTCTGCGCGTCGGGGCCCGGCACGGCATCCCGACTCCGGCCATCGCGCGCATCGTCACGGCGCTAGGCTCGAACGCGTGAAGATCGCACGGTTCAGCCACGACGGGAAGATCGACTACGGGATCGTCGACGACGACGCACTGGTGGTGCTCGCCGGCGACCCGATGTTCACCGGGTTCGACACCACGGGGGAGCGGGTGCCGCTCGGCAAGGTGGGGGCGCTGCTGGCGCCGGTCATCCCGCGGTCCAAGGTCGTCGCGGTGGGCAAGAACTATCGTGATCACGCGGCCGAGATGGGCGGGGAGGCCCCCGAGGAGCCGTTGCTCTTCCTCAAGCCGAACACCTCCGTGATCGGCCTCGGCGACGCGATCGTCGTGCCGCCGCAGTCTGAGCGCGTCGACTTCGAGGGCGAGCTGGCGGTCGTGATCGGCACGATCGCGCGCAACGTGTCGGAGGCCGACGCGGCGAGCCACATCTTCGGCTACACGGTCGCCAACGACGTCACGGCCCGCGACCTCCAGCAGAAGGACGGCCAATGGACGCGGGCGAAGGGCTTCGACACCTTCTGCCCGCTCGGCCCGGTCATCGAGACCGACCTGCCCGCCGGGGCCGTGCTGCGCACGCGCCTCAACGGCGAGCTGAAGCAGGAGGCTCCGATCAGCGACATGGTGCACGACATCCCGTCGATCATCGCCTACGCCTCCAGCGTCTTCACGCTGCTGCCCGGCGACGTCATCCTCACCGGCACCCCGTCCGGCATCGGCCCCATGAAGCCCGGCGACACCGTCGAGGTGGAGATCGACGGCGTCGGCTCGCTGGTGAATCCGGTGCGCGCTCCCAAGTAGGATTCCAAGGGTATGTCTGACAACGATTCGCACCCCTTCACGACCGCGACCGGCGCCGATGTGCGCGTGCGGTTCTGCCCGTCGCCCACCGGCACGCCGCATGTCGGCCTGATCCGCACCGCCCTGTTCAACTGGGCGTACGCGCGGCACACCGGCGGCAAGCTCATCTTCCGCATCGAGGACACCGACGCGGCCCGCGACAGCGAAGAGAGCTACGCGATGATCCTCGACGCGCTGCGCTGGCTGCGCCTCGACTGGGACGAGGGGATCGACGTCGGCGGCCCGGACGGCCCGTACCGGCAGTCGCAGCGGTACGACATCTACCGCCACCTCATCGAGCGGCTCAAGGCCTCCGGCCACATCTACGAGAGCTTCGCCACCGGTGAGGAGATCGAGGCGCGCAACGTCTCGCTCGGCCGCGACCCGAAGCTCGGCTACGACAATTTCGAGCGCGACCTCACCGACGACCAGAAGGCCGCCTATCGCGCCGAGGGCCGCGAGCCCGCGCTGCGGCTGCGGGTTCCCGACACCGACCTGAGCTTCGACGACCTCGTGCGCGGCGAGATCACGTTCCCGGCCGGGTCGTTCAGCGACTTCGTGGTCGTCCGGCCCAACGGCCACCCGCTCTACACCTTCGTCAACCCGGTCGATGACGCGCTGATGGGCGTGACCCACGTGCTGCGCGGTGAGGACCTCCTCTCGTCGACCCCCCGGCAGATCGCGCTGTACCACGCGCTGATCGACGCCGGCGTGACGACCTTCGTCCCGCGCTTCGGCCACCTCCCGTACGTGATGGGCGAGGGCAACAAGAAGCTGTCCAAGCGCGACCCCGAGTCGAACCTCTTCCACCACCGCGACCGTGGCTTCATCCCCGAGGGGCTCGTCAACTACCTGGCGCTGCTCGGCTGGTCGCTGAGCCACGACCGCGACGTCTTCTCGATCGACGAGCTGGTGGCCGCGTTCGACGTCGCCGATGTGAACCCCAACCCGGCGCGGTTCGACCAGAAGAAGGCCGAGTCGATCAACGGCGACCACATCCGGCTGCTGGAGGTCGGCGACTTCACCGAGCGCACCATCCCGTACCTCGTCGCCGCCGGCGTGCTCGCCGAACCGCTCACCGACGGGCAGCGCACTGTGCTCGCACAGGCCGCCCCGCTGGTGCAGGAGCGCGTGCAGCTGCTCGGCGAGACGCCTGGAATGCTGGGCTTCCTCTTCACCGACTCCGCCTCGCTGATCGTCGAGGACGACGCGCGGGCCTCCCTGCCCGAGAACGCGGGCGAGGTGCTCGCGGCGTCGATCGGCGCGCTGGAGGTCGTCCCCGAGTCCGAATGGACGCACGACGCGATCGAGGCCGCCCTGCGCGACGCCCTGGTGGAGGCCCTCGGGCTGAAGCCGCGGGTCGCCTTCGGCCCGCTGCGTGTGGCCATCTCCGGGCGCCGGGTCTCGCCTCCGCTCTTCGAGTCGATGGAGATCCTCGGCAAGACCGAGTCGATCGCGCGTCTCGACGCGCTCTCGGCATCGCTCGCCGGCTCCTCCGGAGCATAGGGGCGGCGGTGGCGGCCAGCGTCGAAGTCATCGTCGTCGGGGGAGGCCCTGCCGGGCTGAGCGCCGCGCTGAACCTCGCTCGTGCCCGGCGCCGGGTGCTCGTGGTCGACGGCAACCGCCCGCGCCATGCGGCGACTCTGCAGGCGCATGGATTCCTCACGCGCGACGGAGTCGCCCCGTCCGAGCTGCGCCGGCTCGGGCGTGAGGAGGTCTCCGGCTACGACGACGCCGATGTGGTGTTCGCGCAGGTGAGCGCGGTCTCGATCGAAGACGACGGCTTCCGGGTGCGCGGCCGCGGCGTGCGCGGCGCCGCCGACGTGGATGTCCTCGCGTCGACGGTCGTGATCGCGACGGGCGTGACCGAGACGATGCCGGCCCTCCCGAGCCTGCGCGCCTTCTACGGGACGCAGCTGCACAGCTGCCTGGAGTGCGACGGCTTCGAGAAGGCGGGGGAGCCGCTCGCCCTCATCGGCGAGACGACCGACCTGGTCGAGCGTGCGCTGCTGCTCACCCAGTGGACCGACGACCTGATCGTCTTCACCAACGGCGTCGCGGCGGTGAGCGGCGACGAGGAGCGCGCGCTCGCACGACTCGGCGTGCGCGTCGAGCGGCGCGCCATCGACGACGTGGTGGGAGAGAAGGGCGTCATGACCGGCATCCGGCTCGCCGACGGCACGGTCATCGAGCGCGCGGGCGGTTTCGTCCGGCCGGTGTGGACGCCTGCCCTGTCGTTCGCCGACGACCTCGACCTCGACAGGGACTCCGACGGCTACCTGGTCACGGACGCCCAGGGCCGCACCTCCGTGCCCGGCGTCTACGCGGCGGGCGAGACGACCACGCCGGGGCCGCAGCAGCTCATCGTCGCGGCCGGGTCGGGTGCGGTGGTGGCCGCGGCCGTCAACCGCGACCTCATCGGCATCGCCGTGGACGACGCCGCCGTCCTCTGAGTCCGGCCTCGCCGGCGGGCCTACTCGTCGGCTCTACTCGGCGGCTCTACTCGTCGGCTCTACTCGTCGGCTCTACTCGTCGGCTCTACTCGGCGGCTCTACTCGTCGGAGGGGGAGTTGTAACGCTCGAGCATCCGCGCGAACGCCTCCAGGTCGGCGTGCGACCAGCCTTCGAGGCGGCGGGCGACCGAGTCCATCACCGCGCGCGACGACGTCTGGTACGCGGCGCTTCCCGCTTCGGTGAGCCGCAGCGCGATGCCCCGGGGACCTCCAGGCTGCTCCTCCTCGGCGGCCACGTAGCCGTGATCGAGGAGGGCGCCGAGCTGCCGTGAGACCGTGGACCGGTTGAGCTGAAAGTGGGTCGCGATGTCGACGGCACGGCAGCCGGGATGGTCCTCGATGTAGGTCAGCAGCGACCGGTCGACGACCGAGAGCACCTCGTCCTCCCGGCGCACGCGGGCGGTTCCGCGACGTCCGAGGGTGACGAGCTCGCGCTGCACGCGGGCGATCGGGTCGCCGCTGTCGGCGTGGCCGGAGGTCGTCATCCCCTCAGCCTAGCGACTGTGAGTTGCACAATACAACGATCCGTCGTATGTTGCTCTCTGCAACTCTGCGATCGAGAGGATCCCGCCGCCGCATGTCCGCGCACCGCATCACCCCCGTCCCCGCCGCTGCCCGAGAGCCGAGCGTCTGGCCGCCCGCGGCCTTCTGGAAGACCCTCGGCTCGCACATCGTCATCCCGCTGTTCCTGGCGGCGGGGATGGCGCTCGCGTATCTCGGCGCCTTCCACGCCGCCCAGCCCACCAACATCCCCGTCGGGATCGTCGGGGAGGGGCCGGCGGCGGAGGTATTCGCCCAGACGCTCAACGACAAGGCGCCCGACGCCCTCGACGTCCGCACGGTGGCGACCGTGAAGCAGGCCGAGCAGAAGGTCGCCGACGGCACGATCTCGGCCGCGTACGCGACCGACCCCTCGCACGCGACGATCATCCTGTCGACCGCGGCATCGCCCGCCGAAGCGAGTGCGGCGGAGGAGCTCCTGCTCCCGGTCGCATACCAGCAGCACCTCCCGGTGACCGTCGACGACGTGCATCCGGTTCCCGCCGACGACATGACCGGTCAGGGCCTGTTCTTCCTGATGGTCGCGATGAGCGTCGGAGGCTACTCGAGCGCGATCGCCATCGCCGCGGTGACAGCGAGTCTCGGCATCGGCTGGCGCATCGCGGTCTCCGCGGCGACCGCGGTCGTCGTCGCGGCGGTCGGCACCGTCGTCGCCTGCCCGCTCTTCCACGTGCTCACGGGCAACGAGTGGAGCATCGGCCTGCTCGGCGCGCTCTACACCTTCGGGATCATCACGATCGGGGTCGGCCTCCATCCGATGCTCGGCCGCTGGACCACGCCGGCGCTCGTCCTCCTGTTCGTCATGCTCAACGTGACGACCTCCGGAGGCATCTTCCCCACGAACATGATGCCGCCGTTCTTCGCCGGCCTCAGCACCTTCTGGACGGGCGCCGCCTGGCTCGACGCCGCCCGCGCACTCACCTACCTGCCCGGCCAGGCGTTCGGCTTCGACGGCCTCCGCCTGGCGCTCTGGGCGACGGCGGGCCTCGCGCTGATCGGCATCAGCCACCTCCTCACGCTGCGCCGTCGGCAGGCGGCCGACGACACTCTCGCCGCCACCGCGGAAGAGGAGGAGACGGCCGCGGTCGCCGCCTGACGCAAGGGCCGGGCGACGGCTCGCCCGGCCCCCGCCGCGTTTTGTGGAAGCGGCGACGCATAGGCTAGAGTTGTTACTCGTGCCCGGGCCTTGGCCCGAAGCCCTTGGGGTATGGTGTAATTGGCAACACGGCTGATTCTGGTTCAGTTGTTCTTGGTTCGAGTCCAGGTACCCCAGCTCAAGAGCCCCGGTTTTCCGGGGCTTTTTTGTTGGGCGGGTCATGACGATTTGATCCGCTCGATGTTTAGTCGATGAATAGGTTCCGACAACTAGCTGCGCATGACTCTGATGAACTGCGTTGGCGGCGATACGTCGACGAGCGCAAGCGGCGGAGCTGGATGAAGTCATCGGAATATTCAGACAGAAGGGACGGCGATCGGTCGGCTCCTCCCGCCAATGGCACGATTCGGCGCGGAAGCGGCCGTGCGCTGGATGACGAAGCGCAAGGCTGTCGTTGAAACTGCTCCGGACATACTTCGAACGATTCTTTTCGTCCGGGTAGTAAGGCTGGCGCGCCAGCGATATCCGAAGCAGAAATCCGTACCGCACTACTGTCGACCTGTGAGCTACCAGGAACTCGTTGCGCCGCCCTCCGACGAGGTTCAGAGTATTGAGGTTCTCTGGGCGGATAGTATCGCCACTTTGATCTGCCTTGGCCTTTTCATGTCGGGTCCTTTTGTCGTTGTCCGGCGCTTCGTCTCCTCTGTACACGCGAATGGTCACCTCTCCGCGAGCCTGCTAATCGAGGCCGCCCGAACCTACGTTTCCGGTCTAGGAGTGATTTGGCTGGCTGCCGCTGCGTTGTTGCTAGGAGCAGCCTTTGTCGTTAAAGACCAAGCCGGTAAGCGCAGCCGAAGAGCGTACGCGGGGGTCCTCAAGCGGAGGCTCAGCGGACCGGTGGCAGAGTCGAGTCGAAACCTCGCCGACTATGAACGGCTAGAGTCGCGAGCTGAAGAGCTTGCCGAAAAACGCGCTGCTGTTGTTAGTGCAGCGTGGGGTCGGTCTGGGCGTAGGTTCGAGCGGTTCTCGGTCGGTCTGGGGATTCTGGGCGCGCTATTCATCCTGGTCGGATGGTGGCTGTTCGGCTAGACGCGCCGGACTTGCGAGCTGCGAAAATCTGATTGAAGCCTCGAACTAAGGAGCGTTACAAAGCTCTCGACGAACGAGAACAGGTGCATCGCATTCACGAGTTTCCCCGCACCCGACGGCGACAAACGGGCCTGGAGTCGCTACGTGATCTTTCACACGAGCGCTGAGTCGATCCCGACGAGGTGCATCTGGACGCGGCTGGCACGCTCACCCACACAATTGCGAGACCCGCTCCCCAGCTGGGAGTTCGGGTCTCGCGGGTCATCAGCACGACGGCGGGCGACTTCGATCAGGCACAGAGGCCGGTACGGCTTCCGAAGGCGTTCACACTCGCGGGCCCCGCGAAATCCCGACCGAATTGATCCCGTGATCAAGCAGGCGGTGAAGTCGACTACTAACCTCTGAGGCTTGTGATGTAGCTGTCTAGCGCATTGTGGGCTAGATCCAGGCACCAGGCGATGGTGAAGAGGACTGTTGTTCCCACCAACAGCGCGGCGAACAAACCGAATGCGACCGGGTACCCCCAGTGGGCGAGGTGGGGCAGCCACGCGGCCTTCCTCTCGGAGCTGGGTTGCCGTCGGAAGGATTCCTCCAGCGCCGCTCGACGCCCTTCAGTCCTGGCGAGGAGCAGACGATAGGTGAGCCAGCCCGGGAGGACGTAAAGGACAAGGAAGGTGAAGAGGAGAAATGCCCCCACCATCCAGCTGTAGACCAGGTCGACCATCTGTATGTTCGCGGTGATCGCAGCGTTACTCAGCGGAGCCGGGACATACGCGGTAGGCGAGGGCGTGATCGATGGAGCGGATGCGACATACGTTTCGTTGATCGAGCCGATTTGGTAGGCGATCGCTCCACCAACGATCCCGGAGATGATCAAGAGAGCGGTGGCCCACGTAACTCGCGCCAGCCAGGTAACTCCGAACCACAGGACGTTTCGCTCGCGGAGCGGAACGGGCGGCGCCAGATGCAAGGTGATCCTGAGCGCAACGACGTAGACATATACGCACCAGAGCACCACCAGGAACGGCGGGACCAATCCGAGCGTCGCGAGCGCAATTCCGACCCCGATATCGGACCGACTCGCGGGTCCCGCAATAGTCGCAATCACCACGACACTGATCAGCGCAAGACCCGCAACCGCTCCACTGACCCAGCCGAGCCGCGTGAGGAACTGCCTGGGTCTCGATGCGTCGAGCCACACTCGCTCATCCGACATAGCCGCTCCCCTGCGTGGCCCCTCGGGTTGGGCCGCCGTAAGAGCACCCTAGGGGTGAGATGCAGCCAAAGCCACAATTGAAGCGCGTCGAGTATTGATGCGCGTCGCTTGGCGGGTGCGAATGCGACGATTCGCGATGTCACGGTCGTCGTCGACGAGGGTCGTGCGCGGGCCGACGGGGTCGACGAAGACGGAGGGAACGGCGAACTCTACCCGCACCTCTACGGAGCGATCCGGCCCGACTGGGTCATCGACGTCCGCCCGGCCGGCTTCGACAGCGAGGGCACGTTCCACTCTTCAGCCCTATCCCCGCCTCCGTTCACCCGCGCGTAACCCGCGCGGGGGACACTGATGCGACCGGTGTTCGCGGATCCGGGGGGTTCCGCCCGAGCCGAAGGTCGCCCCATGATGCGGGCGACAGTGCGGCCGGTCTCATCCACAGGACGGGGTGAGACCGGCCGCACCTGTTCAGCGGACCGTGCCCGCTGGGCCGGTGTCGACTCGCGTGCCGTCGGTGGTCGTGCGTGCGGGGGCGGTGCCGTCCGCCGCGTACGCCGGATCGGTCGAGAAGCCGACGCGGTCGACGCGGCGGTGGTAGCGCATGCCGGCGAGGCCTCCCAGCATGGCGGCGACCAGGCTGACGACAGCGACCACCACGGTCGTGATGACGCCGGTCAGGGTCAGAGAACCCTCGTCGAGCGGGATGCGCGGGAAGCTGTTGAGGTTGCCCAGGATGTTGTACTGGCTGCCCAGGATGAGGCTCAAGATCGCCACGACGACGGCGATGATCACGGCCCAGATCCACACCGCCACGCCCTGGCGCAGCCCGTTGAAGCGGGCCATGCGGCCCGCGACGTAGCCTCCGCAGAAGTACGAGAGGAACAGGATCACGACGAGGGCGATGGCGCCGGCGAGGCCGACGGTCGCGGCGTTCTTGTTCGCCTGATCGGCGGCGGCATTGGCACTGCCCGTCGCGCCGACGCCGACGGCGGCGCCCGCGGCCGCGACCAGAGCGGTGAGCAGAACGGCCATTCCGGTGGCGCTCAGCCAGCCGAAGAACGCGGCGCCGAACTTCATTCCGCCGAACTCGCTGCGCTCGCGCGCGACGACGTCCTCACGAAGAGCCCGGTTGTCGACGACCGGTTCGGCCGCGACAGTCTCGGCCGGATACCGAGGAGGGCGGGTCCCGTCGTCGACAGAACGCTCGTCGAGGGGTACGGCGCGGTCGCCCGCAACGGGCGCGTCGTGCGCGGGGCGTCCCGGCTCGAAAGCGCGGGTCTCAGCGTCGTCCGCGCGAGTCGACGGGGCGTACGACCCGGGCTCCCGTTCGTACGCCCGGGTCGCCCGGTCGGGTTCAGCAGCGGTCGGTTCATCCGCGGGGGGAGTGCGGTCGGTCATCTCGGAGCCTCCTGACGGTCCGCCCGCGGGATCGCGAGCGCGTGGGTCGATCTGCCTCAACGGAGGCTAGACGCGTCACTGCGCCGTGCCCAGGGCGTTGCATCGGGTGCCGGTCGGGTGTAAACGCGGCTGCGGATGCGGGTCCCCGAGGCGTACAATCGGTCCCACTTCGGCGGAGGGAGGGCGATCCGATGGGATGGTTCGTCCGCCAGAACAAGTCCGATCCTGCCCCGGATCCGCTCGAGGACGGACTCGGTGGCGTCACCTTACTGGCGGTGCTCGAAGAGGCCGTCTGCCAGCTCGACGCCGTCGAGGCCCTCCTGGAGCGGTGCGCGATCGCGGGCGATCCCGGTCACGCCGCCGGCGTCAGGTCGGCGGACCGGAGGCTGGGCGCGGCGGAGGCCCGCCAGGGACTCCGACTGCGCGTCACCTTCACCCAGCTCGCGCGCTGGCTCGACGGGATGGTCTGCGAGCCGGAACAGGAGCGCTTGCGCGCCGCCACCTCCCGGCTGTTGCGGTTCTACCTCTTGATGATCAGCTCGGCGCTCGACGCCGCCTTCACACCGACGTCGCGCCAGCACATCGCCGTGCGCGGAGGGCGCGGCGGCACGGCCGGTCGCCTCATCGAACTGCGCGACCTCGCGCGGGCGGCCGTCGAGTAGCCCTCGCGCGGAAGGCGCTCAGGGCGTCCTGTGCATGCCCGGCGATTGCGGCGCGCCCGAGAGCGAGTCGATCACGGCGACGGATCCGAAGCCGACCAGCGCGGCTGCGATCACCGACAGCAGGACAGCGACCAGCACGGACTGACGACGATTCATGTTCCCCCCATGAGCAGATGCTCGGAACCCAATGCTCGGTCAGGCTAGCACCTGGACGCGCGTAGGCAGAATCGCCGTTCCACCCCGGGCGATCTGCGCCTCCCAAAGAGCGTTGCTTACGCTCTCCGGCGGATCCGGGAGGCGATCAGGGCCAACACTCCGCCGGCGATCGCCGCCACAGCCGCCGCGAATCCGGCCGCGATCGCGAGGCCGTCGCCCCCGCCGGTGTCCGCCAGCTCGGTCGTGGTCAGCCCGGCGGTTCCTGTATCAGCGCCCGAGCCTCCCGTCGACGGAGGAGGGGGCGGTGGCGCGGTGACAGGCGCCAGCGCGAAGTCCTGCGCGCCGATGGTCTCGCCGGCGTCGGTGATCGTGATCGTCCGCGTCGCATTCCCGTCGACGACGAACCCCGGCGGAGGCGTCACGGTGATCGTGTACGTGCCGGAGGACAGGTCTCCCGTGGCGTACATCCCGTCCGCTTGCGTCGTCAGAGCGGTCGTTCCCGTCGGCCCCTGGATGCTGATCCCGACGTCAGCGACCGGCCCGGACGGCGACGTCACGGCTCCCTCGACGGCGCCCGTCCGCGCGAGCGCGAAGTCGACTCCGGTGACATCCGACATCCCGACGGTCTCGGCCCGGCTTGCGGCGCCGGTGACCGTGTAGCCCGGCGGCGCGGCCACCGAAATGGTGTAGGCGCCGGCGGCGAGACCGTGGAACAGGTAGCTGCCGTCCGCCTCGGTCACCACACTCTCCGTGCCTCCCGCCGACGTGGCGGTGACGACCACCCCCGCCACACCGCCGCCGGCGTCGAGGACCCGCCCGGACAGGTCGGGGTTCGCCCGCAGGGTGAAGTCCACGCCGACGATCGGCGTCTCCGAGCTCGCCGGCACGGTGACCGGCACCGGTCCGCCGATGACCGAGTATCCGGCTGGGACGCCGACGACCTGCACCTGGTACGTCCCGACCGCCGCCGTGTCGAACAGATACGTCCCGTCGGGGCCGGTGGTCGTCGTGATGCCGGGCGCCAGCTGGACGGTCGCGTTCGGCACGGGGGTGCCCTCGGTATCGCGAACGGTCCCACCGATGGCCACGGGGACGATCACGTGCATCCCGAAATCCACGACCGCGTCGGTCGCGGCCAGGTCGGCGGGTTTGGTGCGAGCGCCCTCGGCGATCATCCCGGCGGGAGGGCTGAGCGTCACGGTGTATCCGTCGCTCGCCTGCACCCCGGTGAACGCGTAGCTGCCGTCGGGCGCGGAGGTCGTGGTGGCCACGACGGCGCCCTCGGCATCGCGCAGCGTCAGGGTGGCGCCTCCCGGCGAGCCGGTCGTTGCGGCGACGGTGCCCGTGATGTCCCTCGCCAGGGAGGCGAACCAGGTCTGGTAGACCGGCAGCCCGGAACGCTGGGTGAACACGAAGGTCAGCGCTGAGATCGGCGCGTTCGGCTCGAACCAGCCGGCCGAGCCGTTGGTGTCGGTGGCGGCCGCGTTGCCCGTCAGCGTGAGGGAGGCCGGGTCCCACGCCGGCACATCCGCCGCGGAGCCTGTGCACGACGGCTTGCCGGCGATGCCCGGCGCGCAGTAGTTGAAGCCGCCGCGATAGCCGAGCTGAGCCGCCGACAGAAGGGCGCCGTCGGGGCCGATGCCCGCACCTGCACCTTGTCGGCGTCGATGTCGCCGAGCACGAACGTCCAGCCGGAGGTCGGAGTGGGAGCGGCGAACGAATATGTCGTCGTCGACGGCGCGGTCGGGGAGTCGGCCTTGGGGCGGAGGTTCAGGTACGGCCGGCCTTGGCTCGAGCCGTACTTCGCGCCGACGGGCGTACCGGCGGCCAGCCAGGTCGAGGCTCCGCTGATCACGCCGATCTGGCCCTGCCGCGAGTCGGTCCTCACGGTCGCGGTCATCGCCGGGAGGTTCGCGACCTGAACGCTGAACGCGTTGGTCCCCGTCGTCGCCCAGCCCGCCCAGAGCCCGGTCGTCGCCGCGCTGGCGGGAGAGGCGAGCACCGCGGGCATCGCGAGCGCCGCGAGCGCCACGACCAGCGCGACGGGCACGAGCGAACGGGAGCGCACCCGGAGAATCTACGCCGCTCGCGCGGACGCGTCCAGGGTCGACAGCCGCACGTGCGGAGGACCTCCGCTCAGCGACCGCGACGTCTCCGAAGGCCGAACCCGATCAGCACTCCGCCGCCGACGGCCACCAGCACGCCGACTCCGCGGACGATCCACTGCACCTCGCCGGTGGCCGCCTCGACCAGCAGGGGACCCGCGAGGCCGACGACCACGAGCAGGATGCCGACGACGAAGAACCAGGGGGAGCCGTTGGTGCGTTCGACCATGGCATCGAGCCTACCGGCGGGTCGGAGGCCCACCTCGAGCGTGACGTCACAGTTCCGTGATGCACGGCGGGATTGCAGCGAACCCCGGTAGCGTTGAACCCAGTATGCGCACCGACACCCTCGACCCGGTCCGGCTCCGCTCGGACTTCCCGATCCTCGCCCGCGAGGTCAACGGGCACCCCTTCGTCTACCTCGACTCGGGAGCCACCTCGCAGAAGCCGCGCCAGGTGCTCGACGCCGAGCGCGCGTTCGCCGAGCGCTACACGTCGGCCGTGCACCGCGGCGCGCACACCGTCGCCGGGGAGGCCACGGAGCTGTTCGAGGAGGCCCGAGCGCGCGTCGCCGGGTTCGTCGGAGCCCGGCCGGAGGAACTGGTCTGGACCTCCAACGCCACCGAGGGCATCAACCTGCTCGCCTACGGCATGTCGAACGCCTCGCTCGGGCGCGGCGGCACGGCGGCGGAGCGCTTCCGGCTCGGCGCGGGCGACGAGCTCGTCGTGACCGAGGCCGAGCATCACGCCAACCTCATCCCCTGGCAGGAGCTCGCGGCGCGCACCGGTGCGACCCTGCGCGTGATCGGGCTCACCGACGACGGGCAGCTGCGGCTCGACCAGGCGGCCGAGCTGATCGGCCCGCGCACGAAGGTCGTCGCCTTCAGCCATGTCTCCAACGTGCTCGGCGCGATCAACCCGGTCAGCCCGCTGGTCGAGCTGGCGCACGAGCACGGAGCGCTCGTCGTGCTCGACGCGTGCCAGTCGGTCCCGCACCTCGCGGTCGACTTCCCGGCGCTGGGCGTCGACTTCGCCGTCTTCTCCGGGCACAAGATGCTCGGCCCGACCGGCATCGGCGCGCTCTACGGCCGCACCGAGCTGCTGGACGCGCTGCCGCCGTTCCTCACCGGAGGGTCGATGATCACGACGGTCACGCTGGAGGGCGCCGAGTACCTGCCTGCTCCGCAGCGCTTCGAGGCGGGCACGCAGCGCGTGTCGCAGGCGGTGGCGCTGGCCGCCGCGGTCGACTACCTCGACGAGGTCGGCATGGCAGCGATCGAGGCGCACGAGGAGGAGCTGGGCGCCCGCCTCGTCGACGGGCTGTCCGCGATCCCGGGCGTGCGCGTGCTCGGCCCCGGTGCCGGCGCACCGCGGGTCGGCCTGGCGAGCTTCGTGGTGGAGGGCATCCATTCGCACGACGTCGGCCAGTTCCTCGACGACCGCGGCATCGCCGTGCGGGTCGGCCACCACTGCGCCCAGCCGGTGCACCGGCGCTTCGGGGCCACGGCCTCCACCCGCATCAGCACCTACCTCTACAACACCGCCGACGAAGTGGATGCGGCCATCGAGGCCGTCGCCGACGCGCGCGACTTCTTCGGGGTGATCGACCGATGAGCGACCTCCAGAACCTCTACCAGCAGGTCATCCTCGACCATGCTCGCGAGAAGCACGGCTTCGGCCTGCGCGACGACGCCGCGGCGAGCTCGCACCAGTACAACCCGACCTGCGGCGACGAGGTGACCGTTGGCGTGCACCCGGACGCCGACGGCCGCATCCACGCGATCAGCTGGGAGGGCCACGGCTGCTCGATCTCGACCGCGTCGGCCTCCCTGTTGAGCGACCTGGTGCACGACACCGACCGGGCGTCGCTGACGGCGTCGATCGGGGCGTTCCGCGAGCTGATGCAGTCCAAGGGCGCGCTGGAGGGTGACGAGGAGCTGCTCGGCGACGCCGTCGTGCTCTCGGGCGTCTCGCGGTACGTGACGCGCGTGAAGTGCGCGATGCTGCCGTGGGTCGCGCTCGAGGACGCTCTCCTCAAGTCCGCCTGACCGCGGCGTCCTGCGGCTCGGTGCGGTCTCAGGGGACGGGTGCGAGGTCGACCTCGTCGGCGATGGCCTCCAGGGCGGACGGCAGGGTCGGGAACGTCGTGCCGTAGATCAGGCCGGAGGGGCCGGCCGCGGTCCAGGTCTCCGTCTGCTTGGCGACCTTGCCCACGAGGTAGCGCTTGTGCCCGCCGAGCACCTGGCGCTGCGCGATGGGCAGCGTGAGCGGAAAGGCGTAGACATCGCCGCGCGGACTCACCACCAGCTCCCAGCGGGCGCGGCCCGGGTTGAACTTGCTCGTGAAGATGCGCGACATGATGGCCTTTTGTACCTCGCCGACGGTGTCCGTCGCCACGAAGATGACGGCCTGTTGCGGCGAGCGGGCGCGCAGGGCCCGCTCGTCAGTCGCCGAGGTGCGCGAGCCACGCCGTGAGGATGCGCTCCAGCGCTCGCGCGTCGGCGGGGGAGAGCTCGTCGAGCAGCCTCCGCTCGTTGGCGAAGTGTTCGGTGACGGCCGCGTCGATCCGCTCGACCCCCTCCGGCGTGAGCGCGACCACCCGGCTGCGGCCGTCGGAGGACGACGCCCGGCGCGAGACCAGCCCGGCCTGCTCGAGCCGGTCGATGCGCTTGCTCATGCCGCCGGTGGTGACCATGGTGTGCTGCGCGAGCTCGCCGGGCGTGCGTTCGTAGGGCGCGCCGGCGCGGCGGAGGGTCGCGAGGACGTCGAAGTCGCCCTCGGTGAGTCCGTGGCGGGCGTACACCGCGACGAGCTGCTCCGTCAGCAGTCCGGCGACGCGGTGGAGGCGGCCGATGACGCCCTGGGGCGCCGGGTCGAGGTCGGGGCGCTCGCGGCGCCATTCCTGCTGGATGCCGGCGACACGGTCGGATGCGGGGCTCATCTCTTCACAATACCTTCCATGGAAGCTAAAGTAGCTTCCATGGAAGATAAATGGCGCTGGATCGTCCTCACCGCGATCGCACCCGTGGCGTGGGGCTCGACCTACGTCGTGACGAGGGCGGTCCTCCCGGATCTCCCGCTCTGGGGAGCAGTGCTGCGCGCGCTCCCGGCAGGGCTCCTGCTGCTCGCCGTCGCACGCCGGCGTCCGCACGGGGCGTGGTGGTGGCGGGCGTTCCTGCTGGGCGCGCTGAACGCGGGCGGGTTCTTCGTGCTGGTGTACGCGGTCGCACAGCTGCTGCCCTCCGGCATCGCGTCCACGGTCATGGCGACCTCGCCGCTCGCCCTGATGGGATTCGGGTGGATGCTGCTGGGCCAGCGGCCACGATCGCTATCGCTCGCGGGGGCGCTCGCGGGTGTCGTCGGCGTCGCGGTCATGCTCTACGGAGGAGGCGACGCGGTCGATCCGCTCGGGCTGGTCGCCGCGGTCTCCGCGATGCTGCTCTCGGCGGTCGGCTACGTGCTGGCGACCCGGTGGCGCGATGTCGACGTGCTGTCCTCGACCGCGTGGCAGCTGGTGGCGGGCGGCATCCTCGTCGTCCCGTTCGCGGTGGCGGTGGAGGGCGCACCTCCCGCGCTCGATGCTGCGGCGATCGCCGGCTTCGCGTACGTGTCGTTGGTCGCGACGGCGCTGGCCTATCTCGTGTGGTTCGCCGGGATGCGGCGCCTCGGGCCGGCCATGACGGGGCTGATCGGGCTGCTCAACCCGGTGGCGGGCGTCGCGCTCGGAGCGCTGGTGGCGGGGGAGGCCCTCACCGCGCGGCAGTTCCTCGGCCTCGCGATCGTCCTCGTCGGCATCGGCGTCGGCCAGACCGCGCGTGGTGGCCGGGTCGCAGCCGACGGTCAGTCGGCGAGAGCCTCCAGGAAGCCGCGGGTCGGCACGAAGAACGTCGTGCCGGTGACCGCCGCCGAGAAGTCGAGGATGCGGTCGTGACTGCCGATCGGGTCGCCGACGAACATCCGCTCCACCATCTTCTCGATCACCCAGAGCCGGCGTGAGTAGCCGATGAAGTAGGTGCCGAACTCGCCCTGGCCCGGCCGTCCGAAGGGCATGTTGTCGCGGAGGATGTCGTGCTCGACGCCCTGGTCGTCGGTGATCGTCGTGAGCGTCTTGTGCGCCTTCTGCCCGTTCTCGACATCATCGAGTTCGATGTTCTCGACCTTCGTGCGGCCGATGACGCCCTCCTGCGACGGCACCGGCAGGCGGTTCCACGTGCCCAGGTCGTGGAGGTACTTCTGCACGACCACGTAGCTGCCCCCAGCGTGCTCGGGGTCTTCGTCGCCGACGATGGCGGCCTCCCGCATGTCGCCTCCGGTCGGGTTCGCGGTGCCGTCGACGAAGCCGAGGAGGTCGCGCGAGTCGAAGTAGCGGAACCCGCTGACCTCGTCGACCACGGCGACCGCGTCACCGAGCATGTCGAGCAGCTGCCGCTCGAACTCGAAGCAGAAGTCGCCGCGCTCGGCGCGGATGTGGAACAGCAGGTCACCGGGGGTGGACACCGCGGTGTGGACCGCTCCGCGGACCTCCGCGAAGGGGTGCAGCTCCTGCGGCGGCGCGACCGGTGTCAAGCGGCTCCAGAATCGCGCGCCGATGCCGATGTTGCACGACAAGTGCGCGTTCAGATCGCGGAAGCCGACGGTCTTCACGAGGTCGGAGATCCCCGAGACGATGTCGCGCACGTTCGCCAGGGCCTCCGGGGTGTCGGCCACCGTGACGACCAGGAAGACGGCTGCGCCGGAGAGCGGCGCATCCACGCTCTGCGGCTCGATCGGGACACGCTGCCACGGGTGATCTCCGGTGCTATTCGCCATGCGCCAACTCTGCCGGAATAGCGGCGCGGGCGGTAGCACCGCGGCGGCGGGAGCGTGTGGATGCTCGCAGGCTCGATTGGCGATCGCTGCGAGAACACTGATAGCGTCGAAGGCGCCCCGGCGTGCCGAACGGTATGGCGCACCGGGTGAACCAGCCCGCGATCCCGGGCCGTGTGGCCGCACAGGTGGCCCGGCGGGATCGTATGGTCGGCTGGCATGGGCGCACCCCGATGGTCGCGCCAGCGATGGCGATTCGCGTGGAGGGTCCGCGCTCGAGTCGTGCTGCCGTCGCCGCATGCCTCCGCCCCGGGCGCGACCACTGTGCGTGACTCGCGGGGGCGAGCATGCCTGGGAGTACAGAGTTGAGCGACACGATCGCCGTCGAGGCGAGGAACATCTTCAAGGTCTTCGGACGCAAACCGCAGGAGGCCGTGCGCCGTCTGCGGAACGGCGCGACGAGAGGCGAGGTCACGGGTCTCGGAACGGCCGCCGTCATCGATGCTGGGCTGACGGTCCGGCGCGGCGAGATCTTCGTCGTGATGGGGCTGTCCGGCTCGGGCAAATCGACCCTCATCCGGCTGCTGAACGGGTTGCTGGAGCCGACCGCCGGCGAGGTCGCGGTCATGGGCACGACCATCACCGGCCTCCCCGCGAAGCGTCTGCGGGCCGTGCGGAGGAAGCACGTCTCGATGGTGTTCCAGCACTTCGCGCTGCTGCCGCACCGTACGGTGCTCGACAACATCGCGTACGGGCTGGAGGTGCAGGGCATGCCGGCCGCCGAGCGTCGCGCCCGCGCCGCCGAGGTGCTCGAGCTGGTCGGGCTCGCCGGCTGGGGCGACAAGCTCCCCTCCGAGCTCTCGGGCGGGATGCAGCAGCGCGTCGGGCTCGGGAGGGCGCTGGCCGCCGACACCGACGTGCTGCTGATGGACGAGGCGTTCTCCGCGCTCGACCCGCTGATCCGGCGCGAGATGCAGGAGCAGCTCCTCGAGCTGCAGAGCTCGCTGGGCAAGACCATCGTGTTCATCACGCACGACCTGAACGAAGCGATGTTCCTCGGCGACCGGATCGCGGTCATGCGCGACGGCCGCGTCGTGCAGACCGGCACCCCGGAGGAGATCCTCACCGACCCCGCCAACGACTACGTGGCGAGCTTCGTGCAGGACGTCGACCGCGCCCGCGTGCTGACGGCCGCGAGCGTGATGGAGCCCGCACGTGCGCTGGTCACCGTGGCGGGAGGCCCGCGCGCGGCGATGCGCACGATGCGCGACCTCCAGACCTCCGCCGCCTTCGTCGTCGGCCAGGGCCGCCGGCTGCTCGGGGCGGTCCGCGACCGCGACGTGATGCGCCAGGTGCGCGACGGTCGCTCCGACCTCGCCGACGCGATCGACACAAACATCGCGATGGTGTCTCGCGACGAGGTGCTCAGCGAGCTCGTGGAGCCGTCCGTCGGCAGCGCCCTCCCGCTCGCGGTGGTCGACGACCAGCACCGCCTGCTCGGGGTGATCCCCCGGGTGACGCTCCTCGCGGCGCTCGGCAATGTCAGCAGCGATACGACCGAGATCCCGGTGGTGGTCGAGCCTCCGGCGACCGTTCCGGTTGACGCCATGACTCTGGCGCTGCGGGAGACCGCGGGCGACGAGGCGGAGGCGCTCGCATGACCGCCGTCGCACTCGCAACCGCCAAGGTCATCCCGCTCGGGGATGCGGCGACCCACGTCGTCGGCTTCGTGACGACGACCTTCGGCGGCCTGTTCGACGTCATCCGCATCGTCTTCACCGGCATGTACGACGGCGTCGACTGGGTGCTGCAGACGCCGCCGTTCTGGGGCGTCATCCTCATCTTCGCGATCCTCGGTGTCTGGCTGCGCGGCTGGGTGTTCGGCGCGGGGACCGTCGTCGGGCTCCTGCTCATCGCCGGTATCGACCAGTGGTCGAACGCGATGGACACCCTGGCGCTGGTGCTCGTCTCCGCGGCCATCGCGGTGGCGCTGAGCGTCCCGCTCGGCATCCTGGCCGCGCGGTCGAAGACGGCGTCGGCCATCGTTCGGCCAGTGCTCGACTTCATGCAGACGATGCCCGCGTTCGTGTACCTCATCCCCGCGCTGATCCTGTTCCGGGTCGGTGTGGTTCCGGGCATGGTCGCGACGATCGTCTTCGCCATGGCTCCAGGGGTCCGGCTCACCGAGCTGGGCATCCGCGGTGTCGACTCCGAGCTGGTGGAGGCCGGGAAGGCGTTCGGCTCGCCGCCCGGGCGAATCCTGCGCCAGATCCAGCTGCCGCTGGCGATGCCGTCGATCCTGGCGGGCGTCAACCAGGTGATCATGCTCTCGCTCTCGATGGTCGTCATCGCGGGCATGGTCGGCGGGGGAGGCCTCGGACGCGACATCGTGCAGGCGCTGAGCCGCGTGGATGTCGGCCTCGGCTTCGAGGCGGGCGTCGCCGTGGTGATCCTGGCGATCATCCTCGACCGGCTGACCGCGGCCGCCGGACGGGCGCGTCTCCGGATGCCGAAACGTGCGCTGGCCGTGCTCGGCGCGGCCCTGCTCGTCGTGATCGGCGGCACGGCCGTCACCGCGGCCTCCACCGCCGGCGGCGACAAGGGCACGGTGAAGGTCGCGGTCTTCAACGGCTGGCCGGAGGGCGAGGCGGCCTCCTACCTGTGGAAGCACGTGCTCGAGAAGGAGGGCTACACCGTCGACTTCGAGTACGCCGACGCCGGCCCCGCCTTCGCCGGCCTGAGCACGGGCGACTACGACATCGCCTTCGACGGCTGGCTGCCGACCACCCACGCGCAGTACCTGAAGACCTACGGCAAGAGCCTCACCGACCTCGGCGCCTGGAACGACGAGGCGAAGCTCACCATCGCCGTGAACAAGGACGCCCCGATCGACTCGCTCGACCAGTTGGCGTCGCACGCGTCGACGTTCGGCAACCGGCTGGTCGGGATCGAGCCGGGCGCGGGCCTGACGGAGGCGGTGCAGAAGAAGGTCATCCCGCAGTACGGCCTCCAGAAGCTGGACTTCGTGACCTCCTCGACGCCCGCGATGCTCGCCGAGCTGTCGAGCGCCATGAAGAAGGGCGACGACGTCGCGGTGACGCTCTGGCGCCCACACTGGGCCTACGACCAGTTCGACCTGAAGGACCTGAAAGACCCGAAAGGCACGCTGGGCGCGGCCGAGTCCATCCACTCCATCGCGAGCGCGGACTTCCCGAAGCAGCAGCCGCAGATCGCGGAGTGGGTGAAGAAGTTCCGGATGAAGTCCGACCTGCTCTACTCGCTCGAGAACGCGATGTTCAACGGCGGCGCCGACTCCGGCCAGTACGACCGCATCGTCGCGAAGTGGATGGACGAGCACGCCGCGTACGTGGACGGCCTCACGCGGTAGGAGGGGCTGGGCTGCGCGTAGACCGCCGCATCCCGGTGCGCCCCGACACGCCGTCAGCCTAGCCGTAGTCTGAGAGCATGAGCCTTCCCGCCCGCGACACCGTCGTCACCTATCCCGACGGCGACCTCGCCTCCACCGGAACCGTGCTGCACGTGCAGCCGCTCGGCGACGGACGCACCGCAGTGATCCTCGACCGCACGGCGTTCCACCCCGTCGACCCGGTCTGGCCCGACCAGCCGGCCGACACGGGCGTGCTCGTCGTCGACGGACGCCGCGTGCCTGTCATCGACGCGGTGGTCGGCGCGACCGACGGAGCCACCCTCCACGTGGGAGACGCCCCCGTGCGCACCGGCACTCCCGGGTGGGCCTTCGTCGTCTGCCACCTGGTGGAGGACGCCGCGGGCATCGAACCGGGCGCCACGGTCGGGGTGGAGGTCGACCCCGAGCTCCGACGCGCGCTGTCGACGGGCCACACGGCGTGCCACCTCGCCTCCCTTGCACTCGACGACGCGCTCGCCGCGCTGTGGACCAAGGAGGTCCCGCTCGACGGACGCGGCAAGTCGGCGTTCGATCAGCTCGCCATCGCGTCCTCCCGCATCTTCCCCGACGGCTCGGTCGACGAGTACCGCATCGGCAAGAGCCTGCGGAAGAAGGGCTTCGCCGCCGCAGAACTGCCCGTGGCGCTCGCCGGGGTGACGGACGCCGCCGACGCACTGCTCGCCGAGTGGGTGAGCGCCGACGTGGCCATCGCGATCGAGCGTGACAGCGACGGGCTGGGCGAACGCCGCCGCTGGCGCGCCGACCTCCCCGACGGCACTGTCGAGATCCCGTGCGGCGGAACGCACCTGCGGTCGCTGGCCGGTGTCGAGGCGATCCGCGTCGACCTCGCCTACGACGTCGACGCGGCCTCCCTCACGATGCGCACGACCGTCGAGCGCGCCTGACTCCGTCGCCTAGTGCGGGAGGAACGGCAGCGCCACGGCGATCGCGGCGAGCCCGACGGCGCAGGCCCACCCGGCGCGCACCAGCTGAGCCGAGCGCACCTCCCTCTCGATGAGAGCGAAACGCTCCAGGGTGTCCGCCGACGACTCCGCCGGCCGCCACGTCGACGGGTCGTCGAACAGCCGTGAGACGGCGGCAGTCGTCGCCGCGTCGATCACCGCGGGACGGCGGATCAGCCAGCGCAGCAGCGCCTCCGACCGGAGGACGCGCACGCGACGCGGCTGCTGGCGCACCGTGACCTCCTTCGTCCCGACGAGGACCACGAGCGCCGTCACCGGGGCGACGAGCCCCGCCTGGGCGAGAACGCCTCGCACGCGGGAGGCCTCCAGGTCGGAATTGCGCAGATACGGCTGCTTCTGACCGGCGACCAGGACCGCTCGCTCATGGACCCAGACGCGCTGGCCGCGATGGTGCTTGGTGTTGATGACGAAGACGCCCGCCGGACCGACGACCACGTGGTCGACGTCGGCGACCGCACCCGACTCGTCCGGCCGGGTGCCAACGGGAACGGCGTGGAAGACGCTCCAGCCGTCGGGGAGGCGGTCAAGGAGCGCGCCGACCTCCCGCTCGCCGAGAGCGCCGGCGAACCAGGGCTCCGTCTCGGCGCCCAGGGGTCGCGCCCCGAGCGCCCGCGCGAGCGGCGAACGCGGCGGAGACTGGGTGTGCAGTCGCACCACCTGCTCCATCACCGCGGCCCCGGGGGCGCGGTCGCGCATGCGTGCCGTGCGCCGTCCGTCGTCGTCCATCCCTGACAGCGTAAGGACCGCGAACGGGCCCTTGAAGTCCCCACAGAGGGACGAAATCCGTGGCCTACCCCTGGCCGGGTGCCCCCTCGCCGCGGGGTAGATCCTTCGTACCGCGGGCATCGGCGTCGGTGTCGGCGTCGCCGCCACCTTGGTCCGCACCCGGGAGGCGCTCCTCCAGCGACTCGTTCCGGCCGGCGACCTCCTCGAGGGCGTCCTCCGGGGTGTCGCCGAGCTCGGAGACCCGGTCGACCAGGTCGTGAGCGTCGCGCGGCTGATCCTGTCTGTCCGTCATGCCGGGAACTGTACGCCGGGCGCTCACGACCCGGGGCCCGGTCAGACCACGATGTCGACCGCGTACACCTGCTCGGTCGGGTGACCCGCCCGTTCGTGCACGCGCATCACCGCCTCCTTCGACGGACCGGTGGAGAGGCAGAACACCTTGCCGCTCTCCGGGTCGAGCCAGGCCTGCTCGAAATGCACGCCCTCCTCGCCCTCGATCGCCAGGTCGGCGTCGTGCGCCTCCGCCAGCTGGTCCCGCGTGACACCGACGAACCCGTCGTGCACATCCATGAATCGCGCCATGATCGGCTCCTTTCCCGACACCCAGCGTGACGGCGGCACGGCAGCCGGTGCATCGGTCATCCGACCGATCCCGGTGCTGCACGCGCGCCCCCGGCGCTATGCTGCGGCCATGGATGCAGGCGCCGCCTCATCGCACAGCCTCGAACGGGTGTGTCCCGTCTTCGTCGGCCGGGAGGACCTCCTCGCCCTCGCGGCCCGCCGCACGGCCGCAGCAGCCGATGGCCACGGGGGAGTGCTCCTCATCTCGGGCGAGGCGGGCATCGGCAAGTCCCGCCTGATGGACGAAGCGGTCGCGGGCGGCAGGGCCCGCCGCCTCCGCGCTGACACCTACGCCGACGACAGCGAGACGCCCGGCATGCTCATCCTCGACATCGCGACGGCGCTGGAGGACGCGGGCGACGCCGCAGCCGCAGCGCACATCCGCGACCTCGTCCTCGGCGGGACGCCGACCGGCACGCCGGCGCCGCGCACCGAGCGGCCGCGCCGGCTGGTGGTCGCGCAGCTCGCGTCGACGCTCGCCGCCGTGCTCGCGACGCCGACCCTGCTCACGCTCGAAGACCTGCACTGGGCCGACGAGCTCAGCCTCGACGTGCTGCGCCGGGTGGCCGTCGCCGTGCGCGAGCGCCCGAGCCTCGTCGTCGCCACATTCCGCACCGAGGACGCGGAGGTGTCGGCCGAGGCGACGGCCTGGCGGCTCGACCTGGTGGCGCACCGGCTGGCCGAGGAGGTGCGACCGGTCCGCCTCGACGCAGACGGGGTCGCGCAGATGATCGCGGCGATCCGCCGCAGCCCGGCCTCGGCCGACGAGGTCGCCCGCCTCGTCGCTGTGAGCGACGGAATCCCGCTGCACGTGGAGGAGCTGCTCGCCGCGGAGGCCGACGGCGCTCCCGACACCATCGCCGCCGCTGTGTTGGCGCGGATGGGTGGTCTTCCTGCGCAGACGATCGCGGTCCTGCAGGCGGCGGCCGTGATCGGCCGCGACTTCGACAGCAGGATGCTCGCTGTGGTCATCGGCGACGAGGTGGACCGCGGAGCCCGGGAGGCCGCCGTCGACGAGCTGGTCGCCCGGCACTTCCTGGTCAGCGCGCCGGCCGGATCGTTCGACTTCCGGCACGCGCTCATCCGCGACGCGGTGTACGCCGAGCTGCCGTCGGGTCGTCGGCGTGTGCTGCACGGGCGGGTGGTCGACGCGGGCGCAGGCCTCTCCGACGCCCTCCTGTCGCTGCACAGCGAGCGGGCGGGCCGTGCTCGCGAGGCCTACTCACTGGCCCGCCGTGCTGCCGCCAGAGCCTCGGCGCTCTCCGCCCATCGCGAGGCGGTCGATCTCTACCGGCGGGCGCAGCGTACCCTCCCGCTCGGAATGGACGTGCGGGAACGCGCCGACCTCCTGCGCAGGCTGGGAGCCGAGCTCGCGGCCGCTGACGCGAACGCGGAGGCCGAGAAGCAGCTGGCCCGCGCAGTCGAGCTCTATCGCACGGCGGGCGCCGAGGTGGAGGCCGCGGCCGTGGTCCCGGCGCTGGTCGCCTCCCGTCATCTGCTGGGCGCGGACTATGCGGCGCGCGTCGCCGCCATCCGCGCGGGGCTCGGCTGGATCGACGGCGACGACAGTGCGGAAGCGCGGCAGGCGCGCGGCCGGTTGCTGGCGGCGCACGCCGCTGCCGCCATGCTCGAACGGCGGCTCGACGACTCGCGACGCGTCGCCGAGGAGGCACGCGGTCTCCTCACCGCCGAGAGCGACCGCATCGCGATCGACGCGACCCTCGGCTCGGTGCTCGTGTTCGCCGGAGCGGGCGAGCCGGCCTGGGAACTGCTGCGTTCCGCGGCGGAGGACGGCGCCGCGCACGGTGAGGAGGAGGCCGCCGCCCGGGCGTACCGGATGCTCGGTTCGAGCGCGTCCGTGCTCCTGCAGTACGAGCGAGGGGCGGAGTGGCTGGCCGACGGGATCTCGTACGCCGAGCGCATCGAGCGCTGGAACGACGCGCACTACCTCGCCGCGCACCTGGCCCACGTGCGCTGGGCGACGGGCGACCTCCCGGGAGCGGAGAGCCTCGCCGGCCGCACCCTGGCCGACGGACGCGGCGGGATCACCACGGAGGTGACCGCGCTGCACGTGCTCGGCTACCGGGCTCTGTCGGCGGGCGAGCTGCCGCGCGCGCAGGAGCTGCTGACGCGCGCCCGCGAGATCGGCGAGCGGATGCAGGAGCTGCAGCGGCTGTCGCCGGCGCTCTGGGGTCTCGCCGAGGTGGCGCTGCGCTCGGGCGATCCGCGCACGGCCGTGCGGCTCAGCGAGCGCGGAGCGCAGGAGTCGCGCCGCGTGGAGGACTCGGCGTACGTCTTCCCGTTCGCGGTCACCGGCGTGCGGGCACACCTCGCCCTGGGCGACATCCCGGGGGCGCGAGCCTGGCTCGACGAGGTGACAGGGCTCGTCGAGCGGCGCGGCATCCACGGAACCGAGTTCGCGATCAGGCACGCAGCCGGCCTCCTCGCACTCCGCGAACGACGGCTGACGGAGGCGCGCGACCTGCTGGCCGAGGCCTCCGCCGGCTGGGACGCCATCGGGCGCTGGTGGGAGGGATCGCAGGCCCTGCTCGACCGCGCCGAGTGCGCCCGGCGCACGCGCAGCCCGCTGGAAGCGGCGCAGCTCGTCGACGCCGCCCGCGAACGCGTCGCTGGCACCGTCCTCCAGGCCACTGCGGACGAGCTCGCGGCGCGCCTGGCGGAGGGCGTCGCGCCGACCGTGCTGAGCGCCAGGGAGGAGGAGGTGGCCCGCCGGATCGCGACCGGCGCCACGAACCGGCAGATCGCGGAGGAGCTCCACATCACGCCGCGCACCGTCGCGACCCACGTCGAGCACATCCTCGTGAAGCTGGGGGCGTCGCGCCGCGCGGAGATCGCGGCGTGGGAGGCCGACCACGAGGTCGCGGCCGAGTGAGGGGACTACGATGCCGGACATGAGCCGCATCGAAGCCGGGATCGTCTCCTACACCCTCTCGTCGGACTACTACGCCCAGGTCGGGGCCGACTTCGACACCGAAGCGGTCGACGACGCCATCCTGGCCGAGCTCAACCGCATGCTGCCGTCGGGCATCGTCGTCGAGCGCAGCGGCAAGGTGCTGGCCGACGAAGATCTCGTGGATGTGGCGCGCTCGCTCGACTGGCCGGCCCTCCTTCAGCAGATCGACGTGGACCAGATCCTCGCCGATCACGCGCGCTGAGCCGACCCCTTCACCGTCTCGTAGGCGGCGAGCGCCGCCCGGCGGGTCTCGGCGAGATCGACGACCGGCTCCGGGTAGTCGTCGCCGTCCCACTCCGGCACCCAGCGCCGCACGTAGTCGCCGTGCGGATCGAACTTCGTGCGCTGCAGTTCGGGGTTGAAGACGCGGAAGTACGGTGCGGCGTCCGCGCCGGAGCCGGCGACCCACTGCCAGTTGAACGGGTTGCTGGCCGGGTCGGCGTCGACCAGGGTGTCCCAGAACCACTGCTCGCCGTGCCGCCAGTCGATGAGCAGGTTCTTGGTGAGGAACGACGCCGTGACCATCCGCACCCGGTTGTGCATGGTGCCCGTCGTCCACAGTTCGCGCATGCCCGCGTCCACGAGCGGGATGCCGGTGCGGCCCTGCTGCCAGGCTTCCAGTGCGCCGGGGTGCAGCCGCGGCCACGGGAAGGCGTCGTACTGACGGTGGATGTTGACCGTCGCGATGTCGGGGTGCTCGAAGAGCGTGTGATAGGCGAACTCGCGCCAGCCGAGCTCGGAGAGGAAGACGGCCGCGCTGTCGGCGAGGCCGCGGTGGCGGTCGCGCGCGGCGGAGGCGGCGTGCCAGACCTGGTGCGGGCTGAGCTCTCCCCAGCGCAGCCGCGGCGACAGCCGCGACGTCGCTGCGATCCCCGGTGCGTCGCGGTCCTCCCGGTACCGTTCGAGGTCGTCGGCGACGAAGCTCGCGAGGTCATCGTGCGCGGCGCGCTCTCCCGGCTCCCACGCGTCGCGGAGGCCGCCCGCCCAGTCGGGGTGCGTGGGCAGCAATGCGAGGTCGTCGATGCGGAGGCCGCGCGGCTGCCGCGCCGCCGACAGTGCGGTGGGAGCGGCGAGGGGCTTGCGGGGCGCAGGCGCCGACAGGCATGCCCGCCAGAACGGCGTGAACACCGAGAACGCGGTTCCCGCTCCGGTGCGGACCGTCCACGGCTCGAAGAGCAGGTTCGCCCCGAAACTCTGCGCGTCGATCCCGGCCTCCCGTGCGGCCGACTTGACCGCAGCGTCGATGCGGCGTTCAGCACCGCCGTAGCGGCGGTTCCAGAAAAGCGTGCCCGCGTCGAGCTCGGACGTGAGCGCCGACAGCTCGGTCTCGGCCGCTCCCCGTCGCACCAGGAGGCTCGCCCCGCGCACGCGGAGCTCGGCGTCCAGCGCGCCGAGGCTGTGGTGCAGCCACCAGCGGGCGGCGCCGCCGGGCGGCCGCAGGCCGGGGGAGGCGTCATCCCAGAGATAGACGCACACCACCGGCCTGCCGCTGCGCGCGGCGGCGTCGAGCGCGGGGTTGTCGGCGACCCGGAGGTCGTCGCGGAACCAGACGACCGCCGGCCGCGAGTCGGTGCTCACAGGTCGAGCGTGTCGCCAGGCTCCAGGGCGAAGAACTCGCCGCCGCCCTGCTCGGTGGCCCAGCCGATCCGGGCGTTCGCCATGTCCTTGCCCGCCCGCGAGAGCACCATCTCGTGCGTGGCGAAGCTGCGCTTCGGCTTGGTCGCGAGCACGTAGTCGATCGTCTCGGCGATCTTCAGCCACGGAGCGCCGGCGGGGACGGCCAGCACGTCGACCGCCACCCCCTCCGGGATGACGAACGAGTCTCCCGCGTAGTACAGCTCGTCGTTGATGAGCACGCCCAGGTTGTCGACGACCGGGATGCTCTCGTGGATGACGGCGTGACGGCCTCCGAAGAAGCGGAGGGTGAACGGGCCGGCCTCCACCGTGTCGCCGGCGTGGACGACGGTGACGTCGAAGTCGGCCGCTGCTTTGGCGACGCCCTCCGGCGCGAAGATCGGGACGTCGGGGTTCAGCTCGAGGATGCGGTTCAGCTGCTCGGGGGTCCAGTGGTCCGCGTGCTCGTGCGTGATCACGACGGCGGAGGTGTTCGCCGTGTCGGTCAGGGGCGACGTGAACGATCCGGGATCGAGGAACAGCTTCTTACCCGAGTCCTCGAGGAGCAGGGCGGCGTGTTCGAACTTGGTGAGTCTCATGGCTTCATCATCCTCCCGCTGTGTCATAGTCGTGGTCTATGCCTGTCACCCCTCGCACCGTCGTGGTAGCGGTCAACCCGATGGCGTCGTTCGGCCGGCGGCGAGACGTCGGACCCCGGGTCGTCGAACGGCTGCGCGCCGCCGGCCACACCGTGATCCCCGTGGACGAGGCCAACATCGAGCTGCTGCGGCGCGAGACGGCGCGGGCCGTGGAGGCCGGAGCGGACGCCCTGGTCGTCGTCGGGGGAGACGGGATGGCGAACCTCGGCATCAACATCGTCGCCCAGACGGACATCCCGCTCGGGATCGTGCCGAGCGGCACCGGCAACGACCTCGCCGACGGCCTGAGCATCCCGACCGACGACAGCGAGGCCGCCATCGACCTGCTGCTGGAGGCTCTGCAGCGGCCGCCGCGCGTGATCGACGCGGGCGTCATCCGCCATGGCGAGCTGCACGCCGAGCTCACGACCTGGTTCGGCTGCGTGCTGTCCGCCGGCTTCGACGCGACGGTGAACGAGCGTGCCAACCTGATGACGCGGCCGCGCGGCCGCAGCCGGTACGTCTTCGCGCTCCTCCGGGAGCTGGCGACGCTGCACGCGCGCCCGTACCGCATCGTGGCCGACGGCGAGCAGATCGCCGCGGACGCCATGCTGGTCTCGGTCGCCAACAACCGCTCGCTCGGCGGCGGGATGCGCATCGCGCCGCACGCCGCCCTCGACGACGGCCGCTTCGACCTCTTCGTCGTGACGGCGATGTCGCGCCCGCGCTTCCTGCGGCTCTTCCCCAAGGTGTTCCGCGGCGAGCACACGGGGCTTCCGGAGGTCTCCTTCCGCTCCCTGAGCACGGTGCGCATCGAGGCCGACGGCGTGATCGCCTACGCCGACGGGGAGCGGATCGGCCCTCTCCCGGTCGAGGTCGCCGTGGTGCCGGGCGCGCTCCGCGTCCTCGCCTGAACGGCGGTGCGACACTCCCGGGCTGACCCGCTCGTTTTGGAGGTCGGGGGCCATCTGTGGCATTATCGATGAGTTGCAAGACGGCCCCATCGTCTAGCGGCCTAGGACGTCGCCCTCTCACGGCGGTAACGCGGGTTCAAATCCCGCTGGGGTCACCATCGCCCGCTTCCCTTGATTTTCAAGGGAAGCGGGCTTTTTTATTACGCGGTCGTTGGCTGCGCGAACCTGGCGCGTGGGGAACTCTTTCGGCCAATGGTTGCGTGGATCTCAGATGACCGAGGTCTGTCGTCATAGAGTCGGGCACATGTCACTTGGAAGTGATCGACGTTGGAGGCTGTTGGACGAGGTCGAAGCCGTCCTCGCTGAGATGTATGGGTCACGAGGCGTCACCAGAACGAGGTTCGTCGGAGCCTTCCCGGAGCTTCCGGGTGCAGGCGTGTGGCTGTGTACGACAACCGACGTGGAACGGGACGCTCTCAGATCCGATCTAACGCTTGTCGACTCGGTGATGGCGGTTATGCGGAGCGTCGGCTTCTCATCCACCGATATCGCCCGAAGCGATGTGGTCGTCGAGTCTCAGGAATCCGTCGACAGAGAGACTGAAGGCAGTTGGTTCTTCAGGATGCGCTGACCCGCCGCACTTTCGGAGCTCGACTCACGGGTCGACCGGGCCGTCTGGCGCTTCCCACGAGTGGGACTGCGGCCAGTCGGGTGGGATCTTTCCCGTCGTGCGGCGATGTAGTCGGCCACCTTCGTCCACCCGTACATGCATCCGCCGGTAGACCGTCGGATACGTCGGTCCCAGGAGCCACGCCACTGGATTGAGGAACTCGATCAAGAGGCGCCAAGCGGGCGGCGTGACGAGGTGGCGCATCCGCATCTCTTCGGAGGAAATGTCGCCGTCGAGGTGCCAGCCGTCGTTCATGCGGCGCATCATCTCCTTACGGAGTCTCTGGATCGCCGTCGTGTGCACGCTGACAATGATGCCCGAAGCGGTCCACTTGGCTCCGCATGCTCACATTTCCACAAGACGCCTTGCCGTGGATTAGGGCTTACGCAATGCGCAACTGGATGACTCGTTTGCCTCCGAGGGAAGCGAAGTCCGAACAACCTCCCATGAACCGCGCCGCAGCAACCGATGCGATGTGCCCGCAGCGATTCCGGCTCGAGAGAATACTCGTCCCGGCGAGGCGGTCCGTTCTGCGGCCGAGCCTCAGCGAGCGTGTAGCGTTTAGCGCCCCTTCACCGGACATTTTCGCGGGACAGGTATGGGGGACTCCCATGCTCAATTAGCGGCTGATATCGTCGCCCTCGTTTTGCGGTTCGTGGGTAGTTCGCTGATGGACCGGCTTGCGGACGCCCGTGCCGATTCGGATCAAGCGTGAGCTGCGACGAGATAGACACACGGAGGAGGCACACACGCGCTTCATGACTGCGGTAAGCCTGGCGTAGCTTTGCGGGCGTGGAGAGCCATTCAGAGGGACACGACTTCGCCCTTCAAGCACGAAGTCTGCCGTCGGTTCGAGGATGCCGCCGCGGAGCGCTTCTTCTTGGAGCGGTCGGCGCGTGCGTCGCGCTTGTCTGGCCGCTGGTCGCTGGCCTTCTGGGACTCCCTGGGTGGGCGCTAGGGCTGGCCCTCCCAGGAGCGGGCGTAGTTATCTTCTCCGCGGGAGCATTACGGGTCGCTGCAGAGGGTCGCTGCAGAGGCTATTCAGCGTCGCGCGATCGCTACATGGGTTTCCGCTACGGACGCCGATCTAGCAGGTCGGGAGCAAAGACGCCCGGTGAGCGATCCCGGATTGCGTCCCGCGGGTCGGTCCCATCACCTCGAAGGCCGTGCGCCTCGGTGAAGTACTGCCAGCACACGCCCGCAAGAGCAGGCGCATCCAGCATCGGAGCCACCGCCGCGATCGCCTCGGTCAACGCTCGCCGGGTCCGATCCAGTTCGACGGTGAAATCGCTGAGTCGCGGCTCCCACCCTTTCTTCGCAACTGGTTTAGCCGCCCCGAGAGCCATGTACGCGTAGCCGCGGTCGTTGGTCGCGAAGTAGACGGTTTCCGAGGAGAGCTCGCCGAAGTCGAGCGCCCACAGAACGGGGATCCGTTCCGCGCTCCATTCGGGGACCGTCGCCTCCACGAGGTAATTGGTTGCGTGTCTGACCGGCTCGACTAGGCCGCAAAAGAAGCCATCCGCTTCGTCGCCCACCCAGAAGTCCCATCCGGGGTCGTCCACCGAAAGGGAGTAGGTCCGGCCGTGCTCGTTGCGGAACCTCGACATCGGCTGCTCTAAGAACTCTTTGGAACTGATGACGGAGAGGGCGGCCCGCAAGCCATCCTTCCTACCGACGAGCTTCGCCGGCTTGTCCTCGTCGAGGACGGAGACGAGTTCCATCCCGATGTGCACATTCGAACGGGCGAGCACTCGCACCGCGTCCACGTAGTTGGTTCTTGCTTCGAACTGCGACCGCTTCACCGCTTCCAGCATCCGCTCGCGATCCCTGATCTTCATCGTGTGCCTCCCGTGACTAACCAGGTCTACGCCCCGGGATTCGCGTGCGCCATATCGGGAAGACGACGGGCGCCGAACCGACCAGCGCCTGTCGTAGCCGGCACTGAGCGAACTGCGTTTCAGACTGCCGCAGACAACTCGGCGTGACTACCTCAACTCAGACCCGTCAGCCTTCACACTGTCCACTAGGGGATCCTGTTTCGGACACCGCGATAGGTTGGCGAGATGACTGAGCTGGTCGTTTCCGTTGATCTATTGACGTCGCTGTCAGACGAGGACGCCCGCGAGCTGGCGCACCTTCTGTCGCAGCTTTCAACAACCGCGAAGTTCGACAGATATCGTATAAACGCGTTGCTCGATCATGATGCGACCGAGCTGATCGTTGCGCGAGCCGGCGGCCGGATCGTGGGCATGGCGACTCTCGTCACCTTTCCTTTACCGTCGGGTCTTCGAGGGCATGTCGACGATGTGGTCGTCGACGCCTCCATGCGGGGCCGCGGGATCGCGCGACTTCTGCTCGAACGAATGACCGCACTCGCGTCTGAGCGAAGGTTGCGCACGCTCGACCTCACGTCGAGGCCGTCGCGGGAATCAGCGCTGCGACTTTACGAGTCCGTCGGCTTCGTTCGAAGAGACACGAACGTGCTTCGCTTCGTACCCTGACGAAGCACCTTCGCTAGAGGATCGTGTCGCGGGCGTCGCCGATTCAGCCGAGTAGCGTTGCTAGCTCGCGGAGAACCCGTGGCGCGGTTTCGGGGCCTGCTGCTCGATGCGAGAATCGGCAGATCCCACGTGCCGGATATTCTCCGCGAGGGTCGATTTTCCCGAAACCGGTCGACCGACGACGAGGATCACGACCTGCCGGCCAGCTACTTGGCTCACACTCCGAGCCTATGCGTCAAGACCTACCGCTCACGCGCCCGCACTGGATCCGCTTGCAGATCTCGATCCTGCGCTCGGTTCGCTTCTTGTCCTCGGACGGCGTCTGACGTCGGGGGTTTTTGTGTTTCTACCCGCCTGTGGCTACGTCGCCTGCGAGCGGCGGTAACTGCTCGGAGTGAAGCCGAGGGTGATTCGGAAGTCGTTCGTCAGGTGGGCGTGGTCGGCGTAGCCCAGCTCGTGCGCGAGCGGGGTGAGGTCGAGGGTCGGATCGTCCCGGAGTCGCTCCGCCGCCTCCTGGAGTCTTCGGCGTCGGATCAGCGCCGCCGGTGGCAGCCCGACATAGCGGGCGGAGAGGCGCTGCAACGTCCGGGTGGAGACGTTCAGACGGGCGGCGAGATCCGGCACAGTGAGCAGGGTCGTCTCGGCCTCCGCGAGCTCGACCATCCGGTTGGCGAGCAGCCCGTCCGAGCTCGGGGCGCCCAGCCGGTCCAGCAGCCACGCGCCGAAGGCCGCGATCGCCGAGCGGCGGCGCGCGTCGGGAGGGGCGCCGCTCGTCATGGCCGCGCGCACGGCGGCGGTCAGCTCGGGGAGGTCGACCTCCTGGTAGGCGTCGCGGAGCTCGGTCGCATCGCCGATCAGCGCCGGCACCGCAGCCGGTCGCAGCAACGCGCCGACGGCCCACCCGGCGCCGGACAGGTCGCGGTAGGAGGCCCGCGTCGTCGGACCGGAGATCCCCGTCGTGGCGTTCTCCACGACGAGGTTGCAGGCGGGGAAGCCCACGATGTGCTGACGCGATGAGCGACCGGGCTCGATCTCCCATTCCGGGATCCAGAACCAGCGGACGAACGCCGCGAGGTCGCCCACGACGGGCTCGCGATGAAAGGTCGGCAGCCTCGCCGGGTAGAGCACCCCGCGCGAGGAGGCCGGAACGGCGTTCACGCGTTCACCCTATCCGCGCCGGGAGCTGGCGCGAATCTTCAAGCCCCGCGCCCGCCTGAGCCGTAGGTTCGGACGCATGACCAGAGCAGCGCACGGCAGCCACACCGACAACGGCACCCCGCGGGGCGCCAGCAGCATCACCCCGTTCCTCGTGATCCCGGAGGCCCGCGAAGCCATCGCTTTCTACCGCGACGTGTTCGGAGCCCGCGTGGTAGACGTGACGGAGCTGGGCGGCGTCGTCGCGCACGCCGTCCTCGACTTCGGGCACGGGCTGCTCCAGCTCGGCGAGCCCATCCCCGACTACCATCTCGTGCCTCCACCTGCAGGAGACGACGACTGCTACTCGCTGGGCCTGTACGTGCCCGACGTGGATGCCGTCGTCGAAGCCGCCGAGGCCGCAGGGGCGACCGTCCGCGAGCCCGTCGCCGACTTCGTCTCCGGCGACCGTTACGCCAGCATCCGCGACCCGTACGGCATCCGCTGGTCGATCATGACCCGCGTCGAAGACCTCTCGGAGGAGGAGAGCGCGCGCCGCGTCGCCGAGTGGGCGGCGACCCTGGCGTGAGGGCCGCCGCTCACGGCATCCATTCCTCCGGATACCGGTCGCGGATGTTCTCGGCGAAATAGCGCCCGGCCGACTCCGCCTCCCGGAGGTCACGCCAGACGTGCGGCGGCACGAGTCGGTAGCGGTAGACGCCTCCGCCGGCGAACTCGATCTCCAGCACGGCGGTCGCCGCGTCGTAGCCGGCCGACACGATCGCCGTGCTGTCGAAGTCCACCCGCCGCATGGGGCGGACGATACTCCTCGACCCGCTAGACTGGGGGCCTGCGAAGGGGAGTATCCCGAAGGAGCCGAACGGCTCCGCGCTGTGGACGTCATCACGGTTCGTCTGAACCCGGGCACAGCGGCACCGAAGAGTGCGGGAGAGACTTTCGGGTCCGTCGTGTACGCCCTTCGAAAGGTCCTCCCCGGTGCATCTCGCCCTTCCCCTCTGGTTCGAGGTCGGCAGCTTCGTCGTCCTTCTGCTCATCCTCGCCTTCGACCTGCTCATCGTCTTCAAGAGGCCGCACATCCCGAGCCCGAAGGAGTCGGCGCTGTGGGTGTCGTTCTACGTGGCCCTGGCGCTGATCTTCGCGCTGCTGATGCTGCTGGTGGGCGACGCGGAGCACGCAGGCCAGTTCCTCGCCGGCTGGCTGACCGAATACAGCCTCAGCATCGACAACCTCTTTGTTTTCGTGATCATCATGAGCCGGTTCGCGGTGCCCAGGAAGTACCAGCAGGAGGTGCTCATGGTGGGCATCATCCTCGCGCTGATCTTCCGCGGCGTGTTCATCCTGCTCGGCGCGGGCCTCATCGCGAGCTTCAGCTGGATCTTCTACATCTTCGGAGCCTTCCTGCTCTGGACGGCGATCAACCAGGCGTTCGGCAACCACGACGAGGAGGGCGAGAACGACAGCTGGTTCATCCGCTTCGCGCGCAAGCGGCTGAAGGTCTCCGACCAGTACGAGGGCAACAAGCTGCGCACGATGGTGAACGGCCGACGCATGTTCACGCCGTTGATCATCGTCTTCCTCGCCCTCGGCACGACCGACCTGCTGTTCGCGCTCGACTCCATCCCCGCGATCTTCGGGATCACCCAGAGCCCGTTCATCGTGTTCACCGCCAACGTCTTCGCGCTGATGGGCCTGCGCCAGCTCTACTTCCTCCTGGGTCACCTGCTCGAGAAGCTCGTCTACCTCAAGTACGGCATCGCGTTCATCCTCGCGTTCATCGGCGTCAAGCTCGTCTTCCACGCCATGCACGAGAACGAGCTGCCGTTCATCAACGGCGGCGAGCACATCGAATGGGCGCCCGACATCAGCACCTGGACCTCCCTCGCCGTGATCGTCGGCGCTATGGCGGTCGCGACGGTCGCTAGTCTTGTCAAGCTGCGCATGAGCGGCAGCACCGTCGCCGACGCCATCCACGGGGATGACGACGCCACGGAGAACGACACGAGCGTCGAGACGTCGACGGCCGAGGCCCTGCCGCCCACGACCGCACCGACCGAGACCGGCACGGAGGACCCCCGCACATGACATCTGCCGTCGACGTGAGCGCCCGCAGCGATATCGGTGCGGTTCGGCAGGTCAACGAAGACAGCTATCTCTCGCAGGATCCGGTCTTCGTCGTGGCGGACGGGATGGGAGGTCACGCGCGCGGCGACGTCGCGAGCCGCACCGCCGTCGAGAGCCTCGCACGGACCCTCGCCCTCGGCACCACTCCCACCCCCGACGAGGTGATCACCGCCGTCGACGAGGCCAACGCCGCCGTCCGCGCGCTCTCCGATGCGGAGGAGACCGGGGCCGCGGTCGCCGGCACGACGCTCGCCGGTGTGGTCCGCGTGCGCGTGCCAGAGCGGGCGGCGGAGGAGTGGATGGTCATCAACGTCGGCGACTCCCGCGTCTATGGGTGGGACGGACGCCGCCTGGAGCGCCTGACCGTCGACCACTCGGCGGTGCAGGAGCTGCTCGACGCGGGACTCATCACGCCGGAGCAGGCCGAGGTGCACCCCGAGCGCAACGTGATCACGCGCGCGCTCGGTGCCGAGGACTTCGTCGACACCGACAGCTCGATGCTGCCGGCGGAGACGGCCCCGGCGTTCCTGATCTGCTCCGACGGGCTCACCCGCGAGCTGGGCGACGAGACCATCGCGGAGATCCTCGCCGGCGATCCGCACGACCCGGCAGCGGTGCTCGTGGAGGCCGCCGTCACGGCGGGCGGGCACGACAACGTCACCGTGCTGTTCGTCCGTCCGCGACCCTGACCGGTGAGCGCGCCTGCGAGTCCGGGCCCAGCTCGGGTGATACTCTGAACCCGTGTTCGCGGGTCTTCTCCTTAGCCGCCGCGGCGAGTCCTAGTTCCCGTATCTGATCGGGATGACGGCCACACTCGCCGCGGAGGCCGTCGACGGCTGATCCGTACACGAAGCTCAAGGAGTACACCGAGATGACGACGCAGTTCCCCGGGTCGGAGTCCCCGGCCCCGCAGTCCCTGCAGACCACGCCGCTGACGCTGGCGGAGAAGGTCTGGCGCGACCACCTGGTCGTGAAGGGCGAGGATGGCACGCCCGATCTGATCTACATCGACCTCCACCTGGTGCACGAGGTCACCAGCCCGCAGGCGTTCGACGGCCTGAGGATGGCCGGCCGGCCGGTCCGCCGCCCCGACCTCACCATCGCCACCGAGGACCACAACACGCCCACGATCGGAATCGACCGCCCGATCGCCGATCTCACCAGCCGCACCCAGATCGAGACCTTGCGCAGGAACGCCGAGGAGTTCGGAGTCCGCCTGCACTCGCTGGGCGACGTCGAGCAGGGCATCGTGCACGTCGTCGGCCCGCAGCTCGGCCTCACCATGCCGGGCATCACCGTCGTCTGCGGCGACTCGCACACCTCCACGCACGGCGCGTTCGGCGCGATGGCGTTCGGGATCGGCACCAGCGAGGTGGAGCACGTGCTCGCCACGCAGACGCTGCCGCTCAAGCCCTTCAAGACGATGGCCATCACCGTCGAGGGCGAACTGCGTCCCGGCGTGACGGCCAAAGACATCATCCTCGCGGTCATCGCGAAGATCGGCACCGGCGGCGGGCAGGGCTACGTGCTCGAGTACCGCGGCAGCGCCATCCGCGCGCTCTCGATGGAGGGCCGGATGACGATCTGCAACATGTCGATCGAGGCCGGCGCCCGCGCGGGCATGGTCGCCCCCGACGAGACCACGTACGCCTATCTGAAGGGCCGTCCGCACGCTCCGGAAGGCGCCGACTGGGACGACGCGGTCGCGTACTGGAACACGCTGGCGACGGACGACGACGCGGTGTTCGACGCCGAGGTCTACCTCGACGCCGCCGAGATCGAGCCGTTCGTCACCTGGGGCACGAACCCCGGCCAGGGCGTCTCGCTGAGCCAGGCCGTGCCCGACCCCGCCGCGATCGACGAGCCGAACGCGCGCGCCGCCGCCGAGCGGGCGCTGGAGTACATGGATCTGGCGCCGGGCACGCCGATGAAGAGCATCCCCGTCGACGCCGTGTTCATGGGCTCGTGCACCAATAGTCGCATCGAAGACCTCCGTGCCTTCGCCTCCGTCATCAAGGGCCGCACGAAGGCCGATGGCGTGCGCGTGATGGTCGTCCCCGGCAGTGCGCGCGTGCGCATCGAGGCCGAGGCGGAGGGCATCGACAAGATCGTCGAGGAGTTCGGGGCCGAGTGGCGGTTCGCCGGCTGCTCGATGTGCCTCGGCATGAACCCCGACCAGCTCGCGCCGGGGGAGCGCTGCGCCTCCACCTCCAACCGCAACTTCGAGGGCCGGCAGGGCAAGGGCGGACGCACGCACCTGGTGTCGCCGCTCGTCGCGGCCGCCACGGCGATCCGCGGCACGCTGTCGAGCCCGTGGGACCTCGAGCACGACGACGCGAACGATCCGGACGGCGCGGGCCGCACGGGAGAGAAGGTGGGCGCCTGATGGAGAAGTTCGAGACCGTCACCGGCGTGGCCGTTCCGTTCCGCCGGTCCAACGTCGACACCGACCAGATCATCCCCGCGGTCTTCCTCAAGCGCGTGACCAAGACCGGCTTCGACGACGCGCTCTTCCACGAGTGGCGCAAAGACCCCGCGTTCATCCTGAACCAGGAGGCCTACCAGGGCGCGAGCGTCCTCGTCGCGGGCTCCGACTTCGGTACGGGATCCTCCCGCGAGCACGCCGTCTGGGCGTTGCGCGACTACGGCTTCCGGGTCGTGCTCAGCCCTCGGTTCGCGGACATCTTCCGGGGCAACTCGGGAAAGCAGGGCCTTCTCACAGGAATCATCTCCGAGCAGGACGCCGAGCGTCTCTGGGCGGCCATCGAGGCCAGCCCGGGAATAGCGGCGACCGTCGATCTGGTTGCCAAGACTGCGACCGTCGGTGAAGTGCAGGTGTCTTTCGACATCGACGACTACACTCGCTGGCGTTTGCTCGAAGGGTTGGACGACATCGCTCTGACCCTGCGCGACGAGGCGCGCATCTCCGAATTCGAAGCCGCCCGCGCAAGCTGGCGGCCCAAGACCCTCCCGGTGAAACTTTGAACTCTCTTCTTCAGGACGCTCAGGCGGCCGGCGCACACGTCGGCCTCACGGCCGACCGCATCACCATCAACGGCGGCATCCCCCTGCGGGGCCGCATCGAGGTGCGCGGCGCCAAGAACTTCGTCACGAAGGCCATGGTCGCCGCCCTGCTGGGCGAAGGCCCGAGCGTGCTGCGGAACGTGCCGGACATCAGCGATGTGCGGGTCGTCCGCGGCCTCCTCGAGGTGCACGGCGTCAAGGTGACCGACGGCGCCGAGGAGGGCGAGCTGCTGCTCGACCCCAGCGCCGTCGAGTCCGCCCACATGGCCGACATCGACGCGCACGCGGGCTCCAGCCGCATCCCGATCCTGTTCTGCGGCCCGCTGCTGCACCGGCTGGGCGAGGCGTTCATCCCCGATCTCGGCGGCTGCCGCATCGGCGACCGTCCGATCGACTACCACCTCGAGGTGCTCCGCAAGTTCGGCGCGGTCGTCGACAAGCTCCCGAGCGGCATCCGCATGTCGGCTCCGGAGGGCCTCCACGGCGCCAAGCTCGAGCTCCCGTACCCGAGTGTCGGCGCCACCGAGCAGGTCCTGCTCACGGCCGTCCGCGCCGAGGGCATCACCGAGCTCAAGGGCGCGGCGATCGAGCCCGAGATCATGGATCTCATCAACGTGCTCCAGAAGATGGGCGCGATCATCTCGGTCGACACCGACCGCGTGATCCGCATCGAGGGCGTCGACAAGCTGGTCGGCTACAGCCACACCGCGCTGTTCGACCGCAACGAGGCCGCCAGCTGGGCGGCCGCCGCCCTCGCGACCTCCGGCGACATCTACGTCGGCGGTGCGCGCCAGCCCGAGATGCTCACCTTCCTCAACGTGTTCCGCAAGGTCGGTGGCGCGTTCGAGATCCACGACGACGGCATCCGCTTCTTCCACCCCGGAGGCGAGCTCAAGCCGGTCGTCATCGAGACCGACGTGCACCCGGGCTTCATGACCGACTGGCAGCAGCCGCTGGTGGTCGCGCTGACCAAGGCGAGCGGTGTGTCCATCGTGCACGAGACGGTGTACGAGCAGCGTTTCGGCTTTGTGGACGCGCTCATCGACATGGGCGCGAAGATCCAGGTGCACAAGGAGTGCCTCGGCGGACACGCCTGCCGGTTCGGCCAGCGCAACTTCAACCACTCCGCGGTGATCATGGGCCCGGTCGACCTGAGGGGCGCCGACATCGAGATCCCCGACCTGCGCGGCGGGTTCAGCCACCTCATCGCGGCCCTGACCGCAGAGGGACGCTCGACCGTCAGCAACGTCGGGATCATCAGCCGCGGCTACGAGAGGTTCATCACCAAGCTGCAGCAGCTCGGAGCGGACTTCGTCCTCGAGGGCTGAGGCCCGCGATAATGGGACGGTGCCCCATCCCGAAGAACCCGTGAACCCCGATACCGAGCGCTCCGGCGCGGCCCGCCGGCGGTCCGAGAAGAGCAGACCATCGGTCTTCTGGGTCCTGGCCGGGCTCATCATCCCGCCCGCGAGCCTCCTGGCCCGGTTCACGATCACCGACGGCGACAAGCTGCCGCGGCACGGCGCGTACATCATCGCGCCGAACCATTACAGCGAGATCGACCCGGTGATGATGGGCATGGTGGTCTGGAAGCTCGGCAGGCTGCCGCGGTTCCTGGCGAAAGAGAGCCTGTTCCGCATCCCGGTCGTCGGTTGGTTCCTGCGCAGGTCGGGGCAGGTGCCGGTGGCCCGTGGCGGATCGGGCAGGGGGTCCGCCCCGCTCGACGAGGCGCAGAAGATCATCGACGACGGCAAGGTCGTCATCATCTACCCCGAGGGCTCGCTCACGCGCGATCCCGACATGTGGCCGATGCGCGGCAAGACCGGCGCCGCCCGGATGGCGCTGGAGCACGACCTCCCCGTCATCCCGATGGCGCACTGGGGCACCCAGCAGGTCATGGCGCGTTACGCCAAGAAGATCAGCTTCTTCCCGCGCAAGACCATCCAGGTGAAGGTCGGCGACCCGGTCGACCTGTCGGCGTTCCGGGGGCGCAGCCTCGACCAGGCCACTCTTACCGAAGCGACCGACGTCATCATGAACGCGATCACCGCCCTGCTGGCGGATCTGCGCGGTGAGAAGGCCCCGGAGGTCCGGTGGGACCCGTCGGCACACAACCAGAAGGAGACCGGCCGCTTCGATGGCTGACAAGAAGGCCCACGCGGCCAGACGATCGACCACGCCCGGGCGCCGGATCGCCGTTCTCGGCGCCGGCAGCTGGGGAACTACCTTCGCCAAGATCCTCGCCGACGGCGGAAACGATGTCGTGCTGTGGGCCCGGCGACCGGAGCTGGCGCGCGAGATCAACGAGGTGAAGCGCAACAGCGACTACCTCGAAGGCATCAACCTGCCGCGCAACCTGCGCGCGACCTCCCATCTCGCGGAGGCGATGCAGGACGCCGAGCAGGTGTTCGTGTCGATCCCGAGCCAGACGCTGCGCTCGAACCTCGACGCGATCGCACCGCACCTCGGGCCGTCGACGATCGTCGTCAGTCTGATGAAGGGTGTCGAGAAAGGCACCGGTCTGCGCATGAGCGAGGTGCTCGCGCAGGGCCTCCCGGTCGAGGAGGAGCGCATCGCCGTCGCCTCCGGCCCCAACCTGGCGCTCGAGATCGCGCGTGAGCAGCCGACCGCGGCCGTGGTGTCGTCGATCAGCCTGGAGACCGCCCAGGCGGTCGCGATGGCCGCCACCAACCGCTACTTCCGCAGCTTCGTGAACACCGACGTGATCGGCACGGAGTTCGGCGGCGTGCTCAAGAACCTGATCGCGGTCGCGATCGGGATCGTCGACGGCGTCGGCTACGGCGAGAACACGAAGGCCTCCATCATCACGCGCGGTCTGGTCGAGATGACCGACTTCGCGGTCGCGTACGGCGCGGACGCCCTGACGCTCTCGGGCCTGGCCGGCCTCGGCGATCTCATCGCGACGTGCGAGTCGCCGCTCAGCCGCAACAACACCGCCGGGCGCCTGCTCGGCCAGGGCTACAGCTTCAACGACGTGGTGAAGCAGATGAACCAGACCGCGGAGGGACTCGCCTCGGTGGCGCCGATCCTCCGGCTCGCCGCGGAGCGCGGGGTGGAGATGCCGATCGTCCAGCAGGTGAGTCAGGTGCTCGCAGGCACGCTGGATCCGAAGGACATCGCGCCGCACCTCACCACCGACGATGACGAACCGCAGGGAGAAAGGACAACGGATGACGGACAAGGTCGTAGTCGCACTTCTGTTTGGAGGTCGCTCAAGCGAGCATTCGATCAGCTGCGCGACGGCGGCGGGAGTGCTGGCGGCGATCGATCGTGACCGCTACGACGTCATCCCCGTCGGCATCACCCACGAGGGCGCGTTCACGCTGCAGCCGGACGACGCCGCCCGCTTCGCACTGAACGCGGAGGCGCTCCCCGAAGTCGACGACAACGGCTCACGGATCGTGTGGCCCGACTCGGTCGCGTCTCGTGAGCTGTCGGTCGTGGCCGCCGACGGCACCCGGTCGTCGCTCGGCGCCGTCGACGTCGTGTTCCCGATCCTCCACGGCCCCTGGGGCGAGGACGGCACGGTGCAGGGCATGCTCGAACTCGTCGGCCTGCCGTACGTCGGCAGCGGCGTGCTCGCGAGCGCGCTCGGGATGGACAAGCACTTCACCAAGACGGTACTGCAGCAGGCCGGAATCCCCGTCGCCCCCTGGGAGACGGTGACCGCCTACCAGTGGCGCACGGAGCCCGACACGGTGCGCGCATCCGCGGAGGCGCTCGGCCTCCCGGCATTCGTGAAGCCGGCACGCGCCGGTTCGAGCGTCGGTGTGTCGAAGGTGTCGTCGTGGGAGGACCTCCCCGCGGCGATCGACACGGCGCTGGCCGAGGACGACCGGGTGCTGATCGAGTCGTCGGTCGCCGGTCGCGAGGTGGAGATCGCCGTTCTGGGCGGCCGCCCCGGCGAGCCGACCCGTGCCTCCGTCGCCGGCGAGATCGTCATCAGCGGCCGCGACTTCTACGACTTCGCAGCCAAGTACCTCGACGCTCCGGGCATCGAGCTCGTCTGCCCCGCGGCGCTGACCGACGCCGAGCTCGCCGAGATGCGCGACCTCGGCGTGCGCGCGTTCGACGCGATCGGGGGCGAGGGGCTCGCGCGCGTGGACTTCTTCCTCACGCCGGAGGGATTCGTCGTCAACGAGATCAACACCATGCCGGGCTTCACCCCGATCTCGATGTTCCCGCGGTGCTGGCAGGAGTCCGGACTGGCGTACCCCGACCTGATCGACGAGCTCATCCAGGTCGCCCTGGCGCGGGCGGCGGCGTAGCTCAGCGCGAGGGCGTCGGCGTCGGCGTGCTGGTCGGCGTCGGCGTGGCGGTCGGCGGGGTGAGGGACGTGTCGAGCGTCGACAGGCACTTCTCGGTCTGCTTGATGCTGCCGATGGCCGAGGCGAACTCCGGCAGCACGGCGGCGTCGGAGGCGCCTGACACGTGGTCGATGACGACCTCCGTCGCTGGCGTGCGGCCGAACGTCTGGTAGACGACCTGCTTGGCGGCCGGGTCGGACATCAGCACCCAGTCGATGCCGTTCACGTCGACGCACGGCTTGGTGGTCGGGCCGAGAGGCGGCACTCCGCAGCGCAGCAGCACAGCGGCGGGGTCGCCCCACGCGCCGGTGGCCTGCGCGTCGGTCTGCCGACGGTCCTTGTCGGCGACCGAGTCGGGCAGCCGCACGGAGATCTCGGCGCAGCCGGGGTCGTTCGCGTCCGCTCCAGGGTCGAGCGAGACCGTCTGCGCACAGCCCGTCAAAGCGAGGGCGGCGGCGGCGATCGTGACGGCGAGAACGACCTGGCGGGGAGATCGGCGAGGAGATCGGCGGAGTGAGCGGCGTGCGGACATCAGGATTCAGGCTACCGTTGGGAGTCATGGTGGATTCTGGGAGCGCGGTCGACACGGTCGCGGCGGTGTCCGAGCGGGAGGCGTTGAAGCGCATCTTCCCCCGTCTTCCGGAGTCGAAAGCGACCCTCGTCGGCCCGGGCGACGACGCCGCCGTGCTCGCAGCGCCCGACGGCCGCTACGTCGTCACGACCGACATGATGGTGCACGGCCCGGACTTCCGGCTGGCGTGGTCGTCGCCGGAGGACCTCGGCTGGAAGGCGGCGGCGACCAACCTGTCCGATGTCGCGGCGATGGGCGCTGTGCCGACCGCGCTGGTCGTCGCCATCGCCGCGCCTGCCTCGTTCCCGGTCGCCTCGCTGGAGGCGTTCGCGGACGGCCTCCGTGCCGCCTGCGACGCTCTCGCGCCGGGATGCGGAGTCGTGGGAGGCGACCTGTCGGTGTCCGACACGCTCACTATCGCGGTGACCGCGTTCGGCGATCTGGAGGGCCGCGCTCCGGTGCTGCGCAGCGGCGCGCGACCGGGCGACGTGGTGGCCGTGTCGGGGCGGCTCGGGGCGGCGGCCTCCGGCCTCCGCCTGCTGTTCGCGGAGGCGGTGGACGGCGAGGGCACGCCCGACCCCGACGCCTTCGCCCGGGTGCTCGCCGCGCATCCCGAATTGATCGACGCGCAGTTGCGGCCGCGGCCTCCCATCGCCGACGGGCCGCTCGCGGCGGACGCCGGCGCGACGGCCATGCTCGACCTGAGCGACGGCCTCGCCCTCGACGCGCGGCGTATCGCGGAGGCGAGCGGGGTCGCCCTCGACATCGACCCGGCCGCCCTGGGCGACGACCCGGTCACGGCGCTGACCGGGGGAGAGGACCACGGCCTCCTCGCGTGCTTCCCGGCGGCGGCCGTCCTCCCCGGCGGTTTCCGCCCGCTCGGCGTCGTGCGCGCCGGAGGCGGTCTGCTGGTCGGTGGCCGCCCCTTCGACGAGCGCGGAGGCTGGGACCCGTACCAGGAGTGGGACGGCGCAGCCGGCTGAAGCAGGCAGCGGGATCCGCAGGCGGCGGGATGCGCAGCCAGCGGAGGAGATACGGCCCGAATCCGGTCGGATGTCCTCCGTCAGCTGCGGTAGAGCACCGGGAGCGGCTAGAAATCCTCCGTTGCCGACGGCGTCAGATAGTGCACAGCGGTCTCCCCGTACGCGCGCGTGCGGTCGAGGACGAGCCCGTCCGGCACGGTCGGCGCCCCGTCGCGCGTGCTGCGTTCGACGCACACCACCGCATCCTCCGTCAGCAGCGGCACGAGTGCGGTCAGTGCGGCCAGCAGCTCGGCGTCCGGGAGGTCGTACGGCGGATCGACGAAGACGAGGTCGAACCGCGACGCGGACGCCGACGCGGCCGACAGAAACGGCTGAACGGCCGTCGCGCGCACATCGACGGTCGGGCGGGCGTCCTTCGGCGCCGCACGCACCACCGCCTCGGCGTTGCGGCGGCAGATCGCGGCCGCGGCCGACGACTTCTCCACGAGGACGACGCGCGAAGCGCCACGGCTGGCCGCCTCCAGCCCGAGCGCGCCGGAGCCGGCGAAGAGATCGAGGACGCGCGCCCCCCGAACGGCGTCCCGCGCTTCCAAGCCCGAGAACACGGCCTCCCTGACGCGGTCGCTCGTCGGCCGGGTGCCGCTCTTGGGGACCTGCAGCGCGAGCGAACCGGCGAAACCGGAGACGATTCGGGTCATAGCCATCCGAGCCTAGGGCATGCACTCGACCCGACTGCCGTGATGCCCTAGCGGCGCCGCGCCTCCGTCAGCAGAATAGGAGGATGGACGAACGCCTCCAGCAGGCGGAACTCGACGCCCTGTGGCGGTTCGACGACCCGGTCGCATCCGCCGAACGCTTCGCGATAGCCGCCGCCGAACCCGACCGCTCCGAACTGGTGCGCGCCGAGATCGAGACGCAGCGCGCCCGCGCGTTCGGACTGCAGGGCCGGTTCGCCGAGGCGGAGGGCCTTCTCGACTCCCTCGAACCGGCCATCGGCACGCTCGCCGTGCGCATCCTTCTGGAGCGCGGCCGGCTGCGGAACACGGCCGGCCGCGCGGATGAGGCCGTGCCGCTGTTCGAGGAGGCGCTGCTCGCCGCGCGCCGCGACGGGGACGGCTTCCTCGCCGTCGATGCGGCGCACATGCTCGCCATCGCCGATCCGCTCCGCTCGGAGCAGTGGACCGAGGAGGGCCTCGCCGAGCTCCAGTCCACCTCCGACGCCCGTACGCTGCGGTGGGGCGTGGCGCTGCACAACAACCGCGGCTGGGCGCTCTTCGACGCCGGTGACGTGCACGCGGCGGTCGGCGAGTTCGAGGCCGCGCGGGAGGCCGCCGACCGCTACGGCACCGTCGACCAGCAGTTCGCGGCGCAGTGGTCGCTGGCGCGCGCGCTGCGCGAGGTCGGGCGCTGGCAGGAGGCGCTCGCGATCCAGCGCAGGCTGGTCACCGAGCGACCGGGCGAGAGCGACGTGGAGGCCGAGCTCGCCGCCCTGACGGCCGTGGAGGAGCACGCCCGAGCGGCCGGTCAGGAGCCGGGGCACGACGCGGCGCACGAGCCGGCGACGGAGGCCGCCCCTACGATCGAACCATGACCTCCAGCACCGCCCCGGCCGCAGACGGCGCCGTCTCGCTCGAGTCCCGGCTCACCGGCGTGCTCGGCGGACGCACCGCCTCCGCGTTCGAGAAGGCGTTCGGGATGCGCACGGTCGCCGACCTGCTCTCGCACTATCCGCGCCGCTACGCGACCCGGGGCGAGCTGACGGCACTGGCGAACCTGCCGCTCGATGAGAACGTCACCATCATCGCCGAGGTGCTGCGTGTGCAGGAGCGACCGATGCGTGCCCGACGCGGCTCCATCCTGGAGGTCAAGATCTCCGACGGCGAGGGCATCCTCACGCTCACCTTCTTCAATCAGGCCTGGCGGTCGCGGGAGCTCGTCCCCGGGGTTCGCGGCATCTTCGCCGGCAAGGTGTCGGCCTACCGGGGAGCGCTCCAGCTCGCCCACCCCGACTACGAGCTCTTCGAGGAGGACGCCGAGAACGCGGTCGCCCCAGGCAGCGCCGCGGCGAAGGAGTGGGCGCAGACGCCGATCCCGATCTACCCGGCGACCGGCACCGTGGCCAGCTGGCAGGTGCAGAAGGCTGTCGGCCTGGCGCTCGACGCACTGGGCCCGTGCCCCGATCCCGTGCCGGCGTCGATCGTCGCCGAGCGCGGGCTGCTGGGCTTCCGCGACGCGCTCGAGGGCATCCACCGCCCGCAGAAGAACGCCCAGTGGCAGCGCGCCCGCGATGCGCTGCGCTTCCAGGAGGCCTTCGTGCTGCAGGCGGCCCTCCTGCAGCAGCGCGCAGAGGCCCGCACGGTCGCAGCGACACCGCGGCAAGCCGTTCCCGGCGGCCTGCTGGAGCGCTTCGACGCCGTGCTGCCGTTCACCCTGACCGACGATCAGGCCCTCGTCGGCCGGGAGATCGCGCAGGATCTGGCGGCGGCGGAGCCGATGCACCGTCTCGTGCAGGGCGAGGTCGGCTCCGGCAAGACCCTCGTCGCACTGCGGGCGATGCTCGCCGTGGCCGACAGCGGCGGCCAGTCCGCGTTGCTCGCACCGACGGAGGTGCTCGCCGCCCAGCATCTGCGCTCGATCGCCGAGATGCTCGGCCCCGACCTCTCGGCCGAGCTCATGCCGACGCTCGTCACCGGCCAGCTGTCGACTGCCGAGCGCAAGCGCGCGCTGTTGCGGACGGTGAGCGGGCAGTCCCGGATCGTGGTCGGCACGCACGCCCTGCTCGGCGACGCGGTGAGCTTCTACGACCTCGGTCTCGTGGTGGTCGACGAGCAGCACCGCTTCGGCGTCGAGCAGCGGGAGGCGCTGCGCGCGAAGGGCGGCACGCCTCCGCACGTGCTGGTGCTCACCGCGACGCCCATCCCGCGCACGGTCGCGATGACGGTGTTCGGCGATCTGGAGGTCTCGACGATCGCCCAGCTGCCCGCCGGTCGCCAGGGCATCGAGAGCTTCGTCGTGCCGCTCGCCGACCGCCCGGGGTGGGAGCGCCGCATCTGGGAGCGGGCCTCCGAAGAGATCGCCCGAGGCCGCCAGGTCTTCGTCGTCTGCCCTTCGATCAGCCCCAAGGAGGCGGAGGACGACGGCGAGGAGGCACCGGACGACGCCGTCGACGGCGAAGCAGGACCACCGCGCCCGACCGCCAACGTCGAGTCGGTTGCCGCGCAGGTGCGCGCCGACCCCCTCTTCGCGCAGACGCGCGTCGGCGTGCTGCACGGCCGGCTCACCTCCGACGAGAAGGACTCGGTGATGCGCGCGTTCGCCGCGGGCGACATCGACCTCCTGATCGCGACGACGGTGATCGAGGTCGGAGTGAACGTGCCCAACGCCTCGGCCATGATCGTGCTCGACGCCGACCGGTTCGGCGTCTCGCAGTTGCACCAGCTGCGCGGTCGTGTCGGCCGCGGCGGCGTGCCCGGTCTCTGCCTGCTGGTCACGCACGCGGAGGAGGGGTCGCTCGCCCGGCAGCGCGTCGACGCGGTCGCTGCGACGCTCGACGGTTTCGAGCTGGCCAACGTCGACCTCGAGCTGCGACGGGAGGGCGACGTGCTCGGCAGCAGGCAGTCCGGAGGCCGTTCGTCGCTGAAGCTGCTGCGGGTCGTGTCTGACGGCGAGTTGATCTCCGAGGCGCGGGTCGCGGCGGCGGAGACGCTCGACGACGGAGGCCTGGCCGCGCACCCCGCTCTCGCGGCGGCGCTCGCCCGCCGGCTGGACGAGTCGGAGCGCGCGTTCCTCGGCAAGTCCTGACCACTGCGCGAGAGCGGAGACGGCGTCCGCCGATCCGCAGGGCCACGCAACACGCTGCGCTGCGAAGATAACGGATTCACAACGAAATGCCGGGAATCGCGGGATAGTCTGGTGCCCTATGAACAGGATCGCCGTAGTCCCTGGATCGTTCGACCCGGTCACTCTCGGGCACCTCGATGTCATCGAGAGGGCCGCGCGACTCTGGGACGAGGTGCATGTGCTCGTCGTCCACAACCCCGACAAGTCGGCCCTGCTGCCCATCGCCCAGCGTGTCGCGCTCATCGAGCGGTCGATCGAAGACGCCGGGATCGGCGGACGGATCGTCGTCGCCTCCTGGTCGGTCGGCCTCCTCGTCGACTACTGCACCGACGTCGGCGCCGACGTGCTCGTCAAGGGCATCCGCTCGCAGGTCGATGTGGCCTACGAGACGCCGATGGCGATCGTGAACCGTCACCTCGCGGCGGTGGAGACGGTCTTCCTGTTACCCGACCCGGCCAACGCGCACGTCTCGAGCTCTCTCGTGCGCCAGGTCGCCTCCCTCGGCGGGGACGTGAGCCCCTACGTGCCTCCCGCCGTCTCAGAGCTGCTGTCAACCACATGACCCGGGTGGAGAGATGAACAGTTACGCGACGCGCCAGCCCACGGAGACCACGGTCGCCCCCGAAGAGGCGGGCCTGCCCGCGCCGGGGATGGACCTGGACGAGCTCAGACGCGCCGCGGAGCAGATCACCACCAACGTCGAGTCCGTCATCGACGGCAAGCACGACGCCGTGCAGACGGCCCTGGTCGTGCTGCTGGCCGAGGGCCACCTCCTGATCGAGGACGTGCCGGGTGTCGGCAAGACCATGCTGGCGAAGTCGCTGGCCAAATCGGTGGACTGCTCGGTCAGCCGCATCCAGTTCACGCCCGACCTGCTGCCGAGCGACGTCACCGGCGTGTCCGTCTACAACCAGGCGGAGCGGCGCTTCGAGTTCAAGCCGGGCGCGGTCTTCGCGAACATCGTCATCGGCGACGAGATCAACCGGGCCAGCCCGAAGACCCAGTCGGCCCTCCTGGAGTGCATGGAGGAGCGCCAGGTCACGGTGGACGGCTCCACGTATCCGCTCGGCGCGCCGTTCATCGTGGTCGCGACTCAGAACCCGATCGAGATGGAGGGCACCTACGCGCTCCCGGAGGCGCAGCGCGACCGGTTCATGGCCCGCATCGCCATGGGTTACCCCGACGAGGGCTCCGAGCTCGCCATGCTGACGACCCGCGACACCTCCAGCCCGCTGTCGCGCATCGGGCCGGTGGTCACCTCCGAGCAGCTGCGCTCGATGATGGCGACGGCGCGCGCCGTGTACGCCTCTGCTCCGGTCAAGCAGTACGCGGTCGACCTGGTCCGCGCGACCAGGGAGGACCGCGACCTCCGGCTCGGCGCCAGCCCGCGGGCGACGCTGCAGCTCGTGCGGGCGGCGAAGGCCATGGCGGCGCTCGAGGGCCGCGACTTCGTGCTCCCGGACGACATCGACGCGCTGGCGGTCCCGGTGCTCGGGCATCGGCTCCTGCCGACGAGCCGGGCGCTCGGCCACCACCACGAGAGCGCGCCGGTGATCGCCGACATCGTCCGCCGCATCGTCGCCGCGACCCCGGTGCCGGTCGGCTCCGGGGCGATCGGGGCCGGATCAACGGGCACGGCCTCCGCTCGCGCGGGCTCAACGGGCAGGGAGTAGTCGTGCGCGGGCGCGCCGGGGCATCGTCGCCCGTCAGGAAGCCGCGCCCCACCGCGCGCGGCTGGGCCTTCGGCGCCGTCGGAGTCGTCGCCCTGGCGGCGTCCGCGTTCTTCGGTCGCACCGATGTGCTCTTCGTCGGCGTCTTCCTCACCGTGCTGCCGCTCGCGGCGATGATCTCGGTGACCATCGACCGGCCGCGGCTGACGGTCGCCCGCAGCTTCCATCCGGACGTCGTCGCCGTTGGCGAGGAGGCGACCATGGTCACGACGGCGCGCAACCAGTCGACGAGGCCCAGCCCGCCGGCCCGCTGGCGCGAGTTCGCCCCGAGCGGCGTCGTGGTGCAGGCGTCGGCGCCCTTCCCACGGCTCGGCGCGCACCAGGTGAACGTCACGCACGGGCGCGACACCGTCGTGCTGCGTCAGGACGTGGTCGCGCTGCGGCGCGGTTCGCACCCCGTCGGGCCGCTGATCGTGAGCCGCACCGACCCCTTCGGCGTCGCGTACGCGGAGTACACGGTGGGGCAGCCGCGGCAGTTCCTGGTGACCCCGAGGGTCGTCCCGCTGTCGAGCGGTGAGCTGGACGTCGCCCACAGCGAAGGCGCGGAGCACGAGCTCCAGCGCCACAGCATCCCGAGCGCCGACGAGCTGATCGCGCGCGAGTACAGGCCGGGCGACCCGCTGCGCCGCGTGCACTGGCGGGCCACCGCGCGTCACGACAAGCTCATGGTGCGCCAGGAGGAGCAGCGCAGCAATCCGGAGGCCTGGCTCCTGATGGACACCCGCCTCACCAGCCGGTCGCCGCTGCAGCAGCTCCCGTCCGACTCCGGCGACCCGCTCTTCGAGACGCTGGTCGAGCTGGTCGCGTCGGTCGGAGTGCACCTCCTCGACGAGGGCTTCGTGCTCAGCGTCGTCGAGACCGCGCCGCGCCAGCTCTCCGGGCGCAGCGGCGCCGGACGGACCGGCACCCTGGGCTCGGTCACCCCGACGTACGACCGGGGCACGGCCGACCGGCTGCTGCTCGCCGACCTCGCCGCGGTGGAGGCCGGTCCGGACCTCCGCGACGACGCGGTCGCCGAGCTCGCCTCCGGGCTGCGCCGTGCCGGTCGCGCCGTTCCGATCTTCGCCGTCCTGCTCGACGGCACCCCCGAACTCGGCTCGCTCGCCGCGCTGCGCGGGATGGGCGACCCGGCCGTGGCGTTCCTCGGGGAGGGGGCGTCCGCGGAGGCCGGGGAGGTGCTGGCCGACGCCGGTTGGCTGTGCGTCGGCTTCTCCGCCGGAGACGATCCGGCCGACGTCTGGCAGCGCGCGCTCGACCGGCAGAGGGCGGTGGTCGGCCATGGTTAGCGAGGCGGTCTCGCTCGGAATGGCGGGGGTGCGGCGCCGGCAGGCCTACTGGCGGCTCACGGGCGCCCTCGTGCTCCAGATGCTCGCGCTGAGCATCGCCCTCGTCGGGCTGATCCAAGGGCCGACGTGGTGGTTCGGCCTCATGCTGACGAGCTCGTTCCTGCTCGTCGCCGGCGCGGGCCTGCGGTCCGTCGGCGTCCACAGGAGGATCGTCCCGCTCCTCTTGCTCGTGCTGGCCGCGATGATCATGACCGTCGGCTTCGGCAACGGCACCGGCCTGCTCGGTCTGATCCCGACGGCGGGGACCGTGCAACGCTGGGGCGAGTACGCGCAACAGGCCATGCTCTCGATCTATCAGCAGGGCACGCCGGCCGAGAGCCTCCCGGAATTCCTGTTCCTGGTGATCGGCGGCGCCTGCATCATCGCGATCGTCCTCGACGCTCTCGCGGTCGCGTTCCGTGCGCCGGGGTACACGGCCATCGCCGTCGCCGTCGTGCTCGTCGTTCCGGGGGCCCTGCTCGGCGACGGGCTCGACCCGAGCGCTCTCGCGGCGTCCGCCGCGGCGTTCCTGTGGCTGCTGCGCTCGGACGTGCGGACGAGACGCCCGGGAGCGCCGCGGCCGGCGGCGTCGCTCTCCATCGGCGCGGCCGCCGTGGTCGTGGCCATGCTCCTGGCCGGCACGGCACCGGGGTTCGACAAAGGCGGCGCGACCTCCTTCACCGCCGGCGGCATCTCCATCGGCGGCACCGTGACCCCGCTGATCGATCTGGGCAAGGACCTCCGGCGTCCCGCGGCCGTACGCGCCCTCACCTACACGACCAACGCGCCCACCGGCCAGTACCTGAAGCTCGCGTCGCTCGACCAGTTCACCGGGTCGGTCTGGAAGCACCGCGAGCGCGACACCAAGCGGCTCTCCAACGGTGTCGCGATCGGCCCCGTCGCCGGGCTGTCCGACAGCGTCAAGAGCACCAAGTTCACGACGTCGGTGGAGATCGACGATATGACCAGCCGGTGGTTGCCGGTCCCCGCCCCCGTGCAATCGGTGAAGGGATTGAACGGCACCTGGTCGTGGGACCCGGACGACCTGACGCTCGGCGGCATCAACGTCACGACGCAGGGGCAGAAGTACACGGCCACCAGCCTCCTGCTGGCACCGACCGCCGACCAGCTCAAGGCGGCGGGAGGCTTCGTCCCGACCGACGTGGAGCGCGATCTGTTCCTCCCGCCGAACACGCCGGCGATCATCGCGCAGACGGCCCTGGCGGCCACGGCGGGATCGGTCTCGGAATACGACAAGGCCGTCGCGCTCCAGGACTACTTCCGCGACAACGGGTTCGTGTACTCGACGCAGACCCCGCTCAAGCAGGGCTACGACGGTGACGGCGCCCGGGTGATCGCCAAGTTCCTGGAGGTCAAGAGCGGCTACTGCGTCCACTTCGCGTCCGCGATGGCGCTGATGGCGCGGACCCTCGGCATTCCGGCGCGCGTCGCGGAGGGCTACCTCCCCGGCACGTCCTCCGGCGGGACCGCGAACAGCCCTGGCGTGTACACCGTGACCAGCGACGACCTGCACGCGTGGCCGGAGCTGTACTTCGCGGGCGTCGGCTGGGTGCCGTTCGAGCCGACCGTCGGCCGCGGAACCATCCCGAGCTACACACGCCCCGACGCCTTGCCCGGCCAGTCCGCCCCCACTTCCGCGCCCGGCGCGTCCTCGGCCCCGCGCAAGCTGGTGCCCACCGACCCCGCGAACGTCGCGGGAGCGGCGGGGACGACCCCGCCGTCGCCGCTGCAGCCGGTGCTCTCCGGTCTCGGCGTCGCGCTGCTGGTCCTCGCCGTGCTGCTCACCCCCGCCGTCCTCCGGCGGATGCGAAGACGGGCGCGGCTGAGACGGCTCGGCGAGTCGTGGGGCGGTGCGACCGTCGTGTGGGACGAGTTGCGCGACACCGCCCGCGACCTCGGCTGGTCGGCGCCGGACACCGAGACGCCGCGCGTCTTCGCGCGCCGGATCGCCGCCGCCGTGGCCGGGACGCCGGGGGAGGAGGCCGTGCTGCGACTGCTCGACGTCCGCGAACGCGACGCCTTCGGGCCGCCGACGCGCGCCGTCGCCGTCGGGCTCGCCGACGACCTCCGCGTGGTGATCGACGCACTCGAAGCCCAGGCGGGCCGGGGCGTGCGCCTCAAGGCCGCGCTGATTCCTGTGTCGTTGCTGCCAGCGGGCTGGCGTTCGCCTGCGAGCGTCGGAGGGGCCGCGTAAACTAGCCGATCGTGAGCACCCACAGAAACAACCCGTACAGCGTCAACGTGTACGACCTCATGCGGCGCCCCGGCGAGATGCGGGAGCAGCGTATCGCCATGCCTGTCGCCGACAAACTGGGCGAGGGGCTGCTCTCCGTGCCGGAGGGCGCGACCATCGATGTCGACCTCCGACTGGAGTCGATGCACGAGGGCATCCTGGTCACGGCGGAGGCCGAGACCACCGCCACCGGCGTCTGCGGCCGGTGCCTGATCGACATCGAGGAGCCTGTCGAAGTCGATTTCCAGGAACTTTTCGCGTATCCTTCTACGGAAGCTTTCGATTATGAGGTTCACGACGACCACGTGGATCTTGAACCTCTGATCAGGGATGCGGTGGTGCTGTCACTGCCGTTTCAGCCGGTGTGCCGGCCGGACTGCCCGGGTCTCGATCCAGAGACCGGGGAGAGGCTGGCGGATGTACCGGACCGCAAGCCGAACGAGACCGTCGATCCTCGCTGGTCCGCGCTCGCGGCGTTCCAGGCTTCCGACACCGAGTCCACCAGCAACAACGCCCCGGCCGCCGGGGCTGGAGAAGAGAGATAGTCATGGCCGTTCCGAAGCGGAAGCAGTCTCGCGCCAACACCCACGCCCGTCGTTCGCAGTGGAAGGCCGAGGTCCCCACGCTCGTCAAGTCGATCGAGAACGGCAAGGTCGTCTACAGCCTCCCGCACCGTGCCAAGGTCGTCGAGGACTCCGCGGGCACCGCGCTGTTCATGGAGTACAAGGGCCGCAAGGTCGCCGACGTCTGATCAGCGTTCCGAGGTCAGACGAGCACCGATGACCGGCGAGAATTCTGACCGCACTGCGCTCATCGAGAAGCTCGGGGTCGAAATCGACCCCGAGCTTCTCGAGCTTGCGCTGACGCATCGTTCCTACGCGTACGAGCACGGCGGTATCCCCAACAACGAGCGCCTGGAGTTCCTGGGCGACTCGATCCTCGGGCAGGCTGTTACGGTCAAGCTCTTCCGCGAGAACCCCGACCTCGACGAGGGCGAGCTCGCGAAGCGCCGGGCCAGCCTGGTGAGCTCGGTCGCGCTGGCCGAGGTCGCCCGTGGCATCGGCCTGGGCGAGTACCTGCGCCTCGGGCGCGGCGAGAACCAGAGCGGAGGCCGCGACAAGGCCTCGATCCTGGCCGACACCGTCGAGGCGCTGATCGGCGCCGCCTATCTCGACGTGGGTGGCGAGGAGGCGACGTCGCTGGTGCTCCGCCTCATAGACCCGCTGCTGGCCGACCCGGACCGTTTCGGCGCCGCAATGGATCCCAAGACCAGCCTGCAGGAGGCCGCGGCCCACCGCGGCGCCGGCCTCCCGGTCTACACGGTGACGAACACCGGACCGGATCACTCCAAGACATTCCACGCCACCGTCTCGGTCGGCGACCTCGTCACCGCCACCGGCGAGGGCACGAGCAAGAAGCAGGCCGAGATGGCCGCCGCGCTCAACGCCTGGACCGAGCTGACCCGCCGCCGTGCCCGAGCTCCCCGAGGTTGAAGTCGTCCGCGCCGGTCTGGCGCCGGCGGTCACGGGAGCCACCATCCTCGGGGTCGAGGTCTTCGAGCAGCGGTCTCTGAAGCGGCACGACCCGCTGACCGGCACGTTCGAGGCGCTGCTGACCGGCCGCGTCATGCAGGCCCCCGCCCGCCGCGGCAAGTTCCTCTGGATCCCGCTTCAGGGCGCTCCGCGTCGCGCGATCGTGGCGCACCTCGGCATGAGCGGGCAGATCCTCCTCCGCGAACCCGGGTTCGAGGAGGCCGGCCTGCTGCGCATCCGCCTCCATATCGAGACGCCCGCGACGCTCCCCGGCGACCACCGTGAGCTGTGGGTGCACTTCGTGGACCAGCGGATCTTCGGCTCGATGGCCGTCGACAGCTTGGTCCCGACGGCGGACGGCGCTCCGGCCGGTCTCGGCACCGACGAGCCGCTCCTCCCGACGCAGGTCGCGCACATCGCCCGCGACCCCCTCGACCCGGCGTTCGACGACGCGGCCTTCGGGGCCGCCCTCGCGCGCCGGAGCAGCGGGATCAAGCGCGTCCTCCTCGACCAGACGGTCGTCAGCGGCATCGGCAACATCTACGCAGACGAAGCTCTCTGGGCCGCCCGCATCCACTACGAGCAGCCCGCGTCGTCGCTGAGTCGCGCGAAGGTGAGAACTCTCCTGACCGAGGTGAGGCACGTGCTCGACAAAGCACTGGCCGAGGGCGGCACGAGTTTCGACGCGCAGTACGTCAACGTGAACGGCAACTCGGGCTACTTCTCGCACAGCCTCAACGCCTACGGCCAGGACGGCAAGCCGTGCCCGCGCTGCGGCACGCCGATCGTGCGCGAGCGCTTCATGAACCGCTCGTCGCACTTCTGCCCGAACTGCCAGCGGCTGCGCGCACCGCGCCCTGCCGCTCCGTGACTCCGCCGGGGGTCAGTCCAGCTTCTTCTGCCAGTGCCCCGTCAGGGCGTGCAACCGGAACCCGAACGCGCGGTTGATCGCGAGCATCGGCACGTTCTCGTCGGCGTTCCAGGTCAGCAGCCGCGTGATGTGCGGGGCGTGCTCCGCGAGCTCGTGGATGTTCTGCAGCTTGACCAGCGTTCCCAGCCGGTGTCCGCGGTGCGGGACGGCGACGAGGGTGTCGTACTGCTCGGCCTTGTCACCGTCGGCGGGCACCGCGATCTCGGTGTACGCGGCGAGTTCGCCCGAACCGATGTGCTGCGCCGCGGTGACCAGCAGCGGCTCGCCTCGTGCCTCCAGCTCGCGTTCCTGGGCACGCACACGCTCGCCGGTCCACTCCTCCCGGTCCAGGGCGATTCCGCTCTGCGGCACGTCGATCGTCATCCGCGCCTTCAGCGCCGCGAACGCTTCGAGCAGCTCGTCGGGGGCGTGTCCCATCCAGGAGACCGCCCGGTAGCCGGTCGCGGAAGCCGCCGTGCTCGCCAGGCCCGCCTCCCGCGCAGGGCGGAGGGGGAGCAGCAGCTCGCTCGACCGCTCGACCTGGCCGAGCCGGAAGCCGCGCCGCAGGGCGAAGCGCACATCGGGCGACTCCGAGGGGAGGCCGGCCGCGCCGGACGGCGCGCGGACGACGGACACGCTGTCGCCGAGGGTGCGTGCCGGATGCTCGGTGTAGGCGCTCACGACGCGGCGACCGCCTTCTGCGGCCAGCTCCTCGGCCGCGGCCAGCAGGGCGGTGCCGATCCCGCGACCCCGCGCGGCCGGGGCCACATCGATCAGGAGGGAGACGGTCTCGGCGTCCTCGTCGAGGGGGAAGTCCGCTTGGACGCGCCCGACGACCACGCCGTCCTCGATCGCGACGAGCAGGATCTTCTCCTGGTACTCCTGCGCTCGGAAGGACGCCAGCGCCTCCTCGGCGGTCTCGACGAAGTCATCGGCCTGCCAGAGAGCGACGCTGATCCCGTTCAGCACACCGACGAGCTCTTCGAACACGGCCCAGTCCGGCGTTCCGAGTGCCGCAGGGGGAGTCAGCCGCTCGATGCGCACCGCCACCTCCCGATGTCGAACCACTCACCATAACCCTGTTTCAGATCGCTGGGAAGAGCAGCGGTCGCTTTGGTTTCGATCGTGTAAATCTGGGCGGGAATGTCGGGTGCAAATGCTTGCATCGCATGTAGTCTCAGCACACATATTCGTGGTGCGACGTGGCAATCACGCCGCGTTCGACACGGATTCACGTCGAGAGGCAGAAGATGCTAGGAAAGAAAGTCACGATCGGTGCGGCTGTTGCAGCGTCAGTCGCACTGCTCCTCGTGGGCTGTGCCAACCAGCCGTCCACAGGAGGCTCCACCAGCTCCAACTCGAAGGTGAACATCCCGGCGATCACCTCCGTGGACACCCCCAAGGACGCGGTGCTCCCCGCGGGTGACGGCAAAGCCACCTGTCCCTCGGGTCTGACCATCGCCTACGTCGGCGCCGAGACCGGCCCCAACGCCCAGCTCGGCATCAACATCTACAACGGTGTGCAGCTGGCCATCAACCAGCACAACGACGCCAACAAGGGCTGCCAGGTCGCCTTCAAGAAGTTCGACACCGAGGGTGACCCGAACAAGGCGACCGGTCCGGTGACCCAGGCGGTCAACGAGGGCGACATCGTCGGCGTCGTCGGCCTGCCGTTCTCCGGCGAGTCGAAGGCCACGGGCAACATCTTCGAGCAGCAGGGCCTCGTCCACATCACCCCGTCGGCGACCAACCCGGGTCTGACCCAGAACGGCTGGAAGACCTTCTTCCGCGGCCTGGGCAACGACGCGGTGCAGGGCCCCGCGGCGGCGAAGTTCCTGACCGACAAGCTGAAGGCCAAGAAGGTCTACCTGGTCCAGGATGACTCGGACTACGGCATCGGCCTCGGCACGACCACCTCGAAGGCGCTCGGCGACGCGCTCGTCGGCACCGACAAGGTGACCACCGGCCAGAAGGACTTCTCGGCCGTGATCTCGAAGATCCTCAACGCCAAGCCGGACGCGGTCTACTACTCGGGCTACTACGCCGAGGGTGCTCCGTTCGACCAGCAGCTGGTGAACAAGGGCTACACGGGCACGTTCGTCGGCCCCGACGGTGTGAAGGACGACCAGTTCATCAAGCTGGCCGGCGACGCGTCCAGCAACGCGTACTTCACCTGCCCCTGCATCCCGGGTGAGCTGATCCCGACCTTCGAGTCCGACTACAAGAAGCTCGCGAGCGCCGAGCCCGGCACCTACTCGATCGAGGGCTACGACGCCACCACCGTTCTGCTCGCCGGCATCGACAAGGGCAAGACGACGCGCGCCGACCTGGTCGACTGGGTCAAGAACTACGACGCCGACGGCCTGAGCAAGCACTACAAGTGGGACTCCACCGGTGAGCTCCAGGCGCCGACCGTCTACGGCTACAAGGTCGACAACGGCAAGATCGTTCCGATCGGCACCATCGGATAACGCGACACACGAAGGTGCCGCGGGCCACCGTGGCCCGCGGCACCTTTGTTTCGACTCTCACTAGAACTGAGCCGGACCAACGACGATCCGGCACTGAACCCTGGAAGTTCGAATGCTCGAAACCCTCCTCCTCGTCCATCCCGTCCTCGACAACTCCTGGATCAACTTCGACGTCAACGCGCTCGTCCAGAACTTCTGGAGCGCCACCTTCGACGGTCTCACCTTCGGCGCCATCTACGGCCTGATCGCTGTCGGCTACACGCTCGTCTACGGCGTGCTGAACCTGATCAACTTCGCGCACTCCGAAGTGTTCATCGTCGGTGCGTACGGCGTGGTCATCACCCTCACGTCGCTCGGGTTCGGACCGAGCGCCCCCAACCTGAGCCCGGTGGCGATCATCGGCGACCTCCTGCTCGCCCTGCTCGTCGGCATGGCGGCGTCGGCCTTCACCGCCTGGGTGCTGGAACGCGTCGCCTACCGTCCGCTGCGAAGGCGGAACGCGCCACGCCTCGTGTTCCTCATCACGGCGATCGGCGCCTCGTTCACGATCCAGTACCTGATCTTCCTTATCCGGGGCGCGAACGCGGAGCCGGCGGTGACGATGTTCATCCCCAAGCCGGTGTTCGACGTGTTCGGGACGATCGTGAACAGCCAGCAGATCATCATCGTGGTCGCCTCGGTGATCCTGATGATCGCCACCGACTGGTTCATCCGCCGCACCCGCACCGGCCGCGGCATCCGCGCCGTCGCGCAGGACGCCGACACGGCCACGCTGATGGGCGTGAACAAGGAGCGGATTATCCAGATCACCTTCATCACCGGCGGTATCCTCGCGGGCGCCGCTGCGCTGTTCTACGTGATGCTGGTCCCCTCCGGCGTGATCTACAACGGCGGCTTCGTGCTCGGCGTCAAGGCGTTCGCCGCCGCCGTCCTCGGCGGCATCGGCAATGTGCGCGGTGCCCTCCTCGGCGGCCTGCTGCTCGGCGTGATCGGCAACTACGGCCAGATCCTGCTCGGCGACTCGCAGTGGACCGACGTCGTCGCCTTCGTCGTCCTGGTCCTGGTGCTGCTGATCAAGCCGACGGGCATCCTGGGCACCTCCCTCGGAAGGAGCCGCGCATGAGCACGACAGAAGGCCCCAAGGTCCTTCCCGACGGGCGCGGGGAGCAGGCCGACGACGCGCTGGAGGCCGCACGCGCCCGCAAGCGCGGCGGCTTCCTCCAGCCGCTCCGCGACCGCTGGAACGGCCTCCCTCGTGCCGTGCAGTGGGCGTGGCTGCTGATCGTGGTCGCCCTGGCGTACGCGCTGCCATACCTGAACTTCTTCCCGCTGACCACCGAGCCGGGCAACGACTGGCCGCTGGCCTGCTTCGCGATGGCGACCTACGGCCTCATCGCGATCGGCCTGAACGTCGTGGTCGGCTACGCCGGCCTCCTCGACCTCGGCTACGTCGCCTTCTTCGCGGTGGGTTCGTACACCGCGGCGATGCTGACCAGCCCCGACTCGCCGTTCCTGAAGATCCCGTACCTGTGGACCATCCCGGTCGCCATGGCGGTCACGATGACGTTCGGCGTCATCCTCGGCGTGCCGACGCTCCGCCTCCGCGGCGACTACCTGGCGATCGTCACGCTCGGCTTCGGTGAGATCGTGCGCATCCTCGCCACGATCATCCCGGCGATGAAGGGCCAGGTCGGCTTCCAGAACGTCGGGCACCCGCCGGGCGAGACCGCCAAGGGCATCCCGATCTTCTCGAACTCGAACGGCGTGCCGTGGTACTGGCTCACTGTGACGATCATCATCGTCATCCTGCTGCTCGTCGGCAACCTGGAGCGCAGCCGCGTGGGCCGCGCGTGGATCGCCATCCGGGAGGACGAGGACGCCGCCGAGATCATGGGCGTTCCCACCTTCAAGTACAAGGTGTGGGCGTTCGCGATCGGCGCTGGCGTCGGCGGCCTCTCCGGTGCGCTGTTCGCCGGTCAGGTCGGCTTCGTCAACAATCAGAAGTTCGACGTGCAGACCTCGATCCTGTTCCTCGCGGCCGTCGTGCTCGGCGGCGCGGGCAACAAGGTCGGCGCCATGATCGGTGGCGCCATCGTCGCCTACATCCCGCTGCGGTTCACCGCGATCGCCGACTACAAGTACCTGATCTTCGGCGTCGCGCTCGTGCTCATCATGATCTTCCGGTCGCAGGGTCTGTTCCCTGCGCGCCAGAAGCTGCTGGCGTACGGCAGGCACGCGTACAACAGAGTTGCCCAGGCGGCGAAGGGAGGCGCGCGATGAGCGACGAGAACACCACGGCAGTCCCGGAGGAGGAGCCGGCCCTCGGCGCCAACGAGGACGAACTCGAGGCCGCCGGTATCGACCTGGACGTCGCCGAGGCGGCGGCCCCCGATCGCGAGATCGCGGTCGAGGTCGGCGAGAACATCGTGGAGGTGCGCAACCTCACCGTGAAGTTCGGCGGCCTCCTCGCCCTCGACGACGTGTCGTTCGACATCCGTCGCGGCGAGATCCTCGGCCTGATCGGACCGAACGGCGCCGGAAAGACGACGTGCTTCAACGCGATGACCGGCGTCTACAAGCCGACCAGCGGCGACGTGCTGCTGGAGGGCCAGTCGATCAAGGGCCAGAAGCAGCACAAGATCACGCGGCTGGGGCTGGCGCGCACGTTCCAGAACATCCGGCTGTTCGGCGAGATGACGGCCCTCGAGAACGTGGTCGTGGGCCTGGACGCGCGGCACAGGACGTCGGTCCCCGGCGCACTGCTGCGGCTTCCGCGCCACACCAGGGAGGAGAAGTCCGCCATCGAGCGCGGGATGGCCCTGCTCGAGTTCGTGGGCATCGCCGACCACGCGGCCGACCTCTCGCGGTCGCTGCCGTACGGCTCCCAGCGCCGGCTGGAGATCGCGCGAGCCCTGGCGACAGACCCCAAGGTGCTCTGCCTGGACGAGCCGGCCGCCGGCTTCAACCCGGCCGAGAAGGAGGACCTGATGGACCTCATCAGGACCATCCGTGCCGACGGCTACACCGTCCTCCTCATCGAACACGACATGAAGCTGGTCATGGGAGTGACGGATCGCATCGTGGTGCTGGAGTTCGGCCGCAAGCTGGCCGACGACGTGCCGGTGGCCATCCGGAACGACCCGCGCGTGATCGCCGCCTACCTGGGGGAGCCCGAAGATGACGTTGCTTGAACTGAAGAACATCAGCGTCTCCTACGGACGCATCGAGGCGATCCACGACATGTCGTTCTCCGTGGAGGAGGGCGAGATCGTCAGCCTCATCGGCGCGAACGGCGCCGGCAAGTCGACCACGATGAAGACCATCTCGGGCATCCTGAACCCGTCGAAGGGCTCGATCCTGTTCGACGGCCAGGACATCACCAAGATGAAGGCGCACATCCGGGTCATCCGGGGTATCTCGCAGGCTCCGGAGGGCCGAGGGATCTTCCCGGGCATGACGGTGATGGAGAACCTCGACATGGGCGCGTTCGGCCGCAAGGACCGCTCCAACATGGGGCCGGATTTCGAGCGCGTGTTCTCGCTGTTCCCGCGGCTCGCCGAGCGCAAGACGCAGGTCGGCGGCACGATGTCCGGCGGCGAGCAGCAGATGCTCGCCATCGGCCGCGCGCTGATGTCGAACCCGCGTCTCCTGCTGCTCGACGAGCCGTCGATGGGTCTCGCGCCGCAGTTCATCCGGCAGATCTTCTCGATCATCACGGAGATCAACAAGCAGGGCACCACGGTGCTGCTGGTCGAGCAGAACGCCAACCAGGCGCTCGCTCGCGCCAGCCGGGCGTTCGTGCTGGAGACCGGGAGCATCACGCGCTCGGGAACCGGTCGCGAACTCCTCGCCGACCCCGCCATCAAGGAGGCCTACCTCGGCGTAGGCTGAGCGGCGCTTCGCCGCCGAACACACAGGAGAGTGCGCCGATTCCACCCGGAACGGCGCACTTTTCCTGTGCCCGGCGGCAGGGGGAACGGGCGAGACCGTGGGGGTCGGGTAGATTCACCTGCGTGTATTTGAAGAGTCTGACGCTCAAGGGCTTCAAGTCGTTCGCCACGCCGACGACTTTCGCCTTCGAGCCGGGCGTCACCTGCGTCGTCGGCCCGAACGGGTCCGGCAAGTCGAACGTGGTCGACGCCCTCGCCTGGGTGATGGGCGAGCAGGGCGCCAAGACGCTTCGTGGCGGCAAGATGGAGGACGTCATCTTCGCCGGCACCTCCACCCGCGGCCCCCTCGGTCGCGCCGAGGTGCAGCTCACGATCGACAACTCCGACGGCGCCCTGCCGATCGAGTACACCGAGGTCACGATCTCGCGCACCCTCTTCCGCAACGGCGGGAGCGAGTACGCGATCAACGGCCAGTCGTGCCGGCTGCTCGACGTGCAGGAGCTGCTGAGCGACTCCGGCCTGGGGCGCGAGATGCACGTCATCGTCGGTCAGGGGCAGCTGGACGCGGTGCTGCGCGCCACCCCGGAAGAGCGCCGCGGCTTCATCGAGGAGGCCGCCGGCATCCTCAAGCACCGCCGTCGCAAAGAGAAGACCCTCCGCAAGCTGGAGGCCATGCAGACCAACCTGACCCGCCTCAGCGACCTCGCCGGTGAAGTGCGCCGGCAGCTGAAGCCTCTCGGCCACCAGGCCGAGATCGCGCGCGAGGCGCAGTCCATCGCGGCGATCGTCCGCGACGCCCGGGCGCGCCTCCTGGCCGACGAGGTCGTCGGGCTGCGCCGGTCGCTCGACGACCACACGCGTTCGGAGGCCTCCCGCCACAGCGAGCAGATCGTGCTGCAGGAGCAGCTGGAGCAGAAGCAGCTGCGTCGCACGCGCCTCGAGCAGGCGCAGGTCGGCGACGCCGTCGACGTCGCGCGCAGCACCGCCTTCGCTCTCGAGCAGGCGCAGGACCGGCTCCGCAGTCTCTACACTCTGGCGACCCAGCGGCTGGCGCTGCTCGGGAGCCAGTCGGACGCGACAGACGACGGCCCGCGGGTCAGCCCGCAGATGGTGCAGGACGCCGCCGACGAAGTCGAGCGGCTCCGGGCCGCGGTGACCGAGGCCGAGTCCGCGTGGGAGGCCGCGCAGGCCGCCACGCGCGCCGCTCGCGCCCGGCTCGACTCCGTGGACGAGGAGATCGCGGCGCAGAGCGCGCTGGTCTCCAAGCACGATCTGGAGATCAGCAAGCTGAACGGCCAGGCGGAGGCCGCGGCGCAGCGGCTGGCGGCTGTGCGCGGCGAGGTGCTGCGGCAGCAGAACGCGCTCGACGCCGCGACCGAGCGGCGCGAGAAGGCGCGTTCGGAGTTCGCCGCGCGTGAGGCGGACGCCGAGATCGGCGACGCGGGCGAGGGCAGCCTCGACGAGGCGTACGAGCTCGCCCAGGCGGATGTCTTCGAGGCCGAGGGGCTCATCGAGAAGCTGCGCGACGAGCTGCACGCGCTGGAGCGCGAGCGCGACGCACTCGCGGCCCGCACCTCCGCCCTGTCACTCGCGCTCGACCAGAAGGACGGCTCCTCCGCACTGGTGGCCGCGCGGCTGACCGGCGTGCGCGGGCTGGTGGCCGAGCACCTCCGGGTGCACCCCGGCTTCGAGGCGGCCATCGCGGCGGCGCTCGGAACGCTGGCCGACGCCGTGCTCGCCGACAGCAGAGGCAGCGCGTTCGACGCGGTCGCCCACGCCGCCGCCGACGACCTCGGCCGGGTGGAGGTCGTGGTCGCCGATGCCGTGGCGCCGGAGGTGGACCTCGGCGGCATCGCCGGCGTTGTTCCTGCCCGCTCGGTGGTCGACGCGCCCTCCGGTGTGCTGGGCCTCCTCGCCTTCACCGCGATCGCCGACGATCTGGAGGCCGCCCGCACCGCCGCGGAGGCGTTCCGCGGCCGCGGGCTCGGCGGCCCGATCACGCTGATCACGCGCTCGGGCGACGTGCTGACCGACTTCGTGCTGCGCGGCGGCTCCGGCGCCAAGCAGAGCCGCATCGAGCTCTTCGCCGAACGCGACGCCGCGCAGGAGCGGCTCGACGAGGTCACCTCCCTGATCGACAGGGCGCGGTTCGCGCTGGCCGAGCAGCGCGGCGTCGTCCAGGTCGCGAAGGAGCAGTCGCAGGCCGCGCTGTCCGCCCTGCGCGAGTTCGACGCGAAGCTCGCCGCGCAGACCGAGCAGCTCAACCGGCTGCGCGTGCAGTCGGAGGCCGCAGAGGCGGAGTTCGACCGCCTGAGCCGCGCGCTCGAGCAGGCGGCCGAGCGCGTGGCCGATGCCGAGCAGGCGGCCGAGTCCGCGAAGTCCGAGCTGGAGGTCGCCCGGTCGCGGCCGCGCCCGATCCTGGACGTCTCGGCGCGCGACGCGCTGTCACTGGAGCTGGAGGCCGCCCGCGACGCTGAGGTCGAGTCCCGCCTGGGCGTCGAGACGGCCAAGGAGCGGGTGCGTGCGGAGCAGGCACGCGGCGAGGCGCTCTCCCGTCAATTGGAGGCCGAGCGCGCCGCGGCGGAGGAGGCCGCCCGCCGCGCCGTCATCCGACGCCGTCAGCTCGACGCCGCGCAGGGCGTCGTCGACGCGCTGCCCGCGGTGCTGGCGTCGGCCGACCGGTCGGTGGCACAGGCGCGTGTCGAGCTCGCCACGGCCGAAGCGCAGCGGGCGAGCCAGAACGAGGAGCTCGCGACCGTGCGCCGCGAGGAGTCCGCGCTCCGGGATCGCCTGCACACGATCACCGAGGCCGTGCACGGGCTCGAGCTGCAGATCTACGAGAAGAAGCTGCACCTGTCGAGCCTGCTGGAGCGGGCGGGCAGCGAGCTGGGGCTCGTGGAGGACGTCCTGGTCGCCGAGTACGGGCCGGAGGTGCTGATCCCGGTCGCGCGTCCCGCCGACGCCGACGACGCCGCCGGCGACGCAGCCGACGAAGCCGGTGAAGCCGATCCCGAGGAGCCGCAGGGCGTCCCCTTCGTCCGCGAGCAGCAGCAGAAGCGACTCGCCACGGCCGAGCGCAAGCTCGCGCAGCTCGGCCGGGTCAACCCGCTGGCCCTGGAGGAGTTCGCCGCGCTGGAGCAGCGGCACAAGTTCCTCACCGAGCAGCTGACCGACCTCACCAACACGCGCAAAGACCTCGTGACGATCATCGAGGAGATCGACGAGAAGATGCAGACCATCTTCGAGTCGGCGTTCGCTGACACCGAGGCGGCGTTCGAGCGCGTCTTCCCCATCCTGTTCCCCGGCGGGTCCGGCCACATCGCGCTGACGAACCCCGACGACCTCCTCACCACGGGCATCGAGGTCTCGGTCAAGCCGGCCGGCAAGAAGATCGAGCGGCTCTCGCTGCTGTCCGGCGGCGAGCGCTCGCTCGCCGCGGTGGCCCTGCTCATCGCCATCTTCAAGGCGCGGCCCAGCCCGTTCTACATCATGGACGAGGTGGAGGCCGCGCTGGACGACGCCAACCTCGGCCGCCTGCTGACCATCTTCGAGGACCTCCGCGAGAACAGCCAGCTCATCGTGATCACGCACCAGAAGCGCACGATGGAGATCGCCGACGCGCTCTACGGCGTCTCGATGCGCCAGGACGGCGTGTCGGCCGTCGTCGGACAACGCGTCGCGCAGGAGAAGGCGTCGGCCTAGCGACGGTCGGTCACAGCTCGATCGCCGCCAGCTTCACGTCCAGTCCGTCGAGGGCCTCCGCCGCCCGCCGCTCGCAGCGCATCGCGAGACCGATGTGGCCCTGCATTCGGAGCTGGTGCGCGAGAAGGAGGTCGTCGCGGTTGTCGCCGAGCGCGTCCTGCGCGGCCTTCGCCGCCGCCGCGAGCCGCACAGCAGGCCGGCCGAGCTCGTCGGCGACAGCTTCAGCGGCATAGCGCACCTTGCGCGCGGCCTTGCGGGTGGCATGCCGATCTTCGAGGGAGTCGCCGCGCGGGAGGTGCACATTCCGCACCGCCTTCTCGAGTCCGCGGTCGGTGATCCGGTCGGGTTGCGTGCGCCCTTTCGCGCTGAGCGGCGGCGCGGCCGCGAACATCTGGAGGTCGGCGAGGAGCAGCCGCACCGTCCGGCCGTGCAGGTGCCGGATGAGCGATGCGAGCTCGCGCGCGTGTGCGGCCCGGGTCTCCGCGACCTCGGCGGAGACGAGGTCGACCACGGCGATCTCGTCGTCGGCCTCCAGCAGATCCTCGAGCGAATCCGCCTTCACCTCCAGGTCGCGCACCGCGCCCAGGCGGTCGCCCAGCGCCTTCAGGCGTGAGCGCAGCCGCACCTCCGCGTCGCGCTCGAACGCCGCGCGGTAGACCTGCAGGATGCTGCGGAGCCGCCGTACCCGGGTGCGCGCCTGGTGCACGGCGTCCTCCCCGTCGTTCTCGATCGCCACGAGCTGCTCGGCGAGCTCGGCCGACACCGCGACGAGGGAGAACATGCCGCCACCGTACCAACTAGTCTGAGTGTCATGGCAGATCGCACTCCCTGGTCCTTGTCGGGCGCCCTCCGCGGGCTGTTCGCCAAGAAGACCATCGACGAGACCACCTGGGACGATCTGGAGGCTGCGCTCATCACGGCCGACTTCGGCCCCGACGTCACCGAGGCGGTCGTCGGCGACCTTCGCGCCAAGGTCGATCGCTACCACACCACCGACCCGGCCGACCTCCAGCGCATGCTGCGCGAGACGATGGAGGAGCGTCTCTCGAAGCTCGACACCACGCTGAAGCTCAGCGAACGGCCCGCGATCGTCCTCGTCGTCGGCGTCAACGGCGTCGGCAAGACGACGACCATCGGCAAGTTCGCCAAGTTCCTGCGCACGTACGACCGGTCGGTGGTCGTGGGCGCCGCCGACACCTTCCGCGCCGCCGCCGTCGAGCAGCTGGCGACCTGGGCCGAGCGCGCAGGCGCCGAGATCGTCCGGCCGCAGCAGCAGGGCCAAGATCCGGCCTCCGTTGCGTTCCAGACGGTCGAGAAGGCGAAGCGCGACGGCACCGAGATCGTCATCATCGACACGGCGGGCCGCCTCCAGACCAAGGGCGGTCTGATGGACGAGCTCTCCAAGATCAAGCGCGTCGTCGAAAAGCAGGCGCCGATCGCGGAGGTGCTCCTGGTCCTCGACGCGACCACCGGGCAGAACGGGCTCGCGCAGGCCGAGGCCTTCCTCGAGCACGCCGGGGTGACCGGGCTGGTGCTGACCAAGCTCGACGGCTCGGCCAAGGGCGGCTTCGTCCTCGCCGTGCAGGAGCGCACCGGCCTCCCGATCAAGCTCATCGGCCAGGGCGAGGGCATCAACGACCTGACCGGCTTCACTCCGCACGTCTTCGCCCAGCAGCTGGTCGGATAGGGGCGGCATGGCCATCGAGCACGACTACTTCGGAGTCATCGACGAGACCGCATCCGGCGGCCTGGCCTGGGGCGACACGGTGGAGCTGGCCGATCAGCCCGTGGAGGTCGACCTGCTCGCCGACGACGAGTCGGCGGTGGGCGAGTACGCGCTCGACGCGGCGGCGGCGCTGATCCAGGCGCTGGAAGGCTTCGACGCGCGGGCGCGCGACGCGCTGATCGCCGAGCTGAGCTCGCGGCAGTCGGCGACGACCAACTACATCGACGAGCACGTCGACAAGCTGGGGGAGTCGCTCCTCGACCTGCTGGTCTACAACTCCGGCGACATCGCGATCGACGTGCTGCGATCGCTGCAGCTGCTCGCCGTGACGGTGCAGGCCGACCAGGCGGGGGAGGACGAGGTCTTCGCGACGTTCGACTACTCCATCAGCCCGGACGAGACGGACGCCATCCTGACGGTGTCGTTCGATGTGCGCGGCGACGTGGTCGCGGTCGACACCCAGAGCTGACCGACACCCGGGAACCACTGGCCGTCCTCGGCGACCGCCCGGCCAGGCCCGATAGACTTGTCGGATCATGGCTACTTTCGGCTCGCTGTCCGACCGTCTTACGGACACCTTCAAGAACCTCCGCACCAAGGGCAAGCTCACGCCGTCCGACGTGGACGGAACGGTGCGCGAGATCCGCCGAGCGCTGCTCGACGCGGATGTCGCACTCGACGTCGTCAAGGACTTCACAGCGAAGGTGCGCGAGCGCGCCCTGTCGGACGAGGTCAACAAGGCGCTCAACCCGGCCCAGCAGGTCGTGCAGATCGTCAACGAGGAGCTCGTCGCCATCCTCGGCGGCCAGCAGCGCCGGCTGCAGTTCGCCAAGAAGCCGCCGACGGTCATCATGCTCGCCGGCCTGCAGGGCGCGGGAAAGACCACGCTCGCGGGCAAGCTCGGCAAGTGGCTGGCCAAAGACGGGCACACGCCGCTCCTGGTCGCCGCCGACCTCCAGCGGCCCAACGCCGTCACTCAGCTCCAGATCGTCGGCGAGCAGGCCGGCGTCCCGGTGTTCGCCCCGGAGCCGGGCAACGGCGTCGGCAACCCGGTCAGGGTCGCCAAGGACGCCCTGAAGTTCGCCGAGACCAAGCAGTACGACACGGTCGTCATCGACACTGCTGGCCGTCTCGGCGTCGACGCCGAGCTCATGAAGCAGGCCGCCGACATCCGCAAGGCCACCGAGCCCGACGAAGTCCTCTTCGTGATCGACGCCATGATCGGTCAAGACGCGGTCGCGACGGCCAAGGCGTTCCAAGACGGAGTGGACTTCACCGGCGTCGTGCTCTCCAAGCTCGACGGCGACGCCCGCGGTGGAGCCGCCCTCTCGGTCGCGTCGATCACCGGCCGCCCGATCATCTTCGCCTCCACCGGTGAGGGCCTGGACGACTTCGAGCCGTTCCACCCCGACCGCATGGCCTCCCGCATCCTCGACCTCGGTGACATCCTCACCCTGATCGAGCAGGCGCAGGAGGCGTTCGACGAAGACGAGGCGCGCAAGGTCGCCGAGAAGTTCGCGACCGACAGCTTCACGCTCGACGACTTCCTCAAGCAGATGCAGCAGCTGCGCAACATGGGCTCCATCAAGAAGATGATGGGCATGCTCCCGGGCGCCGGCCAGATGAAGCAGCAGCTCGACAACTTCGACGAGCGCGAGATCGTGCGCACCGAGGCCATCATCCAGTCGATGACCACGGCCGAGCGCACCACCCCGAAGCTGCTCAACGGCTCGCGCCGGCTGCGTATCGCGAAGGGCTCGGGAACCACGGTCACCGAGGTGAACCAGCTCGTCAACCGTTTCGAGCAGGCGGCCAAGATGATGAAGACCGTCGCCAAGGGCGGTGTGCCGAACGTTCCCGGCATGGGACCGATCCCCGGCGCCGGCTACTCGGGCCGCGGCAAGCAGCAGCCCAAGAAGAAGGGCTCCCGCTCGGGCAACCCGGCTAAGCGTGCGGCCGAGAACGCCGCTCTCGCATCGGGGGTCAAGCCGGGCGCGACGAGCACTTCGGCGGGCAGCGGTTTCGGCGTCGGCGGCGGCAAGGGCGCAGCGGGAGGCCCCTCCGAGGAGGAGCTGGCCGCGCTTCAGCGCTTCATGGGCCGCTAGGCCCGCGGGCCAGCGGTCGCCGCAGTGGCCTAGGAGGTCACGCCGAGCGGGGCCAGACGATCCTCGATGGTCTTCGCGACGATGCGTTCGCCTGCCGCGTTCGGGTGGATGCCGTCGACCTGCACGAGCTCCGGGTGCCCGGCGAGCGGATACCCGATGTCGAGGAAGGTGCCACCGACGTCCGTCACGGCCTTCTCGACGATCGCGTTGACGGTCGCCACCGTGGGCGGAGGCGCGTCGGCGCCCCAGACGGTCGTGATGCCGATGATGCGGGCCCGGGGGAAGGTGTCGTGCAGCTCTCCGAGCAGTTCGTCGGCCGACGAGGTGACGAGAGCCGGGCTCTGCTCACGGTCATTCCGCGTGGCGGCGATCAGGATGTAGTCGGGGTGGAGGCCGAGGGCCGTGTCGACCTGCTCGCGGTACGTGTCGCCGTTCCAGCCGGGCTTGACGAAGCCGGACCCGGACACGGCCAGGTTCGTGAGGCTCCAGCCGTGCTGCGCGGCGATGAGCGCCGGCCATGCCTCGTCGGGACGGATTCCCTTGCCGAAGGCGATCGAGTCGCCGATGGCGATCACCTGCGGTTTCGTGTGGTCCGCCGGTGCAGCGGCGGGAGTGCCCTCGGCCGCGACGGGTCGCGCGGGAGCAGTGGAGGAGCAGCCGGCCAGAGCGACGGCTGCGGCCGCGACCGCGACGAGCGCGATCAGGCGGGAACGGGTGGGCACGGAGTGAGGGTAGACCGTGGAGACTGACAGATCGCTGTGTGCGCGTCCCGGGCGTGTCGCAGCACGCCGCCACGGGTCACTCGGAGGCCGGCCCGGGCTCGATCCCTGCCTTCGCGATCGCGTCGGCGACCGTCTTCCCCAGCAGCGTCTGTCCCGCCGCATTCGGGTGGATGCCGTCCGTCTGCATGAGGTCGGCGCGACCGAGGAAGGTCTGGCCGATGGCGAGCCAGTGCCCGCCGGCCCCGAGGACCGCGTTCTTGAGGGCGTCGTCCATCACGCTCGTGACGGCAGGAGCGGCCATGGCTCCCCACACCGCACCCATGCCGATGACCGTCGTGTCGGGAAGCGCGTTCGACAACCGGTCGACCGAAGCCTGGGTCGCCGTCTTCACGGTGCCGGGTGCGACCTTCGCGGTCGCTGCGTCGTTGATCGTCGCCGCGATGATGACGACCTGGGGACGCAAGCGGATCACGGCGCTCACCTGGTCGTCGAAGTCGTGGGTGTTGACCCCGGGCTTGGTGAACCCGGCGCCGCCTTCGCCGAGGTCGGTCAGGTTCCAGCCGAGGCGGTCGGCGGCGATGAGCGGCCACGCATCGTCGGCGGGGACGTTCCAGCCGATCGCGATGGAGTCGCCGATCACGGCGGCCGACGGCATCCCCGTCGTAGTCGTGTGGGGGCGGGAGGAAGCCGTCGCCGACGGAGCGGAGCTCGCCCGCGAGTCGATCGAGGTCAGTGCGCAGCCGCTCAGCAGGAGGAGCGTCGCAGCGACGACCGCCGTCGCCGCGAGGCGGATACGGCTGCCTCGCCGTGCCGAACCGGCCATCAGACCAGTCCGTCGATCCGCGAGAGGAACGCCGAGGCGATCGCCTGCTGCCCTTCGAGCGTGGGATGCTCCCCGTCGTCCTGCACGAGGCCCGCCTGTCCGCGATACGGCTGGCCGAGGTCGATCCACTTGCCGCCTGCCGCCGTGACCGCGGTGCGCAGGGCGTCGTTCAGGGGAGCGAGGTCGCTGTCGCTCGCTTCGCCCGTGAGCGCGTTGTACCCGACGAGGTGCGCCTTCGGCAGCGCGTCCCTCAACCGTTCGACGGCTGCGGCCATCGCCGCGGCGACGGAGGCCGTGTCCTGTCCGAGGTCGTTGTCGGACGCGCCGATCAGCACCACGTCGGCCTTCGCGGCGATGGCCTGGTCGATCTGTCCGTCGAAGCTCTGATTGCTCGAGCCCAGCGCGACGAACCCGGCGCCCGGCTCGCTGAAGTTCTCCAGACCCCAGCGGCGGTCGACCGCGACGAGCGCCGGCCAGGATTCGAACGGCTCGAGGCCCATTCCCGACTCGATCGAGTCGCCGACGATCGCGACGACGGGGTGTCGGCCGCCGTTCACCGCGGAACCCAGATTCAATGCGGGGCTCGAGGCGGTGGCGCAGCCGCTGAGAGCGAGCGTCCCGAGCAGCAGCGCTGCCAGGGCGGTCGCCGCTGTGGCGAGGGGCCGGTGGTGGAGCATGTCTTCGAGCCTAAATCAGGAGCCTATGGATGCCCTATGCGGGGCTAGGAGGCGGCTGTGCTGTCAGGCGATCGAGCCACGGGAGCCGCGGTCGAGTCCGCTGCGCAGCTCGTGCGTGAGCGAGCTCACGACGGCCTGCAGGCTGCCGCCGTTCGCCTCTGCGACGGCGAGCTGCCGCTGATAGCTGGCGCCGGTGGCGAGCACGTCGGCCACGGTCGCGAGCTCGTCGGCGCAGCCGAGCCGGTCCGCCGTCTCGCCGAGCTCGTCGACCAGCTCGAGGAGGCAGTCGCTCACGAGGCGCTCCGAGCCGTCGGGTGCGACGATGATCTCGGCTTCGAGGCCGTAGCGCGCGGCGCGCCACTTGTTCTCGCGCACGAACCACGGCTGCAGGGTGACCGGCTCGACGCCCTGGTCGAGATCGCCCGACATCCGGTCGGTCAGGCAGTGGATGAGGGCCCCGACCGCACCCACCTCGTCGGCGGTCGAGAGGCCGTCGCACGCGCGCATCTCGACCGTTCCCCACTTCGGCGAGGGCCGGATGTCCCAGCGCACCTCGCTGTGGTCCTCGACGACGCCGGTCGTGACCAAGTCCTGCACGTACTCCTCATAGTTCGCCCAGGTCCCGAACTGCCAGGGGAGGCCGGCGGTGGGGAGTTGCTGGAACATCAGGGCGCGGTTGGACGCGTAGCCGGTCCTGGCACCGGCCCAGAACGGGCTGGATGCGCTCAGGGCCTGCAGGTGCGGGTAGTAGGTCAGGAGGCCGTTCACGATCGGCAGCGCCTTGTCGCGCTCGTCGATGCCGACGTGCACGTGGATGCCCCAGATCATCATCTGCCTGCCCCACCACTGCGTGCGGTCGAGAAGACGGTCGTAGCGCTCGTTCGGCGTGATCTTCTGGTCGAACCACTGGGCGAAGGGATGCGTCCCCGCGCACATCAGCTCGACTCCCAGCGGGTCGGTGACCTCCCTGGTGAGCCCGATGAGCTCCTGGAGGTCGGCGATCGCCGCCGGCACCGTGCGGTGCACGCGGCTGACCAGCTCGACGGTGTTGAGGAGCAGCTCGTGCGTGATCTGCGGATGCTCACGGCCGTCGGGGGTCCCGAGCTCGCGGAGGACGTCGTCGGCGATCTGCACCAGGTCGCCGCTGGAGGCGTCCACGAGGGCCAGCTCCCACTCGATGCCGACGGTGGAGCGCTCGGACTCCGCGAAGTGGATCTGCATCCGGGTCTGGTCCCATCGTCCGATAGTTCACTGTGCCGATTGTTACTTGTGGCCGCTTTTCTGACAGAATATCTAGTTGAGTTCAACGTGCCCGACCCTCTATCCGGCGCGTGGGACGAACAATAGACCTCCTGCCGCGTGTGCCCCCACGCCCACGGCAGTCAGTTCGACAACGAATCCACCGGAACCCCAGGGGTTCCGGACGTCAACACAGGAGAATTGTGGCTGTCAAAATCCGTCTGAAGCGCCTCGGCAAGATCCGCGCTCCGTACTACCGCATCGTCGTCGCCGACTCGCGCACCAAGCGCGACGGCCGCGTCATCGAGGAGATCGGTCTGTACCACCCGACCGAGGAGCCCTCGCGCATCGAGGTCGACTCCGACCGCGCGCAGTACTGGCTCAGCGTCGGCGCCCAGCCGTCCGAGCAGGTGCTCGTGCTCCTCAAGCTCACCGGCGACTGGGGCAAGTTCAAGGGTGACAAGAACGCCGTCTCGACCGTGAAGACCGCCGACGAGAAGGTCGCGTTCGTCGCCGACGACAAGAAGAAGCCGGTCCTCAAGCCGAAGAAGGACGAGAAGCCGGCCGAGGTCGCCGCCGAGGCTGAGGCCGTCGTCGAGGCCGAGGTCGAGGCCGAGGAGGCCGCCGAGGCCGAGGTCGTCGCCGAGGCGGAAGAGATCACCGAAGAGGCCTCCGAGGCCGACGGCGAGAAGGCGTAACACCTTGCTCGCACCCGCGCTCACGCACCTGGTCAAAGGCATCGTCGACCACCCGGACGACGTGCATGTGGTGGCCAAGGGCTCCCCGCGTGGCGAGGTCCTCGAGGTTCGTGTGAACCCCGAGGACCTCGGCCGGGTCATCGGCCGCTCGGGCCGTACGGCCAAAGCGCTCCGCACGCTCGTGGCTGCGTTGGCCGACGGCCGGCGCGTCCGCGTCGACGTCGTCGACGACTGAGGTGGCCGAGCACAAGCTGCCCCGCAAGGAGGTCGCTCCGCGGCCGGATCAGACCGAGCTGCGTGTCGGCCGGCTGACCAAGGCGCACGGCCTCAAAGGCGCGATCAAGGTCGAGCTCTACACCGACGAGCCGGAGCGCCGATTCGTGCCGGGAGCGGTCTTCACCCTCCAGGTGCCCACGGCCTCCAAGTGGCACGGCAAGACGATCGAGCTCACGGAGCTCCGCTGGTACAACGGTCATCCCGTCGCCTTCTTCGCCGGTGTAGACGACCGCACCGAGGCGGAGACGCTCGTCAAGGCCATCCTGTGGGTGAGCCAGGACGTCCGTCAGCTTCCCGAAGAGGAGGACGCCTGGTACGACCACCAGCTGGTCGGGCTCAGCGCGCGCCGCGACGGCGTGGAGGTCGGGACGATCGCCCGGGTCGACCACCTGCCCGCGCAAGATCTGCTGGTCGTGCGCACGCCCGACGGCGAGGTCCTGGTGCCGTTCGTCTCGGCCATCGTTCCGGAGGTCGACCTGGCCGCAGGCACCATCACGCTCACGCCGCCGCCCGGGCTCTTCGAAGAGATCCCGGACGACGACGAGCCTGGCGGCGCTGACGACACCGCCGAGCCGGATGTCACGGATTCCGAGCCGGAGAACGGCGAGGGCTGAGGCATGACGGCCTACGTGATCGACGCCTCCGCAGCCATCGTGCTCGCGGAGGCCGGTTACGTCCCGGCCTCGGGCGACACCCTCCTGGCGCCGACGCTGCTGCGCTCGGAGGTGCTGGCGTCGCTCCGTCGCGATGTCGTCTCCGGCGTTCGCGAGGAGCGGTCTGCACGCGCACTGATCCCCGCCGTCGACCGGCTGCCTGTCCGGCTGCTCGGCGACCGCGTACTGCGAAAGACTGCCTGGCGTCTCGTCGGCGAGCTCGGCTGGCCGGACACCTTCGCCGCCGAGTACGTCGCTCTGACGGTCCTCCACGGCGACGCGCTCGTGACAGGCGACGCCGATCGATACGCCGGCGCCCCGATCGCGTTGCGCACCGGCGCGGACCTCCTGCGCTCTTAGGGCGCGACCGTCCCTACGATCGTGAGCCCGCGGGCGCGGAGCAGGCGCGCGTCCGCGTCCAGAGCTCGTTGCAACCGCTCGTGCGTGCCGACGATGTGACGATGGATGCTGTCCGCCGCGGCGTCGGCGTCCCGCGCCGCGACCTGATCCAGGATCGTGCGGTGCTCCTCCCAGGCGGTTCGCCGGGCCTCGGGCGTGCGCACCTCGAGCCAGCGCGTGCGTGCGAGGCGCGTCATCGCCGACTCGACGGTGTCGGCGAAGAAGTGGTTGCCGCTGAGTTCGGCGAGTCGCACGTGGAAGTGCGCACCCGCGCCGACTGCGTCCCCGCTGGGGCGGTCCGGGTCGTAGGCGCCGAGAGCGTCGCGCAGTGCGCGGAGTGCGTCGTCGGAGGCGCGCGCGACGCTGAGGCGCACGCCCGCTGACTCCACCGCGTCCCGCAGCTCGCTGAGCCGGGCGATCTCACCGAGGTCGATAGGGGAAATCTGCCACGCCCGGCCGTCCCGCTGCACCAGGCCCTCCGCCTCGAGCCGCATGAGCGCCGCACGCAACGGGGTGCGGGAGGCTCCGAGCTCGGCCTCCAGGCCGCGTTCGGTGATCCGCGAGCCGGGGACGCGCTCCAGATCGAGGATCCCGGAGCGGAGTCGCTCGTAGACGTGGGGCTGCTCTGCCATCGCACTCCTTGTTGGTATACCAAGTCGGTATACCGCTAGGGTATACCGCATGAACGATCCGACGCGAGCAGACACCCGGAATGTCCGAACCCCGCGACCCTGGTTGATGCTCGCCCTCGGCGTCGCCGGCCAGGCGAGCTCGACGGTCTTCGTGTCCACTCCGGCGTTCCTCATCCCGCTCCTCCACACGGAACGAGGGCTCAGCCTCGCGCAGGCCGGCCTCCTGGCGTCGGCTCCCACGCTCGGGCTGGTGCTCTCGCTCATCGCCTGGGGTGCGCTGAGCGACCGGATCGGGGAGCGCTGGGTCATCGCCGCCGGCCTGGCGATCACCGCGGCAGCCGCGGTCGCCGCGATGTTCGTCTCGTCGTACGTGGCGCTGGGCGCGCTCTTCCTCGTGGGAGGCATGGCGGCGGCGAGCCCCAACGCCGCGAGCGGGCGGGTCGTCATCGGCTGGTTCCCCAAGGAGCGGCGCGGCCTGGCGATGGGCATCCGGCAGATGTGCCAGCCGCTGGGCGTCGCCATCGCGGCGATCAGCGTTCCGGTGCTGGCGGGGTCCGGCGGCATCCCGGCCGCCTTGGCCGTTCCCGCTGTGCTCTGCGGCGTCTCCGCCGTGCTGTGCGCGATCGGCATCGTCGACCCGCCGAGGCCGCCTCGCACGACCGCCGACGGCGAGGCTGTCCACCCGCACGCCGCGTGGCGCCCGTATCGCGAGACGTCGCTGCTGTGGCGTATCCACATCGTCTCGATGCTGCTGGTGGTGCCGCAGTTCACCGTGTCGACCTTCGGCCTGGTCTGGCTCGTGACCGAGCTGCATTTCACCTCCCTCGCCGCCGGCATCGTGATCGGCGTCAGCCAGTTCGTCGGCGCCGTCGGACGCATCGGGGTCGGCGTGCTCAGCGATCGGGTCGGCAGCCATCTGGTGCCGCTGCGCTGGGTGTCGGTCGCCGCGGTGGCCGTCATGCTGCTGATGGGAGTGGCCTCGGCCCTCGGCTCGGTCGCCGCGGCCGTGATCCTCATCGCGGCAGCCGTCGTGACCGTCGCCGACAACGGCCTCGCCTACACGTCGGTGGCGGAGATCGCCGGTCCGTTCTGGTCGGGGCGTGCGCTCGGGGCGCAGAACACGGGGCAGTTCCTCGCTGCATCGGTCGTCGGCCCTGCAGTCGGCGCGCTCATCGGCTGGGTCGGCTTCCCGCTGGCGTTCGCCGCCGTGGCCGTCTGCCCCGCGATCGCCGCTCCGCTGGTGCCGCGCGACCGGGAGCTCGCGGTCGTCCCCGAATAGACTTCCCTGCATGCGCATCGACATCGTCACGATCTTCCCGACCTTCTTCGATGTGCTGGACATCTCGCTTCTCGGCAAGGCGCGGCAGTCGGGGATCATCGAGCTCGGAGTCCACGACCTCCGCGACCACACCCACGACCGGCACCGCACCGTCGACGACACACCGTATGGCGGCGGCGCCGGAATGGTCATGAAGCCGGAGCCGTGGGGCGAGGCGCTCGACGGGATCCTCGACGGTTCCGACGACCCGCTGCTGATCTTCCCGTCGCCCGCCGGCGATGTCTTCACGCAGGCGATGGCGCGCGAGCTGTCCTCCGAGTCGCACCTGGTCTTCGGCTGCGGGCGCTACGAGGGCATCGACCAGCGGGTCTTCGACGAGTACGCGGGGCGGGCGCGCGTGCGGCTGGTCAGCGTCGGCGACTACGTGCTCAACGGCGGGGAGGTCGCCACCATGGCGATGATCGAGGCGATCGGCCGGCTCATCCCCGGGGTCGTCGGCAACCCCGAGAGCCTGGTGCAGGAGTCGCACGAGGACGGCCTCCTCGAATACCCCTCGTACACGAAGCCCGCCGAGTGGCGCGGGCACGACGTCCCCGCGGTGCTGCTCTCCGGAAACCACGGGGCGATCGAGTCCTGGCGCCGCGAGCAGTCGCTGGAGCGCACCGCGCGCGTGCGCCCCGATCTCCTGCCGTAGCGCCCGCGGCGCTCGTGCGCCGTTCGCTAGGGGGCGCTGAGGACGAGCGGCCCGTCATCGGTGATGGCGACGGTGTGCTCCGAGTGGGCCCCGCGGGAGCCGTCGGCGGAACGCAGGGTCCAGCCGTCGGGGTCGGTGAAGATCTCGTCCGTGGTCTCCAGGAACCACGGCTCGATCGCGATGACCAGCCCGGGGCGGAGCGGGAAGCCGCGACCGGGACGGCCGTCGTTCGGGATGTGCGGGTCGCCGTGCATCGTGCGCCCCACGCCGTGACCTCCGAACTGCGTGTTGATCGAGTAGCCCTCGGAGTGCGCCACGGCCGCGATCGCCGCCGAGATGTCGCCGACCCGGCCACCCGGCTGCGCAGCCGCGATGCCGGCGGTCAGCGCGCGCCGGGTCGTCTCGATGAGCCGCAGGTCTTCGTCGCGCGGGGAGCTCACCACCAGGCTCACGGCGGAGTCGGCCACCCAGCCGTCGACGCTCGCCGCGAAGTCGAGGCTCAGGAGGTCGCCGTCGCGCAGCCGGTAGTCGTGGGGGAGCCCGTGCAGGACGGCGTCGTTGACGGAGGTGCAGATCACCTTGCCGAACGGGCTGGCACCGAACGACGGGTGGTAGTCGATGTAGCAGGACTCGGCGCCGCGCGAGCGGATCATCTCATGGGCGAGGGCGTCGAGCTCCAGGAGGTTGACTCCGACACGTGCCGCCGCAGCGGTCTCGGCCAGCACCTCGGCGACGAATCGTCCCGCCGGCCGCATCTGCTCGATCTCGGCAGGGGTCCTCAACTCGATCACGTGTTTCCTCTCTCGCGCGTACCGTTCCCAGTCTTCCATGGTCCGCCTGCGGCGAACCCGCAGCCGCCGCCCAGCCACACGCGGCTACGCTGAAGGCGTGATCATCCGCAAGGCGTTCTACTGGTGGCTGTTCCCGTCCGCCGTCGTGCTGCCGGTATGGCTCCTGATCGGCTGGGCGGCATTCCACGAGGGCAGCGGCTGGACGTTCCTCGGCCTCCTCGTGCTGTGCCCGATCCTCTTCGTGGCGCTGATCGCCGTCGGCGGCATCCTGATGGCCCGCAAGAGCGTCCGGGATGCGCGTGCCGTGTCGTGGTACGACACCGGCCTCCTCGCCGGCTGGAGCGCCTCCATCATCGCGTTCGGATTCTTCCCGCCCGGCGCGAGCGGGTGGCTCGCGGTCCTCGGGGTCCTGTTCTTCCTCGGCCTCTTCTGGGTAGGACTGTGGGAGCTGGTGACCGAGACGCGCTCACGCGTCCAGGTCTCGTACGCCGCCTACCAGCGCGTCGCGAACCCCCAGCAGGTGAACGACTCCGCGAGCGAACCGGTCGTCGACGACGCCGACGTCATCATCATCGAGGAGCGGCGCGAGGACCGGCCCTCGACCTGAGCGCCCGTGCCGCGGCGCGCTTTGGCAATAGGGCCGCGCGCATGGCAGAATAGATCTTCGTGCCGCCGCCAGGCTCTGCCGCAGGGGAGCCAGCATCTCGAGCGCGCACACCCAATCGAATCCCGGCCGCTCCGCCTGCCACGCAGCGTGCGGCCCCGAGTCCGTCCCCGACCTGCCGGCGGGTACAGAGAGCGAACAGCAATGCACATCCTCGATCAGGTGGACGCCGCGTCCCTCAAGCAGGACATCCCCGCGTTCCGCGCCGGCGACACCGTCAAGGTGCACGTCAACATCATCGAGGGCAGCCGCTCTCGTATCCAGGTCTTCCAGGGCGTCGTGATCGGCCGCTCGGGCGAAGGCGTCCGCGAGACCTTCACGGTCCGCAAGGTCAGCTTCCAGGTCGGCGTCGAGCGTACCTTCCCGGTCCACTCCCCGGTCATCGACCACATCGAGGTCGTCACCCGTGGTGACGTCCGTCGCGCCAAGCTGTACTACCTCCGCGAGCTGCGCGGCAAGAAGGCGAAGATCAAGGAGAAGCGCGACAACTGAGCGTTTCGCGCGCATCCTCCGCTGAGCTCCCGGTCCTACACTGGACCGGGAGCTCAGTGCTTTGAGCGGCCGGGAAAGAGACGTAAGGCGAGCGAATGACGGATGAGACGCTGCCGACCCGCTCGGCCGGGCGGGCACGCAGCCGCCGTGGAGTCCTGCTCTTCCTCCGCGACGTGCTCGTCGTCGTCGTGATCGCCCTGTTGGTCGCCTTCCTGATCAAGACCTTCGTGGTCCGCTCGTTCTACATCCCGTCCGGGTCGATGGAGAACACCCTCCAGATCAACGACAAGATCCTCGTCAACGAGCTCCAGCCGTCGGTCTTCGGCCTCAGCCGTGGCGACGTTGTGGTCTTCCGCGACCCGGGAGGGTGGCTCCCGTCGTCGCCGCCGGTGGTCCGCAACCCGCTGGCCCAGGCGGCGGACACCGCACTCACGTTCGTCGGCCTGTCCGCCTCGGACAGCGACGACCACCTGGTCAAACGGATCATCGGACTCCCGGGGGACCACGTCGTCTGCTGCGACACGGCGGGACGCATCACGGTCAACGGCACGGCGATCGTGGAGTCGTACGCCCAGATCCCTCCCGGGCAGACGAACGCGGCGACCCTCGCCTTCAATGTCACGGTACCGAAGGGGCATCTCTGGGTGATGGGAGACAACAGGTACGACTCGCAGGACTCCTCCCGCAACCAGGCGCTGCCCGGGCACGGCTTCGTGCCGCTCGACCATGTCGTCGGGCGGGCGGTGGTGATCAGCTGGCCGATGAACAGATGGACCTGGCTGGACGACTATCCTGAAGCCTTCCGCGGAGTGAAGGAGAACCAGCGATGATGGCCCCGATCGCACCCACGCTGCGCTTCGAGAAGGCGCTCTACCGCGACGGCGTCACGTCGATCGTCGCGGTCGACGAGGTCGGTCGCGGCGCCCTCGCCGGTCCGGTGGCGGTCGGAATGGTCGTCATCGACACAGCCGTCAAGCGCATCCCGCCCGGGTTGCGCGACTCCAAGCTGCTCCCGGAACCCGTGCGCGAGGCACTGGAACCAGCGTGCCGGCGCTGGTCGCTCTTCCACGCCGTGGGTCTGGCATCCGCCGAGGAGGTGGACTCGCTTGGCATCATGCGCTGCCTCGGACTCGCCGGCGCCCGCGCGCTGGCGAGCCTCGAGGAGCAGGGCGCCCAGGTGCGGGAGAGCACCCTCATCCTGGACGGCAACTACGACTACCTGAACCCGGCGCTGATGCGCCCCGCGCGCGTGGTGACCCGCATCAAGGCCGACCGCGACTGCGCGTCCGTCGCCGCCGCCTCCGTGATCGCGAAAGTGCATCGCGATCGGCTGATGATCCAGCACGACGTGCAGTACCCCGGTTACGGCTGGGTGAGCAACAAAGGCTATTCGACTCCCGAGCACTTCGCGGCGATCGCCTCCCTCGGACCGAGCGCGCTGCACCGGCTGACCTGGTTGAAGGACCTCCAGACCCTCGACATGCCGACAGAGCCCGTGTCGCAGTTAGACTTGACGAACAATGGATGAAGACGAGTTCGACGACTACGACCGCGAGGTCGAGCTGGCTTTGTATCGCGAATACCGGGACGTCGTCTCGCAGTTCAAGTACGTGATCGAGACCGAGCGCCGCTTCTACCTCGCGAACGAGGTGGAGTTCGTTCGCCGCGACACGGAGCACGACTTCTATTTCGAGCTCACGATGAACGATGTCTGGGTCTGGGACGTCTACCGTGCCGACCGCTTCGTCAAATCGGTCCGCGTGCTGACGTTCAAAGACGTCAACATCGAGGAGCTCTCGAGCAAGGAGTTCGAGCTCCCGAAGGAACTCGCGCTCGACGAGTGACGCGGTGCGGCGACGCGACCCCTGCACCCGACTCCTCCACAGCCCTCTGAATCGCCGACTTCTCCACTGATTCCCGCTCGACACGTCTCGCGCGATCCTCCCCGGCCAGTCTGGTCATGGGAGGACACATGGCAGAGAAAGACCGATTGGGTCGTGACGGGGAGGCCCTGGCGGCGCGCTGGCTGCAGGAGCGTGGATACACGGTGCTGCATCGCAATTGGCGGTGCGCGGCCGGAGAGCTCGACCTGATCGTACGGCGCGGCGTGACGACGGTGTTCGTCGAGGTGAAGACGCGCAGCTCGGTCGCCTACGGGCATCCGTTCGAGGCGATCACGGCTGACAAGGCGGCGCGGCTGAGGCGGCTCGCCGCGGAATGGTGCCGCGTGCACGGGCCGGTCCCGGGCGGGATGCGCATCGACGCGATCGCGGTTCTCGCCGCACGGGCCGCGGAACCGTCGATCGAGCACCTCGAGGGGGTGGCCTGATGGCGGTCGCCCGCACTTTCGCCGTCGCGCTGACCGGCGTGCGTGGCGACATCGTCGAGGTGGAGGCCGACATCTCGGCCGGTCTCCCGGCATTCGTACTGATCGGGCTGCCGGACGCGGCTCTCGGGGAGTCGCGCAAGCGCGTCTCCGCGGCGGCGACGAACGCCGGCTGCTCCCTGACGCAGCGCAAGCTCACCGTGAACCTGTCGCCCGCCGCCCTGCGCAAGCAGGGTTCGGGGTTCGACCTGGCGATCGCCGTCGCCGCGTTGGCGGCGTCGGGGGAGATCCCGGTGGAGGCCGCCGCGTCGGCCGTGCACCTCGGGGAGCTCGGACTCGACGGCCGATTGCGTCCGGTGCCCGGCATCCTGCCGTCCGTCCTCGCTGCGCGCGACGCCGGTTTCCGGCGTGTGCTGGTCCCGGCCGCAAACACCGACGAGGCGGCGCTCGTGGCCGGCATCGAGGTGGTTCCCGTCGTGGGGTTGCGCGCCGCCGCGATCCTCCACGGCGCGGAGCTCGAGCCGATGGACGAGGAGCCGGTCCCGCTGACAGACGACGTCCCGGTCGCCGCCTCCGAGCCCGACATGGCCGACGTGTCCGGCAACGACGAGGCGGTCGACGCGTTCGTCGTGGCGGCTGCCGGAGGCCACAACGTGTCGATGGTGGGGCCGCCCGGCGCGGGAAAGACGATGCTCGCGCGCCGGCTGCCCTCGCTGCTGCCCGATCTGACGGCGGAGCAGGCGTTGGAGTCGACGTCGATCCGTTCGCTCACAGGCAGGGGAGTAGGCGGTGCTCTGGTGCACCGGCCTCCTTTCGAGGCGCCGCACCACACGGCGTCGGCCGTGGCCCTGGTCGGCGGCGGAAGCACGCGGATCGTACCGGGTGCGATCGTACGCGCCACCAACGGGGTCCTGTTCCTCGACGAGGCCGCCGAGTTCCCGCCAAGCGTGCTCGATGCGTTGCGGCAGCCGCTGGAGTCCGGTGGAATCACGATCCATCGGGCCAACGGCACGGCGGCCTTCCCCGCGCGCTTCCAACTCGTGCTGGCGTCGAACCCGTGCCCGTGCGGCCGCTACGGCTCCGCCGACGAGGAGTGCAGCTGCACGCCGATCGCACGCCGCCGCTACTTCACGCGGCTGTCCGGCCCGCTGCTCGACCGCATCGACCTCCGGCTCACCGTGCGTCGCCTCGGCCTCGGTGCGCTGCGCACGGCGACGGACGAGGGACCGCCGTCCCGTACGAGCGCGGACCTCCGGGCGCGCGTCGAGCAGGCGCGGGCGAGCGCCAACGAACGGCTCGCCGGCACCGGCTGGACCACGAACGCGCAAGCGGCGGGCCCGTGGCTGCGGTCCGCGCAGCGGCGCGTGCCGGCCGCCGTGCGCGCAGCTCTCGACAGAGCACTGGAGCGCGGAGGCATCACCATGCGGGGTTACGATCGCGCGCTCCGCGTCGCCTGGACTCTCGCCGACCTGGACGGCGCGGTCAGCCCGACCTCCGACCACATCGGGCATGCGCTGTATCTGCGTCGAGGGGTCGGCGCATGACACGGCTGCAAGACACGATCCCGGGCCTTCCCTCCCGCGAACTCGCCGCGGTCGTGGGGGCCGTGACGCCGGGGGAGCCGTACCCGGACCATAGGTCGGCCGTGGCGGCCGTCGCGCGGGTCGCATTGTCCGCCGCGTCCGAGCCCGGCGACACCGACGCGGTGGCGCTCGTCGCAGCGCTCGGCTCCCGGGAGGTGCTGACCGCCGTCACGGACGACGTGGCGCCGGAGCACGTCCGGAGCGCGCTGGAGGCAGCGGGCGCCCCGGCGATCCCGACGGTCGCCCGGCTGCGGGATGCGCTGGCGCGCTGGCGAGCGCGGCTCCCGGGTGGCCCGGTCTGGGCTCCGCTCCACCGCGGAGCCCGAGTGGGCGCCGCGCTCGTGACGCCGGAGCATCCGCTCTGGCCGGAATCGGTGGGCGAGCTGGATCACGGAGCGCCACTGGCACTGTGGGTCCGCGGCGACCCGGAGCGGCTGCCGCTGCTCTCGCGCTCGGTCGCCCTGGTCGGAGCGCGGGCGGCCAGCGGGTACGGCGAGCACGTCGCCCTCGAGAGCGCGGCCGGGCTCAGCGACCGCGGCTTCGCGATCGTCTCGGGAGGCGCATACGGGGTGGATGCCGCGGCGCATCGTGCCGCCCTCTCCAGCGATCAAGTCACGGTCGCCTTCCTCGCCGGCGGCGTCGACCGGCTCTACCCTGCCGGAAACGACGACCTCCTCAAGCGTGTCGCCCAGCACGGACTGCTCATCGCCGAACTGCCGCCCGGCTCGACGCCGACACGATGGCGCTTCCTGATGCGCAACCGGCTGATCGCGGCGGCGAGCAGTGCGACGATCGTCGTCGAGGCCGGCGCGAGGTCCGGATCGCTGAACACCGCCGGGCACGCCGCCCAGCTCGGTCGGCCGCTCGGGGCGGTCCCTGGACCGATCACGTCGAAGGCGTCGGAGGGGTGCCACCGGCTGATCCGCGAATACGCTGCGACCTGCGTGACGACCCCGGACGAGATGGCCGAGCTGGCCGACCCGTTCGGTGCTCTACCGAGCGCGGAGCGGCCGGCCGACGACGATCAGCGAGCGCGGCCGCCGGAGGGCGATCCGGACGATCGGGTCCGCGCGGAGCTCTCGGTGTCGCGCGGCAGGAGCGTCCAGGAACTCGCGGAGCGCACCGGTCTCGCGCTCGACTCGGTGGTCGCGGCCTTGGGGCGCCTCGGTGCGCACGCAGTCGCGTGGGAGGCGCATGACGGATGGTTCCGCAGGTGATCGAACCGGCACCTGGGGTGCGCGGCTCAGGGGAGGTCATCCGCCCGGATGCGGCGACCACGCCGTGATGCTCACGGCCGCTCGCGAACCGACAGCGCGGGCAGCCTGTTCATCTGAAGCGGGTGCCCGTCTTGCGAGGCGCTGTCCCGACAGCCGACGTCGGGCCGATCGACGACGCATTCCGCTCGGCGCCGGTGCGCCGCGTGACGCGCCGTGGCGGATGGCGGAAGCTGGAGCAGTGGAACTCGGACGCGCTGTCGACGGCTACCTCCGTCATCTCGCGGTCGAGCGCGGGTACTCGGCGCAGACGGTGCGCGCCTACCGGTCCGACCTGGCGCAGCTGGAGCAGTTCGCCCATTCTCGAGACGTGACGACGACGGAGCAGCTGACGCTCGACCTGTTCCGCGACTGGCTCTGGGAGGGCGCCCAACGCCGGCTCGCCAAGGCGACCCTGGCCCGCCGATCGGCCGCAGCGCGCGGGTTCAGCGCGTGGACCGCGCGCGGCACCGGCACGCATCCCGACCAGAGCGACACCGCCGCGATGGCTACGGCGCCCGACCCCGCCGCCCGCCTGCGCGCGCCGAAAGCGGACAAGCACCTTCCGCGCGTGATCACGCGGGAGCAGATCGACGGCCTCCTCACGGCGCTGAGCGAACGCGCGGCGGACGGCGAGCCGGCGGCGATACGCGATGTGGTCGTGATCGAGCTGCTCTACGCGGCGGGGATCCGTGTGAGCGAGCTCACCGGGCTCGACGTCGACGACGTCGACCTCGAACGGCTCACGTTGCGAGTGATCGGAAAAGGCAACAAGCAACGGGTGGTGCCGTTCGGGGTTCCCGCGCTCCGTGCAGTTCAGCGGTACCTCGCGACAGCACGACCCGCCCTCGCCACAGAACGCTCAGGTCCCGCGCTGCTCCTGGGCGCGCGCGGAGGACGTCTCGGCACGCGTGCGGTCTACCAGCTCGTCGCGTCCCTGCTCATCGACCTGCCCGGCGGCGGACCGGCCGGACCCCACACGTTGCGGCACACCGCGGCGACACACCTGCTCGACGGGGGAGCGGACCTGCGAGCGGTCCAGGAGATCCTCGGCCACGCGAGCCTCGGGACGACTCAGATCTACACGCACGTCTCGACCGAACGGCTCAAAGAGAGCTACCGGATCGCTCACCCGCGCGCCTGACCCGTGTCGGCCGGACCACGGTCCGACATAACGCCCTGCAACGGCAGCAGCACCGAGTGCGGCACGCGGTCGAAGAACAGCAGCGGTGACACGTAGCCGCCGTCGACGCGCACCCCGACGTGCAGGCAGGCGTCCGAGCAGTGGGCGCCGGAACCGACGACGCCGAGCGGGGATCCACGCGTCACCGGGTCGCCCGGCTCCAGGCCATCCGCCACCAGCGGTTCGTACGACGAGAGGATCCCGGAACCGTGATCGAGGGTGAGGACCGGCCGGTCCACGACGACTCCCACGAAATGCACCGTCGCATCCGCTGGAGCGACCACGGCACTTCCGGTCGAGGCGGCGAGGTCGATGCCCCGATGCCCGGCGGCGTAGGGGGATGGCGGTGCTGCATACGTCTGGACGACGCGAGCCGGAGCAACCGGCCACTGCCACCGCGGAGCCGCTTCGGCCGCACCCCTGGCCGCGGCGGACCTCCCGCTCGTGCCTGCCTGCCTGCTCTCGCCCACCGCACTCGCCCCCGACGACAGAGCCCCGGCGAGCACGACCACCGTAGCCGCGCTGACGAGCACGCGCCAGATCCCCATCCTCCGACTCCTTTCCGCGATGCCTCCAAGCTCTCCCTCCACTGTGTCCGGACCGCCGGCTCGCGGTGCCCTCGAGCGCGGTATCTGTGCAAACCCGCCGGCCGCCGGGGGATGTGAAGGACTCTTCTGCCCAACCGAAGAGCGGCGTACCGTGTGCAACGCCGCGACCTCTCGCTCGCGGGCTACAACCGAAGAGGGATGACATGTCTGATCAACGCAGCACCACGTCCGACGGGGAGGAAAGGGTCCCCGAGCCCACGGCGGCGATGAAACGCAGGGTCGTCGGCCTCGCGACCGCGGCAGCTGTCGGCGGGTTCCTGTTCGGCTTCGACTCGTCGGTCATCAACGGCGCCGTCGATTCGATCCAGCACAATTTCGCGCTCAACGCGTTCGTGACCGGCTTCATCGTCGCGATCGCCCTGCTCGGATGCGCCGCCGGCGCCTACTTCGCAGGTCGGCTCGCCGATCGCTGGGGCCGCATCCGGGTGATGCTGATCGGCGCAGTCCTGTTCCTGGCGAGCTCGATCGGGGCGGGGCTGTCCTTCTCGGTCTGGGACCTCGGGTTCTGGCGCATCATCGGAGGCCTCGGCATCGGCATCGCGTCGGTCGTCGCACCGGCGTACATCGCCGAGATCGCGCCGAAGCAGCGGCGCGGCGGACTCGCGTCGCTGCAGCAGCTCGCCATCACGATCGGTATCTTCGTCGCCCTGCTCTCCGACGCCCTCCTCGCGGGCGCAGCGGGCGCGGCGGCCAACCAGCTCTGGTTCGGCCTGGAGGCCTGGCGGTGGATGTTCCTCGTCGGCGTCATCCCGTCGGTCGTCTACGGCATCCTCGCCCTGATCCTGCCCGAGTCGCCGCGCTACCTGTTGTCGACGGGGCGGCACGACGAAGCGCGGGCGATCTTCTCCACGCTCGTCCCCGAGGAGGACGTCGACCGCCAGGTGCGCGACATCGAGCAGGCGATCGAGCAGGACAAGGACGCCGCGAAGAGCACCCTGCGCGGCAACCGGTTCGGCTTGAAACCGATCGTCTGGATCGGCATCATCCTGTCCGTCTTCCAGCAGTTCGTCGGCATCAACGTGATCTTCTACTACTCGACGACCCTGTGGAAGGCGGTCGGCTTCACGGAGAGCAACTCGCTGCTCATCACCGTGATCACCTCGGTCACGAACGTGGTCGTGACGGTCGTCGCGATCCTGCTCGTCGACCGCGTGGGCCGCCGTCCGATCCTGCTCACCGGCTCGGTCGGCATGGCGATCTCGCTGGCGGTCATGGCGCTCGCCTTCAGCTTCGCCCACAAGTCGGGCGCCGACGTGTCCCTGCCGAACCCGTGGGGGCCGATCGCCCTGATCGCGGCCAATCTCTTCGTCATCTGCTTCGGCGCCTCGTGGGGCCCGCTGGTGTGGGTGCTGCTGGGAGAGATCTTCCCACCGCGTATCCGCGGTGCGGCGCTCGGCGTCGCAGCATCCGCGCAGTGGATCGCCAACTTCCTCGTCACGGTCTCCTTCCCGCCGATGTCGGACTTCTCGCTGCCGTTCACGTACGGTCTGTACGCGGTGTTCGCCGCCCTCTCGTTCTTCTTCGTGTTCTTCAAAGTGCCGGAGACGAACGGAATGGCTCTCGAGCACGCCGAGACGCTCTTCGCCAATGCCGGCCGCAGTCGCGGCCCTCAGGTGAGATCGTCGGGCGACACGGTCCCGCGCTCCTGAGCTCGCGTCCAGCGCCGCCGCGTTCCTGAGAGGCCGGCGTCCCTGATAGGATTGTCCTTGCACTCCGCATGTCGGAGTGACTACGCGTGTCCAAAACGCCCTCTTCGAAGGGCGGGCGCGTCTCCACCGGTCTCCTGATCATCCTCCACGGTTCTCCGTGCGGGTGCGCGGGTGCGGGGCAGCGCAGGGCACCAGGCGCGACGATCGACCGATCGCCGCGGGACAACCGAGAGTCGCGTCCCCGCCTCAGGGCCGGGCGCGCAAGACAAGGAGAACGGCAATGGCCGTCGTCACCATGCGCCAGCTGCTCGACAGCGGCGTCCACTTCGGACACCAGACCCGCCGCTGGAACCCGAAGATGAAGCGCTTCATCCTCACCGAGCGCTCGGGCAGCTACATCATCGACCTGCAGCAGTCGCTCGCCTACATCGACAAGACCTACGAGTTCGTGCGCGAGACCGTCGCCCACGGCGGCACCATCCTCTTCGTCGGCACCAAGAAGCAGGCGCAGCAGGCGATCGCCGAGCAGGCGACCCGCGTGGGCCAGCCCTATGTGAACCAGCGCTGGCTGGGCGGTCTGCTGACCAACTTCCAGACCGTCTCCAAGCGCCTCGCGCGCATGAAGGAGCTCGAGGAGCTCGACTTCGAGGGCACCACCAGCGGCTTCACCAAGAAGGAGCTGCTGATCAAGAAGCGCGAGCTCGACAAGCTGCACAAGTCGCTCGGCGGCATCCGCAACCTGTCGAAGACCCCGAGCGCGATCTGGGTGGTCGACACCAAGAAGGAGCACCTCGCGATCGACGAGGCGAAGAAGCTGGGCATCCCGGTCATCGCCATCCTCGACACGAACTGCGACCCGGACGAGGTCCAGTACCCGATCCCGGGCAACGACGACGCCATCCGCTCGGTCACGCTGCTCACCCGCATCGTCGCCGACGCCGCGGCCGAGGGCCTCATCCAGCGTCACCAGAAGCCCGAAGAGGGCTCCGAGCCGGCCGAGCCGCTCGCCGAGTGGGAGCAGGAGCTCCTCGCTCAGCCGAGCGACGAGGTCCAGGCCTCCGCCGAGAACGAGAAGGCGGCCGACGCCGACCTCGCCGAGGCCAAGGCGGACTCCGCCGAGGTCGTCGCCGAGGGCGAAGCCGACGCCGAGGCCAAGTAACCAAACTTCCAACTTCGAGTCAGAAGGTTCCAGTCAGAACATGGCAAACATCAGCATCGCTGACATCAAGGCCCTGCGCGAGCAGCTCGGCACCGGAATGGTCGACACCAAGAAGGCCCTCGAGGAGGCCGGTGGCGACATCGAGAAGGCCACCGAGATCCTGCGCCTGAAGGGTGCGAAGGGCAACGCCAAGCGCGCCGACCGCTCCACCTCCGAGGGCCTCGTGGCCGCGAAGGAGAACGGCAACGGCACGGCGACGATGATCGAGCTCGCGTGCGAGACCGACTTCGTCGCCAAGGGTGAGAAGTTCATCGCCCTGGCCGACAAGGTGCTCGACGCGGCAGCGGCCGCCGGCGCCACCACCGTCGAGGAGGCCCTGGCCGCCCCCGCCGGGTCGCAGACCGTCGCCGAGCTCATCGGCGGCGAGGCGGCGATCCTCGGCGAGAAGGTGGAGCTCCGCCGCATCGCGGTCGTCTCCGGCGAGAACTTCGCGGTCTACCTGCACAAGACCTCCAAGGACCTGCCGCCGCAGGTCGGCGTGGTCGTCGGCTACGCCGGCGCCGACGCAGAGACCGCTCGCAGCATTGCGCAGCACATCTCGTTCGCCAACCCGACCTACCTCACCCGTGAGGACGTCCCGGCCGACGAGGTCGAGAACGAGCGTCGCATCGTCGAGGAGATCTCGCGCAACGAGGGCAAGCCGGAGGCCGCGCTCCCGAAGATCATCGAGGGTCGCCTCGGCGCCTACTTCAAGCAGGTCGCCCTGCTCGAGCAGGAGTACGCCCGCGACAACAAGGTGACTATCGCCCAGGTCCTCAAGGACTCGGGTCTGACCGTCTCGGGCTTCGCCCGCTTCAAGGTCGGCGCCTGACCCAGGCATGAAGGAGTCCGGATCGTATCCACGATCCGGACTCCTTTTCTGTGCGCACGCGAACTGTTCACGCGACGCACGCACGCACTAGCGTTAACGAAACACACGGAAGGACTCGTACACGTATGTCGGCATCCACTCAGAGACGCAGGGTCCTCCTCAAACTCTCCGGCGAGGCGTTCGGCGGCGGGCAGCTCGGGGTGAACCCCGACATCGTCAGCAGCATCGCCCGCGAGATCGCCCAGGCCGCGACCGACGTCGAGATCGCGATCGTCGTCGGCGGAGGCAACTTCTTCCGCGGCGCCGAGCTCTCGCAGCGCGGCATGGACCGCGGACGCGCCGACTACATGGGCATGCTCGGCACGGTCATGAACTCACTGGCCCTGCAGGACTTCCTCGAGCAGGCCGGCGCCGAGACGCGCGTGCAGTCCGCCATCGCGATGACCCAGGTGGCCGAGCCGTACATCCCGCGCCGCGCCGAACGACACCTCGAGAAGGGCCGGGTCGTCATCTTCGGCGCCGGCGCCGGACTGCCGTACTTCTCGACCGACACGGTCGCGGCCCAGCGGGCTCTGGAGATCAGCGCCGACGTCGTCCTCGTCGCCAAGAACGGCGTCGACGGGATGTACGACGCCGACCCGCGCACCAACCCGGACGCGCGGAAGATCGACCAGATCAGCCACCAGGACGCCCTCCAGCAGGGTCTCAAGGCGGTCGATTCCACCGCGCTCAGCCTCTGCATGGACAACGGGATGCCGATGCGCATCTTCGGCATCGAGCCCGCGGGCAACGTGACGGCCGCTCTGCTCGGCGCCGAGATCGGCACGCTGCTCGGCTGAGCCCGGCACCGCCGCCTGTCGCCGAGTTCCGGCGGCCCCCGGCCGTGCACGGGCCGCCGGGCACCCTGGCCCTAGACTAGACACCGACTCACCGATCTGAAGGAGAAACCGTGATCGCCGATGTGATTTCCGACGCCCGCCAGCGTATGAGCAAGACCGTGGACGCGGCGAGGGACGACTTCGGCACGGTGAGCGCGGGGCGTGCCAACCCCGCCCTCTTCCAGCGGGTGCTGGTCGACTACTACGGCTCGCCGACTCCGCTCGCTCAGCTCGCCGGCCTCCAGAACCCGGAGGCGCGTGTCCTGCTGGTGACGCCGTACGACAAGTCCGCGCTCAAGGACATCGAGAAGGCCATCGTCGCAATGCCGAACCTCTCGGCGAACGTCGGGAACGACGGCGAGATCGTCCGGGTCACGCTGCCCGAGCTCACGGAGGACCGCCGCAAGGAGTTCGTGAAGATCGTCCGCGGCAAGGGCGAGGACGCCAAGGTGGCCATCCGCAACATCCGTCGCAAGGCGAAGGACGACCTCGACGCGCTCAAGGGCGAGGTCGGGGACGACGAGGTGGCTCGTGGGGAGAAGGAGCTCGAGTCCCTGACCCGCTCGCACGTCGACGCCGTCGACGAGGCCCTGAAGCGCAAGGAAGCAGAGCTCCTCGAGGTCTGATGAGCGAGGGCAGCAGCCCCGGCGCGCCCCGCACGCCGGAGTCGGGCAGACGGGGGAAGGCGGCGGCACGCGCGGAGATCCGTGCGCAAGTGCAGGCCACCCGCGCCGATTTCGAGCGACAGGTGCTGGCCAGGAAGGCTCAGCTCGACGCGACCAACGAGCGGATCGCCGCGCGAACCGGTCGCAACTTGATCCTGGCGATCCTGATCGGCTTGGTGGCCGGTGCGCTGCTCATCGTCAGCCTGATCTTCATCAAGGAGCTGTTCCTGCTGTTCGGGGCGGCGATGATCGGGTTCGCGGCGTTCGAACTCACACAAGCGTTCCGCGGCGCCGCGAGGCGCGTCCCGCGCATCCCCACGGTGATCGCATCGCTGGCGATCGTGCCGGCCACGTTCTGGTTCCACGCGGGCGGCCAGCTGATCGCCCTGGCGGCCGGCATCCTGCTGGTGGTCGTCTGGCGGCTGGTGGAGGAGGCTGCGCTTCCCGCGAAGCGCGCCGGGGGAGTGGCGCTCGCCCGCGACCTCGCCTGGAGCGTCCTCGTGCAGATGTACGTGACACTCCTGGGATCGTTCGCGATCCTCCTCCTCGCCGAGAACGGCGGCGAGTGGTGGGTGCTCGCCTTCCTGATCGTCGTCGTGGCCGTCGACACCGGCGCATACGCGAGCGGGCTGTCGTGGGGTCGTCATCCGATGGCGCCGACGATCAGCCCCAAGAAGACGTGGGAGGGCTTCGCCGGAGCGGCCGTCGCGGCCGTCGTCGCGGGCGTCCTCCTGTCGGTGTTCATGATCGGGCAGCCGTGGTGGTTCGGCGTCGTGTTCGGTCTCGTGGCACTGCTGACGGCGACGGCGGGCGACCTCGCGGAGTCGCTGATCAAGCGCGATCTCGGCATCAAGGACATGAGCTCGTGGCTGCCGGGTCACGGCGGCTTCCTCGACCGGCTCGATTCGATCCTGCCCTCGGCGGCAGCCACTTACGTGCTGTTCCTCATCTTCACCTGACAGAATGGCGTGGTGAGCACCTTTCCCCGGAGCCCCAAGTCGAAGCTCGGATACGACGTCGACCAGGTCGACGAGTTCCTCGCGAACGCCCGCGTGGCGTACGACGCGGACCCGTCGTCGAGCAACGCGCTGACGGCCGCCGACATCCGTCACACGGCGTTCTCGATGGCCAAGGGCGGCTACTCCACCTCGCACGTGGATGCCGCGCTGGAGCGCCTGGAGGACGCCTTCGCCGCTCGCGAGCGCGACGCGGCGCGCGGCGAGTCCAGCGACGCCCAGTGGTTCGAGCAGGCGCGCACGACGGCCCAGGCGATCCTCGACCGCCTCGAGCGGCCCATCGGCCACCGGTTCCAGAGGGTCAGCCTCCTGACCCTCGGGTACAACCGTCAAGACGTCGACCGCTTCGCCGGCCGGCTCGTGAAGTACTTCCAGGACGGCCGTCCCATGAGCGTCGACGAGGTGCGCACCGTGACTTTCCGGGAACAGCGCGGGGGGTATCGTGAGGCCCAGGTGGACCTCCTTCTGGACAGTGTCACGGACGTGATGCTGGCGGTCCGCTGAGCCTGGTCATTAGCTGAGTAAGGGTGTCCCTCCTTGGAAACTCGTGAATTGTTCGTTATGGTCTTGTGATCGTGGGTAGACGTGAAGCAGCAGAAATCGTTCCGCTGACCCCTGCCAACCCGGTCGGAGTCGCGTTCCGTCGTTCGAGGCGCCCTCACATCAGGTCGCGAGCGGCCATCTGGGGGTTCGCCTTCACGGCCGCCGTCGGCTTCGCGCTGGTCAACGTGGTCGACCCGTACTCGGGAAGCGCGGCGACTCCGGCGTACGCCGACGCCCTGCAGAACATCGACCAGACCTCCCGCTACGGCGACGCCCCGGTCCAGAGCCTGACGGCTCCCGACGCGTCCGCGACCACGGTCACGCGCGACGTCCTCGGCGTGAAGCCGAAGCCCACGCCGACCCCCACTCCGACTCCGACGCCGACCAAGTCGTCGTCGAGCGGAAGCGGTGGCGGTGGCGGTTCCAGCGCCCCCTCGGCGCCCGCTCCCGACCCGGGAACGGCCAAGGCCATCGCGTACCAGATGGTGCAGCAGCGCGGCTGGGGCGACGACCAGTACAGCTGCCTCGTCGCACTCTGGAACCGGGAGTCGGGCTGGCGCGTGAACGCGTCCAACCCCAGCGGCGCCTACGGCATCCCGCAGGCCCTCCCCGGCAGCAAGATGGGTCCGGGCTGGCAGACGGACGCCTCGGTGCAGATCTCGTGGGGCCTCGGCTACATCGCCGGCCGGTACACGAACCCGTGCGGTGCCTGGGGCCACTCCCAGTCGACCGGCTGGTACTGACACCGGGTCAGTCGAGCCCTGCATAGACTGGGGGAGTGCCTCGCAGCAATCGCCCCCGTCGCCGTCATGGCGTGCAGCGTGAGGAGGAGCAGGACGGCTTCGACCGCCTGCTGGCGGGCTGGAAGCGCGTGGAGGTGCGGCGCGGCGTCGAATGGAACGTGCAGCCCGTGTCGGCGCTCCAGGCGCAGAAGAGCTACCTGTGCCCCGGGTGCGGCCGCGAGATCGGGCCCGGGGTCGCGCACCTGGTCGCCTGGCGGGCCGACGGCGTGCTCGGCGACTCGGCCGACCTCGCGGCGCGACGGCACTGGCACGTGACGTGCTGGAAGATCGCCTGAACGGATGAAGGAGACCACCGACGTGACGGACGCACCGACGGAGATCCGCGGCGGCATCGAGCTGCCTGCACGGCGCGAGGACATCGAGCTGCGCACCAGGGACGGCCTCACCCTCGTGGGCGAGCTTGCGAGCCCGCTGGATCGTGAGCCGGTCGCGACGCTGGTCACGCTGCACCCGCTGCCGACAGGCGGCGGATTCATGGACTCCCACATCCTCCGCAAGGCCGCAGGGCGATTGCCGGCCCTGGCCGACATCGCTGTGCTGCGCTTCAACACGCGCGGCACCGCTTCGCCGCGCGGGCGCAGTCAGGGCGAGTTCGACCACGGCGTCGACGAGCGGTACGACGTGGAGGCGGCGATGGCCTTCGTGAGCGAGCGCGGCCTCCCGCACCCCTGGCTGCTGGGTTGGTCGTTCGGCACCGAGCTCGCGCTGATGTACGGTCGCGAATTCCCGGTCGACGGCGTCATCCTGCTCTCGCCGCCGCTGCACCGCGCCAAGCCGGAGCACCTCGCCGCCTGGGAAGGCGACGAGCGACCGATCGTGGCGCTCATCCCGGAGCACGACGACTATCTGAAGCCCGCGGAGGCCGCGGAGCGTTTCCGGCCGCTTCCGCAGATCGAGCTGGTCGACGTGGAGGGCGGCAAGCACCTCTGGGTCGGCGAGAACCAGACGCGCCGGGTGCTCGACGAGATCGTCGAGCGGCTGAACCCGGCCGCGCTGCCGCTGCCCACGCAGTGGCCGCCCGCCTGAACCGCGGGGAGTCTGAACCGCTGGGAGTCTGCACGGCTGGGAGTCTGCGGCGCTGAGCCCCGCTACAGCTCGTTCTGACGCGGGATGACCACCTGCTTGATGATGAGCAGGATCGCCGCGGCGAACGGGATGGCGACGAGGGCGCCGAGGATCCCCAGCAGCGTGCCGCCGGCCAGCGCGGCGACGACCACGAGAGCGCCCGGCACGGACACCGCGCGGTTCATGATGCGCGGGCTGAGGATGTATGCCTCGACCTGCATGTACGCGAGGTAGTAGATCGCGGCGGCGATCGCGGTCGGTGTTCCCGAGAGGAAGCAGACGGCGACGATGATCACCGAGCCCGTGATCGTGCCGACCAGCGGGATCAGCGAGAAGAAGAACGCGATCGACGCGAGCAGGATGGGGAACTTGGCCCCGATGATCGTGAGGAAGATCGCGCTGAGCACTCCGTTCACGAGCGCCAGCGACACCTGCCCCATCACGTACTTGCCGACGGAGTCCGTGATCTGGTCGCCGAGGTCGGCGAACCGCGAGCGACGGGAGGCCGGGACGAGCTGATAGGCGGCGCGCTTGATGCTGGGCAGGGAGGCCGTGAAGTAGATCGTGAGGATGACCACGATGATCACGCCGAACGCGCCCTGCACGATCCCGATGCCCGTCTGCAGCACCTTCGAGGTGATGTCGGGGAGGTTCTTCTGCAGCCAGTCGGTGACCGCGTTGATGTTCTGCTGGTTGACGATCGTCGGGAACTGGTGCTGGAGGCTGAGGAACCAGCTCTCGGCCCCGCCGTTGTTGACCCAGTTGATGGTGTTGTTGACCAGCTGCGTGGCCTGGCCGACGGCGACCGGGACGATCGCCCAGATCAGAGCCACGAACAGGCCGAGGATGACGACCAGCGTCAGTACGAGCGCCAGCCATCGCGGGAACTTGCGTCGCTCCAGGAACGAGATCGACGGCTCGATGCCGAGCGCGAGGAACAGGGCCGCGCCGATGTAGGTGATGATCGTGGCGAGGCTGACGATCGACGTGAGGATGAGGACGCCGAGTCCCACCCCCAACGTGCCGATCAAGCCCACGCGGAACGCGTTCTGGATCTTCACTGAGTTCCCCTCCGCAGCCGACCCCTCCGGCCGGCCGGAGGTCAGTCGTCGGCTGACACCTTGTCGGCCTGCTGGAGCATACCCCGCAGGTTCTCGAAGTACCCGGCCACAGCCTCGCGCTCAATCCTAATCTGGGACAGGCGCTCTTCCGCGTCGACGACCAGGCGTTGCGTGCGCTCCTCCGCCTCCTCGATGAGGGCGTCGGCCCGCTCCTGGGCGTCGCGCACGATGCCGGCGGCGACCTTCTCGGCCTCCTTGCGCGCCGACTTCACCGTCTCGCGGGCCTCGGTCTCGAAGGTCTCGGCCTCGGTACGCGCCTGAGCGGTGCGCTTGACCGCGTCGGCGAGCTGAACGTTGGCCTCGTCGAGGTACTTCTGGGTCTGTGCCACCGCCTCCTGGTGGCGGCTGAGGTACTCCTTCTCGGCCTCGTCGCGCCGGGCGCGCAGTTCGACGTCGAGGTCGATCCGCGCCTGCTCGATCTCGTGCGTGCGCTTGTCGAGCTCGGCCATGGTGGAGGTGCGGAGGGCGGTGAGCTCGGCGTCGAGCGCGGCGCGCGCAGTGGCGTCCTCCTGGTCGAAAGCGGCCTGCTGCTCGGCGAGCTCGGCATCGAGGGCCGTGCGGGCCTCCGCGGTCTCGCGCGCGATCTCGGCACGGGCTCTGGCCGTCTCGGCGTCGAGCGCCACGCGAGCACGTTCGGTCTCTTCGGCGAGGGTGACGCGGGTCTGCTCCGCCTCGCGCTCGAGTTCGAGACGCTGCTGCTCGCGGTCGTTCTTGAGTTCCTGCTCGGTGGTCGCCCGCTGGTCGGCGAGTTCGGCGGTGGTGCGCTTCACCTGGGCGGCGAGGGTGCTGCGGGTCTGCTCCCGGTCGTCCGCGAGCCGGGAACGGGTCTCCTGCTCCTCGGCGGCGAGGGCCGACTTGGTCTGCTCGACCTCCGCCGCGAGCGCCGACTTCGTGGTGGTGACTTCGGTCTCGAGGGCGGACTTGGTCTGCTCGACCTCCGCCGCGAGCGCCGACTTCGTGGTGGTGACCTCGGTCTCGAGGGCCGACGTGGTCTGCTCGACCTCTGCGGCCAGGGCGGACTTCGTCTGCTCGACCTCGGCCTCCAGCGCGGTCCTGGTGGTGACGACCTCGGTCTCGAGGGCGGACAGGGTCTGCTCCTTCTCTGTCGCGAGGCGCACCGCGGTCTGATCGACGTCGGCGGCGAGCTGGGCGCGCGTGGCGGCGACCTCGGCGGCGAGGGCACTGCGCTCGGTCGCGAGCTCTTCGGCCAGGGCGGTCCGTGCTTCGCCGACCTCGGCGGCGAGGTCGGCCCGGATCCGCTTGGCCTCGGCGTCGACCTCCTTGCGGAGCGCGTCCACCTCGGTGGCGAGCTCGGAGCGGGTGGTCTCGACCTCCGCGGCGAGGGCGGCCTGGGTGGTCTCCACCTCTTCTGCCAGTTCGGCCCGGGCGGTCTCGACCTCTTCCGCGAGCTCGGCGCGCGTGGTCTCGACCTCCTTCGCGAGCGCGGAGCGGGTCTTCTCGACCTCCTTCGCGAGTGACTTCTGCGTGCGCTCGACGTCTGCGGCGAGGGCCGCCTGCGTGGCCTCGACCTCCGCGGCGAGGTCGGCGCGCGTGCTCTCTACCGTCTCGGCGAGCTCGGCGGCGGTTCGCTCGCGGTCGGCGGCGAGCTGAGCGCGGGTGTTCTCGACCTGCGTCGCGAGCTCGTTCGCCGTGCGGTCGCGGTCGGCGGCGAGCGTCGCAGCGGTCGAGACGCGGTCGGCTTCCAGGCCTGCCCGGGTCTCCGTCGACTCGCGCTCGAGGGTCGTGCGCGTCTGCAGGACCTCGTCGGCGAGCTCCTTCTTGGTGCGCTCCACCTCCTCGGCGAGCGCGGAGCGCGTCGTCGTGACGTCGGTCTCGAGCTGGGAGCGCGCCGCCGTCACGTCGGCCTCCAACTGCGACCGGGTGCTGGTGACCTCGTCGGCGAGCGCGGACTTGGTGCGGGTGACCTCGTCGGCGAGCTCGCTGGTGGTGCGTGCGACCTCGTCGGCCAGCGCCGACTTCGTCGTGGTCACCTCCTCGGCGAGACGCGCCTTGGTCTGCTCGACCTCCGCGGCGAGCGAGCTCTTGGTCTGCTCGACCTCCGCGGCGAGGGCCGTCGTGGTCTGCTCGACGTCGTCGGCCAGAGCCTGCCGGGCGGTGGCGTCCTCGTGCTGGAGGTCGGCGCGCGTCTGAGCCGCCTCGGCGGCGAGGGCGGCGCGCTGCTGCTCCACCTCGTCGGCGAGCTCGGCGCGGGCCTGCGCCAGCTCGGCGGCGAGCGCGTCGCGGGCGGCGGTCTGCTCGGCGGCGAGGCGGTCGGCGGTCTCCGCGACCTTCTTGTCGAGCTCCAGACGGGTCTGGGCCGACTCGCGCTCGAAAGCGGCCCGGTCTGCGGCGAGGGCGTTCTCGAGCTCGCTGCGCCGGGCGGCGATGGTCCGGTCCAGCTCCGCCGTCTCGGCACGGGCGGCTTCGGCCTCGCGCAACGCGACCGCCTTCAGCTCCGCGGCCTCGCGGTCGGCCTCCGCGCGGACGGCGGCGGCCTCGCGCTTGCTCGTCGCGCGCACTTCGGCGGCCTCGGTGGCGACGGCGCCGCGGATCGCCGCGGCTTCGCGCATCGCGTCGGTGAGGAGCGTCTCCTTGTCGGCGCGGGTGCGGGCGAGCAGCTCCGCCGACTCGATCTGGGCGTCCTCGAGCGCGGTCGTGGCACGCGCCTGTGCGTCGGCCAGCACGCGCTCGGCCTGCTGCGCGGCGGTCTTCTTGATCTTCTCGATCTCGGCCGCGACACCCGAGCGCAGCTTCTCGGCATCGATGTCGGCCTGTGCGATGAGCCGTGTCGACTGCTCCTCGGCGACGCGGAGGGTGTTCTCGAGCTTGGTGCCGAGACCGGAGTAGGTGGGGCTGCCGACCTCTTCGATCTCGGCGTTGAGCTCGTCGATGCGCAGCTGGAGACGCTTGATCTCCTTGGTCTGGTCAGCCGACTGCGTGTTCGACTTGATCAGCTCGCGACGGAGGTCCTGAACGGCCTCGTCCACTTCATCCTTGTCGTAGCCGCGGAAGACCTGCGTGAAGTTCGATTCGTCGGTGGCCACTGTGTTACTCCTGAAGGGGGATTCCGGGTGAGCGAGCCGCGCGCGCGCCGCATCGATCTTACATTTCGACGCCCGTACCCGCATGGGGGACTGCGTGAGCGTGCAGACAACGGTTAGATGCCTCTCAGGGTGCTCGACTACTGTTGTGTGACTGTGCCCGCCCCCTCCCGGCACATGAGGAGTCTGTTTGCGTTTCGTACTGGCCATCGTCGCGTTCGTGGTCGCTGCCGTCATGATCGTGGCCGGCATCGCCCAGCGCACGATCTTCGCACCTCCGTCGCAGATCTCCGCCACGGCGACCGTCGGCGGCGACGCACGCTACATCGTGATCGACAGCGCGGTGCTCAACGCCCATCCCGGGCAGCAGACGCTCTCCATCGCAGGGGCGGCGGACGCCAAGACGCAGCTGGTCGCCTACGGCCGGACGTCCGACGTCAAGTCGTGGCTCGGCGACCAGAAGTACGCCGCCGTGAGCTACAAAGCCGGCACGGGCGAACTCGCCGTGAAGACGGTCGCGCCCAAAGCCTCCACCGACACCGACACCGGCTCCGCCGACGGTTCGACCGCGACCCCGGCCCCGACGGCGACGGCGACTCCGACACCGGCGCCGACCGCGGGCTCTGGCTCGACGACCGCCGCGACGCCGGGCCCCAACCCGGCGGGCTCCGACCTCTGGCTGGAGGAGTACGACGGCCAGGACGCCCAGACCACGAAGATGAACGTGCCGAGCGGCGTGAGCGTCATCATCGCGAGCGACGGCACCAAGCCCGCGCCCAACAAGATCCTGCTGACCTGGCCGGTCGACACCAGCACGCCGTGGGCGTTCCCGCTCATCATCGGCGGCCTCGTGCTCCTGGTGATCGGCATCGCGCTGTACCTGTGGGGGCTGTACACCCACCGCAAGTCGCGTGGCCCCCGACGCAAGAGCGGACCTAAGATGCCCAAACTCCCCAAAGCCCCGAAGTACAAGCCGACGGCCTCCATCGAGGCGACCCCGCGCGGTCGTCGCGCCAGCCGTCGCACCCGTGTGATGGTCCCGGCGGTCCTCGTCGGCGTCCTGGCGTTCACGGGCGTCGGAGCGGGCGCCGCGTTCGCCGACGGCCCGACCGGCACGCCGACGCCCACGCCGACGAGTTCGCCGACCAGTTCGCCGAAGGGCGACAACCAGATCCCGCCCGCTGTCTCCGTTCCGCAGCTCGAGCGCATCGTCAAGCGCATCTCGGTGGCGGCGGCCAACGCCGACGCCAAGAACGACCCGGCGCTCGCGAAGCTCCGGTTCACCGGACCGGCTCTCCAGCTGCGGGAGGCCAACTACGCCATCCGCGCCAAGAAGGCCGACCAGCCCGCGCTGCCCGCGATCCCGGCAGGCCCTCTGGAGCTCTCGCTCCCGCAGGCGACCGACAGCTGGCCGCGCACGGTCACGGCCGTGCTGAAGATGCCGAACGACGCGACGGGCAAGGCTCAGGCTCCGCTCGCGCTGGCGCTCATGCAGCAGACGCCGCGCGACAACTACATGGTCGAGTACGCCATCGCGCTCGAGCCGAACGTCAAGGTGCCGAACCTCGCGCCCGCGAGCATCGGCGCGGCGGTCGTTCCGCCGGACTCCAAGCTGCTCAAGGTGCAGCCGAACGAGATCGCCGCCGCGTACGGCGACATCCTCCTCAACGGCGACAAGAGCAAGTGGCTGTCCAGCTTCGACCTGACGGACGACAAGCTCGTCGCGCAGGTCGGTGCGTCGTGGAAGCAGCAGGAGCAGGCGCGCCTGACGCAGCAGTTCGGCAATACGTCCTCGCTGACCTTCACGAGCCGGCTGGGCACCGGTCCGGTGATCTCGATGGCGACCAACGACTCGGGCGCCATCGTGTGGGTGAACCCGGAGGAGGTGCAGCTGCACAAGGTGCAGGAGGCCGGCGCCCAGGTCATCGCGGGCGCGACGACGGCCGCGCTGAGCGGCGTCGCCCAGTCGAACACCGGCATTGAATCGGTGTACGGCTATCAGCTCGCGTTCTACGTGCCGCCGGCGGGTTCGTCCGAGAAGGTGCGTCTGCTGGGCTTCTCGCAGGGCCTGATCTCTGCTCGCGAGGTGCAGTAACCGGGCTGGCGATACCGCCGTATCCTGTTAACTCGTTCGGACGCGTCGTCCACTGACCGCCAGCTTCAGGAGAACCGCATGAGCCAGATCCCGCCCACCCCGACCAACCTCCGCGGCGCCGTCGACCTGAGCGGCCTTGTCAACCGGCCGCAGGGCGCCGCCGGGGGCGCGGCCGCGGGCGGCGCCGGTGACGCGGGTGCCGGAGAGCCGATCGAACTCCCCAGCCTGTTCTTCCAGGGAACGGACGCGAACTTCAACGACTTCATCGACCTGTCGATGCGCGTGCCCGTCATCGTCGCGCTGTCGGCCTCCTGGGCCGATCCCGACCGGAGGCTGGCGACCGTTCTCGACAAAGTCACCTCCGACCTCGCGGGGCGGATCGTGCTCGTGCAGGTGGACGTCGATGCCAATCCGCAGCTCGTGCAGGCGTTCCAGGCGCAGTCCGTGCCCACCGTCGCGGGCATCGTCGCTGGTCGCCCCGTGCAGCTCTTCGCCGGGGCGCTTCCCGAAGACCAGGTCAAGGACGTCGTCGCGCAACTCCTCGAGCTGGCCGTGCAGAACGGCGTCACGGGCACCGCGAAGGTGGACGCGGCCGAGGGGGAGACGCCCGAAGGCGGAGCCGTCGAGCCCGAGCCTGAGCCGTTGCCGCCGTTGCACGCGGAGGCCTACGAGGCGATCGACCGCGGCGACTACCCGGCGGCGATCGCCGCGTACAAGACGGCGATCGCGCAGGACCCCCGCGACACGATGGCGATCGCGGGACTTGCCCAGGTGAGCCTGCTCGACCGGCTGGCCGGTCGCACGCTGGATGAGATCCGCTCCGCGGCGGCAGCCGACCCCTCCGACCGGGAGGCCCAGCTCGCGGTCGCCGACCTCGACCTGTCCGGCGGGCACGTGGAGGACGCGTTCGATCGGCTTCTGACGCTCTTCCCCAGCCTCGACGCCGTGGGCAAAGAGACGGTGCGGGCGCGCATCCTGGAGTATTTCGAGATCGTCGGTGTGGACGACCCGCGCGTCGCCAAGGCGCGGGCTAGGCTGGCCTCGCTGCTCTACTGACGCGGAGCCTCCGCTTTCCGGAGGAACCGGCGCGATCGCGGGCGGCTGATACCCCCCTCGCCTGGAAGGCTCGCGCATGTCCCGTGTGCTCGTAGTCGGCGGAACCGGTCTGGCCGGTCGCGCCGTCGCAGCTGAGGCCGTGGAACGCGGCCACCGAGTCGTGGTCGCGGCCCGTCGCATCCCCGATGACGACGCGGAGAGCTACGTGGTCGGCGCCGACTATGTGACCGTCGACCTCGTGTCGGGCGACGGACTCGAGGAGGCCGTCGACGGCGTCGACGTCGTGGTCGACGCGAGCAACGCGACCGGACGGCGCGCGTCGCACGTGTTCGCGCACGGATCCCGCAACCTCCTGCACACGGCGGCACGCTTCGGCGTGGGTCAGGCCGTGCTCCTGTCGATCGCCGGCATCGACGACGCGCGCTACCCGTACTACCGGGCCAAGCTGGTGCAGGAGCGCACCTACCTGGACTCTCCGCTGGAGACGCGGATCGTGCGTGCGACCCAGTTCCATGATTTCGTGACCGCCGTCTTCGAGCGCGGTCGCCGCTTCGGCATCCTGACCACACCCGCGGCCACCCGGTTCCAGCCCATCGCGGTCTCCGACGTCGCCCGCGTGCTCGTCGACGCGGTCGAGGGAGCGGGCGACCCCGACTCGATCCGGACCGTCGGCGGCCCCCGCGTCGAGTCCGCCCGCTCGCTCGCCCGGCAGTGGAAGCAGGCGAGCGGAACCCGCCGCCCGATCCTCCCTGTGCGACTCGGCGGCCCGCTGGGGTCGGCCTGGCGCTCGGGACGGAACCTCGCGCCCGAGCACGCGGTCGAAGGCCTCGGCTACGCGGCCTGGCTCCGCGGTGGAGCTTAGAGCAGCGCGGAGCGATGCCGCGACCCCAGCGCCGAGGGAGCCTGCGACCGAGGTTGCCAGCCCTTCAGTCTCGCGGTCGCAGATACAGCGCGCCCAGCGGAGGCAGCGTCAGCACGGCGGAGGCCGGCCGGCCCATCCACGGCTCGTCGCGCGCCGTCACCCCGCCGAAGTTGCCCACTCCCGAACCTCCGAAGTCGCTCGCGTCGGTGTTGAGGAGCTCCTCCCACTCGCCGGCGAACGGCAGCCCCACGCGGTAACCCTCGTGCGGATTGCCTGAGAAGTTGAAGAGCACCGCGATCGGCGAGCCGTCGCGGTCCTTCCGCAGGAAGGCCAGCACGTTGCCGGCGGCGTCGGACCCGTCCAGCCACTCGAACCCGGCCGGGTCGTTGTCGAGCGCCCAGAGCTGCGGGTTGTCCCGGTACACGGCGTTGAGCTGGGCGACGAGGTTCCACAGTCCGCGGTGGCTCGGCTGATCGAGCATCCACCAATCCAGGCCGCGCTCCTCGCTCCACTCGGAGTACTGCCCGAACTCCTGGCCCATGAACAGCAGCTGCTTGCCCGGATGGGCCCACATGAACGAGAGGAACGCCCGCACGTTCGCGAGCTGCTGCCAGTGGTCGCCCGGCATCTTGCCGATGAGCGATCCCTTGCCGTGCACGACCTCGTCGTGACTGATTGGCAGCAGGAAGTTCTCGCTCCAGGCGTACACGAACGAGAACGTGATCTCGCTGTGGTGGTAGCTGCGCCACATCGGGTCCTCCTGGATGTACTGGAGCGCGTCGTGCATCCAGCCCATGTTCCACTTGAGCCCGAAGCCCAGCCCGCCCGACGAGGTCGGCGCGGTGACGCCGGTGTAGCTGGTCGACTCCTCGGCGATCATCACGGTGCCGGGGTTGCGCTTGTACGAGGTCGCGGTGACCTCCTGCAGGAAGCCGATGGCCTCCAGGTTCTCGCGGCCGCCGTGGATGTTGGGCTCCCACTCGCCGTCGTTGCGCGAGTAGTCGAGGTAGAGCATCGAGGCCACCGCGTCGACGCGCAGCCCGTCGATGTGGAACTCCTCGAGCCAGTACAGGGCGTTGGCGACGAGGAAGTTGCGCACCTGCGAGTTGCCGTAGTCGAAGATGTACGTGCCCCAGTCCTTGTGCTCGCCGCGGCGGGGGTCCGCGTGCTCGTAGAGCGCCTGGCCGTCGAACCGGGCGAGGGCCCAGTCGTCTTTGGGGAAGTGGCCGGGCACCCAGTCGAGGATGACGCCGATGCCGGCCTGGTGCAGCCGGTCGATCAGGTACTTGAGGTCGTCGGGGGAGCCGAAGCGGCTGGTCGGCGCGTAGTAGCCGGTGACCTGGTAGCCCCAGGAGCCGCCGAACGGGTGCTCGGCGAGCGGGAGGAACTCCACGTGCGTGTAGCCGAGCGCGCCCACGTAGTCGATGAGCTGGTCGGCGCCCTCCCGGTAGCCGAGCCCCGGGCGCCAGCTGCCGAAGTGGAGCTCGTAGACGCTCATCGGGCCGCCGTGCGGGTCGGAGGCGGCACGGTGGCTCATCCAGTCGCCGTCCTCCCACTCGTGGCGGCTGACGGTGACGACCGAGGCCGTGTTGGGCGGGGTCTCGGCGGCCTGGGCCATGGGGTCGATCTTGCGCACCCACTCGCCGTTCGCGCCGAGCAGGTCGAACTTGTAGATCGAGCCTTCGCCGACGCCGGGGACGAACAGCTCCCAGACGCCGGCCGCACCCATGTTGCGCATCGCGTGGAGGGTGCCGTCCCAGCCGTTGAAGTCGCCCACCACACGCACGGCGCGCGCGTGCGGCGCCCAGACGGTGAACGCCGTTCCGACCACGCCGCCCAGGTCGCGCAGGTGCGCGCCGAGGGCCGTCCAGAGCTGCTCGTGTCTGCCCTCGCGGATCAGGTGGAGGTCGAGCTCGCCGATGGTCGGCAGGAACCGGTAGGGGTCGTCGGTGGTCCAGGTGGCTCCGCCGGAGTAGCGGGCCTCGATCTCGTAGGCGCCGGGCCCAACGATGTCGACGCCCTGCCAGATCCCGTGGGCCAGGTGGGCGAGTTCGATGTGCGCGCCGGTCGGCAGGATCGCGAAGACCGCTTCGGCGAGCGGCCGCAGCACGCGGATGACCGTGATCGGGTCCTCCACGCCGTTCGCAGCGACCTCGTGCTGACCGAGCACGGCGTGCGGGTCGTGGTAGCTCCCGGTCGCGACGGCGTGCAGGACGCCGTCGTCGAGAGCGGGCAGGTCCACAGCGGCGGCGCCTTCGGGAATCGGGGTCATCGTGCGGCCTCCAAGGGCTTGATGGTCAGGATGTGAACCGGCTCGGTGAACGCGTCGAGGCGCACGTAGTTGTCTGCTCCCCATGTCCAGCGCTGGCCGGTCACGAGGTCGCGCACCTCGAACTGCGCTCCCGGCGCGATGCCGAATGCGGCGACGTCGAGGTGCACCATCGTCTCGCGCACCGAGTGCGGGTCGACGTTGGCGACGACGAGTACGGCATCGGGCTTGCCGCTGCGGGTGAAGTCGCCGGCGAGGTACTTGGAGTAGACGAGCACCGAGTCGTCCTCGCTGCCGTGCACGCGCAGGTTGCGCAGCTGACGCAGCGCGGGGTGCTCGCTGCGCGCGCGGTTCAGCATCGTGAGGTAGGGCGCGAGCGAGCGGCCGAGCGCGGCGGCGCGGGCGTAGTCACGCGGGCGGTACTCGTACTTCTCGTTGTCGATGTACTCCTCGGCGCCCGGTCGCGCGACGTTCTCGTAGAGCTCGAACCCGGAGTACACGCCCCAGGTCGGCGCTCCCGTCGCGGCGATCGCCGCGCGGATCTTGAAGGCCGCCGGGCCGCCGAACTGCAGGTACTCCGTCAGGATGTCCGGCGTGTTCACGAACAGGTTGGGTCGCAGGAAGTCGGGGGTGTCGTCCGCCAGACCGCTGAGGAACTCCTCGAGCTCCTCCTTGGTGTTGCGCCAGGTGAAGTACGTGTACGACTGCTGGAAGCCAGCCTTGGCGAGCGTGTGCAGCAGCGCCGGCCGCGTGAACGCCTCGGCCAGGAAGACGACATCCGGGTCGGTCTCGTTGACCGTGTGGATGAGCCACTCCCAGAAGTGCAGCGGCTTGGTGTGCGGGTTGTCCACGCGGAAGATCCGCACGCCCAGCGACATCCAATACCGCACGATCCGCAGGACCTCGGTGCGCAGACCGTCGTAGTCGTTGTCGAAGTTGATCGGGTAGATGTCCTGGTACTTCTTCGGCGGGTTCTCCGCGTAGGCGATGGTGCCGTCGGGGAGGGTGGTGAACCACTCCGGGTGCTGGGTCACCCACGGGTGGTCGGGGGAGGCCTGAAGTGCGAGATCGAGGGCGATCTCGAGGCCGGCCTGCTTGGCCTTGCCCAGGAAGAACACGAAGTCCTTCTCGGTGCCGAGGTCGGGGTGGATCGCGTCATGACCGCCTTCGGGGCCGCCGATGGCCCAGGGCGATCCCGGGTCGTTCTCGCCCGCCTCCAGCGTGTTGTTCGGGCCCTTGCGGAAGGTGCGCCCGATGGGGTGGACCGGGGGCAGGTAGACGACGTCGAATCCCATCGCAGCGATCTCGGGCAGTCGCTTGGCCGCGGTGCGGAACGTTCCGGATTGCCAGGAGCCGTCCGGCAGCCGCTTGGCGCCCTCCGATCGCGGGAAGAACTCGTACCAGCTGCCGACGCCGGCGCGGGTGCGCTCCACCAGCACCGCGCGGGTCGGCGAGAGCGAGGGGAGGGCGACCACCGGACGTTCGGTGAGGATGCGCTTGATGCGGTCGTCGATCGCCGCCTGGAACCGCTCGTCGATTCCGCGGTCGGCGTCCGCGACGACCCGGGCCGCTTCGGAGAGGTGCCGGCGCTCGGCGGTGCTGCGGCGCTTGTCGGCCGCGGCCGTGGTGAGGATGTCGTGGGCGATGGTCAGCATCAGCTCGACGTCGATGCCCGCCGGGATCTTGACCTCGGCGTTGTGGCGCCAGGTGGCGTACTCGTCGGCGTAGGCCTGGACCCGGTACCGCCAGAGGCCCTCCTGCTCCAGCTGGACCTCGACCTCCCAGCGGTCGGTGCCCGGCGCGAGGGCGTGCATGTGGTGCTCGGTCTGAGTGCCGGACGGGTCGAGCAGGAGCAGGTCGACGCCGATGCGGTCGTGGCCCTCCCGGAACGCCGTGGCCCGGAACGGAACGACCTCGCCGCTGAACGCCGAGGCGGCCCAGTGGCCCTCGTCGACCTGGGGGGAGAGATCGAGGATCGGGATGCGGGGGAGCAAAGGCTCGTACTCGGATGCCGTCTCGACGGGAGCCGACGCCGGTTCTGCTGCGGCGGCTGATGGTTTGGTCGCTGCGCTCTTTGCCACATGCCGACCGTACACTCATTCACTCGCGCGTCAGGAGCCCATTAACACTCCGGACACGAGCAGCGTTTATGCTCGTGCGAGTGAAGGCCATCCGTAGATTCACTGTCCGCGCCGTCCTCCCCGACACGCTCTCCGCTCTGGAGGAGATCGCAGGCAACCTCCGCTGGTCGTGGCATGAGCCGACCAAGGAGCTGTTCGCCCGCATCTCGCCCGAGCTGTGGCAGGAGGTCGGGCACGACCCGATCGCGTTGCTGGGTTCCGTGGACCCTTCGCGGCTCGCTGAGCTGGCGGCCGACCAGGATTACGTCGACTGGGCGAACCACGTCCGCGACGAGCTGCGTGCGTACATCCGCGAGCCGCGCTGGTACCAGTCGCTCGGCGACGCGGCGCCGGCCTCCATCGCGTACTTCTCGCCCGAGTTCGGGATCGCGGCGACCCTTCCGCAGTACTCGGGCGGACTCGGCATCCTCGCCGGCGACCACCTGAAGGCCGCGAGCGACTTGGGCGTCCCGCTCGTCGGCGTCGGGCTCTTCTACCGCTCCGGCTACTTCTCGCAGGCGATCACGCCCGATGGGTGGCAGCTCGAGAGCTACCCGGTGCTCGACCCGGACGGCCTCCCGCTCAGCGTGCTGCGCGACCCGGACGGCTCGCCCGTGCAGATCACGCTCGCTCTCCCTGTCGGGGAGCTGCACGCGCGGGTCTGGCAGGCCGCGGTCGGCCGGGTGCGGCTGCTGCTGCTCGACACCGACATCCCGGAGAACGACGAGAGCCTGCGCTCCGTCACCGACCGACTGTACGGCGGAGGCGGCGAGCACCGGCTGCTGCAGGAGCTGCTGCTCGGCATCGGCGGCGTGCGCGCCGTCAAGGCGTGGGCCGAGCTCACCGGCGCGCCGGCCGCGGAGGTGTTCCACACCAACGAAGGTCACGCCGGCTTCCTCGGCCTGGAGCGCATCTCCGACCTGATCGGCGAGGGGCTCACGTTCGACGAAGCCCTCCAGGTCGTCCGGGCAGGCACCGTCTTCACCACCCACACGCCCGTCCCCGCGGGGATCGACCGGTTCGACCGGCCGCTGGTGGAGCGCTACTTCTCCACGCCGCTGCTTCCCGGCGTCGAGGTGGAGCAGGTCCTGGCGCTCGGCGCCGAGGACTACCCGGGCGGATCGGACGCCGTGTTCAACATGGCGGTCATGGGCCTCCGGCTGGGTCAGCACGCGAACGGCGTGTCCCGGCTGCACGGGGAGGTCAGCCGGCAGATGTTCGGCGGCCTGTTCCCCGGGTTCGACAGCCCGGAGGTTCCGATCGACTCGGTCACCAACGGCGTCCACGCGCCGACATGGACGGACCCGATGCTGCGGTCGCTCGCGCTCGAGCGCCTCGGCACCGCCGACACCACGCACGCCGACTGGGCCAACTCGGGTGCGGTCAGCGACCTCGACCTGTGGAGCGTCCGCACGCGTATGCGCGAGCAGCTCGTCCGCGACGCGCGCCGGCGGCTCGCCGCGGCGTGGGAGGCGCAGAACCCGGGCGGCATCGCCCCCGTGTGGATGAGCGACCTCCTCGACCCGAACGTGCTCACGATCGGCTTCGCCCGGCGCGTGCCGACGTACAAGCGGCTCACGCTGATGCTGCACGATCCGCAGCGTCTGCGGAACATCCTGCTTCACCCGGATCGCCCCGTGCAGTTCGTGATCGCGGGCAAGTCGCACCCGGCCGACGACGAGGGCAAGCGCCTCATCCAGAAGCTCGTGCAGTTCGCGAGCGAGCCCGAGATCCGGCAGCGGATGGTGTTCCTGCCCGACTACGACATCGGAATGGCCCAGCAGCTGTACCCGGGCACGGACGTCTGGCTGAACAACCCGCTGCGACCGCTGGAGGCCTGCGGGACCTCCGGCATGAAGGCGGCGCTGAACGGTGGCCTCAACCTGTCGATCCTCGACGGCTGGTGGAACGAGTTCTACGACGGCGAGAACGGCTGGGCGATCCCCTCGGCGGACGCCGCGGGCGACGGAGCCGAACGCGACGCGCTGGAGGCCGAGGCGATGTACGACCTCATCGAGCACCAGATCGCGCCGCGCTTCTACGACCGCGACAGCGACGGCGTGCCCGACGCCTGGGTCGCCCAGATCCGGCACACGCTCGCGACGCTCTCCGCCCCGCTGAGCGCGGAGCGGATGGTCGGCGAGTACGTGGAGCGCCTGTACATGCCCGCGGCCGCCAACGAGAAGCGACTGAGCGCCGACGACTACCGCGACGCCCGCGACCTGGCGGCATGGAAGGACCGCGTGCGATCTGCGTGGCCCGGCGTGAACGTGGCCCATGTGGACGCCGGAGGCCTCGACGCCGTGCCGCAGGTCGGCGACCAGCTGCGCGTGCGCGCGCTCGTACACCTCAACGGGCTCCGTCCGGAGGACGTGGAGGTGCAGCTCGTCTACGGCCGCAGTTACGACGGGGAGGACCTGACCGGCGTGCACTACGAGCGTCTGCAGCTCGACCGCACGATCCCCGGCGCCGACCCCTCGGTGGCGCTGGAGTTCTCGGGTGGCGTGACACTCACCTGGGCCGGCTCGTTCGGCTACACCGTCCGCATCGTCCCGGTCAACGACCTCCTCCTCTCGCCCGCCGAGCTCGGCCTGGTCACCTCCGCCTGAGGGCTCGATTAGGCCCGAGGGGAGCTACTTGGCGAGCGGCGCATAGGTGGCGCCGGTCGCGGTGAGGAGGTCGGCGGGCGTCAGTTCCACGTCGAGGCCGCGGCGGCCTCCCGAGACGAAGACCGTGTCGAAGAGCTGCGCCGTCTCGTCCACGACCGTGACGTGACGCGTCTTCTGCCCGATGGGGGAGATCCCGCCCACCACGTAGCCGGTGCGCCGCTCGGCGACGGCCGGATCGGCCATCGTGGCGCGCTTGGCGCCGACGGCGGAGGCCAGCGCCTTGAGGTCGAGCAGGCCGGTCACCGGTACGACCGCGACGACGATGCCCAGCTCGGTGTCGGCCAGCAGGGTCTTGAACACGCGCTCCGGTTCGACGCCGAGCGCCTTGGCCGCCTCCAGACCGTACGAGGCCGCGGCCAGGTCGTGCTCGTACGGGTGCAGGGTGAACGGGATCCCCGCCGCGGCGAGCGCGGTGGACGCCGGGGTTCCCGCGCCGGCGGACCGCTTCGGCATCAGGAGGCGACCTCCGTGGCGGTCCCCGCCGGCGCGTCCACGCGTGGCCCATTGGCCCGGTACAGCTGCATGGAGGTGCCGCCCACCATGCGCATGGCTCCCGGTTCGAGGTCGACGCCCTCCTCGGCGATCGGCACCTCGGTGGCGCTGTCCCACAGCAGCTGGTACGAGGTGACGCCCGGAGCGACCGGGAGGGACACCTCCACGTCGTCCTCGACACCGTGCACGATGAGCAGCACCCGGTTGAACTCCTCCTTGTCGGGGGTGGAGGCCGCCAGGTACTGCAGCGTTCGGTTCTCCGGCGAGTTCCAGTCCTCGTCGTCCATGAGCGCGCCGGTCGCGTCGTACCAGTCCATATGGCTGGCGTTCGGCGTGGTCTGCCCGAGCACGGCGAACCTGCTCGGTCGCAGGGCTGGGTTGTCGCGTCGCAGCTCGAGGAGACGGCGCGTGGTGTCGAACATCTCGCGCTGCTCCCTGGTGCGCAGCCACGACATCCAGGTGAGCTCGTTGTCCTGGCAATAGGCGTTGTTGTTGCCGCGCTGGCTGCGGCCGAACTCGTCGCCGGCCGTGATCATGGGCACCCCGGCCGACAGCAGCAGCGTTCCCATCAGGTTGCGCATGGCCTTGTGCCTGTCGAGGAGGACGCGCTCGTCATGCGTCGGCCCCTCCGCCCCGTGGTTGAACGAGCGGTTGTTGTCGGTGCCGTCGCGGTTGTCCTCGCCGTTGCCGAGGTTGTGCTTGACGTTGTACGCCGTGAGGTCGGCCATCGTGAAGCCGTCGTGGGCGGTGACGAAGTTGATGGAGGCCAGCGGGCCGCGTTCGGGCGAGAACGTGTTCGACGAGCCGGCGAGGCGCGTGGCGAAGCCGCCGATGCCGATCGGCGCCTGACCGTTGCGCCGCGCGTCCGCGATGTCGGCGAGCCAGAAGTTGCGCACACGGTCGCGGTAGCGGTCGTTCCACTCCGACCAGCCGTCCGCGAAGTTGCCGGTCTGCCAGCCGCCCATGCCGACGTCCCACGGCTCCGCGATCAGCTTCGTCCCGGAGAGCACCGGGTCGTCGAGCATGGCGGTCAGCAGAGGATGGTCGCGGTGGTAGGCGAGGTCGTCGCCGCGGCCCAGCGTGACGGCGAGGTCGAACCGGAAGCCGTCGATCTGCACCTCCTCCGCCCAGTACCGCAGCGAGTCGAGCACCAGCCGCTGCGGCACAGGATGCCCGAAGTCGACGGTGTTGCCGCACCCGGTCACGTCGATGTAGACGCCGTCGGCGTCCTGGCGGTAGTAGGTCGCATTGTCGATGCCGCGGAAGCTGGTGCGCGGACCTCCGATGCCCTCCTCGGAGGTGTGGTTGTAGACCACGTCGAGAATCACCTCGATGCCCGCCTCGTGGAGCAGCTTCACCATCCCCTTGAACTCGCGGAGGACGCCCTCCGGCCCCTCGGCCTGGGCGGCGCGCGTGGCGTAGGGCGCGTGCGGGCTGAAGAAGTTCAGGGTGTTGTAGCCCCAGTAGTTGGTCAGTCCCTCGCGGATGAGCCGCTGCTCGGAGGTGAACGCGTGCACGGGGAGGAGCTCGACGGCGGTGATGCCCAGGCTCCGGAGGTAGTCGATGGTGGACCCGTGCGCCAGGCCGGCGTAGGTGCCGCGCAGCTCCTCCGGCACGTCCGGGTTCTGGTGGCTGATGCCGCGCACGTGCGCCTCGTAGACCACGGTGTGGTCGAGCGGCGTCCGGGGCTTGCGCGAGTCTCCCCAGTCGAAGCCGTCGGAGACCACGGTCGCCCGCCACTCCTCGGGGCCGACCCGGGTGAGGCCCCGCGCATACGGGTCGAGCAGCAGGGACTCCGGGTTGAACATGTTCTTCGGCGAAGCCGGACCGGACGCGCGGATGGCGTAGAGGCTGCCGACCTGGAGGCTGCGCGAACGCCCCAGCCACACGTTGTTCGCATCGCGGTGCATCTCGATGGTCTTGGTGCGCCAGTCCGGGTCCTTGGGATCGAACAGGCAGAACTCCATCGCGTCGGCGCTCTCGGAGTAGACCCGCAGCTCTCCGCCGTGCGGACCGATACGGACGCCCAGGTTGCGCAGAGGATCCACGGAAGTCATGCGTTCTAGAGTAGTGACACACCGTGCCGCACCCTGAGGAGGCCCCGGTGCCCGTCTATCTCGACCACGCCGCCACCACGCCCCTGCGCCCCGAGGCGCTCGCCGCCTTCACCGACGCGCTGGGGCTCGTCGGCAACCCGTCGAGCATCCACAGTCAGGGCCAGCAGGCCAGGCGGATGCTGGAGGAGGCGCGCGAAGCGGTGGCCTCCACGCTGGGCTGCGACCCGATCGAGGTCGTTTTCACCTCGGGCGGCACGGAGGCGATCAACCTCGCCGTCAAGGGGATGTTCTGGGCCAGGAACGGCCGGGATACCCGTTCGCGCATCCTGGTGCCGGGAGGCGAGCATCACGCGACCATCGACGCCGTCGAGTGGCTGGAGCGCGCGGAAGGCGCGCGGCCCGACTGGCTGCCGCTCGACGAGCAGGGGCGCATCCGTGTGGATGCGGTCGCGTCGGCTCTCGCCGCACCGGACGACGTCGCCCTCCTCACGTTCCTCTCCGTCAACAACGAGGTGGGGACGATCCAGCCGGTCGCCGAGCTCGCCGCGCTCGCCCGGTCGGCGGGCATTCCCGTCCACGTCGACGCGGTCGCCGCCTACGGGCACCTCCCCATCGACTTCGCCGCTCTCGGAGTGGACGCCCTCAGCGTGTCTGCGCACAAGATCGGAGGCCCGGTCGGGATCGGTGCGCTGGTGCTCGGCCGGACGTCGGCGGTCGTCCCGCTCATCCACGGCGGCGGCCAGCAGCGCCAGGTGCGCAGCGGCACGCAGGACGTCGCCGCCGCCGTGGCGTTCGCCGCGGCGGCCCGGGCCGCGGAGGCCGAACGCGTCGAGGGGGCGCGGCGGCTCGCGGCGCTCCGCGACCGGCTGATCCGCGGGGTGCGCGAGGCCGTCCCGGAGGCCGCGCTGAGCGGGCCGGAGCCCGCGCGGGACGCCGACGGCGACGAGCGGGTTGCCTCCAACGCCCACTTCGTCTTCCCCGGCGCCCAGGGCGACTCGCTGCTGTTCCTGCTCGACCTCGCGGGCGTGTCGGTGTCGACGGGGTCGGCCTGTCAGGCCGGCATCCCGGAACCGTCGCACGTGCTGTTGGCCATGGGGCGCAGCGAGCAGGAGGCCCGTGGTGCGCTGCGGTTCACGCTCGGGCGGACCTCCACCGACGCTGACGTGGACGCCCTGCTGGCGGCGCTCCCCGGCGCGTACGCGCAGGCCTCGCGGGCCGGTCTGGCCGAGCGGGCGCCCGGCCGCCGTTCAGGAGCTGGGGCGTAGACTCTTCCGGTGCGAGTTCTGGCAGCGATGAGCGGTGGCGTCGATTCCGCCGTGGCGGCGGCGCGCGCCGTCGAGGCGGGTCATGACGTCGTCGGCGTTCACCTGGCGCTCAGCAGGATGCCGGGAACCCTGCGCACGGGCAGCCGCGGCTGCTGCACCATCGAAGACTCGATGGACGCGCAGCGCGCGGCGAACATCATCGGCATCCCGTACTACGTGTGGGACTTCTCGGAGCGGTTCAAGCTCGACGTCGTCGACGATTTCATCGCCGAGTACTCGGCGGGCCGCACGCCCAACCCGTGCATGCGGTGCAACGAGCGGATCAAGTTCGCCGCGTTGCTCGAGAAGGCCCTCGACCTCGGCTTCGACGCCGTCTGCACCGGGCACTACGCCAGCATCCTCACGGACGCCGACGGCAATCGTGAGCTGCACCGCGCGAGCGCCTGGGCGAAAGACCAGTCGTACGTGCTCGGCGTCCTCACCGGCGAGCAGCTCGCGCACGCGATGTTCCCGCTCGGCGCCACGCCCTCCAAGGCCGAGGTGCGCGCCGAAGCGGCCGCACGCGGGCTGAGCGTCGCGAACAAGCCGGACTCCCACGACATCTGCTTCATCCCCGACGGCGACACGCGCGGCTGGCTGGCCGAGCACGTCGGCGCCGCGCAGGGCGACATCCTCGACCGCGAGGGCAACCGGCTGGGCTCGCACGAAGGGGCGCACGCGTACACCGTCGGGCAGCGCAAGGGCCTCAACATCGGCTACCCGTCGCCCGACGGCCGGCCGCGGTTCGTCCTCGAGGTGCGGCCGAAGGACAACACGGTCGTCGTGGGCCCGAAGGAGGCGCTCGACATCGCCGAGATCGCCGGGTCGCGCTTCACCTGGGCCGGCCTGCCGCCGGCCGACCTCGAGACGCCGTTCGCGTGCGAGGTGCAGATCCGCGCCCACGCCGATCCCGTACCCGCCGTGGCGCAGGTCCGCGACGGCGAGCTGGTGGTGCGGCCGGACGAGCCGCTGAACGGCGTCGCCCCTGGGCAGACGGCCGTCGTCTACGTCGGCACCCGCGTTCTCGGTCAGACCACGATCGACCGCACGGTGTCCGCCGTCCCGGCCTGACGCGCCGCTGTCGGGGATCGGTGTCGGAGCTCGTCCCTAGAATTGCTCTGTGAGCGACATCTCTGAGACGGACGGCCGACCGATCGAGTTCGACGGTCTCGACTTCGACGGGGCGCGGGCAGAAGCGCGGCGCCTCGCCGATCGGATCGACGCCGCCCGGATGGCCTACTACGGCGACGGCGACTCGTCGCTCTCCGACGCCGAGTACGACGCCGACTTCCACCGGCTGGAGGACCTCGAGCGCGTCTTCCCCGAGCTCGCCGGGCAGGACAGCCCGACCCAGCAGGTCGGCGCTGCCGTCGTCTCCGCCGGGTTCCCCGAGCACGAGCACGCCGAGCGGATGCTGAGCCTCGACAATGTGTTCTCGATCGACGAGTTCCGCGACTGGGCCGCAAAGACGGCGGCGGCCGCGGGGAGGCCGGTCCGCTGGCTCACCGAGCTGAAGATCGACGGCCTGGCGATCAGCCTGGCCTATCGGAACGGCGTGCTGGAGACCGCGACCACCCGTGGCGACGGCCGGGTGGGGGAGGACATCACCGAGAACGTCGACTGGGTGCCGGCCATCCCGCAACGGCTGACCGGATCCGGCTATCCGGGGTTCTTCGAGGTGCGCGGCGAGGTCTTCCTCCGCTCGGCCGATTTCGAGGCCCTGAACGAGCGGCAGCACGCCCTCCAGGCGGCTTTCGCCGAGCAGGAGCGGGCGAAGGGCAAGCCGGAGGACGCGATCAAGACCCGGTATCCCGAGTTCGCGAACGCACGCAACACGGCCGCGGGCAGCCTCCGTCAGCGCCGCGAGAAGAAGAGCGCGACCGAGCTGGAGCTCATGCGCGATCGTCTCGGCCGCCTGTCGCTGTACCTCCACGGCATCGGCGCCTGGCAGAACCCCGAGGTTGCCGCCCAGTCCGAGATCTACGATCTGCTCGCCGGCTGGGGACTCCCGGTCTCCCCGCACTCGCGCGTGTTCGGCTCGGCCGACGAAGTCGCCGCGTACATCGCCGATCGGGGTGAGCACCGGCACGAGGTCGAGCACGAGATCGACGGCATCGTCGTCAAGGTCGACGAGCTCGCGCTGCACGACGAACTCGGTGCCACGAGCAGGGCTCCGCGCTGGGCCATCGCCTACAAGTACCCGCCCGAGGAGGTGTACACCACCCTGCTCGACATCGTCGTCAGCGTGGGCCGCACCGGGCGGGCGACGCCGTTCGCCGTGATGGAGCCGGTCACCGTGGCCGGTTCGACCGTCCGGCAGGCGACGCTGCACAATCAGGAGGTCGTCCGCGCGAAGGGCGTGATGATCGGCGACCGGGTCGTCCTCCGCAAGGCCGGCGACGTCATCCCCGAGATCCTCGGCGCGCTCGAGCAGGAGCGCGACGGCACGCAGATCGAGTGGCACATGCCCGAGAACTGCCCGGAGTGCGGTACCCGGCTGGCCCCGGCCAAGGAGGGCGACATCGACCTCCGCTGCCCCAACTCCGAGTTCTGCCCGGCGCAGGTGCGCGGGCGGGTCGAGCACATCGGCTCCCGCGGCGCCCTCGATGTGGAGGCCCTGGGCGAGGTGGCCGCAGCGGCGCTCACGCAGCCGCGCTTCCCGTCGACCGCTCCGTTGCCCACCGAGGCCGGCCTCTTCGGCCTCACCCTGCGCGATCTCTTCCCGATCGAGGTCGTCGTCCGCGACTCCGAAACCGGCCTGCCCAAGCTCACGGAATCGGGCGCCGAGAAGGTGGTCGCACCGTTCCGCCGCCGCCGGCAGAAGGCGGATGGAGCCTACGATGCCGACGCGGCCGAGTTCGGCGGCGACGAGCTCTTCGTGCCGTCCAAGAACGCCCTCGACCTGGTCGCGAACCTCGCCGCCAGTCGCACCAAGCCGCTCTGGCGCATCCTGGTGTCGCTGAACATCCGCCACGTCGGCCCGGTCGCGGCGCGGGCGCTGGCCGACCACTTCGGCTCCCTCGACGCGATCCGGTCCGCGACCCGCGAGGAGCTCGCCGCGGTCGACGGCGTCGGAGGGATCATCGCGGATGCCCTTCTCGCGTGGTTCGAGACCGACTGGCACCGCGAGATCGTCGAGCGCTGGGCCGCCGACGGCGTGCAGTTCGCCACCCCCGGCCACGCCGGTCCGGGCGCACAGGCCGAAGCGGGCGGCGTCCTCTCCGGGCTCACCGTCGTGGCCACCGGCTCTCTGGACGGGTTCACCCGCGAGGGGGCGCAGGAGGCGATCATCGCCGCCGGAGGCAAGGCCGCGTCGAGCGTGTCCAAGAAGACCGACTTCGTGGCCGCCGGTCCCGGCGCCGGATCGAAGCTGGCGAAGGCCGAGGAGCTGGGCGTGCGGATCCTCGACGCGGCGCAGTTCGCCATCCTTGTCGAGAAGGGACCAGCTGCGCTGGACCAGTAGTCGTCCGGTTTGTGGACAGACTACAAGTTATCCCCCTGAATCGGGGGTAGAACGACCATCCGTCCACTACTCTGGTGCCGCTAGAGTCGAGGTGTGCGCTCGCCCCGTGCACACGCAAGGGCTTAGCTCGCTCGCTCTCGGAGGGACCCGGACGGAGTGCTGGTCGGCTTTGCAGCAGCTTCCATCGTCACCTCGGTCGTCACAGGACTGACCGGGGCCTTCGTCATGCCCGCTGAGAGCGCTCACGCGGAGGTCACGCCCGCCGCAGGCGCCTCCGCCATCGAACCGGCGTCGATCGGTGACGCGCCCACGAGCTCGGGCGCGGCCGGGGCCGGAGCCCCGGGCCAGAGCGCGTCAGCCGTCTTCAGCTCGATCCAGGCCGTCGACCCGGCTGCGCTGCCCGGGTTCCTCAACGCCCACGCGTCCGACCTCGACCGGCTCCTCGTCGACCCGCCCGCGGCCTCCGACGTCAGCCAGCTGTGGAAGCTGCTCGACCCGTCCCGTCAGGCGGAGCTCGTGAAGGTCGCCCCGCACGTGGTCGGCAACCTGGAGGGCGTGCCCTACGACGTGCGCGGCAAGGCCAACCGTCTCGACCTGGAGCGGACGATCAGCGCCGCGCAGACGAAGCTGGGCACCGAACGCGGCAAGGCCGCGCGCGTCGCGCTCAAGCGCCAGCTCACGACGCTCGCAAACGTGAAGGAGGCGCTGGCGAAGAAGGACGGAGTCACCCGCACCCTGGTCTCGCTCGATCCGTCGGACGACGCCAGGGCCTCGATCGTCGTCGGCGACCTGCGCACGGCACGCTATGTGAGCGTGCTGGTGCCCGGCATGTACATGGCGGTCGGCGAGCAGATCGAAGCCTGGTCGGAGGTCGCGCAGAACCTGTACGAGCAGCAGACCGGCTTCCTCAAGCGGCTCGGCGGTACGGGCACGACGAAGCGGACGCCGGGCGTGGCCGTCGTCGCCTGGATCGGCTACCAGACCCCCGTGCTGACCAACATCGGAGGCCTCGACCTGGCCCGGCAGGGAGCGGACAGCCTGGAGCGGACGCTGATGGGCATCCAGTCGCTGCGCGTGTCCGACCCGCCGTACCTGAGCGTCCTCGCGCACTCGTACGGGTCGACGGCGGCGCTGCTCGCGCTGGAGCGCGGCACCGTGAGCGTGGACGCGCTCGCGCTGATGGGGTCGCCGGGATCGGACGCCCAGTCGGTGAAGCAGTTGGGCGTGCGCGGCGGCAACGTGTTCGTCGGCGAGGCGGCCATGGATCCGATCGTGAACAGTGCGTTCTTCGGCAGCGACCCGGGATCGCCCTCCTACGGGGCCAGGCCGATGGGGGTCGGCGGCGCCGCCGACCCGATCACGCACCGCACGCTCAGCGGGTCGAGCGGCCACAACGAGTACTTCTCCGCGGGCACGGAGTGCATGCGCAATCTCGCGCTGATCGGCATCGACCGTGGAGACCTGGTGCTCAGCGGACGCGGAGCGGGGACGACGAAGACGGCGTCGAGCCGCTGAGCCGCCGAGCCGCTGAGCCGCTGAGCCGCGAGGGCGCCCGCGCGCATAATGGGACCGATGGATCCGGACGAGAACGAGCAGCGCGACCCCGAAGCAAGCCGTCGTCCTCCCGCGTCCTCCCGCCGCGCGTTCCTGAAGGGCGCAGGGCTGGTGGCCGCCGGCGCTGTCGCCGGGGGAGCGGCCGGAGGCGCGATCGGTGCGGCGACGGCCTCCCAGCAGTCCGGAGCCCCTGGGGCGCACGACGAGGAGGGAGAGGAGTATCCGACGCTGCCGCCGCCGTCGAAGCCGGGGTTCGACCATCTGGTCGTGCTGATGTACGAGAACCGCTCCTTCGACAACCTGTTCGGCTACCTGTACGACGAGAAGACGCTCCCGGAGGGCGCACGCTTCGACGGGCTGGCGTTCGGCGACTACAGCAATCCCGATCCCGCAGGCGGCGACATCCCGGTGCACCCCTACGACGGCTCCACCGACTTCATCATGCGTCAGCCGTCTCCCGACCCCGGGGAGGTCTACCCGCACGTCAACACGCAGCTGTTCGGCATCGTCGACCCGCCCTCCAACGAGGATGCCCGCGTGCGTGAGATGCGACCGCCCTACAACGCGCCGCCAGCCGGGATGAAGCCGACCATGAAGGGCTTCGTGCGCGACTACATCGGCGTGCTCCGCAAGGACACCGGCGCCGAGCCGGCGCCGGACGACTACCGGCGCATCATGGGATCCTTCACCCCGGAGATGCTGCCGGTGTTCTCGACGCTGGCGCGGCAGTTCGCGGTCTACGACGACTGGCACTGCGCCGTGCCGAGCCAGACCTTCTGCAACCGTTCGTTCTTCCACGCCTCGACGTCGCACGGTTATGTGGACAACGCGGGAGCCGGCGGCCTGGGCAAGTGGTTCGATCCCGCCAACCATGCGCCGACGATCTTCAACCGGCTGCAGGAGGCCGGCCACAGCTGGCGCGTGTACTTCGACGACCGGCAGCTCATCTCGCTGACCGGGTTCATCCACGCGCCGGTGCTGGAGGCGTACTGGAAGACGCACTTCCGGACGATGACGGACTTCTACGCCGACGTCGCGGAGGGCACCCTCCCGGACTACGCGTTCATCGAGCCGCGCCTGCTCTACGACCACAACGACATGCACCCGCCGGGCGGCCCGATGACCGAGGAGGACGTCGACGGGACACTCATAGCCGGAGGCGGCATCTCGGACGTGCGTGCGGGCGAGCTTCTGCTGCACCAGGTGTACTCGGCGATCCGCGGGGCCCGCAGCGCGCAGGGCTCGAACGCGCTCAACACGATGCTCCTGGTGACCTTCGACGAGCACGGCGGCACCTACGACCACGTCGCGCCCGGCCCCGCGACGCCGCCCGACGACAGCGGACCGGGGGAGAACGGCTTCAGGTTCGACCGGCTCGGTCTCCGGGTGCCCGCGATCGCGATCTCCGCCTACACCGCCCGCGGCACGATCATCCACGACGAGATGAGCCACGCCGCGGTCATCGCCACGCTGTGCCGCGACCACGGGATGCCGCACCTCACCGCGCGCGATCGCGGCGCCCGCACGATCCACAACGCGGTGAACCGGAGGACTCCCCGCCAGCCCGGAACGTGGCCGGACACGCACCCGCAGTACCTGCCGCCGAACCCCGAGGCGGGCGCGCCGGCGGCCGGTGACGCCGACCGCCCGCTGAGCCCGCCCGGAGTCGGGCTGGTCGGCCTGCTGACCGCGCGCTACGGCGCTCCCGGCGACCCGGTGCCGCGCACCTACAAGGAGGCGTACGACGCCGTGGACCGCCTGGGGCGCGGTCTGTTCGGCTGACCATAGAATTGGTTCCGTCCATCCAGAAACCAGCACGGAGACGCATGTCCGAAATCAGCGCAGAACAGGTCGCGCACCTGGCGAACCTCGCCAGGATCGACCTCAGCCCGGAAGAGATCGAGAGCCTCACCAGCGAGCTCGGCCAGATCGTCGAGGCGGTCGCCAAGGTGCAGGAGGTCGCCGGTCCCGACGTCCCCGCCACGAGCCACCCGCTTCCGCTCACCAACGTGTTCCGCGCCGACGAGGTGCGGCCGTCGCTGACGGTCGAGCAGGCGCTCTCCGGCGCTCCGGCGCGCGAGGGCGACCGCTTCAAGGTCGCCACCATCCTGGACGAAGACTGAGCCGAGGAGTGACCGATATGACCGACCTGACCCGGCTCTCCGCCTCCGCTCTCGCCGACCTCCTCACCGCCGGCGAGGTCTCCTCGGTGGAGGCCACCCGCGCCCACCTCGACCGCATCGAGTCCGTCGACGCAGACGTGCATGCGTTCCTCCACGTCGCCGGCGACAACGCGATCCGCACCGCCGCCGAGATCGACGGACGCCGCGCCGCGGGCGACCCGCTCGGCGCGCTCGCGGGCGTTCCCGTCGCCATCAAAGACGTGCTCGCCACCCACGACATGCCGTCGACCTCCGGGTCGCGCATCCTCGAGGGCTGGATCCCGCCTTACGACGCCACCGTGGTGCGCAAGCTCCGCGAGGCCGACCTCGTTCCGCTGGGCAAGACCAACATGGACGAGTTCGCCATGGGCTCCTCCACCGAGCACTCGGCCTACGGGCCGACGCGCAACCCGTGGGATCTCGAGCGCATCCCCGGCGGCTCCGGCGGCGGCTCTGCCGCGGCGGTGTCCGCGTTCGAGGCGCCCTTCGCGCTCGGCTCCGACACCGGAGGCTCGATCCGTCAGCCGGCCGCCGTCACCGGCTCGGTCGGCGTCAAGCCGACGTACGGCGGCGTGAGCCGCTACGGCGCGATCGCCCTGGCGAGTTCGCTCGACCAGGTCGGCCCGGTCTCCCGCTCCGTGCTCGACGCGGGGCTGCTGCACGACGTCATCGCGGGCCATGACCCGTTCGACTCGACGTCGCTGACCGACTCCTGGCCGTCGATGGCCGACGCCGCCCGTGCCGGGCTCCGCGACGACGCGCTGCGCGGCGTCCGCATCGGCGTCGTGCGCGAGCTGAACGGCGCCGGCTTCCAGGCCGGAGTCAAGCAGCGCTTCGACGAGGCGCTCGCGGTGCTTCAGGTGGCGGGCGCGGAGGTCGTCGAGGTCGAGGCCCCGAGCTTCGAGTACGCCGTCGCGGCCTACTACCTGATCCTGCCGGCCGAGGCCTCCAGCAACCTGGCGCGCTTCGATTCGGTGCGCTTCGGTCTGCGGGTGGACCCGGCGGAGGGCCCGGTCACGGTCGAGCGCGTGATGGCCGCGACCCGCGACGCCGGCTTCGGCCCCGAGGTCAAGCGGCGCATCATCCTCGGCACCTACGCGCTGAGCGCGGGATACTACGACGCCTACTACGGCTCGGCGCAGAAGGTCCGCACGCTCATCCAGCGCGACTTCTCGGCCGCGTTCGAGAAGGTGGACGTGCTGGTCAGCCCGAGCGCGCCGACCACCGCATTCAAGTTCGGCGAGAAGCTGGCCGACCCGATGGCGATGTACCTCAACGACATCACGACGATCCCGGCGAACCTCGCCGGCGTGCCCGGCATGGGCCTGCCGATCGGCCTGGCTCCGGAGGACGGCCTCCCCGTCGGCATGCAGCTGATGGCGCCTGCCCGCGCGGACGCGCGGCTCTACACGATCGGCGCCGCGCTGGAGCGCCTGCTGGAGCAGCAGTGGGGCGGCCCGCTGCTGAGCCAGGCGCCCGACTTGAGCGCCACCGAGATGTTCGCGAGCGAAGAGGGAGCGGTCTGATGGCCACGGCCGAGTTGATGGACTACGAGAAGGCGCTCGAGCTGTTCGAGCCGGTGCTCGGGTTCGAGGTGCACGTCGAGCTGAACACCGCGACCAAGATGTTCTGCGGCTGCGCCAACGAGTTCGGCTCCGGCGCCAACACGAACACCTGCCCGACCTGCCTGGGTCTGCCCGGCGGCCTCCCTCAGGTCAACGAGAAGGCGATCGAGTCGAGCATCCGGCTCGGGCTCGCGCTCGGCTGCGACATCGCGGAGTCGAGCCGCTTCGCGCGCAAGAACTACTTCTACCCCGACCTGGCGAAGGACTTCCAGACCTCGCAGTACGACGAGCCGATCGCCCACGACGGCGCCGTCACCATCGAGCTCGAGAACGGGCGCGAGCTGCGCATCGAGATCGAGCGTGCGCACATGGAGGAGGACGCCGGCAAGCTCACGCACGTCGGCGGCGCCACCGGCCGCATCCAGGGCGCGGACTACTCGCTGGTCGACTTCAACCGCGGCGGTGTGCCGCTCGTCGAGATCGTCACCAAGATGATCGAGGGTGCGGAGGGCGACGCTCCTGAGGTCGGCCGCACCTACGTGCGGGCCATCCGCGACCTGGTGAAAGCGCTCGGCGTCTCGAACGCGCGCATGGAGGAGGGCAACGTCCGCTGCGACGCGAACGTCTCGCTCCGCCGCCGCGGCTCGTCCGAGCTGGGCACGCGCACCGAGACGAAGAACGTCAACTCGCTGCGCTCGATCGAGCGCGCCGTGCGCTACGAGATCCAGCGGCAGGCCGCCATCCTCGACGCGGGCGGCACGATCGTGCAGGAGACGCGGCACTGGCATGAGGACACCGGCACGACCTCCGCGGGTCGCCCGAAGTCCGACGCCGACGACTACCGCTACTTCCCGGAGCCCGACCTCGTGCCGGTCGCTCCGAGTCGCGAGTGGGTGGAGGAGCTGCGCGGCACGCTTCCGGAGGCCCCGGCCGCGCGCCGCAAGCGTCTCACCGCCGAGTGGGGCTTCACCGCGCTCGAATTCCAGGATGTCGACAACGCCGAGCTGCTCGACGAGCTGGAGGCGACGATCGCCGCCGGCGCGACCCCGGCGGCCGCGCGCAAGTGGTGGACGGGCGAGATCGCCCGCCTCGCCAACGCGCAGGGAGTGCCGGCGGGCACACTCGTGAGCCCGCAGCACGTCGCCGAGCTCGCCGGCCTGGTCGATGCGGGCACGCTCACCGACCGCCTCGCCCGCCAGGTGCTGGAGGGCGTGGTCGCCGGCGAAGGCGCTCCGCAGGAGGTCGTCGACGCCCGCGGGCTCGCGGTCGTCTCCGACGACGGCGCGCTGATCGCGGCCATCGACGAGGCGCTGGCCGCCCAGCCCGACGTGCTGGAGAAGATCCGCGACGGCAAGGTCCAGGCCGCCGGAGCGGTGATCGGCGCGGTGATGAAGGCCATGAAGGGCCAGGCCGACGCCGCTCGCGTTCGTGAGCTGGTGCTGGAGCGCGCCGCGCAGTGACGATCTCGATCGAACGGGTCACGCGCGCGAGCGCTGCCGCTGCGGCGGCGGCGCTCGCGCCCGTCCTGATCGACACGGTCGAGTCGGGAGCGAGCGTCGGCTGGATCGAACCGCCGACGCCGGACGAGGCCACGCTCTGGTGGTCGGCGCTCTTCGCCGATCCCGACGCCGACAGCTGGATCGCCCGTGACGGCGAGCGGGCGCTCGGAACGATCACCCTCGTGCGGGCGGCCAAGCGCAACGGCCCGCATCGCGCCGAGGTGATCAAGCTCATGATCCATCGCGACGCGCGCGGCCGGGGCATCGCCCCCGCGCTGATGACCGCGCTGGAGGACTTCGCTGCGGCGAACGGACTCACGCTTCTGGTCCTCGACACCGAGACCGGAAGCCTCGCCGAGTCGCTCTACACGCGCTGGGGCTGGCAGACGGTCGGTGCCATCCCGGACTACGCGGTCAGCCCGTCGGGCTCGCTGGGCGGCACGACGATCATGTACAAGCGGCTGTCGAGTGGCCGTCCGCTCGAACCGAGCGGAGAACGCGCGCTAGCGTAGGCGCATGGGCGTCTTCACACTCGGCGGGCTGACCACGGCCCCCGCCTCCTCCCGCACCGACCTGCTCGCACCGGCCACGCTCGCGACGTTGACGGCCCTCGGCTGGCTGGACGACGTGGGCGTCGTCGAGATCGACCCCGACGTCTCCGACACGGCAGCGACGCAGGAGCAGTTCGGCCTGACGGCCGACACGCTCGCCAACTGCGTCGTCGTCGGCGGCAAGCGCGAGGGCGTCGAGCGGATCGCCGCGTGCGTCGTGCTCGCGACCTCGCGCGCCGACGTGAACAACACGGTCAAGCGCCTGCTCGACGTCCGCAAGGCGTCCTTCCTGCCGATGGAGCGCGCAGTGGAGCTGACCGGGATGGAGTACGGCGGGATCACTCCCATCGGCCTCCCGGCGGAGTGGCCGCTGCTGGTCGACTCCCGCGTGGTCGCCGACGGTGTCGTGGTGATCATCGGCTCGGGAGTCCGACGGTCGAAGATCCTGCTTCCCGGGAGGCTGCTCGCCGACCTCCCGTCGGCGCAGGTGATCGACGGACTCGGGCAGGAGCTGCCGCCGAGATGACCGGCGCAGCCGTCGACCGCATCCTCGGTCCGGTGCGGTCGCACCTGATCGAGACGCTGTCGGGGCGCTCCGATCGGATCCCTGCCTGGATTCTGCGGCTCGAGGAGGGCGAGGACGGGGGGTTCTTCCCGGCGGGAGGCGCCGCGTGGACGGTGCACGGCGGCATGCCGACCCTCGTCGCGGGCGTGCGCGCTCTGCTGCTGCAAGCACTGCATCCGGGCGCGCTGGCCGGTGTGCGCGAGCACTCCCGGTACCAGGAGGATCCGCTCGGGCGCCTGGCCGGCACGATCCAGTGGATCCACACCGTCACGTTCGGCAGCCGTGCCCAGGCGATCGCGGGGTCGGAGCTGGTCCGGTCCCTGCACGAGCGGGTCCGCGGCCGCTATGTGGACGGCCACGGCGTCACCCGCGCCTACAGCGCGAACGATCCCGAACTCGCCTACTGGGTGCATCTGGCGTTCACCGATGCCTTCCTCTCGGCCCACGAGCGCTGGGGTGCGCCCATCCCGGGCGGCGCGGACGGATACGTGGCCGAGTGGGCGACCGCCGCCGAGCTCATGGGCGTCGACGACCCGCCGCGCACGGCGGCCGACCTCCGCGCGCGCATCGACGCGGTGACGGACGCCGGCGACCTCCGCGGAGGGCCGGAGGTCGAGGAGATCGTGCGCTTCATCCGGCGGGCGCCGCTGCGGCGCACGCTGCGGCCGTCGTACCGGGTGCTGTTCCGTGCCGCGGTCTCCACGCTCGAACCGCGGCACCGTGCCCTGCTCGGCCTGCCCACGGTCGACCGGCTCCCGGTCCACGCCGCGACGGCTCTCGTGCTCGGGGGAGCGCAGGTGCTGCTCGGGCCGCAAATCCAGGCGGAGCTGGCGGCCCGGCGACGGCTGGCCCGGCTGGATGACGGCGCGAGCGGCCCGGCGGCCTGAATCCTCTCGCAGGATCGGTGCAGCCCGTAAACCCCGCCGCGGAGCTACGCTGTGCTCCGGTGGCCCGTTCACTGGTGAGCGGACCCGAGTCACCGGAGGTTGTCATGACATCCACCAGCCCGTCCGCCACGGACGAAGCAGGGAACAAGGGCCTGAAAGGCGGTGCGCTCGGCCTGGTGTCGAGCGTCGTCGTCGGGGTGGCCTCCACAGCGCCCGCCTACAGTCTGGCGGCGAGCCTCGGTTTCATCGTCGTGGGCGGGACGCTCGCGGCGGGGGTCAAGGCTCCCGGCATCGTGTTGCTGGCGTTCATCCCGATGTATCTCATAGCGGTCGCGTACCAGGAGCTCAACAAGGCGGAGCCGGACTGCGGCACGACCTTCACCTGGGCGGCGCGGGCGTTCGGCCCGATCACGGGCTGGCTCGGAGGCTGGGGGATCGTCATCGCCGACGTGATCGTGATGTCGAACCTGGCCCAGATCGCCGGCAGCTACTCGTACACGTTCATCGGCGGCTTCGGGCTGCCGGGCGTGGCGGCGCTGGCGACGAACAACGTCGCGGTGACGATCGCCGGCCTGATCTGGATCGCGCTGATGACCTGGATCTGCTATCGCGGCATCGAGGTTTCGGCGCGGGTCCAGTACGTCCTGCTCGCCTTCGAGGTCGTCATCCTGATCTTCTTCGCGGCGTTCGCCCTGGTGAAGGTCTACACCGGCAACGCCGAGCCGTACTCGCTGATCCCGCAGTGGTCGTGGTTCAACCCGTTCACGCTCGACTTCGGCCAGACGATCGCCCCCGCACTCTTGACCGCGATCTTCATCTACTGGGGTTGGGACACCGCGGTGTCCATCAACGAGGAGACCAAGAACCCCGAGAAGACCCCGGGGCGCGCCGCCATCATCAGCACGCTGCTGCTGCTGGCCACCTATGCGCTCGTCACCGTCGCCACCGTGGCCTTCGCCGGGGTCGGCGAGAAGGGCATCGGGCTCGCCAACCCGGCGAACTCGAGCGACGTCTTCTCGGCGATCGGTCCGACCCTCTTCGGGAGCGGACCGGTCGGGGCGATCCTGATGACGCTGCTGGGCTTCTCGATCCTGACGAGCGCGTCGGCGTCGACGCAGACCACCATTCTGCCGACGGCGCGCACGACCCTGTCGATGGCGGTGTACAAGGCGATCCCGGAGAAGTTCGCCCGCATCCACCCGAAATTCCTCACGCCCACGTGGTCGACGATCGGCATGGGCATCGTCTCCGCGGCCTTCTACCTGGTGTTCACGGCGATCAGCGTGTCGCTGCTCAACGCGCTGATCGGCTCCATCGGCCTGATGATCGCGTTCTACTACGGGCTCACCGGCTTCGCCTGCGTCTGGTACTACCGCCGCACGCTCTTCACGAGCTTCCGGCACGCGATCATGCGCGGGCTCTTCCCGCTGGTCGGCGGACTCATGCTGCTGGGCGTGTTCATCTACGGCACGTACAACTTCGCTCAGCCGGACTGGCTCACGGACGACCAGGGCAAGAACGTCACCATCTTCGGGATCGGCGCCGAAGCCGTCGTCGGGATCGGCGGCATCCTGATCGGCGTTGTCCTGATGATCATCTGGCGGCTGATCAGGCCCGACTACTTCAAAGGGCTCACGCTGCCGCGGCAGAGCGACGACATCATCCTGGAGCCCGAGCCCGTCGGTGCCGAGCGTCCGTTCGGCACAGCCGCTGCGCGGCTCCCGGCGACGGTGATCGCGCCCGACTTCTCCAACCTCCCCGAAGGACAGACGCCCGTCAATGCGGATACGCTCGAGGTCGTCGACGAGCCCGCGGACCTCCCGCCGGCCGATCCCGACCTTCCGCGGAAGGAGAGCGAGTGAGCGAACGCAGCCGAACGGTCCAGTGGGAGGATCCGGCGCCGGGCGTCGCCGTCATGCCGACGGTGAGCGGCCTGGACTACCTGCACAAGATGATCGCCGGCGAGTTGCCACCGCCCCCGATCACCAACCTGATGCGCATGACGCTGACGGAGGCGGAACCCGGCCGCGCCGTCTTCGTCTGCGAGCCCGACGAGTCGCACTACAACCCGATCGGCACGGTGCACGGCGGGCTGGTGTGCACTCTGCTCGACTCCGCTCTCGGCTGCGCCGTGCAGACGACGCTCGCGGCCGGCCAGGGCTACACGTCGATCGAGATCAAGGTCAACTACCTGCGGCCGGTCTTCGCGAGCAGCGGTCCGCTGACGTGCAGCGCGACGGTGACCAAGCCGGGCAACCGCGTCGCATTCGCCGACGGCATCGTCACCGACGGATCGGGGAAGACCGTCGCGACGGCGACCGGGTCGCTTCTGGTGTTTCCCATCGGGTGAGGAGGGCCCATCGGGTGAACGGCTACGAATAGCCCCTGCGAAGAAGCATTCCGGCGGCCTTGTCGAACTCCTCGTCCGACGGGATCGTGAATGCGAGTGCGTTCGCGTAGCGCGTGATCACGTTGAAGACGGCGGCGACGGCCGCCGCGTCGCACAGCTCCCCGTCGCCCAGACCTGCACTCCGCGCGATGTCCGCGTCAGCGGTCGAGAGGCCGTCGGGGTCGACGGTCGCGGTCCGCAGGAACACGAGCGCCGCCTTCAGCCGGTCCGGGATCGGCGCGGTCGCGGGGTCGCGGAGGGCGGCGTCGACGGTGTCGCGGCCCAGGCCGAGAACGGCGACCGCCCCGTGCGCCCCGACACAGAACGGACACGCATTCCACGATGCGACCGACGCGGCCATCAGCTCCCGCTCGGAAACCGTCCAGGGGCTCGGCCCCCGCATGACGTGCTGGGTCCATGCCCCGAGCGTCGGACCCGCGAACTCGCGATGGTAGAACGCCACGCGCGCGGCGTCGGGGAGCCGCATTCCCGACAACCGGGAGATCATCGCGATCAGAGTGCGGTGCCTGAGGCTGTCGCCGCGCTCGACTTCAGGCAGGCGCATCGTCCTGGCCTCGGATCACGCGAACGGCAGCGTCCCAGCGTCTCAGACCCGCGCCGACGGCGGAGGCGAGGATCAGCTCGAACACCGCCCGGTCTGAGCCGAGAGCTGCTCGGACTGCGGCAACCTGCTCGTCGGTCACGCGAACCGAGTCGGCGCTCACCTGCCGGACGAGAGCGTCGTACGGCTCGGGAAGGCCGGGGCCGCCCGCGTCGCGTTCGAGCGCTGCCGCGCGGAGGGCTGCCGCGCTGTCGCCGGATGCGATGACAGCCGCTCGCAGCGCGACAGCGTTCTCTTCATGGCTCGACAGTTCGTCACCCACGGTCGCCAGGGTACGCCCGACGCTGCGTCAGGCCCGCTCCTGCTTCGCCGCGAGCAGCTGGTCGCGCACCTTGCGGCGGATGACCTTGCCGACGATGCTGCGCGGCAGCTCCTCGACCTGGACGACGTGTTTCGGCACCTTGTAGGCGGTCAGGCAGTCGCGGGCGAAGGCGCGGATGGCCTCCTCGTCGAACGAGGCCCCCGGTTCCATGACGACGGCAGCGACCACGTCCTCCCCGCCGCGTCGGTGCGGGAGGCCGACCACGGCGACGTCGGCGACGCCCTCGAAGCCGCGCAGCGCGTCCTCCACCTCGGTCGGGGAGACGTTGAAGCCGCCGGTGACGATCAGCTCCTTGATGCGGTCGACGATGCGCACGAAGCCGTCGGAGTCCATCGTGACGATGTCGCCGGTGCGGAACCAGCCGTCCTTCGTGAAGACCTTGGCGGTCTCGTCCGTCTTGCGCCAGTAGCCCGAGAACACCTGAGGTCCCCGGGCGAGCAGCTCGCCCTCCTCACCGAACGCGCGGTCGGTGTCGGGGTCGTCCGGGTCGACGACGCGCAGCTCGGTCCCGGGCAGCGGGAGGCCGACGGTCCCGGACCTCCGGGTCGCACCGACCGGGTTCGCCATCAGTACCGGTGAGCACTCCGAGAGCCCGTAGCCCTCGACGAGATAGCCGCCGGTCTTCGACTCCCAGAGGTCGACGATCGACTGCGGGAGGCTCATCGCGCCTGAGATCGCGATGTCGATGCCCGACAGCGAGATCTTGCGCTTCTCGGCGGCCTGCACGAGCCGTTCGTAGATCGGCGGTACAGCGGGCAGGAATGTCGCCGGGTGCTTCTTCACGACGTCGAGCACCAGCTCCGGATCGAACTTGGGGAACAGGACCAGCCGCGACCCCATGCTCATCGCAAAGGTCAGGCAGAGGGTGAGCCCGTAAGCGTGGAAGAGCGGGAGCACGGCGTACACGACGGATGTGCCGCGCGCGATGGTGGGGACCCAGGCCCGGGCCTGCGCGGCGTTCACCGCGAGGTTGAGGTGGGAGAGCATGACGCCCTTCGGCAGACCCGTGGTGCCGCTCGTGTACTGGATGAGCGCGAGGTCGTCGCGTTCCGGGCGCGGCACGGAGGCCTTCAGCCGCCGCGACGAGACCAGCGACTCCCAGGTGATGGTGCCGGAGACCTTGGCGGTGAGCTGCTCGCGGGCCTTGCGTGCGGCGGGAACCGGCAGGCGCAGCGCCAATCGCTTGCTCGCGGGCATCCCGCGGGTGATGTCGACGGAGATGATCGTGGTCACCCCGAGGTCGGCCGGGAGGTCCTGCACGGTGCGGGCCACTTTGTCCCACACGATCGCCACGGTGGCACCGTGGTCCTCGAACTGGTGCCGCAGCTCACGCGGGGTGTACAGCGGGTTGTGCTCGACGACGACGGCGCCGAGCCGGAGCGCGGCGTAGAACGCCACCACGTGCTGCGGGCAGTTCGGCAGCACCAGCGCCACCCGGTCGCCCTTGCGCACTCCGCGCTTGCGCAGCCCCTCTGCGGCGCGAGCGATCTGGTCGCCGAGCTCGGCATAGGTCGTCGTCGCGCCGAAGAACTCGAGGGCGACGTGCTTGCCGTACGTCGCGACGGACGCGTCGATGAGGTGGGCGAGGGATCCGTCCGGCAGGTCGATGTCGGCGGGCACGTCCGGCGCGTAGCCGGCGACCCAGGGACGGTCGCTGTAGATGCTCACGTTGTCAGATCCTACGGGGCGAGCCGGGTCAGGGGGCCTGCGTCAGTCTGCGCACGGCCTCCACGATCGGCGTGTCGCCGGAGACGGCCTCCCAGGTGCGCCCGATGGTGCCGGGATCGGCGAGACAGGCGGCGATGAGCCGGGCGACGTCTTCCCGCGGGATGTCGCCGCGCGGGACGCTCTCTCCGAGCAGTACGTTGCCGGTTCCCTCGTCGAAGGTGAGGCGCCCCGGACGCAGGATGGTCCAGTCGAGGCCGGAGGACCGCAGGTCGGCGTCCGCGTCGCGTTTGGCCTCCACGTATGCGCGCCACTGCGGATCGGCGTCGGGTTCGACCGGGGCGTCGACGCCCCACGCGCTCACCTGGACGAAGCGCCGGATGCCGGCGCGCGCGGCGGCCTGCGCCGACTTCACCGAGCCGGCGTAGTCGACCGTGCGCTTGCGCTCGACGCCGGAGCCCGCGCCGGCGCCCGCCGTGAACACCACCGCATCGCAGCCGGCGATCGCCTGGGCGATCGCGTCGGGGTCGGAGTGCTCGATGTCGAGCACGACGCCCTCGCCGCCGAGCCGGTAGACGTCTTCGGCGTGCTCCTCCGCGCGGACGAGACCGACGAAGTCGTCCCCGCTGTCGTAGAGCACCCGCATGAGCTGCTGGGCGACTTTTCCGTGGGCTCCGACGATCGCGACTCGTGACATGCCTCCATCTTGCCCCTCTTGCGGACCGGTCCGCTGACGGCGAACGTTCCCCAGCGCGCGGCGGCCGATGCGCTAGCGTCGTCACCATGACCGGCCTGCTCGAGTTCGTCGCGCGCCTCGTGGCGTCCGCGTCCTCCGGCGCCTTCGGCCACTCGAGCGTGTCGGGGCTGATGGCCCTCGCCGGTCTCGCCGGAGCGATCGGGATCGTGGCCGTCGTCGCGGCTGCCGCCGTCCGCTCCGTCGCAGCGCTGGCGGCCTCCCTGCGCGTGCGCGCGATCTGGTCGAATCCGTTGCAGCCGACCGCCGGCTGGCTCCTCGAGAGCCAGGCCGATCCGGACGCCGACGGGCGTCCGCGCCCGCGAGCCCCTGGCTTCTCCCTGCCGGTCGCGTAGCGGGGCGTCACTCGCCCCCGAGGCACACTTGTGCTCCTGCGCGGCCAGACGACGTCTTCGTCCGCACTGACAGCAGGGATCACTTCAATGGACTTCTTCTCGTGGCCGCCGATCGCGGCCGTCCTCGACGCCGCCTACGGCTTCGTCACCGCCCTCTTCGCCTCCGTCGCGCCCATCGCAGGCTCGGCATCGGCCCTCGTCGCCATCGTCGTCCTGACGGTGCTCGTGCGCGCCGTCCTCATCCCGGTCGGCGTCAGCCAGGTGCGCGCCGAATACACCAGGCGCCGCCTCGCACCTGCCCTTGCCGAGCTCCAGCGCCGGCACGGCTCCGACCGGGAACTGCTCGCCCGCAAGACCATGGAGCTGTACCAGGCCGAGCGCACTTCACCGTTCGCCGGGATGCTGCCTCTGCTGGCGCAGCTCCCGGTGATCTCGCTCGTCTACGCGATCTTCACGCACGCGACGATCGCCGGTCACTCCAACGCGCTGCTGGGTGAGCACGTCTTCGGCGCCCCGCTCGGCACGAGCTTCGTGGGCCTGACGGGGTCCGCCTCGGTGTGGCCGGGGTTCTGGGTGTACGCGGCCGTTCTGGTCCTCATCGCCGCGGTGACGACAGTCTCACGGCGCGTGCTCGCCCTCCCGCAGCCGGACGGGACGCCTGCCGCGACCGGTGCGCTGCGCGCACTCTCGTTCCTCCCGTATGTCACGGTGGTGTTCGCCGCGTTCGTGCCGCTCGCGGCGGCCGTGTACATTCTGACCTCGACGGCTTGGACCGTCGTCGAGCGCGCCACGCTCCGCCGCCTGCTCGATCCGGAACGAGGGAGGCCGGCGCCATCGCCATCGCACTGAAACCCGTCCCGACGCCGACCACCGAGCGCCTGACCCCCACGCCGCTGGGCCCCGAGCCTTCGACGGCATGCTCGACCACGCCTTCTCGACGAACGTGATGGGATGCTTGAGCCATGTGGAAGCGTGACCGGCCCCGAACTCCCCATGACCCACGGGCGACCGTCCCGGGCCTCGGTGTGGGGGTGCAGGTCCACGTCGTCGAGCACGAGCCCGCCGTGGGCACCGACTGGCCGGACGAGCCGACCGGGGTGATCATCGCCCCCGGCGACCGTGGCTTGCGCCAGGTCTCGCTCCCCACCGACGGCTTCACCACGTGGGTGGTCGCCTTCAGCGAGCCGCAGTGGCGCCGCGACGGGAGCGGGCCGTTCGAGACTGCTGTCATCCCGTCGGCGCTGCTCGTCGCCGCCGACCCCGTCGCCGAGGGCTGAGGGATGCTGGGCGTCGGGCTGATCCGCGGCATCAACGTGGGAGGCAACGCGCGCGTCGCCAAGGCCGACCTCGCCGCGGCGTTCGTGGCCGCGGGCTTCGACGACGTCGTCACGCTGCTGCAGAGCGGAAACGTCGTGTTCCGTTCGAAGGCGGCGCCGACGGCGAAGGACGCCGCGGCCATCACGGCCGCCCTGAAGGAGTCGTCGGGGGTGGAGGCGGCGGTCGTCCTGCTCGAAGAGCGCGTCTTCCGCGAACTCGCCGCGGCGAATCCGCTGCTGGACGCCTCGGACGACGACTCGCGGCTCGTCGTCACCTTTCTCGACCACGACCTCGCGGCCGACCTGGAGGCGCCGTCCGATGAAGAACTGGCCCCCGAACAGGTGCGGCTCGGTGCGCGCGCGGTCTACCAGTGGAGCCCCCTCGGCGTCTCGAAGTCGACCGTGCCGATGGCGTTCTGGCGGCGCGTCGGGCAGGTCGCCACCGCCCGCAACCAGCGGACCGTGCTCCGGCTGATCGCCGAGCTCGACCGCCGCGGCTGACGCCGCGAAAATCTCCCTGCTGAGTGTCACCACCTGCTCCTACAATGTCGGCATGTTCGTCGAGGGCACGCTTCGATGGCAGGTCACAGAGGACTGTCCGTGGGATCTGCTGATCGCGCTCGCCCTCCGTGATCTGGCGGGGATCGAGGGCACCGGTGCACACGCGCTGCCCCGGGTGACGCCGGCGGTCGTGCCCGTGCTGCAGGGCGGCAGCGCGGGAGGCCGTCCCGCCGTCGCGCCGACGCTGCGAGGCGCGCTCACGACGCAGTGGGACGCCCTGTTCGAGGCGGCGGCCGACCGCGAGCACCGTCCGCTGACGGCGCTGCTGCAGCCTCCGCATTTCGCCGCCCTCGACCGTGCGCTGGAGCTGCAGGACTTCGTGCTGGCCAATCACGACGCCGCGGCGCGCTGGGCCCGCGATCGGCGCGCGGAGTACGCGCGTGCGAGCATCGAACAGCACGCCCGCCGCGCGGCCGACATCGTCGACGTCGTGCACGAGCGCGAGCACGACCTCCGGCGCCAGGCCGGCTACTTCCGGCTGGACATCGACGTGCTGCCGCTCGCCGAGAGCGGCGCCTGGATCGTCGGGCCGCACACCGTGGTGGTCAGCACGTCGCTGCGCGACGACTCGACGGCGTTCCGCGCCTGGTTCCGGCCGCTCGTGGCCGCGCTGGTCTGATCGCGCCGACGGCGCCGCGCACCGCCTCCGGGTGGGAGAATCTACAGGTGGGCAAGACGGACGGCAGCGACCGGCGGGTGACGACCGCCGCCGTCGACGACTCCGAGGCCACCATCCTGCACGTCGACATGGACGCTTTCTTCGCGTCGGTCGAGCTGCTCGACCGGCCGGACGCGCGGGGCAAGCCCGCCATCGTCGGGCACGCCGGAGGCCGCGGTGTCGTCACGAGCGCGACCTACGAGGCGCGCCGGTACGGCGTCCGCAGCGCGATGCCGGTGTCGCAGGCGCTGCGGCTGTGCCCGACGGCGATCATCCTGCCGCCGCACTACGAGAAGTACACCGAGTACTCGGCCAAGGTGATGGAGATCTTCCACGAGGTCACCCCGCTGGTGGAGCCGCTCAGCATCGACGAGGCGTTCCTCGACGTCGCCGGAGCCAGGCGCCTGCTCGGCTCGCCCCGCCGGATCGCCGAGTTGATCCGGGCGCGTGTGCGCGACGAGACCGGCCTGACCTGCTCGGTCGGGGTCGCCGGCACCAAGTTCATGGCCAAGCTGGCGTCCGGTCACGCGAAGCCCGACGGGATGCTCGTCATCCCGCCGGCCGAGACGGTCGCGTACCTCCGTCCGCTGCCGGTCGGCGCGCTGTGGGGCGTCGGCGCGAGCACTCAGGCTTCGCTCGAGCGCATGGGGATGCGCACCGTCGCCGATCTCGCGGATGCGCCGTTCGCCGTGCTGCAGCGCGCCGTGGGCGACGCTTCAGCGCACCGCCTCCACGACCTGGCGCACGGTCACGATCCGAGGCAGATCGTCACGACTTCCCGCGAGAAGAGCATCGGGCACGAGAACACGTTCGCCGTCGACGTGGACGATGCCGACACGCTGCGCCGCGAACTGCTGCGGCTCTCCGGGCGCGTCGGTGAGCGGCTGCGCACGCACGGCCTGGTCGGGCGGACCATCGCGCTGAAGATCCGGTACTCCGATTTCCGCACGATCTCCCGCTCGCGCACGCTCGCCGAGCCGACGAACGTCGGCCGACGGCTGTTCGAGGAGGCCTGGGATGTCTTCGAGAGCGTCGGCATCGACCTCCGCGCGACACCGATCCGCCTGATCGGCGTGCGGGCGGAGCAGCTGGCCGACGCAGGAGGCGACGCGACGACGCTCTGGGATCCGGACGAGGAGTGGCGGGAGGCCGAGCGCACGCTCGACGCGGTGAGCGCGCGGTTCGGCCGCGGCGCGATCGGTCCGGCCTCCCTGGTGCGCCGCGCGCCCGACGCAGAGCAGGCCGAGCGAGACGGCCGCAATCCGCGCTGGCTGAGCGACTGAGAGCGACGGAGGCGCACCGCCAACCATCGGCTCGAGCCGTCAGCGCAGCCCGACCTCGATTCCGCGATGGTCGGAGCCGTTCGAGTCCAGCACAGTGCTGCCGACGGTGGTGAGCCCGCGGACGAACGCGTGATCGAGGCGGGCGACCGGGAACGAGGCCGGCCACGTGAAGCCGAGACCGACCGTGCTGTTGCTCGCCTCCGTCAGTTCGTCCTGGAGCGGAGCGAGGGTGCGATCGGTGCTCGCCGTGTTGAAATCGCCGAGCACGAGCAGCCTCTCGGCGTCGTCCGCGGCGACGGCACGCGTGAGCTGGTCGAGCATGCGGTCCCGCGCGGTGTACTCCAGCGGCCGGACGGAGGCGAGGTGCACGACGTAGATCCGCGTCGGTGTGCCGGGAGTGTCCACATCGACGCTGAGCGCCCGGCTCCAGCCCAGCTCGAGGTCGAGCTTCGAGCCGCCTGTCAGCGGGTAGCGGCTCCACACGCCGACCGTGCCGACGACGTAGTGGTGCGGGTACGGCGCGTCGAGCACGCCCTCCACCGCGTGGAGGTTCGTCGCGTCCAGTTCCTGGAGTGCGACGACGTCGGGGGAGCGCGCGGCCAGCGAACGGGCGATGTCGGCCGCAGCGGCGTTCTGCGCTCGGATGTTCTCGCTCACGGCGGTGAACCGCGGCGATCCCGCGCTCATCGACGGGAGCAGGGCGACTCCGAACGCCGACCACCAGACCGCCATGGCCGCCGCGACGGCGAGGCCCGCGAAGAGCGAGAACCGCACGAGCGCCGCCACCCCGAGCGCGATCAGGGCGACCCCGACCCACGGGAGGAAGGTCTCGACCATCGAGGCCGCGCCTCCCACATCCGGGATCATTCCGTGGCAGAGCAGCAACGCCCCGACAGCCAGCGCCACCAGACCGGTCAGGATCCCACGGGGTCGACGGCGGGGACGGGAGCGGGGCACTCGCCCGATTATTCCGGTCGCCCCGGGGAGAACCCGCCGTGAACGCTGAGCGCGGGGTGCGAACCGGCCTGGTCAGGCTGGGAGGCGGCGGGTACGGTGAGTCCATGACGAACATCTCGCTCAAGCTCGCGGAGACCATGAGCACTTCCGGAATCAAGTCGGTGTACGGCGAGCCGATCGTCGTGGACGGAACGACCATCGTCCCCGTCGCCGCCGTTCAGTTCGGCTTCGGCGCCGGGGAGGGACCCGGCGACGACTCCGCTCCGGGAGGGGCGGGCGGCGGCGGCGCTGCCGTGCCGTTCGGCGCCTACGTGAGCGACGAGACCGGCGTGCGGTTCCGCCCGAACATCGTCACGCTCCTCGCGGTCGCCATCCCGTTCGTGTGGGTCGCCGGCCACGCCTGGGCGCGGGTCATCAAAGCTCTCAAGCGCTGATCCCGCCGGCGAGCCCGGCGCGTCGCCTCGTCAGGTCGCGGCAGGGATACACTGGCTCCTGAACACGGGAGTCCGGTGAGCCGGGCTGAGAGGAAGCTTCTCCAAGTTTCGACCGTCGAACCTGATCTGGGTCATGCCAGCGCAGGGAGGCATCTCACATCCCGTGCCCTCATTTCTGAAGAGAAGGGGCACGATCAGTGCACGCAACCATTTCGTCCGTCTCCGCGCCGTCCAAGCGCGTTCTCCGCTGGCGTGTCGTCGACATCGTCGTCGCCAGCGTCGTGGCCGTCGCCTCCGGCGTCGTCTTCTGGGTCTGGGGTCAGGCCTACAACCCGATCTCCGGGCCGGTGACCGCGGTCCTCCCAGGCTTCCAGGGCATCCTGAACGGCCCGTGGCTGTTCGCCGGCGTGCTCACCGCGCTGATCGTCCGCAAGCCGGGCGCAGCGCTGTACGGGGAGGTCGTCGCCGCCGTGGTCTCGATGCTGATCGGCACGCAGTGGGGCTTCGCGACCCTGCTGTCGGGCGTCGTGCAGGGTCTCGGAGCCGAGATCGTGTTCGCGCTGTTCCTCTACGCGCGCTGGACGCTCGGCACCGCCCTCCTCGCGGGCGCGGCCACCGGCATCGCCGAGTCGATCCTCGACCTCCTCTACTCGTACCCCGGCGCGAAGCCCGAGTTCGCCATCGTCTACACGGTCACGACCACGATCTCCGGAGTCGTCGTCGCCGGACTGGGCTCCTGGCTGCTGGTGAAGGCGCTCGCGCGCACCGGCGCGCTCAGCCGGTTCGCGGCGGGCCGTGAGGCGACGGGGCGCGTCTAGGCCGCAGGCACGGGACCTTCCCTGATGTCTGACTCATCCTCTCCGAGGCCGCCGGCCCCGGTCGCCGTTCGGGTCGGCGATTGGGGTTGGCGCTACGCGGGACGCGCCGCCTGGGCCGTGAGGGGACTCACTCTCTCGGTGGAGCCGGGGGAGCGCGTGCTCCTGCTCGGCGCCTCCGGTGCGGGCAAGTCGACGGTGCTCGCCGGACTGGCCGGGGTGCTCGGCGGAGACGACGACGGCGAGACCGAAGGGTCGCTGCGCATCGACGGCCGCGCTCCCGCCGACGCGCGCGGCCGTTCAGGCCTGCTGCTGCAGGACCCCGACGCGCAGGTCATCCTCGCGCGCGTCGGCGACGACGTGGCGTTCGCGTGCGAGAACCTCGGCGTGCCCCGCGACGAGCTGTGGGCGCGCGTCCGCGCGTCGCTCGACGCGGTCGGTCTGGACCTGCCGCTCGGCCGCTCGACCGCGCAGCTGTCGGGAGGGCAGAAGCAGCGGCTCGCGCTCGCGGGCCTGCTCGCGATGCGTCCCGGACTGCTGCTGCTCGACGAGCCGACGGCGAATCTGGATCCGGAAGGCGCCCGGGAGGTGCGGGACGCGGTCGCCGAGGTGCTCGCCGCCTCCGGGGCAACAATGATCGTCGTCGAGCACCGCGTGGCGGTCTGGCGCGACCTGGTCGACCGGGTCGTGGTCCTCGACAGCTCCGGCGGCGTCCTCGCCGATGGAGCGCCTGACGATGTGCTCGCCGACGTGGCGGGCGAGCTGCGGCGTGCGGGCGTGTGGCTTCCCGACGAGCCTGCGCCCGAGGCGTCGTCGGTCGCGATCGGGGCCCCGCTGCTGGAGGCCCGCGACCTCGCCGTCGGGCGCACGCCGCTGTTCTCCGGTCGCCGACGCAGGATCGGAGGGAACGGCCGACCGCGCCGACCCGATGACGCCCTCCTCGAGCATGCTCTCCCGTTCCGCACCGACCTCACGGTGGCGGAAGGCTCCGCCCTGGCGCTGACCGGGCGCAGCGGGGCCGGCAAGTCGACCCTCGCGCTCACGCTCGGCGGTCTGCTGCCGCGCCTGGGCGGAACGCTCGACGCGTCCACGGTGCTCGCGGACGGCGCCCGGACCGACCCGGGGGCGTGGCGCTCACGGGAGCTGCTGACCCGCATCGGCAGCGTGTTCCAGAACCCGGAGCATCAGTTCCTCGCCTCCACCGTCCGCGACGAGCTCGCCGCTGGGCCGCGCGCGCTACGTCTGGCGCCCGACGAGACCGATCGGCGTGTGGCCGAGCTGCTGGAGGCGCTCGGTCTCGCCGCGTTGGCCGAGGCCAACCCGTTCACCCTCTCCGGAGGTCAGAAACGCCGGCTGTCCGTGGGAACGGCGCTCGCGACGCGCCCGCGGGTCCTCGTGCTCGACGAACCGACGTTCGGACAGGACGCGATCACCTGGCGCGGCCTCGTCGAGGTGATCGCGGCCTTGCGGGCCGACGGCCACGCGATCGTCGCCGCCACTCACGATGCAGAGTTCGCCTCCGCCGTCGGCGCGACCGGGCTCCGCGTCGACGCGCACCAGGAGGCCGCCGCATGACCATCGCCGAACCCGTCCGCAGCGGGCCGCTCGCCACGCTCAACCCGGTCTCGAAGCTCGGCGCGGCTCTCATCGTGACGGCCGTGCTCCTCGTGTCGATCGATCCGGTGTCGGCGGGGGTGGCCCTCGCACTGGAGGCCGTGCTGCTGTGCTTCGCCGGCATCCCGGCCCCTGTTCTGCTCGTGCGGACGGCCCCTGTCCTGATCGCGGCGCCCCTCGCCGCACTGACGACGGTGCTCTACGGCCGTACGAGCGGCACGGTGTATCTGCAGTGGTGGGCGATCGAAGTCAGCACCGGCTCGCTGCAGCTGGGGCTCGCCACGCTGCTGCGTGTCCTGGCGATCGGGCTGCCCGCAGTCCTGCTCTTCGTCACGATCGACCCGACCGACCTGGCGGACGGCCTGGCGCAGATCCTGAAGCTGCCGGCGCGCTTCGTGGTCGGCGCCCTCGCGGGCCTCCGCCTGGTCGGTCTGTTCATCGACGATTGGCGGGCGCTGTCCCTGGCGAGGAGGGCGCGCGGCGTAGCGGAGTCGGGCGCGTTCCGCCGGTTCCTCGGCCAGGCGTTCGCGCTCTTCGTGCTGTCCATCCGGCGCGGCTCGAAGCTGGCGACGGCGATGGAGGCCCGGGGGTTCGGCGCGACGACCCAGCGGACCTGGGCGCGTCCGTCGGTGTTCCGCGCCCGCGACTGGGCGGCGCTGGCCGTCGCCGTGGTCGTGGCGGGAACGGCCGCGAGCGTCGCGATCGCAGTGGGGAGCTGGAATGTCCTGGGGTCCTGACGCGGCACACGGCCTGGAGGCCGTGCTCGCCGCGGTCGCCGCCGCCGCGGTCTCCGCGGGTGGCGGCGCCCCTGTGGTGCTGATCGACGGGCCGAGCGGCGCGGGCAAGAGCTCGCTCGCCGATCTGCTCCTGTCGCGCTGGCCGGGCGACGTGGCACCGCGGATCGTCCGGATGGACGACCTCTATCCGGGCTGGGACGGGCTCGACGCCGCCAGCGACGCGCTGCACGCCGAACTGCTCGAGCCGCTCGCGACCTCCGGGCGTGGTCGGTGGCGGCGCTGGGACTGGGCGGGCGATCGCCCCGCCGAGTGGCACGAGGTGAGCGGGCCGGCGCCCGTCGTTGTCGAGGGCTGCGGAACGCTGGCCGGAGCGAACGTGCGCTGGGCGCACCTGGCGCTCTGGCTGGACGCGGATGACGAGCTGCGCAAGGCGCGCGCGCTCGATCGGGACGGCGCGACCTTCGCGTCGCACTGGGACCTGTGGCAGTCGGAGTTCGAGCGCTACCTCGACCGGGAGGATCCGCGCGCGAACGCCGACCTGGTGCTCGACGTGACCGACTGGCCGATCGCGTCTGCACCCCGGGATGCGACCGGGACTACGGTGGTGTCATGAGCGAGACACCCCACTCGGACCCCGAATACATCGTCGAGTACGCCGACGGCCCGCTGGTAGGAACCGCGGAACGACGGTACCTGGTCGGCGGAGTCGTCGACGAGCGCATCGGCGCCGTCGCTGCGGTCGAAGGCCTCGAGTCCGTGTTCTGGTACGTCGCGGGCCAGGAGCGCGTCGTGAACGGCGAACGTCACGTCGAATACCATTTCGACGCGCAGGACAGCGACCCCGTCGAAGCGGAGAAGGACGAAGAGTCGCTCTGACCTCCACGTGACGGTGCCCCGGGCGTCGCTGACGCCTGGGGCACCTGCGGGTCACGGTCTCGCGCCGTCAGTCCTGCGCTTCTCCGGACCGACGCCGTGCGATGACCGCGATTCCGGTACCGGCTATCGCGAGGAGCGCGGCCATCGGCACCAGCACGGTCGGGAGGCTGCTCCCGGTGTCGGCGAGCGGCGGGTTCGGTGCGGCAGGCAGGTTCGGAGCCGCCGGGATGGCGATGTCGACCACGGCTTCGGACTCCTCGGACGAGATGCTCGTGCCGGAGGGGTCGGTCGCGTCAGCCGTCGCGCGGTTGCTGATCCTCCCCGCTGCGATGTCGGCGTCGGTCACCTGGTAGTCGGCCGTGCAGGTCAGCGAGGCACCTGCCGCCAAGCTGCTCGTAGCCGGGCACACCACCGTGAGCGGGCCTCCCGTGCCGGTGAAGTCCTGTTCGGCGATGGCGATGCCGTCGAGCGTCACATTGCCGCTGTTGGTCACGAGGAACGAGTAGGCGATCCTCTGGCTCGCCGAGGAGAGCCGGGACGGAGTCGCGGTCTTCTCGAGCGTCAGCGCGGGCGTCGCCGGAATCGTGACCGTGACGGTCGAGTCGGGCGAGGCGACGTCTCCGCCGGCCGGGTCGAAGCCCGTCGCGACTGCGGAGTTGTCGATTTGTCCGGCGTCGGCGTCCGCCTGCGTCAGCTCATAGGAAGCGGTGCAGGTGACGCTGGAACCGGGAGCGAGCGAGGCGGCATTCACGGGGCACGTGGCCACTGGCGCCGGACCGCTCCCGGTGAACGCGCTCTCGGTGATGGCTACACCGGTGATCGGAACATTGCCGGTGTTCTCGACCAGGAACGAGTACGTGACCATCGCACCGGGCCCGCTGGCCGTGGCGTGGTCGACGGATTTGGTGAGGCTCAGCGCAGGCGCTGCTGTGACAGCGACCGCAGCGGTCGCGTCCGGGCTCGTGACCGTGCCGTCGAGCGCGTCCTGGGCCGTGGCCATTGCCGTGTTGCTGATCGAGGGAGTGTTCACATCCGCCGCCGTGACGACGTAGCTCGCGGTGCACTGCGTGCTCTCGGTGGGAGCGAGCGTCGCGGCCGGGCACGTCGGCACCGGAGGCGTTCCCGTTCCCGTGAACGCCGTCTCGGCTACGTCGATGCCGGACAGAGTCGTGTTGCCGCTGTTCGTCACGGTGTAGGTGTAGTCGATGGTATCGCCCGCCGCCGCGACGGTCGTGGGGTTAGCCTCCTTGGTCAGTGTGAGGGCAGGCGCGCGCGCAGCGTTCGTGAATGTGCAGACGACGGAGGGCGCCTCTCCGGCCAAAGGATCGAGGTTGAAGCTGACGCTCGTTCCTGAACCGGTTATCGGGAACTCCGGATTCGCGGGGTTGACCGTATCGATGCAGCTGTAGGTGGTCAGGTATCGCGACAAGTCCGTCGTGCCCGCCGCCGTCTCCGTCGCTGTGTAAGTGTCGTCGAAGCGTGCGAGGGCCGGACCGGCTTGAACAATGCGTCCGGCGGCCGTCTGCTGGAGGCCGGTGGCACTTCCCACGGTGGTGGCCGTCGCGGGGAAACTCACCGTCGGACCCGTGACGTCGAGGGTGAACTGGTCGGTCGGGTTGACGCGCGAGACGACGTTCTTCTGTGCGCTCACGGTCGGAGGGAAGGCGCAGCTCGCCAAGTCGAGGAGACCCCGCCCCGTCGGGCCCGCCAGGGCGATCGGCAGAGGTGTGAGGGCGCCTCGAGCGGTGCCCGTTCCGGGATCGATCGAGAATACTCCGCTGGTTCCGCCCTGACTGAGGTAGAGCGTTCCGGTGCCGTCGAATGCTATGCCGTTGACCGCCACGCCCCCGGGGACCGAGAAGTCGCTCAGGGTGGACGGCGTGAGGGCTGCGGCCCCAGCGCTGGCCCGAGGCAGCGGTCCAGAAATCGCCTCGAGAGTCCCGTCGGTCGTGGAGGACGTAACGATGTAGAGATTGCCTCCGCCGTCGAAGGCGATATCGCCATTGGCTTGACCTGCCACGTACGGCCAGCTGACCAACGGTGAAGGGTCGATGAGTTGGTTGGTCGTCGTGTCGTAGCCCCAGAGGTGCGCGTCAGCGGTCGCAGATCCGACATTGCCGAAGTAGTAGATGCCGGTGGTCGGGTCGATGGCACCGACCGTGACTGCCGCACCGGGTGCAGGCAGCCCTGGAACCGTCGACCAGGACCCGCTCGCCGCGTCGTACTGCTGGATCACCGTCCCGGTGTCCGACGCGCTGTATGCCGCAGCGCCTCCTGGAGCGATGCCCAAGCCGTTCGGGTTCACACCGGAGGTGGTGCTGGTCGACTCGTTCGAGGCGTTGAGCTGTGCTGCGCCGAGCGATGAGCCGTCGATGCTCAGCAGATCCTGGACGTCGGGAGCGCCCGCCACCCCGGGAACGTGGCCGTAGATGGAGGTCCCGGAGCAATTGAGCACGCCGGCGGCGTCAGCCGGGGTCTGCCCGCCTGACCATGTCGTGACGGCGGCGGAAAGCAGGAGGGCGAGGGCGACGGGGAGGGACAGCCTCGAATGTGTTGATCGTCTGCGATCGTGTGCGGAAGAATACATCTTCACCTCATCTGGTGTCGGGAGAGTGTCTCGGCTCCGGGGGCTGGATCCCGGAGCCGAGTCGGTGGAGGTCAGTTCGTTCGCTTGTTGGTGCGGCGGCGGATGATGACGATCACGATCAGGCCGAGTCCTGCGAGCACGAGAAGCCCTGCGAGCGGCGCGAGCCAGCTCGGGAAGGTGCCGCCGGTCTCTGCCAGAGAACCGTCCGCCGCAGGCGGTGCAGGAGGCGCCGTGGCTGCGGCTGCGCTCGTCACGATCGCGCTGGACTCAGTCGACGTGACGCTCGTGCCAGTGGGGTCGACTCCGGTTGCGTCGGCCGTATTCGTGATGCTTCCCGCTGCGAAATCGTCGTCCGTCGTCTGGTAGTCGGCGGTGCACGTCAGTGATTGTCCGGCGGCCAGGGTCGTGTCAGCCGGGCAGGTCAGTGTCAGCGAGGTACCTGTTCCTGAGAAGCTCTGCTCTGCGACGGCCACGTCGGTGAGGGTGACGTTGCCGGTGTTGGTCACCGTGAATGTGTAGGTGATCACCTGGCCGGCTGCGCTGATCGTGGCAGTGTTGGCGGTTTTGTTGAGGGCGAGTGCGGGTGTGGGTGGGGTGGGGAGGGTGACGGTGGAGTTGTTGCTGGTGACGGTGTTGTTGTCGGGGTCGTTTCCGGTGGCGACGGCGGTGTTGTCGATGTGTCCGGCGTCGATGTCGGCTTGGGTGAGGGTGTAGGGGGCGGTGCAGATGGTGCTGT
>NZ_LMOZ01000003.1 GCF_001423695.1 Leifsonia sp. Leaf336
CCGATCCCCGACAGCAGCGACATCACCGGTCCGCCCGCCTGGATGAGGCTCACGAATCCGTAAATCAGCAGCAGCTGCGACGTGATGTACGGGATGATCACGAAGCCCAGGATCAGCGGCTTCGCCTTCGGGCTGGTGTAGCGCGCCAGCGCCCACGCGGCCGGCCAGGCCAGCGCGATGCTGAGCACGGTCACGCAGAACGCGATCAGCAGCGTGCGACCCAGCAGCGACATGTACACCGGGCTGCCGAACATCTGCGCGAAGTTCTCGAAGGTGAGACTTCCGGCGCTGTTCGTGAATCCGATGACCAGCAGGGCGATCAGCGGCAGCAGGGCGAACAAGACCAGGAGGATGCCGCCGGGCGTGAGCAGGAACCCCGTGCCCAGGGCCCCCCTGGCCCGCCGCCGAGGACGGCGGGCCAGGGACAGAGGGGCTGTGGTCATCAGGAGCCGGCTTTCACCTGGGTCCAGGCGTCCAGCCACGACTGGAGGCGGTCGGCGGGCTCTGGCAGCTGGAGGGCGAGGCTCGAGATCTTGTCCGGGTTGGCCTGCAGGCGGTCGAGCGTCGCCGGCTCGAGCGCGTCGACGACGGACTTGTTGGCCGGGGCCGGCGAGGAGTCCGCTGGGGTGTTCGCCCATTTGGTGAGGAACTCCTTGCCCGTCATGTAGTTCAGCCACTTGTACGCGAGGTCCAGGTGCTTGGTCTTGGCCGCGATCGCCCAGTTGTCGATCCAGCCGACAGCGCCCTCCTTCGGGATCTCGTACCGGAAGCCGTCGGTGCCCGCCGCCTTGCTAGCGATCAGGCTTCCGATGCTCCCGGAGTCGCCCGTGCCGGCGACGACGGAGCCGCTCGCTACCGCCTTCGCCAGGTCGTCGCTCGAGGAGTACAGCAGCTTCGCGTTGTCCTTCAGCTTCTGCAAGGCCGGCGTCACCTTGGCCATGTCGGGATTCTGCGGATCCTCACCGAGATAGAGCGCGGTCAGCGGGATCAGCACGGTCGGATCGTCGAACAGCGCGATCTGACCCTTGTACTTCGGGTCCCAGAGCACGCTCAGCGAGTCCGTCGCGGGGCTGACCTTGGAGCTGTCGTAGAAGACTCCGGAGCTGCCCCAGGTCCAGGGGATCCCGTAGAGCTCACCGCCCTTGCGGATCTCCTTCCGGCCGGAGAACTCCGGGTAGATGTCCGTGTAATTGCTCAGTTTCCCGGAGTCCAGGGAGTGAAAGAGCCCTTGATCGATCCCCTGACCGATGTACTGGATGTTCGGCAGCGCCACATCGATGCCGCCGTTCGCCTTCTGCACCAGCTGCAGCTCGCTCGCCTCCGAGTCGATGAACTCGTACTTGACGGTCGCGCCCGTCTCCTTCTTGAACTCGGCGGCGACCCAGGGCAGGTCGGCGCCATAGCCCTTCCACGTCGCGACGGTGAGGGTGTTGCTGTCGCTGCTCGCGGTGCTCGGCGACAGGGAGCAACCCGTAAGTCCCACGGCGACGGCAGCCGCTCCCGCGGCCACGGTGACGAGCACCGTCCGGGGACGGCGCCGCCGTCCGCGTGTGCTGTGTGGTCGGTTCACGTCGAATCTCCTTGATCTTCATTGACGTACGGAGGCCGCCGGACGACGGTTCGCGTCCGGAGAGGATGAACAGTCCGGATTCGATACCGGTAACGTTTCCGGTGGCGTTACCGGTAAGCTATGCCGAAGGGTCCGAGATGTCAAGCAGCACTTCTCGGTGCACGACCGAAGGGGGTGACGGATGGCTCGCAGAGTCACACTGGCCGATGTCTCGAAGGAGGCCGGTGTCGGCATCGCGACGGTCTCGCGCGCGCTCGCCCCCCAAGACCACCCGGACGTGAGCGCCGACACCCGCTCACGGATCCGCGCGGTCGCCGACCGGCTCGGCTACCGGCCTTCCGTCACGGCGCGGGCGCTCCGCACCTCCGACTACCGGGCAGTGAGCATCCTGCTGCCGGAAGGCATCTGGGGCTGGTGGGATCCGGCCGTGCGCGGCGCCACCGCAGCTGCGCACGCACTCGGCTACCGGGTACTGGTGCAGCCGTTCGCCACAGCGGAGCGACCCGTCGAGGAAGGCCCACGCACCCTCCCCTACGCGGGGCCGTCGACCGCCGCAGCCATCGTAGCCAGCCTGGTGGAGGTCCCGACCGAAGGGCTACTGATCTTCGGATCGGCGGACGACCGAGACGTCGCGGAGGCGGCGCATCGGCTCCGGATACCGGTGATGACCATCGACGATGTCGCCGAAGACCTCGTACTCCCCACGATCGTGACCGACAGCCGACTCGGAGCCCGGCAGGGCGTCGAACACCTCCTTCGCCTCGGCCGGCGCAAGATCGCCTACGTCGGAAGCGACTACAGCGCGTTCTACGTGAAGGAACGACTCCTCGGCTACCGTGACGCGCTGGAGGACGCCGGCGTCCCTTACCGGGATCAACTCGTGGTCGCATGCGCCGATACCGTCGACGAAACGCAGCGCACCTACCCGGAGTTCGACCGTTTCCTCGCCTCCGCCCCCGACATCGACGCGATCTTCTGCGAGGCCGACGAGATCGCCGCTCCAGTTCTTCGGTCGCTCCGGGCAGCGGGGCGCAGCGTGCCGACCGAAATCGCGCTGGTTGGGTTCGACGACGAGCGTGCCGCGCTGATTGTGGACCCGCCCCTGACGACCGTCCGACAGCCGTACGAAGAACTCGGGCGCCGCGCCCTCGACGCCCTCATCCGGGCCATCGGCGGGGAGACGATCCCGGTCCGCCGCCAGCTCGTCGCGCCGCGACTGGTCATCAGAGACTCGACGGCACCGCTCGGCCGAGCAGGAGCCGCTGACTCCCTCGCACGGTGAGCCAGCAAGGCCGTCAGGATGGCGCGTGCGCAGAACAGCATCGCGGTCAACCGCGTGCCGGGCGCATCCTGGACCTCCTTGCAAGGCCCGGTGATTCGGAGTGTGTCCAAATTGTGTCCAAATCGTCCCGACAACGAGAAAACGGCGGCTGATCATCAGCCGCCGTTCCCAGTGTTTCAAGCTATGTAGCGAGGGCGGGACTCGAACCCGCGACACCACGATTATGAGCCGTGTGCTCTAACCACCTGAGCTACCCCGCCGGGGCCTCCCGTCGTCGCGACCGGGAGACGGAGCCCCCTGTGGGAATCGGACCCACTACCTCTTCCTTACCAAGGAAGTGCTCTACCAATGAGCTAAGGGGGCGAAGCCGACGCATCCGGAGGAGTCCGGGCCGTTTTCGGCAACCGTACGAGGATACCATCCCCGCGCGGGTGCTTCGTACCACCCGGACCCTCCGAAACCCGCCGCGACGGGTGCTCGGAAGGCCACCGTCAGCGGCCGGCGACTACGCCGCCTTCGCGGCCTCCGAGGCGCCGTCGAGCGCTTCCAGTTCGTCCGCCGTGAGCTCGACGGTGACCGAGGCGAGCAGGTCGGGGAGCTGGTCGAGGGTGCGGGCGCTCGCGATCGGAGCGGTGATCGTCGGCTGGGCGGCGAGCCAGGCGAGGGCGATGGTCGCGACCGAGGCGTCGTGGGCCGCCGCGACGTCGTCGAGGGCGGCGAGCACGCTGCGGCCGGTCTCGTCGAGGTACTTCGCGGCGCCGGCGGCGCGGGCGCTCTCGACGGTGACGCCGTCGCGGTACTTGCCGGTCAGGAAGCCGGCGGCGAGCGCGAAGTACGGCATGACACCGAGGTTCTCCCGCTCGGCGAGCGCGCGGTACTTCTCTTCGTACGAGCGCTCGACCAGGTTGTAGTGCGGCTGGAGGGCCACTGCCCGGTGGAGGCCCTCGCGCTCGGCGATCGCGAACCACTCCTCGATGCGCTCCGGCGAGTAGTTGGAGATGCCGATGGCGCGCACCTTGCCCGCGTCGACCAGCTCGGACAGCGCACCGACGGTCTCCTCCAGCGGAACCGTGGCGTCGTCGAAGTGCGCGTAATAGAGGTCGATGCGGTCGCTCTTCAGCCGCTCCAACGAGGCGTCGGCCGCGCGGCGGATGTTGTCGGCGGCGAGGCCCTTGAAGTCGGGGTGCTGGCTCACCTTGGTCGCCAGCACCACATCGTCGCGGTTGCCGCGGGCCTCGAACCACTCTCCGAGGATCCGCTCCGAGTCGCCGCCGGTGTTGCCCGGCACCCACGCCGAGTAGCCGTCGGCGGTGTCGACGAAGTTGCCGCCCGCCGCCGTGTACGCGTCGAGCACGGCGAACGAAGTGTCGCGGTCGGCCGTCCAGCCGAACACGTTGCCACCCAGTGAGAGCGGGAAGACCTGGAGGTCGGAGTTGCCGATGGCGCGGCGCGGAGAAGTCATTCCGTGATCCTTTCGAGGGGTGTCTCCTCACGCTAACGCCGGTGGCCGGGGGCTATTCCGTTTGTGTCTGAACATGTGGAGAGGTTGGGGCTGGGCTCTACTGTGGAGGAATGTCCGGTTCACTCGCGACGACCCCGCGGCCGCAGCGCGAACTCTCCGCCGACTGCGCCGCCTGCACGGGGCTCTGCTGCGTCGCGCTCGCCTTCGCCCGCTCCGCCGACTTCGCGTTCGACAAGGCTGCGGGAGAGGAGTGCGTCAACCTCGAAGACGACTTCCGCTGCCGCATCCACCCGCAGTTGCGCGAGCGCGGCTTCAAGGGCTGCACGGTCTTCGACTGCTTCGGCGCGGGCCAGCACGTCACACAGCACACCTTCGGGGGCGCCACCTGGCGGAGCGGCGACCCCGTCCGTGCAGGGATGTTCGCCGTGTTCCCGATCGTCCGCCAGCTGCATGAACTGCTCTGGTACCTCCGAGAGGCCCTCGGGATGCCGGCAGCCGCGGCCCTCCATCCGGCCCTCCGCGCCTCCTGGGACGACGTCGCGGCGGCGGCCGACGCGGAGGCCGAGGTCATCCTGGAGCTCGACATCGACGCCCTCCGCGACCCCGCCGCCGCGTTGCTGAGGGAGGCCGCCCGCCTGACCCGCGAGTCCGGTCCGCAGGCGGACACTCGCGCGCGCCTCCGCATCCCCCGCTCGCGCCTGTCGCCGGGCGCCGACCTCCTCGGCGCCGACCTGCACGGCGCCGACCTCCGTGGCGCGGAGCTGCGCGGCGCGCTTCTGATCGCCGCGGACCTCCGCGACGCCGACCTCGCCGGAGCGGAGCTGATCGGCGCCGACCTCCGCGACGCGCGGCTGCACGGCGCCCGGCTCGAGCAGGCGATCTACCTCACGCAGACCCAGGTCGACGCCGCCCTGGGCGATGCCCGCACCCGCCTCCCCCAGGCCCTCCGCCGCCCCTCCCACTGGACCTGACGCCGCCCAGATCCCCCGCGAGCACCCGCCGCCCAGACGATGGCGCTAGCATGGCTCGCATGCGCCGACGACGGCGTGCCGATCCCGGCGCCGCAGCGGCGCAGCGAGGCAGGCCGGCGCCGCCGCCTCCTCGTGCAACGCGACCGCTCCGGTGCTCCCGTCCGCCCCCAAGACAGGTGATCCGTATTCAGACTTCCGATTCCTCCGCCGCGCTCTCGCCGAGCGCACCCGGCCGCGAGTGGTGGCGCTCCGCCGTCATCTACCAGGTGTATCCGCGCTCGTTCGCCGACGCCGACGGCGACGGCATGGGCGATCTGCCGGGCATCACCCACCGGCTCCCCGCCCTCCGCGAGCTCGGGGTCGACGCCGTCTGGCTGTCCCCCTTCTATACGTCGCCGCAGAACGACGCCGGGTACGACGTCGCCGACTACCGCGACGTCGACCCGAGCTTCGGCACGCTGGCCGACTTCGACGCACTGCTCGAGACCGCGCACAGCCTCGGTCTCCGGGTGATCATCGACATCGTCCCGAACCACTCCTCGAGCGAGCACGTGTGGTTCCAGGAGGCGCTGGCCGCCGGGCCGGGCAGCGAGGAGCGCGCGCGCTACCTGTTCCGCGACGGCACGGGCCCGAACGGCGACGAGGCGCCCAACAACTGGGAGTCGATCTTCGGCGGACCGGCCTGGACCCGCATCACGGAGGCCGACGGCACTCCCGGCCAGTGGTACCTCCACCTGTTCGACAAGTCGCAGCCCGACTTCGACTGGGAGAACCCGTGGGTCTGGGAGCAGTTCCGCGACATCCTGCGGTTCTGGCTCGACCGCGGTGTCGACGGCTTCCGCGTGGACGTCGCGCACGGCATGGTCAAGGAGGCCGGCCTCCCCGACTACACGCCGCCGGCCCACGTCGGCAGCATGGGCGGCGGCCCGGTCGCGACCACCACGGGCGGTATCGCCCTCGAGCCCGAGATCAGCGCCCACGCCGAGCAGGAGCCGGTGACCCCGCCCTACTTCGGTCAGGACGGCGTGCACGAGATCTACCGCGACTGGCACAAGGTCCTCGACGAGTACGAAGGCGACCGCGTGCTGTGCGGCGAGGCCTGGGTCGAGCCCATGGAGAAGCTCGCCAACTGGGTCCGCTCCGACGAGATGCAGCAGACCTTCAACTTCGGCTACCTCGAGACGCCGTGGGACGCCGCCGCCCTTCGCGCTGTGATCGACCGCTCCATCGCCGTGTTCGGCAGCGTCGGCGCCCCGAGCACCTGGGTGCTCTCCAACCACGACGTGGTGCGGCACGCGACGCGCCTCGCGCTGGAGGGCGAGAACCTGCAGGGCCACGGCATCGGCCCGAAGTCGACCGGCATCCCGGACACCGCGTTCGCGCTGCGCCGCGCGCGTGCAGCCACGGCGCTCATGCTCGCGCTGCCCGGCTCCGCCTATCTGTACCAGGGTGAGGAGCTCGGCCTCCCGGAGGCCATCGACCTGCCCGACGAAGCACGCCAGGACCCGACGTGGTTCCGCACGAACGGTGAGCGCTACGGCCGCGACGGCTGCCGCGTCCCCATCCCGTGGGAGGGCACCGACCCGTCGTACGGGTTCGGCCCCGGCCCGAAGAGCTGGCTGCCGCAGCCGGCCTCGTGGGCGTCGTACACGCGCTCGTCGCAGCAGGGCCTCCCCGGCTCGACGCTGACGATGTACCAGGAGGCACTGGCCGCCCGTCGTGAGCACGACCTCGCGTTCGGCGACCTCGAGTGGTCGAACGCGGGCGAGGGCGCTCTGGTGTTCCGGACCGGCGCGGTCACGGTCGCCGTGAACTTCGGCGCGGCCCCGCTGCCGCTCCCGGAGGGCACGGTCATCCTCGCGAGCGGCCCGCTCGAGGGCGGCATGCTCCCGCGCGACACGACCGCCTGGCTGATCTGACGCTCCCGCGCCAGAACCTGCGTCACCAACGGAGGAGATCCGCCCGAAGCCGGGATGGATCTCCTCCGTTAGCGTTTCGGGCGCGGCGTGTCTGAACAGATGTCCTCCGCAGCGCTGAAGGCGACACGGCGCGCGCAGTCAACGGAGGATCTTCTGGCCCGATCGCGATCTCGGGCCGGTCGGCGGAGGAGATCCTGAGCCCGTGGCAGGGGATCCCCTCCGCCGACTGCACGACGCGGACCCTGCGGGGCTCGCGGCCGCTCAACTCGCGTTGGCCTTCAGCCACGCGACCGGGTCGACCGGCTCCGTGCCGTTGAGCCGGATCTCGAAGTGCAGGTGCGCCCCGGTCGACACGCCGGTGTTGCCCACGCGGCCCACGATGTCGGCGACAGCGACCTGCTGGCCCGCCGACACCCGCACGGAGCCCGCCTGCATGTGGCAGTACTTGCTGCTGACCAGCTGGCCGCCGATCATGTGGTCGATCGTGACGTTCACGCCGCAGCCGCCGTTGTCCCGCGTCACGACCTCCCGCACCACACCCGCGGCGATGATCTGGATGGGCACACCCGACCCCGGAGTGAAGTCGACACCAAGATGGTCGGTGGAGGCCCCCGCCGTCGGCGCCACGCGATAGCCGAAGCCGTCGCTGATCGGCACACCGACCGGGAAGGGCCATTGGACGGCCCCTGCCGGGTTGTTGCGGAAGGTGTTCGCGATCCGCATGGAGCGCAAGGCGGCGAGCTGCTCGCCCGAGGTCGCGGCTCCGCTGTCGCGGATGATCGCCTCGCGCTCGGCCGACGTCACGCTGTCGAGGGCCTGCAGTTCGCGTTCGGTCGCCGGGGCGCTGCTGAAGTGGGCCGACGCGGTCCGGGCGCGCACGTCGTCCTCGCTCAGGAGGGCGATCGCGGGGACGGTCGTGGCGACCGCGATCCCCAGCACGGACAGCATGGCCATCAGACTCACGCCCCGCCCGAAGCGCGGGGGTCGCTGCCGGGCGTGCGGTTCGCGCTGCTCACGCACGCGCTGACGTGCCTCCTGCAGGCGGCGGGCCTCACGGCGCGTCAGCGGGGCGTTGGCAGTGCCGCGCGCATCGGCCCGGGGTGCAGGAATACCAGTCCGAGGTCTGGGTTCACGGGGCACCCGACCCAATATAACGAAATGGTAACCGCGTCACCAATCGAGGCGCGGCGGGCTCACTTCCAGTGCGAGTAGTACGCCTGCACCAGCGGGTCGAGCTGCTCGAACAGGTCGGGGGCCGCCGCGAGCAGGAGGTCGGTGCCGGCCGGCGCCTCACCGAGGCCGCCCAGCCGGGCACCCGCCTCCTGCGCGATGAGCGCGCCCGCAGCGTGGTCCCAGGGGTTGAGCCCGCGTTCGTAGTACGCGTCGAGCCGTCCGCACGCCACCGAGCAGAGATCGAGGGAGGCCGCGCCGATGCGCCGGATGTCGCGCACCTGCGGGATCAGCTCGGTGACGAAAGCCGCCTGCTTTCTGCGCTTCTCGGGGTCGTAGCCGAACCCCGTGCCGACGAGCGCCAGTGGGAGGTCCACCCCGGTGTTCGCCTGGATCGGCGCGCCGTTCAGGCGTGCGCCTGCACCGGCCGCCGCGGTGAACACCTCGCCCGTGGACGGGTTGACGACCGCGCCGGCGAGCGTGCGCCAGGTCGCGGGGTCGGGCTCGCCCTCCACCACCGCGACACTGACGGCCCAGGCCGGGATGTCGTAGAAGTAGTTGACCGTGCCGTCGATCGGGTCGACCACCCAGGTCAGCCCGCTCGTCCCGTGCTCGGCACCGGACTCCTCGCCGAGGAAGCCGTCGCGCGGCCGTGCTGCGGCGAGCGCGCTGCGGATCAGATCCTCCGACTCGCGATCGGCGCGCGTCACGATGTCGGTGATCGTCGATTTGGAGGCCGCGACCTCGACCCCGTCGCGACGCCTCTGCAGAGCCAGCGCCGCGGCACGGCGGGCGACGGTGGCGGCGATCTCGAGCAGCTCGGTCGTGGAGGGCATGCGACCAGCCTCCCACAAAGCCCGGGAGGCGCCCGCACACGCAGAAAGGGCCCGGATGATCCGGGCCCTTTCGTCGGCTGGTGGCGAGTGAGGGATTCGAACCCCCGAAGGCTACGCCGGCTGATTTACAGTCAGATCCCTTTGGCCGCTTGGGTAACTCGCCATTCGCGCTTCCGACCACCAGTCAGCTGTCGACCGAAGGCGCCATGTAAGGATACTCGGCGCGCGCCGTGTCACGAAATCGGCCGATCGCAGCGCGCGGAGCCCTTCTGCCTGCCGCGAATTCGCACACGGCAGAACCACGCGACAAGCGGAGGCGCCCGGTCGCAGGATGGCGCCATGACCACTCCTGACACCCTCTCCCCCGTGCAACGGCTCCTCGAGGAGCGCATCGTCTTCCTCGGCACCGAGGTGAACGACGAGTCGGCCGGCGAGGTCTGCGCGCAGCTGCTGCTGCTCGACTCGATCGCCTCCGCCCGCGACATCTTCCTCTACATCAACTCGCCGGGCGGCTCCATCACCTCGGGGTTCGCCGTCTACGACACCATGAACTTCGTCCGCGCCGACGTTGCGACGGTCGCGCTGGGGTTCGCGGCCTCGATGGGCCAGTTCCTGCTCTCGTCGGGCGCCCCGGGCAAGCGGTACGCGCTCCCGAACTCGTCGATCGTCATGCACCAGCCCCATGGAGGCTTCGGAGGCACGAGCGCGGACATCCAGACCCAGGCCAAGCAGATCCTCCACTTCAAGCGGCGGATGGCCGAGCTGACCAGCGAGCAGACCGGCAAGCCGGTCGAGCAGATCATCGAGGACGGCGACCGCGACCGCTGGTTCACCGCCGACGAGGCGCGCGACTACGGCTTCGTCGACGAGGTCATCGGGTCGACGCGCGCCCTGGCGAGCTGAGCGGGCCCGCGTCAGGCGGCCAGGAGGACCGCGTGCGGCACGGCCGAGACCTCGTGGTCCTCCGCGACGTCCACCGCCGACGCTGCGTGCACCCGATCCGGAATCAGGCTCAGCACCTCGATGCGGGCGAACTCCGCGACCACGTCCGACAGGAGCTCGCGCTCGGTCACGTCGAGCACGCGGCAGAGCGCCGCCAGGATCTCCGACGAGGCCTCCTTGCGGCCGCGCTCGATCTCCGAGAGGTACGGGACGCTGATGCGTGAACGCTCCGACAGCTCGCGCAATGTCGCACCGCGCTCGGTCCGCAGGCGGCGGAGCACCGAGCCGATCGCGTGCCGCATCAACATGCCTGAAGCCTAAGCCGACCCCGTCGCCGTGCACCCCGCCGGTTTCGGGATTCCGCCCACAGCAGAATGAGGGGCCGTCGCACCACTTCCGCGACACACCCCTCCTCCTTCCGTCGTTGTCGGTGGCTGGGCGCACAATCGTCGGCATGAGGACACTGGAGATTTGCGAACGGTGCGATGGCACAGGGGCCGACCCCGCCCAGCACGGCGAAGAGGTCGACCTCTGCATCGAGTGCTACGGCGACGGCTGCCACGTGACCTATTTCGTCGAGCTGGAGAAGATCGCCTGACCGGAGGCGGCCGACGGACCCAGGCGCGACCCCGTGCTGTTGCGAGCCGCCCGTAGACTTGACTGCGTTCGGCGGCAGCTCAGCTCGCCGGAATCGCACGCGGGAAGGACAGTATCGTGGCAGACTCCTCGTTCGACGTCGTCAGCAAGGTCGACAAGATGGAGGCGGACAACGCCGTCAATCAGGCCCGCAAGGAGGTCGAGCAGCGCTACGACTTCAAGAACGTCGGCGCCTCGGTCGAGTGGAGCGGCGAGAAGGTGCTGCTCAAGGCCAACACCGAAGAGCGCGTGAAGGCCGTGCTCGAGGTGGTGGAGTCGAAGTTCATCAAGCGCGGCATCACGCTCAAGTCGCTCGACACCGGCAAGCCGTACCCGTCGGGCAAGGAGTTCCGCATCGAGGTCGGCCTCAAGAACGGCATCGAGCAGGACGCCGCCAAGAAGATCAACAAGCTCATCCGCGACGAGGCCCCCAAGAGCGTCAAGTCGCAGATCCAGGGCGACGAGCTGCGCGTCAGCTCGAAGAGCCGGGACGACCTCCAGGCGACGATGGCCCTGCTGAAGGGCGCCGACCTGGACGTGGCCCTCCAGTTCGTGAACTTCCGCTGAGCGGAGGCTCCTCCCCGAGCGGGCCTCGCCCTCCAAGCGGTCCGCGTCCACCCAGCGGGCCTCGCCCGGCCAGCGGGCCCCGTCCGGCGGCCGGGCGGCTCGCACTGAGCGCGCCGCGCAGCCAGCGCACGACCTCCCGGTAGGCGGCCTCGCGCGCCTGCTCTCGCGACAGGAAGACGTCGTGCAGCGCCCCGTCGATACGGGCGACGGTCACCGTCGGCGCGAGCCTCAGCGCGCGCACGGCGATGTCCTGCACGAGGAGCACGACGTCCGAGTTGAGCATGTCGTCGGTCCAGTACGGCAGCAGCGTCGAGCGGGCCGAGAGCAGGGTGAGCACGGGCGCGTCGATCGCGAGCCCTGTCGCCACCCGCGCGTGGCCGGCGAGCACGGCGGTGAGCCATGCGGGGTGCACGGGGAAGCCGCGCACCGGCCGCCAGGTCAGGTCGTAGTCCCACTCTCCGTCGAGCGTGCGTGACACCGAGCGCGTGTAGAAGCCGAGGTCGACGTTCGGCATCGCCGCCTTCGGGTCGAGCCGCGCGTGGAGGTCGACGAACGGGCTGATCATGGCGCGGCCGGCCGAGTGGGCCTGGAACTCGAGCCACGGACTGTTCAGGACGAGGGCGGCAGCCCGGCCCGGGTGGCGGTCGGCCCACAGGCTCAGGGTCAGCCCTCCGGTGGAGTGGCCCATCAGGATCAGGCGGCGGTGCGGCGCGCGACGCGGATGCTCGTGCTCCCCGTGGCCCATGGCCTCAAGCGCCGCCTCGATGTCTTCGTCGTAGGTGTCGAGCGAGTCCACGAACCCCGGGGTCTGGCCGGGCCGCAGGCTGCGCCCGTACTTACGCAGGTCGAGCGCGAAGAACCGCGCGCCCTGCTCGTGCCAGAAGCGCGCCAGTTCGGTCTGGAAGAAGTAGTCCGACCAGCCGTGCACGTACAGCACGTCGGTCTCCTCGGCGGGATGACCGGGCCGCAGGTCGGCCAGCCGCGGCCACGGCTCGAAGCGCACCAGCGTCGCGACGACGTCGCCCTCCCCATCGGGGGCGAGCGCCAGCGTCGCCTGTTGGAAGCCGGGCCCGAGGACATCCGGGCGCCACTCGACAGGGCTGCTCATGGCACCAGCGTGCCAGAAGCGACCCCGCGACGGGAGGCCTACTCGGCCGCGCCGACCTCCACGGCGGTGGCGTTCGACACCCGGATCATCTCGTCGCGCGGCACGACCTTGATGCGGGCACGGCCGCGCTCCGCGCCGAGGGTCTGCTCGTGCTCGTCGAGGTTGTGCCACCCATCCAGGTTCGTGTACTCCACACCGCGGTCGCGGAGCAATTTCTCCACGGATTCCTCGGAGGGGTCAGCGGGGGACCACCAGTTGCCCTGATCGTTGATCACATGTTTGATCGTCTCCATGGCATCCGACTTGGTGTGACCGATGAGGCCGACCGGCCCCCGCTTGATCCACCCCGTCGCGTACACGCCGTACATCCGCTCGTTGTCGCCCTTGCGCAGCACCTGCCCCTCGTGGTTGGGGATGATGCCGTGCTTCTTGTCGAACGGGATGCCGGGCAGCGGCGACCCGAAGTAGCCGACAGCACGGTAGATCGCCTGGATCTCCAGCTCGCGGATCTCGCCGGTGCCGCGCACCCCGCCCTCGCCGTCGGACTCTGTGCGCTCGTAGCGGATCGCGCGCACATCGCCGTTCTCGTCCGGCACGAGCTCCAGCGGCTTGGCGTAGAAGTGCAGGTGCAGGCGACGGGAGGCCGACCCGACCTCGCGCTGGCGCCACTGCTGCAGCACGCGGTCGATCACCATGACCTGCTTGTTGCTCGTGATCGCAGTCTTCGCCTGCTCGTCGTAGTCGAAGTCCTCGTCGTAGAGGATCATGTCGACGTCGCGCAGCTCGCCGAGCTCGCGCAGCTCCAGCGGCGTGAACTTCACCTGCGCCGGGCCGCGCCGGCCGAAGACGTGCACGTCGGTGACGGGCGAGTTCTTGAGGATCTCGTAGACGTTGTCCGGGATCTCCGTCGGCAGGAGGTCGTCGGCGTGCTTCGCGAGGATGCGCGAGACGTCGAGGGCCACGTTTCCGTTGCCGATGACGGCGACCGACTTCGCCTCCAACGGCCAGGTGCGGGGCACGTCGGGATGGCCGTCGAACCAGCTGACGAAGTCGGCGGCGCCGTAGGAGCCGCCGAGGTCGACGCCGGGGATGTCGAGGTCGGCGTCGTGCACCGCCCCGGTGGCGAAGATGACCGCGTTGTAGTGCTGCTTGAGGTCGTCGAGCGTGATGTCGACCCCGTAGGTCACGTTGCCGAAGATGCGGATGTCACCGCGGTCGAGCACCTCGCGCAGGGCCGTGATGATGCCCTTGATGCGTGGGTGGTCGGGGGCGACGCCGTAGCGCACGAGCCCGTACGGAGCCGGCAGCGACTCGAACAGGTCGATCGAGACGTCGAAGCCGCGCTCGGCCTTGAGCAGGATGTCGGCGGCGTAGATCCCGGCCGGGCCGGCACCGACGATCGCCAGTCGCAGTTTGGTCATGCGTTGATTCCTTCTGGGTCAGCTCGAGCGTTCGACGATGGTGTCCGCGAACCGCACGAGCGCCTTCTTGACCGCGCCATCGGGCAGCGGCGCGAGCGCTTCGACGGCCTCCCGAGCCCAGCGGTGCGCCTCGTCGAGGGTCTGCGCGGTCACCTCGTGCTCGCGCAGGGCCGCGATCGCGGCGGTCGCCTCCGGGGTGATCTCGCCGTCCTCCGCGGTGCCGATGACGTCGCGCTCGAGTCGTTCGAGAAGGGCGCGCGCCTCGGGATCGGCGTCGGCCCGCTCGCGCAGGCGCAGCACGGGCAGGGTGGCCACGCCGGCCCGGAGGTCGTTGCCCGGGGTCTTGCCCGTCTCGGCGACCCCCATCGACGAGAGGTCGATGACGTCGTCGATCAGCTGGAACGCGACGCCGATCTTCTCACCGAAGGTGACGACGGGCTTCTCGTACGCGGCGTCGGCCTTCGAGAACACCACGCCCATCTGCGCGGCGACCGAGATGAGCGAGCCGGTCTTGTCCTCGAGCACGCGGATGTAGTGGGCGACCGGGTCTTCGCCGTCCTGCGGCCCGATGGTCTCGTGGAGCTGGCCGAGGCACAGCCGTTCGAACGTGTCGGCCTGCAGCTGGATGGCGCGCTCGCCCAGTGCGGAGACCAGCTTGCTGGCTCGGGCGAACAGCAGGTCGCCGGTCAGCACTGCGACCGAGTTGCCCCAGACGAACTGAGCGGTGGGGACCCCGCGGCGCATCTGCGAGTCGTCCATGACGTCGTCGTGGTAGAGCGAGGCGAGATGGGTGATCTCGACGGCCTGGGCCGCCTGCAGAACCTCCGGGGTGTTGCCCTCGCCGAGCTGTGCGGTGAGCAGGGTCAGCATCGGCCGGACGCGCTTGCCCCCCGCCTCGAGCAGATAGCGGGTGGTGACGTCGGCCAGGTTGTCGGCGAACCGCATCTCGCGGTGCAGCGCCTCCTCGACCAGAGCGAGACCGTCGTCCACGGCCGTGGCGACCTGGCGGTCCTCACCACGGACGAAGATCCGCTCGGTGAGGCCGAGCTGGCTGGTCAGCGACGCGGTGCGCCGCACAGCCGGAACGCTTCGTGGCACTACTCCCCCTCGGATGGGATGGCGGACGATGAGTCTTCGGAGGCGCCGGTGCCGGCGGATTGCGGCGCGGCAGGGGGCTTTTCCGCTGTTGACTTCGCGGGCTTTCCTGCGGTCGACTTCGTTGCGGCGGGCTTCGCCGCGGGCTTTGCGGCTGTCGGCTTCGCCGAGGGCTTTCCAGCGGTGGACTTCGTCGCGGCAGGCCGTGCACCCGTCGCCGTCGCCGGCTTCCCGTCCGTCGATTTCGCCACGGCAGGCGCCTTGGCCGGGGCGGGCGCATGAACGGTCAGCGGCTTCCAGCCGCGATGCAGCGCGACGATCCCCGCGGTCAGGTTGCGCCAGGCCACGCGCTCGAAGCCGGCCTCCCGCATCCACGCGGCGAGCGCGGGCTGGCTCGGCCACGCCTCGATCGACTCCATGAGGTACTCGTACGCGGCCGGGTTGGAGCTCGCCAGGCGCGCGAGCAGCGGCATCCCGTAGCGCAGGTAGGCGCCGTAACCGGCGCGCACCGGCGCGAGCGGCGGCCGGGAGAACTCGCAGACGACCACGCGGCCGCCGGGCTTGGTGACCCGGTAGAACTCGGCGAGCGCTGCCCGCGGGTCGACGATGTTGCGGAGGCCGAACGAGATCGTGACCGCGTCGAACGTGTCGTCGTCGAACGGCAGGTCGGTCGCGTCGGCCTGCACGAAGCTGATGAACGGGTTCGCCGCCTGACGCTGCCTGCCGACTTCGATCATCCCGTGCGAGAAGTCGGCGGCCACGACGCTCGCGCCGTTGCGTGCCAGCGACGCGCTGGACGTTCCGGTGCCGGCCGCGACGTCGAGGATCTTCTCGCCGGCGCGCGGCGCGACGGCTCGCGTCGTCGCCACCCGCCAGAGCGTCGCGTTGCCCATCGAGAGGACGGTGTTGGTCCGGTCGTAGTGGGTCGACACCTCATCGAACATGGCGGCGACCTGGGCGGGCTGCTTGCTGAGGTCGGCCTTACTCACCCCACCAGCTTAGGCTGCGGCGTGATGCGCTGCATTCCACGCACGCGCGCACTACACCGATCACGGAGTCGATGTCCAGCGCGCACGCATCCGGCGCTCAGCCCGCCGGGCGTAGGCTGGTCCGGTGACAGCACCCTCGACCACCCGCCGGGTGACGGGCGTGACGGCGCTGGCGGTCGAGACGACCCCCCTCGACGACGTCCGGCATCTCGTCCCCTTCCTCGACTCCCGCCGACCGCTCATGTGGATCCGCAAAGGCGAGGGGATCGCCGGCATCGGCGAAGTGCTGCGACTCGAGTTCCGGGGGCCGCAGCGCATCCGGGAGGCGTCGGAGGCGTGGCGGCGGACGGTCCGAGCGGCGCAGGTGACCGACGGAGTGCGCACGCCGGGCACCGGCCTGGTCGCGTTCGGGACGTTCGCGTTCGACGACGAGAGCTCGGCCACCAGTGTGCTGATCGTCCCGGAGATCGTGCTCGGCCGGCGCGGCGGACGCAGCTGGATCACGCGGATCCGGCCCCTGGACAACGCCGACGACGCCAACGACGACGCGGCGAGCGACGACAGCAGGGGTGCGGCCTCGTCGTCGCATGCCGGACATCCGACGCTCGCGAACAGCTACCTCCCTCGCCCGGTCGCGTTCGGCGACGAATACCGGCTGAGCCTGCTCCCGGCCGGGCTCGACGAAGGCGGCTACCGCTCGGCGGTCGCGACGGCCGTCTCCAAGATCCGCGAGCACGACCTGTCGAAGGTCGTACTCGCCCGCGAGCTCTCGGCCCATCTGCCGCTCGAGTCCGACGTGCGCCGTGCGCTCGTCGAGCTCGCGCTCGGCTACCCCGACTGCTGGACCTTCGCCGTCGACGGCCTCGTCGGGTCGTCTCCGGAGACACTCGTGCGCGTGCACCACGGCACCGTGACGGCGCGGGTCCTGGCCGGCACGCGGTCCCGCGGGCGCGACGCCGCCAGCGACAACGAGTCCGCCGCCGCCCTCACCGCGTCGGTCAAAGACCAGGACGAGCACCGGTTCGCCGTGTCGAGCGTGCTCGACGCGCTCCGCCCGCACAGCGCAGACCTCGCGGCCAGCGACCTCCCGTTCACCCTGAAACTCCCGAACCTCTGGCACCTGGCCACCGACATCGCGGGCACCCTGAGCGACGGAGCGAGTTCGCTCGACCTCGCGGACGCCCTCCACCCGACAGCGGCCGTCGCCGGCACCCCGACCCGGGAGGCCGTGGCGCTGATCCGCGAGCTGGAGCCGTTCGACCGTGGACGCTATGCGGGGCCGGTCGGCTGGGTCGGCGGCGACGGGGACGGCGAGTGGGCGATCGCCCTCCGCTGTGCGCAGCTCACCGACACCGGTGACCTCACCGCGTACGCGGGCGCAGGTATCGTGGCGGACTCCGACCCCGCGACGGAGTACGCCGAGACGACCATGAAGTTCCGACCGATCGTCGAGGCGTTCGGCTGAACGCGCGGCATCCCCGCCGCTAGCCGGAGCCGCTCAGGAGGCCGCGAGCCGCGCCTTCTCGACCTCGACGTCATAGTCGGGCTCCGGCCACTCCAGCTCCAGGTCCTCCAGTGCGTGGATGAGCAGGTGCTGCACGGCGAGCCGCGCGTACCACTTGCGGTCGGCCGGCACGACATACCAGGGGGCGTACGACGTCGAGGTGCGGCCGAACACGATCTGGTACGCATCCTGGTAGGAGTCCCACAGCAGTCGCTCGCCGACGTCGCCCGGGTTGTACTTCCACTGCTTGTCCGGGCGATCGAGACGCGACGCAAGTCGCGCCTTCTGCTCGCCCTTGCTCAGGTGCAGCATCACCTTCACGATCGTCGTCCCCGACTCGGCCAGCTCGAGCTCGAAGTCGTTGATCGCGCCGTAGCGCCGGTCGATCTCCTCGTCGGGAGCGAGGTTGCGCACTCTGCCGATCAGGACGTCCTCGTAGTGGGACCGATCGAACACACCGACCTCGCCCGAACCAGGGACGTGCTTCCAGATCCGCCAGAGGAAGTCGTGGGCGAGCTCCTCCTGCGTCGGCTTCTTGAACCCCGCGTACCGGACGCCGCCGAGGTTCATCTGACCGACGACGTGGGTGACGATGCCGCCCTTGCCCGCCGTGTCCATCGCCTGCAGCACGAGCAGCACGCTGCGCCGCTCGCCCAAGGTCCCCGCCGCGAAGAGGCGTTCCTGCAGGTCGGCGAGGATCGCCGCGCCGTCGGCGAGCGCCTTCTCGCCGTCCTTCTTGCCACCGGTGAAGCCCGGTGTGGAGGCGGTGTCCTGGTCGGAGAGGCGGAAGCCCTCCCCCACCCGTACCAGCGGATCCGGATCTTCTGCCCAGTACTTCTCGCGTCCCACGTCGCCTCCTTGCTCGGGTCGCACCATCGTACGGCGGCTCGGCTACCGCCGCCTCATATCCCGGCGGCGTCGAGCACCGGCTCGAACGCGTCCGGCCGGTGCAGCACCACTCTGGTCTTCACTCCGTCGGGGAACAGGCGCACAATGTCCGCAGCCCGTGCCCGGTCGTCGACCGTGACATCGATCGTCTCGCGCCAGCGCCCGTCGGGCATCCGCTGCAGCGTCGCCTCCCAGATGAGCCCCGGCGTCGCGCGCGCCTGCAGGCGCAAGTGGATGCCGACGGCGCGCCGCCGCCCGAGCAACGACAGGAGGCCCCGGTAGATCGCCGCCCGGCGGGTGGCGACCAGCCACGCGTCGAGGGTGCGCACCAGCAGGTCAGCGCTCCACAGGATGGTCGTGGCGAGGCCGCCCCTCGACTGGTACACGTCGACCGCATAGACCCCGGCCAGGCGGCGCAGAGTCTGGCGCAGCGCCTCCTCGGTGATCCCCTGCTCCAGGGTGCTGTGCAGGGAGAACGGCACGGCCGGCCGCGCCGGGAGGTCTCCGGCACGCAGCGCCGCGCGGTCGTGCACGGTCTGTCCGTCGCCGAAGAACGGCCGCAGTTCCGCGAGCAGCGCGGCCACCGACGCCCCTGGCGGCTCCTTCTCGATCAGCCCGGCGGTATCGGCGTACGCGATGGCCTCGTGGAGTGCCCCCAGTCGGAAACCGGGTGTCAGCGCCGGCCCCGCCTTCACCGTGACGAGCACGTCGGAGCCGTCGAGGTCCAGCCGAACCGGGTTCTCCCGGCCATCGATGCGCGGGACGAGGTCGAGCACGTGCTCGATCGCCAGCGTCCGGATGCCGGACGGGATCGGCAGGCGCCCGAGCGGGGAGCCGGCGACAACGAGGTGCGTCACGCTGAACCCGGCGGCGTGCGCATGTGCGGCGACCTGCGCCGCGACCATCCCGCCGAGACTGAAACCGGCGAGCACGACCGGCTCCCCCGGGGCGATGCCCGCCTCCCGCATGGTCGCCAGTGCCGCGCGGGTGATGGTCGCCTCGTACTCGGCGCCGATCACGAGGTCGGCCGTCAGGTCGTTCGGCGCGACGCCGGGGCGCGGGTGCCACGATTTCGTGCTCGGGAACTGCACGATCCAGTGCCGCACGCCCTCGTGCACGCGCTCGACCAACCGGATCACCGCGGTGTCGATGCGCTCGTCGAGGTCGGGGTCGCAGAGGTCGTCGATCTCGCGCTGGCTGAGCAGCAGGTCGCGGAGCGTGTGCACCGAGCGGCGTCGCATCCCGCCCGCCGCGAGCCCGGTGCGGCCGAGCGGGTCTGGGACCGGGCCGAGCTCGAGCCCGAGCAGGCCTGCCGGCACGTCGACGAGGCCGGGCGAGGGCGTGTACTCGTCGCCGGCTCCCGGATCGTCCCACCAGCGCAGGAAGTCGTGCAGGAGCGGGAACTGCTGCTCAAGGAGGTCGTCGTAGCCGAGCAGCACCGCGTCGTGGCCGTCGCGCAGCAGGCCGCGCTTCCGGCCGAGGCCCACGGTCTTGCGCAGCAGCGCCGGAAGCGTGAACACGGCGAGATACGGCCGCGCCCGCCAGCGAGGCACGACGATGCCCACGACTCCCACCAGCAGGGCGAGCGGCGCCAGCAGCCAGCCGGTGACTCGAGCGACGCCACCGGTCAGTCGCGGCGCGGCCGACAGGTAGAGGCCGCTCAGGGCCGTCCGCCGCGACCGGCGCTGTCGCGGAGCGGGCACAGGGAACGGGTACGGCTGCTCGCGCCCTCGCTCGATCGCGTACCACGCCCACTCGGCCACGAGCGCGATGAAGCCGACGACCAGAGCCACGACGGCCGCCGCGACTCCCACCCCGAGCAGCGCGAGCCCGACCGCCAGGGCCAGCGGCAAACCGACGACGAATCCGAGGACCAGCGCCGTCCACCCCGCCGCCGACCTCCCGCGCCAGAGGTGGGGCGGCAGCTGGCTGAGCATGCGGTCAGCCTAACCGCGACCTCTGTCGAGGCCCGGCGACGCACCCTAGCCAGACGCACCCTAGCCAGACGCACCCGCTCACCGCTACGTTGTCCGCAATCGAGAGGAGCTCGTCGTGAACGGATTCTGGAACTTCTTCTGGCTGATCTTCTGGGCTTTCGCCTTCGTCGCCTACTTGATGGTTCTTTTCACGATCCTGGTCGACCTGTTCCGCGACGAGAAGCTCAACGGATGGTGGAAGGCCGTCTGGGTGATCTTCCTCATCTTCGTCCCCTGGCTCACCGCTCTGGTGTACCTGATCGCGCGTGGCCGCGGTATGGCCGAGCGCAACTCCCGCTCGCGACAGACCGTGCCGGAGGACACCGACTACTACACGCACCCCACCCCGTCGGCGACGCCGGCCGCCGACATCCAGCAGGCGCAGGATCTGCTCGACAAGGGCGTCATCAGCAAGAACGAGTTCGACGCGCTCAAGGCCAAGGCCCTGGGAAACCGCTTCTAAATTCCACGTCATATCGCGGCGCACGACACGCCACCAGAAACTCGTGACACGATGGTCTTGCATCCGACGGCTCCGGATGTAATATTCATGTATGCCTGTACCCATTGCAGAAGCCGTCAGTCCCCGGCGGCTCATCCGCGACGAAGTCTTCATTCGTCTGCTCGACGCCATCGTCGACGGGGATCTCACGCCCGGAGAGCAGCTCTACGACGCTGAGATCGAGAAGTGGGTCGGGGTCTCCCGCACCCCCGTCCGCGAAGCGCTCAACCAGCTGGCCGCCATGGGCCTCGTCGAGATCATGCCCCAGAAGCGCACCAGGGTCACCCCGATCGACCCGGTGCGTCTGCGCGCCCTGATCGACACGGTCGGCAGCCTCATGACCGGCGTCGTACGCGACGCGACGCCGCTGCTCACCGACGAGGACAAGGATGCGCTCCGCGCGTTCAAGGAGCGCGTGGGAGACGGCACGGAGATGGCCGACCTGGTGCGCGAGCGCGTCTTCACCGACGGCTTCGTCAATGTCTTCCTCCGCCGGCTCGACAACCGCACGATCGCGAAGCTGTTCTCCCGCCACCTCCCCGAGGTGCGCCGGGCGCTGATCGCGGCCCCGTCCTCCCAGGCTTTCGCCGCGGGTGCGCCGCACGCAAAAGCGGCCATCGACGCCGCCATCGCCGGCAACGGCGCCAAAGCCGCGACCGCCGTCGTCGAATTCTGGAACAAGGGCCTCGTCACGGTCGTCGACGAGTTCGCCGCGAACGCCGCACCCACTGTGAAGGAGGGGCGCTGATGCCGCTTCCCGTTAAAGACTCCGCCCCCGTCGAGCGCCAGCTGCTGCGCGACGTCGTCTACAACCGTCTCTACGAGGGCATCCTCGACGGCACCCTCGAGCCGGGCGAGACCCTCCTCGACGAGAAGCTGACGGCCTGGCTCGGCGTCTCGCGCACGCCGATCCGCGAGGCCCTGATGAAGCTCGCCGACATCGGCCTGGTCGAGATGGCGCCCAACCGCTACACGCGGGTCGCCCCCATCGACCTGCGCGCCATCGACGAGGCAATCTACACGACGGGCCTCCTGCACGAGTACGCGGCCCGGACCTCCGTGCCGACGCTCGACAGCGCAACCCTCGGCCGGCAGGACAAGGCCCTCAAGGAGATCCGCAAGGCCGCCAAGGCGAACAGCCTGCCTGCTCTCGGCCGTGCGCTCAACGACTTCTTCCTGGAGTTCGAGCGCAGCAGCGACAATGCCGTTCTGCTTTCGATCAGCGAGGGGCTGAGCCCCCAGGTGCTGCGGTACATCGCGGTGTGGAAGCAGCCGTTCGACACCGACGACCTCCCCGGTCGCGTCGCCGAGATCCTCGAGGCCGCGAAGGCGCACGACGGCGCGAAGGCGGGCGACCTGGTTCGCGACCTGTACGCGTCGTCACTGACGCAGTTCCTCTCGGACTACCGTCGCTCCGACGCGGAGATCGACGAGAGCCCGGTCGTCTGACCGTCAGCACTCCGAGCCGTGCCCGGTGCCGAGAGGCATCGGGCACGTGTGCGTTCGGGGCGCGTCTCGCGAGGACTCAGCCCTCGGCGTCGACCGCGGCACGGCCCGAGACGACCGAGCGGATGTACGACGCCACCTTCTCGTGCTCGGGGTGCACGACGTAGCGCTGCAGCGCCGCCTCATCGGCGAAGTCGCTGACCAGCACCACGTCGAACTCGTTGACCGGGAGGGAGTTGACGCCCACCTCGAAGCGCTCGATCTCGGGGATCACCGCGGGGAGCGACTCGAGGCCGGCCTTGATCCGCGCTGCCTGCTCGGCGCGCTCGGCCTCGTCCGTCGACGCGAGCTTCCACATGACCACGTGACGCAGAGTCAACGTTCCTCCTCCAGCAGGGCTGTGCGCAGACGTGCCGGGTCCACGCGCCAGTAGGTGTGCTGCCGGCCGTCGATCAGCACGACAGGGATGTCCTCCACATACCGCTCGTGGAGCTCGGCGTCATCGAGGATGCTGCGCTCTTCGACCTCCACGCCGGGAGCGTCGTCGGGCAGGGCGGCGATCACCGAGCGGATCACGTCACGGGCATCGTCACACAAGTGACAGCCCGGCTTGCCGATGAGCGTGACGGTGACGGAAGGCACGTCGACAAGCTTAACGGCAAAAAGCGCCGACCCTTTCGGACCGGCGCTCGAGCAGCAGACGCTGAGGTCTACTTCTTGTTGCGACGCTGGTGGCGCGTCTTGCGAAGAAGCTTGCGGTGCTTCTTCTTCGCCATACGCTTGCGACGCTTCTTGATAACGGAACCCACGTAGACCTCACAAAGTTGGTGGTTTGCCGCGGGAAACGCGGCGACACAAGCAGCCAGTCTACCCGACTTCACGCCGAGTCCGCGACGCCGCCCTCGAGATGGGGCGCAACGGTCTTCAACGCCTGCGCGACAGCGGACTCCGGAACCCGGAACGACCGGCCGAAACGGATGGCCGGGAGCTCACCGGCATGGACGAGCCTGTAGACGGTCATGCGGGAGACGCGCATCATGTCGGCCACTTCGGCGACCGTCAGGAAGCGCACATCCCGTAGGGCGTTCGAGCCCCCTTCGTGAACCATGCGGTGTCCCTCTCCTGCCCGTCATCGTACTCGGGTCGTGACGACGGGGAACTAGCGAACTCTAGCCGCTTCGAGGGCTCAGTCTCTACGCCATTTCTTCGGCGTGACGCGCTCGACACGGCGCCGGGTGTCGGCGAGCACCTTGCCGACCGTGCTCGCGAACTCGCGCGTCTCGTCGGCCAGCTCGGCCGTGTACGCCGTCAGGTCGACATCGGAGGCGGTGAACGGGATCACCCAGTCCTCCACGGCCTCCAGCGGGGCCGGGTCGAGCCGGTAGTAGCGGTGCTGGCCCTCCTCGCGCACCGACACCAGGGAGGCCTCGCGCAGCACCTTGAGATGCTTGGAGACGGTCGGCTGGCTGAGCTCGAGGGTGGCCACGATCTCCGAGACCGAGATCTCGCCGGCGGGACGCGAGTCATCCGAGTTGCGGTCGAGCAGCACTCTGAGGATGTCGCGCCGCGTCGGGTCGGCGATCACGTCGAAGATGTCGGCCATTGCACCAGGCTAGTCGTACGGGTGGCGGAGTACCATGTCCGAAGCTGTCGGTGGGAGGAACGGACGATGCGCACGACGCAGGCGGCCCGGCGGGGGTCCCCGGCCGCGGGGGGACGCGCACGGGCTGCGGTCAACGCGTTCGCGCAGCGGAGCCCTTCGCGGTTCGCGATCATGGTCTTCCTGCTGCTGATCCTCGTCTTCACGCTGTTGTTCTCGCTCCCTGTCTCGTCGGCCTCCGGCACCTGGACCGGGCTCGCCGATTCCCTCTTCACCGCAGTGTCGGTGATCTGCGTGACGGGCCTCGCGACCGTCGACATGGCGACGCACTGGTCGGTGTTCGGCCATCTGCTCGTCTACGTCGGCGTGCAGGTCGGCGCGGTGGGCGTGCTGACCATGGCGAGCATCCTCGGCCTCGTCATCTCGCGCCGCCTCGGCCTGCGCGCCAAGCTCATGGCCGCCAGCGACAGCAACCCGCAGCGCATCCACGCCGGCCCGGTGGCCGAAGGCCAGGCGGTGCTGCTGGGCGACGTCGGCAAGCTCCTGCGGACCGTCGCGATCAGCATGGTCGTCATCGAGGGCGGCATCGCGCTCCTGCTCTTCCCGCGGATGCTGATCGCGGGGATGGACGTCGGCGCCTCGATCTGGGAGAGCCTCTACTACTCGGCGATGGCCTTCACCAACACCGGGTTCGCGCCGAACACCGAGGGCCTCACGCCGTTCCTGAACGACTACTGGTTCCTCGGCGCCCTCATGATCGGCGTGTTCCTCGGCGCGATCGGGTTCCCGGTGATCCTGGCGATCGCCTCCAATCTGCGCAAACGGCGCAGACGTTGGTCGATCCACGTCAAACTCACCCTGCTGACCTCGGTCATCCTCCTGGTGGCCGGGGCCGTGCTGTACATCGTGCTCGAATACGACAACCCCAAGACGTTCGGTCATCTGGACGCCGGGCACACCGTCTTCCAGTCGCTCTTCCTGTCGACGATGGCGCGCTCGGGAGGCTTCGCGACCATCCCGATCCAGGACCTCCACGGGTCGAGCCTGCTCGTCACCGACATGCTGATGTTCATCGGAGGCGGTTCGGCCTCCACCGCCGGCGGCATCAAAGTGACGACGCTGGCCGTGCTGTTCCTCGCGGCGTTCGCCGAGGCGCGCGGCGTGGAGTCGATGGACGCGTTCAAGCGCCGCATCCCGATCGACGTGCTGCGCCTGTCGGTCGCGGTGGCGCTGTGGGGGGCGACGATCGTCGCCGTGGCCAGCATCCTGATCCTCCAGATCACCAAGGCGCCGCTCGACCACGTGCTGTTCGACGTGATCTCGGCGTTCGCGACCTGCGGGCTCTCGACCGGGCTCACCGAGAGGCTGCCCGACGCCGGTGTGTACGTCATGGCCGCCACGATGTTCTGCGGGCGCGTTGGTACAGTGACACTCGCCGCGGCGCTCGCCCAGAGCCAGCGCAAGCAGCTCTACCAGAACCCCGAGGAGAGGCCGCTCGTTGGTTGACCGGATCAAGCACAACGCTCCCGTCCTGGTGATCGGCCTCGGTCGCTTCGGCGCGGCGACGGCGGGGCAGCTCGATCGGCTGGGCCGGGAGGTCCTGGCGATCGACACGGATGCCGCGCTCGTGCAGAAGTGGGCCGACCGGGTGACGCACACCGTGCAGGCCGACGCGCGATCCATCGAGACGCTGCGGCAGATCGGCGCGGAGGACTTCTCGATCGCGGTCGTCGCCGTCGGGTCGTCGATCGAGGCCAGCGTGCTCATCACCGCCAACCTGGTCGACCTCCACGTGCCGCAGATCTGGGCCAAGGCGATCTCGCAGTCGCACGGCAAGATCCTCGAGCGCATCGGCGCGAACCACGTCATCTACCCGGAGGCCGAGGCCGGCGAGCGGGTGGCGCACCTGGTGTCGGGGCGGATGCTCGACTTCATCGAGTTCGACGACGACTTCGCGCTGGTGAAGATGTTCCCGCCGAAGCCCGTCCGCGGCGTCAACCTTGCGCAGTCGGGTGTGCGCAGTCGCTACAACATCACGGTCGTGGGCGTGAAGAGCCCCGGCAAGCCGTTCACGTACGCCACGCCCGACACGGTGGTCTCGAACCACGACCTCATCATCGTCTCCGGCACCTCCGCCGATATCGAGCGCTTCGCCGCACTCGAGGGGTAGCCGCGACGCGTCACCCGCGCCCCAGGTGATAGGCGAGGCGATAACGACGGGCGAGCTGCCCGGACGGTCGCGAACGCCCTGCGGACAGCGTCGGTGCCGCGACTAGCGTGACCCGCGTGATATCGCCCAACCGGGATCTGACCGTCGATGCCGCGAAGGCGATCGCGATCATCGCCGTCGTCCTCGGCCACGTGATCCAAGGGGTCGCCGCGTCGGGGATCATCGACGGCGACAGCGACGCCTACGCGATGGCGAATCGGTTCCTCTATCTATTCCACATGCCGGTCTTCGCGTTCCTGACGGCGCTCTTCGTGAGTCGTGCCGCTCAGCGGGACGGGACTGCGCGCTATTTCCGCTCGCGCGTCGTCACGTTGGTGTACCTCTACGTCCTCTGGTCGCTGCTGCAGGGCACGGTGCGGATGCTGACCGGCTCCCTCGTCAACTACCCGACCTCGCCCCTCGAGATCGTGCAGCTGTGGGCGCCGGAGGGGCAGCTCTGGTTCCTGGCGTGGCTCATCGTGATGACGACCGCGGCCGTCATCGTGCAGCCGTGGAGGAGTCGGACGCGTGCTGTGCTGGCTCTGGCCCTGGCGGGGCTCGTCAGCCTCGCACTCTGGGGGATCCCCTTCTCCTACTTCGGCACGCAGGGGCTCGGACTATCGGTCTACTTCATTGCGGGAACCGTCTGGGGCGCGCCGCGTTTCACGGCACAGGTGCAGGCCGTGCCGACGATCGTCTGCTGGATCGGCGCGGTCGCCGGGTGGGCGCTGGTCGCGGCACTCGTGGTCGTGACGCGCGCGACTCCACCGACGATCGAGGGCGACTTCCGCACAGCGGGCTCGACCGCTTTCGGCGTCGTCGGCTCGCTGGCCGGGGTCGTAGCCGTGATCGCCACGTCGCGACTGCTCTCACGCGCCGGCCCTGCCGCCGGTTGGCTCGCCCTCGTGGGTACACGGACTCTGGAGATCTTCCTGGCGCACATCCTGGCGACCTCCGGCACGCGTATCGTGCTTTCACTCGCCGGCGTCGACGACCCTGCCGTCCACATCGTGGCCGGCACGATCGCCGGTGTCGGGTTGCCTCTCCTCCTCTGGGCGGTGTGCGCCCGTCTCCGGTTCCCGTGGCTGTTCGCGGCCCCGCGGGCGCTCGTCGGGCGGCCCGCACCGAGAAGCGAGACCGAACGACTCCGCGCGGCCTGACGCTGCGAGGCGGATCCGCTCCGCGTCAGGAGGCAGGACCCGCGAGCTCACGGGCGCGCGCCAGTGCGGCGTCCGTGGCGCGGGTGAAGAGGCCAGGGAGGTCGGCGGTCGCGAGGACCTCGATCGCGCGCTCGGTCGTGCCGTTGGGGCTCGTGACGCGACGTCGCAGCTCGGCGGGGTCGTCGCCGGAGGCCACCAGCAGCTCGGAGGCGCCGAGGAAGGTGCCGTTCACGAGCGTGCGTGCCTGCTCCGGGGTGAAGCCCTTCTCGAGGGCGGCCGAGGTGAGGGCCTCCACCAGGTAGAACACGTACGCCGGCCCGGAGCCGGAGATCGTGCTGAGCGCGTCCAGCTGCGACTCGGGAACCTCCACGACCTCGCCCACGGTCTCGAAGAGCGCGCGGACCAGCTCGAGGTCGGCCGGCTCGGTGCGCGTCCCCGGACTGATCCCGGTGACGGCCTTGCCGACCACGGCGGGGGTGTTCGGCATCGACCGCGCGACGACGACCGTGTCCGGCAGGAGCGACTCGAACGTCGCGACGGTGACGCCGGCGGCCACGCTCACGACGATGGTGCCCGGCGTGAGCGACGACGCGATCTCACGCAGCAGGTCCGGCACCATCGCCGGCTTGACCGCCACGATCACGATGGAGGCGCCGTCGACGGCGACGCGGTTCGCCGCGCCGTCCTTCTCGGTCGCGAAGGCCGTAACCCCGGGGATGCCTTCCAGCTCGGCCGCGCGCGCCGCGGAACGGTTCGTGACGCGGATGCCGCCCGTCACCTCCACGCCCGGCGCGGTCAGCCCGGAGAGGATGGCGCGGCCCATCGAGCCGGCGCCGAGCATCGCGATGGTGGGCAGCGTGACGTTCTGCGTGTCGGTCATGGGGCCATCCTAGGATGAGGGCATGAGCGCAGAAGGCGGTACCAGGGCGATCGTCGCGGCCTTCGCCGCCAACCTCGGCATCGCCCTCACGAAATTCATCGCCTGGGCGTTCTCCGGCTCGTCATCGATGCTCGCGGAGGGCGTCCACTCGGTCGCCGACTCCGGCAACCAGCTCCTCCTCCTGCTCGGCGGGCGCCAGGCGAAGAAGAAGGCCGACAAGGAGCATCCGTTCGGCTACGGTCGCGAGCGGTACGTCTACGCGTTCGTGGTCTCGATCATCCTGTTCTCCGTCGGCGGCGTCTTCTCGCTCTACGAGGGAGTCGAGAAGCTCACCCACCCCCACCCGCTCGAGAACTGGTGGCTGCCCCTGCTGGTGCTCTTCATCGCGATCGGCCTGGAGTCGTTCTCGCTGCGCACCGCCGTCCACGAGTCGAACCCCCTTCGCAAGGGGATGTCGTGGCCGCAGTTCATCCGCCGCGCCAAGGCGCCCGAGCTGCCCGTGGTACTGCTGGAGGACGTCGCCGCCCTCATCGGCCTCGTCTTCGCACTCATCGGCGTCGGCCTCACGATCATCACCGGGAACGGCGTCTGGGACGGCGTCGGCACCGTCCTGATCGGCCTCCTCCTGGTCGCCGTGGCGATCATCCTCGGCATCGAGACCAAGAGCCTCCTGGTCGGCGAGGGCGCGTCCGACACCGACGTCGCAGCCATCGAGCGCGCGATCCTGGCGGGCGACGAGGCCGAGCGCATCATCCACATGCGCACGCTGTACCTCGGGCCCGACGAGCTGCTCGTCGGCGCCAAGCTCGCGCTCGCCGGCAGCCTGCCGCTGGCGGAGGTCGCCGCCGCGATCGACGTCATCGAGAGCCGCATCCGCGAGGCGGTCCCGGTCGCGCGCGTGATCTACATCGAGCCCGACGTCTGGGTCGACCCGAACGAGCAGCATCCCGCCACCGACACCATCGTCATCAAAGGACTCGAGTGACGCGCACCGCCCTGATCCTGCAGCACGACCCGTCCATCCACCTCGGCAACATCGGCCCCGTCCTGACCGAGCACGGGTACGCCCTCCGCGTCGTGGACGTCACGACCGAGGACGTCGCCGCGATCGACCCGACCGAGGCCGACCTCGTCGTCGTGCTCGGCGGCGAGATGGGCGCGTATCAGACCGAGCAGTACCCGTTCCTCGCCGCGGAGCAGACCCTGCTGCGCTTCCGGCTCGAAGCCGAGCGTCCGACGCTCGGCGTGTGCCTGGGCGCTCAGCTGATGGCCGGCGCCCTCGGCGAGCGCGTCTACAAGGGAGACACCACCCAGATCGGTTTCCGTCGCGTCGAGCCGACCGAGGCCGGTGCGGCCTCGCCGATCCGGCACTTCGCGGGCGTTCCCGTGGTCGAGTGGCACGGCGACACGTTCGAGCTGCCCGAGCGGGCGACGCGGCTGGCTGAATCGAGCGACTACTCGAACGAGGCGTTCGCGATCGGCGACTTCGCCCTGGCGGTGCAGTTCCACCCCGAGGTGACCGACGAGATGCACGAGGAGTGGGTCGCCGACGGCACGAATCTCCAGGGGACTGGCGAGCTCGACGAGCACGCGATCGACCCCGAGGCGCTCCGCGAGGACCGCGAGCTGTACTCGGCGCGGATGCAGGAGGCCTCCCGAGCGGCTTTCTCAGAGTGGCTGGAGGGCCTCCCGGCCTGAGCGCAGGCTCAGCGCTTCGCCCGGAAGAAGTCGAGCAGAAGGTCGGCGCAGTCCTCGGCGAGCACGCCGGGATACACCGACACCTGGTGGTTGAGCCGCCGGTCGCGCAGCACGTCGTACACCGAGCCTCCCGCGCCCGCCTTCTCGTCCCAGGCCCCGAACACGACCGTCGGAACGCGCGCGGCCAGCACCGCGCCCGCGCACATCACGCACGGCTCCAGCGTCACGACCAGCGTGCAGCCCTCGAGGTGCCAGTCGTCGCGGGCGGCCGCAGCGGCCCGCAGCGCGAGGATCTCGGCGTGCGCGGTCGGATCGCGGTGGAGCTCACGCTCGTTGCGGCCGGTGCCGATGACTTCGCCGCGCTCGTCGACCACGAGCGCCGCGACCGGCACGTCCCCGGTGTCGAAGGCGAGGCGCGCGTCGGCGATGGCGCGGCGCATCCACTCCTCGTAGCCGGCGGGAACGGGCAGGGTCACGGGTCCTCCTCTGGCCGGCCCGCGGCTCGGCGGGTTCGGCTAGCCTTGAGCCTATGCGAGTGCACGTAGCCGACCACCCCCTCATCACCCACAAGCTCTCCGTGCTCCGCAACAAGGACACCCCGTCCCCCGTGTTCCGTGCACTGACGGAGGAGCTCGTCACGCTGCTCGCCTACGAAGCGACGCGGGCCGTGCGGGTGGAGCCGGTGCAGATCGAGACCCCGGTCACGACGACGACCGGCGTCACCCTGAGCCAGCCGCGACCGCTGGTCGTGCCGATCCTGCGCGCCGGCCTCGGGATGCTGGAGGGCATGGTCCGGCTGATGCCGACCGCCGAGGTCGGCTTCCTCGGCATGGCGCGCAACGAGGAGACCCTCGAGCCGACCACCTACGCCGAGCGTCTCCCGATGGACCTCTCCGACCGGCAGTGCTTCGTGCTCGACCCGATGCTGGCGACGGGAGGCTCGCTGGGCGCCGCGATCGACTTCCTGTTCAAGCGGAACGCCGTCGATGTCACGGCGATCTGCATCCTCGCCGCACCGGAGGGCCTCGCGGCGCTCGAGAAGGCGACGGAGGGCCGCGACGTGACCATCGTGCTCGGCGCCCTCGACGAGCGCCTCAACGAGAACGGATACATTGTGCCCGGTCTCGGCGACGCCGGAGACCGTTTGTACGGCACTGTGTAGAGCCGTCGAGAAGGCTCGCAACATTCCGTAACGATTTGACACCGCGAGTCATGAGACGGTTTACTTCTCAACATGACTGACAACTCGCGTACCCTGACCTCCCTCGAGGCCCTCGGGGATGCCGGCATGATGATGCCCGGCCGCGACTCGGTCATGTGTTGCCGAATGTGTCGCTAATCTGACGACCCTTTCGCCGAGCGGTCGCCCTCCGACGCAGACGAGCGTCGACGCCGGGCACAGCTCCCCGGGCGCGCCACACGTACGCACCCGTGCATCGGTCCCTTTCTGAATCGGGACATCTCGTCATACCGGAAACTCCGACATCCGGCGCATCCTCGGCAGAGGTGCAGTCCGCATCGGGTCCGGACGCATCATCATCACTGAAGGACTTCCTCCCATGTCTCTCGCCACCATCGACACCCTCCGTCCCTCCGCCGCTCTCGCCGAGCAGGTCGCTGCTCCCGCCCCCCGCCTCCGCGCCGTCCCCGAGGGGACCGAGGCCCGCGGCTTCGTCCTCTACGTCGGCATCGACGAGCTCAAGGCCGCCGCATCCGGCACCGACCTCGGCCGCATCGTGGAGGCGCTCAAGCAGCTGACCAGCGAACTCGCCCCCGCCGCCGAGACCTACGCCGCCGTCGCCCTCGCCCCGGCCGGCGCCGGCGGCCGCGACGTCGACGTCGTGCGGCTCGCCCTCCAGGACCCGGCCGCGATCGCCAAGCACCGCCACACCGTGGTTGCGGACGAGGACGAGGACCGCGCCGCCTCCGGCGTCGTGGTCGACATCTCGCGCAAGCGCCTCATCCTCGACAACCAGACCGTGTCGCTCACCTACAAGGAGTTCGAGCTGCTGCAGTACCTCGTGCTGCGCGAGGGCCGCACGATCGAACGCGCCGAGCTGATCTCGTCGCTGTGGTCGAGCGCGGACGAGGACGAGATCCCGAACGAGCGCACGATCGACGTGCACGTGCGGCGCCTGCGCGCCAAGCTCGGGCGCTACGAGGACATCGTGCGCACCGTGCGCGGCGTCGGCTACCGGTTCGACCGGCACGCGGACGTCTCCATCCGCCACGCCAGCGCCCCCTCCCCCGACCTGTTCTGAACGCCGGAAGCCGACGAGAGCGCAGGGAATCCGCACTCTCGCCGGCTTCTCGCCGTCACGCCGAGCGCTGGTAGACCCGGAAGGCGCTGGTGGCGAGTGCGGCCATGATGACCGCGAGAGCCGCCAGGAGGCCGGCGTGGCCCCACAGGCTCGCCCAGTCGGGATCGGAGCTGAGCGCCTCCCTGCCCACGATGACGGCCCACTCGAACGGGTTGTAGGCGGCGACGTTCCGCACCCACTCCGGTGACAGCTTCGTGTTCATGATCGCCGAGCTGAGGAACATCAGCGGCAGAGTGATGAGCTGCGAGATGCCGATCAGCGCGGTCTGGTCACGGGCCAGCAGCGCCACGGCGTTCGAGAACGAGCAGAACACCGCGGTGAGCAGCACCACTCCGACGAGCAGGAGCAGCATCCCGCCCAGGCCGCCCTCGAACCGGGCGCCGGCCCAGAACGCGATCCCCACGACGATGAGCGACTGCACGACCGCCAGGATCGACTGGTAGACCAGCGTCGAGACGATCATGGCGCCGCGATTCGTGGGCGAGGTGAGGAAGCGGTCCATCACGCCGCGGTCCATGTCCTGGATGTAGACGGTGCCCGACCAGGCGCTGCCGAACAGTGCGAGCATCATCACGACGCCCGGCGTCAGGTACTCCAAGTAGCTCTGCCCCACCCCGAAGCCGGGGATCTCGATCACGGACTTGAAGAGCTGGCCGAAGAGCAGCAGCCAGATCACCGGCTGCACCAGGTTCATCACGAGGAAGGCCGGCATCCGCATGGCCCAGCGGAGCTGGCGCCCCGTGAGCAGCACGGTGTGGGTGAGGAAGGTCGGGCCGGACCGGCGGGCGGTGCGCGCGGGCGCGGTGGCGATGGCGGTCATGATGCGGTCTCCAGAACGTGCTCGGCGGACTCCTGCGCCCGGGTGAAGGTGCGGCCGGTGTGCCGCAGGTAGACGTCGTCGAGGCTGGGCCGGGCGACGGTGGCGGAGGCGACGGTCACGGCCGCGGCCTCCAGAGCGGCGAGCGCGGCCGGAAGGGTCGCAGCGCCGTTGTCGGCACGCGCCCGGACGGTCCGTCCGTCACCGCCCACCTCGCGGAGGGCATCGACGCGTTCCAGCGCCGTCAGCGCGGCGAACGGGTCGGCGTCGGGTGTCAGCTCGACGATCACCGCGTCGCCGCGGAGGCCGTTCTTCAGCTCCTCCGGGGTCCCTCCGGCCACGACGCGGCCGTGGTCGACGATCGCCAGGCGATCCGCCAGTCGGTCGGCCTCGTCCAGGTAGTGGGTGGTGAGCAGCACCGTGAGGTTCTCGGCGGCTGTCATCCGCTCGAGCTCGGCCCACAGTTCGGCGCGGGCCTCCGGGTCGAGGCCGGTGGTCGGCTCGTCCAGGAACAGCACCTGCGGGTGGTGCATGAGGCCGATGGCCACGTCGAGCTTGCGGGCCATCCCGCCCGAGTAGGTCTTCACCTGTCGCTTGGCGTGCTCGGTCAGGCCGAAGCGGTCGAGGAGCTCGGCCGCACGCGCCCGGGCGCTCCTCCCGCTCATCCCCTGGAGTTGCCCGGCGAGGACGAGGTTCTCGGCCCCGGTGTCGTTGGGGTCGGAGACCGGCTTCTGAGCGACGAACCCGATGGCGCGGCGCACGCGTCCCGGGTTCCTGGCGACGTCGATGCCGGCGACGAACGCGGAACCGGCGTCGGCGCGCGCGAGCGTCGACAGGATCTTCATGGTGGTCGACTTGCCGGCTCCGTTGGGGCCGAGCAGCCCGAAGACGGTGCCGGTGGCGACCTCGAAGCCGAGGTCGTCGACGGCGCGGATGGCGGGCTTTCCCCGCCCTCCGCTGTAGGACTTGACGAGGTGCTCGGCGACGAGCGCCGAGCCGTTCTGTGATGCCACGGGTGGCTTCCTTTCATCTCGGCAGCCACCGTCGCGGGCATATCATGGGAATGCCCTCGGTGACTGTTGACGCAGGTTCCGTGAGGAACGATCGAAGGTGTGGATGGCCGGAGAGTTGCCGCTCTCCGGCCATCGTTCTGTCTGTCAGCTGCCCAGCAGGTCGGCCACCTCCTGCCCGAAGTCGCCTGCCGCGATCCGTTCCCGGATCTCGGCCATGTCGTAGCCCTGGCCGAACAGCTCCCAGAGCCGCTCCCACCAGTCGATGCCGCCGAGCGTGCGGTCGCGGATGCGTGCCGCGAGGTCGGCCACGAACGTGCGCTCGGCCTCCATCATCGCGACCCGGTAGGTCGACTCGATCATGAACAGCTCGGGGAGTGGATAGGCGAGCGCCTGCTCGTGGACCCGGCGGCGCTCGGCGAGGTCGGCGTCGAGCAGGTCGCGACGACGCTCCAGGAGGTCGGCCGCGACCTGGGGTGCGAGAAGCGGGAGCAGGGACAGCCCGGTCTCGATGGCCGGATACTCCTTGACCGGGAACGTGATGAGCTCGCGCATCCACTCGTCCGCTTCGGTGCGACCGGCCTCGGTGATCTCGTAGACGACGCGCTCGGGCCGGTTGCCCTCGCGCTCCGTCTGCGCGACCTGGATGAAGCCGTGCTTCTCGAGAGACTTGATCACGGCATAGAGGGAGCCGAAGTTGAGCCGGATGCTGTCTTCTTTGCCGCGCTCCCGCATCGTCGTCGTCATCTCGTAGGGATACATCGGCTTCTCCCACAGGCAGGCCAGGACGGCCAACGCCAGCGGGTTCGACACCGCACGCTTCGCCATTGCTCACCTCCGAATACTTTGCTTAGAGTATTCGCTTTCGAGCAACCAGTCAACAAGGGCTCTCAGACCGGCTTGTCCACCCTCAGCGAGGGGATAAGAGCCGCAAAGAGAATTCGCAGCAAAAATAGCGACTTGATAACTAGCCCCCGTTATCTCTTCGTTATATAGTTCAAGAGCAATGGTTGTTTGCTGTGGCAGCCATCGCGGAATGTGATTGCAGGACACTCTTGGTGCAAGGGAGAGGGCCGGCCGCTAGCCTCTGCGGCCGGCCCTCAATCTTTCCTCCCGTTCCGCATTGAACCGAGTTGAACCCGTGCTGGCACGGATGGCACTGTCGGCGCATGATGAGAAGATGCGAATGCATTGACTCGAACATGCGGAGGGGGTTCCCATGACCATCGGCGCGACCACCACAGGGCCGATCAAGCGCACGCGGACGAGCGCGGTCACCGCCTGGGAATCGCTGTTCCGCGCGCAGGTTGCTGTGATGCGGACCCTCGCCGCGGAGTTCCCCACCCGCGACATCTCGTTCAACGAGTACGACGTGCTCTTCAACCTCTCCCGGCAGCCCGACCGCTCGCTGCGGCTGCGCGACCTCAACAAGGAGGTGCTGCTCACCCAGCCGAGCGTGAGCAGGCTGATCGATCGGCTCGTCGCGCGCGGACTGGTGGCCAAGTGCCCGGAGCCCAACGACGCCCGCGGCACCGTGATCCGGCTGACCGACACGGGATTCGAGATGTTCCGCCGGGTCGCCGTCGAACACATGAAGTCGATCACGGCGCGCGTAGGCGACCGGCTCGACCCCGCGGAACTGGAGACCCTGGCGGCTCTGTGCGACAAGCTGCGCGGCATCGAGTGACCGTCGTCCTCCACACCGCCCAATCTGAGGAGATTCTCCACAAGCGGGGCTGTCCCTCGGAGAGGCCATAGAGCTGCCGCGTATCATTGCGCCCATGACGGCTGAGCGACGCAGAGGATGGAAGTGGGCGCCCGCGCTGATCGGATTCGTGGCTTTGAGCGCCGTCGCCGGAATCCTGGCCGCGGCAGCCGTCACGCCGGCAGTGGCGCTCACCGGGTCGGCCGCCGACTCGACGATCAGCGTCTTCGACGGGCTGCCCGAATACATCAAGGTGGAGCCGCTCGCGCAGGCGTCGACGATGTACGCGACGTCCAACGGCCAGCCGGTGCCGATCGCCTCGTTCTACTCGCAGAACCGCATCGAGGTCGGCTGGGACGCCATCTCGCAGAACCTGAAAGACGCCGCGATCGCCACGGAGGACCCGCGCTTCTACGAGCACGGCGGCGTGGACGTCACAGGCACCCTGCGCGGGGCGGTGCTGACCGCGCTGCACAAGTCGGTGCAGGGCGGCTCGTCCATCACGCAGCAGTACGTCAAGAACATCCTCGTGCAGCGGTGCGAGAACAAGCAGCCCGACCCGACCGCGGCCGCTGCCGTCCAGAAGAAGCAGTATGCGGCCTACCAGTCGTGCTACAACGACGCCACCGAGGTCGACCCGGTGCGCAAGCTCAAAGAGATGCGCTACGCGATCGGGCTCGAGAAGGAGTACTCCAAGAACGACATCCTGCAGAGCTACCTGAACATCGCTCTGTTCGGCGGTCGCGTCTACGGCGTGCAGTCCGCCGCCGAGTACTACTTCGGAGTGTCGGCGAAAGACATCAGCCTCCCGCAGGCCGCCACCCTCGTCGCGATCCTGAACAACCCGGACAACCTGCGCATCGACCAGCCCGAGAACAAGGACAACGGGGCGGCGAACGGGTACGCGCAGACGCTCGCGCGCCGCAACTACGTGCTCGACCGCATGCTGGTGAACGGCAAGATCACCAAAGAAGAGCACGACGCGGCCGTCGCCACCAAGGTCGAGCCCAAGATCACCGCGATGCAGAACGGCTGCATGACGGCGCAGCAGTACAACGCCGCGTTCTTCTGCGACTACGTCGAGCGCACGATCGAACAAGACCCGAGCTTCGGCAAGACCGACGACGAGCGGTCGAGCTTCCTGACCCGCGGCGGCCTCAAGATCTACACGACCCTCAACCTCAACCTCCAGAACCAGGCACAGCAGGCCGTGTCGGCGTACATCCCGTCGAGCAGCCCGAACCTCGACCTCGGCTCCTCGAACGTGTCGGTGGAGGTCGGCACGGGACGTGTCGTCACGATGGTGCAGAACAGGCCCTACGACAATACGGCGGCCCCCGCTCCGGGCAGCACGTCGGTGAACTACAACACCGACTACAAAGACGGCGGGTCGGAGGGCTTCCAGACCGGATCGTCGTACAAGGCCTTCGACCTGCTCGAATGGCTGCAAGAGGGGCATTCGCTCTTCGAGTCGGTGAACGGCACCCAGCACCTCTTCCCGCAGACCGCGTTCCACGAGAGCGACCCGTGCAACGACATCGGAGGCCAGCCCTGGGCCGTCGCGAACGACGAAGGCGAGACCGTCAGCTCGACCACCGTGATGAACGCGACCGCGGCCTCCATCAACTCGATCTTCGCGATGATGGCGACCAAGCTCGATCTCTGCGGCATCAAGCAGCGGGCGCAAGACCTGCTGGTGCACGGAGCGGATGAGGCGGCGAACCCGTATCGCGCCAACCCGTCCTCGGTGCTCGGCACGAACTACATCTCTCCGATCACGATGGCCACGGCATACGCGGGGATCGCCAACAACGGCAAGGCCTGCAGCCCGATCGCGATCGACAAGATCCTGAACTCCGACGGCTCCGAGCACGCCGTGCCCAAGTCGCAGTGCTCGACGACTCCGATCGATCCGGGGGTCGCTGCCGCCGCGATCTACGCCCTGCAGGGCGTGCTCCGCGGAGGCGGCACCGCAGCCTCCGCCAACCCGGGCGACGGCGTGCCGATCTTCGGCAAGACCGGAACCACCGACAACTCGGTCGAGAACTGGCTGGTGACCTCCACGTCGAAGATCGCGCAGGCCACCTGGGTCGGCAACGTGTCCGGAGGGGTGGCCCTCCGCAGCCAGCGATTCCAGGGCGTCGGCGGCGGCGACGTGAAGTTCTCGATCGTCAAGCGCATCCAGACCGCCCTCGACGCAGCCTACGGCGGGTCGGCTTTCCCGGCACCGCCGGCCAAGTACGTGAACGCGCCCGCCGCGCCGAAGCCGACCACGCCCGCCAAGCCGGGCGCGCCCGCGCAGCCGGCTCCGGGACAGGGCGGAAACAACGGCGGAGGCAACGGCGGAGGCAACCAGGGCCCGAACCCGCCGAAGAAGCCCTGATCAGCGCTCGGCGACCTGCTTGACGCCGCGCAGCATCGTCTCCCAGTTCTGCCGGGAGTGCTGCGCGGCCTCCACCGTGGGGTTGTTGTCCTGGTCGAGCGTCACGTGCGTGCCCGTCGGCGTCTCCTCCAGCTCGAAGTGGAGGGTGTGGTAGTTCTCCGGCACGTCGGGCTGGCCGCTCAGCGGACTGAAGTGCGTGAGCACGATGCGCCACGGCTCCTCGCGGTCGTCGAGCTCGATCACGCGCCCGTGGTCCTCGAAGGTCTTGCCTTCCCACTCGCCGCGCCAGACGATGCGCGAGCCGAGCCTCCAGTCGGAGATCACCTCGGCGCCCATCAGGATCTCCGGGTGCGAGCCGCTCGAGGTGAGCACCGTCCATACGGCGCGGCGCGGAGCGCTCACATCCACCTCGGCCCTCGCGACGTAGTTGCCCATGGCGCCTCCCGGTCCGTCATCGCCACCGATTCGCCGCCATCACACACCCGGAGGCGCGGGGAGCGCAACCCTGTCGGTCACCCGAGCTCGAAGACCAGCGCCTCCCACGGATCGAGAGCGCCGCTGACGCCCCGCCTGCCCGAACCCGCCAGATTGCCGAGGACGAAGGTCGCGTCGCGCCAGTCGTCGAGCTCGACGGTGTCGTACTCCGCCGGTTCGCCGGTCAGGTTCACGAGGACCAGCAGCTGCCGCCCGGCCAGCGCCCGGCGGTAGCCGAAGACCTGGGGATGGTCCTCCAGCACGGTCGTGAAATCGCCGTTCGCCACGACCTCCGAGCGGTGCCGGAGGTCGATCAGGCGCCGGTAGTGCGCAAAGACCGAGTCCGGGTCGCCGATCTCGGCCGCGGCGTTGACCTGCGGATAGTCCGGATTGGCGCGGATCCACGGCGTGCCCGTGGTGAACCCCGCCGCCGGCGCATCCGACCACTGCATCGGCGTGCGAGCGTTGTCGCGGCTGGTGCGGCGGAGGGCCGCCATCACGACTGCGGCGTCCTGGCCCTGGATGTCGACGGCCTCCGCGTAGTGGTTGAGCGTCTCGATGTCGCGGAAGTCGTCGATCGAGTCGAAGGGCACGTTCGCCATCCCGAGCTCCTCGCCCTGGTACACGTACGGCGTACCGCGCATGAGGTGGAGCACGGTGCCGAGCGCCTTCGCCGAGGCGACGCGGTGCTCCGGCCGGTCGTCGCCGAACCGGCTGACCACGCGAGGCTGGTCGTGGTTGTTCCAGTAGAGGCTGTTCCAGCCCACGTCGGCCAGGCCCTCCTGCCACATCGTCAGGTTGCGCTTGAGATCGAGGACGCTCGCCGGCCGATGGTCCCACTTGCCACCAGGGCCGTGGTCGAGGTCGACGTGCTCGAACTGGAACACCATGTCGAGCTCCGAGCGGGCGGGATCGGTGAACAGGCGTGCCTGCTCCACGGAGACGCCGGGCATCTCGCCGACGGTCAGGATGCGGTCGGCGCGGCCGGAGAACACGCGCTCGTGCATCTCGTGCAGGAACTCGTGGATGCGCGGGCCCTGCCCGAAATACGGGTACCCCTCGCCGAACAGCTTTCCGGCCGGCACCTCGCCGTCGGGGAGGTCCACCACCTTGGAGATGAAGTTGATGACGTCCATCCGGAAGCCGTCGACCCCGCGGTCGAGCCACCAGTTCATCATGTCGTAGACGGCGTCGCGGACCTCCGGGTTCTCCCAGTTGAGGTCGGGCTGCTTGCGCGAGAAGAGGTGGAGGTAGTACTCGCCGGTTGCCGGGTCGAGCTGCCAGGCCGGCCCCGAGAAGAACGACCCCCAGTTGTTCGGCTCCGCCCCGTGCTCGCCCGGCTGGTGGCCGTCGCGAGGCGGTCGCCACCAGTACCAGTCGCGCTTGGGGTTGTCGAGCGAGGAGGCCGACTCGATGAACCACGGGTGCTCGTCCGACGTGTGGTTCACCACGAGGTCCATCACGAGCTTGATGCCGCGCGCGTGGAGGCCGGCGAGCAGTTCGTCGAAGTCGCCGAACGTGCCGAACAGCGGGTCGATCGCGCGATAGTCGCTGATGTCGTAGCCGTTGTCGTCGTGCGGTGAGGCGTAGATGGGCGACAGCCAGACGACGTCGACGCCCAGCTCCTTCAGGTGATCGAGGTGCTCGATGATGCCGCGCAAGTCGCCGATGCCGTCGCCGTCGCTGTCCGCGAAGCTGCGCGGGTAGATCTGGTAAACGACTGCGGACTTCCACCAGGTGTCACTCACGCGCCCACCCTACCGGGCACCTCCCGTCACGACTCAGTCGCCGAGAACGACGCGCCTGCCCGTGCGAGCGGACTCCCGGGCCGCCAGGCACACCCGCAGCGCTTGCACCGCCGCCGCGGTCGGAGCGCGCGTCGGCTCCGCTCCGTTCTCGACGCAGTCGAGGAAGTACCGCGCCTGCGCCACGAAGGGGTCGCCCTCGGCCCCGGTCAGCGTGTCGACCCCGCGGTCGCCGACGACCTCCAGACTCGTCGAGAACGGCGTGCCCGCCGGGAGGTCGGAGACGGCGAGCAGCTGGGCCAGCCCTCCCTCCGCGAACTCCACCGTGATCGCCGCAGGGGCTCCGAAGCCGCCGCCGGGCGCACGGACCGCGGTGACGGCGACGGGCTCGCCGAGCAGCAGGCAGGCCTGGTCGACGTCGTGGATGGCGAAGTCGACGATCATCCCGCCCGACCGCTCCTCGTCCTCCAGCCACGCCGCGCCCTGCGGTGCCGCCGACAGACGGGAGGCGCGCACGGTGCGCGGCCGGCCCACCGACCCGGCGGCGACGCGCGCCGCGAGCGCAGCGTAATCGGAGAAGAACCGGACGACGTGCGCGACCATCAGCGTCGCGGAGGCACGCGCGGCGTGCCCGGCCAGCCGTTCGGCGTCGGAGACGGTCAGCGCGATCGGCTTCTCGAGCAGCACGTGACAGCCGGCGTCGAGCGCCTGAACTGCCAGTGCGACGTGGCTGGGCGTCGGGGTGCAGACGGAGACGAGGTCGCAGCGCTGGTCGGCGAGCGCCTCCCCCAGTTCGGTGACCCACCGTGCACCGGGCGCCGAGGGCAGCTCGGGACGGCGCCGCGGCGCGACCGCATAGAGCACCGGCACACCCAGCTCGGTCCAGGCGGCCGCGTGAGCGCGTCCCATCGTGCCCGCGCCGACAACGACGGCTCCGTGAGGCGATCCGGGCTGGCTCATCGCACGGCGAGGTCGACGTGCGCCGGGTCGAAGAGCGCGTCGAGCACGAGCCGGCCCGCACCGCGGATGCCTGCGCTCTGCTTGGCGACGCTCACCGCGATGTCGAGCTGATCGGTGATCATCGGCAGGCAGTCGGAGTAGATCGCCGAGCGCACGCCGGCGACGAAAGCCTCCGCCTCGCCGAGGATGCCGCCGAGCACGAGGCGCTGCGGGTTGAAGAAGTTCATGATGGTCGCCAGCACCCCACCGGTGCGGAGGCCGGCCTCCCGCAGCATCTGCGTCGCGAGCGGATGCGCGTCTCGTGCGAGTGCGAGAACGTCGCGGGTGTCGTCGACGTCGACGCCGTCGCGCCGCAGCGCCTGCACGATCGCCGCGCCTCCGGCGACCGCGTCGAGGCAGCCGACGCGACCACACGAGCAGAGCACGTGCGGTGCGCCCGGCACCGTGACGTGGCTGATGTCGCCGGCCATCCCGTGATGCCCGCGGTAGACGCCGCCGAAGGCGACGATGCCGCAGCCGATGCTCGACCCGGCCTTGACGAAGACCAGCTGCCCTCCCGAGGAGCCCGAGGCGTCGTACTCGCCGAGCGCCATCAGGTTGGCGTCGTTGTCGACCGCGACGGTGAGCCCGGTGCGTGCGCGCAGCTCCGCGGCGACGTCGAGGCCGTTCCAGCCCGGCATCCGCGATGGCGACACCATGCGGCCGGTCGTCGAGTCGACGGGGCCGGGCAGGCCGATCCCGATGCCGCGGAGGTCCTGGCCGGGCGCCGCGTGCTCGGCACGGAGATCGTGCGCGGTGTCGGCGATCCAGGCCAGCACGCGGTCGGGGCCGGAGCCGATGTCCATGGCGTCGGTGCGCGAGGCGAGCAGGCGCCCGGACAGGTCGAAGAGCCCGAAGGTGGCGTGGTGGGAGCCCAGGTCGGCGGTGGCCACGACACCGGAGGTCGGGTCGACCTCCAGCGCCCGGGGACGCCGGCCGCCGTGCGAGACGCCCTCCCCCGCCTCGCGGAGGAACCCGGCGCCGAGCAGCGCATCGACGCGCTGCGTGACGGTGGACGGCGAGAGCCCGGTCTGGCGGGCGATGTCGGCCCGGGAGGCCGCCCTCCCGGATCGGACCAGATGGAGGATGCCGCCCGGTGTCGCCGAAGTGCTCCCGGGTGCCGCGGTGTGCGTGCCGCTCATTCTCAGCGCATCCCCCTCGTGGTGGCACGCCGTCGTCGCGTGCTCGTCATGGTTGAGAATACTGTAGCGACTTTCTCCGATTTCGAATCAACCAAATTCGAAATTGCAAGAACATGTATTACTTAGTACGCTCATCGCATCCCGACCGACGACGATACGAGGAACCCGATGGAAACACCGCACCCCCGGCCCATGGTGAGCCTGAGCGGCGTCGACAAGCACTTCGGCGACCTGCACGTCCTCCGCTCGATCGACCTGGAGGTCGCCGCCCGCGAAGTCGTCGTGGTGGTCGGCCCGTCCGGCTCCGGCAAATCGACCCTCTGCCGCTCGATCAACCGGCTCGAGACCATCGACGGCGGCGAGATCCGCGTCGACGGCGAACTGCTGCCCCAGGAGGGCGCCGACCTGGCGCGGCTCCGCGCCGAAGTCGGCATGGTCTTCCAGTCGTTCAACCTCTTCGCGCACCGGACGATCCTCGACAACGTCGCGCTGGCCCCGATGAAGGTGCGCAAGGTCAAGAAGGCCGAGGCCGAGCGCCAGGCGCTCGAGCTCCTCGACCGCGTCGGCATCGCCGACAAGGCGGGCAGCCACCCGGCCCAGCTCTCCGGAGGCCAGCAGCAGCGCGCCGCGATCGCCCGTGCCCTCGCGATGCAGCCCAAGGTCATGCTGTTCGACGAGCCCACCAGCGCCCTCGACCCCGAGATGGTGGGCGAGGTGCTCGACGTGATGACCTCCCTCGCCAAGGAGGGGATGACCATGATCGTCGTCACCCACGAGATGGGCTTCGCCCGCCGCGCCGCCGACCGCGTCGTCTTCATGGACCGCGGCCAGATCGTCGAGCAGGCGACGCCGGCCGAATTCTTCGACTCGCCCCGCACCGAGCGGGCGCGGTCGTTCCTGGCCTCCGTGCTGTCGCACTGAAACATGCGCAGCGCCCGAGGTCGATGCACCGCCGTTCCACAGCACCGAACCCGTCCGTAATCAGAAAGGAATGCCCATGACCCGCAGCACGACCCGTTCAACCCGGCGCCGGGCCGCCTTCGCCGGCGCCCTGCTCGCGGCCGTGACGCTCGCCGTCACCGCTTGTTCCTCCGGCACCACGGCCCTCCCCGGCGACGGAGCCGGCTCGACGGCCAAGACCGACACGGTCTTCTCCGGAGCGCCGGTCGCCAAGGCCGACCTGATCCTCCCCGGCTCGACCATGGAGAAGATCAAGAAGCGCGGCAAGCTCATCGTCGCCGAGGCGCTGGACGCCCCGCTGCTCTCGCAGCAGGACCCGACCGATCCCAGCAAGGTCACCGGCTTCGACGCCGACCTGGCCAAGCTGCTCGCGATCTACATCCTCGGCAAGCCGAACGTGGAGATCGTCCCGCCCGCGTCGGAGACCCGCGAGGCCATGCTGCAGAACGGCACGGTCGACGTCGTCTTCAACACCTACACGATCACCGAGCAGCGCGCGACCCAGGTCGACTTCGCGGGCCCGTACTTCGAGTCCGGCCTCTCGGTCGCCGTCAAGAGCGACAACAAGAGCATCAAGAGCGAGAAGGACCTCGACGGCAAGACCGTGATCGTCGGCGCCAACACGCCCGCTGTCACCGAGGTGCCGAAGATCGCGCCCAAGGCCACCGTCACCGCGTTCGGCACCGACCCGGCCGCCGTCCAGGCGCTCATCCAGGGCCGCGGCGACGCCTACGTGCAGGACTACACCCTCCTCGCCAGCGACGCCGCCAGTGAGAAGCAGATCAAGGTGGTCGGCCAGCCGTTCACCAAGGAGCCGTACGGCATCGGCCTCCCGCACGGCGACAGCGACTTCAAGTCGTTCGTCAACAACTGGCTGAAGACCATCCAGAAGGGCGGCCAGTGGGGCCAGGCGTGGAAGACCACGCTCGGCACCGTGACCGACTCGGCCATCCCGACCCCGCCGGAGATCGGCTCGGTCCCGGGTTCCTGACCCCGGATCCCTTCCCGAGTTCCCTGGCGTCCGCGGCGCTGATGCGCGCGACGCGCCAGGGAGCCCCTCGGGCGGGGTCGGCCTCCGACCCCGCCCGGCCCCTCCTTCGTCACGAGTGAGCGAGCGATGAACCCCCTGATCGACAACCTCGGGCCGCTGCTGCAGGCCCTCGGCACGACCCTGCTCATGGCGGTCGTGGCCGGCGTCGGCTCGATCGTGCTCGGCGTGCTGGTCACGATCGCGCGCGTGAGCCCGATCCCCGTGCTGCGTGCCGCCGCCTTCCTCTACGTGCAGTTCTTCATCAACGTGCCGCTGCTGGCGCTGCTGCTGCTCGCCGTGTTCGCGCTCCCGGACGCCGGCCTCCTGCTGCCGCTGACCCCGACCGCGATCATCGTGCTGACGGTCTACGAGGCCGCGTACGTCGCCGAAGCCGTCCGCTCGGGCGTCAACACCGTGCCGGTCGGCCAAGTGGAGGCCTCCCGCGCCCTCGGCCTCACACTCACGCAATCGCTGCGCTACGTCGTCGTGCCGCAGGCGCTGCGCGCCGTGGTGCAGCCGATCGGCAACGTGATGATCGCGCTCGCGATGAACACCGCCCTGGCCGCCGCTGTGGGCGTCGTGGAGCTGACCGCCGAGGTGAACAAGATCAACCTCGTCGCGGCGCAGCCCATCCTGATCTTCTCCAGTGCGGGTGTGCTCTACATGGCGATCGCGCTGGCCATCGGCCTGGCCGCCGGCTGGGTGGAGCGGAAGGTGGCGATCGTCCGATGACCGCACAACTCATCCCCGACCGGCCGACCCCCGCGCGACCGCGTCCGCGGCGGCGCAGCCGGGCATATGCCGCGTCGTTCATGTACGACGTCCCCGGACCTCGCGGCCGGCGCAACATCCTGGTCGGCTCGATCGTCAGCTGCCTGCTGTTCGCCGCGATCATCGGCTACGGGCTCTGGCAGTTCGCCTCGCACGGGCAGCTCGACCCGTCCCGCTGGGCGCCGTTCACCGAGTGGCCGATCTGGCAGTACCTGCTCGTGGGCCTGCTCGGCACGCTGGAGGCCGCCGCGATCGTCGCGGTGCTCGGCGGCCTGCTCGGCGTGCTCCTCGCGCTGGGCCGGATCAGCCGGCTGCGTGCGGTGCGCTGGGTGTGCGGCTTCTACATCGAGATCGCCCGCACCGTGCCCGTGCTGCTCGTGATCTACCTCATGCTGTTCGGCCTCCCCCAGCTCGGGATCAACCTGCCCGTCCTCTGGAAGCTCGTGGTGCCGCTGACGATCGCCAACTCGGCGGTGTTCGCCGAGATCATCCGCGCGGGTATCCTCAGCCTCCCTCGCGGCCAGCGCGAAGCCGCGCTCAGCCTCGGGATGCGGCCGGGCCAGGCCATGCGCTTCGTCGTCCTGCCGCAGGCCGCCCGCAATGTGGCGCCGTCGCTCGTCACCCAGTTCGTGAGCCTGCTGAAGGACACCTCGCTCGGCTACATCGTCGCGTTCACCGAGCTGCTCTACCGCGGGCAGGTGCTCGCGTCGTATCTGCACCTCCTCATCCCCACCTACGTCGCCGTGACGGTGATCTACCTCGTCGTCAACGGCAGCCTGTCCGCCTTCGCCTCCCGCCTGCAGCGCGGGCCGCGGAGACGGCCCTCCGCGCAGCCGGTGCTCCCGGCACTCCCCGCCGCCACGCACCAGGAAGAGACCCATGCCTGACAGCACCACCGCCACCGTCCCCGGCCTCGCGGAGCTCGCGGCCGTCCGCCGCTCCGGGCTGATCGAGAGCCGCCACTTCGGCAACCTGGTCGCGCTCGGCCCGGACGGCACGACCCTGCTCGCGCTGGGCGACCCGGATGCGGTGGTGCTGCCGCGCAGCACGGTCAAGCCGCTGCAGGCGCTGGCGTGCCTGACGGCGGGCGCCCCGTTGGCGGGCCCCGAGCTCGCGATCGCCGCGGGCAGCCACACCGGGGAGGACGAGCACGTGCGCGTCGTGCGCGGCATCCTCGCGGCGGCGGGCGTCGACGAGTCGGCCCTCGGCTGCCCCGTCGACCGGCCGGAGGACGAGGGCACCTTCGAACGGCTGGTCCGCGAGGGTCAGCCGCGCACCCGGATCCGGATGAACTGCTCCGGTAAGCACGCCGCGATGCTGCTCGCCGCCGCGGCGAACGGCTGGCCGACCGACGGCTACCTCGACCCGACCCACCCGGTGCAGGTGCACGTGCGCGAGACGATGGCAGCGGTCACGGGCGTGCCCGTGGGGCACGACGCCGTCGACGGGTGCGGCGCTCCCCTGTTCGGGACGACGGTTCGCGGCGTGGCACGCGCGTTCGGCCGGCTCGTGCTCGCCGCGGAGGGCACGCCCGAACGCGCCGTCGCGGACGCCATGCGCGCGCACCCCTTCTACGTCGGCGGCACCGGGCACCAGAACTCCACGCTGATGGAGGCCGTGCCCGGCGCGCTCGCGAAGGGCGGCGCGGAGGGCGTCATCGGCGTCGCGGCCGCGGACGGCACGGCCGTCGCGATGAAGGTCGTCGACGGCAGCCCTCGCGCGACCACCCTCATCGCCCTGCGCGTGCTGGAGGCGCTCGGCACCGACATCTCCGGCGCCTCCACCCTGGTCGACCTCCCGGTGCTCGGCGGCGGCGTGCCCGTCGGCCGCATCGAGCTCGGCGGCGACCTGGCCGCGGCGCTGGAGCGCGTCGCGTGACGGGTCGCGTGACGGTCGAGATCTGCCTCGACGACCTGGCCGGGGTGCGAACGGCCGAGGAGGCCGGAGCAGACCGCATCGAGCTGTGCTCCGCGCTCGGCGACGGAGGCCTGACCCCCTCCATCGGAACGGTCGCCGCAGCGCTCGGCACCGCCCGCACGATGGGCGTGAACGTGCTCGTGCGCCAGCGGCCGGGCGACTTCGTGTTCGACGCGGACGAGCTCGCCGCCATGGTGACCGACATCCTCGCGGTGCGAGCGCTGCCCAACCCGCACGGCGTACCCCTCGCGTTCGTGGTCGGCGCCCTGTCGCCCGACGGGACGGTCGACGCGACTGCGAGCCGGGCGCTCGTCGACGCCTGCGGCGACGCTCCCGTGACCTTCCACAAGGCGTTCGACCAGACGCCCGACCGCTCTGCCGCGCTCGAGACGCTCGTGTCGCTGGGGGTCGCCCGCGTGCTGACCTCCGGAGGCGCGGCGACCGCGGTCGACGGAGCGGCCGCGCTGGCGTCCCTGGTCGCCCAGGCCGGCGATCGGATCGTGGTGCTGGCCGGAGGTGGCGTGCGACCCGCGAACGTCGCGTCGCTCGTGCGCGGGACCGGTGTGCGCGAAGTGCACCTGCGCGCGGCGGTGAGCACACCGAGTGCCGCCGCCGTCGGCAGCATCTACGACTCAGGGTCGCGGGACACGACCTCCGGTGCTGTCGTGGCCCAGGTGGTCGCGGCGGTTCGGGAGGTCGCCGCATGAGCACCGGGTCAGATCTCGCGGATTCGCTCGTGGCCGGCGCCACGATCGACGTCGCTGGTGCACCGGTGGTGCTGGCCGTCGACCTCGGCGGCACCGCCATGAAGGGCGCGGTCGTCGCGGAAGGCGGCGGCGTCGTCGCCGAGCTGACCCGGCCCACACCCTCCACGGACATCCTCGGCGCCCTCGTGACGCTGTTCCGCGACCTCCGCGAGACCGCGCGTATCGCCGACGGCGATGTCGTCGGCGCCGGAGTCGCGTCGCCGGGGATGCTCGACGAGCACCGCGGCATCGTGCACTACGCCTCCAACCTCGACTGGCGCGACGTGCCGCTGCTGGACATCCTGCAGCGCGAGCTGCGCCTCCCGGTCGCGGTCGGCCACGACGTGCGCGCCGCCGGCCTGGCCGAGCGCACTTTCGGCGCGGCCCACGGCTCGGACGACTTCGTGCTCGTGCCGATCGGAACCGGTGTCGCCGCGGCCCTCGTGACGGCGGGCGGCACCATCACCGGGGCGACCGGCGCCGCCGGCGAGTTCGGCCACATCCCCGTCGTGCCCGGCGGCGAGCCGTGCACGTGCGGTCAGCGCGGCTGCCTCGAGGTGTACATGTCGGGAGCCGGCGTCGCGCGCCGCTACCGGGAGGCCGGAGGCGAGCCGCTGAGCACGCGCCGGATCGTCGCGCGACTGGGTCAGGATCCTCTCGCCGACCGCATCTGGGGCGAAGCAGTGAAGGTGCTGGCGCAGGGCCTGACCATCCTCACGCTCCTCCTCGACCCGCGGGTGATCGTGCTCGGCGGCGGTGTCTCGCACGCCGGCGACGTGCTCTTCGAGCCGCTCGAGCTCGCGGTGTCGGCCGGGCTCGCCTGGCGGGACCGCCCGGCGATCGTGCGCAGCGGGCTCGGCGGCGACGCGGGCCGTGCCGGCGCCGGCCTCCTCGCTTTCGGAGCCGCGCGCTAGGGCCCTGCCGCGAATCGCGCGGCCCCTGCTCGGGCAGTGTCACCGCGTGGGGGTGCAGGATGGCAGGGTGACGCACCTCCGCACAGGCCTTGCAGCGCTCGTCACCACGGCCGCCGCGGCCGGCGCGTGCGCCACCGTCTGGCTGATCTCGTCGCTGTTCGGCGCGGGAGGGGCCTCCGCCGTGCTGGCCACGGTCGTCGCTCTGAGCCTGGGTCGCCGCGAGTTCGCCGGTCGAGCCGAGTTCGCCCGGTCGGCGCTGCTGCTGCCCGTCATCGGCGTCGCGGCGGCCGGGGTCGGCTGGCTCCTCACGGCGGAGCCTGTGGTCGGCGCGGTCGTGTTCGTCGCGGGGATGAGCGTGCCGGTGTGGATGCGACGGTTCGGGCCGCGCGCAGCCCGGCTCGGCGCGCTGATCGCGCTGCCGCTCACGGCGATGCTCGTCGTCCCGGTGGCTCCGGCTGCGGAGGTGCCGATCTGGGCCTCCACGTTGCTCGCGCTGATCAGCGGTGTCGTGGCCGTCCTCTGGGTCGCGCTCGCGCGCGAGGTGCTCGTGCTGGTGGGGGCATCCCCGCTGCGTCGGCGCGGGGCCGCTGCGGTCCGGCCTGCACCCGAACCCGCTGCTGCCCCTCGTGCGCCGTCGAAGCCGCCCGCCCCGCGGCAGGGACGCAGACGCCTCCCGGCGAGCACGCGCATGGCGCTCCAACTGGCCATCGCGCTCTCGGTCGCGTTCGTCGTCGGCTGGCTGGTGTTCCCCGCGCACGCGATCTGGGTGGTGCTCACCGCGTACATCGTGAACGCCGGCAATCGCGGCCGCGGCGACGTCCTCCACAAGAGCGTGCTGCGCGTCGTCGGAGCGCTCGGCGGGTCGGTCGCCGCCGTCGGAATGGCCCTCGCCGTGCCGACCGCCGGCGGGTTCGCGGCTGTCGTCGTCATCTTCGTGGCGCTCTTCGTCGGCACCTGGCTGCGGACGTACAGCTACGCCTACTGGGCGCTCACCGTCACCCTCGTCATCACCCTCGTGCAGGAGCTGCTCGGGGTCTCTCCGCTGCTCGGTCCGGGAGGCCTCGCCGGGGAGGCCGGCATGCTCGGCGAGCGGATGGCGGCCATCGTCGTCGGCGCCGTGATCGGAGTCGCGTCGGCGTGGTTCATCCTCCCGGTGCGCTCGACGGATGTTCTGCGACGACGGCTGTCGGAGCTGCTCATCGCACTCACGACCGCCCTCGCACCGGACGCGGAGGACACCGACGACCGGCCGGCCCGGATCGCTGCCTTCCACTCGGCGCTGGCGCGCGTGGAGGAGCTGGCGCCGGCTCATCGAGCACGCCGTCTGCTGGGTGGTCGCCGCACCGTGCAGCCGATCGACTGCATCGACGCCGCCGCCGCGCTCGGCCCCGCCCTCGACGGCCGGTTCGGGGACGCCCGGTTCGAAGGGAGACGGAGGGCGGATCCCGACGCGCGATCGCGACTCCGCGAGGCCATCGGGCAGGCACGCCGAAGTCTCGGCGCCCCGGCCGATCTGGAGCGCATCCACTCGTCGCTGCTCGCGGTCGCCGGCGCCCTCGAAGCGTGAACCACGACTCCGCAGGCGGGGCACCACGTCGGCGCGGTTCGATAGCCTGAAGGCATGCTCACGCCCCCGATCACCGCCAAGAAGCCGACAGAGCGCAGCCACCACGGCGACGTCGTCACCGACGACTACGAGTGGCTGCGCGACAAGGATGATCCGGCGGTCATCGCGCACCTCCATGAAGAGAACGCGTACACCAACGCCCGCACCGAGAAGCTCGGCATGCTGCGCGAGCAGATCTTCGACGAGATCAAGAACCGCACCCGCGAGACCGATCTGAGCGTCCCCACCCGCGAAGGCGACTGGTGGTATTACACCCGCACCGTGGAGGGCCGGCAGTACGGCATCCACTGCCGCGCCCCGATCGACGGCCCCGACGACTGGGACCCGCCCGCGCTCGACGAAACGGCCCAGCAGCACGGCCTCCCTGGCGAGCAGATCCTGCTCGACGACAATGCGGAGGCCGAAGGGCACGACTTCTACGCCCTCGGCAGCTTCGATGTCAGCGCCGACGGCACTCGCCTGCTGTTCGCCGTCGACGTCGAGGGCGACGAGCGGTACACGATCCGGGTGCGGTCGCTCGCGGGCGACGGCGCCTCCTTCGCCGATGAGATCACCGGAACCGGGGCGGGCGCGTTCTTCGACACCAGCGGCGAGTACATCTTCTACACCACCGTCGACGACGCCTGGCGGCCCGACACCGTCTGGCGCCACCGGGTCGGTCAAGGGCCCGACGGCGAGGAGGACGTGCAGGTCTTCCACGAGCCCGACGAGCGGTACTGGGTCGGGGCGGGTCTCACTCGCAGCCGGCGATTCCTGATCGTGGAGGTCGGCTCCAACATCACCAGCGAGAGCTGGCTGCTCGACGCGAGCGATCCGACGGGTGAGTTCACCGTCGTCTGGCCGCGCAAGGAGGGCGTCGAGTACGACGTGGAGCACGCGGTCGCCGGAGGCCGTGACCGGCTGCTCATCGTGCACAACGACGGCGCCGTCAACTTCGAACTCGTGAGCGTGGCCGCCGACGACCCGCAGGGCCCGCGGCGCACGCTGCTCGCGCACAACCCCGCGGTGCGCATCGAAGGCGTCGACGCGTTCCGCGACTTCGTGGCGCTCGAGTACCGCCGCGAGGGGATGACCCGGCTCGCCGTCGCCTGCCTGCCGCAGAAGGGCGACGACGCCGACCCAGACGACACCCTCCACGAGCTGCAGTTCGACGAGGAGCTCTTCACGGTCGGCGCCGGCGGCAACCCCGAGTGGACCCAGCCCTTCCTGCGGCTCGGGTACGGCAGCTTCGTCACCCCGTCGAGCGTGTTCGACTACGACGTGCGCACGCGCGAGCTTACGCTGCGCAAGCAGCAGCCCGTGCTCGGCGAGTTCGAGCCGGAGCTGTTCGAGCAGCGCAGGGAGTGGGCCACGGCCGCTGACGGCACCCGCATCCCGATCTCGCTCGTCTACCGCCGCGACCTCGTGACCCCCGGCGAGCCGGCGCCGCTCGTGCTCTACGGCTACGGGTCGTACGAGGCGAGCATGGACCCGTCGTTCGGCATCCCCCGGCTCAGCCTCCTCGACCGCGGGGTCGTGTTCGCGATCGCCCACGTGCGCGGCGGCGGCGAGCTCGGGAGGCTCTGGTACGAGCACGGCAAGAAGCTGCACAAGAAGAACACCTTCACCGACTTCGTCGCGGCGGCCGAGCACCTCGTCGACCAGGGCTGGACGACGCCGTCACAGCTGGCCGCGCAGGGCGGCAGCGCAGGCGGCCTCCTGATGGGCGCGGTCGCGAACCTCGCTCCGCGGCTGTTCGCCGGTGTGCTCGCCGAGGTGCCGTTCGTCGACCCGCTGACGACGATCCTCGATCCGTCGCTGCCGCTGACGGTGATCGAGTGGGACGAGTGGGGCGACCCTCTCCACGACGAGGATGTGTATTACTACATGAAGTCGTACGCGCCGGTCGAGAACATCCACCACACCCCGTATCCGCGCATCCTGGCGGTCACCAGCCTCAACGACACGCGCGTCCTGTACGTCGAGCCGGCCAAGTGGGTCGCGAAGCTGCGCGAGGTCGGGGCGGACGCGCTGCTCAAGACCGAGATGGCGGCCGGCCACGGCGGCGTCTCCGGGCGCTACGCGGCGTGGCGCGAACGCGCCTTCGCGCTGGCCTGGCTGCTCGACGTCGTGGGGGCGCATCCGACGGGCGAGTAGCCGTCTCGAACGGAGGAGTTCTGCGGCGGCACGCCGGCCACGGGCAGTCAACGGAGGAGATCGGGCCGGTTTCGGGGCCGAAGTCCTCCGTTGGCCGCGCGGACGGTCTGCCGAGGTCGGGCGCTCGGCCGAGGTCGCTCAGCCGAGATCGTCGGGGTCTTTGCCCGTGCGCTCACCCGATTCGAGGGAGGCGATGGCGGCGACGTCATCGGCGTCGAGTTCGAAGTCGAAGACCTCCAGGTTCTGCCGGATGCGCTGGGGGGTCGACGACTTGGGGATGACCACGTTGCCGAGCTGCAGCTGCCAGCGGATCACGACCTGCGCCGGCGTGACGCCGTGCTTGGCGGCCAGCCCGGCGAGCACCGGGTCGTCGAGCACCCGGCCGCGCGCGAGCGGCGCCCAGGCCTCGGTGACGATCCCCTGCGCGGCGTCGTAGCCGCGGACCTCCTCCTGCGGCAGCCACGGGTGCAGCTCCACCTGGTTGACCGCCGGGATGGTCGACGTCTCCGCGGAGAGGCGCTGCAGATGGTGGATGTGGAAGTTCGCGACGCCGATCGACCGCACGCGACCCTCCTCCTGCAACCGTTCGAGCGCGCGCCAGGAGTCGACGTAGCGATCGTGCGCGGGCGCCGGCCAGTGGATGAGGAACAGGTCGACCGTCTCGAATCCGAGCCGCTCGAGGCTGGCGTCGAACGAGCGCAGCGTGGAGTCGTACCCGTTCTCGGTCCACCACACCTTCGTCGTCACATAGACCTCGTCGCGGTCGAGACCGCTGCGGCGCACGGCCTCGCCGACGGCGCGCTCGTTCTCGTAGAACGCGGCGGTGTCGATGTGGCGGTAGCCGGCCTCGAGCGCCGTGAGCACGGCGTCGACCGTCTCGTCCTCCGGGATCTTGTAAACGCCGAACCCGAGCTGAGGGATCGCCGAGCCGTCGTTGAGCACGATCTGGGGGATGTTCGCCATGGGTTCATTCTGCCCCGGGTTCGGCGTACCGGTGGAGGTGACGAAAGGAGAACACATGAGCTACGACGACAAGCGCGTCGCGTTCCTGGCCGGACCGGAGGGCATCGAGCAGGCCGAGCTCGCCGAGCCCTGGAAGGCTGTGACCGAGGCCGGGGCCACCGCGAAGCTGATCTCGAAGGAGGCCGGCACCGTCCGCGCCTTCAATCATCTGACACCGGCCGACGAGTTCCCCGTCGACCTCACGCTCGACGACGCATCGGCCGAGGACTTCGACATGCTCGTGCTCCCAGGCGGCGTCGCCAACGGCGATCAAGTGCGGACGTTCCCGGCCGCGGTGGAACTGGTGAAGGGCTTCGCCGACGCCGGCAAACCGATCGCCGTGATCTGCCACGGCGGCTGGGTTCTCATCGAGGCGGGTGTCGTGGGAGGCCGCACGCTGACCAGCTGGCCGAGCCTCCAGACCGACTACCGCAACGCCGGAGCGACGTGGGTGGACGAGGAGTCCGTGGTGGACTCCGGCCCGTTCACGCTGGTGTCGTCGCGCAAGCCGGACGACCTTCCCGCGTTCAATCGCGAGCTGCTCGCCGCATTGCAGTGAGGTCGCCTCGGCGTCGCACCTGGCTCCCGCCTCACCGCCACGTGGACGTTTCCTGGCAATGGCAGGCGACGGGGTTGCGCGATGGTGGAGGGCGCGGGAACGTAGGCCCCTCCTGGAGGAACCAACGAAAGGAGAGCCTGTGCTCACCCTGACTGAGAACGCCAGCACGATCGTCAAGACCCTCACCGATCAGGCGCCGGAGGACGACGCCGGCCTGCGGATCAGCAGCAGCAACCCGCAGAACACCGCCTTCGCGGCGGCCGTGACGCCGACGCCGGAGCCCGCCGATCAGGTGGTCGAGTCCGGCGGTGCCCGGTTGTTCCTCGAGCCCGGCGCTGCCGTCGCCCTCGACGACAAGGTGCTCGACGCCCAGGTGGACGACCAGGGCGCCGTGAGCTTCGCCATCGGCGCGCTCGCGTAGCGCGACGCATGTACGACTCGGCCCCGGTGCTCCTCGAAGCGCCGGGGCCGAGTCGTGCGTGCGGGCGCCGTTCTGCGTGGGCCGTTCGCGCCTGCGGGTGGACAGCTCGGTCCAGTCGCACCGCGGCATTCGGTTGTCAATCGCATCGACCTGGCCGCGAACCGATGCTCTGATGGGTGTCGTGCGGGCGGTCCCTCAACCCCGAATCGATCGACCGCCCGCACTCCTCAGCCACGCTGGGGTCGCGGCCGAGATCTCAGGTCGCCGGAGGCCGTTGCGGCTCCCCGGCATCCAGGAGGAACTCGACGGCCGTCGTCCACAGCGGCACGATCTTGGTCGGCGGGATGTCCTCTTCGTCGGGGAAGTGCACCGCGAAGTGGACCTCCGGCTCGCCCTTCACGGGGTCGGCCGTCGCGATGACTCCGAAGTAGCCGTCGTCTTCGAACACGCGCCACCGGGTCACGGAATCGGGCTCCGGCACGATCCGGACCGAATGGCCTCCGTACTCGTATTCAGGGCCGGGAGGGAGCGCAGCGCGGGGATCGATCGTCACATAGACGTTCTACGACCGGTCCCCGGCGCGCGCAACTCGTTCACTTATCGAGGTAAACGGTGTATCGGGGTCGCTCAGGCGTTGGCGACCTCGGACTCCCCGGCATCCTGGGAGGACGGCACGGGGCTCGCCTCGTCGCTCTCGTCGCCCTCCGTCGCCGCCCCGCGGAACTGCGTCATGTAGAGGTCGTAGTAGGCGCCCTTCTTCGCGAGGAGCGTCGCGTGGTCGCCCTGCTCGACGATGCGGCCGTGCTCCATGACGAGGATCGTGTGCGCGTCGCGGATGGTCGACAGCCGGTGCGCGATCACGAACGACGTGCGATCACTGCGCAGCGCCGCCATCGCGTGCTGCACCAGCAGCTCGGTGCGGGTGTCGACCGACGACGTCGCCTCGTCGAGGATGAGGAGCGACGGGTTGGCGATGAACGCCCGCGCGATCGTCAGCAGCTGCCGCTCGCCGGCCGACACGTTGCTGCCGTCGGCTTCGATCTTCGTGTCGTAGCCGTCGGGCAGCTGCCGGACGAAGCGGTCGACCATGGTCGCCTTGGCGGCCTCGATCACCTCCTCGTCGGTCGCGTCGAGCCGGCCGTACCGGATGTTCTCACGGATGGTGCCCGAGAACAGCCAGGCGTCCTGCAGGACCATGCCCACCTGTCCGCGCAGCTCCGCGCGCGAGAGATCAGTGGTGTCGATGCCGTCGAGACGGATGGTGCCGCCGTTCAGCTCGTAGAACCGCATGATGAGGTTGACCAGTGTGGTCTTGCCCGCACCGGTGGGCCCGACGATGGCGACAGTGTGACCGGGCTCGACCGAGAGCGAGAGGTCCCGGATCAGCTCCGTCTCGGGGTCGTACGAGAAGTCGACGCCGTCGAGTTCGACGCGGCCGTCTGCACGCTCGGGCAGGTGCTGTGTCTCGACATCCGGCGACTGCTCGTCGGCGTCGAGGAACTCGAACGTGCGCTCCGCCGAGGCGACGCCGGACTGGAGCATGTTGGCCATGCCCGCGATCTGGCCGATCGGCTGCGAGAACTCGCGCGAGTACTGGATGAACGCCGTCGCGTCGCCGATCGTCATCTGACCGGAGGCCACGCGGAGGCCGCCGACGACGGCGATGAGCACGTACGAGAGGTACGAGACGAAGTTCATCGCCGGCATGATCATGCCCGACACGAACTGAGCGCCGACCGTCGACTTCCACAGCTTGTCGTTGCGGGAGTCGAACTCCTCGAGCATGACCGCGTCGCGACCGAAGGCGCGCACCAGGTCGAGGCCCGAGTACGACTCCTCGATGTGACCGTTGAGCGCTCCCGTCGAGCTCCACTGCTGCTTGAAGAGCTTCTGCGAGCGGGTGCCGATCACTCCGGCGATCACGCCGGAGAGCGGGATCGAGATCAGCGCGATGAGCGCGAGCTGCCACGAGACGATGAACATCATGATGCCGATGCCGATGACGGTCAGCACGGACTGGATCAGCTGCGAGAACGCCTGCTGCAGCGCAGTCTGGATGTTGTCGACATCGTTGGTCGCGCGCGACATCAGGTCGCCGCGCTGCCGCGTGTCGAAGTAGCTGAGCGGCAGTCGGTTGAGCTTGGTTTCGACATCGGCGCGCAGGCGGTAGACCACGCGCATCACGAGGGCGTTCAGGATGTACCCCTGATACCACTGCAGCAGCGAGGCCGCGATGTACATCGCCAGCACGATCGTCAGCAGGCGGCCGAGCTCGATGAAGTCGATCCCGTGACCGGGAACCAGGCCGTTCGGGGTGATCGTGCCGACGGCTCCCTGGAAGATGACATCCGTGGCGCTTCCGAGCACCTTCGGCGCGATGACGATGAGCGCTACCGAGACGACGACGAGCAGGGTCACGAACGTCATCCCGAGCCACTCGGGCTTCAGGAGGCCGAGGAGTCGCTTGAAGGACGGCCAGAAGTGCTCCGCCTTCTTGGCCGGGGTGCCCCCGAACATGTCGCCGTCGGACTCCGTCGGCTCGTACTCGTATTCGAGCTCCAGCTCTTCGATGGCGGTCTCGACGCCGTCTTCGGTCAGCACGCCCTCGCGGGCCTCCGACGTGCGGCCGCGACGGTTCTTCGCGGTGTCGTTCTTGTTCCGGCGCGCCATCTCAGGCCACCTCCAGGCTCAGCTGCGACTCGACGATCTCGCGATACGTGTCGCTCGTCTCCAGCAGTTCGTCGTGGGTGCCGCGGCCGACGATACGTCCGTCGTCGAGCACGATGATCTGGTCGGCTTCGCGGATCGTGGACACGCGCTGCGCCACGACGATCACCGTCGCGTCGCCCGTGGACTCCGCCAGGGCCTCCCGCAGACGGGCGTCGGTCGCGACGTCGAGTGCCGAGAACGAGTCGTCGAACAGCAGGACCCGAGGTTGCGCGACCAGCGCGCGGGCGATGCAAAGGCGCTGCCGCTGGCCTCCGGAGACATTGGTGCCTCCCTGAGCGATGCGCTCGTCGAGACCATGCTCTTTGGCGCGCACGAAATCCTCCGCCTGGGCCACCCGGAGTGCCTGCCACAGTTCGTCGTCGGTGGCGGACGGCCGGCCGAAGCGGAGGTTGGTCGCCACCGTTCCGGAGAACAGGTAGGGCTTCTGCGGCACCAGGCCCAGGACTCCCGAGAGCTGCTCGCGGCTCAGCGAGTCGACGGGAACGCCGCCGACGCGCACCTGCCCGCTCTGCGGAGTGAAGAGATCGGCGATCACCGACACGAGCGTCGACTTGCCCGAACCGGTCGAGCCGACGATCGCGGTCACCCGACCCGGCTCCGCCGTGAACGTCACGTCGTTCAGCACCGGCTTCTCGGCCCCCGGATATCCGAAGGTCACGCCGGCGACCTCGACGCGCCCGTCGGAGGGGACGGCCCCTCGGCGGTCGGGATCGCCCGTCGACGGCGTCGCGCTGAGCACCTCGTCGATGCGCTCGGCGCAGACCATCGCGCGCGGGATCATCATGGCCATGAAGACGCCCATCATGACCGCGACCAGGATCTGCAGCAGGTACTGGAGGAAGGCGGTGAGGGCGCCGATCTGGATGTCGCCCGCGCCGACCCGCTGGCCGCCGAACCAGAGCACCGCGACGGTCGCGGCGTTCAGGATGAGCATGATCAGCGGGAACATCAGGACGAAGACGTTGCCGACCTTGACCGAGATGCGGGTGAGCGCGGCGTTCGCGTCGTCGTAGCGCGCGGTCTCGAAGCGCTCGCGCACGAAGGCGCGGATGACGCGGATGCCGACGATCTGCTCGCGGATGACGCCGTTGACGCCGTCGATGCGGTCTTGCATCACGCGGAACATCGGCAGCAGCAGCCAGACGAGGAAGCCGACCACGACGAACAGCACGGCGACCGACACCCAGATGAGCCACGACAGCCCAGCGTCGACCTGCACGGCCAGGATGATGCCGGCGATGCACATGATCGGCGTCGACACCATGAAGTTGAGCGTCATCAGCACGAGCATCTGCACCTGCTGCACGTCGTTGGTGTTGCGCGTGATGAGCGTCGGCATGCCCCAGCGGGCGAGGTCGAGAGCGGGAAGCGAGTCGACCTTGCGGTAGAACGAACGGCGCACGTCGCGGCCCAGCGACATGGACGCCCGTGCGCCGAAGTACGTCGCGGTGATGGCCGCGGCGACCTGCACGAAGCAGACGATCAGCATCATGCCGCCGGTGCGCCAGATGAAGTCGGTGTCGCCGGTGACGACGCCCTTGTCGATGATCTGGGCGTTGAGCGTCGGCAGGTACAGCGCCGCGATGGTGGCGATGAGCTGCAGGACGACGACCGCGGCGACAGCACCCCAGTACGGGCGGATGTACCGCATCGCCAATCGAAGAAGAGTCACGATGATCCTGGTTCGTTTTCTGGTGGAATTGTGGGACGGGCGCGCGCCGTCAACCGTCCCCGACCGACTCGGCGCTGAGCAAAACCCCCGTACAGCACCTAACGGTAGCGCGGACGACGGACATTCGCTCCTGCCGAGGCGACGGCCACCCGATACGAACAACGCTAGGCGGCACAACGGTCACAGCGTGACCGCAATCGGAATCTGTGGAGATCAGGCAGGCGAGTACAGCAGGTGGAGGACTCCATTCGCGTACGCGTCGTACTGGCGAAGTCGGAGCCGGGACTCCGGGGTGCCTTCGGGGAAGAGCCGTGCGCCGGAACCGCGGACGACGGGATAGACGAACAGGTGGAGGGCGTCAACCAGCCGGTCGGCCAGCAGCGCCCGCACGAGCGACCCGCTACCGCTGACGTAGAGGCCGCCGCTCATGCCCGCTTTCACCTCCCGCACCCGCTCGGCGTCGCAGCCGCCCAGCGACCGCGAGTTCGCCCACGTGGCCTCCGCCGCCGCGTCGTCGAGCGTCGAGGAGACCACGAGCTTCTCGGTGTCGTTGAAGAACGGCGCGCCGGGGTCGTCGGCGGACGTGCGCGTCGACCACGCCGGCGCGAACATCTCGAACGTTCGCCTCCCCAGCAGGATCGCCTCCGAGGCGCCCATGATGCGCGCCAGGTCATCGCCCATCTCCGGATCGAAGCCGTACTCCATCGTCCAGCTCGGGTCTTCGAAGACGCCGTCGAGAGAGACGAACTCGTGCACTGCGATGCTGCCCATGCGGTCAGCCTATGCGGTCGCCACCAACCGGTCGAGGCAGTCGTTCCACCCGGTGACGTGATCGGCCGTCGCGCGCTCGTCGGGAAAGCCGTCCTGACGGACGACGACACGGGTCCCCCCGTCGTCCGGGACGAGCTCGATCGTCACTGCGGTCTCGTGATCCTCGCCGTCCCAACGCCACGAGGTCGCCAGCATCCGGCCCTCGTCAACATCCGACACCCGGCCGCTGACACCGAGGTCCGCCACCTCCGAGCGGATGCGGAGCTCACCGCCCGGAACCGCCTCCACCCGTGCGTCGGTCTCCAGCCGCGGCGGCCAGAACCACGACGCGAGCGCGACGGGATCGGCGAACGCGCGCCAGACGCGTTGGGGAGGAGCGGCGACGACACGCTCGACGGTGAGGCTGGCCATGCCTCATCTTCCAACCGTCCGCCGTGAACATCCAGCGTCGCGTCAGGACGTGTCCGGTCGCCTCAGGCGTCCTTGCGCAGCTGCAGCAGCAGCTCCGGTGCGCGGGCGTCGAGGATGCTGCCGCCGATGCGCGCTCCGACGCCGACCAGCACGCCGCCGAGAGCCACTCCGACAAGCAGGCCCGCCCATCCCCAGATCGCGTCGCCCGTGACAAGCGCGATGACGAACAGGGCGATCTCGGGCAGGCAGAGCACCGCGATAACGCCCCACGCGGCGAAGGTCGGCCCGATCAGCGAGATGTTGGCGCCTGGACGCGAACGGAACGGATTGTCGCCGGGCTCCGGCACCGGGAACACGAGCCGTGCCGACGTGACGGCGCACACCGCCGCTCCCGTCAGCAGGATCCCGAGGGAGAGCCCGAGCAGCCCGGGGAGGATGTGCCAGTCGTCGCCGATCGCCGCGGCGAACAGCGCGATGAGCACGACGGCGGGCACTGCGAACGAGAGCATCGCCGCCGCCCTGCCCCACCGGTCGGCGCGGCCCGGTACGGCCTTGGCGACGTGCAGGGTGAAAGCGGTGGAGTCGTACGAGACGTCGGCGATCATCCCGATTCCGAGCGAGAACGCGACGACGGGCGCACCGATGACGAGGAGGCCGCCGGCGTGGTTGATGCTGGAGTAGAACCAGAACAGCACCGGCATGAGCGGGATCACGAGCAGTTGCCGCAGGTAGCGCGGATCGCGGAACCAGTACGTCAGGCACCGCGCGGCGATCGCCCCCCATGCGTTGCCGGGGAAGATCCCGAACCAGCCGAGCTTGCCCTTCGCCCGCACGCGCGAGGAGGCGCGCGCCGGTGTCACCAGCGAACGCGCAAGGCCCCACCGCCACACCAGCCACAGCACGACGAAGGTCGCAGCGGCGATCAGGAGCCGCGCCAACGCGCCCAGCGGGTCGCCGAGCGCGAGCTGGGACGGCACGGACCACACCGCTCCGAGCGGCGACCACGAGAGCCCGTCGGCGATGGCGGGCAGGGCGTCCGACGACGAGCGGAGGCCGCGCGTGATGCCGATGACGATCGGGCCGGCCAGGATCAGCGGGATGAGCACCAGCAGGCCGCTGGCCTCCCGGAACCGTCGGCCGCCGGAGAGTCCGCTCGACACGGACGTGACCGCGCGCGACACGACGATGCAGGTGGCGGCGCCGAGGGCGCCCGTCACGAGCGCGACGAGCGCGACGCCCGGGAGTCGCACCCACGACAGCGCCGTGGCGAGGGAGGCGAGCGTCGTCGCCGCCCCGGCGACTCCGACGACCGCGCTCAGCAGCATCCCGAGCATGAGAGGCCTCAGCGGGATGGGGTAGACCGCGAGTCGGGCGGGATCGAGCGTCTGCTCGATGCCCGACAGCAGCAGCGGGAGGATCGCCCAGCCCAGCACCGCGGCCGAGCCGCCGAGGACGACGACCGTGCGCACGACCTCCACCGGGGCGAAACCGAGGAGCACCAGGCCGCCCAGCACGACGACGAGCGCGATCAGCGCGTAGACGCCTCCGATGATGACCGCGACCAGCTGGGAGGTGCTGCGGCGGAACGAATTGCGGAGGACGAGTAGGCGGAGCCTTACGAGTGTCGCAACCACTCCGGCCCCTCCCCCACACGGCGTCCGCCGACGAGCTCGACGAAGCGGTCTTCGAGCGTCGAGCCGGCGCGCACCTCGTCGACGGTTCCGGAGGCGATGACCCGCCCCGCGTTGATCACCGCGACGTGGTCGCACATGCGCTCCACGAGGTCCATGACGTGCGACGAGACGATGACCGTCCCGCCGCTCTGCACGAAGCCGTGCAGGATGTCGCGGATGTTCGCCGCCGACACCGGGTCGACCGACTCGAAGGGCTCGTCCAGGACGAGCACCCGCGGCGCGTGCACCATGGCGGCGGCCAGGGCGATCTTCTTGGTCATACCGGCCGAGTAGTCGACGACGAGCGTCCCGCCCGCCGACTCCAGATCGAGGAGCCCCAGGAGGTCGTGGGTGCGCTCGATCGCCGTCGGCCGGTCCATCCCGCTCAGGAGGCCGGCGTACTCAACGAGCTGCTCGCCGGTGAGCCGGTCGAACAGGCGCGCGCCGTCGGAGAGCACCCCGACGAGCGCCTTGGCCGCGAGCGGGTCGCGCCACATGTCGACGCCGTGGATGAGCACCTGGCCGGCGTCGGGGCGGAGCAGGCCGGTGACCATGCTCAGCGTCGTCGTCTTGCCCGCACCGTTCGGGCCGACGAGCCCGTAGAAACTGCCGGAGGGCACGTCGAGGTCGATGCCGTCGACCGCCGCCTTGTCTCCGAACCGTTTGTGGAGGCCGCGCACTGCGACCGCGACGTCATCCTGACCGACCACCGACACCCCTGCCTCTCGACTCCCTCACCCTACGCGCAGTCCGCGCGCGGAACAGCGCCCCCGAACGGGCGAGGCGCGCGATCGAGGGGCACGACGGAAGGCGCTCAGACGCGCTCGAAGACCGCGGCGAGGCCCTGGCCTCCGCCGATGCACATCGTCTCGACCGCGAGAGTGCCGTCGAGGGCCGGGAGCTCGTTCGCGAGCGTCGCCAGCATGCGGAGGCCGGTGGCACCGATCGGGTGACCGATCGAGATGCCGCTGCCGCGCGGGTTGAGGCGCGGGTCCTCCGCGTCGATGCCCCAGTCGGCGAGGCAGGCGAGCACCTGCACGGCGAACGCCTCGTTCAGCTCGATCACGTCGATGTCGCCCCACGCGACTCCCGCGCGCTCGAGCGCGCGGTTCGCCGCGGGCACCGGCGCGACGCCGAAGACGCGCGGGTCGTTGCCGGCGGCCGCCCACGAGCGGAGCCGCAGGACCGGTGTCAGCCCGAGCGCGGCCGCGCGCTCCGGGGTCGTCACGATCGCCGCGGCCGCGGCGTCGTTCTGTCCGCTGGAGTTGCCCGCCGTGACCGTGGCGTGAGCGTCGTTCCGGCCGAGGATCGCGCGGAGGCCGGCGAGCGCCTCCAGGGTCGTGTCGGCACGAGGATGCTCGTCGCGTTCGACGACCACGTCGCCGCGGCGGCCGGGGACGGTCACCGGCACGAGCTCGGCGTCGAACGCTCCGGACTCCTGCGCCGCGACCGCGCGCCGGTGGGAGCGCAGCGCGAGAGCGTCCTGCGCCTCGCGGCCGATGCCGTACTCGCGGCGCAGCGTCTCGGCCGAGCCGACGTTGCCCTCCGGCGTGGGGAACTCGCGCCCGCCAACCGTCTCGCGCCCGCGGGCGAGGGCGTCGTGCAGCATGAGGCCCCCGGTCGGGAGGCCCCTGCGTCCCTGCTCCGTATAGAGAGGAGCGTTGGACATCGACTCGGCGCCGAGTGCGATCAGCACGTCGCTCGCGCCGGTCTGCACCTCCATCGCCGCGTTGATCACCGCTTGGAGGCCGGAGCCGCAGCGCCGGTCGAGCTGGTACCCCGTGGTGGTGACCGGGAAACCGGCATTGAGGGCGGCCACCCGGCCGAACGCGGGCGCCTCCATCGTCGGGTAGCCCTGGGAGCCGATCACCCCCTCCACCGCGGCCGGGTCGAGCCCCGAGCGGTCGAGGAGGGCGCGCAGCACGTTCTCGGCGAGCGAGAGCGCGGAGACCGGCGCCAGCACGCCGCCCATCCTGCCGACCGGCGTGCGGAGGGGCGAACAGATGACGACCTCGCGCAGCTCAGTCACCGGCAACCCCCGTCCCCACGGTCACGTCGGCGGGGATCGTCAGCGGGGCTCCCGTCGCGGCGACCACCTCGTCCACCGTCACACCGGTCGCGAGTTCACGCAGTACGAAGCCGTCGTCGGTGACGTCGACGACCGCGAGGTCGGTGATGATGCGGTCGACGCACCCTCGACCGGTCAGCGGGAGGGTGCACTGCTGGACGAGCTTGGCGGAGCCGTCTTTGGCGACGTGCTCCATGACCACGATGACGCGCTCGGCGCCGTTGACGAGGTCCATCGCCCCGCCCATGCCCTTCACCATCTTGCCGGGCACCGCCCAGTTCGCGATGTCGCCGGAGGACGACACCTGCATGGCGCCGAGGACCGCGGTGGCGATCCGGCCGCCGCGGATCATCCCGAAGCTCGCCGCGGAGTCGAAGTAGCTCGCACCGGGCAGCACGGTGACGGTCTCCTTGCCCGCGTTGATCAGCTTGGGGTCCTCCTCGCCCTCCCACGGGTACGGGCCGACGCCGAGGATGCCGTTCTCGGAGTGCAGCACGACGTGCACGTCCTCCGGCAGATGGTTGGGGATCAGGGTGGGCAGGCCGATGCCGAGGTTCACGTACGAGCCGTCCTCCAGCTCGCGGGCGGCACGGGCGGCCATTTCGTCGCGGGTGCGGGGCATGGTCAGGCTCCTTCGGTTCGGGAGGCCGGGCGTGGCCGGACGGTGACCTTCTCGATCGGCAGATCGGCCGACTCCTCCGCGGTCAGCGCGATCACGCGGTCCACGTAGATGCCCGGCAGGTGGATGTCGTCGGGGCCGAGCACGCCCGGCTCGACCAGCTCGTCGACCTCGGCGATCGTGATCCGGCCGGCCATTCCGGCGAGTGGGTTGAAGTTGCGGGTCGACTTCTCGAATCGCAGGTTGCCGTGCCGGTCGCCGACGGCCGCGCGCACCAGGCCGAAGTCGGTGCGGATCGCCGTCTCGAGCACGTACTCGCGGTCGCGGCCGAACACGTCGAACGGGCGCAGCTCTTTCGGGGCGCTCTCGATGGCCACCGAACCGTCGGCCGCGTAGCGGATCGGCATGCCGCCGTCGGACACCGCTGTGCCGGCGCCGGTCGCGGTGTAGAAGGCGGGGATGCCGACGCCGCCCGCGCGCAGACGCTCCGCGAGCGTGCCCTGCGGGGTGAGCTCGACCTCCACCTCGCCGCCCAGGTACTGACGCGCGAACTCCTTGTTCTCGCCGATGTAGGAGGCGATCACCCGGCGGATGCGGCCGGCGGCCAGGAGTTCGCCCAAGCCCCAGCCGTCGACGCCGCAGTTGTTGGACACGACCTCCAGGCCGCCGACCCCGCGCGCCAGGAGTGCCCGGATCGTCACGATCGGCACGCCGGAGAGACCGAAGCCGCCGACCGCGAGGGACGCGCCCTCCGGGATGTCGGCGACCGCTTCGGCGGCCGACGCGACTGACTTGTCCAAACTGTTCGGTTTATCCATTCGTTCCCTCGGTCTCATCGTTCTGCTCGGCGAAGACCTCGCGCATGATCGCGAGCGCGCTGTTCGCGGCGGGAAGCCCCGCGTAGATCGCCGTGTGGTGGATGACCTCCGCGATCTCGGTGCGGGTCAGTCCGTTGCGCAGAGCCGCGCGCACGTGCATGCGCAGCTCGCCCTCGTGGCCGCCGGTCACCAGGCTCGCGAGCGTCGCGATCGACCGCTGCTGTCTGCTGAGCTGCGGCCGCGACCAGACCTCGCCCCACGCGTAGCGCGTGATGAAGTCCTGGAAGTCGGCCGTCTCCTCGGTGATCGCAGCGGTCGCGCGGTCGACGTGCGCGTCGCCGAGCACGGCGCGCCGGACGGCCATCCCGCGGGCGTGGGGCGACGCGTCGTCCCCGCTTGCATGAAGCGCGGTCAGCAGCGCCGCGGTCTCCGCCGGGTCCTCCAGCGGCACGAGGTGGGCGGCATGGGCGAGCTCGACGAACCGCGCGTTCGGCAGGCCCGCGGCCAGCTCGGCCATGAGGGCGGAGGTCGTGACCTGGTCGTGCGCCCCCGCGACGATCAGGGCGGGGGCCCGCACGGCGGCCACGGCGTCTCGGCGGTCGAAGGCCGCCAGCGCCTCGCAGCACAGGGCGTACGACTCGTCGTCGATGTCGATCAGCGTCTTCAAGGCGTGCCCGCCGGGGCCGTCGGGATGCGCGTCCAGGTACCCGGGGGCGAACCAGCGCTGTGCGCTGCCCGCGACGACCGAAGCCGTTCCGGAGGCGCGGACCTGCGCCGCCCGCTCGGCCCAGCCCTCCGGCGTGCCGATGGCCGCGCCCGAGCAGAACATCGCGAGGCTGCGCACCCGCTCGGGAGCCGCGAGCGCCAGTTCGAGAGCGACCGCGCCGCCGAGCGAGTCGCCGGCGACGTCGAAGGCGCCGCCGCCGATCTCGTCGACCAGCGCGAGCACGGAGGTCGCCAGGTCGGCGACGCTGAACGCCTCACGCGCGGAGGGCGACGCGCCGTGCCCCGGGAGGTCGACGCGGAGGATGCGGGGCGAGTCGGGTGCGCTCGCGAGGCGTGCGACGACGCCGTCCCACAGCTCGGTCGTCGTGCCGAGCGAGGGCAGCAGCACGAGCAGGCGCGGGGTGGCCGAGCGTGGAGCGGCCGCGGTCATGGATCCGCGGAGTCGGGGCGCGGTCACGCCCTCTCCTTTCCTGAGTGGGGGGCTGTACGTCGGTAGCGGTCGAGGGAGGCGTCGATGACGGCGCTCGCCGCCGCGAGGTCGACGAGATCTGCGGCGTCGGCGTGCGCGGCATCGTCGTCGCCGGGGGCATCGGGACTCGGTGCCTCGACGACCAGGTCGGCGAGCGCGTGCGCCAGCACCTCCGCGCTCTCGGCGGCCACGCGCAGCAGGCCGCGCCAGGCCTGCCATTCCGCGTGCCACTCCCCGGCAGGCCGGGCGTCCGAGCTCAGCGCCGCGGCGTGCAGCGTGGCGAGGAGGCCGGGCGCGCGGAGGCCGTTCGCCGCCAGGATCACCGCGTCGACCGGGTTCTGCTTGTGCGGCATCGCGGACGAACCGCCTCCACTCGCCGGGCGGAGCACCCCGTCGCGCGCGCCCAGGGCGAGGTCGCGACCGATGCGACCGGCCGCAGCGCAGACCCGCGCAGACGCGTCGGCGATCGCGAGCACCGGGCCACGGTCGGTGTGCCAGGCGCGGCCCGGGTCGGCGAGGCCGAGCCGACGGGCCAGGGCTGCGCGCAGGAGCACGGGGGCGTCGTCGCGTCCCGAGGTCCGCACGAAGGCGGCCCCGGTGCCGACGGCACCGCCGAGCTGCACGGGGAATCCCGCCGTCGTCGCAGCATCGAGGGCCTCCCGAGCCGACACCACGGTGTCGAGCCAGCTCGCGAAGGTCGCGCCGAGCGTCGTCGGCTCCGCCGGCTGCGACAGCGTCCGCGCCACGACCGGAGTCGCACGATGCCGCTGCGTGAGCTCGGCGAGCTCGAAGGCCGCGGACGCGAGCGCGTCGCCTGTGCGGGCGAGGCTGTCGCGCGACACCAGGACGAGAGCCGTGTCGACGATGTCCTGACTCGTCGCGCCCCGGTGGACGCGGTCGCCGGCGTCGCCCGCCTGGGCCCGCAACTGCTCCACCAGCGCGATGATCGGCACGCCTGCGGCGCGTGCGCCGTCAACGAGCCGGGCGCGGTCGATCGTGTCGACGTCGAAGGCGATCGCGCTCGCGCTCCGGTTCGACGCCGAGTCGCCTCCTTCGAGGTCGTCCCATGCGCCGATCAGCGCCTCCTCCACCGCGACCATCGCCGCCAGCACGCGATCGTCGCCAACCTCCGCACCCGGCGCGGCGGCCGGCTCGAGCAGGCCCCAGTCGAAGGCGTCAGCCACGGCCGTCGCCGATGAAGTCGAGGAAGACGGTCTCGCCGTCGCCCTGCAGGCGGATGTCGAACCGGTAGCTGCGCTCGCCGTCCTGCACGGCCAGGAGGGTGCCGCGCCGGTCTTCCGGAACGGTGGCCAGGAACGGATCGTCGCCGAAGTAGGCGCGCGTGAACAGGTGGTGCAGCAGCCCGCGTGCGAAGACGGTGACCAGGAGGTACGGCGCGCGTCCCGGCGCCGGAGCTCCTGGCTGGACGGTCGTGAACGAGTAGTGGCCCGCGCGGTCGACCGCGGCGCGACCGAAACCGGTCACGGTGAAGCCGTCACGTTGGAGGCTGCCTCGCTCGTCGATCGGACGGCCGTCGGCGTCGGCTCCCCAGACCTCCAGGATGGCGTCGGGAACGGGTGCGCCCGCTCCGTCGAAGACGGTGCCGTGGAACCGGATCGCGTCGGGATGCCACGGCGCCACGACCTCGGGGCCGCCGTCGTACGGCAGCGCGTAGCCGAAGAACGGCCCGACGGTCTGCGACGGTGTCTGGAGGTACTGGCCACTCCCTTCCGTGCTGCTCTCGTTCCGCTCAGGCATGCTCGCCCTCCTCCGGTTCCATCCAGGTCGCCGCGCTGCCGGTGAGCACGATGTCCCACCGGTAGCCCAGCGCCCACTCCGGCTCGCTCACATCGTGATCGTAGGTCGCGATGAGCCTCTGGCGCGCGGCGGGGTCGACGATCGACTGGTAGATCGGGTCGAGCGCGAACAGCGGGTCGCTTGGGAAGTACATCTGCGTGACCAGCCGCTGCGTGAACTGCGAGCCGAACAGCGAGAAGTGGATGTGCGCGGGACGCCAGGCGTTGCGGTGGTTCTTCCACGGGTACGGGCCCGGCTTGATGGTGACGAACCGGTACGACCCGTCGTCGCCCGTGATCGCGCGCCCGACGCCGGTGAAGTTCGGGTCGAGGGGCGCCGGATGCTGATCGCGCTTGTGCACGTAGCGGCCCGCGGAGTTCGCCTGCCAGACCTCCACGAGCTGGTTGCGGACCGGGCGGCCCTCGCCGTCGAGCACGCGTCCTGTCACGATGATGCGCTCGCCGAGCGGCTCGCCGCTGTGCTGGATGGTCAGGTCGCTCTCTTCCGGGGCGACGTCCGTGTGCCCGAACGCCGGAGAGACCAGTTCGATCTCCTCGGGGTCGGCACGGACGAGCTCGTGCGTCGGGTGCCGCAGCGCCGAGCTACGGTACGGCCCGAAATCGCGCAGCGGGTGAACGGGGAGGGGCCCGGCCGCAGCGGTGGCCGCGTGCACCCGGGCGATCTGGGTGTTGATCTGGTCCTGCTCGGTGTTGGTCATGGCGTGCCTCAGAAGGGAAGGCCCGCGTACTGCTCGGCGAGTGCCGCCTGAGCGTGACGCGATCCGGTCGTGTACTCCAGCTGTCCGAGCTGGCTGCGGTAGCGGAAGGCCCCGGCCGAGGGGTCGGCGACCTCCCTGTGCACATGGAGCATCTCCGTCATCCACTGGGAGAACTGCTGCACCTTCCACTGGCGGGCGAGCGCGGACGCGCTGTAGCGCTTCAGCAGCGTGTCGTCGCCGCCGAAGTGGGCTGCCAGCGAGCGGCCGAGGAGGGCGACGTCGGCGATCGCCGAGTTGAGGCCCTTCGCTCCGGTCGGCGGCACGATGTGCCCGGCGTCGCCGGCCAGGAACAGGCGGCCGTGCTCGAGGGTGGAGGCGACGAAGCTGCGCATCGGCGTGATCGACTTCTCGGTGATGACGCCCTCCCGGAGCGTCCAGCCGGGCACGCCGAGTCGGGTCTGCAGCGCCTCCCAGATGCGGGCGTCCGACCAGTCGTCGATCGACTCGTCGGGGTCGACCTGCAGGTAGAGCCGCGATACCTCCAGCGAGCGCATGGAGTGCATGGCGAAGCCCTCGGGGTGCAGGGCGTAGATGAGGTCGTCGGTCGACGGCGGGACGTCGGCCAGGATGCCGAGCCAGGCGTAGGGATAGCTCCGCTCGAGGGCCTGGATGCCCGGGATCGCCGGCCGGCAGACACCGTGGTAGCCGTCGGCGCCGACGACGATCTCGCAGTCGATGCGCTCGCCGTCGATGCGCTCGCCGTCGTCGGTCGTCACGAAGGGCGCGTCGGTGTCGAGGTCGTGGGGCGCGACCCCGCCGACCTCGAAACGGACGTCGGAGCCCGCCCGGTCGTGCTCGGCGAGCAGGTGCCGCACGAGCGCCTGCTGACCGTAGACGGTGACCGTGCGACCCACGAGGTCGACGAAGTCGAGGTGGTGACGCTGACCCTCGTACTGCAGGTAGATGCCGTGGTGGGTCAGCCCGCGCTCGGTGAGATCGGCGTCGAGGCCCAGCTCGCGCAGGATGTCGACGGAGCCCTGCTCGAGGACTCCGGCGCGCACGCGGCCGAGGACGTACTCGCGACTCTTCTGCTCCAGGATGACGAAACCGATTCCGGCTCGTCGGAGGATGTGGCCGAGCAGGAGTCCTGCGGGCCCGGCCCCGATGATGGCGACCTGGGTTCGCATGTTCCGCCTTTCGCGTCGGTGGGAAGGTCGTCCCAGTTTTCGTCACCGCGGCGCGGAGGTGGTTCTACTTTCCACTGGATGGAAAAGGAATCCCGGTCAGCGACGCGGCAGCTCGCCGATCTTGGTGCCATCACTGCGGAAGATCACCAGCTCGTCGCCATCGACCTTGGCCGTGACCGCGAGGTTGAGCCACGGCGTCACACCCTCGCACGCCACCGTGATGGAGGCGAAGGGCCCGAATGTGAACTCCTGACCGGAGATCTTCCCGTCGCCCTTCATCGCATTGCAGCCGTCGTTGCCGTGCCACGAGCCGTCGGACTCGACCGTGAGTGACGGCTGGCCCGTCTTGACGACTCCCCAGTCACCGGCCGGGGAGGAGGATCCGGACGACGCGCATCCGGACAGGGCGGCGAGCACGACGGCCGCCGCGAGGGCTGATCTGAGCGTTCTGTGCGTGAGCATGGCTAACGGTACCGGTCGCCGCAGAACCCCATCCGGCCTCAGCGGCCCGAGACGAGGGCCGCCGAGATGCCCCTCGCGGCCATGCGCACACCGAGTGCGAACTGCGGCTCGTCGGCGCGTTCGGCGTGCGCGATGATCGACACCGCGGCCACCACGTCACCCGCGGCGTCGCGCACCGGCGCCGCGACCGAGAACGCGCCCCGCGTCAACTCCTCGACCGACCGGGACACGCCCGTCGCTCGGATGCTCGCGAGCCGGGCGCGGAGCTGCTTCTCGGTGGTCAGCGTGTTCGGCTGGAACTTGCGCGGGTGCTGCGCCAGCACCTCCTCGAGCGTGCCGGGCGGAGCGTAGGCGAGGAGGACGAGGCCGACACCGGTGGCGTGCAGCGGGAGGCGCGTCCCCACGTCGCTGATGACCCGGATCGCCCCGGCGCCCGACAGGCGCTCGAGATAGACGGCGCCGAGACCCTCGCGCACCGCGAGGTGGACGTGCTCGCCCGTCGCCTCCAGGAGGTCGTCGAGGTACGGGCGCGCGGCCTCCCGCAGCTTGCGCGCCGTCGGCTGTCGCGCGCCGAGCCTCCACAGCTTCATGCCGACCCGGTACCGGCCGTCGTCGCCGCGGAGCAGCCCGCCCCAGGCGACCCACTCTCCGAGCAGCCGGTGCGCGGTCGAGACCGGGAGGCCGGCCCGCCGGGCGACCTCGCTGAGGGTCAGCTCGTCGCCGCGCTCGAAGGCGTCCGCGATCGCGAACACGCGCTCGGCGACACTGCGGTCGTCGTGAGCTCCACCGGCCATGCGGTTCAGCCTACGACCGGCCCGGCAACGGCCGGTCGAGCGGCCCGGGCGCACGTGGTGTTGATTCGTAGGTTTTTTCCTACTTATACTGCTGTCATGACCACCTCCAACGTTCGTGTGCGCATCCAGACCATCACCATCCCCGTCGCCGATCAGGATCGCTCGCTCGCCTTCTACCGCGACGTGCTCGGCTTCGAGGTCCGCGCCGACACCGCGTACGGCGACGCACGCTGGCTGTCCGTCGCCCCCGAGGGCAGCTCCGTCGACTTCACCCTGCACCCGCCGTTCCCCGGCCAGGCCGCGCCGGGCTGGCAGCAGGGCATCGTGCTCCACACCGACGACATCTCCGGGGTCGTCGCCGCGCTCGCCGCCGCGGGCGTCGAGGTCACCGGCCCCGAGCAGGTCGGCTGGGGTGTGCAGGCGCAGTTCGCCGACCCCGACGGCAACGGCTTCGTGCTGCTGCAGCAGGGCTGACGTGCCCGTCCGCGCCAAAGACACCGCGGCCGACCGGCTGTTCGGCGCACTCGCGAACCCGACCAGGCGCGACATCCTCGACCTCCTGCTGGAGGGCGAGACCAGCACCGGCGAGATCGCCGCACGCTTCTCGATGAGCCGGCCGTCGGTGTCCGAGCACCTGCGGGCGCTCCGCGACGCCGGCCTGGTCGCCGAACGCGCAGCCGGACGCAATGTGTACTACTCCCTCACGCCCGAGCCGTGGAGCGAGCTGCGCGACTGGATGGCGCCGCACGAACGTTTCTGGCGCGAACGGATGCGGCGACTGCACGCGACGCTCGACGCGCTGCCGGACGACGACATCCCCGCACCAACCGATCGGGAGACCGCATGACCAGCCTCACCACCTTCGAGCTCGACGAATTCCTGCCGCACCCGCCCGCGAAAGTGTGGCGCGTGCTCAGCGAGCCCGAGCTCCTCGCCGGCTGGCTGATGCCCCACGACGGCTTCGCGCCCGTCGTCGGCACCCGCTTCGCGTTCCGCACGGAGCCGGTGCCGCAGACCTCCTTCTCGGGCCTCGTGCAGTGCGAGGTGCTGGAGGTCGATCCCGGCCGGCTGCTGAGCATCTCGTGGTCGAGCGAGGGCACGGCGCTCGACACCGTCGTCACCTGGCGACTCGTGGCCGAGGGCACGGGCACCCGCCTGCTGCTCACCCAGGAGGGCTTCGACCTCGACGACCCCGATCAGGCGCGCGCCTTCCAGATCATGAACGGCGGCTGGAGGTCGCACGTCTTCACGCGGATGGTCGCGGCGCTGGACAGGGTGTGAGGGACCTCAGTCGCCCGCCCGCCGGTACACGTTCACCAGCACACCCGCGGGGGTGGACCGCGACTCGACCAAGCTCATCCGCGAGTACGGGAAGCCGTCGCCGAACAGCTTCTTGCCGGTGCCCAGAATGAGCGGGTGCACCAGGAGGCGGTACTCGTCGACCTGGTCGTGCTCGGCCAGTGTGCGGACGAGCTCGGTGCTCCCCCACACCCGGATCTCTCCTCCCGGCTCGGCGCGCAGGCGATCGACCGCCGCGGGGACGTCCGGGCCCAGCAGATAGGAGTTCTTCCAGCCGACCTCGCTCAGCGTCCGGGAGGCGACGTATTTGGGGATGCGGTTGTAGCGGCGCGTCAGCTCGCCCTGGAACCCCTCCTCGTCCTCGCTCCACACGCCCCAGGAGGCGGCGAAGATCTCGTAGGTCCGCCGCCCGAGCAGCAAAGCCTCCGTGTTCTTCTCCCACTCCCCGACGGTGCCGTCGTCGTCGTAGTCGAACTGCCAGCCGCCGTAGGGAAAATCCCCCGCGACGTCCTCCTCCGGGCCTCCCGGCCCTTGGGTCACCCCGTCGAGGGTGACGAACGCCTGCACCACGATCGAAGCCACAGCGACCTCCTAACGTTGGGTCTCCTCCCGTCTACACCCGGGCGGCCCGGGTCGCAACCGTCGCTGCGCGGTCGCAACGGATGGCCCTGTTGCCGCGGCCGCGCGCACGGCGGTAGCGTGCGGCCGACCGGCCCGCACTGGGCCGGAGACGGGGGTACGAGCATGCTGGTCGAAGGACAGTCGATGGAGGGCTTCGAGAAGGCGTTCGACGACGCTGTCACCAAGGCGCCGGGCAGCACGGTGCCGCGCCGGTACGAGCTGCGCCGGGTGTGGGTGGATCAGGGCGGCGTCGTGGGCCGGATGTACGGCTGCGAAGTGGAGGTGTCGGGACCGGACGTCCCGACCGATCGGTGAGCCACCAACCGATCGGTGACGGGATCTGACCGTTCGGTCGATCCGCGCGCGGGCACGGCCTAGGAGGCTGGGGACATGACCGAGACACCCCTCCCCACCACCGCCGCCGTGCACGCCACGGCCCGCCGCGCGGCCTTCCGCCCTGTACTCGCCCTGCTCTGGTCGTTCGTCGCCCTGAGCGCCGCGATGGTCGCCTTCCTCGCCGTTCTGACCGCCGTCGGCGCCGGCGTGGACATCGCCATCTGGGTCCGCTGCTCGATCGTGTTCGCCAGCTCCGTCCTGCTCCTGATCTTCGGGATCGGCGCGGCTCGCGGCTCGCGCAACGCCCTGCTCCGCCTGCGGATCGTCGCGCCGATCATCGTCGCCGCGGTCGTCGTGATCGTCTCGATCCCCGGCTTCCTGCCCGGCTGGGTGCGTATCGAGCAGGCCGTCTGCGGCCTCCTCGTGCTGCCGGTCGCGATCATCGCGAACCTGCCCCGCACGCGCGCGCTGGTCTCCGCGAAAGCGTAGGGTCTGACCGTGAACGATCCGCGCTGGAGGACCGCCCTCACACTCACGCCGTACCTAGTGCTGGCCGTGCTGGTCGCCTTCACCGTCGGCGTGCAGTGGGGCGAGTGGGGGCAGCTCGTGCCCACCCTCCTCCTCTGCGCGGTGACCGCGGTGTGGATCATCGCCTGGCGGAGGCTGCCGGCGGCGTTGCAGGAGCGGCCCGCGCTGGTCGCCGTCTTCATGACGGGTCTCATCGCCCTCAACCTGGCCCTGGTGTTCCGGGACAGCTGGTTCGGCTTCCTGACGATCGCGACGTTCACGTTCGCCTACTCGATCGTCCCCTGGCCGTGGGAGCTGCTCGCCGTCGGCGCGACGGCCGTGGTCGCCGGGCTCGCGCAGGCCTCGCCGCTGGGCTGGGACGCCACCGGCATCGTCGGAACCATCGGCATCCTGCTGCTCAACGTGGTCGCCATGTGCGGCCTGTCGTGGTCGCTTCGGCTCGCCGAACGCCAGGTGAACCTGCGCGCCACCGAGCAGGAGCGGTCCCGGCTCGCGCGCGAGATCCACGACACGCTCGCGCAGGGCTTCGCGGGCATCGTCACCCAGTTGCAGGCGGCGGAGCAGGCGCCGGACGAGGATTCCCGCACCCGGCACACCGATGCCGCCATCGCCCTCGCGCGGGACGGGCTGGCCGAGGCGCGGCGTTCGGTGAAGGCGCTGCGGCCGGCCGCCCTCGACGCCATGCGGCTGCCGGAGGCGATCGGTCAGCTGGCGCGCACCTGGACGGAGCGCACCGGCATCCCGTGCGACGTCAGCGCGAGCGGCGACGCCACGACCCTTCCGACGGACGTGGAGGTCGCGCTGCTCCGGACCGCGCAGGAGGCCCTCGCGAACGTCGAGCGCCACGCGGGCGCGCGACGGGTTCGGCTGACCTTGCGCACGGACACGACCGGCACCCGGCTCGAGGTGCGCGACGACGGCCGCGGCTTCGACCCGGAGGAGCGCTCGGTCGAGCGTGCCTCCGACGACGGAGGCTACGGACTGGTGGCCATGCGCGAGCGCATCGAATCGGTCGCGGGAGGCCTCATCGTCGAGTCGCGCCCCGGCCACGGCACGGCGATCAGGGCCGAGGTCCCCGCGTGACCGCGGCAAGCGCCGACGCGCCCGTGCGCCTGCTGGTGGTCGACGACCATCCCGTCGTGCGCGACGGCATCGTCGGCATGGTGGCCTCCGACCCCGGGGTGGAAGTCGTGGGCGAGGCGTCGGACGGCGCGGAAGCGGTGCAGCTCGCGCGTGCGCTGACCCCGGACGTCGTGCTGATGGACCTACGGATGCGCGGCATGGACGGTGTCGCCGCCATCCGCGAGCTCACCCGGCTGGGCCTCCCGTGCCGCGTCGTCGTGCTCACGACGTTCGACGGCGACTCCGACGTGCTGCCGGCGATCGAGGCGGGCGCGACGGGCTATCTGCTGAAGGACGCACCGCGGGAGGACCTGCTGCGCGCCATTCGCGCGGCGGCGGACGGTGACGCGGTGCTGGCGCCCTCCGTCGCGTCGCGCCTGGTCGGTCGCGTGCGCGCCCCCGAATCGAGCCTGCTGTCGCCGCGCGAGCTGGAGGTGCTGGCCCTGGTCGCCGACGGGGCGACGAACCGTGTCGCCGGGGAGCGCCTCCACCTCAGTGAGGCCACGGTGAAGACGCACCTGCTCAGCATCTACGGCAAGCTCGGCGTCGGCGACCGTGCGGCCGCGGTGGCCGAAGGGTTCCGCCGCGGGCTGCTGACCCTGTAGCGGCTAGTGCCGCCTCCGAAGGGCGAGGGGGTTTTGGGGACGGAGCAGATCGGGTAGGACGGAAGACATGGAGATCGTGCTGGCCGTCCTCGAGCGTGGCGACGTCGCGTACGAGATCGAGTTCGAGCGGACGAGCGAGCCGCCCTACGAACTGCGCGTGCCCTCCCACATCGGCGGGGCCGCGGTCGTGGACGTCTTCGACCTCGTCGACTCCAGCGAGTGGCCGGTGCTCCTCCGCTACGCCTTCGCGGAGTGCGTGCCGGCCGTGATGGGGTCGCCGGACGACCTGAACGGCGAAGAGCTCGGCGAGGACCTCGGCGACGACCTCGACGACGAGTTCTGACGCCCTCTCAGAACAGGAACAGCTGTCCCATCACGATCACGAGGATCAGGAAGACCACGACCACGCCGCCGATGATGGCGAGGGTGCGGCCCGACATCCTGGCGATGCCGAAGCCGACGATGAACGGCAGCGCGAGGCAGCCCAGCGCGATGATCCACCAGAACGCCTGGAACCCGGCCTGCGACGTGGAGGCGAGCCGCTCCCCGAACAGCTTCTGCGTCGTCGGATGGGTGGCGAACGCGACGCTCGCCGACAGCGGGTACGCGATGAGGACGGCCGTGATCAGGCCGGCGAACGCTCCCCACATCCCCCGATGAGCGCCCAGGTGCAGCGTCTCCTCCTGATGCGGTCCCTGCTTGCTCTTCGTGCTCATGGCGCACAGCATAACCAGCCGCCTCCCGTTTCGGGCAGGCCCGGAATCCCGCGCCGAACGCCGCGCCGAAACCGGGTGCACTGTACGGTCTATTCCGCGGGTTACCCTGGAAGGGTCACCGGTGCGCACGCACGCAGTCAAAGGGGGCGTCTCGGACGCGCCGGCGTCTTACCCGATGTCGTATGGGGGTGGAGGCTCCGCTCCCATACGACCGGGTGCGGGCCGGGAAACACGAAAGCCCCCGCCGGAGCGAGGGCTTTCGTCTACTGTCTCAACCAGTTCTGATGTGTCTGGGACACTGTCGTGTCTTTCACACAGTGCGCCACGAGGGATTCGAACCCCCAACCTTCTGATCCGTAGTCAGATGCTCTATCCGTTGAGCTAGTGGCGCGTGACCCAGCGTTCGTCGCGCGGGCCTGTTAGAGCTTACATGACCGTTTCGCAGACCGCCAATTGGGCCGCCTCCGCCCGGGCTCAGCCGAAGATCTCGTCGAGGAAGCACACCAGCGCGCGCCAGCTGCGGGCGTCGGCCAGCGGCCGGTAGCGGTCGGTGCCAGGGATCGTGAACGCGTGCGGGGCCCCGGAGTAGGTGGTCAGCTGCCAGTCGACGTGCGGCGCCGCGCGCAGCTCGTTCTCGAACGCCACCACGGCCTCGTCCGGGACGACCGGGTCGGAGCCGCCGGTCAGCACCAGCAGGGAGGCCGCGATCGCGGCGGCGTCGGACGGATCGTGTGCGATCAGCCCGCCGTGGAAGGAGACGACGCCGCGAGCCGGGGCGCCGGTGCGGGCGAACTCCAGGGCGGCCGTGCCGCCGAAGCAGTAGCCGATCACGGCCAGCCGTGCCGGGTCGACGGCGGGATGCTGCTGCAGCCAGCTGAAACCCGCCGCGACGCGCGAGCGCAGCAGGGGCAGGTCGCCGTAGTACCGACCAGCGACCTTCGGCGCCTCCTCCCCGCTGGGCCGCACGCCCGCACCGAACAGGTCGGCCGCGAACGCGACGTAACCGCGGCGGGCGAGCATCTGGGCGCGCATGCGCACGTTGTCGCCGACGCCATGCCAGTCGTGGAGGATCAGCACGGCCGGGCGGCGCTCGTCGGCCTGGACGTCCCTCGCGAGGTAGCCCTCGAGCGGGTCGCCCTCGTGCTCGTACTCCACGACCTCCGCGTCGATCACGGAGTGCTCGCCGATCGGCACCTGCTCGAGGAGGGCCTGGTGGGCAGGGGAAAGTGCAGGCGACGGGTTCTCGATCGTCACGGGTAAGGCTCCAGCGTGTCTCGCGGCGCGCGCGACGGGTGTCGCGCGCGGCCTGGCCTGCTGCAGCTGGATCGCGGAATGCGCGCGGGCGCCCGGAGGGTGCGGGTTCGGGTTCCCACGTCGTTCACGATACCTCCCCTCCCTTCCGCTCGCGACGGTCGTACGATGGGCGCATGTCCACCGAGTTCAGCAACGAGACCGACGCGAACCGCTACGCGATGCGGATCGGCGGCGAACTCGTCGGCATCCTCGACTACAGCATCCTGGGCGGATCGATCTCGCTGACCCGCGCGTTCACCGTGCCGGCTCACCGCGGCAAGGGGTACGCCGCCGACCTGGTGGCGTACGCCGTCGACGACATCGAGCGCACCTCCGATCGCAGGATCGTGCCGATGTGCTGGTACGTCGCGGACTGGTTCGAGGCCCATCCGGAGCGCGCCGGCCTCCTCCAGCGCCGAGCCGGCTGAGCAGCCATGGCACGTCGGGGGTCCGCGTCAATCGAGCGCTCCGCCGTGCGCGTGGTGCGCTTCGGCGACCCGTCCGCGGTGGTCATCGCGCAGGAGACGCTGCGGCCGCCACGCGGCAACGAGGTGGTCGTGCGGGTCACCCACGCGTCGCTCACCTCGACGGATGTGCTGGCCCGGCGCGGCGGCTACCTGATCCAGCCGGTCCCGGGATTCGTGCCGGGATACGACTTCGTCGGCGTGCTGGAGACGGAGTCGGCGGTGTCGGTGGCGCTCGGCCTCCGTATCGGCGCGCGCGTGGCCGGCGTGCTGCCGCGGATGGGGTCGCACGCGACGCGGCTGGTGGTGTCGCCCACGTTCCTCGTCGCGGTTCCCGCTGCGCTCAGCTCAGAGGCGGCCGCGACCGTGCCGCTCAACGCGGTGACCGCTGCGGTCGCCCTCCAGTACGCCGGGCCGGCCCGGACCGTTCTCGTTCAGGGAGTCAGCGGCGCGGTCGGCGTGCTCGTCGCGCAGCTCGCGCTCCGCGACGGCCGCCGCGTGGTCGGCACCGGGTCGACTCCCCCTCCGGGGTTCAGCGACCTGTCCGCGGAGGTCCCGCTCGCGGACTATCGCGACCCCGACTGGCCAGCGCGCGTCCGCGAACTGGCGGGCGGCGGCGTGGAGGCCGCGATCGACCACACCGGATCGCCGCGCGTGCGCGAGGCGGTCGCCGCGAACGGAGTCGTCGTGCACACGGCGTTCGCCGGCCGCGCGGGGCACGAGCGCGAGGACACGGTGCGCGGGTCGGCAACCGCCGTGCTGCACCGTCGCGGCCACCCGCGCGAGGTGGTCTGCGCTGTGCCGTTCTGGGTGCTGAGGAACCGGCCGGCCTACCGCAACATGCTCGCCGGGCTCCTCGCGGATGCGGCAGCCGGAACACTGCGGCCGTTCGAGCCCCAGGTGGTCCCGTTCGACTCGGTGTGGGAGGCGCATCGCCTCGCGGACCAGCGCCCGGCGGGCCGCACGATCGTGCTGGCGATGCCCTGATGTCGGAGTAGGCGGACGGCGTCGGAGTAGGCGGACGGGCCGCCGGCCGTTGTCGCCAGGCGCGGCCCGTCCACCGAGTGAGACGGCGCGACGCTCGACGCGTAACGCCTCCCCCTCCTGAAGACAGGATCCTTCCCCACGCGCCGCACGGGTGCGCACGCGGACGGCGTGTTGGGACGCCGTCAGTCGACGTCGTACGTGAGGTGCGTCGCGTTCGGCGTGACCACGACCTCCCGTTGCGTCAGCGTGCGCCGCGGGGCGTCCACGAACAGCGGCGTCCCCGCCCCGAGGATGACCGGCGAGAGGTGGAGGATGAGCGTGTCCACGAGGCCGGACGCGACGGCCGACGCGACGAGCGCGCCACCGCCCATCACCACGACGTCGAGGTCGGCGCCCTTCGCCGCCGACTGCGCCTCGGCGCTCTCGCGCGCCGCCGTGATCGCGTCGGCGAGGCCCGTGGTCGCGAACGTCCAGTCGAGCCCGGTCAGCCGCACGTGCTCGGGCGCGGTGCTCGTGACGACGAAGAACGGAGGCGTGCCGACCTCCGTCGCGCCGTAGCCGAGCTCATCGCTCCAGCCGTCGGGCGCGTCGATGACGTCGAAGAGCCTCCGGCCCATGACGACGGCGCCCGAGCGCGCGGTGGCGGCCTCCAGGATGCGCTGGTCACCCGGGTCGCCGGAGAAGACCCACTGGTGCAGGGGCTTCCCTCCGATGCCGAGGCCGTTGCCCGGGCCTGCGTCGGGCCCGGTGACGAAGCCGTCGAGGGAGACGGTGATGTCGGCGATCACTCGCGTCATCGGGCTCACCCCCTCGCCAGCAGCTCGTCGAGCTTCTCGTAGCCCTCGATCATGCCGTACTCCATGCCCTCGGCGACCATGGCCTCCAGGGCCTCCTTCGACGGGAAGACGGAGTGGCCGACCAGCCGGGAGCGGCCTCCGGGGAGCGATTCGAACCGGAGGAGGTCGAGGCTGACCTCGTTCGGCGCGCCCAGGTATTCGAACGTCTGGATGATGAGCTCGTTCTCGACGATGGTGTGGATGACGCCGCGGAACGCGTAGACGGTCCCTTCGGGATCGGTCTGCTCGAAGCCGTAGCCTCCGCCGGTGCGGAAGTCCCAGTGGGTGATCGCGTTGTCGAGACTGCGCGGCCCGATCCACTGCACGTAGAGCTCGGGGTCGGCGTGCGCCCGGAAGACGGCCTCGACCGGGGCCTCGAACTCGCGGGTGATGTCGGCGTACGACGTGCCGGGTACGGCATCGATGACGACGGGGTTGCTCATGATTCCTTCTCCTTCTTCCGTCTGCTCGGTTCTGTTGCGAGGAGGCCGTCGAGCGCCCGGTAGCGCGCCTCGGCCTCCAGCCGGTACCGATCGATCCACGAGGTGAGTCGCTCCAGGGCCGTGGCGTCCAGGTGGACGGGGCGGCGCTGCGCCTCCCGCGTCCGCCAGACCAGGCCGGCGCCCTCGAGGACGCTGATGTGCTTCGACACCGCCTGGAGCGTGATGTCGAACGGCTCGGCCAGTTCGTTGACGGTCGCGGGACCTCGGCTGAGGCGGGCGACGATCGCTCGCCGCACCGGATCCGACAGCGCCGCGAAAGCCCTGTCGAGTGGATCCTGCTCCATGGTCAACCACCTCGTTAATCAATCAGTTGGTTGACTAAAGGATAGAGCGATGCGCCGGGGGCGTCAACCCTCGGCGGATCAGGAGCTCACGGCTGCGTCCTCGATTCCGGGCACCGCAGCGGTGTAGTCGGCGATGCGCTCCAGGTCGTCGGTCGTGGCCGACGCGTGGGCGCCCACGACCACCGCGCGGCCTCCGGAGGCGACAGCGGCCACGAGGCCGGCCTCGGCGTCTTCGAACACGACGCAGCGCTCGATCGGCACCCCGAGCCGTGACGCGGCGAGCAGGTAGCACGACGGGTCGGGCTTGCCGCGCTCGACGTCCTCGGCGGCGACGAGCACCTCGGGGATGCCGACGCCCGCGGCGTTCAGCCGGGCGATCGCCAGCTCGCGCGGGGCGCTCGTCACGATCGCGACCGGGGCGCCGCGCTCTGCGAGCGCCGCCAGCAGCCGCCGCGCGCCCGGCACCTCCACGATGCCGTCGGTGCGAGAGACCTCCTCGGCCAGCAGCCCGGCGACGAGGTCGGCGCGCGTCGAGTCGGTCAGCGCCGGCAGGAAGTGGGCGACCGTGTCGCCCGCCTGCCGGCCGTGCGCGTAAGCCAGGACCACCTGCGGGTCGAGCCCGTGGCGCGAGCAGAACTCCGTCCACACCGCCTCGACGACTGCGTGTGAGTCGACGAGCGTGCCGTCCATGTCGAAGAGGTATCCGCGTGCGCTGCTGTCCATCCGACCAGCCTAGGCGGGTCGGATGACGCGTTCAGCGGCCGTCGGCGCGGGCGTCCTGCGCGGCACGGAGGTCGGCGAGAGCGCGATCGGTCTCGCGGGTCACGCGCCCTCCGCGTGCGGCGATGGCCGCGGGCAGCCAGTCGCTCAGCGCGAACCGGCGCCGGCGTGGAGGGACGACTTCTCCACCACGGGTCTTGACCGGGCGGGCCACCCAGCCGTGTTCGATGCCTTGTGCCCAGGTCGTGTTTGCCATGACCTCCACGTTACGAACGAAAACATTCGGCCACGAGATGGCTTCAGGTCTATCTTCGTAAACATTCGGCCAGTACACTGGGCTGCATGCTGAAGAGCGTTGCCGTACCGATCATCGACGAGTTCGCGATGTTCGAGTTCGGCGTGATCTGCGAGGTGTTCGGGCTCGACCGCAGCTACGCGGGCCTCGAACCGTTCGACTTCCGCGTCTGCTCGGCGAAGCCGGGCGAGCCCATCCGCAACGAGACCGGCGTGAGCATGACGGCGCCCTACGGTCTGGAGGCCATGGACGACGCCGATCTCATCGCGGTTCCCGCCGCGACCATCCGCGACGACTACCCGCAGGAGCTCATCGAGGGTCTGCGCCGCGCCCATGAGCGCGGGGCGATCCTGCTCAGCGTCTGCTCCGGCGCGTTCGTGCTCGGGGCGGCAGGCCTCCTCGACGGCCGCGAGTGCACGACGCACTGGCGTCACGCGGACGCCCTGCAGCGACGGTTCCCGCTGACGCAGGTCAACCCCGACGTGCTGTTCATCGACGACGGCACGATCATCACCAGCGCGGGCACCTCCGCGGGCATCGACGCGTGCCTCCACCTGGTGCGCCGCGAACTCGGCAGCGCCGTCGCCAACACGATCGCGCGCAACATGGTCGTCCCGCCGCAGCGCGACGGCGGCCAGCGCCAGTACATCGAGAAGCCGCTCTCCGACTGCGAAGACGACACCTTCAGCGAGCTGCTCGACCACCTGACGGACACGCTCGACGAGAGCCACACGGTCTCCGGGCTCGCCGCGCGCGCCCACATGTCCACGCGCAGCTTCTCGCGCCGGTTCGTCGCCGAGACCGGTGTCCCTCCCATGCAGTGGCTGACCACGCAGCGCGTGCTGCACGCGCGCCTCCTGCTCGAGACCACCGACCTGCCGGTCGACGAGGTCGCCCGGCGCAGCGGGTTCGGCAGCGCGACCTTGCTGCGGCACCACTTCGACGCCGAAGTGGGCGTGCCGCCCACGCGGTACCGCGCGGCCTTCGCCCAGCGCTGAGTCGTCGCGACCTCCATTTCAGCCACCTCCGCCACCCCGAACCGAACCGAAGGACAGCCATGGCCACGCAGATCCAGTACGACCGCCTCGGAGGCCCGGAGGTGCTCGAGGTCGCAACGGTGCCCGATCCGGTCGCGCCGAGCGACGGCGTCGTGATCGCCGTGCGTGCGGCCGGCGTGAACCCGATCGACGGCAAACTCCGCAGCGGCACCCGGGCGAGCGCGCCCATCACCGAGCCGCGCGTGCCGGGAACCGACGCCGCGGGAGTCGTGCTCTCCGTCGGAGCGGACGTGACCGACTGGGCACCGGGCGACGAGGTGCTGGTGCGGGAGGCGCGCGGCGCGTACACGACCCACCTGGTCGCCCCGGCCTCCCACCTGGTGCGGAAGCCGGCGGCCGTCGGCTGGGAGGAGGCCGCCGCGATCGGCGTCCCCGCCAGCACCGCCCATCAGGCGCTCGTGTCGCTCGGCGTCGGCGCCGGCACGACGCTGCTCATCCACGGCGGCTCCGGCAGCGTCGGACGCGCCGCGATCCAGCTGGCCCGGCGCGCGGGCGCGACCGTGGTGGCGACGGCGTCGCCCGCCAACCACGACCGGCTGCGCGAGCTCGGCGCGCTCCCGGTCGCCTACGGCCCCGGCCTGCTGGAGCGCCTCCGCGAGGCCGCGCCCCAGGGATACGACCGCATCCTCGATGCGATCGGCACCGACGAAGCGCTCGAGGCCTCGTTCGCGCTGGTCGACGACCGGTCGCGCATCGGCACGATCGTGGTCGGACCGCGGGCCGCCGAGCTGGGCATCCTCGCCTGGGGAGGCGGCAACCCGGTGCCCATGACCGCGGACGAACTCCGGCTGCGCGCCGAGGCCTACCCGCTCGTGCTCGACCTGATCACCGCAGGCGCGTTCCAGGTGGATATCGCCCGCAGCTTCCCCTTGATCGAGGCCGCGGAGGCCGCTCGACTGGTCGAGGGAGGCCACCCCGGCGGCAAGGTCGTGCTCACGCCCTAGTGATGCAGAGGCTGCCGGTGGACAACGTGCACGGGCCGGTGCCGCACCCCGGAGTGCCGCTCGTGGGCGGGCACGAGGTCGTCCCCGCGGTAGTGCTTCAGTAGCCTCCAGTTGCGCCGCGCGAGCCGGGCGCACACGACAATCGTCACCACACCGCAGACGATGACCCCCCAGGCCCGCGGGTTCTCGCCCTCGGTGGGGATGAGGAAGAGCAGCGCCATCGTCGCCACCAGGGCGAGCAGCGCGCACACCACCCCGAATCCGACGCCGCGCCACGCCCGGGCGCGCTCCACTCGGTCACCCATGCAGCGCAAGCTACTCCGCGACGACGCTGAACACCAGATGAACGTGCGGTGTCGGAACGGTGGACCGGACGTCAGTCCCTGTACGTCCCGCCGAACCTCGCCCGCCACTCGGCGTACGTGTGATCGTGCCCGAGAGGGCAGTCGCAGCGGATGGAGATGGGCTGTCCCGTCACGACACTGGTGGCACGCTCCACGTGCGCTCCGGGGGTGGTCTCCGATCGTTGCTCGCCCGTCTTCTTCTTCATGTTCTGCTCCTGGTTCGGCCGCGAAAGGTTCGTCGGGTGCACGGCGCGTTCAGCCGTTGTAGCCGCGGCACCCGCCGCAGCGGTCGCAGACCAGCACGAACGCCGGTCTTCCGGCCAGCGTCGTCACGATCGCCGGGCGTGCATCGGAGGTGCCGCACCGCGGACAGACGCCGCGCGGGATCGATATCCGTGTCTCGAGAATGCTCATCGTCGTCGTCCCTTCTCTCTCTGCTGAGGGACACGACACGAGCGGATGAATAACGCCCATGCCGACGCCGCCCAGTATCGGGCCGGCCCGGCGGGTGACGCCGCGGGTGATACGTGTTTTTGCCGAACACGTAGTGCAACACGTAGTCCTACGGGTCCCTGAAATACCGGCATTCGCGAGCCTGTTTCCGCGAGCGGAGGCGGGTGTCGGCAAGTCCTCTCTCGGAATCCCACTCCCGATATCGAGGACGAGCGGCACGACACCAGCCGCGTGGCCCTCCGGGGAAATCATGCTCAGCATCATCACCAGCATCACTCGACTGGACCAGCTCACCGACGAGCAGCTGATCCAGCTCACCCGCGAGGGCGACGACCGGGCTTTCGGCGAGATCTGGCGACGTCACGCCGCCGTCGGCGCATCCATCGCGCGCCGCATCACCACCCGCATCGACGCCGCCGATCTGGTCTCCGAGGCTTTCGCCCGGATGCTCCAAGCCGTGCGCAACGGTGCGGGCCCGAAGACGGCGGTGCGCAGCTACCTCGCCACCACCCTCCGCTCGGTCGCCGCGTCGTGGGGCCGTAGCCTCCACCCCACCGTCGACATCGACGAGGCGCCGGAGGTCGGCTTCACCGACGACCGCTTCGACGCGCTCGACGAGAGAGACCGTCACGAGGCGGCCGTCGCGGCCTTCAAGTCCCTCCCGGAGCGCTGGCAGCGCGCGCTCTGGTACTCCGAGGTGGAGGGGCGCTCGAACGCAGAGATCGGCGAGCTCCTGCACATCAAGACGACCGCCGCGGCGATGCTCGCCTCCCGGGCGCGTGCGGGCCTGCGCAAGGCCTGGTACGCCGGCGAAGCCGCCTGATGCCGCGACGATCGATGCTCAGCCGACACGAGGCAGCACGGGCCTGGCGGGTGGTCGGGCCGCCTGCCACGATGTCACCATGGCCATCACTTTCCTGCAACCGGCCGGACTCGTGCGCAGCCCCGCCTTCAGTCACGTCGCCGTCGTTCCCGCCGGCGCCACCACCGTCTACCTCGGCGGTCAGAACGGCGTCGATGAGACCGGGGCGCTCGTCGCTCCCGATGTCGGCGCGCAAGCCTCGCGAGCGCTCGACAACGCGGAGGTCGCGCTGACTGCGGCCGGCGCCTCCCTCGACGACGTGGTGCAGTGGTTCGTCGCCATCGACGACACGGCCGATCTCGGCGCCGCCTACGGAGCCATCGGTCCGCGACTCGCGCGGGAGGGTGCCCCGCCGTTGGTCACGGCCTCGCGCGTCTCCGGGCTCGGGGTGCCGGGGGCGCTCATCGAGATCAGCGCCATCGCGGCCGTCCTGGCCTGAACGGCAGCACCCTCCCTGACATGCGAAGTCCCCGCCCACGTGGACGGGGACGGGGACCTCACCGGGTCGTCTCAGTGCTTGAAGGCGTCCTTCACCTTCTCGCCGGCGTTCTTGAGGTCGGCTTTCACCTGATCGCCCTTGCCTTCGGCTTCGAGGCGCTCGTTGCCCGTGGCCTTGCCCGCGCCTTCCTTGGCCTTGCCACCGGCGTTCTCAGCGGCGTTCTCGATCTTGTCGTCGAGTCCCATAATTCTCCCCTTTCGTCTGCGTAGACCCGACGCTCCCACCCTCCGAGGAGGTCGTCCAGGCTGCACGCACCGGCTGAGAATTCAATCCCCCAACAGTTTCGGCGCACTCCGGGTTATCCACCGGAATGTCCACCCCCTTCCTGGCGAGGCCGCCTCGCGAAAGAATCCACGGTGTGAGCAACGACGTACCGACAAGCACCTACCGCCTCCAGATCACACCCGACTTCACTCTGCGGGATGCCGCGCAGACACTCGACTACCTCCAGCGTCTCGGCGTCGGCGCGGTCTACCTCTCGCCGCTCCTCCAGGCCGCATCCGGGTCGGCGCACGGCTACGACGTCGTCGATCCGACCCGTGTGGACGAGTCGCGCGGCGGGCCCGAGGCCCTCCGCGAGTTCGCGGACGCTGCTCACGCTCGCGGCCTCGACGTCGTCATCGACATCGTGCCCAACCACCTCGGCGTCGCGGTGCCGCACGAGAACCCGTGGTGGTGGGACGTCCTGCGACTCGGCCGCGACTCCGCCTACGCGGAGTTCTTCGACATCGACTGGGACTTCGGGGGTGGCCGGCTTCGCATCCCGGTGCTCGGGGACGGCCCGGACGAACTCTCGGAGCTCCGCGTCCACGGCGGTGAGCTGCACTACTACGAGCACCGCTTTCCGCTGGCTCCCGGCACGGAGGACGGCGAAGCGTCGGCCGTGCACGACCGGCAACACTACGAGTTGATCTCCTGGCGGCGCGCCGACGCCGAGCTGAACTACCGCCGGTTCTTCGCGGTCAACACCCTCGCGGGGCTGCGTGTCGAAGTCCCGCGTGTCTTCGACGCGACTCACGCCGAGATCGCCCGCTGGGTGCGCGAAGGGCTCGTCGACGGGCTGCGCGTCGACCACCCCGACGGTCTGCGCGACCCCGGCGACTACCTCGAGCGGCTCGCGCAGGTCGCCGGCACGCGCCCGGTGTGGGTCGAGAAGATCCTCGAGGGCGACGAGCGGATCCCGGAGTGGCCGATCGCGGGCACCACCGGGTATGACGCCCTCGGCGTCGTGGACCGGGTGTTCGTCGACCCGGCGGGAGAGGAACCGCTGACCGCGCTCGCTGAGGAGCACGACGGGCGCGAAGAGAGCCGCGACTGGACCGGGCTGGTGCACCGGCGCAAGCGGGCCGTCGCCGACGGCATCCTGCGCTCCGAGGTGCTGCGGGTCGCGCGAGAGGCCGGCGCGGAGGCGTCCGGTGACGATGCCGCGGACCACGAGGTGGTCGCCGACGCCGTCGCCGAGCTCGCAGCGGCGTTCCCCGTGTACCGTAGCTACCTCCCCTTCGGCGAAGAGCACGTGAGGGCGGCGCAGGAGGCCGCGGCCGCCGCGCGCCCCGACCTCGCGGAGGCGGTGACTGCTCTCGTCGACGGGTTCCTCCCCCACGACGACGGGCGGATCACCGCGGCGTCCGCGCGCTTCCAGCAGACGAGCGGCGCGATCATGGCGAAGGGCGTGGAGGACAACGCCTTCTACCGATACACGCGATTGACCTCCCTCACCGAGGTGGGCGGCGATCCGTCCGAGTTCGCACTCTCAGTCGCCGACTTCCACCGGCTCCAGGAGCAACGCCTCGCGGACCTCCCGCGATCGCTCACGACGCTGAGCACCCACGACACCAAGCGCAGCGAGGACACCCGCGCGCGCATCGCGGTGCTGGCGGAGGTGGCGGAGCGCTGGGCGCGGTTCATCGATGCCGTGCGCGAGCGCGTCGGCCTCGGCGACGGCACTCTCGAGAACCTGCTCTGGCAGTCGATCGTCGGGGCGTGGCCGGCGTCGCGCGAGCGGCTGCACGCCTACGCGATCAAAGCGGCGCGCGAGGCCGGAGCCGGAACCAGCTGGACCGACCCCGACGCGGTGTTCGAGGGTGCCCTCGCCGACCTGGTCGACGCCGTGTTCGACGATGCCAGGGTCGCCGCCGAGGTGGAGGCGATGGCCGCGATCGTGGCGGCTCCGGGCGCGAGCAACGGCCTCGGCGCCAAGCTGCTGCAGCTGCTGGCGCCGGGCGTTCCCGACGTCTACCAAGGCTCCGAACGCTGGGAGCGCTCGCTCGTCGACCCCGACAACCGCCGACCGGTCGAATTCGACGTGGCGAGCGGCCTGCTCGCGCACCTCGACGAAGGGCGCCTGCCCGCGATCGACTCGTCCGGCTCGGCGAAGCTGCTGGTGACCTCCCGCGCTCTGCGCCTGCGGCGCGACCGCCCCGAGCTGTTCACCGGCTACCGGCCGTTACTCGCGAGCGGGCCGCGAGCGGGCCATCTGGTGGCGTTCGACCGGGGAGGGGCGGTCGCGCTCGCGACGCGGCTCCCGGTGGGGCTGGCGCGATCAGGAGGCTGGGCGGACACGGAGGTGGACGTCGGGCCGCAGCCGCTCCGCGACGAACTGACCGGACGCACGGTCAGCGGCCGGGTCCTCCTGGCGCAGCTCTTCGACCGGTATCCGGTCGCTCTGCTGGCGGTGGCCCGATGACGGCGGCAAGGCGCGATCAGTCCCCGAGCGGGGATCCGGCCCGCGCTTTTCCGGCCCGAACTTTTCCGGTCTGGGCGCCCGAAGCCGAGTCCGTGTCGGTCGAGGTGGCCGGCCATGGGCGGCATCCGCTGCAGCGCGTCGAAGGCGGCTGGTGGCGCCTCGCGCACGCTCTCGACGCCGGCCCGGAGGCCCTCGACTACGGCTTCGTCGTCGATGGCGCCGGCCCGTACCCCGACCCGCGCTCGCTGCGCCAGCCCGACGGCGTGCACGCGCTGAGCCGCGAGTGGAACCCGTCCGATCACCGATGGAGCGACGACGGGTGGCGTTCCGACTCGCTCACCGGGCGGGTGATCTACGAACTGCACATCGGCACCTTCACACCGGAGGGAACCCTCGATGCCGCGGCCGATCGGCTCGACCATCTCGTGGACCTCGGCGTCGACGCCGTCGAACTGCTGCCGGTCAACGCGTTCAACGGCCCGCACGGGTGGGGCTACGACGGCGTGCTCTGGTTCGCCGTGCACGAACCGTACGGCGGCCCCGATGCCTACCAGCGATTCGTGGACGCGTGTCACGCCCGCGGTGTCGCGGTGATCCAGGACGTCGTCTACAACCACCTCGGCCCGAGCGGCAACTACCTCCCCAAGTACGGTCCTTACCTGAGCGATGGACGCAACACCTGGGGCGCATCCGTCAATCTCGACGGACCGCAGTCGGACGAGGTTCGTCGCCTGATCCTCGACGATGCGGCGTTCTGGCTCGACGACATGCACGTCGACGGGCTGCGGCTCGACGCCGTGCACGCACTGCACGACAGCAGCGCCGAGCACATCCTCGAAGCCCTGGCACGGCAGGCGGCGGGGATCCGGGAGCACACCGGGCGCGCCGCGACGCTCATCGCCGAGAGCGATCTCAACGACCCGCGCCTGATCCGCGACCGCCACAGGCACGGGTACGGGCTCGACGCCCAATGGGACGACGACGTGCACCACGCGGTGCACGTCAACCTCACCGGCGAGACCAGTGGCTACTACGCCGACTTCGAGGGGGCGGACTCCCTCGTGAAGGTCTTCGAGCGCGGGTTCTTCCACGACGGGAGCTACTCCAGCTTCCGCGAGCGCCACCACGGCCGGCCGCTCGACTCCGAGATCCCGCTCACCCGGCTGGTCGCGTTCAGCCAGGATCACGACCAGATCGGCAACCGGGCGATCGGCGACCGCCTCACGGCGACGCTCGACGAAGGGGCGCTCGCCGTCGCGGCGGCGCTCGTCCTGCTCGGCCCCTTCACGCCGATGCTCTTCATGGGCGAGGAGTGGGGCGCGACCACGCCGTGGCCGTTCTTCAGCTCGCACACGGAGCCCGAGCTCGCGGAGGCAACCCGCACCGGCCGCATCGCCGAGTTCGCGCGCATGGGCTGGGACCCGTCCGTGGTCCCCGACCCTCAAGACCCGGCCACGTTCGACAGCGCCCGGTTGCGCTGGTCGGAACTCGACGAGCCCCGCCACGCCCGGCTGCTCTCGTGGTACCGCCGGCTGATCGAGCTGCGTCGGGAGGCGCCGGCCGACGCCCGGGCGACCGCGGTGTCGTGCGTCGACGGCGTGTTCCGGTTCGCACGCGGGTGGCTGCGGGTGGAGGCCGCGCTCAGCGGTCAGCGGCTCGCTGCCGCTGCGCGTCCCGGGGGCGACGTGGTCGCCGCGTTCGGCGACGCCGTCCGCGTCATCCGATGACGGGCACGCTCGCGCCTAGCTGTTCCGGGACGCCTAGCCGGCCAGCCACAGCAGAGCTCCGGCACCGAGTCCCGCCAGCACGCAGAGCGCCACGGCCGTCAGCTGGATGCGCGGGAACATCACCGCGACGGCGGCGAACTCCCGCAGTGTCGCCGACGGGACGAAGTAGCGCGCCGTCTTCGCACCCGTCGCCGCGGCCGCCAGCCCCACGCGACGAGCAAGCATCGCGGCGCGCAGCACGTGATAGTCGCTGGTGACGATCAGGACGCGCGAGCCCGGTCGGTGCGCCTCCGCGATCTCGCCCGAGAGCAGGAGATTCTGCTCGGTGTTCACAGCCTCCGTCTCGGGGAGCACCCGGTCGGCCGGAACACCCGTGTCGCGGAGGTACTCGGCCATCGCCTCGCCTTCAGCACGGGGCTCGTCGCCGCCGCGACCGCCGCTCGGGATCAGGACGCAGTCGTCGCCGCGCACGCGCCGCGCGGAGAAGAGCGCGGCCCCGCGGTCGAGCCGCGAGCCCAGCAATGGCGGCACGCGACCGTCGATGAGGCCCGCGCCCAGCACGACGACGGCGTCGTAGTCGCCGATGCGGGCCCGTCGGTAGGCCACGCCATAAACCAGGAAGAGCACGAAGAAAGCGGCGACATACGTCGACCCGAGATCGACGGCGACGACGAAGGCGACGAGGAGGGCCCGCAGGACGATCTGATCGTCTCGCGCCGAGAGCATCGCCGTCAGCGCGAGGAAGGTCGCGACCGGCACCGCGAGAAGAACAACCCCCGCGATCAGCGAGAGCCCGTTCGCCAGGCTCCTGCTCTCGGTCCGCAGCATCCGGACCCCGTTGGCGATCAGGAAGGCCGCCAGCACCAGGATCAGGAGCGGGAGCAGCGCCAGCGGGATCGCGAAGACCAGGTAGACCGGGAGCGTCCCCTCCAGCCCGACCAGCAGCGACTCGATCGCGAAGTACCCGCCGATCGCGGCGACGACCCCGATGCTGAGGCGCCGGTTGTCCGCCCGCCACATGCGCACCGCGAGCCCGATGAAGACGAGCGCAGCAGGCACGGTGAGGAGCAGAGACATCAAGGCACCCTAACGCAGCCGCACCCTAACGCAGCCGCGGATAGCGGGACGCCCGTTGTCTGTCAACCGCTTCCCGGCCCGCCCCGCTCCCGGATAGCCTGACGGTCTACCGATCGGAGGCCCCGTGCCCCAGTTCTGCCCCCTGCGCCGCGACCACACCCCACTGCCGCGGAGCAGCCGGTGAGCGGCGACGGGTCGCTCCCGTATCCACTCGGCCTCACCCTGGTCGAGGGTGGCGCCAACGTCGCCGTCTACAGCGAGAACGCCGACGCGGTCTTCGTCTCCCTCTTCGACACGCGCGGACGCGAGACGCGCACCGAGTTGCGGCAGCGCACCGGGCATGTCTTCCACGGCTTCGTCGCCGGGCTGGTCCCCGGCACCCGCTACGCCCTCCGCGTCAACGGCCCCTGGGACCCGGCGAACGGCCTGCGGTTCTCCCCCGCCAAGGTGCTGCTGCCTCCGCACACGCGCGCCGTCACGGGATCGTGGGACAACACGCAAGCCGTCTTCGGCCACCAGCTCGGCCGCCCACGACGACGCAGCGACACCAACGGAGCGCGCCACGTCGCCCTCGGCGTCGCCGTCGATCGCCAGGAGTTCGACTGGGGCGACCACGAGCGGCCGCGCATCCCGCTGAGCGAGACCGTCATCTACGAAACGCACGTCAAAGGCTTCACCAAGCTCATGGAGTGGGTGCCGGAGGAGTTCCGCGGCACGTACGCCGGCCTGGCGCACCCCGCCGCGGTCGAGTACCTCAAGAACCTCGGCGTCACCGCCGTCGAGCTGCTGCCCGTGCACCAGTTCGTGCAAGACGCGCACCTGCTCGAGAAGGGCCTCCGCAACTACTGGGGGTACAACTCGATCGGGTTCTTCGCTCCGCACAACGAGTACGCGGCCACGGGAGACACCGGTCACCAGGTCGACGAGTTCAAGGGGATGGTGAAGGCCCTGCACGCCGCAGGTCTGGAGGTCATCCTCGATGTGGTCTACAACCACACCGCCGAGGGCAACGACTTCGGCCCGACCTACAGCTTCAAGGGCATCGACAACCCCTCGTACTACCGCCTCGTCGACGGCGACCGCGCCCATTACTTCGACACGACCGGAACCGGCAACAGCGTCAACGTCAGCCACCCGGCCGCCCTGCAGTTGATCATGGACTCGCTGCGTTACTGGGTCGAGGACTACCACATCGACGGTTTCCGGTTCGATCTCGCCACCACGCTGACCCGTCAGGGCGGCGACGCGAGCCTCCACAGCGCGTTCCTCACCCTCATCCAGCAGGACCCGACGCTCGCGCAGGTCAAGCTGATCGCCGAGCCCTGGGATGTCGCCGGCTATCAGCTGGGTGGCTTCCCCGCCGACTGGTCGGAGTGGAACGGGACGTTCCGCGACGACGTACGCGACTACTGGCGGGGCACTCCCGGCGTTCTCGGCAGCCTCTCGCAGCGCGTGCTCGGCAGCCCCGACATCTACGAGGACTCGCGCCGCGCCCCGCTCTCGAGCGTCAACTTCGTCACCGCGCATGACGGTTTCACGCTCGCCGACCTCACCAGCTACACCGAGAAGCACAACGAGGCCAACGGCGAGGACAACCGCGACGGGGAGTCCGACAACCGCTCCGACAACTACGGCGTGGAGGGCCCGACAGACGACGAGGGGATCCTCGCCTTCCGCACCCGGCAACGCAAGAACTTCCTGGCCACCGTGCTGCTGTCGGCCGGCGTCCCGATGATCCTCGGCGGCGACGAGATCGGCCGCACCCAGCAGGGCAACAACAACGCCTACTGCCAGGACAACGAGATCTCCTGGTACGACTGGCAGAACGCCGACTGGGAACTGCACGAGTTCACGTCGAAGCTCATCCGCCTGCGCCGGGCCGAACCGGCGCTGCGGCCCGAGTGGTATCGGCACGCTCCCGACGTCGGCGGCCCCGACACCGTGCTGATCGTGCGCGCGGATGGGGAGCCGTTCGCCGACGCCGACTGGTCCGACCTCGAGGCGCGCTCCATCGCGTTCGTGCTCATGCACGAGGGCGCCGACTCGTTCCTCCTGCTGCTGAACGCGGCCAGGAACGGCGTCGAGTTCGTCCTCCCGGACCCGCCAGGTGAGCACTGGGAGCTCGAGCTGAGCAGCGATCCCCACGTCGCGCTCAACGACGGCGAGAGCGTGATCGTCGGCGAGAGCGCCTTCGCGCTGTTCCGATCGGCAGTGCCGTCGTAGGCGAGCCCGGCTAGGGTCTCAAACCTCGCCGGCGAGCGTCGCGGCGATGCGGGAGGGCACGGTCTCGTCCTGGAGCGACGTGGTGTCGCCGAGCGGCCTGCCGTCGAACAGGTCGACGAGCAGGCGGCGCATGATCTTGCCCGACCGCGTCTTCGGGAGGTCGTCGACGATCACGATGTGGCGCGGCTTCGCGATGGCGCCGATGGCCCGCGCGACCTGATCGCGCAGCTCGCCAGCCTCCGGCGCGCGACCCGGCGCGCGAGCCGCGTCACCGGCGGGGATGACGAAAGCGGCGACCGCCTGCCCTGTCGTGGCGTCGCCCACCCCGACCACGGCGGCCTCCGCCACCGACGGATGCGCCACCAGGGCCGACTCGATCTCGATCGTCGAGAGGCGGTGCCCTGACACGTTGATGACGTCGTCGAGCCTCCCGAGCAGCCAGAGGTAGCCGTCGTCGTCGATCGCAGCGCCGTCGCCCGCGAAGAAGTAGCCGCGGTCGGCGAACGGCCGCCAGTACGAGTCGCGGTAGCGCTCCGGGTCGCCCCAGACCGTGCGCGACATCGCCGGCCAGGTGCCGTCGATGACGATGGACCCGCCCGACCCGCGCGGCACGTCCTCCCCGTGCTCGTCGACGACGCGCACCGTCACCCCCGGCACGGCCACCGTCGCCGAGCCCGGCTTCAACGCGGTCACCCCGGGCAGCGGCGCCACAATGGCCGCGCCCGACTCCGACTGCCACCAGGTGTCGACCACGGGAGCCCGCCCGGCGCCGAGCTGGTCGCGGAACCACACCCACACCTCCGGGTTGATCGCCTCCCCCACGGTGCCGAGCAACCGGATGCTGGAGAGGTCCCAGTCGCCGGCCGCCGCCAATCCCTCCGGGAACCAGCTCATGAAGGTGCGGATGAGCGTCGGGGCCGTGTAGTAGGTGGTCACCCCGTAGCGCTCGATGATCTCGAAGTGCCTGCCGCTGGAGGGCGTGTTCGGGGTGCCCTCGTAGATGACGGAGGTCGTGCCGTTGGCGAGCGGGCCGTACAGCACGTAGGTGTGCGCGGTCACCCACGCGAGGTCGGCGGTGCACCAATAGACGTCGTCCGGCTTGGCGTCGAAGAGCGCCCAGTGACTCCACGCGGCCTGGGTGAGGTAGCCGCCCGTGGTGTGGACGACGCCCTTCGGCCTCCCCGTCGTGCCGGACGTGTAGATGATGAACAGCGGGGTCTCGGCGTCGAAGAACTCCGGCTCGTGCGTGCTCGCGGCGGTGTCGACGACATCGTGCCACCAGACGTCGCGGCCCGGCGTCCACGGGATGTCGGGCGTCAACTCGCCGGTGCGGCGCACGACGAGCACGTGCTCGATCGCGTTGTCGCCCGCGACGGCGGCGTCGGCCTGCGCCTTCACCGGCACCGCCGCACCGCGCCGGAACTGGCCGTCGGAAGTGACCAGCAGCTTCGCGCCGGTGTCCTCCACCCGGAACCGCAGGGCTGCCGCCGAGAACCCGCCGAACACGAGCGAGTGGATGGCGCCGACGCGCGCGATCGCGAGCGTGATGACGACCGTCTCCGGGAGGACGGGGAGGTAGACGACGACGCGGTCGCCCTTCCCGACGCCGAGCGCGGTGAGCGCGTTCGCCGCGCGGGCCACGCGACGCTGGAGGTCGGCGTAGGTGATCGTCTCCCGGTCGCCCGGCTCGCCCTCGAAGTGCAGCGCGACGCGATCGCCGTCACCGGCGGCGACGTGGCGGTCGACGCAGTTGACCGCGGCGTTCAGACGCCCGCCGGCGAACCACTCGGCGCGCGGGATGCTGAGCTCGCCGTCGTCGCCCGGCGATGCGGGCTCCCACGTGTGGGCGGAGTGCCACGGCTCCGCCCAGTCGAGCCGGGCCGCCTGCCGCTCCCAGAACGCGACGGCGTCGGCGGCCTCGCCGAACACCTCCGGCCCCACGTTCGCCTGCGCGGCGAACTCCGGGCTCGGCTCGTAGCGTCGGGTCTCGCGGCCCAGATTCTCGATCGCGCTGCTCACCCCACGACGCTACCGGCGCCGCGGCGCGCGCCCGCCGCCTCCCGTAACCCCTCGTAACCCGCGCGGCGAGGGGGCAGGATGAAGGGCATGGACCCGGTCGCAGCGCTCAACGAGATCGCCTTCTGGCTCGAGCGCGAGCTCGCGCCCTCCTTCAAAGTCCAGGCGTTCCGCAAGGCCGCCGCCATCATCGCCCCGCTGGGCTCGGACGAAGTCGCGGCCCGCGTCGCCGACGGCCGGCTCAAGCGCACCAAGGGGATCGGCGACCGCACGTTCCAGGTGATCTCGCAGGCCGTCGCCGGCGAGGTGCCCGACTATCTCGCCGACCTGCGCGAGCGTAACGCCGAGCCGCTGGACGCCGGAGGCGCCGAGCTGCGCGCGCAGCTGCGGGGCGACCTCCACAGCCACACCGAATGGTCCGACGGCACCGTCCCGATCGAGGTGATGGCGGCCGCCGCGGCGACGCTGGGCCGTGAGTACCAGGCGATCACCGACCACTCCCCCACGCTCACCGTCGCGAGCGGGCTCAGCGCCGAGCGGCTGACCGAGCAGCTCGACGTCATCGCCGGTCTCGACACCGGCAGCGTGACCCTCCTCACCGGGATCGAGGTCGACATCCTCGAAGACGGCACTCTCGACCAGACACCGGAGCTGCTGACCCGGCTCGACGTCGTGGTCGCGAGCGTGCACTCCAAGCTGCGCGCCGACAGCCGCACGATGACCGCGCGCATGCTCGGCGGCATCCGCGACCCGCACACGAACGTCCTCGGGCACTGCACAGGGAGGCTGGTGCAGGGCTCGCGCGGAACCCGGCCGCCGAGCGAGTTCGACGCCGACGCCGTGTTCGCCGCCTGCGCCGAGAACGGCGTCGCGGTCGAGATCAACTCGCGGCCCGAACGGCAGGACCCGCCGGACGACCTCATCCAGCGCGCGCTCGACGCCGGTTGCCTGTTCTCGATCGACACCGACGCGCACGCGCCGGGGCAGCTCGACTTCCTGGCCTACGGCGCCGCGCGCGCGGCCGCGAACGGCGTGCCGGCCGAGAGGATCGTGACGACCTGGCCGCTGCCGGAACTCCGGAAGTGGCTCGCGAAGGACTAAAGGGCCGACTATCGATTTCGGCGCTCGAAACGCCGAAACGACACGCATTCCGCGGCAAAAGCAGCCGAACTGGGATGAGATCAGCCGTTCTCGATTCGGATTTCGTCGCGAGTGGGCCTACGATGGCGGGCGTCCCCGACTGCAGCGAAGGAGCTCGCGTGTCCTCCAACCCCGCCCCCACCGCACTGCGACGGTCTCTCGGCCTCTGGGCGATCGTCGGCCTCGGCCTCGGCTACATGACCCCGATGACGGTGTTCGACACCTTCGGGATTGTCACCGGCGAGACCAACGGCGTCGTGCCGTCGGCGTACCTCTTCGCGCTCGTCGCGATGGTGTTCACCGCCATCAGCTACGGCCGGATGACGCGCGTGTTCCCGTCCGCGGGATCGGCGTACACCTACGCGTCGGAGACCATCCACCCGAACGTCGGCTTCCTGGTCGGGTGGTCGTCGCTGCTCGACTACCTGCTGCTGCCGCTGGTGAACGCGCTCATCGTGCGCCTGTACCTGGAGTCGTTCTTCCCGCAGGTGCCGGGCTGGATCTGGGTGGTCGGCTACGTCGCGGCGATCACGGCGATGAACCTGTTCAGCATGTCGTCGACCTCCCGGGTCAACGGCATCCTGGTGGCGTTCCAGATCGTGCTCATCGGGGTCTTCGTGGCGCTGACCTGGACGGCGCTCAACGCGGGCGCCGGCAACGGGACGGCCTTCAGCCTGGCGCCGCTGTTCCACTCGGGCGTGCACCTGGGCGCGGTGATCGGAGGCGCCACCGTCGTCTGCTTCTCGTTCATCGGGTTCGACGCGATCACCATGTACACCGAGGAGGCGAAGGACACCAAGACGGTGCCCAAGGCCATCGTGCTCGCGCTCATGATCGGCGGCGCGATCTTCTTCGTCGCGGCCTGGTTCGCGCAGTCGCGCTTCCCGACGCTCGCGGGCTTCAGCTTCACCGACGACACCCTGCCCGAGATCGCGCTCAAGACCGGCGGCCTCTTGTTCCAGATCCTGTTCATCTCGGCGGCGGTCGCGGCCGCGGTGGCCTCCAGCCTCGCCTCGCACGCGAGCGTCTCGCGCATGATCTACGTGATGGCCAGGAACGGCAATGGCCGGATCTCGCGCACCCTCTCGTATGTTCACCCGAAGTTCCGCACTCCCGCCACGGCGGTGCTGCTCGTCGGCGCGGTCTCGCTGCTCGCCGCCGCGTTCACGCTCGAGTTCGTGTCGTCGATGATCAACTTCGGCGCCCTCATCGCCTTCACCGTGGTCAACGCGACGGTGATCATCCACTTCGCGATCCGGCGCAAGCAGTTCCGCGGGGCCAAGCAGGTCGTCCGCAACATCGTGCTGCCGGCCATCGGGATGGTGCTGACCGGCGTGCTCTGGGCCAACCTCCACATCGACGCGCTGACCTACGGGCTCATCTGGCTGACGATCGGCATCATCACGCTGGTCGTGCTGACGCGCGCGTTCCGCCGCCGGCTCGGCGTGAAGCTCGACGACGACGGCGAGGGAGACCCCGCGGTCATCACCCGCGAGGGCGCTCCCGTCGACTCGGCCCGCTGACTCGGGCCGCCGAGGGGCACGTTGTTGTCGCTTTCGGGCACCAAAAGCGACAACGACGTGCCCTTCGGCGTTAACGAGAGGGAGGGTCAGAAGCCCCAGGCGGAGGCGGGGGCCTGGACGACCTGCACCGGCGCGGTGCTCCAGTGGGCGCCGTTGGCGTAGTGGCTGGACGCCCACGGGGATGCCCAGATCGCCTCGGCCGTCGCATCGGCGCTTGTTCCGGCGGTCAGACCGGCGACGATGCCGGGATACCCGCGCTGGAGGTTCTCGGCGCAGTACTTGGCGGCCGTGACGAGATCGGGGTAGCTGCCGAGACCGGCGCCTCCACCCGAGCCGTAGCCGTTGTTGAGAGGATTGTTGCGATTCCACCAGTCCGGCGGCCCGTTCTCCTGCCGCATCCAGCGCAGCATGACGTTCACGTTGGCGTCGGTCGTCTGCCAGCCGCCGAACATGAGCACGAGCTTGGCCCAGGACTCGTTGGTGCCGATGCGGGCGAGGCCCTGGATGCTGTCCGTCGCGCCGAGGGTGTCCCTGTCGACCACCGGTGCGCCGATCGTCGCGTCCACGAAGATGCGCTGGTCGGGCGGAGCGCCCGGCGCGAGCTCCGCCTCCGGGAGCCGGAAGACGGTGGCCGCGAGGGCGGCGTCGGTCGGCACGATCGAGAACCCGCACACGAGCGCGATCACCGCGAGGGCGACACCCATCCGGTGATGCAGCGGGAGCCGCAGCACGGGCTTCGGCCGCGACCGCACGGCGACGCGGCGGCCCGCCGAGCGGCGGCCGCGAGTGCGAGAGGGGACGGATGCGGACGGCATACCCGACCGAGAGTACCAGCGCCCCGCCCGAAGGGAACCTGGAGGACCCCAGGCAAGTGGCGGTTACGCGGCCGGTGAGGCCTCGGGGGCGGAGGCCCTGGCCGGGTCCACGGGGCGGCGCGCGGTCATCACGATGACGCACACGACGATCGCGGCGAACAGCACCAGACTGACCGGGCCGGCGCCGAGATCGAGGCCGCCGCGCGCGTGCGAGACGGCGAGCCAGTCGGAGATCGAGGCTCCGAACGGGCGCGTCAGAACATATGAGGTCCAGAAGGCGGCGGTCGCGCCCATCCCCCACCATCGGTACGCGACGCCGGGGATCGCGAACAGCACACCGAACATGATTCCGGAGGCCAGGTAGCCGAGCCCGAAGGTCGTTGCCGTGAGGTCACCGACGGCGGTGCCGAGCGCGAAGGTGGCGAGCACCGCGCACCAGTAGAAGAATTCGCGAGCGCGTGTGTCGATGTGGTGCACCGACAGGGTGCGCTGCGAGCGGTACCAGACCACGAACACAACGGCGAGGACGATCGCGAAGAACACGGTCGACACGAGGTACGGCACACCGAGCACGATGTGGAGGACGTCCGCGACCATCGTGCCGAACACCGCGACCATCAGCACCGTGAGCCAGTAGACCCACGGGATGTACCTGCGCACAGCGAACTGCAGCGCGAGGGCTCCGGCGAAGACCACGAACGCCGCGATCACGGCGATCACCGGGTCGTAGTTCTTCACCAAGTAGTCGGACGTCGTCTCCCCCATGGCCGTGGTGAGGAGCTTGGTGACCCAGAACAGCGCGGTGACCGCCGGAACCTTGTTGCGGAGCATCCCGCCAGCATCGCGCGCTCCCTCTCAGAATCCTCTGAGAGCTGGGGCCCCGCGCGCATCCTTAGCGGCATCTGGGGAGCCGCGGCGCACTGTGGGAGGTCGAGGAGAGACAGGACAGCCATGACCGCCACCGCGAACCGCCGGCCCGCACCGCAGCGACCGCCGAGCACCCCGCACGCGACCGCGCGCGCGATCGTCCTCCCGCTGTGCGTCATCCTCCTGCTCGTGCTGGCCGGCCTGGCGATCACGGCGTCGCCGGCCGTCACCGCCGCCGACCTCGCCGCCATCCGGGCGCTCGAGTCGGCCCGCACCCCGCTCGTCGATGCGATCGCACTGACCGACTCGGTCGTCTTCTCGCCTGTCGCGGCGTTCGTGATCGTCGCACTCGTGTCGGCGGTCGCTTGGTTCGGGCGGAGGTCCCCGGGCTCGGCCGTCGCGTTCGCCGCGCTCGCCCTGCTCCCCTGGTTCGGCAGCACCCTCGTCAAAGACATCGTCCGGCGTCCGCGACCGCTGTCCGCCGACCTCCCGCACCACGTGCTCACCGACACCGGCTTCAGCTTTCCGAGCGGGCACACCAGCTTCGCCGTCGCGCTCGGGCTCGCGCTGCTGATCGTCTTCGGCCGCGGCCGGCTGCGGCGACCGCTGCTGGTGTTCGCGATCCTCGCGCCGCTGCTGACCGCGTTCTCGCGCGTGTACCTCGGCGTGCACAATCCGAGCGACGTGCTCGCCTCCCTGGTCTACGCCACCGCGGCCGTGCTGCTCGTGCTCGCACTACTGCGGCGGTTCGCCCCCGCCCCGATCGCCGCCACGGTGGCTGTCCGGGCGTCACGAACCGGCGGCGGCTAGGGTGAGCGATATGGAGGCCACCCGACTGCGCGTGCTGCTCGTCGAGGACGACCCGCGCCTCGGCCCGCTCATCGAGCAGGTGCTCTCGGAGACGTACGACGTCACGCTCGTGGCCGACGGCGAAGGCGGCCTCCGGGAGGGCCTCGACGGCCGCTACGACGCGCTGGTCGTCGATCGCCGCCTCCCCGGCATCGACGGTGCGGCTCTCGTCGGCAAGCTGCGCGACGGCCGGGTCGTCGCGCCCATCATCATGCTGACCGCGCTCGGCAGCGTGCGCGACCGGGTCGAGGGGCTGGATGCGGGGGCCAACGACTACCTCGTCAAGCCGTTCGAGTTCGACGAGCTTCTGGCGCGGCTGCGGGCGCTGACCCGCACCTTCACCGGGGAGGGCAGGGAGCTGCCCGTCGGCGGGTGGCGGTTCTACCCCGAGAGCCGCAGCATCTACTCGCCGTACGAAGGCCGCATCCAGCTGACGGCCCGGGAGTCCGATCTGCTGCGCCTGCTCGCCGAGAGCCCGCTGCGCACGTTCTCGCGCGCGCACATCCTGGAGGCCGTGTTCGAGGCCGACGAGCAGCCCGGCACCGTCGACACCTACGTGCACTACCTCCGCCGCAAGACCGACCCCGACCTGATCGCGACGGTCCGCGGCGAGGGCTACCGGCTGGGGCAGCTGTGAGCAAGGAGCGCGACGTCGACTCGCTCGGGGTGCGCCGCGCCTCCCGCACCGTCGGCCTCCAGCTGACCATCGCCTCCGGAGCCCTGGTCGTGGCGGCGATCGGCGTGGCCTTCTTCTTCGTGCTCGACCAGTTGCAGCCGTCCGAGCTGGCGGAGGCTCCCCGCCCCGGCGAGCACAAGATCTACATCGACACCGTCGACGCGATGCTGGCGTTCATCATCGTCGGGGTACTGGCGGTCGTCGTCGCCGGCGTGCTGTCCATGATCGTGACCCGCCGTGCCGTTCGGCCGCTCGGGGAGGCGCTGCGGCGCCAGCGGGACTTCGTGGCCGACGCCAGCCACGAGCTCCGCACCCCGCTCGCCGTGCTCGACGCGCGGCTGCAAGTGCTGCAGCGCGGCCTCCCGCCCGGCGACCCCTCCGCCGCCACCGTCGCCGAGCTGCGCGAGGACACCCGCACGCTCATCGATGTGGTGAACGACCTGCTGCTCGCCGCCGACCCCGAGCGCGAGCGCGCCGCGGCATCCGAAGGGCCCGTCGCCCTCTCCGGTCCGGTGCGGCGCGCGGTCGAGTCGCTGCAGGTGCTGGCGCACGAGGCCGGGGTGGAGGTGCGGCTCGTGGAACGCGACGACGTCGCGAGCGACGTGCCGGCGATGACGCTGCAACGGTGCGCGACGGCGCTGCTCGACAATGCGGTCGCACACTCGCCCTCCGGCGGGATCGTGACCGCGACGATCCGCCGCGACGGCCGCACGGCCTCCCTGACGGTCGCCGACCAGGGCCCGGGCATCCAGGGCATCGACCCTGCGCGGATCTTCGACCGTTTCGCCCGGGCGGAGCCGGCGGCCGCCGGTCGCTCGCGCTCGGGCTTCGGCATCGGCCTGGCGCTGGTGCGCGAGGTCGCCGTGCGCCACGGCGGCGAGGTGGCCGTCGCCTCCACCGGCCCCGCCGGCACCGCCCTCGAGCTGCGCCTCCCGGCCCGCTGATCCCTCAGTGCAGACCGGTGCGTGAGCTCAGCGGACGGCGCTGGACTCGTTCAGGCGGCCCAGGAGCTCGGCGAGGCGGCCGACGTCGTCGGCGCCCCACTGCCGGAGGCTGCGGTAGAGCTGGGCCTGATCGGCGGCCCTCGCCTCGTTCACGCGCTCGATCGCGGCCGGCGTCGCGACCAGGAAGCTGGCGCGCCGGTCGGCCGGGTCGGTGCGCCGCTCGACGAATCCCAGCTCTTCGAGGATGCGCACCTGCCTGCTGACGACGCTCTTGTCGGTCGCCAGCTCCCCGGCCAGCGCGCCCGCGTGCAGTGGCCCGGTGCGCACCAGTGTGTTGAGGAGCCGGAAACCGACCGGCTGGAGGTCGGGATGCACGCGCGCAGACCGCTCGCGCATCCCGGCGCTCACCCGGTTGAAGAGGATCGTGAACTGCTCCTCCACGGCGGCGATGGCATGGTCGGTCCGGTCGAGGTCCGCCCGGTCCGTGTTGTCCATGGCCGCGATCATAACGTGTCCCCTCAGCGCCGATCCTGAGTGTCTACCGGCCGCGCGGACTGCGCCGCGATCGACCCGGTCGGGGCGCCGATCAGAGCCTCCGCGACCTCCACGACGGTCTCCTCGGCCCGTTCGGCCGAGGTCTCGGTCGCGGTCGCGGTCGCGGCTGACGTGTTCTCCTCGAGCTGCTGGATCGCCGTCTTGGTGCCGAGCTTCTTGTTCGGCAGGAAGAGGATCGCGATGATCGTCACGATCGCCAGCGGCACGGCCACCAGGAAGATGTCGGCGACCGCCTGGCCGTAGACCGCTTCGATGATGGTCCGGATGCCGACGGGGAGCTTGCCGACCTCGGGCAGGGTGCCGCTCTGGAGCGTCTGGGCGACCTCCAAGCCCTTCTGGCCCAGCTTGGCGATGGCGACCTGGAGGTCGTGCTGCCGGTCGGCCATCAGGTCGGTGACCTTCGTGCCGAGGATGCTTCCCATCACCGAGACGCCGATCGTGCCGCCGAGGCTGCGGAAGAACGCGACGTTGGAGCTGGCCGCGCCCAGCTGCTCCGGGCGGACCGTGTTCTGCACGATCAGCACGAGGTTCTGCATGACCATGCCGACGCCCGCGCCCAGGACCAGCATGTAGGCCGAGACCAGCACATAGTTGGTGTCGTACTCGATGGTGCTCATCAGGTACAGGCCGACGGTCAGGAGGATCGCGCCGGTGACCATGAAGGCCTTCCACTTGCCCGTCCGGCTGATCAGGTTCCCGACGATCATCGACGAGAGCAGCAGCCCCAGGATCATCGGCAGAGTGAGCAGACCCGACTCGGTCGGAGTCGCGCCGCGGGCGAGCTGCATGTACTGGCCCAGGAACACCGAGGTGCCGAACATCGCGACACCGACAGAGATGGACGCGACCACCGCGAGCGTGAAGGTGCGGTTCTTGAACAATGAGAGCGGGATGATCGGCTCCTTCACCACCAGCTCGGTGATGACCGTGGCGACCAGCAGTGCTGCCGCGCCTCCCACCATCCAGAAGCTCTCCGGGCTCGCCCAGTCGAAGTTCTTGCCGGCCAGGGAGACCCAGATGAGCAGCAGCGAGACACCGCCGGCGAGGAAGATCGCGCCGAGGTAGTCGATCCGGACCTTGCGGGCCGGGCGCTTCGGCAGCTTGAGCGTGAACTGCAGCAGGATGATCGCGAGGATGGCGACGGGCACGCCGACGAAGAAGTTCCAGCGCCAGCCGACCGAGTCGGTGAGGAGGCCGCCGATCAGCGGGCCGCCGACCGTGCCGACCGCCATGATGCCGCCGAAGAGGCCCATGTAGCGACCGCGGTCGCGCGGGCTGATGATGTCGGCCATGATGATCTGGCTCAGCGCGGTCAGTCCGCCGGCGCCGAGGCCCTGCACGACGCGGAAGCCGATGAGCATGGTGGTGTCCTGCGAGAAGCCGGCGAGCGCCGACCCGAGCACGAACAGCACGAGTGCGAGCTGGATGAGGATCTTGCGGTTCAGGAGGTCCGCGAGCTTGCCCCAGATCGGAGTGGAGACGGTGGTCGCGAGCAGGGTGCTCGTCACGACCCAGGTGAACGCCGTCTGGTCGCCGCCGAGATCGTGGATGATGCGCGGCAACGAGGTCGAGACGACCGTTCCGGCCAGGATCGAGACGAACATTCCGAGCAGGAGCCCGGACAGGGACTCGAGCACCTGCCGGTGGGACATCGCCGGTGCGGAAGTCGCCTCCCCCGTGGTGACAGTAGACATGTGATTCCTTCGAACTTGGTTGACAATGAGCAACCATATATAATTAGGTGACCAAAATCAACTAACAAACTGCATTCACGCAAAATTTCCGACTATGCATAATTTCCCGACCCTCCCGGCCGCGGCAGCGCCCGAGCCCGGACTGCGCGCCCGCAAGAAGGCCCAGACGCGCGCCGACCTCGAGCGCGCCGCCGTCGAGCTCGTGCTCGACCGCGACCTCGACGACGTCACCGTCGATGACATCTGCGCGCGCGTGCCCGTGTCGCACCGCACCTTCTTCAACTACTTCGACAGTAAGGAGGACGCCCTCTTCGGCGTCCGCCGTGCGTGGGGCGACAGCGACCTCGTCGCCGCCCGGCTGCGGGAGGTCTACGACGACAGCGTGGTCGCCGCCGTCATCGACACGCTCTTCCGAGCCCTCCCGGCCGAGACGGCCGACCCGACCCTTCAGGAGGCGCGGATGCTGATCGCCGCGCGCAACCCGGGCCTCATCCGGCGCCGCATGCGTCGGCTCGACGACCTGCGCGTGGGACTGGTGGCGGCCGTGGCGGAGTTGATCACGTCGGCGCTCGGGACGGGTGAGGCGTCAGCGCCGAGCACGGTCGACGGTGCGCAGCTTGCGTCCGATGTCCCCCTGGAGGCCCAGTCCGAGCTGCTCGTGACGACCTGCATCGGCGCGGTGCGCATCGCCGTGCGCGAGTGGGCGGACGACGGAGCCGTCGGCAGCCCCGACGACGTGTCGGCGCGCGCCGTCGCGATCGTGCGCGCACTCGCGCCGCTCGCCGCGCGCTGACGCGCGGGGCCGACGACAGCGGAGGAATTCCGCCGGCTTCAACCCCGCGCCTCCTCCGTTCACCGCCATTCCCGCGCGTGTCGCCTCAGATCTCCTCCCTTGTCGGCCGTTGTGGCCAACGGAGGAGATACGCGGCCGCGGGAGACTGGAGAGCAGCCGTCGGAGGAGATTCGCGTCGCGCGGGGGTGGATCTCCTCCTTTGGCGGCGAGATGGCCGCAACGGTGACGGCGACGTCGCGGCGCGGCTAACGAGTGGAGGCGGGGCGCAGCTCTGCGAGCAGCACGCGGTCGTCGCCGTGGGTCCACCACTCGTGGCGGACGACCTCCAGGCCGGCCGGGGCGACGGTCTCGGCGAGCAGCTCGGGAGTGCGGAAGAGCTCGTGGTGCGTGGGGGACGGTGATCCGCCCGCTCCGTGGTGTCCGGCGGGCGCCACGGCCGCGCCCGGGCGGCCTCCGTGCTGCGAGAGGTCGATGTCGCCGAAGGTCGCCGTGACCGCACGGCCTCCTGAGCCCAGAACGCGCACCCATTCCGCGATCGCTGCGCGGGGGTCCGGGAACAGGTGGAGGCTCGTGACGCACGTCACGAGGTCGAACTCCCCGTCACCGAACGTGAGGGCGGTGGCATCCCCCTGGACGAGGACCGCGTCGGGGAGGGCCTCCCGGGCGACCTCCAGCATCCCGTTCGAGAGGTCGACGCCGGTCAGGGACAGCGACGGATCGCGCTCGCGCAGCGCGCGCAGCACCAGGCCGGTTCCGGTGCCGACGTCGAGCACATCGTGCACGTTCTCCGCGTCCGCGAGCGCAAACGCGGCGACCGCCGCGGCCAGCCCACGATGCATCGCGCTGTCGTCGTACTCGCCCGCGCGGCCGTCGAAGCGGGCGCGGACCGCGGCCAGGAGGTCGTCGGTCATGGCGGGAGTGTACGCCGAATAGAATCCCTCCATGACCGCACCCGCCCTCCTCGCCTTCGCGGGACTGTGCGTGCTGCTGGCGGTGACGCCCGGCCCCGACACGTTCCTCGTTCTGCGCTACAGCCTGGCCCGCCCCGGCGCCGGGCTGGCGGCCTCCGTCGGATCCGCCGTCGGGTCGATCCTCTGGGCTCTCGCGGTCGCGCTCGGCCTCGCGGCCCTGCTCGAGCAGTCCGCCGAGATCTACCGCATCGTCAAGATCGCCGGCGGCCTGTACTTGATCTATCTCGGCGTCAGCGCGTTCATCGCGAGCCGCCGCGCAGCCGCGCACGGCCCGGACCTGCAGGTGCGCACGACCTCCCTGCGATCGGGCTTCATCGCGGGGACGCTGTCGACGGTGATGAATCCCAAGGTCGGCCTGTTCTTCCTCGCGATCGCACCCCAGTTCGTGCCGCGGGACGGCAACGCGATCGGCAACACGCTGATCCTCGGCGCGATCGACGCGGTCGTCGCCGCCGGCTATCTGGCCGTCGTCGCGATCCTGGCGTCGCGCGCTGTCGCCTGGCTCAAGAAGCCCGCGGTGACCAAGGTGCTGGAGCGGGTGTCGGCGGCGATCCTGGCCGTGCTCGGCATCGGCACCATCGCGCTGAGCGTGGAGGAGTAGCCCCCGGCCGGACATAGACCGCCTGGTGTACGGTTGTGCTGACATTTACACCAGGTTGTGGAGGACACGGATGCAAGCCGAGTACCCGCTCCCCGTGGATCTGTTCGACGACCTGGACAAGTCGAGCCCGGTGCCCCTCTACTACCAGCTCGGGACCGTACTGGAGCAGGCGATCCGCGACGAGCGCATACCTCCGGGGTCACGGCTCGAGAACGAGATCTCGCTCGGGAAGCGGCTCGGGCTCTCGCGGCCGACCGTCCGGCGCGCGCTGCAGGAGCTCGTCGACAAGGGCCTCCTGGTACGCCGGCGAGGCATCGGCACCCAGGTCGTCCACGGCCGGGTGACCCGCAACGTCGAGCTCACAAGCCTCTACGAAGACCTCGGACAGTCCGGTCAGACGCCGTCCACCCTGGTGATCGCGTACGAGCTCGGAACCGCCGATGAGAGAGCCGCGACCGAGCTCGGCGTGGAGGTCGGCGCCCCGGTGCTGCACCTGACCCGCCTGCGCTCGGCAGACGGCGTCCCCCTCGCGGTGCTCGAGAACACCCTCCCGGAGGACTTCACCGACATCACCCGCGAGGAGCTCGAGGTGCGCGGCCTCTACCAGCTGATGAAGGCGCGCGGCGTCTCGATCCGGGTCGCCAACCAGCGCATCGGCGCCCGGGCCGCGAGCGCCGCCGAGGGCGAGCTGCTCGAGATCCGCAAGGGGAGCCCGCTGCTCACCATGTCGCGCACGGCGTTCGACAATTCCGGCCGCGCCGTGGAGTACGGGCAGCACGTGTACCGCCCCGACCTCTACTCCTTCGAGCTCACACTCGTCGACCGCTGATCGCCACTGGTCGAGGGGCACGCTAACGCCCCCATCCGGCGGTTTCAGGGGCGTTGAGGTGCCCTTCGGCTCAGCCGTGCCGCGCTGGGCGCGGGTCAGGCGTAGAAGTCGGGACGCGTGGCCGACTCGACCGCGACGGGGCCGGCGGTCTCGAGCGCCCGCACGCCGGCCTCGCAGGCGAGCGCCACCAGGTAGCCATCCCAGGCGTTCGGACCGGCGACGAGGGAGCCGTTGCGAACCGCGTCCACCCACGCCTGGACCTGCGCATCGTAGGCGCGGGCGAACCGGGTCGTGTAGGTCGTGTGCTCGGCGATCGAGAACGCGGCGTTCGACCAGCGCTGAAGCCCGGACGGCTCGCCGATGCGGGCGATGCCGGACTCGAGGACGGCCTCCGTGCCCACCTGATAGCCGAACTGCACGCTGACGTTCATCTCGACGTCGACGAGCACGCCGTTCTCGAGCTCGATGAGCACCAGGATGGGCTCGCGGAGCCGCACCGGCGCCAGGCCGTTGCGACGCGGATACTTGACCTCGACGCTGCGGACAGGTGACCCGGCGAGCCACGGCATGACGTCGAACTCGTGCACCACCGAGTCGGTGATCAGCATCGACTGGGTGTAGTTCTCGGGCACCGACGGGTTGCGGTGCACGCCGCGCAGCATCAGCAGCTCGCCGGCGTCGCCGCCCGCGATCAGTTCACGCAGGGCGCGATACTCCTCGTCGAAGCGCCGCATGAACCCGAGCTGGATGTGCGGGCGGTCGAGCTCCTGCTCGAGCTCCACGATGCGCAGCGCCGAGGCGCTGTCGGGGGTCAGCGGCTTCTCGCACAGGATCGGCATCCCGGCCTCCAACGCGGGCACCAACACGGGCTCGTGGAACGGGCCCGGGGTCGCGATGATCACGGCGTCGAGGGCGTCGGCGGCGAGGGCGTCCTTGATGCTCGCGAAGGGCCGGGCTCCGGGAGCAGCGGCGACCGCCGCCTCGGCGCGCCCGGGGTCCGGCTCGACGATGGCGGAGACGACCGCCCCGCTGATCGTGCGCGTGATGCGGCGGATATGGTCGGCGCCCATCTGGCCGGCGCCGACGACGCCGACCCGGAGGTCCTGGGTGGAGGTGCTGCTCATACGGTGCGGCTCGTTTCTGTGCGGAGGAGCGGAGTCATGTCAGTCAGCGCGATCGGGTCAGCGGAGTGCAGCCGAAGATGTGCTGGCGGGTGCGCGTCGCGATCCCGAGCGGCACCTCGATGTCGATGCCGGGCATGTCCTGCTCGACGATCGCGAAGATCTCGGGATCGATCGCGGCGACGGCCTCGATGATCGGGGCGAAGTCGGGGATGCCGGCCGGCGGCTCGACCATCACATCGATGGCGGCGTCGGCGAACGGGATGTCGTTCTTGAGCACGTCGAAGCGCACCTCGGGATCGATCTGCTTGAGGTGCAGGTAGCCGATGCGCTCCGGATGGTCGTGGATGAGCTTCAGGCTGTCGCCGCCGTAGTAGGCGAGGTGACCGGTGTCGAGGCACAGGTTCACGAAGCGCGGGTCGGTCTCGGCGAGCAGGCGCTCGACCTCCCGGTGGGTGCCGACATGCGAGTCGGCGTGCGAGTGGAACTGCTGACGAAGTCCATATTCCTCCAGCAGCATACGACCGAGGCGGTCGTGGCCCGCGGCCAGCGACGCCCATTGCTCGTCGGTCAGCGTGCGTGGCTCCAGCGTCTCTCCCGTGGCGTCGGACCTCCACAGGTCGGGGATGACGACGATGTGCTCTCCTCCGACCGCGCGGGTCAGCGCCGCGACCTTCTCGACCTGCTCCAGCGCGCGATCCCACTGGTCCGCTCCCTTGTGGAAGCCGGTGAACACCGTCCCACCGCTGATCCGCAGGTCACGCTGGGCGAGCTCGTCGAGGAGCTGCGCCGGGTCGGTCGGCAGATAGCCGTACGGCCCGAGCTCGATCCAGTGGTAGCCGGCGGCCTGGACCTCGTCGAGGAAGCGGTGCCACGGCGTCTGCCGCGGGTCGTCGGGGAACCAGACTCCCCAGGAGTCGGGGGCCGTGCCGATACGGAGGCCCGGGCTGTCAGCGCCGCGCTCGGCGTCGGTGGAGGTTGCGGTGTCGGTCATCGTCGTCCTTCGCGGTGGGTCGGATTCGGTGGATCGGCTTGGGTGGATCGGCTTCGGTGGTTTCGTCGCGTCGGCTCAACCCAGCAGCGGCCGCTGCTTCTCCCGCTGCTCGACGTACTCGGCGCGGGCGGTCTGCGTGCTCTCCAGCTCGGACACCTCCGCGACGGGCACATCCCACCAGCCTCCGCCGTCCGGCCCGTAGACGAACGGGTCGGATTCGATGTGGATGAGCGTGGAGGTGCTGCTCGCCTTGGCCGCCCTCACGGCCTCCTCGAGCCGAGCGGCGGCGTCCGCCCCCGGCGCCAGTTCGATGACCTCGATGCCGAAGCTGCGGGCGTTCGCCGCGAGGTCGACGGGGAGGAAGTCGCCGCGCTCGAAGTTGCGCTCGGCATCGTCGCGGTAGCGGTAGCGGGTGCCGTAGCGCTGCGATCCGACCGTCTCGGAGAGGTGCCCGATGGAGGCGTAGCCCTGGTTCTGGATGAGCACGACGACGATCTTGATGCCCTCCGCGACCGCGGTGGCGAGTTCGGTGTGCAGCATCAGGTACGAGCCGTCGCCGACGAGGACGATCACGTCGCGGTCGTCGCCCAGCGCCTCCAGCCCTCGCTTGACGCCCAGGCCTCCGGCGATCTCGTAGCCCATCGTCGAGAAGGCGTACTCGACGTGGTACCCGAGCGGGTCGCGCACGCGCCACAGCTTGTGGAGGTCGCCCGGCAGCGATCCTGCCGCCTGCACGACGACGTCGCGCGGGTCGGACGCGCGCTGCACGGCGCCGATCAGTGCCGGCTGACCGATCAGGGCGGGCTGATCGCGTTGTTCGGGATGATCGCGCTGTTCGGGCTCGGCCGGCGCCAGCGCCGCGTCGGCCACCGCGTCCCACGCCGCCTTCTCGTCCGCGATGCGCGTCGCGTACGCCGGATCGACCCGGTGACCGGTGAGGGCGTCGGTCAGCGCCGTGAGGGTCTCGCGTGCGTCCGCGATCACCGGCAGCTGCGAACCGTGCTTGTAGGCGTCGAAGGAGGCCACGTTGATGTTCAGGAACCGGACCTCCGGGTTCTGGAACACCGTGCGGCTGGCGGTCGTGAAGTCGCTGTAGCGGGTGCCGATCCCGATCACGAGGTCGGCCTCGCCGGTGAGCCGGTTCGCGGCGGTCGTGCCCGTCGCGCCGACGCCGCCGAGGTACTGCCGCTGGTCCCAGTTCAGGGAGCCGCCACCGGCCTGCGTCGTGCCGACCGGGATGCCGGTGGCCTCCACGAACGCCCGGAGCACGTCCTCCGCGCCCGAGTAGAGCACGCCGCCGCCTGCGACGATCACCGGACGCTCTGCCGCGCGGATCGCGTCGACGGCCGCGGCGAGCGCCCAGCCCTCCGGCGCCGGTCGGCGGAGGTGCCACTCGCGCGGAGCGAGGAACTCCTCCGGGACCTCCAGCGCCTCGGCCTGGACGTCCTCCGGGAGGGCGATCGTCACCGCGCCGGTCTCGGCCGGGTCGGTGAGGACGCGCATCGCGGCGAGCGCGATCGAGAACAGCTGCTCCGGCCGCTGCACGCGGTCGAAGAACCGCGAGACCGGTCGGAAGGCGTCGGTGACCTGCATGCCGAGGTCGTGGGGGTGCTCCAGCTGCTGCAGCACCGGGTCGGCGACGCGTGTCGCGAAGGTGTCCGATGGCAGCAGCAGGGCCGGGAGGCGGTTGGCGGTGGCCAGCGCGGCTCCCGTGATCAGGTTGGCCGCCCCGGGGCCGACGGAGGCGGTCGACGCGAACGTGGCCCGGCGCCGGTGGATGCGCGCGAAGCCGACGGCCTGGTGCACCATGGCCTGCTCGTTGCGGGCCTGGTAGTAGGGCATCAGCGCAGGGTCCTGCACGTTGGCCTGCTTGAGCGCCTGGCCGAGACCGGCCACGTTGCCGTGTCCGAAGATTCCGAACATGCCCGGGATGGTGCGCTCACGCAGGTCGCCGTCGACGGTCCACTGGTTGGCGAGGAACTCGACGAGTGCCTGGGCCACCGTCATCCTGCGGGTCGTCGTCCTGCGGGTCGTCATCGAGCGGCTCCTTGCGTGGTCGGGACGTAGGGAAGTCGGGGGTCGGTCTCCTGGGCGGTCCAGGTGTCGCGCAGCCACGCCTGGCGCGGGTCGTCGCTGATCAGCCAGGCCCGCTCCTCCCCCGGTCCCGCCATGACGTTGAGGTAGTAGAGGTCGTACTCGGGGGCGGCGACCGCCGGCCCGTGGTAGCCGAACGGCACCAGGGCGATGTCGCCGGTGCGGACGAGCGCATTGGTCTCGATGTCGCCGGCCGCCGAGCGATAAGTGGCGAAGCTCCCGAAGGCGTCCGCGTTCTGCGGGGCGTTCGCGCCGCGCACGGGAGCCGACTCGAAGTAGTAGATCTCTTCCAGCTGCGACTCGTGGCCGGGGACGTCCTCGTCGTGCTTGTGCGCGGGGTGGGACGACCAGTTGCCCGCCGGCGTGATGACCTCGCACACGATCAGGGCGGCGGCATCCAGCGTTCCCGGACTGGTCTCGTTTCCCGGAACGGCGAAGTTGTGCACCTGCCGGCTGTCTCGGCCCGCGCCGCGCAGCTCGACCGGCACCTCGTCGCGGGCGATGTGCACCGACGGCTTGCGGACCCGTGTCGGCGCCTCCGCCACGGCGACCCGGCCGAACCCGCTGATCGCCAGCGCGTTCCCGGCGCCGACGTAGACCACGTCGGTCGGCCCGTCGAACACGCTCGACCGGCCGGCCAGGTGCGTCGTCGCCCCCTCGTGCCCGACCGAGAACGCCCCGCTCAGCGGCACGACGATGCGCTCCACGTCACCGGCGGGCAGCTCGACCGTGTCGCCGGCGAGCTCCGCGACCCGCATGCCGGTGTGCTGCCAGCCGTCGAGACGCGCGTCGACCACCGACTCCCACGAGCCGTCGCTGAGGGCGCCGCGCGGGAAGAACCATTCATTGTGCTCTGCCATGTGCCGTGTCCTCAGGTGTTCTGGGGGAAGCCGAGGTTGATGCCGCCGTGCGTCGCGGGGTCGAGCCAGCGGCTGGTGATCGCCTTCTCCCGCGTGAAGAAGTCGAAGCCGTGCACACCGTAGGCCTTGGCGTCGCCGAACAGGGAGGCCTTCCAGCCTCCGAACGAGTGGTATGCGACCGGCACGGGGATCGGCACGTTGATGCCGATCATGCCGACCTGCACCTCGTTCTGGAACCGCCTGGCGGCGCCGCCGTCGTTGGTGAAGATCGCGGTGCCGTTGCCGAACCGGCCGGAGTTGATCAGGTCGAGCCCCTCCTGGAACGTCTGCACCCGCACCACGGAGAGAACGGGCCCGAAGATCTCCTCGCGGTAGGCGGCGGAGGTGATCGGGATGTTGTCGATCAGGGTCGGGCCGAAGAAGAAGCCGCTCTCGTGGCCGTCGACCGTGAAGCCGCGGCCGTCGACCACGATGTCCGCGCCATCGGCCTCAGCGATGTCGACGTAGCCGGAGACCTTGTCGCGGTGCACCCCGGTGATCAGCGGACCCATGTCGGGCTCGCCCTGACCGTCGCCGGCGCCGTTGCCGACACGGAGCTTCCCGATCCGCTCCTTCACCTTGGCGATCAGCTCGTCGGCGACCGGCTCGACGGCCAGCACGACCGAGACGGCCATGCACCGCTCCCCCGCGGCGCCGTACCCGGCGTTCACGGCCTGGTCGGCGACCAGGTCGAGGTCGGCGTCCGGCAGCACCAGCATGTGGTTCTTCGCGCCGCCGAGCGCCTGCACGCGCTTGCCGTTCTTCGACGCCGTCTCGTAGATGTACTGCGCGATCGGGGTCGAGCCCACGAACGAGATCGACTGGACCACCGGGCTGTTCAGGAGGCCGTCGACAGCGAGCTTGTCGCCCTGCAGCACCGTGAACACGCCGTCCGGGAGGCCGGCCTCCTGCCACAGGCGCGCCAGCCACAGCGCCGCGGACGGGTCCTTCTCGCTGGGCTTGAGCACGACGGCGTTGCCCGCGGCGATCGCGACGGGGAAGAACCACATCGGCACCATCGCCGGGAAGTTGAACGGCGAGATGATGCCCACCACGCCGAGCGGCTGCTTGAGGGAGTAGACGTCGATGCCGCTCGAAGCGTTCTCCGAATAGGCGCCCTTGATGAGGTGCGGGAACCCGGTCGCCAGCTCCACGACCTCCTGGCCGCGCAGGATCTCGCCCATCGCGTCGGAGAGCACCTTGCCGTGCTCGGCCGTGATGATCGCAGCGAGCTCGCCCTTGCGGGCGTTCAGCAGCTCCCGGAAGGCGAACAGCACCGATTGCCGCTTGGCGATCGAGTACTGGCTCCACACGTCGTAGCCGCGCTGGGCCGATGCGATCGCCTCGTCGACCTCGGCCTGGTCGGCCAACGCGACGTTCGACGTCGCGACTCCGAGGGCCGGGTTGTAGACCGGTGCGGTGCGACCACTCGTCGAGGGGCGCTCGGCACCGTCGATCCAGTGCGGGATGGTGGGGAGGTCGCGCGCTGCGGCCGCGTCGGAGGCGGTGGTGGTGTCGGTGCTGGTCATGATGTTCCTTAGCGATGCGGGAGGCCGGATCAGCGGCCGTGGACGAGAGCGGCGGCGATGTCGACGGCCCCGCCGACGTCGCCGTCCTGCGGATAGAGGAGCGTGCGGCCGACGACGAGGCCGTGGACGCCGGGCAGCGCGAGAGCGGACTCCCACGCGGCGAACGTCTCCTCCGGCGCGGCCTCCGAGTCGCCGCCGAGCAGCAGCGTGGGCAGGGTGGTCGCGGCCATCACGCGCTCCATCTCGGGCACGACCGGCAGCTTGAGCCAGGTGTAGGCCGACGACGCTCCCAGCCCTGACGCGATCGCGACCGACTGGATGACGGCGTCGGGAGTCAGGTCGTTGACGATCCGTTCGTCCTTCCACCGGCTGAGGAAGGGCTCGAGCAGGATCGGGAGGCGCGCCTGCGCGGCGGCCGTGACGGCGTCGGCCGTGGCCTCCAGCGTGCGTGCGGTTGCGGCGTCTTCGTGGTTGATGCGCACGAGTAGCTTGGCGGCGTCGAGGTTGCCGCGCACCATGGCGTCGACGTCGTAGCCGGTGTACCGGTCGTCCATCTCGAAGACCGCGCCGCGCAGGCCTCCACGGTTCATCGAGCCGACGGCGATCTTGTCGTCGAGCACGCCCAGCAGGGCCAGATCGTCGATGATGTCGGGGGTGCCCAGCACGCCGTCGACGCCGGGGCGCGAGAGCGCGAGCGCGAGGCGCCGCAGGAGGTCGTAACGGTCGGCCATGGCGATCGGGTCGCCGCCGACCCCGAGCGCGCCGCGGGCCGGGTGATCGGCGGCCACGATGAACAGCCGGCCGTCGCCGCGCACGAGCGGTCGGCGGACGCGCGAGGCGAGCGCCGTCTCGACGTCGCCCGGGCTCGAGTGCCGACGGGCGCGGAGACGGGCGAAGGCGTCGGCGTCGATGAGCGGTGCGGAGCCGGCGACGAGGTCAGCTGCGGACATTCTGGAGCTCCTTCAGCACGGATTCGACCTCGTCCGTCGTCGGCATGGCGGTGGAGCACTCGCGACGCGTAGCCACGATCGCTCCGGCGATGTTGGCGAAGCGGATGACCCTCTCGAGCGACCAGTCCTGAAGCAGCCCGTAGCAGAGCGCGCCGCCGAAGCCGTCGCCGGCGCCGAGCCCGTTGACGACCTCCACGAAGTAGGGCGGAACCTCGACGGTCTCGTCGCGGGTCTTCGCGAGCACGCCGCGCGGCCCCTGCTTGACGATCGCGAGTTCGACGCCGCGTTCGAGCAAGGCGTCGGCAGCGCGCAGCGGCTCGGTCTCACCGACCGCGATCTCGCACTCCTCGCGGTTGCCGACGGCCACGGTGACCTGACCGAGCGCCCTCTTGACCTCGGCGGTCGCCGCGGCGCCGCTCGGCCAGAACATCGGCCGGTAGTCGAGATCGAGGACGGTCAGCGGCCGCCGGCCCCTGGCCCCCCATGCCGCGTGGTGCGCGGTGCGGCTGGGGTCGCGCGAGAGGCCGGTGACCGTCGACCAGTAGATGCGCGCGCGGCTGATCGCGTCGAGGTCGAGGTCGTTCGCCGTGATCGCGAGGTCGGGCGCGATCGGATCGCGGTAGAAGTACAGCGGGAAGTCGTCCGGCGGGAAGATCTCGCAGAACGTGATCGGCGTCTTGAGCGTGCCGACGGTGCCGACGAAGCGGTCGTCGACGCCGAGCCGGCGCAGCTCACGGTGGGCATAGCGGCCGAAGGGGTCGTCGCCGGTCGCTGTGACCACCGCCGAGCGGAGGCCATGCCGCGCGGCCGCGATCGAGACGTTCGTCGCACTGCCTCCGAGGAACTTGCCGAACGTGTCGACGTCCTCCAGGCCCACACCGTCTTGAAGGGGGTAGAGGTCGACCCCGATGCGCCCGATGGTGATCAGATCGAACGGCTCCCCCTGCTCGGAATGCAGAGCCGCGGTCTCGCTCGTCATGGCGTGGAACTCCTTCGTCGCGGTCGTCGTGTCGCAGCTCAAGCCTACATCTATGTTCTATCAAACTGACAACCCTGTGCCGCGGCGAAGGATCGTCGGCCCTTTGCCGCGGTCAGCGCCGGGCGACCAGCCACTCGGCGAAGCCGAGCACCTGCGGATCGAGCGCCCGGGTCGCCGCGAAGTCGGCCTGATACGCCGGGAGCGTGGAGAACCAGCGGAACATCGAGGCGCGGTCGTCGTCCATCGCGTCGAGCGGAACCCGCTCGAACCGGGTTGGCACGCCGGTCGCGGCGCTGATCTCGGCGACGATCTGCTCGAGCGTGAGCTCGTCGCCCGCGATCTCGACGGCCATACCGGACGCGCGTCCGGGATCGGTCGCGAGCGCGGCGACGACGCGGCCGATGTCGACGACGGCGATCAGCTGCAGGGGCACGTCCCCCGGCATCGGCAAGCGCACGACCGCTTCGACGGTCTCGCCGGCCGGCAGCTGGTACGCGAGGTTCTCCATGAAGAACACGGGTCGCACGAACGCGTGCGCGACGCCGCTCGCCTCCAGTGCCTCCTCCACCCGGCGCTTGCTCTCGAAGTGCGGGATGCCGGTCTCGCGGTCCGCGCCTCCTACCGACGAGTGCACGACGAACGGGACTCCCGCGTCGCGGGCGGCCTCCACGAGGAGGATGCCTCGGCGGGTCTCGCCGCGGGGGCCGTCCTCCCCCGCGAAGGTCGTCATGAGCGACAGGGCAGCGACGCCGTCGAGGGCCGTGCGGGCGGCGTCGGGATCCTCGGCGTCGGCGACCACGACCTCCACCCCGCGTGCGGCGAGCGCACGTGCCCGTTCCGAGTTCGCGTCCCGCGTCAGCGCGCGCACGGCCGCACCTCGCTCGAGCAGCGCGTCGACGACCGCGCCGCCCTGCTTGCCGGTCGCGCCGACCACGGCGATCAGGTCTGACATCGTGGAGGACTCTGGAAATCGAACCAGACAGGTCGCCCCGATAGGCGAGTCCCCCTCGGGACGCCCTCAGCATACGCCGGAGCGGCTGGCGGCCGCCGAGGGGCACGTTGTTGTCCCCTTCGAGGGCCGAAAGGGACAACAACGTGCCCTTCGCTGGCGGGCTCAGCGGCCGTCTTTGCGAATCCAGCGGAACGTGAGCCGGCACGCGACGAGGCCGACGACGAGCCAGATCAGGAGCACGACGGCGATCCAGCCGAGCTGCCAGCTGCCGCTCGGCTCCGCCGCCTCGAAGCTCGCCGGGAGGAACACGCTGCGCATGCCCTGCGCGATCCACTTGAGCGGGAACAGGCTCGCGATGTTCTGCAGCCATTTGGGCAGCAGGTTGAACGCCAGGTACACGCCGGAGATGAATTGCAGCACGAGCACGATCGGGATGATGACCGCCGTAGCGCTCTTGCCCGTGCGCGGGACGGCCGAGAGCGCGATTCCGAGCACGGCGGAGGTGACGATCCCGAGCGCGTAGATCCAGGCGAATCGTAGCCAGAGCGCGGGGTCGGTCGGCAGTGCGACGCCGAACGCGACGCGGGCCATCAGCAGCAGCAGGCCGATCTGGAGGATGCTCGTCGCGATGACCTGGCCCATCTTGCCGAGGAAGTACGAGACGACGGGCAGCGGTGTCCCGCCCAGCCGCTTCAGCGTCCCGTCGCTCTTCTCCACAGCGATGTCGACGGCGAGGTTCTGCACACCGCTGAGGAGGATGCCGGCGGCGATCATCCCCGGGAGGTAGTACGCGGCCTGGGTGATGCCTCCACTGCCGTCGGGTGCGGCGCCCACCTTGCCGAGGCCCTGGAAGGCGACGGAGAAGATGCCGAGCATGACGACCGGGAACAGGAAAGTGAAGAAGATCGTGTCCGACTGCCGGAAGTAGACGAGCACTTCGTAGCGGATGCGGGACCAGCCCAGCGCCACGGCGGTCATGCAGCGACCTCCTCGGCGCCGGCCTGTTCGTCGGCCTCCCGCACCAATCCGAGGTAGATGTCCTCCAGGCTCGGTCGGATCACCTCCAGGTCGCGCGGCTCGCCGCCGAGCTCGACCGTGAGCCGGGCGACCAGCGCTCCCGGCGCCTCGGTGCGCTCCTCGTGCTGCGCACCCGTCGCGTCGCGCCAGCGGACGATCGGGACGCGCGACGCGGATCCGCCGATCTCGTCCACCGCGCCGATGTCGAGCAGCGCGCCGTGGGCGATCACCGCCGCCCGATCGCTCAGCTGCGCCGCCTCATCGAGATAGTGGGTGGTGAGCAGGATGGTCGTCCCCTCCCGTTTGAGCGAGCGCACCAGCTCCCAGAACTGCCGGCGCGCCTCGGGATCGAAACCGGTGGTCGGCTCGTCGAGGAACAGCAGCTCCGGCCGTCCGATCACCCCGAGCGCGACATCCAGCCGGCGACGCTGGCCGCCGGACAGGTTGCGGATGCGGGTCTTCGCCTTCTCCTCCAGGCCCACCGAGAGGATGATCTCCTCGACGTCGCGGCTGTTCGGGTAGTAGCGGGCGAACTGGGTGAGCTGTTCGCGCACCGTCACGTTCGCGGCCTCCGAGCCGGACTGCAGCACGATGCCCAGCCGCGCCTTCCACGCCGTGCCCGCCTTGCCGGGGTCCTCGCCGAGCACCGTCACGTCGCCGCCGTCGCGGTCGCGGTACCCCTCGAGGATCTCGATCGTCGTGCTCTTGCCCGCGCCGTTCGGCCCGAGCAGCGCGAACGTCTCACCGTCGGCGATCTCGAAGTCGACTCCGCGCACGGCTTCGAACGAGCCGTACGACTTGCGGAGGCCGCGGACGACCACGGCGGGAGGGCGGACAGTCATGCGCTCATCATGCCGGGGGTCAGGACCGGTACTCGGGGTTCGGGAAGTCGAACCGCGTTCCAGCGTCCCACTCGCGCCGCTGGTTGCCGTACGCGGGGAAGCCGCCCGCATCCTTCAGGAGGCGAGCGAGGTGGAGGAGGTTCCAGGTGAGGAACGTCGTGTTCCTGTTGGTGAAGTCGTTGCCGAATCCGACGCGTCGTCCGTCGCCCAGGTCGTCGCCGTAGCTCGGTCCGGGGCCGGCCTCGCCGATCCATCCCGCGTCGGCCTGCGGCGGCACCGCGTAGCCGATGTGCTGGAGGCTGTAGAGGATGTTGGAGGCGCAGTGCTTGATGCCGTCCTCGTTGCCGGTGATGAGGCAGCCGCCCGTGCGCCCGTAGTAGAGCCACTGGCCCTTCTCGTTCAGCTCGCCCGAGTGCGAATAGAGGCGTTCGATGACCTTCTTGGTCTCGCTGCTGTTGTCGCCGAGCCAGATCGGGCCGGCGATGACGAGGATGTCCGCGGCGAGCACGCGCGGGAAGAGATCCGGCCAGGCATCCACCTCCCAGCCGTACTCGCGCATGTCCGGGTAGACGCCCGTAGCGATCGGGTGGTCGACGGACCGGAACTGATCCACCTCCACGCCGTTCGCGGACATGATCGACGCACTCGCGTCGATCAGCGACTGCGTGTGACTGCGGCCGGGCGACCGGGTGAGGGTCGTGTTGATGAAAAGCGCGCGCAGATCGCTGTAGTCGGTGGCCGGAGAACCCATGGGCACACGCTATCCCTCACGTCCACTGTTGACAGTTTGAGTTCGAACTATTAGAGTTCTAACTATGACATCGAGGATCGACCGGTTGACCGAGCTCGTCCGCAGCGTCGCCTTCGCGGGGCGCGCAGCGGCCGAGGAGTGGGTGCGCGACAGCGGGCTCACCCGTCAGCAGGCGTTCACGCTCGGCTACCTCGAGCAGAACCAGCATCGCGACGTGATCGCCCGCGAGCTGGCCGAGATGTCCGGCACCACCGCCGCCAGCGTCACCAGCCTCCTGCAGGGGCTGGAGGAGCGCGGCTACATCACCCGCACGTCGTCGCCGAACGACGCCCGCGTCAAGATCGTCCGCGTGACCGCGGACGGCGCGCAGGTCGTCGCCGGGTTCGACGAGTCGATGGCGGCCGAGCAGCGCAAGCTGTTCGACGCCCTCGACGAGTCGGAGCAGGATCAGCTGATCGCGCTGCTCGAGCGGGTGGTCGAGGCCGATCCATCGATCGCCGACCCGTCCCGCACGGGTCCGTCCCGCACAGCGCCCCCGTCGGGCCGCCGCCGCTGACCGCGGCCGGCCCACCGGCGCACTCCGCACACTTCTTCCTACTCGAAACCGTTCACGGAACGGAGGTCCCGTCATGTCCTCGAACCGCCACTATCTCTCGTCCGCGCCGATCTGGCGCTCCCTGGTGCACCTGTGCGTGCCCATGATCGCCGGCTTCTCGGTCGGCAGCGTCTACAACATCATCAACGCCGGCTTCATCGGCTCGCTGCACTCCACCCCGCTGCTCGCGGCGCTCACCTTCTCACTGCCGGTGTTCGCCCTGCTCATGGCGATCGGCGGCGTCTTCGGCGTCGGCGGCGGCACGTACGTGTCCCGCCTGCTCGGATCGCAGGAGCAGGAGGGCACCGACAGTGCGGCCGCCGCCGAGCGCATCAAGCAGGTCTCGTCGTTCACCCTCTGGGGCGCCCTCATCGCCGGCGCGGTGATCGGCGTCGTCGGACTGATCTTCGCCACGCCGCTGGCCATCGTCGTCGGCGCGACCGGAGCCTCCGTCGCCCCGACCGCGCTCTACATCGGCGCGATGTGCGCCTTCACGCCGGTGTACGTCGCCGCGTTCGCGCTCGAACAGCTGGTGCGCTCGGAGGGCGCGGCCGTGGCCTCCATGACCGGGCTCATCGCCTCCACCATCGCCAACCTGCTGTTCGACGTGCTCTTCATCCTGGTGCTGGGCTGGGGCGTGCTCGGCGCGGGCATCGCGCTCGGGCTCTCGAACCTGGTCACTGTCGGCTACTACGTCTGGTACCTGACCCGCCGCAGCGAGACGATCTCGCTCGCGCCGCGGCACTTCCGCGCCGACCGCACGATGCTCGCCACCGTGTTCGGCGTGGGCGCCTCCGAGCTGCTGATGTCGTCGTTCCTCATCGTCACCACACTCGTCATGAACTGGATCGCCATCGGCTACGGCGCCTCCCTTCTGGCCGCGATGGGCGTGGCCCTGCGGATCTCGCAGCTGCCCGAGATGATCTGCATGGGCGTCTTCATGGGCGCGATCCCGCTGTTCGCCTACGCCTTCGGGGCGCGCGACCACGGTCGGCTGAAGAAGGCGATCACCGGGAGCGCGATCGCCATCGCGGGGGTCACCGCGGTGTTCTCGACCATCGTGTTCCTGTTCCGCGACCAGGTGTTCGCGCTGTTCAGCGCCGACCCGTCGGTCATCGCCGACGGAACGCTCATCCTAACCGCGATGCTCGTCTCGACGCTGTTCAACGGGTTCACCGGGCTGATCATCGCGGTCTTCCAGGCGACGGAGCAGATGCGCAACGCCACCATCATGTCGGTCGCGCAGGGCGTGCTCTTCATCCCGATCGTGCTGCTGGCCAACGCGCTGTTCGGGATGGGCGGCGTGATCTGGTCGATGACCGTCACGGAGGCGATCTGCTTCGCCGTCGCCGCCGCGCTCTTCGCCCGCTCGCGGCGAGCGCTCGCCGCGCCCTCCCCCGAGGCCGCCGCCCAGGCCGAGGCGGCCCTCGCCACCGCGTGATCTCGACGCTCGAAGGGCACGTTGTTGTCGCTTTCCGCGAGGAAAAGCGACAACAACGTGCCCTTCGGCGGTTCTCAGCGGTCGGGGTCGGAGACGAGCTCTACCTCGATCTCGTCGCCTGCTCCGCGGCCCGTGTTCTTGCGGGTCTCGGCGTTGAACGAGACCAGGTAGCGGCCTCCCATCACGCCGATCGTCGTCTTGTACGTGTAACCGCCGTCGATGGTCACCACGACGGGCACGCGCTTGCCGCGGTCGAAAGCGAGCACGACCTCCTCGGGGACGACGATGCCGACGTTGTTGCCGCCGGTGGACTCGAGCACGGTGCGGAAGACGGTCATCGGACCTCCAGCGTCAGGATGAGGACTCAGGATGAGGACGCGGCGAGCCTACTCCCCGCGCCCGCTCAGGGGTTCTCGTAGGTGCCGTCGAGTCGAGCTCGGGCGATGACGTGACCGCTCATCGCGCGTACCGCGTCCTCCAGGCCGAAGGACGCGGGGAGGTCGAGCCGCCGGTCCACGGCGAAGAGCTGGAAGACGTAGAAGTGCGGCCCGTGGGACGGCACCGGCATCGGGCCGTGCCAGCCGCGGGAGCCGAGCGAGCCGCGGCCGTACACGACCCCGGGCGGCGGGGTGCGGCGGGCGAGCGCGCCCTCGGGGAGGCCGCCGAGCGCCGGATCGATGCCGCGCGCGATCGTGTGCACGGCGGGCTGCGCGCGGGGGCGTCGGGGTCTTCGACGATGAGCACGAGCTCCTCGGTCGCGACCGGCGGCGGCGTCCACTCCAGCGCGGGCGACAGGTCCTGCCCGAAAAGCCTCCCCTTGTATGCCGACGGGATGGGGGCGCCCTGCGCGAAGGCTCGGCTCGTCAAGGCGAACGATTCGGGCGCCCGGAGGTCGGTGCGCTCCCAGACGACCTTCTCGTGACCGGCTCGGCGGTCGCGCAGTGCGCGTCCGATGGGATTCGGCATGGTGAGGCGCCTCTCGGTCGGGAGCGGGACCTCCCGACTCTACGACGCGCTAGCGGATGTAGGACGCATCCGGCCCGGTCTCCCCCGTGTTCTCGCGCGGCTGGTCGCGCAGCTCGCTGAGCTCGGCGACCGCACTCTCGATCGCGTCGAGCGCGAGGCGTATCGGCTCGGCCCAGGCGTCGGGCGCCGCGGCGGTCGCTCCGGCCGCGGCGGCGAGCTTCGCGCGGGCGGCTCGGATGGCCTCTTCAGCCGTCTCCAGATTGTCCATGCCCGTATTCTCGCCCTGCCACCAGCACCGGTCGAGGGGCACGTCCCCGGCGGATCAGCCAGACGGTGTCGCGGGTGAACGACTCCACCAGCAGAAGGAGCGCGACACCCACCAGCAGGCTGTCGAGACCGGGCAGGAGACCGCTGGCCGCGACCGCCAGCGCGATTCCCGCGTACGCGGTGACGACCTTGCGCCAGTACCGGAACGGAAGCGTCGCCCGCATCCGGGGCAGCATCCAGCCGGCCACGACGAACGCGTAGCGCAGCCCGCCGATCGCGACCACCCAGAGCCCCAGCGCCGGCGCGACGTACACGCTCAGCACCAGCAGCAGGAACGCGTCCACCTCCATGTCGAACCGGGCGCCGAGCTCGCTCGTCGACCCGGTGCGCCGGGCGACCCAGCCGTCCACCGCGTCGAGGGCCAGCGCCGGCACCACGAGACCGACCAGCAGCGCGACCGGGATCGGGTCGCTGAACGACGCCACGACCAGCCCGGTGATCACCCCCACCAGCGCCGAGCGCATCGAGGTCACCATGTTCGCCGGGCCAAACCGCTCCGACCGGCGGCGCTGGAGGCCGCGGACCAGCAGCGCGTTCGACACCGCCAGGTAGGCCACGACGGCGAACCATCCGGAGGCCGGCAACGGCGTCATCCACCACACCAGCTCGAGCCCTCCGGCCAGCAGCACCACCATCGCGCCCGCCCCGGCCCAGCCGATCGCGGCGAGTTGAACCCTTTTCACGTGCGCCTCGTGTCTCGTCTGTGAACGCCGCTGCACTGTCAACCCTTGTGCCGAGCGGCCTTGTCTTAACACGCTGCATGTGGACGGATGGTTCAGAGAGGGGTGATGACGTGCTCGAAGCCACCGCATTCTGGGTCGAGGAACCGGGGGTCGGCGCCCTGCGACGCCACCCCCTCGCCGGCGCGGGCGCCGAGGAGGTGCTCGTGCGCACGCTGTACACGGGCGTCAGCCGCGGCACGGAGTCCACGGTGTTCTCGGGGCGCGTCCCCGACAGCCAGCGGGAGCGGATGCGCGCGCCGTTCCAGGAGGGCGACTTCCCCGGTCCGGTGAAGTACGGGTACCTGAACGTCGGCGTCGTGGAGCAGGGGCCAGGCGAGCTCGCCGGCCGCACGGTGTTCACGCTGTTCCCGCACCAGTCGGCGTTCGTCGTCCCGGCCTCCGCGGTCGTGCCGGTGCCGGAGGGGGTGCCCGCGCGCCGCGCAGTGCTCGCGGGAGCCGTCGAGACCGCGGTGAACATCCTCTGGGACGCGGCGCCGCTCGTCGGCGACCGCATCACGATCGTAGGCGCCGGCATGATCGGCTGCTGCGTCGCGCGGCTGGCGCACGGCATCCCCGGCGCGGAGGTGACGCTGGTCGACATCGACCCGTCGCGACGGCGGATCGCCGACGACCTGGGCGTGAACTTCAGTGAGCCGGAGGCCGCCCCCCGCGACCGCGATCTGGTCGTCGACACGAGCGGGTCGGAGGCCGGGCTGCGGCTCGCGCTCGAGACCGTCGTGACCGAGGGCGAGGTCGTCGAGGCGAGCTGGTTCGGCGACCGCGGGGTGAGCATCCCGCTGGGCGAGGACTTCCACTCGCGCCGGCTCACGATCCGCTCCAGCCAGGTCGGCGTCGTGCCGCCCGCGCGCCGCGACCGCCGCAGCACGACCGATCGACTGGCGCTGGCCCTCGACCTGTTGCGCGACGACGCGTTCGACCGGCTGCTGACCGGGGAGTCCGCGTGGCGGGACCTGCCCGACGTGCTCGCGCGGATAGCGGCGGGCCCCGGCGACGAACTCTGCCACACGATCGACTGGAGGGACGCCTGATGCCGTTCACCGTGACCGTACGCGATCACCTGATGGTGGCGCACAGCTTCACCGGCGAGGTCTTCGGGCCGGCCCAGCGCCTCCACGGTGCGACGTTCGTCGTGGACGCGAGCTTCGGCGCCGACGAGCTCGACGCCGACGGGGTCGTCGTCGACATCGGACGTGCGACTGCAGCACTCGCCGAGATCACGGGCGCGCTGACCTACCGCAACCTCGACGACGAACCGGAGTTCGCGGGGACGAACACGACGACGGAGGTGCTCTGCCGGGTGATCGCCGACCGGCTGGCGGAACGCGCCGCGGCCGGTGAGCTCGGCCGCGCCACCGGGCTGACCTCCATCGCTGTCACCCTGCACGAATCGCACATCGCCTGGGCGACCTATTCGAGGCCGTTGTGAACGGGGAGGTCACGGGGCGACGGGTCTTCTTCGTCGTGCCGGACGCGATCGACGATCCCGAGCGCGTCAGCGGCGGGAACCTCTACGACCAGCGCGTGCGCGACGGGCTGCGTGCCGACGGCTGGGAGGTGCGGATGGTGCTCGTCACCGGCCGCGGCGCCGGCTGGACAGGGCGCGCGCTGGCGCAGTTACCCGAGGGCGCGCTCGCCCTGGTCGACGGCCTGCTCGCCGCGCGTGAGCCGGAGGCCCTGATCGCGCACGCGTCGCGCCTCCGTCTCGTCGCAGTCGTGCACATGGTCGACGGCCTGCTGACCGACGATCAGACCGCGGCGCTCCGTGTCGCACACCGCATCATCGCGACCAGCGGCTGGACCCGCGCGGAGCTGCTGGAGCAGGACGCCGCCGACGCCCACCGCATCGTCGTCGCGCACCCCGGGACCGATCCGGCGCCCGCGACCGAGGCCTCCGCGTCGGGAGGCCGGCTGCTCTGCGTCGCGGCTGTCGCGCCGCACAAGGGCCACGACCTCCTCGTCCGCGCGCTGATCGGCTTCGCCGACCGTGACGACTGGACGTGCACCCTCGTCGGCTCGCTGCACGTCGATCCCGACTTCGTGGAGGCGCTGCGGACGCAGCTCGACACCGTCGGATTGGCCGACCGGGTCCGGTTCGCCGGTGTGCTCCACGGGAGCGCCCTCGAGGCGGCTTACGCGGGAGCGGACCTCATGGTCCTGCCCTCCCGCACCGAGAGCTACGGCATGGCGGTCGCGGAGGCGCTCGCGCACGGGGTCCCCGTGCTCGCGACGGCGGTCGGCGGCCTCCCCGAAGCGATCGCCGTGCCGCAGGCCGCCGTGCTCGTGCCGCCCGACGACGTGTGGGCGCTGCATGTCGTGCTGCAGCAGTGGTGGGCCGACCCGGAGCGGCGGCGGGCCCTCACGGCTGCGGCGCTGGAGGCCCGCGCGGCCGGGCGGTCGTGGCGCACGACGACGTCGATCGTCGAGTCGGCGCTCGACGCGGCGCTCGCGGACGAGGGACGTACGGCCGGCCGAACGGAGGTCGTGCCGTCATGAGCGGGCTCCTGGAGGTCAGCGTCGACTGGCTCGCCCTGCGCGAGGCGGAGGACGCCCGCGCACGCTCGGCGACGCTGGCGTCCGCACTGCCCGGGCTCCTCGGCGCAGGCCCGTTCACCGTGCACGACCTCGGCAGCGGCACGGGTTCGATGATGCGCTGGCTCGCGCCGCGCCTCCCCGGGCCGCAGACCTGGGTGCTGCACGACTGGAACGCGAGCCTCACGGCGCGCGCGTCGGAGGGGCGACCTCCGCGCGACCGTGCGGGGCGGCCGGTCGGGATCCGCTCGCGCATCGGCGAACTCGACCGGCTCGACGCCTCCGCGCTGCGCGGGGCCTCGCTCGTCACCGCCTCCGCGCTGCTCGACGTGCTGACCGCGGCCGAGGCGCACGCCATCGTGGAGGCGTGCGTGGCAGCGGCCGTGCCCGTCCTCCTGTCGCTCAGCGTCACCGGCGATGTCGCCCTGACGCCGTGGGACCCGCGCGACATCCGTTTCGCGCGCGCGTTCAACGCGCACCAGCGGCGGGAGGTCGCCGGACGCCGCCTCCTCGGTCGCTACGGCGCCACCCTGGTCGGCGGCCTGTTCCGGCTGGCCGGCTGGAACGTTCGCAAGGCGATCACGACCTGGCAGCTGGACGCGGGCGACCGCCTCCTGCTCGCGGAATGGTTCGACGGCTGGACCGCCGCCGCCGTGGAACAGGAGCCGGGTCTGCTCCGCGAGAGCCGAGGGTATCGGGAGTTGCGGTGGGCGCAGCAGGCGCGCGGCGAGCTCTCCGCGACGGTGTACCACCTGGATCTGCTCGCGTGGCCGCGATGACGATCCGGACGGCGGCGCCGCCGCGACGATTGCACGCGCCAGAAGAGGCCGGCGCTCCGACTAAGGCGCGCGTGCGCCGGCTGCTCTCGTCGAGCGGGTTCCGCATCGCGGCGCGGATGATCCTGGGCGCCGCGGTGCTCGTGGCGATCGTCGTGCGCGTCGGCGGCGAGCCCTTCCTGCACGGCCTCGCGAGCGTCAACGTGCCCGCCATCGCGGCCTCCCTCGCCCTGTTCGCGGCTGCGACCGCGGCGGCCGCGTGGCGCTGGACGATCATCGCCCGCCGGCTCGGCGCCTCCCTGCACTGGTGGAGGGCGGTCGGCATGTACTACCGCTCGCAGTTCGTCAACACGGTGCTCCCGGGCGGCGTGGTCGGCGACGTGCAGCGCGCGGTCGACCACGGCCGCGCCTCGGAGCGCGCCGGAGCCGCCGGAATCGGTGCGGCCGCGCGGGCGGTGGCGATCGAGCGCGTGCTCGGCCAGGGCGTGCAGGTGGTCCTCTCGATCGCCGTGCTGGCGGTCGTCGGCATGGAGTTCGAGAGCGTGCTGCTCCCAGCGCTCGGCATCGGCCTGGCCGTGGTCGCGGTCGCCGTCGCCGCCGCGACGCTCGGCAGCGGCCGGGTGCGGCGCGCGCTGCGCCGGGAGGCCGCGGAACTGCGGGCGGGGCTCGGCTCGCTGCGCGTCGGCGTGCAGGCGGTCGTAGCCTCCCTCATCGTCTGCGGCTGCCACCTGGCGATGTTCGCCGTCGCGGCGTCCGCGGTCGGCGCGGCCGTGCCGCCCGCTCGCCTGCTCGCCCTCGCGGTCGTCGTGCTGCTCGCGGCCTCCGTCCCCGTGAACGTCGGCGGCTGGGGGCCCCGCGAGGGCGCCGCCGGATGGGCGTTCGCCGTCGCCGGGTTCGGTGCGGCGGCCGGCGTCTCGTCCGCGACGCTGTACGGGGTGCTCGCCCTCATCGCGGTGGCGCCGGGCGCGATCGTCGCGTGGGTGGCGCCGCTCGTCGCGAGGAGGAGGACCCGATGAGCGGAATGGGCCTCGCCATTGCCGATGCACGCGTCGACCTCGCCGCGAGAGCGGAGGAGACTCGCCGTATGAGCGACCTGCCGTACGTCACCCTCAGCTGCTGCGTCTCCCTCGACGGCTACCTGGACACCGCGCGGCCTCCGAAGCTCACGCTGTCGAACGCCGCCGACTTCGACAGGGTGGACGAGGTCCGCGCCCAGAACGACGTCATCCTCGTGGGCGCCCGGACCGTCAGGCGCGACAACCCGCGGCTCCTGGTGCGCAGCGGCGAGCGGCAGGACCGCAGGGAGGCCTCCGGGAGGTCGCGCACGCCGTGGAAGGCGACCGTCACGCTGTCGGGCGACCTCGACCCGACGGCCCGGTTCTTCACGCTGGGCGACACCCCGAAGCTCGTCTACTGCCCGCGCGACGCTGCACCGGGTCTGCGCCGCCGCCTCGGAGGGCTGGCGACTGTCGTCGCACTCGGCGACGAGCTGCGGATGGCCGACCTCCTCACCGACCTCGGCGAGCGCGGCGTGCAGCGGCTGATGGTGGAGGGCGGGGGCACGACGATCACGGAGTTCCTCGTCGACGAGCTCGTCGACGAGCTGCAGGTCGCGATCGCTCCGTTCTTCGTGGGAGACCCCGCCGCCCCGCGGTTCGTCGGAGCCGGGGACTTCCCCTGGACGAGCGACCGGCGGGCTCGGCTCGCGGAGGCGCAGCCGATCGGCGACGTGGTGCTGCTGCGCTATGCGCTCTCGGAGCGGTTCGGGGAGTCGCCGTGAGCAGGACGCGCACCCGTCGACCGAGATCGCGGACGTGGTCCACCATCCTGACGGTCCTCTCCGCCGTCACGGTGTTCGTCGCCGCCGTCGCTCCCGGCCTGGTCGACTCCGGCTCGCCGCTCGCGCTCGCCCGCGTGCCGATCGAGTGCCTGCTCGGCCTGGTCGTGCTGATCCTGCTGCCGTGGCGCTGGGCGCGCCGCACCGTCGCGATCATGCTGGCCGTGCTGCTCATGGCGGCGACGCTGCTCGCCGCCCTCGACCGCGTCTTCGTCGCGACGGTGGGCAAGCCGTTCGATGTCGTCTCCGGCTGGTCGGAGCTCGTCGACGGTTACGGCGTCGTCAGCGACTCCGCCGGCACGCTCGGGGCTGCGGCCCTCCTTGCGCTCGTGGGGCTGCTCGCCGCCGCGGCCGTCGCCGCGATCGCGGCCTCCCTGCTGCACCTGGCGCACGTGCTCCGCCGCCGTCGGCGTGCGAGCCTGATCGGGGCGTCGGCGCTGACGGCCGGCTGGCTGGTACTGGCGCTGGTCGGCACGCAGCTCGTCGCCGGTGAGCCGGTCGCGGCAGCGGACTCTGTCGCGGCGGCGACCTCCAGCGTCGACCAGGTGGAGGTCGCCGCCCGCGACCAGGCCATCTTCGATCGCTCGGCGGCGAGCGATCCGTATGTGCGGCTGCCCGCCTCCGACCTCCTCACCGGTCTGAAGGGCAAGGACGTGCTCGTGGTGTTCGTCGAGAGCTACGGGCAGGTCGCTGTGCAGGGCACGTCGTTCTCTCCCGGGGTGGATGGCGTTCTCCGCAGCGGGGAGGCGGGGCTCGCGGCGCACGGGTACTCGGAGCGCAGCGCCTTCCTCACCTCCTCGACGTTCGGCGGGATCAGCTGGCTCGCGCACTCGACCCTGCAGACCGGGCTCTGGGTCGACTCGCAGCAGAAGTACGACCAGATCACGGCCACCACGCGCTTCACCCTCAGCGACGCGTTCCGCAAAGCCGGCTGGCAGACCTTCAGCGATGTGCCGTCGGACACCAAGCCGTGGCCCATCGGGAGCTCGTTCTACCACTGGGGCAAGCAGCTGAACGCGAAGAACGTCGGCTACAACGGTCCGACCTTCAGCTACGCGCGCGTGCCCGACCAGTACACCTGGTCGTACCTCCAGCAGCACGAGCTCGGCGTGCCGCACCAGCCGCTGATGGGCGAGATCGACCTCGTGTCGTCGCACACCCCGTGGACGCCGCTGCCGCACCTGCTGCCCTGGAGCGCCATCGGCGACGGCTCGGTCTACGACCCGCAGCCGGCCGAGGGCCTCCCGCCGAGTGTGGTCTGGCAGAGCCCGGAGCACGTCCAGCAGCTCTACGGGCAGTCGATCCAGTACACGATGGGCGCGCTGTTCTCGTTCCTGACGACGTTCGACGACCCGAACCTGGTGCTCGTCGTGCTGGGCGACCACCAGCCCGCCACTGTCGTCAGCGGGGTCGGCGCGAACCACGACGTGCCGATCAGCATCATCGCGAAGGACCCGACCGTGATCGACCGGATCGGCTCGTGGAAGTGGCAGCCCGGGATGCTCCCCTCGGCGAGCGCGCCGGTGTGGAAGATGGACACGTTCCGCAATCGGTTCCTGTCGGCGTACGGGCCGTGAGCGAGGGAAGGCGAAGGGGCCGCCCCGCGCGGGAGCGGCCCCTTCGTCGGCGCGCTCAGGCCGACTGCGGCACCGTGTCCCGCGACGTCTTCTCCTCCAGCTCCCCGCCGTCGACCGTCGCGTCCGGCTCGGCGCGCTCGGCGTCCGCCACGTCGTCGGAGAACGGCTCACCGCTGCGCGGAGCGTTGTAGAGGTCGAGGTCGAGGATGCCCTCCCGCTTGGCGACGATCGTCGGCACCAGTGCCTGGCCGGCGACGTTGACCGCGGTGCGGCCCATGTCGAGGATCGCGTCGATGGCGAGCAGCAGGCCGACGCCGTCGAGCGGCAGACCGAGGGTGGACAGCGTCAGCGTCAGCATGACGATCGCTCCGGTCGTGCCCGCGGTCGCCGCCGACCCGACTACCGAGACGACGACGATCAGCAGGTACTGGAGCAGATCCAGGTGGATGCCGTAGAACTGCGCGACGAAGATCGCGGCGATCGCCGGGTAGATCGCGGCGCAACCGTCCATCTTGGTGGTCGCGCCGAGCGGAGCCGCGAAGGACGCGTACCCACTCGGGACGCCCAGGTTGCGCTCCACGACCCGCTGCGTGAGCGGCAGGGTCCCGATCGACGACCGGCTGACGAAGCCCAGCTGCACCGCGGGCCAGACGCCGGAGTAATACTGACGGATCGACAGCCCGTTGCTGCGCACGATGATCGGGTAGACGACGAACAGCACGATCGCGAGCCCCAGGTAGACCGCGAAGACGAACCAGGCGAGCGAGCCGATCGTGGTCCAGCCGTAGGTGGCGACGGCATTGGCGATCAACGCGAACGTGCCGAGCGGCGCGAGCCGGATGATCCACCAGAGCACCCGCTGCACGATCTTGAGCGCCGAGTCGGTGAAAGTCAGGAAGGGCTCCGCCTTCCTGCCCACTTTCACCGCCGCGATGCCGATAGCCGCCGCCACGACGATCACCTGCAGCACGTTGAAGCTGACCGCGGAGGTGGCCGTCGCGGTGCCGTTCGCCACGTCCACGTGGGTGTTCACCTGGGCGCCGACGAAGTTCGACGGCACCAGGCCGATGAGGAAGTTCCACCACGTCGCGGTGACGCCCGGGTCGGACGCAGCCAGCTCACCGTGCGAGGCACGGCTGCCGGGTTGGATGACGACACCGAGCGCGATGCCGATGCTGACCGCGATGAACGCTGTGATCGCGAACCACAGAAGCGTGCGGCCGGCGAGCCGCGCGGCGTTCGACACACGGCGCAGGTTGCCGATGCTGGAGACGATGGCGAGAAAGACCAGAGGGATCACCGCAGCCTTCAGCAGTGAAACGTACGACTGCCCGATGGTGTTGAGCGTCGCCGTGAGTCCGTTCGGCTGCCCGCCGGGCTCGCCGAGTTGCCGCGCGATCAGCCCGGCGACGATGCCGAGCACGAGTGCGGCCGTGACCTGGACGCCGAACGAGCGCAGCCAGCGTGGTCCCCGGCGCGTCGGCCGGGCCGGGGGTGAGGTGGAGGAAGAAGTCATGCGCTCACGGTAGAACGCAGCGTCTAGGTCCACCCGCCCCGCCGGAAACATACCGAAACATACGCGGGCCGCATCGGGAGTCCTGCGGAGCCTCTCGACTCCCGCTGCCCACAGCTCGTCACGGCTCGGCGGGGAACGAGCGCCGCGCGACGAGCACGACGACAAGGCCGGCGATCACGAGCGCCGCGCCGACGAACGGCAGCCAGCCGAGCCCCGGCCCGGCGAGGACCGCCGCACCCACCGCCGCTCCGGCGCCGATACCGATGTTCGCCGTGGAGTTGATGAGCGCGCCGATCACCTCCGGAGTCGCGCCGCGGGTGCGGATCGCCGCCGTCTGGAACACCGAGGCCACACCTCCGAAGCCCGCGCCCCACAGCACCGCGGCGGCCAGGATGCCGGCCAGCGCGGGGAAGGTCACGCCCACTCCGATCAGGCCGGCCGTCACGGCCGTGAGCAGGATGAGCACGGTCGCGCGCGGCCGTCGGTCGAGGGTCGCCGCGGCGAACCAGGTGCCCACCAGGCCGACCGCGCCCATCCCGAGCAGCACCGGACCGACGGCAGCGGGTGGGAGGCCGGTCGCCAGCAGCAGAACCGACACGAACGTGTAGACGGTGAACTGCCCGAGATAGACCACGGCGTTGGCGGTCGACACGATGCCGAGCCGAGTGCGGCGCGCTCCCACGCCCTCCCCGCGGTGCGCAGTGCCGCCTCCCGGAACCGGCGGCAGCAGCACGCCGACGATCACGACGGCGAGCGCGCACACCCCGGCGAGGACGCCGAACGCGGCACGCCAGCCGAGAGCGGTGCCGAGGGAGGTCGCCAGAGGGACGCCCAGCACGAATCCGGCCGAGGCCCCCGCCGTGACCAGTGCCAGCGCGCGGCCCGTGAACTCCGTGCGCACCAAACGAGAGGCGTACCCGATGCTGACGGAGAAGAAGAGCGCGTGCGCGATGCCGCCGAACGCCCGGCCGGCCGCGAGCACGGCGAAGTTCGGCGCGACGGCGACGACGGCGTTGCCAAGGGTGTACGCGACGAGGGTGGCCACCAGCAGACCCTTGCGCGACAACCGCGCGGTCGAGAGCGTCAGCGGCACGGCCAGCACCGCCACCATGAACGCGTAGACCGTGACGAGCAGCCCGGCGACCGAGTCGGTCACGCCCATGTCGTGGCCGATGGCCGGAAGCAGCCCGACCGGGAGCATCTCGGTCGTCACAGCGAGGAACGTGGCCAGCGTCAGCGCGACCAGGCCGCCCGCGGCATCCCGGACGGTGGCAGGGGTCCAGGCGGAGGCGGGAGGCACGGTTGAGATGCTAGTCCCGACGCGATTGAACCTATTCTGGGGTTCGTTCGTGTTCCCGATGAGGCCTTCACGCGGGAGGCCCGGACCGGAAGCGGGTAGCACCATGACCGAAAACCGACAGGGTCCCCTGTGGCTCCTGCGCATCCTCAGTGCGATCATCCTCGCCGCCGTGGGCGGCATCCACCTGTTCCTCATCTTCGACGGCGTCGGCGGCCTGCTGGGCACGATGTTCGTCCTCAACGCCATCGCGGCATTCGTGCTGGCCGTCGGGATGCTGGTGCTCCGCGGCACCTGGCTGCGCATCGCCACCATCCTCTCGCTGCTCTTCCTCATCGCGAGCCTGGCAGCCCTGCTGCTCGCCCTCACTGTCGGCCTCTTCGGCATCACCGAGGTGTGGAGCTTCACCCTCGTGCCCGAGACCGTCATCATCGAGTCGATCGGGATCGTCGTGCTCGCGATCACCTCGGGGGTCTCGATGCGGCGGCGGGCGCGCGTGGCGTAGGGGCTAATGGAGCAGGCGCAGCGCGTGAAGGCACCGGTCGGGTCCGCTCACACCCACGCCACCCCAGCCACCTGCGTGTTGAACGGGACGAACGGCGTGTGCAGCCGGTAGCGCTCCACCTCGACGCGCGCGAATCCCGCGCGGCGCACCGCGCCCTCCAGGTCGCGTTCGCATGAGCAGCCCTCGAAGGTCCACGCCCAGGGGCGGCGGAGCACGCGCTGGGCGAGGCGGGTCGCCGTGCCGGAGGGAGCGCAGACGTGCTCGACGAAGCGGAAGGAGCCTCCTGGGCGGAGGATTCGGCGCACCTCGGCGAGCACGGCGTCCGGGTCGCCGACGGTGCAGAGCACGAGTGAGGAGATCACCGCGTCCACGCTGGCGGACGGGAGGCCTGTGCTCTCGGCCATGCTCTCGTGCAGTTGAAGGCTCACTCCGCGGCGAGCGGCGGCCGTGCGCAGCCGGGCGTGCATATACCGGTTGGGCTCGATCGCGACGAGCGTCGTGCCCGGCCGGAGGTGGCGGAGGTTCGCACCCACCCCCGATCCCAGCTCCACGACCTCGGTGGGGAGGTCGGCGAAGACCCGCTGCTTGTGCCGGCGCAGGGAATGGTCGATGTAGCCGTCCATGATCCGGAAGAACGCGGCGTTGAAGCGGCCGCGGGCGGGATGCTGCTCGAAGACGGCAGCAGCCGGGTCGGTCGAGGTGGAGGCGGGATGAGTCATGCCCCAAGCCTCGCCGCCGTCTCCCGGCGACGCAGGCGGGGAACTACCTCACTTCGCCGGCGTCGGCCGGTCGCGCTGGGCCGCGTACCAGGCGGCGACCTGGGCGCGGGAACGGAAGCCCAGCCGCAGCCGGATGCGCTCCACGTGGCCTTCGGCCGAGCGCTCGTCGATGCCGAGGCGGTCGGCGATCTCGCGGTTGGTGCGGCCCTCCGCGATCAGCGCCGCGACCTCGTCCTGGCGTGCGGTCAGCGTGCCGGCGCCGCGGCGGGCGGCGCGCAGTCCGAGGAACCTCCGGATCGTCGCGACCAGCTGGTGCGCGTCGCCGACGTACGGAAGGTGCGAACGGCCGGGCAGCACCACCAGGCTCGAGTCGGGGATGCCCGCGGCTAGCGCCTCCGCCTGCGCGAGCGGCGCAGCGCGATCGTGGTCGCGATGCACCACGAGGGTCGGCGCCCGCACTCCGTCGAGGAGGTCGCCGACGTCGAGCGCATAGCTCAGCGCAAGCAGCGCGCGGGCGTTAGTCGCATCGGAGGAGGCGCGCTGGTAGCGGCCGAAGAGCTCGCGCGTCGTGGGGTGCGCGTCGGGCGCGAAGATGTCGGTCAACACGTCGGAGCCGAGGCCCCAGTGCGACTCGACCAGGCCGAGGACGTGGTCGCGCACCGCCGGCGGCGAGAGCTCCGACCCCGACCTCCAGCCGCCGTAGAGCACGAGGCGGCGAACGCGTTCCGGGTGCGCCGCCGCCCACGCAGCCGCGATCGACGCGCCCATCGAGGCGCCCATCAGGTCGAACGGCTGGCGTCCGAGAGTGTCGGCCACGGCGTCGAGCTGCTCCAGTTCGAACTCGAGCGAGGGAGGCCGGGTCGACGGCGCCGACAACCCGCAGCCCGCCCGGTCGTATCGGACCAGCAGGCAACCCTGCGCCAGGCTCTCGAAGTAGGCGCGCTCCTCCGGAACCTCCCAGCTCAGCTGCAGATGGCTCACCCAGCCCGAGACGTAGAGCAGCGGACGCCCGTCGCCAACGGTCGCGAACGCCAGCTCGGTGCCGTCCGTCGTTGTCAGCCGGCTGATCCGCTGCTGCATGGCTCCATTGTGGCCGCGGACGGTCGGCGCGGCGATGCCGTCTTCTGCGGCGGCTCTCCGGGGCTAGCATGACGCGACATGGACGATCTCACGCTCACTCGGCCCGATGCGACCCTCGCCTACGACATCTCCGGCGACGGACCCCTGGTGGTGCAGGCGCACGGGCTGACCTCGAGCCGCGACGCGGAGGTCGAACTGCTCGACGTCCGTTCGCTGGCGGCGGGAGGCCACAGGCTGGTCCGCTACGACGCCGCGGGGCACGGCCGGTCGCCGGGCTCCGACGACCCCGAGCTCTACCTCTGGACGACGCTCGCGGACGACCTGATCGCCCTCCTCGACGAGCTCGGTGCGGACGAGCCGGTGGACGCCATCGGCGTCTCGATGGGGACCGGCACGATCCTGACGGCGGCGGTGCGGCACCCCGAACGATTCCGCCGGCTGGTGCTGGCCCTCCCGCCGACCGCCTGGGACACCCGCCCGGCACAGGCCGCGATCTACCTCCAGATGGCGGAGGTCATCGAGACGCAGGGCTGGGACGCACTGGAGGGGCTCATGGCGTCCTCTCCCCTGGCGCTGCCCCCGGTGATGGCCGAACGGGAGCTCGTGCCGCACTTCGAGCTTCGGCCGGAGACCGCCCCGTCGGTGCTGCGCGGCGCAGCGCGGTCCGATCTCCCGGCGCCCGATGCGCTCGCGACCCTGGGGATGCCGGTGCTGCTCCTGCCGTGGGCGGGCGACCCGGGTCATCCGCTGTCGACGGCCGAGCGCCTCGATGGCCTGCTTCCCGACTCCCGGCTCTTCGTCGCCGAGCACGCCGTGGACGCCGACACCTGGCCGGAACGGATCGCCGACTTCCTGCGCTGAGGGAGGCGCCCCCGGCTCAGGAGTCCATGCCGACTGCAGGCTCGCCGACGAACTGGTGGGCCTCCGAGGCGAGCTCGGGCCAGTCCTCCGCGTCGGCGATCGAGACCCACGAACCCTTCGGCTCGGCGCGCCCCGCAACGACGGGGGCTGCGACGCCCCGTTCGACGAGGTCGGCGGCGCGCGACCGCGGCAGGTCGACCACGAGCGCGTCGTCGTCGAGGTAGGCGAACAGACGGCCGCGCACGTGGAGGCCGGTGACCGTCACCGAGACGTCCAGGTCGGGGTCGTCGAGCAGCTGCGTGGTGAGCAGGTCGAACGCGACGGAAGGGCTGTCGGTCATGGGAATCCTCTCGCTGGGGTCAGCCTCCATAGAACCGGATTCGTCGACCGACGGCTAGGGCTGTCGATTTCGGCCCCACCGCCGCGTCGTACCGGTGAACAGCTGCCGACCGGCAGCACGAGACGAGGAGGACGACGATGACGAAATACGTTCTGCTGTACCAGGGCGGTACGGCACCCCAGAGCCCCGAAGAGGGCGAACAGCTGACGAAGGCGTGGATGGAGTGGTTCGGCACGGCCGGTGACGCCATCCTCGACCCGGGCAACGCGTTCGGCGCCTCGACCGCCGCGGGGGCCGACCTGCCCGCGAGCGGAGCCACCGGATACTCGGTCGTGCAGGCGGCCTCCACCGCCGCCGTGGAGGGCCTGCTCGTCGGGCACCCGCATCTGACCGACGGCGGACGGATCGAGATCCACGAGACCGTCGACATGTGAGCATCCGGAGGTCAGGCCGGGCGCGCGAGTTCGCGTCCGGCTTGGCCGTTCGCCTGCTGTTCACGTGCGCTTCCCTTCGCGTACCGCGGGCGTCACTAGTTTCCGTTCTTATGAGACTTCACATGTCCCGCGCTGTCGGCGCGCTGGCACTCACGGCCGTCGCGGGCGCGCTCGCGGTCGCGCTGCCCACCGCGGCGAACGCCGCGGACGCACCCTCGGTGCGCATCACCGAGTGGATGTACAACCCGGTCGCGTCCTCCGGCGAGTACTTCGAGATCACCAATCTGGGCTCCGCGCCGGTCAGCCTGGCGGGCTGGTCGTTCGACGACGACAGCGAGACCCCGGGCACCGTTCCGCTGGACAGCCTCGGCACTCTCGCCGTCGGGCAGTCCGCGATCGTCACCGAGTCGGCCGACGCGACCTTCCGCAGCGAGTGGGGCCTCGGGGCCGACGTGAAGATCCTCGCGGGCAACACCACCAACCTCGGCCGTGCGGATGAGATCAACATCTTCGACGGACCCGATCCCGTCGCGAACCTGGTCGACCGCCTCACCTACAACGACCAGGGCACCGGCTCGGTGAAGGGCCCGCGCACGCAGGGCGTCGCGGGCATCCCCACGACGGAGGCCGCGCTCGGCGCCAACGACGCGTCGCAGTGGCAGCTCTCCGCTGTGGGCGACGCCGAGGCGTCGTGGAAGTCGACCGCGGGCGACATCGGCTCGCCGGGGAAGAGCCGCTTCGCTCCGGCGGACACCACTCCGACGCCGGCCTGGGCGAACATCCACATCAACGAGGTGTCGTCCGACAACACCAGCACCCCGGTCGGAGACGCGATCGAGCTGTTCAACAGCGGATCGGCCGACGTGAGCATCGCGGGCTGGCTGCAGATCGACAGCGGCGCCGCGACCGCGGCCACGACGTTCTCGGCGAGGCTCGCGGACGGAACCGCGACCACCGTCGTCCCGGCCCACGGCTACGTGTACTTCGCGTCCACCAAGGGGCTCGGCAGCGGCGGCGACGGGGTGAAGCTGTACCTCCCGGACGGCGCGAACGGCACCGCGGGCACGCTGGTCGACTCCGTGACGTACACCGCGGGCCAGGCAGGAACCGACGAGACCAACAACTTCGGCGCCGGCGCGATCGCGCGCTGCCCCGACGGCACGGGCGCCTTCGTGTCGGTCAAGGACAAGAGCTTCGGCGCCTCCAACGCCGCCGCCTGCCAGAACGTCCTCACCGACCCGACCACCGGCGGAGGCAACCCCGGCGGCGGCCCCACCCTGAACTGCCAGCCGGAGGCCCCGTCGGGCACCGGCACCCTCCCGGCCGGCGCGCTCGCTCCGGCCACGTGGCCCGGCAGCGCCGACGTCACCGTTTCCGACGCGCAGTGCGCCTGGAAGACGACCACCGGCCCCGAGGGTCGCGACGTCAGCGGCCTGGTCTTCGACCCCAACAACGCGAACGTGCTCTACAGCGTCAAGAACAAGAGCTGGGTCTTCCGCATGGTGAAGCAGGGCGGCCTGTGGGTGGCCGACACGAGCAACGGCTGGGGCGCAGGCAAGCAGATCTTCTTCCCAGGCAGCACCGACACCGCCACCAACCAGCCCGACTCCGAGGGCCTGACCATCGGACCCGACGGCGCGCTCTATGTCACCACCGAGCGCAACAACGCGGCCAACACCAACCCGCTGAACTCGATCCTCCGGTTCGACCCGACCCAGTCGGGAACGCAACTCGTCGCGACCGACCAGTGGAACCTGACCGCCGAGTTCCCCGAGCTGCATGCCGGCAACAAGACGGAGGCCAACCTCGGCTTCGAGGGCGTCACCTTCGTGCCCGACAGCTACCTCACGTCGAACGGGTTCGTCGACCAGTCCACCGGCACGACGTACAAGGCCGCCGACTACCCGCAGCACGGCACCGGCCTGTACTTCGCGGCGCTCGAGAACGACGGCAAGCTTTACGCCTACGCGCTCAACAGCGACCACTCGTTCCACCGCGTGGCCGTCGTCGACACCGGCATGGGCCACGTCATGGACGTGCAGTTCAACGCCGACACCCAGCGCATCTGGGCGCTGTGCGACAACACGTGCGGCGTCGTCTCGACCGTGCTGAAGGTCGGCACGACCGGCGCGATCGTCCCCGACGTCGCCTACGCCAAGCCGGCCGGCCTCCCGGTCGACAACCTGGAGGGCTTCGCACTCGCGCCGAGCTCGACCTGCGTCGACGGCACGAAGGAGGCCGTCTGGTCCGATGACGGCGTCTACGGCACCGGAGCGGGCAGCGCGACCGAGGGCCACGCCCTCGACAGCGGGCGGATCGACTGCGACCTCCACCTCGGCTCGCAGGGTGTGCCGAAGCCGGACGCCTGGGACAAGAAGAAGGTCTACTTCAACGGCGACAAGGTGAGCTACAACGGCTCGGTGTTCCAGGCCCTCTGGTACACCTCGGGCGAGACCCCCGGGTCGCAGAAGAACGGCGCCTGGTCGGAACTCGCGACCACCGCGGACGGCAGGACGCTCTGGACGGTCACCCGGCCCTTCAACACCGGTGACGTCGTCGTCTACCAGGGCCGGACGTTCACGGCCCTCTGGTACACCCGCGGCACCACTCCCGGCGGCGTCGGAGGCCCCTGGAGCGAGATCGTCGCGCCGACCACCCCCGGCGGCATCCCCGCCTGGAGCAGCGCCACTGTCTACAAGGGCGGCGAGAAGGTCACCTACCAGGGCCACACGTACCAGGCCCAGTGGTACTCGGCCGGCACCGCGCCCGGCACGAAGAACAGCGCCTGGAAGCTGCTCTCCTAGCGGTAACCCGCGCGACGTGCCCGGAGGCCCCGCCCTCCGGGCACGTCCGCGTCTGCGGGCGGCCGCGTAAAGTGGGCTCGGCCGAGGAGGTGCGCATGCGCAAGATCGTGGTGTACGAGTTGCTCTCGCTCGACGGGGTGGCGGAGGACCCCGACGAGTTCATCGCCGACTGGGACGACGCGATGGACGCCGAGCTCGGCGCCGTGATCGCGTCGCAGGACGCCGTGATCCTCGGCCGGCGCAGCTACGACGAGTGGTCGCGGTTCTGGCCGACGAGCACGATCGAGCCGTTCGCGACGTTCATCAACGGGGTCGAGAAGCACATCGTCACGTCGTCGCCGCTCGACGGGGACTGGGCGAACGCCGCGGCCGTCGAGGGCGACCCGGTCGCGTTCGCCCGACGTTTGAAAGAGGGCGACGGCGGCGACATCGGCGTGCACGCGAGCATCTCGGTCGCGCGGACCCTGCTGGCGGCCGGCGTCGTCGACGAGCTGCGGCTCGTGATCGCGCCGCGGATCGCGGGGAAGGGCCGCCGGCTGCTCGACGACCTCCCGCCGCTGCGGCTGGAGACGATCAGGAACGTCACCTCCGCGACCGGCTACCTGCTGGTCGACTTCCGCATCCTGCGCTGACCCTTCGGAGCGGCCGCGCGTCAGGCGGCGAGGTGGAAGGTGCTCGCGAACCGCGAGAGGAGGTCGCCGGAACCGCGGAGCACCTCCACGACACCCGTCTCGATCGCGTGCGCCGGAGCGAGCTCGCCCGAGATGAGCCGGTGGAGGCCCGGGCCGCTCGCGAAGGCGAGGTCGACCGGGCCGTCCCCGCGGGAGACCGCGAGCGTGGGGCCGTCCACCCGGATGAGGAGGCCGCCCTCCCCGAACCGGGCGCCGTACGCGGTCGACGGTAATGCTGCCGCGACCTGCGGCTGGAACGCGGTGCGCAGCGAGATCGCCATCGAGTCCGGGGTGACGATCTGCTCCTGGCGCGGGTCCTCCATCGCCTTGAACCCCCAGGCTCCGAGCGCGAGCACGACCGGCTCGAGCTCGCGGCCGTACGGCGTCAGCTCGTAGAGGATGATGCGGGAGCGCGGCGCCCGGCGGATGATGCCGGCCGCCTGCAGCTCCTTGAGCCGCGCCGCCAGGATGTTGCTCGGGATGCGGGGCAATCCCGCCGCGAGCTCGCCGTAGCGGCGCGGCCCGACGAGCAGGTCACGGACGATGAGCAGGGCCCAGCGCTCCCCCACCAGCTCCAGGCCGCGCGTGATGCCGTCGTACTGGCCGTAGTCTCGCGCGACCATCGGCCTCAGGCCTGCTGGTTCATGTAGGCCTCAGGGCCCTGCTGCGCGGCGACCGGGTCCATCCAGCCGAACTCGAGGATGTTGCCGTCGGGGTCGGCCAGCTGTCGCTGGTACATGAAGCCGTAGTCGGCGGCCGGGCGCTCCTCGACGCCGCCTGCGGCGGTGCCCGCGGCGATCGTCTTGTCGACGATCTCGCGGCTGTCGAGCATGATCGAGGTCGACGCCGACACGGTCTTCGAGGGCTCGCCGACCGGGCGGTCGGAGAACGTCGAGAAGAACTCGCGCGTGACGATCATGAAGTAGTTGTGGTCTTCGTCGACGACGACGCAGGCGGCGTTGTGGTCGGTGAAGAGCGGGTTGATGGTGAAACCGACCGCCGTGTAGAACGCCTTCGCGCGCTCCAGGTCGGTCACCGGCAGGTTGACGAACATCATCGCGGCCATTGTTGGCTCCCTTGTTCTGGTGGGTTGATGAAACCCATACTTGCAAAAAACAAGTGGGGCGTCAAGAGGCAGGATTTCCCGACCGCGCGCCCTACTCGGTCAGCCGCCGCACCGTCAGCGCTTGCTCCGCGAAGCCGACCGCGCCGTCGCGGTCGTGGAGGACCGAGCGCGTCACACCGAGGCCGGTCGCGCCGAACACGACCTCCGTGTCGAGGCCGAGCCAGCCTCCGCCCGGCGCCCGATGGAGGTGGATGGTCAGGTCGACGTTCGGGAACATCCACCGGGTCGGATGCTCGCGCACGGCGACGCCGTTGGCGGTGTCGACGAGGGTGATCCAGGCGGCCACCGGGTCGATCTCCTCGCCCTCGACGAGGGTGCACTTCGACGACAGCCACGCGATTCCCCGACCGGCCTGCGGAGGCCGCACCGCGCGCGAGTCGAGGGAGGCGACATAGCCGCCGATCCAGTCGTCGGTCATCGACCACGGCAGCGCGCTCTCCGGCGCGGGCAACGACGCAGGAGCGCCGCCGGCGACCTCCGCGGTGTCGAACGCCGAGAGCAGCCAGGCTCGCGCCCGCACCGCCGTTCGCCCGTGGATGACGACCGTCGCCTCGACGAGCTCGATGGTGCGCCCCGGCCGGATGGTCGCGACCGCGACCTCCACCTCGTCGAGGGCGAGGAAGCCCAGGATGTCGAAGCTGATCCGCGCGAGCTGCAGCGCCGGCCCGTCGGGGTTCGCGGCGAAGCGCAGGATCTCGTGCGTGATCAGGCCGCCCAGCGGACTGAAGTGCATCTCGTCGTCGGCCCAGGCGCCGCCGGCGTGCCGGGTCGGGGCGTACCTCCCGCCGCCGAGGGGAACGAAATAGGCATCGGGGGTCGTCTCTGCATCCACGACTCCAACCTAGGCGCAAGCGGCCGGACGGGGAGAGACTGGAGGAATGAACAGGGAGAAGCGACAGCGGGAGGCCGACGCCGAGGCCCGCGCCCAGGCGGCGGAAGCGGTGGAGGCCACCGAGACGGACGACGACTTCATCGACGCGGACGAGACGCTGGAGTCGGAGGAGGAGCCGGGCTAGGCACTGGCCGGCCTGCCCGGCCCGCGCCTCAGCCCGCGTGGCCGTCGACGAACCGCGAGGCAGCCGCTCCGCGCAGGTCGGCGTCCCGCACGAGCGGCGGGATGGTGGGGTCGTTCGGCAGGTCGATGGTCGCGCTGAGCCGGAGGTCGCGCGATGACGCGCCGACGTCGATCGTGAACGTGCCGCCCTCCCGACGCCAGAGACCCACGCGGCCGTCGGCCCGCGTGGCGGCCGAGTCCCAGTAGGCGAAGTCCCGGCTCTCCAGCTCGAATACGGCGCGCGCCGAGGCCCCCGGTTCGAGCCGGAGCTTCTCGAAACCGCGCAGCTCACGGACCGGTCGGCGCACCTCTGCGTCCGGATCGCCGACGTACAGCTGCACGACCTCCGCGCCCGCGACCGTGCCTGCATTCGTCACGGTGCAGGAGACGCGCGCACGACCGGCCGCCGCGTCGACGACCGTCACCTCGAGGTCGCTGTACGCGAACTCCGTGTACGAGAGCCCGTGCCCGAACGGGTACCGCACCGCGCGTCGGAGCGCGTCGTACCAGCGGTAGCCGATGAAGACGCCCTCGCCGTACAGCACGGTGCCGCGCTCGCCCGTCCAGTTCGGGAACCCGGGGGTGTCCTCGAGAGCCAGCGGGAAGGTCTCGGCGACGCGTCCCGACGGGTTGGTGCGCCCGAAGAGCGCGTCCGCGACCGCCGCACCGACACCCTGGCCTCCCAGCCACGATTCGAGGATGCCGTCGACGCGGTCGTGCCAGGGATCCATCGTCACCGGCGACCCGTTCGACAGCACGACGGTGAGGGAGGCTCCCGTCCGCTCCCGCAGATCGGCGAGTGCCGCGATCAGCGCGACCTGGTCGGCGGGCAGCGCGAGCGTGTCGCGGTCGTTCGCCTCCTGCTCGTGCGAGAGCGGGAGGCCGGCGAAGACGACGATCGTCTCCGCCCCCTCCGCGACCGCCACCGCCTCGTCGATCAGCCCGAGCGCCGCGTCGGAGAGCGGCCTCTGACGCAGGCGCTGTACAGCCTCGGCGAGCCGCAGCTCGTCGTGGAGGTACTCGGAGTGCCGGGAGACAGCCGGCCGGTCCGCTTCCGTCGTGACCCCGTGGGCGGCCAGGACGGCGAGGTTGTCGTCCTGGTACGCGTTCCGCGGGAAGTCGAAGTAGCCGGGCGCATACGCGACCCGGTCTCCGGCGATCGCTCGGATCGCGTCGAGCGGCACGTCGACACGGGTCGCATCGACGCCGGAGGAGCCTCCGCCCTGGATGCGCGCGTTCTCGGCGAACGCGCCGATGACGGCGACCGTGCCTCCGGTCTCCGCCAAAGGCAAGACGGGGGCGCCTCCCGCTGGCGTCGGCTCGTTGCGCATCAGCGTGAGGCAGGCGGCGGCGGCCTCCCGCGCCAGCTCATGGTGCTCGTCGGCGCGCAGCAGACCGAGCTGCTCGGCGGTGAGGCGGTCGCCCGCGGCGTGGCCGAGGCGCATGACCGGCCCGTCGACCGCGTCCGCTCCGGGATAGGTGCGCGCGACCAGGGTGAGGACGCGGCGGGCGGCGGCGTCCACGACGGTCTCGTCCAGCTCGCCCGCGCGCACGGCCTCCACCACCTCCGCGACCGTGCGGCCCGCCGTGCCCGGCATCTCGAGATCGAGACCGGCGCGGAGGGCGGCGACCCTGTCGTGCACGGCGTCCCAGTCGGAGACCACCGCGCCCTCGTAGCCCCAGTCGTCGCGGAGCACCTCGGTCAGCAGCCAGCGGTTCTGCGACGCGTGCACGCCGAGGAGGCGGTTGTACGAGCACATCACCGTCCACGGCGTCGCGGTCTTCACGACGCGCTCGAAGGCCGGGAGGTAGATCTCCCGCAGGGTGCGCTCGTCCGCGACGACCGAGATCCTGGTGCGCTCGATCTCCTGGTTGTTGGCCGCGAAGTGCTTGAGCGATGCGCCGACGCCCGTCGATTGGAGGCCGTCGACGTAGGCGGCGCCGAGCTCGCCCGCGAGCAGCGGATCCTCCGCGAAGTACTCGAAGTTGCGTCCGCACAACGGCGAGCGCTTCATGTTCACACCCGGGCCGAGCACGACCTGAACGCCCTCCGCGCGGGCCTCCTCGCCGATGGCGACCGCCACCCGCCTCGTCAGGTCGCGGTCCCAGGAGGCCCCCATCGCGGACGCCGTCGGGAACCCGGTTGCGGGCACCCAGACCATGTCCACTCCGGTCTCCTTGCGGAGCCCGTGCGGGCCGTCGCCGACCTCGATCGCCGGCACCGGCGCGGGCAGGCCGGGCCGGTCGATCGCCTGCGTGAACCAATCGTCGACACCGGAGAGCAGCGACGCCTTCTCCTCCAGGGTGAGAGCGGCGAGGACGTCGTCCACGGCGAACGGCGGGACATGCATGCGGGTGGAGCCTTTCAGAGTCTCAGAAGCGGGAACGCGGATCGGGCGGATCAGGTGGCGAGGAATTCCTCGGGGTGCTCGTGCCGGATGCGCGCCATGAGCTCGGGCGTGACCTCCACACCGCCCTCGGCGAGCGCGTCCAGCACCACGCCGTGCAACGGGGAGGCGTTCGCCACCGTGACCCGCGTGCCCGGCGCGACCCGGCCCAGCTCGGCGAGGATCGCGTCGCGCATCGCCGGGTGCTCGGAGGTCGCGACCGAGCCATTGAGGAGCACCGGCAGCTCCCCCGCGGCGAAGTCGGCGCCGACGCGCCGCGCGCACCACTCGGCGTACCCCACGAAGGCGGTCGCCTGGTGGTCGACGATGGCGCGCGCGACCGCGTCGCCCTCGCCGGCGAGCGCGAGGACGAGCCGGGAGGCCTGCCAGAGGTCGCTGCCGGGCAGCGCCCCGAAGCGGCGGGTGAACACGTGCCGCAGCTCGCCCGCATCGGCGACGCCGTAGTGCGCGCACAGCGCCTCGGTGAGTCGCGTGGCGGGCCCCATGCCCATCCACTCGCGGCAGGCCGCCTTCATCGCGCTGTTGCCGAGGCCCTGCCCGCCGAGATCGTCGAACACGTACCAGCCCGAGCACTGCTCGCGCCCGTCGGCGGAGCGGGCTGCGACGGCCGGGCCGGTGCCGACGGTGATCGACACGCCGACGCCGCTGCCGTCGATGAGACGCAGGGACGCGAAGCCGTCGTTCTTGACACTCCAGCCACCGAGCCCCGGCAACTGGCCGGCGATCCGCTCGTCCCAGAACGCGGCGTCCTCCGGGTAGTCGACGCCGGCCAGGCGGAAGGCCGCCGACCGGACGTCCGCGGCCGTGGCGCCCGCCTCCTGAAGTGCGGAGGCCGTGGCGCCGAACACCGCCTGCTCGGCGACCTCGATGCTCGCCGCTCCGTAGATGTCGCCGCGTCCGCCGCGGCCACGACCGAGGACGGCGCCCTCGCCGTCGACGACGAGGGCGACCGTCTTGGAGTTGCCCGCATCGACGGCGAGGAAGAACGGACCCGACTCCGCGCGCTCCGCCATGCTCAGCGCAGCAGCCGCTCGGGCAGGTACGCGCGGTGCGCGTACGCCATCTCGTCGTACAGCTCCTCGGCGACCCGCAGGGTGGGCACCATCGGGTTGGCGGCGAGCGCGCGGATCCCGTCGGCGCGCGTCCCCTTCCAGGCGGCCTCCGCCGCGAGGTACTGGTATTCGGCGAGCTGCTGCACGAGTCCGCGGACGGCGTGCGGCAGCGGCTTCTGCGGCAGCGGCGTCACACCGCTACCGTCGACATCGCACCACATCTCCACGACGACATCCTCGTCGAAGCCGGGCAGCACGCCACCGGTGTTCGGGAGGTTCACGGGGAGGCGGGCCGGAGCATCGTTGTAGTACGCGCTCATCACGTCGATCGCCAGCTCGAGCTCGTGGATGCCGCCGCGCGAACGGCGCGGGTCGAGCTCGGGCACCGCCGCCTGCGACTGCTCGTCGTAGTGCTCCCAGTATCCGGGGAGCGCCGCGAGCAGGTCCTCCGCACGGGTCGTCCGTGCCCCCTGAAGCTCGCGCAGGATCTCCTCGCGGAAGTAGTAGTACTGGAAGTAGTCCGCGGGCACCGAGCGCATGGTGACGGCCAGCTGCAGCATCCGCTTCTCGAGGGTGCCGAGCGTCGGGTCGTCCTTGCGGGCCTCCCAGGCGGCGTCGAGGAGCGGCATCAGGTCCTGGCCGTCGTAGGTGTGCTCGGTCGACCAGCAGTTGTGGTTGACGCCGGCCATGACCACGTTCGCCCGCTCCGGGTCGAGCCCGGCGGCACGCAGCACCGTCTTCGGGAAGACGATCGGCCCCTCGCACATCGACCAGATCGTGCGGTCGGTGAAGCGGGTGACCGCCTGCGAGACGATGTTGACGGGGTTGGTGTAGTTGAAGAGGATCGCGTTCGGCGCCACGGCGTCGAGGTCGCGGATGATGTCCTCGTAGATGTGGATGGAACGCAGCGACATGAAGAACCCGCCGGGTCCCTGCGTCTCCTGGCCGATCACGCCGTGCTTCAGCGGGATGCGCTCGTCGAGCGCGCGAGCCGCGAAGTTGCCGGGACGGAAGCTCGAGAGCACGGCGTCGGCATCCTTCAGCGCCGCACGGCGGTCGGTCGTGGACGTGATGCGGATGTCCAGCCCCTTCGCCCGCGCGATCTTCGCGCCGATCGTCTCAACGGCCTCCAGCCGGGCCGGGTCGACGTCCTGGATCACGATCTCCGAACCGTCGAACTCTTCGCCGTGTTCGAGGATGGACGCGATGGTCCCGGCGCCGCGGGACGATCCCCCGCCGATGTAGACGAGCTTGATGGAAGCCATGGGTGTGGGTGTTGCCTTTCTGTCGGGGTCCGGCTGGGCTCGGAGGATGGTCTGGTCAGCGGGTGGTCTGGAGGAGGCCAGCGGCGCTGCGGTCGACGAGGAAGCGCGCGTCGGAGCACTCGGAGAGCACGGTGGCCGGCCAGTCGGGCTCGTAGGCGTCGGCCGCCGCGAGCCGCTGGACGGTCTCGCGCTTGTGCTCGCCGGTGACGACCATGAGAGCGCGCCGCGACAGCTCGCGGATCGTCGCGATCCCGACGGTCACGCCGAACCGGGGCGCCTCGTCGAGGCTGCGCAGCGTGGGGAAGGTGCCCAGGTTGTCCCGGCGGGTGTCCTCGCCCAGCGGCACGACGCGGGTGACGGTGTCGGCGCCGGCGCCCACCGGGTTCAGCGCGACGTGCCCGTCGGACGCGCCGGAGGCGAGCAGGAAGACGTCGATCCCGCCGGCCTCGGCGAGCGCGCGGTCGTACTGTCCGGCCGGAGCGGCCGCGTCCGGATACCAGAGGTTCTCCTCCGGGATCCGGTGCTCCGGCGTCGCAGCGGCGTTCAGCAGACCGAGGATCTCACGCCTCCCGAAACCGACGCAGCTGTGCGGGAGGTCGGGGTCGATCGCGCGGAAGCCGCCTTCGGCCTCCTCCACGTACTCGTCCATCAGCGCTACGACGACGCGGCTGAGGTCGAGGTCGCGCTCGGCCACCAGCGCGGCGAGGTGGGCGTACGTGGCGATCGGGCTGCGTCCGCTCGGGCAGCCGAGGACGAACGTGCGTCCGTGCGCCGCCGCCTCGGCGATCGCGTCGGCGATCTCCGCAGCGGCCTCCCGCCCGACGTCGTCGGCCGTGTCGAGGATTTCGGGCGCGATGCGCATGGGTGACTCCTTAGGGTGCTTCTGGTGGTGCGAAAAATGGCGGTGGGCGCGGGATCACTCCTTGAGGGCGCCGTTGAGCACGCCACGGATGAAGTGACGCTGGAAGAACGCATAGAGGATCAGCACCGGCAGCGCGACGATCAGGGAGCCTGCGGCGAGCAGGTTCACGTCGAGCGTGTGCTGGCCCTGGAAGACGCCGAGGGCGAGGGTCGCGGGCTGGATCGACGGGTCGGCGATGAAGACCAGCGAGAGGAAGAAGTCGTTCCAGGTCCACATGAACGACAGCAGCGCGAGCGTGAGCACGGCCGGGCGGGAGATCGGCAGGAGGATCTGGAAGAGCACTCTCCAGCTGCGCGCGCCGTCCATCTCTGCCGCCTCGATCAGCGACGGAGGCACCGCGCGGAAGGTGGCGCGCATCCAGAACGCGCCGAACGGCACGCCCATGCCGATCTGGATGATGATCAGGCCGAGCCACGAGTTCGTCAGCCCGATCGACTGGAACGTGTAGTACAGCGGGATGATGAAGACCTCGGCCGAGATCATCAGCCCGAACAGGATCAGCGGGAAGATGACTTTCTGACCCGCCACCCCGAGCACGCCGAACGCGAACCCGGAGAGGATGGCCAGCACGGTCTGGCCGAGGACGGCGCCGATCGTGATGACGGCCGACGCGAGCATCGCCGACCCGAAGTTGCCCTCGTTCCACGCCGTGATGAAGTTGTCGAAGTGCGGGTTCAGGAGGTCGAGCTGGCCGCTCCGGCTCGGGCTGAGCGCGGTGAACAGGAACCAGACCACCGGGAACAGCACGAGGATCGTGACGAAAGCCAGGATGGTGTGGTTGAGGAGGCGCTCGGTGCGCGAGATCATGCGTCCTTCTCCTCGGAGAGCCGGGTGATGATGAGCGCGACGCCGAGGCAGACGACCGCGATGATGATGCCGATGGCGGCGGCCATGCCGACGTCCGGGTTGAGGAACGCCTTGCGGTACAGCAGCAGCGCCGGCGTGGTCGTTGAGGTTCCCGGGCCACCCTGTGTGGTGATCCAGACCAGGTCGAAGGCTCGCAGCGCTCCCGTCACCGTGAGCGTCAGCGCGACTGCCACCTGGCCCTTGAGGCTCGGGAGGGTGATCGAGAAGAACTCCCGGATCGGGCCGGCTCCGTCGATGCGGGCCTGCTCGTAGAGCTCGGTCGGGATGGCCGCGACACCGGCGACGAACAGCACCATGCAGAGACCGAGGGCGGTCCAGGTTCCGATCACGCCGAGCGCCGGAAGCGCCCAGGTGAAGTCGCCGAGCCAGTTCTTGGCCAGGTCGCCCAGACCGACAGCGCGGAGCGCCGAGTTGAGCGGCCCGTCGGGGCCGTAGATGCGCTTCCAGATCACCGCGACGACGACGCTGGTCAGCACCTGCGGGAGGAAGAGCAGCCAGCGGTAGACCCCGCCGCCGCGGAGCTTGCCGCGGCCGAGCAGAGCGGCGGAGAGCAGTCCGAGTGCGATCGGCAGGAGCGCGAAGAAGACGACCAGCACGAGCACGTGCCAGAGCGACTCCAGCAGCGCCGGGTCGGTGAAGAACGAGACGTAGTTGTTGACGCCCACCCAGCGGGCGGCGCTCACGCCGTCCCAGCTGTAGAACGAGTAGTTCACGCTCTGCAGGATCGGGACGATCACCACGAAGCCGTAGAACAGGAGGGCCGGGGCCGCGAACGCCAGCCCGAGCCAGCGTCGGCGCCGGGCCCGTGGCGAGAGCGTGCGCCGCGGGGCGCGCGGCCGCTTGACGCGGCCACGGCCACCGCCGCCGGCCTCCGGTGCAGCGGCCGGGGTCGCCGGCCGCTGCACCACCTGGGACGAGGTCATCCCGTCAGCCCTGCTTCCGCTGGGCCTGGAAGGCGTCGTAGTCCTTCTGGCCGGCCGCCGCGAGCTGGTCGGGCGTGACCTGGCCGGCGTAGAGCTGCTGCAGCTGGCCGCCGATGGTGTCGATCATCGTCGGCGTCGACCAGTCGAAGTACGGCACGTAGCCGTTGCCCTTGTCGAGCTTCTGCTGCGCGGTGATCTCGCTCGCGAGCTCGGGGTTGCCTCCCGGCACGGTCACGTCGGAGTGCAGCAGCGGGAGGAAGCCGTGGTCGACCGCCAGCTGGGCCGTCGTCTTCGACGCCATGAAGTCGAGGAAGGCCGCCGCGGCGTCCGGGTTCTTCGACTTGGCCGAGATGGACAGGTTGGCGGCGGTGGAGCCGGTGCCGACCACCTTGTCGCCCTGCGCCTGCGGCAGCTGCACGTAGCCGTACGTCTGCTTCTGCGCGTCGGAGAAGCCGAGCGAGCCGGTGTACTCGAACCGGAACGCCGACTTGCCGCTCAGGAACTCGTTCTGGGCGTCGGCGTACTGGATGCCCGCGTAGTTCGGCGTGAACCAGCCGGCGTCCGCCCACTTCTTGACGTCCTTGGCGGCGTCGACGATTCCGGTGGAGGTGATCGGGACGTTGCCGCTGGAGTAGACGAAGTCGCCGATGGACTTCGACGACGCGTACAAGTCCTGCGTCGCGAACAGGATGGAGGTCGCCGAGCCCTTGTCTTGCGAGCCGTACGAGATCGGGGTGATGCCGGCGGCCTTGACCGCGGCGGCGTCCTTCTCGAAGTCGGCCAGCGTCTTCGGCACGGGGAGGCCGAGCTTGTCGAGGATGGCCTTGTTGTAATACAGGCCGATCAGCGACGAACGTGCGGCGGGGGTCGCATAGAGCGAGCCGGTGCCCATCTGCTTGCCATCCGGCGTGAACTCCAGCTGGCGGGCGATGGTGTCGGGGATCTCCTTGTTCCAGCCGTACAGGTTGGAGTAGGCGTCCAGGTTGAGGATGCGGCCGCCCTTGGCGAGGGTGCCCATCGACTGCCAGCCGTTGTTGACGAGCGCGATGTCAGGACCGTTCGGGTCGGCGAGCCGCAGGTTGAGGGTGTTCATCACCTGACCCCAGTCCTGCGTGGTGCGCTTGATGGTGATGTTCGAGTGCTGCTTCTCGAAGTCCTTGACGACCGCGTCCATCCACTTGCCCTCTTCGCCCTGCCAGAAGTCGAGGATCTTGAGGGTGACGGCCTTGCCGGACACGTCTTTCGAGACAGCGTGCGAGGTGCCCGCAGCAGTGGAGCCTCCGGGGGCGCACGCTGTCAGGCCGAGGGCCAGTCCAGCGGTGAGCGCGAGCGCTCCGGCGAGGTGCCTCTTTTTCATGCGAGTCTCCTTTAACTCGTGAGCCAGGGTGGCGCCGATGACCGGCGCGGAACCAACCGTAACCATAACCAAACCAGATAGTCCATTCGAGAACGAATTAACAGCCAACGGTCGAACTGGTATGGTCACTGCTGTGAAGACTCCGACGATCGCAGAGCGCGTCATCCGCGACCTGAACACGTCCCTCAATCACGGCGTGTACCCGCCCGGCACGCGGCTGCCGGGCGAACGGCAGCTCGCCGAGAGCCTCCATGTCAGCCGGAGCACCATCCGCACCGCGCTCGAAGACCTGGAGCGCCAGGGCCGCATCGCCCGCTCCGCCCAGCGCGGGTGGTTCGTGCCGAGCCCCACCGTCGGCGAGCCGCCGAGCACGCTGCAGAGCTTCACCGAGATGGCGCGACTGCGCGGACACCGGCCGACCGCGCAGGTGCTCGAGAAGAGCATCCGCTCGGCGACGATCGACGAGGCCGAACGGCTCGGGATCGCCCCGGGCGCCGACGTGCTGGTGCTCGTGCGGCTGCGCGGCATGAACTCGACACCGATCTGCGTCGACACCAACGTCATCCCGGTGTCGGTCGCCTCCGCACTGGTGGAGGCCGACCTCACCGACGCTTCGCTCTACGAGTCGCTGCAGACGCTCTGCGCGGTCGACATCTACCGCAGCGCCTACAGCGTGCAGGCCGACGCGGCCACCACCGAGCTGGCCGGCCTCCTGCACATCTCGGCGGGAAGCCCCGTACTGGTCGGCCGGGAGATCGCCTACGACCGCAGTGGAGGCCCGGTGCTGCTCGGGCTGAACACGTACCGCGGCGACGCCTACCGGTTCGAGGCGGATCTGTACCGGGCGGGGTAGGGATACTTGCCGCGGCCCGCCGCGGCCGCGCTCACAACCGCGGGTCGACCGGTTCGGACTCCATCGCGAGCACCGCGAATACGGCTTCGTGCACACGCCACAACGGGTCGCCCTCCACGAACCGGTGCAGCGACTCGAGCCCGAGCGCGTACTCGCGCAACGCCATCGACCTCTTGTGGCCGACGTTGCGGTCGCGCAGCCGCTCCAGGCTGGACTCCTCGGTGTAATCCGGTCCGTAGATGATGCGCAGGTACTCGCGCCCGCGCACCTTGATGCCCGGCTGGGCCAGGCCGCGCTCGTTCCGCACCAGCCCGGCGGCGGGTTTGACGACCATCCCCTCGCCGCCGGCATCCGTGAGCGTCGTCCACCAGTCGACCGCGGCGGCGACCGAATCGGAGTCGTCGAGGTCGATGTCCATGCGCTGCGTCGCGCGGACGAGAGCCGGATCTGCCTCGACGAGGCGGTCGGCGAGCGCCAGATGCCAGGCGTGCTCGCGCTCGGCGTACACGCCGCCCTCCCCGGCGAGCACCTGGAACGGCGCGAGCTGGACGCCGTCGATTCCGTCCGTGCGCTGGACGTAGCGCCGGTACGCGTCGGTGTAGAGCGCCGCGTCGGCCTCCCGCCGGCGTGTCCGCTCCAGGACCGACGCGACGTCGAGTCCGCGGGCGGCCGCCTGCTCCAGCGTCGCCACCGCCGCGGGAAGCGCCGACGCGGCTGCCGCGCCGACCGCCGCGTACTGCTCCCGGATGAGCGCGCCGGCCTTCAGAGACCAGGGCAGGATCTCGCCATCGAGCAGCAGCCAGTCGGTCGTCAGCTCGTCCCAGAGCCCGGCGCGCGAGACCGCGTCGTGCAGGCGCGAAAGGAAGCGGGCCTCATCGTCGCGGGACGGGAAGAACCGCCGCCCGGTGCGGGTGTGGACGATGCCCCGCCACTCCGCCTCCGCACCGAAACGGGATCCGTCGCGCGTCACGAGAGCGACCGCCCGCGAGCCCATGTGCTTCTCCTCGGCGATGAGCCGGGTCACTCCGCTCTTGCGGTACGCCTCGAACGCCTCGTCGGGATGCTCCAGCATCCCGGGCCGCGACGACGGCGCGGGAGGCGACATCGTGGGCGGCAGGTACAGCAGCCAGCGCGGGTCCACGGCCCAGCGACTCATGGTCTCCAGCGCCCCGAGGGCGAACTCCGGGCGCAGCCGGATCCCTCCGGAGGTGCGCGTCTCGACGATCGGAGTCTCCAGCACGTCCTCGATCCGGAGGACGTCGTCCTCGCGCTCCGCCGACGTATCCACGGCGAGCGCGAACGGGCGCGCCGGCTCGCTCCAGAGCTGCTCCGCCGGCACGGACACCACCTCGTTCTCCGGATACCGCAGCGCGGTCAGCGCTCCTCCGAAGACGCATCCCGTGTCGAGGCACATCGTGTTGTTGACCCATTCGGCCCGCGGGACCGGTGTGTGGCCGTACAGGACGGTGGCCGCACCGCGGTAGTCGCGCGCCCAGTCGAGACGCACCGGGAGGCCGTACTCGTCCTTCTCGCCGGTGACGTCACCGTACAGCGCGAACGCCCGGACGCGTCCCGAGGCCCTCCCGTGGTAGTGCTCCGGGAGGCCGGCGTGCGCCACGACCAGCCTTCCGTCGTCGAGGACCAGGTGCGAGACCAGCTCGCGGCAGAACGTCTGCACCTCGTCGCGGAACTCCGGCGTCTCGGCCGCCAACTGCGCGAGCGACACCTCCAGGCCGTTCGCCACCGTCACCTTGTCGCCGCGCAGGGCACGAGCGAGCTTGTCCTCGTGGTTGCCGGGGACGGCGATGGCGTGCCCGGCGCCCACCATGCCCATCGCCAGCCGCAGGACACCGGGGGTGTCCGGGCCGCGGTCGACCAGGTCGCCGAGGAAGAGCGCACGGCGGCCCTCCGGGTGCACGGCGTCGACCGGGCGTCCCTGCGCGTCGCGGCGGAGGTCGTAGCCGAGCCGTTCGAGGAGGGTCTCGAGTTCGGAGCGGCAGCCGTGCACGTCTCCGATGACGTCGAACGGTCCGTGCTCGTCCGTGCGGTCGTTGAGCAGCCGGGTGCGCACGATCGTCGCCGCGTCGATCTCGGCCTGGTCACGGAGGACGTGCACCGTCCGGAAGCCCTCGCGGCGCAGGCTCGACAGACCGCTGCGCAGTTGCTTGGCCTGCCGGCGGATGACGTCGGCGCCGAAGCCGCGGTCGGCGCGGGCCTCCGTGCGCTCGACAGCGACTCGCTCCGGCACATCGAGCACGATCGCGACGGGCAGCACGTCGTGTTCCTTGGCCAGCGCGACCATCGACTTGCGCGCGGCCGGCTGCACGTTGGTCGCGTCGATGACGGTGAGCAGCCCGTTGCGCAGCCGGGTGGCGGCGATGTAGCGCAGCGCGTCGAAGGCGTCGCCGGTCGCGCTCTGGCTGTTCTCGTCGTTGGAGACCAGGCCGCGGAAGGCGTCGCTGGACAGCGTCTCCCACGCTCCGAACTTGGTCCGCGCGAACGTCGACTTGCCGGATCCGCTGACTCCGACGAGCACGACGAGGGAGGTGGCGGGGACGGTGAGCTCGGTCATGCGGCGACCTCCTTCGTGAACAGGGCCAGTTGGGTCGGCGGCCCGAGCACGGGGTCGGGCTCGCCCACGGCGCGGAACTCCACCCGGTAGCCGTAGCGGTCGGCGATCGCGCCGGCCCACGCGTGGAGCTCGGCCCTGGTCCACTCGAAGCGGTGATCCGGATGCCGGAAAGCGCCGGCCGCGAGCGTCGGGTACAGCACGTTGTACTCGGCGTTCGGCGTGGTCAGCACGACGGACCCGGGCTTCGCCAGTCCGAACACCGAGCGGGCGAGGGCGTCGAGGCGCTCCGGCTCGACGTGCTCGACGACCTCCATCAGCACGATCGCGTCGAGCCCGGCGATGCGGTCGTCCTGGTACGTGACGGACGAGGGATGCAGGGTGATGCGCTCGCGCTGGGCGTCGCTGCGCTCCGCGAGGTCGAGTCGCTTGGCCGCGGTCACGAGGGCGGCGGGCGAGACGTCCGTCCCGACGATCCGGGTGTAGCGCGGGTCGACCGCAAGGCGGACGAGGAGCGCTCCCGGTCCGCACCCGACGTCCGCGACGGAGCGGGCGCCGACGTCGTCGAGGGCGGCCAGGACGGCGTCGGCGCGCAGTCGGTTGAGCGGGCGCGCCTTCTCCTCCGTACCGTCCTCCTGCTCCTGACCCTCTGCGGCGGCGGCCGCCGCGGCGGTGCCCTGGTCGAGTTCGGCGAGCCGTGCCGTCGCGGCGTCGACGTACTCGCGCTGGTGCGCGAGGTACCGCCGCGAGATCAGCTCCCGCTCGGGATGCTGCGCAAGCCAGCCCTCCCCGTTGCGCAGCAGCTTGTCGACCTCGGCGTCGGCGACCCAGTAGTGCTTGGCGTCGTCGAGCACCGGGAGGAGCACGTAGAGCTGCCGCAGGGCCTCGCCGAGCCGCATCGTGCCGCTGAGCGTGATCGCTGCGTACGGCGCCGCTCCCCATTCGGGGAACCGCTCGTCGAGGAGCCCGGTCGCGACCTCCAGCCGCCACCCCAGCGGTTCGAAGAGACGGTGAGCGAGATCCGCCCCACCGCGCAACGGCACCGCGTGGAGGCCGATCCGAAGGTCGAGCGCAGCCGCTGCCAGCTCGGGTCGCGCATCGCAGCGGCCCGTCATCGCCGTGCGGAACACCGCGCCGAGCGCGACCGCGAGCATCGAGCCCGATGCGTACGGACGATCGTTGACGTAGTGACCGAGCGTCCCGGCGTCACCGCGGAACCGCTTGCTGCGGACCAGCTCGACCGGGTCGACCTCCAGCAGCAGCGCGGCCGTGCAGGTCTGTTCGTCGAGCTCGGGGTAGAACACATGCGCCTGCCCGACCGGCAGGTCGAAATCGTGGACGCGCCCGGGATGCTTGTGCAGGAGGTAGCCGAGATCGCCCGAATCGGCTCCCCGGTAGGAGAGGGTCAGCAGCATGCGAGGTCCTCCATGGCGTCAGGGTCACGGCGAACTCGGCGGACCGGATGGCGGAAGCAGCCTAGTGCCCCGGCTCGCCACGCCGCATGCGCCGCGCGATACCCGCCCCGAACGGTCCCTTTACAGGGCCCGAACATTCGGGAGCGACGCTGAGGGAGACCGGGGAAGAACCTCCGGCGCTCACCTCTGAACGGGAGAATCATGCCCACACGCATCACCGGCCTCGTCGTCGCCGCGGCCGCGGGAGTCACCGGCCTTGCCCTGATCGGGTCGCCCGCGTTCGCGGACACCACGCCGACGCCGACGCCCTCGCCCACCCCGAGCTCGACCGCGAAGGCGCACGCGCCACACACGCTCGCGGAGGTCCAGGCAGCAGGCGCGAAGGCGACCAGCGACCGCGAGACCAAGCTCAGCGCCGCGATCACGAAGGTCACCGGCGACAAGTCCCTCACGTCGAACGACCGCTCCACGATCCTCGGCACGTTGAACGCCGACCTCGCCGCGATGAAGTCGTCGGCCTCGGCCATCGCCGCCGACAGCACGATCACCCAGGCCACGACCGACCTGAAGGCCGTCTACTCGAAGTACCGGGTCTACGCCGTCGCCCTCCCTCAGGCCCGGCTCGCCGCCGACGCCGACCGGTTGACCGGCACGGCCCTCCCGAAGCTCACGAAGGAGCACTCGACGCTGGCCGGGCTGCTCTCCGGAAAGGACAAGGCCACGTCGACCGCGGCGCTGCAGTCCGACCTGAGCGACATGAGCGCGCAGATAGCGACGGCCTCCCGCGACGCGAGCGGGCAGGCGTCGGCGGCTCTCGCTGTGACACCCAGCGCGTACGACTCGAACCACTCCGCGCTGTCGTCGGTGAAGTCGTCGCTGGAGTCCGCCCGGACCGCCGCCAAGAAGGCAGCGTCGGACGCGAAGACGATCAGGCAGGCGCTGAAGTAGCGGGGGACCGCGCGGCGGGGGCGTCGGCGTCAAGCCGTGCGGGTCGTAGGGTCGGAGTATGGCCAGCAGTGATCCCTCCCCTCGCCCCGTCGTCCTCGTCACCGGAGCCTCCCGCGGCATCGGGCGCGCCATCGCGGAGGAGCTCGGCCGCACGCACCATGTGCTGGTCGGCGGCCGCGCCGCCGACGCGGTCGCCGGCGTGGTCGCCGCGCTGCCCTCCGCCGAGCCGTTCGTCGGCGACTTGACCGGGCATGACCTCCCTCCCCTGCCCGACCGCCTCGACGCGATCGTGCTCTCGGCCGGCGTGGAGGACGGCGGCACCATCGCCGACACCGACGACGCGACCTGGCGGCATGTGTTCGAGGTGAACGTGTTCTCGATCGCGGCGCTGCTCCGGCAGGCTCTTCCCGCGCTGCGGGCCGCGCAGGGTCTCGTCGTCGCGATCAACAGCGGCTCGGGCCTGACGAGCGGAGCGGGCGGCGGCGTGTACTCCGGTTCCAAGTTCGCGCTGCGCGCCCTCACCGACGCGCTGCGCGAGGAGGAGCGTCCCCACGGCGTACGCGTCACCAGCATCCACCCGGGCCGCGTCGACACGGACATGCAGCGCGCTCTCGTCGCCCGCGAAGGGCACGACTACGACGCGGCGTACACGATCACCCCGGAGATGGTCGCCGCGACCGTGCGTGTCGCCGTCGACCTCCCGAGCACGGGCACCGTGGAGTCGCTCACCGTGAGGCCGATGCGGCGGCGGTGAGCGTGCGGGAGGCACGACCTTCGTCACGAATGTCGTGTTTCGTGGCACGAATGTCGGGATTCGTGACGAATCTCGGCTCGCGGTCGCAGGGCGCTAGCGCAGCATCCCCTGCGACCGCGCCGCGTTGACGGCGGCGGTGCGGGAGGCCACCCCGAGCTTCGTGAACACGTGCACCAGGTGCGACTTCACCGTCGCGTCCGCGATATGCAGCCGGCGCGCGATCTCGGCGTTGCCTGCCCCCCGCGCCACCAGCTCCAGCACTTCGAGCTCACGGGCCGAGAGGGTCACCTGCGGCGAGCGCATCCGGGCCATCAACCGGCTCGCGATCACCGGCGCGAGCGCGCTCTCGCCGGCGGCTGCGGCCCGCACGGCGGCGACGAGCTCGTCGGGGGGCGCGTCCTTGAGGAGGTAGCCGCTCGCGCCCGCCTCGATCGCCGACAGGATGTCGGTGTCGGTGTCGTAGTTCGTCAGCACGAGCACGTGCGGCGCCGACGGGAGGGCGCGGATGCGGCGGGTGGCCTCCACGCCGCGCGGGCCGTCGGCGAACTGGAGGTCCATCAGCACGAGGTCGGGGGCGGCTGCCGTCGCGAGGGCGACCGCATCGTCGGCGGTCGGTGCCTCTCCGACGACCTCGAGGTCGGCCTCCCCGTCGAGGAGGGCGCGGATGCCCGCGCGGACCACAGGATGGTCGTCGGCGATGAGGATGCGGATCACGAGGCCTCCTTGCGCGCCCGAAGCGTCACCGTCACGGAGGCCCCCTCCCCCGGCGCGCTCTCGACGGCGAGGTCGCCACCCAGCTGGGCCACGCGCTCGGCGATGGCGCGGAGCCCGAACGAGTCGCTGCCGCCGGCGCCGGCTGCGACGGAGCCGGGGTCGAACCCCACCCCGTCGTCGGCGATGCGCAGCACCGTCTCGTCGTCGCCCTGCCGCAGCAGAATGCGCGCGTGGGTCGCCCCGGAGTGCGTGCGGACGTTCGCCATCGCTCCCTGCGCAATCCGCAGGAAGGCCGTCTGGACGTCCATCGGCAGGTCGATCGCCTGCGGCGTCTCGACGTCGACGCGCAGCGATCCGGGCACGGCCTGCGCTGCGCCGAGACGCCGGAGGGCCTCGCCGAGGCCGCCGTCGAGCGACGGAGGCGTCAGCTCCCGGATGATGTGCCGGGTCTCGGCGAGGCTGTCGGCCGCGGTCGACCGGGCCAGCCGGATCTGCTCGATGCCGGGACCGTTCGGGTCGGCGCGCTCGGCGGCGTGGAGGAGCAGCTGGATGCTGGAGAGCCCTTGCGCGACGGTGTCGTGGATGTCGCGGGCGAGCCGGCCGCGCTCGGCCAGGGCGCCTTGCTCCCGCTCGGTCGCGGCGAGCCGGTCGCGGGTCGCCATCAGCTCGGTGAGCAGGGCCTCCCGCTCCACCGCCTCCCGGGCCAGCGCGCGGTAGCCGAGCCCGAGGAGGATCGCGACCGCCGCACCGATCACTGGCCCGATCACGACGCCCGCCGAGAAGCCCTGGTGCAGGCTGAGGGCGACGATCGCGACGACCGTGAGCAGCACGACCGCGACGGGGCCGACCCACCGCGGCAGCAGGTGGAGGCACAGGAAGAACAGCGGGAACGCCAGGTAGGCGGCCTCAGGGACGACGATCACCAGCCCCACCCAGACCAGCCCGAGCGCGCACATCCAGAGGATGCCCGCCCACCTCCTGCTCTGCGGAGGGACGACCCGGATGAACAGGCTCGCCACGTACACCAGCGCGAACAGCACCACGAGGATCAGCCCCGCGAGGGCCGCGCCCTGCCCGAGCCCGGGCAGCCGGACGACCACCAGGACGAGCAGCGCGGCGATGAGCGCGTGCAGCCCGACGCGCAGTCCGACGAAGACCGGGGTGAGGGCGCTGTGGGACATGACGCCTCCAGCCTAGGGACCGATCGCGGCGGCGGCATCAATGGAAAGTCGGAGAGGAGGTTGGATCGTGCTGACGATGTGACAGTCGCGCGACCCGAGAAGGCTGGAGGAACGGAGGCGGAACCGCTTCGCCCCGGAAAGGACTCCTCGTGTTCGTCGCCTGGCGGGATCTGCGTCACGCCCGCGGCCGGTTCCTCCTCATCGGGACCGTCGTCGCCCTCATCACCGTGCTGGTCGGCTTCTTGTCCGGCCTCACCGGCGGCCTCGCCGCCCAGAACATCTCCGCCGTGCTCGGGCTGCCGGGCGACCGCCTCGTGCTCGAGAAGCCGGCCGACGGAGCCGCGAGCTTCAGCGAGTCGTCGCTGTCACCCTCGACCGTCGAACACTGGCGTGACGCCACCGGCGTCGACACGGTCCTGCCTGTCGGCATCGCCCAGACGCGCGCCCAGTCCGGCTCGAGCTCGACCGGCGTCGCGCTCTTCGGCCTCCCCGATGCCGGCGCGTCGACGGACACCGACCTGACCGCCCTCGCGCCCCGCGCCGACGACACCGTCGGCCTCTCGGCCGGTGCCGCCAAAGAGCTGCACGCCTCCGCCGGTGACACCGTCACGATCCTCGGCGGCGACTACCGGGTGGCGACCGTCGGCGGCGACGCCTGGTACAGCCACACCCCGGTCGTCGCGCTGACACCCGCCGCCTGGGCGCAGGCGGACGAGCGGATGGGCGGCGACGGCCGCCCGACGGTGCTCGCGGTGACCGGCACGCCCGACTGGGACGCCGTCGCCGCGGCGACCAGCACGAGCGCGCAGCCGACCCTGCTCAGCCTGACGGCCCTGGAGGCCTTCAAGAGCGAGATCGGGTCGCTCGGCCTCATGGTCGCGATGCTGTTCGGGATCTCCGCCCTCGTCGTCGGCGCGTTCTTCACCGTCTGGACGATGCAGCGCTCCGCCGACATCGCTGTGCTGAAGGCGCTCGGCGCGACGCAGCGATCGCTCGTGCTCGACGCGCTCGGCCAGGCGCTCGTCGTGTTGGTCGGCGGCATCGGGCTCGGGATGCTGATCGTCCTCGGGCTCGGCGCCCTCGCCGGAGGCGCCCTGCCGTTCCTCGTCGCGCCGATCACCACCCTGGTGCCCGCGGCGGCCATGACCGTCCTCGGGCTCGCCGGCGCCGCCGTCGCCCTCCGCACCGTCACCCATGCCGACCCTCTCACCGCACTCGGGAGCAACCGATGATCACCCTCGACGACGTAACTCTGACCTTTCCCGACGGCGCCGGCCGCATCACCGCGGTCGACCAGGTCACCCTCCACGGCCGCCCCGGCGTGGTCACCGGCATCACCGGGCCGTCCGGCTCCGGCAAGTCGAGCATCCTCGCCCTCGCCGCGACCCTGATCCGTCCGGACTCCGGGCGGGTGCTGATCGACGGGGAGGACGCCACCCGGCTGTCCGCCGAGCAGGCCACCCGCCTGCGCCGCGAGAAGATCGGCATCGTCTTCCAGCAGTCGAACCTGCTGCCCTCGCTGACGGCCCGCGAGCAGTTGCAGGTGATGGGCGAGCTCGGTGGCGCCCGGCGGAGTCCCGTGCGCACCGCCGTCCGCGACCGGGTCGACGACCTCCTCGACGCGGTCGGGCTCACCGGCCACGCCGACAAGCGGCCGGCCCAGCTCTCGGGAGGTCAGCGCCAGCGGGTGGCGATCGCTCGCGCGCTCGTGCGGCAGCCGTCCGTCCTCCTGGTCGACGAGCCCACCAGCGCGCTCGATCAGGAACGCGGTGCGGCGATCATGGACCTGATCGCCCGGCTCACGCACACGCAGGAGACCGCGACGCTGCTCGTGACGCACGACCTCGTCCACTCGCCGACCCTCGACGAGATCGTGACCGTGGTGGACGGCCGGCTCGCGAGCGACAGCCGGGTCGGGAGGTAGGGCCGCGGGGCGCGCGTCAGCTGCGGCTCGCCGCCCACTCCTCCGCCAGCAGCGACCACACCTGCTTGTCGTGGAACACGCCGCCGACCGGCCACGCTTCCCGGAGGACGCCGTCGAGCGTCATCCCGAGGCGCCGGGCGACGGCGGAGCTGCGTTCGTTGTCGGCGCGGCACCTCCACTCGGCCCGGTGCATGCCGCGCTCGTCGAAGGCGTAGGCGAGCAGCTCGCGGACGGCGCCCGTGATGTGGCCGTGCCCCTCGGCGCCGGGCTCGAGCCAGCAGCCGACCTCGAACGAGCCTGTCGCCGTCGAGAACTCGACGAACATGACGCCGCCGACGAGCACGTCGCTAGCCCAGATGCCGTAGATGCCCGCACCCTCCCGAGCCGCGCGCTCGGCGTAGCGGCCGAGCGTGGCGCGCGCACCATCGACGTCGGTGGTGACGAACGACGGCCCCACCCACGGGCGGATGTGCTCCCGGGCGCGGTCGAGATGCGCCGCGAACTCCTCCGCCCGCCACGGCTCCAAGGGTCGGAGGGTCGCGCCGGACGGGAGGGTGGTCGAGAACATGGGGCAACGCTACACGGAGGCTGCGGTCGCACCGGACCCTTCGGCGCCCCTCACCGGAGTGTCCGCAGGTCGAACGCCCAGGCGTTCACCCGGATCGGGACGCCCTTCGGGTACTCGCCGTCCTCCTCGCCGGTGTTCACGAAGCCGACCGAGCGCGCGAGCGCGTTCGACGCGGGGTTGTCCACGCGCGGGAAGGCCAACATCGTGTCGCGACCTCCGTGCGCGGCGGCCTCTTCGAGCAGCAACCGGATCGCACGTCGCGCGTACCCGCGGTGCTGGTACGGCACGAACACGAACCACCCGCACTCGAGCACCGGGAGGCCGTGGTGCTCGATCTGCCAGTAGCCGGCCGTGCCGACCGGCTCGGCCACGCTGTCCGTCCACACCGTGAACGGCGACACGGTCCCGTCGGCCTGGCCCCGAAGGAAGCGCTCGTGACGCCGGCGCACGACCTCCTCATCCAGCGGGCCGCCCAGGTACGTGGTCATCTCCGGCGCGTTGTTGCGCAGCTCGACGGCCAGATCGTCGTCGGTCCACGGCTGGAGCCGCACGTCGTCGTCGCTCATGCGGGGAGACTACGCGCGACGACCGACGGTCCGAATCCCATGTATCAATGTTCATATCTACCGGACTATTCGTAATGCGAACGTTCCTTCGCACAGCACAACTGCGACGCTCGGACTTTCGGCGCATGCTCGCGTTCATGTCGTAGTCGCTCGTCACGGGAAAAGGCCTTCAGGATTCGTGAGTTGCTGGCCGGCTCGAAGCAATTTCAGCCGCACACAGCTGTGCGGTTGCCTGATCCGTCCGGAAATACGTGAAGATGCCTCTTCGCCGGACGATCAAGTCGAATGCATGCGAATCGGGGCCATCCTGACGTTCCATACGAACTCCCGTGGAGCCGAGCCGGTCGGAGACACTCATAGCGCGGATCTTCGTATTGACGTCGCGCGGAAGTGATAGGAGAAGCTTTGGCTCACGCTCGGTCGTCCAAACCGACACTGTCGATTCGCTCGCCAAAAGGATGAGGTCCTGCGGGATGGTGGCACCCGGCCGGCTGACGTGCAATTCGCCAGCGAATTGGTCGGTGCGGAACGTCGGCCAGGCTACGGCTTGGCTCCCGATGCTGCGAACAGATCTGCGGAACCGTTGCCATCCGAGCGCGCTCGGATGGATGATCGCAAGCCCCGCGGCGACCACCAGGGCGACCACGGCCGTCCAATCAAACTGGGCACCGTTCACGAGCGCCCAAGCGATTCGAAAACCGGCATAGGCAATCACGAGGACCAGGCCGCCCCAGATCCATGCGGTGCTGGAACGCACCCCGGAGTGCGTAGCGGAGCTCGCTCCCTCAGACTCATCGGGGCTCAGGCCACCGGCGAAGACCAGCGGGGACGCGTCGCCCGCGGACCCTCCGCCCCTGCGCGCCTCACGCCGACGAAGCATGTCCGCCGTGTAAAGGATCGAGTATGGGACGAAAATGCACGCCATCAGCGCCCAGAAGGCCCAAGTGGAGTTCATGAATCCCTGGACATTGAAAATGGCGAACCCGAATAGTCCCAAGCCAACTGGCGCTGCGATGATAAGCACGCTCAATCCAAGGTGGCGCCATCCATCTGGCCTACGCAGATTCATCCGGTCCTCCTCCGTTCGGCCGCTACCGATCGATCCAATTTTCTCCGAAGTTTGTCACAGCACCCATTCCGCTTCCCATCACGCCGACCGCACCAGCTGCCGAATGCGCTGCTTCCAGCCCTTCTCCAACCTTGTCCACCGCCTTGACCGCCATGAACAGTCCTGCCCCTGGAATCAGTCCAACTAGGTCGGCTGTGCAACCCAACGTGTCATGTAGAGCAAGGCAATCGATCCCGGCTGCCGCCCCTCCGGCTGCTAGCGATATCGGTTCTGCGATTGCTGCGCACACAGCGCACGCGAGCGAAACGAATCCTGCGACCGCGCTTATAGCTGCGAGGATCCCGCTCAGCGCTCGAAGCGCGGACTTGCCACGTTCCTCGGCAGCCTCCTTTTGATCTGCCTGAGCTCGAGCGTGGGTCCGGGCATGGGCTTCTCGCCTAGTGACAATGACGCCGGTCTGCACAACAAGGCGCCCGCTGTTCAGCGCAGACAATGTGACGGTACTTATGGCTCGTCCCCCCGGCCCGGCATCACTGAGCATAAGGCCCCAGTCGCCGGTGAGGTCGTTGGCGTTGATGGGGTCGTCGGGGTAGTTGTAGTCGTTAGCGTTGCCTCCCGGGACGGGGTCGACACTGAGGAACCGCCCAAGCAGGGGCACGTACTGCCTAGCGCCCATTTCGATGGTGGCGAGTCCATCGAGGGTCAGCAGCCCTTTGCCGTGAGCTCCTTCGAACCCGCTGGACACGTTCAGTGAGGTCGTGTTGTTGGGGCCTGAAGTGTCGGCGGTGGTCGTGCCGATGCAGCCGGTGGTGGGGTTGATGGGGTCGCCGAAGGGGTCGTACAACGCCACGGCCCCGGTCCGGACACCTGCCCCGTCGGTGGTGACGAGGACGTGCCCGGTCAGGCCCGGGTAGGACCACACCTGCCCGGTGGAGCGGATGCTGACACTCGCTCCCCCGGCCAGGCTGAGCGTTTCCTCCTGCATCGTGTTGCTCGCCGTCAGCGTGAACGCCGCCGAGCTGCCGCCGCTGGCGTACGTGTAGTGGACTGTGGTGGCGGTCCCGCCTGCAGGGGTTTGGGTCATCGCTATGACGCGGTCGGTCGCGTCGCGCTGGTAGGTGACCGTGGTCCCGTCGACCAGCGTGGTGCTCAGGTGCCGGTTGGTGTCGTCGTAGCCGAGGGTTTCGGTGCCGAGGGTGGTGATGTTGCCGTGGGTGTCGTACACCAGGTTCGCGCCCGACCCGGCCGAGGTGAGGTTGGTGCCCATCACGATGTCCGGGTTGGCGGGCGCCCCGGTGATGGTGTCGGAGGTGAGCCGGTCGGCGTTGTCATAGCAGTAGCCGACGGTGACGGTCGGATTCGGGGACGAGGCGCCGGGGGCGGTGGTGATGTCGGTCATGGAGGTGCGGTTGCCGTCCTTGCCGGCGGCCGTGTTGGCCCCACAGCCGCCGCTTGCGGCGTACCCGTAGGTGATCTCGAGGCGCCGGGGGCGGTGGTGATGTCGGTCATGGAGGTGCGGTTGCCGTCCTTGCCGGCGGCCGTGTTGGCCCCACAGCCGCCGCTTGCGGCGTACCCGTAGGTGATCTGGTTGGAGGGCACGCTCGCGGTGACCAGCCGGCCGGCGGTGTCATACCCGTAGGTGGAGACRTAGYTGGTGGGCCCGTCGGCGATCGTGTCCTGCACGATCCGCCCGGCCTGYGACCGTGCCACCGTGTCACTGACCGGGGTCTGCCCGGCCGCGAACGCCCACGCCACAGAGCTCTGCGCCCCGGTGGGTGAGTACCCGAACGTTCCGGAGGTGCCGTTGCCGGCGTTGCTGGCCCCGCCCGAGTAGGCGACCGAGGTGAGGACACCGGTCGTGTAGGTGGAGGTGGCGATGGTCTTGCCGTCCTCGGCCACCGCCACGGTCTGCCCGTCGTCGTTGTACGCATACGCCTCAGTGCGCGTCGACCCGTCCGGCAGCTTCACCGTCGCCGAGAGCGTCTGCATCGCCTGGTTGTAGGAGGTCGTGGTGACCGTCCCCCAACTGTCCGTATAGGAGGTCTGCTCCCCATCCAGGTTGACCACCGTGGTGATCGTCCCGCCTGTCGGGGTCCGGTACAACGAGATCAACCGCGCTGCGCTGACCGAGGGCAAGAAGACGGCGTCCGCCCGTNCATCGCCTGGTTGTAGGAGGTCGTGGTGACCGTCCCCCAACTGTCCGTATAGGAGGTCTGCTCCCCATCCAGGTTGACCACCGTGGTGATCGTCCCGCCTGTCGGGGTCGAGGACTGGGTGGAGTCCGTCACCGTGGCGGTGAGCGGGTCACCGACCTGGTTGCCGTTGCTGTCGTAACCGCCGGCGGAGTAGGTGTAAGTGAGGGTGCGGGCCGGTTGGCCGCCGAACGCTGGATAGGTCTGCGTTTGCACCCGCCCGCGGTTGTCGTAGCTGGTGCACGCCCACGTGGTGTCCCCTGGTGCCAGTGTGGCGGCGACCCGGCCCATGATGTCGTAGATGTACTTCGTCACCAAAGCCGCCCCGGTGGCCGGGGTCGGCCCGGTGGTCGAGAGGGTGAGTCCGTCCTGCGGGGTGTTCACCGGCACCCCGCACACCGGGCTGCTGATGCCCAGGGCGGTGCCGTACGAGGTGTTCGGGGTCGTGGTACCGCCGTAATACGCGGTCGTCGTGGTCGTCGACGCCCCGGCAGGTTTGACCGTGGTGAGCTGCCGCAAATACCCGGTCCCGGGCGCCTCGGAGGTGGCGCTTCCGGTGAGGTTCAACCCTCCCGGGTCGACCGTTGAGGTGGGGTTGGTGCCGTACCAGGGGTAGGCGTAACTGGTGGTGCTGGTCGCCGCCGGCACGTTCGCGTTGCTGACTCCGCTGGCCCCGGTTGGTGCGGAGTCAGCGGCGGTGCTAGTGGTGGCGAGGTTGTAGGCAGGGTGGAGGTTGGCTCCTGGGATGTATGCCCAGGAGGTGGGGATGGAGGGCGTCTCCCAGTCGAGGGCGAGGGTGGCGGGCCCGGTGACCTGCTTGTAGGCCAGGCGGATGCGCATCGTCTGCCCGGCGGTGACGGTCACGGGGTAGCTGGAGGAGAACGCTGCTGCGTGGCCGCCCCAGTCGTTGATGACGAGCTTGTCGTTCAGGTACACCATCGTGCCATCGTCCGAGTAGGTGGCGAGATGGTAGGTGCCCGCGGCGGGGAACGTGATCAGCCCGGTGAACTGGGCGGACCAGTTGGTGGCGGGCAGCGGGCTGCCGTTGCTGACCTGAGTGATCGGCGAGACCCCGGGGTTGCCCCAGCTGTGACCGATCTGGCCGCCGTTCTCCGGCGAGGTCAGAGAGGCGCCCGGGATGGACAGCGAGTAGGCCTTGGGGGCACCAGTGAGGTTGACGTTGTCGTACCAGGTCGCCGCGAGCCCGTTCCAGGTGGTGTCGTATCCGGTGGTGCTCTGGGCGATGGCAGTCCCGTTCATGGCCGTGCAGTTCGCCGCCGGGATGGGTCCGGTGATGCCGCCGTTCTCGTCGGTGGTAGTCGGCCCGAACGGGGCGACGGCGGTAGCGCCAAAGCAACTGGCCGGGGCCGGCCCGTAATTCGCGATCGGACGGTCCTGCGAGTCATACACGGTGGAGCTCTCGTGTCCTTGCGGGTCGAGGGTCGCAAGCGCGTTGTCGTGGTTGTTCCACAACGTCTTGGAGGTGAGCCCGGATGCCGAGGTCGCGGAGGTCTTCCGGAGGGAGGTGTCGAAGGTGACTGCGCCCTGGTGCCCCATCCCGCCGGCGGGCGGTGTGAGGCCGGCGACATCGACGTAAGAGGTCCCATCCACGGTGCTGCCGTCTGGGTTCGTTACCGGAGCCGACGCGTAGGTGTAGGTCTTCGCGGGCGCGGCGACACCGTCCAGGTGCGGCAGGGTCACGCTGGTGGCGCGCCCTTGGGTGTCGTAGCCGATCAGCGTTTGCGCCGTGTCGCCGTTGTGGACGGCGGACCAGTCAGAACCGGTCGGTGTCTGCACGGAGTTCAGCAGGCCGGTCGTCGAGTCGTAGCCGAGGAGGGTGAACGCCCCTCCTGGGTTGAGGACTCCACGCAAGTAGCCGTCGCTGCCGTACTCGAGCTGGGTGGTGCTCCCGTCCGGGTAGACCATGGCGCACATCATTCCCGCTGGTGGGCTCCCCCACCCGGTATCCGGGGTGTTGCAGACGTTCCCGGACGCGGTGATCCCCGCCGACGCGGGGATGTTCAGGTTGGCGTAGGTGTCACCGGCGTACGCGAAATAGATGGCTCGGGCGTAGGAGGGTGTTCCCGAGCTCACCGTGTTGGAGAGCGGATCGGACAGGGACCGCAGCGCGTTCGTCAGCGTCGTGGAGTCCACGTATGTCGGGACGGGGGTGGCGGGTTTGGACCCGACGTCCACCGCGGGTGTCGCGGATGACAGGTGTCCGGCGGAGGTGAAGCGGTAGACCGTGCCGTCGGTGCCGGTCAATGTCAGCGCGCCGGTTTGATCGGTGGTGAGCGTAGCCGTCTCCCCCGGCGGCGGCGTGTAACCACCGGCGGAGGTCTTGGCGAAGACATGCGAGCCTCCTTCGGCGTCGGTGATGGTGACGGAGCCACCGTTGTTCTTCGCGGCGACATACGTGCCGGCGTCGCCGGCTATGGGCGTGGACGCCGACCAGCCGGCCGGCAATGCGTCGGCGGTCTTGGTGAACCAGTTCGCCGGGACCACCTGGCCGGAGCCCGGGATCGAAGCCTGCTGCACGTACAAGTTCATCATCGCGGCGCCGCTGCGCTGGTAGTAGTTCACCGTGATCGGCAACGGCAACGGCACCTTCGTGCCGCCGAGGGTGGCGGTGAGATTGCCGTTGGTTCCGCTGACAATGAGGGTTTGGGAGCCGGCGGTCTCGTAGCTCACAGCTGTGTCGTGCCGGTCGCTCCAGTGGTCCGTGATGACTTGAGTGTTGTTCAGGGACAGCTCGGCGCCTTCATCGGAGAGGAACCCGAACGTGTAGGTGCCGGCCGGCGGGGTGATGAACCCGCTCCATTGCACCTGGAAGTTCGTTGCCGTCACCGCCGGCGACGGCAGCTCGGTCGTCCAGTTGAACTGAACCGCAGCGTCGGTGCGCACCAGTACCGGGTTGGACGGCAGGGAGGTGTAGGAGAAGGTGGCCGGGCTACTGGTGATGTTCCAGTAGGTGCCGGTCAGCCCTGCGTTGGAGTTGAGCTTGGAGTCGTAGGAAAGCGCGTAACCCATCGCCCCGCCGACCGTGTTCACTGTCGGCGTCGCGACCTGGGTCGCGACATTCCCATTGGCCAGATTCACTGTCACCGGGCCCGCCGTGTCCGTTGGCGCCGGCCCCGGAGTCGTGACGCGCTGGTTGACGGTGATGCGCTGCGCGGAGTTGATCCAGTCGTCATACCCGTCGTTGACGACCAGTGCCCAGGTGTAGGAGTTGTTGTCCTGCAGGATTCCCGCCGGCACCTGCCACGACACCGTCGCGCCGGCAGGCGTCACCGGCCCGGAGAGCACCACCTGGCCGGACACGCCGTCGCTGCTGGTGGCGACCCGGAACTGGTACGCCAGCGCATGCCCGTTGTTCGAAGTTGCTGTCGCGGCCGTCAAGGTCGGCGTCGTCGATGCGATGATCGAGGAATCCGCCGGCGAGATGGTCGACCCTGCCGCGATCGTCGGGTTCGGCGAGGTCTTCCAGGTGTACACCGGCGACAATGCCGTGGCGCCCCACTCGTCCTGCACGCCCACCATCCAGTAGTAAACGGTCCCAGCCGCGAGAACTCCTGGCGGTACCTGGACGGACGCCGACGACGTCCATCCCGTCTGCCAGAGCGGGGAGGACAAGTTCGCGTTCGCCGATACCGAGTACCACCGATTCACCGCGGCGCCACCATTCCCGGAATCCTCGGTGAAGGTCGAAGCCAGCGTCGGCGTGGACGAACCCAACGACGTCGCCCCACCTTGTGGCGACGACATCATCGAGGCGAACCCGTTCGGGTCCTGAACGGAGATCTGATTCGCGGCGATCGTCGGCTTCGACTCGTAGGAGATGTAGATCTCCAGACCCAACGATTTGTACGTGTAAGCGCCCGCCGTCTCCTGCCCGCCGAGCATGAGGTAGTTGCCGGAGGCGCGAGCATCGACCCATGCACCGAGCTGGTTGGCCAGTGCCGCATCCTGCGCGTACCCATACCCGGACGACCCGGAAGAGATCGTGATCCCCGACAGGTAGTTGCCGGCACCGGTGTAGCCGAACGCGGTCGCGGAGAACACCGAACCGGTCGTTTGATTCAGCGTGCCATCGCCGCCGTACCATTCATCGAGCGAGGCGCCGACGACGTGGTAGCCGAAGAGCTGCTCGTAGTTGAAGTGGGTGACCGTGCGCCAATACGTGTCCCCACCGGCACGGGAGTTGCCGACATAAGCGACACCCGTCAACGACGTGCCGGTGTTCTCATACGAGTGCGCATCGTTCGCCAGCGACGACGCGGTCGAGGGGTCCAGAAAGACCGGATACACCCGCGACGGATCATTCAACCAAGCCTGGTCCGGGGTGAGCGTGAGCGTCCAGTCATCGTCACCGGCAGAGGCGACCGTGGCCGGGACGTTGACCACCGCCGAACCCGACTGCCCAGGCACGCCCGCGGAGTCCTGCATCGCCGGGATGGGCATGACGAAGACGGCGTTCCCCAGCGCATCCAGGTACGTGATATCGCCGAACTGGTCCTTACCCAGAGTGAGGCCCGGGGCGTGGACGGTCCACATCCAATCCGTCTGACCATCCGACGGAGGAGACTTCAACACCACCGTCTCCTTCACCGCTCCCGGCATCACCTCATACGCCAGATCCTGACCCGGAGCGACACCGTCATACGCCACGGACGATGCCGCATTGCCACCGGAAACCGTGCGCTGTTCCGCAGTCGTCTGGGTCGCCTTCACCTCATCAGCGCCCTGAAGCTTGAACGAGATCGTGTATCCCGCCGACGACACCGAATACTCGCCATCGCCGCTCCCAGAAGTGCGCGCGAACTGCGGATTCAACGGATTGTCCGGAACAGTCAGATCACCGGTACCCGTCGTGTCGACCGTCGTCTTCACCGGAACCCAGGACCCATCCGACCGCTGCACATTCAACGGTTGGGTAGAAAATCGGGCCGTCTTGGTGTGATCCGCGTTCTGATAGTTCGTCTCGAACTCCGACCGCGAGATCACCGTCGACGTCGACGGATCATAGTTCGCTGTATCCGAACCCGGCGCCGCGACCGACGGCGCAGGGGGTGCAGGAGACGTGCTCGTCGTGGCCGGATCCGCCTGCACTCCACCGGACGCGGTGATCGCCGACCCGGGATGCAACGTCGCGGTTACGGGGGTACCCAACGGCGGCAGCGACGAGGCCGGCTGAGCCGTATCAGCAGCCGCGGGCGTCGCGAACGACACCGGCACCAACAACGACACCGCCAACGCAACCGCCGCACCAACCGCGGTCACCCGCGACGAAGACCGCAAACGACCCACAAACAACGACCGCACGCCATGCCCTTCGAGCCCCGACCCAGCACTCCCCCCGAGCGGCGAGCGTGATCCCGAAGCTACCGATCCGGCGAAACTGAACGCCAGTTAGGAACCCTGCGAAAGCTTTCACACAAGCTGCGACGGAGGTCGGCGCCTGGGGAGGCCACTCACCCCCTGCCGTTACGACATCCCGCGTCGTTTCAACGCGAAGCGCCTATTTTCGACGGAGGACGTCATGCCTCAGCTACGAGCTGCACCCCCACAATTGGGGCGTCCATCCAGCCGCACATCGAACTCGCGACTGTCCCTTTATCCAGGCCGCTCGGTTCACTTTGACCGTCCGAGACATGAAGACGCTCAAGCTCGGGGCAGGTGCCGGAAAGGCACCAAGGTCGCCCCCGCCCCTCAGCCCCTCACGACGGGCGTGAACCACACCGAGAGCCGCTGTGCGATATCGCCGACTTCCTGCAGCTCGCCCTCAGCGATCGCCAGGATCGTGTCGAACATGGCGTCCTCGTCGTAGTGCTCCTCGTAGCCGTTGAGTCGGAAGAAGAGCGCGCAGATGATCCAGCCGGTGCGCTTGTTGCCGTCGAGCAGCGCATGATTGCGCAGCAGCGAGTGCAACAGGGCTGCACCCTTGGCGTAGACGTCGGGATAGGCGTCCCGGCCGAACAGCGTGGCGGTCGGTCGGTCGAGCGCCGACTGCAGGAGCACCGTGTCGCGGACATAATCGAGCGGGTTCCCGCCGTGGACCGCCGTGATGACGAGGAACGACTCCTCGAGAGTCACGTATCGGACGCTCAAGCGTCGCGCAGTCGCTCGAGCAGGCCGGCGTTCTCGGTCACGATCCGATCGATCATCTGCTGGGCGGTCTTGTCGTGCGCGGCGATGTAGGCGTCCACCGCGTCGAGCACGGTGGCGGTGAAGTTCGAGTGCATGTCCTCGGCGATGGCGGCCAGCGCGGCCACCTGATCGTCCCGGAAAGCGATGAGCTTCTTGCTGCGGGGGGCGGGCACTGTCTGCGTCATAAGGTCTCAGTATATAGACAGCCAGCCCGAATATATATCCCTACAACGCCGGCCGGCTGAACAGGTTCACCAGGTTCCCGTCCGGATCGCGGAATAGCACAGAGCGGTTCCCCCACGGCATCCTCGTGGGAGGCAGCACGACATCCTCCAATTTGGCCTCGAGCCGGGCGAACTCGGCGTCGACGTCCGAAACGAGGAACTCCAGGATCGCCGACGAGTTCGAGCCCGGTCGCGGCGCGCGCTCCCCTAGCATCGCGACGGTGGCCGCGCTTCCGATCGCGAGCGCCGCGGTCGCTGTACGGAACTCGGCGAACACCGGCGCCGGCCGAGCAGCGGACACCTCCAAGACGCGCTCGTAGAAGGCGACGAGCCGGTCGAGGTCGTCGGTGATGATGCGGACGGATGCGAACTCCATGAGGATCCTCTCGGTCGGGGCCGGTCGGCCCGGTGCATCCAGGTTCCGTCGGGCGCGCGACACCGTCCTGTCGGTGTTTAGTCCGAATCCTCCGCGAGGCTGAGGGTGCGGAGGTCGCCGTACACGATGCCGAGATCCTCCACCTCGAGCGGGCGTCGCGGCGGGCGTTCCGCGGTGGCCTCCACCGCCGCGATGCGGTCGCCGCGGAAGGCGCGGACTCCCTCGCGCAACCGGCACCAGGCGATCAGGTACCAGTCGCGACCCTTGCGCACGTAGCCGAGGGGCTCGACCTCGCGGACGGTCTCCTCGCCGGCCCGATCGCGGTAGGCGATCCGCAGCACCCGGCCGGAACGCAGGGCGCCGTCGAGGCCCGCGAGGGCGTCGGGCACGGGCGCGGCGTCCGCCGCCGACCCGTCGTCGAGCAGGTGGATGCGGCCCGCCAGCTCAGCAGCCTCCCGCAGGTTCCGCTCATCCATCACGGCCACCACTTTGCGAAGAGCGGAGGCCGCCGACCCCGCGAACGGGCTCGACTCCAGCATCCCGAGCCCCGCGGTGACGGCGAGCGCCTCGTCGACGGTGAACCCGAGCGGGGCGAGCGTGTGCGCCCGGTCGATCGCATACCCGCCGGTCCTGCCGGGCTCCGCCCAGATCGGCACGCCCGACTGCTGCAGGGCCGACAGGTCGCGCTCGATCGTGCGCGAGCTGACCTCGAACCGCTCGGCGAGCCACCGGGCGCTGCGTGGCCGCGGCGCGATCGCGCGCAGCTCCTCCACCAGGGCGTAGAGACGGTCGGTGCGGTTCACGCCTCGACTCTAGAGCCGACCGGCGACGGCGCCGCTCGAACTCAGCCCAGCGCCACCGCCGTCCACGACACCGGCGGCAGCTCCACGCTCAGCACCGCGTCGGTGATCGAGACCCGCGCCTCGGTCGGCGCGACGCGCTCGCGATCCTCCAGGGTGTTCTTCGCGTTCACGTCCTCATCGGTCAACAGGTGCGACTCGAGGATGCCGACGTCGCCGAGCGCGCGGATCTCGGCGGTGACGGTGACCGTCTCGGTCAGGCTCCGGTTCAGCAGGAACACGGCCGTCCGGCCGGCCTCCGAATCGTGGGTCGCGACCGCATCCACGAGCGGCACCTCGCCGTAGAGCGCGGTGGTGTGCGTCGGGCTCTGGATCGGGAGGCGGAGGGCGTTGCCGCGCGCCAGGCGGGAGGTGATCGAGAACGGGAAGAACGTCGTCTGGCGCCAGGCCGGGCCTCCCGGCTCGGTCATGATCGGGGCGATCACGTTGACGAGCTGCGCGAGGGAGGCGCTGGTCACCCGGTCGGCGTGCTTGAGGAGTGAGATCATCAGGCTGCCGAACACCACGGCGTCGGCGACCGAGTAGACGTCCTCCAGAAGGCGCGGCGCGACCGGCCAGTTGCCGATCCCCTCGATCTTGTCGACGCCCTCCCAGCGGTCGATGTACCAGACGTTCCACTCGTCGAACGAGAGGTAGATCGTCTTGTCGCTGCCGCGCACCGCCTTGACATGGTCGGCCGTGGTGACCACCGACTCGATGAAGTGGTCCATGTCGGTGGAGGAGGCCAGGAAGCTGTCGAGGTCTCCGTTGCGCTCCTGGTAGTAGGCGTGCAGCGAGATGTAGTCCACGTCGTCGTAGGTGTGGCCGAGCACGACGCGCTCCCACTCGCCGAACGTCGGCATCGAGGCGCCGGACGAGCCGCAGACCACCAGCTCGATCGACGGGTCGAGCTGCCGCATCCCCTTCGCCGCCTGGGAGGCGAGCTTGCCGTAGTCGTCCGCCGAGCGGTGGCCCAGCTGCCACGGGCCGTCCATCTCGTTGCCGAGGCACCACATGCGAACGTCGAACGGCTCCGTGCGCCCGTTCGCGATCCGGCGGTCGCTGAGGGTGCTGCCGCCGGGCACGTTCGAGTACTCGAGCAGGTCGATCGCCTCGAGCGTCCCCCGCGTGCCGAGATTCACGGCCATCATCAGGTCGCTGCCGACCTTGTCGAGCCAGGAGGCGAACTCGTGGAGGCCGACCTCGTTGGTCTCGGTGGAGTGCCAGGCCAGGTCGAGGCGGCGCGGGCGGGCCTCGCGCGGGCCGACGCTGTCCTCCCAGCGGAAGCCGGAGACGAAGTTGCCTCCCGGGTAGCGGATGGTGGACACCCCCAACTCCTTGACGAGCTCGATCACGTCACGGCGGAAGCCCTCCCCGTCGGCCTCCGGGTGACCCGGCTCGTAGATGCCGTCGTAGACGTGGCGGCCGAGGTGCTCGACGAAGCCGCCGAAAAGGCGACGGCGCACGGCGCCGATCGCGAAGCCCGGGTCGATGGTGAGGTGTGCGCTTCTCATGGAGGCCTCTCGTCTACAACGTTATAGGTAAACGTTGTAGAGCGTAGCAAAGTACGCGTCGGTGTCAAGCGGGAGGATCGGGCTACGGGCGCGCGACCGCGGACTCGCGCTCGACGATGCGGTAGTCGGCGAGCATCAGGCGCGCCGGCCCGGCCGTGTCCGGCGCGGTGATCCGCTCCAGGAGGCGACCGACGGCCGCGTGCGCGATCCAGGCGCGACCGGGGTCGACGCTCGTCAGCGACGGGATCGAGTACTCGGACTCGTCGACGTCGTCGAAGCCGATCACGCCGACGTCCTCCGGCACCCGGAGGCCCGCTTCGTCGAGCGCGCGCATCGCCCCGAATGCGAGCGCGTCGTTGAAGGCGAACACCGCGTCGAACGGCACGCCCGTCTCGATCAGCGCTCGCATACTGGTCGCGCCGTTGAGCCGATGCCACGGGTCCGTGTACGTGATGAGGCTCGGGTCGAAGGGCACTCCCGATTCCTCGAGCGCCTCCCGATAGCCGCGCAGGCGGAGGCCCGCCGAGCCGACGACCTCGTCGCGGTGGGCGCCGACGATCGCGATGCGGCGCCGGCCGGAGGCGAGCAGGTACTTTGTCGCCGCTGTGGCCGCCTCGACGTTCCGCATGGTGACGTGGTCGACGTTCTCGTCGAAGATCCGCTCGCCCAGCAGCACCAGCGGATACGGCACGTCGAGTCGGGCGGCGTCCTCCTGCCCCATGCCGCGGGCGCTGAAGATCAGGCCGTCGGTGAGCTTGCGCCGCGGGCTCTGCAGCACCTCCAGCTCCCGCTCGCGCTCGCCGCCGGTCTGCTCGACGAGCACCGCGAACCCCGCGCTCTCGGCCTCCGCGATCACCGCGGCGGCCAGCTCGGCGAAGTAGTTCAGCGCCAGGTCGGGAACGGCCAGCGCGATCGTGCCCGTGCGGCCCGAGCGCAGATTGCGCGCCGTCAGGTTCGGCGTGTAGCCGAGCTCGGCGATGGCCTCCTCGACCCGGGACCGCGTGGCCGGGCGGATGTGCGGGTAGTCGTTGATGACGTTGGACACCGTCTTGATCGACACGCCGGCTCGCCGGGCCACGTCGTGCAGCGTCGCCGCCATCCGGATCCCCTCTGTCGGCGCGAAAGTTTACAACGTTATACCACGGGGTGCGTCGACCCTCCTGGCCGGAGGTTCTTCCGAATCCGCCTCCGCACGTGGTCGGATTGCCCCGACGCCGTTCGTAGTACTGATGAGGCCGCGCAGACGACGCGGCCCGCGAACCGCGCCGGCCCGGCGCCGAAGAGAGGATCTTGCCATGCAGTACCTGGTTTCCGTCATCGACGACAAGGTCGACCCGGGCAGCACCGACCGGATGCCCCAGATCGACGCGTTCAACGACAAGCTGATCGCCGAGGGCTACTGGGTGTTCGCCGGCGGCCTCGCCGACACCGACGCCGCGACGGTGATCGACAACCGCGGCGAGAAGCCGGTGGTCAGCGACGGCCCGTTCATCGAGTCGAAGGAGTACCTCGCCGGACTCTGGGTCTGGGACGTGCCCGACCTGGACGTCGCGCTGGCCCTGGCGACCGAGGCCTCCGAAGCGTGCGACCGCAAGATCGAGGTGCGCCCGTTCGCATGAGCGACGTGGAGGCGGCGATCACCCGGGTGCACCGCGACGAGTGGGCCCGGGTGGTCGCCGGCCTCGCCCGGCGGTTCGGCAGCCTGGACATCGCCGAGGAGGCGGCGGCCGAGGCGTTCGCGACGGCGGTGGAGCGGTGGCCGGTCGACGGCGTCCCTCCCAACCCCGGCGCCTGGATCACGACCACCGCCGGCCGCAAGGCCATCGACCGCCTCCGCCGCGAGAGCAAGCGCGACGACAAGCACCGGGAGGCGCTGATGCTGCACGACGAGACACCACCCGAACCCCTCGGGGCGGTCACGGACGACCGGCTGCGGCTGATGTTCGTCTGCTGCCATCCCGCGCTGTCGATGGAGGCGCGGCTGGCGCTCACGCTGCGCCTGGTCGCAGGGCTGACCGTGCCCGAGATCGCGCACGCGTTCCTGCTGACCGAGAACACCGTCGGGCAGCGCATCACGCGGGCGAAGGCGAAGATCGCCGCCGCGCGCATCCCGTTCCGGGTGCCGAGCGCCGACGACCTCCCGGCGCGGGTGTCCGGCGTGCTCGTCGTCTTGTTCCTGCTCTTCAACGAGGGGTATCTGGCGTCGAGTCCCGGCTCCGCGCCGGTGCGTCACGACCTGACGGGGGAGGCCGTCCGGCTGGCCCGGCTGGTGCACGCCCTCCTGCCGGAGGACGGCGAGGCGACCGGGCTGCTCGCGCTCATGCTGCTCACGGAGGCGCGGCGCGGCGCCCGACTCTCGTCCGACGGCGAGCTGGTCACCCTCGACGAGCAGGACCGCGCCGGCTGGGACGCGGCGCTCATCGCGGAGGGTCACTCACTCGTCCGCGAACGCCTCGCCGTCGTCGCCGAAGGCGGCGATGCGCCCGGCCGCTACCAGCTCCTCGCCGCCATCAACGCCGTCCACACCTCCGCGCGCAGCACCCAGGACACCGACTGGTCGCAGGTCGTCGCGCTCTACGACCAGCTCGCGCGCCTCGACCCGTCGCCGATCGTCGCGCTCAACCGCGCTGTGGCGGTGGCCGAGCTCGACGGCCCGGAGGTCGGCCTCGCGCTGGTCGACCGGCTCGGCGAGCCGCTCGAGGGCTATCACGCGTACCACGCCACCCGCGCCGACCTCCTGAGGCGGCTCGGCCGAACGGAGGAGGCCCGCGCAGCCTACGACCGGGCCATCGACTCGGCCGCGAACAGCGCGGAGACCGCGGCGCTCGTGCGGCGACGGGACCGGCTGGCATAGTCCCGGCCCTCGACCGATCCTCGCCCGCCTGTCGGATCCGGCCTCCCCCGTTCGTGGCAGTGGTGGAGGCCGCCGGCGAGAGGCGACCGCGACGGAAGGACTGTCCCATGACCACTGCCACGCAGCCGAGCGCGACCACCCGGCCCGCGGGTCGCCTGATGTGGGCGATTCTCGGGCTGGTGCTGCTCGCCGACGCCCTCGACGTGATCGACGGCACGGTGACCAACATCGCCGCGCCGACCATCGCCCGCGACCTCGGCGGGGGTGCGGGCCTGATCAAATGGCTCGGACCGGCCTACCTGCTCGCGATGGGCGCGCTGCTGATCGTGGGAGGCCGGCTCGGCGACAAGTACGGCCAGCGCAGGCTCTTCCTCGTCGGCCTGGTGGGGTTCACCGCCGCCTCGGCGGTCGCCGGGTTCGCCCCCGATCCGGAGCTGCTCATCGTCGCCCGCGTCGCTCAGGGGGCGTTCGGGGCGCTGCTCCTCCCCCAGGGCGTGGCCATCATGACGAAGGCCTTCAGCCGCGACATGCTGGCGAAGGCCTTCAGCCTGTTCGGTCCGGTCCTCGCGGTCTCCAGCGTCGTGGGGCCGGTGCTCGCCGGGCTGATCATCAGCGCCGACCTGTTCGGCCTGTCGTGGCGGCCGATCTTCCTGCTCAATCTGGTGCTGGGAGCGGTCGGGATCGTCGTGGCCGTCCGCATCCTGCCCCGCGACCGCGGTGACCGGTCGATCGTCGTCGACGGCTGGGCGTCCGGCCTGCTGGGGGTCGGGATGCTCGGAGTGCTGTTCGGGCTGATCCAGGGCTCGACGGACGGCTGGAGCGCCCTCCCGATCGCCGCGATCGTCGTCGGCGTGCTCTTCTTCTGCGCCTTCGCCTACCGCCAGCGCACGGCGGCCCACCCGCTCATCGTGCCGTCGCTGCTGAAGAAGCGTGGCTTCACCTCCGGCATGCTCATCGGCCTGACCACGTTCGCCGCCGGCACCGGACTGATCTTCGTACTGTCGCTGTTCCTGCAGGAGGGCCTGAGCCTCGGGGCGCGCAACGCCTCCCTTGCTCTGGTGCCCCTCACAGCCGGTCTGCTGGTCGCGACGTTCGCCGCGATGGGCGGCCTGGTCACCCGTCTCGGACGCCGCCTGGTGCTCGTCGGCCTGGCGACCTGCGCGCTCGGTTGCGGCGCACTCCTGGCGCTGGTGGTGACGCTGGGCGCTGCGGTGAGCGTCTGGGCGCTGATCCCGACGTTCGTGGTCATCGGCCTGGGAATCGGCCTCTGCTTCACGACGATCCCCACCGTCGCGCTCGGCGACGCGACGCCCGAGGAGGCCGGCAGCGCCAGCGGATCGCTCGGCTCCCTCCAGCAGCTGGCGTCGGCCATCGGGTCGGCCGTCGTCGTCTCTATCTTCTTCGGGGCCTCTGCCACGGGGTTCGTCGGTGGGATGGAAGTGACCTTGATCGTGGTGCTGGGGCTGCTGGCGCTGAGCGCGCCGGTGGTCGCGTTGATGCCGAAGGCCGCCCTGACCGAATGAAGTTCGCGCACCCGGAGCGTAGACTGCCCTCCGTGGATCAGTTCGTCTCAGCCCCTGTCTCGGGGCGTCTGGAGGTCGTCGGCGTCGTCATCGCCGGCGCGAGATAGTCCTGTCTCTCCCTTCGTGATCCCGCGCTCCGCGCGTCCTTCCGGGCCGTTCGTCGTGCCCGCGCGCCGTGCGCACCCTTCAGACAGACAGGACATCCATCCATGCTTCCGCTCACCGATCGACAGCTCCGCTCCTCCTTCGTGAACGCCTCCCAGCGCGAGCGCAAGGAGCTCACCCTCCCCGACCTAGACGCCCTCCGCTGGGACGACCTCGACTACCTCGGCTGGCGCGACCGCAAGAACCCGAACCAGGGCTACGTGGTCGCGGAGGTCGACGGCGAGCCCGTCGGCGTCCTCCTCCGCAAGGCGGAGGGCGGCGTCCGCAGCCGGCCGCAGTGCTCGTGGTGCGAAGACGTGCACCTGCCCAACGACGTCGTCTTCTTCATCGCCAAGCGCGCCGGCGCCGCCGGTCGCAAGGGCGACACCCTCGGGACGCTCGTCTGCGCCGAGTTCCAGTGCTCGGCCAACGTGCGCAAGCGCGCGCCGCTCGCCTACGTCGGCTTCGACGTGGAGGCCGCGCGTCAGCACCGGATCGACGCGCTGCGCGAGCACGTGGACACGTTCGTGCGGCGGGTGACCGCCGAGTAGGGCCGGCCGCGGCCTCCCTGGCTGTTCGGGGAGGCCGCGCGGCAGCGCGGAGTGGAGGGCTATCGTCGTCGCCATGACGGACGAACGGTTCGATGGCCTGGGCGACGGCACCGACTTCGAGTCGCGGTTCCGGGTCGAGGGTCGGAGGCTGACGCGGCTGCTCGGCGAGATCTACGGCGACCATCCCGCGCTCGCGGAGGCGGAGGAGGCCGCGCTCGGTCTGGCCCGGACCTCCTGGCGCGAGCGATCGGCCGACCTGCGCGATCTCGACCGACGCCGCCTCGCGGATCCGGGCTGGTTCCAGTCGAACGACATGCTCGGCGGCTTCTGCTACGCCGACCTGTACGCGGGAGGCATCGCGGGCCTGCGGGAGCGCATCCCGTACTTCCGCGAGTTGGGCCTCACCTACCTCCACGTCATGCCGCCGTTCGCGGTGCCGGAGGGCAACTCCGACGGCGGCTACGCGGTCTCGAGCTACCGCGAGCTCGACCCGCGGCTCGGCACCATGGCCGACCTGCGGAGGCTCGGGGAGGCGCTGCGGGGCGAGGGCATCTCGCTGGCAGTCGACTTCGTGTTCAACCACACGGCGAGTGACCACGAGTGGGCGCGTCGCGCCGCTGCGGGCGACCCGGTGTTCCGCGACTTCTACTGGATGTTCGACTCGCGCGACCAGCCGGACGCCTTCGAGGCCACCACCCGCGAGATCTTCCCCGACGACCATCCCGGCTCGTTCGTGCAGCTCGACGACGGCACCTGGGTGTGGGCGTCCTTCCACTCGTTCCAGTGGGACCTCAACTACTCCAATCCCGCAGTGTTCGTCGCGATGGCCGGCGAGATGCTGTTCCTCGCGAACCAGGGCGTGGAGGTGCTGCGAATGGATGCGGTGCCGTTCATCTGGAAGCAGCTCGGCACCTCCAGCGAGAACCTCCCGCAGGCGCATCTGCTCCTCCAGGCCTTCAACGCGATCTGCCGGATCGCGGCCCCCGCGATGCTGTTCCTGTCGGAGGCGATCGTGCACCCCGACGACGTGCTCGGCTATGTGCGCCCCGACGAGTGCCAGCTCAGCTACAACCCGCTGCAGATGGCGCTGACCTGGGAGGCCCTGGCCACGCGCGATGTGCGCCTCCTTCAGAGCGCCCTCGCCGAGCGGCACGCGCTGCCTGCGGGCACCGCGTGGGTGAACTACGTCCGCAGTCACGACGACATCGGCTGGACCTTCGCCGACGAGGACGCCGCCCGGCTCGGCATCGACGCGTACGGGCACCGGAGGTTCCTCAACGACTATTACACCGGCCGCTTCGAGGGCAGCTTCGCCCGCGGCGTCGCCTTCCAGTTCAACCCGAAGACCGGCGACAGCCGCGTCTCCGGCGCGACGGCGTCACTGCTCGGCCTCGAGTCCGGCGACGCGGGCGCCCTCGACCGCATCCTCCTGGCGTACTCGCTCGCACTGTCGACGGGAGGTATCCCGCTGATCTTCCTCGGCGACGAGGTCGGCCAGCTCAACGACTACTCCCAGCTCGAACTCCCCGAGCGCGCGGGCGACTCGCGCTGGGTGGGGCGACCGCGGTATCCGGCGCGGAAGTATGCGGAGCGGTCGGACCCCTCCACCGACGCCGGGAGGGTCTACTCGCGGATGCGGAGGCTGATCGCGTTGCGCAAGCAGTACGCGCAGTTCGCGGGCGGCGAGCTACGCGCACTCGAGACGGGCAACCGGCGGGTGCTGGGGTACGAACGGCCGGGGCCGGACGGCCCAGTGGTCGTGCTGGCGAACGTTGGCGACGATCTCGAACATGTGGAGCCGGAGGCGTTGGCCGAGCTCGGAGGCGAGTGGACGGAACTGATCTCGCGGCGGCCGGTCGAGCTGCAGGGCGGTGTGACGCTCGCGGCGCATGAGGTGTGGTGGGTGGTGCGGCCGTAGCGTCAGTGCGACGAGAAGAACTGTTCGAGGTCGTAGTTCGCAACCCGAGCGGCCAGCATTCTTGGCGAGTTGCCCGCCGCGTTCGTGTGATCGGGATCGGCGCCGCGGGCCAGCGAGGCTTCGATGATCGCGCCATCGCCTCGCGACCGGACCGTCGCTCCCCAGAGTGCGGTGTTGCCCCAGTTGTTCTCCACTTCGAGATCGGCGCCTGCGTCGAGCAGGGCCGTCAGCGTGTCCTTGTCGCCTGTCGATGCGGCCATGAACAGGGCGGTGTTCCCGTTCTCGTCCTGCGCATCGATGTCATCGGATGCCCGAATCGCTTCGGCAACTTCGGATGCGACGCCGCGAGCGACGGCGTCATGGAGCGCGGTGCTCTTCTCTCGATTCAACCCTCAGCCGCCGATCTCATTGGTCGGCGTCTCCCCTCGACGCATGATTGATCGTCGCACATCTCTCCACTCCCGTGAGGCCCGGTCCAAGAGATCGGCGGATTCCGAGTGCCCGAGGCGCCGAGCCAGGTCCGCGGCCCCGTAGCCCGCAAACTCTCCCCTGGATTCAGAGAGGATGGGGCGCGGGTCGGCTCCCGCTTCCAGAAGCAGCTTGACGCACTCCGGATCGCCGGATTCCGCGGCGTCCATCAGAGCCGTGACACCATCGGTGCTCGTCTCATTCGGATCAGCTCCAGCCTCGAGCAGCATCGCCAAGACAGTCGCGTTTCCCCGCAGAGACCCCGGCATCCAAGAACCGCGTCACCGAGTTCAGGTCTCCCTTCGCGGCTGCTGCAACAAGGGACCAAGCGACTCCAGGAACTCGCGTTCGATTTCGGCCTCGAGTCTGGCCACCGCATCCGGATCGACGTCGTCCCACATCTCCGACTCCGTCGACACGTCCCGGCCGACGCTCAACAGAGCGACTCTCGGAACGGGTCTCGCATGTCAATGGTCGACGCCTCGAGAATCGTCTCGAAAGCGTCGCTTCCGTTCCGCTGCACGTACTCGGCCTCTGCGCCTGTGATCGGCATCAGCCAGGGAAACAGGATGCGCTCGTCTGCTGTGTCGAGTATGAAGAAGTCCGACCCCTGATAGACGGGCGCGACCGACATCAGAGCATTCATCGCAGAATCCGGGAAGACTTGGCCTCGCTGATCCAGCACGTGGGATCGCCCAGGTGCACGATGGGAACGGACCACGTCCAGGGCGATATCGCAGATGCGCGATTCTGCGAGCTCGGAGAGCGCCTCCGGTACGAGCATCAACAACTCGACGCGTGCCGTCCGGGCTGATCCCATCGCGAGCAGGTGCGCACTCAAGCCGCGAGTGACGACAGGGGCGAAGCCCGCGTCCCCCGGTTCGAAAGAGAGCAGATCGAAATCAACTTCGACGCCTTCGGCGCCTCCCGAGAAACGACGAGCTCCCGCGAGCCGCCCGAGATGCTTCCTGAAGTGCTCGTCGAGCGCGTCCAACATCAGAGCCCTCCGAAGTGAAGGCGAAAAACCGAAGGCTCGCCGCACATTAGTCTTCCGACCACCAAGCCACGGTCGGGTTGAGCTGGCCCGCCAGTGAGGCGAAACGCAGATCATCCATCTCCAGGTAGCCCTCCGGGTCGAGGAAGAACACGTTCTCGTCGAATGCGGCGACAAGGGTGGCGGCCATGTCCGATAGCGACGAGAACTCGACAGGATGCTCGTCTTCGTCTATTCGGAAGTGCCTGATCACTGCCCCCGATGCCGGCGCCAGGTCGATGACGTAGAAGTCGCCGCCTCCATTCGCGAACACGGGGAGCCATCCTCGGCCCCACCTCGGATCAGCCGCAAAAGCGAGACAGTTCACAATCGCATCCTCGAGCGACAGGAGGTAGAAGCCCGGGAAGAGATGGATGTCGTCGAGGGCTACGTCGATTGTCGACGTACCGTCATGCCACGAATACAGCTCGTGAAGTTCGATGGGCGAATCGAATCCGGCCGTAGACAATTGCTGCACGATCTCGCCGCGTTCGAGCCCCGGCTTGAGCGACTGGAGAAGCGTTCTACGACCAAGGCGCTGTAACGACGCTGCGATCTGAGGCAGTGTTTCGGCCAAATCGTTCATCACAGTCCAAACGTTACGGTGAACGGGTCGACAATTCCCGCAGCGCGATCGAGCCGGCACCGCGGTTGGCGCTGAGCGTGAGGATCGCTACCCTCGCCTCATGAGCCTCGAGTTCCAGTCCGTGACCTTCCTCTCGGAGGCTCCGGCGCGGGACGCGTCCTTCTGGAGCACCGTCCTCGGACGTTCCGCTCGTGACGACGCCGGTGGCATCCTGCTCGCCGGTGATGCCCGGCAGGTCGGAATCCGCTTCGCCGCCGGCCCAGGTCACGGAGGGAAGCGGAATCGACTCCACCTCCATCTCAGTCGTGTCGACCGCAACCAGTCGGAGACGATCGCGGCCTGCGTCGAGCACGGGGGTCGGTTGCGCGGCAATGGACACGTTCCGGAGGGCAGCTACGCAGCAATGGCGGACGTGGTCGACGACGAATTCTGCGTCATCGAAGACGACGACGGCTATCTCGCCGGATGCGGCCCGCTGGGCGAGGTCACCTGCGAGGGCACGCGGGCGACCGGAGAGTTCTGGAGCAAGGCCCTCGACTGGCCGGTGGTCTGGGATCGCGGCGAGGAGGTGGCCATCCAGGCCCCGGCAGGAGGGACGAAGCTGGCCTGGAGCGGCGAGCCCATCGAGACGGGCAAGCCGACGGATCGCCAGTACTTCACCCTGGTCGCGTCGTGGGGCCGGTTCGACGACGAACTCGAGCGGCTGCGAGAGCTCGGCGCGACGGACCCGAGCAGCGAACGGCCGGGGGTCGCGTCGCTTCGTGACCCGGACGGCGTCCGGTTCGTCGTACGTGCCTCTTCCGAAGACGACATCCGTAGGCGTTGAATATCGCCTGTGTTCGATTGGGTTCTGATCGCCGATCTCGGCACTGCCGTGGGAACCACCGCGCTGGCGGTCGCGACCTTCGCGTCGACGCGCTCCGCCAACCGGTCCGCCCGGGTAGCCGAACGCGCGCTGCTCGAGGGGATCCGCCCGATCCTGCTCCCCTCCAACTGGTCCGACCCGCCCCAGAAGGTGCGGTTCGCGGACGGCAGATGGTTGACGGCCCTGGGCGCCCGGGCGGCCCTCGAGATCACCGATGAGGCCTTCTACCTCGTGATGTCCGTGCGCAATGCCGGCGCCGGCGTCGCGATCCTGCACGGCTGGCACCTCTGCTTGGACGCACGGGAACCCCTTGCCCCTGTCGACGAGTTCCACCGGCTCACCCGTGACATCTACGTGCCCACGAACGATCCCGGCTTCTGCCAGGTGGCCATCCGCGAACCCGAGTCGGCCGAATTCCAGCTGGCGCGCTCCGCCGCCATGGGCGAGGGATTCTCCGTCGATGTGCTCTACGGGGATGCCGAAGGGTCGCAGCGCGTGGTCTCCCGGTTCTTCATCTCGCACGGACCGCCGGGGCCCGGCGACCACGACCAGGAATGGATCATGCTCGTGTCACGCCACTGGAACCTCGACCTCCCCGCTCCTCGCTAGGCGGGACGTCGACTCAGACCACGAGCGCTCGGATCGCCGTCGCCGCTGCTCCCCGTGCCCAATCCTCGAAGGTGTGCGGGCGCACGGCGATCTCGCACTGATCGGCGGATGCGAACACATGCTCGGCGTACGAGCGGCGGAGCGGCTCCTCGATGAGATCGAAGTCGGCCACGCCCTCGCCGCCGATCACGACGAGTTCCGGGCCGACCAGGTTGACCAGGCTCGCGATAGCCGCGCCGATCACCCGGCCCGCCTCGTCGAACACCTCGACCGCAGCGCTGTCCCCGGCCCTCCGGAGCTCCACCGCTTCGCTCATCGTGACCGGGCGCCCGTGTGCGGCCGAGACGGCGGCAACGATCGCCGTCGTGGACGCGACCGCCTCCACGCAGCCGCGGCGGCCGCACGCGCACACCTTGTCGAGCGAGGTCAGCGGGAGGTGGCCGATCTCTCCGGCCACTCCGTAGGCGCCTTCGACGACCTCCCCGTTCAGGTGGAGGCCGGAGCCGATGCCGCGACCGATTGTCACGATCGCGAAGGAGCTGGTTCCGAGCCCGACGCCGAACCAGTGCTCGCCGATGGTGAGCGCGCGCACGTCGTTCTCGACGACGACCCGACGGCCGAGGCGCTCCTCGAGCACCGTTCCCAGTTCGACGCCTTTCCAGCCCATCAGCGCGGAGTCGCGGACGACGCCCTTCTCGGTGTCGACATCACCCGACACGGCGACTCCGACGGACGCGAGCCGGGGCCCAAGACCGTCGAGGCTCGTCTCGAGGAGCGCGCAGAGCTCGACGATAGCGTCGACGACCTCCGCCGGCGCGTGCGAGGTGAGCGGCAACCGCTCGGACGCGAGGATGCGCGTCGTGAGGTCGGTGGCGACGCCGACGAGCTCGTCCGCGTTCACCTTGATGCCGAGCGTCACGACCGCGTCGGGGACGAGCGCGACCGGGCTCACCGGCCGGCCGGGCAAGCCGGTCAACGTCGGCCCGAGGGAGTCGTTGAGGAGCCCCACGGCGACCAGCGGAGCGACGGCCTTGGTCACCGCCGCCTGCGACAGTCCGGTGAGCTTGGCCACATCGATCCGGCTGATCGGGCTCCTGGTGAGGATCGTGGTGAAGACGCGGGTGGCAGCGTCGGATGACGAGCCGAGCAGCGCCGTCCGTGTCCGCACCTCGTCGTTCATGTCCATCGCCCGATCAGAATACGGGTTCCGGGATGGTGACGGCGGCGGTTCCCCCGGCGGGGACGAGCACGTCGAAGTCGGAGGTCCCGTAGCGGACCGGCACGCGGCGCTCCGTCGCAGCGGGGTTGTGCAGTACGGCCTCCTGCAGCACGCCATCGGACCAGCTCAGGTCGACGACGATGCCGCCGCGGGCGTGGAGGCCGTCGGCGCTGCCCTCCCGCCAGGCCGCGGGGAGCGCGGGCAGCAGGTGGACGCGACCGCCGTGGCTCTGCAGCAACAGCTCCGCGATCGCCGCAGGGAATCCGAGGTTGCCGTCGAGCTGGAACGGCGGGTGGGTGCTGAACAGGTTCGGGAGGAGTCCGCCCCACTCGGAGCCGTCGACCGGGCCGTGCCGGCGGGCGTCGCCGCGGTAGGGGGTGAGCGCCTCACGCAGCAGCTCGTGCGCGGTCTCGCCGTCGCCCAGCCGGGCGCGCAGGGCGATCTTCCACGCCCACGACCAGCCCATCGCTCCGGGGCCGCGCGCGTCGAGGAAGCGCCGGGCGGCGTCGGCGAGCGCGGGGGTCGACTCCGGGGTGATGAGCTCCAAGGGGTAGACGCCGACGAGGGCGGAGAGGTGCCGGTGGGCGGGCTCGTGCTCGGCGACCTCCTCCGACCACTCCAGCAGCCGGCCGTCGGAGCCGATCGGGGGCTCGGGGATCGTGCGGAGCGCCTCCACGATCTCCCGGCGCAGAGCGGCGTCGCCGTCGTCGACCGTGTCGATCGCGACCGTGTCGATCGCAACGGTGTCGATCGCGACCAGGGCGCGCTCGAAGAGGGCGTGGATCAGTTCGAGGTCCATCGTCGCGGTGAGGCCGAGCGCACGGATGCCGCCGTCCGCCCCGACGTACTGGTTCTCCGGGGAGGTGGACGGCGCGAGGTAGGCGACACCGTCGGCGTCGACCTGCAGCCAGTCGAGGCAGAACTCGGTCGCGCCGCGCAGCAGCGGCCAGATCCGGTCGCGCAGGAGCACGTCGTCGCCGGTGAACTCGTACTGGTCCCAGAGGGAGTGGCAGAGCCAGACGCCGCCCATCATCCAGATGGCCCAGCTCGGCGCGCCGTGCCCCATGCCGACCGGGAGGCTCCACCCCCAGAGGTCGCTGTTGTGGTGCGCGACCCAGCCGCGGGCGCCGTAGAGATCGCGGGCGACATCGCGCCCCGTCCGGGCGATGCGCTCGACCAGCGAGATCAGGGGCTCCGCCTCGGCGGTGAGCCCGAGTGGGCCGGCCGCCCAGTAGTTCATCTCGGTGTTGATGTTGATCGTGTAGTTGGAGGACCAGGCGGGCCGCAGCTCGCCGTTCCAGATGCCCTGCAGGTTGGCGGCGGGTCCGCCCGGGCCAGAGCAGGACTCGAGGAGGTAGCGCCCGTACTCGGCCGCGACCGTCGCCCGGAGGCCGTCGTCGTCGCCGTCGAGCACATCCCGCTGCACATCCCACCGGCCGGCACGCCGGCCGCCGATCGCGAACCGCGCCGCCGCACGGCGCTGAGCGCCGGCGACAGACGGGGGCGTGTTCTCGCCAAGCGCGCCGAGAACGCGCTCCCGCGCGCGGTTGCGGATCGTCTCATGGGAGACGCTCCGCCACTCGTCGTCTGCGCCGGCCCACCACGACTCAGCGCGGGACGACGACGAGAGGGCGATCGACAGCCGACTGGCATGACGGATCGTCAGACCGGAGTCGTCGGATTCGGCCGTGCCGTCGCTTCGCACACCAAGGGCCGTGGATGCGAAGCCGTCATACGATCCGTCGCCCGGCTCCGCGTAGCGCAGGGCGGGGACGACGGATTGTTCGTGGAGGGGCGCCCCGTCGACCGGGACGGCCAGGTCGAGGCCGAGTTCGGCGACGCCGCTGTTGCCGTGTCCGCTCTGGCCCTCGCTGCTGCGACGGGCGAGCTCCCGCAGCGGGGAGGTCAGGCTCACCCGCACCTCGGGCAGCGGCTCGTCCGCGTCGATGTCGATGACGAGCGCATGTCCGGCGACCCGGGAGGTGCGGCGGACGGCGATGCCGCCGACCTCCAGCCGCTCCTCCAGGTACGCCTCGTCGAGGTCGAGCACACGCGCGGGCTCGCCGGGCGCCGGGATCGCCCCGGGCAGCTCGACGAACAGGTCGGCCAGCGGCAGGAACTCCTGCGAGTACCGGCCCTCGAAGGTCAGGAGGAGTCGCTCGGCCTCCGCCGTGTCGCCGTTCGCGAGCGCGGCGCGCACCTCCCGCAGCCGGTCGGGGCCGGCGCCGGCCGCGAGAACGCGGCGCAGCTCCTCCCCCGCCGTCTCCGGGGTGCCCGACCAGATCGTGGCGTCGTTCACCTGGTAGTGGCCGGTCGCGCCTCCGAACGCCATCGCGCCGAGGCGGCCGTCGCCGAGCGGCGCGGCCTCCTCCCAGTGGGCGGCGGGCGCCGACCAGGCCAGCTGCAGCGTGTTCTTCGTCATGGGAGTCTGACAGTCCGTTCACCGATGAAGGAAGGCGGTTCCACGTCCGTGAGCAGGAGCGGAAATCGCCGGGCGGGGTTGCAGATCACACAGTAGGCATGGTTTATTGACAGTGTCAAGCAATCCATTCTCCGAGGAGCCATCCATGCTCGACGGCTACGGCGCCGTACTCGCCCTGCGCGCTGCAGGCATCTCCTTCGTCCTCGACACGGAGGGACGAGTGCCCCGCGTGCTGCACTGGGGCGCCGACCTCGGCACGCTCGACCAGGCCACGGCGGAGGCCCTGCGCGACAGCGGCGGACCCGCCGTGCTCAACAACTCGCCGGATGTGCCCCGGTCGTTCAGCCTGTGGCCCAGCGAGTTCGAAGGCTGGGCCGGAACGCCCGCGCAGGAGGGTCACGCTGCGGGAGCTGCGACGACTCCCCGGCCGCACACGGTGGCCGTGCGGTACGAGACCGACGGCCCGGATGGCGACCTCGGCGGCCGCATCGACCTCGACCTCGTCGACGAGATCACCGCGCTGCGCTCGACCATGTCGATCGCCCTCGACCGGTTCGGGGTGCTCGCGGTGGACATCACCGTCACCCGGGATGCCGCGCTCTCCGCCGACGCGACGGCCGGCCCGTACACGCTCGACGCCCTCCGCGTCCTGCTGCCGGTGCCGGAGCGCGCCACCGACATCCTCGACTTCACGGGCAAGTGGTGCCGCGAGCGCGCCCCGCAGCGCGGCCCGCTGTTCTTCGGCAGCCACGTCCGTCGTGCACGGCGCGGCAAGCCCGGTCACGACGCCCCGTTCCTGGTCGTCGCCGGCACGGAGGACCTCGGCTTCCGCCGCGGGGAGGCCTGGGCCACGCACCTCGCCTGGAGCGGCGACGCCGAATACGTCGTGGAGCGCCTCACCGAGGGCGCCGGCCCGTTCTCGTCCGTCCTCGGCGCGGGCGAGGGCCTCCGCACCGGAGAGATCGCACTGGAGGACGGCGACAGCTACGTCGCCCCGACCGCGCTGTTCCTCTGGTCGGCGAGCGGGCTCGACGGGCTGGCCGACCGCCTCCACCGCCGGCTGCGCGCGCGGCCCTCGCACCCGGTCAAGCCGCGCCCGCTCACGCTGAACTCGTGGGAGGCCGTGTACTTCGACCACGACCTCGACCGGCTCACCGCCCTCGTCGAGCGCGCGGCTCGGGTCGGCGTGGAGCGCGTCGTGCTCGACGACGGCTGGTTCCACGGCCGCCGCGGCGCCGACGCCGGGCTCGGCGACTGGATCGTCGACCGTTCCGTCTGGCCGGACGGCCTCGGACCGCTGGTCGACCTCGTGCGTTCGCACGGCATGGAGTTCGGGCTGTGGTTCGAGCCGGAGATGATCAACCTCGACTCCGACCTGGCGCGCGCGCATCCCGACTGGGTGCTCGGCCCGCGGCAGGCGCTCGGCGCCACCGCGCGCGACCAGTACGTGCTCGACCTCACGCGTCCGGACGCCTACGCCTACGTGCTGGAGCGGATCAGCGCGATCGTGGCCGAGTACGGCGTCGACTACATCAAGTGGGACCACAACCGCGACCTGTCGGAGGCCGTGAGCGGCTACGCCGGCATCGACCGGCCCGCTGTGCACGAGCAGACCCTCGCGCTCTACCGGATGCTGGACACGCTGCGGGCGCGGCATCCCGGGCTGGAGATCGAGACCTGCTCGGGAGGCGGCGGCCGGGTCGACCTCGGGATCCTCGACCGCACCGACCGCGTCTGGGCCTCCGACTGCAACGACCCGGTGGAGCGCCTCCAGATCGAGCGCTGGACCCGGATGCTGCTGCCTCCCGAGCTGATCGGCTCGCACCTCGGCGCCGAGCGCTCGCACACGACGTCGCGGCGCACGGACCTGGCGTTCCGGCTGATCGTCGCGCTGACCGCGCACGCCGGAATCGAGTGGGACCTCCAGGAGGCCGACGACGAGCAGCTCGCGCAGATCGCGCGCTGGGGCGCGGCGTACCGGGAGCTGCGCGGCCTCATCCACTCCGGCCGGGTCGTGAACGCCGACCTCGCGGATGACACCACGCTGCTGACCGGCATCGTCGCCGACGACGGCAGCCGCGCCGTCTTCACCTGGGCGCGGCTCGGCACCTCGGCGCCCGGCCAGTCCGGCCGGGTGCGCCTGCCCGGCCTCGACGCCGAAGCTCGGTATGCCGTGCGCGTGCGCGACGACTTCGGCCCGGCGAGCCGCCACCAGAGTGCCGACCCCGCGTGGGTCGCCGCCGCGGCGAGCGCCGAGGGCGTCGTCCTCCCCGGTTCCGTCCTCGCCGTCGCCGGCGTCCCGATGCCCACCCTCAACCCCCAACAAGCGATGCTGTTCGATCTCGTGCGGGTGCCCTGACCCGGCGCGCGATCGCTCCAGTCACAGACGGCCCACCACATATCGCTCGCGCGCACCGTTGCGCTCGAGCGCTTCAGAGAGGAAGAACGTATGACAGGCCAGACACGCTCGCGACGGGGGCTGACCACCCTGCTCGCGACGATCGCGGCGGTGGGGCTCGTGGCTGCTGCGGCGGCTCCCGCCGGGGCGACCCCGACCGGAACGCCCACCCCCACCGCTCCTCCGACGACCGCGGCGACCAGCACTCCGGCGCCGACGGCGACCGGGACACCGTCGGCGACGCCGACCTCCGCCCCGAAGCCGACCTCCACACCGAATCCGACCTCGACGCCGACGCCCACCGCGAGTGCGACACCGAAGCCCGCTCCTGCCCCTGACCCGTGGGCCGTCAAGCCCTACATGGGCTGGAGCAGCTACTCCATGCAGGTCTACAGCGGCAACGGTAAGTGGATCACCGCCGACCAGATCATCGCGCAGTCCGACGCCATGAAGGCGAAGCTGGGCAAAGCCGGTTACGACTACATCAACGTCGACTCCGGCTGGAACGACGGCGTCGACGCCAACGGCCGGCCTGTTCCCAGCGCGACGCTGTACCCGAAGGGGCTGAAGGCGGTGATCGACCACGTCCACGCGAACGGCCAGAAGTTCGGACTGTACTTCATCCCGGGCATCTCTCCCGCCGTGTACGACGCGGCGTACCCGATCGCGAACGCGCCGGGATGCACCACGCACGACATCGTCAAGCAGCCGTTGCAGCAGGCCGACTACTGGAAGATCGGCTACCGCCTCGACTTCTCGAACCCGTGCGCGCAGAAGTACATCGACTCCATCGTCGATCAGCTCGCCGCCTGGGGCGTGAACTTCGTCAAGTTCGACAGCGTGACCCCGGGATCCGGCATCAGCGATCTGTCGCTGGACGCCCGTGACGACGTCGCCGCCTGGTCGAAGGCGCTGAAGGCCAAGGGCATCTGGTTCGAGCTGTCGTGGGCGCTCGACATCAACTACGCCGACACCTGGAAGCAGTACGCGAACGGCTGGCGCGTGGAATGGGACGTCGAGGCGTACGCCCCGGGCGTCCAGCTCACGCAGTGGAGCAACATCGCCCGACTGTTCCCGCGCGCGGCCGACTGGTGGCGTTACGCCGGCAACGGCGGCTGGAACGACTTCGACTCGCTCGACGTCGGGAACGGCACGATGGACGGCCTCACCCAGGACGAGCGCCGCACCGCCACCACCCTGTGGGCGATCTCGGCGGCGCCGATGTACGTCGGCAACGACCTGACCAAGCTCGACCAGTTCGGCATCGACCTGCTCACCAACAAGGAGGTCGTGGCCGTCGACCAGGCGGGCACGCCCGCCCAGCCGGTGTCGACCTCCACCAACAAGCAGGTCTGGTACGCGCCGAACGCGGACGGCAGCTACACCGTCGCGCTGTTCAACCTCAGCCCGACCGAGTCCGACATCACCGCGAACTGGTCCGACCTCGGCCTCAGCGGGCCGGCGAAGGTCCGCGACCTGTGGGCCGGAAAGGACCTCGGCACGTTCGCCGCGGGCTTCACGGGCAAGACCGTGCCGATCCACGGTGTCCGCCTGCTCCGGGTGACTCCGCAGAGCGGCACGACGGTCGCGCTGAACGACGACGCCCTGCGCGTGACCTACGCGGGCCAATGGACGCGCAACGGCGGCAACGAAGTCGTGGCGACGGCGCAGCCGCTGCAGGTCGCGGTCGGCGACTCGTCGACGGGCACCGTGCCGACGCCTCCCGCGTCCGGCCGGGTCGTCGCGGTCAACGACAGCGACTCCGGCATCACCTACACCGGCAGCTGGGGGCAGAGCGGAGGCCGTGGTCTCGGCGACTACCAGGACGACGTGCACTACACCGAGGGCGACGGCTCGTCCTTCCAGTACACGTTCACCGGCACAGGCATCGACTATGTGACCGAGCTCGACCAGTCCCAGGGCAGCGTGGACGTCTACCTCGACGGCCAGTTCCAGCAGACCGTGGACACGAGCCGGCCGGCCGGGCAGCCGAGGCTCACCCAGCAGGTGGCGTGGAGCGCCAGCGGCCTCCCGAACGGTTCGCACACCCTGCGCGTGGTCAAGAAGTCGGGCCAGTTCATGCTGCTCGACAAGCTCGACGTCACGCTGGCCAGCCTGATCGACCCCGACACCGCGGTGTTCGACAAGGCGAAGCCCGCCGACGTCACGGTGACCTTGCAGCGCGACGGCAGCGAGCTCGCCGGCATCGTGCGCGACGGCACGGCGCTGAAGCGCGGGACCGACTACACCGTCTCCGGGACGACCGTGACGATCGCCTCGGCGTATCTCGCGAGCCTGGCGAACGGCACCGTCTCGCTCGGGTTCCAGTTCCGCGGTGACGCCCACGACGACGTCCACGCGACGACCACGAACGGGGATACGGTCGGCCTGACCTTCGCCGGCACCGGCGTCTCGTGGATCGGACCGACCGCTCCCGACCAGGGCAAGGCCGAGGTCTACGTCGACGGCAAGCTTGCCAAGACGGTCGACACGCACTCCGACAGCCGACGCACCGGGCAGAAGCTGTTCAGCGTGACGGGGCTGCGCGCCGGCCAGCACACCATCCTGGTGAAGAAGGTGTCGGGGGACGTCCTCCGCAACGACGTGCTGCAGTACACGACCAAGTGACGACCTGAGGAGTCCCATGCCCCACCCCGCCCGATACGTCTTCGTCGGCGACTCGATCACCGACAGCAGCCGCGATCGGAGCGACACCGTGTCGCCCGGCGAGGGCCACGTCCGCCTCGGTGCGGACGCCCTCGCCGGGTGCACCGGAGGGATGCCGCGATGACCGGCGCCCTGTTCCCCGCCGTGCTCGGCACCGAACCGCTGCCGACGCCCGACGACTACGACGAATTCTGGGCGGACGCTCTCGACCGCGCTCGACGGCGCAGCGTCGCGCCCCGAGCGGTTCCCGTCGAGACCCTCCTGACGACGATCGACGTATACGACTTCTCCTTCGCCGGCTCCGGCGGGCGCACCGTCACCGGCTGGCTGCGACTCCCCCGTCAGCGCGAAGGGGCACTTCCCGCGGTCGTCCATGCCAACGGCTACGGTGCCGGTCGGCTCTCCCCGTTCGACGATCTGACCTGGTCCAGCGCCGGTTACGCGCATCTCGTGGTCAACACCCACGGCCAGGGCGGAGGCAGTACCGGCCACCTCCTCGACGGCATCGAGGACCCCTGGAACTTCTACTACCGCGATGTGTTCGTCGACGTGGTGCGCGCCGTGGACGCGGTGCGCGAGCTCGACGGAGTCGACGCGTCGCGCGTCGCGATGATCGGCAACAGTCAGGGCGGCGGCATCGCACTCGGCGTCGGAGCATTCGCTCAGGGCTTGGCCGCCGTGCTCGCCCAGTCGCCGTTCCTGACCGATGCGCCGACCGCGCTTCAGCGGGCCGTACAAGGCCCGTGGACCGAACTGCGGGCGTACCTGACCGAGCATCCCGAGCGCGCCGACGCCGTCGCCCGCACGCTCGCCTACGTCGACGGGGTCACATCGGCGCGGCACGCGACCGCTCCCGGCTGGATCTCCGACGGGCTCGCTGACGACATCTGCCCGCCCGAGACCACGCGCACGGCGATCGCTGCGTACGCGGCGCCGGTGCTGTTCCGCGAATGGCCGGGCGCCGGGCACGAGGCCGGCGGCAGCCGCGATATGGAGGCCGCACTGCGAGCCCTCCGCCAGCGCTTCGCGATCGGCTGAGCCGCCGACTCCTCTTTTAACGAATCCGGCCCGGCCCCGACATCGTCGGGACCGGGCCGCAGTTCGTCAGGTACCTACTTCTTGCTCTTGTCGTACGCCGTCTGCAGCGTGCTCAGGTAGTCCTTGAGCCCGAGCCCGTTGAAGCCCGCCACGTACGAGTTCCAGTCGGTGTCCAGATTCTTGGAACCCGTGATGAAGGCCAGCGCGTTCTGCGTCACGTAGTTGTCGATGTTCGTCTGCTCGGTGGCGACCTGCGTCGCCTTCGCCGCGTCGGGCCAGACCTTCCACGTCGGGTAGATCGCGCTCTTGTCCTCGTGGCCCTTGTACAGCTGGGTGGCCTCGAACAGCCTGCGCTCGTATCCCGAGGGGTCGTAGATGTCGGTCGGCTCGACTTGCGCGCCACGGAACGCCTCGTTCTGGTTGTAGGTCGAGAGCGCGCCCCACTGGACGGCGTTGGCGGCGTCCTGCGAGAGCTGGAGGTTCTTGAACAGCGGCTTGTCGTTCGGGTCGAGCGCCTGGTCGCCGGCGGCGGCCTTGGACCAGCCCTGACCCTCCGGACCGAAGTTGCCGTCGAGCTGGCCCTCGTTCGTGAACAGGTAGTTAACCATCTTGATGGCGGCCACCTGGTCGTTCTTCGACGCCTTGTTGGTCAGCATGAACGTCGCGCCCGGCGTGCTCCCGAAGGCGTAGGTCGCGAAGTTCGCACCGTTCGGGCCGGTGAGCGGAGGCACCGCGTCGTACTGCTTGTCACGGCCGTCCTTGGCGCCGGGGCTGACGAAGATGTACGGGTGCAGGGCGCTCGCGCTCCCCAGCAGCACCGAGCCGTTGTTGTTGCCCTCCTGAGCCAGCGCCGCCGGGTTCTGGGTGAAGGCGCCCTTGTCGATCAGTCCCGCATCCCACAGCGACTTGATGTACTCGAGGCCCTTGCGCCAGCCGTCCTTGTTGGCCTGGATGTCGACCTTGCCCTTGTTGAGCACGGTCGTCGACTGGATGCCCTTGTCCGGGTTCTGCGGGTCGTAGATGAACGCGTTCATGAAGAACGGGATCAGCGTGTCGTGCGAGTCGCCGCTGAGCGGGATCTCGTCGGCCGTGCCGTCGCCGTTCGGGTCGCCGGTCTTGAACGCCTGGAGGACCTTGGTCATGTCGGCCGTGGTCTTGGGCATCTGGAGGTTGAGCTTCTTGAGCCAGTCGGTGTTGATCCACAGCTTCGACGGGTACTGGATGTGCTGCGTCTCGGCGAGCTGGGGGAGGCCGTAGATCTTGCCGTCAGGCGACGTCACCATCGCCTTGTAGTCCGGGTTGGTGTCGATGACCTTCTGGATGTCGGGCGCGTACTGCTTGATCAGATCGTTCAGCGGAAGCGCGACGCCCTGCTTGGCGAGCTTCTCGATATCCACCGGGTTGAACTGGTCCACCCACGGGATGAGGAGGAACATGTCGGGGTAGTCGCCGCTGGCCATCAGGATTTGGCGCTTCTCGGGCGCGACGGAGGAGTCCTGCGTCGTGGTCTGCCACGAGAACTTGATGTTGAACTTCTTCTCGAGCTGCTTGGTGAACGCGTTCGTGGCGAGGTCCTGCCCGGTTCCCTGCTGAGCGAAGACGCTGATGTTCGCCGTGCCGCCGACCTTGTCGTCGGCGTTCGTCGGCGTGCTGGTGCAGGCCGTTATCGCCAGCAGGGCGAGGCCGCTCGCCGCCGCGGTGAGCGTGCGCACGAGCCGGCGCCGACGGCGGGCGTTGCTGTCGGTGATGGGTAGCATGTGTTTCCTCCTTTGGAAATGCAGTGCAAGTGGTGCAAGTGGTGGGTCTGTGGGGTCGGGTCGGTCGGGCCGCGGCGGATGCCGCCGTCAGCCCTTGACGGATCCGATGAGCACGCCTTTGTTGAAGTAGCGGGCGACGAAGGGGTAGATCACCAGGACCGGGACGCTCGTGATGACGATGAGCGAGTACTTCAGCAGGTTGACCAGTTCCTGGTTCTGAGCCTGCGCGGCCAGATCGTTCGTGCCTCCATTGGTGGCGTTGAGCACGAGGATGTTGCGGAGCACGAGCTGGAGGGGAAAGAGGTCGGAGCTCTTCAGGTAGAGCAGGGCGTCGAAGAAGCCGTTCCACTGGCCGATCGCGTACATGAGCGCGATCACGGCGATCAGCGGCTTCGACAGCGGGAGGACGATGCTCCAGAGGAAGCGCAGGTCGCTCGAGCCGTCGAGCGACGCGGCCTCGACCAGTTCCTCGGGGATCGCCGACTTGAAGAAGGTGCGGGCGATGATGACCTGCCAGACCGCGATGGCCTGGGGCAGGAGCAGCGCCCAGCGGGTGTCGAGCATCCCGAGGTTCTGCACGACCATGTACGTGGGGATCAGACCGCCGCTGAAGAGCATCGTGAAGAGCAGCAGCGCCATGATCACGTTGCGTCCCATGAAGGTGCGACGGGAGAGGGGCCAGGCGATGCAGACCGTCAGCGTGGTGCTGATGAGGGTGCCCGCGACCATGTAGAAGAGCGAGTTCGCGTAGCCGAGGAGCACCTGGGGGTCGGCCAGCACCGTCTGGTACCCCTTGAGCGTGAAGTCGACCGGCCAGAGGAGCACGCGCCCCGCCGTCACCGCTTCGGGAGACGAGAAGGAGCTCGCCAGGATGAACAGCAGCGGCAGCAGGACGACGAGGACGGCCAGGATCAGTCCGAGGTAGATGACGACCAGCAGTGCGCGGTCCGATGCGGACTCCCGGATGCGGCGCGTCTTCTTCGACGAGGCCGCGGGACGGGACCGGCGGCGCAGTCTCGAGTTCTCGATGGTTACCACAGTCCACTCCCACTGATTCGCTTCGCCACCCAGTTCACGATGAGCAGAAGCACGAGATTGATCACGGAGTTGAAGAGGCCGACGACGGTCGCCGTGCCGAAGTCCGCGTTGAGGATGCCCAGCTTGTAGACGTACGTCGCGATGATCTCGGACTGGCCGAGGTTCAGCGGGTTCTGCAGCAGGAAGACCTTCTCGAACCCGATCGACATGATGTTGCCGACGCTCAGGATCAGGACGATCATCGCCGTGGGCATGATGCCGGGGATGTCGACGTGCCAGATCTTGCGGAGGCGGGACGCCCCGTCGACCTTCGCCGCCTCGTACAGCGAGGGGTCGATGCCCGACAGTGCCGCCATGTAGATCACGGCGGAGTACCCCGCGGTCTGCCAGACGTCCGACCAGACGTAGATGTGACGGAAGTAGTCCGGGTCGCCGAGGAAGTCGGGCGAGGGGACGCCGAAGAACCCGAACACCTGGCTCAGGATCCCGAGCCGCGGCGCCATGATCAGGATCAGCATCGACACCACGACCACGGTCGAGATGAAGTACGGCGCGTAGGTCACCATCTGCACGGTCTTCTGGAACCACCGGTGCCGCACCTCGTTGAGCGCGAGGGCCAGGATCAGGGGGATGGGGAAGCTCGCGAGGATCGCGTAGCCGGAGAGGATCAGGGTGTTCTGCACCAGCGTCGGGAACACCGGGTTCTGGATCATGTTGGCGAAGTTGGCCCAGCCGGACCACGGGCTCCCCCAGACACCGAGAACCGGGCTGTAGTCCTTGAAGGCGATGATCGCGTTGGAGATCGGCACGTACTTGAAGATCACGAAGTACGCCAGCGGAAGGACCGTGAGGAGGTAGAGCTGCCAGTGCCGCCGCAGGGCCACCTTCCAGCGCTGGCCGAGTGTCAGCCGGTTGCGCGGCACCCCCCTCGGAGTCGCCGGGGCGGCGGCTCGAGCGGCCGGCGGCGCCGGGGCCACGGGCGGCGCGCTCGTCATGAGGCCGCATCCTTCGTCATCGAAGACTCCCTACAAGAGATGATCTGGTTCCGCACCCGAGCCGGAACGGCGGTCCCGAGCGGGTGGTCTATAGCAAAACCTATTTCTTTGCCGCTGTCAATAATCTCCCATATCCGTCTTCGGCGAACGCATCGAAATTGTTCCCGATCGTTGAAAACACAGCGATGAATGGGATTGAGAGTTACAACACGTTGGAAATAAGATCATCGAAACGACCGCCACACAGATCAGGTGCAACGATGACCTTGAGCATGTCCGAACGCACAGCACGGCGTCCCGTGCTGGGCACGGCGGCGTCCGCCGAGATCTTCACGCGCATCATCACGCACGGCCCCGTCAGCCGACTCGACATCGGGAGGCTCACCGGTCTGTCGCAAGCCAAGGTCACCAAGACGGTCAGCCCGCTCATCGCAGACGGCTTCGTCACGGTCGGCGAGCACGCCGAGCACGCGTTCCCCGGCCGGCCGGTGCGCCCGCTGAGCGTCGTCCCGCGCTCCATGATCGCCGTCGGCGTCAAGGTGAACGCCGACGAGATCTTCGCCGTCACGGTCAGCCTGGGCAACGAGGTGATCGGCTCGACCCGCCGCCGGCTCACGAGCCACGCCCCGGACGCGACGATCACGGCCATCGTGAAGTCGGTGACGACCCTCATCGACCAGCTCGGCGACGACGCCCGGTTCCTCACCGGGGTGGGAGTCTCGGTCTCGGGCGACATCGACAACACCGACGGAGTCGTGCGGGACTCGCCCCTGCTCGGCTGGACCCACGTCCCGCTCGGCGCCCGCCTCTCGGAGCGCCTCGGCCTCCCCGTCATCGTCGAGAACGACGTGCGCGCGCTCGCCAAGTCCGAGCAGTGGTTCGGGGTGGGAACGGACGCGGACTCGTTCGCCATCATCACGATCGGCGCGGGGATCGGCTGCGGGATCTATGTGAACGACGACGTCGTCGTCGGCGCCCACGGCGTCGCGGGCGAGATCGGCCACCTCCCCCTGGGCCCGTCGGACGCGGTCTGCGTCTGCGGCCGTCGCGGCTGCGTGGAGGCGGTGGCGTCCTCCCACGCCATCTCCGACGCCGTTCGGCAGGGTCACGACGACCCGAGCCTCACCCTGGCCGACGCGATCCGCCTCGCCCACGAGGGCGACCCCGTCGCGGTCGAAGCGTTCGAGCGGGCAGGCACGGCCATCGGCGCCGCGGTCGCCACCACGGTGAACCTCTTCGGCCCGGAGGTGGTCGTGATCGCCGGCGAAGGCGTCATGGACTACGACCTCTACGAGCGCCGCTTCCGCGAGGAGTTCCTGGCCCACGTCTTCGGCACCGCGGCGAACTGCCGCCTGATCGTCCGTCGCCACACGTTCGTCGACTGGGCGCGCGGAGCGGCGGTCGCGGCGCTGCGCGAGGCGATCACGGTGGCGCCGGGCGGGGTGGCTGAGTGACGGGAGCGATCGTCGACTTGTCCAGGTATTCCGTTATCCGGTGACTGTTGGCCGAGCGCGACTCGCGCTGTCATGGTTTCGTCCCGGCGTCTGCCGGAGTGACGACGAAGTCAGGAGCTTACATGTTGACCAAACGCTTGGTCGGGTTGGGCGTTGCCGCACTGCTCGGGCTGGGCGCGCTGACCGCGACCGCCGTCCCGGCGGCCGCGGCTCCCCCGCGCGCAGACACCCCCGCACCGGTGCTGGCCGCCACGCCGTACGCCGGCTGGAACACCTATTTCGGGTTGGGCGGCGACTACACGGCCACCCAGGTGCTGGATGTCGCCGACAAACTCGTCTCCAGCGGCCTCGCCCGGGCCGGATACGACATCGTGTGGCTTGACGGAGGCTGGCAGGCGTCGACCCCGCGCGGAGCCGATGGACAGCTGCAGGGCGATCCTGCGCGATTCCCCGACGGGATGGCCTCCCTCGCGGCCGCGATCCACGCCAAGGGTCTCAAGGCGGGAATCTACACGGACGCGGGACCGTACATCCCCGGCTCGTGCGGGCTCGGCAGCTACGGGCACTACCAGACCGACGCCGACACTTTCGCGAAGTGGGGCTTCGACGCCGTCAAGGTCGACTTCCTGTGCGGAATCACGGCGAACCTCGACCCGAAGACCGTCTACACCCAGTTCGCCGATGCGCTGCGCCACAACAGCAGCGGGCGGCCGATGATCCTGAACATCTGCAACCCGGTGACCTCGCCCGACTGGGGGAACTATCCCGAGTCGCAGCAGTCCACGAACACGTGGAGCTACGCTCCCGCGATCGCGCAGTCGTGGCGAACCTACACCGACGTCGGCTTCGTGAACTCGATCAAATACACCGACGTGCTCCGCAACTTCGACGCGAACGCCCGGCACCCGGAGGCCGCGGGTCCCGGTCACTGGAACGACCCGGACTACCTCGGGCCGCAGCTCGGTATGACGGATGAAGAGTTCCGCTCGCAGATGGCGCTCTGGTCGATGTCGGCAGCTCCGCTGGTCGTCGGAAGCGACCCCCGCACGTTCAGCCCGGCGACGGTCGCGACGCTCACCAACCCCGACCTGCTCGCCATCGACCGGGACGCGCTCGGCAAGCAGGCCGTGCGGGTCGGACCCGCCGGCGCTACGGAGACCTGGACGAAGCCGCTCTCTGACGGCTCCGTCGCGGTCGCTCTCGTCAATCGCGGTGACTCCGCGGCCGACATCGCCACCACCCCGTCCGCCGTCGGGATCGACGCGACCCGGGTGACTGTCAAGGACGCCTGGACGCACGCCCTCAGCGAAGCGAAGGACAGCATCCGCTCCAGTGTTCCGGCGCACGGCGTCTCCGTGCTGATCGTCCGCAAGGGCACCGGTCAGCCGCAGAGCCCACGGGTGCTGGTGAGCGCACCGTCGTTCACCGCCGTGAACGGCACCGCGATCACCCCGACGGGCGACCTCCTCGCCTCGGCGGGCGCGAAGCTCGCTGTGACGGTGGGCCTGCGCAACGACGGCACCACCCCGGCCCTGCGGCCGAAGGTCTCGCTGACGACGCCGGCGGGATGGACGAGCACGGCGACCGGCACGCAGCCGCAGCTGATCGTCCCGGGAGGGACGGCGACGGCGAGCTTCACGGTGACCGTGCCGACCGGGGCACCGGTCGGTGCTTCGACGATCGGCGCGACCGTATCGTTCTCCGGAATCCGCGGCGCAGTCACCGTCGCGTCTCCGGCCGCCACGGTCACCGTCGCACCGGCACCCCCGTCGGGCGCCGACCAGCCGCTGTCGCACCAGCCCTGGATCTCCGCGACGAGCGGGTGGATGACGCCGGCTGTCGACCAGAGCGTCGGCGGCGGCAACCCGATCCGGGTCGCCGGGGTCACCTACCCGACCGGACTCGGGGTGGCGAGCCCGTCGGACATCCGGTACTACGTCGGCGGCGTGTGCACGCGCGTGACCGGAGCAGTCGGCATCGACGACGTCGTCGACAACGTCGGCCCGGAGGGCGGCACGGCGACCTTCTCGCTGGTCGCCGACGGCAAGACGGTCTGGGACAGCGGAGTCGTCGCCCGGGGAACCGCGGTGAGCTTCGACGTGGACCTCTCCGGTGCGCGCGAACTCGTCCTCCACGTCGGCGACGCCGGCGACGGCGGGTACAACGACCGCGCCGACTGGGCGGCGCCGCTGATCAGCTGCAGCTGACGCAGATCGAGAAGGGGGCGTGCGAGTCGCACGCCCCCTTCTTCATGCCCTCCCGAGTCATGCCCTCCCGAGGTCGATGCCCCAGTTCCGCACCCAGCGCGACGACGGCGGCAGCCAGTGGAGGTCGGTCCCCGAGTTGAACGCGTCGGGCGGCGCGGTCATCGGCTCCAGCGCCACCGCCAGACCGCCGGCCGGCAGACCGGGCAGCTCGCGCGTCACGTAGACCTGCGCCCAGCCGAACCGATCGTCCGCCCACACCTCGACGGCGTCCGACGAACGCCGGTCGATCAACCGCAGACCGACGCGGCCGTCCACTGGCCTCAGGCCGGTGTAGGCCGCGTGCGACGGCGCCTCCACCAGGGCGGTCGGCTCGCGGAGGTCGAACCGGGTCCCGCCGACCCGCGCCAGGCGGAGCGGCAGGTCGTCGTCGCCGAGCAGCAGGGTGCGCTCCGCGTCCACCTCCAGGAGCAGGTGCGCTGCGGGAGCCTCGCCGACGCGCACATACGGATGGACGCCGACCGCGACCGGCGCCGCCACCGCACTGCGGTTCACGACTGTGATCGACGAACGGACCCCGGTCGCCTCCAACCGATACGAGACGACGACACCGAGATCGAACGGGTATCCGAGCGGATGACGCACCCCCGCCTCCAGGCTCACCGAGGATTCGTCGCGCGCGGTCACCGCGAACGACGTCGTCGCGACCAGTCCGTGGAGGGCGTTGCCCGCGCCCGGCTCGGTGACCTCCAGCTGCTGGGGCGTCCCGTCGAGCAGCCACCGGCCTCCGCGGACGCGGTTCGGCCACGGCACGAGCACGGCACCCGACGACGCCACCGGGCCGGCGTCGTCACCGTAGACCAGCTCCATGCCGTCCACGCCGAGCCTCTGGAGGCTCGCTCCGACCGGCGAGACGGTCGCGCCGACCGAGCGGCCGGCGACGGTGCGCGAGAGGACGAGCGGTTCAGACCGCGCGTACATGCAGCAGCACGGACCGGTCCGGGTCCAGCGACGGCAGCTCGATCCCGACCAGCCGCAGGACGCGCCCGCTGAGGACGACTCCGTCGGCCAGCCACGGCGGCTGGTCACCTCCCGGGCGCTCGCCGGCGGGGTACACGGCTCTCACCTCGTAGATCAGCGAATCGTCCAGACCGGGAAGGCCCGCGCGGCCGACCGGCCAGGTGCGCGGCCGCTCGGTCAGCGAGTAGGCGTAGAGCGCCTCCGACGAGTCGGCGGCGACCACTCCCTCCAAGCGGGCGGCGGCCTCGGACAGATCGGCGTGCACGGCGACGCCCGCGTGCAGCAGCGTCCGGTGCTCCTTGTGGAAGGCGATCCACGCCGCGAGCGCCTGCTTCGTCTCCTCGGAGGCGGTCAGCAGGTCGGTCTCGACGCCGAGGTGACCCCAGATCGCCTTCTCGCCCCGGTACGACAGCGGATGGCTGCGGTGCGTGGTGTGCGACTCCTCCGCGCCGATGTGGGTGCCCTGCAGCTCCGGCGGCACGAGCAGGGCGGTCCAGCGCTGAATCTCCAGACGCTCGTGCGGGTCGTTGCAGTCGCTCGGCCAGACGCGCTGGGTGCGCTCCAGCACTCCGAGGTCGATGCGGCCGCCGCCGCTCGCGCACGACTCGATCTCGAGCCCGGGGTGGCGACGGTGCAGCTCGTCCATGAGCCGGTAGGCGGCGAGGGTCTGCGCGCGAAGGCCCGGCCGCCCGGTCGGGGTGTGGCCGGCGTCGAGCAGGTAGCGGTTGTGATCCCACTTCACGTAGGCGATCCCGAGCTCGCCGATGAGGGAGCTCATGCGCTCGAGTACGGAGGCGTACGCCTCGGGATGCCCGAGGTCGAGCACGTGCTGCTGCCGCGACGGGAGGCCGGGACCGTGGCCGGCGTCGAAGATCCAGTCGGGATGCTCGGCGGCGAGCCGCGAGTCGAGGTTGATCATCTCCGGCTCGAACCAGAGACCGAAGTCCATCCCGAGTTCGCGGACCCGGGAGGCGATCGGGCCGAGCCCCTCCGGCCAGCGCTCGGGGTCGACCTCCCAGTCGCCGAGGGACGTCGTGTCGTCGCGGCGACCGGTGAACCAGCCGTCGTCGATCACGAAGCGCTCGGCGCCGATGGCTGCAGCCTCCTCGGCGAACCGGGTCAGCGCCGCTGGGTCGTGGTCGAAGTAGACCGCCTCCCAGGTGTTGACCAGAACGGGTCGCGGACCCGCCGGGTACGCGGCAGAGGTGCGCAGGTGCCGATGGAACCGCGCGGCCAGCTCGTCGAGTCCGTCGCCCCAAGAGCCGTACTGCCAGGGAGTGACGTATTCGTCGCCCTGCGCGAGTTCGACCTCGGCGGCCGCGAGGCCCTCCACGGCCGAGAGCCGGCGCGTGTTCGCCGGGGTGCGCTCGGCGGCGAGGGTCTGGTTGCCGCTCCAGCCGAGGTGCGTCGCCCACACCCTGCCGGAGCGGAAGCCGAAGCCGCGCTCGCCCGCCGCGAGCAGGAGGGTGTGCTCCAGACCGGGCTTGCCACCGCGGGAGGTGCGGACCCACTCGCCGACGTCGAAGGCGCGGCGCTGAGGAACGCGCTCCAGCGCCCAACGGCCGGTGAGGTCGAGCACCTCGTCCGCCTCCGCGGGAACGGGCAGGGCCAGCTCGAGACCGTCGACGCGGAACGCATCGGTGGCATCGTTCCGGAGTCGCGCACGCTGGCGGATGAGCCCGCTCGCCTCCAAGACGGCGAGCTCGAGGGTGAGCGAGAGTCCGAAGGCGTCGTCCGTGGCCGACACGGTCACGGTCGTCCCCTCGGCCGCCGTGTCGACCTCCGCAGACACGACCCGGAACACCGGCGCCCAGCGGCGCCCGGCCGAGTCGCCGACCAGCCCGGGCCGGCCGAGCCAGCCCTCCGGGAGCTGCGCGAGCACCGGGACCGGCTGCGGGTAGGTCACGACGCTGTCGCCGATCGCCGGCCGGGCCGTGCGCGCGATCGCGTCGAGCTCCTCCGCGCTCAGGTCGCCGAGGTCGTCGCCCCAGTGCAGGATCCGCGGCAGGCGGGCGTCATCGAGGAGGACCACGACGCTCGTGCCTCCCGCGCGCAGGTGGACCAGGTCCGTGTCGACGTGCATGTGTTCTATTTCACCGATCCGAGGGCGAGGCCCCCGATGAAGCTGCGCTGGAAGAGCAGGAAGACGATGGTGGAGGGTATGGCCGCGACGACGGTCGCCGCCGCGATGACCGACCAGCTGGAGACGTACTCGCCCTGCAGCGACAGCACGGCCGCCGTGATCGGGAGCTTCTCGGACGTCTGCAGCAGCGTGATCGACCAGAGCAGGTCGTTGAACACCCACGTGAACGACAGCGCACCGAGCGCGGCGAGCGCCGGGCGGGTCAGCGGGAGGATGACCTGCAGGAAGATGCGGACCGTGCTCGCGCCGTCGAGCGTGGCGGCCTCCTGCAGCTCGTGCGGGATGGTGCGCATGAAGCCGTAGAGCACGAAGGTGTAGAACCCGATTCCGAACGCGACCTGCACGGCGATCAAGGCGCCGAGGGTGTCGTAGACGTTGAGCTGCTGGGTGAGGCGCGCCACCGGGATGAGCAGCATCTGCACCGGCAGGAGGTTGCCCGCGAGCATCACGAGCAGGAGGGTGCGGCGGAACGGCACACGGTACCTGCTGAGTCCGAACGCGGCCGCGGCCGAGAACAGCAGGGTCAGGATCACGGTCGGGATGGTCACGATCATGCTGTTCACGAGCGCCTGGAAGAGGCCGCCCTGGTTCCACGCCTGCACGTACGTGCTGAGCGTGAAGGTGTGCGGGAGGCTGGCGATGCCGTTCGCGGAGATGTCGTCGAAGGTGCGGAACGAGGTGATCAGCACGACCAGGATCGGCGCGAACCACGCCAGCGAGATCAGGATGCCGCTGGTGTGGAAGCCGACGGTCACGGCGGTCCTGCGGCGGCTGCGCCGGCGGACAGTGGTCGCGGGGCGCGCGCCGGCGGTGCGGGTCTGGGCGGCGGTGGCGGTCATGACTCCTTCTCCTCGGAGAGCGCGCGGACGAGGTACGAGACGATGACGGCGATCGCCAGGATGAAGATCACGACGGCGATCGCGGAGGCATAGCCCAGGGCGTGCGAGCCGAAGGCGGTGGAGAACATGTACGTGCTCAGCAGCTCGGTGGAGTGATAGGGGCCGCCTCGGGTCATCGCCCAGACGATGTCGAAGGAGCGCAGCGAGTCGATGATGAGCACCGACAGCACCACGAGGTTGACACTGCGCAGCTGCGGCATCGTCACGTGCCAGAACCGCTGCCAGCCGGTGGCGCCATCGACGCGGGCGGCCTCCTGCACAGCGGGGTCGAGGGCCTTGAGCCCGGCGATGAACAGCACCATCACGTAGCCGATCTCGCGCCACAGCGCGGCGACGATCACGGCGTAGAGCGCGGTGCTCGAGTCGCCGAGCCAGACGTGGGTCCAGCTGTGCAGACCGACGGCGTCGAGGACGTTGTTCAGGACGCCGTTGGGCTGGAAGAACGCGCCCCAGATCAGGGCGGTGACGACGAGCGAGAAGACGATCGGCAGGAAGAGCGCCGTGCGGTAGATGCCGACGCCTCGGCGCTCCGACTGGAACAGCAGAGCGACGCCGAGCCCGGCGGCGAAGGAGATGCCGCCGAACAGCACGATCCAGATCGCGGTGTTCTTGAGGGCGGTGAGGAAGATCGGGTCCGCGAACAGGTCGACGTAGTTCTGCACGCCGACCGGGGTCGCCGGCCCGATCCCGTTCCAGTGCAGGAACGAGAGGCTGACGCCTTGGAATGCAGGCCAGAAGACGCCGACCGCCTCCACGAGGAACGGGATGAGGACGAGGGCGAACACGATCGGCGGCGGAATGGAGATCCGCCGCCGACCGCGAACAGAGGTGAGAGAGGTCACGAAGTCGCCCGGATCTTCGCCGACGCCGCGTCCCAGTCCTTCAGGATCTGGTCGAGGTTCTCCGGGTGGGCGATGAAGCTGGTCAGCGCGGTGTCTGCCGGCGTCTGCTGGGGGTCACCCGCATCCCGGTTGTAGAACTGCGTGACCGCTTTGGCCGACTCCAGCATGTCCTTGCCCTGCTTGGAGAGCGCGTCGAGGTTCAGCTTCGCCTTCGAGTTCGCCGGCAGGTAGGTGCCCTGCTGGCTCGCCGCCAGGTCCGTCTGCGCTTGCGGGCTGGCGACGTAGTCGAGGAACTTCTTCGTGAGGTTCGGCTTGTCCGTCTTCACGCTGGCGATGAAACCGTCCGTCGGCCCCTCCTCGGCGACCGGCACCGAGGGGTCGATCGTCGGGAACTGGAAGAACGCCAGGTCGCTCTGCTTGTCGGCCGGGACCGACGGCTGCGCCCACGCGCCCAGGAGGTACATGGCGACCTTGCCCTGCGAGAAGTCGCTCATCGCCTGGTTCTGCGTGGTGCCGAGCACCGCCGGGTCGAAGTACGGGAGCACCTGCTTGAAGGCGGCGAACACCTTGCGCACCTGAGGGCTGTCGTACTTCTCCTTGCCCGAAAGCAGCTTCAGGTGGAAGTCGGCGCCGTTGATGCGCAGGTCCAGGTAGTCGAACCAGGCGGAGGCCAGCCAGGCGTTGTCGCTGAGGCCGGCGGTGAACGGCGTCACGCCCTGGCCCTTGATCTTGGCGGAGTCGGCGAGGAACTCGTCCCAGGTCTTCGGCGGGGTGATGCCGAGCTTCTCGAAGTCGCTCTTGAAGTAGTAGACGCCCCACCAGTAGTACCCGGTCGGGACGAACACCTCCTTGCCGGACGAGTCCTGGCTCAGCGACTTGAGGGAGGCCGGGAAGTCGCTGCCGTGGTCCTTCCAGACGCTGGACAGGTCGAGCAGGAGGTTCTGGTCGGCGAAGTCGCGCGTGGCCTGGCCTGCGTACCAGGTGTAGACGTCCGGCGGGTTCTTGGAGGTGAGGTACGACGGAAGCTGCTGGTTGAAGGTGTTGGTCGGGATGGTGTTGACCTTGACCTGGCCTTCGCCCTTGGCGTTGAACTCCTTCACCAGCTTGTCGAGGCCGCCCTTCTCCGCATCGGTGAAGCGGGACTGCAGGATGAGGGGTCCGGAGGCGTCCGGCCCGCTCTTGGCCTGCTGCGCTTCGCCCGACGTGGAGACGCAGCCTGCGAGCAGCGCCGTCGCGGCGACGGCGCTGCCGAGCGCCGTCAACCATCGGGTGGTCTTTCGGGTCATCATCGACTCCATTCCGTGGGGGTGATTGCAAGGGGTCGGCCGAAGGAAGATCCTACGTCCGGCTGACATCCACGCTAGGTCGACACGGAGCGTCGCCGTAGCAGAAACCGTTGGTGTATCTGGACATTTCGATGGCGATGACGCAGAATCATCCGGTGCTCATCCCTGATGGATTCCCGGGCCAGCGCATGCTGGTTCTCCCCCGGCCACGCGTCCGCGAGTTTCTCCAGCAGCCCGGAACAACGCGTCTGGTCGTGACGGATAGCGGCTATTTCCCGAAAGCCGACTCCCACGGACGCCGCCGGACCACGCCGATCGCGCAAGCAATCGTGATCGCCTGCGTCGACGGATCCGGCTGGTGCGAAACGGAAGCTGGACGATTCCCCGTGCACCAGGGGCAGGTCGTCGTCCTTCCACCCCGTCAGCCGCACGCGTACGGCGCCGATGTGGACAACCCGTGGACGCTGTGGTGGTTCCACGCTGCGGGGCCCGACGTGGAGCCCTTTCTCGCGGCGTCCGGGATGACGGTGGAGAACCCGGTCCGCCGGCCTCGAGACCTGTACCCGATCGTGTCGCTGATGTCGGAGGTGCTGGCGTGGACCGAACGCGACAGCACGACGTCCAGCCTCAATGCGGCTGCCGGCGCGGCGTGGCACACCTTGACCCTGCTGGCCTCCGAACGCTCCCGCGCCGATGACGCGGGCGATGTGATCGACCACGCCACCGAGTACCTGCGGGCGCACATCGCAGACCGGGTGACGGTTCCGGAACTCGCATCGATGGCGTCGTTGAGCACATCCCACTTCAGCGCCCTCTTCAAACGGCATGTCGGCTATCCGGTGCTGCAGTACCAGACGATGCTGCGCATGTCGCGAGCCCGCGAGCTTCTCGACACGACCTCCGCGACCGTGGCGGCGATCGCGGCGGAGGTCGGCTACCCCGACTCGTTCTACTTCGCCCGCCAGTTCAAGAAGGTGCACGGCATGACGGCGCGCGAGTACCGGGACCAGCACAAGGGCTGATCCCGGTCGTCGCCGGCGCGGCTCAGTTGACGTACGCGGTCTCCGCTTCGCCCAGCAGCTCCCGCACGAGTGTGGCGGCGGGGTCGCGGTCGAGGACCGGGGCCAAGATCGTCGCCGCGCGGGACGGATCACCCGTCAGCAGCGCCAGTTCGGCGTCCATGACCGCGACCAGGTCACGGTGGACCTGCTCGATGTCGGCCCGGAAGATCAGCATCGTCGGCAGGGACGTGGCGAAGTAGTCGATCTTCGCACGCTCTCGCCGCTCGACCTCCACGTAGTCCGCGAGCTCGGCGGTCAGCCGGTCCGCGCGGTCCTGGTCGCCGAGCCGTCGTGCCGCGAGCACCGAATAGTACGTCATCGGGGAGTGCGGAACCGCTGACATCGTGGTGAAGTCCCCCGCACTCGTCGCCGCCGCGCGCCACGCCTCCTCGGCGGCCACCGTCAGCCCGGCAGCCTGATTGGCGTCGCCGAATGCGAGCAGGAGGTCGGACCGGTTGGCCAGGGGGTGCGGTGCTTCGCCGAGGGTGTCGGGAACGTCGACCGCGCTCGCGAGCGCGGCCACCGCGCGGTCGGGCTCGCCGAGGAGAAGAGCCTCGTTCGCCGCGGCGCGCTGGGCCAGCGTCCACACCCGGATGGTCTCGCCCTCGCCGCCCTCCCAGGGGCTGAACCGGCGACCGGACAGCAGACGGATCGCCTCGGCGTGACGTCCGACGAGGACGAGCAGCTCCGCGTAGGCGAGGGCGAGGTCGTCCCGCTCGACGATCAGCTCGCCGGCATCGGCGAGGGCGTCAAGTCGTTCCTGCGGAGCGGCGCCCACGCGGCGGGCGAGCTGGTCGGCCTCGTATCGCAGCTTCGCGTCGCGCGGTGCGGCGTCCACCGCCTGCCGGTACCGGCGCACAGCCTCCTCGGGTCGGCCCTGGACGTTGTAGGCGGCGAGGCCGAGGCCGCGGAGCGACACCGCGTCGTCGGGCGCCTGCTCGACTGCGCGTTCGAGGTGCGCGATCGCTTCGTCGTAGCGGCGGTGGAAGTAGAGCCAGTGGCCCAGCAGTGCGTGCGCGCGGGCGTCGCCCGTGCGCTGGACCCGGCGTTCGAGCACGCGCGCATCCTCGCGGCCGCCGGCGAAGCACCGGTCGACGGAGACGGTGCGCGCATCCCGGAGGGCAGCGGTCGCCTCATCGACGCGGCCGAGCTCTTCGAGCAGCTCCGCCCTGGCGTAGTGGATGAGGGCGAGCGGGTCGCCCGCTCCGGGCACCGGCAGGGTGACAGCGGCGAGCGCTGCTGCCTCCAGGACGCGGAGCGTCTCCGCGGACATCCCGAGCGATCGGTACTCCCCCGCGAGGTCGCGCAGCGTTCCGGCGTCGGTGTTCGCCGGCGTGCCGGCGAGGTCCCTCAACCAGGCGTCGAGCGGGTCGAGCGCGCGCGCTGCGGCCAGGACCTCCTCCGCCTCCGCTGCACGACCCAGCGTGCGCAGTGCGATCACACGGACCGCCGCGGCCTGCAGCTGGTCCGCGTCGAGGCGGGCGGCGAGCTCGGCCTGTTCGAGCGCGTCGCTCCAGCGACCGGCGCGGGCGGCGATGCGGGCGCGGGCCAGCGCTGACGGCGCCCGCCAGGCGTACGTCCACGCCGCCTTCGCGAACGCGCCGTCGGCCTCCTGATCGCGACCGGTCTCCGACAGCACGACGCCGAGGAGGTACGAGGCTTCGCCGTCGGCCGGGTTCGGGTTGCGCCGCGTCTGGCGGCGAAGAGCCGAGCGGAGGTGTTCTTCGGCCTCCGTCAGGCGGCCGGCTCCGAGCCGGGCCGAGGCGATGGCGACGTGCGAGCGGGAGTCGCCCGGATCGCGCCTCAAGGCCTCCTGCCAATACGGCTCGGGCGACCTGGTGGCGTGCCGGTACTGGGCGAGGTGGACGCCGGTGAGGTAGAGCTCGTCGATCGAGTCGATCTCGGCTGGGGCGGGAGGCTCGGTCGCCGTCTCGAAGCCGTCGGCGGCCGCGTCCCGGTAGCGGGTGGTCGATCGGAGCACTTCGACGTCGTCGACCTCGGCGACCAGGTCGAGATCACCGGCGATCGCAGCAGGCACCCTGACGACGAACGGACGACCAGGTCGGACCGACGCCCGCTCCTCCCAGACGAGTGCACCCGAGCTGTCGATCAGCCGCAGCTCGACACCCTCGAACACGCGGGTGGCTGCCAGGCCGATGTCCGCGATCCGCTCTGCGCCGTCTCCGCTGACCACGAGGCTCATCGCCAGGTCGGTCGACGCCTGCGTGAGCGGGCCGATGCCGTGATAGGGGAACCAGAACTGGCTGAACGACTTCGTCTCGCCCGGGGCGAGGTAGGAGAAGTCCGGCTGGTTGTCCGTGTAGACCCCGGCCATCAGTTCGACGTAAGCGCTGCGGTCGTCACTGAGGTTCGCATCCCACGCCCAGCCGAACGGGGAGTTGCCCCACGTCCATTGCTTCTTGCCCGGAGCGATGTGGTGGTCGGCGACGTGCGCGAAGCCCAGCGCCGTGGAGTGGTCGTAGCCGCCGAAGAAGTCGTCTTCGCTGGCGACGCACATGTACGACGTGGGCACGGGGATGTTGCGGTACCAGTCGATCCGGTCGGCATCGTCCGCGACGTACGCGGGGCTGTTCCGGTCGGCGCGAGCCGCGTAGTCGATGCCGTAATACGGCTGGTCGGCGGCGGGAAACGCGGTCGCGGCGCGTTTGGCGTGGTCGGCGACCACGTGGACGTCCCCTGGAAAGAACGACTGGTACTCGTCATGCACACGGACGGCGACGTTCGCCCACCAGAGGAAGGTCTGCGTGGTCTCCGTGCGGTTGAACAGCCGCACTCTGGCCTCCAGAACAGCGCTGCCCGGTCGCACACGGATACCGTGCATGCCCTTCATCCTGGCGAACGGGTCATGGTCGCTGCACCACACGGTGACCGAACCGTCGGGCTCGCGTTCGATCGTCCAGTCCATCGGCAGGAAGGTGGCGGGACGGTGGTGCTGCGGCCAGTTGAACTCGATCCCTCCCGAGATCCACGGCCCGGCGAGACCGACCAGGGCCGGTTTGATCACGTCGTTCCGGTAGAAGAAGTCCTGGCCGGTGGTCTTGTCGATCGCGATGTGAACGCGTCCACCCAGCTCGGGAAGGATCACCAGCCGAAGGTATTCGTTCTCGAGATGCACCGCCTGCCACGTGCGGGTCGTCGCCTCATGACTGACCGACTCGATGAAGGGCAACGGGTACACCCGACCGGACGAACCTTGATAGACCCGCGACTCCAGGAAAGCAGGGAGACGCCCCGGCTCCCCCGGCTCATAGGTGCGAACATCAACGGGCTCCCCCCACGCCGCGACGGCGGCGTCGCGCTGGCTCTCCGGCACGGGAGGGAGGGGGAACGAGGGGGGAACAGCAGACATAAATGCGACCCTACGGGCCGCCCTGACCCCTACAACATATGCGTTCCCACGCAGAACATGGACGATTCTCTTGTGCTTGGCCCCGACCAATCCGACGCTGCCGACGATGGACTGCGCTGTGGCCGAAGGGCCTCCCGATTCCACTCCTGTGAGGTAAGGCTTGCACCATGCGGCATCGATGCTGCTGAATGTGCTCGAGTCGAGCGGGTAGAGGGAATACACGGGAGAGAGATCATGGCGGGAGCATTGGACGGCGCGACGGCATTGGTGACCGGAGCGAGTAGCGGGATCGGCGCCGAGACGGCACGAAGGCTTGCGTCGGAGGGGGCGACGGTGGCGCTGGTCGCGCGGCGACGAGACCGCCTCGACGACGTCGCGGCGGGAATCACGGAAGCCGGCAGACGGGCGATCGTGATCGAAGGCGACGTGGCTGATCGAGGATCGGCGGAGGCCGCTGTGGAGGCCGCGGTCGATCGGACCGGCCGGCTCGACATTCTTGTCAACAACGCGGGCGTCATGCTCTTGGGCCCGGCCCAGCAGGCCAGTGTCGACGATTGGGAGCGGATGCTCGCCATCAACGTCAACGGCGTTCTCGCGATCACCCATGCGGCCCTCCCCCACCTGATCCACGCCGGACAGGACTCCGCACGAGGCATCGCCGACATCGTCACGATCAGCTCGACGGCCGGACGAGTCGCTCGGCCAGGCAGCAGCGTCTACAACCTGACCAAGTTCGGCGTGAACGCGTTCTCCGAAGCGCTCCGCCAAGAACTCGTGCCCCAGAAAGTGCGGGTCGGTGTGATCGAACCGGGGACGGTGGACACAGAGCTCGTCAGTCACAACTCCTCAGCAGTGCGCGAGGCGGCGGAACGTCAGGTCTCGACGAGGCGCTGCAGCCGGCCGACGTCGCGGACGCCGTCGCCTACATGGTCACCCGCCCCCGGCGGGTCGCGGTGAACGAGCTGCTGGTGCGGGCGGCCGAGCAGACCTGGTGATCCGATTCACGCTTCACGTCCATCCACTCGCCATCGTCATCCCGCTGCGCTGAGCGACCTCTCGCGGTCGAGGAACTCGACGCCATCAGCACTCAACGACAACCGCGCCGCCGTAAGCCCGTACGCGGTGATCGTCACATCGACGTGCTCGTCACCGGCCAGCTGCACGACCGCGAGCGCATGACCATCGAAGCTGGTGTGCTGCCGGCTCACGTACGAGTCTGCCGGTGCGGGGTTCCCGGACCCCACCGCGAGGAGCTTCGCCTCACCCTCCAGCTCGACGGTGACCGGCCGGTCGGCGTCTGAGACGATCCTCCCGTCGCCGTCCGCTAATCCGATGCGGACGAATCGGATACCGTCGGCGGTCTCGGCGTCCACTTCTGCCAGAAGCTGAACCGCCGGCCCTGCCGTCGTGAGGGTATAGGACTCCGCCCGGATGCCGTTTCGAATGGCAGTGGCCACCAGCGTCCCGGGTGTGTACGCAACAGGGAACTCCGCTCGGTAAGCGTGCTCGCGACCGGCGGCCGCCCTCCCGATCACAGCACCGTTCAGCGCAAGCTCGACCTCGTCTGCGTCGCTGTAGACCTCGACCGTCAGCGTGGCGCCCTCATGGCCCGACCAGGTCCAGCTGGCGATGCTGTCGCTCCAGGTCCACGGCCCCGCGTAGAACGTGCCATCACGACCCGGGCGGTTCACCGCGATGTACGGTTCCGGCCTGAGACCGAAGACGATCTCGCGGTAGAAGGACGCCGGGCGACGGCCTCCGATCAAATCGAGGTCACCGCACCACGCGGCGATCCACGGAAAGCCGGCACTGAGAGTCGGCTGCTCCCCCTCGGCCAGATACTGTGGCGCGCCGATGCCGACCTCGCCGAGGTAGTCGAAGCCCGTCCAGGTGAAGTCGCCGATGACATGAGCGTTGTCGGTGACGAGTCCCCAGTTGTGGTCGATGTGGGTAGGGAAGGTCTCCGTCCCGACGATCACACGATTGGGGAAGAGTTCCTTGTCCATCACGTACCGTGCATCCAGGTAGTTCATTCCGGCGATGTCCAGCAGCCCGAACGACTCGGCGGTCTTCTCCGTGACCAGCGGGGAGGATCCGATCTGGTTCATGAAGTCCCCCGGCCCGCTCGCCATCATCGTATTGATGCCGGCGCCTTCGTCCGCGCTGCTGCCGCGCTGGGCGCCCATCGCCTTCAGATCGTCCATGACTGCCAACATGCCGTTGACGGCGTTGGTCACGAATCGGGTGGAATCGAGCGCTCGGACCTTCTCCGCTAGTGCGCGGCCGGTGATCCCGCCGGCCGCCGAACCGGTCTCCGGGATCTCATTGCCGATCGAGTAGAGGATGACGCTCGGGTGGTTGAAGTCCTTGGCGACCATCGCCTCCACGTCGCGCTCCCACCACTCCGCGAACCGGAGCGAGTAGTCGTGCGACATCTTTCCCGATGTCCACATGTCGAACGTCTCGTCCATGACGTACATCCCGAGCCGGTCGCACGCTTCGAGCAGCCCTGCGCTGATCGGGTTGTGAGCGGATCGGATGGCGTTGAAGCCGGCCTCTTTCAGCAACCGTACGCGGCGCTCTTCCGCAGCATCGAAGGTCGCCGCGCCGAGGATGCCGTTGTCGTGATGGATGCACGCTCCACGCAGTTTGACCGTCTGGCCGTTGACCCGCAGGCCTCGAACCGGGTCCACCTGCAGCTTGCGGATCCCGAACGAACTACTGGCTTGGTCGATGACCGCGTCATCCGACAGCTCGGCATGCGCGGTGTACAACGCGGGAGCCTCGGCGCTCCACAGGGCCGGCGCTCCCACTCGAAGCCGCTGCCGGCTCAACGCCGAACCGTTGGCTTCCACGGTCACTGGCACCGTTCCGGTGGCCACCGTCGCACCGGATGGATCGGTGATGTTGACGCTTACAGATACGGTTGCGCGGCGGTTGCGGGTGTTCGAGACGGTCACGTCCACCTCGACGATGGCGGCGTCCGCCTCGACGTCGGGCGTCGTCACCCTCAGGCCGTCAGCGGGGATGTGCACCTCGGGGCCGACATGGAGCCAGACGTTGCGGTAGATTCCGGCGCCTGTATACCAGCGAGAGTCTTCCCCGTTGCGCGCTTCGACCTCGATGGTGTTTTCCTCGCCTGGGCGCAGGAATGTGTCGGCGTCGATGGTGAACCCGGAGTAGCCGTAGGGTCGCTGACCGGCGAAGCTCCCGTTGATGTGCACCGTCGCGTCGCGGTAGACCCCCTCGAACTCCACAACGATCCGCTTCCCTTCGAACTCGCTCGGCACCAGGAAGCTCTTGCGGTACTGATAGGCACCGGCTGGGAAGAAGGCGACCGCTCGATCACCCTCCGGGTCGCGGTCGCGGCCGATCTGGGCATCGTGCGGGAGGGTGATGTCGTTGTACAGTGCGCTGATCCCGGCGAGCTCCGCGAACGGATTCACCTTCTCGCGGTACTGCCAGCCGTCATTGAACGATGTGCGCTTCATGGGTGCTCCTCTGGTCGTGCGATGTCTCGGTGATGCTTCGTCGGATGGCGTCCAGCATTGACAGCGTTGCGACGCTGTCGGCCAATGGGTGGAGGGGATGCTCGGTGAGGCCGGCCACGATCACCTCGGTGACCGCGGCGAGCATCGGCACGTAGCCGTACCCGTCGCGCGTGAACGCGGTCGTGTCGACCCGTGCGAGTGCATCCGGGATCGGCCCGCTGCGTTTCTGGTACTCGGATGCGGACCAGAAGGGCGCCGGGATGGTGATCCAGCCTTCGGTTCCACTAATGGTCGCTGTCGGTTCCGCGTAATCGACCATCGAAGCCGCCAGCTGGGCGAATCGGCCATCCGCGTAGTCGAAGGTCATGTGCTCGGCGAGGTCCACCCCGTCCGGTCGGATGCAACCGGACCCACAGACGCGATCGGGTGCGCCGAGGACGTCGAGCGCGAGGGTGACCGGGTAGATCGCCTGGTCCAACAGTGTGCTGCTGGCCCGTTCGGCGCTCCATCGTGGCGAGTCCGGCGCATCGAAAGGCAAGCCGAAGGATGCGCGCACACTGCGGACGTCGCCGATCGCGCCGGAGAGTGCTGCGACCACCGCCCCGCGATATGCGGGAAGGAACCGCATCCACATTGCTTCCATCGCGAATCGGCCGCTTGCCGCCGCCGCGTCGGCGATGCGCTGCGCCTCGCCCGCGTCGACGGCGATCGGCTTCTCGATCAGGACATGCTTGCCTGCCTCCAAGGCCGCCACTGCGATTCCCGCGTGGGTCGCGTGCGGGGTCCCGACGTAGGCGATGTCCACATCGGGGTCTGCGAGCATCCGGTGCAGGTCTGAGTACGCGACGGAGAACCCATGTTCGTCCGCGAACGCGTTCGCCTTCGCCTGATCTCGGGAGACAACCGCGTAGCAGTCGGCCCCCGGGGTCACGGCGAGGTCGTTCGCAATGAGCTGGGAGATGAGACCGGTGCCGATGACAGCCCAGCTCAGTCCTCCTCCTGCCGACGGTGACGTCATCCCTGCACCGTTGCAGCCTTCGCAGCTCGCCGGGCAGCCAGGTCCCGCTGGATCTGGGAGAGGTTCTTGTCGATGTTCAAGAACCAGATGATGACACCCATGAGCACGGAGATGATCAGCGGAAGCCAGAGGTAGAGGAGGATCTCCATGTTGACCGCCGACGCGGGCTGGCTGGAGGCCTGGCCGTTGTAGTTGCCGGCGGCGAGGAGCCAGCCGACAAGGGCCACGCCGAGGCCGGCACCGAAGTTCTGGCCGGCGGTCGCGGCCGAGTACGTCATGCCGTCCAGGCGAACGCCGCTCTTCCACTCCCCGTAGTCCACGACGTCTGCCACGAGCGCGAACAGTCCTGCCGCGGCAGGGATGCCTCCGACGGATCGGACCAGGCCGCCCACGATGACGAGGGTGATGCTGCTCGGGTCGATGAGCGAGATGACGCAGCCGAGGACGGTGATCACGACACCCACCAGGATGAGCTTGCGCTTGCCGACCCGAGCGATGATGGCCGGCATGAACCAGAGGCCGATGATCAGCGGGAGGAGCTGAACCAGTCCGAGGAAGCTGTAGATGTTCGGGTCACCGAGGACATCCTTCGCGTAGTACACGCCGACACCGGCGGTGCCGGTGAGAACGTAGTTCAGCAGGAAGAAGCCGAAGGCGAGGAAGAAGTACGGGTTGCGGAACAGGATTCCGAGCGACTTGCCCAGCGGCAGCTTGCTGCCGTCGTCCTGCTTGATCGTCCCCTTGATCCTCTCCTTGGTGCCGAAGAACACGATCAAGAATGTGAGGGCGGAGATCACACCGTAGACGATCGAGATGATCGTCCATCCGTTCTGCCCGCCCCCGTTCGCGGTGATCACCGGGATCGTGACGAAGTTCACGACCAGCGTGGTCACCAGAGCGAAGAAGGTGCGGATGACGGTGAGCGAGACCCGCATCTTCGAATTGCTCGTGATCACAGAGAGCAGCGTGTGGTACGCCAGGTTCGACCCGACGAAGCCGACGCCGAGGCAGATGAAGTACATGACGAACGCGTAGACCTCTTTGGCCCCGGTCCCGAGCCCTGCGGGAATGTTGAACAGCAGGATGAACGAGATCACCACGACCGGGGTCGCGAACAGGATCCAGGGCCGGGCCTTGCCCCAGCGGGTGTTCGTGCGGTCGATCAGTGCGCCGAGGACCAGGTCCATCGTGCCGTCCAGCACGCGGCCGAACAGCAGCAGTGTGCCGGCGATCGCAGCGCCGATCCCCACAGTGTCGGTGAAGTAGAAGAGCAGGAAGGCCGAGATCGGCGCGAAGATCAAGTTCCCGCCGATGTCGCCGACGCCGTAGGCGAGCCGCTCGCGGATCTTGAGCTTCTGACCGGTCGTGTCCTCAACCGCCTCGCCGACCGCGTTGGCAGCCAGGGAGGCGGTCAGCGACTCCTCCGCGCTCACGGCGACCGCTGCTCTTTGCTGCTCTGCCGAAGTCCGGGTGGAATCCTTCGCCATTGTTGACTCCCTCGTCAGATTTGGGACCGGTCACATCACCGATCGGTGTCACGTGTCAGTGACACGCGACACCACCGTAAAGCGAGTCGGTGTCACGTGTCAACTCCGATGTGGCAGACTGGTCGGATGACGGTGGATGTGCGGCCCGCCCGGCGAGCGACGAGCAAGGATGTCGCGGCGACCGCCGGCGTCTCGCGTTCGACCGTCAGCCAAATACTCAACGGCGATGATCGGTTCCCCGAAGAGACCCGCGCACGCGTCCTCGCGGCAGCGAAGGCCCTCCACTACCGACCATCTCGCGCAGGTCGGGCACTGGTCACCGGCCTGAGCGACATCATCGTCGTCGTCGTACCCAACGCGACCTTCGGGCCCCACCTGCAAGACTCCGTCGACCGATTGACCAACGCCACCTCGGGAGAGGGAATGAGCGTGGTGGTGCGATTCGCCAGTATGCAGGACGAATCGACGCTGACGTCCGTGCTCGATCTGCGGCCGACGGCGGTCGTCGACTTTGGAGTGTTCAGCAACGAGCAACGCGAGCGTATCGAAGCGTTCGGAACTCGCGTCGTTCCCCGCCGAACCCCCCTCGCTGACCGGGCCGACCCTGACCCGATCGATATTCACATCGGTCGGATGCAAGTTCGTGAGCTGCTGCGCGCAGGGCCCCGGCGGCTGGTGTACGCCGCACTCGATGACAAGCGGCTCGATCCTTTCGGACCTCCACGACTCGACGGCATCGAGCGGGAGGCCCGCGAGCGAGGCCTCGCGAAACCCCTCATTGCGCGCATTCCGCTCGACGCGCACGGGGCGACGACAGCGCTCAGGGCGGTGCTCTCGGGGGCCGATTCCACTCCGATCGGCGTCTGCTGCTACAACGACGACGTCGCGATCGCTGTCCTCTCCGCCGCCCGGCGCCTCGGCCTTCGCGTGGCAGAAGACCTCGCCCTCGTCGGAGTCGACAGAACGGCTGTCGGCCAGCTGATCACTCCCCGACTGACTACGGTCTTCGTCGACCAGCCGAAGATCATGGACGCCCTTGTCCGGGACCTCGCATCGCTGTCGTCGCGCCGCCCGCTGCCGGAGCCCACGTCGGCTGAGCTGGACCTCAGCGAATTGGTGGAACTGATTCCAGGGGAGACGACCTAAGCCCGACGCGAATGTACTCGCGGCCTACCGAGGTTCGGCGCCCCGCTTCGGGCACAATGTCGGCGTGTCCATCTTCACGCAGTACTTCAGCGCACCGTCCGATGCCGACGCCGCCAAGCTTCTTGAGGATGGTCCTGAGGGGGTCATTCCCGAAGCGAACCAAGTGATTCTCTTCAGCATTCTTCCCGTTGTCGAGATGGATCAGTTGGAGGCGATCCTCTCCGGAGTCGCAACGGATGACAGCCCCACTGGAGGGCGGATGGTCGCTGAGCAAGACGGCGGCCGCTGGGTGTGGGGACTGAACGAGGGCCTTCGAGCACACCTCACGGAATGCTCGCTCGATGAGCTGGTCGCCTCCGCCGATCCGTGGTCGGAGATCGACGAGTTCTGGGGTGGTATGGATCCTGACGTGGCCACGCACTTCCTCCTGGAGCTTCGCGTACTCGCATCGAAGGCGACCGCCGCAAACCACAACCTCTACTGCTGGGTCTGCCTCTAGCCGGCCATCACCGCTCTAGCGCCATCCGGCCGGCATCCCTCACCATGTCTGGCATGGCAGAGGTGATGCTTGCGGTCATGCCGTTCTCCGGCCACGTCGCGCCCATGCGGGCGGTGGCGCGCGCCTTCGCTGCAGCAGGTCACCGGGTGCGCGTGTACACAGGGTCAGCCCACGCCGACGCCTTCCGCGCCGACGGGGCGGAACCTGTGCTGTGGGAGAGGGCGCCGGACTTCGATGAGAACGATCTGGCCCCGACATTCCCGCGGCTGCGCGGCCGCAAGGGCCCCCGCCAGATGATCGTGAACGTCGAGGACCTGTTCGTCCGAACGGGATCAGCGCAGTGCGCCGACCTGACTGCCTCCTTCGACGCGCGGCCCTGGGATGTCCTCGTCGCCGACGGTCTTTCCCTCGGCGCGCATCTGGCCGCCGAACGGACCGGCACTCCGCGGGTCACGGTCGCGCTCGTCCCCCTCGCGACGCCGTCCCCGGGTGCACCGCCACCCGGCCTGGGCCTCCTACCGGCGACGTCGGCGCTCGGCCGCCTGCGGGACGGCGCATTGTGGGCGGCGCTCTCGGCCGTGTCCCGCCCGATTCAGCACGCGTTCCACGAGCAACGCGCTCTCGCCGGCCTCCCGCCGAGCGCACTCACCTTCCAGGAGGCGTTGTACTCACGCGATCTGGTGTGCGCCAGCGGCGTCGAGCAACTGGAGTACCCCCGCCCTCAGTGGCCAGGACGGATCGTCTGGGTCGGCGAGCTCACGGACCATGCCGGCAGCGGCATCCCGGACCCCGCGTGGTGGCCGGAATCGCTCGCGGACCCGCGTCCGGTGGTGCATGTGACCCAAGGCACCCAGAATGTGGATCCTGCCGACCTCATCCGGCCGACATTCGCAGCGCTCGGACGTCAGCGGGTGCAGCTCGCCGTCGCGACGGGAGTGCGCGGGAACAGCGGGTTGCCGTTCCCTGCGCCGCCGAACGCCCGCGTCGCAGACCTGCTTCCGTACGATCGGCTTCTGCCCCGCATCGACGTGATGGTGACCAACGGCGGGTGGGGCGGCGTGCTGGCGGCGCTGCACCACGGCGTGCCTCTGGTGATCGCGGGCGGAGACCTGGACAAGCCGGAAGTCGCCGCCCGCGTCGCCTGGGCCGGCGCCGGGGTGAATCTGCGCACGGGAACACCGTCTCCTCGCACGATCCTGCGCGCATGGCAGCGGGTCTCCGGCGAGCCCGCCTACCGGACGGTTGCCCAACGCATAGGCGAGGCCCTCCGCCGGCACGACGGACCCCGTGAAGTGGTCGAGCACACGGAGGCCCTCCTCGATTCACCGCACTAGCGGTGCGTAATTATTTCGCTGCCCGCCGACTGAAGCCCCCGCCACGCCAGGGACGTTCACGGCCCGTTCAGTCGGGGGTGGTGTGATAGCCGGGTGAAGACGCGAATCGCGGAGTATCCGCGGCCGGACCACTTCCTGCTCCACATCAGCGACACGCACCTGCTCGCCGCTGGTGAGCGCCTGTACGGGAGCGTCGACAGCGAGGAGCACCTCCGGGGGCTGCTTCACGAGGTCGAGCGGTCGGGCGGCCGGCCGGAGGCGATCGTGTTCACCGGGGACCTGGCCGACCGCGGCCAGCCCGACGCCTACGCGCGGTTGCGCGCGCTGGTCGAGCCCGTCGCCGCACGGATGGGCGCGCACGTGATCTGGGTGATGGGCAACCACGACGACCGCGCCGCCTTCCGGCGCACCCTGCGAGACGAGTCGGGCGGCACCTCGCCGGTCGACGACGTGCACTGGATCGGGGGACTGCGGATCATCGCGCTCGACTCCACCGTGCCCGGCCACCACTACGGCGACGTGAGCGAGTCGCAGCTCGACTGGCTGGCCGCCGAGCTCGCGTCGCCCGCGCCGGAGGGCACCATCCTGGCGATGCATCACCCGCCCGTGCCGAGCGTTCTCGACCTGGCCGTCTCGGTCGAGCTGCGCGATCAGTGGCAGCTCCGCGAGGTGCTCGAGGGGAGCGACGTGCGCTCCATCATCGCCGGGCACCTGCACTACTCGTCGACGGCCATGTTCGCCGGCATCCCGGTCTCCGTCGCCTCGGCGAGCTGCTACACGCAGGACCTCAACGTCCCGGTCGGCGGGACCCGCGGTCGCGACGGCGCCCGCGCCTTCAATCTTGTGCACGTCTACCCGGACACCGTGCTGCACTCGGTCGTCCCGCTCGGGCAGTACCCGACGCTCGACTACATCGACGCGGAGGAGTCGGCGCGGCGTCTGGCCGCCGACGGCATCCGTATCCCTGAGGCTGTGCGGCGGTCGGTTCGCGAGCAACCTCCGACTACGCCCATCCCGATCTTGCATTGACCGGACCCCGATCCCGCACTGACGAGGGTCGTCGCCTCACTACTCGGGAGGTCGCTCCCATGGTGCACGGAACGGGAAGTACCGCTCCAGGAAGTCCGTCACGATCCGCAGGCGCTCGGCCGGCTCGATCTCCGGGTGGGAGCCGTCGTTGAGGCAGAACATGTCCTGGTCGCGCTTCTTCAGGAGCCGGCGCATCATGTCCGGCGCCTGCCGCAGCGTGGTCTCGATGTAGAGCACTTTCGCTTGCGTCTGGGTGACAGCACGACCGGTCATCAGCCCGTAGTAGTGGTAGAGCGAGTTGGTGACCGAGATGTCCGTCGCCGACCGGAACGGGCTGGCCGCTGTGCGGCGGAAGTCCTCCGCGAACTCCCGCTCCATCTCCTGCAGCACGCTGATCCGCAGCGGAGCGGCGCAGTGCTCCAGGTGGCGGGTGGTCACGCGGCCGAACCGCTCCCAAAGCAACCGCCGGTTGACGCGGGCAGCGTTCTCGAAGCCGCTGCGGGCCGGGTCGGTCTCGCCGAGGCCGATGCGGGTGCCCGCCTCCACGAACTTCGTCACCCCGCCGGGTGAGAAGAACATGTCCGGCGACAGCGGGCGGCCGATGAACATGTCGTCATTGGAGTACAGGAAGTGCTCGGCCAGCCCCGGGATGTGGTGGAGCTGGCTCTCGACGGCGTGGGAGTTGTGGGTCGGGAGCCCGGAGCGGTCGGGGAAGAAGTCCTCGCTCCGCATGATGTGGATGCTCGGATGCTCGGGATCGAGCCACGGCGGCGCGGGCGAATCGGTCGCGATGTAGATGTTCCTGATCCACGGCGCGAACATGTGGACGCTGCGCAGCGCGTACTTGAGTTCGTCGATCTGCCGGTACCGCGCCTCGTTGTCGTCTCCTTCGCCGACGACGTACGATGCCATCCGCGCGGCACGCTGCCGCTGATACTCGGCGTCGGAACCGTCCACCCACGAGAACACGATGTCGATATCGAACGCGATGTCGCTCGCCAGCGGATCGAACATCTGCTGGAGGGTGCGCCAGGGGCGACCGTACAGCTCCACCTCCGCTTCCACTGCCTCGCTGCGCGGGAGTCGCGGCCGCATGATCGCGTTCGGACGCGGAGCGGTGATCTCGTCGTCGCCGAACCGCCAGAACTCCAGTTGGAACGCGGTGTCGGCGCCATAGCGCAGGCGGCCGACCGGCTCCACCCGGGGACGGTACAGCCGCAGGACGTCCGCCTTGCGACGGGAAAGCCTGCCGTCTGCAACGAGCAGGTCGTCGTCCTCGTGGTCGAGGCTGCGAACGTAGAACGGCTCGTCGGCGAAGGCTGCCGCGAGCACGGCAGCCGTCTGCTTGCGGCGGCGGCGGTCGATCGCGATGATGGGCCGGTTGTCGTCGCCACGGACCAGCAGGTATTCCAGCTCCGCGGCGTCCAGCGCGTCGGCGACCGTGAGAAGGTCTTCGATCATCGACTCCCGCGGTGTGAAGGGGCCGGAGATCAGCGTGAATTTGCCCTTTCGCTGCACGATGCCGTCGCGGGCGAACCGTGGCGCACCTGAGCCGGCGTCGCTCGTGACGACGACGGGTTCGGGCTCGACGGAAAGGGAGGCGGGAGGGTAGTCAGGCATACGCCCCTCACTCTAGGCTCCCCGCGTCGCGTCGGAGGACCCGGCTCGAGCCTCCCCCTACCTCAGGCCGACCACGGTACGTCGCAGAACTGGCGCTGGTCGCTCACTCTGCACGCGATGCGGTGGCCCGATGCCATCGACACTGTAATGGCGCGGATCTACAAGGTGAACCGTGGGGTTTTTGTCGGGTTCTGGGGTCAAATCGGAAACTGAAAATAGCCTCTGACCAGCACATTTATCGTGCGGGCCCATCGCAGGCCGGCATCTCCATTTCGCATGATCCTCAGTAGTGCGAATTCAGTCGGAGGACGAGGCCATGGATATCTCGAACACGGGTGAAGAATGGCCGCCCACTGCGCGGGACAAAAGCGATCTCGTCGTACGGGACAGACAAACAGATTCCGCTGAGCTTGGCTCTGCCGGTATCGAACGTCAGTTCTCGTGCCGATACGTCGTTTCGGTTCCAGCACGCAATCGTTCGTCCTCCGCGATTCACTATTGTTAGCGACCGCCCGCTGAACGCGAACGCGATAGGACCCGTTATCTCACCGGTCGGCGCTCCCACCTTCTCAAGCTTTGCCCGCAGGTCCGGTCGGAGGGTCGACAACAGGATGAGCGAGTCGCTGAATCGGGTGTGCGCGGCGGCGGACACCCGAGCTGAGGTCCAGATAATCACGGCTGCGACGGAGAGGAGGATCAGAACAAGTACGGCTATAAGCATGAGCATCGCCAGCCATGTGGAGTCAGTAGAGCCTGTTGAAGCCAACTGGGCGTTCACGATCTTCGCACGCAGCGCCAGCAGGAAGACTATGGCGAGGATCCCGATCGCTACTGCGAAAGCTGGAGCGGCTCGTCTCATCGCTCGTTGTGAACCGATGACGCACGGGAGCGGAGCTCAGCGGTGGAAAGTCGTGGCGTGGCCGCTCCCGCTTCGCGAAAGACCAACCCGGTCTTGTGATCGCGCCACTCCAGCCGCGGATACGCGTTGGCGATTGTCGTATATCCCCTGCGGGCTTCCCGAGCGCATTGCCCAGCAACCAGGAGCATGCTCACTCCAGCGAGTACGGCAACCGCAATCAAGACGCTCATGAATACGTACGAAGATGCACTTTGAAACATCATGAGGTCGCCGCCCGCGAATGTCACGACCGCGCCGACAACTCCAAGCATCACAAGCGCTGCAGCACTGATCGCGCTGACAACACCGATCGCCCACGCCGTAGGGTGGAGAAGTTCTCGGTGCGCGTTCACGACTTCGGGCATGTCTTCTTCGCCTCCGAGTGAGATGCGACTCCGTTGATATTACCCGCGACACCGAAGGATAGGCCGAACGCACTTCCGGCCCCATCAGCTGCTTTCAGACCATAGCTGGCTGTTTCCGACACGTGTCCGAAAATATCTACGAAGCGCGCCACGCCGCCGATGCCACCGCTGGCCAATCCTACGGCGTCGAGCCCACATGCTACAGCGTCATGGTTTGAGCAGTCGTAGATTGTGGCTGCGGTTCCGGTGAGGATCGAAAGTCCTTCGAATGCCAGGCCGACCGGCGCGCCGAAGCCGGTCAAGTCGGCCACAATTCCGAGGACACCGAAAGCAGTACTTGCGAGGCCCATCCATGTACCGAAGTTCCAGTCCATGCCGAGCGGGTCGAGTCGGTTGAGCGGGTCGTTCGATGTGTACAGGTACGCCGCCATCGTTCGGCTGACGAGCGCGTCGACGCTCACGAACACCGCGGTGGTGGGGTCGTAGTACCGCGCCTGCAGGTAGATGAGCCCGGTCTCCGCGTCGGCGTATCCGCCTCCGTATTGCAACGGTGTGGATGCACCGCTGTGGCTGCTGACAGCACCCCACGGCGTGTACGCGTAAGTGCCCGTCACTGTTCCCGCCTGGTTGGCGAGCTCGACCGTGGATCCGTGGGCGTCTGCGAAGAAGTACGCCTGGTTGGCTCCGCTTGCGGTGAACTGCTCAACAGGTGTCCCGGTGGGGCCGTACACATAATCCGTCGTTCCGTCGCTCAGCAGCTGCGGTACCTTCCCGCGAGCGTCCCAGGTGAAGGTCAGGCCGGTCGACCCGGCGACCTTGGTCGCACGCTGCCCGTCACCGTCGTAGGTGTAGGTCGCGCTCGTCGCCCCCGAGACGGTCGTCAGCTCGCCGGCGACGTTGTACCCGTAGGTCGTGGCCGCTGATCCGCCAGGGGTTTTGCCGGTGCGGTTGCCGTTGGCGTCGTAGCTGTAGGTCGTCGCACCGCTGGCGGGCGACGCACAGGTCGGGCTGCTCACAGTGGAGGTGGTGGTCCAGCAGAGCTGCCCGGCTGCGTCGAACACCTGCGTGGCCGACGCAACCGTCGTCGGGTCGCCGACACCGTCGTAACCGTACGCGGTCGTGGTCGTTCCGACAGTGGAACCGGTCAGGTACTGGTTCGCGTTGTACCCGTAGGTGGTGGCCGATCCCGGCGCGCCGGCAGAAGGCGTCGTCGCGTTGAGGTCTCCGCTGTTGTCGCGTCCGTACGTGATCGTGCCGAGACCGGTCGCTCCGCGCGTGAGTGCGCTCGAGGCGGGCCGGTCGGCGTTGTCGTAAGTGACCGTGGAGGTGTCGCCATTGCCGTACCCGATCGTGGTGGGCATCCCGTCGGCGTTGTACCCGAAGGTGGTCGTGGCGCTGGCCGGGTCGGTGACGCTGTCGAGCTGCTCGAGCGTGTTGAAGTGCCGGGTCGCGTGCGAGCCGGTGGTCGGATAGTTGATGCCGGTCGTGTTGCCGGCGGCGTCATAGCTGTATCCGGTCGTGGCGCCCGATCCGGTGGTGACGGAGGTCGTCTCGCCGAACGAGTCGTAACTGTAGGTGCTCGTGCCGGTTCCGTCGGTCATCGAGGTGCGTCGCCCGTCGCCGTCGTAGGCATAGGTGACTGCGGGTGTGCTGCTCCCGGAGTAGCTGATTCCGCTGAGCTGGCCGGCGTTGTCCCAGGTCTGCGTGATGACGTCGTTGTTCGGTTTGGTCGTGGTCTTCAGCCGGCCCATGCCGTCGTAGGTGTACGCCGTCGTCTTGTTGTCCTGGTTAGTGGACGAGATGAAACGCGCTTGGGCGTCGTAGAGGTAGCTGGTGTTGTGAGTGGCGGCGTCGGTGACCTTGTTGATGGTGCCATCGTCGTTGTAGACGGTGGTGGTCGCGTCGGTGGAGGGCTTCTGCACCTTCGTCGGACGGTCGGCGTTGTCGTAGGTGGTCGTGGTCGTGTGATTGTTACCGTCGGTGCTGGTCAGCTGGTTGCCGTCGGCATCGAAGGTGGCTTTCGTCGTGTGGCCGAGCGGATCGGTCGTGGTGGTGACGTGGCCGTAGGCGTCGTACGCGTAGGTGGTGCATCCCTTTGCCGGTGGTGTGCACCCGGGTGCGACGCCCGCCGCGACGCCGAGCGGGGTGACGGTGCTCGTCTTCCAGCCGCGCGTGGTGTCGTAGCCGTACTTGGTCACGTTCGATTGCGCGTCGGTGACGGTCGTGAGATCGCCGAACGAGTCGTATCCGTAGCTGGTCGGGTGACCGTTCGGGTTCGTGAACGTCGTCGCCTCACCGGGGTGGGCCGCGTCTGTGTACCCGTAACTGGACGAGCGGGCGTACGAGGGATTCAGGGTGTCGTTGGCGGACTCGGCGGACTGACCGGAGAGGGACACGACGACGCTGGTCGGCTTCTCGGACGCGTTGTACGTGGTGGTCGTCTGCAGCCCGGTGGGGTCGGTGCTCTGCGTGACGTTGCCTGCGGCGTCGTATTGCTTCGACGTGGTCCGCCCGAGCCCGTCGCTGGCGGAGATCTGGTGGCCGGCGTCGTCGTAGGCGAAGGTCTGCGTGGACCCGTCGGGGTTGGTCTGCACGGAGACGCCGAGGGTGACCGGGTCGTAGGCGTACGACCAGGTCGAGGCTCCGGTCGCCCCGTATCCCTTGGTCATCGAGGTGAGCAGCCCGTTCTGATAGACGTAGAGAGTCTTGTGGCCGACGGGGTCGGTGACGAGGTTCTGCCCGGCGGTAAGACCGGCGCCGCTGTTCGGTCCGTACGTGAAGGTCGTCACTTTGCCCAGCGGGTCGGTCTGGGTGAGCACTCGTTCCGAGCTGTCGTAGGTCATGGAGGTGACCGGCGTGGGCGTGGTGGTCTTGCCGTAGTTGTCGGGCGACCGTTCCGAGGTCATCAGGTTCAGAGTGTTGTACTGGTACTGCGTGTGATCCTGGTCGCCGTTGGTTCCACCGGTCCTGGTCGTTCCGACGCCGTAGACCTCGGCGAGGTTGCCGCCGGTGTTGTAGACGTAGTCGGCCTCCTGCCCCGCCCCGGAGACGACCTTGGTGATGTGGGTTCCGGTCCAGGTGAACGTGTACACGCGACCGCCCGGGTCGGTGACCGTGTGGAGGTTCCCGCTCGCGTCATAGGCGAGGTTCGTCGCGTACTGCGGTGAAGCAGCCCTGCCCGCCGGGTCGCTGATCTTCGTCAGGTGCCCAGTTGTCACGTCGAACGTGAATTGGTCGCTGGCATGCCGGGTGAAGACGTAGGTCGTCCCTGACTTGACCAGCGTCGCATCGAACCGCGGCGCCGACGGCGTGTAGGTGCTGCCGGAGAGAGTGAACGGCACACTGGAGCCGTCCTCTTGATGGACGGTCACGGCGCCCCCGGTGCCGGTGGTCGCGCTCATCCCGTAATTGAATGTCCAGCCGTGCCCGAAGGCGCCGTTTACAGCGCCCGATCCTGCCGGGCCGGAGGGGTCCGCGAGGGAGGAGCTGTAGGTGCGCGTGACGTTGAGGGCTTCTCCTAGACCCGGTGTGCTCAGATCCGTGGCGGTCTCACCGAAATAACCGGTCGCCGTGTCGACGGGGTCACCGGCGGTGCGGCGCACGCACCCGCAGTTCACCCAGGCCGGGTTGGAGCCCTTCGGAGCGTCCTGGATCCCGGGCGGCCCACCGATCGGCTGCCCTGGTGTGCCGCCCTGCGGGACGAACGCGATCGCATCGAACGCGACGTCGTAGCTCTCCGCCGGCATGTTGCTGGTGTTGGTCAGCTGGACGTTGCCGCCGTTCTGCATCGCGAACGTACCGATGGTGACCCACTGCTCGGACTCCCAATCCTGGTTCACACGGACCTTCCACGGCGCCGCCGACCCACCCGGGTTGATCGTGTAAACGACATCGGTCGCGGTCGCACCCGACTGCGGGATGTGGATCTTCACTTTGTAGTACTGCAAGCTCGGCAGAGACGGAGTCCAGGTACCGGTGTTGATCAGGCTGGTTGCAGAAGCCGGCTCGGTGTGGGTGAAGAGGATGTGGCCGCCGAAGCCGGACCCCAGTTGATGGGTGTCGATGTTCCCGACGGGGTCCCCGGAACTGTTGGTGCCCGGGGCATAGGTAAAGGTGCCTCCGTTGCTCCAGTTCATCCCCGAGCAGCCTTGGAGGTTCTGTGCCGGATTGCTGAGGTCGTCGACGATGATCGACCCCGCTGGGACTTTGGACGTGTCCTGGTTGCACGTCGGCGGGTACGGATCGGCATAGGTGGGCTGGGTCGAACCGGCGCCGTCCTCGTAGGCCGCGGTGGCGCACGTCGTCGAGCAGCTCGCCACCCATGTCACCGGCTGGTGCCACCAGCACTCGGAGTCGCCGAGAGCGCAGTACCCGCCTGCGGCGTTGGCCGGGTCGCAGTGGTTGTCGCTGGTGCACATGCTGTTGAACCCGGGGATCTGCAGCCAGCTGTTGCCGCCGTGGTAGTCCGGGGTGTCGTACGCGGTGTACCCGTAGCGGATGATCGGGGAGCCCATCCAGCCGAGGATGCGCTCCTGGTACGGCCAGCTCGACGGGTGCGCGGCATCCCCGTACGTGTTCTTCAGGTACGGTGCACGGTTCGGGTCGTAGTCGGGGTTCCGCGGGTTGTTCGACCAGCCGAGGCCCCAGGTGCCGTCGGGGCCGGTGCAGGTCGGGCCCGGCGTGCAGCCGGAGGTGTTGCCGAACGCGGCCGTCGGCTGGATGCCGGTGTTGTACGCCCACGCGGCGAAGTACCAGTTCTCCAGGTAGCGCGGGTCGCCGCCGTTCGCGGTGATGCCCGCTTCGTAGAGCTGGTTCCACGTCTCCTGCAGGATGTTCAGCCCGGCGGAGATGTTCTCCTCGTAGTCGACGGCGACCTTCATCTGGCCGTGCACGGAGATGGAGGTGTCGTCCGCGTGCATTCCGGTCGTCACCTGCGCCACCCCGTAACCGCAGTCCGCGTTCGGATAGTCGATCGTGTCGATCGCGTCGCCGGCGCCGTAGTAGTCCGCGATCAGGGGGTCGGCGGCCAGGCCCGGCAGGGCGTGCCAGGACGCCTGGTTGAAGTTGGATTCCTGCGACTCGATCGCCACCATCACCGAGCGTGGCACGGTCGACCAGGTGTCCGATGAAGGGTGGTCGAGCGGGATCGGCGAGAAGTCGTCGCTCGGCGCGTACGCGACCAGGCCCATGTTCGCGTAGTTGGCCGGGCGCGTGTAAGCCGAGCCGGTCAGGAGGCCCTGCTCAGCCATCTGCGTGGCCCAGTCGACCTGGGAGTTCGACGGCTGCATCGCCTGCAGGTTCGGCTGCAGCCGAGCAACCGCACACGTCGGCGTCGTCGCCCCGGGGGATGTAGCGGGGAGGACTTGCCGCGCGACCGCTGCGCTGATCGAGGGGGTGAGCGGGCCGACACCGACGAACGCTGAGCGTTTCGCCTCCTTCGGTGCCGGTTGGGTGCTCGTGTTGCCTCCGGAGCTGCCTGCTCCGGGCACGGCGCTGCCGGTCTGCTTCGATGCCTTCGCCGAGCCGCCGTCGGCGATGGTGGACTGGAGAACCTGCTGGGTCTTCGTGATCTCCACCAGCGGGGCGCCGGCAGCGGTCGCCAGCTGCGGCTGAGTCAACGGCGCCTGGGCGGCCTTCGCCGGCGCGCTCGAGGGAGCCTGGCCGAACGCGCCACCGCCGTCCAGGGTCACATTGTCGGCGCCGAGGGGAAGCTTCGACTGGTCGGCGACGACCAGGCTCGGCGCGGTCGCCCCGGTCACGATGGTGTGGCCTCCGGCACCGAGGAACAGCCTGGTCGCACCGAGCTTCGCCGCGGCGACATCCACCGCCTTGCCGGATGCTTCGTGGCGGATATTCGCTGCGCCACCCGCCGCCTCTGCGATGAAGTCGAGACCCCCGTCGCCGGAGGGGCGAAGGTCGAACGCAGCGCCCCCGGCCTTGACGAGCTCCCGCGCCTTCGACGGCGTCTTCACCGATCCGCCGGCCGGAAGCGAGACGAGGGCGGTCCCCTCGACGCCGACCATGCCGTCGCCGACGGGAACGACGCTCGTGACCTGGCCGTTCACCACTGACTGCGCCGACTGCTTGCCGCTGCTCAGGTCGTAACGGACCGCGACGGTGCTCGACTCGTTCGCGCCCGGGTTGCTGGTGAACACCGCGGTGTCGTCGAGTCCGCACTGCGGCGAGTGGTATTTGAGCCCGACCCCTGTGCCGAGCGCCTTCACCGCACCCGTGGCCACGTTCACCGAGTACGCGAACGCACCGTGATCGCGGGCGCCGTTCGCGTTGATGGCGTCGCCGGGCAGCACCGCCACGGCGACGAACTTCCCGTCGGAGGACAGGCACTGATAGCCGTACCAGCTTCCCGGATCGAGGTTCGCGGGCCGCAGGACTGCGATGTCGCGCCAGGCGTAACCGTCCGCGCCGGAGGTGACACGGACGTGATAGCCGTCCGCGTCACCTCGCCCGTCGACCGCCCCCGCGCCGGACCCCGCAGCAGGCGCACCCGTGACGGCCGCCTGGACGCTCGATGCACGGCTTGCCGTCTCGACCACGGCCGGCTGCGCGAACCCCAACAGCGTTGCCGCCGCGGTCACCAGGCCGACGAGCGCGTTCCCCCACATGTGTTCCCCTTCTGCGCCGCGGTTTCGTCGACCACGGCAGACGAATGCTTTCGGTCGGCAAGCAACTCAGCGAGTCCTCAATTCGGAGGACCGGCACGCGTTGTCCGCGGAAATCCGCGGAAGTGAGCGTGCTCTCTGTGAGGATTCGCAGATACTATTTGGTTTGCATTCTTTCCGCGTAGCTCTCCGGTAAATACGAGCCGAAGGTCCGGCCAGAACGCCGCGACGACGCCTTAACATTCCAGACAGTCCTCCAATGAGAGGACTTGCTGGCGCGACGACCTGACTCTTAGCGTCCTAACCGCGACGCTCGTTCCCGAACGCCGACCTGGGCTTCAGCCTCGATGAAAGGAACCAGAATGAAGTTGTTCAGCCAACGCTCGGCGACGAATAGGCGCGGCAGGCGCAGAATGATCACCGCCGCGGCCGTCGTCGCGGGGACCATCGGGGTGAGCCTGCTGAGCGCAGGTCCGGCCAACGCATCAGAGCTGCCGGAGTTCTACATCTTCTACTCGCAGAACTGCGGCGGGGCGTTCCATTTCTATTCCGGGGCGAACTCCGGCGAGAATTGGATCAACGACACGTTCAACGAAGGCAACGGGCTCGCCGGGTACGGCCAGAAGATCGCCTACAACGCGGCATCCGTCAAGGTCTGGCCAGGCACGTGGGTCGAGATCGACTACGACAACGCCTACCAGGCGTTCTACGTCCCACCGTCGTCCTCGATTCGATGCGTCAACCTCTCGCCCGCCACACGCAACGACAACTACGACTGGACCGACGGCAGCTAGGTCGAGACGCCGGATCCGCCGACAGGGGAGTCGCCCCCGGCTTGTTGCCGGGGGTGTTCCTCGAAGGCGACGTCCGCCCTGATGCGGAAGCCGAACCCGGATTCGACCCGGACGCGCGCGGAGTGCCATCGACTCGCTCCGCGCTCGAAGACATGCGAGTGCACGGTCTCGACCGACAGGAGCGCGCTCGAGCGCCGCACGGATGCTGCGTCGAAGTCGATATGTGCTCGACGCATCCAGAAATTGCCCACCGCATCACGCTGCACGCCCGCGCGGTGGAAGACAGCTGCTTCGGTGATCGCCCCGGCAGCCGCGATCGCATCCGCGGCGGACAGCAACGGAGCATGGGCGTCGATGTGCCACAGAGACTCCTCCCAAGCGACCACACGAACCGTCGCCCGCGCTGAGCCGGCGCCAGCGTCGACCTGCACGTCTTCGAGTCGCAGCCTGGCGGTGCTCGTCGGCTGCCACGACGTCATCCACTCGGGCATCTCGTCCGCGCGGCGCGACTCTCGCGGAGCGTCCATGCTGATCGAGACGCGGATCCCGCCGACTCGGAAGCCGAAGACCTCGCCGTCGGCGCCCTCGAGCTCGATGGGCACGACATCGAGACGCGTCGTCGGGGCCGCCGACGCTGCGATGTCGACCGCTCTGAGATCGCCGACGCCTCTCGAGATCGATTCCGTCGCTCTACACGCGAGAACCACGGCGTCGATGGTCCCGAGGTGTCGGTCGTGGCGGGCGACGCCCCCTCGCGCTGACCAGGTGGACGGGTATTCGAGATAACCGTCGAGCTGCACAGTCGCATCGGCCCCCTCCCGTGGCACGACTCGCACGCGCACCCCACGGTATCCTTCTCCGAAGTACCTTTGCGATGCTGGCCCGAGCACGTCATCGATCGACGAGTAGCGCAAAACGTCCCCCTGTCCCACAGGCTATGCAGACACTATCCGTCGAGAAGGGGCTCCGACCGCATGTCCGACCGCACTCGCCGAGCCATCGAGACGCGCGAGACGATCCTGGATGCTGCAGCGTCGGAGTTCGCACAGTTCGGCTTCAGCGGGGCTCGACTCGACAGAGTCGTCGAGGCGACTGGGTTCACGAAGGGCGCGGTCTACTTCCACTTCGATTCGAAGAAGGCGATGGCCGAAGCTGTTCTCGAGGGTCGGTTCGACGCGTGGCCCGCTCTCGTTCGGGAAGTCCGGGACCAGGGCGGTCGCGGGCTGTCCGGGATGCGATTGCTCGCGTGGCGCGTGACTCGGACCATGGCGACGAACATCCGCGTTCGCGCTGCGATGCGGCTCAGCCAGGAGCTTCGGCTCGTCCCGGAGGGCTTCGATCCCTACGACGCCTGGGCCGATCGTTTCGTCCCGTTCCTCGAAGAAGCGGTCGCCGAGGGCGACGCGCCGGAGTCCCTCGACTGCAAGCGAGCAGCCCGCACCGTCGTGAACTGCCTCTTCGGCGTCCTCCAGGTAGCGATCGACGCGGGGAAGGAAGATCAGATCGATGCGGAGCTGGAAGCCCTGTGGCGCCTGGTCACGCCGGGACTGCGAACCGGTGGCGCGGGTTAGCCGGAACGCGCCGGTTCACGGAGGCTCGCTTTCACCATCGGCACCACTTGGGTGCCGAGGCGCGTGATGTTCGCGGTGAGGAGTTCGTGCGGCATCGAACCGATCCCGTACTTCAATGCGAACCGGGTGGCGCCCAGTGCTCTCATGCTTCGCACGATCTTTTCCGCGACGAGCTCCGGGGGCCCGATCAGCATCGGGCCGCCGAGGGTCGTGGCCTCGTCGAACTGCGCCTTCGTGAGTGGGTCCCATCCCCGGCGCGCTCCGAGGGTGGACATGACCTCGCGGACGTAGGGCCAGGCGAGCCTCCTGGCGCTGTCGAGACTGTCCCCGATGAATCCGCTGACATGGAGCGTGACCTCCGCCTGACGGTGCGGATGTCGGCGGAAGTGGTCGAAGTAGTTCCTCGCCGCGTGCGCGAATCGCCGCGGGTCCCCCTCCCTCACCGCCACCATCACGGGCAGACCCCGCTCGGCCGCGCGGGTCATCGTCCCCTCTGTTCCTGAACTCGCGACGCGCAGCGTCATCGGGTCGGAGACTGCGCGCGGTATCACAGGCCGAGGCGAGGTGCTTCCAACGGACGTGTGCGATTCGACGAGTTCCAGGAGTTCGTCGAGCCGTCGTTCATAGAGAGGAACCCGGTGGGCGTAGTCGACCCCGAGCATCTCGAAAATGTCGGCGAACGCTCCCGGACCGACGGCGAGGTCGGCGCGGCCGCCCGAGAGAACATCGAGCGTGGCGAATCGCTCGTACATGAAGAGCGGCTCCTGAACGCTCAGCACACCGACGGCGGTTCCCAGACGAATGCGATCCGTCCGGCCCGCGATCGCAGCGAGAATCAGGTCCGGTTGCGAAACCTCGAACCCCGGACCGTGGTGCTCGCCGACGCCGAAGAAGTCCAATCCGACCTGCTCGGACAGAACCGCCTGCTCGACGAGAAGCGAAAGAGTCGAGACGGATGGACGGCCAGCCCCGGCAGCTTTTACGGTCTCGCCGAATGTGTGGGCACCGAACTGAGCCTCCGAAGCGGAATTCATGTCCACATCTTCGCGCTCGAATGGGGCGAATTGGCGAATTCGTGAGGCGGGATGGCGGAGACGGAGGGATTTGAACCCTGACGCCACAGCTTAAGCCGCCTCGTAATGCCTGGAAAAACCCCGAATCATCGCGGTTCTTCAATGACCAAGCGCCAACTCCACTGACCACAGTTGTGGGGTTTCTGTGGGGGCTCGACATCGGCAATGAAGAACAGCACGCCTGTGGCCGCCATTCTGACGGCGGCAGTGAGCGGCGTTGTCGTACGCTAGCGGTCGGCGGGGGCTCGACAGCAGTCGCGACCACGGGCGATCAACGGGTCGGGCGGCGCCTCAACGTCGACGAGATGTTGCCGGGGAAAGACCGCCGTGAAGAACGCCGCGGCGACCCAGCCCATCGTCCTTCGCCATGGCGAGGCCACCAGCGCCGTCCCCAACGCGCAAGCTCGGGCTAGTCAGCGGCTGAAGTCACTACGTACTCCCATATCGGAGATGCTTTGACGGGCCTGCCAGCGATGCCGCGATGAGCAAGCGCAGCGACATACGAATCAGGATCAACAGAGTAGCGGGGATCGGACTCGTAACCACCGATCACAGGCTTCTGAAAGGAGATATGACTCCGTCCACCGGCTTGCAGTCGCCAATTGAGCTTCGGGTTCTCGCCGATGATCAGGTCTCCTACCCACAGTCCGGTGTCAAAGACCACCGAGTACCAGTGATCGGCAAGCCTACGTGGCTCAGTGGGATCCGGCGCGACATTGTCAACCAGCCATCTGCCGAACCCGTCGACCGACTCGCTGTCGGCACCGAAAGGCGCGCAGTTGATCGCAGCGAACGCCTCCAGCATCCCGATCCGCGAGCTTTTCGAGTTCATCGCCTCCTCGTACGCAAGCCGGGCTTCACGCGCGGTCATTTCGCTAGGCGGACCGAGCACGGGCGGAACATACGGTTCGTAGTGAGTCCACACGACCATCGTCAATTTCCCACCCTCCAGTTGATTCCCGCCTTATTGAGGGCCAGCTGCGCAGCAATCGAAAACTAAGCGGTAACCAAACTGGGCAACAAGTATGTGCAGCTGAGAAAGTTTACAGAATGCAATTACTTGACTACCCCAAAATGGGCGTCAACATGAGAGCCCTACCTCATGGCTACGCCCGAAAGACACTGAGAGCACCTCCGGGGAGGTATGGTCCCGAACGATTCCTTTGCGTCCGCGGGCCTTAGAGATCGTGGCCCCTCGAGTTGCGGCGTTCCTCCCGGGGCGCACCTGATTGGAATCGAAAACCGGAAAGCAGTTGAGAGGAAACTACGACACTTCCCAATTCGTATTGGTTGCTTCGCGGCGCGGACGTCAAGAGAGCCGCCCCCGTCGCGGAAGGCAATCATCGCTCACTTGGAGTGCCCATCACGTCCATCTCGACGATGACCTGGACGACTCTTCGCCACACCTCAATGACTCCGCCCCGAAATCAGTTGTGGGGTTTCTGTGGGGGATAGCTAATTTGATCGCCAAAACTAGGCTTTGACCAGCATATTTATCGGCGGAGACGGAGGGATTTGAACCCTCGGTCCCCTTACGGGGACTCCACCTTAGCAGGGTGGTGCACTAGGCCTGACTATGCGACGTCTCCTGAGCGCCCGCGGGCGGACGCACGACTGCCATCATAACGGACGTTCCGCGCCCGACCGGACACGGGGTTCTCAGGCTCCGACGCCCGGGGCCGGGAGGTTGTTGATGATCGACGCCATCAGTCCGGCGACGAGCGTTCCGCTGACGATCAGGCTGATGCCGACCACAGCGATCATCACCCAGATCGGCACGAGGCCGCGGTGCGGCGCGACACGGCGCACGATGACTCCGCGGCCGATCACGTACACGGCGCTCGACAAGAACGACCATGCCCAGTGGAACGGGCGCTCGACTCCACGGCGGCCCAACTCGCGGTAGTCGAGCCAGGAGAACACGATCGTCGCGGCGTAGATGAGCCAGCCCACCAGCGAATCGATGAGGAACGCCGGGTTGTAGATCTCCAGCATGTCTTGGGCCGACGGGCGGGCGGAGGTCTCCAGGCTCTGCATGAAGTGCACGTACCCGCTGAACGGGTTGGTCACGAGCAGCAACAGCACGCTCACCAACGGGAGCAGCACCACCAGCCAGATCCACACCGTGTAGACCGGCGTCTCCTGCGGCAGCGGACGGCGCGCGGCCACGCCGGCAACGCCCGGCGCGTGACCGCCGACCTGGCCGGTCCACTGCGTCCCGTCCCACCAGCGCAAAGGCGCCTCCCGGTACGGGTCGGGATACCAGCCGGCCGCTGGACGGATGCTCGGGTCGGTCATGCTGCCTCCACTGCGATCGAAGTCGACACTTCTAGAAGTACCCCAATATCTCGTCCACGGCCTGCCGCGCGTCGCCGAACAGCATGCGTGTGTTCTCCCGGTAGAACAGAGGATTCGGCACACCCGCGTACCCGGCGGCCATCGACCGCTTGAACACCACGACCTGGCTGGCCTCCCACACCCGCAGCACCGGCATGCCGGCGATCGGGCTGCCCGGGTCCTCGGCTGCGGCCGGGTTGACGGTGTCGTTCGCGCCGATGACAAGGACTACGTCCGTGCGCGACAGGTCGTCGTTGATCTCGTCCATCTCGAGCACGATGTCGTACGGCACGCGCGCCTCGGCCAGCAGCACGTTCATGTGGCCGGGGAGGCGGCCGGCGACAGGGTGGATGCCGAACCGGACCTCCACGCCGCTCTCGCGCAGCTTCTTCACGAGCTCGGCGACGGGGTACTGCGCTTGCGCGACGGCCATCCCGTAACCCGGCGTGATGACCACCGAGGTGGCGTTCTTGAGCAGGTCGGCGGTCTGCTCGGCCGTGACCTCCTGGTACTCGCCCTGCTCCTCGGCTCCGGAGGCCGTGGGCGCCTCGATGCCGAAGCCTCCCGCGATCACAGAAAGGAACGACCGGTTCATCGCCTTGCACATGATGTACGACAGGTAGGCGCCCGACGAGCCGACGAGCGCGCCCGTGACGATCAGGAGGTCGTTGTCGAGCAGGAACCCGGAGGCCGCGGCCGCCCACCCCGAGTAGCTGTTGAGCATCGAGACGACGACGGGCATGTCGCCTCCGCCGATCGACGCCACCAGGTGCACGCCGAGCCCGAGGGCGACGAGGGTGACGACGGCGAGCAGCCACAACTCGGGCGTCACGACGTACCAGGCGGCGAGCGCCACGAACACGACAAGGGCGCCGACGTTGAGCACGTTCTTGCCGGGCAGTACCAGCGGCTTGGACGAGATCCGCGCCGACAGCTTCAGGTAGGCGACGATCGACCCCGTGAACGTCACGGCGCCGATGAAGATGCCGATGACCACCTCGGCGCTGTGCACTCCGGCGAGCGCGCCGTGGAGGTGCGGGTGCGAGAGGTAGCCGTTCCAGCCGACGAGCACCGCGGCGAGGCCGACGAAGCTGTGCAGCAGTGCGATCAGCTGCGGCATCCCGGTCATCTGCACGACGCGTGCCCGCCACAGCCCGATGGTCGCTCCGATCAGCAGGGCGATCGCCATCAGCAGCAGGCCGAACGGCGCGAGCGCGTTCTCGGCGGTGAGCCAGATCGTCGCCGCCAGCGCGATGACCATGCCGGCGATGCCGTAGAGCACACCGCCTCGGGAGGTCTCGTGACGGGAGAGACCAGCGAGGCTGAGGATGAAGAGGACCGCGGCGACGAGATACGCGGCGTTCGCCACGGCGACCGCGGTCACCGGCGGGCTCCGCCCCGGCCGGCCGCGCTCGACTTCGGGCCGCCCGGGCCGCCGGACCCGCCCGGCCCGCCGCCGTCGCTCCGCGAGAACATCGCGAGCATCCTCCGCGTCACGGCGAAGCCTCCGAAGATGTTGATGGAGGCCACGAGCACGGCGACCGCGGCCAGCACCTGCACGGTGAGGTCGGGCGTGGTGATCTGCACGATCGCGCCGACGACGATGATGCCCGAGATGGCGTTGGTCACGCTCATCAGAGGCGTGTGCAGGGCGTGGTGCACGTTGCCGATCACGTAGAACCCGATCACGGTCGCGAGCACGAGCACGGTGAAGTGCCGCGGGATCGGGTCGGGCGAGAACGCCGTCAGCAGGAACAGCGCCGCCAGCCCGACCGCGGTGAGCACGGCCTTGCGCGTCGGCGTCAGCCACGGTTCCTTGGGCGCGGGCGCCGCGACGGTGGAGGGGCCGGCGGCTGGCGCCGCAGCGGCAGGGGCCGCAGACACCTGCACCGGAGGCGGCGGCCACGTCGTCCGCCCATCGCGCACCACGGTCACCGAGCGCTGCACGACGTCGTCGAAGTCGAGCGTCAGTCGGCCGTCCTTGTGCGGGGTCAGCAAGGTGAGGAGGCTGACCAGGTTGTTCCCGTACAGCTGCGACGACTGGGTCGGCAGCCGCGACGGGAGGTCCGTGTAACCGAGGATGATCACACCGCCGTCGGTCACCACCCGCTCGCCCGCGACCGATCCGGCGACGTTGCCGCCCTGGGCCGCGGCCATGTCGACGATCACCGATCCCGGCCGCATGCTGGCGACGTCCTCCGCGGTCAGCAGTTTGGGCGCCGGGCGGCCGGGGATGAGGGCGGTCGTGATGACGATGTCGACCTCCCTCGCCTGCTCGGAGTAGATCTCGGCGGCGCGACGGTCGTACGCATCGCTGGTCTGTTTGGCGTAGCCGTCGGCGGACTGCATGCTCTTCTCGTCGCCGGCGACCTCCACCGCCAGGTACTCGCCGCCGATCGAGCGCACCTGGTCGGCGACCTCCGGCCTCGGGTCGGTGGCGCGGACGATCGCACCCATGCTGGAGGCCGCGCCGATCGCAGCGAGCCCGGCGACCCCTGCGCCGGCGACGAGCACCTTCGCGGGCGGCACCTTGCCGGCCGCGGTGACCTGACCGGTGAAGAAGCGGCCGAACTCGTGGGCGGCCTCCACGACCGCGCGGTAGCCGGAGATGTTGGCCATCGAGCTCAGCACGTCCATCGACTGCGCGCGCGAGATGCGCGGCACGGCGTCGAGCGCGAGCGCCGTGATCCCCCGCTGCGAGAGGGCGGCCAGGAGGTCGGGCCGGAGCCCCGGGCTGAGAATCGCGATGAGCGTGGCGCCGTCGGCGAGCAGTGCGATCTCGTCCTCGACGGGAGGCGCGACCTTCAGCACGATGTCGGCCGCCCACGCCTCGTCTCGACCGACGATGCGGGCGCCCGCTGCGGCGAAGGCCTCGTCGGTGAACGCGGCGCGCACGCCGGCCCCGCGCTCCACGACGACGTCGTAGCCCAGGGAGACGAGCTTCTTCACGGAACTCGGGCTGGACGAGACGCGGGCTTCACCCGGACGTTCAGCGACGATGCCGACTGTCGACACCTGGCCTCCCTGCCTTTTGATCTGGACCCTACCAGGCGGGCGTCGGCGACATTCGTGACGAATCCGCGGATTCGTGGCACGAATGTCGTGATTCGTCACTAATCTGCGTGCGGGCGCAATGGGCGTGCGTATACATAAGTAGCGATTGACACCACGCACAGGCACCCTGTGTACCATTGTGTATACACAGGAGGCACGCCATGGAAGCGAAAGCGAGCGATCGCGCGTACGTGTCGCTGCGCGAGGACATCGTCGAGTGGCGCCTCCAGCCGGGCACGGTGCTGCAGGAAGTCGAGCAGTCCGAGCGGCTGGGCGTCTCGCGCACACCGGTGCGGGAGGCCCTGGCACGACTGACCGCGGACGGCCTGGTCGCCGCGCAGGGCGGCCGCGGCCTCGTCGTCACGACCGTCTCGGTCGAGTCCGTCGAGCAGCTGTTCCAGCTGCGGCGCGCGCTGGAGCAGGAGGCGGCGCGCGCGGCGGCGAGGAACCGCGAACCCGCCGCCTTCCTCGTCCTCCGCGACCGCTTCCGCGCCGCGGCCGACCTCCTCGACGACGGCGACCCCTCCCACGCCCGCTACTACGCCCTCGTCGACGACCTCGACCGGGCGATCGACGAAGCGGCCGCCAACCCCTACCTCGTCGCAGCGCTCCGCAACCTCCGGCCGCATCTCGCGCGCCTCCGGCGGGTCTCGCGCGACGACCCCGCCCGCCTGAGGGCTGCAGCCCAGGAGCACCTGCTCATCGTGGAGGCCATCGTCGACGGCGACGCCGAGCTCGCCGCCTCCGCCACCCGCGTCCATCTCTACCGCAGCCTGCAGAGCGTGCTGGCGTCGGCAGAACGACTCACCTCGATCAAGGAGACCCCGTGAGAACCCACAACGTCCGCGTCCACCGCAGCGACGAGAACCTCGCCCGCGAAGACCAGCTCGCATGCAAGATCGCCGAGGTGGCGACCGACCCCGTTGAGGTCTCCCCCGAGGTCGTCGACATGGTGATCAACCGTGTCATCGACAACGCGGCCGTCGCCGCGGCCTCCCTCAGCCGCAAGCCCGTGGTCTCCGCGCGCTCGCAGGCGCTGGCCCACCCGCTGCCGACGGCGCAGCTGGAGGAGATCGTGTCCGCGGCCGAGCACCCGCAGCACGGTGCGACCGTCTTCGGCGAGCCGCAGGCCGTGCGGGTGAGCCCCGAGTGGGCGGCCTGGGCGAACGGCGTCGCGGTGCGGGAGCTGGACTTCCACGACACGTTCCTTGCCGCCGAGTACTCCCATCCCGGCGACAACATCCCGCCGATCCTCGCGGTCGCCCAGCACGCCGGCCGCACCGGGCACGACCTCATCCGGGGCATCGCGACCGGGTACGAGATCCAGATCGACCTGGCGAAGGCGATCAGCCTGCACGCGCACAAGATCGACCACGTCGCCCACCTCGGGCCGTCCGCCGCCGCCGGCATCGGCACTCTGCTCGGCCTGGACACCGAGACGATCTTCCAGGCCGTCGGCCAGGCCCTCCACACCACCACCGCGACCCGGCAGTCGCGCAAGGGCGAGATCTCCAGCTGGAAGGCGCACGCCCCCGCGTTCGCCGGCAAGATGGCGGTGGAGGCCGTCGACCGGGCGATGCGCGGCGAGACCTCGCCGACCCCGATCTACGAGGGCGAGGACGGCGTGATCGCCTGGCTGCTCGACGGCCCGACCGCCTCGTACGAAGTGCCGCTGCCGGAGGCCGGGGAGGCCAAGCGGGCGATCCTCGACTCGTACACCAAGGAGCACTCGGCCGAGTACCAGGCGCAGGCGTGGATCGATCTCGCGCGCAAGCTCCACGCGGAGCACCCGGAGGTCGGCGACCCCGAGCGCGTCGAGAGCATCGTCATCCACACCTCGCACCACACCCACTACGTGATCGGGTCGGGCGCCAACGACCCCCAGAAGTACGACCCGACCGCCTCGCGCGAGACGCTGGACCACAGCATCCCGTACATCTTCACCGTGGCTCTGCAGGACGGCGGCTGGCACCACGTGAAGTCGTACCTCCCGTCGCGCGCCGCGCGCCCGGACACCGTCGCCCTGTGGGGCAAGGTCACGACGACCGAGGACCCGGAGTGGACCCGCCGCTACCACTCGATCGATCCCGTCGACAAGGCGTTCGGCGGCCGGGTGGAGATCACCCTCGCCGACGGCCGCGTCATCACCGATGAGATCGCCGTCGCCGACGCCCACCCGCTCGGCGCGCGGCCGTTCGCCCGCGCCGACTACGTCGCCAAGTTCCGGTCGCTGGCCGCCGGCGTGCTCGACGAGGCGGAGATCGAGCGCTTCCTCGATCTCGCGCAGCGCCTCCCCGAGCTGACCGCGGAGGAGCTCGGCGGCCTCACCATCACCGCTCCGGCCGGCACGCTGCCGGCCGCGCCGAAGGGACTGTTCTGATGCTGTACTCCTCTGTTCCCGCTCACGAGAAGCGGGCCGCGTTCCGGGCTCGGCTGGCGTCCGGAGAGCTGCTGCGCTTCCCCGGCGCGTTCAACCCGCTGAGCGCGCGCCTCATCCAGGAGAAGGGCTTCGAGGGCGTCTACATCTCCGGCGCCGTCATCGCCGCCGACCTGGGGCTGCCGGACATCGGGCTCACGACCCTGACGGAGGTCGCCGGTCGCGGTCGGCAGATCAGCCGGATGACCGACCTCCCGACGCTGATCGACGCCGACACCGGCTTCGGCGAGCCCATGAACGTGGCCCGCACGGTGCAGGAGCTGGAGGACGCGGGCGTCGCCGGCCTCCACATCGAGGACCAGGTGAACCCCAAGCGCTGCGGCCACCTCGACGGAAAGGCCGTCGTCGGGCTCGACACCGCGACCAAGCGCATCCGCGCCGCGGTCGACGCCCGCCGCGACCCGAACCTGCTGATCATGGCGCGCACCGACGTGCGCGCGGTGGAGGGGCTGCAGGCCGCCGTCGACCGCGCGAAGGCGCTCGTGGATGCCGGCGCCGACGCGATCTTTCCGGAGGCCATGGCCGACCTCTCCGAGTTCGAGGCTGTGCGCAACGCGGTCGACGTGCCGGTGCTCGCCAACATGACCGAGTTCGGCAAGAGCGAGCTCTTCTCGGCCGCGCAGCTCGCGAGCGCGGGGATCAACATCGTCATCCACCCGGTGTCGCTGCTGCGCATCGCGATGGGCGCGGCCGAGCGCGGCCTCGACACCCTGGTGCGCGACGGCTCGCTGAAGGCGGAGGTGCCCGGAATGCAGACCAGGGCCCGGCTCTACGAGCTGCTCGACTATTCGGGCTACACCGCGTTCGACACCAACGTGTTCGACTTCGAGGTGCCGACCGGCCGCTGACGCGCTGCGTCTTCACCGCCGAAGGGCACGTAAACGCCTCCAAAACCAGGATTTAGCGGCGTCTGCGTGCCCTTCGGTGTTCCGTCAGGCCTCGCGGGTCTGCGGCGACCGGGTGGCGGTGTGGCTCGCGTCGCGCTCGACGGCGCCGCCGAGAACCTCGTCGATCCGGCCGAGCAGCTCGGCGGGAATGGTGACGCCGGAGGCCTTCACGTTCTCCACGACCTGCTCCGGCCGGGAGGCGCCGATGATCGCGGTCGCGACGTTGTCGTTCTGCAGCACCCACGCGACGGCGAGCTGCGCCGGGGTGAGGCCGATCTCCTGAGCGATCGGGGTCAGCTGCTGCACGCGCGTGAGCACGTCGTCGGACAGCCAGCGCTTCACAGCGCCGGCGCCGCCCTTCTCGTCGGTGGCGCGGCTGCCCTCGGGCAGCGGCGCGCCCGGGAGGTACTTGCCGCTCAGCACGCCCTGCGCCACCGGCGACCAGACGATCTGCGAGATGCCGAGCTCTTTGGAGGTCGGGACGACCTCCGCCTCGATGACGCGCCACAGCGCCGAGTACTCGGGCTGGTTCGAGATCAGCTGGAAGTTGAGCTCCTTCGCGAGCGCGGCGCCGGCGCGCAGCTGGTCGGCCGTCCACTCGCTCACGCCGATGTAGAGGGCCTTGCCCTGGCGCACGATGTCGGCGAACGCCTGCATCGTCTCCTCGAGCGGGGTCTCGAAGTCGAAGCGGTGCGCCTGGTAGAGGTCGACGTAGTCGGTCTGCAGCCGCGAGAGCGAGCCGTCGATCGACTCCATGATGTGCTTGCGCGAGAGCCCGACGTCGTTGTGGCCCTTGGGCCCGGTCGGCCCGAACACCTTGGTGAAGATCTCGAGCGACTGCCGGCGCTCGCCCTTCAGCGCCTCGCCGAGCACGGTCTCGGCCGCGGTGTTGGCGTAGACGTCGGCGGTGTCGAAGGTGGTGATCCCGGCATCGAGCGCAGCACGGACGCACGCGGCCGCGGTGTCGTTCTCGATCTGCGAGCCGTGGGTCAGCCAGTTTCCGTAGGTGATCTCGGAGATCTTGAAGCCGGAGTTTCCCAGGTACCTGAACTGCACTGTCGTTCCTTTCGTGACGGGTCGTCAGGCTCGATGCTAGGCATCCTGATTCAGCAAATCCAACAGTGGGAGGTTCTGGGATTCAGTGGTATCGATGCTGAATGCGGTGGCACCCCCGGCGACCGGGCGGCGCGCGGCCTAGACTCCCCACCATGACCGCACGGATCGCCAACGTCACCTTCCACGCCCACGATCCCGCGGCGCTCGCCCGGTTCTGGGCCGCCGTCATGGGGTATCCCGAGCCCGAGTGGCTGACGCCCGAGGAGGAGGCCGAGCTGCGCGCCGCCGGCCTGACCGAGGACGATCTCGCCGCCCGTGCGGTCGCGTGGGACGAGGATCCCTCCCACCAGCGCTTCTACTTCGCGCGGTACGACCACGAGAAGCGGCAGCGCAACCGCATGCACCTCGACATCAGCCCGTCGAGCGACCGCCACGCCACCCGCGAGGAGGTGGAGGCCGAGCGCGACCGGCTGGTCGCGCTCGGCGCCACCGTCGAGAAGGTGCTCGACGGCAAGTGGGGTCCCTACGACGAGTTCGCGATCATGATGCGCGACCCGGAGGGCAACGAGTTCTGCCTCCAGTGAGGCGGCGGCGTCGACCGTGACGAAGTTCAGGTGCGAACCGCCGCGCCCTCCCGCACCCGCTCCTGGAACGCCGCGAACACCTCGGTGCGCACCCGGGCGAGCCGCCGGTCGGCGCCGCGCACGACATCCACCAGGCCCATGTGCACGAACCAGTCGTCGGCCGGCTTGGCGTCGTGGCGGTACAGCCAGTCGACGAGCGTGAAGAACGGGAACCAGGTGTAGCCCAGCACCGGCACGCCCTCGGCGCGCAGCCGCTCGACCTCCTCGAGCGACTCGCCGAGCCACGCGAGCCGCGACTCCACCGAGCCGCCGCGGGAGGTCTCGGTGACCACGATCGGCAGTCCGTAGCGGTTCCAGTAGAGCTCGATGAGGTCGCGGAGGCCCGCGGTGCCGGCCTCCACCGGTTCGGTGGCGCCGTCCGGCCGGTACCGCACCGTCGTGAAGCCAGGGTAGTAGTTGACGCCGACGTAATCGGGCGTCACCGCGTTGTCCGCGAACCAGGCCAGGTCGTCCTCGCGGATGCCGTTGCCGGCGAGGTAGGCGTGCATCGGGTGGCCGGGCACGACCCGCCCGGTGATCAGATCGAGCGAGATGAACCGGCGCTCCTCGAGCACCTCGCGGCCCAGCGGGAGGTCGTCGCCCTCCCAGCGGAAGCCCGCGTCGACGTGCACGAAGCGCGCCGACGGGTTGACCGCGGCGATCTCCTGCTGGGTGCGCACCATGCCCTTCGCGAGGGCGACGATGACCTTCGAGAAGCCGTCGTCCCCGGTGAGGTAGGGAGGCCACGTACCGTCCTCCCCGCAGTAGATCGCGTTGATGACCGGCTCGTTGAGCGGGGTGAAGTCGTCCCAGAGGCCGGCGTACCGTTCAGCGACCGCGCGCGCGTACGACGCGACGCGCTCGGGGTAGGCCGCGTTGACGAACTGGTTGTCGAGCCAGAGCGGGGTGCCGTAGTGCATCAGGTCGACGACGCAGCGCAGCCCGATGCTCTGCATGTGGGCGCTGACCTCGTCGAGCCAGCGCCAGTCGAACTCGCCCGGACGCGGCTCGACGAGGTACCAGGGGATGCCCCAGCGGATGAACTCGGCGCCGGCCTCCACCGCGAGGTCGAGGTCCTCCCGCCAGTTCTCGTAATGCTGCATCAGCTCGTACTCGTCGATCGGCCGGCGGCCGATGCCCTGCTGGGGCACGAAGGTGTCCTCGATGCCGACGCCGAAGTGGAGGCGCTCGTCGCGGAGCCAGTGGGTGGTCATGGGGTCCTTTCGGGAGGCTATTTGAGTCCGGTCGTCGCGATGCCCGCGACGAAACTCCGCTGGATGACGAGGAAGAAGATGACGACGGGAAGCAGCGCGAGCAGCGACCCGGCCATCAGCAGGCCGTACTCGACGACGTGCTGGCCCATGAACAGGGCGAGGCCGGCGGGGAGCGTCGCGTTGTCGAGGTCGGAGGACATGATGAGCGGCCAGAGGAGGTCGTTCCAGTTGTACTGGAAGTGGAACAGCCCCAGCGTCAGGAGGGCGGGCTTGGCGAGCGGCATGATGACCCGCCAGTAGATGCGCCACTCCCCCGCACCGTCGACGCGCGCGGCCTCCTCCAGGTCTTTCGGCAGCGAGAGGAAGAACTGCCGCAGGAAGAAGATGCCGAACGCGTTGGTCACGCGCGGGATGATCATGCCCGGCAGGCTGTTGGTGAGCCCGATCCCGTTGAGCATGTCGTACAGCGGGATGAGCGTCACCTGGAACGGCAGCATGAGCAGGATCAGCACCAGCACGAGCACGACGTTGCGGCCGCGGAACTCGAGCCGGGCCAGCGCGTACGCGGCCATCGAGTCGAAGAACAGCGAGATCACCGTCACCGACCCGGCGAACACGATCGTGTTGAGGTAGAGATGCGCAAACGGGATGCGGTTCCACACGTCGACGAAGTGCTGCAGCGTGAACTCGCGCGGCCACAGCGTAGGCGGGAAGGTGACGATGTCGGCCTCCGGCTTGAACGCGGTGAACGTCATCCAGATGATCGGCAGCAGCATGGCGAGCGCGATGACGATGCCGGCGATGGTGGTCAGCCAGCGCAGGAGGCTGCGCGTGCTCGTGTAGTGCGGCCGGCGCCGGCGACGCACCGACGGGGCCGCGGTCGCGGTGGGACGTTCGAGGGTGGCGGTCATCAGTACCTCACTTGCCGGCGCTGGAAGAAGCCGTACTGGATCATGGAAAGAAGGAAGACGAACACGAGCAGCACCCACGAGATCGCGGCGCCGTAGCCGAACCGCAGCTCCTGGAAGCCCTCGCGGTAGATCAGCATGACCAGCGTCTCCGTGCGGAAGAACGGCCCGCCGTGGGTCATCACGTAGATCTGGTCGAACGCCTGCAGCGACGCGATCAGGGCCATCACCGACACGAGCATCGTCTGGTTCGACAGCAGCGGGAGGGTCACGTTGCGGAAGCGCTGCCAGACGCCCGCGCCATCGAGCCGGGCGGCCTCGTGCAGCTCGAGCGGCACCGACTGGAGTCCGGCGAGGTAGATCACCATGTAGAAGCCGACGTTCTTCCACACCCCGACGAACATCACGGCCGGGAGCGCCCACGTGGGGTCGGAGAGCAGACCCTGCTTGGAGACGATGCCGACGCTCGAGAGCCAGTACGAGATCAGCCCGATGTTCGGGTCGAGCAGGAACGACCAGGCGATGGCGATGATCCCGAGCGAAACGATGAACGGCAGGAAGATGGCGGTGCGCACGAACGAGCGCCCGCGGAAGGCGCGGTCGAGGAACACCGCGAGGGCCAGCGCGAGAACGACCGTCACGGGCGTGACGACCACCGCGTACTCCACGGTGTTCCAGAACGCGTTCCAGAACGCCGGGTCGCCGAAGAGCTCCTGGTAGTTCGCCAGGCCCACCCACTGCGCGGCGCGGATCAGGTTGTAGTTCGTGAACGAGAGGTACGCCGCCTGGACCATCGGATAGACGGTGAACAGGAGCAGCGCGAGGAGGGACGGCGCCAGGAACAGCCAGGCCGTGAGCGCGGTGCGTCGCCGCCCGCGCAGGAAGCCGCGGGGCGCGCGAGCCGCCTTCGGCTTCGCGGCGACCGGAGTCGATGTGGTCATGGTGCCTTTCGTTTGGGCGAGCGCGGCCGAGTAGGCGGGCCGGGTCGAGGAGGCGGGCGGGGTCCGTGTGCGCGGACCCCGCCCGTGCGGGCTACTTCTGGTCGAGCTTGGCCTGCACCTGCTGCGACGCCGCCTTGAAGACGTCGTCGACCGACCCCTGGCCATTCAGCGCCTTCTGCAGCGACGGATAGAAGATGTCCTGCACGATCGACGAGCCGGACTGGAGGCCGGGCAGGAGGATCCGCGAGTCGTCGACGACGTCCTTCGATCCGAAGATCGCCGGGTACGGGTTGTCGGTGATCTGCGCGCCGACCTCCGGCTCGAGCGGGGCGAAGCCGGATCCCTCCGACCAGGTCTTCTGCGACTTCTCGGTCGTCCAGTACTGCATGAACTGGTAGGCGGCCTCCTTGGTCGCCTTGTCGTCCTTGGCAGGCAGGGCCATGGTCTCCACGTCGGCCAGGATGGCGTTGCCCGACGGGCCGGCGAACGGGCGGGCCACGCCGAAGTCGATGCCCGCCTGCTTGTAGCCGGTCGTGGCCCACGGGCCGTTGATCTCGATGGCGGCCTTGCCGGTGGCGAAGAGCTTGTCGGCGTCGGCGCCCGAGAGCCCGATCGGGGAGGCCTGCTTGTCCTTGACGAGGTCCACCCAGAAGTTCAGGGCCTTGAGGCTGGCCGCTGAGTCGAGCTCCGACTTCTTGTTGTCGCTCGAGACGATGTCGCCGCCGGCGTTCCAGAGGAACGGCGGGTACATGTCGACGGTCTCGTGGTCGGCGAGGGCGATCGCGTACTGGTCGGGCTTGGAGGCGCCGGCCGGCGTGGTCGTCAGCTTCGGGACCATCGCGGCGAACTCGTCCCACGTCGTCGGCGGCTTGTTCGGGTCGAGCCCGGCCTTCGTGAACAGCGCCTTGTTGTAGTACATCATCGTGGTCGCGATATCGACCGGGACGCCGTAGTTCTTGCCGTCGTACTTCGACGCCTCCACCGCGGTCTTGGGCAGCTTGCCCGAGTCGTGCGCGCCTCCGGTGTAGTAGTCGTCGATCGGCTGGAACAGGCCCTGCGAGGCGTAGGCGGGGACCCGCGAGAAGTCGAGCGCGACGATGTCGGGGCCGCCCTTGGAGGTCGCCCCGGTCAGGAGCTTCTGGTACAGGGTGTCCCACGGCATGGTGACGTTCTTGACCACGACCTTCGACTGCGAGGCGTTGAAGGCGTCGACCACCTTCTGCATCGCGGGGCCGTCCGGTCCGGTGTTGCCGTTCCAGAAGCTGAGGGTGATCTTTCCGCTCTGGTCGGTGTTGGCTTTGCTGCCGCCGGACCCCTGGCCGGCGCAACCGGTCAGCGCCAGCGCCACAGCTGCGACGGTCGCCGTGACTGCTGCGAGCGCCGGGCGTCCGGCCCGGCGGGAACGTGAGTGCATGTCTTCTCCTTCGAAGCGACGTTCAACGTTGAACGGGGAATGTGGTATCAAGTTATACACGACCGGTAATCGTTGAACAAGTGGCACCTCATGTGCGATGGTAAACGTTGACCGAAGGAGCGCTGTCACCGGGGCGGCGCGTCGGACGACCGAAGGAGACGCTGATGCGCAGGACGACGCTGAAAGACGTCGGCGACCACGTCGGCGTCTCAGCGAAGACGGTCTCGAACGTCATCAACGGCACCGGCTGGGTGCGCGACGACCTGAAGACCCGCGTGCGGGAGGCGATCGACGAGCTCGGCTACCGGCCCAACTCGGCCGCCCGTCAGCTGCGCAGCGGCCGGAGCGGGATGGTCGCCCTGGCCATCCCCGACCTCAGCCAGCCCTACTTCGCCGAGCTCGCGTCGGCCATCGTCGCGGCGGCAGCCGACCGCTCGATCACCGTGCTGATAAATCAGACCAACGGGCAGGCCGACTCCGAGCGCCGCATCAGCGACGGCGTCGGCATCCCCGTGATGGACGGCCTCATCCTCTCGCCGCTCGCCCTCACCGCGAGCGACCTCGCCGACCGTCAGGACTCCACCCCGATCGTGCTGCTCGGCGAGCACGTCGGGGAGTCGCGGTTCCCGCACGTGACCGTCGAGAACGCCGCCGCCGCGCAGGCGGCGACCGAGCACCTGCTGCGCTCCGGCCGCCGGAGGATCGCCGCGATCGGCGCCCAGGCATCGGGTCCGCGCGAGACCGCCGAACTGCGCCTCGCGGGCTACCGTGCCGCGCTCGACGAGGCCGGCATCGCCGAGGACCCGGCGCTGATCCGGGAGGTCATCGACTTCCGCCGCAGCGACGGTGTCGCAGCGGTCGAGGGTCTGCTGGACAAGGGCGTGCCGTTCGACGCCGTCTTCGCCTTCAACGACCTGATGGCGCTCGGTGCACTGCACGCTCTCGGCGAAGCCGGGCTTCGCGTGCCGGAGGACGTCGCCGTCATCGGCTTCGACGACATCGAGGAGGGCCGTTACAGCACCCCTCCCCTCACGACCGTCGCACCGGACAAGGCAGCGCTCGCCGGTCTCGCGCTGGAGCTGCTGCTCGCCGACTCCCCGCCCGCGGGCGACACCACCGTCCCCTTCCAGATCGTCACGAGGATGAGCGCATGACCGCTGACCAGCTCCCCGACCCCCTGCAGCAGGACAGCGGCTACCCCCGTCCGCAGCTGGTCCGCCGCCAGTGGCACGACCTCGGCGGTGAGTGGGAGTTCGCCTTCGGGGCCGGCCCCGAGCAGACGCCGGAGGCCGTCGGGTTCGACAGGACCATCGTCGTCCCCTATCCGCCCGAGTCGGAGCTCTCCGGCATCGGCGAGACGGGCTATCACCCGGTCGTCTGGTACCGCCGCACGTTCGGCGCGGCCGAGTTGGCCGAGGCCGGGCTGGCCTCCGACCGCCCGCGGCTGCTGCTGCACTTCGGCGCCGTGGACTTCGCCGCCGACGTCTGGCTCAACGGCCGCTACCTGGGCCGGCACGTCGGAGGGCAGACCCCGTTCCACTTCGAGGTCGGCGGCATCGTCGACGCCGAAGGCACGAACGAGCTCGTCGTGCGCGCCGTCGACGACCCGCTCGACGTGTCGATCCCGCGCGGCAAGCAGGATTGGAGGGAGTCCCCGCACTCGATCTGGTACCACCGCACCACGGGCATCTGGCAGCCGGTGTGGCTGGAGGCCGTGCCCGGCCTCCACGTCGAGTCGCTCGCGTGGGACACCGCGGCCGACGCCGGGTCGGTCGACCTCGAGCTCGTGCTCAACGCCCGGCCGTCGGGCGACGTCTGGGCCGCCGTGCGGATCGAGTACGAGGGCGAGCTGCTCGCCGAGGCCCGGTACCGGGTGCTCGACACGACCTCCCACCTGCGGCTCGCGCTCTCGCGGCAGCGCAACGGCCAGCAGTACGAGGAGCTGCTCTGGTCGCCGTCGAACCCGCGGCTTTTGAGCGCGACGGTCGCGCTCGAGGGCACCGGCGCCGGCAGCGGTGAGGGCGGCGACGACGCCGTCGCCAGCTACCTGGGCCTGCGGACTGTGCGCACCGACGACCGCTGCCTTCTGCTCAACGACCGGCCCTTCTACGTGCGCGCCGTGCTCTCGCAGAACTACTGGCCGCAGTCGCACCTGGCCGCGCCCTCGGCCGACGCGTTGCGCCGGGAGGTCGAGCTCATCCTCGAGCTGGGGTTCAACACCGCGCGCGTGCACCAGAAGGCGGAGGACCCGCGCTTCCTCTACTGGGCAGACCGGCTGGGCCTGCTGATCTGGGCGGAGACCGCGAGCGCGTACGAGTTCTCGGCGCGCTCGGTGCAGCTGCTCACCGAGGAGTGGATGCAGCTGGTCCAGCGGGATCGCTCGCATCCGTCGATCATCGCGTGGGTGCCGCTGAACGAGAGCTGGGGCGTGCAGCACATCTCGCACGACCCTCGGCAGCGCGCGTACAGCCGCGGGCTGACGGAGCTGACCCGCGCCATCGACGGCACCCGACCGGTGATCTCGAACGACGGCTGGGAGCACACGGACTCCGACCTGATCACGATTCACGACTACGAGGGCGACCCGGAGGTGCTGGCTCGCCGCTATGGCAGCCGCGCCGCCCTCGACGAGCTGATCGCGGGGCCGGGGCCTGCCGGGCGACGCATCCAGCTGCACGACTCGGAGCCGGCCCGCCCGGTCATGCTGACCGAGTTCGGCGGCGTGAGCTGGATCGACCACAACGTCGCCGACGCCTGGGGGTACTCCTCGGCGCGCGACGCCTCCGACTTCGGCGAGCGGGTGACCGGGCTGATCGGCGCTGTCACCGACTCCCCTGTGCTCGCGGGGTTCTGCTACACCCAGCTTGCAGACACCGGGCAGGAGACCAACGGCCTGCTGCGAGACGACCGCACGCCCAAGGTGCCGGTCGAGCTGCTGCGGGAGGCGATCGCCGGGCGCTGACGGGGCGCTGACGGGGCGCTGACGCCTCACCCCTGGCCGAAGGTCGCGCTCCCGGCTAACGTGGCGGCATGACTCCGTCGTCGAAGTCCGAGACGTTCCTCGAGGTCGGCGGCCACGAGGTGCGCATCTCGAGCCCGGACAAGGTGGTGTTCCCCGAGCCCGGGCTGACCAAGCTCGACCTCGCGCGCTACTACGTCGCGGTCGCCGACGGCGCGCTGCGCGGTGCCGGCGGACGGCCGATGGTGCTCAAGCGCTTCGTCAAGGGGCTCGCGCAGGAGCCGTTCTTCCAGAAGCGTGTGCCGGAGGGCCATCCCGACTACATCGACACGGCGACGCTGCACTACGCGCGCGGCACGTCGGCCGAGGAGGCGGTGGTGCGGGACGCCGCCGGCCTCGCCTGGGTCTCGAACCTCGGCTGCCTCGACCTCAACCCGCACGCCGTGCGCGCGGAGGATCTCGACCATCCCGACGAGCTGCGGGTGGACCTCGACCCGATGCCGGGGGTCGACTGGGCGCAGATCATCGACGTCGCCTTCATCGCCCGGGAGGTGCTGGAGGACCACGGCCTGGTCGGCTGGCCGAAGACGAGCGGTTCCCGCGGCCTCCACATCCTCGTGCGCATCCAGCCGCGCTGGAGCTTCGCCGACGTGCGCCTCGCGGCGGAGACGCTCGCGCGCGAGGTCGAGAACCGCGCGCCGGGGCTGGCCACGGCACGCTGGTGGAAGGAGGAGCGCGGCGAGAGCGTCTTCGTCGACTTCAACCAGAACGCGAAGGACCGCACGGTCGCCTCCGCCTACTCGGTGCGCCCGCTGCCGGACGCCCGCGTGTCGACACCGCTCGACTGGAGCGAAGTGCGCTCTCGCCGGCCGTCGGAGTTCACAGTGCCGACGGTGCTGACCCGGTTCGCCGAGCGCGGCGACCCGCACGAGGGCATCGATGGAGCCGCGGGATCCCTCGATGCGCTGCTCGCCCTCGCTGCGCGCCTCGGACCGGCCGAGAAGCCTCCGCGCGCCGGCGACGGAGCCGGCCGGCGCGTCTCGCAGATGCCGCTCATCGAGGTGGCCCGAACCAAGACCAAGCCGGAGGCGACCGAGGCGCTGGCGCGCTGGCGCGACCTCCACCCCGAGGCCGCGGCGCTCCTCCACCCCGCCGACGAGCTCATCGACGGCATGCGCGGCTCGAGCTCGCAGTGGTACCGGGTGCGCGTCAACCTCCAGCACGTCCCGGAGGGTGAGCGCCCTGAGCAGGGCGAGCTGCTCGCCGATTACGATCCCTGGGCGAGTCGCCGCTAGCGCGTGCACGGCGCGCGCCGGCTGTCCAGCCGGTATCGGTGTCAGGTGACGGGGTCTACCGTCCGAGGGGAATCACACCCGGCCGAGAGGAGCCCCGATGGCTGCAGCGACCGAGTCCGGCTGAGGGCGGCTCATGAGCCTCTCTCTGGTCTCCCTGACCCCGGCCCAAGCCCTCGGCATCCCGGTGGCTCTGGTCGGGTCGGTGTTCCTGGCGGTCGGGGCCCAGCTCCAGCAGCGCGGCGTCGCGAAGGTGAACGACCAGACGTCCACGAAGCGGAGCCTGGGCATCGGGCAGGTGCTGGCACTCGCCCGGCGTCCCTCCTGGCTGATCGGCACTGTGTGCCTTGGCCTCGCCATCGTTTTCCAGCTCTTCAGCCTCTACCTGGCCCCGCTGACCGTGGTCCAGCCGCTGGGCGCGGTGGCACTGGTCATCACCGCAGTCCTCAACGCGCGGCTGACGAAGGTGAGACTCGACGCGCCGGCACTGCGCGCGATGGCGCTCTGCGTCGGAGGGGTCGGACTCTTCGTCGCGGTCGCCGCCGTCACGACGACCTCGCTCCCGATCCTCGAGCCCCAGCTGCTGGCCGTGGCGATCATCCTCGCAGTGGTCCTCCTGCTGCTCGGGACCGGGTTCGTGGTGTTCAGGAAGCGCCTCACCCGTCTCTTCTACGTGGTGGGCGCCGGGGTGCTCTTCGGGTTCGTCGCGACCCTCGCGAAGGTGCTCATCGGCCGGGTCCAGACGATCGTCGAGGCGCACTTCCGCCTGGTCGCCGCCGACTGGCTGACGCTCGCGTGCGTGCTCGGCCTCCTGACCGCGGCGATCCTCGGCACCTACTTCGTGCAGACGGCGTACTCGTCGGGCTCTCCCGACGTCGTGGTCGCGGGCCTGACCGTGATCGACCCGCTAGTGGGCGTCACGATCGGCATCGTCGTGCTCGGGGAGGCCGCCCACGCGCCGCTCTGGGCGGGGATCGTCTTCGTCGTCGCCGGCGCCCTCGCCGTCTGGGGCGTCATCCTGCTCTCCCGTCGCCGGCCGCGGGAGCGCGGGGACGCGGCGCCGCCTTCTAGCGTTCGTTCTGGCGGGGGACGACCACCTGCTTGATGATGAGCAGGATGGAAGCGGCGACCGGGATGGCGACGAGCGCGCCGAGGATGCCCAGCAGCGACCCTCCGGCCAGCGCGGCGATGACGACGACCGCCCCGGGGACGGCCACGGCCCGGTTCATGATCCGGGGGCTGAGGACGTATGCCTCGACCTGCATATAGATGAGGTAGTAGATCGCAGCGGCTATCGCGGTCGCCGGACTGCTGATGAAGCAGGCGGCCACGATGACGATCGAACCGGTGATCGTGCCCACGAGCGGTATCAGCGAGAACATGAACGCGATGACGGCGAGCAGGATGGCGAACTTCGCGCCGATGATCGTGAGGTAGATCGCCGAGAGGACCCCGTTCACCAGCGCGAGCGTGACCTGGCCCATCACGTACTTACCGACGGAATCGGTGATCTGGTCCGAGAGGTCGGAGAACCGCGCCCGCTTCGTCGCTGGAACCAGCTGGGCTGCGGCGCGCGTGATCGAGGGCAGCGAGGCGGTGAAGTAGATGGTCAGGATGACGATCACGATGGCGCCGAAGAAGCCGCTCACGATGCCGAGCGCGGTCTTGAGCACGCCGCCGGTGATCGTGCCGGCGTTCTTCTGCGCCCAGTCGACGACGGTGTTCAGATTCTGCTGGTTGATGACCGTCGGGAACTGAGCGTGCAGCTGGTTGAGCCACGACAGGGCCTGCCCGGACTGCACCCATTCCACGATCCCGGTGATCAGGAGGGTGAGCTGATCGGCCACCACGGGGACGATGGCGAACAGGATGCCGACGGCGGCGCCGAGCAGCACGACGATGACCGTCAGCAGTGCAGCCCACCGGGGGAAGCCGCGCCGCAGCAGGAACGCGATGGCCGGTTCCACGCCGAGGGCCAGGAACAGGGCCGCCCCGATGTAGGTGATGATGGTCGCGAGCGACACGATGCTCGACAGGATCAGCATCGCCAGCCCCACGCCGAGCGTCGCGAGCAGACCTGTGCGGAACGGATTGAGGATCTTCATCGAGCGGGAGTCTCAGAAGTCACGGTAGAGCCGATCGATCGCTTCCCAGCTCTCTTCCGACGCCGGCTCGGCGGCCGACGGCGTCACCCTGTCGACGCGCACCGCGGTCGCGGCCGTGATCAGCACCTCGACCGGAGGACGGTCGACGCAGCGCAGCGTGACGAAAGCAGCGGTCGCTCGCGCGGCCTCCACGATCTCGGCCTCCAGGGCGCCCGTGTCGATGGAGTCGTCGAGCACGTACCGATGAGCATCGATATGGATGACAGTGGCCATCGTGGCACCTCCGGCCCTCACCGTGGAGACTAGAAGGTCCCCTGTCCGACCTCCAGCCCTTGCGTCGCGGCGGCAAGGGTGCCACGGCAGCTGCCGGGCCGCTACGGCACCGGCTCGGGGATGATGTGGAGGCCCCCGACGCTGTTCGCCGAGGTCAGGAGCGCCTCGACCCACTCGCGATTCAGGCTCGGACGCCGTCCGCCGGCGAACCGGAAGTAGAGCGGGATCGCCGGGTGGATCCAGATCGAGCTGTACCCGCTGCCGTTGTCGACCCCGTGGTCCCAGGAGAGCAGGAACTGCTCGTTACGGCGCAGCTTCGTGATGATCGCAAGCTGCATGTGCGCGAGGGTGCGGTCTTCGATGTCGATCTCTGACGTGCCGCCGTAGATGAGGGTCCCCACGTCCGGCCTCCTCTCCGATCCGAATGTCTAGCCTGGCTAGACGGAGTGTACGACGGAATCGCGGGACACGGCATGGAGGACGGGGCGCCGAATCCGGGCGTCGTCGCGACACGTCCGAGCGGACGCTTCGTCCGGATCGCTACAGCCTGGGCATCTGCGGCCGAGTGCGGGGCCTCTTGATGACGGCGTCCGCCGTCGTTCCCGGGTCCTCGCGGAAGCCGGCCCAGAGGTAGCTGTCCTTGATGATCTCCAGAACGGTAGACGCCTCCACGCGATCGACGCCCTTCACGCGACGGATCTTCTCGTTCAGGACGTTCGAGAGCTGCACGACATCGTCGCAACGGATGTCGAGGATCATGTCGAAGGCGCCGACCGCGCTCGCCACGAAGGTGACCTCCGGGATGCGCACGAGCTGCTTGGCGACCGTCGCGACCGGGACTCCGACCACCGAGATGGAGACGTGCACCTCCAGGGCTCCGAGCTTCGGGGCGTCCGGCATCCCGACGACCTGGACGATCCCCGCTGCGGAGAGGCGCCGGAACCGAGCGCGCACGCTGGGCTCGGAGAGGCCCACGTTGCGGCCGATGATCGCGAACGAGCGGCGGCCGTCGATGCGCAGCTGGTCGATGATCTTGCGGTCGATCGAGTCGATGTCCATGAGGGCTACGCCGTCTCCCGCCCGGCGCGCTGCCCCGCGCTCTGACCGGACTTATCGCGCAGGCCCACCCACGAGTAGTCCTTGAACAGCTCCAGCAGAACGAACTGATCGATCTCGCTCACGCCCGGCACGCGCCGCACGTCGTCCAGCAGGGTGACCAACTGGTCGAGGTCGCGGCAGGTCGCCTCGACGAGCACGTCGCGGGAGCCGGTGCAGAGTGCGACGTGATTGACCATCGCCATCTCGGCGAGCGCCTTCGCGACCGACCGTGGAGAATGATCGCGCACACCGATCCCGAGCCGCACCGACTGATGGCCGAGCGTCAGCGGATTGCAGAGGGCGACGATCTTGAGGATGCCGGACTCCTGCAGCCGGGAGACCCGGCTTCGCACCGTCGCCTCGCTCACCTCGAGCTCGGCCGCGAGCTCGGTGTAGGGGCGTCGGCCATCGCGCATGAGGAGCCCGATCAGCGACCGGTCGGTCTGGTCGATCATCCGAGAAACCTACCTCGCATAGCTGGGAACGTCAGACGGTGACGACGGCCTCCAGGGCCAGCACAGCGCGCACCAGCTCCTCGTTGCCGGTGGCGAGTGAGCCGTCTTCGCGGGTCAGGCCGTCCTCCAGGCCGATGCGCATCTCGCAGCCGTCAGCGACAGCCGCGCGGACCACCGGCCAGACCGTGGCGTCGTAGCCGTGATAGAGCAGTGGCGCCGTCACACCGGCCGCGCGGAGCGCCGCCGCGATCTCGCGGCAGGCGGCGACCGCCTCCGCCGGCGACTCCAGCTCGGGCTCGATGAGGATGCGGACGTTGCGATGGAGCGTGGACGACGCCAGCAGGGCGGGGACGTCGGCCATCGACCACACAGCGCTCTCGAGCACCATCCCGCGCGCCAGGACCAGCTCTGCCGCCTCGGCCGCGCCCTCCTCGCTGAACGCCACCGAGGCGAAGTCAGGCAGGGCGTCCGCCGGCCACTCGGCGATCAGCCGCATGCGCTCGGCATGGCCCGAGCACGTCCAGAGTCCCGTCGTCGTGCCGATCTCACGGCCGGGCGCCGCCGCTCGGAATGCGCGCACCATCTCCCCCACCTGCGCGGGCTCGATCGTCTGGCCGCCGTCCGCCGTGCGCGCGTGCGCGTGGACGACGGTGGCGCCCTCGGCCAGCGCCGCGACGGCGGCCTGGGCGATCTCGGTGGCCGTGAGTGGGACGCCAGGGAACTCGTCCGTGGTGCGTCCGCCGTTGATGGCGGCTTTGAGGAGCATCGGGGCCTTTCTGGTGATGGATGGCTCAGGAACGTGATGGAGAGTCGGTCAGCGGGAGGCTCAGCGCATGAGGCTCTGCACCGAAGCGGTCGCGCCGGTCAGCTCGCCGAGGCGCCCCCCGGCCCGGAGCTCATCGACGAGTTCCGGCTCCTCCGCGTCGTCGGCGAGGGCTGTGTCGACCAGGGCGCCGAGCACGTGGACCGGCGCGAAGAGCACGCCGTTCGCGTCGGCGAGCACCACATCCCCCGGGTTCACGACGACGCCGCCGACGACCACCGGCACGTTGAGGCCGCCCGCGTCGATGTCGTGCAGCTTGGTCGTCAGCATGCTGAGGCCGCGCGCGTAGACCGGGAGGCCGAGCTCGGCGATCTCGTCGATGTCGGTGGCCGAGCCGTCGACGATCGCTCCCGCCGCACCGCGGAACGCGAGTGCGGACGCCACGACCTCGCCGAGTGGGGCGTGTCTGACGTCGCCGCCGGTGTCGATCACGACGACGTCGCCCGGCTCGACGAGTCCGGCGGCATGGTGCAGCATCGTCGAGTCGGTCGCCGTGGTGCGCACGGTGATCGCCCGTCCGACGACGCGGCGGGCGCCGGCGACCCGGGTGATCCCCGGGTCGGCGAACCCCTCCTCGAGGTAGTGGCCGAGTGTCGGGAAGGAGACGCGCTCGAGCTTCTCGACGAGGTCTGCGGGCAGGGATTCCGGCTCAGGGCCGATGGTGATGGGCATAGGGGTACCTCGGTCTCGGTGCGGTGGGCAGCGGGTTCTGTGGTTGGTCGAGCCGGAAGCCGGCCCGTTCAGAGCTCGATGGTCGTGTTGAGCCGGCGGTTCTCCAGCACAGGGAGCACGGCCCTGACCTCCTCGGTCCGGCGCTGCGACAGGGTCGTGATCGCGAGGCCGTACGTCTCGCCGCCGAGCTGGGCACGGACGATGCCGAACGGGTCGACGATCATGCTCTGCCCGATGCACTCCGGAGAGGCGGAGCCGGCAGCGACCAGCCACGCCGTCGACTCGATCGCGCGCGCCCGCAGCAGTGTCCGCCAGTGGTCCTCCTTCATCGCGCCGGAGACCCAGGCGGCGGAGACCGAGAGCAGATCGGCGCCGTGGTCGATCAGGTTGCGGGTGAGCTCGGGGAACCGCAGGTCGTAGCAGTTGACCAGTCCGACCCTGGTGCCGGCCAGCTCGACCACGACGGGGTTCGCATCCCCGGGGGTCACATAGTCGGATTCACGGTAGAGGAAGGCATCGTAGAGGTGGAGCTTGCGGTAGCGGGCCGCCTCCGCGCCGTCCTCGTCGATGGCGACGATGGTGTTGTACGGGCGGTCGGAGTCCGTCCCCTCGTAGCCGGCCGCGATGATCGCCATGCGGTGCCGCCGGGCGAGGCCTGAGACGAACTCGACGAAACCGGGCCACTCGGCGCGCGCGACCTCCCCGAGCGGGGCCTCCACGCCGTCGGCGAGCAGCATGGCCTCTTCGGGGAGGACGAGCAGTTCGACGCCCTCGGCCGACGCCTCCTCCACGAGGGTCTCGATGGTGCGGCGGTTGGCGGAGGGGTCGGTGGTGGGAGCGAGCTGCCCTGCGGCGACCTTCATTGCGGTCCTTTCGTGCGATCGGGGGTTCAGGCGGCGAGGACTCGGGCGTCGTCCGCAGCCCAGGACACGGCGACGGCGTCGCCCGGCACCAGCCGGGTGAGCTCGTCGTCGGAGGAACGGCTCGGCCGGGTGGCGACGAGGTGCACGCCGTCTGCGGCCCGCAGGATGTAGCGCCATTCGTCGCCGAGGAACACGGCGTCGAGCAGTGTCGCCGCCACCTCACCGTGGTCCGCGGCGCCCGGGCGGAGCCGGATACGCTCGGGGCGGACCGCGACGGTCACGGACGCCCCGGGGGCCGCCGCGCCGATGGACGCTCCGACCGAGCCCACCCCGGCGATGTCGACAGTCGCGCCCGCCGGGGTCGAGTGGTAGGTGCCGTCGAGGAGGTTGCACGTGCCGATGAATCCCGCGACGAAACGGTTCGCCGGGTGGTCATAGATCGCACGGGGTGCGTCGATCTGCTGCACGCGGCCCTCCGACATGACCGCGATCCGGTCGGACATCGTGAGCGCCTCCTCCTGGTCGTGCGTCACATACACGAAGGTGATGCCCACCTCCCGCTGCATGCGTTTGAGCTCGACCTGCATCTCCTTGCGCAGCTGCTGGTCGAGAGCGCCGAGCGGCTCGTCGAGGAGGACGACCGCGGGCCGTGAGACGACCGCACGGGCGAGCGCCACCCGCTGCCGCTGGCCTCCGGAGAGCTCGTTCGGCTTGCGGTCGGCGAAGCGCTCCATGTGGACGAGTGCGAGCGCCTCGTCGACCGCGGCGTCGCGCAGCGGGTAGCGCTTGCGCCCGCGGACCTTGAGCTCGAAACCGATGTTGTCGCGCACCGAGAGGTGCGGGAAGAGCGCGTAGCTCTGGAACAGCATGTTGAGGTCGCGCTTGCGGGTGGGGAGCGACTCCACCGACCTGCCCGCCAGCTCGATCGAGCCGCCGGTCGGCGTCTCGAAGCCCGCGATCATGCGCATCAGCGTCGTCTTGCCGCATCCCGACGGCCCGAGGATCGAGAAGAACTCGTTGTCCTCGACGGTCAGGTCGATCGGGTGCACGACGGTGGTGCTCCCGAACGTCTTGGTGACGCCGGAGAGACGGATGGCCGGGCCGCCCTGCGATGCGCGCACGGTGGTGGCGTCCGCGTCGGCCGAGCTGGCGAGCGTGGTCATGGAATGCTCCTCGTGGATGGTCGGGCGCCGGCCTAGGAGGCCTTCACCTTGGTCCAGCCCTGCTGGAAGTACTGCAGCGCCTTTCCGGGGTCGACGATGAACTCGCTCTCTTTGAGCTGCTCGTCGGTCGGGTAGACCGCGACGCTCTCGAGCATCGTCTTGTCGGTGATGTCGGCCTTCGCCGCCTCGTTCGCCGTGGCGCTGCCGCCGTCGTTGGTCGCCATGGCGGCGATCTCGGGACGCAGCGTGAAGTTGAGCCACTTGTAGGCGGCGTCGGCGTGCGGCGCGTTCTTCGCTACGGCGAAGCCGTCGACCCAGAGCGTGCCGCCCTCCTTGGGGATGACGAACTTGACGTCGGGGTTGGCCGCGGTCACTTTCGCGATCGCGCTGCCGCCATAGGCCTCCGCCACGCAGGCGTCACCCGATGCGAGCAGGTCGGAGTAGTTCGACGAGTTGTAGCCGGCGAGCAGCGGCTTCTGGTCGAGGAGTGACTGGGTCGCCTTCGCGATGTCCTTCTCGCTGGTCGAGGTGGCCTTCAGACCGTTGACTTGAAGCGCGGGGATGTAGGCGCTGAGCATGTTGTCCAGCATGTAGATCTTGCCCTTGTACGCCGGGTCCCAGAGGGCCTTCCAGCTGTCGATCGCCGTGCCGGTGCATTTCTCGTTGTAGGCGAGACCGGTGGTGCCCCAGATCCACGGGACGCTGTACTCGTTGCCCTTGTCGTAGCTGGGGTCCGCGAACTTCGCGCCGAGCTTGTCCAGGCCTGTGATCTTGGAGTGGTCGAGCTTCTCGACCAGGTCCTGACCGACGAGCTGCTGCACGGCGTACTGGCTCGGCTCGACGATGTCGTAGCCGGAACCGCCCGCGGCGAGCTTGGAGATCATCGTCTCGTTGGCATCGAACGTGTCGACGGTGACAGAGATGCCGGTCTCCTTCTCGAAGGCCGCGATGACGGTCTTGGGGATCTCATCGGCCCACGCGTAGATGTTGAGCTTCGTTGAGGCGGCGGAGGTGGACGAGCCGCCCGCTCCGCTGGAGCAGGCCGTGAGACCGAGGGCGGCGACCGCGACGACGGTCAGCAGTGCTGTGCGTTTCATGGGCTTCTTCCGGGGGTAGAAGGGATGGGGAGGGGTCTAACGCGGTGCGGTGGTGCTGTCGGGAGCGGGCGCGGAACCGGATGGGGTCGCGAGGATCCGCCGCATCTGTTGGATGCCGACGGAGAGGACGATGGCGAACGTCAGGACGATCAGCAGCGTCCCCAGGGCGTTCAGCTCAGGGGTGAGACCGGACTTGAGCAACGAGTAGACGCGCAGCGGCATCGTGGTCGACCCGACGCCGCTGACGAACGTCGAGATGACGATGTTGCCGAGCGAAACGGTGAAGGCGAGCAGCCATGACGCGATGATCGAGGAGCGCATCAATGGGAAGAGCACGCGGGTGAAGGTGCGCCACGGCGTGCAACCCAGGTCGGCCGCAGCCTCGATGAGGCTCGGATCGAGGGTGCGGAAGCCGCCCACCATGATCAGGGTCGTCAGCGGGAGCGTGATGATGAGGTGGCCGAGCACGAGCGTGACGATGCCGAGCGGGACGTGCAGGAAGCTGAACACCGAGAGAAGCGCGACGCCGAGGACGATCTCGGGCACGATCAGCGGCAGCACGATCGCGGCGAGCACCATCCCGGAACCCGTGAACGGGAACCGCACCAGGGCGATGGCCGCAAGCAGGCCGACCACCGTCGCGACGGAGGCCGCGAGCACTCCGACGATCGCGCTGATCGCGAGCGTCTGCAGCAGGGCGCTGTCGCCGAACAGCTCGCCGTACCAGCGGAGGCTGAAGCCCTGCCAGGTGTAGCCTCCCGCCGCCGAGTTGAACGAGTACACGATCACCGCGATGATCGGGATGTAGAGGAAGACCAGCACCAGGCGGGCGATCCACGACGTTGCGCGGTCCATCAGGCGACCTTCTTCCGTCCACGTCGGGCGATGAGGCCGGCCGCGGCCATCGCGAGCAGCATGAGCACGAGCAGCACCATCGACACCGCGGCGCCCATCGGCTGGTTCCTGAACTCGGTGTAGAGGGTGACGATGAGGTTGCCGACGAGCTGCTGCTTGCCACCGCCGAGCAGGACCGGGATGACGAAGACCCCGAGGGTCGGGATGAAGGTGAGCATCGCGGCCGCGATGATCCCGGTCGAGCTGAGCGGCATGAGCACCCGGAAGTGGGTCTGCCACCAGCCGCAGCCGAGGTCGGCGGCGGCCTCCTTGACCGACGGGTCGATGGCCCGCATGCTGGCGTAGATCGGGAAGATCGCGGTGGGCAGGAACGCGTACAGCAGGCCCATCACGACCGCACCCTGGCTCGGCACGAGCGACAGCTGTGACGTGTTCACCCCGAGCAGGTCGAGGAGCCCGTAGACCGGGCCGCCGCGGCCGAGGACCGAGATCCAGGCGAAGGTGCGGACGAGGAAGTCGATCCAGAACGGCACGATGATCAGCAGCAAGAGCATGGACTGCCGGTGCGGCGGCCGGGAGACGATGTAGTACGAGACGATGTAGCCGACGACGAGGCAGATGACCGTATTCAGCACGGCCATGCCGAGGCTATAGGCGAACACCTTGCCGTAGACCGGATCCAACAGCTGCGCGTAGTTGTCGAGCGTGAAGCCGCCGGTGATGCCGCCATAGACATTGCTCTCGGCGAACGAGTTGCGGGCGACGATCAGTATCGGCACGATCGCGAGTCCGAGGACGGCGAGGATGGCGGGGACGAGGAGCAGCACGCCGGTGAGGGTGCGGCGGCGGGTGCTCCTTCTCGTCGTCGCGCTTGCGGCGCCTCGCGCGCGCTTGGTGCCGCCGGAATGCGATCCGACGCCCTGCACGGCCATGGTGTCCGCCCGATCGATGGTGTCGCTCGTCACGCCTGCACTCCCTCCGTCGGATGATCCAGGACGACCGCCTGGGTTGTTCCATTGTTTGCGGAAGGTTCAGCTGCCCGAAACTCGTGGAGGCTTCGAGATCAGTGGCGTCCGGGTTACATGCTTACGCATTTCGCACCGACGCTGTCGCCGGGAGGCCCGGCGGGAGCCCGCCCGAGGTCGGCCGCAGGCCGCTGATCCGCCGTGCTCGCGGACTAGAGTGATGCTCTGACGACGGGGAGGGCGGACATGGCAGACGACGCAGCGTGGCCATCCCTCGCCGTGCAGAGCTGGACGCCGACCCGCGACACCCTCCACATGTGGACGCAGATCGTCGGCAAGATCAGGATGGCGCTGGCCGCCCCTGTCAACCACTGGTGGCACGTCACTCTGCGCGTGGACGCGCGCGGGCTCACCACCGGGGCCATCCCGATCGGCTCTCGGCTGCTCGAGATCGCCTTCGACTTCCTCGATCATGTGCTGCTCGTGCGCACGAGCGACGGCGGTAAGGTGTCCATCCCGCTGCCAGGGCGGTCGGTCGCTCAGCTCTACGCGGAGGTCTTCGACGCGCTCCGGCATCTCGACGTCGAGGTGGTCATCCATCCCTCGCCGAACGAGGTGGAGGTGGCGATCCCGTTCGCCGACGACACCGTGCACTCCACCTATGTGCCCGAGCAGGCGACAGCGTTCTGGCGTCAGCTCATCCAGGCCGATCGCGTCCTCCAGCGATTCCGCTCCGAGTTCCGCGGCAAGGTCAGCCCTGTGCACTTCTTCTGGGGAGCGATGGACCTCGCCGTCACGCGTTTCTCCGGCCGCACCGCTCCACCGCATCCCGGCGGCGCACCGAACTGTCCCGACAGCGTGATGCGCGAGGGCTACTCGCACGAGTTGAGCAGCGCCGGGTTCTGGCCGGGTGGCGGCTCGGAGGGCGCGTTCTATTCATACGCGTACCCGGCCCCCGACGGCTACGCGGAGGCCGAGCTGCCGCCCGGAGCCTCGTTCAGCGAGGAGTACGGCGAGTTCCTGCTGCCGTACGAGGCCGCGCGCGCCTCCGCCGACCCCGACGCGACCGTGCTCGCCTTCCTCCGCGCCACCTACGCCGCGGCCGCGCAGCGAGCCGACTGGCCTCCCGAGCTGCTGATCCCACCGCACCACGTGAGGAGTGAACGATGACGAACGGCATCGACACGAGCGTCCCGCCGAGCGGCACCGGCTGCGTCGAATGCGACCAGGCCGGCGGCTGGTGGGTGCATCTGCGTCGCTGCGCAGAATGCGGCCACGTCGGCTGCTGCGACGATTCCCTCTCCCGGCACGCCCGCGCGCACGCGGCTGCGACCGGACACCGCTACATCCAGAGCTTCGAGCCCGGCGAGGAGTGGTTCTGGGACTTCCGCACCGACCAGTACGCCGAAGGGCCGGCGCTCGCGCCCCCGACGAGCCACCCGGACGATCAGGGTGTCCCGGGCCCGGCGAGCCGGCTTCCCGCCGACTGGCGGGCAATCCTCATGCGGCGTGCGGACGCCGAGGCGGCGAACTGACGAGCGAACGATCCGCGACCGATAGAGGAGCCGCATGACCCCCTACCTGGACAAGTCCATGCCCGAGGCGTGGCTGGCGGCCCGGGCCTGGTCCGCCGTCGTCGCGGAATCCGCGCTCGCGGCCGGGCTGACGGCGCACGAGATCGAGCTCATCAAGGTGCGGGCCTCCCAGCTGAACGCGTGCGCCTACTGCCTCGACCTGCATTCGCGCGAGGCCAGGAAGACGGGCATTCCGCAGCAGAAGCTCGACATGCTCCCCGCCTGGCGGGACGCGGAGCTCTACGACGAACGGGAGCGAGCGGTGCTCGCCATCGCCGAGGCCGCTACGCAGCTGCCGCTGACGGAGGACTTCCGGGCCGATCTCGCCGGGGCCCGCGTGGTGCTGGACGAGCCCGCCTACGTCGCGGCCGAGTGGATCGCCGTGGCCATCAACACCTTCAACCGTGTCTCGATCCTCAGCGGGCACCGGGTGAACGCGCGCGACGCGGAGGGTCGGTTGCTCCACTGAAGCAGGGTCCGCGAATCAGCTGACGACAGCGATCCCGTAGTCGGTGGTCCCGAGTTTCCGGGCCAGGAGCATCGACAGGAAGATGTAGTGCTCCGGCCCGCGGGCAGTGGCGATGCCGCCGAGGTCGATCCGCGATTCTTCCGGCCACCCGAGGTCCCCCAGGAGCCCAGCGACGGTCGCCTTCGCGTCCGCGTCGTCTCCGGAGAGGAAGACGGTCGTCGGAGGCAGCCGTCCGGGATCCGCCATCAGCGGCGCACTGACGGTGTTGAGGGTCTTGACGACTCTGCTTCGAGGGAAGTCCTCCTGGAGGGTCGCGCCCAGGCTGCCGTTCGGGAAGCTGAGCTCGAAGCCCTCGGTGAGTGAGTTGCCGACGTCGATGAGGACGGCGCCGGCGAGCGCGTCGGCGCCGACGTCGGCCAGCACTCCCCGCGTGATCGAGCCTGGAACCGCCGCGATGACGACCTGTGCTCCGGCGACGGCCTCGGCGACGAGCCGGGTCGGCGCGGCCAGGCCGGTCTGCCTCCCGGGTGTCCGCGAGCCGAAGACGACGTCGTGTCCAGCCGCGACCAGACCTGCTCCGACGGTCGAACCGACGCGGCCGGTTCCGATGATCGCGATCTTCATGGGCGGAGGCTAGCAGCGGCCCGGCGCCGCCGGAAGAGTCGAATGCCGTCCGAATCGGGCATTCACGACGACGCGACACCGGCTTACTGTGTGCACATGAAATCGAGCCTGCCGTTCGTCATCCCCGGAGTGATCCTCGCCGCCATCGGTCTGGTGTGGCTGTTGCAGGGCGTCGACGTGCTCGGCGGCTCCGCGATGAGCGGCTCCCCGCTGTGGGCGACGGTCGGGCCGATCGTGCTGGTGATCGGGCTGGCGCTGATCGTGATCGGCGTCGTGCGGAGGCGGCGGTCCCGCACCCGCTGAGCGACGCGCCCTAGAAGATCAGGAGCCCCGCGAGATAGCTGACGCCGAGCGTGCCGATGCCGACGGTGAGCGACCGTCCCACCGTGCGCAGCACCCCGGTGCGGCCGGTGCGCGCACTCACGATGGAGGTCAGGACGAGTGAGGCGACGACGGCGAAGAGCACTGCCCACGCCTCGATCTGCGCCGGCACCAGCACGGTGATCAGCAGCGGCACGAGCGCACCCACCGCGAAGGCCAGGGAGGCCGAGACCCCCGCCCAGACCGGAGCCGCCCGCGACATCACCTCGCTGATCCCGTGCTCGGTCTCCAGCTGGGCTGCCAGCGCGTCCCGCGCGGTCAGCTGCTCGGCGACGAGCCGGGCCAGGTCGGTACTCAGCCCCTTCGACTCGTAGTAATCGGAAAGCTCGAGCATCTCCTCGGCCGGGCTCAGCTCGAGCTGCGCGGCCTCCTCCCGGGCGACCCGCAGTTGGGCGTCCCGCTCCGCCGCCTCTTCCGACCACTTCGCGCCTCCGAGGCTGAGCGCCCCCGCGACGGTGGCGACGATGGCGGCGGTCAGCAGCGTCGAATCGCTTGCGCCCGCTCCCGCGAAGCCCTCCAGCACACCGGCGGTGGCGATGATGCCGTCGTTGGCGTCGACCGTCCACGCGCGCAGCGAGGCGGCGTCGGTCACCGCGGCGCGGAACCGGCTGAGGGCGCTGGGCATGAGATATGGTCCCATGCCGCGTGACCCGAATCGCCCGACGCGCGAGACGGTGCAGGCTACGGAGCGATGCATCGCGCACGGGTTAGGGTGCTGCCGTAGTCGACCGAACAAGGGGGTTGCTTCGTGGGACTCATCATCTGCGATATGTCCGTCTCTCTCGACGGTTACGTCACCGGCCCGAATGACAGCCGGCAGAATCCCTTCGGCGACGGCGCGCAAGACCTGCACGCGTGGCTTCGACCGACGGCGTCCGACGACGACCGCGCGGTGCTGGAGGGCACGATCGGGAGCGTGGGCGCGATCGTCATGGGTCGCAGGTCGTTCGAGAAGAACGAGGGCGACGGCGGCTGGGGAGATGCCGGACCGATGGGCGACGTCCCGGTGTACGTGCTGACGCATAACCCGCCGGCACGCGCCTACCCGAAGGTTTTCACGTTCGTCTCAGAGGGCGTCGCCGACGCCGTCCAGGACGCCCGCCGAGCCGCAGGCGACAAGAACGTCCACCTCTTCGGCGCCACCGTCATGCAGCAGGCTCTCCCCCTCGGTCTCGTCGACGAGCTCCACCTCCATGTCATGCCCGTACTCCTGGGAGGCGGAACCCCGTTGTTCGGAAGTCTCGACTCGGCGATCGCACTCGAACGCGTCGGCGCCGTCCCCACCCCGTTCGCGACGCACCTGCGATATCGCGTTCTCCGGTAAGAGACGCCGGCACCTCGTCGGGGTGGAGGCTATGGCGCGATCACCATGTGCGAGATGCGATCGCCGTCGACCGTGAAGCGGATCGGGCTGGTTCCGTTGAACCCGTCGCCGGTCACGGTCACGGTGACGACCCACTCGTCACCGTCGCGCGCCACCTCGTCGACCTCGAAGTGCGAACGCTTGCCGATGTTGTCGCTCGCGTTCCACGAGCGGGCGCCGTCGTGACCACGGAAGACGCGGCCCCAATCGTCGAGATGCGCATCATCGGTGAAGACGGCGACGAAGGCCTCCGAGTCGCCCGCATTCGTGGTGTCGATGAAGGCTTGAACAGGAGCGGGGAGGTCGGTCATGGGTCGAGGATCGCACGTCAGCCCGAACGTATCCAGGGGTCGGCGGTCCCTCCCTCGGACGGAGTCGCCTCAGGTCGTGAACGGTCGCTTCTCGTCGCAGAACGCGCACACCAGGTGCCCGTTCGTGTACTCCCAGAGGTGCGCGTGCGGGGCGTCGAAGAACTCGCAGCGGTCTGCGACGAGGGTCGAGGACAGGTCGGCGATGTCGGTGTCTGTGGTCGGCATTTCGGGTCGGCTTTCTGCGGCGGGGGTCGGCGCGTTTGGCGTCTTCGTTCGAATGCGTTATTTCGGCATCAGTATCCGGTCGGGCGCGGAGCGTGCGAAATACCTAGAACTGGTGGCGCCCGATGTGGGGTACCCGCGCGGGAAGGCGACGCATCAGCCGAGCCCCCGCAGAGCACCTCACCATTACCGCCCTCCCGGGTCTATGGTGCGGTCATGGTTGAACATGGAAAGGGCCACCCGGACAGGCTTCCGAAGGGCGAGGAACCGATCGCGGAAGTGACAGCCGATCGATTGGATGAGGACGGCCGACATGCCGGTCGGCTTGTTCTCACGGCGGACAGGATCTATTTCCTCGACGACGAGCACCATGGCGGCGCCCACGACGACGTCATCGATCACGTCCGTTTCCAGGGTGCCGAGGTGACGGGCGACGACGCTGTCGGCACGTTGGCGCTCAGCTGGAGCGACCAGGGAAAGGTCTACGAGGGCGACACGATCGAACTCGACGCCTTCAAGGAGGCGATCGACGACCAGCTGAACCCGTAGCCGAGGTGGCTGCCCTCACACCCGGCTGAGCAGCGGCCCCAGCCGCACCGCCGTGTCGGCGACCAGCGACACCAGTCCGTGCCGGTCCGCAAGGCGGGCGGCCGGGAGGGCCAGCGCGAGGCCGGCGACCAGGCGCTGATCGTCGCCGCGCACGGGCACCGCGAGACAGCCGAAACCGGGGACGAGTTCGCCCTCCTGCGTCGTGAACCGGGTGGGCGACGGCACCGCCCGCGCCGCCTGTTCCGCCAGGAGGAGCCGTCCGAGGGCGGAGACGCTGAGGTCGGCCTGGATGCGCCTGGGGTCCGAGAGTGGGAAGTCCGGGTCCACGTCGACGGGCACCACCCGGTCGTCGCGGTACACGGCCAGGTGGACGCCGCCGCGGATGCGCCCCCGGAGGTCGGCGACGGCCTCCCGTGCTGTCGCGGCCGCATCCTGCGCCTGAGCGACATCGGCGAGCTCGGCGACCTTGCGGCCGAGGGCGAAGCCGCGGAGGTCGGGCATGCGAACGAGGTACTCGTCCTGCACCAGCAGATTCAGGAGGCGGTACGCCGTCGCCCGCGGCAGGCCGAGGCGCGCAGACAGCTGCTGCGCCGTGATTCCGGGCCCGGCTCGCGCCACCTCCTCCAGCACCGCGAACGCGCTGTGCACCGCGCCCGGCTGCCGTCCGCTCAGCTCCGGGATGGCGTTCATGGCGCCCCGCCGAGCACGTCCCCCGTCGTCGGCTCGTCGTACAGGCCGATGCGGCGCAGCGCCTCCGGCCTCCGGCGCCGGCACAGCGCCCACAGCCCGAACGCCATGATCGCCACGCCGGCCAGCAGCAGAACGGCGACGCCCCGGTCGCCCGAGACCTCGAGCCCGAGATCGAGCGCGAGCGCCGCCACGAGGCCCGCAGCCGCAACGGCGGCGGCGACGGCGGGACCGACGGTCAACTCCCCGATCCGGCGCAGGAAGAACGGCGTAGCGACGCACACGAGCGCGTACGCGGTCATGTAGCCGGCCGCCGCGCAGACGACCACGACGCCCATCGCCTGCCACGCCCCCATTCCGGCCAGCACCAGGACGGCGGGCACGGCGACCTCCACCGCGACTCCCAGGCCCAGCGCGATGTGCGGCGTGCGGAACCGTCGATGGGTGCGCCCGAGCGCGCGCGGCGCGATCCCCTCGCGGCCGAGCGAGAACAGCACGCGGGCGAGCGCCGTCGTCGAGGCGAGGGCGCACGCCAGGAATGAGCAGGCGAGCGCAGCATCCAGCAGCAGGCCGATCCACTCCACCCCGGCACGCGCCGCGAGATCGTTGACCGGGCTGTCGCTGGCCACGAGATCCCCGCCGAGCGCCTCGAAACCCGCCAGTTGCGTGTACGCGGAGAGCAGGTAGAGCAGCCCCGCGGCGATCACCGTCCAGCGGATGGTCCGCGGGATGGTCGCGAACGGCCGGCGCGACTCCACGCCGAGCGTCGCAGCGCTCTCGAACCCGACGAAAGCGGTCACGGCGACCGTCGTGCCCGCCGCGAGCTCCGGGATGCCGACCGAGCGGGGAAGCGCGACCTCCGCGAACGACGAGCCGGGCACCCGGACGAGCAGCACGACGATCAGCACGAGGATGCCCACGATCGACAGCAGTTCGATGACGAGCGTGACGCGCGTGGACAGCCGGATGCCACGCCAGAGCACCAGCAGGCACACAGCGCCGAACCCGACCAGCAGCAGGAGGACCAGCCCGCGCGAGCCGGTCACCCCTGGCACCGCATGCGCGACCAGGGTCAGCCCGTAGTAGGCGGCGCCCAGCAGGGCGAACATCGCGACGAATCCGTAGCCGACGATCATCGCGGCGCTGGTCGCGAAGCCCGCCCGCACCCCCAGGCCGCGCGCGGCGAACGTGTAGAGGGAGCCGGTGGCGGCCATGCGCCGGGTGAACTGGTTGACCGCGTACGCGACGAGCGCCATCAGCACGCCCGCGAGGAGGAAGGCCAGCAGGGTGCCCGATCCGGCACGGCCGGCGACGAGCACCGGGCAGGTGGCCGCAGCCGCAGAGGGCGCGACGGCCCCGACCGACTGGGCGAGCACATCCACGAAGCCGAGACTCCGACGGTCGAGACCCGCCATCGGCGAGCGCGCGGCCAGCCCGCCGACCGGGGTCGGATCGGCGATCGCTCGGCTCAGAGCCGTCACGGGGGGCTGTGCTGTCACGGTGTGCTCCTCGCCCGCGAGGCTACGGCGGGCGTGTTGCATCCGCGTTTCGTCGGTGTCACGGACGCGTGACCCCCGAATGCGACGCGGACCGTCCCATTCGGCGGGAGCCGACTCTTCACGCCGGTGGAACGGTCGCGCAACACCCCCTCGCGAGACTGGCCGCACCCACTCCCTCATCCCCTGGAGGAACCCATGACGGCTGCACAGGAGCCCCAGGCTCTGCTCGGCGATCCGATCGCCATCCGAGGTCCCGGCGCCGCGCGCCAGCTCTCCGGCCGGCTCGGCGTCGGCTCGATCGTGTTCATGGTGGTCGCCGCCGCGGCGCCGCTGACCGTCATCGGCGGCGGCTTCCCGGTCGCCGTGCTGCTGGGCAACGGCGCCGGCGTGCCCAGCATGTTCGCGATCGGCGCCGTCATCCTGCTGTTCTTCGCCGTCGGGCTGAGCGCGATGAGCCGGTTCATCCCCCGGCCCGGCGCGTTCTTCACGTATGTCGGCTACGGGATGGGACGCCCGCTCGGCCTCGCCGCCGCCTATCTGGCGCTCCTCACCTACACAACCGTGCAGGTCGCGGTGTACGGCTACCTGGGAGCGACACTGGAGTCGTCTGTCGTCGCACTGCACGGCCCGGACATCCCCTGGTACGTCTACTCGCTCGCGATGATCGCCCTGGTCGGCGTACTCGGCTACCGGCACATCGAGCTGAGTTCGCGCGTGCTCGGCATCCTGCTCATCGCGGAGGTCGGGATCGTCATCGTCCTCAGCTTCGTGATCATCGGGACGGGCGGGGCGGAGGGCCTGTCGCTCGCACCGTTCGAGCCGAGCACCGTGCTGTCGGGCTCCCCCGGCATCGGGCTCATGTTCGCCCTCGCCGGGTTCATCGGGTTCGAGTCGACGGCGATCTTCCGCGACGAGGCCAAGGAGCCCGAGAAGACCATCCCGCGGGCCACCTACATCGCCGTCATCGCCATCGGCGTGTTCTACACGTTCGCCTCCTGGGCGCTGGTGATGGGATGGGGCCCAGCGAAGATCGTGGATGTGGTCGCGGCCGACACGGGCGGCTTCATCGTGAACACCGCCGTCCACTACCTCGGATCCGTCGGCGGCGTGATCGTCAACGTACTCCTGATCACGAGCCTCTTCGCCTGCGTGCTCTCCTTCCACAACGTCGTCACGCGGTACCAGCACTCGATGTCGAACGCGTCGGTGTTCCCGGCGGCGATCGGGCGGGTCCACGGCAAGCACTCGTCGCCGTACGTGTCGTCACTGGTGCAGACCGCGACCGCGGCGGTGCTGATCGTGGCGTTCGCGCTGTTCCGTCTCGATCCCGTGCTGCAGGTGTTCACCTGGTTCAGCGGCATCGCGACGCTCGCGATCGTCGTGCTCATGGCCTTGACCTGCCTGGCGGTCATCGTCTACTTCGCCCGGAAGAAGACCGGAGCCGGGCTCTGGCGCACGGTGATCGCTCCCGTCATCGGCCTGCTCGGCCTGATCGGAGTGACCTTCATCATCGTCGACAACTTCCCCCTGCTGATCGGCGATGTGGATGCCAAAGGCACCCCGGTGGTCGGCCCGCTATCCATCGCCTTCTTCGCCGCCATGCTCGCCGTCCCCGTGATCGGCGTGGTGCAGGCCCTCGTCCTGCGCCGCAGCAAGCGCGCCGCCTACGAGAACATCATCGACACCATCAGCGCCTAGGAGACATGACCATGACGACCGAACTCCCCCTGACCCTCCCCGACGACGACTCGACCGCGCTCGGTCCGCTCTCCAGCCTGACGGCGGCCGAGATCGAGGCGGTGACGCGCATCCTCCGCGACGAGGGCGCCGTCACGGACGCCACCCGTTTCGTCTACGTCGGCCTGCTCGAGCCCGACAAAGCGGACGTGCTGGCCGCGCTGGCGGGCGACGCGCCGGCACCGGACCGCGAGGCGCGCGTGCTGCTCCTCGACGTCACCACCGGCGAGAGCGTCGATGCCGCCGTCTCCCTCACCCGCGATTCGGTCATCGCGCTCGTGCCGATCGATGGCTCGCGCGGTCAGGTGCCGATCCTCGAGGAGGAGTTCGAGGCGATCGGCGGCATCCTCGCCGCGGACGCCGGCTGGCTCGCGGCGCTCGGAAAGCGCGGGCTGGTGAGCGAGCAGGTCGTCTACGCGCCGCTCTCCCCCGGCTCGTACGACATCCCCGGCGAGGAGGGCCGCCGGATCATCCGCGTCTTCGCGTTCCGGATGGACCACGCCGACGACCACCCCTGGGCGCACCCTGTCGACGGGTTGTGCGCCTATGTCGATGTCATCGCCCGCGAGGTCACCCAGGTGGTCGACGCGTTCGAGCTGCCCGTCCCGGAGGAGCCGGGCAACTTCCACCTGGAGTCGGAGCGACCCGCCCCGCTCGACACGCTCAAGCCGATCTCGATCACGCAGCCGGTGGGACCCAGCTTCGCGGTCGACGGAGACACGGTCACCTGGGCCAACTGGTCGTTCTCGCTCGGGTTCGACGCCCGGGAGGGGCTCATCCTCCGGAACCTCGGGTTCGCCGACCCCGACCAGGGAGGCGACGTGCGCCCGGTGGTCTACCGCGCCTCCATCGCCGAGATGGTCGTGCCCTACGCCGACCCCTCGCCCACGCGGTACTGGCAGAACTACTTCGACACCGGCGAGTACCTGTTCGGCCGGTTCGCGAACTCGCTGACGCTCGGCTGCGACTGCCTCGGCGAGATCCGCTACTTCGACGCGGTGCTGTCCGACGAGTTCGGCCGGCCGAAGACGATCGAGAACGCGATCTGCATGCACGAGGAGGACTACGGGACCCTGTGGAAGCACACCGACCTGTTCACCTCCGCGAACGAGGTGCGACGGTCGCGCCGGCTCGTGATCTCCTTCTTCACCACGGTCGGGAACTACGACTACGGCTTCTACTGGTACCTGTATCTCGACGGCACGATCGAGTGCGAGGCCAAGCTCACCGGCATCCTCTTCACATCGTCGTACGTGGAGGGCTCCGCCACCGCGAGCGAGGTGGCGCCCGGGCTCGGGGCGCCGTACCACCAGCACCTGTTCTCGGCACGCCTCGACATGATGGTGGACGGGCTGGCGAACGCGGTCGACGAGGTGGATGCGGTGCGACTCCCGATCAGCGAGAGCAACCCGTACGGCAACGCCTTCACGAAGCGCGCGACGCGCATCCTGAGCGAGGCGGACGGGGCTCGGGAGGCGGACGCCTCCGTCGGCCGCACGTGGCACATCGTCAACACCGAGAAGACCAACCGACTCGGCGTGCCCACCGGGTATGTGCTCCACGCGGAGCAGAACCCGACGCTGATGGCGGACCCCTCCGCCACGGTCACCGCCCGGGCCGCGTTCACGACGAAGCAGGTGTGGGTGACGCAGTACGCCAGCGACGAGCGGTACCCCGCCGGCGAGTTCGTCAACCAGAACCCCGGAGGCGACGGCCTGCCCGCTTACATGGCGGCGGACCGACCCCTCGACGGCGAGGACATCGTGCTCTGGCACACCTTCGGACCGACCCATTTCCCGCGCCCGGAGGACTGGCCGGTCATGCCGGTCGACTACGCCAAGTTCACGCTCAAGCCGTACGGGTTCTTCGGCCGGAACCCCGCCCTCAACGTGCCGGCCGAGGCCCCGGCCCACTGCGCGCCGGGGCACCACGGGCACGGGCACGCTGGGCACAGCGGGCACGCGCACGGCGACCACTCGCACCACGGATGATCGAGGCCCTTCACCTCGGCAGCATGCTCCCGGCCACGCTGGGGGCATGCTGCGTGGCGGGGAGCGCGGACCGCCGCTCCCCGCTCGCGTGGTTCGGGATGCTGGCCATGCTCGCGGCGATGGCGGACACCATGCTGCTGCCGCATCCCCTCGTCGCTCCCGTCGTGTGGGCGGCGCTGCTGGTGGCGACGGGGCTCACGACCGCGGTGGCGCACCGGCAGCGGCCGGCGGGTCGAGGTGGTGCGGCGACCGCGCAGCCTGGGCATCCGGCCCATCCCGTCCATCCCTTCCATCCCGCCCAGACGATGGCAGTGCACCGCGCGCTTCAGGCGATTCTGATGGGCGGGCTGATCGTCGCAGCGGGTGCGCATCACCACGTAGCGGGCGGCGGGCACTCGGCCCACGGGGTGGACGTCATCGCGGCGCTCGGCGTCGCTGCGCTCGCCTTCGCGGTGGGGTCCGGAGCGCTGGCGTTCCGGAGGCAGCTCCCGCGCCTTCCGCGTGCCGAGGCGGCGCTCGGTGCCGCGTCGGTTGCGCTGATGTCGCTGCCGCTGCTGCTGTAGGGCGCGAACCATCTGCGAACGCGTCGGTCATGCCGTCTTGGGTGCGGCTGGCGGCGCACCGACTCGGGCCGTGCGCTTCTGAAACGCTCCGCCGATCAGGAGGACCGCCAATCCGATGGCGAGTCCGAGCGCTTTCGTGCGGGAGGAACTGGGGCGGGACGAGCCTGCCCGAGGATCACACCGTCAGAGTGACCTTCCGCAAGCCCGCCGGGTTGTCCGGGTCAAGGCCTCTGCTCGGTGCGAGTGCGAGTGCGATGCGTTGCAGTGGCACGATCTCGCGCAGCGAAAGCAGCTCGGCGTCCTTTTCGTCGAGCGGGATGCGAACACTCGCGTGGTCGATCACGCCGGGGCCGATTTCGATCACCCTTCCGCCCAGCGCCCCGGCAGCGTCCGCGAACGACAGCACCGAGTCCCGTCCGGCAGGACTCCCGGTGAGCGCGACGACCACCGAGCCCGGGACGACCTGACCGAGCGGGCCGTGCGTCGCGTCGGCTGCGCTCCACCCCGAGGCGGCGATCGCGTTGGTCTCCATCAGCTTCAGCGCGCCCTCGCGCGCCGTCGCCATCGAGTATCCGCGGCCGACGACCAGCACACGCTCGACGCCGGCGAGGACCCCGACGGCCGCGTCCACCGCATCCGGTGTCGCCAGATCTGTCGTCACCGACGCGGCAAGCGTGCGCACACGCTCGTCGAGTTCCGTCCAGCCTGTACCCGCTGCGCGGTGCAGGGTCAGCGCCAGCGCGAGGAGCTCGGCGGTGTAGGTCTTCGTGGCCGCGACAGACGTCTCCGCTCCGGCCGCAAGCGAGACGTGCACGTCCGACGCCGACGCGAGCGCGCTGCCCGCGTCGTTCGAGAACCCGACGACCGGCACGCCCGCTGCCGCGAACGAGGCGACCGTCGCCAGCAGGTCAGGCGAACTGCCCGACTGCGAGACCGCGAGCGCCACCGAGCGGGGGTAGGCGAGCTGCGTGCCGAAGCCGGTGACACTCGCCGGCGTCGCGAGCATCGCGGGAATGCGCAGCAGGTTGTGGGCCAGATACTGCGCGTACATCGCCGCGTGGTCGCTCGACCCCCTGGCGGCGAAGACCAGCAGCTCCGGCCGAGCGCCGACGATCAGCTCGGCTGCCGCGTCGATCGTGTCGCGGCCGAGGAGGAGGTCGAGCCAGCGCTCCGGCTGCTCGGCGATCTCCGCCCGCATCCGGTGGCCGGGACGCGTGTCGCCGCTCACGAGCTGAGGCCCGTGATCATCGCGACCAGCTCGTTGTGCGTGGTCTCCTCGGTGCGCTTGGTACCCACCTGGGTTCCTCGCCGCAGCACCGTCACCCTGTCGGCCACGCGGAACACCTGCTCCATGTTGTGGCTGACGATGAGCACGGCGGCGCCGCGCGCCTTCAGCTTGAGGATCAGCTCCTCCACCTTGGCGGTCTCGGCCACGCCCAGCGCGGCAGTCGGCTCGTCCATCAGCACCAGGCTGCTCGCCCAGTGCGTGGCGCGGGCGATCGCGATGCCCTGCCGTTGGCCGCCGGAGAGGTCGCTCAGGGTCGCGCGCGCCGACGGGATGCGGACATCCAGTTCCTCGACGAGGGCCTGCGTGCGCGAAGCCATCGTCTTGCGATCGAGCGTTCCGAACGGCTTGCGGCGCAGCTCCCTGCCGAGGAACAGGTTCATGTAGACCGGCTGCAGATCGACGAGGGCGAGATCCTGATAGACGACCTCCACGCCCCTGGTCCTGGCATCCGACGGATCGCGGAAGCTGGCGCGCTCGCCGTTCACCCAGATCTCGCCGTCCGTCGGCTGGTACATGCCGGAGATGATCTTGACGAGTGTGGACTTACCAGCGCCGTTGTCGCCGACGAGGGCGACGATCTCGCCCGGCTCGATCTCGAGGTCGAAGCGCTTGATGGCGACGATGCCGCCGAAGTGCTTGGTGATCCCATCGAGGCGTAGAGGCTTCACCGTGGTGTCCTGTGGAGCGGTCATGGGGGTCATGCTGTCCTCCCTGTCGCGGCAAGCGCGGATGCGGTTGTGATGGGCGCGGAACCGTCGGCCGACCAGATTCCGGCGACGCTGGGCGTCCCTGTGGAGAGTCCGGCGATTCCTGCGGTGAGACCGCGGGTGACGAAGACCTGCGGCCGGAAGCCGAACAGGACGGTGTCCCCGGGCTGGACGGCACGGCCGTAGAGCGGGATCGTGGCGTAGTAGTCGATGGCGTCCGGGGCGGGCATGTCGACCAGCAGTTCGGGCGCGGAGGCGGTGTCCCCTCCCTGCTCGACGATCAGCGCGCTCGTCGTCGTTGCACCGAGGACGGGGTCGACGTAGAGTCCGCCGCCGTACACGTACGCGTCGCCGTTCCAGAGGTGCGACACTTCGGAGACGTAGGCGATGGCCGGCTCTTCAATGAGGTCGTGCGCGGCATGCAGGGGCGTCGTGCCGGTCAGGCCGTGTCCGGGTTCGACCTGTGTGGCGCCCGCGGCCGCCAGCGTCTCGAGCACCGACACCGACGTCGTTCCCGGGGCGTTGACCTGGACGTTCGTCCGTCCGGCCGATTCGAGCGCGCGCAACGCCGTGGTCAGGGTCTCGAGGTTGTGGGTGGAGCGCGCCGTGGCCGTCTTGGCGTCGAACAGTGTCGCGGGGAACGTGGTGACTCCGGCGAAGCGCACGCCGGGGACCGCGTCGATGCGGTCGGCCGCGGCGACCACGTCCGCGGCGTCGAACCCGCCCTCATGGCCCCGGTAGAAACGGTCGCCCGGCGCCGCGATCCGCAGGAGCACGTCCTGCACACGGCCGCGGGCCGCGGCCGCCGCGCCGGCCTCGCGCGCCTTCTGCTCGGAGAACACGGTCCAGTAGAGCGGTTCGAGAGCCGCGGCGTCCGCGGCACGGTGCCGCGGGATCTGCACAAGGTGACCGAGGTGACCGGTGGGGAGGCCACCGCTCGCCGCGGCGATGGCGCACTCCAGATCGACGCCCACGGCGTGACGGATGCCCCCTGCCACGATGGCGCGGGACGCGTCAGGGTTGCGGCCGATCTGCTTGGTCATGGCGAATGGCGTCAGACCGAGCCGCGCGGACTCTGCCGCGAGGGCGGATGCGTTGCGTTGCACCGCATCCAGGTCGATGACGAAGGTGTTCGGCGGGATGGAGCCGCTCTGGTGCAGTTGCGTCGCCGCGTCGAGGAGCGCCTGGTTGCGGCGGCGGAGGAGGTCGAGGAACATCGCTTGTCGTCCTTACTGTCTTCGCGGTCTAGTTGCTCTTCTTGGCGCGGAGGGAAAGGGAGACGGCGACCAGGATGATCGCGCCGCGCACGATCATCTGCTGCGCCACGGTGAGTCCACCGAGCAGCAGTCCGTAGTTGATCATGCTCATGAAGAGGCTGCCGACCAGGGCGCCGATGATGGAGCCCTTTCCGCCGGTGAGGGCTGTACCTCCCACGATCACCGCCGCGAGGACGCTCATCAGGTCGGAGCTGCCGAGCGTGTACGTCGCTCCGGCCAGGCGGCCCGCGTACAGCAGGCCGGCGAGCGCTGCCGTCACGCCGCTGAGGATGAAGACCGCCATACGGACGCGGTTGACCTTGATACCGCTGACTGCTGCAGCGGCGGCCTTGTTGCCGACGGCGAGCACGTGCGCGCCGAACGCGCGCTGACGGAGCACGTGCCAGCCGATCGCGGTGACGACCGCCGTCCACCAGATCAGAATCGGGATGCCGAGCAGGGTGCCCCCGCCGAAAAGCCAGCCGAACACGGCGTCGGTCACCGGCACCGACTGCAGGTTGGTCGACTGCTGGGCGAGACCGGCGATGAGTCCCATGGTCGCGAGGGTGACCAGGAAGGACGGCAATCGCACGAGGGTCACGAAAATGCCGTTGACCGCTCCGATGACGGCCCCCACCGCGAGCCCGGCGATCGCCGCGATCCACCACTGGTGCGTGCCCTGGAGCGTGACGGCGGCGACGAGCGAGGCGAGGGCGACGGTCGATCCGATCGAGAGGTCGATCTCGCCGAGGCTGAGGACGAAGACCGTTCCGATCGCCATGACCGTGATCGGGGTCGCCTGCGTGATGATGTTGACCAGTGTCGTCCCGTTGAGGAAGTTGGCGCCCTGGGTGATCGCGAAATAGAGGAAGACGACCACGAAGCCGATGTAGACGACGAACTGACGCCAGTCCGCGTGGCGCAGCCGGTCGCCGACGGTCATCCTGCCGTCGGTGGTGGATACAGTCATGATGCTTCTCTTTCCGTGCTGAGCGGTGCTGCGTCGATGGCGAGGCGGACGGCGCCGAGGATGGGGGCGGATGAACCGAGTGGGCTGATGCGCACCTCGATCGTCGGACGGCCGAGTCGGCCGAGCCAGTGGAGAACCGGCGCGAGCAGTTCCTCGCGGCTGCCGATACCGCCGCCGAGGACGAACAGCCCGGGGTCGACGACGGCGTCGACGGCGAGGATCGCGTGGGCGAGCCACCGCGCCTCCTCGTCGAGCGATGCCAACGCATCCGGGTCGCCTCCGGCCGCTAACTCGAACACTTCCACGGCGCTCGACCGGGCACGGCCGGAGGCGACTTGGAACCGTTGTGCGATCGAGTCGCCGCTGACGACCTCCTCGAGGGCGCCACGCCGTTGGTTTCCGGGATCGAGCGGGTCAGACCCGATCGGCAGATAGCCGATCTCGCCCGCTCCTCCGCGGACGCCCTGCCAGATGCGGCGATCGAGCACCACGCCGACGCCGATACCGGTTCCGACGGAGACGAAGGCGAAGGTGTCAACCTCTGTGCCCACTCCGCTATGCAGTTCGCCGAGCGCCGCGATGTTCACGTCGTTGTCGATCACGACCGGGTGACCGAGCCGACCTTCGAGTTCAGCGACAACGTCGAATCCTTCGAGGTCGCCGAGATTGGGGGCGAGGTCGAATTTCCCTGTGGAGGAGTCCGGTACCCCCGCGCCACCGATCGCCGTCGCGACGATGGAAGCTCGGGATGCGCCGACCGCCGCGGCCAGTCCTCTGACCATCTCGGTGACCTGCGCCACGATCGCCCGCCCGTCGCGTGTCGGCTCGGTCGTCTCGTGGAGGATTTCGCCCGCGATAGTGGCGATGCCTGCGCGCACCTTGGTGCCGCCGAGGTCGATCCCGACTACGTACTGGTGCTGCATGGTGCTCACACGACCTCCAGCACAGACGCCGGGTTGGCCGCGAGCAGCTGCTCGATCGCCGCGTCGGAGACGCCGCGCTCGAGCAGCGCAGGCACGAAGACCGCACCGAGGTACGAGTACCCGCTCTCGCCATGCGTGCTTGGGTTCATCCACACCTCGGCTCCCGTCAGGTCCTGCGCGAGCAGGATGCGGTCGGTGAGCCCATCGCCGACGAGTGCGGCGACGAGGTCGGCCCGGCCTGCGTCGGAGCGGTGGAACGCGCGCTTGCTGAACTCGCCGTCCGGACGCTCGTCAGAGAGAGGACCGAGGAAGAAGTCCCAGTTCTCCTTGCCGATCGTGTCGACGGCCACGCGCGCACCGGCGTCGATCACCCGACGAACGAGGCCGATGCCGAGCTGGGTGTCGAGATGGCCGACGACGACACGGTCCAGATCGACACCTTCTGACCTGAGGATGTCGAGCTGCTCCATCGCCTGGGTGCCGTGGGTGGTGTGCGTCATGATCCCGAGTCCCGTCGCCCGCTGGGCGCGGGCCACGGCTCGGAGGCACTTCTCCTCGTGCGGCGTGATCTCGCCGAGGCTGGTCGCCTGCTCTCCGAAGACGCCGGCCTGGACGCCGGAGTTCCCGATTCCCACCTCCGCGTCGCGGACGAGGCGGGCGGTCATGGCGTCGAGATCGGCAGAGAGCGCCCACGCTGGGGAGTACGACTCCAGATAGATCGCCGTGCCTGACACGACGTGCAGGCCGCTCCGCTGGGAGATCTCGACGAGCGCCGCTGCGTTGTCGCCGTTCGCGTCCCGTCCGACGACGCCGTATGGGCTCAGATCGACAACGGTGCCGAAACCAAGGTCGCGGAGCCCGGCCAGTGCATCCACTGCCCTGTCGAGACGGTCGTCGCGGGTTCCTCCGGTGAGCCAGGGGCCCGGTGTGAGTGACAGCAGATGCTCATGCGGCATGACCCGTCCGAGGTCTGCTGAGTCGACCGGGCCGAGCACGGTCATGACCTGCCGTGTCATCGGTTCTCCTTTTGGTGCGTGCGGCCAGCGACGGTGTCCGACGGTCCGCGTGGTTCGTGGTTCGTGGTTCGAATGGAGGCTGAGCGGCCAGGTGGGGGATCCCGGCCGCCCAGCCGGTCTAGTGGCGTCAGCCGCCCGTCACGCTCGACGGCGGCTTGGTGCCGTAGTCGGACTCCCAGCCCTTATCGAGGTTGGCCTTGGTGACCTTCGTGGGGACGGACGCGACGAGCTCCGGCGCCTTCTTGCCGAGGACACCGTATGCGCCGGCGAGCGCGAGGCCCTTGCCGATGCCGATCGAGCCGTTGCCCACCATGCCTGCGACGTTCGTGCCTGACATCATCGCTGCGCCGAGGGTGGTGTCGAGGTCGTTGGTGACGACTTTGATGTCGGTGCGGCCCGCTGCCTTGATGGCGGCGACGACGCCCTGGGCTGCTGTCGCCCACGAGACGTAGATGCCCTTCAGGTTCGGGTTCTTGGCGATCATGGCCGCGGCGATGGTCTGCGTGGCGGTCTCATCGGCAAAGCCTTCGGAGTCGACGATCTTCACGTCGGGGTACTCGTACGCGAGCCAATCCTTGAAGGCCTTGTCCCGCTGGTTGGTGAACCAGAAGTTCGCGTTGTACGAGAGGTAGCCGACCTCGCCCTTCTTGCCGAGCGCGTCGCCGAGGATCTCTGCGTTGTCCCGACCGGCCGCCGTGAGGTCTTCCGTGACGATGGAGACGAAGTCGGAGCCCGCCTTGTACCCCGCTGGCGGGGTTGTCATGATGACGAGCTTCGTCCCTGCCTCGACAGCGGGCTTGAACGCCTTGGCCGCAGAGGTGGGGTCGACGGCGATAGTGACGATGATGCTCGGGTGCAGTGCGAGCACGGTCTGGACGTTGTTGGCCTGGGTCGCTGCGTTGAAGTTGGCCTGCGTGCTGGCGACCACATCGATGCCGAGTTGCTTGAACTCGTCGCGAGCGCCCTTCTCGACGGCGGTCACGAAGTCGGACGACGTGTGCCAGACGAACGCCGCGGTGTACTTTCCGTCTTTGACCTTGCTCTGCTCGTCGCTGGTGAGCGAGAGCTCGGACAGCGCGCCCGGCTTCTCGCCGTTCGGGCCGGTGAACTCGAGGCTGGGCTTGGCTGCTGGTGTCGATGACGCTGACGATGCAGGCGTGCCGGAGGAACATCCGGCCAGCGCGAGGGAGAGTGCGAGTGCGCCGACGACGGCAGCGCGGGCGGCGAGACGCCGGGTGGGACGTGCTGTGTGCATTGTGGGTTGCCTTCCGGGACCGGGTTGAACTCCTGTGCGGTGGCGTCCCCCGGGTATCTCGTGACCCCGTCACCGTTGACTTGCTGAACCCATTTTGATTTCAACAAGCAATCAAAGTCAAGCTCGGAAATGTATCCGTTGGGTTTCGATCCCGTTAATCCTGCCGAAATCCGGCGCAGAGTGGCGCTGGACGGGCATCCTGAGCTAGTTTTGGGTTCACGCTGAAGACAAAGGGGGTGAGCTGGTGCAAGACACGCGAGCCATCAATCGCAACGCCGTCTTGACTGCTCTCATCGGATCGAGACCGGCCAGCCGCAAGCAGATCGCGGAGCAGACGGGAATTTCCGCCGCCACAGTGACGCGCTCGATCGACCAGCTCCTCGCCGAGGGGATCGTGACGGAGACGACGGAGATCGTCTCGGAGGCGAGGGGACGCCGCGCGGTAGAACTCGACATCGTCGCGGACCGCATGTATGTCGTCGGGGTGGACCTCGGCGCATCCAACACTCGAATCATCGTCGCCGACCTGCTTGCGCACCCGGTGTTCGCATCCGAGACGCCGACACCGACCACCCTGAAGGGGAACGATCTCGCCGAGTGGATCGCAACGACGGTCCGGAATGCGGCGGCCGACGTGTGGGACAGGGTGGCGCACGTGTGCCTCGGCCTTCCCGGCGCGGTGAGCCAGCGCGACCTCAGCGTCTCCAACGCCCCCAACCTCCCCGAAGTCGAATCGCCAACCTTCCTCGCCTCCGTGGAGCGCGCGATGGGGCGGCCGATGCACTTCGACAACGACGCGAACTACGCCCTCCTCGGCGAACTGCATTTCGGCGCGGCCCGCGGCGCACCCAACGCAGCGATGCTGACGATCGGCTTCGGCCTGGGCGCCGGCCTCGCCATCGAGGGGCGCATACTGCAGGGCGAGCGAGGGCTGATCGGCGAGTTCGGCCAGCTTCCGATCGGCCCCCTCGGCACCCGCCTCGAACACCTCGTGACGGGCGGCGGGATCCTGCGCCGGGCGGCAGAGGCCGGGCTGCACCTCGATGCGCCCGCCCAGCTCTTCGCACACGAAGCCGGCCCTGGCCTGCAGTCACTGCGGGCCCACTTCGACCAGGCACTGCTCGTGGTCTTGACCGCGACCACCGTGTCCTGCGACCCCCAGACGATCGTGCTCGGCGGCGGCATCGCCAACTCTTTGACGTCGTCTCTCGACCGCTACCGGATCGCCCTCGAACAGAACCTCCGGGTCTCTCCCGCACTCGCGACCGCCCAGCTCGGGGACTTCTCCGGCGCGGTCGGCTCGGTCGTCGCCGGGTTGCAAACGGTCTACGCCGGCCTCGGGGTGGAGGAGGCTGCGATCGTGCACCTGCCGAAAGGGGACGCATTGACCGCGGCCGAAGTCGCGCGGGTCAGAGCGCTCGGGTAGTCGGAGGCCAGCGCCCGTCGTCGTCGCCGTGCGCCGCGGACGACCGCACGTCGATCATGCCTGCGCGCGCGCCACCAGCTCCGCCCGGGAGGACGCCCCCACTTTGCTGAGCAGGTTCGAGACATGAAACTTCACGGTGTTCTCACTGATCGCAAGCTGGCGGCCGATCGCGCGATTCCGGGCCCCGGACGCGACCAGTTGGAGGACTTCGCGCTCGCGGTTGGTCAGTGCGGTCGCGGTCATCAAGGGCTCTCGCATCGCGGGCGGGTCGAGCGGAAGCCGAACGGAGAGGATGGAGCCCCAACCGGGCGTTGATCTCACCGTGACCGTGCCGTTCACCGCCGAAGCGCGCTCCACGATGGACGCCACCGAGTCGTCGGACACCGCCAGCTCGCCGCGCCCGTCGTCCCTGATCTCGATGAGAAGATTGAGGCCGTCGCAGTCCCACTCGACGCGGACGCGCCCGGTCTCCTCCTGGTCGATGAAGACGAGGATGGCGCTCTGTACGATAGCCCGCCCTGCCTGGGCGACCTCGCCGGGCAGGGCGCGCCCCGTAGCGGGCGGCTCGACGAACTGGATGTCCAGGTCGCCGTGGCGTGCGAGCGGCCTCAGGTCGTTTCGCAGCCGGCTGAACGCTCCGACAACCGGTTCCAGCACCGACGTGCGCTGGTGATGTCGCAGCGTGTGGACGCCTGCCAGAGCCATTGCCGCCGTGTCGGTGGCCAGGGCGCGCGCTGTGCGGTCATCGAGCTGAATCGACCGCAGCACGGCGAGCACCGACTCCAGACTCACCGCCTGGCCGTCCGCCCGCTCTGCCATCCCCCGCGTCTCATCAGTCATTCTGCGCACCTACCCGAACCGGTAGGTAGGGTGAGCCTTCCGCAGGGCGCGGTCCGCGGACGCGATCAGGACGATGGGATCATGGACTTCTCCGATCCTACGATGGGCGCCTCGCTTCGCCTTCTCCGCGACGAGCTCGAACGCTTGATCGATGCGCTCCCCAGCGCCCAGCTCGGGGAGGACGAAATCGACCGGCTCGAATCCCTCGACCGTTTCGCTGCGCTCGTGACGGACGCACGCCGCGTGTTCGTTCACGGCGCCGGACGCTCGGGTCTCGCCCTGAGGATGACGGCCATGCGCCTCATGCATCTCGGGCTCGACGTTCACGTGGTCGGTGAGGTGACGGCACCGGCGATCGGCCCGGGCGACCTCCTGCTCACAGCGAGCGGCTCCGGGACGACGGCAGGGGTGGTACGTGCCGCCCTGACCGCGATCGATACCGGCGCCCAGGTCGTGGCGATCACGACAGCTCCGGCGTCGCCGCTCCACGAGATCGCGACAGCGGTCGTGGTCGTGCCGGCCGCGGAGAAGCTCGACCGGTCGGGTGCGGCTTCCGCACAGTATGCAGGAAGCCTCTTCGAGCAGGCCGTCGTCCTCATCGGAGACGCGCTCTTCCACCACCTCTGGCAGCGCGCGGACACCAGTGCTGACGACCTCTGGCCTCGCCACGCGAACCTCGAGTAGCGGAGGCATCGGGCGGCGCCCGAACACGGGCGCTCGATAACAACAACAAGGAGAGAAATGAAACTGCAGTTCGCCATCGACACCCTGAGCACTGAGGCAGCCCTCGAACTCGCGGCGGCAGCGGCGCCGCACGTGGACATCCTGGAGCTCGGCACGCCGCTCATCAAGAGCGCCGGACTCAGCGCGATCACCGCGATCAAGCGGGCCCACCCCGACAAAGTCGTCTTCGCCGACCTGAAGACGATGGACGCCGGAGAGCTCGAGGCCGACATCGCCTTCACCGCGGGCGCCGACCTCGTCACGGTGCTCGGTGCAGCCGGCGACAGCACGATCGCGGGCGCTGTGGTCGCTGCGAGGAAGCACGGCAAGGGCGTCGTCGTCGACCTCATCGGCGTGCCGGACAAGCCGCAGCGCGCCCGGGAGGTCGTGGCCCTCGGCGCAGACTTCGTCGAGATGCACGCGGGCCTCGACGAGCAGGCTGAGGAGGGATTCACCTTCGCAGACCTGCTGCGCGACGGCGCCAGCTCCGGCGTGCCATTCTCGGTCGCTGGGGGTGTCAACGCGGCGAGCATCCCGGACGTGCAGAAGTCCGGCGCCCAAGTCGCCGTGGCCGGCGGGGCGATTTACGGCGCGCCGGACGTCGGTGCCGCCGCCGCGGCGCTTCGCGCGGCGATCGCCTGACCAGGGTCCAGGCGGAGTGGGGCCCGGTTCGGTGAACCGGGCCCCACTCGTTGGTAGCGCTGCCACGCGTCGAGTCCGATTAGAACGGTGCGCCGGAGGTGGCGGCGAGCAGAGCCAACTGCATCGAGGTGCGCGCACCGGTCGAACCGGGTCGCGCGAGGTGATCCCAGCCGTCGACGTCGCGGCGCAGTGTCGGCCCGGCGAACGGAGTGAGGTCGACATGACCGAGTTCGCGGTGGCGCTGGAAGGAGGCTCCGCCGAAAGCCGGTGAGACGTCCGTGTTCGGCTGTGCCGTTATCAGAACCGTGCCGACATCATCCGAGTCCGCGACAGCACCGAGCGCGACAGTGCCCGCCTCGGCGAGCACCGCATCCAGCTCGGAGGAGTCCAGGCCCGGAATGTCTGCGACCATCGTCGCCACGGGCGACTCCGCCCAATGCGAGCGGCAGTAGAGCATCCCGAACCGGACGGCCGGGTTGAGCCCGTCCGGAGCTCCGGCCACGATGACGATCCGCCCGGAAGCGGCGAGGCCCGAGAGGGCGACGCGCGCACCGGCCCAGTCGGTGACGACCAGCACGTGCTCGACGGAGGCGGCCGCGACCACCGCCGACACCGTGTCGACCGCGATCGCCTCCGCGAGAGCAACGCTGCGCCCGGTCAAGCGCGACTTGCCCTGCAGAGGCTCTTTGAGCGGCAGGATCACATTCCACCGCTGCGCAAGCGGGCCTGGCTGCGATGGACCGGTCACCGGTGCAGTGCAGGAAGGACCTGCTGGCCGAATACGTCGATCCACTCCCGTTGGTTCCTGCCGACGTTGTGCAGGTAGATGCGATCGAAGCCGAGATCGAGGAAGCTCTGAATCTGCGCCCGATGCCGGTCCGGGTCCGCCGAGATCACCATCCGGCCCTCGAAATCCTCGGGACGTACAAGTTTCGCCATCTGCTCGAACTCGTAGGGAGAGCGGATGTCGCCCTTCGGGAATTTCATCCCGCCGTTCGGCCACTCGACCATGGCGTTGCGCAGCGCCTCCTCATCGGTGGGAGCCCAGGAGAGGTGGAGCTGGAGCACCTTGGGCGCTTCCGACCCGTCGCGGCCGGACTCGCGCATCCCCTCGTCGAATCGGTCCATCAGGGCGGAGACCTTCTCCAGCGGGGCCCCCACCGTGATCAGGCCGTCCGCTGTGCGACCCGCACGCTTCGCGGTGACCGGGCCCGACGTAGCGATCAAGATGGGGGGAGCCTGATCAGGCATCGTCCAGAGCCGTGCGGATTCGAGCTTGTAGTAGGTCCCGGTGTGCTTGACCTCACGGCCCGCCGCCGACGCGGCGAACAGCTTCTTGATGATGTCGACGGCCTCGAACATCCGGCTGATCCGTTCGGGGGTCTCCGGCCAGTACGCGCCGGTGAAATGCTCGTTGAGCGCCTCACCCGAGCCCAGGCCGAGCCAGTGCCGCCCCGGATACATGGCCTCGAGCGTCGCCGACGCCTGAGCGACCATCGCCGGATGCCAGCGGAAAGTGGGCGCCGTCACGCCAGGTCCGATATCGCCGACGGTGCGCTCGCCGAGAGCCGCAAGCACGTTCCAGACGAATGCGGACTGGCCCTGGGCCGGCACCCACGGCTGAAAGTGATCAGCGGCCATCACGCCACTGAATCCAGCCTGCTCCGCCGCCACGGAGAGCTCGACGGCGTCGCGGGGGTGGAACTGCTCGAGCATCGCCGAGTATCCGATCGTGAAATCCTTCATGGTGTCCTCCATTCGATGGGAGTGAGGTCGGACGCTCGCGGCAGCCCGTTGATGACGCCGGCATGCCGGACGCTGTACCCGGCGGCACGGTTGGCGAAATCGGTCGCATCGCCGACATCGGCACCGCGACCGATCGCGACCGCGAACGCCCCGGTGAACGTGTCACCGGCACCCGTCGTGTCGACGGCGCGCACTGCGTCCACGGCGCGGGCCTCCACGGTGACGCCGTCGCTGATCACGGCTCCGCGAGCGCCCCGGGTGATGACGACCGTGGAGCGGGTGCGGCGGGCTAGCGTGCGGGCGATCTCCTCGGCGTCTCCTGGCCGGTTGTCGCCGGCGACCCCGAGCAGCGCCAGTGCCTCGTGCTCGTTGGGAAGCACGAAGTCGACCACGTCCCAGAGGCTCTCGTCGAGCTGGTCGGGTGCGAACGCCGGTGCCGGGTTCAGGATGGTCGTCGCGCCGTTGCGCTTCGCCCGGCGCAGAACTTCGAATGTGTACTCGACGGGCGCCTCGTTCTGGACGACCGCGATCCAACCCGGTCCGGCGATGGCGTCGGTGACCGCCGCGTGCTCGGCGGTCAGGTCCGCCATGGCGCCGAGTCCGACGGTGATGCAGTTCTCGCCACTGCGATCTACCACGATCGCTCCCGACATGGTCGGCGAAGCCGGGAATTCCTCGACCACGGCGACGACTCCTTCCGTGCGCCAGAGCGCGCGAGCGGCATCGGCAGAATGGTCGCCACCGAGCGCTGTCATGAACGTCACCTCCGCGCCGAGTCTCGCGGCGCAGACCGCCTGGTTCGACCCCTTCCCACCGTGGTCCGTGCCGACGCGGGCGGCGATCACGGTCTCCCCCGCCGCCGGCGCGCGGTCGACCACGTAGCGTGTGCTCACCCCGTAGCTGCCGGCCACGAGGATCTTCGGCGTGACACTCATGGCGCGATCACCACCTTGTGCGCGGTCGGGTCGGTCGAGACGGCCGTGAGGGCGTCCCCGAACCGATCGAGCGGGTAGCGGTGGGTGATGAGCCCGCGCGTGAGGACGCGTCCGCTGCGCAACGCGGCGAGCGCGTCCGGGAAGGAGGAGATCTGGGCGAAGGAGCCGGTGATCGTGATCTCTCGCCGATAGACGTCGAACGGATTGATCGTCACGGACTCGTTGGGCGAGGTGACGCCGTAGATCAGCACGGTGCCGCCGTCCCGCACCAAGCCGAGGGCGCGCTCGGCGACCGCGGATGCACCGGTTGCATCGACGACGACGTCGTAGCCCTCCGGTGCGGCCTCGGTCAGACGCTCATAGCCGCTGCCGTCCCTGCCGATCTTCACGGCGGCGTCGACGCCGAGTGTCAGCGCGAGCCGGAGCTTGTGGTCGGACGGCGCAGCCACGGTGACATGGGCTGCACCGCCGGTCGCGAGCAGCTGGGCCAGGATCAGCCCGGTCGGCCCCGCGCCGAAGACGAGGGCACGGGAGCCGGGGGCGACCCGCAGCCGTTCGACGCCGTGGATCGCGCAGGCGGTCGGTTCGGCGAGCACCGCGACTTCCGGAGTCAGGTCGGAGGCGTCGAAGCACCACGCAGCCGGCGCCACCATGTACTCCGCGAATGCGCCGGGCCCCGTGACGCCGAGGGCGGTCAGGTTCGCGCAGAGCAGCGGGCGCCCGCGCCGGCAGTTCGAGCAGGTTCCACAGCCGCCCACCCCGGTCGCCACGATCCGCTGCCCGATCCGAAAGCCGTCGACCCCGTCGCCGATCGCGTCGACGATGCCGACGGGTTCGTGCCCGGGCGTCAGTGGAAAGGCCGCGAAGAACGACCCGTCGTGGATGTGGTGGTCTGTGCCGCAGACTCCCGCGAGCTCGACACGAAACCGGAGCTCGCCCGGGCCCGGCGACGGTGTCGGGATCTCGTGCACCCGGAACACTTCAGGTGCGTCGTAGACGATCGCTCTCATGCTGTCCTTCTCTTCGCTCATCGTCGTCACCTCTAGACGCCCGGTCCGTCGAGCACGGTGCGGTCGAGCCAGCGGGGCAGCCACTGGCCGTGGTCGAGCGAACCGACCAGCCGGCCGTCCTCGACCACCACCTCGCCGCGGACCAGCGTCGTCACCGGCCACCCCGTGCAGTCCCAGCCTTCCCAGATGCTGTAATCGCCGTCGTGGTGAAGGTCGTCCATCGTGATCGATCTCTCAACGCGTGGATCCCAGAGCACGATGTCCGCGTCCGACCCGACCGCGATCGCTCCTTTCCGCGGATAGAGTCCGAGCACCTTGGCCGGGCGCGTCGAGAAGACGTCCACGAACGCACGCAGCGACAGCGCTCCGCCCACGACGCCCTCGGTGTACGTGATGACGCCGCGGGTCTCGATGCCGGCGTGACCACCACAGGCCGTCTCGACCGTTCGCCCGCCCACCTTGGTCGCGTAGTCGGTCGTGTACTCGTCAGTGGCGACGGTCGTCAGGGTGCCGTCGATGAGGCCTTTCCAGAGCGCTTCGCGGTCGGACTCGGTCTTCAATGCCGGATAGGTCTGGATCTTGCCGCCGTCCGGCTGCTTGTAGTCCTCGGCGGTGAAGCAGAGGTAGTTGTGCAGCACCTCGCCGTAGATCGGTTGGCCGGCCGCTCGCGCCTGGGCGATCACCCGCGCGCCGGACTCCCCCGTGACGTGCACGAAGTAGACGGCCGTGCCGTTCTCCCGCGCGAGCCGGCACACCTTCTGGAAGGCCAGCTCCTCCGAGGTCGAGGAGTGGACCAGGTGGAGGTTGTACCACTGATCGCGGTTCTCGCGCTTGAGCTTCGCCTCCATGTGCGTGACGAGCTCGTCGCACTCGGCGTGGACGAGCAGCATGCCGCCGGCGGCGCTCAGCTCGCCCATGAAGTCGAGCATCGGGCCGTCATCCATCTTGACGCCCTCCTGTGCCGTGGTGACGCAGGTCGTGAACGCCTTGAACGTAGGGATCCCGGCGCCCACCGCACGATCGATGTTCGCGAGCAGCGCGTCCGACGGGTTCCCGACGACTCCGGGATGGAACGTGTAGTCCACGTACGATTTGCGGTCGAACAGGGCACGGCGTCGCTCGACCGCCGCGACGGGGTCGTCGGTGTTCTCGTCGTGCACGCCGAGAAAGGCGAAGGAGGCGATGGTGGTCGTCCCGCCGAAGGCCGCCGCGCGGCTGGAGCCTTCTGGACCCTGCAGCCATACCTCTTCGCCCTTCGTCCATCCGCGGTGGGCGGGCTCCAGGATGTGAGCGTGCGCCTCGACACCGCCGGGGAGCACCTGCAGGCCGGCCGCGTCGATGTGGCGCCGCGCCTCATGCTGCGATCCCGGCTCGATGAGCTCGACGATCCGACCGTCCCTGATGCCGATGTCGAGGTGGCCCTCGGTCTCGGGGGTGACGACGTAACCGTTGCTGATCAAGACATCAAACATGCGATTTCCTTTCGGGGAGCACGATGTGCTCGTGTAGCGATGGCAGGATGTGGGTCGCCCACGCGTCCGGGCGCCGGTGCAGTCCGCCCGGGGGCGAGTCGTTCGCGCAGTCGTGGTTGACGGCGCCGGCCTCGGCCGCGGCGAGGACCTGGGACACGCACTCGGCGGGGGTTCCCGCGATGGTGTAGCGGGACACCAAGTAGTCGTCGACGCCGGTTCGGCGTGCGATGCGCCGGTACTCGTCGCGCTGCTCGCGGGTCGGCGCTCCGTGGGAGAGCAGGTTGTACGCCTCGCCCAGCTCCACGATGCCGGCGGTGTACCGCTCGGGGATGAACTTGCCGACCGTGCCGGATCTGCTGATGTGGTGCGCCAGACTGGCGACGTGCCAGAGGGCTCCGTCACGGGCGGCGTCGCCGTCTTCGTCGACGTACCAGGGCGCGGTGTACCAGGCCTCCAGCTCGTCCGCGTCACGGCCCGCCTCGCCCGCCCCGCGGTTGAGCATGGCTCTGCACGACTCGACCGTCTCCGGCGCGATCCCGAGCCCGAAGATCACACCGTCGCCGACAGCGCCCGCGACGCGGATCGCTCGCGCGCCGTGCGCGGCCACCCAGATCGGGATCGGATTCTCCGCCGGACGCATCCTGAGCTCGTTGCCCTCCCAGACGGCCGTCCCCTCGGTGAGCAGTCCGCGAACCGCACGGACGTACGCGCTGAGCCGGTCGAGCGGCGCAGCGCGTCCCGCGAGGTTGTAGACGCCGCTGTCGCCGGTGCCGATGCCGATGACGACACGTCCGGGTGCGAGGGCGTCGAGCGTGGCGGCCGCGCTGGCGGTGACGACCGGATGACGGGTCAGCGGGTTGGTGACCCAGGTCCCGATGCGCAGGGTCGACGTGGTCGAGGCGACGTCGGCGAGTGTGATCCACGGATCGAGGTAGAGAGCCGGGGAATCCCAGATCCCGACCCGGTCGTAACCGGCTGCCTCAGCCGCGGCGGCGACGGAGCGGACCTCGCCGAGGTCGGACGGGTTCATGCTGAACCCGAAGCGTAGTTCCATGAGACTCCCTCTGTCGTCACGGGGTGTTAAAACGTTTTTGCAAATGTACCTTCCAGAGCAGCGTTGGTCTAGTCTTTTTTTGCCTGGCCGCCAGCCCGGTTCGAGACGGGAGTACGCATGGCCGAGAACAAGCGGCCCACGATCGTGGACGTGGCCAAGGAAGCCGGGGTCTCGGTCTCCACCGCCTCCAACGCGCTGACCGGAGTGCGCCGCGTCAAGCCGGAGACCCGGCGCCGCGTCCGGAAGATCGCAGACCAGCTCGGCTACGAGCCGAACCTCGTCGCACGCTCCCTTGTGAGCAAGCGCTCCAGCATGGTCGGCATCCTGATGCCCGACATCACAGACAACTTCCTCACCGCCTTCGTGCGCGGCGTCGAGCGCGTCGTCGCGCCGCAGGGGCTGGGCCTGATGATCGGCGACTCGGGCAACGACTCGGACCGGGAGGAGCGCTACCTCAAGGCGTTTCAGGACCGCCGCGTGGAGGGTCTCCTGATCGTCCCGACGGCAGGGACCGACCTCGCCCAGGTCAACGCGATCGCGGATGAGATCCCCACCGTCGTCGTCGACCGCGAGATCTACGGCTGGACGGGCGACTTCGTCAGCTGCGACCATCGCAGAGGCGCGGAGATGCTGGTGGACCACCTGGTCTCGCTCGGTCACACCAGGATCGCGCAGCTGGCGGGCGACCAGGAGCTGTCGAGCGCCAGGACGCGGCACTCGGCCACCAGGGCACGGCTCGCCGACCATGGCCTGTTCAGCGTGACGGAGGGATTCAGCAGCTTCACCACCGAGGACGCGAAGGACCAGGCGGCCCGCATCGTCGCCCGAGCCCACGACTACACCGCGCTCATCGGCGGAGACGACCTCCTGGCGTTGGCCGCGCTCGGCGCCGCGCACCGCGCCGGCGTCTCGGTGCCGAACGACCTGAGCGTCGCAGGCTTCGACGACATCTCGTTCGCAGAGCTCGCCTGGCCGGCCCTCACGACGGTGCGCCAGCCTGTGGAACGGATCGCGACGGAGGCGACGCGGCTCCTTCTGGAGCGCGAGGCGGGACCCGGACGGCATGTGCTGCTGCAGCCGGAACTCGTCGTACGAGACTCCACCGCGGCGCCTGGCGGCGACACCACGTCCGCCTGATACTTGACATCCCCCGCCCTGGTCGGCTTCACTCTCCATTACGTGCAAAAACGTTTTTGAGAATGGAGCTCCGATGCGCGCCAACAGCACCCTCTTCAACCAGCGTCTCGCCGCGGTCGTGACCGGCCTACGCTTCGACGAGCTCATCGTCATCGCCGACGCCGGTCTGCCCGTCCCGGCCGGAGTCGAGACCCTCGATCTCGCGCTCACCTACGGCAAGCCCTCCGTTGCCGAGGTCCTCTCGGTCCTCGTCGACGAGCTCGTGATCAACGAAGTCCTCGTCGCCGAGGAGACCGCCCGCGTCAACCCGACGGTGACGGCCGCAGTCGAGCAGTTGACGGAGCCGGCCGGGATCACCGTGCGAGCGGTTCCGCACGACGACATCGAGGTGCTCATCCGGCGAGCGAAGCTCATCGTGCAGACCGGCGAGACGACGCCGTACGGCAACGTGATCCTCTCGGGCGGGCTCGACTTCTTCGAGCTCGGAATCGCGGACTGACCGGCCGGCCCCGTGGAACGCAGACGCGCGGAGCAGTTCGGACTCGCCTTCGGCGACCTCCCCCGCGGCCGCTGGAACGCGATCACGGACGTCCCGGGCGTGACGGTCGGCCACGCGACGATCGTCACGGGCGACGGCGGCCTGCGCACCGGGCGCGGCCCTGTCCGGACCGGGGTGACCGTTATCCGCCCGCACGACGGCGACCCCGTCGACGAACCGGTCTTCGCGGGCTTCCACCGCCTCAACGGCAACGGGGAACTCACGGGTGTGCAGTGGATCGAGGAGTCCGGGCTGCTGACCAGCGAGATCGCTCTGACCAACACGCACTCGGCCGGTGTCGTCCGTGACGCCCTGGTGGCGGCGGCGGTCCGCCGTCGCCGGACCCAGGGCGACCAGTGGTACCTGCCCGTCGTGGGCGAGACCTGGGACGGGATCCTCAACGACATCGACGGCCAGCACGTGACCGCGACCGACGTGTACGCGGCACTGGCGGCCGCCTCCTCGGGTCCCGTCCGGGAGGGCGGGGTCGGGGGCGGGACCGGGATGATCTGCCACGGCTTCAAGGGCGGAATCGGAACGAGCTCCCGCATCGTCGAGGTCGGGGCCTCCTCCTACGCCGTCGGGGTGCTGCTGCAGGCCAACCACGGGCGTCGCGAGCGCCTCGTCATCGACGGCCGCCCCGTCGGCCGGCTCATCCCGCACGCGGAGGTGCCCATACCCCGCTCCGACCTCCCGGGCGGCGCCGGCTCGGTGATCGGCATCGTGGCGACAGATGCTCCGCTGCTGCCGCATCAATGCCGTCGGCTCGCGCAACGCGTCGGCCTCGGGATCGGGCGCGCCGGCAGTACCGGGGAGAACTCGAGCGGCGACCTCTTCCTCGCCTTCAGCACCGCGGGCCGTGGAATTGTCCCGCCCGATCACAACCTGACAGGTGCGGGCGTCTTCTCTGTCGAAGCGCTGAACGGGCGGGCTGTCGGCGCCCTGTTCGACGCCGTCGTCGACGCCGCGGAGGAGGCGGTCGTGAACGCGCTCCTGGCGGCCGAGACCATGCGGGGCCGCGACGGGATCGTCGCCTACGCCCTTCCGCACGACCGACTCGCCCAGCTCATCGGGTGACGGAGGTGCCGCCGGCAAGTCGCTGGCGCAGCCACCGCGCCAGCCGGTCGACGGCCCCGTCCGACGCCGGATCGTCGCCGGCGAATCGCTGCCAGAGGTGCGACTGGCGCGCCCAGCGATCGACCGTCACGTCCACCCCGTGCGCGCGTGCTCTGGTCACGAATCCCGCGATGGACGGACCCAGGAGCTCGGCCGCCGAGTACTGGACGAACAGCGGCGGCAGCCCGGCCAGCCTCGCCCGTACCGGGCTGACGTCCGGGTCGTCCGGGCCGGCCCTGTGCAGAGCGCTCAGGTAGTCCCGGCGGATCGCGGCGAACACCTCCGTCGACAGACCGGTGTCGTGCGAGTTCGCCGGGGACGCGCACGCCGCGTCGGTCAGGTCGACCAGAGGGCACAGGAGCGCCGCCCCTCGCACCCGGGCCGCCGCGATGCCGCTGTGCCGCAGAGCGAACAAGACGAGGTTCGCCCCCGCCGAGTCGCCCGCGAGCATCACCGGCACGGCGGGCTCGTGCCGGAGGAGTGCCTCGAGGGCGAGCGTCACCTCGGCCGCAGCGGTGGGGAACGGATGCTCGGGCGCCAGGCTGTACCCCACCGTGAGGATGCGAACGGACACGCGCGCCGCGATGGCCGCGCCGACCACTGCCCCGGTCCGGGGCGAGCCGACCCGGAAGCCACCGCCGTGGACGTAGACGACGACCGGGGCGTCCGCCTCCACATCCCGCCGCGCGATCCAGAAGGACCCGAGACCGAGGGCGGGCGCGGGCATCCGACGCACGTCAGGAGGCAGCGGGCGCTCGGCTGCCCACTGCTCGTACGCCGCACGGTCGGCGAGCAGTTGCGGATCGAGGCCCGACCCGATCATTGCTGTCGCAGTATTCGCCGTTGCACGGGGTCGACGCCATTCAGCGCGATTCGGGACGCGGCTGCGAGCACGATGAGCGCGAGGATGTAGGGCACCATCTGCACGACGGGCTGCGGCAGTCCGGTGTCGGACAGTTGCACGCGCAGCCCGACCGCCTCGGCGATCCCGAAGAGAAAGGTGCCGAGTGTCGCCGACGCCACAGTGGTCCCGATCATCGCAGCGACGATCGCTGTGAAGCCGCGCCCGTTGGTCATCCCGACCGAGAAGCTCGTCGCCGGGCCGAGCGCAAGTTGAGCCCCGGCGAGTCCGCACAGGATGCCGCAGCCCACGGTCACGGTTGTACGGATGCGGGCCACGCTGATCCCGGCGCCGCCGACGGACTCCACGCTCTCGCCCAGAGCTCGGATCGCGAGGCCGGTCCGAGTGCGCTTCAACACCCAGGCGAGCGCCAGGGCGAGAGCGAACGCCAGGAACACAAGCGGCGTCTGCCCGGCGATCAGCCCTCCGACGAGCGGGATACGGTCGGCGACGTCGGCCGAGACCCGCGGAAGCCGCCCCTCCGAGACGACGATCGAGCTGCTTCCTCCCGAGAGCTGGCGGGTCAGCAACGCGGTGACGCCCGCGGCGAGCAAGTTGGCGGCGATGCCGGCGACGATCGCGTCCACGCGGAAGACGAACGTCGCGACCGTGACGATCGCGCCGAGCACGATCGCGGCGACGCACGCCGCGACGACGGCGAGCAGCGGATCTCCCGTCGCCTTCGCGACGATGGCACCCGCGAAGGCTGCGACGAGCAACTGGCCCTCGATGGCGATGTTGAAGAAGCCGGAGCGGAAACAAAGCAGGGCGCCGAGCGCCGCGAGGAGCAGCGGCGCCACGGTCGTGAGCGTGGACGAGAAGAACTGGAGGTCAAACACTGGGCTGTCCTTGCGGTGAGTCGAGGACGTGTGCCGGGGCGTCCTCCTGCGGTTGTCGTGACGGGGGCGTCGGCGGCGCGGCCGAGCTCCTGGACTCGCGTCTGCGGCGCGAGCGGCGGTGCCAGAAGACGGCGGCCGGCACGCTCGTGGTGAGGATGATGAGCGCGATCATCACGTCCACCAGCTCCGCCGGGATACCGAGGGTGATCTGGGCGACCTCGCCGGCCTGTCGCAGCAGGGCGAACAGCAGGGCGGAGAACGCCAGCCCGACTATCGACAGGCCGGCGACCAGGGCGACGGCGATGCCGTCGAAGCCGAGACCGGGGTTGAACCCCTTCGCGAGCCGGTGCTGCACGCCGAGCACTTCGCCGGCGCCGACCAGCCCGGCGATGCCCCCGCTGGCGAGCATGGCGCGGAAGTACACACGCACGTTCGGGATGCCCGCGTAGAAGGCGAACTGCGGTGACGCGCCGAATACCCTCGACTCGAAGCCCCAGGTCGTCCACGCGTAGTACACGCCTGTGGCGACGAGGACGCCGACGGCGAGGTACACCGCGACGCTCGCGAGCGACCCCGGAGCAAGCGATGGCAGCCAGAGCGCCGGCGGCAGAATCGCACTCGACTCTGTGTTGCCTCCGGCAGACTCGGCCGCGAGCGGACCGCCCGCGAGCCAGGTCACGAAGAGTGCGCACAGCGGGTTCAGCACCAGAGTCGTGATGACCTCCGGAGTCCCGAACCACAGCCGCAGAAGACCGGCGAAGCCCGCGACCAGCGCGCCGCCCACGATGCCCGCCGCGACGGCGAACACGAGAACGACCGCCGGAGGGAGCGAGGGACCGACGACGATGGCCACAGTCGCGCTCGCGGCACCGCCGATGAAGATCTGCCCGTCGAGGCCGAGGTTGAGGGCGCCATCGCGGAACGCGATCGCACCGGCGACGCCGGCGAGGAGGAGCGGCGCGAACCAGCGGAGGGTCGAATCGAGGTTGGACCCGAACCCGTCGGCGATCGCACCGACGAAGCCCGTGATGTCGTTGCCCGTGAGCGCCATCACACCCGCCGACAGCGCAAGCCCGACCGCGACCGCGAGGAGCCGCCACACGACGGCCCTGAGTCGTTCAGCGCGCATCCGAGACCTCCGATGCCGCCCGTGCACCCGTCATGAACTCTCCGATCTCGGCCGCCTCCGCCTCCGCGGCGGTCAGGTCGGCGACCACCCGTCCGCGGAACATCACGATGACGCGATCGCTCAGCGCCAGCAGCTCGTCGAGCTCGCTGGAGAGCAGCAGGACGGCGGTCCCTGCATCCCGCAGCGCCAGGATGTGACGGTGGATGCGGTCGATCGCCTTGAGGTCGACTCCGCGAGTGGGATGCGCGACCACGAGGACCCTCGGCCGTTTCGCCGTCTCACGCGCGATCACCACCTTCTGCATGTTGCCTCCGGAGAGGCGGCCGATCGCTCCGAGCGGTGCCGCGCCTCTGACGTCGAATGCCACGATGGACTCGGCGGCCTGCCGGCGCATGACTCCGCGCCGGAGGAGCCGCCAGCGCGACTCGGCGAGGTAGTTCGTCGCAGCCAGGTTGTCGGCGATCGACAGCGTCGGCGCAGTGCCCGTCGTGAGGCGGTCGGCCGGGACATGGGCGAGGCCGCGGGCACGGATGGCACGCGGCTCCAGCCCTGTGACGTCGGTGCCGTCGATGGCGACGGAGCCGCCAGTGTGCCGTCGCAGGCCTGTCAGCACGTCGATCAGCTCGTCCTGCCCGTTTCCCTCGATCGCCGCGATCCCGACGATCTCGGCAGCCCGTACGTCGAGACTCACCGCGTTCACCGCAACGACACCGAAGTTGCTCTTCGCGCTGACGTCGCGCACTTGAAGCACGGGCTCACCCGGTTCGGTGTCGCGGGAGGGCAGAACGCCCGGCTCCTCCCCCGTCATGATTCGGGCGATCTCGCTCGGAGTCGTCCTGCGCGCGTCCGACCGGCCGACGACACGACCCCGCCGCAGCACGGTGATCTCATCGCACGCGGCGACGACCTCGTTGAGCTTGTGCGAGACGAACACGACGGCTGTGCCGGAGGCCGCGAGCAACCGGATCGTCCGGATCAGCTCCTCGATCTCGCGAGGGGCGAGGACCGCCGTCGGTTCGTCCAGGATGAGGACCTGTGCGCCTGCCTGCAGCGCCTTCACGATCTCCACGCGCTGGCGAGCGCCGACCGAGAGCCGGCCGATGCGCGCTCGCAGTTCCAGCTCGAAGCCCAGACCGGCCGCGACCTCGGCCGCGCGCCTGCCGACAGCCCGGAGGTCGAGCGGCCTGGCTCGGGGACCGGAGTCCGAGCTCGCCAGGGCTAGGTTCTCCAGAACGCTCATCGACTCCGCCTGTGCGAAATGCTGGTGGACCATCCCGACCCCGGCGGCACGTGCCGCCGGAGTCGAGCCGGCGCGCAGCGGTCGGCCGTCGATCCGGAGTTCGCCGCTGTCTGGCCTGACCATGCCGTACAGCACCTTCATCAGGGTCGACTTGCCCGCGCCGTTCTCCCCGACGAGGCCGTGCACCGTGCCGTGCGGCACGACGAGAGACACGTCGTCGAGTGCGGTGAGTGCCCCATAGGCCTTGGTGATGCCCTGCAGCTCGACCACCGCTGTCACGCCGGCCATCCTCAGTTGCCGTTGACGGGTTCGTTCCCGTCGGCCGCGACGGTGAGGGACCCGCTCTGCAGTTCCTTCCACGCCGTGGTGACGGCTTCGGCCACGGCGGTGCCCTTCGGCGAGCCGGAGGCCTTCACCCAGGCCTCGACCTCGGACACGATCTGGTCGCCGCCCGCCTTCGACAGCGGGAACACCGTGTGCTTGCCACCCTTGAAGTCGCCCTTGCACGCACGCGCCAGCGGCTCGCCGAAGGTGAGCGGCTGCGTGGCGACGATGCCCTTCGGGTAGCTGGCGATGCGGCTTGCGGTGTCGCCGATGACTGCGACGCCGGCCTCCTTGGCCTTGTCGATCACTCCGATGTTCGACTGGTCGGCCATTGCGAACAGCACGTCGGCGCCGCTGTTGATGAGGGCGGCCGCGTTCTCGCTGCCCTTGGCCGGGTCGCTGTAGGAGTTCGTGTAGGTGACGGTGAACTGGATGTCCGGATTGATCGTCTTCGCCGCCTGGATCGCGCCGTTGATGACGGTGTTGCTGCCGGGCTCGGACATGCCGTTCACCACGCCGATCTTGCCGGTCTTGCTGAGCGTGGCCGCGGCGATGCCCCACAGGTAACCGGTCTGCTCGTACGAGAACGAGCTGCTCGCGACGTTGGGATGGGTGGTGCCGCTCGTGTTGCTGAACTGGTAGATCGCCAGGAACTTGGTCTTCGGGTTGGCGTCGGCGACGGCAACGGTCGCGTCGCTCATCGGCGGGAACGTCGTCGCGATGATGTCGTAGCCGCCGCGGGCGGCGGTCGCCAGCGTCGATTCGAACTGGTTGATATCGGGGACGACGATGGAGCTCGTCTTCCAGCCGTTCGCCTTGCAGACGTCCAGACCGTCGGCGACGATCTCGCCGCCGGAGGTGCCGGGGTCCAGGGGCTGGTTCGAGACGAGCAGGACTTTACGGGCGGAGCCGGAGGTGGTCTGTCCTCCGGACTGCCCTGCGCATCCACTGATCAGGATCAGTGCCGTTGCCGCCAGGGCTGCAGTTGCCAGGTATTTCGATCGCATTGCGGATCTCCTCGGTGGTGAGTCGGGTACGCGAACTCGCGTCGCTGCGGTGCTTGCAATCAGAACGAACGCTTCACTCTTGCGAAACGTTTTTGCAACTGTAGACCGCCGTCAATTCAGAGCGCTAGAGCAAGTCAAAAGATTCTTTGGGTGCGCATCTAATAAAACCTTTTGCATCATCGCGACCGGATGCTACAGTCACCGTGCGGCAGGCGGGCCGCTCTGTCCGCCACCAGCCACCGCCGATTTCCGGGAGGCGCCGCGCGCGGGACTGTCGCGCGTCACAGCCATCGACCGGAGGCCCTCCCATGTCCGCATTCCAGCGCCGTCTCTCCGCGACGGCCCTCATCGCCGCAACCCTCGCACTGACGGCGTGCGCCGGTCCCGGTGCCGGCGCCTCGGCCGAACGGTCCGCGCCATCCACGGTGAGCATCGACAACTGCGGCTTTCCGCTCGTCGTCGCGGCCGCCCCGAAACGGGTCGTCACGATCAAATCCACCTCGACGGAGATGCTCCTGGCGCTCGGGCTCCAGGACAGGATCGTCGGGACGGCCTTCGCCGACGGTCCGGTGCCCCGGCAATGGGCGAAAGCCGCCGCCGGTCTCCCTGCACTGTCGGACGGCGTGCCGTCGGAGGAGGCGCTGCTCGCCCTGCATCCCGACTTCGTATACGCAGGCTGGGAGTCGAACGTGTCCGCTCAGGGCGCGGGCGACCGCACCAGCCTGCAGTCGCTGGGGGTCGCCTCATACGTCTCCCCCGCCGCATGCAAAGAGCCCGCCTTCGAGCCGAAGCGACTGAGGTTCGCGGACATCTACCGCGAGATCCGCCAGGTCGGCAGGATCTTCGACGTCGACACGTCGAAGCTCATAGCCGAGCAGGAACGGGAGGTCGCCTCGGTGCGACCCCTCGCTGAGAAGGTCACTGCGCTCTGGTATTCGTCCGGCACCGATGCCCCCTACGTCGGCGCGGACACGGGCGCTCCAGCCCTCATCATGCGCACCGTGGGGCTCACGAACGTGGCCGCCGACATCAAGGACACCTGGGCGACGATGAGCTGGGAGGCGGTGGCGGCGAGCGACCCCGACGTGATCGTCCTCATCGATGCGAGCTGGAACACGGCCGAGCAGAAGATCCGCGCCCTTCAGGACAACCCGGCGACGTCGGGCCTGCGTGCCGTACGCGATCAGCGTTTCGTCGTCGTCCCCTTCGCCGCAAGCCAGGCCGGCGTGCGAACGGCTCCGGAGACGATCGAGCTCTCCGACGCCCTCGCTGCACTGGGATACGCCCGATGAGCACAGCCACCACTCCCGCCGCTCGCCGTCACCACGCCACGCGCGCGCTTCCTCAGGCGATCGCCGTCGCCCTGCTGATCGCGACGCCGCTGGTGATCCTGCTCGCGATCTGCAGCGGGCCCGCGGGCATCTCACCCGCGGTCGCGCTCGAGGTCATCGGCCGTCACCTCGGCCTGACCGCCGGGCGGCCGGATGCCCTGGCCGACGGCATCGTCTGGGGCCTGCGCATGCCGCGCATCGTCGCCGCGGGCGCCGTCGGAGCCGGACTGTCGTTGTGCGGGGTCGTGATGCAGGGCGTCACCGGCAACGCACTCGCGGAACCGTATCTGCTCGGTCTCTCCTCCGGCGCCTCGCTGGGCGCCGTCTGCGTCGTGCTGCTCGGCCTCGCCGTCGCCCTGCCGTTCGCCGCGTTCGGAGGAGCCGGGCTCGCGCTGGTGGCGACGCTGGGGCTGGCTTCGGCGCGCGGCGGACTCGCACCGGCGACCACCGTGCTCGCAGGCATCGCCGTGTCGTCCTTCTGCGGCGCTCTCACGAGCGTCGTCATCTTCTGGAGCTCGACCGGGGACTCCTACCGCGACATCATCGGCTGGCTCCTCGGCTCCCTGTCCGGGGTGACCTGGCCCAGCGCGCTCGTGGCCGTCGGAGCGCTCGTCGTCGCGGGCGCTCCGCTCGCCGCGTCCGGTCGGCTGCTCGATTGCTTCGCATTCGGAGATGTGGCCGCGGCCTCCCTCGGCGTTCCTGTCCGCACCACGCGCGTCCTGCTCCTGGTCGGCTGCTCGCTGCTGACCGGCGTCCTCGTCTCGATCAGCGGCTCCATCGGGTTCGTCGGGCTCGTCGTCCCGCACCTGCTCCGCCTGGTCATCGGACCCCGGCACCAGCCGCTCCTGCTGCTCGGCGCGCTGGCCGGCGCACTGTTCCTCATCGTCGCCGACACCGTCGCGAGAAGCGCTTTCGCGCCGAGGGAGCTCCCCGTCGGGATCGTGACCGCCCTACTGGGTGCTCCGACACTCGCTGCACTCCTCGCCGGACGGAGGGTGCGCGCGTGACTGCCAGGCTCCAGGCGACGGAGGTGGAGGTGCGCCGTCACGGACGCACCATCCTCTCGGGGGTCTCGCTCGACGTCGCGCCAGGGACGTTCCTCGCGCTCACCGGCCCGAACGGGGCGGGCAAGACGACCCTGCTGCTCGCCTTGGCCGGGATCGTCCGGCCGAGTGCCGGGACCGTGAAGATCGACGGCGCCGAGGTCTCGCGCCTGCACGCGCGGGTCCGCGCCGCGACCGTCGCACTCGTCGAGCAGCTCGCCCAGACCGACTCCGCCCTGACGGTGCGCGAGGTGGTCGGACTCGGCCGGATCCCGCACTCCCGGATGCTCCGACGCATCCGCCCCGAAGATCGGTCGATCATCGAGGGCGTGCTCACCCAGGTCGGGCTGGCCGCTCTGGCCGGCCAGCGCTGGGACCGGCTTTCCGGCGGACAGCGCCAGCGCGCCCACATCGCGCGGGCGCTCGCCCAGAAGCCCGCCGTACTGTTCCTCGACGAGCCGACCAATCACCTCGACATCGAAGGGAAGCTGGCCGTGCTCGGAATCGCGCGGCGATTGACCTCGACGGGAATGACGGTCGTGGCGTGCCTGCACGACCTCGACCTCGCTGCCGAGTTCGCCGACGAGATCGTGGTGATGCACGACGGCTGTGTCGTTTCGAGGGGGACAGCGGAAGACGCATTGAGTCCCGCGGTGGTCGAGCGCGTCTTCCGAGTGCGCACGGAGTTGCTCGCGACGAGCGATGGTCTGGCGTTCCGCTTCAGGGAACGGCCGTGAACATCGTCGTGCTCGCGGGCGGCGTCGGCGGGTCGACGTTCGCGGCGGGCCTGCTCGACGCGCTCGGACCAGGCGATTCCGGCGTGGTCACCATCGTCGTCAACGTCGGCGACGACATCTGGCTGAACGGGCTCCGCGTATGCCCCGACCTGGACACGGTCATGTATCGGCTGGCCGGCGTCGGCGACGACGAGCGCGGCTGGGGGCGTCCGGGAGACAGCGGGCGCGTCGCTGCGGAGCTGTCCGCGTACGGGCTCGGCACCTCCTGGTTCACGGTCGGCGACCTCGACATCGCGACGCACTTGGCTCGGACTCGACTCCTGACGGAGGGCTGGACGTTGAGCGAGGCGACGGCCGCGCTGTGCAGCAGATGGGACATCCCGGCCGCGATCATCCCCGCGACAGACGAACCGGACGAGACCCTGGTCCGACTACGGGACGGACGGACCGTGCATTTCCAGGAGTGGTGGGTGCGGATGCGCGCCTCAGAGCCTGCGGCGGCGTTCGGGCGCGAGCTGGGGTCTCCTCCTGCTGCCGCTCCCGGCGTGCTTGCGGCTGTTCGCGACGCCGACGTGGTCGTCTTCGCGCCCTCCAATCCGGTCGTCTCCATCGGTCGGATACTGGAGGTCCGGGGCGTACGCGATGCGATCGCGACGACCGGCGCAGTGGTCGTCGGCGTCTCACCGATCATCGGGGACGCGCCCGTCCGTGGGATGGCCGACCAGTGTCTGAGCGCGATCGGGGTGGACTGCAGCGCGGCCGGGGTCGCGCGCCACTACGGTGCACGCTCCGACTCCGGACTCCTTGACGGGTGGCTGCTGGACACGGTCGACCGCGACGCCGTCGCCGTCCTGGCGGCCTCGGGTATCACTGCGGAGGTTGCACCGCTGCTCATGACGGACGCGGATGCCGCTCGGGAGCTCGCCCGTCGGACTCTCGTGCTAGCGCTCAGCCTCTGACTCCGCGACCGCTTTCCCTGCCGCCGCGCGACCGGCGGCGAACCCGGCGGCGTAGGCCTCGGCCGCGCCCTGCGAGAAGAGGTCATCCACCGCGGGCCGCAGCAGGGCGGCACCGCCCGGCGACGCCGAACCGGAGACGAGGTGCTCCAGACCGCGCACGACCGCGACCGGCGTGCCACCCGTCTTGCCCTTGACGAGGTCCGCTGCCGCGGCGATCTCGTCGCCCACGGCGGGCGCGGTCACGACCAGCGCGTGACCGTGGGTGTCCTCGACGCCGCGGAAGTCCACGAGCACGGTCACGCCCGCCGCCCCGATCACGACGTCCGTCTGCCCGAGCCGCCATGGGCGCCCGAATGTGTCGGACACGATCACGCCCACCTCGATGCCCAGCGTCCGCTGGATTCCCTCCCGGAGCCTTTGCGCGGAAAGATCCGGGTCCGCAGGAAGGAGAAGCACCATGCCGTCGGCGACGTTGCTGGCGTCCACACCGGCGGCCGCCATCACAAGGCCGTTCCGGTTCTCTACGATTCGCGTCACTCCCCCATCGTGGACGCGTTCGGCGACGACACGCACCGTCTCCTGCTCGATGGCCAGCTCACGGTCGACCGCGGGCACCTCGCGACCTTCGGCCTTGGAAACAATCTTGCTGGTCACAACGAGGATGTCACCGGGCTGAAGTGAGCCACCCGCCGCGCCGCAGATCACGCCGACCAGATCATCGCCTCTCTGGATCTCCGGAATACCGTCCAGTACGAAAACGGACAGGGTCCTCGATGACACGTAGCTCGCTCCTTCGTTGCACTACTCGACGATCGGTAGGGGTCGTTCGATCTCACTGAATCGTCCCACACCCGGAATGTCGACACTGTCCCCGAAGAAACCCCGTCAAGCGCGACAGAACGGGGAGACGATGGAAGGCTAGAATTATTCCGTGCACGGATTAAATAACGCCGGCAACGCGAAGGCCGCCGGAAAGGTCCTTCATTGGCGGCGAGGATCCGGAAAGGGATCCCGCCCACCGTGGATAGCCGACATCGAGCGTGGGGACGACGAAGGATTCTTCGGCCCGGAGTCCGCATCCTGGGCGGTCAACGGATCGCTGACGACCTTCGTCGGCGGGATACGGGCCCTCCTCATCCAGCTCCTGCACCCGGGAGCGTTGGCCGGCGTCTACGATCACTCCCGATTCCGCTCGGACCCGCTGGGGCGATTGAACCGCACCATAGCCTGGCTCGCGCTCACGACATTCGGAAGTCGCGAGGCGGCGACGGACGCGGCCGCCCACGTGCGGCGCATCCATCAGCCCGTGCACGGCACGTACGCGACCGCGACGAACGAGGAGAGGTCGTACTCCGCGAACGACTCGGACCTGTCCCTTTGGGTGCACGCAGCCTTCACCACGGCCTTTCTCGGCGCATTCACCGCTTTGCGCGGCAACCCTCCCGGCGGACGCGACGGCTACGTTTCGGAGTGGGCCGTGGCGGGTCGCCTGATGGGAGTGGACGATCCGCCCCGAGACTACGCTGAGCTCATCGCCGTCATGCGATCGTTCGACCACGATCTGACGTTCGACGAAAGAGCGGCCGACGTCGCCCATTTCCTTCGCCGGCCGCCCCTGCCGCTGCCCTACCGGTTGATCTATCCGGTGCTGTTCGGCGCCGCCGTTGCGACATTGCCGGTCGGATACCGCGCGCTGCTCGGGCTGAAGCGACCGAAATGGCCGGCGATCACCCTCACCCGCGTCACCCTCGCTCTCGCCGCAGTCGCCGTGGGCCCGAGGTCGCCAAGCGAACGAGCGGCCCGGGACCGTATCTCCCGCTCGCCGGGTCAGTCGGTGTAAAGGCCCGCCTTCGGACCAGGGCGAGTCAGATAAGGGATCGCGTCGGCGTCGGACACTGAGACCGACAGTGTGCCGATACCGGTGATGCTCAGATCGATCCTGTCGCCGTTCGCGATCGGACCGACGCCCGCCGGCGTGCCGGTCGCGATCACGTCACCCCGCTCCAATGTCATGACCGAACTCATGTACGCGATCAGCTCCTCGACACCGAAGATCATCGTGCTCGTCGAGGTGGACTGGCGGAGCTGCCCGTTGACGGAGAGCGTCAACTCCAGCTCACCGGGATCACGCAGTTCGTCCGAGGTGACGATCCACGGGCCGAGCGGCGTGAAGGTGTCGAAGGACTTCCGAGTGGACCTGTCCTCGGTGGAACGCACGGTGATGTCGAGTAGACAGGTGTACCCGAGGACATGGTCGAGCGCATGCTCGGCCGCGATGTTCCGCCCGCCCCTCCCGATCACCACGGCGAGTTCGCCTTCGTAGTCCGTGCGCACATCCGAGTAGGGCAGCTGGACGGTGGACCCGGGTCCGGTTACCGAGGTCGGCGCCTTGAGAAAGGCGCCCCACTCGCGGATCGTGGCCGAATCCGGCATCTCGTGGATGTGCTCGTAATAGTTGGCCGGGGCACCGATGATCTTGCCGGGCCGGGGTACCGGTGCCTCCAGCACCACATCGGCGATGTCGTGGGAACGTAGCGATCGGAGCTCCAGTGACGCGAGTAAACCGACGAGCGGGAGCCCCTCGACCACGTCATCCCACACGGACTCGACCCGCCCTACGTGGTCGGTCACGTCGTACACGCGACCGTTCGCAACCACTCCTGTGTGAGCTCCGTTGAAGCGAGCGATGATCACGACCGGGCCAGCCCTCGCGCGTAGACGGCTCGTTCAGCGTCGATGACCTCGTAGCGGTCGCGGCTCGGCGGGATCGATGGTATCGGCGCGCTGCGATCCGCGCCGTAGAGCCAGTCGAGGTGCTCGTAGATGCGACCTCCGACGGCACGCAGCGTCGCGTCCCGGAGCTCTGCGTCCAGGCCGCCGGCGTGGCTCCACTCGCCCCAGAACCTCGAGCCGCTCTGGACCGCGCTCGTGCGGGCGAAGCGCAGCTCCTCGAACTCGGGGAGTCTCCGGGCGAGGTCCCCGGACCCTCCGACGAGGTCCGCGAGCTCCACACCGTCCTCCATCGCCTGGCAAGCGCCCTGCGCGAAGTACTGATGAGTCGGATGCGCGGCGTCGCCGATCAGCACCACCCTTCCGCCGACCCAGCCCGAGCGCGGAGGACGATCGAATTGCGTCCACTTCTTGGTGCGGTCCAGATGCGTGATGATCCGGCGCACGAGCGGGTTGGCTTGGGCGAACGTCGTGTCGAGCTCATCGAGCGTTCCCCACTCGTCGCTTCCCGGCTCGCCCCTCTCGCTCTTGAAGGAGCAGACCAGGTTGACCATCGAACCTCCTCTGATCGGGTAGTACATGACGTGGTGGCCGGCACCGGCCTGGAGCGTGACTGCGTTCTCGATGTCGGAGTTCCGCGCGAAGGTGCCGCGGTAGATCGCATACGTCGACGCCAGCGGCGGGCCGTCGTCGCGGAGCGTTCGCCGCACCCGCGAACGGATCCCGTCCGCCCCGATCAGGATCTCGGCGGCGGCGGCGGTTCCGTCGGCGAAGCGCGCCGTGACGTGATCGTTCCCGTGGATCACGTCGACCACCTCCTTGCCCGTGCTGATGTTCACAAGCCCCGTGCGCTGCGCCGCGGCGAGCAGCGCCGCAAGGAGGTCGCCTCGATGCAGGACCTGGTAGGGCGCGTCATAGCGTCGGAGGAACTCGGCGCCGAACGGGATCTCGAAGATCTCCTCCCCCGACCCGATGTCACGCATCACCGCCCGCTCGGGGAGCACCACAGCTTCGGTCAGATACTGCGTGACCGAGAGCGTTTCCAGGAGCCGGACGGCGTTGGGTCCGACCTGGAGTCCGGCCCCCACTTCACGGATCTCCGCGGCTCGTTCGAACACATCCACGCGAATCCCGTGACGAGCGAGCGCGAGAGCCGCTGTGATTCCTCCGATGCCACAGCCGACGACGATCGCCCTCGCCTCGAGCGGCACGGCCTCAGCGCTCACGCGTCGCCCCGCTTCGGGCCGACCTCGACACGGAGCAGCCCGAACGGTTCATAGATCGGGAGGTCGCTGAGCTCGAAGATCACCGCGTCGCCGTCGTCCGCCACGTGCTCGTACCGGTGCCAGGAGGGCACAACGAAGAAGTCGTTCTCAGACCAGTCGTAGCGCTCGCCTTCGATGATGCTGTGACCACGGCCTTCCAGCACGCAGAAGACGGCACTCGGTGTCTGCCGCCGGACGGTGGTCCTGCCTCCTTCCGGCAGGAGGGTCAGATAGCACGACAGCGTGGGGATGACGTGACCGCCGGTGAGGGGGTTGACGTACTCGAGACGCGATCCCCACGCGGGCTCACCCTGGCCCCGGTGATACTCGGCGAGCGCGGCACGGGAGGTGCTGTACGCGTACTTGTTCAGCGGAGAGTGCTGCTTCTCCCAGCCCTCGTCGACGGGATTGAGCCCGGCGAAGTACCGGTGGACGCTCGCGTCCTCCTCCTGCGTGATCTTCTGCAGTTCGCCGTTGGGGTACTCCTCGGCGAACTGCGCGTGCTGCCCGCGAACGAACGGGACGTCGAGTCCGTCGAGCCAGATCATCGGCTCCGTCCCGTTGTGGCGGTGGTCGTGCCAGGTGTTGGGAGGAGTCAGGACGAGGTCGCCTCGCTCCATGAGCACGGGCTCCCCGTCCACGGTGGTGTGGCCCGACCCCTGCAACAGGAGGCGGATGGCGCTCGGTGTGTGGCGGTGCGCCGGGGCCGTCTCGCCCGGTAGCACCAGCTGGTAGCCCGCAACGAGGTTGTGGCTCGTTCCGAACCGCCGGGTCGGATTGGACGCGTTGAGAGCGCGCCGATCGGTGTCCTCGCCGAGGTCGGCGATGGATACCGCCTCCTCCAGCAGCGGGAAGATCTCTTCGGCTCGCCAGACGTATGGCACCTCGTCGAGGGTCGGCTCGGTGGCGAGCGTGCCGGGAATGGTCCACAGAGCGGCGACGTTGGCGTCGCGCAGCCGTTCGAAGTAGGCGTCCGCTCTGGCCGCCTTGTCGATGTCCGTCATCGTGCTTCCTCACTCATCTTCGTTGATCAGGATCCAACTAGTCCGCGTACGTACTAATTATGGTAGGACGATATTATTCCGTTAACTGAATGTCAAGAGAGGACGTAGCAGCGATGCTCCAACTGACCGCAGAATGCCCCCTGCCGGAGCCGTTCGAGGAGCTCCTGGCGAAGGTGCCCGCGCACAGCGGATCCCGGATCCGAGTGGCCCGAGTGCCATACGCCGTCGACGGAGCCCCCTTCGAAGGCTTCCTGGCCCTGGACAAGAGCCGGCCCGTCTCCGGGCCGGCGGTGCTGCTCCTCCATGCCTGGAACGGAGTCGGGGCCAACATCGAGATGAGGGCGCGAATGCTCTCCCGCCTGGGCTACGTCGCGTTCGCCGCCGACCTGTACGGCGCCGGGATCCGTCCGACATCACCGGAGGAGGCTCGAGCGGTCTCGTCCGCCTACTACGCCGATCTGCCCCTGCTCGCCCGTCGGGTCCAGGCCGGACTGGACGTCCTGGTGCGCATGACGGGAGTCGAGCCGGGGCGCGTCGCGGTCGCCGGGTACTGCTTCGGCGGGACTGCGGCGCTCGAGTTCGCCAGGACCGGCGCCCGCATCGCCGGCGCGACGTCGTTCCACGGAACGCTGTTCGAGCACGACGCAGCAGATGGCGCGGCGACGCGTGCGCCCCTGCTCATCATCACCGGCGCGGCCGACGACCTGGTGCCCGACTCCGCCGTGGCTCGCTTGATGGCGGAGTTGCGCGCTACGCCCGACCTCTCGTGGGAGATCGACATCATCAGCGGCGCACCCCACGCGTTCACCGTGCCCGGAACCGACAGGTTCCGCCCCCTCGCCGATGCGCGGAGCTGGGGTCGGTTCCGGCGATTCCTCGCCGAAACCAACCCCATCCGCCCACTCAGATAACGAAGGCGGAGGCCGTCTCCGGGGCGAACAGTTCCGATACATCCCTCACGCCGGAGGCGAGCCCCTGGTCTGCCGAGTAACGCAGCAGCGTCTCCAGGGCGACGCGGTTCTCGTCCAGGCCGTACGTCCAGAACTCCTGCCCCATCAGGGCTCGGGTCTGCTGCGCCTCCTGATAGCTCCACGGGAGCATCGAGCTCAGGGCAGCCGTCTCGCCCAGCTGCGCCTCAGCCACCCGCTTGGCAGCCTCGAACGCCTTCATAAGCGAGCGGGCGATCCAACGGTCCGCCTCGTAGACGTCTCGCCTGATGACGACGGTGTGCATCATCGGGAAGATCCCTGTCGCCTCGAAGTACTCGACTTCGGCGGCTTTCGAGTCGATCCAGAGCCGCCGGATCCGTGGGTCGCCGGCGGCGAACTCGGGAGGCACCCGCGGCGAGTAGATCGCGTCGAGCGTGCCGTCGATGAGCAGTTCCCCGAGCGTCGCATCCTTCTCGACCGGCTTCAGGTCGATTCCGGGCGGGTCGATCGAGAGCTTCTCCACCCGCCGTGCGCCGTAGAGGCCGCCCGTACGGTAAGCGACGGATCGCACCGGCACGCCGTGCAGGTCGGCCAGGATTCCCCGGATCCAGACCGCCGCCGTCACCTGGTACTCCGGGATCCCCACCGTCGCGCCGACGAGGTCCGCGGCGGACGAGATCGGACCATCGGTGCGAACGTACACGCCGTTGTGGCGGAACGACCGGGACGGGAACACCGGGAGGGCGACGAAGGGGGCGTCCCGATCCAGAGTCAGGAGATACGACGAGAGGCTCATCTCCGAGACGGGGAACTCCCGGTATTTGGCCGTCCTGAAGAAGATCTCCTCGACGGGGAGGGTGAGGACGGTGAGGTCGATGCCCTCAGCCCTCACCCTTCCGTCGGCGAGCGCAGCCGTGCGGTCGTAGGAGCCGCACGCGAGCGTCAGCTGTTTCGCCATCGACACGTTATGCCGGCGCTTGGGTGGTGTCGGGCACGGCTGCCGAATGCTCGACCGCCGGAGAGGAGTCCGAGAGGCTCTTCTGGCTCGTCTCCTTCAGCGCGAGGAGGCAGAACAGGGCGACGACGCAGGTCACGGACATGATGATCGAGAGAGGCAGGGTCGTGGACCCGCCGTTCGCCTGCAGTACGGACGCGAACACGAGGGGAGTGAGGCCTCCGAAGATCCCGGCGAGCTGGTAGCTCACCGAAGCGCCCGTGAACCGGGAGACCGTGCTGAACTGCTCTGTCACCATCGCCGGCTGCGGTCCGGCGAGGGCCGCATGGACGACCGCCTGGTTCACGGGGAGGACTATCGCGAGAGCCAGGACGGACCCGCTGCCGATGGCGGGGAAGAGCACGAAGGACATGATGATCAAGCCGATCGTCCCAGCGATCATCACCGGACGGCGCCCGAACCGATCCGACAGCGACCCGTAGAACAGCATGAAGAGCGCGGTGATGAACGACGAGAGCAGCAGCACGTTGAGCACCGTCTGCCGTTCGAACCCGTGCCCGGTGGCGAAAGCGAGGACGAAGGTGGTCAACACCGCCGAGCAGACCGATCCGGCGATCGACACTCCGAGGACCAGGAGCAGAGGGCGCCACTCGTAGCGAAGCACGTCGCCCAGCGGGAACCGCCGCTTGGGGGCCTCCTTGACGGCGGCGAGGAAGATCGGTGTCTCGTGGACCTTGCTTCGGATGATGAGTCCGCCGGCGAGCAGGACGACACTGAAGAGGAAGGGGATCCTCCACCCCCACGCCAAGAACTGCTCCTGGGTGGTCAGCGCCGAGACGAGGGCCAGCATCGCGGTCGAGAGGACCGAACCACTGGGCGCACCCGCCTGGGTGAAGCTGGCCCAGAGGCCGCGGCGACTGGTCGCGTGCTCCGCCGAGATCAGCGCGGATCCCGCCCATTCGCCGCCGAGCGCAATGCCCTGGACCACCCGGAAGAAGGTCAGCAGCAGCGGTGCAGCCACTCCGATCTGCGCGGCCCCCGGGAGCAGGCCGATCACGATGCTCGCGCCGGCCATCAGGCTCATCGTCCAGACCAGCATCCGTTTGCGACCCAGCTTGTCCCCGAAATGCCCGAAGATGATCCCGCCGAGTGGCCGGGCGAAGTACCCGGCGGCGAGCGTCCCGAAGCTGGCGATCGTGCCGACGACGGGGTCCAGTTCGGGGAAGAACACTTGATTGAAGACCAAGGCCGAGGCCGTGGCGTAGAGGAAGAAGTCGTAGAACTCCAGGACGCTTCCGAAGAAGCCGGAGAACACGGCCAGCCCGAGCTGGCGGTTCGGCCTTCCCGCCTGTGTGGAAGATGCACTCATCTCTGTAGACTCCATTGTCGTGTGAACGGTGTTCGTCACCGTTTGCCAGATTCAGATGCACCCGGATCCCGATTGTCGATCGCGCCGAGTGCATGGGGGGCCGAGCGGGCTAACGCTCGGCCCCCTTTTTACTTTCGTGTTGTGTGGTGCGATGCGACAATAAGCCAAACTATTCAGTCAACGCAATAGTTTGGCGAGAATATTTTCCGTCGACGGAACACTCGGCGGCGCGGACGCCCTACGAAGACTCTCCGGTTTCGACGAGCCGCTTGAGCAAGGAGACGAGCTGGTGTCGCTCGGACTCGTCCAGGGCGTCTGTGTAGGCATCGGTCATGTGCGCCGCCTTGTGCGCGAGCTCCCGGAACTCCTGCTCGCCCTGGGGGCTCAGCCTCAAGAGATTGCGCCGCAGGTCGGAGGGGTCTTTGCGCATCTCCAGAAGCCCACGCTGAGCCAGGCGGTTGACGATGGCGCCTGTCGTCGAGGTATCCAAAGACGTCCCTCGCGAGATGGCGTTCTGGTCGACGTCCGGCGATTCCGCCAGGACCGAGAGGACGGCGAACTGCGACGGCGTGACGGCGCCCGAGACCGTAGAGACCCAGAGCGCGTTGTGAACCTGATGGGCTCGCCGCACCCAATGGCCGGCCTGCCCAGACATGACCGGGAGATCTTCGCCCCCAGGCTCTTCGCTGAAACTCACGTCACGTCGTGCCATGACGCAATCGTACGCGATTAGAACGTACGCGGAATAACCTTCGGCATCCCGGGAAGGACGACGACGTCCGCCGCCAGGAGGCCCAATGCATGACCAGCTCTGGTCGCGGACACCACATCCTCGTCCGCACCCCGCCCCGGAGCCTCGACCGCAAGAGACACCTCGCCCACGGGCCAGGCGCCGACCATCGACACGGGTCCGGCGACGATCTGGGGCGCTCCCTTCACCGAGTTCACACGCACGAGGCCGAACACGCGCGCGAACGGGTCCACCGCCGACGGGGCCCCGAAACCGTCGGCGAGGACGATGCCGAGCGCCGACTCTCCGCGGCCGGCCAGGCGATTCGTCGGATCGACGAGGGCGGCTCCCGGAAGGGGCGACGACCATTCGATTCCGTGGCGTGGCAGCACCGGTCGGCCCTGCGCCACCGCACCCCAGTCGATCCGTCGGTCCCACTCGTTCGAAATGAACCACGCGAGAGGTCCACGCGGTCCAGGGGAGCCCGGCACGAGGTCGCTGACATCGATGATCCCGCTCTCGACCACAAGACCGAGGCGATGGCCGGCGAAGACGCCGATCTGCACGGGTCCGCCTAATCCGACTCGGACCGGGCGGTATCCGCGAAGGCATCGAGGGCGGCCGCATAGCCGCGCCAACCGAGGCCGCAGATGTACGCCGCTGCGCGATCCCGGAACACATCGAGCATGTCCGACCCGCGGTGGCGATACGGCTGGGAGAGATGGACGACTGCGTACGGTACGCCGCATTCGGCCAGCGCATCCGCGAGGCTCCGACCGTAGGTCGTCAGGCCGGCCGGATTCACGATGAAACCATCGACGTCATCGATGTCGTCGTATACCCGGTCGATCAACTCCCCCTCGTGGTTCGACTGGAAGAAAGTCACCCCAACACCGATATGCGACGCATGGGCGCCGATGCGTGCCTCGAGCTGCGCCAGCGTCTCGTTGCCATACTGCTGCACGGGGCGCTTTCCGAGGCGGTTCAGGTTGGGGCCGTTGAGCACAGCGATGTGCATGGGGGAGCCTCCTCGTAGATGTTCCGTTGACTGAATATATGATCCATCGTCATCGAAGTCAACCACGTCTATCGCTGGACGAGTGAAGACGGAAAGGCCGCCATCTGCCGACGCAGCTCGATCAGGTGGCGAGCGTACCCATCCAGTGCGACGTCTGCCGGAACGACTAACGGCAGCGCGCGCACCGGCTCCGCATGGCCTGTCGCCCCCTTCCGCACGAAAACGGAGATGCACTGCGTCGTAAGCTCCATCGCCTCCGGGGACGACGGATGGGCGGACCGTACGGTAACGCTGATGTGCATACTTCGTGCGCTCGTGTGGATGAGCCTCGCAGCGATCTCGACGACATGACCGATGGGGATGGGCCGGTAGAAGTTGATGCCGCCCGAATAGACCGCTACGACGGACCCGGGCGCCCAGTGCGCAGCACAGGCGTACGCGGTCTCGTCTATCCAGCGCATGACCGTTCCACCGTGGGCTTTACCACCCCAGTTCGCGTCGCCCGGACTGGCCAGGAACCTGAACACGGTGGCGGAAGCGGTCGTGGCGCCCACCTTCTGCAGTTCGAGCATGGTCGCTTGAATGGTCTTCCGGGGCTCGATCCTGGCCTGCGCACGCGCCTGAATGATCAGATCCGCGATACTCGACGGCTCCCATTGGAAAACCTCGCGGGGCCGGCCGTCCCCGCCTGTCGCGACGAATACCAAGATGCAGTGCGTCGCCACCGAGAAGACGCGCTCGTAGATCTCCGACGTCTCTATCGAGACGAAGACGTGGATGCTAGTGCGGCCGGTGTAGACGACGCGCGCGTGAGCCTCGACGATGGTTCCGGCCGCGATCGGGCGAGTGAAATGGACATCGCCGACATACGCGGTGACGCAGTACGAACCGCTCCAGCCGACAGCACAGGCGTACCCCGCCTTGTCGATCCACTCCATCACGCGTCCAGCCAGCACCGACTCACCCGTCGCGTCCATGTCGGACGGAGCGACCAGGAAGCGCAGCGTCACCGTACCGTCGACGCTCCCTTCTCCCACACCTGTCAACGATGCTTCCGAGGAATCCGCACTAGTCATGCTCATATCGTCCGGGACGAGCCACCCCCGGGCCTGGACGTGCGACGAAAAGAAGCATGGTTCTTTCCGGTTCGAGAAGACTGTCCGCTATCGCCAACGCGATCTTCGTCGAATTTCTGCTGAGCGGAGGGCGTGGGATTCGAACCCACGAGACATTTCTGCCCACCAGTTTTCAAGACTGGCTCCATCGGCCGCTCGGACAGCCCTCCCGGCGCCGGCCTAGCGGCGCCGTTGCAGTCTACAGGCCCGCGGATTTGCGGCGAATGTGGCGATCAGCGCCGCGAAACGCCACATTCGGCGCAACTGGTGCGGGCCTCAGCGAGGGCGGCGACCGGTGATGAAGACGTTCGCGATGCCGGCGGCGAGCACGACCAGAGACGACCCGAGCGGGGCGTACATCGCGACGTGCGTGCCCGCGCTCTGGGCGAGAGCGCCGACCAGCGCCGACGACGCCGACTGGCCGACGATGACCGCCGAGCCGAGGATCGTCATGACGGTTGCCGAGCGGCCCAGCGGGCTGCGCTCGGCCCCGAAGCTGTACTGCGTCACCAGTGTGGGGCCGACGCCGAAGCCGGCGATCAGCAGCACCAGGATCACCCCGGGAACCGTCGTCGCGAACGGCAGCGCGAACGTCGACGCCACGAGGAGGCCGGCGAAGGTCAGCCAGCGCCAGCGCAGTGAGAACCGCAGCGGGAACCACGCGACGCCCAGCGCGAGTGCCGCGGACCCGACGCCCATCACGCCGTAGACCAGGCCGGCCTGCTCAGGGTGGCCGAAATCGGAGAGGAACGACGTCAGGGCGGTGAGCATCGAGCCGAAGAACAGGCCCATCCCGAGCACGCCGACGGTGGCGGCCAGCAGCCCCGGCCGGAACAGCTCGCGCGCGGGAGCCTGCCGCACCGGGAGGCCGTCGGCGGACGTCGGCCGTGCCGCACCGCTGCGGTGCAGCGCGAAGGCTGAGACGAACACGACCGTCAGCACGGCCGCGCCGATGATCGGGGCGGCCGGGTTCAGGGTCGTCGCGAGGAGGCCGACGATGAACGGGCCGAAGACGAACACGATCTCGTCCGCGGCCGACTCGTACGCCATCGTGCCGTTGAGCACGGCGGCGTGCCGGTCGCCGGGAAGCCGGCTCGCGATGATGCCCACCAGCCGGCTGCGCGACATCGGCGACACCTGAGGAGCGGTCGCGCCGATCACGAACGCGACGAGGAGGACGACGAAATCGGGCGACGCGCTGAACGCGACCCACGCCATCGCCAGGAGCGCGACGCTGTTCGCGATCCCCGCGGCCAGCACGACGCCGCGCTGGCCGATCCGATCGGCGGCAGCGCCGATCAGCGGGCCGAAGATCGCGGTCCCGACGCCCACCATCGCGGAGGTCAGGCCGCCGAGCGACAGTTCGCCGCGTGCCGAGACCACGAGGGTCAGCACGCCGACGACCATCATGGCGTACGGGAGGCGCGCCAGCAGGGCGACGGGGAAGTACGAGAATCCGGCGGCGCGCAGCAGGGTGGTCGGCTGCTGCTGCGTGTCGTGCTGCTGCTCGCCCGCGGAGGGGGTCGTACGCGTCATTCGTGAACTCGGGCCTTCTGTGTTCCGCGGCGGACCGCGGGCTTCAAGTGCCGCCTTGGTCCGCCGGGCGAGCCGGCGCGAGGTAGATACACGATGGTCTACGTGGGAGGACGAACCTCCATTGCGTTCAAGTCTGCACCCGGGCGATCCATTCCCGCCAGAGCGCAGTCGAGCACGTCCGACCTTCTGTCAGTCCTGGTAGGGCTTCGAGCAGGTCACCTGAGCGGCCGTCTGGCCGTGCACGTCGGACGGCAGCTGCACGGACGAGCCGTCGGTCGGCGCGGTGGTCGGCGCCGTGGTCGAACCGTCGGCCGGCGCCTGCGTGGCGCCCGCAGCCGGAGCCTGCGCCGCCGGAGCGTTCGGGTCGGCCTCCGACCCCACTCCGGTGTCGCCGGTGAGCGTGACCGCCTTGTCGTTCTGGAGCGCCTGCATCAGAGTGTCGGCGGCATCCTTGGTGGGCGCCACACCGTCGCCTTCGTAGTGGTTCGGGTACTGCACGAAGACGACCTTGGACACGTCGATGTTCTTGAGCGCCATGGCCATGGAGGCGATGGTCGTCGGGTTGTTCAGGCTCTCCGAGAGCGAGATGTTACTCGTCGCCGCCTTCGCGAGTCCGTAGACCTTCACCGGGTTGGCCAGGGTGTCCGCGCTCTTGATCGTGCGCACCAGCGCCGACAGGAACACCTGCTGGTTGCTGATGCGCCCGAGGTCGGAGCCGTCGCCCACGCCGTGGCGCGTGCGGAGGAACGCGAGGGCCTGCTGGCCCTGGAGGGTGTTCTCGCCGGCCTTCACATCGAGGCCGGTGTACGGGTCGGAGATGTCGCCCGCGACGCAGACGGAGACGCCGCCGACAGCGTTCGACATCTCGATCACGCCGTCGAACTCGATGACACCCGCGTACGGGATGTCGAGGCCGGTCAGCTTCTCGACAGTGAGAACGGTGCACGCCAGGCCGCCGTAGCTGAGGCTGTTGTTGATCTTCTGGCGGCTCATCGCGTCGAAACTGCCGCCCTTGGGGTCGGGGCAGGACGGGATGGACACGTACATGTCGCGCGGAAAGCTGACGACCGTGGCGTTCTTGTGGTCGGCCGAGACGTGCAGCAGCATCGTCACGTCGTTGAGGTTCTCTTGCCGGTCGCCGTAGGCCGCGTTGCCGCCGCCGGAGTCGCTGCCGGCGAGGAGGACGTTGAAGGCGCCGTTCATCGCGCCGACCCCTGGGGTGACGACCTTGCCTTTGGCGTCGACGAGCTTGACGGCCGGTTTGAGGCTGGTCGCGACGTCGTAGGCCGCGTAGGCGGCGACGCCGGCGGTGCTGATGCCGGCCACGGCGAGCACGCCGACGAGGAGGGCGGCGATGGTCTTGAACGGGTGGTGCCGCTTGAGGCGTCCGTGCCGGGCGACGGAGGGACCGGCTGACTTCTCCTGAGCTCGCGCCTGAGCGCGGGTGGGCATCTCGTCCATTCACTCCCTCTCGTCGGACGACGGCGAAGGCGGCGCCTGAGAAAGCGCACACCATCACCTAGTCTGACATGACCTCCTGGAAATGCTCTGGGCGGTGAAACCCCAGGTCAGCAGAAGAGTCCAAGCCGGTCAGAGGGAGCGCAGCACGGCGGCCAGCCCGTCGTCGGCGACCGTACCCGTGACCTCCGACGCCGCCGCCTTGACCTCGTCCGGAGCCTGCCCCATCGCAGCGCTGCGCCCCTCGGCGCCCGCCCACTGCAGCAGCTCGAGATCGTTGCGGCCGTCGCCGACGGCCACCAGACGCGAGGCGGGGATGTCGAGCGCGTGCCGAACGCGCTCCATGGCCGTGGCCTTGCTGACGCCGTCCGGCGAGATGTCGAGCCAGGCCGTCCAGCCGATGGAGTAGCTCACCCGCTGCAGACCCATCCGCTCGACGATCGCGAGGAACTCCTCCTCGTCGTGCTGAGGCGATACCACGACCACGCGCGTGGCCGGGTGCTGGCTGAGCTCGTCGAACCCGACCTGCTCCGCGTTGACCAGCTCCCAGTCGGTCATGCCCTCGGTGTAGCGGCGGAAGCCCGTCGGGTCCTCCACCATGAAGCTGCCCGACGGCAGGTGCGGGCGGATGGTGCGCAGCACCTCGGTCGGGTCGAATGTCTCGATGAACTCGCGGCGGTAACCGCCTTCGACGGTGTCGTCGCGCATCATCGTGAGGGCGCCGTTCGCGCAGACCACGAAACGGCTGGTCAGACCGAACTTCTCGTGGATCGGCCTCGCGGTCTCCCAGCTGCGGCCGGTCGCCAGCATCACCTCGTGGCCGGCTTCGCGCACGCGCGTCACGGCCTCCAGCACCGCGTCGCCGACGGACTCGTCCTCGTGGATGAGGGTGCCGTCGACGTCGAGGGCGATCAGCAGGCGGTCGCTCTCGGCCACAGTGCTCACGGCGCGATCGGCTCCAGCACCTCGAGGCCGCCCAGATAGGGGCGCAGCGACTCCGGGACCACGACCGACCCGTCGGCCCGCTGGTGCGTCTCGAGGATGGCGACCAGCCAGCGCGTGGTCGCGAGCGTCCCGTTCAGGGTCGCGACCGGAGCCGTCTTGCCGCTCTCGGTGCGGTAGCGGATCTCGAGCCGCCTGGCCTGGAACGTCGTGCAGTTGGAGGTGGAGGTCAGCTCGCGGTAGCGGCCCTGCGTCGGAATCCACGCCTCCACGTCGTACTTGCGCGCGGCGCTCGATCCGAGGTCGCCCGCCGCGGTGTCGATGACGCGGTAGCTCAGCCCGAGAGCCTGCATCATCTCCTCCTGCCACGCCAGCAGCCGGGCATGCTCGGCCTCCGCGTTCTCGGGCAGCGTGAAGACGAACATCTCCAGCTTGTTGAACTGGTGCACGCGGATGATTCCGCGGGTGTCCTTGCCCGCCGAGCCGGCCTCCCGCCGGTAGCAGGTGGACCAGCCCGCGTAGCGCAGCGGCTCGGCGACGTCGAGGATCTCGTCGGCGTGATAGCCGGCGAGCGCGACCTCGCTCGTGCCGGTCAGGTAGAGGTCGTCGTTGCCCAGGTGGTAGACCTCGTCGGCGTGCGAGCCGAGGAACCCGGTGCCCTGCATGACCTCCGGCTTGACCAGCGTCGGCGTGATCATGGGCACGAAACCGTTCGTCACGGCCTTGTCGAGGGCCATGTTCATGAGCGCGAGCTCGAGGCGCGCGCCGACGCCGCGCAAGAACGAGAACCGGGCGCCGGACACCTTCGCGCCGCGGGCCATGTCGATCGCGCCGAGCAGCTCGCCGAGCTCGAGGTGGTCACGCGGCTCGAAGTCGAACTCCGGGATGCCGCCGACCTCCTTCAGCACCACGTAGTCGTCCTCGCCTCCGCTGGGGACGCCCTCGACGATCGGGTTGCCGATGCGCCGCAGCACGGAGTCGAAGTGCGCCTCCGCGGTGTTGGCGGCCTGCTGCGCCTCCTTGACCCGGCCCGCGAGCTGCTGGGCCCGCGCGACGAGCGCCTGCTTCTGGTCTTTGGGCGCCTGGGCGACCTGCTTGCCGAACGCGTTCTGCTCCGCGCGCAGCTCCTCGAACGCGGTGATCGCGGCACGGCGCTCGATGTCGGCCTGCAGCGCTTCGTCCACCAGCTGCACGGAGTCGCCGCGCGCCTCCTGGGAACGTCGGACGACATCGGGATGCTCGCGCAGGAGGACGGGATCGATCACCGCCCCAGCTTATCGCCGTCGGGTGCTGCACCATCCCGTCGGGTAGCGTGATCCCGTGAGCGATCGGGAGGGGTCACGCGGCACCACTGTGGCCGTCGTCTACAACCCGGTCCGCGTCGACGTCCCGCGCGTGCGGGCGGCGGTGGAGGCCCGTGCGGCCGACATCGGCGACATCGACCTGATCTGGCTGGAGACCACGCCGGACGACGGCGGTCAGGGGCAGGTGCGCCAGGCCCTCGAACGCGGCGCCGAGCTCGTGCTCGCGGCGGGAGGCGACGGCACGGTCCGTGCCGTCGCCGAGGCCCTCCGCAACCAGGAGGCCACGCTCGGCATCCTCCCTGGCGGCACCGGCAACCTCCTCGCCCGCAACATCGGCCTCCCGTACAGCAGCATCGAGGAGGCCTGCGGCGTCGCGTTCGCCGGCGTCACCCGGCGCATCGACATCGGCGTGGCCACGGCGGAGCGCGCGGACGGCGAGCGCACGGAGCACGCGTTCCTCGTGATGGCGGGCATGGGCATCGACGCGCGGATGATCGCGACCGCCCGGCCCGAACTCAAGAAGCGGCTCGGCTGGGTCGCGTACGTCGAGTCTGCCTTCCGCGCGCTGCCCCGGTCGAAGAAGGTGCGCGTGCGCTTCGGGATCGACGACGAGCGCGAGCGCACCGCGCACGTCAGCACCATCCTGTTCGCCAACTGCGGCACGCTGCCCGGCAATCTGGAGCTCATCCCCGACAGCGAGGTCGACGACGGCCTCCTCGACATCGCGGTCCTGCAGCCGGCGACCGTGTTCGGCTGGCTGGCGATCTGGCGCAAGATCACCTGGGAGAACCGCGTGCTGCGCAAGAGCGCGCTGGGCCGCCGGATCATCCGCTTCACGAACCGGGCGGGCCGCACGCAGCTGAGCTACCTGCGCGGCCGTGCGGTCACGGTGCGGCTGGACGCCCCGGAGCCGTTCGAGATCGACGGCGACGGCTTCGGCGACGTGGTGGGACTCGACCTGACGGTCGACCCGCAGGGCCTCCGGGTGCGTGTCCCCCGCTGAACGTCGGTCAGCCGCAGGACGTGTTGACCTCCAGGAGGTCGCGGGACGTCGTGGTGATCGCGTTGACGACCGGAAGCGGGTCTCTCTGCGGATCGTCCGCCGCCTCGTAGTCGGCGAACGCCGAGTCGAGCTTGGCGAGGTCCATCTGTTCGGAGTTGATGCGGTACGACAGCGTCGAGTCGGTGACCCCGGAGGTGCTGTCCTCGAACGCCGTGGTCGCGTCGACGACCGCCTGATGCGCGGTCGTCGGGTCGTCGGCCCACGAGGACGCCGCGAGGTCGGTGAGCGCCGTCGACAAGGCGAGCGACGCATTCTCGACCGTCGTGCAATCGACCGCCGCCGGCGCATCCGCCGTCGTCTCGCTCCATGATGTCGCGGAGTGCGAGACGCTGCTGATCACGATCGTGACCACCGCGCCGACAGTCCACAGAAAGACGAACCCGACCTGCGCGTAACCGATGATCGTCCCTGCCAGCGCCAGCCCGCGGCCCTTCTCGCCCGTCCGCTTGATCTGCGCGAGCGCGATGTGCCCGCAGATGATCCCGACCAGGCCGGCGACGAAGGAGGTGGCCAACGCCACGATCGCCAGGACGTTCGTCGCCGGCTCGGGCGTGTACGGCGGCATCCCCGGCTCGTAACGGGCCCAGGCGGGTGGAGGCGGAGCCGTCGGCGGGTAAGCGGCGGGAGGCTGGTGGGGGTCGGAGGCCATAGGCCTCTCATTGTGGCGGCGAAGGCCAGGTTTCCGCTAGCGCAGCGGGTCGCCGCCCTCGCCGGAGAGTCCGTCGACCGAGTCCTCGCTATACGACACGGTTCGCGGTCGCCTCCCCGCCAGCGCCGTCAGGAACAGCAGCGCAACGAGCGTCGCGAGCCCGATCGTGATCATCGGGCCGGCGAGCATCCAGCCGAGCTGCGAGATCACGAGCGACCCGACATCGGTCGACGGGGTCGAGCCGGTGTACGAGAGGCTCACCGATACCGAGTAGAGAACGATGCCCAGCACGACGAGCCCGCCGCCGACGATCCAGAGGGCCAGCACGAGCGGATTGCGTCGCGGCGAGAGGTCGAGCCGGTCGAGGAGGCTCGGCGCCGGCACGGCGTAGGCGCGGACCAGCTCGGGGCGGTCGGCGGCCGGGTCGAGCGCAGCGGGAACGGGGTCGACGGCATCCGGCGTGACGCGCGGCAGAGCAGTCGGATTCACCGTCAGCGCTGCGGCCTCCACCGAGGGTGCCGCATCGTCGCGCTGCTCGGCCTCGACGTCCGGAGCAGCGGCCGGAGAGGGCGCCGTCCGCACCTGGGTGTGCGGCCGCTCCCCTGGCTGCGGCCGGTAGCCACGCTGGAACTGCGGGTCGTAGCGGGGGTCGAAGCCGCGTGCGGCGTCCTTCTGCTCGTCGTCCACGATCATCCCGACCTCCTGCTGCGCAGCTTACCCGTGGGAGGGCGACCCGGCACCGGCGTCATCGACGAGCGTCCCCAGCCAGGCGCGCGCTTCGGTGAAGACCTCGTCGCGGTAGCGCTGGTCGAAGTCCACGTGAGCACCGTCGGCACGCGGGTACGACCCCAGGAAGATCACCGACGGACTGAACCGTCGCAGGCCGAGGAGGGCGTCGGCCACGCGCTCATCGTGGATGTGGCCGTCGGCATCGATGACGAATCGATAGCGACCGAGGGAGTCGCCGATCGGGCGGGACTCGATGAGGCTGAGGTTGATTCCGCGGGTGGAGAACTGCTCGAGGAGGTCGAGCAGCGATCCGGGCCGGTCGTCGGGCAGTTCGGCGATCAGGCTGGTCTTGTCGGCCCCGGTCGGCGCGGGCACGCTGCGGGAGGTGCTCACCAGCACGAAGCGAGTCACGGCGTTCGGATTGTCGCCGATGTTCTCGGCGAGCACGGTCACATCGTGGTGGTCGACGATCCCGGGCGGTGCGATCGCCGCGTCGGCGGTACTGCCCTCGAACAGCGACGCGGCGGCGGCCACGTTGCTGGAGGCCGGGAGGTGGCCGTGGGCCGGGAGGTGGGCGTCGAGCCACTGGTGGCACTGCGCGTACGCGACGGGGTGCGCGTTGATCGTGCGCACGTCGGCGAGGGCGGTGCCCGGCCGCGCCACCAGGACGAAGTTGACGGGGACCAGGTACTCGCCGATGATCCGGAGGCCGGGGACGGTGGCCAGGGCGTCCTGGGCGACCGAGACGCCGCCCTCGATCGAGTTCTCGATGGCGATCATCGCCGCGACGCTGCGGCCGGCGACCACGTCGGCGAGCGCCTCCCCCACGTTGTTGACCGCTCGCCAGCTCTTGCCCCGAGCCTCCGGCACCTGCGCGAGCGCGGCCTCCGTGAAGGTGCCGGACGGCCCCAGGAAGCTGTAGACCTCGTCGACGGAGGCGGGCAGCTCGGCGGTGGGGTCGGCGGGGGCGCTGGACATGGCCCCTAGCTTATAGAGGCGCAGTGGCTTGCCGACGCGGTGCAGTGCGCACCCTCGCTCCCCACCCGTCGCCGTGGAAGAGTAGTCGCATGGACGAACGAGCAGGCACCCCCGCGCAGCCCTCCGACCTCATCGACGTCGACGCCCTGCGGCGTGCGTACTACGAGCTGAAGCCCGATGTGAGCATCCCGGAGCAGCGGGTGGTGTTCGGCACGTCCGGCCACCGCGGCTCGTCGCTGAACACCGCGTTCAACGAGGACCACATCGCTGCGACCACCCAGGCGATCGTGGAGTACCGCAACGCGCAGGGCATCACCGGTCCGCTGTTCATCGGAGCCGACACCCATCTGCTCAGCGAGTTCGCGACGACCACGGCCCTCGCAGTGCTGGTCGCGAACGAGGTGCGTGTGCTCGTCGACGAGTTCGACGACTGGGTGCCGACGCCCGCGGTGTCGCACGCGATCATCGCCTACAACAAGGCCGGTCACTCCGACCAGGCCGACGGCATCGTCGTGACGCCGAGCCACAACCCGCCGGCCGATGGCGGGTTCAAGTACAACCCGCCGCACGGCGGCCCGGCCGACACCGACGCCACCAGCTGGATCGCGAAGCGCGCGAACGAGATCATCGCCGACGGGATGCGCGACGTGCGGATGTCCGAGCCGAGCGGTGTCGAGACGTACGACTTCCGGGGCAACTACGTCGCCGACCTGAAGAACATCATCGACGTCGAGGCCATCCGGAACAGCGGCATCCGCATCGGCGCCGACCCGCTGGGCGGCGCGAGTGTCAGCTACTGGCAGGCGATCGCCGACACCTACGGTCTCGACCTCACCGTCGTGAATCCGGAAGTCGACCCGACCTGGAGCTTCATGACGCTCGACTGGGACGGCAAGATCCGCATGGACCCGTCGAGCCCGTCGGCGATGGCGTCGGTCGTCGCCCGCAGCGGCGAGTTCGACATCCTCACGGGCAACGACGCCGACGCCGACCGTCATGGCATCGTCACGCCCGACGGCGGCCTCATGAACCCGAACCACTACCTCGCGGTGGCCATCGACTACCTGTTCCGCACGCGCACCGGATGGCGTGAGGACGCGGCGGTCGGCAAGACCCTGGTGTCGTCCTCCATCATCGACCGGGTCGCGGAGTCGATCGGGCGCCGGCTGTGGGAGGTCCCCGTCGGGTTCAAGTGGTTCGTGCCCGGCCTCATCGACGGGTCGGTCGGCTTCGGCGGCGAGGAGAGCGCGGGGGCGAGCTTCCTGCGCTTCGACGCCACGGCGTGGACGACCGACAAAGACGGGATCCTGCTCGCGCTGCTCGCGAGCGAGATCCGCGCCGTCACGGGCAAGTCCCCCTCCCAGCTGTACCGCGAGCTCACCGAGCGCTTCGGCGACCCGGTCTACCAGCGGGTGGACGCACCGGCCAGCCCCGAGCAGAAGTCGGCGCTGAGCAAGCTCGACGGTGACGCGATCACGGCGACCGAGCTGGCGGGCGAGCCGATCACGGCCAAGCTGAGCCGCGCGCCCGGCAACGACGCCGCTCTCGGCGGAGTGAAGGTGGAGACGGCGAACGCCTGGTTCGCGGCCCGCCCGAGCGGCACCGAGAACGTCTACAAGATCTACGCCGAGTCGTTCGCGGGCGAGGACAACCTCCACGAGGTGCAGGAGGAGGCCAAGCGCATCGTGGGCGACGCCCTCGGCGCCTGATCAGTCGGCACCTTCAGCCGAGGGGCACGAATCGCGGCGCACGACGATCGCGAGCGCCTCGCTGAGCGGAGCCGCGGCCCGCACCGCGCTCACGATGCGCGAGACGGCGCCGGCCGCCGTCGCCGAGCCCCTCACGATCGCCTCCGCCCGCAGCAGACCGTGGTCGCCGCCGAGCGCGTCCAGCGCGCCGTCGCTCAGGCAGAGCAGGGCGTCGCCCGGCGCGAGCTCCGCGGTGCGGATGACGCGCTCCGCGCTGGATTTGCCCAGCGGGAGACCGGGCTCGAGTCGGCGCACGCCGCCCGCGGCCTCCACCACGAAGGCGAGACCGTGCCCGGCGTCCACGTACTCGACGGCACCGGACGCCGCGACCCGCGCGTGGAAGACCGTGGCGAGGACCCCCAGCCTCCCGAGGTCGTCCTCGAGGTTGTCGGAGACGGTCTCGATCGCGCGCTCGACGCCCGCGTACGGCGTGGCGCTGCGCAGCGCCGAGCGAACGGAGGCCGCGACGATCGCCGCGGACATCCCGCGGCCGACGACGTCGCCGACCGTCACGCAGAAGCCGTCGCCGTCGTCGTACCAGTCGTAGAAGTCCCCCGAGACGGCCGCGCCGGCCTCGCAGGCGGCCGCGATCTCGAAGCCGCGCGCCGCCGGCTTGCGACGCGGGAGCAGCGCTGTCTGCACCACGGAGACTCCGTCGCTCTCGGCATCCCTGTAGAGCTCGGCCTGCACCCAATCGGCCAGGTCTCGCAGCAGCTGGAGCTGATCCGCATCGAGTGTGTGCGGCTCGGTGTCGAGCACGCACAGGGTGCCGACGGCCTCACCGCCCGGGGCGTGCAACGGCTCCCCCGCGTAGAACCGGAGGTGCGGATCGCCGACCACGAAGGGATTGTCACGGAACCGGTCGTCGGCCGACGCGTCGTCGATGATCAGCGGGGCGTCCTGCGCGGCGGTGAGATCGCAGAAGGCGCTCTCACGCGGCGCTTCAGTGGTGAGCCCGCGATGCGACTTGCGCCATTGCCGCTCACCGTCGAGCAGCGTGATGCTCACCATCGGCACGTCGAAGAAGCGTTGCGCCAGCCGTGTGATGCGGTCGAACCGGTCTTCGGGCGCGGTATCGAGGATCTCGAGCGCGGCGAGCGCCTCCTGTCGGCGGTCCTCGGTGATCATCTCACCACTGTACGGAGGGGCCGCGGGGCGCCGCTGTCCTCATTTTGAGGTACTCACGACGCGGTGGGGACGCGTCGCGGCCTAGTGATACTCGGTTCCGCCCGGCACGCCGAAGAACTCCTCGAGCGTCGAGACGTTCGTCGCGTGGAGCTCGGTGGCGAGCGGGACACCGATGTACCGGAAGTGCCACGGCTCGAACGTGAAGCCGGTGACGGCGACCTTGTCGGCCGGGTACCGCAGCAGGAAGCCGAACCGCCAGGCGTTGGCGGCCAGCCACCGTCCCTGCGGCGTGTCGGCGAAGCACGCGTCGAGCGAGCACTTCGCCGGTACCGCGCTGATGTCGACGGCGAGACCGGTCTGGTGCTCGCTGTGTCCGGGGCGTGCGGTGTCGGTGTCGGCATACGGCTGGCCGTGACGGGCGACGTCGTCGTCGTAGACGCGGGTCTGCGACTCGAACGAGCGGTAGGCGCTCTGCACGGAGAAGTCCAGGCCGGCCTCCGCGTTGCCCGCCTTCAGCATCGCCACGAGCGCTCCCGCCACCTCCGGGCGCATCGGCTGATGGTTGACGTAGGTGACGTCCGGGTAGACGAGGGAGGGCGGAGTGAAGTCGATCGGGCTCAGCGGCCGGACCTTGTTGACGACGACCCAGGTGCTGTTCGGGTCGTCGATCGACTGAGCGGTCTTGTCGAGGCCGAGCGCCGTCGGAGTCGGGGTCGCGGTGGGCAGAGCTCGGGGCGTGTGGGTGGCGTGCGCCTTCGGCGGGTGCGACGGGCGCCGATGCGACGCGGGCGCCCAGCCGGCGCAGGCCGTGAGCGCGAGCAGCACGATCAGCGCGACCGTCACCGCGACACCGCGTCGGCGCACGGGCGCGCGCCTCTTGCCTCCCGCATCGCGGGAACCCCCCAGGATCACGCGAAGAGCATAGCCTGCCTCGGAGGCTACTTCGACAGGCTCCAGAAGTGGCCGATCGCGCCCGGGTGCTCGACCGTGATGGTGTGGTCGAGGTCGCGGTAGTCGTTGTCCTCGTTGTGGCCGGCCATCTGGATGGTGATCTTGCCGTTGTCGTTGTGCACGCCGGTGACGATCTGCACATGGTCGAGCGAGTCGTTGTCGTTCCAGTCGAACATCACGATGTCGCCGAGCTTGATCTTGTCGCGCTGGTCGAACGAGTACTCGGTGAGACCGAGCTTGGCGGCGTTCTCGCGGAAGTAGGTGTCCATGGCGGGCACGTAGCCCCAGGCCGGGCTCCAGTCGGCGGCGGCGTCGTGGTTGTACCAGTCGGAGTTCATCTGCCAGCCGCGGGCGACCAGGGTCTGGCTGACGAAGTTCGCGCAGTCCCCGCCGACCGGGTTGAGGTCGCCGTACTGGGCGGTGTTGTAGTTGTTCCAGTGCGCCATCGCGTACGCGAGCTGCTGGTCGACGGGCGAGACGACCTGATAGGTGAACGTCTTGCCGTCGGTCGGCACGGCCTTGCCCGCGGAGTCGGCGACGGCGACGGGCACGGCACCTGCGGCGAAGTTCTGTGCCGCGGGCACCGTGACCACGACCTTGTCGGTAGTGGCCTGCGTGATCGCTGCGGCCTGGCCGCCGACCTGTACCGATGCGACCTTCTCGAGGTTGGTGCCGGTGATGGTCACAGTCCCCCCTGACACGCTTCCCGTCGCGGGCTGGATGCCCGACACCGTCGCGTTCTTGGGTTGGGCCACGGGAGCGGCGCCCGCCACCGCCTTGGTGACGGGTGACGGCTCGCCCGCGCATCCCGTGAAGAGGAGTGCGGCGGCGGCAGCGACTGCGGCGAGAGGAAGCAGGCGGCGGGAACGGCTGAGAGAACTCATACGACCTTCGGTGATAATTCGGAGGATGTTCGGGTCGGCGTCGTTCACGGTACGCCTGCGACCTTTGCGACACCTGGACGGGGGTCATTCCGGGGATGAAGATCCTGCGGACACCCGCATGAAACCGCGGGAACCCGGGCCGGTCACCGGCCGTTCGCCCATGGCGAACAGCGACGCGACGGCGTAGTCTCGCGTTGCCGAAAGACTCGCACTGGGTGTAACTTTGCACTCTCCGCAAAATTCTTTGCCCCACACCGGTGTGACGTTCCGTGTGACGGGCGTCCCCTCATTCGACTCTCGACACGGAGACAGATGTCCAGTCAGACCAGCGCGGCGGTGTCCGCACCCAAACCGATCATGACGCATCGCCAGATCCTTCTGGTGATCTTCGGCCTCATGGCCGGCATGTTCCTCTCGGCCCTCGACCAGACCATCGTCGGTACCGCCATCCGGACCATCGGCGACGACCTGCACGGCCTGAGCCAGCAGGCGTGGGTCACCACGGCCTACCTGATCCTCTCGACGATCTCGACCCCGATCTACGGCAAGCTCTCCGACATCTTCGGACGCCGGCCGCTCTTCATCATCGCCATCGTCATCTTCATCATCGGCTCGATCCTGGCGTCGTTCTCGACCTCCATGCTCGAGCTCGCGGCCTTCCGCGCCATCCAGGGCCTCGGCGCCGGCGGTCTGATGTCGATGCCGCTCGCGATCATGGGCGACATGCTCGCTCCACGTGAGCGAGCCAAATACCAGGGCTACTTCCTGGCCGTCTTCGGTATCTCGAGCCTCATCGGCCCGCTGATCGGCGGCCTCTTCGCCGGAGCGGACCAGATCCTCTGGATCGCCGGCTGGCGCTGGGTGTTCCTCATCAACGTGCCGATCGGCATCGCCGCACTCCTCATGGTGATGCGCTTCCTGCACCTGCCGAAGCACGACAGGGGCTCCGCGCGCATCGACTGGTGGGGCGCCACGGGCGTCATCGTCGCCCTCGTGCCGCTGCTGCTCGTCGCCGAAGAGGGGCGCGACTGGGGCTGGAGCAGCCCCGGTGCGATCGCCTGCTACGTGATCGGTGTGATCGGCATCATCGCCTTCATCTTCATCGAGCGTGCGATGAAGGACGACGCGCTCATCCCGCTCAAGCTGTTCCGCTCCAGCACCTTCTCGATGGCGACCGTCATCGGAGTGCTCGTCGGCTTCGGCATGTTCGGTGCGATGCTGACCCTGCCGCTCTACCTCCAGATCGTGCTCGGCGCGACCCCGACCGAGTCGGGCCTGCAGCTGCTGCCGATGATCCTCGGTCTGATGATCTCCTCGATCGCGTCCGGCCAGATCATCGCCCGCACCGGTCACTACCGGCAGTTCCCGATCATCGGCACCGCGATGCTCGCGGGCGGATTCTTCTACCTGACCTTCATCAAGGTGGGCGACTCGTACTGGTTCATCGCCGGCGCGATGCTCCTCATCGGTCTCGGCCTCGGCCAGCTGATGCAGACGCTGACGATCGCCAGCCAGAACTCGGTCGGCCTGCGCGACATGGGTGTGGCCACGTCGGCCTCCACGTTCTTCCGCCAGATCGGTGGAACGCTGGGTACCGCCGTGCTGCTCTCGCTGCTGTTCACGGTCTTCCCGACGAACATCCAGAATGCACTCGGCGACAAGGCGACGCTGACGAACGCCTTGGATGCCGCTCTGACGCCCTCGGTGGCAGCCGCACCTGAGAACAAGCAGATCATGGACCAGATCTACAACAAGATCGTCGACCCCATCGAGAAGGGTGCGCAGGCGAAGGCGCACGCCACCGGCGTGCAGCAGCTCGTCGCGCAGGGCGTGCCGCAGGACGTCGCCGAGCAGAAAGTGCCGCCCGCGCCCATCGACTTCTCGAACGCGGACCAGCGGAAGGCCGTGGTCGACGCATCGGTGCCCGCTGTGCAGGCGCAGCTCGACAAGGCGAACGGGTCCGGCGACAGTTCGGCCACCAACGACACGTCGTTCCTGAACAACGCCGACCCGCGGCTCTCCAAGCCGTTCCTCGTCGGTTTCAACGCCTCCGCGGTGCAGGTCTACTGGGTCGCGATGATCGTGGTCCTGATCGCGTTCGTGCTGTCGCTGTTCTTCAAGACCCCGCCGCTGCGCGCCAAGTCGGCGCTTCAGGAGGCCGCGGACGCGAAGTCGGACGCTGCGGCAGCCGAGGCGGCAGCGGCCGGGGAGCGCCAGCCGGTGCCGGCGGGCGCTGTGGCGTCCGACGCCGCCGAGCGCGAGGAGCTCGAGGAGACCGACCTGGGGCTCATCGCGAGCCGAGTGGCCGGCGAGACCGGCGCGCTCATCGAGCCGGTCGTCGACACCGCGTCGGTCGCCGCGCAGCGACCGCGGCCCGCTATCGACTAGGTCGACCGGACCTCAGTCCACCTCACCGACGGAACGGCCGTCGCCCACCGGGGCGGCGGCCGTTCCGCCGTCCCGCACAGCCACCCGCCGCAGCACGAGCGGCGTCACGACACCGTGCAGCAGGATGCTGCCGACGACCGTGAGCACGGTCACGCTCAGTACGTCGGCGCTATCGCTGTCCGGGAGGTGGTTGAACGCCAGCAGGCCGAAGACGATCGTCGCCGTTCCGCGCGGGCCGACCAGCCCGATGTAGGAGCGCTCCCGCCAGCTGACAGGGGACCCGAGCATCGACACGTAGACCGGCACAGCGCGGAAGACCGTGAGCGCCAGCACCGCGATGACGAGGATGCGCCAGTCGATGCCGTCGATGATGACGGCCGTCGTCATGCCGCCCAGGATGAACCAGACGAAGTTCGCGGCGACGGTGCTCGCCTCCTCCACGAGGAGCAGTTCGTCGTGGGGCACCGCCTCCAGGTCGCTGCGCCGCGTGCGGAGGACGCGGAACATGACGCCGGCGACGAACGCGGCGACGAAGCCGTTCGCGGCGACGTCGTGCAGCGTCGCGATCCCGTAGGTCAGCAGGGGCGCGAGGAGCATCACGAAGCGGATGCCGGAGGCGTCCGCCCAGCCGCGAGCGGTGGCCCAGCGCGTCAGCACGCCGAGCAGCGCGCCCACGACGACGCCGACGACGATCGCGAACAGGGTGGCCGGGATCGCTCCGAAGAACGCGTAGACGGCCTCCGACAGGTTCTTCTCGAGTTCCTTCTCGGTGGCGCCGGTGATCTTCTCGCCGGTGTTCGCGACCTTGATGAGCGTCGGCAGGGCGACGGCGATCGCGAGCGACATGCTGAACAGCGGCGAGATGAGGCCGTCGTTGTAGCCGCTCTCCACGTTGAGGATCTGGCGTACGCGTGCGGGCACGCGGCCGGAGCGCAGCAGAGCCGTCGCCGGCGCGAAGTCGGTCGGCATCACGATGCAGGCGATCACGATGAGCACGAAGACGTTCAGCTCGGGCAGGAGCCAGCCGGTCGCCACGACGACGAGCAGCAGCGAGAGCGGGAGGGCGATCAGGACCAGCCGCGAGAGGCTGCGCCCTTCTCCCCCGAAGATGCCGCCGCGCACCTCGCAGGCGTCGACGAACAGCAGTACCGCCAGGATGAGCTCGACGACGTGCTGGGCGATGTCGCTGTCGATCGCCTCCGTGAACCCGTGCACGTCGACGAGCACGACGAGCGCCCCGAGCACGGCGAGCGCAGCCGGCCCGGCGATGCCGAAGCGCTCGAACCGGCGAGCGACCAGCGACCACAACGCCACCGCGGCGAGGCCGACGAGGATGATGACCGGCATCCGCCCCTCCTCCCCGCTCGCTGCTCGTGGCTCGCTGCGCTCGCGCTCAGTCTGTCCCCACATCCCCTCGCCCGCCAAGGATCGAAGGGCACGTTGTTGTCGCTTTCGGGCGCCGAAAGCGACAACGACGTGCCCCTCGGCGGACGAGGGCCGAACGAGACAGGTGGGTCAGAGAGCGGTGAGGAGGTCCAGGGCCAGGGTGCGGGCGTCGCGGAGGCGGCGGCGGTCGGCCTCCAGGCCCGAGCGCGCGAGCGCGCCGTGCAGCACGTACGAGAGGTGCTGGGCGGTGCGGTCGGCGTGCACGCGGTCGGTGAGCTCCCGGAGGCCCGCGGCGAGGATGGCGTCGACCTCCGCGCTGTGCCGACGGACGATCTCGCGCCCCGGGTCGCCGAGCGGCAGCTCCGCTGCGGCGTTCAGCAGGGCGTTACCGCGATACCCGGGCTCCGGCGCGAGGGCGGCCTGGTCGAGATAGGCGTCGAAGACGGCGAGGACACGCGTGACCGGGTCGGGCGCCCGGCGGGCACGCCGTGCGTAGAGCGCGAGCCACTCCGCGTGACGTGCCTCGAGGGAGGCCGAGACGAGCGCCGACTTGGAGGCGAAGTTGTTGTAGAGGCTCATCCGGGCGACGCCCGCGTCGGCCGTGATGGCGTCGATTCCGGTGGCCGCGATGCCGTCCGTGTAGAACCTCCGGATGGCCGACTCGAGGATGCGACGGCGGGCTCCGCCGGTGCGCGCACCCGAGTTGCGCGGTCGCTCGGCCACGGCGCCCTCCCTGTTATCTAGGTAGGTCAGTCTATCTAAAATTCACTTCGCGAAGATCACGGTTCGATTACGGCGGAGGGTGATCGCCCGCGAGATTCCGCGGTGGAGCGTCGCGATCTCGTAGATCCCGGATTTTCAACGATGAGAGCGCGATCACACTGCGTCTTGACAACGCCGTCGCTGCCGCTCTACATTCACTCTCGATCCGTGAGAGCGCTCTCACACCACCCGAAGAGAGCGCTCTCACAGACTCACCAGACCCAACAACTCACACGCACAAGGGAGTGATCCGTGAAGCTTTCACGTCGCACCAAGGTCGCGGCGGCAATCGCCGGCGCGGCCTCGTTCGCCCTCCTCGCGGCCGGCTGCTCATCGAGCGGCGGCGATGCGGGGACCAGCTCGAATCCGATCACGCTGACCGTCACGACGTTCGGCACGATGGGCTTCGACAAGCTCTACTCGCAGTACGAGAAGGAGCACCCGGGCATCAAGATCAAGGCGACCAACATCGACACCGGTGACAACGCCCTGACCGACTGGCAGACCAAGGAGGCCGCGGGCAGCGGACTCCCCGACGTCCAGGCCGTCGAAGAGGGCTGGCTGTCCAAGGTCATGCAGGTCTCCGACCAGTTCAACGACCTCAAGGACTACGGCGCCAGCGACATCAAGAGCCGCTGGGTCGACTGGAAGCTGAAGCAGGCGACCGACAAGAACGGCCGCATCATCGGCTACGGCACCGACATCGGACCGGAGGGCCTCTGCTACAACGGCAAGCTCTTCGCCGCGGCGGGCCTGCCGAGCGACCGCGAGTCCGTCGCCAAGCTGTTCGGCGGCGACAACGCCACCTGGGACGACTTCTTCAAGGTCGGCGAGCAGTACAAGGCCGCCACCGGCAAGGCCTTCTACGACCAGTCCGGCTTCATCTGGAACGCGATGGTGAACCAGCAGCCCGAGGGTTACTACACCAAGGACGGCAAGCTCAACATCGAGAACAACAGCGACCTCAAGGCGCTGTGGAGCAAGCTGGCCGGCGGCGCGGCAGCGGGCCTCTCCTCCAACCAGACCCAGTGGGACTGGGGCAAGGGCAAGGCGTTCACCGACGGCTCGTTCGCCACGTTCGTCTGCCCGGGCTGGATGCTCGGCGTCGTGCAGGGCCAGGTCAAGGCCGGCGGCGGCGACGCCTCCACCGGTTGGGACTTCGCCAACGTCTTCCCGGGCGGTGCGGCCAACTGGGGCGGCTCGTTCCTGACCGTGCCGAAGCAGTCCAAGCACCCGAAGGAGGCCGCGGCCCTCGCCGCGTGGCTGACCACCGCCAAGTCGCAGGTCGCGACCTTCCAGGCGGCCGGCACGTTCCCCTCGGTCACCGCGGCGCAGTCCGACCCGGGCGTGACCGGTGCGAGCGACCTGACGAAGTTCTTCAACAACGCCCCGGTCGGCCAGATCCTGTCGGAGCGAGCGAAGGGCGTCGTCGCCCAGTACAAGGGCCCGGACGACTCGGTCATCCAGTCGCAGGTGTTCGGACCGTCGGTGCAGCAGCTCGACTCCGGCAAGGCGAACGGCGATCAGGCCTGGGCCAACGCGATCACGCTGCTGAACCAGCTCGTCGTCAACAAGTAGTACACCTCACCAGTCGGGCCCCGCTGCTGCAGGCGGCGGGGCCCGAACACCTCCCGACCCCCGGAGAACCGCATGACCACCGTCACCCGCACCCCGGACGCCGCACCCGCGGCCACCCGGCGCGATCGCGACGACCGCCGGGCGCTCACCTTCAAGCAGAAGCTCAGCCGCTTCGACGTCAAAGCCTCCCCGTACTTCTACGTCGCGCCGTTCTTCGTGCTGTTCGCCCTCGTCGGCCTGTTCCCTCTCGTCTACACGTTCGTCGTTTCGCTCAATAACTGGAACCTCCTCACCGGCCCCGGTGACTGGGTGGGTTTCGCCAACTACCTGGCCGAGCTGAAGGACCCGTTCTTCTGGAACTCGCTCTTCAACACGGTCAGCATCTTCCTGCTCTCCGCCATCCCGCAGCTGATCGCCGCCGTCTTCATCGCGGCGATGCTCGATCAGAACATCCGGGCCAAGACCTTCTGGCGGATGAGCGTGCTGCTCCCCTATGTCGTGACCCCGGTCGCGGTGACCCTGATCTTCTCGAGCGCGTTCGACGAGAAATACGGACTCATCAACAACATCCTCCAGGCCGTCGGCCTCGACCCGGTGATGTGGAAGACGGAGGTCTTCCCGTCTCACCTGGCGATCGCCACGATGGTCAACTGGCGCTGGACCGGTTACAACGCGCTGATCCTGCTCGCCGCGATGCAGGCGGTGCCGCGCGACATCCACGAGTCCGCCGCGCTCGACGGGGCCGGCCAGTTCCGCCGGTTCTTCTCGATCACACTGCCGAGCATCCGCCCGACCATGATCTTCGTCATCATCACGGCGACCATCGGCGGCCTCCAGATCTTCACCGAGCCGAAGCTGTTCAACCCGTCCAGCGCGGTGCCGGGGGGCCCGCAACGGCAGTACCAGACGACCGTGCTCTACCTGTGGGACATGGCGTTCAACCGCCAGAACTTCGGAAAGGCCTCCGCGATCGCGTGGATGCTGTTCCTCATCATCGTGCTGTTCGGCGTGCTCAACTTCCTGATCTCGCGGCGCATCGCCTCCACGGAGGCCCGCGTGCACCGCAGGAGGACCGCGCGCCGGCTGGCGACGAGCCGAGTCCAGTCCACCGACGCCGACGCCGACGCGAGCGCCGAAGGCGCCCTGGCGCTGACCGCAGCGAGCGAGGAGAAGAACGTATGACCACCGCGACCCGCGCGCCGTCCCCGGTTGCGAAGCAGCGCGACCCGCGCCGCCGCGCCCTCGGCATCGATCGGCGCCCCGGCTTCCTCACCTACGGCGTCCTGCTGGCCATCTTCATCGGCGGCGCCTACCCGCTGTGGTGGTCGTTCGTCGCCGGCTCGAGCAACAGCACCGTGCTCACGGCGACCTGGCCTCCCCTGCTCCCCGGCGGCCAGTTCTGGACGAACATCGGCCAGGTGCTCGACACCGTGCCGTTCTGGCAGGCGCTCGGCAACTCGATCATCGTCTCGACGGTCATCACGGTCTCCGTCGTCGCCTTCTCGACGCTCGCCGGCTACGCGTTCGCGAAGCTCCCCTTCCGGGGCCGCAGCGGCCTGATGGTCTTCGTCATCGCCACCCTCGCCGTTCCGACGCAGCTCGGCATCATCCCGCTGTTCATGGCGATGAAGCAGTTCGGCTGGACCGGAACCCTCGGCGCGGTCATCGTGCCGACCCTGGTCACCGCGTTCGGCGTCTTCTTCATGCGGCAGTACCTGGTCGACGTCATCCCGGAGGAGCTCATCGAGGCCGCCCGCGTCGACGGCGCGAACATGATCAGCACGTTCTGGCACGTGGGCGTCCCGGCGGCACGGCCGGCCATGGCGATCCTGGGCCTGTTCACCTTCATGACCGCGTGGACCGACTACCTGTGGCCGCTGCTCGTGGCCCCGCAGAACCCGACCCTGCAGGTCGCCCTGAGCCAGCTGCAGTCGGCCAAGTACGTCGACTACTCGATCGTGCTCGCCGGCGCGGTGCTCGCGACCATCCCCCTGCTCATCCTCTTCGTGCTCGCCGGCCGGCAGCTGGTCTCCGGCATCATGGCCGGCGCGGTGAAAGGCTAAGAATGACCGACGACCACATCTCCCGGGGCCTCGCTGCGCCGTCCGAGCACGGCTGGCCTGCCGGCTTCCTGTGGGGCTCGGCCACCGCGGCCGCGCAGATCGAAGGCGCCGCGCACGAGGACGGCAAGGAGGACTCGATCTGGGATGCCTTCGCACGCGTCCCCGGGGCCATCGCCGGTGGGGACACCCCGGAGCGCGCCGTCGACCACTACCACCGGATGCCGCAGGACGTCGCACTGATGGCGGAGCTCGGCCTCCAGTCGTACCGCTTCTCGACGTCGTGGGCGCGCATCAATCCGGGCGACCGGCAGGTCAACCGCGCCGGTCTGGACTTCTACAGCCGCCTGGTCGACGAGCTGCTGGGCGCGGGCATCCTGCCGTGGCTGACCCTGTACCACTGGGATCTGCCGCAGGCGCTGGAGGAGCGCGGAGGCTGGGCGAACCGCGACACGGCGTACCGGTTCCGCGACTACGCGGTCGCGGTGTACGACGCGCTCGGCGACCGTGTCTCGCACTGGACGACGTTCAACGAGCCGCTCTGCTCCTCGCTGATCGCGTACGCCGCCGGCGAGCACGCGCCGGGCCGCCGGGAGCCGCGCGCCGCGCTGGCCGCCCTGCACCACCAGCACCTCGCACACGGGCTCGCCGCCGCCGCGATCCGCGACCTCGCGGCGGAGCACGACGGCCGCGCGGAGCAGCTGCGCCTCGGCATCACGCTCAACCTGACGAACGCCGTGCCGAACGACCCGAAGGACGCCGTCGACCTCGACGCCGCCCGCCGCATCGACGGTCTTTGGAACCGCATGTACCTCGACCCGCTGCTCGAGGGCACCTACCCGGCGGACGTGCTGGAGGACCTCCGCGACTACCGGTTCGAGGAGCTCGTGCACGACGGCGACCTCGGTGCGATCCGACAGCCGATCGACTTCCTCGGCGTCAACCATTACCACGACGACAACGTCAGCGGTCATCCCGCGCCCGCCGGCGTTGTCCTCGCTCCGGTGCCGACCGACCGGCCCACGTCGTCTCCGTTCGTGGGCAGCGAGTTCGTCACATTCCCGTCCCGCCACCTGCCGACGACCGCCATGGGCTGGGAGGTCAACCCGAGCGGCCTCCGGGAACTGCTGGTGCGGCTCACGGCCGAGTACCCAGCGCTCCCTCCGCTGTACATCACCGAGAACGGCGCCTCGTACGACGACACCGTGGACGACGACGGCCGCATCCGCGACCTCGAGCGCGAGGCGTACATCGTCGCGCACCTCGACGCGGTGCGGGAGGCCATCGCCGACGGCGCCGACGTGCGCGGCTACTTCGTCTGGTCGCTGCTCGACAACTTCGAGTGGGCGTGGGGCTACGCCAAGCGGTTCGGGATCGTCCACGTCGACTACGACACCCAGCAGCGCACGGTGAAGGACTCGGGCCGCGCCTACGCCCGCATCATCGCCGAGGCGGCCGGTGGAGCGGGCGACGCGGTGGGCGTGGCCACTGGATCTGCCGCGGCTCGCGCCTAACATGGGTCGGGCGTCATCATCGGCGCCCGACCCCCTGAAGCGCCGAGAACCCGACGCATCGAGAAGAGGAACCATGACGACGGAACAGGTGGACGGCCGCTCCGCGCCGACCCTGGAGGCCGTGGCCGCACGCGCAGGCGTGTCGCGCGCGACCGTCTCCCGCGTCGTCAACGGCTCCACCAAGGTGACTCCGGAGGTGGCGGCGGCGGTGACGCGCGCCATCGCCGACCTCAACTACGTTCCCAACCGGGCCGCCCGCTCGCTGGCCTCCCGGCGCACGCAGGTGATCGCGCTGGTGGTTCCGGAGTCGACCGCGAAGGTCTTCGCCGACCCGTTCTTCGCCTCCATCGTGCAGGGCGTCGCGCTGAGCCTCGCCGACACCGAGTACACCCTCAACATGGTGATCTCGTCGGAGACGAACCCCGACAAGACCCGCCGGTACCTCATGGGCGGCAACGTGGACGGGGCCCTCGTTGTCTCGCACCACTCGGGCGACCACTCGTACGCCCAGCTGGGCTCGACCCTCCCGATCGTGTTCGGTGGCCGGCCGGTGAGCGAGTCGCAGCACGAGTCGTACTTCGTGGACGTCGACAACGTGGCCGGATCGGCAGGGGCTGCCGAGCACCTGATCGCCCGGGGTCGCCGCAACATCGCGCTCATCACGGGCCCGCAGGACATGCCGGCCGGTCTCGACCGCTTCACCGGCTGGCATGACGCGCTGCGGGCGCACGGCCTCGACACGTCGCTCGTCGAGTACGGCGACTTCTCCCCCTACTCCGGCATGGAGGCGATGCGGAGGCTGCTCGCGACCGGCCGGCCGATCGACGGGCTGTTCGCCGCGAACGACCAGATGGCCGCGGGCGCCTACTCGGCCATCCACGAGGCCGGGCTCGACATCCCGGGCGACATCGCGGTGGTCGGCTTCGACGACGACAACTTCGGGCTCACCGCCACTCCGCCGCTGACCACCGTGCACCAGCCGTCCATCGGCCTCGGCGAGGCGATGGCCCGCGTGCTCGTGCGCCGTCTCGCGGGCGAGCCCGTCGACCGCGTGACGCTGCTGCCGACCGAGCTGGTCGTCCGCCAGAGCGCCTGACGCCGGCCGGTCGGGCGCGGCTCAGGCCAGGCGGCGGTAGAGGCGGTTGCCGACCACGGCGAGCGCGAAGCCGGTCGTGGCGATGGCGGAGACGCCTCCCGCGTACGCGATGAACAGGTGCTCGGTGCCGTTCTGCGTGGAGTTGTAGGTGACCACGAGTGCGACGGCGGCGACGACGCCGCACGCCGCCGCGAGCCAGACCAGCGCCCAGAGCTTGGAGCGCACCGGCGGGTCGGCGGGTCGCAGCCGGAAGGCGGCGAGCACGATCCCGGCGATGCATGCCCAGAACGCGACCACGAGCATGGCGGCGATGACATCGGACGGCCGGTGCCACTGCTCGACCAGCGTGGAGGCTCCCGCCGCGACCGTGAACAGCGCGCCGAGCACGGCGGCGAGCGGGCGGTAACGCGGCGCCGTCACCAGGAACACGAGCACGGCGGCGGAGGCAGCCACGGAGGTGTGCCCCGACGGCAGGGAGTTCGCGAGCCCGGTGTCCACGCCCTTCGCCGGACGTGACAGCACGGAGTACTTCAGCACCTGGGTGCTCACGTTCGCCGCGATCGCGCCTCCGGCGGCGATCGCGAACACGAGCCAGTTGCGTCGCACGAGCACGATGATCAGGGCCGCGACCGCACCGATCACGACGGCCGCGACCGGGAGGGCGTTGAGGAACGACTGGGCGAAGTCGATGAGGTCGCCCTTCCACGCGTTGGCGCCCGCGAACGACCGCTCGTCGATGACCTGGCCGATGTAGCTGCGCACGAAGAACAGGTACACGGCGACGAAGAGCAGGGCCGTACCGAGCGCGCCCCAGACGAACGGGAGGGCACGGAGCACGGCGGTTCGCATAGTCATCAACCCTTCCACACCGTTCCCGGGAAGTCCCGGAAAGCCCGGCACGAGAATCCCCGCACCACCGGCTCGTGCGCTTTGCGCTGGTGCGCGCGCCGGGCGCACGGTGTAGGACGAATTTCATGAAGAGCTTCACCAACACGATCGACATCGAGGCACCGGCGCACGATGTCTACCTGGCCCTGCGCTCGGTCGACGGCTACGCCGCGTGGCTGCGGCACTCCATGGTCTATCGCGGCACGCGCGCGCCCGCGACGCCGCCAGACGCCTACCCGACCTACGAGGACTCCACCATGATCGGGCGGATGCGCGGCGAGCTGATCGAGGAGGTGCCCGACCGGGAGCTGCGCTTCCATCAGGCGAAGCGGTCAGGGCGCGTCGATGCCCTCATCGTCTACGACGTCACCGACGCGGGAGGCCGCACGACGGTCACCCGTGTCGGCGAGCTGACCACGCACGGCGTCTACCGCATGGTGGAGCCGATGTTCGTGCGGATGGCGGCCGCCGAGAGCGCACGCACCATGAAAGCGCTCAAGGCGCACGTCGAGCGCGCGAGCTGACGTCAGCCGACGAAGCGGACGCCCTCGACGGCTTCCGCGAACCGGCCACGCATCACCGCGATCGCGTCCGCGCTGCTGTCGACCAGCAGGAACCGGCGGCCCAGAGCCGCCGCGACCGCCCCGGTCGTCCCGCTGCCCGCGAAGAAGTCGAGCACCCAGTCGCCTTCGCGGCTCGACGCCTGCACGATGCGGCGGAGGACCCCCTCCGGCTTCTGCGTGGGATAGCCGGTCCGCTCGCGCCCGGTCGGCGACACGATGGTGTGCCACCACACGTCGGTGGGCAGCTTGCCGAGCTCGGCCTTCTCGGGCGTGACGAGCCCGGGCGCCATGTACGGCTCGCGGTCGACCGCCGCAGAGTCGAAGTAGTAGGCCCCCGGGTTCTTCACGTACACGAGGATGGTGTCGTGCTTCGCGGGCCAGCGGTTCTTGGGCTTGGCACCGTAGTCGTAGGCCCACACGATCTCGTTGAGGAACGACTCGCGCCCGAAGAGCGCGTCGAGCAGCACCTTCGCGTAGTGCGACTCCCGATAGTCGAGGTGCAGGTACAGCGTGCCGGTGTCGGCGAGCAGCCTCCAGGCCTCGATCAGCCGCGGCTCGAGAAAGCCCCAGTAGTCCTCGAACCGGTCGTCGTAGCTCAGGAGGTCGCCCTTGATGCGCTCGTAGCTGCGGCCCTGGAACCCGATCACGCTGCCGGCACCGGCCTCCGCGCGCACGGCTTTCGTGCGCCGGCGCGCCTGCGGACGCCCGGTGTTGAAAGGAGGGTCGAGGTAGATGAGCTGGAAGGCGCCGGACGGGAGGCCGGTGACGACCTCCAGGTTGTCGGCGTGCACGACGGTGCTCGGGCCGTCCGGCTGCCACAGAGACCCGGGTGGGGCGGCAGCGGGTTCGGACATGGGTCCATTCTCGCGCATGGGCGGTCGCCGCGCGGGCGGAGGGTAGCCTGGCGGCATGACCCTGACCGTCGAGAAGCAGCCCGATCGCTCCCGCTACGCCCTGCTGAAGGACGGTGAGGTGATCGGCATCGCCGAATACGAGCTCCGCGACGACGCGATCGTGTTCACCCACACGGAGGTCGACCCCGAGAAGCGCGAGCGCGGCATGGCGTCCGAACTGGTGCAGACCGCGCTCGACGACGTGCGCGACCGCACCTCCCTCCGAGTCGTCGCGACCTGCCCGTACGTGCGGCGCTGGCTGCAGGACCACCCCGAGTACCAGGCGTTGCAGCGCCGCTGACCCCGGCCGGGGCACGGCGGCGTCAGGCGCGGTGGGAGGCCGACCTGCGCGTGGTGGCGCGGCCCTCCTCGGAAGGCGCGCGGCCTTCGGCGCGCTGGCCGCGACCGGCCGTGCCGACGTCGATCGTGATCTTGCCGGCCTCCCAGACGCCCTTCTCGCCGTCGCCGGGAAGCGGAGCGGGGGCCGGGAGGAAGGACTGCCGGTCGAGCTCCTGCTGGGCCTCGTGCCTCGTGGGCGCGAAGATCTCGTCGAACGAGCCGCCGATCGCGCCGCTCATCGTTCCAGAGCCGCGGGCGGCCTTGTTGGAGAGGTCGATCCAGCCGAGCTTCGCGCCGATCACGATCGCCACGACGAGCACGCCCACGACGACCAGGACCCACCAATTCACCCGTATAGGTTACCGGAGACCCGCGGGAGGCTCGGCGGACGCACAGGAAGGACCAAGGGACGGACCAAGGGACGGACCTAGGGCACGCGGTAGAGCCACTCGTCGGTCGCGAACTTCTCGACGACCAGACGCTCGGCCTCCGCGTACTCGGCCTCGGTGATGTCCCCCTCGGTGGCGCCGTACAGATTGCGGAAGGTCAGCTTGAGCTGCTCGATGATCTCCGCGCGGCTCAGACCGGTCTGACTGCGCAAAGGGTCTACCCGCTTCGCCGCGCTCGTGATGCCCTTGTCGCTGATCTTCTCGCGGCCGATGCGGAGCACCTCCGTCATCTTCTGGCCGTCCATGTCGTAGCTCATCGTCACGTGGTGCAGCACGGCGCCGGAGCCCAGGCGCTTCTGCGCGGCGCCGCCGATCTTGCCCTTCGGGCTGGTGATGTCGTTCAGCGGCACGTAGCTGGCATCGATCCCGAGCGACTTGAGTGCGACGATGGCCCATTCGTCGAGGAAGGCGTAGCTGTCGGCGAAGCTCATCCCCTGCACCAGGTCGGCCGGCGCGTAGATCGAATAGGTGACGACCGAGCCGGCCTCCATGAACATCGCGCCGCCTCCCGTGATGCGGCGGACGACCTGCACCCCGTACTTCTCGGCGTTGACGGGATCGACCTCGTTCTTCACGGACTGGAAGCTGCCGATCACGACGGCCGGTTCGTCCCACTCCCAGATGCGGAGGGTCGGGCCGCGGCGCCCCTCGCCGACCTCCGTCGTCAGCACTTCGTCGAGTGCCAGGTGCATTTGAGGGGAGACGGCCTTGGCGTGCACGATCTGCCAGTCGTAGTCGCGCCAGCTGGTGGCGCGGGCGAGTGCACGGCGCACGGCGACCGCGACGGCCTCCGGCGAGAACCCGAGCAGGAGGGCGCCCTCCGGCAGGGCCTCCTTGACCGCGGCGGCGATCGCCTTCGAGTCGCTCTCGGCCGGGAGGCCGTTGACGGCGGCGTCGATGGCCTCCAACGCTGTGTCGGGCTCGAGGAAGAAGTCGCCCGCCAGCCGGAATCCGGCGATCAGGCCGTCCACGACCTCCAGGTCGACGACGACGAGCTTGCCACCCGGCACCTTGTACTCACCATGCATGCCCCCAGCCTAGATCCGCGGCGGCTAGGTGCGGGCGGGGAGGCGCGGGTCGAGCCAGGCGGTGAGGTCGGCGTAGACCTCGAGGCGGTTGGTCTCGTTGAAGATCTCGTGGCGCGCGCCGGGGTAGACGATCGTCGTCACATCGCTGAGGCCCGAGCGCGTGCGATACGAATGCTCGAGCTTGCGCGCGGAGGCCTCCCCTCCGAGCGGGTCGTCGTCGCCCACCTGGATGAGCAGCGGGAGGTCGCGCGACAGGTGCCGGGCCGGGCGGCCGAGCAGTCGGGCGGCGTCGGCCATCCCGAACAGCTTCTGCAGCGGCACGAGGGTGCACAGCGGGTCGTCGATGAACGCCTGCGCGACGGCGGGGTCGCGGCTCAGCCACTCGGCGCCGGTGCTGCCGAGATTCGCGTGGCGCTTGTTGAGGTCGCCGCCGTTCATCGAACCGATCATCCGGTACGCGGTGCCGGAGAGCACGGCGGCGTCGTAGTCGGCCGAGTGGTGGTTGAGCGTCATCTGCCCCATCAGCGACCCCCAGCTGTGCCCGACGAACACGAGCGGCAGGTCGGGGTTCTCGTCGCGGATCAGGCGCGTGAACGCGCGCAGATCGCGGAGCGCGGCGCGCAGACCGCCCGGGCCGAGCCTCCCGAGCTTGGAGGCGTCGCCGTGCCACTGCTCCATCCCCGTGCGCCCGTGGCCGCGGTGGTCGTCGGCATAGACGAGGTACCCCTCGGCCACCAAGTGCTCGGCGAGCTCGCGGTAGCGCCCGGCATGCTCCCCCACACCGTGCGCGATCTGCACCGCCGCTCGCGGCCGGTCGACCGGGTACACGTCGAAGAAGATACGGAGGCCGTCGTCGGCGCTGAACTCTCGCTGCACGCGCTCATTCTGGCGTACGCGGAGAGCGAATGGAGTTTATTTAGCCAGCCTAATTTGTTAGGCTAACTATCTATGGGACGACTCTCGACGCACGACCTCAGCAGCGCGCTGCGCATCGCCGTCGCCCGTCTCTCACGCCGCCTGCGCGCCGAGAAGGCGGACGACGAGCTGAGCGACACCCAGACCTCCACGCTGGCGTTCCTCGTGCGCGAGGGGTCCGGCACGATCGGGAGGCTGAGCGAGCACGAGCGCGTCACCCCGCCCTCCATGAACCGCACCGTCAACCGCCTCGAGGAGGCCGGCTATGTGCGCCGCACCGCGGACGCGGTCGACGGACGCAAGGTGGTCGTCGTCCCCACCGAGTCGGGCCTGCGGCTCGTCACCGAGACGCGGCGCCGCCGCGATGCCTGGCTGCACCAGCGGCTGCGCACGCTGACCCCCGAGCAGCGCGAGACCCTCGCCGAGGCCGCCGCGATCATCCGAGAGCTCGCCGACTCGTGAGCGCGATGTTCCGATCGCTCGCCGGCGTCAACTACCGCATCTGGGCGGCGGGGGCGCTGGTCTCCAACGTCGGCACCTGGATGCAGCGCACGGCGCAGGACTGGATCGTCCTCACTCAGCTCACCCACAACAACGCCTCGGCCGTCGGCATCGTGATGGCGCTGCAGTTCGCGCCGCAGCTGCTCCTGCTGCCGGTGACGGGATGGGCGGCCGACCACCTCGACCGTCGGTGCCTGCTGATGCTGACGCAGGGGCTGATGGGGCTGCTCGGGCTCGGGCTCGGCGTCCTCACCGTCAGCGGGTCCGTGCAGCTGTGGCACGTCTACCTGTTCGCGCTGGCGCTCGGTGTCGTGGCGGCGTTCGACGCGCCCGCGCGACAGACCTTCGTGTCCGAGCTGGTCGCAGGCCCGAACCTGTCGAATGCGGTCGCCCTGAACTCGGCGTCGTTCAATGCCGCGCGGCTTCTCGGACCGGCCGTCGCGGGCCTCCTCGTCGCCGCGGTCGGCGCTGGGTGGGTCTTCCTCATCAACGCCGCCACCTTCGGGGCCGTGCTGCTGTCGCTGATGACACTGCGTAAGGAGAAGCTGTATCGATCCGAGCGCGCCAAGCGGTCCCGCGGCGGCCTGGTCGACGGCTTCCGGTATGTGCGGCGGCGGCCCGACCTCGTGGTCATCCTGGTCATGGTGTTCCTGATCGGAACCTTCGGTCTCAACTTCCCGATCTTCATCTCGACGATGTCGGTGAGCGTCTTCCACCAGGGCGCGGGCGAGTACGGCCTCCTCTCATCGATCATGGCGATCGGCTCGGTGGCCGGTGCGCTGCTCTCCGCCCGCCGTGAGCGGCCGCGGGTCTCGATGCTGTTCGCCGGCGCAGCCTTCTTCGGTGCGGGCTGCGCGATCGCCGCGGTCATGCCGACGTACTGGCTGTTCGCGATCGCGCTCATCATCATCGGCATCTCGTCGCAGACGTTGATGACCACGGCGAACGGCACGGTGCAGATGACGACCGACCCGGTGCTGCGAGGACGCGTGATGGCGATCTACATGGCGATCTTCATGGGCGGCACGCCCATCGGCGCGCCGATCGTCGGCTGGGTCGCCGACGCGTTCGGCCCGCGCTGGGCGATGGGCGTCGGGGCGGCGAGCGGATTCGCGGCTGCCCTCGTCGGCGTCTTCTACCTCGTGAAGTACCGCGGGATGCGCGTGCGCTTCACCGGGCTGCGGCCGCGCGTGGTGCTCACGCCGCGCGAGGAGGCCCGGGAGGAGCTGGAGGAGGCCGAGGCGACCGCGACGCGGGCCAGCTGACCGGCTGTGCGTGGGCGCGGGTGCTGCCGGCAACGGAGGAGATGCGGGGGCGCCGACGGCGTGTCGGCAGTTGCGGGAGGATATCCGGCCTCCCTCGTGCAGGTTCTCCTCCCTTGGCGACGCGCGCGGCGGCGGGTCAGCGGGCCGCGACCGTCGTGCGCATCACGCAGTTGACCGTGCCCTTCGGGCGGTCGTACTCGAACCCGGCCTCCTCGAACACCGTGCGCGTCATGCTGTAGAGGAAGGAGGGCGAGATGCGCTTGTCCGTCTGCCGCGGATAGCTCTCGACCGTCCCTCCCCCGGCCTCCGCGATCAGCTCGAGCGCGCCCGCGATAGCGATGCGCGCGACGCCCCGACCACGGTAGGCGCGGTCGACGAAGATGCACGTGATGCGGTAGTCCGGGAGGGCCTCCGCGGTCTCGAGATACTGCTTGCGGTGGTAGATGCCGGGGAGCTCCTCCGGGCTGCCGTACTGCGCCCAGCCGACTGCCCGGTCGCCGTCGAAGACGAGCGCGGCGTGCGCCTCACCGCGCTCGACCAGGTCGTGCTTGAACTCCTTGGTGAAGTCGGCCGGCCGCTCCGGCGCCGACTCCGGCGCCGAGTGCGTCTCGCGGTGGAACCACGTGCAGTAGCAGCCGCCGAAGCCGCCGCCGCCATGCCGATCGCACAGTGCGACGAACGCCTCCCACGTGGAGGGGTCGAGGGGGCGCACCTCATAGGTGACGGTCTCGGGCATTTCCCTCCTCTCCCGTGGCGCGAACGTACTCCGCGGCGTGAACTTACTCCGCGGCGGGCGCGCCGGCAACGGAGGATGTTCTTCGGCTGCGACGGCGCGTCGGCCGTCAACGGAGGAGATCCACGCCGCTGGCGGGCCGGTCTCCTCCGTTGGCGACGCCTCCGCTACCCGAAGGTGCGCGGGAAGAGCCGCGTGTCCAAGCGCTCGGCGGGCACGCGGAAATGGCTGCCGGGGAACCCGAGCAGCGCCTTCTCCGTGGACGCGAACGCGTCGAACAGTGCGAGCTGGTCGGCGCGTGAGATCTCCGGGTCATCTATCGGGAACAGGAACTCGAGCGGGATCGTCACCTGCCGGGCGGCCTCCAGCACGAAGGGGTGGGCGCCGATGCCGCCGAAGCTGGCAGCGCCGATGCGCGGCTCGGCAGCGGCGAGGGGGATGCCGATGGCCGACGCCAGCGTCATCCCGGTGTAGCCGACCGGGCCGGCGCCGATTTCGTCGCACTGCTGCAGCGCATCGAGCGTCGCCCGCCACTCGGGCACCGCACGGTCGGCGAGCGAGCCGTTGTACTCGGCGATGACGGGGTCGAGGGGCTCGCCGCGGTCGCGCGCGCCGAGCATCTCGTCGACCCACTGCTGATCGCGTGCCGACCGCGGTCTGTCGCCGTGGCCAGGCGCGTCGATCGCGGCGACGGCATAGCCGAGGTCGCGGACCAGCTTGTGCGCGCGGGCGACGAGCCCTGCGGCCTCCTTGTGGAGGCCGCCGCCATGCCCCGAGAGGATCAGCGGCGCGCCGGGCGTGGGTGAGGGTGAGGTCCAGAGGACGCCGGGGACGCCGTCCACGAGGAAGCCGCGACGGCGCACGCCGTCGTCGGTGGAATCATCGGTGAAGAGGTTCATGATGTCGCCTTTCGGAAGAAGCCTGAGCGGCGCTCCCGGCGACGTCGGTCAGTCGCGCGATAGTTCAGGGGACGGGGAGCACCCGTGCGTGTGTGCGATCACTGTGCTCACCTCCTCCGGTGGTTTCGAACCGTGCGCGAGCTTAGTGCCTCTCCGACATTTGCCGCAAATGATGCGTTGTGCACGCTGTATCGCCGCATTCGGCGGAAATCTCAGCGCCCCGGGGCTAGGAGCGCTAGGAGCGCTACGAGTACTCGGGGGGCCCGGTGCGGTAGCGCCAGGCGAGCTCGTTGTCGAGCACGAAGCGCGACAGCGTCTCGTCGTGCGGCAGCGCGTCGCCGACCGCGGCCTCCACCGCGGCGAGGAGTGCGCCCGCCGTCGATGGCGACGGCGACGCGATCACCGCGTCCAGCAGCGCCGCGAACCCGGGAGGCGCCGACGCCAGCCCCTCCACCCGCGCGCGCAGGTACTTCGGCCCGGGGAAGAACACCCGTTCCCGCGCGAGCAGCGCCCGCGCCGCCGAGGTCACCAGGTGCACCGACGCGTGCGCGAGCAGCAATGGGTCGCCGTGCTCGTACGCCTGCTGGAGGAAGTAGCCGCCGTGCAGCCGGCATTGCGCCACGAAGCCGGCGACGCGGTCCTCCCAGTCGGAGGCCGGCAGCTCGACGACCCGCGCGAGACGCGCCTCCAGGTCGGGCACCCGGCTGAACACCACACGCGCCGACGCGAAGGAGTCGCGCACCGGGTCGTCGCCGCGCTCGGCGGCGTCGTCGAGGTAGGAGAGCGTCGCCAGCTTGATGTCGAAGTAGCCCTCGTCGTAGCCGATGCCGTCGGTGCTCGTGAACATCAGCCGCCGCGCCGCGTACGCTTCGCTCCAGCGCTCCTCGGTGACCACGAGGTAGAGGTCGACGTCCGAATCCGGGCGCTCCGCTCCGCGCGCGACCGAGCCGCTGACGATGACGGCGAGCACCTCGGGGTCGGCCGACACGTCGGCGACATAGCGGGCGATCGCCCGCTCGTGATGCTCCATCAGCGCACGCTCACGTGCGCGGGCTCGTACCGCACCGGCGCGTAGTTGCGCGCGACCAGGGCTCGGAGCGTCTCCAGGTCGCCGGAGAGCAGGCCTGCGGATCGCGCCTGCACGAGGGCGTTGCCGAGGGCGGTCGCCTCCACGGGCCCGGCCAGTACCGGCAGCCCGCTGCGGTCGGCCGTCGCCTGGCAGAGCAGCGCGTTGCGCGCTCCCCCTCCGACGATGTGCACCGTCTCCACCGGCACACCCGACAGCTCGGACGCGGTGCGCACCGAAGCGGCGAACGCCTCCGCCAGGCTCTCGATGATCACCCGCACCATGCCGGCCGGGCTCGCCGGGGCACGGAGGCCGCGCTCGGCGAACCAGCCTCCGATACGCGACGGGAGGTCGCCCGGCGCCAGGAAACGCGGGTCGTCGGCGTCGAACAGCTCCGACGGACGCGGTAGCTCGGATGCCTCGGCGAGCAGGCTCTCCAGACTCACGTGGAGGCCGCGCCGCTGCCACTCGCGGATGGACTCGCTCAGCAACCACAGCCCCATCACGTTGTGGAGGTAGCGGATGCGGCCGTCCACGCCGCCCTCGTTCGTGAAGTTGGCGGCGCGGCCTTCGTCGCTGACGACCCGATGCGACAGCTCGACGCCCACCAGGCCCCAGGTTCCGCACGAGATGTAGGCGGCGCGGGAGGCCTCCATCGGCACGGCGACGACGGCCGAGGCAGTGTCGTGCGATCCGACCGCGGTGACCGCGGGGCCGGCGCCGCCGAACGGGAGGTCGAGCGCCGGCAGCAGCGAGCCGACGGCCGTTCCGGCGTCGACCAGCGGCGCGAACAGCGAGCGCCGCAGCCCCAGCCGCGAGATGAGGGGGTCGTTCCACGTCCCGTCCGCGGTGAGCAGCCCGGTCGTGGAGGCGTTGGAGCGCTCGGCGATCGCCTGCCCGCTCAGCCAGTAGGTGACGAGGTCGGGGACGAGCAGGAACCCGTCGGCCGCCTCCGACACCCCGGTCTCCTGGTCGTGCGCCAACTGGTACAGCGAGTTGAAGGGGAGGAACTGGAGGCCGCCCTCCCGGTACAGCTCCTCCGGCGACACCCGGTCGTGCACCAGCGCGACGCCCTCCTCTGTGCGCTCGTCGCGGTAGTGGTACGGCTCACCCAACAGCCGGCCGGCGCGCAGCAGCCCGTAGTCGACCGCCCACGCGTCGACGCCGACGCTCGCGAGGCCCGGCTCGGACCGGGCGACCGCGCCCAGCCCCTCCAGCACGCGGGAGAACAGCCCGGTCAGATCCCAGTGCAGAGCCGCACGGCCCCCCTCCCACAGCCGCACGGGTGTGTTGACGAAGCGTGCCGCCTCGGTGAGCTCGAGGGTGTTCGCCCCGACGCGGGCGTGCATGACGCGCCCGCTGGTCGCGCCGAGGTCGACCGCGGCGACCGCGCCCGACGCGGAAGCTCCGGCACTCATCGCACGGTCCCGTTCATCGGAGGAAGGCCGCCGCGACGCCCGCGTCGACGGGGATGTGGAGGCCGGTGGTGTGGTCGAGGTCGCTGGAGGTGAGCACGGCGACCGCGTTGGCGACGTTCTCGGGCAGCACCTCCCGCTTCAGCAGGGTGCGCTGCGCGTAGTACTTACCCAGCTCCTCCTCGGGCACGCCGTAGACGGCGGCGCGCTTGGCGCCCCAGCCACCGGCGAAGATGCCGGAGCCGCGCACGACGCCGTCGGGGTTGATGCCGTTGACCTTGACGCCGTAATCGCCGAGCTCGGCGGCCAGCAGCCGCACCTGGTGGGCCTGGTCGGCCTTGGTGGCGGAGTAGGCGATGTTGTTCGGGCCGGCGAAGACCGAGTTCTTGGAGGAGATGTAGACGATGTCGCCGCCGAGGCCCTGCTCGATGAGGACTTTCGCGGCCGCCTTCGAGACGAGGAACGAGCCCTTGGCCATGACGTCGTGCTGGAGGTCCCAGTCCGCCTCGGTCGTCTCCAGCAGCGGCTTGGAGATCGAAAGACCGGCGTTGTTGACGATCAGGTCGAGGCCGCCGAACTGCAGCAGCGCCTCCTGGATGCCGTCGGCGATGTCCTTCTCGCTGGTGACGTTCGCCGCCACGCCGATCGCGACGTCTGTGCTGCCGAGCTCGGCCGCGGCGGCCTGCGCCTTCTCGAGGTCGAGGTCGGCGATGACCACGCAGGCGCCCTCGGCCGCGAGCCGGGTGGCGATGGCCTTGCCGATGCCGGAAGCCGCGCCGGTGACGAGCGCGATGCGGCCCGCGTGCGACTTGGGCTTCGGCATCCGCTGCAGCTTGGCCTCCTCGAGCGACCAGTACTCGATGTTGAACTTCTCCGCGTCGGAGATCGGAGCGTAGGTCGACAGCGCCTCCGCGCGGCGCATCACGTTGATGGCATTGATGTAGAACTCGCCGGCGACGCGGGCCGTCTGCTTGTCCTTGCCGTAGGAGAACATCCCGACGCCCGGGATCAGCACGATCGCCGGGTCGGCGCCGCGCATCGCGGGCGACTCGGGCGTCGCGTACTGCTCGTAGTAGGCGGTGTACTCGGCACGGTACTGCTCGTGCAGCACCTGCAGCCGCTCGATCGACTCCTCCACGGAGGCGTCGGCCGGCAGGTCGAGGATCAACGGCTTGACCTTCGTGCGCAGGAAGTGGTCCGGGCAGGAGGTGCCGAGCGCGCCGAGCCGCGAGTGCTCCTCCGAGGCGAGGAAGTCGAGCACGACGTCGTCGTCGGTGAACGAGCCGACCTGCGGCTTGTCCGTGGACGCCAGCCCGCGGATCGTCGGCGCCAGCGCGGCGGCCTTCGCGCGGCGCTCGGCGGCGGCGAGGGGTTCGTTGGCCGCGATGCGCGGGCCGAACGGCTCGGGACGCCCGTGTTCCTCGATGTAGTCGGCGGCCGTCTGGATGATCCACAGCGAGTTGGCCTCGGCCTCCTCGGAGGTGTCGCCCCACGCCGTGATGCCGTGCCCGCCGAGCACGGTGCCGATCGCGTCCGGGTTCGCCGCCTTGATCGCGGCGATGTCGAGGCCTAGCTGGAAGCCCGGACGACGCCACGGCACCCACACCACTTTGCCGCCGAACACCTTCTCGGTCAGCGCCTCCCCGTCGGCGGCCGTCGCGATCGCGATGCCCGAGTCCGGGTGCAGGTGGTCGACGTGCGCGGCGTCGACCAGGCCGTGCATGGCCGTGTCGATCGACGGTGCGGCTCCGCCCTTGCCGTGCAGCGTGTAATCGAACGCGGCGACCATCTCGTCCTCGCGCTCCACGCCCGGGTACACGTTCTGGAGGGCGCGCAGGCGGTCGAGCCGCAGCACGGCGAGCCCGGCCTCCGTCAGGGTGCCGAGATCGCCTCCTGAGCCCTTGACCCACAGCAGCTCGACCGGCTCACCGGTCACCGGGTCGGTCTCGGTGCCCTTGGCGGAGGTGTTGCCCCCGGCGTAGTTCGTGTTCTTCGGGTCGGCGCCGAGGCGGTTCGACCGGGCCAGGAGGGCCGCGACGGTCTCGTTCGTCATTCTGCGTGTGTCCTTCGGTGATGGTCGGCGCTCAGGCGCCCCAGCCGGCCTGGGTGCCGCCGACGCGCTCGGTCTCGATCTTCTGCTGGTAGCCGGAGGCCTTGTAGGCGGCCATCGGGTCGGCCGGGAGGCCGCGCGACTCACGGAAGGCGGCCAGGTCGGCGCGCACGTCGGTGTTGAACGCGTCCATGAACACGGTGTTGGCGGCGAGCACGTCGCCGGCGACCTGGGCGGCGGCCAAGGCCTCCGTGTCGACCAGCAGCGCCTTGGCGGTGGCCTCCTGGACGTTGAGCACCGAGCGGATCTGGCCCGGGATCTTCGCCTCCAGATTGTGGCACTGGTCGAGCATGAACGCGACGTCCGGGTTGGCGTAGCCGCCGCCCTGGATCACCTCGAAGATGATCCGGAACAGCTGGAAGGGGTCGGCGGCGCCCACGATCAGGTCGTCGTCGGCGTAGAAGCGGCTGTTGAAGTCGAACGAGCCGAGCTTGCCCAGGCGCAGCAGCTGCATGACGATGAACTCGATGTTGGTGCCCGGCGCGTGGTGACCGGTGTCGAGGCACACGACCGCACGGTCGCCCAGAGCTGCGGTCTGCACGTAGCTGGTCCCCCAGTCCGGAACATCGGTGTGGTAGAACGCCGGCTCGAAGAACTTGTACTCCAGCACCAGCCGCTGGCCCTCGCCGATGCGCTCGTAGATCTTCTGGAGGCTGTCGGCCAGGCGGTCCTGCCGGGCGCGCATCGAGTCCTGGCCCGGGTAGTTCGTGCCGTCGGCGAGCCAGATCTTCAGGTCGCGCGACCCGGTCTCGTTCATGATGTCGATGCACTCGAAGTGGTGATCGATCGCCTTCTGACGGATGCGGTCGTCCCAGTGGGTGACCGAGCCGAACTTGTAGTCGTCGTCCTGGAACGTGTTCGAGTTCACCGTGCCGAGCTCGACCCCGTTGTCCTGGGCGTGCTTGCGCAGATCGGCGTAGGAGTCGACCTTGTCCCACGGGATGTGCAGGGCGACCGTGGGCGCCAGCCCGGTGTGCTTGTGCACCTGGGCGGCGTCCGAGATCTTCTCGTACGGGTCGCGGGCCGTGCCCGGCGTGCCGAACACGCGGAAGCGCGTGCCGGAGTTGCCGAACGCCCACGAAGGGAGCTCGATCGCCTGCAGCGCGAGCTGCGAGCGGATGTCGTCGGTGAGGGTCATGGTCTCCCTTTCGTCGTTGTCCTGATGCATGTGGGGCGGCGTGCGAGGCCGCTCAGTGGAGGTGGAAGTATTCGGTCAGCCGCTTCATGGTGGAGTCGGGAGCGGCCTCCTCGGCGAAGTAGCCGACCATGGTCGCCTGCCAGCGCGCGTTGACCTCGTGCTCGTTCATCGCGGCGATCGCGCCCTCGAAGTCGTCGGTCTCCACGACGCCGACGACCAGTGCCGCCTCCGGATCGACGAAGAGCGAGTAGTTCGACCAGCCGCTCTCGCGGAGCGCATCGAGCATCTCCGGCCAGACGGTCTCGTGCGCGGCCAGGTAGTCGTCCACGCGCTCCGGCTTCAGCCGCATCGTGAAGCAGACCCGTTCCACGTCAACTCCCTCGTCGTTCTGAATCGATTCAAGATGAATCGATTCAAAGGATAACACAGTGTGCGAAGCAGCACGCGGCGCGGTCGTCGAGCAGAGACGTCCGCGCCGCATGCCGATCACCTCCCGATCGCTCAGCGCATCGCGCCGATGGATGCGGGAATCTCCGCGGTGACTGAGACCGGCCCACCGCTCAACTGCTGGTCTTCGCGCCCGGGCAGCCGCAGGATGCCCTCCACGCCCTCCGGGAGCTCGGCGTCGACCGTCAGGAGGTCGCCGTCGAGACTCCAGCGCACCGAGACCCGCCCGTGCGGGGTCTCGAGCGAGGTGGCCGCCTCGGTCAGACCTCCTCCGGGCTGCGGGGCGACGAGCACCGACGCGTAGCCCGGCTTCAGCGGGGCGAGCCCGCCGACGACGCGGTGCATCCAGTCGGCGACCGCACCGAGCGCGTAGTGGTTGAACGAGGTCATCTCACCCGGATTGATGGTGCCGTCCGGCAGCATCGAGTCCCAGCGCTCCCAGACCGTGGTCGCGCCCATGGTGACCGGGTAGAGCCACGACGGGCACTCCTTCTCCAGCAGCAGCCGGTAGGCGACGTCGGTGCGGCCGGTCTTCGTGAGCGCGTCCGCGATGAACGGCGTGCCGGCGAAGCCCGTCGAGATGCGGTAGCCGGCTTCGGCCGCGAGCTCCGCGAGCCGGTCGCCCGCGACCTCCTCGTCGGCCGCGTCGAGCAGCCCGAACTGGATCGCCAGCGCGTACACCGTTGTGCAGTCGCTCTTCACGATTCCGTCCCGCACGTACTCGCGGTCGAAGGCCTCCCGGAGGCCATCGGCGATGGCGCGGAACTCCGCCTCCTCGTCAGGGCGGCCGAGCAGTGCGGCCGTGTCCGCCACGACCCGCGCGGAGTAGTAGGCGCACGCGGTCGCCACGACGCCCTTGTCGGCCTTCGCGGCGGCGGGGTTCTCCGGCGGGGCGTCCGGATCGAGCCAGTCGCCGAACTGGAAGTTCGCGTCCCACACGCCGCTCGGCGAGAGCAGCGACTTCACGCGGCGGACGTGCGAGGTCATCGACCCGAACTGCCGTTCGAGCACCGCGGTGTCGCCGTACGCCTGGTAGAGCGTCCACGGCACCCACACCGCGGCGTCCGACCAGATCGCCGTCGAGTCCGGCTCGCCGAACTCCGACGAGCGGTCGCGGTCGTGGTACTTGAGCACATCCGGGATGACGAAGCCGACGATCCCGTCGTGGTGCTGCTGCTCGAGGTCGAGATCGACCAGCCAGTCGGAGAGGAACGCGTCCACGTCGTACAGGAACGCCGCCGTCGGCGCGAACGCCGCGATGTCGCCGGTCCAGCCCAGGCGCTCGTCGCGCTGCGGGCAGTCGGTGGGCACGTCGAGGAAGTTGCCGCGCATCCCCCAGACCACGTTCTCGTGGAACTGGTTGAGCAGAGGATCGGAGGTGCTGAACTCGCCGATGCGGGTCAGCTCCGAACCGACCGCGATCGCCGTCAGGTCCTCGGCCTTCAGCTCGCCCGGCCAGCCCGAGACCTCCGCGTAGCGGAAGCCGTGGAAGGTGAACGTGGGCTCGAACTCGTCCGTGCCTCCGCTCAGGATGTAGCGGTCGGTGGCCTTCGCGGAGCGCAGCGGCCGCACGCCCAGTTCGCCGTGCTCGAGCACCTCCGCGTGCCGGATGGTCACCTCCGTGCCCGCCGGGCCCTGCACGCGCACCTTGATCCAGCCGACGAGGTTCTGCCCGAAGTCGACGAGCGTCTTGCCCGACGGGGAGGTGCTGATCTCCTGCACGGGGAGGCTCGCCCAGCGCTTCACGGACGGGCCGATGTACGGCTCCAGCTTCGCGGCGTCGAACTCGAGCGCGTGCGCGCCGGTCCAGCCCTCGCCGGAGAAGCCGGGCTTCTTCCACGCGTCGTCCCGGAGGCGGGCGTCGATCGTCTCGCCGTCGTACAGGTCGTTCGCGAGCACGGCGCTCGGACCGCTAGCCCAGCTGTCGTCGGTGACGACGAGCTGAGTGCTGCCGTCGGCGAATTCGACCTCCAGCTGTGCGAAAGCGCCGATCGCGTCGCCGTACCAGGAGCCGCCGCCCGACCAGCCGAGACGGCCGCCGAACCAGCCCTTGCCGAGCGCGATGCCGAGCACGGTCGAGCCCTCACCGGCGCTCGCCTCCACCAGCGCGGTGACGTCGTAGGTCGCGTAGCGCAGGCGCCACTCGTAGCTGCTCCAGCCCGGCGTGAGCACGTCGTCGGAGACGGCGCGGCCGTTCAGCCAGGCCTCCACCACCCCCTGGGCGCTGAGTGCGAGGGTGGCTCGGGTGACGGCGCCGTGGCCGTCCTCGAGCGAGAACTCCCTCCGCAGCAGCGGAGCCCCGGCGAAGTCCTCGTCCGCGGCGATCATCTGGGCGTGCCAAGTCATAGTTTCCGTCTCCGGTTTCGTTTCGTTCGGTCTTCGTGTTCGATGTGTGCGGTCGATGCGGGCAGCGGTCTGCGTCAGCCCTTGACGGCGCCGCTGGTCATGCCCGCGACGATCTGCCGGTTGAAGAAGATGTAAGCGACCAGCGGCGGGATGGTGATGAGCAGGATGTCCATGAAGAGCAGGTTGTAGAAGCTCAGGTTCTGCCCGGAGAACGTGTAGAGCGTGGTCTGCACGGTGGCGTTGTCGGAGCCGGGGAGGAAGTACAGCGGTCCGGCGAAGTCGTTGAAGACGAACACCGACTGCACGACGATCACGGTCACGATCACCGGCCGCAGCAGCGGCAGGATGACCTGGAAGAACAGCCGCACCCGGCCGGCGCCGTCGAGCACCGCCGCCTCGTCGAGCTCCCGCGGCACCGTGTTGAAGAACGCCCGGAACAGCAGGATGCAGAAGGAGAGGCCGAAGGTCGTCTCGATCAGGATCATGCCCGGCATCGTCTTGTAGAGCCCGACGCCCTGCAGCACCCAGATGGTGGGCACCACGGCCGGCGGAACGATCAGTCCGGCGAGCACGAAGAAGTTGACCACGGGGCCCCACTTGCTCCGCTTGCGAGCGAGCACATAGCCGGCCATCGCCGACAGCACGACCATGAGGATCACCGACCCGAGCGTGAGGATGAAGGAGTTGAGGAACGCCCTCCAGATCAGGCCGTCGCCGCTCTGAAGCACGGCGATCAGGTTGTCGAAGAAGTGCCATTCCTTCGGCCAGGAGAAGGCGAGGCTGGAGGCTTCGTCGGGAGTCTTCGCGGCCTGCAGCACGACGAAGGCGAGGGGCACGAGGAAGATGACGACGGAGATGAGGATCGCGATGACACCGACGATCCAGGCGCGGGTCTTGGCGCGGGTCACAGCTCCACCTGCTTTCTGTTGAGGACGAACGACAGCGGCACCATGATGACCGTCACCACGAGGAACAGGACGACGTTGCCCGCGGTCGAGAGACCGTAGAAGCCGGCCTGGTACTGCTTGTAGATCACGGAGGCCAGCACATCGCTGGTGAAGCCGGGGCCGCCTCCGGTGGTGGCCCAGATGATGTCGAACGAGCGGAGGCCGCCGATCAGCGACAGGATGATCACCGTCGCGGTCGCGCCGCGGCTGAGCGGGATCGTGATGCGCCGCAGGATCTGCATGTACCCGGCGCCGTCGATACGGGCCGCCTCGTAGTACTCGTTCGGGATGGCGACGATACCGGCCATGAAGATCAGGGTGGCGATGCCGACGCCCTTCCAGATGTCCACGCCGGCGATCGTGTAGAGCGCGAGGTTCGGGTCGGTGAACCAGCCCGGCTGCGGGAGGTGGAAGAAGCCGAGCACCGCGTTCACCATGCCGTGGAACGGGTCGAGCAGCGACTTCCAGAGGATGCCGACGCCGATGGTCGACAGCAGCACCGGGAAGAACACGACCGCTCGCAGGTAACCGCGTCCGACGACCGGCGCCGTCAGCAGCAGAGCCAGCAGGAAGCCGATGATCACCTTGGCGCCCGAGGTGAGCACCGCGTAGATGAGCGTGTGGATGAAGCTGGTGTAGAGCTGCGGGTCCTGGAAGAACTGGACGTAGTTCTGGAACCCGATGAAGGTCGAGTCGAACAGCGACCACCGCGTCAGCGAGAAGTAGAACGACGAGATCGTCGGGACCGCGAAGAAGATCGCGTAGAGGACGAGCGCGGGGATGAAGAACCAGGTCGGGTAGTGCGACCGCATCCGCGATTTCCTGGGCTTGGTGCTACCGGGGCTTCGGCCCTCGGTGATGATGTCGGCCGCCTGGACAGCGGCCGCGGGTGTGGCCGTCGACATTGTCTGCTCCTCGTCGAGTCTTCCTGAGGTGAGGTTCCGCCCGGGCCGGCGGGGGGAACGCCGGCCCAGGCGCGGGCTCACCAGCCCTTGATACCGAGCTGCTGGGCCTGGGCCTTCACATCCTGGTCGTACAGGGCTGCGCCCTGCTGTGCGGTGGAGATGCCCGAGCCGACCTGGATCAGGATCTTCTCCAGGTTCGGGCCCTTGATCGGCGACAGGAACTCGAGCGCGAGGCCCGTCTTCTTGTCGTCCTGGTACTTCAGCTCGTCCTGCACGAGCGCCGGGGCGTTCGAGGGGACCTTGCAGGTGCTGATCGCGAACGGGCCGGCGGGGGTGCCTGCGCTGTTCTGGATGTCGCAACCAGTGGGCGAGTTGATGAAGGCGACGAGCTTCTTGGCCGCGGCCAGCTTGTCTCCGGTGGTCGTCTTCGGGACGTACGCGCCACCCGGCTCCCAGACGGTCGCGTGCGGCTCACCCGAGTCGGTCGGCATCGCGAAGTAGCCGATGTCGTTGATCTGGTCGGGGTTGGACTGCAGAACGTTGCTGATCACGGTGGTGATCATCGGGTACTGCGCGCCTTGGCCGGTGGCCAGCATCTTGAGCGCGTTGACGTTGGTAAGCGACGCGTAGTCCTTGTTCATCAGACCCTTGTCGAAGACCTCCTGCGTGTGCGTGAAGCCCGCCAGAGCCGGCTCCTTCGAGTACTTAGCGTTCGACTTGTTCGCCGTGTAGTCGTCGGCCCACTTGGAGTCGGCGGCGTTGACGTTGGCGAAGTCGCCGAGGACGAACAGCTGGCTGGTCCAGGTGTCGCCGTAGGACTGAATGACCGGGACGATTCCGGCGGCCTTGATCTTCTCGCTATTGGAGATGAACTCGCTCCAGGTCTTCGGCACGGACAGGCCGAGCTTCTCGTAGACCTTCTTGTTGTACATGATGCCGCCGTCGAACGTCGTGCCGGTCGGGGCGCCGTAGGTGCCCTTGTCGGTGCTGACGGTCTTCTTGAAGTCGGAGGTGATGTCCTTCACCCACGACTCGTCGGTGAGCGGCTGGAGCTGCGTGTCCGGGTGCAGCGCCTGGAAGAGCGATCCGGAGTTGTAGAGGAACACATCGTTCATCTCGCCCGTGGAGAGGCGCGTCTTGATGAGGTTGTCGCCGTCGGTGCCCGTCGGACGGGTCTCGACCTTGACGGTGATCTTCGGGTTGGCCTTGTGGAACGCGGTCGAGAGATCGTTCGCGAACTTGGTGCTGGCGGGGTCGTTGCCGGCGGCGAGCAGCGAGATGGTGACCGGGCCGTTCGAGTTGCCGCCCGACGAGCTGCAACCGGCGAGCGCGAGCGCCGCGATGGCGATGCCGCCGAGTGTGGCGACGACCTTGGTCGTCGTCCTGCGAGAGAACATCAAATACCTCCTTGTATTCGGGACGTTTCCGCCCCTGGGTGCGTGGGGTGTTTTGAAACGCTTCACATGAAGATAAGTCCTCTGGCGGAGTACGTCAAGAACAAATTGTGTCGATTCAGTAACGAGCCGTCAAGAGGCCGGTGAATCGTCCGTTCAATTGCGATCGGCGCTCCTCGTTCTTTAAGAAACGGTATTTGATCAGCTATTTTCTGCGACATTGATTCGTGAGAGTTCTCGAACCGTCCGGATCGATTGAAAATTGTTTCGTTTCAACGCACGCATCGATTACGATGTCCCGCGGGAGGGATCACCACATGGCTTCTGCAAGCGTCAAAGACGTCGCCGCGCTGGCTCAGGTGTCGGTCGGGACGGTGTCGAACGTGCTCAACCGGCCGGACATCGTCTCCCCCGAGACCGTCGAGCGCGTGCATCTCGCGATGGAGAAGCTCTCGTACGTGCGCAACGAGGCGGCCCGCCAGCTGCGCCTCGGGCACAGCCAGGCCATCGGTCTGATCTCGCTCAGCGGCGCCAACCCGTTCTTCACCGATGTGGCCGTGGCCGCCGAGAATGCGGCCTCCGAGGCGGGTTACGAGGTCATCGTGGGCAACAGCAACGAGCGCAGCGAGCGCGAGGCCGGCTACCTCAACCTGTTCGAGGAGCTCCGGGTGCGCGGTGTCCTGCTCGCCCCCGTCGGCGACGTGGCGCCGCGCCTGCGCCGGATGCGCGACCGCGACATCCCGATCGTGCTGGTCGACCGCGAGAGCACCGACAGCTCGTTCAGCTCGGTGTCCGTCGACGACGTCGCGGGAGGCGCGCTCGCTGCCCAGCACCTCATCGACACCGGGCGCACACGCCTGCTGTTCGCGGGAGGCCCCGCCGCCATCCAGCAGGTGAGCGACCGCCTCGCGGGCGCCCGGTCGGTCGTCGACCAGCACCCCGGCGTGACCTTGGAGGTCGTGTTCGGCGACGCGCTCACCGTGCTCGAGGGCCGCAGGATCGGCCAGGCCGTCGCCGACCGCGCAGCCGCCGACCGCCCGGACGCGGTCTTCGCCGCCAACGACCTGCTGGCCATCGGCCTCCTGCAATCGCTGCTGATCGACGGCAAGCTGGCCGTGCCCGACGAGATCGCCCTCGTCGGCTACGACGACATCCTCTTCGCCGGGGCCTCCGTCGTGCCGCTCACCTCGGTGCGCCAGCCGAGCCACCTCATCGGCGAGACAGCCGTCCAGATCCTCCTCGAGGAGGCGGACGACCGGTCGCTCGAGCCCCGGCACATCCGCTATCAGCCCGAACTCGTCGTCCGGGCGAGCACGACGCCGCGGTGAGCCTGTTCAGGCCCGCTCGCGCTGCGCCTTCAGCCGCCAGACCTCGCCGAGCACCATCCCGTCCGGGCCGTCGGCGGTGGTGACGAAGTGGTCGACGTGCGTGTTGATGAACGCCTGCCACCGCTGGTTGGCGGGATCGTCGTCGAGCGCACGCATGGCCGCCGCGAAGTCGTCGCACTCGACCAGGTGGAAGAGGTCGCGACCGCTCCGCCAGATCGACCAGTCGTGGATGCCGAGCCGCTCGAACGACGATGCGAGGTCGTCAGGAATGACGGTGTGCGCCTCGTCGTAGGCCGCTTCGTGGCCGTCGCGGAGGACGGAGTGCAGGGCGACGCGCATCGGCGTTCCTTCCCGGATCGATCTTGGATTCCTATAGGAAATAGTAATAGGCTGAAAGCCTCTGCGAAAGGACCCCCATGCGATTCCTGCGACTCGGCGCCGTCGGCACGGAGATCCCTGTCGTCAGCGACGGCGAGACCTCCTGGAGCCTGCTCCCGCTCACCCCGGACATCGACGGAGCCTTCCTCGCGTCCGACGGGCTGACCCGAGCGGAGGCGGCCGTGCTCGCGGGCGAGCTGCCGACGGTCGACACGACAGGGTTGCGCATCGGCGCTCCGATCGCGCGCCCGCAGGCGGTCATCTGCATCGGGATGAACTACGCCGCGCACGCCCGGGAGTCCGGCTCCGAGCCGCCGAGCGACATCGTCGTCTTCTACAAGCACCCCAACACGGTCGTCGGGCCGAACGACGACATCCTGCTTCCGCCCGGCTCGACCACGACCGACTGGGAGGTCGAGCTCGCCGCGGTCATCGGCCGTCGCGCGCGCTACCTCTCGTCGCCCGAGGAGGCACTGGAGCACATCGCGGGCTTCGCCGTCGCGAACGACGTATCGGAGCGCGAGTATCAGCTGCAGCGCTCGCTGGGCCAGTGGAGCAAGGGCAAGAGCTTCGAGACGTTCAACCCGCTGGGCCCCTGGCTCGTGCCCACGGCGGAGGTCGGCGACGGTTCAGGTCTGCGCATCTGGTCGACGGTCAACGGCGAGCTGCGCCAGGACTCCTCCACCTCCGACCTGATCTTCGGCGTCGCCGAGATCGTCTACCGGCTCAGCCAGTTCACCGTCCTCGAGCCGGGCGACCTCATCAACACCGGCACGCCGGAGGGCGTCGGGCTCTCCGGCCGGTTCCCGTATCTGGGCGCCGGCGACGAGGTGCGCCTGGGGATCGACGGTCTCGGTGAACAGGCGTCCACCGTTCGTCCTGCGCACTGAGCGCCCCACAAGCAACCCATCCGACAAGACGAGAAGGAGACGACGTTGTCCGATTTCGAAGGGCTCGTGGCCGCGGTCACGGGCGGGGCATCCGGCCTCGGCAAGGCGATCGCCGACGAGCTCGCGGGTCGCGGCGCCCGCGTCTATGCGCTCGACCTGAACGTGGAGGCCGTCGCCGCACCGCACACCGGCATCCGCTGTGACATCGGCGACGACGAGAGCGTGCGCTCGGCGATGGCGGAGGTGCTCGCCGACGCCGGCCGCCTCGACATCGTGATCGCCAACGCGGGCATCGGCGCGCAGGGCGACGTGGAGGCCAACGACGACGCCGAATGGATGCGCGTCCTGAACGTCAACGTCATCGGCTCAGCCCGGACCGTCCGGCATGCGCTGCCGCACCTGAAGGCGTCGCCCTCGCCCGCCATCGTCTTCACGAGCTCGATCGCCGCGTGGGCCGGCCTCCCGCAGCGCGTGCTCTACTCGGCCTCCAAGGGCGCGATCTCGGCGATGACCCTCGCGATCGCCGCCGACTGCCTCCCGCTCGGCATCCGCGTCAACGCGGTCGCACCCGGCACGGCGAACACCCCGTGGGTGGGCAGGCTGCTCGACAGCGCCGCCGATCCCGACGCCGAGCGCGCCGCCCTGGAGGCCCGCCAGCCGAGCGGCCGGCTGGTGCAGCCGCAGGAGGTCGCGGACGCGGTCGCCTACCTGGCGTCGCCGCGGTCGGCCTCCACGAACGGCGTCATCCTCGCCGTCGACGGCGGGATGTACTCCCTCCGCCCGCGCCGGTAGCGCACCACGCAACAGCCGAAGGGCACGTTACCGCCCCTAAAACTGAGTTTTAGGGGCGGTTACGTGCCCTTCGGCGTTCTCCGTCAGGGAGTGGGAACGACGAGCGCCGGCTCGTACCGGTGCGCGTAGAGCGACTCGGGCAGCATCTCCATGCCGATGCCCGGCGCGAGCGGGGCGCGGTAGCGGCCGCCGACCAGTTCGACCGGCGCCACGAAGTGCTCGTGGAGGTGCTTGGTGTACTCGATCATCCGGCCCTCCCGGCTGCCGGAGACCGCCACGAAGTCGAACATCGAGAAGTGCTGCACCGCCTCGCAGAGGCCGACACCGCCCGCGTGCGGGCACACCGGCACGCCGAACTTCGCGGCGAGCAGCAGGATGGCGATGTTCTCGTTGACCCCGGCGACGCGCGTCGAGTCGATCTGCACGATAGCCGCGGCATCGGCCTGCAGGAGCTGCTTGAACAGCACCCGGCTCATCCCGTGCTCCCCCGTCGCGATGCGCACCGGCGCCACCGCGCGCGCGATGGCCGCGTGGGCGAGCACGTCGTCGGGGCTGGTCGGCTCCTCGACCCACGCGAGGTCGAAGGGCTCGAGCGCGCGAATCCATTCGATGGCCTGATCGCGGTCCCAGCGCTGGTTGGCGTCGATGGCGATCCGGATGTCGGGGCCGACCGCGTCGCGGGCGATCCGCAGGCGACGGAGGTCGTCCTCCAGCCGGTCGCCGACCTTGAGCTTGATCTGCTGGAAGCCCTCGTCGACGGCCTCCCGCGCAAGCCGCCGCAGCTTGTCGTCGGAGTAGCCGAGCCAGCCGGGCGTGGTGGTGTAACCGGGATAGCCGGTCGCCAGGAGCTCGGCCTCGCGAGCGGCCCGGCCGGGCTCCGCGGCTCGCAGCATCGCGAGGGCGTCCTCGCGCGTCAGGGCGTCGGTCAGGTAGCGGAAGTCGACCAGGTCGACCAGTTCCTCCGGCGTCATGCGCGCGAGGAGCTGCCACAGCGGGAGGCCGGCGCGCTTGGCCTTCAGATCCCAGAAGGCGTTGACCACGGCCCCGATCGCCATGTGCATGACGCCCTTCTCGGGGCCGAGCCAGCGCAGCTGGGAGTCGTACACGAACTCGCGCCAGAAGCCGCCGAGATCGTCGAGGATCGCCTCCACGTCGCGACCGATCACGCGGTGGGCGACGGCCTCGATGGCCGCGACCTGCACGTCGTTGCCGCGGCCGATCGTGAATACGAAGGCGTGGCCCTCCAGCCCGTCCGGAGCGTCGGTGCTCACGCGGAGGTAGGCGGCGGAGTAGTCCGGGTCGGGATTCATCGCGTCGGAGCCGTCGAGGAGCGCCGACGTCTCGAAGCGCACGTCCAGGGTCTCGAAGCCGATCACGGTACTCATAGGCAACATCCTATTGGATATAGCCAGGGTCGCGCCAGTCGAACGGCCTCCGAAGACACGGAGATCCGGAGACGCGAAGACGCCCACGTGGTCAGGCACGTGGGCGTCTCCTCGTTCGGAACCGCGAACAGCGGGGGACTATTTCGCCCGCTTACTCCAGGCTCGACGAGATGCGCTTGTACGACTTGGTGATGTGGTCGAGCATCGCCTTCTCGGCCCGGGTGGCATCCCCGGCCCGCAGCGCCTCCAGCACGGCCTCGTGCTCGCCGGAGGTCTCGTCGACAACGCCGTGCTTGAAGTAGATGCGGTACTGGTGCATGTGCGGGCGCAGTCGCACGATGGCGTCCGCCAGCAGCCCGTTGCCGGAGTGCACGGCGATCAAGCGGTGGAACTCGGCGTCCTGGTTGGCGAAGTCCTTGTAGTCCTTGAACCGGTCGTCGCCGGTCTGCGACGCCTCGCCGCTGCGATGCATGTCCTCGCAGAGCCGCTCGAGCTGATCCAGCGTCGCGGCGTCGATCTCGCCGGCGGCGTGGCTGGCGGCGTAGGGCTCCAGCAGGCGCCGCATCTCGAACAGCTCCCGGAGCCCCTCGCTGTCGAGCAGCGGGGCCGCGGTGTAGCCCTTGAGCGCCTTCTTGACGACCAGGCCCTCGGATTCCAGGCGCGCGAGCGCCTCGCGCACCGGCGTCGGCGAGACGCCGAGCTGGCGGGCGATGCCGTCGATGCTGGCCCGGCTGCCCGGCTCGATCACCTGGTCCATCAGCAGACCGAGCACGGCGTCGTAGACGTCGTCGGCCAGTGCCCGCCGAGCGGGCAGGAAGTGTTCGCCGAGGGAAGGTTCGATGCTCATGTGCACATCCTAGGCTTGCGAGTCCGCTGAAAAGAGGAAAGAGGATGCAGGATCGCCGTGCGGCGTCAGACCCTCCGCCTCCAGCTCCGCCCACAGCGCATCGGGAACCACGGGAGCGGCCAGTCCCGCGTTGCGGACGATCTGCTCGGGGCTGTCGGCGCCGAGCACGACGGTGGAGACCACGGGATGCCGCAGCGGGAACTGCACGGCCAGCTGCGGCAGAGTGACGCCGTAGGGAGCCGCGACGTCGGCGATTCTGCCCGCGCGTTCGATCAGCGCGGCCGGGGCGGCCCCGTAGTCGAAGGTCGCGCCGGCCGCCGGGCGGTCGGTGGCGAGGATGCCGGAGTTGAAGACCGCTGCGACCACGACCTCCACCCCGCGCTCCTGCGCGGCGGGCAGCAGATCGGAGGCAGCCGCGCCGTCCAGCAGCGTGTACCTGCCCGCGCACATCACGATGTCGAGGTCGGTCTCGCGCACGAACCGGGTCAGCATGGCCGATTGGTTCATCCCGGCGCCGTACGACCGGATCACTCCCTGCGAGCGCAGCTCCTCCAGCGCGGGGAAAGCGCCCTCCAACGCCTCGCGTTCGTGTTCGTCGGGGTCATGGACGAACAGGATGTCGATCCGGTCGAGGCCGAGGCGGGTCAGCGAATCCTCGACCGACCGGAGCACGCCGTCGCGCGAGAGGTCGAACCGGCGCCGCCGCGTCGACGGCACGTCGAAGAGGTTCGCGATGTCGGTGTCGCCCGGCCGGTAGTCGGGGTTCGGCTCCAGGAGGCGGCCGACCTTCGTCGACACGACGTACTCGTCGCGCGGGAGGCCGCGCAGGCCTTCGCCGAGCCGCTCCTCCGCGAGGCCCAGCCCGTAGTGCGGCGCGGTGTCGAAGTACCGGATCCCGGCCTCCCACGCCGCGGGAACGATCGCGGGCCAGACGTCGTCGGGCCGCGCGCTGTACAGATTGCCGAGCGCCGCGACCCCGTAACCGATCGGGCCGCGCTGCGCCGGGCCTCCGGGAGCGGTCGTCATCATGCCACCCGCCGGTCGTCGATCGCGTCGAGGTCCCAGTCGATCCCGAGCCCCGGCGCGTCGGGCGCGACGCCGTGGCCGTCCCGGATGACCAGCTCGCGCTTCGTCACCGCGCGCAGCTGCGGGATGTGCTCGAGGTAGAGCGCGTTCGGCACCGCGCAGCAGAGCGACACGTGCAGCTCCATCAGGAAGTGCGGCGCCACCGCCACGTTGAACGACTCCGCGAGATGCGCGACCTTCAGCCACGGGGTGATGCCGCCGACCCGGGCGACATCGACCTGGACGATGGAGGCCGCGCCGGCCTGCAGGTACTCCCGGAAGTGCCCGACCGAGTACATCGACTCGCCCACCGCGACGGGCAGCGTCGTCGACTCGGCCAGCCGGCGGTGGCCCGCGACGTCCTCCGCCGGCAGCGGCTCCTCGAACCAGAAGATGTCCAGCGGCTCGAACAGCGCCGCCCGGCGGATCGCCTCGGCCGCCGTCATCGACTGGTTGGCGTCGACCATGATGTCCATGCCAGGGCCGACCGCGGCACGCACCGCCGCGAGACGCTCGGCGTCCTCGTGGCCGCGCGTCTTGCCGACCTTGATCTTGACGCCGTTCAGCCCGCGTCGCTGCGACTCGACGGCCTGGGCGACCAGGTCGTCGGTGTCGAAGTGCAGCCAGCCTCCCTCGGTGTCGTAGAGCGGGATGCTCGGCCGTGAGCCGCCGGCGGCGACCCAGAGAGGAAGCCCGGAGGCCGTGCAGCGCGCATCCCACACGGCGGTGTCCACGGCAGCGAGCGCCAGCGACGTGATCGCGCCGACTGTTGTCGCCCGCGTTGCCGAGAAGAGAGCGCGCCACACGGCCTCCGGACGATTGGCGTCCATACCGACCAGGACGTCGAGCAGGCACGTGCGCAGCAGGCTGAGCACAGCCTCGCCGCCGGTGCCGATCGTGTAGCTGTAGCCGAGGCCCTCCACGCCGCCCGCGGTGCGGATCCGGACGAAGATCGTCTCCTGCTTGAGGAACGACTGCACGGCGTCGGTGCGGACGGTCTCGACCTCGAGGTCGCTCAGCCACGCCTCGGCGCTGACGATCGTGCCGTCGACGGCGGTGCGGGAGGTGGGCGGGGCGAGAGTCATGGAGGTCCTGCTTTCTGGTGGAGGCCGTGGTGCCGGTGAGGGACGCGGTTGCTGTGGGTCAGCGCCCGCCGAAGCCGCCGAGCGCGACGCCCTTGATGAGCTGGCGCTGGAGCACGGCGACGATGATCAGCGACGGGATGATGGCGATGGTGGAGGCCGCCATCATCAGGCTCCACTGCGTGCCGTGCTCCCCCGTGAACATCGAGAGGCCGAGCGGCACGGTCGCCAGGTCCTGGCTGTTGATGATGATGAGCGGCCAGAGGTACGAGTTGTAGTACCCGACGAACGAGAAGACGCCGAGCACCGAGATCGGTGCGGCGAGCTGCGGCAGCAGCACCGACCACAGCGTGCGGAACCGGGAGGCGCCGTCGATGATGGCGGCCTCCTCGAACTCGATCGGGATGGTCAGGAAGAACTGCCGCAGCAGGAACGTGCCGAACGCCGTGAAGGCGAACGGGATGATGAGCGCGACGTACGTGTCGACGAGCCCGAGCTGGTTCATCATGATGAACAGCGGCACGACCAGCACCTCCTGCGGCAGCACGAGCGTGAGCACGTAGAGCAGGAACAGCCGGTCGCGGTACTTGAACCGCAGCCGCGAGAACGCGTAGGCCGACAGCACGGCGACGATCACCGAGAGCAGCGCTCCGCAGATCGCGACGAAGAAGCCGTTGAAGATGAACCGGCCGAACGGGACCAGAGTCCACGCGTCGACGAAGTTCGACCACTTGACCTCGGAGCCGATGAACGACGGCGTCGGCGAGAAGACCTCCGACTCGGGCTTGAGCGCCGAGAAGAACATCCAGATGAACGGGAACGTGAACAGCAGCGCGACGACGGCGACCGCTCCGGTGTTCAGCCAGGTCTTGGCGACGGTCACCTTCTGCGCCGGGCGCAGCCGGGGCCGGGGACGCCTGGCGGCTGTCGCGCCTCTGGTCTGCACATCACTTGTCATAGTTGACCCACCTCTTCTGTCCCGCGAACTGCAGCGCGGTGATGAGCATCACGACGATGAAGAGCATCCACGCCAGAGCGGATGCGTAGCCGAGTCGGTCGAACACGAAGCCGTTGCGGTACAGGTAGAGCACGAACGTGTTCGTGGACTCCCCCGGGCCGCCCTGCGTGAGGATCTGCGGCTGCACGAACACCTGGAAGGCGCCGATCATCGTCATGGTCATGGTGAAGAACAGCGCGGGCGAGATCATCGGGAGGATGATCGAGCGCATCCGCTGCCAGGCATTCGTGCCGTCCATCCGAGAGGCCTCCAGCAGCTCCTTCGGGATGCCGGCGATGCCCGCCGAGAGCACGATGACGTTATAGCCGAACGACTGCCACACCGACATCGCGATCACCGACGCGAGCGCGAACCGGGAGTCGGAGAGCCAGCTCGGGCCGTCGATGCCGATCGAGTGAAGCGCGGAGTTGACGATGCCGTTGTCGCTCAGCAGCAGCCTCCACACCAGGGCGTTCGCGACCATCGGCGTGATCGCCGGCAGGAAGAAGATGACCCGCCAGAAGCCGGCGCCCTTGACGCGCGTGTTCAGCCACAGCGACACGACGAGCGCGAGCGCGAGGTTGAGCGCCGTGTAGACGAAGGCGAAGATCACCGTGTTGAGCAGGACCGTGTAGAAGGTCGGGTCGCTGAACAGCTTGGCGTAGTTGGCGAAGCCGACGAACGTCGGCGAGCCGAACAGCGGCCACTCGAAGAGGCTGATGACCAGCGAGCCGAGCAGCGGCACCAGGATGAAGAAGGTGAAGCCGGCGAGCCCGGGCCACAGGTAGGCGAGTGCCGCCAGGCCGTCGCCCTTGCGCTTCTTCGCGCCGCGCGGCGGCGACGGATGCGGGACGTGGAACGGGCGGGTCGGGGGCGCGGCGGGCGCCGCCGTCTCCTCCGAGACGACGGCGCCCGTGATCAGTGGCGAGGACATCCGCCTACTGCCCCACCGAGTTCTGGATCGTGGTCAGCACGTCCTTGGCGGTCTTGTCACCCCGGTAGCCTTCGACTCCGTACTGGGTGAACAGCGTCTCGACCTGGTTCCACGTCGGAGTGGTCAGCTGCGCCTTCGCGTCCTTGAGGAGCGCCTGCACGGCGGTGTAGGCCTCGGCGGACTTGCCCTCGGCCCAGGCCGACTGGGCGTCGGGACGGGACGGGACGATGCCGCGCTTCTCGGCCTGACCCTTCAGCACGCTGGTGTCGGTCATGGCCATGATCGCCTTGAACGCGCTGTCCGGGTCCTTGCAGTTCTTCGCGATGCCGAAGCCCGAGCCGGCCGTCATGCCCTTGGCGTCGCCCGACTCGGTCGGGACGATCGTGACGCCCAGCTTGAACTTGGCCGCCGCGGCGAAGGTGCCGTACATCCACGGGCCCTCGATCAGCATGTCGCTCGCGCCGGAGGTGAACGCCGATTGGCCGACGTCGGAGCCGTCGGCGGCCTCCGGCGCCTTGGCGATGCCCTCCTTCGACACCAGGTCGAAGTACGACTGCACCGAGTCGACGAGCTTGGAGTTCGTCAGGTCGAGCTTTCCGCCCTTGACCGCCTCGGCGCCGTCGGCGATGGCCCAGGCGTTCGGGATGAAGAAGCCCGGCTCGATCGCGAGAGCCTTGTGGTCGCCCGTTGTCAGCTTCTTCGCGTCGGAGAGGAACTGTTCACGGGTGTAGGTCGCGCTCGGAAGTGCGAGCCCGGCCTTCTGGAACGCGTCCGCGTTGTAGTAGAGGACGATCGGCTCGGCGTCGTAGGGGATGGCGCGGATGCTGCCGTCCACCGTCATGCCCTTGAGCATGGACGCGTCGAACTTCGAGGTGTCGAGCTTGTACTTCTTGATCAGGTCGGTCAGCGGCATCAGCAGCCCCGAGAGCTCCTGCGCCCGGGCGGCCTGAGTGGTGAGCAGGCAGGGCGGGTTGGATCCGCTCAGCCGGGTCTTGACCTTGGTCCAGTAGTCGTTGAAGCTCGGGCCTTCGATCGTCACGTCGAGCTTGGGGTCGACCTTCTTGCCGAGGTCGATGAACCCCTGCCACTGGTCGCGGTCGCTCTGGCTGCTGACCCAGGTGTACATGGTGATCGGGCCGCCGGAGGCGTTGCCGCCTCCTCCGCCCGCACAACCGGCGAGCGCGGTGAGCGCTCCTGCCAGCAGAATGGCTGTACCGGCCCGTACCGCCGCGCGCTTGGTTCGTGGTGTCACTTGCTGTGCCTCCTCCATTGGATTCATCAAGGTGATCGCCGTGTGGCTGGATCCTATAGGGTGTTTGATATAGGTTTCAAGTAGTCGAAGCGGTCTAGTCGCCGGAGCCCGGCTCGAAGTCGATCGCGATCACATCGATCGCCGCTCCGGATGCCGCCGGCGCCGGGATCCGCAGCTCGCCGAGCTCCTCGCCGCCCTGCTCCGCCTGCTCGTGGACTTCCACGTTGACCTCGAACGGCAGCTCGTCGCCGGTCGCGAGAAGCCGCACCGCGCGCACCCGGCCGACCGGGATGCCGCGCACGACGATCTGCTCGATCGGCCGCATCACGAGATGCAGGTACAGGGTGCCCTCCCGTGCGGTGGACGGCCCGTAGTAGTCGACGCCCGTGGTGGGCGAGACGCCGACGACGCTCTCGGCGTGCGTATCCATCCACGCGCCGATCTCCTCCAGCGTGCGCACCTGCGACTCGTTGAGGCTCCCGTCGCCCTTCGGCCCGATGTTGAGCAGGAGGTTGCCGCCGCGGCTGGCGACCTCGATCAGGGTGGTGAGCAGCGACACCGTGCTCTTGCTCTTCGTGTCGCCCGGCCGCCACGCCCACATCTGACCGATGGTGAGGCAGAGCTCCCACGGACCTTCGGGCGCCGTCACCGGGAAGCCCTGCTCCGGCGTCTTGTAGTCGCCCTGGCCGAGCAGCCGGTCGTTGATGACGACGTCGGGCTGCAGCGACTTGATGAGCGCCCGCAGACCGGCGCTGTCCCACTCGTCTTCTGAGCGCTCCCACTCCCCGTCGAACCAGAGCAGGTCGATGGTGCCGTAGCCGGTGAGCAGCTCGGTCAGCTGCCCCCGCAGGTACTCCTGGTAGCGCGCCCATTGCTCGGGCGTCGGACGGCGGTGCCGGTCGTCGGCGACCGGGGTGCCCGCGTTGGCGGGATCGCCCGCCGCCGGCCAGTGCTCGAGCGGGTAGGGGCGATCGCTCATCTCGAACGCCGGGTAGTCGGGGTGGTTCCAGTCCGGGAGGCTGTAGTAGATGCCGACGCGGATGCCCTCCGCGCGGATCGCCTCCACGAACTCGCGCGTGATGTCACGACCGAACGGCGAGTTCTGGATGCCGAAGTCGGAGTGCGCGGTGTGGAACATCGAGTAGCCCGCGTGGTGGCGGGCCGTGAAGACCACGTAGCGCGCTCCGGCCCGCTTGGCCAGCGCGGCCAGAGCGACGGCGTCCCACTCGACGGGATCGAACGTCGCCGCGGTCGACTGGTACTGCTCGACGGTCACAGTGTCCTCCACCCCGTCGGAACCCGGGATGATGGAACGACCGACCAGCGGCCACGAGATCTCGATGCCCTGCTGGCTGGCGTGGTCCCAGTGCACGAACAGACCGAAGCCTGCTCCGGTGAACCATTCGCCGCCCGGCAGCCGGACGAGGTCGGTGCGCGCGAAAGAGTCGGGCACAGTGGTGAGTGTGGGGGTCACGGAACGAACTCTCCTTCGAGTGGGTCGCGGATCTTTTCAGCGAATGCCTATTGCCTATAGGATATGTGGTGTCTGGTCGATCCACAATCGTTCCGTCGACCTCATCCGTTCAAAGAAGAAGGAGAAGCTCAGCGTGGCCATGTTCAAAGACGACCCCGTCCGCCCCGAGAACTATCGCCGGTTCGAGCGCGATGTGCCGCAGTGGTTCGGCGACGCCAAGTTGGGCATCTTCGTGCACTGGGGGCCGTACTCCGTGCCCGCCTGGGCGGAGCCGATCGGCGAACTCGGGACCATCGAGAAGGAGTACTGGTTCAAGCACAACCCGTACGCCGAGTGGTACTACAACACCATCCGCATCGAGGACAGCCCGGCGGCCGAGCACCAGCGCGAGGTCTACGGAGGAGCGCCGTACGACGACTTCCTCGACCAGTGGGACCCGGCCGAGTTCGACCCGGACGAGTTCATCGCCCTCGTGAAGAGCACCGGCGCCGGCTACTTCGTGCCGACCACAAAGCACCACGACGGCGTGACCCTGTGGGACGCGCCCGGCACCGACGACCGCAACACCGTCGCGCGCGGACCGCGCCGCGACCTGGTCGGCGCGTTCGAGAAGGCTACCCGCGACGCGGGCCTCCGCTTCGGCGTCTACTACTCGGGAGGCCTCGACTGGCACTTCTCGCAGCTGCCGCCGATCACCTCCGAAGGCCAGGCGTTCGGCCGCCCCGTCGACGCGGCCTACGCGGAGTACGCCTACCGGCACGTCGACGACCTGATCGAGCGCTACTCCCCCGACATCCTCTGGGGCGACATCGAGTGGCCCGATGCCGGCAAGCCCTCGGGCCCGTTCAGCATGGAGAAGCTGTTCGAGAAGTTCTACGCGGCGCGTCCGGACGGCGTCTCGAACGACCGCTGGGGCGAGACGCACTGGGACTTCCGCACCAGCGAGTACCAGCAGGGCACCGACGTGGAGGCCTCCGGCGCCTGGGAGAACTGCCGCGGCATCGGCTTCTCGTTCGGCTACAACCAGGTCGAGGACGAGTCCCATCTGCTGAATGGTCCGGACGCCGTGAAGTCGTTCGTCGACATCGTCTCGCGCGGGGGCAACCTGCTCCTCAACGTTGGCCTCACCGCACGCGGAACCGTTCCCGACCTGCAGCGCAGGACGCTCGAGCACCTCGCCGCCTGGAACGCCGTGAACGGCGACGCCGTCTTCGCCTCGACCACGCTCGACACGTCGATCGCACCGGCATCCGACGAACCGTGGGTGCGCTGGACGCGCACCGGCGACACCGCGAACGCGTTCGTGGACGCGACGGGTCCGGTGCGCATCGCCGCCTCCGCGGGGGTGGATGCGGCGAGCGCCCGGCTCGCCGACGGCACGCCGATCGCGGTCTCCCGCGACGGCGACGCCCTCGCGGTCACCGTGCCGGAGCCCGCGGTCGCCGGCCCGACCCTGATCCGCTTCGACCTGGCGGCCTGACGATGACGATCGACGCCCACCTCCACCTCTGGAACCTGGAGGGGGTCGCGTACCCGTGGCTGACCGACGCGCTGGCGCCGATCAACCGGACCTTCACGTTCGCGGAGGCGCAGCCCCAGCTGGAGCGGGCGGGCGTCGACAGGGTCGTCCTGGTGCAGGCTGCGAACTCGGTGGAGGACTCGGCGGCAATGTTCGCCGTGTCCTCCCCACTGGTGGCCGGAGTCGTGGCCTGGGTCGACCTGCTCGACCCGGCCGCGGCCTCCCGCCAGCTGGAGGAGTGGGCTGCGCACCCGTCGTTCGTCGGCGTGCGGCACCTCATCCACGACGAGCCCGACCCCGACTGGCTCGGCCGAGCCGAGGTTCACGAGTCGCTCGGGCTGCTCGCGGAGCGGGGGTTGAGCTTCGATGTGATCGGGGTGCTCCCGCGGCATCTGGAGCACGCGGTGGCCCTGGCGGACGAGCTGCCTTCTCTGCGCCTCGTCGTCGACCATCTCGGCACCCCGCCGGTGGGCGCCCCATCCGCCGAACCGTGGTCGGGCTTGCTCTCCGAGCTCGCTCGCCGCCCGAACGTCTTCGTCAAACTCTCCGGCTTGACGACGCTCGGCGGCGGCGCGGACGCGACTCGGCTGCGACCGTACGTCGAGCACGCGCTCGACGTGTTCGGCGCGTCGCGCGTGCTGTACGGAGGCGACTGGCCGGTGTCGACGCTCGCGGGCCCCTACGCGGAGACCTGGGCGACGACGGAGGAACTGCTCGCGGGCCTGTCGCCAGCCGAGCGGGACGACGTGCTCACCCGCTCGGCCGAGCGGGCGTACGACCTCCCCACGGACTGACCCCTACCGCTCCCGCAGCCCCGGCGTCATCGCCAGCCCCGCGAACGCGTGGCGGGCGAAGCGCGCGACATAGCGCCGCAGGTTCTCGACCTCCTGCGGGTCCCAGCCGAGGGTGACCTCGTCGACCTGCGCCTGGGCGACCTCCATGATGCGTTCGCCGAGCGCGCGGCCGCCGGCGGTGAGCGCGACCAGCACGCTGCGCTCGTCGCGCGGTGCGGGCACCCGTTCGACGAGGTCGATCTCCTCCAGCCGTCGCACGATCTTCGAGATGTTGGCCTTGCCCGTTCCGAGCGTCGCCGCCAGGTCGGTCGGGCGCAGGGCGCCACGGTAGGCGAGCTGGTTGACGACCACGAACATCGGGATGTCGTCCACCGGGAACCCGATCTTCTCCATCACCCGCACCCGAACCTCGCGGCTGTCCGCCCAGTGCACGATCGACGCGATCGACAGCCTGAGGTCGAGCGGGTCCTGCTCGATCACCGGCGAGAGGTCGGGGTCGTCCGACACGCTGCCACCTCCTCTGTTCGGCGTGCTGCTCAGTATCTCAGGCGCGCCGTATCCACCGGCGCCGGCTCAGCGCTCGCTGACGATCGTCACCGGACCCAGGAGGCCGTGCGGCCGCACCACCGTCACGTGCGCCTCCTGGCGACCCACCAGCATCGTGCCCATGTCGGGGATGTCATCGTAGTAGCCGCGCGCGATGAGCCGGTTGTTCAACGAGCTGGCGACCCGGACCACGATCGTGTTGTGCCCGGTGCGGGCCAGGTCGGTGATGTCCACGACCGGCCGCGAGGTGTCGAAGCCGCGCGCGTCCGCGTCGTTGACGACCACTGAACCGAGTCCGCCCGCCGTCGAGCCGAGGTGGAGCAGGAGGCGCGTGCCGGGCTCCGCGGCCCGGTCGAGCTCCACCGACGCGCGGTACTCCGCGACACCCGACACCTCCGCGCCGACGCCCGCGAGTTCGGTCCACGGCCGCAGCTCGGAGCCCTCGACGGCGATCGTGGTCACCGCGGTCGTCGGTCGCACCTCCCGGCTCTCGTAGCCGAGGCCGCGGTCTTCGACGATCAGCTCGTTCTCCCCGGCATCCCAGCTCTCGACCGTGATGCTCCAGCCGTCGACCTCCTGAACGACCTCGCGCTCGGCGGGATCCGACGACTCGGGCCGCTGCGACCGGTCCACGGTGAGCAGCGCGATCTCGCCCGGAGCGAGCGCGACGGACACGAGCGTGCGATGGCCCTCGATGTGCACGCCCCGGTGCTCGGCGACGGCGCCGCTCCACGGGTCGATGCGGTAGGGCGTTCCGAGGCCCGGGAGGGCGACCTCCACGACGGTGTCCTCGCCGGTCTCGTAGAGGAAGTTGTAGAGGTACACGTGAAGCAGCTCGCCCTCCTCGCGGAGGTAGCCGAGCACGGTGCGGTTCTCGGTCGCGAACTCGGCGCGGCCGGTCACGCCCAGGCCGCGCAGCGCGGCGACGGTCTCGGCGGGGTCGTCGACCTCCGCCACCGTCGGCTGCGCACGCAGTTCGGCCATCGTCGCTGCGAGCTCGTCGTCGCGCCCGTCGAGGCCAGGGGTGCGGGAGGCGGCGTGCGTGTTCAGGATGTGCTCGCCGGTCATCAGCAGCTTCAGCTCGCGGGCGCCGTTGACGATGAGCACGCGGAGGCCGGCCCGCGCCCCGTCGAGCAGCAGGCGCGCGACGTCCGCGTTCAACGCCTCCTGGTAGACGATCAGCGCCTGGTAGCCGGGGCCGTCGGGCTGCACGAGGCCGTCGGCGAACGACACGTCCTCGTGCTGCAGCAGCGAACCGTCGAAGAATTCGTAGCTCCATCCGGCGTCCTGCATGCCGAGGTCCTGCCACCAGTGGTTCTCGCGGTTCCGCATCCACATCGTGCCGTAGGCGACCTCGTCGGGGATGCGGCTGCCGTCGTGGTCGAGGAAGTACATCCCGGACATGTTGTCGACGAAATGGTCGGTGCGCAGGATGCCGACGTCGACCCGCGGGCGCCCCTGTCGCAGCAGGTACTGGATGCGGCCGATCGCCGCGTTCCACTGCGGGTAGAACTCGCTGGCCGGCTGGCGGAGGTCGAACCGCTCGGAGAAGCCGGGCCACATGCCCTCGTGCCCTGGCCACTCGGTCGCGCCCTCCGCCCCCGCGGTGCTCGCCCAGCCGTGCAGTACGGTCTTGGTGATGCCGGCGGCCAGCTGCGTCGCGATGATCTGGTCGTAGAACCGGTGATCGAGCATGTGGTTGCGCGTCGTGGCGCCGGTCTCGGAGGAGTACTGCTTGCCGAACAGGTGGGCCGGCCCGGCGAGCAGGCGGTAGGCGTCGATCTGCGAGCCGAACTCGAGGGACTCGGTCTCGATGCCGTCGACCTCCGGGCCCGGCCGGGTCAGCTCGAACGGCAGCCCGTAGCTGATCTCCGAGCGCAGCAGAATCCCGTTCTCGTGCAGGAACGCGGCGAACGGCCGCAGCATGTTCTCGATGTAGAGGTCGGTCAGCGTCTCGACGTAGTCGTGGCGCACCTTCTCGACGGTGAGCCGCTGCGCGGCGGTCGGCTCGTAGCGGTAGGTGGTGGCGGAGGCCATCAGCAGCACGCTGCGCGTGAGGAACGGCAGCCACGGGGTGATGTCGTAGCCGCGGCGCTCTCGGAAGTCGCGCGCGACCGACGCGCCCCAGAACAGACCGCCCTCGCCCCAGGTGTTGAGCTCGAGCGAGTCCATGTACATCTGCGCGCGCGGGTTGCGGGCGATGAGCGCGCGCAGCTCGGGCGTGAGCACGGTCGAGCCCCAGTAGTCGATGACCGCGTCGACGCCCGCGCGGTCGAGGTAGTTCACGGTGTAGTTGACACTGGCCGATGGGGAAGCCGTCTGCCCGGTGCCGTGCGACCAGAACACGAAGAGCTTCCAGGCGCGGTCGTCGTCGGGCGCCCAGTCGAGCGCGCCGTCGACGACGTGGGAGGTCAGCTCGAGGACTGCGTCCGCGTCGAGCACCGGCGCCGCGCCCTCCGCCCCCTGCTCGACGACGGGGACGGCCACCGCGGCAACGAACTCCTGCGTCTTGGGTGCGATCCGGTGCCCGGGCAGCAGGCTCTCCTCGCGCTCGGCGTCGAGCTCGATGCGCGGGAGGACGCCGTGACGTCCGGTCGCCGCCTGCACGTCCTCCACGACGTAGTTCAGCTCCCGGGCCGCCGCGGGGTGGTCGGGGTCGATCGTCGGCAGGTTCGCGTTTGACCAGTTCGTCCCGGAGGTGAAGCTCACCGACATCCCGCGGGCGGTCGTCTCCTCCACCACGATCTGCGAGTCGTGCACCCATTCCTCGGAGCCCCAGCCGTACCGGGAGTGGTCGATCGCCTCCTCGTCCATCGCCAGGAACTCCATGCCGCCGAAGCCGAGGCGGTGCGCGGCGTCGATCTCGAACCGCAGGGTGCGGTCGGTGTGGAGGCCCTCCGCCAGCCACCAGCGCAGTTCGGGGCGGAACTCGATGGGCGGGTCCTGCAGCGGTCCGCGGTGCTGGTCGAGCTCGGACATGGGTCGGTTCTCCTTCGAACGACGATCTGTTGTCGCGAGCATAACATCTACTGTCGTCAGGACACTATAGAGAGGGAAGTCGAGTCGGCGACGATCTGCACGGAGAATGGTCGACATGGACTCCGACCGCTCGCGCACAGACCCGGCCGCCCTCGCTCGCCGAGCGCTCGCCCTCGCCGCGGCCCTCGACCCGGCAGCGGGGCGGGCGATCGTCGGCATCGCAGGAAGCCCGGGCTCTGGTAAGACGACGCTGGCCCACGCGGTCGTCGCGGCCGCGAACGAACAGGCCGGCGCGGCGGTCACGGCCTACCTCCCGATGGACGGCTTCCATCTCTCCGACGCGACCTTGGAGGCTCTGGGTCGCAGCGAGCGCAAGGGCGCGATCGACACGTTCGACGGCTGGGGCTTCGTCGCGCTGCTGGAACGCGTGCGCACCGAACGCGACCACACCGTGTACGCACCGGCGTTCGACCGCGCGGTCGGCGAGCCGATCGCCGGCAGCATCGCGATCGGTCCCGAGGTCCGGCTCGTCGTCGCCGAAGGCAACTACCTCCTGGCGGCCGCCGAGCCGTGGGCGCGCATCCGGAGCCTGCTGGCCGAGAGCTGGTTCGTCGCGACACCGGAGGAGGAACGGCTGCGGAGGCTCGTCGAAAGACATGTCCGGCACGGCCGCACCCCGGAGGCCGCCCGGGCGTGGGCGACGGACGTCGACGGCGCGAACGCCCTCCTCATCGAGCCGACGGCCGCGATCGCCGCACTGGTCGTGGACGGCGGACTCCCAGTCGCCGCTGCTTAGGCTGGAGCAATGACTTCCTCCATCGATACCGTCACCATGTTCGGCGCCGACTGGTGCCGTGACTGCATCCGCTCCAAGGCCCTCCTCGAGCGTCTCGGCACCGAATACGAGTACATCGACCTCGTCGCGCGCCCCGAAGAGGCCGACCGCGCCCAGGCGATCAGCGGCCGCACCAACATCCCGGTGATCGTGTTCCCCGACGGCCGCCACCTCGTCGAGCCGAGCGACGCCGAGCTCGAGGCCGCGCTGGCGGTCTAGCTTTCGCCCAGGCGCGCGGGAGAGCCGTGGCCCGGGCAGCCGAGCCTCGGCGTCGAGGCTGCGATCGCCGCGAGCGTCGCGTCGGCAGCAGCGCGGTCGCTGATGAGGAAGCCCGGGAGGTGCACCAGCCTGCCCTTCGCGACCCGGGCGGCATCGCCGATGAACGCGACCCCGCGCCAGCGCACGATGTGATGGCCCGGCGTGTGACCGGGAGCGGGCAGCGCGACCACCGCCGGAGCGATCTCCTGGTCGGCGTCGTCGGGCAGCGCGATCAGCTCCGGAAGCTCCGCGCGCCCCAGCCACCCCGATCGGAACATCGCGCGGCGCGTCCGCGTCGGCGGCTCCTGCTCACCGCGCAGGATGCGGATGTCGGCGGCGCCGAGCCAGACCCGGGCGCCGGTCGCCCGCTGGACGGCGGCCGCGCCTCCGACGTGGTCGGGGTCGTAGTGGGTGAGCACGACGTCGGTGAGCTTCGGGATGCGCGCGGCGGCCAGCTCCGCCACCACGGCCTCCGCGCTCGAACGCAGCCCTGTGTCGACCAGGACGGCCCGGTCACCCTCCTCGATCAGGTAGGCGTTGCCGCCACGGGTCGAGGTCAACCGGTGGACGCCCGGGATCACTTCGCGCATGAGTGGGATGCTAGTCCGCGTGCAGCCTCCTGACATCGACGAGTTGCGTCGCGAAGCCCACGAGCGCGCGCTCACGCGGCCGCGCGTCCCGTTCGACGGCAGGGTGCGCGACAGCACACTCGGGGAGGCCGGGCTCCCGGCACGCTGGTACGAGCCCGCGCTCATCGCATCCGGGGCCGGCGTCGTCTTCCTCCACGGCGGCTACGGCCTCTTCGGCGACCTGGAGCTGCAGGACGGCTACTGCCGCCGCATCGCCGGCACGCTCGGCATCACCGTGCTCTCCGTCGCGTATCGCCTGGCACCGGAGGTCACGCTCGCCGAGTCGGCGGCCGACGCGGTCGCGGGGGCGGAGGCACTTCGCGCGTCCGGTCTCGAACGGCTCGTGCTCTGGGGCGACTCCGCGGGAGGTACCGTCGCCCTGGCCGCCGCCCGGGACGCCCGCGCAGACGCGCTGGTGCTGACCAACCCCACCGTCGACCTGTCCCTCGCCTCCTACGACGACGACGCCCCGGGAGGACCGGGTCGCGAACTGTCCGAGTGGTCGTTCGCCCGCTGGGCCGGCGGCGGGACGATTGCTGACGCCCCCGATCTCGCGGCCGACACTCGCGGCCTGCCGCCGCTCTTCGTCGCCGTCGGCGCGGACGACTCGCTCCTCCCCGATGCCCGTCGGCTGGTGAGCGCCGCCGAGAGCACGGGCGTTCCGGCACGTCTCCGCATCGTCCCCGGAGCCGCGCACGGCTTCATGGGCGGCCCGGACCTCGGGATCGCCGCCGACGTGATCCGCGACGCCGGGCGGTTCCTCGCTCTCTGAGACACGGCGCCGTCCCACGACGCGACCCATCACCAGAACCGCACAATCCCATCACGACCTCCTGTTGGACTTCTCGACGGTTCGGGCGGAGGCTGGCGCCATGACAGACATGCAGTACACCCACCTGGGCCGGTCCGGCTTGTCGGTGTCGCGGCTGGTGCTCGGCACGATGAACTTCGGGCCGGAGACCACGGCCGAGGACTCCTTCGAGATCATGGACGCCGCCCACGCAGCGGGTATCAACTACTTCGACACCGCCAACGTCTACGGACGCAGCAAGGGCCACGGCGCCACCGAGACGATCATCGGCGACTGGTTCGCGAAGGGCGACGGACGGCGCGACCGCACGGTGCTCGCCACCAAGCTCTACGGCGCCATGGGCGACTGGCCTAACGAGGGCAAGCTGTCGGCGCTCAACATCCGCCGCGCGCTCGACGCCAGCCTGAAGCGGTTGCAGACCGACTACATCGACATCTACCAGTTCCATCACGTCGACAGGGACACCCCGTGGGACGAGATCTGGCAGGCGATCGAGGTGGCTGTCGCGCAGGGCAAGATCCTGTACGCCGGCTCGAGCAACTTCGCCGGCTGGCACATCGCCACGGCGCAGGCGGAGGCCCGCAAGCGCGACTTCCTCGGTCTCGTGAGCGAGCAGTCCATCTACAACCTCCTCACCCGGCAGGTCGAGCTGGAGGTGCTGCCCGCCGCGCAGGCCAACGGCGTCGGCGTGATCGCCTGGTCGCCCCTCCACGGCGGACTGCTCGGCGGAGTGCTGCGCAAGCAGAACGAGGGCCGGCGCCGGCTGGAGGGCCGCGCGGCGGAAACGCTCGCCACCCACCGCGACGCGATCGAGGCCTACGAGGCGTTCGCCGCCGACCTCGGCCACGAGCCCGGTGACGTCGCGCTCGCCTGGCTGCTCGGCCGACCGGGGGTGACCGGCCCGATCATCGGCCCGCGCACCCGCGAGCAGCTGGAGGCCGGCATCCGCGCGCTCGACGTCCGGCTGGACGACGCCGCGCTCTCCCGTCTCGATGAGATCTTCCCGGGCCACAAGACAGCGCCCGAGCACTACGCCTGGTAACGAAAGGACCGCGAGTGAAGAACCGCAGAATCGGCGATGTGGAGGTCTCCGCGATCGGCCTGGGCGGCATGCCCATGTCCATCGAGGGGCGACCCGACCGCAAGCGCTCCATCGACACGCTCCACGCCGCGCTCGACGCCGGCGTGACGCTGCTCGACACGGCCGACGCCTACCACCTCCACGCCGACGAGGTCGGCCACAACGAGGAGCTCTTCGCGGAGGCGCTCCGCACCTGGAGCGGCGACGCCTCCACCGTGCTGGTCGCCACCAAGGGCGGCCACCTGCGCCCGGGCGACGGCAGCTGGTACGTCGACGGCCGCCCCGAGTACCTCAAGGAGGCCGCCAAGGCCTCCCTCGCCCGCCTCGGCGGCGACGCGCTGGGCCTCTACCAGTTCCACCGCCCCGACCCGTCGGTGCCGTACGAGGACTCGGTCGGCGCCATCCGCGACCTCCTCGACGAGGGCGTCATCCGGCTGGCCGGAATCTCCAACGCGAACCCGGAGCAGATCCGGCAGGCGCAGGACATCCTCGGCGGCCGGCTGGCATCGGTGCAGAACCAGTTCTCGCCGGCGTTCCGCTCCAGCGAGCCCGAACTGCGGCTCGCCGACGAGCTCGGCATCGCCTTCCTGCCGTGGAGCCCGCTCGGCGGCATCAGCCATGCCGGTGACCTCGGCGACCGGTTCGCTCCCTTCGCCGAGATCGCGTCCGCACGCGGGATCAGCCCGCAGGTCGTCGCGCTGGCCTGGCATCTCGCGCAGAGCCCGCACGTCATCCCGATCCCGGGCTCGTCTCGGCCGGAGACCATCCTGGACTCCGTCACGGCCGTGGACGTCGAGCTCACCCCCGAGGAGCTCGATCGCCTCAACGCCGCCTGACACCGAAGGGCACGTTGTTGTCACTTTCCCCGATGAAAAGTGACAACGACGTGCCCTTCGTCGTCGCCAGAGGCGCGTTAGGCGGGTTGCGGGGTCGGCTCGGCGGAGGCGGAGGCGGGCGCGGGCGGCGCCGGCGTCTCGACGCGCGCCAGCTGACGCAGGAACGCCGCGGCGGCCGGGCTCGGCTCGTCGGAGACGGCCACGGCCACCGTCCACTCCGGCACGTCCCCGCTCAGCGCGACGGCGCGCAGCTGGTCCGGGCGCTTGCGGGCGAAGCTCTGCGGCACGACCGCCACACCGAGGTTGTAGCCGACGAGGTCGAGCAGCGGATGGACGTCGTTGACCTCCATCGCCGCGCGGTAGTCGAATCCGGCCGCCGCGAACGCCCGGCGGGCGAGCGCCTGCGCTCCCCAGCCGTCCTGGAAGCCGACGAGCGGCTCGCCACGCAGGGCATCGATCGGGATGCTGGCCTCGGCCGCGAAGCGGTGGTCGGGGTGGCAGAGGACCAGCAGCTGCTGCGTGCTCAGCGCGCGCAGCCGCACGCCGTTCGGCACATGCCCGGTGTCGACGACCACGGCGACGTCGGCGCGGCCGCCGGCGACCGCGTCCACCAGTTCCTCCGAACCCGAGTACCGCAGCCGCACCTCCACGCCCGGGTTCGCCGTGCGGAACGAGGCGAGCTCGGCGGGCAGGTCGACCGAGCCGAGGCACGGCTCGGCGCCGATGGTCAGCCGGCCGCGCAGCAGTCCGCGCACGGCGGCGACGGCGTTGCGCGCGGCGGCCGCGCTCGCGAGCGTGCGCACCGAGTCGGCGAGCAGCGCCTGGCCGGCCGTCGTCAGCTCGACCCGGCGCGTGCTGCGGATGAAGAGGGAGGTGCCGAGCTCCTGCTCGAGCGACCTGATGGAGGCCGATAGACCGGACTGCGAGATCTGCAGCAGTTCGGCCGCCCGGGTGAAGTGCCGTTCTTCGGCGACGGTGACGAAGTGCTCGAGCTGACGGAGTTCCATTCATCAAGGATACTGGTCAATCGGGTCGGCGTCATCGACGGGGGCGGATAGGCCGGGGTGATGCCGTCGGCAGCGCACTGCCGCCGCGCGCCCGAACCGAGCACAATGAGCACCATGCGCATCCTGCTGATCGGCGCCGGTGGCGTCGGAAACGCCATCGCGAAGATCGCCGCCCGCCGCTCCTTCTACGAGGCGTTCGTCGTCAGCGACTACGACCAGGCCAGGGCGGAGGCCGCCGTCGAGTGGATCCGGGCACGGCACGGCGAGCACGTCGCCGCCCGCTTCACGGCGACCCGCATCGACGCCTCCGACCCGAGCTCGGTCGCCGCGGTCGCCCGCGAGCACCGGGCGACCCACGTCATGAACGCGGTCGAACCGAAGTTCGTCGAGTCGATCTTCGCCGGCGCTCTGTCCGCCGGGGCCGACTACCTCGACATGGCCATGAGCCTGTCGCACCCGCACGAGACCGACCCGTACAGCCGACCCGGCATCAAGCTCGGCGACGCCCAGTTCGCCGAGAATCAGCGGTGGGAGGCCGCCGGCCGCCTCGCCCTCGTGGGCATGGGCGTCGAGCCCGGCCTCTCCGACGTCTTCGCCCGGTACGCCGCCGACGAGCTCTTCTCGGAGATCGACGAGCTCGGCACCCGCGACGGCGCCAACCTCGTCGTGCGCGACGACGACGGCAACGAGATCTTCGCGCCCTCCTTCAGCATCTGGACGACGATCGAGGAGTGTCTGAACCCTCCGGTGATCTTCGACAAGTCGCGGGTCGGCGAGGAGGACGGCGGCTGGTACACGACGCCGCCGTTCAGCGAGCCGGAGGTCTTCGACTTCCCGGAGGGCATCGGCCCGGTCGAGTGCGTCAACGTCGAGCACGAGGAGGTCCTCCTCATGCCGCGCTGGCTGGATGCCAAGCGCGTCACCTTCAAGTACGGCCTCGGCGAGGAGTTCATCGGCGTGCTGCGCACCCTCCATCTGCTCGGCCTCGACTCGACCGTGCCGCTCCGGGTGCGCTCGGCCTCCGGCCCCGTGGAGGTCGCCCCGCGCGATGTCGTCGCGGCCGCCCTCCCCGACCCGGCGACCATCGGCCCGCGGATGACCGGCAAGACCTGCGCCGGTGTCTGGGTGACCGGCACCGGCAAAGACGGGCTCCCCCGCAGCGTGTACCTGTACCACGTGAGCGACAACGAGTGGACGATGCGCGAGTACGACGCGCAGTGCGTCGTCTGGCAGACCGAGCTCAACCCGGTCATCGCGCTGGAGCTCCTCGCGAACGGCACCTGGTCGGGCTCCGGTGTCCGCGGCCCCGAGGCCTTCCCCGCCCGCCCGTTCCTGGAGCTCATGGAGCGCTCGGAGGCCGACGGCGGCTACGGCCAGCGCTGGGGCCTCCGCGAGCCCTGAGGCCCGTGCGGCGCACTCAGATCAGGCGCCGGACTGCTCCGGCTTCCAGACCAGCCACTTGCGAGCGACCTCCGCTTCGAGGTCGACGTCGAACCGCCGGGCGATCAGCAGCACCTGCGCCAGCACATCGGACAGCTCGGCACGGAAGTCCTCCTCGACCTGCGGCTCGCTGCGACCCTTGTCGCGCGCCCGACCCGACCTCGCAAGGTACGCCTGCATCAGCTCGCCGACCTCCTCGCCGAGTTTGAGCAGGAACCAGTCGTCCGTCCGGGCGATGTCGTGGCGCTCCGCATAGAACGCCGACACCGCCTCCACCTCGTCTTGCAGCGCCGCGATCTCCATGCTCCGATCCTGCCAGGACCGGATCCTGCTACCGCCGCAGCACGCTCGGGCGCGGAAGCCCGAGGTCTTCGAGGAGGTCGCCGAGCATGCGATCGAGCTCGTAGCCGGCCTGCGTGATCTTGTTGTTGCCGAAGCCCCGCAGCGGCGCGCTGGGCTGGTCGGCGCTCAGCACCGTCCGTCCCTCCCCCGACGCGTGCAGCTCGACGCGGAACGGCGTGTAGAGCGTGGTGCCCGCGTCGTGACGGTACATCCGCGCGGCCGTCGCGTAGTCGCCGACGAGGTAGCCGACGCCCGGGAGGTCGACCCCGCCCACACGCATTACCGCGGTCACTTCACCACGCCAGAAGCGCACCAACCCGTGCGATCCCGGGCCGGCGAGCGAGCGTGCGAGCGTCGTCCAGTCGGCCCCCGAGTCGAGCAGGCGGCGCAGGAGGTCGTGGTCGAGCTCGGGGACCTCCGCTTCGAAGGCGGCGCGCAGCGTCGCGAACGGCACCTCGGCCTCCAGCTCGATGCGCTGCCCCTCGATGGGGTGGAGGCGCTCGGTGGCGCGGTAGGTCACGCGGGACCGGCGGTGACGGGTGCTGCTCCGCCGGCCGCCGCCGGCACCGCGAACGGGGGCGCGCTGACGCCCTCGGCGAGCGCCTCCGCGGGGTCGGCACCGATCGCGACGATGCGGTTGGCGCCGTCGACGTGCACCACCGTGGGCTCGAACGTGCGGGCCTCCGCGTCGTCGAGCTGGGCGTAGGAGATGACGATGACGGTGTCGCCGACCTCGGCCAGGTGGGCCGCCGCGCCGTTCACCCCGATGACGCCGCTGCCGCGTTCGCCGGCGATCAGGTAGGTCTCGAACCGGGAGCCGTTGGTGACGTCGACCACAGCGACCTGCTCTCCGGGCAGCAGGTCGGCAGCCTCCATCAGGTCGAGGTCGACGGTCAGCGAGCCGACGTAGTGGAGGTCGGCGTGGGTGACCGTCGCGCGGTGGATCTTGGACTTGAACATGGTGCGGAGCACGGCCGGTCCTTTCGTGGTCTGCCTCCATTCTCCCGCGGGTTCGGAGGCTGTCGGGCCGTCACGGGAGAATGGAGCGTGCACAACCTCGGACTCCTCTTCGACGTCGACGGCCCCATCGCCAGCCCGGTCACGCGGACCATCGCCATCCGCAGCATCGTCACCGACCTGGTCGCGATGACCGCGGCCGGCGTTCCGATCGCCTTCATCACCGGCCGTTCCGGCGACTTCATCCGCAACCAGGTCGTCGCCCCGCTCTGCGACGCGGGCCTCGGCGACGCGCTCGCTTCGCACGGCGCCCGGATGTTCGGGGTGTTCGAGAAGGGCGGTGCCTGGGCTCCGATCACGGGCGACGGGATGGGCGAGGTCGCGGTCGACGCGTCGGTCGCGCTTCCCGAGCCCGCCGTCGACGGCATCCGACGGCTGGTGAGGGACCGCTTCGCGGACACCATGTTCTTCGACGAGACCAAGCGCGCCATGATCTCGGTCGAGCAGCGCACCGACGTCGACTCCGAGACGTACGCGGAGGCCCAGGGCCGGTTCGAGGACGCCGCCTTCGACCTCCTGACCGGGCTAGGCCTCGGCCTGCGCTACGGCGAGCGCGTCGCGCCCGACGCCGACGGCGCCGTGCCGTTCCGCATCGACCCGACGATCATCTCCACCGACATCGAGTCGGTGCTGCTCGACAAGGATCGCGGGGCGCAGCGCGCGTTCGACTACTTCGCCGAGCGCGGTCCGCTCCCGCACCGCTGGCGGTCGGTCGGAGACTCGCGCAGCGACTACAAGATGGCCGATTTCGTGCACAGCACCGGCCGGGAGGTCGCCCACGTCGACGTGCGCCCGGCGGACGGCGTGCTCGAACGGCCCTACGAGGTCATCACGATCGGCGACGAGATCCACGACAGCGCGGGCGCCGAGTTCCTCGCCCACTGGAGGCGCGAGCTCGGGCTCGACGAGGATGCGCGCGACGCCGACGCCGGTTCCGGCGCCTAAGGAGCGTCAGGCCGCGCGACCGCGGACCTTCGCGATCGACTCGGTCATCTCGCGGTAGAGCTCGAGCCGGCCATCGGCCTCGGCGGCGAGCAGCGCCTCCGCCTGATCGGCGTCGGCGCCCGAGAACCACGACGCGATGGTGACCCCATGCCCGGGCCGGCGCACGACCTCCACCGCGTCGCCCGCGCCGACCGTGCCCGTGTGCACGACTGCGAGGTAGGCACCGACGCGGCCGGCCTCGGTGAAGCGCCGTACCCACTGCGGCTCGCGCATCCGGCGCTGGAAGGTCGCGCACGGTGTGCGCGGGCAGGTGACCTCCACGACGAGCTCGTCGCCGATGCGCCAGCGCTCTCCGATCTCGGCGCCGTCGACGTCGACGCCGACGGTCCGTAGGTTCTCCCCGAACAGTCCGGGCGGGATGGCTCGGCCGAGCTCGGCCTCCCAGAAGTCAGCGGCTTCGTCCGCGTACGCGTAGAGCGCCTTGCCGACGCCGCCGTGGTGCTTGCGGTCGGCCTGCACATCCCCGTAGAGGCCGAGTGTGCGCACCTTGAGCCGCGGCTCGACGGGCTGCTTGTCGATCGCGGTCACGCCGACGTTGCCGGAGTCCGGGCGCAACTGCGCCACGCGGCAGACGGCGAGGATGCGTGCGGTGCTGTCGTGCGGAGCCATGCCGTCCAGTATGACCGCCTCACGCCGTCCGCCGCCGTGCGAACGCCACGATGGAGCCCGCGAGGAGGACAAGCGCGCCGTTGCCCGCGACGATGAGGCCGAAAAAAGCCCCGTGTAGTCGGGCACGATGTCGCGCTGCGAGTACTGGGCGTAGGTGAACACGGGCAGCGTGGGAATCGGGCCCGAGAACGTCGTGGCCTGCTGCGCCGACTCGAACGCGATGAGCACCCACACGACGCCGACGACCGTGGCGAGCGCGCCCGCCCCGATCAACCACACGACGTACGGGCGGGGCCGGACGCGAGCGGCACCGTGCGGGCGTTCCTGCATGAGAAGACCCTAGACCCCTCGTTCTTCCCAGACCAGAGATCCCGCTAACGCACTCCGCGCATCATCCGCAGCACCCACGGGCTCATCAGCGCGAGGATGAGTCCGATCACCACGGCGACGGCTCCGATTACGCCGAAGTAGATGCCCTCCGTCGCCGGCGAATACAGCTTGGCGAGCTGGCCGGACATCGCCGTCCCCAACGCCACCGACAGGAAGTACAGCGCCACCATCTGCGCCTGGAACGCGTGCGGCGCCAGCTTCGTCGACGCCGAGAGCCCGACCGGCGAGATCAGCAGTTCGGCGATCGTGAACACCAGCAGGATGCCGACCATCGCGAGCAGCGGTGTGCTGTTCTTGCCTCCGCCCGCCCAGAACAGGAACAGGAAGAACGCCAGGCCCATGATGACCGTCCCGGCCGCGAACTTCAGCGGGGTCGACGGCTGCCGGTCGCCCCACTTGGTCCAGATCGCGGCGAAGACGCCCGACAGGATGATGATGAAGATCGGGTTGATGGACTGCACCCACGAGACCGGGAACTCCCAGCCGAACAGCATGCGGTCCAGCCGTTTGTCGGAGTAGATCGTGACGACCGTGAACTGCTGCTGGTAGAGCGACCAGAACGCCGCGTTGGTGATGAACAGCGGGATGAACGCGAGGATCCGGCTGCGCTCGTCGCCGCTCAGCAGGCGCGAGCTGAGGATGACGATGAAGTAGGCGATCGCCGCCACGATCGTGATGCCGATCACCCACAGCGCCAGGTTGATCGCGTTGATCACGCCCGCGAGGACGAGCGCGACGATCACGATGAGCCCGACCACGGCGATCCCGATCATGAGCGGGTAGCGCGATGCGGGCAGCGGGTTGGGCACTTCGCGGGCGCGGTCGGGGAGGCGCTTGCGGCCCAGCGAGTACTGGATGAGCCCGATCGCCATCCCGACCGCCGCGAGAGCGAAGCCCCAGTGGAACCCGAGCGTCGACTGCAGCAGGCCGGTGAGCAGCGGCCCGAAGAACGCGCCCAGGTTGATGCCGAGGTAGAACAGCGAGAAGCCCGCGTCGCGACGGGAGTCGTGCTCGTCGTAGAGCGTGCCGACGATGCGGGTGGCGTTCGCCTTCAGGCCTCCACTGCCGACGGCGACGAGCAGGAGGCCCACGATGACGCCGGCGTAGCTCGGAAGCAGGGCGAGCGAGACGTGTCCGGCCATGATCACCACGGCGCTCCAGAACAGCACCCGCTCCGAACCGAACAGCCGGTCGGCCAGCCACGCGCCGAGGATGGTCGACAGATAGACCGCGCCGCCGTAAGCGCCGACGATGCCCGCCGCGGTCGCCTGGTCGATGCCGAGACCGCCCTGCTCCGCGGAGTAGTAGAGGTAGATGAGGAGGATGCCCTGCATCCCGTAGAACGAGAACCGCTCCCACATCTCCACGCCGAAGATGTTCGCGAGCGAGCGCGGCTGCCCGAAGAAGCCATGACTCGCGTCGGTCGTGGTGGTCACCCGCGCGCCGCGGGACTGCCCTTCCGGTCCGTTGCTGCTCCCCGTGTCGGTCATGCCGACCATGCTCCCACTGGAGGCCGCGGAGGTGAACGCTGCGTTCTAGGGCGGAGATGTGAGGCTACGACCGCGTCGCCAGCTCGGCCAGCACAGCCTCCAGCTGGTCGACGGCCCAGTCGAGGTCGGCGGGCTCGACCACGATGGGAGGCGCCAGCCGGATGGTGGAGCCGTGGGTGTCTTTCGCGAGCACACCCCGTTCCATCAGCAGCTCGCAGACCTCCCGGCCGGTGGCGAGAGCCGGGTCGATGTCGATGCCCGCCCAGAGGCCCGCGCCGCGCACGCGCACCACGCCGTGCCCGACGAGGCGGTCGAGGTCGGCGTTGAGGCGACGGCCGAGAAGTTCCGCCCGTTCCTGCGGCTCGCCGGTCGCGAGAAGCGCCACGACGGCGCGGCCCACCGCGGCCGCGAGCGGGTTGCCTCCGAAGGTCGATCCGTGCTCGCCCGGGCGCAGCACGCCCAGCACCTCCCGGTCGCCGACCACCGCCGACACCGGCACGATGCCACCACCGAGCGCCTTGCCGAGCAGATACAGGTCGGGCACGACGCCGACCAGGTCGCAGGCGAAGGTCGACCCGGTCCTGCCGAGGCCCGACTGGATCTCGTCCGCGATGAGCAGCACCCGATGCTCATCGCACAACGCGCGCAACGCAGGGAGGAACTCGGCGGGAGGCACGACGATCCCGGCCTCCCCCTGGATCGGCTCCACCAGCACGGCGACGGTGTCCTCGTCGATCGCGGACGCGACAGCGTGTGCGTCACCGTACGGGACCGTCCGGAAACCCGGCGTGTACGGACCGAACCCGTCGCGCGCGTCCGGATCGTCGGAGAAGCTCACGATGGTCGTCGTGCGACCGTGGAAGTTGCCCGCCATCACGATGATGTTGGCGCGGCCGTCCGCGACGCCCTTGACCCGGTATCCCCACGCGCGCGCGACCTTGATGGCCGATTCCACCGCCTCCGCGCCGGTGTTCATCGGCAGCACCATGTCTTTGCCGGCGAGCGCCGCGAGCTCGGTGACGAACGGGCCGAGCTGGTCGTTGTGGAAGGCGCGGCTTGTCAGCGTGATGCGCTCGAGCTGGGCGCGGGCGGCGTCGAGCAGCAACGGGTTGGAGTGCCCGAAGTTGACGGCGGAGTACGCGGCGAGGCAGTCCAGGTATCGCCTGCCGTCGACGTCGGTGACCCAGGCGCCCGCCCCCTCTGCGATGACGACCGGGAGGGGATGGTAGTTGTGCGCCGCATGCTCGTCCTCGAGCGCGATCGCCTCCGCCTGACGTTGCGTCGGGGCCGAGCTCGACGGGTGGATGCGGTGGGCGACGGTGTCGGTCATGGTCGTCCTCTCAGCGGTTCTGTCTCTTCCTGGGGCCCGGCCTCATCGCCGGAGTTCGAGGGTGCAGCACTTGATCCCCCCTCCACCGAGCAACAACTCGGAGAGATCGACGCCGATGGGCTCGTAACCGTGTTCGCGCAGCTGCCGGGCGAAGTCGAAGGCACGGGAGGCGACGACCACGTGGTACCCGTCGGAGTACGCGTTGAGGCCGAGCACCGCGGCGTCCTCTCCGTCGACGAGGATCGCGTCCGGGAAGCGCGCGGCCAGCAGTGCGCGGCTGTTCGCGTCGAACGCGCGCGGGAGGTACGCGATGTGCTCCCGTCCCGGGGCGTCGTCGAGCACCGCAAGCGCGGTGTCGAGGTGGTAGAAGCTGGGATCGACGAGCCGCAGCGTGAGCACCTCGCGCCCGAACACATCCGCCAGCTCGCGGTGGCTGGCGTCGCTGCTGCGGAACCCGGTGCCGGCGAGGATCGTCTCGCCGACCAGGAGGAAGTCGCCCTCGCCCTCGTTGACCTCCCGCGGCGTCACGACCTCGAAGCCGGCGGCGCGCAGCCAGTCGCGGTACGCCGGCCCCTCCGGTCGGCGCTCGGGGTACGCGAAGCTCGCGCCGTAGGCGACGTTGCCGATGACGAAGGCGCCGTTGGCCGCGTAGACCATGTCAGGCAGCCCGGGGAGCGGGTCGATGAGCCGGACGTCGAAACCGAGCCCGACGTAGAGGCGATGCAGCTCGTCCCACTGGCGAAGCGCGAGCGGGGTGTCGGTCGGGAGGCCGGGATTCATCCACGGGTTGATCCGATACACCACGTCGAAGTGCTCCGGCCGGCACATCAGCACCGTGCGCGTCCGCGGGTTGCGCAGCGGGCGCTCAGCGCGGGCGCGCGCCTCCTCGCCGGTGATGGACATGAGGACAGTGTCACACACGGTTGTCGGCGATTGGCTGCGTCGTCACGCACGGAATCGCCGGCAGAAGTTGCCCTGCGCAGACTTCTTGCGTCTAAGGGGTGCCTATGCGGAGGTCGGGCATCAGCCACGCGCATCCCTTGCGCGGAGGCGCACGATACTCGCGCAATCTCCCCCTTCGCGCAACGATCCACCGTATGCTTGCGCCGTGGACAACCTCGATCGCAGCATCCTCGACCTGCTCCGCCAGAACGCGCGCGCCGGCTACGGCGACATCGGCGGTGTGGTCGGCCTTTCGGCCTCGGCCGTCAAGCGCCGCGTCGACAAGCTGGTCGCCGACGGGGTCATCCGCGGCTTCACCATCCAGGTCGACCCCGCGATCGACGGCATGAGCACCGAAGCGTATGTCGAGCTGTTCTGCCGAGGCACCGTCTCGCCCGAGGAGCTGCTGCGCATCCTCTCCGCGGTTCCGGAGGTCGTCGACGCGGGCACCGTCACCGGCAGCGCCGACGCGATCGTCCACATCCGCTCGCGCGACATCCCGAGCCTGGAGGCCGCGCTCGAGAAGGTGCGCCTGGCGCCGAACGTCGACCACACCCGCAGTGCCATCGTGCTGTCGCGTCTCATCAACCGCGGCAACAACTGACAGTTGTTCTGCGAGAACGTTCAGTAGACGCTCAGCGTCGAGGGCTCTGAACCGGCCACGGACTCGGCGATCAGTGGCACGATGGGCGCATGAAGCTCCTCGTTGTCGAAGACGATCCAGACATGGGAGGCCTCGTCGAGCGCGGCCTGGCGGCCGAAGGCTACGACGTCACCCTGGTCACCAACGGCGTCGACGCCCTCATCGCCCTGCGTGGCGACGCGTTCTCCGCGGCCGCGATCGACGTCATGCTGCCCGGCATGAGCGGCTTCGAGCTGTGCCGCCACATCCGCGAGGCCAACAACCCGATGCCGATCCTCCTCCTCACCGCGCGGGACGCGATCGAGGACCGCGTGCACGGGCTCGACTCCGGCGCCGACGACTACCTGACCAAGCCGTTCGCGTTCGCCGAGCTGGCCGCCCGCGTCCGCGCCCTGCTGCGCAGGGAGCCGAGCGGCATGCGGCCCCAGGTGAGCGTCGGCCGCCTGACCATCGACTCGCACGAGCACCAGGCGCTGGTCTCCGGTCATGAGATGCCGCTCAGCCGCCGGGAGTTCACCCTGCTGCGGCTGTTCGCGACGAACCCCGACAAGACCTTGTCGCGGTCCGACATCCTCGAATCGGTCTGGGGCACAACCGACAACATCGGGACCAACGTCATCGACCAGTACGTCTCGTATCTCCGCAAGAAGCTCGACCTCGCCGGCGCCGGGCTCTCGATCGTGACCGAGCGCGGCCGCGGTTACCGGCTCGATGCCAAGAATGCGCTGGACGCGAAGCAGCCGTCGGCGGAGGCTCCGGCGCCGTGACGTGGTTGCGACGCCTGTCGATCACCGCGCGCATCACGATCGGCAGCCTCGTCGTCGCCACCCTCTTCGGGCTCGTCGCCGTCGTGGTGATCCGGGTGGGGGTCGCCTCCATCCTCCACAACGCCACCAACACGCTGCTGAACAACGACGTCACCGCACCCGCGGCGTCGGTGGAGTCGAATCCGGCCGGCCCGTTCGACCTGCCGGGAGGCGGCCAGGAGCTGGCCGTCGTCGACGCGGACGGCGACATCCTCGCCTCGACGCTGCCCGAATCCCTGGAGGACCGGATCCCGCGGCTCCTCGCGTTGGGCCCCTCCCCGTCGACGATCTCGATCAACGGCAACACGTACGACGTGCTGGTGCGCAGTGTGCAGACGACCGCCGGCGAGATGCACGTGATCGCGGCGCGCAACGACGAGACGACGTCGCTCATCCTCGATCGGCTCACCCTGGCGCTGCTGGTGGGCGCGCTGGTCCTGATCCTCGGCTTCGGCGCCGCGTCGTGGCTGCTGGCCCGCACGGCGCTGCGTCCGGTCAGCAGGATGCGCGAGCAGGCCGACCGCATCGCGGGCAGCGAGCGCAGCGGCTCCGGTGATCCGGAGGGGCTGCTGACGGTCGGCCCCGCCCAGGACGAGCTGTCCGAGCTGGCGACGACACTGAACGATCTGATCCGGAGGCTGCGCGCCTCGGCCGACCGCGAGCGCCAGATGGTCTCGGACGCCAGCCACGAGCTGCGCACGCCGCTCGCAGTGTTGCGCGGACAGCTCGAGCTCGCCGAGCTCGACGCGGGCGACGCCGACGCGCTCCTCGACGACATCCGCTCGTCGCACTCGACAGCGTTGCGGCTCGGACAGCTGGCCAACAACCTCCTCGAGCTGTCGCGCATCGAGGCGGGCCCGTCGAGCGGCCGCATCGACTGGCGCACGCTCGTCGACGAGCTGACGGACGCCATCGACCGTGCGCGCCTGCTGGTCAGCAGCGACGAGGACGCCCGCCCGATCTCGGTCGACTTCGACTACGACCCCAAGCGCCGCCCGGACCCCGAGTCCCGCGTCGCGCTCTCGCCGACGGACTTCGGGCGCATCCTCGACAACCTCCTCGGCAACGCCATCACCGCGATCCGCGGCCAGAAGGAGGGGGCGGGCGCGGAGGACGTGGTGAGCGCGTCCTTGCACGTCGAGGCGCGCTCGGTGGTGCTCACGGTGCACGATTCGGGCCCGGGGATGCCGGAGGAGTTCATCCCGGTGGCCCTCGACCGTTTCACTCGCGCGGACGGCGCCCGCACGTCGACCTCGGGAGGCAGCGGCGGGCTCGGCCTCGCGATCGTGGCGGCGCTGGCGGGCGCGGCGGGAGGCGATGTCCGGCTCGCCAACGCGCCGAGCGGCGGCCTCGTGGCCACCGTGCGGCTCCCGCTCGTGCGGGCGTAGCGGCCTCACGGAGGCAGGCCCCCGGTCAGCCTCCGCTCAGTGCCCGGTGCGGTCGGAGTCGACTCCTGCGTCCGGGCCCTGGTCGAGCCCGTCGAGAGTCGCGAGGTCGTCGGTGTCGAGCTCGAAGTCGAAGACGGCGAGGTTCTCGGCCATCCGCTGCGGGTTGCGCGACTTGGGGATCGCGACGAGCCCGTTCTTCACGTGCCAGCGCAGCACGATCTGACCGGGCGTGCGTCCGTGCTTCTCGGCGAGCGCCGCGAGCGCCGGCGATGCGAGCAGGTCGCCGGATCCGCCGATCGGGCTCCACGACTCGGTCACGATTCCGTGCTGGACTCCGTAGGCGCGCTGTTCCAGCCGCGGGATGGCCGGGCTGAGCTCGATCTGGTTGACCGCGGGCGTCACCCCCGTCTCCGCGATGAGCCGGTCGACGTGGGCGGGCTTGAAGTTGGAGACGCCGATCGCGCGGGCCTTGCCGCTCTGCTGCAGCCGGATGAAGGTCTGCCAGGTGGAGACGTACTGGTCGCGCGCGGGCAGCGGCCAGTGGATGAGCAGCAGGTCGACGTAGTCGAGCCCGAGTCTCTGAAGGCTGGCATCGAGTCCGGCGACCGCGCGGTCGTCGCCCTGGTAGCCGCCGTCGAGCTTGGTGGTCACGAACCAGTCGTCGCGCGCGAGTCCGCTGGACTTCAGACCGCGACCGACGCCGGCCTCGTTGCCGTATTTGGCGGCCGTGTCGACGTGCCGGTAGCCGACCTCCGCCGCCGCGACGATCGCGCGCTCGACCTCCGCGTCGTCGAGCGGCCAGGTGCCGAGTCCGAGCTGCGGGATGGTGGTGCCGGAGTTCAGGGCGATCGCAGGCACGGCCGTGGAGAGGGAGGGATTGTCGGTCATGCGCCTCAGCGTACGCCCGGGTAAGGTTGCGCTCGTCGGAAGGAGCGTCATGACCGCCACCCCACCCGTGCCGTCCGATCCGGACGAGGTCGCTCTCGCCGTAGAGGCCGCGATCGAGGCCGAGGACCTCGCCGAGCTGCGCCGGCTGGCCGACGCCGGAAGCAGGGATGCCGAGGATGCTCTGGTCGAGCTGGCCGCCGAGCGCGGCGACCTCGACGAGCTGCGACGTCTCGCCGCCGCGGGCAACACCGACGCCGCCGACGAGCTCCTCGAGCTGGAGGAGGAAGAAGAGTAGTCGACGCCGCCTTCCTCTCTAGATCACCCCTTCGGACAGCCGAGTCGGGTTGCCGAAACGGTGGTTGGTGATCGAGATCGCCTGTTCGTGGAGGAAGGGCAGCACCTCGATCCGGCCGGACGGCGTCACGGCGCCGCTGTAGACCGCGACGTCGGGCGTTCCGTTCAGCGCGGCGGAAAGTGCGGTCGGGTCGCCGCCGATGAGACGGATGCGGTGGGCTGCGATGCGGCGTCCGCGCACCCGGGAGAGCCAGTGCGCGTCGGTCTCCACGACGACCTCCACGTCTCTGGCCCGGAGCACCTGCTGCGTCGCCCGCGGGAGGGCGATGTGCGTGCTCACGGTGAACGGCGAGCGCGCGACCGTCGCCGCCGCCAGCACCCGCAGCAGTTCGGGCAGCCCGCTTCCTTCCGATAGCCGGATCGCCACGGGGACGGGCCGGTACCGGAAGATGTTGCGCTCGACGCCGAGCCCGGAGACGTCCTTCGCCTGGTGGTATTCGGTGGCGACGGCGATCGCGTCGCTGAGCGCGGAGCGGCGAACGAGGTCGAAAGCCGGGTAGTCCATGGCGGATTGCCCGGACTCGATGAGTTCCGTCACCCGCGGTTCGAGGCCGCGCAGGTGCAGGCTGGAGCTCGAAGCCCCCGTCTCGGCCTGCCACGAGCCGAGCCCGATCAGATAGTTGGGCCCACCCGCCTTGGCTCCGGCCCCGACGGACGAACGCTTCCAGCCGCCGAACGGCTGCCGCCGCACGATGGCGCCGGTGATCCCGCGGTTCACGTAGAGGTTGCCGGCCTCCACCGTGTCGAGCCAGTGCGCCAGCTCCTCCGAGTCGAGCGAGTGCAGGCCGGCGGTGAGCCCGTACTCGATGGCGTTCTGGTACCGGATCGCGTCGTCGAGCGTGCGTGCCGTCATGATGCCGAGCACCGGACCGAAGAACTCGGTGAGGTGGAAGTACGAGCCGGGCTGCACGCCCGTGCGGATACCGGGCGACCAGAGCCGGCCGCTGTCGTCGAGTGGTTGCGGACGGACCAACCACTCCTCATCGGCGCCCAGTGTCGTGAGCGCGTGGAGGAGCTTGCCGGAGGCGGGTTCGATGAGCGGCCCCATCTGCGCGACCGGGTCGCTCGGGTAGCCGACCCGCAGACTCTTCGTCGCGTCGACCAGCTGGTTGCGGAACCGCTCCGAGCGAGCCACCGACCCGACGAGGATGACGAGGCTGGCTGCCGAGCATTTCTGCCCGGCGTGACCGAAGGCGCTCTTCACGATGTCGGCGACGGCGAGATCGTAGTCGGCGCTCGGCGTGACGATGATGGCGTTCTTGCCACTGGTCTCGGCGAGCAGCGGGAGGTCGGGCCGCCACGAACGGAACAGCTTCGCCGTCTCGTAGGACCCGGTGAGGATCACCCGGTCGACGCGCGGGTCGGAGACCAGCTGCTGCCCGAGTTCGTTCTCGGCGACGTCGATGAGTGCCAGGAGCTCCTGCGGGATGCCGGCCTCCCACAGCGCTTCGACCATGACCGCCGCTGCCCGCCGCGCCTGCGGCGCCGGCTTGATGATCACGCCGCTCCCCGCGGCGAGCGCCGCCAGCACTCCCCCGGCCGGGATCGCGACGGGGAAGTTCCAGGGAGGCGTGATGACGGTCAGCGCCGACGGCACGAAACGTGCGCCTTGCACGGCGTCGAGCTCGCGGGCGAGCGTCGCGTAGTAGTGGGCGAAGTCGACGGCCTCGCTCACTTCCGGATCGGCCTCGGCGATGGTCTTGCCCGTCTCGGCCGCCATGACCTCGATGAGCCGGTCGCGGTTGGCTTCCAGCGCGTGGCCCGCCCGGTCGAGAAGCACGCCGCGGTCGGCACCGCTGCGGAGTCCCCACGCTCGTCCGGACTCACGCACCGCAGCGATGATCCGGTCGAGGTGCCCGGCGTCGACGACCTGGGCGTCCGCGATGGTCCGCGCTCCCAGCTCGCTCGACACCGACCGGGCCAGGATGCGACGCCCCCACGCGCGGTTCGCCGCGAGGGAAGGGTCGGTGTCGGCGGTGTTGTGGAACCCTGCCTCCGGCGCAGCCGGCACCGCCGTCGGTGGCTCGAGCAGCCCTCCGCCCGATCCACGGGTCAGTCCGAGCACGACGCTCGTGAGTCCTTCCTCGGCCGGCGCCTCGGTCTCGACCGCGGGCGGTCGCAGGAACGACTCAGCGGTCTCCTGCTCCCATTCGCGCGAACGGTCCTGCCTGCGGTTGGGCAGCGGCGCTGCGCCGTACGGGAGCGGGTCGGATTCGAGGTCGCGCACCGAGGCGAGGAACCGGTCCCGCTCCCGATCGAAGAGCGCGGCGTCGGAGTCGAGCTCGAACACCGCCGACATGAAGTTCTCCTGGCTGGCGTTCTCTTCGAGCCGGCGGATGAGGTACGAGATCGCGACGTCGAACTCGCCCGGGTCGACGACCGGCGTGTAGAGCAGGAGCTGGCCGACGGTGCGTTTCACGGCCTCCGCCTGGGCGGTGGCCATGCCGAGCAGCATCTCGAAATCGATGCGGTCGGTCACACCGCGGCGCGAGGCGAGCAGCCAGGCGTAGGCGACGTCGAACAGGTTGTGGCCGGCCACACCGATCTTCACGGCGTCGGTGTGCTCGGGGGTCAGCGCCCAGTCGAGGACCCGCTTGTAGTTGGCGTCGGTCGCCTGCTTGCTGCCGTACGTGGCCAGCGGCCAGTCATGGATAGCCGCGTCGACGCGTTCCATCGCCAGGTTGGCGCCCTTGACGACGCGCACCTTGATCGGCGCACCACCCTGCTCACGACGCTGCGAAGCCCACTCCGTCAGTCGCTGGAGCGCGTCAAGAGCGTCTGGCAGGTATGCCTGGAGCACGATCCCGGCCTCCAGCCGGAGCAGCTGGGGGCGGCTCAGGATGCGCTCGAAGACCGCGATCGTCAGGTCGAGATCGCGGTACTCCTCCATGTCGAGGTTGATGAATTTCGGCGTCGGCGACGATGCGGCGAGCTCGTACAGCGGCACGAGCCGCTCGACCACACGGTCGACGGTCTCGTCGAACGACCACATCGAGAGCTGCGACGCGATCGACGACACCTTGATCGACACGTAATCGACATCGTCGCGGGCAAGGAGCGCACGGGTGCCCTCGAGCCGCCGGGTCGCCTCGGTCTCGCCGAGGACGGCCTCCCCGAGGAGGTTCAGGTTGAGCCGGGCGCCGTGACCGGCGGGATCGCGCGGAGCGCGGAGGTGCGCGATGGCAGGGCCGAGCTTCTCGGGAGTGGCGTCGACGACCAGGTGACCGACCATTCCGCGCAGCACGCGTCGCGCGATCGGGATGACCACCCATGGGAGGACGGGCCCGAAGACGCCGCCGAGCCAGATCGCCGCACGCATGTACCACGGCAGGAACCGCGGGATTCTCCTGGCGACGCGCTGGAGGTTGTAGCCCGCCACGAAGAGGTCCTGCGGGCGAGCGACGCCGTCGACGAACCCGACCGCGAAGTCGAGGCCGTGCGGATCGCGGAGCACCCCGGCGAGGCGTTCGGCGGCCGGGTCGCGTGGCGGCTGGGCACCGCCCTCCGCACCGCCGCCCGTGGTTCCTGCGCTCTCGGCCAGCCAGCGCCGAACGAGCTCGACCGCCTCCTGGGCCAGCACCGCGGGCCGCACCTCGTCCGTGTGTTCAACCATGTCCACGACTGTAATTCCTCGCTTCTGAGGCGACGCGGGACCGCTCCCGATCGGTGGAGAAGTCACAGCCGACGACGCCTGTGGATACATTCTCGACGGGCGGTAGCATCAGGAGAAGCGAACGTTTCCGAACGATATCGTTCACCTGAGTCGAATGGTCGTCATGCTCGACATCCGCAAGCTCCGTCTGCTGCACGAATTGAGGATCCGCGGCACCGTCGCGGCCGTCGCCTCGGCCTTGTCGTACAGTCCGTCTTCCGTCTCGCAGCAGCTCTCCGCGCTCGAGCGAGAGGCCGGCGCCGTCCTGCTGGTGAAGTCAGGGCGTCGTCTCCAGTTCACCCCGCAGGGCGAGCTCCTCGCGCAGCGCGCAGCAGAGCTCCTCGACGCGCTGGAGGCCGCCGAGTCCGCCGTCGCCGGATCCAGCGCCGCCGTCGCCGGCATCGTCCGGGTCGCGGTCTTCCAGTCCGCGGCGCACGCCATCCTGCCCGTCGCCATCGCCGCGCTCGCGCGCGACTATCCCGCGCTGCGGGTGGAGGTCACCGAACGCGAGCCCGAGCAGGGCCTCTTCGAGGTCTCCGCACGCGACTTCGACCTGGCCGTCGCCGAGCAGTACCCGGGCAGCACCCGACCGCTGCGCTCCGACCTCGACCGCGCTGAACTGGCCGCGGACAGCATCCACCTCGCGGTCTCGGCCGACCCGCGCGCCCGCGTCCGGGCGAACGGCCTTGCGCACGCAGCAGACCTCCCGTGGGTGCTCGAACCCGTCGGCACGGTCTCGCGCACGTGGGCCGTCCAGCTCTGCCGCGCCGCGGGATTCGAGCCGGACGTCCGCTTCGAGACCGCGGATCTGGTCACGCACATCCGACTGATCGCATCCGGCAACGCCGTCGGCCTGCTTCCCGGCCTGGTCTGGGCCGGCGGCCTGCCAGAGGTCGGCCTCCTGCCGCTGCCCGGCTCCCCTCGCCGGACGATCTTCACCTCCGCGCGCCGAGCGGCAGCGACCAGCCCGGGCGTGGTCGCCGTGCGCGCCGCCCTCGCCGCGGCGGTGCCCGCCGAACACGTCCCGACAGGCCAGGGCACTCCCGTAGGCTCTGACGCATGACCGACCCTGCAGCCTCCCCCACCGCCGCGTCGCACGATGTCGTGATCGTCGGCGGCGGTCACAACGGCCTCACTGCCGCCGCCTATCTCGCCCAGGCCGGACGCAGCGTCATCCTGCTCGAGCGCCTCGACGACGTCGGCGGAGCAGCTGTCAGCGCCCAGGCGTTCCCGGGCGTGGAGGCTCGGCTCTCCCGCTACTCGTACCTGGTCAGCCTCCTCCCGCAGCGGATCATCGACGAGCTCGGCCTCGACATCCGCCTGGCCCGGCGACGCTACTCCTCTTACACCCCGGTCCCCGGCGACCCGGAGGGCGCGGGACTGCTGATCGACAACACCGACGCCGAGGCGACGGCGGCGTCCTTCGCCCGCATCGGGGCGGCCGACGACGCGGAGGCCTTCACCCGCTTCTACGAGTCGACGGGAGCCGTCGCCCGGGCACTCTGGCCGACGGTCACCGAGCCGCTGCTCACCCGCAGCGAGGCCAAAGCGCTCGTCGGCGACGACGAGCTGTGGGACGCCCTCATCGAGCGCCCGATCGGCGGGTTCATCGAGTCGCGACTCAGCGATGACCTCGTGCGCGGCGTCGCAGCGACCGACGCGCTCATCGGCACCTTCGCCAGCGTCTCCGATCCCGACCTCGCCCAGAACCGTTGCTTCCTCTATCACGTCATCGGCCAGGGCACCGGCGAGTGGGACGTCCCGGTGGGCGGCATGGGCTCCGTCACCGGAGAGCTCGCCCGCGTCGCCCGCGAGGCGGGTGCCCGTATCGTCACCGGTGCGGAGGTCACCTCGATCCGGCCCGACGGCTCCGTGTCGTACACCCGCAACGGCCACGAGCGCCGGGTGGAGGGGCGGCACGTCCTCGTGAACGTCGCGCCCGACGTCCTCGACACCCTCCTCGGCGAGCCCGCCGATCCTCCGCGTCCGCGCGCGGAGGGCGCCCAGGTCAAAGTCAACCTGCTCCTGAAGCGGTTGCCCCGCCTGCGCGACGCCTCGGTCGACCCGGCCGCGGCGTTCGGCGGCACCTTCCACATCAACGAGACGTACACGCAGTTGGAGGCCGCCCACAACGGGATGCTTCGCGGCGTCATGCCGGAATTCCTCCCGTGCGAGATCTACTGCCACACGCTCGCCGACCCCAGCATCCTCGACCCCGAGCTCGCCGAGAGCGGAGCCCAGACCATCACCGTCTTCGGCCTCCACACCCCGGATCGCTGGCTCACCGACGACAACAACGACGCCACCCGGCAGCGCCTGCAGGACGCGGTGCTCGCCGCGCTGAACTCGGTGCTCGCCGAACCGGTGGAGAGCCTGCTGCTCACCGACGGCGACGGCAATCCGTGCATCGAGACCAAGACGACCCGCGACCTCGAGCAGGCGCTGAACATGCCGGGCGGCAACATCTTCCACGGCCCGCTGTCGTGGCCGTTCGCCGAGGACGGCGACGCCCTCGGCACTCCCGCCGAGCGGTGGGGCGTGGCCACCCGGCACGAGCGCATCCTGCTGTGCGGCTCCGGCGCGCGGCGCGGCGGAGCGGTGAGCGGACTCGGCGGCCACAACGCGGCGATGGCGGTCCTGGAGGACTGAGAGGACTCGCACGCGACTCCCGCACGGCCCTCTGCCTTTATCGGAGGAGGGTGACTATGGTGAGGAGCAGGAGGAGCTCCTGAGGAGGTCACCATGCTGCCGCAGCCGACAGGACGTCTGGTTCGCAAGGAAGACGGGGTCTATGTGGTCCTCGACCGCATCTTCAAGGCGCCGATCGAGGAGGTGTGGTCGTACTTCGCGAGATCTCCGCGACTCGCCCAGTGGATCGGTGAGTACACCGGCACCGGGTCGACCGGAGCGGTCAAGTTCCGCATGAACGCGGAGGGCGACGGTGCGGAGTGGCAGAACGTGACGGTGATGCTGTGCGAGTCGCCGCACCGCCTCCACGTCGACGTCGGCGAGGCGCCCGACTCGCTCGTGATGTTCGTCCATCTGACGGAGGCGAGCGGTCACACGACCGTCACCTTCGGGCAGCGGCTGCGGGCGATCGCGAACTCGGCCGACTACTGCATCGGCTGGGACTACTACCTCGACCGGCTCGTCGCCGCTCACGACGGCAAGCGGATGCCGAACTGGGACGACTACTACCCGTCGATGCGCGACCACTACGAGACGCTCTGCCGGGAGCTGGACCACGACCTGCGGCTCGAGCACGCCACGGCGCAGCGGAACGGCACGACCGGCTGAGCCTCGCACGGTCGGCACTGATCAGCGCCGGCGCGGATCAGTGCCAGCGGTGGTCCTGAAGGGCGACCCGCGGCCCTCTGCGCTGGAACCGGAAGCCGCTCGCGAGGATCAGCCGCACCACCCGTTGACGGTCGCCCCGCCAGGGTTCGAGAAGTTCGAGCATCCCGTCGTCGTCGACACGGGAGCCGGTGAGTGCCTCGCCGACCTGGTGGGCCAGATGGTAGTCGCCGACGCTGACCAGGTCGGGGTGGCCGTGCGACCGCTGCAGCGTCTCGGCTACTGTCCACTGGCCGATGCCGGGGATGGTGCGCATCGCGCTCTCGGCGTCGTCGAGGGAGGCGGCGGCTCCGATCGCCCGCTCCAGTGAAGGCGCCACGGCGAGCACCGCCTGGATCGCACGGGCACGCCGCGGATCGACGCCCGCACGGTGCCAGTCCCAGGAGGGGATGCCCCGCCACTGCTGGAGCGTCGGGACCACGCGGAGTCCCTCCGGCACCGGCCCTGGCGCGGGCTCGCCGTACCAGCGCAGGAGGCGCGCCCACGACCGGTAGGCCTCCAGACTCGTCACGCGCTGCTCGATGATCGCCGGCAGGAGGGCCTCCAGGACGAGGCCCGTGCGCATGAGGCGGAGTCCCGGGTTGCGGTGCAGGCTCTCGCGCAGCAGCGGATGCGACCGCACGTCGAGACCCGACCAGTCGTCGTCTTTGCCCAGCAGGCCGGGAACGGCGTCGATCGCCCAGTGCGCGCCGGGGCCCCAGGCGGCGGCTCGGATGCCGCCGTCGGCCGAGGCGCGGAGGATCCGGAGGGTCGCAGGACCCTCGGGGGTGCGCCAGGTGCGCCACATCCCCTGCAGGTCCCACGCGGTGGTCGGGTCGTACGGCCCGCGTCCGAGCTGGCCGATCGTGCCCGGCACGTCGAGTGCGCCCGCCGGACGGTAGACGGTCTCCACAGCGCGCCCGGAGCGGGCGTCGGCGGGGAGCACGGCGGTCATGAACGGAATGGTACGTCACACGGCTGACCACTGTCGGTGGTCTCCCCTACGTTCTCCCCATGGGAATCGATATCGAAAGCGATGCCCTCGCGCGCCTGCGCGAGCGCGTCCAGGGAACCGTCTACGTCCGCGGCGATGAGGGGCTCGCCGCCGAAGTCGCCTGCTTCAATCCGGCGATCCAACACGATCCAGACGTCGTGGTCGCCGTCGCGAGCGAGGGCGACGTCGCCGAGGCCGTGCGCTTCGCGCGCGAACACGCGCTTCCGGTGCGCGTCCAGGCCACCGGGCACGGGTCGGAGGCGTCGATCGTCGGAGGGCTCATCGTGTCGACGCGCGCGCTCGACGCCATCGAGATCGACGCGCCGGCCCGCCTCGTCCGAGTGGGAGCCGGCGTGCGCTGGGCGCCCGTCATCGCCCGTGCGGCCGAGCACGATCTCGCCCCGATCACCGGGTCCTCCACGAGCGTCGGGGCAGTCGGTTACACCCTCGGTGGAGGCCTCGGGCCGCTCGCGCGCACGCACGGGTTCACCGCCGACTGGGTCCGCGGGTTCCGGGTCGTGACCGCTCAGGGCGACATCGTCGCCGCCGATGCGAACTCGCATCCCGAGCTGTTCTGGGCGCTGCGCGGAGGCAAGGGCGGTCTCGGCATCGTCACCGAGATGACGCTCGAGCTGGTGCCGCTAACCACGCTCTACGCCGGCAGCGTCTTCTTCGAGGGCGACGCCATCGAGCCCGCGTTCCGTGCCTGGGTCGACTGGGCGGCCGGGCTGGGCGAAGAGGCGACGACGTCCGTCGTGCTGCTGCGCGTGCCCGACGTCGACGGCCCTCCGCCGCCGCTGCGCGGCCGCACGGTGCTCAGCGTCCGGTTCGCCTATCCGGGCGACAGCGCCACAGGCGAGCGCCTGTTCGCACCCATCCGGGAGGCCGCACCCGTCTTCCTCGACGCCGTGGCGGAGATCCCGACGACCGCGGTCGCGAGCATCCATAACGATCCAGAGCAGGGATCGCCGTCGTGGATCCGCGGTTTCATGCTCGACGACTTCGACGCCGCCGACGGCGACGCGCTGCTGGAGGTCGCCGGCCCACGCGTCGAGAGCCCGTTCCTGGCCCTCGAGATCCGGCAGCTGGGCGGAGCCGCTCGCCGCGACACGGCAGACGGCACCGCGGTCGGTGGGCGTGACAGCGGCTACACGCTGAGCGCGATCGCCGCCGATCCGGCGACGTTCGAGAGCGCCGCGCCGGCAGCGGCGGAGGCGCTCGCCCGCGCTCTGCGGCACCGCGTCTCGGCGATCACGAACGTCAACTGGTCAGCCGACCTCAGCGATCCGACCACGTTCGAGAGCGCGTGGCCGCCCGCGGTGCACGCCAGGCTCACCGACGTGCGCGCCTCCTACGACCCCGATCGGGTCTTCGCGTTCGGGCCGAGCTGAGCCTTCACCGGCCGGTGCGTGCGGACGCCGTCACTCGCTCCAGACGCTCGGGGCCTCCGCGCGCGTCGAGGGCAGGGCGGCGTCCGCTCCCCATTCCACGAGCCAGTCCGGCACCGTGACGTCGGTCGGTGCCGGACCGACCGCGTCGAGCAGCTCGGTGATCGAGACGACCCCGCCCGACCTCTTCAGGAAGCGGCCGCGGATGAAGGCCTGCGTGTAGATCTCACCGTCCACGGTGAACCTCTGCTCCACGTAGACGGCCTTCTCGTCGAAGCCGAGGATGCGCGACTCCACCACAAACGGCTGCCACAGCTCCAGCGACTTGCGGAACGAGATCGTCTCCGACGCGACGACGGGATACCAGCCGCGCTTCTCGAAGACCGCCCAGACCCCGTTCCTGCGAAGCAGGTCGAAGCGCCCGATGTCGGCGATCGACAGATAGACCCCATTGTTCATGTGCTTGAGGATGTCGAGGTCCGTGGGCAGCACCCGGAAGCGGGTCCGTGCCACGTCCCAGTGATCGAGCCGCGGACCGAAGCGGGAGAGGAACGCGTGGAGCATCGTCCGGAAGATCATGTGCACGCGGTCATGCTAGTGATGCGCCAATGCGATCTCATCTTCATTGTCGACGGCCTCCAACCCCGCTAGGGTGCTTCGAGGGGGAAATCGTGTCGTTTCGAACAAACCACGGTCGGAGTCGACTGTCGGGTCAGTCCGCACGCGCGCGGAGGGGTGCAGCCGCGCTGGTCGCTGCGGCGGCCGTCGTATCGCTGCTCGCCGGGTGCGCACTCTTCGGTGGAGGCGCGAAACCGAGCGCATCGGCGACGCATACCGCGTCGCCGAAGCCCACGAGCACGCCACGGAGCCAGAGCCGAAGTCTTGCGACCAGCACTCCGATTCCGACGAGCACGCCGGTTCCCGCACCGACGCTCACTCCCGTTCCGCAGGGAACCGTCGTGGCCGAGGGCAATGTGGCCTCGCCCCTGGGCAGCATCCACTTCCATTACCGGATGGTCGCGAACGGCAACAACACGTACTCCGCCCAGTACTCGAACTTCACCTCGACGGTTCCCGTGCCCGTGTCGGTCACGCTCATCGACATCCCGCCGCGCGTCGGCGACGGACTGACCTACCACGGCGTGGGCGATCAGCTCCTCGGCGGCCCGACCTCGTCGGCGCAATCGGCGACGGCCCTCGTCAACGACGGCCAACCGTCCTACCTGACATCCCTGGTGACGTACTCGTCGGCCGCGTCGTTCGACGGTGTGCCGCAGGAGCTCGGCCCGAACAAGGTACTAGCGGTCAACACGATCCGCTGGTCGGTGCCGGTGCGGCCGTCGAACGTGCATCCGGTCGACGGCGGAGCCCGCCCGAGCGCCGCGGGAAGCGTCACGGCCACGACCGCGAGCGGCGCGCCCCGGAGCTACGAGGTCGCCGAGGGCGACACGACGACCGCCGTGGCGGACCGCTTCGGCATCCCGGTCGAGTGGCTGCTCTGGCTCAACCCGGACCTCCCGGGAGGCGCCGGAAGCCAGTACCTCTACGCGTCGACGAAGCTGAACCTCGACCCAGACAGCCTCTAGCGAGCGGCGCCGACTCAGCGCGGCAGCGGAACCTCGAGGATGCTCGGCCCGGGAGGCGGGGCGGAGAGCGCCTGATCCAGCTCGCCCTTCGTGCGCGCCACGCGGTGCTCCCATCCGTAGGCGCGGGCGAGGGCTGCCAGGTCCACCGAATGCGGCGTGTACAGCACCCGGTCGAACGCTTCGGCCGGCGCGGTCGCCGCGACTTCGAGACCGTCGAAGATGGTCCCGCCGCCGTCGTTTCCGACGACGACTTGCAGGTGTGGCCGCTCCTCCCCGGCACCGCCGAGCAGGGCGCCGACATCGTGCAGCAATGCGAGGTCGCCGAGGAGCACCCTGGTGACTCCGGAGGCGCCACCCTCCGCTCGCGCGCGGGCCGCGCTGGCGAGCGCTATCCCGGTCGCGGAAGCGATCGTGCCGTCGATACCCGCGAGCCCGCGATTGGAGTGGACCACGATCTTCTTGCCGGGCACCAGCCTGTCGGCGTCTCGGATCAGCCGGGAGGCACCGAAGACCAGGCGGTCGTGCGGCCAGGTGTACCGCCAGAGCGCTTCGGCCAGCAGCGGACGCGTGATCGGTGCCCGCACGGCCGCGAGCTCCGCCCGGGCGAACGCCAGGGCGTCGGACGGCTGGTACGAACGCGCCTTCTGCACATCGGGGGCGGTGGAGGCCGGGTCGGCCGAGCGCTCGGCGTCCTCGGTGAGCCTTCGGCTCGCGAACACCCAGCTGCCCACCCACGAACGCACCTCGGGGCTGCGGAGGTCGACCTCCGCGGGCGGCTTAGCTCCACCCACGACGCGTGCTCGATGCCCGGGGTTGTACGCTTCGGCGCCGGTCGGGGCGACGACGATCACCTCGACGTCCGCTCGCTGCAGGAGCGCCGGGACCTCCCGGCTGAGCGTGGGATGTCCGAACACGATCGCTCGCTCGACTCGATCGCCGAAGGCCTCTTCGCGCAGCAGTTCGCGGTAGGCGACCACCAGTTCCGGCCCGAATCGGGAGCCGCTGGACACCTCGGCGAGCAGCGGGTAACCGCCCGTCCGCGCGAGGTCGGCCGCCGCGGGGCCCGCGTCGGCCCCGGCGACGACCACCGTCAGAGGCCCGTCCTCCAGCTCGATGACCGGCCGCCCCAGCGCCTCCGGACCAGCGACCCTGGGCAGTTCGCCCCGCTCGAGGCCGGTGATTGGAGGCACGGCGACCGAGAGGGGTTCACGGAACGCGACATTGAGGTGAACCGGGCCGGGGTCGGCCGTGGCGGCTCCGACGGCCTCCGCGACCGCGGCGTGCGCGATGGAACGGGCGGCGTCCTGCTCGTCGGCGGCGCCGACCGGAGCGGGGATGTCGCGCGTCGATCGCACGACGGTCCCGTATAGGCCGTCCTGCCGGGTCGTCTGGTTGGCCCGGATGCCACGCAGCTCGTCCGGGCGGTCGGCTGTGACGACGATCATCGGGATGCCGGCCTCGTGCGCCTCCAGAACGGCGGGGTGCAGATTGGCGGTCGCCGTCCCGCTGGTCGTGACGATGACGGTGGGCGCGCCGGTCTCGCAGGTGAGCCCGAGCGCCAGGAAGCCGCCGACCCGCTCATCGATGCGGACGTGGAGTCGGGCGGCTCCTGCGCGCTCCAGCTCGGCCGCGGCGAGCGCGAGCGCCTGCGATCGAGAGCCGGGGCTCACCACGATGTCGGCGACGCCGGCCTCCACGAAGCCCGCCAGGAGGGCGAGCGCGTAGTCGGTCGCCGGGCTGTCCACGCGGGGCAGCCGTCCGGGTGTCCCGGCTCCGAGGTCCGCGGGCTCTTCCGAGACCCGCGGGTCACCCATCCCGTCGGCCGGTCTGGTCGTCCGGACCGTTGTCGTCGAGTTCGGCGAGCTCCTTCTCGAGCCGCTTGATGCGCTCTTCCTGATCGTGGTCGATCCGCAGCTTTCCGAGGAACTCGAGGTCGTCGTCCGGCGCGGGGACGCGTCGGGCGGACTCGCCTCTGTTGCGCCGGCCGCGGCCGACCAGGAACCAGAGGACGCCGCCGATGATCGGGAACAGGATGATGATGAGCAGCCACACGGGCTTGGGTAGGCCACGCACCCGGGAACGGTCGAAGAGGGCGCAGTCTGCCACCGAATAGATGTAGAAAACCGCGGCTGCGACGCCGAGGACTATCCAGAGGCGAACCATGGCTACATCGTAACTCTCAGAGAGCGTGCCTAAGCTGGGAGGGTGAAGCGGATTCCCTCTTGGTTGACCTACACCGTGCTGCGCCTGGTGGTGTTCGTCGTGCCGCTGATCGTCCTTCTCGTGATCGGCATCGTCTGGTGGGCAGCGGTCATCGCCGCCGCCCTGATCGGACTCTGCCTGTCGTACATCCTGCTCAGCAAGCCGCGCAACGCGGTCTCGTCAGACCTGTACGCTGCGCGTCACCGGGACAAGCCGGCCCCGTCGCCCGACGATGACGAAGACGCCGCGATCGACGCGGCGCAGTCCGACGCCGATCAGGGCGGAACCGCCTCCGGTCAGAAGGCGTAGGCGGCGCCGAGCGCGATCGCCACGAGCAGCCCGGTGATGCTGGTGAGCTGCAGTGCCGTGACCAGTTCGCGCGGGGTCTTGCCGAAAAGCGTGATGACGCAGGCTGGAAGCGCTGCGAGGAGCGCGAACATCCCGAACCACGCGAACGGGTAGAACAGGGCGAGAACCGCGAGGATGCCGAACGGCACCAGCAGGAACACGCAGAACACGATCCGCGACGCTGTGTTGCCCAGGAGGACGGCGAGTGTGCGCTTGCGCGCCTGCTTGTCCGGGCCGATGTCGCGGATGTTGTTGACCATGAGCACCGCGCACGCGATCAATCCGGCGATCACTCCACCGAACCAGGCCTCCTGGTTCACCGAGCCGGCCAGCATGTAGGTCGTGCCCGCCGTCGCGACCAGGCCGAAGAAGACGAACACGAAGACTTCGCCGAGTCCGTAGTACCCGTACGGACGCTTGCCGCCCGTGTAGAACCAGGCGGCGGCGATGGCCACGGCCCCGACGATCAGCACCCACCAGAACTGCGTGAGGAGTACCAGGATGAGGCCCGCTACGGCCGCCAGCCCGAAGAACGTGAGGGCGACCGTGAGCACCTTCTTGGGTGCGGCCTTGCCCGACCCGGTGAGCCTGCCCGGCCCGACACGGAACTCGTCGGTGCCACGGATGCCGTCGGAGTAGTCGTTGGCGTAGTTGACGCCGATCTGCAGCAGCACCGCGACCGCGAGGCAGAGCAGGGATCGCACCGGGTGCCAGATGCCGGCGCCCTCGATGACCTTGGCGGCCCCGACGCCGATGAGCACAGGCGCAACCGCCAGCGGCAGGGTACGTAGGCGCGCGCCGGCGATCCAGTCGGCGGTCGTCGCCGGCCGCACCGTGGAGGCCTTGGCGCCGGGACGTCCGCTCCTGCCGCCACGAGGTCCGCGCGCCGGCGGGGGCGCCATCCGCTGCATCCGGGAGTTGTTCTGGCTCATCACAGAGCGAATCGTAACAACAACGGCTATGTCTCCGACTCCGCGGAGCCCGCGACGCGCGCGAGACGTGCGGCGCTCACACGGTCGGGCTTGCCGTTGCTGAGGCGCGGCAGGTCGGTCACGGTGACGATTCGCGCGGGTGCGGCCGCGCGACCCAGCTCCCGCACGACGCGTTCGCGAACGTCGTCGAGGCTCCCGCCCCCCGTCGCGACCACGACGGGAACCTGCCCCCACTCGTCGTCGGGCGCGGCGACCACGACGACGTCGCCGAGCGCCGGCAGCGCGCGGACAACGCGTTCGACGGCGTCCAGCAGCACCTTCTCGCCACCGGAGATGATCACATTGTCCGAGCGCCCGCGCACGGTCACTCGTCCGTCGACGACCTCGCCGAGATCACCTGTGCGGTACCACCGCGCGCCGCCCTCCTCGTAGAACGACGCCGCCGTCCGCCCTTCGTCGCCGATGTAGCCTTCGGCCAGGGACGGTCCGCTGATCTCGAGCAAACCGTCCACCGCGCGCACCACCGTCGTGCCGATGGGGACGCGGTCGTAGACGCATCCCCCGGCGGTCTCACTCGAGCCGTAGGTGGTGAGAATGCGAGCGCCGAGCTCCTCCGCCCGCTCGCGAAGCCGCGTGTCGAGCGACTGCCCGCCGACGAGGAGGCCGTCGAACCGCCTCAACGCCGCGCCCACCTCGCGGGCACCTCCCTCGGCGGCATCCACAAGCCGCGCCAGCTGCACCGGCACCAGCGACGTGTAGAGCTGATCGTCAGTGAGCTCACCCGTCAGCTCGGCGAACCGCCTCGGGTCGAAGTGCCCCTCGCCGTAGTAGACGGGTTCCGTTCCCGCCGCGAGAGAGCGCACGAGCACCTGAGCCCCCGCGACGTAGTGCGAGGGAAGCGCGAGCAACCATTGCCCCTGACCTCCCACCGCGCCGGCGGAGGCCGCCGCACTCGCGAGCAGGGCGTCGACGGAGAGCGCGACCCGCTTCGGCACACCCGTCGACCCGGAGGTCTCGATGACGAGGGCGACATTCTGCGGGGCCCGCTCCGCTTGCGCTGGCCACGCGGCCGCCTGCTCCGCGCTGGCCTCCGCATGCTCCCGCGGAGCGCCACTGCGTGGAACGACCGCCGGCCCACCATCGGCGAGCGCCGCGCGCAACGCCACGAAGACATCCTGCGGCCGGCTCGCATCGACCACCTGGTACGCGCGCGTCACGTCGCCATCCCAGTGCCTGCGTCTGACACCGCAGCCGTGCTCGGCTTGGCCACCGCGCTTAGTACTGCCATGGGAACGGCGACCAGTCCGGCTCGCGCTTCTCGAGAAATGCGTCGCGACCTTCGACAGCCTCGTCGGTTCCGTAGGCCAGCCGCGTCGCCTCTCCCGCGAACACCTGCTGGCCCACGAGCCCGTCATCGACCGCGTTGAACGCGAACTTGAGCATGCGGATCGCCGTCGGAGACTTGGTGAGAATCTCCTCCGCCCACTCGACCGCCGTTTCCTCCAGCTCCGCGTGCGGCACGACCGCGTTCACCGCTCCGCGCTCGTAGGCCCGTTGCGCGGAGTACTCCCGAGCAAGGAAGAAGACCTCACGACCGAACTTCTGGCCAACCTGTCGGGCGAAGTAGGCGCTGCCGTAGCCGGCGTCGAACGATCCGACGTCGGCGTCGGTCTGCTTGAACCGCCCGTGCTCCGCGCTCGCGATGGTGAGATCGCAGACGACGTGAAGGGAATGCCCGCCGCCGGCCGCCCACCCGGGCACGACCGCGATGACGACCTTGGGCATGAAGCGGATGAGTCGCTGAACCTCGAGGATGTGCAGGCGGCCGCTTCGAGCGCTGTCGATCCCCGACCCCGTCTCGTTGTCGGCGTACTTGTATCCGTCGCGGCCGCGGATGCGCTGGTCACCGCCGGAGCAGAACGCCCAGCCACCGTCTTTCGGGCTCGGCCCGTTGCCGGTGAGCAGCACCACGCCGATCTTCGGGTTGGTGCGCGCGTTCTCGAGAGCGGCATAGAGCTCGTCGACCGTGTGCGGACGGAATGCGTTGCGCACCTCGGGCCGGTTGAAGGCGACACGCGCGATGCGCCCGCTGACGTCGTGATGGTAGGTGATGTCGGTGAGCGCCCCGAAACCAGGGACGTCCCTCCACACCGCGGGGTCGAAGAGCTCTGATACTGCCGAAGACATGCCTCAAGCCTACGATCGCGCCGATCCGCGCGGCGGCTCGCGTGCCAAACTTGTGGAATGCTGCCCCACCTGGACGACCTGTTAGGGACGGCGCGTGTCGTCCGGCTGCCGATGCGATCGCGGTTCCGCGGCATCACCGTCCGCGAGGCTGTCCTCTTCGAGGGCCCCGAGGGCTGGACCGAGTTCTCCCCGTTCGTCGAGTACGACGACGAGGAGGCCGCCTCCTGGCTGCACGCCGCAATCGATTTCGGATGGCGGCCCCAGCCCGCGCCGCTGCGCCACCAGATCGCGGTCAACGCGACCGTCCCGGCCGTCGCCGCCGATGACGTCCCCGCCATTCTCGACCGATACCCCGGCGCGCGAACGGCCAAGGTCAAGGTCGCCGAGCCGGGTCAAACGCTCGCCGATGACATCGCCCGCGTGCGCGCCGTCCGCGAGATCGTGGGTCCGGAGGGCCGCGTCCGCGTCGACGCGAACGCGCTGTGGAACGTCGACGAGGCGGAGCACGCCATCCACGCGTTGGCCCCGTTCGATCTCGAGTACGTCGAGCAGCCCTGCGCGACCGTCGAGGAGCTCGCGGAGATCCGCGTCCGCACCCGGTACATGGACATCCCGATCGCCGCGGACGAGAGCGTTCGCAAGGCGAGCGACCCGCTCGCGGTCGCCCGCGCCGGCGCCGCCGACCTGCTGGTGATCAAGGCGCAGCCGCTCGGGGGCGTTCACACGGCCCTGCGGATCGTCGCCGAAGCCGGCCTCCCCGTGGTCGTCTCCAGCGCCCTGGACACGTCGGTCGGAATCGCGATGGGCGCCTTCCTGGCGGCAGCCATCCCTGAACTCGACTTCGATTGCGGACTCGGGACTGTCGCCATGTTCGACCAGGATGTCGCGGTATCGCCGCTCACGCCCGTCGACGGTGTCATCCGGGTCGAGCGTCCGGAGGTCTCGCCCGCTCAGCTCGATCGTCTCAGCGCGCCCGACGACCGCCGCGACTGGTGGCTCGATCGGGTTCGTCGCTGCTACCGCGTGGTCGAACGCACGACGGCTCTCTAGGAAGCCGGGCGAACCTCAGCCGATCAGGCGTAGAGCCGCTCTGGAACCTCCAGGCCGTAGATCGCCCGGCCCGAGTCCCAGATCGCCGCGCATGCGGCCCTCAGCAGGTCGAGTTCGTCGTCCCCTTCGCTGAGGATGCGGACCTCGTTGCCCTCGATCCCGACCGTCGACTTCCCGACGGTCACCACGCCGTTGCGGGCGGTCTTCGTCTCGGGATACGGCTCGTCGAGCCCGCGCAGATCGCGCAGGATGTAGGTCGGTCGGGAGTCCGCTTCGGCGGCGAGCAGCTGCTTCGCCCGGTCGATCCCGGTCAGGACGAGCACCGACGCGATCCCCGCGCGGTTCGCACCGAGGACGTCGGTGTCGAGCCGGTCGCCGATGAACAGCGGCGTCTTGGCTTGGAAGCGCGCGATCGCTTCGTGGAAGATCGCCACCTCGGGCTTTCCCGCGACCAGCGGCAGCCTCCCGGCCGCGGTGTGCACCGCGGAGACGAGCGTGCCGTTGCCCGGCGCGATGCCGCGCGCGACCGGAATGGTCCAGTCGGTATTCGTCGCGATCCACGGCCGTTCGCTGTCGCTGCGGCCCTGGAGGGCGAACGCGGCTTCGGCCAGCTGGGTCCAGCCGACTTCCGGAGCGAAGCCCTGGATCACGGCGGCCGGGTCGTCCTCCGCGGAGCGGGTGACCGAGAAGCCGCCCTTCTGCACTTCGTCGACCAGGCCGTCTCCGCCGACGACCAGAACCGTCGATCCTGCCGGAACGTGCTCGCTGAGAAGCCGGACCGCCGCCTGCGGCGAGGTCACCACATCGCGCGGTTCGACGCGGAGGCCGAGGTCGCTGAGGTGGCCGGCCACCGACGCATCGGTGCGCGAGGCGTTGTTGGTGATGTAACCGACACGGACGGTTGCGGCGGCGCTGTTGAGGCTGTCGACCGCGTACGGGATGGCGTTCGGTCCGGTGTAGACCACGCCGTCGAGGTCGGCCAGCACGAGGTCGACGCCCGTCAGCGGCGTCGCTGTCTCACTCGTCCGTCGAAACAGCGCCATCGTCCGGCTCGCCCTCCCGCTCGATGTCATCCTCGTCCTCTGAGCTCTCTTTCGGGTCTTCCCCGGGCTCCTGCTCGAAGACCTCCTCGATGACGTGGATGGTCTCGAGCTCGGCGTCCGACTGCGCTTCTTCCAACGCCAGTTCCGCACGCTCGGCGCGCTCCCGCCAGGTGGCTGCGTCATCATCACGGCCGAGGGCTTCGAGCACCTCCGCGTAGGCGTGGAACAGGTCCGGGCTCCAGCTGAAAGCACGGTTCGGGTCGAGCTGCGGGATCTCGAGCTCAGCGAGCGCGGCCTCGTCCTGACCGAGGTCCAGTCGCGCGCCGGACATCGCGATCGCCAACGAGACCTGCACGTCCGTGGGGAGGCTCGCGCGGTCGACGGATCGCCCGAGCTCGAGGGCGCGGTCGGGCCGGCCGACGCCGCGCTCGCTGTCCACCATCAGCGCGATCTGGTCGTTGGAGCCGGTGATCCGGCGGTAAGTGCGCAGTTCACGCAGGGCCAGCGCGAAGTCGCCAGTGGCGTACGCGGTGATCGCGAGTGTCTCGCGAACCACACCGATGCGTCCGGCGCGACGGGAGGCCGACATGGCGTGGCGGTGCGCCAGCTCGGGGTCGGTGTCGATGAGCCGGGAGGCCATGACCAGGTGCTCTGCGACCCAGTCGGCGTTGTCCTTGCTGAGCGTTTTGAGCTCCACGCGCGCTTCCTTCGGGAGCTGACGCGCTTCGACGTCGTCGGGGAGGTCGGGGTCATCGTGCCGCGGACGAACCGCCCGTAGCTCACGAGCGCGCTTCTCTTCTTCGCTCAGCTCGTACTCGTGGTCACGGGCATCCCGGTCCCCGCGCGCGGGCCGGCCGCCTTTCGTCCAGAGCTTGTCGTCGGAACGACCTCCGCCCGCACGGCTGCCGTGCCCGCTCGGCCGACTGTCCCGTCCGCTGCCAGTGCTCGGCTTCCGGTTCGAGTCCCACGAACCGCCCTGCCGCGACCCGCCCTGACGCGGAGCACCCTCGCGCTGCGGCCGATCACCGCGGGGAGTACCGTCCCGCTGCGGCCGATCGCCGCGCGGAGCACCGTCCCGCTGCGGCCGATCGCCGCGCTGTCCGCCGCGTCCGTCCTGGCGATCGCGATCGTACCGGCCACCACCTTGCTTATCGCGACGATACTGACCACCGCTCTGGCCGTCACGGCTGTACTTGCCGCTTCGGCTTCCGCCTGCGGCCCCACCGCGCTGCCCGTCCCTGCTCCAGCTGCCATCACGCTGCTGGTCGCGATTGCCGTCTCGCGCGGGTCCACCCGCTCCGGACCGACCCCCACCGGTGCCGCCGCGCTGCGATCCGTCTCCGGACTGCGGGCGCCCGCGCCCCTGGGCAGACGAGTCCCGGCGAGGGCCGCCGTCGTAGCCGGCGCCGCCTTTGCTCGAGCCCCCACGGTTCGTCGAGCCTCCTCGGTTCGAGGATCCACTGCGGTCGTACGATCGCCCACCGCCCTGCGAGCGTCCTCCGCTGGAGTCGTCGCGTCGTCCACGACCGGTACCGCGGCCGCGGTCGTCGCCGCGGGACGCGGACGTCCTGTCGTCGTCTGCAGGTGTATCGCTCACGACTTCTCCCTGTCGAGGTGGCGGGCTCCCTGCCCAGCCTAGGTGCGTGGATCGCGCAACGAACTGCTCGCGCGAAATTGGACCGTTAACGCGAAATGGCCACCCATCACTGGGTGGCCATCTCACAAAGAAGTCCGGCGGTGTCCTACTCTCCCACAGGGTCCCCCCTGCAGTACCATCGGCGCAGAGAGTCTTAGCTTCCGGGTTCGGAATGTAACCGGGCGTTTCCCTCTCGCTATGGCCGCCGAAACACTATTGATGTATCAAAGTGAACGAACAATCATCACGATTGTTTCAGTTCTCGACCGTACATCGAGAACCACATAGTGGACGCAAGCAATCTTGGCTCCTCATACCAGCCTTACAACAGTATGAAGATAGTGATTATCAAATTATCGGCTTATTAGTACCGGTCAGCTCCATGGGTCTTTAGTCCCCACTTCCACATCCGGCCTATCAACCCAGTAGTCTAGCTGGGAGCCTCTCGCCCGAAGGCATGGAAATCTCATCTCGAGGCCGGCTTCCCGCTTAGATGCTTTCAGCGGTTATCCATCCCGAACGTAGCTAACCAGCGGTGCTCTTGGCAGAACAACTGGCACACCAGAGGTTCGTCCAACCCGGTCCTCTCGTACTAGGGTCAGATCCTCTCAAATTTCCTACGCGCGCAGCGGATAGGGACCGAACTGTCTCACGACGTTCTAAACCCAGCTCGCGTACCGCTTTAATGGGCGAACAGCCCAACCCTTGGGACCTACTCCAGCCCCAGGATGCGACGAGCCGACATCGAGGTGCCAAACCATGCCGTCGATATGGACTCTTGGGCAAGATCAGCCTGTTATCCCCGAGGTACCTTTTATCCGTTGAGCGACAGCGCTTCCACAAGCCACTGCCGGATCACTAGTCCCGACTTTCGTCCCTGCTCGACTTGTCAGTCTCACAGTCAAGCTCCCTTGTGCACTTACACTCGACACCTGATTGCCAACCAGGTTGAGGGAACCTTTGGGCGCCTCCGTTACTTTTTGGGAGGCAACCGCCCCAGTTAAACTACCCACCAGGCACTGTCCCTGAACCGGATTACGGTTCTAAGTTAGATATCCAGAGTGACCAGAGTGGTATTTCAACAATGACTCCACGAACACTGGCGTGCCCGCTTCAAAGTCTCCCACCTATCCTACACAAGCCACACCGAACACCAATACCAAGCTGTAGTAAAGGTCACGGGGTCTTTCCGTCCTGCTGCGCGTAACGAGCATCTTTACTCGTAGTGCAATTTCGCCGAGTTCGCGGTTGAGACAGCTGGGAAGTCGTTACGCCATTCGTGCAGGTCGGAACTTACCCGACAAGGAATTTCGCTACCTTAGGATGGTTATAGTTACCACCGCCGTTTACTGGGGCTTAAATTCTGAGCTTCGCCGAAGCTAACCCTTCCTCTTAACCTTCCAGCACCGGGCAGGCGTCAGTCCGTATACATCGTCTTGCGACTTAGCACGGACCTGTGTTTTTAGTAAACAGTCGCTTCCCACTGGTCTCTGCGGCCTTCAAACGCTCCAGGAGCAAGTCCTTTCACGCCTCAGGCCCCCCTTCTCCCGAAGTTACGGGGGCATTTTGCCGAGTTCCTTAACCACGATTCTCTCGATCTCCTTGGTATTCTCTACCTGACCACCTGAGTCGGTTTGGGGTACGGGCGGCTGGAACCTCGCGTCGATGCTTTTCTCGGCAGCATAGGATCACCCATTTCGTCAGTTAAGACTACGCATCGTGCCTGGGCCTATATGAGAGACGGATTTGCCTATCTCTCGGCTTACACACTTACACCGGGACAACCATCGCCCGGCTGGGCTACCTTCCTGCGTCACACCTGTTAATACGCTAGCCGCACCAGCATGGGGTCGAGCGTTAGGCCCGGACCTTCACCCCGAAGGGATCCGTGTCCAGGATTAGGACTCTTAGCACCACTGGATTAGCTTGGGCGGTTCTTCGCCGGTACGGGAATATCAACCCGTTGTCCATCGACTACGCCTGTCGGCCTCGCCTTAGGTCCCGACTTACCCAGGGCGGATTAGCCTGGCCCTGGAACCCTTGGTCTTTCGGAGGACGGGTTTCTCACCCGTCTTTCGCTACTCATGCCTGCATTCTCACTCGTGTGGCGTCCACGGCTGGTTTACACCGCCGCTTCACTCGCCACACGACGCTCTCCTACCCATCAACACGGCTGGACCACGAAGGCCTACCAATAATGTCAATGCCACAACTTCGGTGGCGTGCTTGAGCCCCGTTACATTGTCGGCGCGGAATCACTTGACCAGTGAGCTATTACGCACTCTTTCAAGGGTGGCTGCTTCTAAGCCAACCTCCTGGTTGTCTGTGCAACTCCACATCCTTTCCCACTTAGCACGCGCTTAGGGACCTTAGTTGGTGGTCTGGGTTGTTTCCCTCTCGACGATGAAGCTTATCCCCCACCGTCTCACTGCTGCGCTCTCACTTACCGGCATTCGGAGTTTGGCTGACGTCAGTAACCTTTTGGGGCCCATCGGCCATCCAGTAGCTCTACCTCCGGCAAGAAACACGCAACGCTGCACCTAAATGCATTTCGGAGAGAACCAGCTATCACGAAGTTTGATTGGCCTTTCACCCCTATCCACAGCTCATCCCCTCAGTTTTCAACCTAAGTGGGTTCGGTCCTCCACGACGTCTTACCGTCGCTTCAACCTGGCCATGGATAGATCACTTCGCTTCGGGTCTAGGACATGCGACTGAATCGCCCTATTCAGACTCGCTTTCGCTACGGCTACCCCTCACGGGTTAACCTCGCCACATATCGCTAACTCGCAGGCTCATTCTTCAAAAGGCACGCTGTCACCCCTACAAGGAGGCTCCAACGGTTTGTAAGCAAACGGTTTCAGGTACTATTTCACTCCCCTCCCGGGGTACTTTTCACCTTTCCCTCACGGTACTTGTCCGCTATCGGTCATCTGGGAGTATTTAGGCTTATCAGGTGGTCCTGACAGATTCACACGGGATTTCTCGGGCCCCGTGCTACTTGGGATACTCTTCGCGCCATTGGACCATTTCGGCTACGGGGTTGGCACCCTCTGTGACTGGCCTTTCAATGCCATTCGCCTATGATCCTCTGTAACGCTTGCAGTTCGGCAGAAGCTGCTGAAAAGTCCCGCAACCCCGACCATGCAACGCCTGCCGGCTATCACACATGATCGGTTTAGCCTCTTCCGGTTTCGCTCGCCACTACTAACGGAATCGCTTTTGCTTTCTCTTCCTGTGGGTACTGAGATGTTTCACTTCCCCACGTTCCCTCTACCCGCCCTATATATTCAGGCGGGAGTCACTGGGTCACCTTACGGGCCCAGCGGGGTTTCCCCATTCGGAGATCCTCGGATCAAAGCTCGTTTATCAGCTCCCCGAGGCTTATCGCAGATTACTACGTCCTTCTTCGGCTCCAGATGCCAAGGCATCCACCGTTTGCTCTTAGAAATTTGAAATCACATGAGTTTGAATCGATCGACGTCTCACCTGCCGAAGCAGATTTGACGCAGATTGACCAATGATCTATCAGCACTCGAAAGTGCTGTGATCTTTGTGATTCGAACCCGAAGGTTCGAATCTAAGATGCTCGCGTCCACTGTGTAGTTCTCAAAGTACGGGCGGTACCTTCTCCGCCGGCCGAGTTATGACCGACAAGAAAAGGTCCGAGTTTCCAGTTCTCATCCGATTGGATGAGGCCCGGTCCCTCAGGACCCAACAGCGTGCATGTGCGGTGCTTCCTGATTCGAACTGTTCCTTCCTGCAAGAGGCGTACTGAGTTCGAGCCGATCGGCTCCGCACCAATGTCAACGTTCCACCCATGAGCTAACCGGCTGAGACATTCGCTCAGATCCGGCGCCTGGACACCCGAGGGTGCCAGATGCTCCTTAGAAAGGAGGTGATCCAGCCGCACCTTCCGGTACGGCTACCTTGTTACGACTTAGTCCTAATCACCGATCCCACCTTCGACGGCTCCCTCCACAAGGGTTGGGCCACCGGCTTCGGGTGTTACCGACTTTCATGACTTGACGGGCGGTGTGTACAAGGCCCGGGAACGTATTCACCGCAGCGTTGCTGATCTGCGATTACTAGCGACTCCGACTTCATGAGGTCGAGTTGCAGACCTCAATCCGAACTGAGACCGGCTTTTTGGGATTCGCTCCACCTTACGGTATTGCAGCCCTTTGTACCGGCCATTGTAGCATGCGTGAAGCCCAAGACATAAGGGGCATGATGATTTGACGTCATCCCCACCTTCCTCCGAGTTGACCCCGGCAGTCTCCTATGAGTTCCCGCCATTACGCGCTGGCAACATAGAACGAGGGTTGCGCTCGTTGCGGGACTTAACCCAACATCTCACGACACGAGCTGACGACAACCATGCACCACCTGTTCACGAGTGTCCAAAGAGTTCCCTATTTCTAGGGCGTTCTCGTGTATGTCAAGCCTTGGTAAGGTTCTTCGCGTTGCATCGAATTAATCCGCATGCTCCGCCGCTTGTGCGGGCCCCCGTCAATTCCTTTGAGTTTTAGCCTTGCGGCCGTACTCCCCAGGCGGGGCGCTTAATGCGTTAGCTGCGACACGGAAACCGTGGAATGGTCCCCACATCTAGCGCCCAACGTTTACGGCGTGGACTACCAGGGTATCTAATCCTGTTCGCTCCCCACGCTTTCGCTCCTCAGCGTCAGTTACGGCCCAGAGAACTGCCTTCGCCATCGGTGTTCCTCCTGATATCTGCGCATTCCACCGCTACACCAGGAATTCCATTCTCCCCTACCGCACTCTAGTCTGCCCGTACCCACTGCAGGCCCGAGGTTGAGCCTCGGGTTTTCACAGCAGACGCGACAGACCGCCTACGAGCTCTTTACGCCCAATAATTCCGGACAACGCTCGCACCCTACGTATTACCGCGGCTGCTGGCACGTAGTTAGCCGGTGCTTTTTCTGCAGGTACCGTCACTTTCGCTTCTTCCCTACTAAAAGAGGTTTACAACCCGAAGGCCGTCATCCCTCACGCGGCGTTGCTGCATCAGGCTTGCGCCCATTGTGCAATATTCCCCACTGCTGCCTCCCGTAGGAGTCTGGGCCGTGTCTCAGTCCCAGTGTGGCCGGTCACCCTCTCAGGCCGGCTACCCGTCGTAGGCTTGGTGAGCCGTTACCTCACCAACTACCTGATAGGCCGCGAGTCCATCCTTGACCGAAGTTCTTTCCACGCACAGGAGATGCCTCCGTGCGTCATATCCGGTATTAGCTTCCGTTTCCGGAGGTTATCCCAGAGTCAAGGGCAGGTTACTCACGTGTTACTCACCCGTTCGCCACTAATTCCCTAGAGCAAGCTCCAGGTTCATCGTTCGACTTGCATGTGTTAAGCACGCCGCCAGCGTTCGTCCTGAGCCAGGATCAAACTCTCCGTAAAATGTTCAGCTCCAAGTCGCAAGCGACTGGAAACATAGTGCAGGATCGGAGAGGAATATCTCGTCTCCTGCGAGTTTGTCTTGACTAAATTCGAATGTCTGACATTCGTTATCTAATCCAAAGGAATCTCATGCATCGACTTTCAGACCGAGGTCTTCGGGTCAATGCCGAGGTTTTTGGCATTTGACATTGTGCACGCTGTTGAGTTCTCAAGGATCGGACGCTCTCACCTTCAACCCTCTCGGGCTTCTCTGTGAGGCAACTTCTCTACCTTACCACTCTCAGTCAGTTTGTCAAGTTGGCCGTTTCGCGCTCTTTCGTTCATCCATCGTGGGATACATCCGATTTGCACGACCCGAACCGGTTAGACCTGCTCAGTGAGTGGGGTGTTAATCCTAAGCGCAGCAAAGCAACTCTTTCAAGTTGAGATTTGCCGCTAGGCTAAGGATTTGGTCCCGCTTGAGGCCGGGGAGCTCTTCCGCTCTCCCGCACCTTTGGGGTGACAAGTAAGTACTTTACGCAGGCCTCCGGAACGTCGCAAATCCCGCCGACATCCCGGGCGTGTCGCAGGGCAGCTTCCGCGTGATTCCGCGGAACTCGCCCCTTCAAACGCGAAAACGCGGCCGCCCCGAGGGGCGACCGCGTCTGAGATCAGGTGCCGATCGATCAGGATCCGAGACCCGAATAGGCGTGCAGTCCGTGGAAGAACACGTTGACGATGCCGAAGTTGAAGAGCACCGCCGCGAAACCGATGATCGCGAGCCACGCGGAACGCGATCCGCGCCAGCCGCGCGTCGCTCGCGCGTGGATGTAGCCGGCGTAGATCACCCAGATGATGAAGGTCCAGACTTCCTTCGTGTCCCAACCCCAGTAACGCCCCCACGCCTTCTCAGCCCAGATGGCTCCGGCGATGAGCGTGAACGTCCAGGCGATGAAGCCCACGATGTTGATCCGGTACGCGAGGTTCTCGAGGGCGACCGCGCTCGGGAGGGTGGCGAGGAACTTGAACTGCTGCGGCCGCGACTCCGCCTCCTGACGCTCACGCCGGTACTGCAGCAGCTGCAGTCCCGACAACGCGAACCCGAGTGCGAAGAACGCCGTGCCCAGCACGGCCACGATGATGTGGATCACCAGCCAGTACGACTGGAGCGCCGGCTGCAGCGGGACCACCGGGACGTAGTACCGCAGCAACGCGATCCCCTGGAGCACGAGCACCAGACCGACGATGAACGTGCCGAGGTACTTGATGTCCCACTTGAGGTTGGCGACGAGGAAGACGCCGATGATGACCAGCGTGCCGGTCATCGAGAACTCCCACATGTTCGCCCACGGGACCCGGTCGGCGGCGATGCCGCGGAGCAGTGTGGCGATGACGTGCGACGCGAACCCGGCGATAGTGAGGCCGAAGGCCCAGCGGATGGACGTCGACGACGCGGCGCCGTTCATCACGTCGTCCTCGACCCGGGCGCTGATCCGTGACGACAGCCTCCCCAGTGCCGACGACGACGGCGGCGATGCGGGTGCCGGAGGCGGCGCCTGGCCTGTGGAGGCGGAGGGCGTCGTCGTCGAGGCGCCCACGGGCGCGGCGACTTCGGCTCTGCGCGCGACGGCGCTCGGGACCACGGCGACCTCGTCGGCGGTCACCCTCGCCCCGCGCCGGGCGAGATCGAGTGCGAACGCGATGAAGGCTGCGGCGTAGAACCCCATCGCCACGTAGATGAAGACCGTGGACAGCTGGGACAGGGTATCGGTCACGATGAAACTCTAATTCGTCGGTTGTCGGGTGAGGAGGGCGGTGTGCTCGTCCGCGACGGCGGAGACGGCAGCAAGCAGATTGGGGTCCTCGCCTCGTGCGAGGCCAGCGTACTCCAGCGTCAGGGATCCGTCCGGGTTCTCGACGGCCTTCACCCAGATGCGCCTGCGCGGCACGAACAGCGACGTCAGCAGGCCGCCGAGGATGAGCACGGCGAACAGCAGCACCCAGACCTGGGCGGGATCGTGGTGCACGTCGAGCGACGCATAGCGCTTGACGTCGCCCAGCGAGATGGTCCCGAGCCCGTTCGGCAGTTCGACCGTCTGGCCCGGCTTGAGCTGGAGCGCCTTGGTCTTGGTGCCGGGCCCGGCGAGCTGGGTCATCTTGTCGGTGTTCAGGCTGTAGACCGATTGCGGGACGCCGTTGTCGACGCCGAGATCTCCGGCGTAGACGTTGAGACTCAGGACGGGGTCGTCCAGGCCGGGGAACGTCGAGGTGAGTGCCCCCGCCGCGGTGTCGCTCTTGCCGACGGTCGGATAGAAGAAGCCGATCATCCCGACCTGCTCGCGCAGCCCGTCGGGGACCTTCACCCAGCCGAGCGACGTGAGCCGCGCATCCTGGGCGATGAACGGGACCGAGTCGCTGAAGACGATCTTGCCCTGCGGATCCTTGACCGTGATCGTCGGCGCGTAGCCGTTGCCGAGGAGGTAGACGTTCGTGCCGCCGATGGCGAGGGGGTCGTTGACTTTGATGGTCGCCGGACCGGAGGAGTCGCCCGGCCCCGTGGTCGTCACCTTCGCGGTGTAGTCGAGCGGCGTGCCGACGGCGTTCGGATTCTTCGTCTCGTATGCCACGTCGAGGCTGTCGACCCGAATCGAGAACGGCTCGAGCGAGCCGTCGGAGAAGAACCGGCCCGGGTTGAACGAGTTGTACGACGGGAGGCTGTTCACGAAGCTCTGCCCGACGACCACCACCTTCTGGCCGGTGTAGCCGAAGCCTCCGCCGATGCCGACGGCGACCAGCACGCCGAGGAGCGCGATGTGGAACACGAGGTTTCCGGTCTCGCGCAGGTAGCCGCGCTCCGCGGACACCGAGGTCGACCGGGCGTCCTGGTAGAGCGAGACCCGGTAGCGGGAGCGGCGGAGGATCTGCCGCGCCGACTCGATCGGGTTCGGTGCGTCGTCGCGGAGCTCTGCCGGCAGGATTCGCGACTGGAAGCCGGACATCCGCGTCAGCCGCACCGGCGTCTTGGGCGGTCGCGCCCGCAGCGCTCTCGCGTGGTGGGCGGTGCGCGGGATGATGCAGCCGATCAAGGAAGCGAACAGCAGCAGGTAGATGGCCGAGAACCAGAACGACGTGTAGACGTCGAACAGCTGGAACTTGTCGAGCACGGGGGCCAGCTGCGGGTTGTCGCTGAAGTACTTCGTGACACCGCTGGGGTCGGCTCCGCGCTGCGGGAACAGCGAGCCCGGCACGGCAGCGATAGCCAGCAGGAGCAACAGGAACAGGGCCGTGCGCATGCTCGTGAGCTGGCGCCACGCCCAGCGGACCCAGCCGAGCGGCCCGAGCTTGGGCTGGACGACGTTGGGATCTTCGTCGCGTGGCGGCGCGGAGTCGATGTGATCAGATGGCCGGGACAAAGCCGGAGATCACCCCCAGGAACTGGGACATCATGGCAGTCCAGAGACCGGTCGCCATCAGGATGCCGATGACCACGAGCAGTGCGCCTCCGATGATGTTGATGACACGGATGTGCCGCTTGAGGAAGGCTACGGAGCCGGCCACCCAGTCGAAACCGAGTGCGACGAGCAGGAACGGGATGCCGAGACCGATGCAGTAGAAGAGTCCCAACAGGGCTCCACGCCATGGCGATCCGCTGCCGACGCTCAACGCGCTGATCGCCGCGAGGGTCGGGCCGATGCAGGGCGTCCAACCGAGGCCGAAGACGATACCGAGCAGCGGGGCGCCGATCAGTCCTGTAGCGGGCCTCCACGTCGGCTTGATCGTGCGCTGGAGGAAGGAGAACTGGCCGATGAACACGAGCCCCATGAGGATGACGAGCACCCCGAGCACGCGGATGACGACCTCCTGCCACCGCACCAGCCACAGGCCGAGGGCGCCGAAGGCGGCACCGTAGGCCACGAAGACGACGGCGAACCCGAGGACGAACAGGGCGACGCCGAGAAGCACCCGGCTGCGGTCGCGCTTGGCGCCCGGGTCGCTCATCCCGCCGACGTAGGCGAGATAGCCGGGCACGAGGGGCAGCACGCAGGGAGACGCGAACGACACCAGCCCCGCAAGGACGGCGATGGGCAGCGCGAGCAGGAGCTGTCCGCTGAAGACGATCTGACCGACGTCCACGGCTACTTCCCGGCCACGGCGTCGGAGATGAGCGAGTCGAGGATGCTCTTGTCCGGGATCGCGCCGAGGATGCGGGCGGCCACGCGGCCTTGCTTGTCGATCACGAGGGTGGTCGGCGTCGCCTTGGGCGGGACGGTCTTGCTGAACGCGAGAAGCACCGAGCCGGTGTCGCGGTCGAGGACGGACGGGTAGGTGACGCCCTTGTCCTTCTCGAAGCTGGCGGCGGTGCTCGCGGAGTCATAGAGGTTGACACCGAGGAAGTTGACGCCTTGCGACGCGTACTTCTCGGACAGCGACTGGAGGTCGGGAGCCTCGACCCGGCACGGCGGGCAGCCCGCGTACCAGAAGTTGACCACGAGGACCTTGCCCGCGTAGTCCTTGGACGACACCGCGGTTCCGTCGGCCAGCGTGCCGGAGAACGCGACGGGCGCCCCGCGGTTGGCGGCGGCGAACTCGCTCACGCTGCCGTCGCCCGCGATGTAGTTCTGACCGGAGCCGGAGCGGTACTGATTGGCCAGCGCGTCATTGGAGGTGCAGCCGGAGAGGAACAGGGCGGTCGCCACGGCGATCGCCGGGCCGATCAGCGCGAGCCGCGCGCGTTTGGAGAGCGGGGAACGGGAGGTCACACGGCCCCCACATCGGTCGCGGTGGCGATCAGGCTGCCCGCTGGCTCGGCGTACCCGACCTCGACGAGTCGGAGCACGGGTGGAGCCGACGGGTCGGCCGGCACCGGCTCCTCGCCCGGACGGGGCTGTGGAGCGGGAGCGGGCTCGCTGGTGCGCTCGAAGGTCGTGATGCTCGAGAGGGCGCAGCGGCGCTTGCGCGGATCGTGCGGGAAGCTCTCGCCTGCGACGGAGAGGTGCGTCACCCAGATCGGGAGCTGATGGCTCACCAAGACGACGTCGCCGGACTCCACGGAGTCGAACGCGTCGTCGATCGCGGCCAGCATGCGCTTCTCGATGCTCGTGTACGCCTCGCCCCAGCTGGGCCGGGGCGGGTACACGAGGAACGGCCAGTTGACCGGGTTCTTGAGGGCGCGACGCATGTTGGTGCCCTCGAAGTGGTTGGTGGGCTCGATGATCCGCTCGTCCACGACCGGCTCGAGACCGAACGCCGCGGCGATCGGAGCGGCGGATTCGCGCGTGCGCTGCAACGGCGAGACGCGCAGTGACGACATCGGGCGGCCCCGCGCGGCCAGGTCGTCGGCCGCTGCCTGGGCCATGCGGTGGCCGAGCTTGGAGAGGCCGAAGCCCGGCAGCCTGCCATACAGGATGCCGTCGGGATTGAACACCTCTCCGTGACGGACGAGATGAACTTGGCTTGCTACCACTGGTCCAGTCTACGGAGCGCTTTGCCTTGAATTCACTGAGCGCCGGAGCGCGACGGCTGCTCTCGGCCCTCATCGGCGGTAGGAGCGGGCGGTAGGCTTGTCGATCGTGACCGCACGCGTTTTGATCAAGGACCTCGCCGCTCTTCCCGACGGCCCCGTCAGCGTCGCCGGATGGGTCGAGACCGTCCGCGACCAGAAGAAGGTGCAGTTCGTCGTGCTGCGCGACGAGTCGGGCGCTGTGCAGCTGGTGAATCCGCGCACGGTCGCCGAAGACGGCACCGTCGTCGTCGACGAGCCCGCCACGACGATCTCCGCCCTGTCGCAGGGGTCGTTCGTGCGCGCCACCGGCGAGCTCAAGCACGACGAGCGCGTCAAGCTCGGTGGCATCGAGATCAAGCTGAGCACCCTCGAAGTCGAGACGGCTGCGATCCCGGAGACCCCGATCGCGGCGGACAGCGGCATCGACAAGCGCATGGACTGGCGCTTCCTCGACCTCCGCGAGCCGAAGCACAACCTCATCTTCCGCGTGCAGACCACGCTCGAGCACGCGATGCGGCAGTACTGGGTCGACAACGGCTTCATCGAGATCCACACCCCGAAGCTGATGGCGTCGGCCTCCGAGTCGCGCGCCGAGCTCTTCGAGCTGCCGTACTTCGAGACGACCGCGTACCTCGCCCAGAGCCCGCAGATCTTCAAGCAGATGGCTCAGGCCGCGGGCTTCGGCCGGGTGTTCGAGATCGGGCCGGCGTTCCGCGCCGACCCCAGCTTCACCAGCCGCCACGCGACGGAGTTCACGAGCGTCGACACCGAGCTGAGCTGGATCGACAGCCACGAGGACGTCATGAAGGTGCACGAGGACCTCCTCGTCGCCGGTTTCACCGCGGTGAAGGAGAAGCACGGGGCCGAGATCGAGGCGCTCTTCGGCGTCGAGGTCACCGTTCCGACCACGCCGTTCCCGCGCATCCCGCTCGCCGAGGCGAAGCGCATCGTGGCCGAGCAGGGCTACGAGGTGCCGCGCGCCGATGACGACATGGACCCGGAGGGCGAGCGCCGGATCTCCCAGTACGTGAAGGAGACCTACGGTCACGAGTTCGTCTTCTTGACGGACTACGCGTCGAGCATCCGCCCGTACTACCACATGCGTCACGCCGACGACCCGTCGATCACCAAGAGCTACGACCTCATCTTCAACGGTGTCGAGATCTCTACGGGCGCTCAGCGCGAGCACCGCGTGGAGATCCTCGAGAAGCAGGCGGCGGAGAAGGGCCTCTCGGTGGAGGAGCTGGAGGACGTGCTCGCCACGTTCCGGTACGGCATCCCCCCGCACGGCGGTTTCGGGATGGGACTCGCGCGCGTGCTCATGCTGATGCTGCACCTGTCGAACCTGCGCGAGACGACCTATCTCTTCCGCGGCCCGACGCGACTGACCCCGTAGCCGACAGAGCGGTCCAGCGCTCGCCCGCGACCAGGATGTGACCCAGGAACCGCAGCCCGATGGTCGCCGCCGCCTGGTCGAGCCGGCGCGTGAGCACCGTGTCGGCCACCGAGGGGTCGAGCGATCCCGACGGATGGTTGTGCGCGACCGCGAACGACCGGCCGCCACGGGTGAGGACGGCCTGCAGGACGTCGGCCGGCTGGATGGAGCGCTCGTCGACGCCACCGTCGCGCAGCATCACGATCTCGAGCGGTCGAGCGGCGCGGTCGGCGACCACGACGACGAAGCGTTCGCTGTCGCGGTGCAGCAGTTCTGGCCGCACCACGTCGGCGACCGCCGTGGGATCGACCAGGCGCGTCCACGCGGACGACCGGCCGGCGCGCCTCCAGATCTCGATGATGGCGACGAGCCGGCCGGCGGTGGCCGGACCGACGCCCGGGAGGTTCTCGAGCCGCGCGAAATCCATGGTCGCGAGGCCCGGAAAGCCTCCGCAGCGCCCCAGGATGGACCGGGCGAGTGACAGGACGCTGCGGCCGGTCTGGCCCGAGCCGAGGATGAGGGCGAGCACCTCGTCGTCGGTGAGCGAGCCGATGCCGAGGCGTCGCATGCGCTCCCGTGGCCGGTCATGGCTGGGGACGTCGGCGAGGGACGGCGCGGCTTCTTCCGTGATCGACATGAGTCCACGCTATGGACGCCCCGAGGACCCGACGGCCGGAGCCCACCAATCTGTGGACAACTGCCGCTGAGGGCCGTCCTGTGGATGACAATGGACGGAGAGTATCCCGGCAACGAAGGAGTCGCCCCGCAATGACCAGTCCCCTCCCCGAACCCCGACCGAACGACGTCGTCATCCTGTCGGCTGCGCGCACCCCGCAGGGCAAGATCCTGGGCGCGCTCGCCAGCCAGAGCGCCGTCCAGCTCGGGGCCGTCGCTCTCCGGCGCGCGCTGGAGCAGTCCGGCGTCGACGCTGAGGACGTCGACGCGGTGATCTTCGGCCAGGTGCTGCAAGCGGGAGCCGGCCAGAATCCCGCCAGGCAGACCGCCATCGGCGCAGGAATCGGCTGGAACGTGCCGGCCACCACGATCAACAAGGTGTGCCTCTCCGGCCTCGCGGCCGTGATCGACGCGGCCCGCCTCATCCGCGCGGGCGAGGCGACGATCGTCGCGGCCGGCGGTCAGGAGTCCATGACCAACGCCCCGCACGTGCTGCCGGGCTCGCGGAAGGGCTGGACGTACGGCTCGATCGAGGCCGTCGACTCCGCTGCGCACGACGGCCTGACCGACGCCTTCGACAAGATCTCGATGGGCGCCTCCACCGAGCAGTACACCCAGAAGCTCGGGCTCACGCGTGAGGCCCAGGACGCGTTCGCCGCCGCTTCGCACCAGCGGGCCGGCGCCGCGGCGGCCTCCGGAGTCTTCGAGGACGAGATCGCGCCGGTCAGCATCGCTCAGCGCAAGGGCGACCCGGTGGTCGTCACGGCCGACGAGGGCGTGCGACCGGACTCCACGGCGGAAGTGCTGGCCAAGCTGCGGCCCAGCTTCGCCGCCGAGGGCACACTCACGGCGGGCAACTCCTCACCGCTCAGCGACGGCGCCGCCGCGCTCATCCTCACGTCGCGCGAGAACGCCGAACGTCTGGGACTGGACTGGCTGGCGGTCGTCGGGAGCAGCGGGCAGGTCGCCGGCCCGGACAACTCGCTGCACTCGCAGCCGTCGAACGCGATCCAGGCGGCGCTCACGCGCGCGGGCTGGGCGGTCGACGACCTCGACCTGATCGAGATCAACGAGGCCTTCGCGGCCGTCGCTCTGCAGTCGACCGCGGACCTGGACCTCGACCCGGAGAAGGTCAACATCCACGGCGGCGCGATCGCGCTCGGTCACCCGATCGGGGCCTCCGGAGCGCGACTCGCCGGTCATGCGGCCCACGAGCTCGCTCGACGCGGTTCCGGCCGTGCGGCCGTCGCGCTCTGCGGCGGCGGCGGGCAGGGAGACGCGCTGCTGCTCTGGCGCTGACGGAGGAGATCCTGCGCCAGGAGGTGCCGGGAAGCAGTGAACGGAGGAGATCCGGCCCGGGATGGGACGGATCTCCTCCGTTGCGTGGGGCGCCGGGCGCCGGGTGTTCGGCGCCGGGCGTCAGCGGGTCAGGTGACGCTCGGCGGGGCCGGTGTACTGCGAGAGCGGTCGGATCAGGGAGTTCGCCGCGTACTGCTCGAAGACGTGGGCGGTCCAGCCCGTGACGCGCGCGGCAGCGAAGAGCGGGGTGAAGGTCTCGGTGTCGAAGCCCATCAGGTTGTAGGCCGGACCGGAGGGATAGTCGAGGTTCGGCTTGATGTTCTTGCGCTCGCCCATCGCGTTCTCGAGGGCGTCGTAGAGGTCGAGCATGTCCTGGCGGTCGTAGTGCTCGACCAGGGTCTCGAGCGACGCGCGCATGGTCGGTACGCGGGAGTCGCCGTTCTTGTAGACGCGGTGGCCGAATCCCATGATCTTGCGCTTCTGCGCCAGGGCGTCGTCGAGCCAGGCCTCCGCCCGGTCGGCGCTGCCGATCTCGTCGAAGGCGTGCATCACGGCCTCGTTGGCGCCGCCGTGCAGCGGTCCCTTGAGCGCGCCGATCGCGCCGGTCACCGCCGAGTACACGTCGGAGAGAGTGGAGGCGATCACGCGCGCGGTGAAGGTCGAGGCGTTGAACGAGTGCTCCGCGTAGAGAACGAGCGAGACCCGGAACGCGTCCACCACCACGTCGTCCGGGACCTCCCCGAACGTCAGCCAGAGGAAGTTTCGCGCGTAGTCGAGGTCGTCCCGCGGCTCCACGAGGTCGAGCCCGCGGCGACGGCGCTGGATGTACGCGACGATCGTCGGCAGCTGCGCGAAGAGGTACACGGCCCGCCCGAGGTTGAGCTCGGGATCGAGGATGCCGTCCTCCTGCTCCAGCGTCGGATCGAGGCCGCCGAGCTGGCTGACCGCCGTGCGCAGCGCGTCCATCGGGTGCGCGGAGGCCGGGATGTCGTCGAGCGCCCGGCGCGTGCGATCGTCGAGCCCGCGCAGGCCGCGCTCCAGCTTCTCGAAGCCCTCGAGCTCCTCCGCCGTGGGCAGCTCGCCGTGCCACAGCAGCCAGGCGACCTCCTCGAACGAGCACTGGGCGGCGAGCTCTTGCACGGGGTAACCGCGGTACAGCAACGAGTTGGTCTGCGGGTTGACGGACGAGATGGTCGTGGTGTCTACCACGACGCCGGCGAGGCCCTTGTGGATCTCGGGGTCGGTCATGTCTGCTGCTCCTTCGCTGCTGTGGCAGTTGTCGGCGGCGCCCTCGAGTCGTGCACCGAGGTGTCGTTCGCGTCGTCTCCCCGTAGTCAATCAGGTCGCGGAGGTCGACGCGATGTCTCGGCCCCAGGTCGTCGGCCTTCCCACGACGAGCTCCCCTCGCCTACGCTCCTTGTCCATGGTGCCCCCTCCGTCACTGCTCGCGTTCGCTCTGGCGGCGGTCGCGCTCATCGTCATCCCGGGGCCGAGCGTGCTTTTCGTGATCGGGAGGTCGCTGGCCCTCGGAAGGCTGGGCGGCCTGCTGAGCGTGCTCGGCAACGCCCTCGGGATGCTGCCGCTCGTGATCGCCGTGGCGCTCGGGATCGGCGCCATCGTCGCCCAGTCGCTGGTGGCGTTCACGATCATCAAGTTCGCCGGCGCGGCGTACCTGATGTACCTCGGGGTCCAGGCGATCCGCCACCGCCGGCACACCGCGGTGACCCACGAGGCGACGCCGCCGCGGCGTTCCCGGCTGCGGATTCTCGGAGAGGGTTTCCTCGTCGGGCTGACCAACCCGAAGTCGCTGGTGTTCTTCGTAGCGGTGCTGCCCCAGTTCGTCGACTATCACGCAGGTGCCATCCCGGTGCAGATGTTCGAGCTCGGCGTCGTCTTCCTGCTGCTCGCGCTGACGTTCGACAGCATCTGGGCGCTGGTGGCCGGCACCGCCCGCACGTGGTTCGGGCGGTCGCCGAAGCGCGTCGAGCGCCTCGGCGCCACCGGCGGCGTGCTGATGATCGGCCTCGGTGGCGTGCTCGCCCTGACGGGGAACAAGCACTAGACACCCGTCCGGCGCTGCGCGCTAGATGTCCCCGGCTGTCGCCACGGGCACCAGAACGGCGCGGCCCAGCGAGTGGAAGTGCGCGTTGAAGCCGAGGACGGCCGGTGTCGACTCGGGGTCGAGATCGAGGTGGTCGACATCCAGGGCGTGGACCACGATGTAGTAGTGGTGCGTCCCCGTTCCCGGAGGCGGACCCGCGCCAGTGAAGCTCTTGGACCGCAGTTCGTTGGAGAGCATCGCCGCGCCCTGCGGCAGGGAGGCCCCACCCTCCGCGCCCGCACCCGCGGCCAGCGAGGTCACCGAGGCCGGGAGGTTGTAGACCGCCCAGTGCCAGAAGCCGGAGCCGGTCGGCGCGTCGGGATCGTGGATCGTGACGGCGAAGCTCTTGGTCTCGGCGGGGAATCCGCTCCACGACAGCTGCGGCGAGATGTCACCGCCGCCACCTCCCGCACCCCACTGCGCTCGCGCCAGCGGACGGTCGTCGGCGACGTCGTCGCTCGTGAGGGTGAACTGGGGAACGGCGCCGAAGCGCTCCAGGGGATCTCTCGACATAGACGTAACGCTACGCCCGCCAGCCGGGCTGGGTCAGCGGGAGGCCGTGAGCCTGTCCTCGGGGGGTGAAGTTCCAGGTTCCGCATGCGTATCCAACATTTCCGAGCGTTACCCTTTTCCTATGCGTGTGCTGATCGTTGAGGACGAGGACTATCTCGCGGAGGCGATCCGCGACGGGCTGCGGCTGGAGGCCATCTCTGCCGATATCGCCGGCGACGGCGACCGCGCTCTCGAGTTGCTCTCCATCAACCGCTACGACGTGGCGGTCCTCGACCGCGACATCCCCGGGCCGTCCGGGGACGACGTCTGCCGCTACCTCGTCCACAACCAGCCCGCGACCCGCATCATCATGCTCACAGCGGCCGACCGGATCGACGATAAGGAGACCGGATTCGAGGTCGGCGCCGATGACTACCTGACCAAGCCGTTCGTGTTGCGCGAGCTCGTGCTCCGGCTTCGCGCTATCGCCCGCCGGCCCGTCGAGGCGGCCCCACCGGTGCGGCGTGTCGGTGATCTCACGATCGACCCGTTCCGTCGGGAGGTGTTCCGCGGCGGCCGCTACGTCGCGCTCACGCGCAAGCAGTTCGCGGTGCTCGAAGTGCTGGTCGATGCCGACGGAGGCGTGATCAGTGCGGAGGAGCTTCTCGAGCGCGCCTGGGACGAGAACGCGGACCCCTTCACCAACGCGGTCAGGATCACGATCTCGTCCCTCCGCAAGAGGCTCGGCGAGCCGTCGATCATCGAGACAGTTGCGGGGGTGGGCTATCGGCTCGCCGATTCCGCGCCACGGCCCGAGCATCATGGCTGAACCGGCTGCGCGCCGCCTGCCCGGACTCTCCGTCCGGATCAAGCTGACGCTCTCGTATGCCGGCTTTCTCGTGCTCGCGGCGATCGCCCTCCTCGCGGTCACGTGGTATGTGCTCCGATTCGTCCCGCAGGGGAATCTGCAGATCATCGGCGCGGACGTCGACCAGGGCTGGGCACCCAATCGCGCCGATTTGATCGAGGCGTTCGTCCCCGTGGCGATTCGGGTGCTAGTGCTCGTCGCGGTGGTGGGCTTCGTCGGCGGGTGGTTCCTGGCGGGCCGGATGCTCAAGCCACTGTCCGCCATCGATCGCGCCGCGCGGCGGATCGCCGACGGCGACCTCGGGCACCGCGTACAGCTGCCAGGACGCGCGGACGAGTTCCGCACCCTCTCCGATGCCTTCGATCTGATGCTCGACCGCGTGGAGCAGCAAGTCGGGGAGCAGCAGCGGTTCGCCGCGAACGCATCGCACGAGCTCCGCACCCCCCTGGCGATGACGCGCACGATCCTGGACGTCGCCAGCGCGGATCCTGACACCGACGTCGAGATGGTGTTCGGAAGGCTCGCTGAGATCAACGAGCGGGCGATCGCCTCCACGGAATCCCTCCTCCTTCTCGCGCGTCTCGGGCGCTCCTCCGTCGAGGTGCCGGCAGTGGAGATCGATCTCGAATCACTGACTGCGCGCGTAGTCGATACCCTGGCGGCGTCAGCGACGAGAAGCCGCGTGACGATCAGCACGACGATCGAGGCACCCACCGCGTGTGGAAATGAGTCGCTGATCGAACGGCTGCTCTCCAACCTCGTCCACAATGCGATCGTCCACAATGTCGGGACTGACCGGCGCGTGTGGATCACTGTCGCTGCCGACGCGTCGAGCGCCACGACGCTGACCGTCGAGAACACCGGGCGGCCGGTCGAACCATCCGTCGTCGCCTCCCTCGTCGAGCCGTTCGAGAGAGGTCGTTCTCGTACGCGCGCGACCGACGGAAGCCACGTCGGCGCCGGACTGGGTCTCGCGATCTGCGCGAGCATCGCCCGTGTTCACGGCGGCGACCTTCGCCTTATCCCTCGGGACGGAGGAGGTCTGCGGGTCGTGGCGACCTGGCCCGGTCCTTCGAGTTAGCCACGACAACTAGCGCGACGCCAACGATCACCCTCGCCCGTCGGCGGCCATCGGCGGACACGTCCCGCCCGGACTCGTCAGGAGTTCGAAGTGCCATATCTCGTTCGCGTAAACCTGACAGACCCCCCAACGGTTACCGAATCGGTTGAGGAAGTCCATCGCGTCCGCCGTCGCGATGTCCACGGCGTGGCCGGAGACGTGGGCGGAGTCGGTGCCCCTCTTCGCCCACTTCGACGCCTCCTCTTCGCTTCCGTAGTTTTGGACGGCGCGCTCGAACAGGACGTTCTGATAGCGCTCCGACCGCCAGCCGTCGGTGATCGTGATCGGAATGCCGCGTTCGTCTTCAGCTGCCCGGTCAGCCGCTCTCAGGGCCGCCAGCAACTCCGGATCCAGCTTGGTGACAGCGGGCTTGTCGCTGGTCAACGTCAGAGAATCACCATTCGGAATGTAACCGTCCGCATCGGTGAGGCCCGCTGTGCTCGTCGCGGTCGTGAGCTTCTCGACCACGGTGGGGACAGCGGCGCAGGCCGCCAACGAGACGGAGAGGGCGAGCGCCCCCAGCACTGCGACCATGCGAGCGCCGCGCCTCATTTCGTCACCGCCCAGAAGTGGCCGATGGCGCCGGGATGGTCGACCGTGATCGTCGTATCCAGATCGCGGTAGTCGGTGTCGATGTTGTGGCCGACCATCTTGATAGAGATCGTTCCTTCGACCTCCTGCACCGCGGAGACGATCTGCACGTGGTCGAGCGAGTCGTTGTCGTTCCAATCGAACATGACGATGTCGCCGATTCTGATCTTCTCGCGCTGGCCGAACGAATATTCGGTGAGACCGAGCTTGGCGGCGTTCGCGCGGAAGTAGTTGTCCATGGCGGGCACGTAACCCCACGCGGGGCTCCAGTCGGCGGCGGCGTCGTGGTTGTACCAGTCGGAGTTCATCTGCCAGCCGCGGGCGATCAGAGTCTGGCTGACGAAGTTCGCGCAGTCCCCGCCGACCGGGTTGAGGTCGCCGTACTGGGCGGTGTTGTAGTCGTTCCAGTGCGCGAGGGCGTAGGTGAGTTGCCTATCGGCGTTGGCAGCGGCCTCCCGGCTGCTGACGGTCGCCGCGGGGCTATCGGTTGACGACGTCGCGGGTGAGCAGCCGGACATGACGAGCATGAGACCAAGACCGGCGATGCTCACCGCGCATCGTGAAACAAGTGAGTTCATCTGAATCCCCCGGATTCATTCGAAGTGGAGTGCGCGCGAACTGCGCGTCGTACTTCAATTTCACCAAGGACTCAGTTGCGGTAGCGTCTCCGCTTCTGCATATGTTTTCAACAGGCGCGGGCTACGCGCGCTGCGTCGACTCCGTCACTGTCGAGCGCTCCGATTGCCGGCGGAACCGCTTGGGCAGACCCGCGATGCCCCACCCGGTCACCCGCAGCATCGCCTCCGCGACGATTCCGCCGGTCATCTTGGAGGCGCCGTGCTCACGCTCGACGAACGTGATCGGCACCTCGACCACCGCGAGGCCTGCGTCGTATGCGCGACGCAGCATGTCGATCTGGAAGCAGTAGCCCTGGCTCTCGACGTCGCCGAAGTGGATGCGTCGCAGCGCGTCAGCCGTGAAGGCCCGGTAGCCTCCAGTGACGTCGCGCGCCCGGACACCGAGGCAGAACCGCGAGTACGCGCTGCCGCCGCGGGAGAGCAGACGGCGATGGGCCGGCCAGTTGACCACGCCGCCACCCGCGACCCAGCGGGAGCCGAGCACCAGGTCGGCTCCGTCGGCTCCGTCGCCCGACGGCACGGCGCGAAGCGCGGCCAGCAGCGCTGGGAGCTCCTCCGGGCGGTGCGAGCCGTCGGCATCCATCTCGACGACCGCCTCGTAACCCGCGTCGAGCGCCCAGGACATCCCCGCGCGGTAGGCGGCGCCCAGGCCCTCCTTGCCCGCCCGGTGCAGGACGTGCACGCTGGCGTCGGTCGCTGCGAGGGCGTCTGCGATCTCGCCCGTGCCGTCGGGCGACCCGTCGTCGACGACGAGCACATCGACCTCCGGCGTGGAGGCGCGGACCCGCCCGACGACGGAGCCGATGTTCTCGCGCTCGTTGTACGTCGGAAGGATCACGATCGTTCGCATAGTCATACCATCGTCCATTCTGCTGAACGGGAGGCGAACGAATCTGTCGGTATTCGCAGTCGGCGCTGCTAGCATCCCTCGGTGCCCGTCGCCAAAGTCCTGCTGTTCTACGTCTTCGCGCCGCTCCCCGATCCGGACGCGGTGCGGCTGTGGCAGCGGGATCTCTGCGAGTCCCTCGGGCTGCGCGGACGGATCCTGCTGTCGAAGGACGGCATCAACGGCACGCTCGGCGGTGAGCTCGGCGCGCTCAAGCGCTACGTGCGCAAGACGAAGGACTACGCCGCCTTCCACGGGCTCGACGTCAAGTGGAGCGAGGGTTCCGGCCTCGACGAGGAGGGTGCGAGCCTCGACTTCCCGCGGCTCTCGGTGCGCGTACGCGACGAGATCGTCTCGTTCGGCGCTCCCGAGGAACTGCACGTGGACGGCGGCGGCGTGATCGGTGGCGGCGAGCGACTCGACCCCGACAGCCTCCACGCCCTGCTCGACCAGCGCGACGATGTCGTCTTCTTCGACGGGCGCAACCGTTTCGAGGCGGGGATCGGGCGCTTCCGCGGCGCGATCGTGCCCGATGTCGCGACGACGCGGGAGTTCGTCGCCGAGCTCGACAGCGGCCGCTACGACCACCTGAAGGACAAAGCCGTCGTCACCTACTGCACGGGAGGGATCCGGTGCGAGGTGCTCTCGGGCCTGATGCGCTCGCGCGGGTTCGGCGAGGTCTACCAGCTCGACGGCGGCGTGGTCCGCTACGGCGAGCGCTTCGGCGACGACGGGCTCTGGGAGGGCTCGCTGTACGTCTTCGACGGCCGCGGCTCGGTGCGGTTCTCGGACCACGCGGCGGTCGTCGGCCGCTGCGCCGGGTGCGGAGCCGCCTCCGACCGCATGCGGAACTGCGCCGACGTCTCGTGCCGGGAGCAGCTCGTGGTCTGCGAGGAGTGCTCGGGGCTCGCCTGCGCCGTGCACGCGTGACCCGACGCGGCTGAGCCGACGCGCGTGGGCCGAGGCATCCCGATCCGGACGGGATCGCCGGGAACCATTGCTGGCGCTTTCGCGTTGCGGCCATCATGAACACCATGGATCCGGTCTCCACCATCGTCTGGATCGTGTCGTTCGTCGTCGTGACGGTCACGGTCACGGGGCTCTCACGCCGTGTGGGCTGGTCGGCGCCTGTCGTCCTGGTGGTCGTCGGCGCGATCGCGTCGTTCATCCCCGGTGTTCCGCAGGTGGCGCTCGAGCCGGAGGTCGTGCTCTACGGTCTGCTGCCTCCGCTGCTGTTCGCGGCGGCCATCCAGACCTCCATCGTCGACGTGCGCGCGAGGCGCGACGGCATCCTGCTGCTCTCCGTCGGCCTGGTGGTGTTCACCGTCGTGGTGGTCGGGTTCACGACGTGGCTGGTCGTCCCGGCGATCACGGTCGCGGCGGCCTTCGCCTTCGGCGCGGTCGTCGCCCCGACCGACACCGTGGCCGTGACGGCGATAGCCGGCCGCGGGCACCTCCCCCGGCGACTCGTGACCGTGCTGGAGGGCGAGAGCCTGCTCAACGACGCGACCGCGCTGGTGGCGCTGAACGCGACCATCGCCGCGATCGTCAGCGTCGTCAACCCGTGGGCGATCGCCGGAGACTTCGTGATCGCGGTCGTGGTCGGCGTAGGGATGGGCCTCCTTGTCGGCTGGGTCCTGTCGCTGATCCGCAAGCAGCTGCGCTCGCCCGTGCTCGACACCTCCCTCGGCCTGATCACCCCGTACCTGGCGTTCATCCCCTCGCAGTTCCTGCACGGCTCGGGCATCCTGTCGGTCGTGGTCGCCGGCCTCTACCTCGGGTACCGCTCCCCCACGATCCAGACGGCGGAGGCCCGGATCGCGGAGACGATCAACTGGCGTACGGTCGAGTTCCTGCTCGAGAACGCGGTGTTCCTGTTCATCGGGCTGGAACTCTCCAGCATCCTGAACTCGGCCTTCCGGTCGGGTATCACGGTGGCCGAGACGGTGTGGATCAGCATCGCGGTGCTTCTGGCCCTCTTTCTCGCGCGGTTCCTCTGGATGGTCGGGACGACCACGCTCTACCGGTACGGGCCCCAACGGCTCCGAGAACGCGGCTGGACGTGGCCGACCGGCATCGCGGTGTCGTTCGCAGGCATCCGCGGGGTGGTGACGCTCGCTGCCGTGTTCCTTCTTCCCGAGCAGACGCCCCACCGCGAGTTCCTGCAGTTCCTCGCGTTCGTGGTCGTGGTCGCGACTCTGCTCGAGGGGCTCGCGCTGCCGTGGGTCATCCGGCGGCTGAAGCTGCCGCCTCCCGATTTCGCGCAGGAGGCCGGCGAGATGCAGCGACTGCTGGCCGAGGCGCAGTCGGCGGGGCTCGAGCACCTGGAGTCGCAGGTGACCGGCGAGGAGGACGACCGGGTGATCGAGCGGCTGCGCATCAACGCGGTGTTCCTCTCGGACGCGCTGGAGAACCCGACCCCGGAGGACACCGAGGATGCTCCGCTCGAGTACCGGCGGCTCCGCAGGTCGATGATCGTGGCCGAGCGGCAAGCGGTGCTCGAGGCGCGGGCGGAGGGCCGCTACCAGGAGCTGGCGGTGCGTTCGGTGCTGGCTTTCCTGGATGCCGAGGAGTCCGCGCTCAAGGCCGGAGGGACGGACGGCAAGAAGCTGATGTGAGCCGGGCGGCCGGCGTCAGCGCAGGCTCTGGCGTCAGCGCAGACTCGTGTCGTCGGCTGGCGCGTCGGCTGCGGCGAGCGCCTCGGTGCGCGCGGCCGCGGCTCCGATACTCGCGGCGGCACCTGGGCGCGAGCCCACCCGGCGTCGCCGCGCCCACACGCGCGACCGCTGCGAGGACAGCGCGAGCACGACCAGGATGTCCAACGGCAGGCCCAGGATGTTCGTGTGCAGTGTGACCTGGTCGCCGCCGTTGAAGAAGTCGATCGCCGCGAGGACCACCAGCAGCGCGCTGTACGACATGGAGGCGATGCGCGCCCAGTTGCTCCCGGTGAACACCAAGAGGGCGAGGAGGAAGTAGAACACCAGCCCCGCTGCGAACAACCCCATCGCGATGCCGAACACGAGGTCGGCTCCCTGCTGCTCCTCCGCGGTGAGCGCCTGCCCGGTCTGCGACACCAGCTCCGAGCGAATGAACGCCGGCCAGGCGAGCACGGTCAGGACGACGGTGAGCATTCCGGCGACCACCCGCAGCAGCATGAGGAGGAAGCCCAGCGTCGTGGGCACCGGCCGGCGCTCGGCGCGGGCCACTCGCCGCTCGTCCGCCCCGGCCGCGCGCGCGACCGCCCACGGCTCGACGGTCACCGCCGACAGGTCGGTCACCGGAAGGTCGCCGTCGGTCTCGATGCTGTCGCCTCCGCCGTTGCGCGAGTGGTACCCGGTCGAGAAGTCGCGGATGACGGACACGTCGACGCCGATCCCCGCATCGTTCAGCGTCGAGACGATGTGGTCGCGCTCGATGTCGGTGTTCGCGTCGATCTTGTGCGTGATCTGCAGCGTGAACAGCGAGAAGCCCACGGAACGGTCGAACGTCCCCGCCGCCAGCCAGTCGACCCGGTGGCCTCCGGGCAGCATCCAGCCCTCCGGGCATCGCCAGAACCGCACGTGGTGGCGCTTCGCGGGGTTGCCGCGCACCTCCTGCTGGTAGGCGAGATCCTGCTGGTGGCCGAACAGGAACAGCGGGCTCACCGGAGCCTCGTCGTAGCTGCGGCGCAGCAGGGTCGACGTGATGATGCGGCGGCTGGAGGCGGCGGTGACGTCGTCGGCCCTGGTCCAGCCCGCCGCGGTCATGGCCTCGTCGAGCTGCGCCTCCGACCCCAGCAGCGCCAGGTTGATCGGATCGCCGAGGAGGCCGTCGCTCGTCCTGGCCCTCCCGATGAAGTAGTCGGGCACGTAGATCTGGGTGAGGATGCGATGCAGCCTCGGCAGCACCAGATAGGCGAGGACGATCCAGAACAGCAGGAAGAACAGGACGAGGAACCAGCCCCACGCGAAGCTCTCGGTGAAGACGAGCCACGCCAGCCAGATCGCCGCGACGCCGCCGAAGACGAAGAACACGTTGTCGACGACCGCGTTGACCGAGACCCGGCGGCCGGTGGCCGAGAGCGTCTTGGACGGCTGAGGATCCCCGCCGGCGGACGTGGTCCGCGGCGGTCCTCCCGGCTCCCCGGCGCCCACCATGGGCCCATCCTAGAGGCGCTGCGGCGCGGGTCGTAGGGTGGGCGTCATGACCTCGATCACCGAACGCGGCGCCGAGCTGCGCCGACTGCACGACGCCACCGAGCTGCTCCAGGTCGTCAACGTGTGGGATGCGATCAGCGCCAAGGCCGTCGCAGCCCTCCCGGAGACGCGGGCACTGGCAACGGCCAGCCACTCCATCGCCGCAACGCTGGGCTATGAGGACGGCGAACGCATCCCGCGCGAGCTCATGCTCGACATGGTCGGCCGGATCGTCGCGACGACCGACCTCCCCGTCAGCGCCGATCTCGAGGCCGGCTACGGCAACGCGGGCGAGACGATCCGGCGGGCGATCGGCGTCGGCGTGGTCGGTGCGAACCTCGAAGACCAGGTGCGCCCCTTCGACGAGGCCGTCGCCGCCGTGCGCGCTGCCGTCGCCGCGGCGGAGGCGGAGGGCGTGCCGTTCGCGCTCAACGCCCGCACCGACGTCTGGATCCGGGACGCGTTCCCGACGGCCGACGAAAAGACCGAGGAGGCCATCCGGCGCGGCCGGGCCTTCCTCGACGAAGGCGCGACCTGCGTATTCGTGCCGGGACGGCTCGACGAGGAGACGGTGTCTCGGCTGGTCGGCGGCCTGGGCGATCGCAAGCTCAGCGTCATCGCCGTGCCCGGCTCCCTCTCCCCCGCCCGGCTGCACGAGCTCGGCGTGGCCCGTGTCTCGTACGGCCCGTGGACGCAGCGTGTCGCGCTCGCCGCGTTGCAGCGCACGGCGGCGGAGCTCTACGCGGGCGGGGAACTGCCCGACGCCATTCCCGTCCTGAACTGACGCGTCCGCACTGACACCCGATCCGAAACGCACCGACCGAAGGAGAGCCATGGGCGACTTCCGCGCCATCGTCATCGAGCAGGAGACCGAGGGCAGCCGCATCCTCGCCCACACCGCGGAGGTCCGGCAGCTGACGGACGCGTTCCTGATGCCGGGCGAGGTGACGGTCGCCGTCGAGTTCTCCGATCTCAACTACAAGGACGGTCTGGCGATCGCCGGGCGACCGGGCGTCGCGCGGGTGTCGCCGCTCATCCCCGGCATCGACCTGGTGGGAGTCGTCGAGTCGTCGGAGGACCCGCGCTGGCAGCCGGGAGACCGCGTCGTCCTGAACGGGGACGGCATCGGCGAGAGCCACCACGGCGGGCTCGCCGAGCGGGCTCGCGTGCGCGGCGATGCTCTCGTCCGGGTGCCCGACACCCTCCTGAACGAGCAGGCGGCGGCCATCGGCACGGCCGGCTTCACCGCGATGCTCGCCGTTCTCGCCCTGGAGCGAAACGGCGTCGATCCCGACCACGTGCGCTCGTCCGGGTCGAGCGTGCTGGTCACGGGCGCGGCGGGAGGTGTCGGCTCGGTCGCGGTGTCCCTCCTGGCGAAACTGGGATACCCGGTTACCGCCTCCACCGGCCGCACGGAGGAGCAGGGCGGCTACCTGACCGACCTCGGTGCCACGGAGATCATCGACCGGGCGGAGCTCGCCGACCCCGGGCGGCCCCTGCAGACGCAGCGCTGGGCTGGAGCGATCGACTCCGTCGGCAGCCACACGCTGGCGAACGTGCTCGCGCAGACCCGGTACGGCGGCACGGTCGCCGCCTGCGGGCTGGCGCAGGGCGGCGACCTCCCCACGACGGTCATGCCGTTCATCCTGCGCGGCGTCACGCTGACGGGCATCAACTCCGTGGAGGCCCCTCCGGCGCTCCGCGAGGCGGCCTGGCGACGACTCGCCACCGATCTCGACGAGGAGGCACTGGCGGCGATGACCCGGTTCATCCCGCTCGCCGAGGCCGTCCCGGCCGCCGAGGACATCCTGGCGGGCCGCTTGCATGGGCGCACCGTCGTCGATGTCCGGGCCTGACCTCCACCCCTGCCGTAGGCTGACCGCATGATCGTGCTCGCGACCGTCGTCGTCACCCTGGCCGCAGCTCTGCACATCGGGATCTTCGTGATGGAGAGCGTCGCCTGGGCGCGGCCCGCTATCTGGAAGCGCTTCGGCGTCGCCGACCAGGCCGCGGCCGACACCACCCGGCCGATGGCCTACAACCAGGGCTTCTACAACCTGTTCCTCGCGATCGGCGCGATCATCGGGCTGATCCTGTTCGGAGTCGGCCTGCACGCCGCCGGGCTCGCGCTCATCTACTTCACCATGGCGAGCATGCTCGCCGCGTCGATCGTGCTCGTGACCACGGGCCGCGGCTACCTCCGCCCGGCGATCATCCAGGGCGTGCTGCCGCTGATCGGCATCGTGCTGATGCTGTTCTCCTGACGCGCCGCTCTCCTGACGCGCGGCCGGCGGCCGGGTCAGCGGAGTTCGGGCGCGACCGATTCGGGTCGCAGCCCGCGTCCGATCAGCTGCGCGGTGAAGCGCTGCGCGAACGGTGTCGCGGCGGCGATCGCCAGCCGCATCGCGGGAGACGGCGGTGACGCCAGGATCGGGCCGGCGCCCGGCCGAGTGAGGCGACGGTGCGCCGCCAGCTGGATGCGCTGCATCCACTCCACCGGAGGCAGCCGCCGCCGCTGCAGTGCGTCCAGCAGCCGCAGATCGACCGGGCCGGAGCGCAGCGGAGTCGCGAGAGCGTTGGCCGTCGCCACGGCATCCTGCACGGCGTAGTTGACGCCGACGCCGAACGCCGGGGACATCGCGTGCGCTGCGTCGCCGATCGCGAGGAACCCGTGCCGATACCACCGCGGAAGGCGGTCGATCTGCACGCTCAGCAGTCTGAGCGACTCCCAGTCCGTGATCGTCTCCAACGACTCCCGCAGGAACGGCGCCGCACCAGAGACGGCGGACCGGAACGCGGGGAGGCCGGCCTCGCGCAGAGCGTCGATGCCGCCCTTCGCGATCACCAGCCCGGTCTGGAAGTAGTCGCCGCGATCGATCGTGACGACCATCGCGCCCCCACCGAGATACGCGAGCGTCGACGGCTGCGTGTCCGCCGGCTTGGGCAACCGGAACCAGATGACGTCGATGGGCACCCCGAAGCGACGGGGGCGGAGGCCGGCTGCGGCACGGAGCACCGAGTCGCGACCATCGGCCGCCACGGTGAGATCAGCCTCCACTCGCAGCCCGCCCTCCGGCCCGCGTGCCTCGAGCCCGCGCACGACGTCGCCCTCCCGGATCAGATCGGTGGCCTCGGTCTGCAGCAGGAGCCGGAAGTTCGGATACCGTTCGGCTTCCTGAGCGAGGAAGGTCAGGAAGTCCCACTGCGGCGCAAGGACGAGGAAGTCGTCCGGCGGCTTCAGCCTCCCGAAGTCGATCGGGTGCAACCGGGTGCCGTCGACGACCGCGTCGAGCGTGCGGATGCTGGTGTGCGGGAGGCCGAGGAACGCGTCGCGCAGCCCCAGCTCGCCGAGCACCCCGACCGTCGACGGATGGATGGTGTCGCCACGGAAGTCGCGGAAGAAGTCGGCGTGCTTCTCGAGCACGACGACGTCGAGACCGGAACGCGCGAGGAGGAGGCCGAGCATCATGCCCGCCGGGCCGCCACCGGAGATGGCGCAGGACGCCTGCATCACTTCCATGATCCCGAAGCGTATCCTCCCCACATGGCGATCATCGGATCCGTTCTCATCGCGCTCGCGGTGGTCGTGCACCTCGTGTTCTTCGCTATGGAGAGCATGCTGTGGTCGTCACCGAACGTCTGGCGCCGATTCGGGATCGCCGACCAGCGGGACGCCGACGTCGTACGCCCGATGGCGTACAACCAGGGCTTCTACAATCTCTTCCTCGCCGCCGGCGGCGCGGTCGGCCTGGTGCTGTACTGGACGACGCTGCGGCACGTCGGTTTCGGACTGATCTTCTTCACCGGCACGTGCATGGTGCTCGCCGCGATGGTGCTGCTCACGACCGGCCGGCGCTACTGGCGCGCAGCACTGGTGCAGGGGCTCCCGCCGCTGGTCGCGCTGGTCGTGCTCTCGCTCGGGCACGCGGGGTGAGCAGCTAGTCGATGATCTCGCCGTCGGCCGGGATCTCGTTGACGTCGACGCGCAGCGCCTCCACGAGCTTCGCAGCGTGCGGCGTCGAGACGATGACGCGCGAGAACTCCTCGCCGTCGAGGTCGACCACGACGGCGGCGCGCTGCTTGCCCTTGATGAGCAGGAAGTCCTTGCCTCCGTGGAACTTCCAGGTGCCGACCGAGAGCGTGAGCGGAACGGCGGCGCCCGGTGCGCGGATGCCCCGGATCCAGATCCACGGGTCTTCGGTGATGGCAACCGACCGGATGCTGTCGCGGGGGATCACCAGATCGTCCCTGCGCATCGACAGCACCTTCTCGGCCCGCGTGAGATGGATCTCCAGGCGGTCGGGGTGAACGTGCAGGTCGGCCATAGGTCTATCCTGCCCGGCGGCCGCCGTCGGTGGGGGTCGTGAATCTCACAAAGCCATAACCGTTGCCTTGGAGGGCAGGCGCGGAGGCCGCCGTCAACTCTCATGATCCGGTCGCGCGCGTGCCATGTATCCTTCTCGTCGTGGCAACGCAGCGGCGGACTCCGGGCTCGCAGACTTCACTTCGTGAAGCCAACCGGGCTCGAATCGTCGACGCCATCAAAAAGCACGGAGGTCTGACCCAGGTCGAACTGGCAGGCGCGACCGGCCTCTCGCCGGCCACGGTCTCGAACATCGTCAAGGAGCTGTCGACCTCCGGAGTGCTGCACACCGCGCAGAGCATCCGCTCCGGTCGCCGTGCCCAGCACGTGACCCTCGCGCACGCGCTCGGCCTCGTCGTCGGGGTGCACTTCTCTACGCGCCACCTCCGGGTCGCGCTCGCCGACGTCGCCAACACGGTGGTGGCCGAGAACCACATGCCGCTGGCGAAGGACCACCGGGCGGACAACGAGCTCGACAAGGTCTCGATGCTGCTGACCGACATGCTCGACTCGGTCGACGCGTCGCGCGACGAGGTGCTCGCCGTCGGCCTGGCGGTGCCCGCGCCGCTCGACCGCGCCACCGGCACCATCGCCCGCAGCGGCATCATGCGCGGCTGGGACGGCGTGGTCATCGCCGACGCCCTCGAGCGACGAGTCAAACGGCCGGTGTTCATCGACAACGCGGCGAACCTCACGGCGCTCGCGGAGTCGCGGCTCGGCGCCGGGCGCGGCAAGCGCACGACGATCACGCTCGACCTGGGCGACGGGATCGGCGCGGGGCTGCTGCTCAACGGCCAGCTCTTCCGCGGGAACAACGGTGTCGCCGGCGAGTTCGGCCACACCACGATCCGCGAGAACGGCCCGCTGTGCCGGTGCGGCAACCGCGGCTGCCTGGAGGCGCTCGCCGGAGGTCCCGCCATCCTCGACGAGCTGCGCGACCACCTCGGCAGCCTCAAGCTGGGCGACGTCGTGCTGCAGGCGATGGCGGGCGACGCGCGCTGCATCCGCGCCATCGCCGATGCGGGCAAGCACATCGGGGTGGCCACGGCGAATCTGTGCAACCTCCTCGACCCCGAGCGCGTCGTCGTCGGCGGCGAGCTGGCGCGGGCGGGCGAGCTGCTGCTCGGCCCGATGCGCCACGCTGTGGAGCGCTCGATCATCGTGAACGAGGACCTGATGCCCGACATCGTCCAGGGGCAGCTCGGGGTACGCGCCGCGACTCTGGGAGCGGTCGCCCACGCCGTCGACAGCCTCTCGATCACCAGCGTCGGGGTCGCCGTGTGACGCTCGGCCACCATCCCGGACGCGCCGTGCCCCCCGTCCGTGACGAACCGTTATCGAAAGCTTGAATTCAAGTATTGACGCCAAGCGCGCCACACTGACACACTCAACCCAGCCGCCAACGAAGGCGGCCTCGAATCGGAGGTTTTTCAATGAAGATCGCCACCAAGAGAGCGGTCGTCGCATCCGCCGCGATCCTGGCCACAGCCCTCACTCTCACAGCATGTTCGAACGGTTCCGGCAATTCTTCGACGAACAACGCGTCGGGCGCCGCGAACGCGAAGATCGGCCTCCTCCTCCCCGACTCGGTCACCGCTCGTTACGAGTCGGCCGACAAGCCGTTCTTCGAGGCGAAGGTCAAGGACCTCTGCTCCGGCTGCCAGGTGCTCTATGCGAACGCCGACGGCGATGCCAGCAAGCAGCAGCAGCAGGCAGAGTCCATGCTGACCCAGGGCGTCAAGGTGCTCGTCCTCGACCCGTTCGACGGTGAGGCGGCCGCCTCGATCGTCGGCGAGGCGAAGGCCAAGAACATCCCGGTCATCTCCTATGACCGCCTCATCAACAGCCCCGACCTCAACTACTACATCTCGTTCGACAACGAGAAGGTCGGCCAGCTGCAGGCCCAGGCGCTCGTCGACAAGCTGAAGAAGGACAACGTGGCCTCTGGCAGCGGCATCCTGATGGTCAACGGCTCGCCGACCGACAACAACGCGACCCTCTTCAAGAAGGGCGCGCACAGCGTCATCGACTCCAGCGGCTACAAGGTGCTGGCCGAGTTCGACACACCAGGATGGGACCCCGCCAAGGCCCAGGACTGGGTGTCCGGCCAGGTCTCGCAGTTCAAGGACCAGATCAAGGGCGTCTACGCGGCCAATGACGGCACCGGCGGCGGTGCGATCGCGGCCATGAAGGCGGCCAACGTGAGCCCGCTCCCGCCGGTCACCGGTCAGGACGCCGAGCTCGCGGGCATCCAGCGGATCCTCGCCGGCGACCAGTACATGACGGTCTACAAGGCGCTCCAGCCCGAGGCCGAGCAGGCGGCTACCCTCGCCGTCGCTCTGACGAAGGGCCAGAAGCCGTCCGAGAAGACCACCGAGGTCGCCACGGCGGGCGGCGCGAAGATCGCGTCGATCCTGTTGAACCCGGTCGCGGTCACCACGGACAACATCGAGTCCACGGTCGTGAAGGACAACTTCTACGGCCCCGACTCCGCCTCGAAGATCTGCACCCCGGACTACAAGGCGGATTGCGACAAGTACGGCATCAAGTAACCCGAGAGCACTACCCACCCGGCCTGGGAGGCGGACATCCGCCCCTCCCAGGCCGGGTGGTTCCGCCATACAGTTAGCCCAGTAGCACGCGAACGATCGCGTCAGGCCCGAAGGAGAACGCCGTGACGATGGAATCCGCGGTAACCGACCAGGAGCCCTCCAGCCGAGAGCCCGTCCTCTCGCTCCGAGGCGTCTCGAAGGGATTCGGCGCCGTCCAGGCGCTCACCGACATCCACCTCGACGTGTATCCCGGCGAAGTGGTCGCCCTCGTCGGAGACAACGGAGCGGGAAAGTCCACCCTGGTGAAGATCCTCGCCGGCGTGCACCCGCAGGACTCCGGCACCATCACGTTCGACGGCCAGGACGTCCACATCCCGTCGCCCTCCGCCTCCCGCGCGCTCGGAATCGCGACCGTGTTCCAGGACCTCGCGCTCTGCGACAACCTCGACGTGGTGTCCAACCTGTTCCTCGGGCGCGAGATCACGCGCGGAACCCTCGACGAGGAGGAGATGGAGAAGCGGTCGTGGAGCCTCCTCCGGCAGCTCTCCGCGCGCATCCCGTCGGTGCGGATCGCGGTCGCATCGCTCTCGGGAGGTCAGCGCCAGACGGTCGCGATCGCGCGCTCCCTGATCGGCGACCCGCGCATCGTCATCCTCGACGAGCCGACCGCCGCTCTCGGCGTCGCTCAGACCGCCGAGGTCCTCAACCTCATCGAGCGTCTCCGGGAACGCGGTCTCGGGGTGCTCCTCATCAGCCACAACATGGCCGACGTGCAGGCGGTGGCCGATCGCGTCGCCGTGCTCCGGCTCGGCCGCAACAACGGGGACTTCCGGGTTCCCGACGTCAGCTACGAAGAGATCATCTCGGCGATCACCGGTGCGACCGACAATGTCGTCGCACAGCGTGCCGAACGCATCGAAGAGCGCGTCGAGCTCAACGAGCGCACGGAAGGGAAGCAGGACCGATGACCAAGGCACCCGAGACCCCGGCCCAGATCGCGGCCGACCTCCAGGACGAGCGCCTCATCCGCGACGAGGGGCTGGGCGGCGCGCTCCGCGCTTTCGGCCGGCGGGTGCGAGGCGGCGACCTCGGCTCGCTGCCGGTCGTCGTCGGCCTGATCGTGATCTGGGTGGTCTTCCAGTTCCTCAACCCCAACTTCCTGAGCGCGAACAACCTGGTGAACCTGACCCTCCAGTGTGCCGCGATCGGCACGATCTCGATCGGCATCGTGCTGGTGCTGCTGCTCGGCCAGATCGACCTGTCGGTCGGCTCGGTGAGCGGTGTGGCCGCGGCCATCCTCGGCGTCGGGTTCACCCAGCTGCACTGGCCCCTCGCCCTCACCGTGATCGTCGCCATCCTCGCGGGCTCGGCCATCGGCTTCCTCTACGGCATACTGTTCACCCGCTTCGGCGTGCCGAGCTTCGTGATCACGCTCGCCGGTCTGCTCGGCTTCCTCGGCGTGCAGCTCTGGATCCTCGGTCCGAACAGCTCGATCAACATCCCGTACGACTCCTGGATCGTGAAGTTCGCCCAGCAGACCTTCCTGCCGCCGTGGGCGGCGTACTCGCTCGCCGCGATCGCCGCGCTCTCGATGTTCTGGTCCGACTGGCGACGCAACGTGCGCCGGCGCAAGGCCGGACTGTCCGAGGGGTCGATGCTGGTCGTCCTCATCAAAGCCGGGCTGATGCTCATCGGCCTGTGCATCGCCGTCTGGTATCTGTCGACCGACCGCGGCACGGGGGCGATGTTCCTGTTCTTCGTGATCCTCGTGATCATCATGAACTTCTTCCTCACCCGCACGAAGTGGGGCCGTTCGGTCTTCGCGGTCGGAGGCTCTGTGGAGGCCGCACGGCGTGCCGGTATCAAGGTGAACCGCATCTTCATCAGCGTGTTCATCCTGTGTTCGACGTTCGCCGCCATCGGCGGACTGCTGGCCGCGGCGCGCCTCGCGTCCGTGAGCGCCGGGTCCGGCGGCACCGACACGAACCTGAACGCCATCGCCGCGGCGGTCATCGGCGGCACCAGCCTCTTCGGCGGTCGCGGATCGGCCTGGTCGGCGCTGCTCGGCATCCTGGTCATCCAGTCGATCTCCAACGGCCTGACGCTGCTGAACCTCGACTCGTCGTACCGCTTCATGATCACGGGCGCCGTGCTGCTGCTAGCGGTCATCATCGACTCGCTGTCCCGCCGCTCGCGCGAATCGCACGGGCAGGCATAGCGGCCGGCGACCCGAGACGGGTGTGAGAAGGTGGACCGGTGACCCGAACCACCACCTTCCACGCCCGTCTTCTGCGTTCCGGGGTGGACCCGCAGACGGTGACGGTGCGGGCGTCCTCGGACGTTCCTCCCCGCACGCTGCGGCGCGCGGCGGGAGGCGGCGGTCAGCTCAACTTCGACGTCTACGCCCTGCTCGACGCCGACGGCTGGCCGACGTCGGCGACGTACACGTACGTCGAATCGCTTTCGCGGGAGCCCTCCGCCGCCGACGAGTGAGCGGACCCCCGATCAGGCGGGGTTGCTGGAGGCCGCCGCGGCGGCTCGCGCAGCGCCCGGCAGCGCCTGGAGGACGCGGTCGACCGCCGCGTCGTCGTGCGCTGCCGTGACGAACCACGCCTCGAAGACGCTCGGCGGCAGCGAGACCCCGGCGTCGAGCATGGCATGGAAGAACGGCCGGTACCGGAACGCCTCCTGCGACTGCACCTCCGCGTAGGTGCGGGGCGCCGAGGCGAAGTCGCCGAACACGAAGCTGAACAGGCTGCCGGCCCGCTGCACCCGGTGGGCGACGCCCTCGGCCGACAGCGCGTCGGAGACGGCGTTCGCGAGCGTGTCCGCCACGAGGTCGAGCCGGTCGTAGACCGCCTCGTCGGCGAGTGCCAGGGTGGCGAGACCGGCGGCCACCGCCACCGGGTTCCCCGACAGCGTCCCCGCCTGGTAGACCGGCCCGGTCGGTGCGAGGAAGTCCATCAGGTCGGCGCGACCTCCCACAGCCGCGAGCGGCATCCCGCCGCCGATGACTTTGCCGAACGTCACCAGATCGGGCGTGTAACCGCGGTCGAGACCCCAGAACCCCGCCTCGCTCACCCGGAACCCGGTGAGCACCTCGTCGAGGATGAGCAGCGCGCCGTACTCGTGGGCGAGGTCGGTCAGCGCGGCGTTGAAGCCCTCATCCGGTGCGACGACGCCCATGTTCGCCGCCGCGGCCTCGGTGATCACGGCCGCGATGTCGGGGCCGTTCGCTTCGAAGGCGGCGCGCACGGCGTCGAGGTCGTTGTACGGGAGGACGAGGGTCTGCGCGGCCGTCGCCTCGGTGACGCCGGCGGATCCGGGCAGCGATAGGGTCGCGAGCCCGGAACCGGCCTCGGCGAGGAGGCTGTCGGAGTGGCCGTGATAGTGGCCGGCGAACTTGATCAGCAGCGGGCGACCGGTGTAGCCGCGCGCCAGTCGGATCGCCGTCATCGTCGCCTCGGTGCCGGTCGACACCAGCCGCAGCTTCTCGACGAACGGGACGCGCGCCAGCACGGCCTCCGCCAGCTCGGTCTCGGCCGGTGTGGAGGCGCCGAACGAGAGCCCGCGGGCCGCGGCCTCCTGCACCGCCGACACGACGGCGGGGTGCGCGTGCCCGAGGATGGCCGGACCCCACGACGCGACCAGGTCGACGTACTCGCGGCCCTGGGCGTCGGTGATGTAGGGGCCGTGCGCCGACACCATGAAGCGCGGCGTGCCGCCGACCGAGCGGAAGGCCCGGACCGGCGAGTTGACGCCGCCCGGGATCACGCGCTGGGCGCGCTCGAACTGCGCGAGGTTGACGTCGCCGATCGCGGCGCCGTCGGCAAGACCCTGCAGGTCCTGGGTGTCGCCCGTCGTGCCGTCGTGCATGTCGAACGCGTTCATCGCAGCCATCCCGCGACCTCGGTCGCCCAGTAGGTGAGCACGGCATCGGCACCCGCGCGGCGCACGCCGATCAGGGTCTCCTCGATGACGCGCTCGCGGTCGATCCAGCCGTTCGCGGCCGCGGCCTCCACCATCGCGTACTCGCCGGAGACCTGGTAGGCCCAGACCGGCACATCGCTGATCGCGGCGACGTCGCTCAGCACGTCGAGGTAGCTCAGCGCCGGCTTCACCATGAGGATGTCGGCGCCCTCCTCGAGGTCGAGGCACGCCTCGCGCAGGCCCTCGCGGCGGTTCGCCGGGTCCTGCTGGTAGGCACGGCGGTCGCCGGAGAGCTGCGAGTCGACAGCCTCCCGGAACGGGCCGTAGAAACCGGACGCGTACTTCGCGGCGTACGCGAGGATGACGACGTCGGTGCGGCCTGCCGCGTCGAGGGCGTCGCGGACGGCGGCCACCTGGCCGTCCATCATCCCGCTCAACCCGAGCAGCTGCGACCCGGCCTCGGCCTGCGCGATCGCCATGTCGCGGTACCTCAGCAGCGTCGCATCGTTGTCGACATGACCCTCGCCGTCGAGCACGCCGCAGTGGCCGTGGTCGGTGAACTCGTCGAGGCAGAGGTCGGTCTGCACGACGAGCGCATCGCCGACCTCGTCGACGACCGCCCGCGTGGCGACGTTGAGGATGCCGTCCGGATCGGTCGCCGCGCTGCCGACGGCATCGCGGGTCTGCGGCACGCCGAAGAGCATGACCCCGCCGACACCGGCCTCGGCGGCCTCCACCGCTGCGCGCTTGAGGGAATCGAGACTGTGCTGCGCGACACCCGGCATGGAGGCGATCGGCTGCGGCTCGGAGGCGCCCTCGCGCACGAACAGCGGGAGGATCAGCTCGGCCGGGTGGAGGCGGGTCTCGGCGGTCAGACGGCGCATGGCGGGCGACTGCCGGAGCCGCCGCGGCCGCACAACGGGATGCAACTCACTCACTCTCCCCAGCCTACGCCCGCGGGGCTGAGTGCCCGTCCAGCAGGCCGATCGGGACCGCCGTCAGGAGGCGTCGGCGCGGGCGGCGGCGACCGCCGCCACAGCCTCGATGAGGGAGGCCGCCGTGCGCTCCTCGGCGATCACGTCCACCCGCAACCCGTACTCGCGGGCGTCGCGTGCGGTCTGCGGCCCGATGGCCGCGACCAGGGTCGTCTCGGGGATCGGGCCGAGCTGCACCTGCACCTGCTCGGCCACCGAACCGCTGGTGACGAGGATGGCCTGGACCAGTCCGTCGCGCACGTCGGCGGCGATGCTCTCGGGCACAGGGATGCCGACGGTGCGGTACGCGACGACGGACTCGACCTGGTGCCCGATGCGCCGCAACCCCTCGGTGAGGAGGGGCTTGGCGATCTCCGAACGCAGGGTGAGGATGCGCAGCGGCACCACGCCCTCGGTCGCCGCCTCCCACTCCTCCAGGAGTCCACGGGCGGAATTGTCCTCGGCGGGGACGAGGTCCACGGCGTACCCGGCCGCGGCGAGTGCGGCCGCGGTGGTCTCGCCGACCGCCGCGATCCGCGTCGTGGGCGGCACGACGGCACGCGCCGCGCTCAAGACGTCGACGGTCGTCGCGCTGGTGACGGTGACCCAGTCGAACCCGCCCTCGGCCAGGCGCGTCAGGGCGGCCTCGAGTGCAGGCGCGTCCGCCGTCGGCGCGAAGTTGATCATCGCCGCCACGACCGGCGACGCGCCCTTCGCGCGCAGATCGGCGGCGACGGAGTCGCCCCACGGGCCGCCCCGCGGCACGAGCACGCGCCAGCCGGTGAGCGGCTTCGGGGAGGGGGACGTGGAGGTCATCGCGTGCTCCCGAGCGGGGCCAGGTCAGCCGCTCCCGCGGCGAGCAGCTCGGCGACCACTCGCGCACCCACATCGCGCGCCGCCTCATCGAGGTCGGCGGCCCCGAAGGACTCGGGGGTAGCGGCGTGGGAGGCCGTCAGCCGCTCCGTCCCGTCGGGACGGTAGACGCTGGCGGTGAGGAAGAGCAGCCCGTCGTCGACGAGAGCGGATGCGCCGATCGGCGCGGCGCAGCCGGCTTCGAGGCCGGCGAGCACGGCGCGCTCGGCGGTCGCGCAGGCGTGGGTGGTCGTGTGGTCGACGGCCTTCAGCGCGCGAGCGACGTCGCCGCGGCCGTTCTGCTCGCCGGCGCGGACCTCCAGCGCCAGAGCGCCCTGGCCCGGCGCGGTCGGGACCTGCGACAGGGCGAAGAAGTCGGTGACCGCCTCCAGCCGGCCGAGCCGGCCGAGGCCGGCCGCCGCCAGCACGACGGCGTCGAGGTCGCCTTCGGCCACCCTCCCGAGCCGGGTGTCGACGTTGCCGCGGATGTCGATCACGTCGAGGTCCGGCCGCACCGACTTCAGCTGAGCGACACGGCGCGGGGATCCGGTCCCCACCTTCGCGCCCTCCGGCAGCGTCTCCAGCGTCCAGCCCTCGCGTGCGCACAGGGCGTCGCGGGCATCGGCACGCTTGGGGACGGCGCCGATGACGAGCCCAGGCGCCGCGGCGGTCGGGAGGTCTTTGAGCGAATGCACCAGGAGGTCGCACTCGTCGGCCCGCAGCGCCTCGCGCAACGCGGTGGCGAAGACACCGGTTCCGCCGAGCTCGGAGAGCGACTCGCGGGAGATGTCGCCGTGCGTGGTGACGGTCACGAGCTCGACGTCGAGGCCGGTGGCTCGCGCGATCGACTCGGCGACCGCGCGGGTCTGCGCGACCGCCAGGGCGCTGCCACGAGTGCCGATGCGCAGCACTCCGTCGCGTCGACCAGACGCGCCCTCGGCCAGGCTCACCGTGCCGGTCACGGCGCGAGCCCTGCGGCGGCGGGCTTGAAGCCCAGGCGGACGTTCTCACAGCAGCCCGGCCGGCACACGTCGTACCAGGGGCCGAGGGAGGTCAGAGCCGGACGCTGATCGACCGGCACGCCGTCGCGGCGCTCGAGCACGAGATCGACGAGGCCCTGGACGTAACGCGCCTGGGTCCCGGGCGTGGGCACGCGCACGGCGACGAGGCCGTTCTCCTCGCTGGTTTCCATCGCCTCGTTGTCGAGGTCCCAGAGCACCTCCATGTGGTCGCTGACGAAGCCGAGCGGCACGATGATGACGGCCTTGACGCCGAGCGCGGGGAGCTCCGCGATGCGGTCGTTGATGTCGGGCTCCAGCCACGGCATCGACGGCGGCCCCGAGCGCGACTGGTAGACGAGGTCCCATCCGATCGTGCCGCCGGTCGCGGCCTGGGAGACGACCTCCGCGACGGCGAGGTGCTGAGCCGCGTAGGCGCCGCCCTCACCGAAGCCGCGCTCGGCCGGCCCGGACTTGGCCGCGTCGGTCGACGGGATGGAGTGCGTCGAGTACAGGATGCGCACCTCGGTCGCCGCGTCGATGCCGGGGATCTTCTCCTCCAGCTCGGCGACCGCGTTCTTCACGCCGTCGATGAACGGCTCGACGAAGCCCGGGTGGTCGAAGAACTGGCGCACCTTGTCGATCTGGATGGTGCCCTCCAGCCCGGTCTCCTCCAGCACGCGCGCGAAGTCCTCGCGGTACTGACGGCAGCTCGAGTACGAGGAGTACGCGCTCGTGGCGATCGCGATGATGCGCGTGAAGCCGCGCTCCTCCGCCTCGCGCAGCGCGTCCTCGAGGTACGGGTCCCAGTTGCGGTTGCCCCACAGCACGGGGAGGTGGATGCCGCGCGAGGCGAGCTCGGCCTCCAGCGCCGCCTTGAGCTCCCGGTTCTGGTCGTTGATCGGGCTCACACCGCCGAAGTGCCGGTAGTGGTGAGCCACCTCCTCGAGCCGCTCCTCGGGGATGCCGCGGCCGCGGGTCACGTTGCGGAGGAAGGGGATGACGTCGTCCTGGCCCTCCGGCCCACCGAAACCGGCGAGCAGGATCGCGTCATAGGCGACCGGCTCGGTGACGTGCTCTGGTCCGGACGCGGCGGCCGGCGTGGCCCCCAGCACCCGCGGGACGGCTTCGGTTCCCGTCACTGCAGGACCTCCACGACCTCGGCCGGCAGGATGCGGCGACCGGTGAAGAACGGCACCTCTTCGCGCACGTGGCGGCGGGCCTCGGTGTAACGGAGGTCGCGCATGACGTCGACGAGGTCGGTGAGCTCGTCAGCCTCCAGCGGGAGGATCCACTCGTAGTCGCCGAGCGCGAACGACGCGACCGTGTTGGCGAGGACCCCGCGGAACGCGGCGCCCTTGCGGCCGTGCTCGGCCAGCATCTGCGACCGCTCCTCGTCGGGGAGCAGGTACCACTCGTAGCTGCGAACGAACGGGTACACGCACAGCCAGCCCTTCGGCTCCTTGCCGCGCAGGAAGCCGGGGACGTGCGAACGGTTGAACTCGGCGTCGCGGTGCACGCCCATCGCGTTCCAGGTCGGCAGCAGGGCTTTCAGGAGGCGGGTGCGGCGCAGCTGGCGCAGCCCCCACTGCAGGGCCTCGGCCTCCGGGCCGTGCAGCCAGATCATCAGGTCGGCGTCGGCGCGGAGCCCGCTCACGTCGTACAGACCGCGGGTCGTGACATCGTGCAGTTCGAGATCGGCGATCACGCCCTCGAGTTCCTGCACCGCGTGGGGGACGTCGGTGCCGTCGAGGTCGTCAGGGCGCGCCGGGTCACGGCGCAGAACGGCCCAGAGGGTGAAACCGCTGGGGTTCTCGGGGGCGCTCGGTTCGGGGGAGGTCGACTCTGCCGGAACGGCAGCCGGGGTACTCATACCGACAGTCTCCCTCGCAAACCTGAGAAGGCAAAAACCGGCAAGGACAGGGCGGTCAGCGGCGGGAGGCCGCGACTATCCCCCAGACGGCCCCGCCCACGGCCACGGCCACCCCGACCGCGATGCCGAGCAGGGCGAGCGGGTTGTCGTCCCGCAATCGGCGCACGCGCTCGGCGGTGCGCTGGGGCACGTTCAGCTTGTACGTGATCGCGTCGACGGTGGCGGCCAGCTCGGCGCGTGCGCGGTCGACGTCGCTGCGGTCAGTTGTCATACTTGCCCAGCCCCTTGAGTGCGTCGATGTCGGTCTTGACGCTCGCGATCGTCTCCGATGGTGCGACCCCGTTCATCTTCTTGAGCGACGAGACGCCGATCAGAACGAGCACGGCCGCGATGATCAGGAGCGCGCCGAAGACGATGAGCGCCGACGCCCATCCCGGCAGCACGACCGCGAGCCCGAGGATCGCGGCGGCGACGAGCACTCCGAGAGCGAAGAACAGGAAACCCGCGGCGACCGCGAACAGCCCTATGCCGACACCGGCATACTTCGCCTTCTCGGCGAACTCGGCCCGGAGATGAGCCAGCTCAGCCTTCAGCAGCTCGATGAGGAGCCGCGGCAACGCCGTGATCAACTCTCCGAGCGACTGGGATCTGGCCCGCTCTCGATCGGTCATCCGCTCACCTGCCCCTTCGGTCGCGTTCGACGGCCGCTATTCCTGCGAATCATCCCGCGTCGCGGGAACGACGGCCACCCCCGAGGGCTGCGGATCGGGCGTAGCGGGCTGCCGATCGGGCGCAGACGGCTGCCGATCGGGCAGGCGGGCCTCTCGACGGCGGTCGTTCGCCCGCACGACGGCCTTCTTGACCGTGATGAAAACGGCCTCCGGCACCTCGCCGACCTTCTCGGCCACGAAGTCCTCGACGGCGTTCACCTGCTTCTGCACCCCCGGCGACTCCCAGACTTTGAGCGCCGCCGACTTCATCTGCTCGTAGCGCTTGCGTCCGGCTCGCGTGCCGAGCACGTAGCCCACCGCCGCGCCCGTCACGAAGAGAAGCTTTCCCCGCATTCGTCCCTCACCTCTCCAGGTCGTCGGTCAGTGCCTTCCAGCGTAGACCCCGTGCCCGCTCCGCCACCCGGCGCGCGTCCGGAATGACGGACGCCAGCCCGGTGCCGGTCAGCCAGGAGCCGGTCACCTCGACGCCCTCGATGTTCTCGACCTCGTCGCGGACGCGCTGGATGCGCTCCCGCTGCCCCACTGTTGCATAGGGAAGGGCGTTCGTCCAGGGGGTCCGGGCGAATGCGGAGACATCGGATGCCGCGAGCGGAATATTCAGGAGGGCTGCGGCGTCGGCGACGGCGCGCTCCCGCAGCTCGGCGTCGCTCAAAGCGAGCGTCTCGGCTGCGCGCCCGGCCCTGCCGTACGACAACCGGACGACGTGCCGGCCGGGGCCGGCGGCCTCCGCCACCCAGGCCCACTTGGCGCTCGAGTGCGTCATCGCCTTCGCACCGACGCCCGAGGTCTCGCTGTCGGCGACGAGCACGCCGGTGCCGACCGGGGCCGCGCCGACGCGGTCGTCGCTGAGCACAAGGGTGACGAGTTCAACGCTCGATGCCGCAGGCCAGTCGAGCGCTGCCAACTCGGCCAGGTCGTCATCGAACCCGGGTATGAGTGCGAGCGCCGCATCGGCGGGCGCGGTCACGACGACGACGTCGGCGTCGAGGGTCGAGCCGTCGGCGAGACGCAGGGTCCAGCGCGCCGGCCGCTCGTCGGCGGCGGCCTCGGGAGGCGTCGCAGCGTCGGCCGCCGCATCCTCGTCCAGGCCGGCCAGGGCCTCCTCGACGGCGACGGCTGCGAGCTCCTCGGGATCCGGCGCGACCCAGGGCTCCACCGCGACGACCGACGCATCGGTGCGGATGACACCGCCGCGCGCGCAGATATCGTCGGCGAGCGCCGCGGGCAGCCTCCACATGCCACCACGGAGGCCCTGGACGGCACTGCCCGCCTTCGCCGACGCCCGGAGGTCGCCGACCGCGCCGGAGAGCGAGCCGAGTCGGGTCAGCGCGGCGTTGAGCCCTGGCGCGACGACGTCCACGTCGAGCTCGTCGGGGTTCGCCGAGTAGACACCGGTCACGACGGGCGCCACCAGCTCGTCGAGCACCTTCGCGCCCATCCGCTTGCGGACCAGCGTGCCGAGACTGTGCTCCTGTCCGATCTTGAGCACCGGCATCAGCCGGTCCAGGTAGGCGCGCACAGCGCCGCCCCAGCCGATCGCCGCGACGACGTCGGCGGCGAGGGGCGAGCTCGGGATCCCCAGCAGGCCGGCCTTCGGGAGGGGGACGGTGCGCGATCCGTTCCGCACCCAGGCCCCGGCGGGGTTGGGCGTGACGATCTCCTCCGTGAGATCGAGGTCCTCCAGCAGCGCGGCGACATGGCCGCCGCGGGTGGCGAAGCTCTCCGCTCCCGCGTCGAGGGTCAGACCGGCGAGCTCCAGCGGCGCGACCGAACCGCCGACGCGGCCCGAGGCCTCCAGCACGGTGACCGCGAACCCGGGCCGGGCGCACTCGCGGGCGACCACGAGCCCTGAGACGCCTCCGCCGACCACCACGACGCGGGTGGCCGGAGCCTCGACCGCGTGCCGGATCTCCGCCGCGACGGCGTCGTGATCGAGCGGCCCGGTGGTCATGGCCGCCACTCGTGGACGAGCTCGACCACGCGGGTCAGCACGGCGGGATCGGTCTCGGGCGGGACGCCGTGGCCGAGGTTCAGGACGTGCGACGGAGCCTCGCGACCGCGCTCCAGCACGTCGACCACGTGAGCGGAGAGGACGTCCCACGGCGCATCGAGCATCGCCGGGTCGACGTTGCCCTGCAGCGGGACGACATGGCCGAGCCGGCGTGCCGCCTCGTCGAGCGGGGTGCGGTAGTCGACGCCGACCGTGTCGGCGCCCACGTCGTGCATCGCGTTGAGAAGCTCGCCGGTGCCGACGCCGAAGTGGACGATCGGGACATTGCGCAGCAGCGGTTCCTCGATGCCGGCGGCCTCTCCGGCCTCCGCCGTCTCCGTGTCCGCAGCGGGCGAGCGGGGGACGTCGTAGGTGAGGTCGCGGATGTGCGAGAGAGCGCGCGCCGACGCCGGCGCCACGTGCTCCACGTAGTCGCGCAGCGAGAGGGAGCCCGCCCACGAGTCGAAGAGCTGGGCGGCGCTCGCCCCCGCGAGCAGCTGCGCCCGCAGGAAGGCGCCGGTGACGTCGGCGCTCCAGGCCATGAGCCGCGCCCAGGTCTCGGGATCGGCGTGCATCATCGTCCGGGCCCGGATGTGGTCCTTCGACGGGCCGCCCTCGACGAGGTACGCGGCCAGGGTGAACGGGGCTCCGGCGAAGCCGATGAGCGGCGTACTGCCCAGCTCGTCGGTCGTCAGCCGCACGGCCTCGGCGATCGGGGCGAAGGTCGCGGCGTCGAGGGAGGCCGGGTCGACCTCCTCGAGCCGGGCGACGTCGGCAGCGGTGCGCACGGGCTGGTCGAAGACCGGGCCCCGTCCGGGCTGGATCTCGACGGCGACCCCGGCGAGCTTGAGCGGCACGACGATGTCGCTGAAGAAGATTCCCGCGTCGACGCCGTGCCTGCGCACGGGCTGCAGAGTGATCTCGCTCGCCATCGCGGGGTCGAGGCACGCGTCGAGCATGCGGGTGCCCACGCGCAGCTCACGGTATTCCGGCAGCGAGCGGCCGGCCTGGCGCATGAACCAGACGGGGACGACCTCCTGTCGCTCGCCCTGATAGGAGCGGACGAGGCGGCTGTCGGCGGTGAGGCCAGCGGAGAGCGGGTGGGACGGGTCGAGGGAGGTCACCCGACCATTCTTCCAGGGACGAATCTGCCAATCCTCCGGGAATCCCGCCGAACGCCCGTGGGACGGGGTATCCCGATTCGAGGAACGCCGACGGCGAGCGTAGTCTTTCCCCCGTGCTTCTCTGCTTCTCGTCGAGCCACCGCACTGCGGAGTTCGACCTCCTCGAACGGCTCGAGCGTCATGCGCCGGCCGTTACCGCGGCACTCGCAGAGCACAGCGAACTCGTGAGCGGGTCAGTCGTCCTCGCGACCTGCAACCGCTTCGAGGCGTATCTCGACATCGACGAGCCTCTCCCGGCCGCACGCGCGGTCTCGGCGGAGGCCGTGATCGAGGCGGTGAGCCTCGCCGCAGGCATCGACGCCGACGTGCTGCGCGCCTCCAGCGCCGTCTACCGCGACGACGCCGTCGCCGAGCACCTCTTCTCCGTCTCCAGCGGTCTCGAGTCCGTCGTCGTCGGCGAGGGCGAGATCGCCGGCCAGGTGCGCCGCGCACTGCAGGCGGCCCGCCATGCGGGCACGGTCACCGGAGACCTGGAGCGCGTCTTCCAGGTCGCCTCGCGCACCTCCCGCGGCGTCAAGAACCAGACCGGCATCATGAGCGCAGGGCGCTCGATGGTCCGCCTCGCGCTCGAGCTGGCCGAGAGCCGCATCACCGACTGGACGCAGGTCCGCGTGCTGCTGGTCGGCACGGGCAAGTACGCGGGCGCCAGCCTGGCCGCGCTGCGCGACCACGGCGTGACCGACGTTCGCGTGTACTCCCCCACCGGCCGGGCGGCCAAGTTCGCTCTGTCGCACGACGTGACCGCGGTGGAGGCCGACGGCCTCATCCACGAGCTCGCAGGCGCCGACCTCGTCGTCACCTGCTCGGCGGTCACCGACCACGTCGTCACCCGCGACCTGCTGGCCGAGGCGCTCGGGCTCCCCGGCGCCGCCGAGCGACGCCTGGTGATCGACCTCGGCCTCCCCCGCAACGTCGATCCCTCCGTCGCGGAGCTGACCGGCGTCGAGCTCCTCGATCTGGAGACCATCAGCATCCACGCGCCCGTGGAGGAGCTGAACGCCGCGGCCGACGCCCGCGAGCTCGTCGGCGCCGCCGCGGCCGAGTTCGCCGCCCGCACCTCCGAGCAGGCCGTCACGCCCGCGCTCGTCGCACTACGCTCGCACGTCTTCGGCGTCCTCGACGCCGAGATCGCGCGGGCCCGCTCGCGCGGCGACTCCTCGGAGCAGACGGAGGCCGCGCTGCGCCACCTCGCCGGCGTGCTGCTGCACACCCCGTCGGTGCGGGCCAGGGAGCTCGCCCGTCAGGGCGACGCGCAGGAGTTCATCGACGCGACTTCCGCGCTCTTCGGCCTCGAGGTAGACGAGGCGCCGTCGGCACGCACGCTGCGCGCCGTCGACGACGAGAGCGCCGCATCCTGACGGATCACCCGACAACCGACCGAGGAGGACACGTGAGCGACGAGGCCACGATCACCACCGAAGCACCGCACGCCGCGACCGGGCTCCCGTACGCAGCGGAGGATCTCCGCACGGAGCGTCTGCTGCTGCGTGCGCTGAACAGCGGCGATCTCGAGAACGGGCACGAGTTCGAGCGCCTCAAAGATGTGGCCCGCTATCTGTACTGGGAGGTGCACGACCACGACGAGTCGGCGGAGCACCTCCGCAAGCGCATCGCCATGAATCGGCTCGCCGCCGACGGCGACGGCATCGTCTACGCGGTCGAGCTCCCGGACCCCGAGGGCGGCCACAGCCGGGTGATCGGCCACGTAAGCTTGTTCCTCAAGAAGGCGGCGTGGGCGAAGTTCGAGATGGGATGGGTGTTCCACCCGGCCGTGCACGGCCGCGGCTACGCCACCGAGGCGACGACCCGCCTCCTCGAGCTGTGCTTCGACACCCTCGGCGGCCACCGCGTGTTCGCGCAGCTGGACGCCCGCAACGAAGCCTCGGCCCGACTCTGCCAGATCCTCGGGATGCGCCAGGAGGCCCTGCTCCGCCAGACCGAGATCTTCAAGGGAGAGTGGTCGGACACCGCCGTCTACGCGATCCTGGACCAGGACTTCCGCGCGGGCCGGTGAGGGCTTCGCATATCTGAAATCATAGATGTGTGCATCTATGTTATGTCGATGATTCAGGCGACCCATCGCGGGGGAAGCTTCTGACCGCCCTCCTCATTCGTGACTCTGATTGGGCCGAGGTGCTCGATGCCTGGCTCACAGGTCGTGAAGAATTGCATCGCCTCTTCGGCATTCACAAACGCAAGGAACTCCACGCGAACAAGCTGTTCAAGGGACGCGGACAATTCTGCGAAAACCCGGAGCAGGAGTCGGCATTCACAGGCCGGGCACGTGCCAAGGCGGCCCGCATCGCGCTGAGTTACTTGAGCGAGCGCGGTCGTTTCGAACTCATCACCATCGGCGCCGCCGAGCGATCACCGCATGTGATGTACGCGAGATTCATCGCGTGGCTCGAGGATTGGGCGACGCTTCATGACACACGCGTGATGATCTTCTACGACGGACAGCACGGCATCGATGAGACCGGAACACTCGACGCGAGGGAGCGACATGAGCTCTGGGAAAGGGCGTTGCGCGCGGCCGGACCATATCGTGAAGTCCATCGATCCCTGGATCTGTCTACACGCCGGATCGTGGAGGACGTCGTCATGCAGGACAGTCGTTACAGCCAGCTCATTCAAGCTGCGGACTTGATCGCCTATGGCGCGTACCACAAGCACCGTCACACGTTTCCAGACGTCTGGGGCGGCTCGTTTCAACCGTCACACGCTGCGATCGCGGCATACATGCAGACCTCGGCCCACTGGGGGGCCGAGAGCGACGAAGGCGTTCACTGGCTCAGCGCAACGCAAGAACCCCCGGCCTGAGCCAGGGGTCTGCATCGCAATACCCCGCGAGCAGTCCTCAACCCTGCATGGAGTTTTGCGTTACCCACCCTACTACAGCGTGATATTCGGTGCACTGACGAGTCCCAAACGATGACTTCGCATCCTCAGTAGGATGGACGGGTCCCCCCACCACCCGGCACCGAACAGGGAGCACCCATGGCCGCACCGTCGAGACTGGATTCCGTCATCACGCTGGCGCAGCACCGAGGATTCGTTTTCCCCTCCGGCGAGATCTACGGCGGTACCCGCTCGGCGTGGGACTACGGCCCCCTCGGCGTCGAGCTGAAGGAGAACATCAAGCGCGAGTGGTGGAACGCCTTCGTGCGCGGCCGCGGCGACATGGTCGGCCTCGACTCGGCGATCATCCTCCCCACCGCGGTGTGGGAGGCCTCGGGCCACGTGCAGGTCTTCAGCGACCCGCTGACCGAGTCGCTGATCACGCACAAGCGCTACCGCGCCGACCACCTCTTCGAGGCGTACGAGGCCGAGCACGGCCATCCGCCGGCGAATGGCCTGGACGACATCGCCGACCCCGACCACCCGGACAAGGTGGGCCAGTGGACTCCGATCCGTCAGTTCTCGGGCCTCATGAAGACCTTCCTGGGCGTCGTGGACGACGAGTCCGGCCTCCACTACATGCGCCCCGAGACCGCGCAGGGCATCTTCACCGACTTCGCCGCCGTGCTGCAGACCGCCCGCAAGAAGCCGCCGTTCGGCATCGGCCAGATCGGCAAGGCGTTCCGCAACGAGATCACGCCGGGCAACTTCATCTTCCGCACCCGTGAGTTCGAGCAGATGGAGATCGAGTTCTTCGTCGAGCCCGGCACCGACGAGGAGTGGTTCCAGACCTGGATCGACCTCTGCTGGGACTGGTTCGTCGACCTCGGCATCGACCCGCAGAACATCCGCCGCCTGGAGCACGAAAAGGACAAGCTCGCGCACTACTCCAAGCGCACCATCGACATCGAGTACAAGTTCGACTTCGTCGGCAGCGAATGGGGCGAGCTGATGGGCGTCGCCAACCGCACCGACTTCGACCTGAAGACCCACATCGAGCACTCCGGCAAAGACCTCAGCTTCTTCGACCAGAACAAGAACGAGCGCTACGTGCCGTACGTGATCGAGCCGTCCTTCGGCCTCACCCGCGCGCTGATGGCGTTCCTGGTCGACGCCTACGACGAAGAGGAGGTGCCGAACGCCAAGGGAGGCACCGACAAGCGCACCGTGCTGCACCTCGACCCGCGCCTCGCGCCGGTCAAGGTCGCCGTGCTCCCGCTCTCCCGCAACGAGGCCCTGTCGCCGCTCGCCCGCGGCCTGGCCGACAAGCTGCGCAAGCGCCGCAACGTCGACTTCGACGACTCGGGCGCGATCGGCCGCCGCTACCGCCGCCAGGACGAGATCGGCACGCCCCTCGCAGTGACGGTCGACTTCGACTCGCTCGAGGACGACGCCGTGACCGTGCGCGACCGCGACACCATGAAGCAGGAGCGCATCCCGCTCGAGGGCCTCGACCGCTACCTCGCGGAGCGTTTGCGCGAGATCTGACCTCCGGATGCGGTCACCGACCGCTAGGGTGGTGGCCACCGCGACGGAGAAACGATGAGCACGGCTCCCCCGAACACCGCACCGGCCCCCCCGGTCGCTCCCTCACCGGGACGCCCGAAGGGCTGGGCGACACTGCGCGCCTACGTTCAGGTCGCGCCCGCGAGCGTGGCCCTCGCGCTGATCGTGCTCGTGACCTCCATCGCCACCGGTACGTTGTGGAGCGTCGCGACCGCGGGCGGCGGCGCGCTGGTCTGGGCGGCCGGTGTGTCGACGACCATCCACGCGGGCTTCTGGTGGACTCCGCTGACGGCGCTCTTCGTGCCGGAGGATCCCGCGCAGTTCGTGATCTCGTTCGTGCTCACCCTGACCCTGCTGGCCGTCGCCGAGCGTTTGCTCAGCACAGCCAGGCTCGTCGTCGCCTTCCTCGTCACGGGCGTCGTCGGCATCACGCTCGGCGTCCTCGGGCAGTGGGCTGCGGCGAGCGTCGGAGAGATCCTGGCGCGAGCGACGGAGTTCGACTTCACCCTCGATCCGACCATCGGGATCGTCGGGGCGCTGATGACGGCGAGCGCCTTCGCCAGCACACTCTGGCGACGACGCATCCGGCTGCTGACCTTCGCCGTCGTGATCATGTTCGTGCTCTACAACGGCGACCAGAACAACGTCTACCGCCTCATCGCGGCGTTGCTCGGTCTCGCGTTCGGCGTCATCCTCCGTCGCGGGAGGCTGCACCGGATGCGCCGCAGTTCGCACGCCGAGACGCGCAACCTCGTCGCCGCGATCGTGGCCATCACCGCCGTCGGGCCGCTCGCGGCGCTCCTCCCGCCGGGTGGCCTCGGCCCGCTGTCGTTCGTCGCGGCGCTGTTCCTGCACCAGGAGGTCGACGCGGCCTCCGTGCTGGCGGCGTGCCGCGCGGTGGACACCTCCAACTGCCGTGACGAGCTCGCGGCGGTCTCGGTCCAGGGTGTCGGTCCCCTGCTGCTCACGCTCTTGCCGCTGGTGCTGCTCATCGTGACGGCCATCGGCCTCCGCCGCGGCCGCCACTTCGCGTGGCTGCTCGGGATCGTCGTGAACGTCGCGATGATCGTGCTGCCGTTCACCGCGCTCCCCGGCGGCGACGTGAACGTGCACGTCGACAGTCTCGACGCCCTCGCGCCGGCGATCGAGGTGCTGCTCTGGTTGCTGGCCGCGTTCCTGGTGCCGTTCGCGTCGATCGTGCTGCTGCTCGCGACCCGCCGCCAGTTCCAGATCCGCGCGCCACGTGATGCGGTCGTGCGATTCACGATCCTGGTCGTGGTCTCGTTCGCGCTGCTCGCGGTCGCCTACCTGATCGCCGGGCTCGCCACTCTGACCTCGTTCGTGCCCGAGGCGAGTATCGGCGACGTGTTCATGTCCACGCTCCGGCGTTTCGTCCCCTCGGGTTTCGAGTCGGTGCTCGGCCCAGTGATCGTTCCGACCTCGCCGTTCGTCGTGTTCCTTTACCAGTGGGTCGGTCCGGCGTTCTGGACGATCTTCGTCATCGGCACGATGCGGCTGTACCGTGCGACCTCCACCGGCCGCACCCTCGGTGACGAGCTGCGGTTCCGCGAGCTCCTGCACGCGGGCGGAGGCGGCACCCTCGGCTTCATGGGCACGTGGCCCGGCAATGTGTACTGGTTCTCGGAGGACGGCGAGGCGGCCGTCGCGTACCGTGTCATCAACGGCGTCGCAATCACGCTGTCGGATCCCGTCTGCCGGCCGGAGCGCGCCGAGCAGACCGTCATCGACTTCATCGGGTTCTGCGACGCCAACAGCTGGACCCCGGCGTTCTACAGCATCCACGGCTCGTTCCTGCCCGTGTTCGAGTCGCTCGGCTGGCAGACCGTGTCGGTGGGCGAGGAGACGCTCATGCACCCGCAGACCTTCGACATGCAGGGCAAGCCCTGGCAGAAGGTGCGGCAGGCGCACAACCGTGGGGTCAAGGAGCGCATCTCGACGCTCTGGACGACGTGGGACGAGCTGGCTCCTCTGCAACAGAGCCAGATCGTGTCGCTCAGCGAGCAATGGGTGTCCGAGAAGGAGCTGCCGGAGATGGGCTTCACGCTGGGCGGCATGGCCGAGCTGAAGGACCCGGAGGTGCGTCTCTACCTGGCCTACGATCCGCAGGGCGACCTCCAAGCCGTGACCAGTTGGCTGCCGAGCTGGCGCGACGACCGCATCGTCGGGTACACGATCGACTTCATGCGACGCGCCGACCGCAGCATTCCAGGCATCATGGAGTTCGTGATCGCCTCCGCGGCCCAGCGGATGCGCGGGGAGGGCGTGGAGGTGCTCAGTCTGTCCGGCGCTCCTCTCGCGACGAAGCCGGCGAGCGTCCTCGACGATGAGGACGCGGAGGGCGAGCCCGCCATCATGGACCGTCTGCTGGCGTTCCTCGCGAAGACCCTGGAGCCGGCGTACGGCTTCGCCTCGCTGTTCAGCTTCAAGAGCAAGTTCAACCCGACCTACGAGACCCTGTGGATGGCCTACCCCGACGCGGTCGCGCTGCCCGCGATCGGCAACGCCATCGGGCGCGCGTACCTCCCCGACGCGAACGCGAAGGAGTACGTGGCGCTCGCCCGCACGCTGATGCGCTGACGCCGATGCGCTGGGCGCGTGGTCCAGCGGCGTACGGTGGCCTCATGAAGGTCGACACCGGCGCCGCTGCGCGCACCGCGATGATCATCGGGGGCACCGGACAGATCGGCTCGGCAGTCGCGCGGCGGCTGGCGGCCGCCGGCTGGTCGGTGCTGATCGCGCACCGAGGCCGCCACCACGGGGACACCGAGCTGACCGAGCACGACGTGACCAGCATCCGGCTCGACCGCGACGACACGGACGCGCTGCTGGCCCGTGCCCGCGGCCACGACCTCGTGCTCGACACGGTCGCGTACGAGCCCCGGCACGCCGACCAGCTGGCCGGCCTCGCCGGGGAGGTCGGTTCGCTCGTCGTGATCTCGACCGGCTCGGTCTACACCGACCGGGAGGGCCGCTACCTCGACATCGTCACCGGGCCGGATGACTTCCCCGACTATCCCGTGCCGCTGCGCGAGACCGACCCGACCATCGACAACACCGAGCGGACATACTCGCCGCTCAAGGCCGCGATGGAGCGGCGGCTGCTCGCCGTGGAGGGGCTGCCGGTCAGTATCCTGCGGCCCGGTGCGATCTATGGGCCGTTCAGCCCGGCGTTGCGCGAGTGGTACTTCATCAAGCGCGCCCTCGACGGCCGCCATCGGGTGCTGCTGTCGGACGGCGGCGCCAACCGGTTCAGCACGTCCTCCACGGACAACATCGCGGAGCTCGTGGCGCTGTGCGCCTCGCACCCCGGCCGTCGCGTGCTCAACGCAGTGGACGAGGACAATCTGAGCGTCGCCGAGATCGCCCGATCCGTGTACGCCGCGCTCGACCGCGAGGTGGAGGTCGTGACGTTCCCCGGTCCGCCGGAGGACGGCCTCGGCGGAACGCCCTGGACGGTCGCGAACCCGCTGCTGCTCAGCATGGCGGCGGCGACCGTCGAGCTCGGCTACCACCAGCCCGTCCGCTACGCGGAGGCCGTCGCCGCGGCCGTCGACTGGGCCGTCCGCGAAGCGCGCGCCGCCGATCGTCGTCAGGAGAGCTGGGAGAAGGTGTTCCCTTCCATCGCGCAACGGGCCGAGGCGGACCGATGGTTCGACTACGGCGCCGAGGACGCGTTCATGCGCGGCTGACCCCGGATTCGGGTCGCCTCGAGCAGCTTTAGAAGACGTACTCGAGGAGGTCGAGGCCGACGGTGCGCATCCCGTCGATGACCGCCAGCCGGGCGGGGAGGGAGGTGTCGTCGAAGTAGGTCGAGACCGCGTAGGTGACGCCGGCGCGCGGACCGCGGAGCACGCCGACTTCGCTGCGGACGCCCGCGTCGGTGCCGGTCTTGTTGACGAGCAGGATGCCGTGCTCGGGGTGGCGGTGCGAGTGCGGGTCGAGACCGAACGCGCTCGAGACCAGCGAGAAGTCGCTGTTGAGCGACAGCCACGAGATGACCTGGCGGCTGGTCTGCGCGTCGACGACCTCCCCTCGGGCGAGCGCCGAGAACAGCCACGTGAGCTCGTTGGCACTGCCGACCGACAGCTGCGGCGCATCATCGGGCCCGCGGTGGTCGCGGACGAGGTCGAGGAGGGCTGTGCGGGTCAGGCCGAGCGACTCGGTGCGAGCGCTCACGGCCTCCAGGCCGACGCGGCGGAGGAGCACGTTGGTGGCCAGGTTGTCGCTGGTCGCCCCGACCAGGGCGGCGAGGTCGGACACGGGAAGGGCGGGCACCTGCAGGTGCTGCCAGATCCCGGAGTCGCCCGCGACGTCCTGCGGCGCCCGATCGAGCTGGACCAACGGGCTCAGCTGGCCCGACTGCAGCCGGGCGGCGACCTCCACGAGGAGGAGCACCTTGCCGATGCTCGCGGTCGGCATCACCACGTGGTCGTCGACCGTGAACAGCACCTCCCCGGTGGAGAGGTCGGTCGCGCGGGCGGACACCTGCACGCCCTGGACGGCGAGCCGTCCGAGCGCGTCGAACCCGCGGGTGAACACCTCCGGCGTGGCCGCAGCCGATCCGCGGTGGCGCCCTCGGCGCGTGGTGACATGACGGCGTCGGTGGTCGGTCTCCGGGGTTTGGATCGTCACGAGTCGCGCTGGAGCTTTCTTCCGAGTCGGGGCATCGGCTGGTTCAGCGGTCCCCCCGGCCCGCGTCGCGGCGGGGAGGGCACCCCGACACGATAGGGATGATGTTACCCCGATCGGGGGGTCACGTCAGAGACCTTTCGCGGGTCGGCCGCGACCGCATCACCAAATGGTGACGCGGTCCTCCGGCGCGAGCCACAACGCGTCGGCTTCGGTCACCCCGAACGTGTCGTAGAACGCGTCGATGTTGCGCACGATCTGGTTGCAGCGGAACTCGTTCGGCGAGTGCGGATCGATCGCAAGGAGCCGGATGACCTCTTCGTCGCGCGACTTCTGCTGCCAGGCCTGCGCCCACGAGAGGAAGAACCGCTCGGCACCCGTGAGTCCGTCGACGACGGGAGGCTGCGCGCCGCCGAGGGACAGCAGATACGCCTTCCAGGCGATGCCGAGGCCGCCGAGGTCGCCGATGTTCTCTCCGATGGTGAGCGCGCCGTTGACGTGATGGTCGGGGACCTGCGCGGGGGCGAGCACGTCGTACTGCGCGATGAGGCTGCCGGTGCGCTTCTCGAATGCTGCCCGGTCGGCGGCGGTCCACCAATCCTCGAGCTTGCCGTCGCCGTCGAACTTGGACCCCTGGTCGTCGAAGCCGTGACCGATCTCGTGCCCGATCACCGCGCCGATGGCGCCGTAGTTGGCGGCGTCGTCGCGGGTCTCGTCGAAGAACGGGTACTGCAGGATGGCGGCGGGGAAGACGATCTCGTTGAAGCCGGGGTTGTAGTAGGCGTTGATCGTCTGCGGGGTCATGAACCACTCGTCGCGGTCGAGCGGTTTGCCGATCTTGCCGAGCTCGCGGTCGAACTCGAACAACGCACCGGCGCGCACGTTGCCGATCAGGTCGGTGGGGTCGATGACCAGCGAGGAGTAGTCGCGCCACTTCACCGGGTAGCCGATCTTGGGAGTGAACTTGGCGAGCTTGTCGAGCGCGCGGTCGCGGGTGTCCTCACCCATCCACTCGAGCTTCTGGATGCTCTCCCGGTATGCCTCGATCAGATTGGCGACGAGGCCGTCCATCGCCTGCTTGGCCGTGGGCGGGAAGTGCTTCTCGACGTAGATGCGGCCGACGGCCTCCCCCATCGCGCCCTCGACGAGCGAGATGCCGCGCTTCCACCGGGCCCGCATCTCGGGCGTGCCGGTGAGGGTGCGCCCGTAGAAGTCGAAGTTGGCGTCGACGAAGTCGCCCGAGAGGTACGGAGCCGAGCCGTGGATGATCTGCCAGGCCAGCCAGTCCTTCCATGACTGGAGGCGGTCGTCGGTGAGGAGGCCGGCGATACCGGAGGTGAAGGACGGCTGGCGCAGGACCACTTCGGCCAGTGCGCCGTCCGGCGCCCCCAGCCCCTCGGCCCAGCTGTCGAGGCTCGCGGCGCCTCCACTGTCGCCGCCGCCGGCGAACAGCTTCGCCGCGTCGGCCCACGAGTACAGGTTGTAGGTCTTCTCGGAGTCGCGCGAGCGCACGTTGTCCCAGTGCTGCGCGGCGATCTCGACCTCGAGGTCGTAGACGCGCTGAGCGCGCTCGGGGGCGTCGTCGAACCCGGCGAGCTCGAACATCCGCTGGATGTGGGCGGCGAACGCCTCACGCACGGGCGCGAACCGCTCCTCGCGGAAGTAGGACTCGTCCGGGAGCGAGATGCCGGCCTGCTCGGCGAACACCAGGTACCGCTCCGGGTCGCCCGGGTCGTTGTCGACGAAGAGCTGGTAGAACCCGCCGACACCGTGGCGCTCGAGGCGGCCGAGGGTCTCGAGGAAGGCCGGGATGCTGTCGACGTCGCTCGCGATCGCCAGCTGCGCCTCGATCGGCTTCGCCCCGAGCCCGTCCACGCGCTCCTCATCGAGGAAGCTCGTATAGAGGTCGCCGAACTTGCGCTCCTCGGTGCCTTCCGGCGCGTTCTGCGCCGCCTCCACGATCGCGCGGACGGCTGCCTCCGACTGCTCGGCGAGCTCCATGAAGGAGCCCCAGCGTGCCTTGTCGGACGGGATCTCGGTGCGGGAGATCCAACTGCCGTTGACGTGCCGGAACAGGTCGTCCTGCGGGCGGATCGTGGGGTCGAGGTCGTCGGTCGCGATTCCGGAGGTGAGCGTCATGGAGCCAGCCTACGTGGCCGGGCCAGCGGCTGTCAGGCGCGCGCCGGGGAGGTCGCGCGAAGTCGCGAGAACGAGAAGAGGAAGAGGGCGGCGAGGACGATCTCCGCAAGGATCGAAACCGCGCCCGAGAGGCTGCCGTAGCCGGCGAGCGAGAACCCGATGTTGACCACCGCGAGCAGACCGTAGCCCGCGCCGAGCACGCCGGAGAGGAGCGGCCGGTTCGTCATCCGCCACCACGGGCGCGCGGCGCGCACCGACTCCCCCGGGCCGCGGAACACTCTCGACGCGACATACCAGCCGAGCAGCTGTAGCACGGTCAGGACGATGGACGCGGCCTCGGAGTGCAGGGCGTCGAACGCGAGCGCCAGCACCAGATCGACCCCCAGCAGCACGGCGACGACGAGCGCCTTCTGAGCCGGACTGGTGAAACGCATGCTGCCCCCTGGGTGAATTCCTAGCTAGGATTTCAGATTTTGGCGAGGAGTCGCGGACGGCACGCCGGATCGCGTCAGCCCGAATGAATCACCTGTCGGAACGCTGCGCGCGGATCTGCTCCCACTCGTTGATCATGGCCGGGAGGCGGTCCTGCATGAACCGGTAGAAGCCGGCCATGTCGCGCAGTCGCTCCGTCGCGGGGTCGGCCGGGTCATCGATCGCCGCCAGACCGGTGTCGGCCTGGTCGGCGAGCACACCGTAGATCGGGCTGTTGCGCACCATGAGCGAGTACCAGTCGGCCGGCATCTGGTAGAGATCCCGCCGGCTGCCGTTCTGCGACAGCCGGCGCACGATCCCGAGCGTCTGGAGGTAGCGCACGGCGCCCGAGATCGCCGCGGCGCTCACGTCGAGACGCTCCGCGAGCTGCGATGCGGTGAGGCCGGCGGAGTCGGTCACCGTCAGGGCCATCAGCACCCGGGCGGGCATCTTGGGGAACCCGGCGGCGGTGAGCACCGCCGCCGAATGCTCCATCATCTCGGTGAGAGCCTGCTCGTCCCTGGCCATGCCGCCCTCCTCAGCCGATCGCGAAGTCCCGGCGACGGATGAGGGCCGCGGACGCGGCGAGCGCGACCAGCGCGATGCCGAACATCCAGTATCCCCCGGTCCAATCGACTTTTCCGACGACGACCGGCGCGTCCGCGAACGGTGACACGTGCCGCAGCCAATCAGGCAGCTTGATCAGTGCTCCGAAGATCCCGATGAAGGCGCCGGCGCCGAGGGCCGCCCAGCCGACGGGCGCCGTCCAGCTCGGCAGCAGGACGAACACCAGGGTGAGCACGCCCAGATACACCAGTGCCACCGGGAACTGCGCGGCCGCCGCTGCGAAGGCGTCGTTGAACGTGGAGGCCGTCTCACCCGCCGCTACCGCCGACAGTCCTGCGGCGAGCGCGGCGGCCACCAGGACCAGCACGATCGCGATCAGGCCGACGAGCACGAACTCGAGCAGCCAGCGGACCCGCGAGACGGGCGTCGCCATCATCACCTCGGCGGACCCGCCGACCTCCTCTTGGCGCAGCCGGATGACCGCCTGGACCGCACACGCCGCCGCGAGCACGCCGACGATCGACATGATCGCCGAGAGGAAGAGCGCGGTCATCGGACCGGAGCCGCCCGCGCCCAGGTGGGCGACGGCCTCCCGGATGTTGGAGAGGTTCGGGTCGGAGGCGATGGACGAGCTCACGACACTCCCGAGCGCACCCGCGAGCACGCCGGTAAGGAGGCCGCCGACGGTCCAGCCGAGGATGATCGGCCACTGCAGCCGCCACGCCAGGCCGAGCGGCCCGTTCAGCATGGGCAGCGCGTTCCGTCGGCCCGCGCGCTCGGGCACGATGCCCGCTCCCGAGTCGCGCACGGCCTGGAGGGCGAACACGCCGGCAATGAGGACAGCCGCGAAGCCGAGCTGCAGGAGCAGTGGCCACCAGTCGTTCTGCACGTACGGCGAGAACTGCTCGCCCCAGCCGATCGGGCTGAGCCACGTCGGCCATCCCGACACCATCGTGGTGCCGGTGCTGGTGACGGTGCCGATGGCGTCGCCGATTCCACGCAGTGCCCAGGCGGCCACCACGACGGCGGCGGCGAGGCCGTTCGCGCCGCGAGAGGTGCTCATGACCTGCGCCAGCAGGAGGCCGACGGCGAGGAAGGCGACTCCGGCTCCGCCGACCGCCGCGCCCGCGACGAGCGATCCGTACACGGGAAGACCCGAGGCCATGAAGCCGAGCGCGGTGGCGAGTGCCAGCACGATGTTCGCGAGGACGCCGTGGATGACCGTGGCGATCGTCGGCATGATCCGTGCCGCGGGTGTCGAGCCGACGAGCTCGGCGCGACCGGACTCCTCCTCAGCGCGCGAGTGCCGCACGGCGAGGAACGTGTTCATCAGGCCGGCGAGCAGCGCGAGGAAGGTGTAGATCTCGAAGAAGGTGACGGCGGCGAGGCCGGTCCCCTGCGGGAGGCCGCGCAGCACCAGCACCGTCGGGTTCGCGATCGCGAGCCGGATCAGCTCGGCGCGGCCGGACGCCGAGCCGTAGGTCTGGTCGATGCTCGCGGCGGAGAACAGCGCGAGTAACGCGATGCAGAGGATCCAGATGACCAGCTGCCAGCGGTCCCGCCGCAGGCGCTGACGCAGCAGGACGCGCACGGTCCCGCCTCCCCCGCGCGCGGGCGAGGCGGAGTGGCCTCCCGAGCGGGTGGCCGCACGATCGGCAGTGGTGGCGCTCATCGCGTCTTCGCCCCCTCGCCGGCCTTATCGGCTCCGTCACGATCGGCATCGGCCTGCTCGACGGCGGCCAGCTCGTCGCCGTAGTGCCGGAGGAACAGCTCCTCGAGCGACGGAGGCGCGACCGTCAGGCTCTTCGCATCGAGGCCGGCGAGCGCCGCGAGCACGGGCGGAAGCGCGTCGCTGTCGGCGGTGAACTTCACGCGACCGTTGTCGACGCGCAGGTCGTGCGCGTCCGGGATCCGGGCGAGCTGCTCCTGCGTCACACCGTCGCCCGCGAACGAGATCTCGGTACGGGTCAGGTGTCGCAGCTGCTCGAGCGTGCCGGACTCGACGGTCTTGCCCGCGCGGATGATGCTCACCCGGTCGCAGAGCTGCTCGACCTCGGACAGGATGTGACTCGACAGCAGCACGGTCGCGCCCTCGCGGGCGACGCGGGCGATCTCGGCATTGAAGGTGGCCTCCATCAGCGGATCGAGGCCGCTGGTCGGCTCGTCGAGGATGTACAGGTCGGCCGGCGTCGCGAAGGCGGCGACGAGCGCGACCTTCTGCCGGTTTCCCTTCGAGTAGGCGCGCCCCTTCTTGGTCGGGTCGAGCTGGAAGACGTCGACCAGCCGCTTCTTGCGCTCGGCGTACACCGCCTTGTCCACGGTGCCCCCGCGCAGGCGTGCGAGGAGGTCGATCGCCTCGCCGCCGGAGAGGTTCGGCCAGAGGCTGACGTCGCCCGGGACGTACGCGATGCGACGGTGGAGGGCGACGGCGTCGCGCCAGGGATCGCTCCCGAAGACGTTGGCGCTGCCGCCGCTGGAGCGGGCGAGGCCCAGCAGCACACGGATGGTGGTGGACTTGCCCGCGCCGTTCGGCCCGAGGAATCCGTGCACTTCTCCTTCGGTGACGGCGAGGTCGAGCCCGTCGAGAGCCCGCACCCGGCCGAATCGCTTCTCGAGGCCAGAGGCCTCAATCACTGTGATCATGGGCGGGACTCTACGCTTATTTCAGTAATTTGTGAAATCTATTAACGGAATCCTTACGGCGTGTCGGGCGGTCGGCATCCGGAGAGGATGTGCTGGAGCGCCGCCTTCTCCGCCGGCTTGACCCAGAGCCCGTATTTGACCTTCACGCCCACCTGGCGGGCGGCGTACTCGCAGCGGAAGCCGACGGCCGGCGGCAGCCAGGTCGCCGCGTCGCCGGCGCCCTTCGCCTGGTTGGTGGGGCCGTCGACGGCCAGGAGTTCGAGCGGATCGTTGGCGAGTCGGACGCGCGTCTCCTGACTCAGCGACTGAGCGCCGGTCTCCCAGGCGTCGAGGAGAGCGACCACATGGTCGATCTGCACCCTGGCCGAGGTCTGCTGGCCCCGCGTGAAGGCGATCGTCGTGCCGGTGTACGGATCGGCAAGAGTACCGGTGAGCACGCGGCAATCCGACTGCCGCGTGACGCCGGAGAGATCACGGGCAAGGATGTCGTCGCGGGTGTCGCACCCGTTGTGGTCGACATCGAGCCAGGCCTCGCCGAACTTGGCGACACGGTCGTATCCGGTGGCAGGCGCCCTGCCCTTCACCGGGAGGCCGGCGAGCGCGGTGCGTGCTGCAGCGGCGTCCAGGAGGCCGACGGCGCCGCGCGCGCCGGCGGGGGCGGAGGCTGTCGGTGCGACCGAGCTCGTCGCGCCCGCCTGCCCGCTGCCGTCCGCTGTGCCGCCGCTCACGGCGGCGTAGCCTCCCGCACTCGCGAGTGCGATCAGAAGGACGGCGGCAACGATCGGCCAGGGGGCCGTGCGACGCCGTCGGGTGCCGGCGCGCGTCACAGGTAGGAATCGTCCGCGAGCCCGCGGTGCAGCCCGCGACGCGAAACGTGCACGCCCGGCCGCTGCGACGTGGCGATCTCGCCGAGCTCCCGCATCACGCGGCCGTAGAAAGGAGCGGCCGTCGCGTTCCGGTACGCGCCGGGGTGGAGGTCGGCCTCGTTGCGCAGCCGGATCTCGGCGCGCGCGGCCTCGAGCGCCGTGATGACCTTGGCACCACCTCTATACCGGATGAGCCGGTGCACCCACTCGTCGAGCGCCTCGGGCAGCCCTGCGGGAACCCGGTCGTGCTCGGCGGCGAGCGATGCGCGCGGGACTCCCGCGGCGTCGGGTGCAGTCGCATAGCGCTCGCGGGCGGGCTGATCGCTCGCGCGCCGCTCCGCGCGGAGGACCGCGAGGAGGTCGTCGCTGCGGTTGGCCTGGTGCGCGAGGACCTCGAGCGCATCCACCGCCGAGGCGTACTCCTCTTCGTACCCGGCGTAATCCGACGGGTGGGCCGACCGATCGTGCGCCAGATCGGTGCGAGCGGAGGCCGCCTGGCCCTTTGTGAGCACCGTGCGCCCGTTGCGGACGCGATCGAGACGCCAGGACCAGGTGGACAGGAGTTCCGGCATCAGGTGGCTCATGCCTTCACCCTAGGAAGAGCCTCCGACACCGGGCCCGCACGACACGTCGGAGGCCCGCGGAAGCGTTGTCGAGCCGTGAACGTCCTCCTCCGCCGTCCGCTCGATCGAGAGATCCTGCGTCTCGCCGTGCCCGCGCTCGGCGCGCTTGTTGCCGAGCCCCTCTTCCTGCTGGCCGACTCGGCCATGGTCGGTCACCTCGGAGTCGCGCCGCTGGCCGGCCTCGGGATCGCGAGCGCGGTGCTGCAGACGATCGTCGGCCTGATGGTGTTCCTCGCCTATTCGACGACGCCGGCGGTCGCGCGGCGCCTCGGTGCCGGCGACGAACGCGGGGCCGTGGCCGCCGGCGTCGACGGCAGCTGGTTGGCGCTCGGCCTGGGGATCGTGCTGGCGGCGGCGGGTTGGCTCGCGTCACCGTTCCTCGTCGGGCTGTTCGGAGCCTCGCCCGACGTCACCGCCGAGGCCACGACCTACCTCACGCTGTCGATGCTCGGCCTCCCCGCCATGCTGCTCGTGTTCGCGACGACCGGCCTGCTGAGAGGACTGCAGGACACGCGGACGCCGCTGGCAGTCGCTGTGGGCGGCTTCGGGGCGAACATCATCCTGAACTTCGTTTTCATCTACGTCGCCGGTCTCGGAATCGCCGGGTCGGCGCTCGGCACCGTGGTGGCCCAGTGGGCGATGGTCGTCGTCTACGCGGTGATCGTCGTGCGCCATGCCCGCCGTGTGGGCGCTCCGCTGCTCCCCCACCACGGCGGCATCGGCCGCACCGCGCGTGCGGGAGGCTGGCTGTTCCTGCGCACCGCGAGCCTGCGCGCCGCGATGCTGCTGGCGGTCTTCGCGGCGACGCGGCTGGGGCCCGACGAACTCGCGGCATTCCAGGTGACGATGACGGTGTTCGCGACGCTCGCCTTCGCGCTCGACGCTCTCGCGATCGCCGCGCAGGCGCTGGTCGGCAAGGGCCTCGGGGCCGGGCGGCTCGACGATGTGCGCGAGGTCCTCCGCCGCTGCGTGCAGTGGGGACTCGGAGCCGGGGTGGTGCTCGGCGCCGCGACTCTCGCGCTCAGCCCGGTGGCCGCCGGGCTGTTCACGAGCGACCCGTCGGTCGCGGCCCTCCTGCCCGTCGCACTGGCGATCATCGGAGTGAGCGCGCCCCTCGGCGGGTACGTCTTCGTGCTCGACGGCGTGCTCATCGGGGCCGGAGACGCGCGCTACCTGGCGCTGACGGGTGTGCTCAACGTCGCGGTGTTCATCCCCCTCGCGCTGGCCGTGGTCGCGTGGGGATCGCACGACGCGGGTGGCCTCGCCGCGCTGACCGCGGCCTTCGCGTTCGGGTACCTCGGCGCGCGGGCGCTCACCCTCGGCCTCCGCGCGAGGGGGCAGGCGTGGATGCGGCCGGGCGCCGAGCGCTAGCTGTAGCGCCCCATTTTGAAGCTCAGGCGAGCCACTCCTGCGCCGCGACCACGAGGGCGCGAACGCCGATGTCGATGGTCGGCTGGGCCAGCGGGGCGAAGAACGGCGAGTGGTTCGACGGGATGTCCGTGTCGACCGTGCCTGCCGCCATCGCCGCTCGGACGACCTCCGGGTCGCCCCCGCCGAGCAGCCAGTAGACAAGCGGGACGCCCGCGGCCGTGGCGAGATTGCCGACGTCCTCGCTGCCCGAGAGGGCGCCCGGCTCGAGCACGGCCTCCGCGCCGAACTCGGCAGCGAAAGCGGCATTGACCCGGGCGGTGGCGTCTTCGTCGTTGACGGTGACCGGGTAGCGCTCGCCCCATTCGACCGTCGGCTCGTGCGGCGAGCCGCTGGCCTGCACCTCGGCGCGGATGATGCGGTCGACGCCGTCCAGCACGTGTCGGCGGACGGTCTCGTCGAAGCTGCGCACGCTGATGCCGAGGGTCGCCGTCGGCGCGATGATGTTGTTCTTCGTGCCGGCGTGGAGGGTGCCGACCGTCACGACCGCCGTGTCCTGCGGCGCGATCTCGCGCGAGACGACGGTCTGCAGGCGCATCACCGCCGCCGCGGCCATGATGACCGGGTCGATGGTGGTCTCCGGGCGCGATCCGTGGCCTCCACGCCCGTGCAGCGTGACCTCGAAGGCATCGACCGCGGCCATGGCCGCACCGGGGTGCGCACCCACCATGCCGGCGGGGAACGGCGTCACGTGCTGGCCGAGCACGACGTCGGGCACCGGGACCTTCGTGTAGAGGCCGTCCTGGACCATCACCTCGGCACCGCCGCCGTGCTCCTCGGCGGGCTGGAAGACGGCGACCACGGTTCCCGACCACTCGTCGGTCGTCGCGACCAGCCGCTCGACCGCACCCAGGAGGCAGGTGATGTGGATGTCGTGACCGCACGCGTGCATGACCGGGACGGGGTGGCCGTCGTCGCCGGGCGCCGTCGCGGTGGAGGCCCACGGAAGTCCGGTCTGCTCCAGGACGGGGAGGCCGTCCATGTCGGCGCGCAGCAGGACGGTCGGTCCCTCGCCGTTGCGCAGGACGCCCGCGACGCCCGTGCGGGCGATCCCCGTGTGAACTTCGAGGCCGAGCGCCGTGAGCTGCTGGGCGACGATCCCTGCTGTGCGGTGCTCCTCGAACGAGAGCTCAGGGTGGGCGTGGAGGTCACGGTAGAGGGCTTCGAGATCCATGGGTCCACCCTATGGGTGCCGAGCATGCAGCTACCGGAGGAGATCGGTGCCGGGGATGCCCGAAACGGCAGGGAACGGAGGATTCCCGACTGTGCTGGCGCGGATCCCCTCCGTTCGCCGCGTGGAGCAGCGCCTAGGCCGGGCGCGGCTCCGCGGTCGTGTTGCCGCGGTGGAACTCGCTCGTGAACGAGGTGGGGCGCGGCACGCGGCCCTCCAGCATCTCGACGATGGCGTGGCCGGCGGCGCGGCCCTTGTCGACAGCGGGCTGGACGAGCGTGGTCAGGTCATAGGGCCAGAGGCCGTCTACGCGCACGCCGTCGAACCCGACGACGCTGACGTCGCCCGGCACCTCCAGCCCGAGCTCCTCCGCCGCACGGATCACGCCGGCGGCGAGCAGGTCACTCTGCGCGATGACGGCGGTCGGGCGCCGGACCGGGTCAGACAGGAGCGCCATTCCGGCGATCCGGCCCTCCTCGACGAACGAGCCCCGCGTCATCCAGCCGCCCGCGGAGGGGAAGATGTCGCGCGCGCCCTCGAGACGCTCCTTGGCCGTGGTGGAACTGCCGCTGCTCACGTTCTCGGCGGTCAGCGGTCCGCGCGCGCGGTCGCGAGTGAGCGGCAGCGCGACGATCGCGACGTCGCGGTGGCCGAGATCGTGGAGGTGCTGGGCGGCCAGGCGGGTGGCCTCCCTGTTGTCCTGCCCGATCGACGGGACGTCGTCGGACGTGCCTCCCTCGATCGCGACCAGCGGAATGCCGCGCTGGCGCAGCATCGCGACCGACTCGTCGAGCCGCGGGCTGCAGCCGACGAGCACCACGGCGTCCATCGGCGCGTCCTCGATGCGCTGCGCGGTCTCGCCCGCGTCGGTGAGGATGAGCAGGCCCGCGTCGATAGCCGCGATCTCGTCGGAGATCCCGTCGAGCAGGGCGATCTTGATCGGGTCGCGGAACGCGTCGCCGACCCGCTCCTCCATCACGACCCCGACGATGCCGGAGCGACCGCGGCGCAGCGAGCGGGCCCGCGGGTCCGGGCCGGCGTAGTTGAGCTGCTTGGCCGCCTCGAGCACGCGCTCGCGCGTGGCGTCGGACACGGGTCCTGTGCCGGAGAAGGCGAGGGAGGCGGTGGAGTTGGAGACACCGGCCAGCCGGGCGACCGCGGCCAGCGTCGGCCGGGCGCCCAGGAGGGGTGTGCTGCTGTCGTTCACGTGTGGTAGCTTAGTCGAATCGTTTCGATCGAAACGATTCGAGTGCCGAATTCACCAGGAAAAGCCGATGTCACAGCCGACCCCGACGACGACCCGTTCGAGCCGCGAGTTGCGTGTCTGGCGCAACGCCGTCTTCGTGATCTTCATCCTCAGCGGGCTCGCGATGGCGACCTGGGTCGCCCGCATCCCCGGCGTACGCGACGACCTCGGGCTCGGCCGCAACCCGTCGTCGGTCGGGCTGCTCATCCTCGGGATGTCCGTCGGCGCCATCGTCGGACTGTCGGTCTCGTCGCTGGTCATGGTCCGCTTCGGACCGCACAAGGGCATGGTCGGCAGCCTCACGATCGTCGCCATCGGCACCCTCCTCATCGGCTTCGGCTCGAGCGTCTTCCACGCGGTGCCGCTCGTCGCGATCGGCCTCATCCTGCTGGGCTTCGGCAACGGGATGGTCGACGTGATGATGAACGTCGAAGGCACCGCGGTCGAGCGCGAGATCGGCAAGACGCTGATGCCCCTCATGCACGCGTTCTTCAGCTTCGGCACGGTTCTCGGCGCCGGCATCGGCGCGGCCGCGGCCGCCCTCCACATCGCGGTGTCGTGGCATCTCTCGGTCATCGCGGTGCTGATGGTCGCGGTCGCCCTGGTCGCCATCCGGTACATCCCGCGGGAGGCGGAGCTCGGCGACGAGACGGACGCCCAGCCGCGCATGCCGTTCGGCCAGCGCCTGCGCGCTTCGCTCGCGGTGTGGGCCGACTGGCGACTCATCCTGATCGGGGTGGTCATGCTCGGCATGGCGTTCGGCGAGGGATCGGCGAACGACTGGATCGCGCTGGCGACGGTCGACGGCCACGGCCAGCAGAACTCCACCGGCGCCGTCGTGTTCGGCTTCTTCGTCGCGGCGATGACCCTGGGCCGGGTGCTGGGCGGCCCGATCGTCGACCGTGTCGGCCGGGTCATGGCGATCCGGGCGACGGCGGCGATGGGCGTCGCTGGGCTCCTGCTGTTCATCCTCGGAGGCCCGCTCTGGGTGGTCGTACTCGGAACCGTGCTCTGGGGCTTCGGCGTCTCGCTCGGCTTCCCACTCGGGATGTCGGCGGCCTCGGAGGGTCAGGACAACCCCGCGGCCCGCGTGTCGGCGGTCGCCATCATCGGATACTGCGCCTTCCTCGTCGGGCCGCCCCTGATCGGCTTCCTGGGCAAGGAGTTCGGCCTCCTGAACGCGCTCTACCTCATCCTCGTGCTGCTGGTCGCGTCCTTCCTGGCCGCGCCCGCCGTCCGTCCGCTGGCCGAGCGCCGCGCGCGCGCCGCAGCCCCCGCCACCGAGTAGCGCGCCTAGACGAACGCGAGGCAGACCGGGGTCGGCACCGGAGAGGCGCCGAGCCGCGTCAGCGAGCGGGAGCCCGCGTCGAACGCGAAGACGACGACCTCGTCGCTGTCCTGACAGGCGGCCAGCACCCGGTCACCGGAGGGCGCGAACACCAGATCGCGCGGCGCCCGGCCGCCCACTTCCACGACGCGCACGAACTCGAGCGTGGAGGCCGCCGCGTCGAACGCGAACACTCCGACCGTGTCATCTCCGCGATTGGTCACGAGCACCGTGCGCCCGTCGGCGGAGACCCGGACCGCGGCCGTCTGGTTGTTCGCTACCGACCCCGCCCGCTCCGGCCCGCGCGTGCCGAGGGACGCCACCTGCTCGAAGCGGTCGCCCTCCCGGCGCAACAGGACGAGCGTGCTGTCGAGCTCGTTGAGGAGGAAGAGGTGCACACCGTCCGGGTGGAAAGCCAGGTGACGGGGGCCGGCCGCTCCGACCGTCACGGTCGCCTCCGGCCGCAGGGTGAGAGCACCCGTCTCGGACAGGGCGTACCAGCGCACCTCACCCAGCCCGAGATCCACCACGACCAGGTCTCCCGACAGCGGGTCGAGGACGAGCTGGTGCACGTGCGGCGACTCCTGCCGCGGATGCGACCCGTGGCCTTCGTGCTGCACGAACGCCGTCCGCTCGCCTATCGAGCCGTCGTCGCCCAATGCGAAGACCGAGACGGAGCCGCCGACGTACGTGCCGGTCGCCAGCAGTCGCCCCGAAGGATGCACCATCAGGTGCGCAGGCGAGTCACCGCCGCTGGACACGCGTCCGAGCGGACTCAGCGTCCCGTCCGAGCTCCGGGCGAACGCCGAGACGCCGCCGTCGGGCCCGGTCTCCTCGACCGCGTAGACGTGCGCGCCACCGTCGGCGACGACCACCCACGACGGATTGGCCACCCGCGCCTCCACCGCGACGTCGACCACGGCGGTGCGGTCGAACCGGGCGGCGAGCAGGCCCTCCGCATGTCCGTCGACGTGCGGGAGCGCCTGTGTGTACGTGCCGATGAGGAGGTCGTGAGCCATCTCCTCATCCTGCCAGCAGGCCGACCACGGCGGCGCGCGCACCGTACACTTGACCGGTGCGCCTCGTGATTGCCAACTGCTCCGTCGACTACGCCGGGCGACTGAGCGCTCACCTCCCGCTCGCCAAGCGGCTGCTGATGCTCAAGGCCGACGGCAGTCTGCTCGTCCACTCCGACGGCGGGTCGTACAAGCCGCTCAACTGGATGAGCCCGCCGTGCACGCTCACGGTCGACGAGCCCGACGAACAGCAGCGGGAGGCCGGGATCACCCAGGTGTGGCGGGTCGCTCAGGCGAAGACCGCCGACCTCCTCATCGTCTCGATCCACGAAGTGCTGCACGACTCGGCGCACGACCTCGGCATCGACCCCGGGCTGCAGAAGGACGGCGTCGAAGCGCACCTCCAGAAGCTGCTGGCCGAGCAGATCCACCTCCTGGGCGATGGCCACGTGCTCGTGCGCCGCGAGTACATGACAGCGATCGGTCCCGTGGACATCCTCGCCAGGGACGAGCGCGGCGCCTCCGTCGCCGTCGAGCTCAAGCGCCGCGGCGACATCGACGGCGTCGAACAGCTCACCCGCTACCTCGAACTGATGAACCGCGATCCGCTGCTCGCGCCCGTGAGCGGCGTGTTCGCGGCGCAGGAGATCAAGCCGCAGGCCCGCACCCTGGCCGAAGACCGCGGCATCCGCTGCCTCGTGCTCGACTACGACGCCATGCGCGGCCTCGACGACAGCGATTCGAGGCTGTTCTGATGGCCGCACCGTCGGGGCGCTTCCCGCAGAGCTACGAGAACGGCCCGGTCCGCAAGGCCCTCGCCGAGATCGCGGCCGAGCCGACGCTCGAGCACTTGGAGGCCCTCCTCGGCGCCGCTCTGAAGGGCGGCCTCGTCGTCGACGTCACGGGATCGGATCCGGGGGAGGTGCGCCTGCGGACCATCGAGTCGACGGCCGGCGAGCCGGTCCTGCCGTTGTTCACCTCGATGAAGGCGTTGCGCGACGCCGTCGGCGCGGCCGGAGGCAAGGGCACCCGTGTGCAGGCCGTGATCGTACCGGCCGCAGAAGCGCTCGGGTACATCCACAATGCCGATTTCGTGGCGGTGCAGTTCGATCCGGGCGCGGCACACACCATGGTCGTCGCCCGCTCGCATATCGAGTCCGCTCTCAGCGAGCGCTGACGTCGCTCTCGAATACGTCACATACCATAGGACGGCTATGACCAACCCGACCACCACCACCCCGCCGACGGCGACCGTCGCACGCACCTGGACGTGCGTCCTCTTCGATCTCGACGGCACTCTCACCGACTCGGCGCCCGGAATCACCGCGTCGCTCGCGCGCATGTTCGAGACCCTCGGGCTGCCCGTCCCGACTCCGGCGGAGCTCGTCGAGTACGTCGGACCTCCGCTCCTCGACTCGCTGCAGTCGATGGCCGGCTTCGACGAGGCGGGCGCCCGCGCGGCCCTCACCGTCTACCGCGCCGACTACGCCGCCCACGGCGCCTTCGACAGCGCCGTCTTCCCCGGCATCCGCGGACTCCTCCAGCGGCTGCACGCGGCGGGCATCCCCCTCGCGGTCGCGACCAGCAAGCCGGAGACGCAGGCCACGCGCATCCTGGAGCACTTCGGGCTCGCCCAGTACTTCGACGTCATCGCGGGCGCCACCGACGACGAGAGCCGCAGCGCGAAGGCGGACGTCGTGGCGGAGGCGCTCCGTCGACTGACCGAGCAGGGGGTCGCCCTCGACCACACCGTCATGGTGGGCGACCGTCAATACGACGTGGAGGGCGCCGGCGAGCACGGCCTGCCCACGATCCTCGTCGAGTGGGGCTACGGGTCGCCCGCCGAGGCGGCGGGCGCCATCGCGGTCGTGCACTCGGCCGACCAGCTCAGCGCACTTCTGCTGGGCTGATTCGCCCCCACCGGCCTGTCGGAGGTCGCGCAGTAGGCTGGGGTGTTGCACTACCCACACGCATACAGCACTAGGAAGAATCATGCGCACCAACAGTAAATTGCTCGTCCCCGCCGCCATCGTCGCGGCACTCTCCATCGCCTCGCTCACCGGCTGCTCCGGTGGCGGGAGCGGCTCGAGCTCGTCGCCCACGGCGACGGCCTCGCAGGAGGCGACCTCCAAGTCGCTTCCGTCCGACTTCCCGAAGTCGGACGTCCCGATCGTCGACGGCACGATCATCGTCGCCAATGGCGACCACGACAACGGCTGGTCCGTCACCGTGCAGCCGAAGGACAAGAACGGCTTCGCCGACGCGAAGGCCGCTCTCGAGAAGGCGGGTTACACGGTTCAGGCCGGCGCGACCGACAGCAAGGCCGTGTACACGAACGCGAAGTACACCGTCGCCGTCGGCACCCCCGGCGTGGCCGTGACGTACATCGTCACCGCCAACTGACCGGCACCACCGCGGCCGCCGGGCACGCCTCCGCGTGCCCGGCGGCACTCACGCGTCGATGATGCGGACGAGCTCGTCGATGAAGGCGGTGAAGGTGTCGGCGCGGCGGATCAGCCCGAGCACGGCCTCCCGGTCGGAGAAGACCTCCACGAACTGGTCGAAGACGGTCTGGAAGGCGGCCCGCCCGCCCTCGGAGAACGCGATGAATGCGATCACGTTGACGCGCGCATCGCCCCAGTCCATCGCGGTGTCGTTGACGACGATCGCGATGGCCGTGCGCTTGGCGTTCATCGTCATCGCGTGCGGTACCGCGAGGGTGTCCGTGAACGCCGTCGACGACATCTGCTCGCGCTCGATCGCCTGCTGCACGTAGTCGCTGCCGATCGCGTCCGCCGCGATCATCCGGTCGCCGAGCGCCCGGATCATCGTGATCGCGTCGCGCGCATAGAAGTTGCGCAGGAAGAGGCTCTCGTCGAAGTACTCGAGCAGCTCGTTCTTGATCCCGGCGCGACGGCGCTGGCGCCGGATCCGCGCGACCGACTGGCGAATGTGCTCCACATCGGTTTCGGTGAGGAACGGCTGGACGATCACGGTGTTCTCGCGCCGTCCGCGCGGATCGATCGTCGTCAGAACGAGGTCGGCGTCGATCGACGACCAGTCGGCGTCGGTGGAGGTGATGACGCTCACGATGTCCAGTTCGTCACCGAGCGCGCTCTCGAGCTTCTCGCGCAGCAGGATGTGCATGTCGTAGTAGTTGGGGCAGACCACAGCGGTGCGGACGGCGTCCCGTCGACGCGACTGCTGCTCGAGGTAGGCGCCGACGTGCATCGCGATGTAGGCGATCTCGTCGTCGTTGACGGCGATGCCCTCGGCGGTCTGCAGCCGGCTCGCGATGTAGACGGCCAGTTCGTAGGTCATCGGGTACGAGCTCTTGATCGAGCGGGTGAGCGGGTTGCGGGAGTAGGTGTTCTCGTGTGCGCGGGCCACCAGGTTCTGAACGTGCAGGGTGAGACGCACGATGAAATCCTCGTCGCGGAGGTCGACCAGGTACTCGGTGGAGGCCCGCGCGACGATCCCGCGCACGACGGCCAGGTCCTCCTCGCTGACGAACTCCGCCACGCTCTCCGCGCCCGCGCCAGGCGCGATCACCCGGGTGCGCAGCAGGATCGCGAGATACCGGAGCTCGGTCCGGTCGAGCTCGACGTCGAAGTGCTTGTGCACGAGCTCGCCGAGGTCGTCGGCCAGTCCGCGCAACGCCTCCCCAGCATCGGCGGCTCCCGCTGCAGGGAGCACGCGGTCCTTCGCCACCCTGTCGAGTGCGACGGCCATGTGCAACAGGACGTCGTTGATGCCGTACTCGTTGACGAAGAAGCCGCGCGCGTCCAGCATCTCGACCAGGTCGGACTTGAACGCGGCCAGCCCCTCGGAGGCGAACGCCTCCTGGATGCGGGAGACGTCGACGACGCCCTGTCGCATCTCGTCGCGGAACAGCCGGCTGATGAGCTTGCGCCGGGCGATCTCCGGGCCGGTGAGGCGCGCGATGGCCCCGTGCCGATCGACCTCGAGCTCGGTGCCGGCGAGAAGGCCGCGCACTCGGGTCAGGTCGGCCTCGATCGTGGAGTCGCTGACGAACAGGCTCTCGGCCGTCTCGTAGACGTCGATCCCGTCCGGCTCGTCGAGCAGTCGGCGGGCGAGGAAGGCCAGCCGCTCCTGCGGCGATCCCACCGAGGGTGACCCCGCGGTCCCGGCTGCGAGGTAGGCGGCATAGGCGTCGGCTCTGACTCGATAACCGTTCGGCCCCGACTCGACGAGTTCGCCGAGCGCCGCCGCATAGCTGCGGATGCTGCGGGAGGTCACCCCGAGGTCGTGCGCCAGCTCGGCGGCGGTCACCCACGCAGCACGACGCGACAGGATGTCCAGCATCCTCGTCTGCTTCGCCGAGAGAGCCACCGGCCGCAACCACCTTTCCGCATCGAGTCAACCACTTGCCGGCGGTCGGCGCAGGAAGGCCGCGAGAGATTTCCTGCCCTCAGGAAGGGCGGCTGGCCGAGAGCCCCGCCGTGTCGGATGCGGTTCGCCGGCCGATCGCTCGCCCCTCGAACCATGTGAGCGGCAGGAACACGACACGGAACAGCGAACGCCACAGTCGCGCACCCGCTCTCTCCACCGCCAGATGAATGTACAGAGCGATGACGACGACGACGACGAACACGACCGCGATACCAATCCCGATCGATGCCGGATTCACCCACAGGTTCAGCAACGCGTATCCGACGACGGCATGGCTGAGGTACAGCGGATAGGTCAACGCTCCCATGAACCGACTCCCGGGGATGCGGATCGCGGCCATCCTCGGAAGCGTGAGAACGAAGATGAATGCGTACAGGAGGACCACCACAGCGCCCAGAACGACCGGGTTGGTCGAGTCTCCCTCACCGGCCGCCGCAGCGTGGCGGATCGTCGCGACGACGGCTCCGACGACGCTGGCGATCAGTCCGGCCGCGCGGTGCACACTCCACCCGGAACGCGAGATCAGCGCGACGATCGCGCCACCCGCGAACAGTGTGAAAAGGTCGCCGCAGAGGGGAAGCGCTGCGACGTCGGGATAGAAGACGGTGGTCGCGAGCATGCCGATCGCCCAGAACGGGAAGAATCCCTCGAGCCACTGGCGTCGTCCGATCACGAGGAAGAAGAACACCAATGCGTAGAACTGCAGTTCGAGCGTCAGAGTCCAGTAGACGCCGTCGAGGTGCGGCTGCCCGAAGACTCCCGGCATCATCGTGAGGTTGGCGAGGACCCTCGGGAGGAGCTCGGAGGGTGCCGATTGCGCGGTGATCAGCAAAGTGGCCGAGGTGAGCACGACCCCGGCCCAGAAGGCTGGATAGAGCCGCGCGGCACGCCCGGCCCCGAAAGCGGAGGCCGTGCGTCCGAATGCCGAGCGGAGGATGACGAAGCCGCTGATGAGGAAGAAGAGCTGGACGCCGAGGAACCCGTACGCCGCCAGCCAGCCGACGGAGGTCGACGAGAAGGCGACGATGGCGCCGTTCTCAGGCCCCCAGAACAGCCAGTGGTACGCGACGACCGAAAGCGCCGCCGCCAACCGGAGGAGATCGAGCGCAGCGATCACTGAGCGACCTCGATGGCGTCGATATCGGGTGCCCAGTTCCACCAGCCGGGTATCGATGACAAAGAGATCGTGTTCGATCCGGCTTCGAGATCAACGGTGATCGTTCGGAGACTCCAGTCGTCCCAGGACCGAGTGGGCGGGAATTCGACGAGGCGTTCCTCCCCGTCGTTCACACGGATGAGGGCCGATCGGTTCTGGAGGGACGAGTAACGGATGCCCACGGTCGTGGCACCCGCCTTCGCGGCCCAGACCCCGACGAAGGTCAGCGACGATTCGTCGCCGATGTTCCCGACGATCCCGCCGGTGCATCCCGGCGCCGTGCACGCCCTTCGAATCGCCGGCTCGAGGAGCAGGTTGGCTGGATCCTCCGCTTCGTACCTCCGGATCAGGGTCATTCGATCGATGTCCGGTGCGTAACCCTCGGTGGACGCGAGGACGATGGTGTGGCGGCCGGGCGCGAGCTTCAGCGGCACCTCGACGGAGCGCGGGACATTCCAGCCGTTCGGCTCGCCAGCGCCGCGGCCCGACTCGGGCAGGTTGACCGATCGAACAGGCACTCCGTCGATGGAGACGGTCAGTCCTCGCTGTTCGCCCGAGAGATACGCGATCCGGGCGGTGTAGGAGCCTTCGGCCTCGACATCGGGAAAAACGATCCCCGTCTGACCGACGTAGCCCGCCTTGGCGCCGCCGGAGCACGATGGGCACGGGGTGACGCGGGCGTAGCCGGTCATCGTCGCCGACTCGGCCTCGAGCACACGATTCGCCTTCACGACCTCCGGTGCTTCACCCGGCGTCAGGACCACCGTCGCACCACCGTGCTCGGCCAGCGTGAGGCTGAGCGCATCGCCCGCCGTGACGGTCGCCCGCTCGACGACGGGCTGACCGCTCGGGTCCCCGTCGCGATAGACGGTCGCCGTGTAGCTCCCGGCGGACAGGAACGCGAGTGGCACGGAGAGTTCCTTCGCCCCGTCGGAGATCGCACCGACCCACCAGGTCTCCCCGGATCGGCGTGCGAACACCGCGTGACTATCGGGCTCCGCGTCGAGCAGCCGGGATCGTTCCCACACCGTCGGGAGTGATCGCAGAGCGTCCAGACCCGTCCATCCCTCGTACGCCGTCGGCGAGTCCGCCAGGGTGGTGAGGGCGGAGGAGAAGGCGATCGCGAGCGCGAGCTGGTGCGACTGCGTCGTCAACGGAGACCCGAGCGAAAGAGCGACGGGCGTCGCGTCAGCGCTCCCCACCAGGCCGCGGACGAGCGCCATGTTGACGTTGTCGCGCGCGGACGACGGATTGCCGTTCTTGTATCCCTCGGCGCCGGCGACGCCTTCGCTCGTGAGCACGTGAGGATAGGTCCTCTGCTCACCGCCCGGCTTCGTCGAACCGTGGAAGTTCACCATGAGCTTCGCCCTCGCTGCGCCGATGCTGAGCCTGTCGTAGAACTGCATGATGTCGGCCCGGTCCGAATCGAAGAAGTCGAGCTTCAGACCCACAACGCCGCGAGCCGCGATCGCCTTCATCGCCGCGTCGATCTCGTCCTGGTCGAACAGCGTCTTGTCGGCCCGACGGAACTCGTTGCGGTGCATCCACACGAAGACCCCGACACCCCGAGCCGCGCCGTATGCGGCGATGTCCTCGATCTCGCTCCACGACGTGTAGCCCGAGTCGGCCGTCACATAGGGGAAGCCCAGCCGTTCCGCTGCATCCACGTACTCACGGTGGAGGGCGACGTAGTCCTCACCGATCATGTAGTACGCCCAGAACGGCCACAGTGAGATGCCCGGCTTGATCCAGTTCGCGTCGTCTCCCGTCAGTTCGGGCGCGGGTGGATCGTTGAGGTCGGTGAGGAGGCTCGAATCGGCCAGTGCGCCGAGTTCGCTGCCGATCCCGATCACCCGCCAGGGCGTGGCGATCGATGTCGAGAACGGCACGCGAACGTTGGCCGGCGTGGTGTCGAAAACGGCGGAGTCAGGGCCGGGCAGCGCCGTGTGAAGCACGCCGTCACCGTTACCGTCGGCGTCGAGTCGAACCGCCGGATAGGCGCCGCCCGCCCGGACATCCGCCTCGGTCAGCTGGAGCCACGGCCCACCGGGGGTGGAGACGAGAGCCGGCATAGCCAGCCGGTGGTGCCCGAACTCGCTGGTGGTGAGGCGTTGCGGCTTTCCCTCGTAGTTGCGCTCGTACTCTCCTGCCCAGAGCGTCGATCCGTCGTGCAGGTCGAATGCCGTCGCCTCGGACACCACGGCCGACGATCCCTCAAGGGACACCTCGTAGCGGAATGCGATGCCGTCGGAGGTCGCCCGCAGGTTGATCAGCAGCTCCGCCGAACCCTTGCGGAACGTGGCGACGAGCTCGTCCGTGATGGACGAGACGGGGCCGTTCACGGCTCCTCCCGGCTCGTACTCCTGGTCGAATCGGCGGTGCCGTGCACTCTCGAACATCAAGCCGGAGGAGAGATCGACCGACTCGGTCACGAGACCGAGACGCACAGCGTCGAGCACCGGCCTCCCGTCCAGAGCGACAGCGATGTCGAGCGAGCCGTCGGCTCGCGTGTTCAGCTCGGCCGAAATGCGCCCGTCGGCAGAAGCGATACCTTCTCGATGCTCGGCCGGCTGACCTTCGAACGCCGCGGCCGCGGTGGTGGAGGCGACCAACGCGAGAGCCAGCGTGGCCGTGACGACGGTGCGCGTCGCCCTGGACAGGGCGACTCGAGAGGCGGTGTAACTCATGCCTTAAATGTAGAGCATCAAAGCTCGGATGTTTATGCCTCAGGCATGAATGCCGTCTCCTGCGCGGCTTCCTCCCCCCAGGAAGAAACGCTGCTGGCACCGGAAGAAGACGCGGACGACGATGGTCACGATCCACCGGACCATCGGTCCAGCTCCACCCGTCACACCCGTTCCAGTGTCACCGAAAGGCAAGAGGTCGATGAAGATCATCGTTGTCTGCGGCGCGGGCGCCTCCAGCACCTTCGTCGCCGCGAAGCTCCGCTCCGCCGCCGCGGCGCGCGGCCTGCACGTGGAGGTCGCCGCGGGCAGCGCGAGTCAGCTCGAGTCGCTCACCGGCATCGACGTCGTCCTGGTCGGCTCCCACCTGGAGGCCGCCGTCCCGGGGCTGCGCGCCCGGGCCACCACGACCGGAACCGCCGTGGCCGTCCTCCCGCCCGTCTCCCCCGCATCGCTGGACGGCTCCAGCGCGCTGGACCTGGCCCTGAACGCGAAGACCGGGGCACGATGAGAACGAACGGCGCCGCGGAGTCGCGGCGAATTGTGCCACTGGAGAACGAAGGAGACCGAAACCATGGCTGAGCGGATCATCACCGTCGGATCGACCCACGGGCTGCACGCCCGTCCCGCCAAGCTCTTCGTCGAAGCCGTCGGCGCCTCCGGCGCGAAGGTGTCCCTCTCGAAGGAGGGCGGCCGCACGGTCGACGCGGGCAGCATCCTCGGAGTGATCTCACTCGGGATCGACCACGGCGACAAGATCGTGCTCACCACCGACGCGCCGAACGCCGAAGCAGTGCTCGACGACCTCGCCGAGATCCTCACCACCGACCACGACGCCTGATCATGACCGAGACCAGCACAGTCCTCACCGGAGCCGGCATCGGCCAGGGCATCGCCCTCGGCCCGGTCCTGCGGATGTCCGACCCGCTGCCCGAGCCCGAGGCCGCTCCCAGCACGCGCACTCCCGACGAGGAGAAGACGCGCGTCAGCGCCGCCGTCCGGACCGTGGCCGCCGACCTGCGCGAGCGCGCAGGCAAGGTCACCGGTACTGCCGCCGACGTGCTCGAGGCGCAGTCCATGATGGCGGAGGACTCCTCCCTCGCCGACGACGTCGCCACCCGCATCGACGGCGGCGCCACCGCCGAGCGCGCGGTGTTCGAAGGCTTCGGAGTGTTCCGCGACATGCTCATCGGCCTCGGCGGCTACATGGGCGAGCGCGCGACCGACCTCGACGATGTGGCCCAGCGCGTGATCGCGGCGCTGGAGGGGCGGCCCGCGCCCGGCGTCCCCGAGTCCGATGTGCCCTACGTCCTCGTGGCGACCGACCTCGCGCCCGCCGACACGGCACTGCTCGACCTGACGAAGGTGCTCGGCCTGGTCACCCGCGAGGGCGGACCGACCTCCCACACCGCGATCCTGGCGCGCGAGAAGGCGATCGTCGCGATCGTCGGAGTGGCCGGGGCCGACGACCTCGCGGAGGGCACCGAGGTGATCCTCGACGCCGGAGCCGGCACGGTCACCGTCGCGCCGAGCGACGACCAGAGCGATGACGCACGGCGACGCATCGCCGATCGCGACGCGGCCCTCGCGGGTGGACTCGAGCCGGGCGCGCTGGCCGACGGCACCCCCATCCCGCTGCTGGCGAACCTCGGCTCGGCCGAAGCGGCCGAGAAGGCGGTCGAGGCGGGGGCGGAGGGCATCGGCCTGTTCCGCACGGAGTTCCTCTTCCTCGACGCCCGGATGGCGCCGACCGTCGAGCAGCAGCGCGAGCAGTACGTCAAGCTGCTGCAGGCGTTCCCCGGCAAGAAGGTCGTCGTGCGCGTGCTCGACGCCGGTGCCGACAAGCCGCTGGAGTTCCTCAACGACGCACACGAGGACAACCCGGCTCTGGGCCTGCGCGGCATCCGCTCGCTGCGCGCCAACGAGGACATCCTGCGCGAGCAGCTGACAGCCCTCGCCGAAGCGGACGCCGCGACGGAGGCCGACCTGTGGGTCATGGCCCCGATGGTGGCAACCGTGGAGGAGACGCGGTACTTCGTGCGCCTCGCCACCGAGTTCGGGCTCAAGACCGTCGGCGTGATGGTGGAGGTCCCCTCCGCCGCACTGCTCGCCGACCGAGTCCTGCGCGAGGCGGCGTTCGCCTCCATCGGCACGAACGACCTGACCCAGTACACGCTCGCGGCCGACCGCCTCCTCGGCTCGGTCGCCGGCTTCCAGGACCCGTGGCATCCGGCCGTCCTCCGCCTCATCGGCGAGGTCGGTTCCGCCGGAGCCGCGCTCGGGAAGCCTGTGGGGATCTGCGGCGAGGCCGCAGCAGACCCGCTCCTCGCGGTCGTCCTCGTCGGCCTCGGCGCGACGACCCTCTCGATGTCGCCGGCGGCTCTCGCCGACGTGCGGCTCTCCCTCACCCGTTACACCCTCGACCAGGCCCGAACCCTGGCCGAGGCCGCCCTGGCCGCCGATGGCGCGGCCGAAGCCCGGGAGGCCGTCCGAACCACGGCCGCCGGGTTCACCCATCCCGACGCTGCCTAGCGCGGGCCGACACAGAAACGAGGCACCATCATGACATCGGCGACAGCGACGACGCCGAAGAAGCCCAGCAGCGCTCGCGTCCACGTGCAGCGCTTCGGGACCTTCCTCTCGAACATGGTCATGCCGAACATCCCGGCGTTCATCGCCTGGGGGTTCATCACGGCCCTGTTCATCGCGACCGGCTGGCTGAAGGACACCGGCTGGGCGATCAATGGAATCGTCGGCGGCTTCGGCGACCAGGCCAAGATCGGCTGGACCGGCGCCGCCACGGTGCTCGCCCAGGACCCGAGCGGCCACACGTTCCAGCAGTACGTGGGCCTCGTCGGCCCGATGATCACGTACCTGCTCCCCCTGCTCATCGCGAACACCGGCGGCCGCATGGTCTACGGCGTCCGCGGCGGCGTGGTCGGCAGCATCGCGACCATGGGCGTCATCGTGGGCTCGAACATCCCCATGTTCATCGGCGCGATGATCATGGGTCCCCTCGGCGCCTGGGTCATGAAGCAGGTCGACCGCCTCTGGGAGGGCAAGATCAAGGCCGGCTTCGAGATGCTGGTCAACAACTTCTCCGCCGGTATCGTCGGCATGCTGCTCTCGCTAGGCGCATTCTTCGGGATAGCCCCGCTCGTCGAGTGGCTGAGCTCCATCCTGAGCAACGCGGTCAACTGGCTGATCTCGGTGCACCTCCTGCCGTTCGCGAGCATCCTGATCGAGCCGGGCAAGGTGCTGTTCCTCAACAACGCCATCAACCACGGCGTGCTCACCCCGCTCGGCATCGAGCAGGCGCAGCAGCAGGGCAAGTCGATCCTGTTCCTGCTGGAGGCCAACCCCGGCCCCGGCTTCGGCATCCTGATCGCGTACTCGATCTTCGGTATGGGCATCGCCAAGGCGACCGCGCCGGGGGCCGCGCTGATCCAGTTCGTCGGCGGCATCCACGAGATCTACTTCCCGTACGTGCTCATGAAGCCGATGATCGTCATCGCGGCCATCCTCGGCGGCATGACCGGCATCGCGATCAACGTGACGTTCAACTCCGGTCTGCGTGCCCCGGCCTCCCCGGGGTCGATCATCGCCGTGCTGGTGCAGGCGCCGCTCACCAGCATCCCCGGCGTCGCCCTCTCGGTCGTCGGCGCTGCGACGGTCTCGTTCGTCGTCGCGTCGATCATCCTGCGGGCCAGCCGCCGTCGCGACATCGCCGCCGGCAACGTGGGCGACCTCACCGCCGCCGTGGCGCAGACCGAGGCCAACAAGGGCAAGGAGTCCTCGGTGCTCGGCAGCCTGGTCCAGGAGGGCGAGCACGACACCGGCGACGCCCAGGGCGACGCCACCGATCGACTGGTGCGCAACATCGTGTTCGCGTGCGACGCTGGGATGGGCTCGAGCGCGATGGGCGCGTCCGTGCTGCGGAACAAGTTCAAGAAGGCCGGCGTGGAGGGGGTCACGGTGACCAACCAGGCGATCTCGAACCTCGACGGCACGGCCGACCTGGTCATCACGCAGCGCGAGCTCACCGATCGGGCCAAGGGGCAGTCGCCGAACTCGGTGCATGTCTCGGTCGACAACTTCATGAACAGCCCCAAGTACGACGAGGTCGTCGACCTGGTCGCCAAGCAGAACCAGAACGCAACGGAGGACGCCACCAAATGACCGACACGATTCTCGACCGGGCGAACGTCGTGGCCGCGGGCAGCGCGACCACGCGGGAGGACGCGATCCGGGAGGCCGGCGAACTGCTCGTACAGGCGGGCGCCGTGCAGCCGGGGTACGTCGACTCGATGGCGCAGCGCGAGGCGACCGTCTCCACCTTCATGGGGAACGGTCTCGCCATCCCGCACGGCACCAACGAGTCCAAGGACGAGATCGTGCGATCGGCGCTCTCTTTCGTCCGCTACTCCTCGCCGCTCGACTGGGGCGGCGAGGAGGTGCGGTTCGTCGTGGGCATCGCCGGACGGAACAACGAGCACCTCGACATCCTGAGCAAGATCGCCATCCTCTTCTCGGAGGACGACGACGTGCAGAAGCTCATCGACGCGCCGGACGCGGACGCCCTGTTCGCGCTCCTCGGCGACGTCAACGACTGAGGCGGAGGCTCGGATGAAGGCCGTCCATTTCGGGGCAGGCAACATCGGCCGCGGCTTCGTGGGGCTCCTGCTCCACGAAGCCGGGTACGAGGTGGTGTTCGCCGACGTGAACGCGGAGTTGATCGACGCCCTCGCCGCCGCCGACTCCTACGACGTGCATCTGGTCGGCGACGAGTCGCAGACCAAGACGGTCACCGGGTTCCGGGCGATCAACAGCGCCACCGACGAGGAGGCGCTCGTCGGTGAGATCGCGACCGCCGACGTGGTCACGACCGCCGTCGGGCCGCGCATCCTGCGCTTCGTCGCCCCGGTGATCGCGCGCGGCCTGGCCGCGCGCGCGTCGGACGCCCCCCGCCTCGCGGTGATGGCGTGCGAGAACGCGATCGGCGCGACCGACCTACTCTGCGCGGAGCTCATGGACGGCCTCCCCGACGACGACACCCGCGACGAGCTCGCCTCCCGTGCCGTCTTCGCCAACACCGCGGTCGACCGCATCGTGCCCGCCCAGGCGCCCGACGCGGGTATCGGCGTGACGGTGGAGACGTTCTACGAGTGGGTCGTCGACCGCAGCCCGTTCAATGGGAACGTGCCCGCGATCCCCGGTGCGCACTTCGTCGACTCGCTCGGCCCGTACATCGAGCGCAAGCTGTTCACGGTGAACACCGGGCACGCGACGGTGGCGTACACCGGCTTCCTCGCCGGTGCGACGACCATCAGCCAGGCGATCGGCATCCCATCGGTGCTGGAGGCCGCGGAGGCCGCGCTCGCGGAGACCTCGGCAGCGCTCAGCGCCAAGCACGGCCTCGACCCGGAGGAGCTGGCGGCCTATCGGGCGAAGATCCTGAACCGCTTCCGCAACCCGTACCTCGTCGACGAGGTGACCCGCGTGGGCCGCGAGCCGCTGCGCAAGCTCGGCCGCAACGACCGGTTCATCGGGCCGGCCTCCGACTACGTCCAGTACGTCGGCGGCGTTCCGGAGGCGCTGCTCGCGGCGGTCGGTGCCGCGTTGCGGTTCGACGTGCCGGAGGACTCGCAGAGCTTCGAGCTGCAGCAGCTGCTCCAGCGTGCGGCGGCGGCCGACATCGTCGACGACGTCATGGGTGTGCAGCGCGGCGAGGAGCTGTTCGAGCCGCTCGTGGAGGTCGTCCGCGCCGCGCAGGCGTGATCGCGGCAGCGGCCGAGCCCGCTACCGTGCGACGATCGTGGCCGTCGGATCGAGACCCCAGTCGAGAACCGACGGCCACTCGCCGTATCCCGACGCGATCGTGAAGTGACCCGCGCCCGGGATCGTCGTCAGCGGGATGCCGAGCGGCTCGGCGACGATGGTCGCGGCCCCTTCCGGGCAGCACGGGTCGGCGTCGGAAGCGACGACGCGCGTCTCGGCGGCAGGGCGGCTGAGCGGCAGGTCCGCGAACGCCGCGACCTCGGCGTTGTCGCGCAGGAAGCCCGGCGACGGCGGCGCGACGAGGAGGACCCGGTCGACACCGGATCCGGCACCGGCGTCGTCGGGCCGGCCGCCCAGCCAGAGCGTCGCGGCCAGGCTGTGCGCGATGACCGTCACGCGCGCGCCTCCGGCCGCTGCTTCGTCGAGGGCGGCCGCGGCGGCCGTCCGCCACGCCTCCACCTCGGGATGCGCCGCGTCGGGCAGTTGCGGGTAGACCACGCGCTCCCCGCGCCGATGCAGCGCGGTCGCGAGTTCGTGCTGCCAATGCCCGGGAGGTCGGAAGTTGTCCCAGCCGTGCAGGATCAGGAAGGCGCGCATGCTGCCGAGCGTAGCGCCCGGCCGGGCACGGCCAGGGGTCGAGGCCGCCGCGCTGGGATGGCGCGGTCCGCCCGCCGGACTGGCAGTTCCCCGCGACCCCGCCGCACCGACCGTCCCCGGTGGTACGTTTCGCATGTGAGCCGTATTGTGGCCGTGGCGCCCGTGCTTCCCGCCCGCAGCTACAGCCAGGGCGAGATCACCGCCGCGCTCCTCGCGATGATCACGAGCGACCCGGGCCGACAGGCCGTCATGCGTCGCATCCACGCGGCCAGCGGCGTCGAGACCCGCAGTCTCGTCATGCCGCTCGAGCGGTACAGCTCGCTCGGGTCGTTCCGCGAATCCAACGACTTCTTCATCGCCGAGGGCACCACGCTCGCCGAGCGGGCCGTGACCCAGGCCCTCGCGTCGGCCGGACTGCTCGCGACGGACGTCGACTTCCTGCTCTTCACCTCCGTCACCGGCATCGCGGCCCCCTCCATCGATGCGCAGCTCGTGCAGCGCCTCGGGATGCGGCCCGACGTCAAACGCCTGCCGAGCTTCGGGCTCGGCTGCGTCGCCGGCGCGGCCGGGATCGCCAGGGTCAACGACTACCTGCAGGGCCACCCGGGCGAGATCGCCGTGCTGCTGTCGGTGGAGCTGTGCTCGCTGACGGTGCAGGCCGCCGACGACTCGATGGCCAACATCGTGGCGAGCGGCCTGTTCGGCGACGGCGCCGCCGCCGTGGTGATGGCCGGCGACGACCGCGCCCGCGAGCTCGGCCTCCCCGGTCCTGAGATCATCGACACCCGCAGCCGGATCTACCCCGACACGGAGAACGTGATCGGCTGGGACATCGGCGGCACCGGGTTCCGCATCGTGCTGAGCGCCGGCGTGCCCGACGTGATCGACCGCAACTTCGCCGACGACGCCCGGGGCCTGCTCTCGGAGCACGACCTCGCGGTCTCGGACGTCGGCGCGTGGGCCGCGCATCCCGGCGGCCCCAAAGTGCTGGAGGCGTTCTCCCGTTCTCTCGACCTCCCGCCCGACGCGCTCGACGCCAGCTGGCGATCGCTCGCCCGGGTCGGCAACCTGTCGTCGGCTGCCGTGCTGCACGTGCTCGCGGAGCAGCTTGACGCGCACCCGCCCGGCACGATCGGCCTGCTGTTCGCGCTCGGCCCCGGTGTCACCAGCGAGCTGGTGCTGCTGCGCTGGGCCGACGGGGCCCCGGCCGCGCGCACCTCCCCGGAGCTCGGAGCGGCCGCGTGATCTGGTACACCGTGCTCGTCCTCGCCACGGGGGCGGAACGGATCGCCGAACTGGTCGTGTCGTCGCGGAACGCCCGCTGGTCGTTCGCGCGGGGCGGCGTCGAGTACGGCCGGCGGCACTTCCCGCCGATGGTCGCGTTGCACACCGGCCTCCTGCTGGCGTGTCTTGCCGAGGTGTGGCTGCTGGACCGCCCGTTCCTCCCGTGGCTCGGCTGGCCGATGCTGGTGCTCGTGCTCGCGAGCCAGGGGCTGCGGTGGTGGTGCATCGCGACGCTCGGCCCGCGCTGGAACACGCGCGTGATCGTCGTCCCCGGTCTCCCGCTGGTCGCTCGCGGCCCCTACCGCTGGCTGCACCACCCCAACTACGTCGCGGTCGTGGTGGAGGGCTTCGCGCTCCCCCTGGTGCACACCGCGTGGATCACCGCGATCGCCTTCACGGTGCTGAATGCGGTACTCCTGCTGGCGTACCGCATCCCGTGCGAGAACCGAGCTCTCGCCCTGTCCGAGGCATCCGCCGTCCGCACATGACGGCGCCGCAGCTGGTGATCGTGGGCGGAGGCCCCATCGGTCTCGCGTGCGCGATCGAAGCGCGGCTGGCGGGCATGGAGGTCGTCGTCGTCGAGCCGCGCGACGACCCGATCGACAAGGCGTGCGGCGAGGGCCTGATGCCGGGAGCGCTCGCCGCCCTGCACCGCATCGGCGTGGACCCGCCCGGGCACCCGCTCTCGGGGATCGCCTACGTGGACGGCGGTCGGCGCGTCGAGCACCGCTTCGCCGACCGGCCGGGCCGGGGCGTGCGGCGGACCGTGCTGCACCGCGAGCTCGCGCGGCGGGCGGCCGAGCTCGGCACGCCCGTCGTCCGCACTCGGGTGACCGGGCTGACCCAGCGGAGGGACGCCGTGGAGTTGCGGCTCGGAGCCGACGGGGCGGAGACCCTCGAGACGCCCTGGGTGATCGCGGCCGACGGCCTCCATTCGCCCGTGCGGCGCCTGGTCGGCTTGGAGAGACGCGCGCAGAATCCCGGTCGCCGACGGTACGGACTGCGTCAGCATTACGCGGTGGCTCCGTGGACCGACCTGGTGGAAGTGCACTGGTCGCCGCTCGTGGAGGCCTACGTGACGCCGGTCGACGATCGCACCGTCGGCGTGGCGGTGCTCGGCCCCCGCCCGCTCGACCAAGATGCGTCGATCGCCGCCATCCCCGCCCTGGCGGAGCGGTTGGCGGGCGCGCCCGTGGTGTCGGACGCGCGCGGCGCAGGCCCGCTGCTCCAGCGGTCGCGGTCCAGGGCCGCAGGGCGCGTGCTGCTGGCGGGCGACGCCTCCGGGTACGTCGACGCTCTGACCGGCGAGGGGATGCGTGTCGGCTTCGCGCAGGCGCGCGCGGCCGTCGCGGCCGTGCGCGCCGGAGACACCGAGCAGTACGAGCGGGCATGGAGGGCGACGACGCGCGACTTCCGCATGCTCACGACGGGACTCGTGGTCGCGGCACGCTCGTCGTTCCGGCCCCGCATCGTGCCCACGGCGACAGCCCGGCCTCAGCTCTTCGGAGCGATCGTGGAGCGGCTCTCCCGCTGACACAGAGCCGTCGGTGCACATCAGGTAGTATGCTGCCGACAGATGATGCATGCAATATTTTTGTGAGGTGTGATGAGCAACCATGACCAGGAGGCCCCGGCCCGGCGCACGAGCGTCACCTTCTACCTCAGCGAAGGCCTCCGAAACCGCGCGCGGGCGGCCTATCGATCCACCTCCTTCGAGGAGCGGGACAGCAGCTGGTCCGAGATGCTCAACAAGGCGCTGATCGCCGAGGTCGAGCGCCGCGAGGCCGAGTACAACCGCGGAGAGACGTTCGCCGCGAGCGAGGCGCCCCTCTCCCCCGGTCGTCCGATCGGGTTCTGACAGCCGTCGCGGGGCTGTCCGGTCGTGCGACCGGACAGCCCCCGTCGCCTCATCCTGTGGTCATGCCTCCCGTGTCATCGCGTGTGGTGGCGACGCTCACGGTTCGCGGTGCCGAACACCGCCAGGGTGCCGAGCAGCGCGAGCAGGGCGCCGAGGGCGCCGAGGGTGAGGGCGTCCGAGCCGGTCGACGCGAGAGCCGACGTGGCGTCGGACGCGGCCAGCAGGGTGGTCGCGCCCGTCGAGGCGGCCGCGGCGACCTGGCCGGTCGCGGTGACCTGGCCGGTCGCGGTGCCGTCGGCGGTGCTGCCACCGACAGCGCCCGTGTCCGGGCCCGTGGTGCCGGTCGGCGTGGTCGGCGTCGTCGGGCCGGTGGTTCCCGTCGTGGATCCGCTGGTGGTGCTGTCGCCCAGCACCGCGACAGCGTCGCCGCCGACCGTGACCGGAAGCGACACGCTCACCGGCAGCTGGGTCCCGCCCAGGAGACCTCCGCTTCCGTCAGTGGTCGAGACCACCGGCGTGGAGCCCGAGCCGGTCGAACCGGTCGAGCCGGTCGAACCACTGCTCGTCGCATCGCCCAGCACGCTCACCGCGTCACCGGACGCCGCCACCGGAACGGACACGGAAACCGGAACCTGAGCCCCGGATCCCACACCCCCGGTTCCGGAGGTCGATCCTCCCGAGGTCGCCGGAGCGGATGGGACGGTGGCCGATGACCCGGACGTGCCCGCGTCACCCAGAACGCTGACCGCGTTTCCGGAGGCCGTCACCGGAGCCGAAGCCCCGACCGGCACCTGAACCCCGGAGAGCACACCATCCGAGCCCGACGTCGTCGCGCCCGAAGTGCTCGTGGCCGGAGCCGGCGATGCCGTCACCGACGAACCCGACGAACCCGCGTTGCCCAGGACGCTGACCGCGTTGCCGGAGGCCGTCACCGGAGCGGCCACGCCGACCGGCACCTGCGCACCGGACAGAATGCCATCGCTGCCGGAGGTCGTCGCGCCCGAGGCAGTCGGCGCCGGAGTCGTCGCTGACGAACCCGACGAACCCGCATCGCCCAGCACGCTCACCGCGTTCCCGGCCGCCGTCACCGGCACCGAGACAGCGATGGGCGCTTGCACTCCGGACAGCACGCCGTCCGTTCCGCTGGTGGTGAGGTCCGGGGCCGGCGCAGCGCTCGGAGTGCTGCCTGCGCTCGCGGTCGAACCTGAGCCCGGACTCGCGCTCGGGCCCGCGTCACCGGCTGCGCTCACAGCGTTGCCCGTCACCGCGACGGGCACGGAGACGCTGACCAGCGCCTGCTCCCCGCTGGCCACCCCGTCGAGACCGCTGGTCGAAGCCGACACGGCAGGAGCCGGAGCCGGAGCGGGGGCCGGCGAGGCCGGCCCCGTCGAACTCGAGTCGCCCAGCAGGGCGATGCCGTTGCCGGTGACATTCACCGGCACGGTGGCGTCGACGACGGCCTGGGCTCCGGAGGCCACGCCACCGGATCCGGTCGTGGAAGGTGCTTCCGCAGCGTTCGCCGCCGCGGTGCCGGCGAGCCAGAGCCCTCCGACGCAGAGGGTGAACCACAACCCTCTCGAAACGTACTTGTTCATCGTTCAGCCTTTCGAATGAGTGTCTGCGAACTCCCGGTCGGGAGCTCGGGTCGCGTTCTGCCGAGCGGCAGACGGCGACCCACTCAGTCGGGGCTGATGTCGTGGTCGAACAGGGGTGAAGCGGGGAGGGCGTCACCGGCCGGCAGCGCGGCGCGCCCGACGCGCGTGGAGGCCCCGGCCGCGAACGCATCCGCGGTGACGGCCGCCGACGGCGCAGCGCCGCCGGACGAACCTCCAGAAGAACCTGCCCCCGGCGAACCGGACGGCACGCCAGGGGACGGCAGGCCGGAGCCGCCAGGAGGCGCACCGCCGGGAGCGGACGCCGCAGACGACCCGGAGCCGAGAGGCGACGAGGAGGAACCGAGCGGCGGCCCGGAGTCGAGAGAAGCCCGCACGACCGCTCCCGCGACGACCGTCGCGGACGTCACGAAGGCGTCGCCGATCGGCGCACCCGCCGTCGGAGCGTCGATGGCCGGAGGCTGCGAGACGACCGGCGCGATCGGCGCGACCGCGGTCTGCAGCGCCATGGACACGCTAGAGAGCGCATCGTCGGCAGCCGCGCTGACCGGCGAGGTCAAGGCCTCCACCGGCGCCGCACCGACGGCCGCACCCACGACCGGAAGCTGTGAGACGGGAGTCGCGGCCACGACCTGGTCCACCGTGGAGGCCACCGGCGTCACGACCGCGGCGACCGGCGCGGCGTCGGCCACGTGGTCGACGACCTGCGTCACCGGCTGGACCGCCTGAGCGACCGTCGAGCGGACGGGGTCCGGCAACGCGGGCGCGACGGCCGAAGTGACCGCCTGAGCGGTGTCGCCGACCGTGCCCGTGACGCTCGAGACGACCGAACCCAAGGGCTCCGCTGCGGGAGGCTCGGCCGCGTTTGCGCCACCGCCGCCGAAGAGCAGACCGAGGGCTGTGACTCCGCCGCCGAGGACGAGAGCCCCGATCAGAAGCCGCAGAGGAGTGAAGGAGGAGCGCCGCTCCGGCACATCCACCACACGATCACCCCCTGATCGTCGGCCTTCCGTTCGAGACAGCTGCGACTGTACTCCCCTGTCTACCGTCACGGAAGTGCCGCTCCCGCATAAAGGAGGCGAGCGCGATCACGACCAGCGCGGCGACCGTCATGGCGCTGCCCACCCAGAGCGGTGAGGCGTAACCGAAGCCGGCCGCGATCGTGAGGCCGCCGAGCCACGCGCCGAGCGCGTTGCCGACGTTGAACGCGGCGATGTTGGCTCCCGACGCGAGGGTGGGCGCGGTCTCCGCGGAGCGGAGCACGCGCAACTGCAGCGCCGGAACAGTCGCGAACCCGGTCGCGCCCATCAGCACGAGCGCGACGACCGCGACGGCCGGCAGCGGAGCGACCACGGCGAAGAGCCCCAGGATGACCGCCAGCGCCGAGAGGACGACGATCAAGGTCCCGTCGATCGAACGGTCGGCGAACCGGCCGCCGACGGCGTTGCCCACGAAGAGCCCGACACCGAAGAGGATGAGCAGCCACGGCACGGCAGCAGCAGGGAATCCCGACAGACCGGTCAGCGTGTAGGCGATGTAGGTGAAAGCGCCGAACATGCCGCCGTAGCCCAGCACGGTCGCGGCGAGGGACAGCCACAGCTGGCCGGAGCGGAACGCTCGCAGCTCGCCCCGCAGTCCCGTGCCGTTCTTCTCTCCTGAGGAAGATCGCCCGGCCGACCGCGGCACGAGCACCGCCAGCCCCACGAGCGCGAGCACCCCGATCGCGGTGATCGCCCAGAAGGTGGATCGCCAGCCGAGCTGCAGCCCGAGCAGGGTGCCGAACGGGACGCCGAGCACGTTCGCCGCCGTCAGCCCGGTGAACATGATCGCGATAGCGCGCGCCTTCTTGTCGGGTTCGACCATCCCGGCCGCAACGACCGACCCGATGCCGAAGAACGCTCCGTGGCAGAGCGCGGCGACGATGCGTCCAGCGAGCATCGTCGGATAGTCGCTCGCGAGCGCCGAGATCGCGTTCCCGATGATGAACAGCACCATCAGGCCGAGGAGGACCGTCTTGCGCGGCAGTCTCGTGACAGCCGCCGTCAGGCCGATCGCGCCGACCGCGACGGCGAGCGCATAACCCGAGATGAGCCACCCGGCCGCGGCGGCGTCGACGTGGAAGTCGGCGGCGACGTCGGGCAGGAGGCCTGCGATCACGAACTCGGTGAGGCCGATGCCGAATCCGCCGAGGGCGAGTGCGATCAGGCCAGCGGGCATGGGGAACTCCTGGGAGTGTCGGGGATGGAGGATGCGACCGCGTACCATAGTTACTTGCAGACGCGTCATAAATAGTTGCACATGCAATTACTTTGTGCAACCCCGCGTCTTACCGACAGTGAGGAGACCCCGTGGGCATCGCCGACGACGCCGTCGAAGTGCGCGCGCAGGGGTGGCGCACGCTCGCCGCCCTCCACAACTTCATCGAGAACGAACTGGAGCGGTCGCTCTCCCGCGAGGCCGGCCTCTCCGTCGTCGAGTACACCGTGCTCGACGCGCTCAGCAGGCAGGACGGCTGGCACATGCGCATGCAGCAGCTCGCGCGGGCCAGTGCCCTGAGCCCGTCCGCCACCACCCGGCTGGTCAACCGGCTCGAGGAGCGCGGCCTCCTGACCCGCGTCGACTGCCTCGACGACCGGCGCGGCATCTACACCGAGCTCACCGCGGGAGGCCATCGGCTGCTCGACACGGCGCGGCCGGTGCACGACGACGCTCTGGAGGCCGCCCTCCAGGAGGCGCACCGCATCCCGGAGCTCGCCCCGCTGCTCGACGCCCTTCCGCAGCTGACGCTCGCCGGCACCTCAACGCTCTGATCGCCCCCAGCCAATCGCGGCTGGTGGACAAAGTTAGCGTCTAATGCACCTCACGGTACTATCACGTCGAAAATCGCTTCCGCGACGTGTGTATCAGCGACGCGAAAGTCCCAGCGATAGCGACCTGCAGAAAGCGGCACGTTGTTGAAGCGGAACGTCAGCGGAATGTCGATCTCGGTTCCTTGAAGAACGCCGGCGGGTCGCCCAACCTCCAGATCCGCGTCTACCACGACCCGTTCGCCATTCACTTCGACGGGAGTACCGTCGCCATCAAATAACGCGAGTTGGGTCGCGAGCCTTCTGTTTGTGTCGTTCCAAGGAATGAATAACTTGCCGGCGATTGAGAACGAGACACTATCGAACTGCTTCAACGCTCTGGTCCATCCGCCGCCCATGACGTAGAGCTTGCCGTTGACCTCTTCAGCGAAGTCGCACAGCATAAGGAACCCGTGCACTAAGCGACCTGGTACGCATCGTCGTAGCTGATTGAACGGTTGACAGCAAGATCCTCAAGCCATGACGCCCAGATCAAACGCAACTCAATAGTCGGCGCGTTGACCCTAGTTACGATGGCCTCGACAGTGTGTCCCTCTTGATCATCAAGGACAACCGCCTGGCCGACGTTCGGAACCCGCGCCGCGCCATCGAGAATGTCGCTAACTGTCGCGACCAACGTGCCATCCTCATCGGCGGCATTGAAATCAGCTAGTAGTCGCATAATCACCAATTATCGTTTGCAGACTGTGGATTGAACAGTCCTACCAGGTCTTCCCAGTGAGCGTCCGTCAGAGGACCGGGAAGGACGAGGGACCAATGCGGAGCCCTGCCCGTCGGCAGATAGGGCCATCCGAGCTGTTGGATCGCACTAAATCTGGCAATCTGATGTTCGCCGTACAACGACAATGGAGGACGTGCGCAAATCTCGTTGAGACTGGCGCCTGCCCGAGCTCCCGTCGAAATCGCATGGAAGCCGTGGGTGCTATAACAGCGGTCTACGGACGCGGCCACATTCTCGAAACGCAGCTGACCGCCGCGCACCACAAGATCCGCCCCAGTCAAGGGCGATTCTGCGCGAAGGTGCTCGAGGAAGGACATTGCGCCTATCGTGCACCATCCGGAAAGAAGCGTTCGCCCTTCAGGTGCGAGCAACTCGTCAGACATCCTTCGCAACTTCACCCGGTCGAGGCGGGCGAAGGCAGCTGTAACTAGCGCAGAACCTCCACGAGGGCGACCCACGAGAACAGCACCGTCGTCACGATCGCCAGGATGGTCGCGACCGAGACCAGCACCATCCCGACCGACGGCGGGACGAGGGCGATCAGGAGCACGCCGCCCACCAGGTCGAACAGAAGCGGAAGCGTGAAGACGGCGATGCGCTCGGCGTCGTAACGCCCGTAGCCGGTTACCTTCGCGTCCGCCCGGATCGCGATCGCCGATCGCGCCGCCACGATGCCGCAGACCACGGTGCCGGCGAGCACCTGGAGGCCGAACCCCCATGCCACCTGACCCGGGATGAGCGCCGCGCAGCTCAGCGCGACGCCGAGGATCAGGGTCGCGATCGACGCGCCAGCGCGAGCGGCCAGCCCGCGCGACTCCGCGATCTGACGGATGTTGACGGACAGCGCCACGATCAGCAGCCCGCCGAGGGCGGCGCCCGCGCCCGCCACGGCCACGTTGAAATCGGACCACTCGGCGAGGAACCCGGTCATGCGCACAGCGTAGCGGCCCACATGCAAAGCGGCGCGGAACTGTCAAGTCTGGTGGGTCCGCGCACGCAGGGCGTATAACGGTGAGCATGGCCGACGCGATCACGACCTGGATCGAGCGCTACCGAACCGCTTGGGAGTCCAACGACCCTGACGACATCCGTGCGCTCTTCACCGAGGACGCGAGCTATCGCACGGAGCCGTTCGCCGAGCCCTGGGACGGTCACCTCGAGATCGTCGAGGGCTGGCTGGACGCGCAGGACGACCCCGGCTCGGTCGACTTCGAATGGAGGCTGCTCGGCCAGGACGGCTCGCAGTACTTCGTCGAGGGCGTCACCGACTACCACGACGGCCCGACCTACTCGAACCTCTGGGTCATCCGCCTGGCCGCCGACGGCCGTGCGGAGGAGTTCACCGAGTGGTGGATGGAGCAGGAGGCCTGACGCCGGCCGGGCTCAGAAGCAGACAGTAAATTCAGAGCAGCCCGCCCAGCCACAGGCCGAGCCCTGCCGCGGCGAGCGCGAGCAGGAGCATCCCGACTCCGTTGAAGAACGCCGCCCGGTAGCGTCGCTGCTGCGCCAGCCGCACGGTCTCGAAGCTGGCGGTGCTGAACGTCGTGTAGCCGCCGAGGAGCCCGGTGCCGAGGATCACGCGCCATTCCGGCGGGAGGCCGTGCGCGGCCGCGACACCGGTGACGAGCCCGAGCAGGAACGACCCCGTCACGTTGATCACCGTCGTGCCGAACGGGAAGGCGATCCGGAAGCGGGCGCGCAGCACGCCGTCGAGCACGAGTCGCGAGACCGCACCGAGGCCTCCTGCGACCGCTACGCCGAGCGCGAGCAACAGCGTCACCGGCGCGCTCCCTTGCGGCGTGCTTCCTTGCGTCGGGCGATCGCCGCGGCCGCGCCGATGCCGGCCACCGAGGCGAGGGCGCCGATGACGATGGTCGCCACCGCGTACCCGACGCCGGCCGTCGGGTTGTGCGCGACGAACAGTCCGTCGGTGTCGACCGCGAACGAGCTGTAGGTGGTGTAGCCGCCCAGGATCCCGGTGCCCGCGAACAGCCGGACGTCTCGTCGTCGCCCGGTGTCCGGGCCGCGCAGGGCGAGTGCCTCCAGCAGCCAGCCCAGCACGAAGGCGCCCGTCACGTTGATGACCAGCGTGATGAGCGGTACGCCGCCCACCGTCGGGACGGCGGCGGACAGCAGGTACCGCACCGTGGTGCCGATGGCACCGCCGACGAAGACGAGGAGCACGGACCGCCAGTGCAGGTGCACGGGCAACGGGGTTCTCGCGGACACGCGGCATCCACCCTTCAGTGATTGAAGCGCAGGAACTATCAGCGACCGTCGCGGTTCGGGCGTTCACGCCCCGGCGAGATCCATCGCCGCTGGATCACTATACCGGCGGGTCCTCCCAGGGAAGCGCCTGCGATCCGCTGACCGGCGCCAGCGGCACGACGATGACCGGACGGTGCTGCCGGTGCGCGAGGTGCACGGCCACCGACCCGTTGAAGAACTCGCGGAGGCTGCCGCGCAGCCCCGCCTCGCGCGAACCCACGACGATGTAACGCGCGTCCATCTCGTCGGCGAGGCGCGCCAGCGCCCACGCCGGGTCGCCGGCGAGCTGCTTCAGCGTGTATGGGACGCCGCGGCCGTCCATCACGCGCCGGATGTCGGATGCGAGCTCGGAGTCGAACGTCTCATCCTCGACCTCCGGGAGGTCGGGGTCGTAGGGCAGCGCCACCACCGTGCCGTCGACGTAGTTCGAGACGAGGTACCTGTTCGGGTCGACGTTGGCGCAGACCAACGGCAGGTCGAGATCGTCCGCGAGCCGGGCCGCCTGGTCGAGCACCGCCGTGGGCTGGCCGGGCACGACCGCCACGAGGACACCGCCCGACCCGGTGCTGCCGTTGCCGCTCATGCCCCTAGTGTGCACCATTCCCCGCTCCGGACGGTGGACCCTCCCTTGGCTCGCCACCGACCGTGGGGTACGGTCGACACCGACAGCCAGGGAGGCCACGGAATGAGCGAACACAAGACCGCGCTCCCCCGCGAGCGCCGCCGGACAACGCGCGGGTTGCGGCCGCTGCCGCAGTTGACGAAGGACGCGACGGCGCAGCTCAAGCGCCTCCTGGCGGCGGAGCTCGCGCTTTTCAAGGCCGAGATGGCCGCCAAGGCGAAGGCGGCGGGGATCGGCGCGGGACTGCTGGTCGGCGCGCTGGTGTTCGTGTTCTTCGCGGTGGGTGTGCTGATCACGGCCGCCGTGTTCGCGTTCGCGCTCATCGTGCCGGCCTGGCTGGCCGCGCTCATCGTCGCGGGCATCCTGATCGTGCTGGCGATCATCGCCGCTCTCATCGGGCGGGCGATGCTCAAGCGCGGCGTGCCGCCGGTGCCCGACGACCTCGGGCCGGAGTTGAAGGCCGACGCGCAAGCACTGAGGGGGGAGAAGCCGTGAGCGGCAAGGGGATGAACACGCTCAAGCTCGAGCTGGAGGAGACGCGGGACGAGCTCGCGACCACGCTCGACGACCTCTTCGCGACGTTCAACCCGCTCGTGCAGATCCGTTCCCACCCGGTGGCCTCCGCCGCCGTGTTCCTCGCCGTCGTGGGAGGCGCGGCCGCCCTTGTGGCGCGAGGGCTCTCGCGTGGCCGCTGACGTCTCCTGGCGGCGCCTCCCGTGGGGGTACGTGCTCAAGCGCACCCTGCGCAGCTTCGGCCAGCGCGCGTGCACCGACCTCGCCGCCGGGCTCACCTACTTCGGCGTCCTCTCGCTGTTCCCCGCGATGATCGCGCTGGTCAGCATCCTGGGGCTGGTGGGCCAGAGCAAGGCCGGCATCGACGCCCTGTTCGGGATGGTCGAACAGCTGGCGCCGGGCATGCTGACCGTGGTCAAGCAGCCGATCGAGAGTCTCTCGTCCTCGCCCGCGACCGGGTGGGCGCTCGTGATCGGCATCGTCGGCGCGATCTGGTCGGCCTCCGGTTATGTGGGCGGCTTCGGCCGTGCGCTCAACCGGATCTACGAGGTCCGGGAGGGGCGGAGCGCGTTCGCCCTCCGTCCCGTCCAGCTCGGCGTCACCGTCGCGTCGCTCGTCCTGATCGCGGTGGTGGCCGTGCTCCTGGTGGTCTCCGGCCCGATCGCCGAAGCCCTGGGCAACGCCATCGGCGCCGGTGAAGCCGCGAAGACCGCGTGGTCGATCCTCCGCTGGCCGGTCGTGGTCGTCGCTCTCGTGCTGCTGGTCGCCCTGCTCTACTCGGCGACGCCGAACGTGCGGCAGCCCCGCTTCCGCTGGCTGACCCCCGGCGCGGTCGTCGCCATCGTCGCCCTCGGGATCGCGTCCGCCCTGTTCGCGTTCTACGTGGCCAATTTCGGCAGCTACAACAAGACCTACGGCACCCTGGCCGGGATCATCGTCTTCCTGCTGTGGATCTGGATCGCGAACGTCGTCCTCCTGCTCGGGGCCGTCTTCGACTCCGAGATCGCCCGCACGCGGGAGCTGGTCCGCGGGGCGCATGTCGAGGAGGGCAGGGCGTTGCCGCTCAAGTCCGACAAGGCGATCGTGAAGGCGGAGGATGCCGACGCGGCGGACATCCTGGCGGCGCGGGCGATCCGGCGACGGTTCCGCTGACGGTGTCGATCCGGGGCTGCACCGATCGACGCTCAGATGAACGACACCGATCGACAGCACCCGATCAGAGAGGACGACCATGGCTCAGTTCGCCATCTTCATCTACGGCGACGGCATCGCCGGAACCCCCGAGGAGCTCGCCGAGCACGACCGGCACTCGGAGGATATGATCCGCGACGGCGAGCTGGTCGCCGCGTTCGCACTCGCACCGCATACGGAGTCGACCTCGATCAGGGGCGAGGGCACGACCGACGGCCCCTACACGGAGTCGAAGGAGATCATCGCCGGTCTCGGCATCATCGAGGCCCCCGACCGGGAGGCCGCGCTCGCGATCGCACGCCGCAACCCGGCCACCTGGCAGGGCGGCGGGGTCGAGGTCCGCGAGGTGATCGGGGCGTACATCCGCTCGGAGGGGACGCCCGATACGCTCACTGCATGAGCGCTGACGGACGACCCGGCCACGACCTCCCCGACAGCCGCGGCCGTACCGGCCTTCACCGCGCCGGTCTGGACGCCACCGGCAACCCCGACGTGCGCATCCGCGACGTGGAGGTCGTCTCCGACGGCTGGCACGTCCTGCGTCGCACCACCTTCGACTACCGCGGGCGCGACGGCGCGTGGACCACGCACGCGCGCGAGACCTACGACCGCGGCAACGGCGCGACCGTGCTGCTCTACGACCCTGTCGGTCGCACGCTGTTGCTCTCGCGCCAGTTCCGCCTCCCGGCGTACGTCAACGGGCACCCCGACGGCATGCTGGTGGAGGCCGCCGCCGGGCTCCTCGACGGCGATGCGCCCGAGGAGGCCATCCGGCGCGAGGCGGCCGAGGAGCTCGGGGTGCAGGTCGGCGCTCTCGAGCACCTCTTCGACCTCTTCATGAGCCCCGGCTCCGTCACCGAGTGCGTGCACTTCTACGCCGCGGAGTACCTCCCCGCCGAGGTCGTCGGAGGCGGCGGCCTCGCCGAGGAGGGCGAAGAGATCGAACCCGTGACGGTTAGCTACGACGAGGCGCTCGCGATGATCGCCGATGGCCGCATCGTCGACGGCAAGACGGTCATCCTGCTGCAGTGGGCGGCGCTGAACCTGTTCGGACGCTGACGCGTCAGCACTATGTCGGCCACGCGTCAGCTGTGCAGGAACCGCTCCACGAGCAGGCTGGTGCCGATCAGGACCATCATCGCGCCCGACAGCTTGGCGACGACGACCAGCGCACGCGGTCGCGACCGCAGCAGCCGCCGCGCCAGGAGGGCGACGACCGTGTAGATCACGGCGATGTCTGCCAGGTGGAGTGCGCCGAGCACGAGCATCTGCGCGGCCGCGGGCATCCCGTGCGGGCTCGTGAACTGAGGCAGGAGCGCCAGGAGCAGGAGCAGACCCTTGGGGTTGATCCCGCTGACGCCTGCGCCGCGCAAGAACTGCGCCGTCGCACTCCCCGCGATCGGCTCGCCGTGCGGGCCGACCGGCTCGACTCGGCGGAGGAGGGCGTTCACCCCGAGCCAGATCAGGTAGGCCGCGCCTCCCACGGTGAGGACGGTCAGGACCACCGGGTACTGCGTGACGAGCGCTCCGACACCGACGGCGACCGCGGCGATCACGATGGCATATGCCGTCAGCATCCCGAGGATGGACGGCATCACCGAACGCGCGCGCAGACCCGCGCCGATGACGTACGCCCAATCGGCTCCGGGCGTCAGTGCGAGCAGGACCGCGATGGTCCAGAACTGCGCGACGAGTGCGAGGTCCATGGCGGAGAAGCTACGCGAAAGCCTGCGAAAGGTGCTTCGAAATCTGCGACTACTCGCCGTGATCGGTAGGAGAATCTTCTGTATGGACAGCCTTGATCGAGAGATTCTCTCAGCCCTGCAGCAGGACGGCCGCATCAGTGTCACCGAGCTGGCCTCCCGGGTGGGGCTGAGCCTCTCCGCATGCCACCGGCGGGTGCGCGAACTCGAGCAGTCCGGCGTCATCGAGCAGTACCGGGCAGTCGTCTCCCCGACCGCCGTCGGCCTCACGTTCGAGGCGATCGTCTTCGTCACGATCAGCCGCACCGACCCCGACACCGTCGGCGCCTTCGAGGAGGCCGTCGTCGCCATCCCGAACGTCACGGAGGCCGAGCGGCTCTTCGGAGACCCCGACTACATGCTGCGCATCCTCACCCCGAGCCTCGCCGCCTACCAGGAGCTCTACGACGGGCCGCTCGGCGGCCTCCCGGGCATCCAGCGCATGACCTCCACCCTGGTGATGAAGCGTCTGGGATCGGGCGCGGGAGTGCCGCTGGGATGAAGCGTGGGCGTGCTCGGGCAGGGGTGGGCTACAGGTGGAGCAAGGCCTGGTGGAGGGAACTTACGATGCTGTCGCGGTCGCAAGCGTAGAGGTCGGCTCCGCTGAACGGGTTGAGTTCGAGCAGGCGCAGGCCGTCGGGTCCTTCGGCGATGTCCATGACGAATGCGAGGTCCGGTGTCGGGAGCTTCTTCAGGAGGGATTGGCCGTAGACGCACACGCGGTGGTCCGCGCGGAGGGGTTCGCCGGCCCTGCGCCCGTCGGCGGTGTAGCTGCTGCCCGCGACTATCCGGTCTCCGACGACGACAAGTCGCCACTCCTCGCGGACTTCCACGACCGGGGTGACGATCACGGGAAGACTGGTCTCGTCGTAATAGAAGCCGTGATCGAGCGCTTGCAACGTGATGCGGTCGGCGTCGAGGACCCTGCCGCTGAATGGCTTGAGCGGACTGTCCGGTCGGACGAAGATGCGGGCGCCGAAGCCATCAGGAGCGCCTGCCGCGACGAGGTCACCGACGGTGGTCAGGGTGTATCGCGACGTGAGGAGGACATCCCGCGCTGCCGGCCACCACGCGGAGCAGGCGAACTGGGAAGTGGCGCAGAACGCTCCCGGGCTCCACCATCCCGCGCGCGCGACCACGTCGGCGCTGCCGAGCGAACCATGGAACACGACCGGACCGGTCAGGGCTGGAACCGCCTGACCAGTGGACCATTCGTCGCGCCACGCGACGACGCAACCGCCCGTGCGCCACACCGCGTCCGCGAGGTCGACATCGTTGTCGCGGAACACACTGCCCTCGATCACCCACGTCGGCACTTCTCGCTCCATGAGCTCATCTTCGCAGGCAGCGATCACGCGAGGGCCAGGGCATGCCCGCAATCTGCTGGGCGAGTTACAGGAGAATGACCTCATGGAAGAGCATGACGATGGCGAAGTCCTTCGGGCCGAGAGGCTGTGGATCGAGTCACGGGGTGGGAGCGAGTGGCTCTCACGTTACGTCCGTCCCTTCTACATGAACTGGATGCGTGAGAATCCAACTCACCGTGATGCTTCCGTCGCACAGATCCCCGAGCTCCGGGCCCGTGCATTCGAACTCGATCTCGACGAAATCAGCGCGATGCTCAGCATGCAGTGGCGCATTCAGGTCGTTGCCACGTGGTGCGCCATCGCCCGAGCAGACTCCCGACTCTCGGGTGCGGTCCACAACGGGTTTGCACATTGCTACGGAACGCTGACCGCTCCCGCGCTGATAACCGCGGCATTGGTCTATCCGAATGTCACGACAGCCACAGCCCTTCGGGCGTATCGGGAATGCGATAACGAGAACAAATATGGCGGGCACGGGCTCGTCAGTGCTGCTCTGCGCAGAATCAGCGCAGAAGCCCCCCTTGCTGCACCGACGGAAGACGACGGCACGCTCGTCCGACTGCTCGAGATCAGCCACCAACTACAGCAGCTCTCGGAGCCCGGGCGCTAGTTCACGATCGAGCAGCTGCGGGAGGCGAAGACAGAGGGAACCGCGCGGGGTCGCGTCGCTTCGGCGGCGCGGCCCTGCCGACCTCACCCGTAGCGGAGAGTGGCTCCCGACGACTTCAGGAAGTCGATGTGCAGGTGGTTGCAGGTGTCGTCGAACGGCGCGAAGTTCTGGAGGCTGATGGACGAGCGGCACTCGACCTGGCCGAGTCCGGTTCCGCTCGGCACCAGCGGGTCGAGGAGGTGGATGAGCTGCACGGAGCGCGCGTCGCCTCCGGTCAGCGGCGAGCCGTTGAGGAGGTAGAAGTCGACGGCGTGTCCGCCGCCGTCCGCGTAGTGCGCGGAGTCGGTGCCCGCGCCTTCGATCTGGCCGGTGCAACGGCGGTTGATGTCGCTGATGCCGACCTGGCTGAAGTTGTCCAGCGCGACCGAGATGGCCTGCAGGACGCGGTAGTCGACACCGCAGTTCGGCACCACCTTGCCCTCGGCGAGGTTGGCGATCTCGGGGATGTGGTTCGGCGTGGAGCCGACGAGTCGGCCGGCCGCGACGGCGCCCATGAGCTGCACGGCGAGCGCCTGCACCGTCGGGGACACCGAGTTGTTCGTCGTCGAGTCGAGGGCCTGCGGGCTCTCGGCGATGCCGAGGCCGTCGCGCGACACGACCTGGGCGGTCGCGTCGCCTCCGGTGAGCGTCTGGACCGCGAGAGCGGTGCGCGCGGCGCCGGCGGTCGAGCCCTCGCCCGTGGTCGCGTACGCGGGCAGCGCCGCGGTTCCGAAGAAAGCGGTCAGAGCGACGAGCACGAAGACGTGGAAGCTCCGACGCCGGCGGTTCTCGACGAAGATGCCCCGCCGCGGGTGACGCGGGTTGCTCGGGTCGGCCACCGACGGGCCGGTCGAGAGGTGCGTGGCCGGGACGGTCGTCGGCTGCGCGGCCGCTGCGCGACGCTCGGCGCGCGAGGGGCGCGTCGGCTTGACCACGACGCGCTCGCGGACGACCTTCCGTGAGCCGGCCTTCTGAGAACCGGCCTTCTGAGAGCGGCGCGGGCGCGAGCGCTCGGCCTCCAGAGCGGCACGCCGGCTCGACACCACAGGAGCCGAGGACACCGGAGTCGTCTCAGCGGGCACCAGGGACTCCGCCTGAGTGAAGTCGGTCACCGGGTCGGCGACGGCCTGCGTCTGCGCGTCCACGTCGAGTACGACGGGTGCCCGATAACTGCGGCGAGGCCGCAGAGGGGCAGGCGACTTGGGCAAGCTGTTACTTCCTGGACGGTCGGGTCGAGGCGTCGGGGGGGACGACGGCTTCAGGCGTACCCACCATTTCTACCTCATTTCTGCTGGACGTTCTATCAATGCGGATGAATAGATCCGACGAAACGTCGAAGAACGGCGAAAGAGGACAGGGGGAACCGGGGGCGGGGCGCATCCCGCGCGTTCGGGTCACGCAGAAGCACCCCGGGCCCGGATTGGTCTCGGAAGCGGGGTCCGATCACCCTCACATTAGCTCCGCGCATCCGCGCGAACGCGGGCGAGTACGGCTGTTACGACTGGGCGTGCGGCTACGGGATGGCGACGACCAGTTCGACGCGGCCGGCGCTCTCGCGCAGCGCGACTTCGCCGTGTTCGGCGAGCTGGCGGAGGCCGATACCCGGCCGGGCGGACGACAGCACGCCGCCGGAGACGACGCGCACCGCGACGCCGTGCGAAGCAGACGGAGTCACCTCCAGGGTCACCGGTGTGCCGTCACCATGGCGCACCGCGTTGGCGAGACCCTCCGAGATCGCGTCGACCACGGCCTCCGCCCTGCTCGGCTCGCGCAGCCTGTCCCAGATGTCACCGATCGACGACCGCAACGGGATGGCGGAGCCCCAGCTCTCGACGAGCGCGGCGATGCGATCGGCGGCCTCCGGCTCGATGCGCGGCGCGCGCAGCTCGGCTCGGATCTTGTCGACGACATCGCGCAGTTCGGCCGACGCGTCCTCTCCCGAGCCGGATCCGAGCGCCAACGCCGAAGCGATCAGCTCCGATTGCACTCCGGAGTGCAACAGGCGGGCGAGTGCGACGCGCTCGAGCTCGAGGGCCGAGCGGGTCGCCGCGGCGGCGCTGATGTTCGCCTGGATCGCCGCCTCCAGCTCGCTCTGATCGCGGCGCACCCGCGCCGTGAGGGAGGCGACGAACGCGACGGCGCAGCCCACGATCCAATAGGTGGCGGCCTCGAACCAGACCAGCTCGGGATCGCCGCCGAGAAGCCGGACGACGAACTCGCTCGTCGTGGAGAGCAGGACGCCCACCAGGCCGTAGCCGGCGAGGAGGACGACCAGCCGCAGGGCGGGAGGCGTCCGGCGCACGAGCGGGACCATCGCGGTATTGCCGCCGACCAGCACGACGAAACCGCAGACGAGAGGAGGGAGCATGAAGAGCACACCGTACTGCCAGATGCCGAAGGGCAGCACGAGGATGATGAACAGCACGGCGAGCGGAAGCGGGGGCGCGGCCTGCATCGCACCGAAGACGGAGGCGAGCCACTCGCGGGGAGGGACCGGACGCACGTCGGCCGCATCGTCGAGCACCGCGCCATCGCCGGGAGAGACGATCGGCTCGTCGTAGATGCGGTGGCTCGCCGGCCGCACCACCTCCTCAGCCAGCCCGCGCAGCAGCCTCGCCGCCTCGGTCGGGTGGATCCCCTGGATGGTCGCGTCGGACGTCACCTCCTCCAGCTGCTCCAGCACGGCGTCGACGGCCGAGTGTCTGAGCTGCAGCACCCCGGCCGCTGCGCGCTCGGCGTCGCGGGCGGAGGCCTCCTGCGCCGACCGCAATCGGCGGTAGACGCCGACATGGTCGCGCACCAGCTGGACGGCGACGGCGATCAGCGAGAACATCGCGACGGTCGTGACCACGTTGATCAGGATCCGGCCGCCGAGGTCGCCGGCCGCGACGGGGATGTGCAGCACCGCCCCGGCGGCGAGGAACAAGAGGGGTCTCAGAACTCCGATCATCGCGAAGCCGACGATCACGACCTCCGCGCGAGTCACCATCGGGACGATCGTGAGCAGCAGCCGGAGCACGATCAGGAGGAGGCCGACGGCGACGTGCTCGACGGTGGCTACGGCGACGACCGCCAAGGGGGCTCCGGTCACGTACTGCAGGCCCGACATCACCGTCAGCGCGATCGGAGCGGTGACGAGCCAGGTCCAGATGGTGACGGCGGAGGGTCCCGTCGCCTGTGCGATCAGGCGTCGGGCGATGGCGGCGCTCACAGCCCCGACCGCGGATCGCCGAAGGTGGCCGTGTAGAGCGTCGCGGCGGCGACACGCGGAGCCGTCGCATCGTCGCCGACGAGGCCGAGCGCCTGGAACACGCGCTCGACGCTCTTCTCGACGGCCCGCACCGAGACCCCGCGCCGGCGGGCGATCTCCGCGTTGGTCAGCCCGGCGGCCAGCAGCCGCGTGGTCTCCCGCTGGGCCGGGCTCAGCCGGAGCAGCGCACCCTGTGCGCCCTCCGCGCCGCTCAGATGGCGGACGGGTTGGTCAGCGAGCACCGCCTCCGCGGCGTCGACCAGCTCGTCCACGGACGTGATCGCGGCCTTGTTCACGAAGGAGGCTCCGGCGACGGTGTCGCGCGCCTGGGCGGCCGCAGCCTCCAGGGACAGGTTGCTGAGGAAGGTGACCGCGATGTGCGGTGCGCGCTCGCGGAGGATCGTGGCGAGCTCGACGCCGTTGGGCCGCGAGCCCAGGTCGATGTCGGTCACGAGGAGGTCGGGGTCGGCGGCCTCGACGACGCGCAGCGCCTCCACGGCCGACGACGCCGCGGCGACCTCGAAACCACGCTGCGTGAACGCTTCGGCGACGAGCGCGCGCAGCAGGCCGTGGTCTTCGACCACCAGAACGCGCCTGCGCCACGTCGCCGTCATCGTGCCCGCCTCCCCCGTCGTCTGGACAGGATAACCGCACAGGGAGGCCGCTCCCGGCCGCTCGCACACCCCAGTTCGGGAGCGAAACGAGCGGCCGCGGACGGCCGGCGACGATGTTGCCCGCCCCGGGGTTCGCGCGGCCCGGGGCGGGCGGTCAGGTGTCAGCCGCGGACGAACCGCAGCGTGACGAGTTCGAAGGGCCGGAGAGCGAGGGTGGCGCCGCCCTCGCCGGTCGGGCGCTCCAGCAGGTCGGTGCGCACGATGCGCTCGTGCGGGAAGCCGACGGCGAGCGTCGTCTCCGCACGCGACCCGTGCGCCTCGTAGAGCCGGGCGATCACGTCGCCCGAGCCGTCCTCGGCGAGCTTCACCGTCTCCACGACCACGGCGGGCGACGAGGAGGCCACCAGCGGCTCCACGACGCCGGCGCCGGCCGGACGCAGCGGCAGGTTGAGGCGGTAGCCCGTCTCGATCGCCGCGTCGACGCCGCCGATCACGATCGAGCTCCGGAGGGTGTGCGCCCCCTGGTCGGCCTCCGGGTCGGGGAAGAGCGGCGCCCGCAGCAGCGTCTGCCGCACCAGGGAGTACGTGCCGCCGCCCTCCTGCGAGTGGCGGGTGATGTCGTGGCCGTAGGTGGCGTCGTTGGCGATGCCGACGCCGAAGCCGCGCTCGCCCACGTGCACCCAGCGATGCGCGCTGGTCTCGAACCGCGCGACGTCCCAGCTGGTGTTCGTGTGCGTCGGTCGGTCGATGTGGCCGAACTGGATCTCCGACCGAGCCGAGGTCGTGTGCACGTCGACGGGGAAGCCGAGCTTCAGCATCCGCTGCCGTTCGTGCCAGTCGACCTGCGTCTCGATGTCGAGCGCGGGCGAGCCGGCCGCGAGCGCGAGCTTCTGCGTCACGGTGGAGTCGCCGAACCGGCGGACCAGCTGCAGCGTGACGCGCTGGGGCGTCTCCTCCACGATGTCGAGCGACTCGACGGCGGTGAGGTCCTCGCCCGACAGCCGGTATTCGACATCGACGTCCCACGCATCCCACTGGGTGGGGGTGTCGCGGAACAGCTGGAGGAGGTTCGCGCGCGTTCCCGCCGGAACAGCCTCCCGGCCGCTCGCCGCGTCCACGATCGACGGGATGAGACCATCGGCGTCGACTGTGACCGCGATCCAGTCGTTCACCAGCCGGAGGATGTCGCCGTCGCGCTCGACGCGCACGTCCGCTCCGCGCGTCGGGAGGCCGGCGCCGCCGGGCGCGATGCCGTCGATGACATACGGCGAGGCGTTCGCGACGCCGCCCGATTCCCCGGCCGACCCCGATTCCTCGGCCGACCCGGAGGCGAGCGCCGCGAGCGACCGGGCGATCACGCCCTCCAGGCTGCGCGCGACCTCCGCGTAGTTCTGGACGGCCTGGTCGTGCACCCAGCCGATCGACGACCCGGGCAGGATGTCGTGGAACTGCTGCAGCAGCACGGTGCGCCAGGCCTCCCGCAGCTCGTCGGCCGGGTAGTCGGCGCCGGCGCGCACGGCCGCCGTCGCGGCCCAGAGCTCCGCCTCGTGCAGCAGCGCCTCGCTGCGACGGTTGCCCTGCTTGGTGCGCGCCTGCGAGGTGTACGTGCCGCGGTGGAACTCGAGATAGAGCTCCCCCGCCCACACCGGGGCCGGGTCGAACTCGGCGCGGGCCGCCGCGAAGAACTCGGCGGGCGACGCGACGCGCACGGTCGGCGAGCCTTCGAGGTCGGCCGTGCGGGCGGCGGCCGCGACCATCTCGCGGGTCGGGCCGCCGCCTCCGTCGCCGAACCCGAACGGCACCAGGGAGGTGTTCGCCCGCCCCTTGTCCGCGAAGTTGCGTTCGGCGCGTGCCAGCTCTTCGCCCGAGAGGATCGAGTTGTAGGTGTCGACCGGCGGGAAGTGCGTGAAGATGCGGGTGCCGTCGATGCCCTCCCACTCGAACGTGTGATGCGGAAAGCGGTTGACCTCGTTCCACGAGATCTTCTGCGTCAGGAAGTGGTCCATCCCGGCCTCGCGAGCGATCTGCGGGAGCGCCCCCGAGTAGCCGAACGAGTCGGGCAGCCACACCTCGCGCGGCTCGTAGCCGAGCTCCTCCTGGAAGAAGCGCTTGCCCTCCACGAACTGCCGAGCGAGCGCCTCGGAGCCGGGCAGGTTGGTGTCCGACTCGACCCACATCCCGCCGACCGGCACGAACCGGCCTTCGGCGACGCGCGCCCGGATGCGCTCGAACAGCTCGGGGTAGAACCGCTGCATCCACGCGAACTGCTGCGCCGACGAGCACGCGAACACGAAGTCCGGGTCCTGATCCATGAGGTCGAGCACGTTGGAGAACGTGCGCGCGCACTTGCGGATCGTCTCGCGCACGGGCCACAGCCAGGCCGAGTCGATGTGCGCGTGGCCCACGGCGAACACGCGGTGCGCCGTGGCCGCCGCCGGAGAGGCGAGCACGCCGGCGAGCGCGGCACGCCCTCGGGAGGCCGTGGCGGCGACGGCGAACGGGTCGACGGCGACGACCGCGTCCTCGAGCGCGGCGAACAGGGCGGCGCGGCGCGGCGACGTCTCCGGCAGCTCGGCGGCCAGCCCGCGCACCGTGAAGATGTCCTGGATCAGCTCCCAGACCTCGGTGTCGCGATGCACGACGTCGATGCGCCGCAGCGTGTAGATGGAGGCCGTCGGGGCGGTCGACTTGCGGCCGACCGGCGTCGGCCGGAACGACCAGTCCGAGCCGACGTCCGGGTTCGACGCGGCCTCGACGTACAGCTCGAATGACTCCCCCGGCGCCGCGTTCAGCCGCACGTAGTTGTTGAGCGGCTCCAGCGCCTTGACGATCGTCCCGTCGGTCGCCCACACCAGACCCTCGGCCTGGAAGCCGACCTGGCCCGCCGTGAACCCGAGATCGACCACGAGCTCCACCTCGGCCGGGTCGGCCTCCCACTCTGCCGGCACCGTACCGGTGACGCGGAACCACACCGTGCCCCACGGCCGACCCCACGGCCGGCCGACGGCGAAGGGCTCGAACGACCCCTGCACCGCCTCCGCGAAAGGCACCGGCTCGTCCGGCACCTCCCACATCTCCACGGCCACCGGCACGGAGGCCCGCTCGAGGGCGGGCGTCAGGCGCTCGCGCACGAAACGGTCGACCCGCAACTCGGCGAGCTGGTTCTGCTGGTACAAACGACGACTCCTTCTATATAAGAGGTACGGCTAGCCCTTGACCGCTCCGGCGAGGGCGGACGAACCACCCAGTGCGCGGGACACGATCACGTACAGGGCGATGACGGGAACGGAGTAGATGAGCGAGTAGGCGGCCAGCTGGCCGTAGGCCACGGCGCCGTACTGCCCGAAGAACGTGAAGATGCTCACCGCCGCCGGCTGGTTGCCGGGGCTGAGAAGCAGCACGAACGGGACGAAGAAGTTGCCCCAGGCAGCGACGAACACATAGATGAAGACGACCGCGATGCCGGGACGAACCAGCGGCACCACCACCGTCCACAGCGTCTTCATGCTGGACGCGCCGTCGACCCAGGCCGCCTCCTCGAGGGAGATCGGCACCGAGTCGACGAAGTTCTTCGTCATCCAGATGGCCATGGGGAGCGATGAGGCCGCCATGAACAGGATCGTCCCACCGAGCGAGTCGATCAGGTTGAGCGACACGAACAGGCTGTAGACCGGCACCATCATCGCGGTGATCGGCAGGCACGTCCCGAACAGGATCGCGTAGAGGAAGGGCCGGTTGAAACGATTGCGGTACCGCGACAACGGGTAGGCCGCCAGCACGGCGACGATCACCGTCAGGATGGCGCATCCCGCCGAGAGAAGGAGGCTGTTCCACAGCGGCACGAACGCGAGCTCGGGGGTGAGCACCTTCTGGAAGTTCTCCATCGTCCACTGCTTCGGCCACGCGACCGACAGGGTCGCGCTGCCGTCGAACGACGCCAGCACCACCCACACGAGCGGCAGCACGAACACGATGCCGATGAGCAGCAGCAGGATGTTGGCCGTCCATTTCAGGGCGATGCCGTTGGGCGAGGACAGCTTCATCAGTCCACCTCCGTCTTGAGAGCGCGCACGTAGACGATCGCGAAGGCCGCGCCGACGAGCAGCAGGATGGTCGCGATGGCCGTGCCGTAGCCCAGCTCCGAGAATTTGAATGCCTCCTGGTAGGCCAGCACAGGCAGGGTCATGCTCTTGTTGCCCGGCCCACCGCCGGTCATCACGTAGATGAGCGTGAAGACCGACAGGGTCTGCAACGTGATGAGCATGAGGTTGGTGGAGATGCTGCGCCGGATCATCGGCAGGGTCACCAGGAAGAACCGCTTCACGCCGTTCGCCCCGTCGACCTCCGCCGCCTCGGTGATCTCGGGCGGCACCTCCTGAAGAGCCGCCGAGTAGACGAGCATCGAGAAGGCGGCGCCGCGCCAGGTGTTGGCCAGGATGATCGACAGCATCGGGAACGCGAACAGCCACGACGGGCCCGTGACGCCGAAGCCGGCGAGGATGGCGTTGAGCGTGCCGTGCTGGCTGAAGAAGGCGTACGAGGCGAACGCCGCCACGATCTCCGGCAGCACCCAGGCGCCGACGACGAACGTCGAGACGAGCGCCCCGACCCAGCGGCTGCCGCTGCGCATCAGCAGGGCGAGCACCATGCCGACGACGTTCTGGCCGATCACCGCCGAGCCGATCAAGAACACCAGCGTCAGCCACACCGACACCGGGAAGTCCGGGCTCTTGAAGAGGTCGATGTAGTTCTGGAGGCCCACCCACTGCGCCGACGCGGCCGACGAGCCGGTGAGCGACATGTTCGTGAACGAGCCGTAGAACGACGACAGGATCGGTCCGACCAGGAAGACGACCAGGAGGCCGATGGCCGGGACCAAGGGGACCGCCCGAGCGAGGGATCGCCGGGTGTGCGCGCGCGAACGTGCCTTCTGCTGGCCGCGCGGCGGCCGGACCGGGCTGGTCCGGCCGCGCGCGTCGGAGCCGACGGCATCCAGAGTGGAGGTCACGTTACTTCGACTCCGTCTTGTCCTTACCGACGATCCCCACGACGGTGTCGTCGTAGGTCTTGGCGGCCTCGGACGGCGAGGCCTGGCCGGTCATGACCGACTCCATCGCGACCTGGATACCGTTGGAGATCTTCGGGTAGTCCGGCGTCGCGGGGCGGAACTTGGTGACCGCCACGAGCGAGGAGAAGAACTCGGAGGTCGGGTTCGACGTCTTGTACTTCTCGTCGTCCGCGACGTCCTTGCGCACCGGGATGCCCGCCGTGTTGATGTTGTACTCGAGCGACCGCTGCTTGTCGGTCAGGAAGGTGATGAACTTCCAGGCCAGGTCCTTCGCCGAGCTCTTCGCGCCCATCGAGAAGGTCCAGCCGCCGGAGAGGCTGATCGAGCCCGGGTCGCCGCCGTCCTGGGTCGGCATCTTGGCCGTCCCCATCACCTTGTCCCAGTCGGCCCACGGGGTCGCACCGGTGGGCAGCCACGCGTTGGAGGCCCAGGATCCGTCGAGGTTGATCGCGAGCTTGCCCTGCGGCACCAGCTGGTTGTTGACGGTGTTCTGGTAGTTGGTGTCGCTGGTGACCTCCTGGCTCGGGCCGAGGCCACCCTGGTAGACCTCCTTGATGACATCGAGGGAGTCGGTGAACGCCTTCGAGCCGGTGATCCACTTGGAGGTCGAGTCGTCGTAGAGACCCTTGTCGCTCGCTCCGTACATCAGCATCTCGAAGCCCTGCATCGAGCTCGCCTCGCCCGCGGCTTTGCCCGAGAAGATGTTGAGAGGGATCACGCCGGGGTCGGCGGCCTTGATCTTCTTGGCGGCGCTGAGCACGTCGGCCCAGGTCTTCGGCTGCCACGGCGTCGGAATGCCGGCCTTCTCGAAGATCTGCTTGTTGTACCAGAGACCGCGCGTGTCCGTTCCGGTGGGGATGCCGTAGACCTTGCCGTCGTCGCCCTTGCCGGCGTCCTTGGCGTTGTCGAAGAAGTTCGACCAGTCCGACCACTTCGACACGTAGGAGTCGAGCGGCGCCAAATAGCCCGCCTGCGCGTCGGCGCGGATGAGGAAGGTGTCCTCGGACATGATGTCGGGCGCGGTCGTTGCCGCGCGGTTCATGAGGGCGAGCTTGGTGTAGTAGTCGTTCTCTGCCGCCTTGATCGGCACCAGAGTGATGGTGTCCCCGGGGTTCGCCTTCTCGAAGTCGCTCTTGGCCTTCTTCATGAAGTTGGACATGATGTCCGACCCGTAATCCTGGAAGGCGACCTTGATGGTCTTGCCATCGCCGCCGGCCGAAGACGACGAGCAGCCGGCCAACGCGACGAGAGCGGCTGCGGCAACTGCTGCGGCCAGTACCCTGCTTCGCTTCATCGATGCTCCTTTGCATTGAGGTCCTCCGGCTCCCATGCCGCGGACTCTTCGTAATTTATAAATCAAATTGATTTATAGATCAAGAGCTGCGTAGAAGTTGCCGTCTCCCCCTCGCCCGGGGGACGCCGATCGGAGGCTCTACAGCCGGCCCACGCGGGGCGAGAAAGTCTCGTCGAGCACGAGGCACGCGGCGCCGACGGCCGCAACGTCCTCGCCGACCTCCGTGCCCTGGATCAGGACGGGATGCGTCAGGATGCTCATGTCGATCTCGGCCATCCTGGCCGGGAGCTGCTCGAGGTAGCGCCGCTCGACGCGCGACCACGACGGGCCCCCGAAGACGACGCGGTCGATGTCGAGCAGCGCTGCGAGGTTCGACAGATAGAAGGCCGTGTTGCGGATCGATCGGTCCAGGATGCCGGCCGCGCGTTCGTCCCCCGCGTCGGCAGCGGCGGTCAGCTGCGTGAACAGCGTGTCGACGACCTCCACGTCGAGGTCGAGGTCGACGCCGTCGATGACCTCCTCATCACCCGGAGGCGTGAGGACGCCCGCCCAGAGGCCCTGCATCACCAGCCGCTGGGGCCGCACAGACTCGCCCCAGCAGCCGCGGCGCCCGCACGCGCAGAGCGCGCCTCCCGGATCGACGAGCACGTGACCGGCGTCGCCCGCGTTCTCGGTCGACCCGGTGTACACCTCGCCACCCAGCACCAGCCCGATGCCGGCGCCGGTGCCGTAGTAGACGAAGGCGTAGTCCTTGCTCGCGCCGGCGGGGTCGCGCCAGCGCTCCGCGACGGCCGCACTGATCACGTCCTTGGCCACCAGCGACGGGAGTCCGGTCGCGCTGGTGAGCTCGTCGCGCAGGTGGAAGTCGTTCCAGCCCGGGATCAGCGGAGGACGCACCACGACCCCGGTCTCGGCGTCGATCGGACCCGGCGCCGCGACGCCCACGCCGATCACCCGGTCGGGCTCGACACCGGAGGCCGTGAGCACGGAACCGATGGCCTCCAGGATCACCGCCAGGGTCGCCTCCGCGTCGCCATCCGGAGGCGAGGGCCTCCGATCGTGCTCGACGACCTCGCCCTCGAGGTCGAGCAGCACGCAGGTGATGACGGTCGGGTCGAGGTGCACGCCGACGGCGTAGGCGCCCGCCGGGTCGAGCCGCAGAAGGGTGCGCGGCTTGCCCGGGCTTCCCTCGTTCTGCTTGCCGGCCTCCTTGATGAGACCCTGCGCGAGCAACCGCCGCACGACGTTGGTGACCGTCTGAGCGGACAACCCGCTGACGGAGGCGAGCTCGACCCGGCTCAGGCCGCCTTCCGAGCGGCGCACCGCGTCGAGCACCACGGTCTCGTTGAACGCGGCGATCGCGGGGAGGTTCGCTCCCTTGGGCACGGCTCCTCCTCCGCGCGGGGCTTCGGGGCACCCGACGCTCCCTCGTAATATACCCACGCGCCGGTCGGTTTCCGCGCGCCGGTCAACGGCGGGCGGAGGTCAGCTCCCGCTCCAGGAGGACCCGGTCGGCCGCCTCCGCCAGCAGCGACCGCACCCGAGCCGCTCCGGGGTCGGCAGCGGACGTCGCCCGGATGACGGCGTAGTCGTTGCGCACGACAGGGTTCGCGAGCGGCATCAGCCTCACACCGTCAGGGACCGTGGCGATCGTCAGCTCGGGAACGAGCGCGACTCCCGCGCCCGCTCCCACGAGCGCGAGCAGCACGGCGAAGTCATGAGCCTCCGCCACCGACCTCGGGGCGAACCCGGCGAGCCCGCACGCCCGCTCGGTCATCTCGAAACAGGTCCAGCGCCGGTGCGGAACCACCCAGTCGTGGTCGGCGAACGCGCGGAGATCCACAGGCCCGCTCGCGCAGGCCGGGTCGTCCTCCCGCACCGCGAGCCAGACCGGTTCGACGGCGATGGGCGTCACGATGAAGCCGGGGCCGGCGATCTCGGCCATGTTCGAGTACGCGTGGGTGAGAGCCAGATCCACCTCGCCCGCCGCGAGCGCCGGTAACGACTCTCCCGGTTCGAGCTCGACGAGCTCCATCTCGACGTTCAGGCTCTCATCGCCGCGAAGCGCCCGCCACGCGTCGGTGACGACAGTACGCGCGATCGAGGCGAACGCTCCGACCCGATACGTGCCGACCGTGCCGTCGCGCAGGGCCGCGACCTCCAACTCGGCGAGGGACAGCATGTCGGAGACCGCGCTCCCGTGCGAAGCGAGCGTCCTGCCCGCCGCGGTCAGTGCGAGACCGCGGCCGCGGCGCTCGGTGAGCGGGAGGCCCAGCTCGCGTTCGAGGGCCGCGAGCTGCATCGACACGCCTGGCGGGGTCAGGTGCAGCTCGGCCGCGACCGCGGCGACGGTGCCGAGCCGATCCAGCTCGGCGAGCATCCTCAGTTTCCTGGCGTCCAACACATCATCAATGTTTACGCGTTGCACCAAACAAAGTAAATAGACATGTCGATTGCGCGCCGCCACAGTGGGATCATGACCTCGGCAACCATCGCGCGCATCCGCATCGTCACCGCCGGGCTCCTGGTCGTGGTTCTGTGGGCCAGCGCCTTCCCGGCCATCCGTGTCGCGGCGCCCGCGCTCGGACCGTTCGGGCTGGCCCTCGCGCGCACGGCCATCGCCTGCGTCGCCTTTCTGGCCGCGGCGCCGTTCGCGGGAGTGCGGCTGCCCGCGCGTCGCGACCTCCCGCTCATCGCGGCCTGCGGGGTGGTCGGGATGGCCGCCTATCAGGTGCTGCTCACCGCCGGCGAGCTGACGGTGCCCGCAGGCACTGCCAGCCTCATCGTCGCCGCCGCTCCTCTCGTGAGCGTGGCCATCGCGGCGGGCGCCTTCGGCGAGCGCCTCACCACTCTGAAGCTGGTCGGCAGTGGAGTCGCGCTGGGCGGTGTCGCGATCGTCTCGGTCGCGCGCTCGGGTCTGACGCTGAGCGGCGCCGTGTGGCTCGTTCTTGCGGCGATGGTCGTCCAGGGGATCTACCACCCGCTCACCAAGCCGCTCCTCCGGCGCTACTCGGGGCTGGAGGTCGCCACGTATGCGATGGTCGCCGGCCTGATCCCCCTGCTGGCGGCGCTCCCCTGGTCGCTGCCCCAGCTGGCCTCCGCGAGCCCGGAGGCCTGGCTGGGCGCCGCGTACCTGGGTCTGCTGCCGTCTGCTGCGGGGTTCGTCCTGTGGGGATACGCGGTCGCGCGTCTGTCGATGGCGACCGCGACCGCCCTGCTCTACCTGGTGTCGCCGGTCGCAGTGGGGATCGCCGCCATCTGGCTCGGCGAGATCCCCCAGCCCGCGGAGCTGCTCGGCGGCGGCGTCGTGATCGCGGGCGTGGCGCTGATCGGCCTCAGTCCGGGGCGCCCCCGGACGCCGTATCCTCGTCGGTCTCGGCGTCGTGGTGGCTCTGCTGCGACGGCTCGCCCGACTCGGGACGATCCGGCTCCTGTCCATGCTCCGAATCGTGCGCGGTGAGGTCCGCGCTCGTCATCTCGCGCTCGTCGGGATCGAGGTCGCCCCGCTCAGTCGGATCCGTCATTTGTTCTCTCCGTCCGGTTGACCTCGCACGGTAGACCTGAGCGACCCCGAGGAGAACCACCGCCGACTTCCACCGGCACCCCAGCACGCGCTCAGCCTGGTGGGGCAGGGTGAGTCGCGTGGAGATCGTGGTCGACGTCGTGCTGCTGGTGCTCGCCGTCCTCGCGGTGGCCGCGGGCTGGAGCAACGGCGCCATCCGGGCCGCCGGAGCGCTGATCGGCCTCGGCGTCGGCCTGGCCCTCGGCCTCCTGCTCGCGCCGATGGTCGTCGATTGGATGGCATCCTCCGGGCTCACCGGAGTGAGCCAGCGATCCATCGTCGCCGCCGTCGTCCTCCTGGTGTGCGCCGCCGTGGTCTACGCCCTCGCCACCGCCGCCGCGTCGGTGATCGGCAAGGTGCTGCGGCACGGGCCGATCCGTTGGGTCGACTCGCTGATCGGGGCGGTCCTCGGCTTCGTCACCTGGGCCGTCGTCGTCTGGCTCGTCGCCGGCTTCGCGATGGCGACCAGCCTCGCGACCGTCGTGCAGGCGGCGAACTCCTCTCGAGTCGTCTCCACCCTGAACAGCATCGCGCCGCTCCCCTCCTCGACCGTTCTGGGCGCGGTCGACGACGCGCTCGCGAGCGCCGGCCTCCCGAAGGTGTTCGAGGGCGGCGAGTCGATCAAGAGCATCGCGGCGCCCGACGCGAGCGTCCCTTCCCGGGTGGCGCAATCCCAGCAGTCCGTGGTGACGGTCCTGGCCTCCAAGCCTGCGTGCGGTGTCGACTCGGAGGGCAGCGGCTGGGTGGTCCAGCGCGGTCGCGTCGTCACCAACGCGCACGTCGTGGCCGGAGCGTCTTCGGTCGTCGTGCGCGAGTCCGGCGGCACCACCGTCGACCGGGCGACGCTCGTGGCGTTCGATCCCGAGCGCGACCTGGCGGTGCTCGACGTCACCGACCTGAGCGCGCCCGCACTCGACATCGGGCAGGATCTCGGCGCCGGCGACCAGGCCTACGCGGCCGGCTACCCCGGCGACGGCCCGTTCACGATCACGCCGCAGCGCGTCCGCGACCAGCTCACCGCACGCGGCACCGACATCTACCAGAGCGGAACCGTCGAGCGTCAGATCTACTCGCTCCGCGGCTCCATCCGCCCCGGCAATTCCGGTGGCCCGCTGCTCGATCAGGCCGGCGACGTCGTCGGCGTCGTCTTCGCGCGGTCGACGGTCGACCCCGAAACCGGCTACGCGCTGACGCTCGACGAACTGCGACCCGTGCTCGGCTCCGTCGGGCCGACGCCGATCAGCTCCGGAGCGTGCACCGCGGGCTGACGAGACGGCCTCCCTCGTGATTGGCTTGGTCGCATGAAGGCTGTCAGCTACTCGTCCACCGGTGATTCCGACGTCCTCGAACTCGGCGAGCGCCCCGAGCCGCACCCCGGCGACGGCGAAGTGCGCGTGCGCATCCACGTCTCCGGGGTCAACCCAACGGACTGGAAGGCTCGGCAGGGCTCCGGTCCCTCCGAACTCCCCCGCCCCCAGGTGCCCAACCAGGACGGCGCGGGTGTCGTGGACGAGGTCGGGCCAGGAGTGTCCGACCTCGCGCCCGGCGACCGGGTGTGGGTGTGGGACGCCGCCTATCAGCGACCGGAGGGCACTGCGCAGGAGCTGGTCGTCCTCCCGCGGAACCTGGTCGTGGCGCTGCCGGACGACGTCGGCTTCGACGTGGGGGCTTCGCTCGGTATCCCGGCACTGACGGCCCACCGGGCGCTCACCTCGTCCGAGTCGGTTCCGGACGAACTGGCGCCGGGCGCCCTCGAGGGGCGGACGGTCCTGGTCGCGGGAGGCGCCGGAGCCGTCGGCCACGCCGCCATCCAGCTGGCGGTCTGGGCAGGAGCGACCGTCATCGCGACCGTCAGCAGTCACGAGAAGGCCGAGCTCGCGCGTGCCGCCGGCGCGCACCACGTCGTCAACTACCGCGAGCCCGACACGGCGGAGGCCATCGGGGCGCTCGCGCCGCGCGGCGTCGACATCGTGGTGGAGGTGAACGTCAGCGCCAACGCCGAGCTCGACACGAGGATCGCCGGCCGCAACGCGACGATCGCGAGCTACGCGGACGCGCCCGGATCGACCGAGGTCACGATCCCGATCCGGCCGTCGATGCAGAAGAACCTGCGCTGGCAGTTCCTGCTGACCTACACCGTGACTCCGGAGGCGAAGGCCGCGGCCGTGCGCGGAGTCTCCGCAGCGGCCGCCGCCGGCGCCCTGCCCGTCGGAGCAGAGCACGGCCTCCCGATCGCCCGCTTCACGCTCGACCAGACGGCGGCCGCCCACGACGCCGTGAAGGACGGCATCGTGGGCAAGGTGCTCATCGACGTGACGTGACAGGCTCCATCGCGCGAGCCGAGCGGGCGACGCGGACGATCTGAACCACCATCGCGACCGCCGCGGCCGCGGCGATGGCGGCCGCGTAGCCGAGAGCGGTCGGCAGCAGCCCGACCGTCCCGATCAGCTCACCGGCCGCGAGCGCGGGCACGCCGTAGGCCAGATAGCTGACGAGGAACACCCCGGCGAAGAGCTCTGCGCGCTGATCGTTGGGGGCGAGCGGCGCGATGATCCGGAGCATCGCCGAGAAGCCGCCGCCGAACCCAGCGCCGGCCACGACGGCGCCCGCGAACAGCACCGGGAGGAGACCCCCGGCGATCCCGACCGCGGCGATCGCCACTCCGACCATCACCGCCGCCATCGACCACACCGTCGTCGTGCGCGCCGGCGCCCGCGTCAGCAGCAGGCCGGCCGCCGCGCCGACCGCGGGCGGAACCGCCACGATCGCACCGTTCAGCAGTCCGGAGTCGAGGTGGAAGACGCCGTGCAGAATGGAGGGTGACAATCCGATGAAGAGCCCCGCGAGCATCCAGGTCGCGATGAACAGTGGAAGGGCCGCGACGAACTCCCCTCGCGCGGCCCGAGGGATGAAGAGGCGCGGCGTGAGCGACCGCAGCGCGCCCGGTCGCGGCGAGACGGTCTCGGGTGATGCGGCCACCACGACGATCCCGGCGACGAACAGCAGTGCGAGAGTCACGAAGACGAGCGTGGTCGGCTGCGCGGCGAACTGCACGGCGAGACCGGTGAAGAACGCGCCGAGCGCGATGCCGCCGACGGGGGCGGTGGACCCGATGGTGGCGCCGAGCTTCTTCTGGCGCTCGGGTGCGAGCTCGACGAGCGCCGCGGTGAAGGTGCTCATCGCCGCCCCGGTCGCCACGCCCTGCACGGACCGGGCCGCGATGATGGCGCCGATGTCCTTCGAGAAGAGGAACATGAGCATCGCCGCGGCCTGGAGGGCCAGCGCCCCGATCAGTACCGGTCGCCGCCCGATGTGGTCGGAGAGCGACCCGGCGACCAGCAGTGTGATCAGCAGCGTGACGGCGTAGATCGCGAAAGCGACGGTCAGGAGCCAGGACGGGAAGCCCCACTCCTGCTGATAGAGCACGAAGAGCGGGCTCGGCGCGCCGACCGCGAGTGCCACGGCGACGAACGCCAGTGCGGTGCCGGTGAAGGCGGCGACCGGGCGGAGCCGGGCCGAGCGGAGGCGGCCAGAGCGGGCGCGGGCCTGCGCCCGGGCGACGACGGCGATTCCGCCCGTCGCGACGGTGGGGCAGGCGTCTCCTGCAGTGGACATCTGGGCCTCCTAAAAGCAAATTGAATTGCTTTAATGGACTATAAGGCTGGATCTGTCAAAAAGCAACAAGAATTGCTTTAAGCTATTCCCATGACAACGACCACACCGTCGAAGCGGACGGGCGGACGCAGCGCCGCGGTCATCCACAGCGTGCGCACCGCCGTCGAGGAGCTCGTCAAAGAGAAGGGCAGCGAGCGCGTCACCGTGCCGATGATCGCCGAACGCGCCGGCGTCAACCCGACCAGCATCTACCGACGCTGGGGCGACCTCCCCACCCTGCTCAACGACATCGCCACCTACCATCTCGACCCCGACCGCCCGCTGGCCGAGCGCGGCGACCTCCGCGACGACCTCACCGACTGGGCGAGCGGCATCGTCACGCACTTCCGCAAGCCGGTCAACGCCGCGCTCCTGCGCGGGGGCGCTGGTGCAGCAGGAGAGCGCACGTCCGACTGCCTGCGCAACCGGCGGGTGGAGGCCGCGGCGCTGATCGCGCGGCACCCGGAGACCTCCGTCACCGAAGACGACGTCATGGACGTCGTGATCGCGCCGATCGTCAACCGTGTCATCTTCCAGCCGTGGACGCTCGTCGACTCCACCGCCGACGACATGGTGGCCCGGCTGTTCCGCGCGGGCGCAGGCGCAGGCGACTAACCTCGACAGGGTGTCCCGCGTCCGTACCCTTCAGGAGCGTGCGGCCGCGCGGTCGGGCTGGGCGGTCGGCATCGCGACGGCCCTCTACGGCATCTCCTTCGGTGCGCTGGCGACCGCGTCCGGGCTGGACGTCTGGCAGGCCTGCGTCCTCAGTCTCGTGATGTTCAGCGGCGGGTCGCAGTTCGCGCTCATCGGAGTCCTCGCCTCCGGCGGCGTGGCGGCGGGAGGCACGGCGATCGCCAGCGCGGCGCTCCTGGGCATCCGCAACTCGTTCTACGCCCTCCGCCTGTCCCGCATCATCGGACCGGGCTTCTGGAGGCGCACCGCCGCGACCCAGCTCACGATCGACGAGTCGACCGCCGTCGCGACGGCCCAGACAGAGCCGCGCGCGCAGCGCATCGGCTTCTGGGTCACGGGTCTCGTCGTGTACATCGGCTGGAACATCATGACTCTCGCCGGCGCGCTGCTCGGCAACTTGATCGGCGACGTCAAAGCGTACGGCTTGGACGCAGCCGCCGCAGCGGCGTTCCTCGGGCTGCTCTGGCCGCGACTCCGAGCCCGGCAGACGCAGGCGGTCGCGGTCGCCGCCGGCTTCGTCGCCACCCTGTTGACGCCGTTCCTCATGCCCGGCCTCCCGGTTCTCGCCGCGGCGCTGGTCGCGATCGTCTTCGGTGCGTTCAACCTCTTCGGCAGGAGCGACGACGGTCAGCACCCCGACCCGATCCCGATGGAGCGGGAGGTCGAGCCGTGACGACCTGGAACATCATCCTGCTCGGGTCCATCGCCGTGCTCGCGCTGAAGGCCGCGGGCTGGCTAGTACCGCCCAAGGCGCTCGACCACCCGACGGTCGCCCGCACGAGCGATCTGCTCACGGCGGCATTGCTCGCGGCGCTGATCTGCGTGCAAACGTTCGGGGCAGGGCAGTCGCTCGAGCTGGACGCCCGGCTCCCCGCTCTCGCCATCGCTGCCGGGCTCTACGCCCTGCGCGTCCCGTTCATCATCGTGGTCCCTGCAGCGGCGGTGGTCGCAGCCCTCATCCGGCTGCTGACCTGATCGGCCGGTGCCCGCGGGGCCGGTGTCGGCGGCTCTCCCTAACGTTCTGACGTGAGCGCATCCTGGCACCCCGTGGCGAACGCGCAGCCGACGGAATGGCTGCTCAGCCAGGGTGCTCTCGGCACGCCTTACGCCGTGGTGCGTCGCTTCGCGTTCGGCGACCCGAACCGCCCCGACATCTGGTTCCGCGTGGTCACCTGGGCTCCGCGATCGGAGGGTCGCGAGCTGATCGGCTGGTGCCGCACGTTGGAGGCCGCGACGGCCGTCGCCTGGGACCACCGCTGCGCCGCGGAGTCCTGGCGCCACCACATGGCGAAACGGCGGTCGGACACCGCCACGATGGCCGCGCAGCGCCCCAGCGCGGCCGAGTTGGTGCGCTTCTACCGCGCAGCGCTCGCGTCGCAGGGAGCGCGCGCATTGCGCCCCTCGCTTTCGAGGGCGACCATGGGGCCGTGAGCGAGATGCCCGAGAGAGACGACATCGATCCCGCCGACGGTCGCCCGGAATCCGAGGAGCAGCGGGCCGACCGCAACTGGAACGACATCCTGCAGGAGCTGCGCGTCACGCAGACCGGCACGCAGCTCATCAGCGGCTTCCTGCTCGCCATCGCCTTCCAGCAGCGCTTCGCCTCGCTCGCCCCGTTCCAGGTCGGCTTCTATCTCGTCCTGCTGATGCTCGCGGCCGGCTGCACGGCACTCGGTCTCGCGCCGGTCGCCCTGCACCGGCAACTGTTCCGACACCACGAGAAGGCGCAGACGGTGTCCATCGCCGACCGGCTCCTGCGCATCACGATCGGTCTGGTCGCCCTGCTCACCTCGGGAGTCGTCTTCTTCGTCTTCGATGTCACGCTCGGTCTGGTGGCGGCCCTCGTCGCCGGGACGGCGATCCTCGTCGTTCTCGTACTGCTGCTGCTCGTCTTTCCGGCGAGCGTGCTCAGCCGGCTCCGCCGACATTCGGCGTGAGCGCCGCGGCAAGGTCGCGGAGCATCCGCCCCGACACCTCGATGGCCGAATCGTCGGAGGCGGCGAGGGCACGGGCGAGAGCGAGCACCCGCTCTCGCGAGGCCGCGGCGACGGCTTCGGACAGCGCCACATAGCGGAAGAATCGCGGGAGGAGCGTCTCGATCGTCTCGGCGAGCACGCGGTCGGAGATGCCCCCGAGGAACGCGCTCATCGTTCGCTGAAGCGCGTCGATCACCGACGAGGAAGGATCGCGCTCGAGCCGTTCGGCGATCACCGTCAGTTCGAACTCGGTTTCGACGCCGATCTCGTCGAGCGAACTCCGGATCGCCGCGGGCAGCAACAGCCCCAGCACGCCGATCACACCATCGGTCTCCGCGTCGTTCATCGGCGCGACGAGCGTGTACCGGTTGGGAGCGGTGTGGATGAGGCCGACCTGGGCGAGGCGGCTGATCGCCTCCCGAACCGGAGTCCGCGAGACGCGGAGAGCGCCGGTGAGCTCTGCGTCCTTGAGGCGCTCACCCGGAGCCAGGTCTCCGGCGATGATGCCGGCCAGGAGGATCGCGTAGACATCGTTGCGGAGGAGGCGCCTGTCTGCCGCGAGCGAGGGAAACCTCGCGCGGAGATCTTCGAGAGTCATAAGGGGCTCGTTTCGTGGACTCAGTGTTTGATCTGGTATATTTATAGTTTAGCCATAGGCATCTGAACACAGCAAACCGATCGTTCCACCCTTTCCCCCAGGAGCCGACCATGCCCATGCCCACCGACCACGTCGCCCGTATCTCCCTGTCCGACGAGGCCTACGTTCGAATCGAGGCCGCCATCATGGACGGCACGCTCGAGCCCGGCGAGCGACTCCGAGACGCCGACCTGGTCGAGTGGCTCGGAATCTCGCGCACCCCCATCCGTCACGCGCTCGACCGACTCGCCGAGCAGGGGCTGGTCGAGATGGAGCGCAACCGGTTCACGCGCGTCGCCGCCTTCGACACCGTCGGCGTCCTCGAGTCCGTCCAGGTCGCGGGCGATCTCTGGGCCGGTGCCGCACTCCGCGGCATCGCGGCGTGGGACGACGAAGACGACGACCTCATCGGCGACATCCAGACCGACCTCGTGGAGGCCGCCACCAACGACGACGCCGCACGCTTCGTCACGATCTTCGAGCACCTCGTCGTCGCGTTCGCGCGCGTCGAGGGCAACAACGTCCGCATCCGGGCGCTCGGCAACGTCCTCCCGCAGGTGCGCCGCCTAGGCCGCAAACTGCACGGCCGACTCGACCCGTTGGCGGTCGCCCGGTTCACCCGCGAGCTCCGCGAGGCTACGACGAAGCGCGACGGCGCAGCCGCTGTCACGCTCATCGACGACTACGTGACCCGCATCGGAGTGATCCTCGCCGACCTCTGAGGGGTCCGTGGCACCACGGGCACGGCATATCCGTGACAGCCCGGATGCCGCCCCTCCCCTCCGGTCCTACCCTGGAGACACGCTCGGCCAGGGGGAATGTCCAGGGGGGACGACAGAAGGCCGGTCCCAGTAGGACCGGCCTTCTGCCTTTTCAGACGCTGATTACTTGGTCAGCGGCTCCAGGGTCGGGTCGTTGGCGTACGCCTCCGCCGCGTTCTCCTTGGTGACGATGACCGGCTTGAGCAGGTAGGCCGGGACGACCTTGGCGCCGTTGTCGTACGACTTGTCGTCGTTCGTCGCCGGCTTCTTGCCCGCCTGCAGGTCCTTGACCATGTCGATGGCCTGCTTGACCAGGTTGCGGGTGTCCTTGTTGATGGTCGAGTACTGCTCGCCCGCCATGATGGACTTGACCGACTCGGCCTCCGAGTCCTGACCGGTGACGATCGGGATCGGCTTACCTGCACCCTTCACCGAGGTGATGATGGCGCGCGCCAGGGTGTCGTTCGGCGAGAGGACGCCGTCGAGCTCGGTCGAGCCGTAGTTACCGGCGAGCAGGGTGTCCATGCGGGTCTGCGCGTTCTGCGGCAGCCAGCCCTGGGTCGCGGTGGCCTTGATGTCGGTCTGCTTGGAGACGACCGTCAGCGTGCCGTCATCGATCTTCGGCTTCAGGACCTTCATGGCTCCGTCGAAGAAGACCTTCGAGTTGGCGTCGTCCGGCGAACCGGAGAACAGCTCGATGTTGAACTTGGTCTTGCCCGGGTACTTGGCCTTCATGCCGTCGAGGAGGGCCTGGCCCTGCAGCTCGCCGACCTTCTCGTTGTCGTACGCGACGTAGTAGTCGACGTCCTTCGAGTTGAGGATCAGGCGGTCGTACGCGATGACCGTGGCGCCGGCGTCGTGCGCGGCCTTGGCCTGTGCGGTCAGCTGGCCGCCGTCGACGGCGCCGATGATGATGACCTTGGCGCCGTTGGTGATCATCGACTGGATCTGCGACTGCTGGTCGGAGACGCCCGAGCCACCGGCGTACTGCACGTCGCCCTTGAAGCCGGCCGCCTTGAGGCCGTCGGTGAACAGACCACCGGCGAGCACCCAGTTCTCCGACGTCTTGGTCGGGAGGGCGACACCGATCGTCGCGTCCTTGGCGAAGCCGGACGCCGTCGAGCTTCCGCTGGAGCCGTCACGGCTCGAGCAGCCCGACAGGGCCAGCGCTGCGGCAGCTGCGACAGCCACTGTCGCGAGTGCGAATTTGCGCATTGCGTTCTCTTTCTGTGGTTGGGATGGTGCAGGTTTCAGGAGGGAAGTACTGGTCAGGAGGTCAGCGAGCGCGACGAGTCCTCGGCCGGGTCCGACGTCGGGACGACGGCGGGCCGTTCGGCTCCCGCAGCGTCGGCCACGGTCTCCTTGGCGCCCCGGCCTCCGAACAAGCGGCCGATCAGCGAGGGACCGCCGCGGCGGTGCGAGTAGACGTCGATGCCGACGGCGATGAGGAGGACGAGGCCCTTGATGATCTGGACCTTGTCACTGGTGACACCGAGCAGCTGGAGGCCGTTGTTGAGGACGGCGATCACGAGACCACCGACGATCGAGCCGGCGACGGTTCCGATTCCGCCGGAGACGGCGGCGCCGCCGATGAACACGGCCGCGATCGCGTCGAGCTCCCAGCCCAGGCCGTCCTGGGGACCGGACGAGACCGAGCGGGCCACGGCGATCATGCCGGCGAGCGCGGCGAGCACCGACATGTTCATCATCACGTAGAAGTTGACGCGCTTGATCTTCACGCCCGACAGCTCGGCGGCGTGGGAGTTGCCGCCGACCGCGTAGATGTGACGTCCGAAGATCGTGTTCCGGGTGACGAACGAGTAGAGGATCACCAGGACGCCGAGGATGATTCCCGAGACCGGGAAGGAGGTGCCGACCCTGCCGCCCGCGAAGAGCAGCGTCGCGTAGATGACGACGGCGTCGAGCACGACCACCTTGAACACACTCACCCAGAGCGGCGCCTTCTCGGAGCCCATCTTGGTCTGGTTGCGGCGGGTCCGCACCTCGAGCAGGGCGATGACGACGGCGATGATGAGCCCGAGCAGCAGAGTGGAGTTGTTGAAGCCGGTGTCGGGGCCCCACTCGGGCAGGAAGCCGCCGCCGATGAAGGTGAAGTCGTCGGGGACCGGGATGGTGTTGGCGTTGCCGATGAGCTGGTTGAGGCCACGGAAGATGAGCATTCCCGCCAGGGTCACGATGAACGCCGGAACGCCGACATAGGCGACCCACCAGCCCTGCCACGCGCCGATCACGACGCCGACCACGAGGCCCAGCACGATGGCGACCGGCCACGGGAAGTGCCATTCCGTCATCGACTTGGCGACGATGATGCCGACCAGCGCCGCCACCGATCCGACCGAGAGGTCGATGTGGCCGGCGATGATCACCATGACCATGCCGATCGCCAGCACCAGCACGTAGACGTTCTGGTTGACCAGGTTGATCAGGTTCACCGATTCGAGCGTCTTGCCGCCGGTCAGGATCTCGAACAGCACGATGATGACGACGAGGGCGCCCAGGATGCCGAACTGGCGCCCGGTGGACTGGCCACCGCCGAACATCTTGCCGAGGTCCCGGATCCCTCCGGACTTCTTCTTCTCTGCGATCTGAGTGGTCATTATCGGGAACTACCCTTCGTGGCGGGGCTCTTCTTGGCGGAGGTCATGCTCTTGAGGAGCGTTTCGGGGGTCGCTTCGCTGATGGGAAGCTCGTTGGTGATCTGGCCCTCGAAGATCGTGTAGATGCGATCCGAGATGCCGAGGAGCTCCGGCAGCTCCGAGGAAATGACGATGACGCCCTTCCCCTGGGCCGCGAGAGCCTGGATGATGCCGTAGATCTCGTACTTTGCGCCGACATCGATGCCTCTGGTGGGCTCGTCGAGGATCAGGATGTCGGGGTCTGTGAACATCCACTTGGCCAGGACGACCTTCTGCTGATTTCCGCCCGACAGCGTCGCGACTCCGCGGTCGACGTCGGGCGTCTTGATGCGGAGGCTCTGGCGGTACTCCTCCGCGACCGCGTACTCCTGCTGGTCGTTCACGACGCCGCGCTTCGCGATCTTCGTCAGCTTGGCTGCGACGATCGACTGCTTGATGTCGTCGAGGAGGTTCAGACCGAGGACCTTACGGTCCTCGCTCACGTACGCGAGGCCGTTGTCGATCGCCTCGGAGACGTTGCGGACCTGGATCTGCTTGCCGTCCTTGTAGATCTCGCCGGAGACGAACGTGCCGTAGGAGCGGCCGAACACGCTCATCGCGAGCTCGGTGCGGCCGGCGCCCATCAGTCCGGCGAAGCCCACGATCTCGCCGCGGCGAACCGTGAAACTCGAGTTCTTGACCACGAGCCGGTCCGCGAGCTGCGGGTGCTGGACGACCCAGTCGCGCACCTCGAAGAAGACGTCGCCGATGTTCGGCGTACGCTCGGGGAACCGGCTCTCGAGGGTGCGGCCGACCATCCCGCGGATGATCCGGTCCTCGTCGACACCATCGCCCTTCACATCGAGCGTCTCGATGGAGCGGCCGTCGCGGATGATCGTGATCTCGTCCGCGACCTTCTCGATCTCGTTGAGCTTGTGGCTGATGATGATCGAGCTGACGCCCTTGTGCTTCAGCCCCACGATCAGGTCCAGGAGGTGGGCGGACTCCGCCTCGTTGAGTGCAGCGGTCGGCTCGTCGAGGATGAGGAGCTTGACGTCCTTGTTCAGAGCCTTGGCGATCTCCACCAGCTGCTGCTTGCCGACGCCGATGTTCTTGATCTGCGTGTCCGGGTCGTCGCTCAGGCCGACGCGCGCGAGGAGCTCGACGGCGCGGCGCTTGGCCTCGCCCCAGTTGATGACACCGCCGCGGCCGGGCTCGTTGCCCAGGAAGATGTTCTCGGTGATCGAGAGCTCGGGGATCAGAGCCAGCTCCTGATGGATGATCACGATGCCCTGCTGCTCGGACGACTTGATGTCCTTGAACCGCATGACGTCGCCCTGATAGACGATGTCTCCGCTGTAGGTTCCGTACGGGTAGACGCCCGAGAGGACCTTCATCAGCGTGGACTTGCCTGCACCGTTCTCGCCGCAGATCGCATGGATCTCGTTCGCGTGGACGGTGAGGGAGACATCCTCGAGCGCTTTCACGCCGGGGAACTCCTTGGTGATGGCTCGCATCTCCAGGATGACTGCGTTCGACGGCATCGTCGCTCCTTGGTGTGCTGATCGGGGTGAGCTGGTGCGTGCGCGTGGTTCTTTGCGCCTAAGTAGTAAACGCTAACTTCAGTCTTGGCGTCAAATAGTGAAGACAACAGATCGGTAACGTTCGAGCAGACCGCACGGTACACCGATGGCGGGCAGTGGCCCGCTGGAGACCGCAGAAAGTGTGCCTCGACGACCGTGTCGCGCATCTCCCGGATGACTGCGCTCGACGGTATCATTGTCAATGCTACTACAAAATATTACTGGTTACATATCGACAGAGGAGTGGAGCTCTACTCGTTGCCGGCGAGCGCGCCCTGGATGACGAGAGCCGCCGCACCGAGGGACTCCGCCCGGTCGCCGAGCGACGAGATCCGCACCGCCGTCGTCTCCGCGATCACCGGGATCGCGTTGTGCTGGATGCCGCGGCGGATCGGGTCGAGGAGCGCGTCGCCGAGGCCGACGAGCGGACCGCCGATCAGCACGAGCTCGGGATTGATGACGTTGGCGATGTTGCCGATCGCCTGTCCGATCGCGATGCCCGCGTCGCTCACCACCCGCAGGACCGCCGGGTCGCGCTCGCGTCCGCGCTTCAGGATGTCCGCCGTACTCACGGGGGCGTTCACACCGTGGCCGAGCGTCTCGATCATCACACTGGTCGACGCGATCGTCTCCAGGCAGCCACGGTTGCCGCAGCGGCAGATCACGCCCTGCTCCGTGACGGGCGTGTGGCCGAGTTCGCCCGTGATCCCGAGGAAGCCGTAGTACGGCAACCCGTTGAGGATCAGGCCGGCGCCGATACCGGTGCCGATCTTGACGAAGATCAGGTTGCGCACCCCGCGATTCGCGCCCCACGTCACCTCCGCGAGCGCGCCGAGGTTCGCGTCGTTGTCGACGACCACCGGAAACCGGAACGCGTCCTCGAGATCGCGCAGGCGCACTCCGACCCATTCCGGGAGGATGGCTCCCTGAAGCACTGTTCCCGTGCGCCGGTCGATCGGGCCGGGGATGCCGATCCCGACGGAGAGGACCGCCTGCCGATCGTGCGCTCCCGCGACGAGCATCCGGTCCAGCAGCTCCGCGGCCTCCCGCACCGCCCCGGCCACGTCGTAACCGAGCGGCAGCGGCACCTCCTCCTCGGCGATGACCTCGTAGCCGAGAGTGCAGAGGACGATCCGCACATGCCGGCGCCCGAAGTCGACTCCGACGGCGATATCGCCCGTGTCCGTCAGCTGCACCAGCAGCGCTCGCCGGCCGCTGGAGGTCACCGGGGAGGTCTCCACGACGCCCTTCGTCGCCATGTCGCGGACGATGTTGGACACGGTGGCGGTGGACAGGCCCGTCCCGCGCGCCAGCTCAGCCTGGGTGGATGGGCCGTTGGCGAGCAGGAACTCGACGAGCCGCTCCTGATTCAGGTGCCTGAGGGCGCCCTGAGACCCGGGATTGCGTGCGCCACGCGGGGGAAGACCCGAAGTGGCGGTCATAGCGATAAGCGTGAATGATCGCTGAGTTGTAGTCAAGTTGTGAACGTAACGGTTGGGGCAGCGTTGCTTCGAGTGCGTTCAGGGAACCAGCCGCCGGCCGTTCGGCCCCCTGTCACAATGGACCCATGCCCATCCTGAACAAGGACATGCAGGTCTGCATCTCCCTCTCCGGCCGTCCCAGCAACCTCGGGACCCGGTTCCACAACTTCCTCTACGACGAGCTCGGACTGAACTTCGTCTACAAGGCGTTCACGACCGACGACCTGGAGGGCGCCGTCCGCGGGATCCGGGCGCTCGGACTCCGCGGATGCTCGGTGTCGATGCCGTTCAAAGAGGCGATCATCCCGCTCGTCGACAACCTCGAGCCGTCGGCGCTGGCGATCGAGTCGGTGAACACCGTCGTCAACGAAGACGGGCTGCTCACGGCCTCCAACACCGACTACGAAGCAGTGGCCCAGCTGCTCGACGAGCACGGTGTCGACCCGACGTCGCGCGTGATCGTGCGAGGGTCCGGCGGCATGGCGAAGGCGGTCGTCGCGGCGTTCCGCGGTGCGGGCTTCGACGACCTCACCGTGCTCGCCCGCAACGAGCGCGCCGGGTCGGCGCTCGCGCACAAGTACGACTATGCGTGGACCGCCGAGGAGCCGGATCCCGATTTCGACGTGATCGTCAACGTGACGCCGCTCGGGATGAGCGGCGCGGAAGAGGACGCCCTGGCGTTCGGCGACGCCTTCGTCCAGCGCGCGTCCGTCGTCTTCGATGTGGTCGCGTTCCCAGCCGAGACCCCGCTGATCGCGGCGGGCCGGGCGGCGGGCAAGCGCCTCATCACCGGCGCCGAGGTCGTCGCGCTGCAGGCGGCGCGCCAGTTCGAGCGCTACACGGGCGTCGCGCTGACGCCGGAGCAGGTGGCCAGGGCATCGGAGTTCTCGCGCACGGAGTGATCCGGCCGTCCTCTGGATTCTTGACCCTGCCCCACGGGTCAGGGTTTACGCTTGCGGCGGAGCGGCGTGATCGCGCCGCCGGGAGGTTCGTGCGATGCAGATCAGCGAGCTGGCCGACCGGGCCGGCGTGACGGTGAAGGCCGTGCGCTACTACGAGCGTCTCGGGTTGCTGGCGCCGCAGCGTCTGGCCAACGGCTACCGCGACTACGACGATGGCCAGCTGCGCGCGGCGCGGGAGATCCGCGAGCTCGCCGCCGTCGGCATCCCGCCCGGCAAGGCGGCTCCGTTCATCGCGTGCCTCGGGTCCGGTCACGCCCGCAGCGACGAATGCCCCGCCTCCGTCGTCGCCTATGCCGACGGGATCGCCGAGTTGGACGCCGCGATCGCCGCTCTCGAAGCACGGCGCGAGCAGCTCTCGCGCCGACTCGCCTCCGCGACCGACGCCGTCGCGCCGTCGCCGGATCAGGGCACGGGCTGCACGGTCGTGGACGCCCTCCTCGCGCACTGACTCCCCCTCCGGTCCCTCGCCGGCGGCCACGGCATCATCCCTGGGGATGACCACGTACAGCCCGCAGGCCGATGCCCGGGCGCCCCGTCCCCGCTTGACTGGTTGTCGTGGCCGAGGGGTTGGCCGCAGAGGGGGACGAGATGACCACGCTGGAGCACCACCACCAGGGGGAACTGTCGCGAGCGCAGGGGGCGCTCGCGACGGTGGCGGAGAACGTCTACTTCAGGCTGTTCGCGACGCTGGTCGTCCTCGCGGCCGGCGCCGCAGTCCTCGCCATCATGATCGGCTTCATGCTCGACCTCGTCGTGCCGCTGATCTTCGGCGACGGGCTGCGTGCGCTGGCTGCGCTCCTCCCCCACTAGCCCTGTTCTCAGGGCGCGCCGAGGCTTAGAGTCTCGGCATGTCTCTCGTGTTCTCGGCGATCGCCTCGCTCGACGGTTACACCGCCGACACCACCGGCTCCTTCGATTGGGCAGCTCCCGACGAGGAGGTCCACGCCGTCGTCAACGCTCGCGAACGCGGCGTCTCCAGCTATCTGTACGGCCGCCGCATGTTCGAGACGATGCGCGTCTGGCAGGACATCGGCCGGGAGAACGGCGGAGAGGACGTGCCGGCGGTGATGCGCGAGTACGCCGACATCTGGCGCGCCGCCGACAAGGTCGTGTACTCGTCGACGCTGACCGGTGTGACGACCCCGCGCACGCGCGTCGAGCCCGCCTTCGATCCGGCGGCGGTGCGTGCTCTGGTCGCCTCCGCGCCGCGCGATGTCTCCATCGGCGGCCCCACGCTGGCGGCCGAGGCCTTCCGCGCCGGGCTGGTCGATGAGATCACACTGCTCCTCGTCCCGGTCTCCGTCGGCGGTGGTACCCCGGCGCTGCCGACCGATCTGACGCTCCGGCTGGAACTGCAGGAGGAGTACGCCTTCGCCTCCGGCGTCGTCCTGGTGCGCTACCGCGTCATCGCACCCGGAGCGTGACGCTCGGCCGGTCCAGCGCGACCTCCAGGTCGTGCAGGGTGACGCCGTGCTCCGCGAGCAGCGCGACCGGGTAAAAGAACACGTCGAGGCCGGTGCCGGTGTTCGGCACCTCGATGCCGTCGGCCTCGAACGGAAGCGGATGACCGGAGGTGCGCGTGACCAGATCGCCGTCGTCGCCCAGTTCGACGGAGACGGAGCGGGTCGGAGCGCCGCGCTCGAGGAACGCCCAGCTCATGGCGGGAAGCCGGACATCGATGGTCGCGCGGTAGACGTCTCGCCGCTCGCTGAGCAGGCCCGCCGCCCAGCCCACCGTCTCGCTCGCGCCGTGCAGCAGCATCCAGCCGTTGATCGCGGAGGTGAGGACCAGCAGCCCTGCTCCCTCGCCGAGGTGGGGGTTCTCGCACCACGAGAACTGTTCGTCGAGGATCTCGGCCTCCAGCTCGGTCGCGAGACCTCGTGCGGGAGCGGCGGGCAGGAAGATCCAGCTCCCGCTCGCGAACACCTCGATGAGCGAATCGCTCAGCACCGGGACGTCCTCGGTCACGCGAAGATTCTATTGCGCCGGGCTGTCCAGACGCTCCCGGAGGCGGCGGGCGAGCGCAACGGCATCAGCGAGTTCGCGCTCGTCGACGGCGGCCGCCGTGCGCTCCGCCCATGCCTCGCGGCGCGGCCGGATCGCGTCGAGGACCTCCCTGCCGTGCTCGGTGAGCGCGACCAGTGGAGCGCGGGCATCGGCCGGGTCCGGAGTGCGGGCGACCAGCCCTGCTGCCTCCAGTTGCGCGACCGACTCCGCCGCCGACTGCCTCCGCATGCCGCGGCGACGCGCGATGGCCGCGACGCTCAGTGGGTCGCGCGCCACGGCGCCGAGGGTGAGCCAACGCGAGGCCGTCAGGCCGTCCTCCGCCACCAGCCCGTCACCTGCGCGGGCGAACGCGTCGGCGAGGCGGAAGACCTCGTCCACGAGTTCGGTGAGCCGATCGGCGGCGCTCATCCGCGCTCGCTGAGACAGACGAGATGCCCGTCGCCGTCTCGGACCACGGCCATGCGCTCGCCCCATGGCTGCGGCTGCGGCGCATCGACCACGGCACCTCCGGCGCGCGTCCACGCAGCGACGACCTCATCGAGCCGGTCGACGCTGAAGCCGACGGCCACCGCGGAGTCGGAGGGCGCGGCTGGCCGCTCGTGGAGCATGATCTCGACGCCGTCGGCGCTGGAGAGCCAGGCGAAGCCGTGCGTCTCGCGGTCGACCTGCAGGCCGAGGGCATCGCGGTAGAGGGCGAGGGCGGCCGGGATGCGGGCGGTGGACACGACGATGCGCTGGATGCTCGCGGTCATGTCACCATCGTCGATGATTGACAGGATCCTGTCAATCGTCCTGACCGGTGGCGAGTCGGTCCACTCGACGCAGCGAGCGGTCGACGAGGGTGATCACGAGGAAGAGCACTGCTGCGCCGAGCATGAACCACGCCAGGTCGTGAAGGCCGTCGGTGTTCGCGGTGGTGTGGAAGAACGCGCCGGTAGCGGCCGAGGCGAGCATCGCCCCGAGGTACATGAACGTGCGCAGGAGCCCGGAGGTGGCGCCCATCCGCGCAGGGTCGGCCTGGTGGTAGAGCGTGTTCTGGATCGCCAGGTTCACGATGCCCTGCGGGATGCCGACCACCACCGCGATGAGCAGGAGCGCCCAGAGCGCGGCCTCCGCGCCGACGAAGAGCAGCAGCACCGCCATCACGACCTGCCCAAGCGCCCCGACGATCAGCTTCCAGCGGATCTCCGGCCGACGCCCGAAGACGGAGGCCACGACGATGCCGACGGCGAACGTCGGCAGCAGCACGAGTCCGGCCAGCGCCGGAGAGAGACCGCGACCGCTCTCCAGCCACTGAGTGAAACCGTAGAGGTAGCAGTAGCTGACGGTCGCCGCGAGCACGGATCGCGCGTACGTCACGAGCAGCGGAACGTTCCCGGCGAACACCCGCACGTCGATGAAGGGGTCGGGCCGGCGAAGCTCCCACAGGGCGAACCCCGCTCCGAAGACGACGGCGAGCCCGAGCAGCCAGAGCTGTGCGAGGTGGATGTTCATGAGGAAGAGGAGCAGGCACACCAGCGTCGCGGCGAACAGCCCGATTCCCAGGAAGTCCAGCCGTCCGCGGGCCGGACGCGTCGCATCGAGAGCGGTGCGGCGCGGCAGGAAGAGCAGGGTGAGCACGAGCGACGCGAGAGCCAGCGGGATATTGACGGCGAAAGTGGCCCTCCACCCGCCGAACTGGATGAGGAGGCCGCCGAGGGTCGGGCCGATGACGGCGATCGTCTGGGTCGTCACCGAGAGCGCTGTCAGCACGCCCGCCGGGCTGCGCATCCCGGTGCGCGTCGCCTCGCTTCGGATCAGGTACATGGCGGCGGGATAGCCGGCGCAGGTTCCGAAGCCCAGGATCACGCGCGCGACGACGAGCACGGCGATGTTCGGGGCGAACACGCCGATGACCCCGGCCAGCCCGGTCAGGATCGCGCCGGCGATCGAGAGCCGCCTCGGACCGAACATGTCGACGAGCCGGCCGACGAGCGGCTGGCCGATGGAGGTCGCGAGATAGAGGGAGGACACCAGCCACGCCGTCTCGGAGGCGGGCGCTCCGAGCGCCGTCGCGATCGGCACGAGCGCGACGGCGATGATCGACGAGTTGATCGGGTTCAGCACCGCGCCGATCATCATCGGCGCCAGCAGCCGGCGGTCGAAGCGATCGGCCGGACCCGGCTTGGCGGCGATCAGGTCGATCATTCGCGCACCAGCTTGTCGATCAGTGCCGTCGCCGCGAGGATCGTCTGCCGCTCGTCCTCGGTCAACCTCTCCTCCATCGCGTGCGCGAGCCATTCCCTGCGGGCGTCGAGATTGCCGCTCTCGGCGCTGCGCCCCGCCTCCGTGAGTGCGATCAGCTGTCGTCGACCGTCGGTCGGGTCGGGGGTGCGCGAGACGAGGCCGAGCTCCTCGAGCGACGCGATCGTCGTCGCCATCGACTGCGGGCGCACCCCTTCGAGCTCGGCGAGCCGCGACGCCGTGCTTCCCTCACCCTTGCCGAGGCGTGCGAGCGCCGAGGACTGCTGAGCGCTGAGCCCTGAAGGCTCGGTCGCGACCTCTCTGAGGCGGCGGCGGAGCCGAGCGAACGCGACCCGGAGGTCGAGTGCGGCTCGCACGGAGGAGGGTGACGGATCGGACATATCGACAGTCTAACTGTTCAGTCTGGACTGCGTAGTTGTCATGCGCCTTTCCCGTCACGCCCGCTCACTATGCTTTTGGCCGTGACCGCCTCCCCGAACCCGCCGTCCGGTGGCCTCGCCAGGCGCCTCCACCTCGGCGATGCCGTGGTGATCGGCCTCGGCTCCATGATCGGCGCGGGGATCTTCGCCTCATTCGCCCCTGCTGCGGCGGCCGCCGGGGTCGGCCTGCTCGTCGGCCTCGTCATCGCGGGATTCATCGCGTTCTGCAACGCGACCTCCTCGGCTCAGCTCGCCGCCCAGTACCCGACGTCGGGCGGCACCTACGTCTACGGACGTGAGCGCCTCGGAGAGTGGCCCGGCTTCTTCGCCGGCTGGTCGTTCGTCGTCGGCAAGACCGCGAGCTCTGCGGCCATGGCCATCACGTTCGCGACCTACGCCGTGCCGGCCGCCTGGGTGAAACCCGTGGCCATCCTCGCGGTGGCCCTGCTCACCATCGTGAACACGCTCGGCGTCACGCGCACGGCGCTCCTGACGCGCATCCTGGTCGCCGTCTCTCTGATCGCTCTGACCGTCGCGGTCGTCATCGGCTTCACTCACACCGCGGCGAGCGCCGCCGAACCGGGCACGGCTGTGACCGTCTACGGCGTCCTCCAGGCGGCGGGCTTCCTGTTCTTCGCCTTCGCCGGCTACGCTCGCGTCGCGACCATGGGCGAGGAGGTCGTCGACCCGGCCCGCGCGATCCCGCGCGCCATCACCGGCGCGCTCACGATCACGCTGGTCGTCTACGCGCTGGTCGCCGTGTCCGCCCTCCACGCGCTCGGCGCCTCCGGCCTCGCGTCGGCGGTCGCGCCGCTGAGCGATGTCGCCGCGACCACCGGAGCCGACTGGCCCGGGGTGGTCGTCCGGATCGGCGCGGCGACCGCATCGCTCGGAGCCCTGCTGGCGATGATCGCGGGCATCGGGAGGACGAGCCTCGCCATGGCACGCAACCGCGACCTCCCCTCGTGGTTCGCGGTCGTGCACCCTCGGTTCCACGTCCCATATCGCGCCGAGCTCATGCTGGGGCTGATCGTCTGCGTACTCGTCGCGGTCACCGACCTGCGCGGGGCGATCGGCTTCTCGTCGTTCGGAGTACTCCTCTATTACTTCGTCGCGAACCTGTCCGCGTGGACGCAGGACAAGCCGAACCGAAGGTACCCGCGGGCGCTGGCCATGGCGGGAGCGGTGGGCTGCCTCGTGCTGGTGGTGACGCTGCCGGTGGGGGCGATCGTTGCGGGGATGGCGGTGCTCGCTGTAGGAGTGGGATACCGGGTGGTCCGGCTTCGGGTCATCCGGTAACGGTCAGGAGATGATCTGACGAATGGAGGTCCAGCCCGAACCGATCACCTTCGGTTGTGTTCCCCCGGTCCCGCTCGGATCGTCGTAGTAGACCAGCGTTCCGTCTCCGTCGGGATCGGCGACCAGAACTCCGGCCGCGAGCTCGCCGTTGAGGTAGTGACCGACCGCCCATCCTGCCTGCGGCGTACGCATGGTGATTCCGCCGAGCGTGCCGCTGTTGCCGACGACCGAGACGAAGTCGCCGTACGGCTGCGTGTTGCCGGCCGGGAGCAGGTTGGGGGTCATCCATCCCACATAGCTCCAGAGGTCGGCATACCCGTCCGAGTTCAGGTCGACCGCGGCGAGGCCGTAGACGTTCTCGTAACCCGGTGACGCCATCCGCACTCCCGAAGTGAACGGCAGATGCCCGGGATTGCCGGGGTAGTGGTTCGTGTAGAGCCAGTACGTGTGATCTGCTCGCTCCGCGATGAGGTCGGCGTAGCCATCGCCGTTGACGTCACCGAGCGTGAAGCCGATGAACGACTGCCAGCCGCTCCCGATCGTCGTTCCGGACGAATACGGAAGGCGGCCCGGGTTCGAGTTGATGTTGTTGTAGTAGGCGACGAGCGCACCGTCGGAGCGGATCGCTACGAGCTCCGAGTAGCCGTCCCCGGTGAGGTCGGCTGCGGATTCCATCCGGATGCCGAATTGCGGGCCCCACCCGGAGCCGATCGTCCGCCCCGTGGTGAAGGGAAGGCCTCCCGCGTTCTGCGCTGAGCCGTTCTGGTAATAGAGCAACCGCCCGCTCAAGTCGATCGCCAGCAGATCCGTTCTTCCGTCATCGTTGACGTCCGACTCCGTCGGGCGCGCGGGGAACGAGGTCTTCATTTGGGGACACGGATGGGCCAGGGTCCAGCTCGCGTAGCCGACGTCTTGCGTCTGACTGGTCGTGTCGATGCCGATGGAGGCCCATACCAGCGGTCCGTTCATGACGAGGTCGAACGCGACGGCGCCTCCCTGATCCGCTGTTGCGGATGGACTGCCGGCGGCGTAATGGGCCCTCAACGTATAGGTCTCGCCCGGCACGAACCCCGTGAGCGTGCCATGCAGATGGTACGCGCTGTTCTCGATGCTCCCGTAGGTGCCGAGGTAGCGACTTGGGCAGACATCGTCAGCCGACAGGGTTCCCGTGGGCGTGACGCCCGATGCGCACGTGTTCGCCGTCACGATTTGTCGAGCAACGAGTGTCGAGCCCGACCACAGCGTCGCGTTGTAAGAGTCTCCCGAGACCACGTTGCCCGAGACCGTGAGGTCGATCGTAACTTTGCCCTGTGCGTCCGTGGTGATCGGTGTGCTCGCACCGAGCATCGTCGAGGACCGGTTGAAGAGCTTGGCGTCGAACTGCGTGGCGGCTGGAAGACCAGGGACCGTCGCGGTGACACGCATCGAATGGTAGTAACCGCTCTGCAGAGTCGCGCAGTCGATGGTGGCCGCGATCGATGGCCATTGGCCGATGATTGCGGCCGCTCCCGCGGGCGCAGACCATCCCACCACTCCGGCAATGACCGCCACGATGAGGGCGACGGCCAGACGTATGCGCCATCGTGCAGCGCTCACGAGATGATCTGCCGAATCGTGTTCCATCCGGAGCCGATCACCTTCGGGTCAGCGGTCCACGGGGTGCCAGTGGGATCCTCCACGTAGAGAAGGGTGCCGTCACCGTTCGGATTCGCGATGACCAGCCCTGCAGTGGGCGTCCAGTACTCGAAGTGGCCGACCGCCCAGCCGGCCCGCGGAACGTAGCCGTCGAGGCTGCGAAACCGACCGGTGACGAAGCCGAACGCGTCGGGGAACATCGTCGCGTTTCCGGCGGGTGCGCGATTGATGTCCATTTCGCCCCCGCCGAACCAGAGGTCCGCGTAGCCGTCCGAGTTGAGGTCGGCCGCCGCGAAGCCGTACGAGGAGCCATCGTCCTGAACCGGGATCTGCACCCCGGAGGTGAACGGAAGATGCCCCGGATTCGTCGGGTAATGGTTCGCGTACAGCCAGTAGGTGCCATCCGACTTCTTGGCGATGATGTCGGCGAGTCCGTCGTGATTGACGTCGCCGAGCGTCACGTTCGTGAACGACTGCCAGCCGCTCCCGATCACCGTTCCGGAGGCGTAGGGCAGATGACCGGGATTCGACCCCATGTTGTTGTAATAGGCCACGAGTGTTCCGTCGGAACGGACGACCACGATCTCCGAGAAGAAATCACCGGTCAGGTCTCCCGCGGTCTCCAGCCGCATCCCGAATTGAGGGCCCCAGCCGCTTCCGATGGTCTGTGATGAGGTGAACGGCAGGTGCCCGGCGTTCGACGCGGAGTCGTTCTTGAAATAGAGCAGCCGGCCGCTCATGTCGATCGCCGCGATGTCGGAGTTGCCGTTGCCGTCGATGTCCAACTCCGTAGGGCGATCGGCCGGGAATGATGTCCGCATGGCCGGGCACGGGTCGTTCTTGACGAAGTTCTCGCTCGCGACGGGAAGAGTCTGACTCGTCGTATAAACATCGTCGCCGAGAGTGGAGAGCGATCTGCCGCTGTCGGTGGTGAAATCGACGGCGAGCACCCCGTTCGCGTCTGCGACGATCGGCTGCGGTGACTGGACCGGCGAATACGAGTTGAAAAACGTGTAAGGCTCGCCGGGGACGAAGCCGCTGAGCGTTCCGTGGATCCGGTACGACGTGTCCATCTCATCCCCCCACTCGTCGAGGTACCGAGTGGGGCAACTCATGTCGGCCGTGAGGCTCCCGGTCGCCGCGACGCCAGACGTGCAGCTGGTCCCCGGGACGGTCTTCGCGAAGACCGCCGTTTGGCCGGCACTGAGTGTGAACGTGTAATAGGAACCCACCACGAAATGCGCCGACGTCACCGTGTCGAGCACTGCCGCACCTTGCCCGTCCGAGGTGAGGGTGATGCCGGAGATCCTGGTATCAGGGCCGCCGCGCATCGAGACCGTGTACTGCGTCGACGGGGCGAGACCCGATATCGACCCGGTCACGTGTGCCGACTGGTAGTAACCGGCCTGCAGGCTCGAGCAGTCGATCGTCACAGCGAGATCCGGCGCTTGGAGCGGTGACACGGCTTCCGCCGGCGTCGACCACCCGACAACGCTCGCGACCAGCGCGACGAGCACGACGACGGCTACTCGCAGGCGCGGCTTCTCCACATGTCCCCCATTTCATCCGGATGGGTTCGGGAGAGCGCTCCACGGCAGCCGGCGGCTTCACTTTAGCGACGACCGGCGGGGCATTCTGCCACCCTAATGGGTGGCATTTCGGCGGGGAATCCGAAAACCAGAAAGGGCCGCCCCGACTCTCGTCGGGACGGCCCTCTCGTTCGTGCGCGAGGGGGGACTTGAACCCCCACGCCCTTGCGGGCACTGGCACCTGAAGCCAGCGCGTCTGCCAATTCCGCCACTCGCGCGAACCAAGGAAGACTAACACGACCCCGTCTCCGCCGACGAATCGGCCGCAGGCTCCTCACCATGATCTTCACCGGTTAGCCAGGCGTCCGGGGGTGTCTTCCCTGGCGTTCCGACTAACATGCATGTAGCTGGCAAGCCGGGAGCGGGAGACTAGTGGGCATTCTGGACAACTTCGAGCGGGGGCTCGAGCGCGCTGTCAATGGCGCGTTCGCCAAGACCTTCCGGTCCGGGCTTCAGCCTGTCGAGCTCACGAGCGCCATCCGCAAAGAGATGGACACGAAGGCTGCTGTGGTCGCACGCGACCGCGTCCTCGCCCCGAACCGCTTCGTGCTGCGCATGTCGGCCGCGGACTACAAGCGGATGCGATCGATGGGCGCCGCGCTCACCGATGAACTCATCTCATTCGCGCAGAAGCACGCGACCAGCCAGCATTACGCGTTCGCCGGCGGCCTCTCCATCGAGCTGGCGGAGGACCCGGACATCACGGTAGGGATGCTGCAGATCGACTCCGAGAACGTCAAGGGCGATGTCGCCTGGACTCCCGTGCTCGACATCGATGGACGCCACTACCCGCTGACCGGAGGCCGCACCGTCGTGGGCCGCGGCAGCGACGCCGACATCACCGTCGACGACACCGGCATCTCCCGCCGTCACGTCATGATCACGTGGGACGGCCACCGCGCCCAGGTGGAGGACCTGGGCTCCACGAACGGTTCGAAGCTGAACGGGCAGCCTGTGAAGAAGGCGATCCTCGAACCCGACTCGGTCGTGACCATCGGCCGCACCCGCATCGTCTTCCGGGTACTCCCCCAGGCCGCTCCCTCTCCGCACTCTGCGCAGGGGGACAACTTCTGGAGCACCTCGTGAACCCGAGCGAGCTCACGCTGCTGGTGCTGCGATTCGGGTTCCTCCTGCTCCTCTGGCTCTTCGTGTTCGGCATCGTGTACGCCCTGCGCACCGATCTGTTCGGTCAGCGCGTTCGCAAACTCCCCGACGCGCAGGCCACCCCAGCATCTCCGTTCCCTGCCGCGGCTCCGGCTCCGGCTCCCGCGCCCGTTCCGGCAGCAGTCTCCGGCGGCGTCGCCGGCCCGACCGAACCGGTCATGAAGCACGCGCCGGTGTCCAGCCTCCCCGCCGGCGCGAACACCGCGGGCGGCGGCACGAACGCCAGCGTCCAGACAGCCCATCGGCTCGTCATCACGTCGGGTCCGCGCTCCGGGACGGAACTCGCCCTCGGCCGCGACCCGATCACGATCGGTCGCTCGAGCGAGTCCGGGCTCGTCATCCGCGACGACTACACCTCCACCCATCACGCCCGCCTGCTGCTCTGGAACGACGAGTGGATGATCCAAGACCTGGACTCCACCAACGGAACGTTCCTCGACGGCCGACGGGTCACCGTCCCGACCCAGGTACCGCTCGACACTCCGATCAAGATCGGCACGACCACGTTCGAGCTGCGACGGTAACCAGTGGCAGCGAACCGGGCAGCGGCCGTCTCCCACACAGGGAAGATCCGCTCGAACAACCAGGACTCCGGCTACGCCGGACGTGAGCTGTTCGTGGTGGCCGACGGCATGGGCGGCCACGCCGGCGGAGACGTCGCCAGCGCCATCGCCGTCAATCGGATCCGGGAGGCCGACGCCGAGTACGAGACCGCCTCGGAAGCCGAGTTCGCTCTCCAATCCGCCCTGATCGCCGCGAACTCGCTCCTCGCCGAGACGGTCTTCGAGCACCCCGAACTCACCGGCATGGGCACTACCGTCAGCGCCCTCATGCGGGTGGGCGACGAGGTCGCGATCGCACACATCGGCGACTCGCGCATCTATCTCTTCCGCGATGGCGAGCTCAGCCAGGTCTCCGTCGATCACACGTTCGTGCAACGGCTGGTCGACAGCGGCCGGATCACCGAAGAGGAGGCGATGGTCCATCCCCGTCGTTCCGTCCTCATGCGCGTGCTCGGCGATGTGGATGCCTCTCCCGAGATCGACACCCTCATCCTCGCGACCCGACCGGGCGACCGCTGGTTGATCTGCTCCGACGGGCTCAGCGGCGTCGTCAAGAACGACGACCTCCTCGCCGCCCTCGCGTCGAAGGACGCCCCCAAGCAGGTCGCCGACCGGCTGGTCAAGCAGAGCCTGGACGCCGGTGCCCCCGACAACGTCACCGTCGTGATCCTCGACATCGGCGACGTAAGCCGCGGCGACATCGTCAAAGACCCTGTGACGGTCGGATCGGCCTCCGCGCCGCTCCAGTTCGGCGAGCCGAAGCCGACCACTCGTGCGGCGCGCCTCCCCACGCTGCGCCTCCACCCGGTCCGGCCGGCGACCGGGCCGACCCACTTCGAGCCCGAGTCCGACGACTACCTCGACGAGCTGATCGAAGAGGACGAGCGTCGAGTGCGTCGTCGGCGACTCACCTGGATGATCGGGCTGGCGGTGCTCGTCGTCGCGATCGTGCTCGCCGTGCTCTTCGGCTACCAATGGACGCAGTCGCGCTACTTCGTCGGCGCCTCCCCCGCGGGCAAGGTCGCGATCTATCAGGGCGTGCAGCAGAACCTGGGGCCCATCGTGCTCTCGCACGTGTACGAGGAGACCGACGTGCCGGTCAAGAGCCTCCCGCAATACGACAAGCAGCTCGTGCAGCAGACCATCAATGCCGACGACCTGGCGGCTGCGCGGGCGATAGTGGATCAGTTGACCGATGCCGCCAAGTGAAGTGAGAGAGCGCAAGCAGGCCAGGCCGGCCACCGGCCCGGTGAAGCGGTTGCGCCTGCCCGCGAAGCTGCGGAACCTCGAACTGCTCCTGCTGCTCATCGCCTGCGGCATCAACGCCGCCGCTGTCGTCCTCGTGCAGCTCGGCGCGCTCGGGCACGTCGACCTGACGCTGGTCTACCTCGGCGCCGGCCTGTCCGTCCTCGTGATCGGCATGCACGTCGCGCTCCGGTACGTCGCGCCCCAGGCCGACCCGTTCCTGCTGCCGATCGCCACCGTGCTCACCGGCATCGGCATCGCGGAGATCTACCGGATCGACATCCACTTCAAGGACTCCGGCTGGGACAGCGCCGGCGTCAAGCAGATCGTCTGGGCGGCGCTCGCGATCGCCTGCGCCATCGCCGTGGTGATGGTCATCCGCAATCACCGCGTGCTGCAGCGCTACACCTATATCTTCGGGCTGGCGGCGCTCGTCCTCCTGCTGCTGCCGATGCTCCCGGGCATCGGGCGCGAGATCTACGGCGCGCGGGTGTGGATCGGCATCGGCCCCTTCAGCTTCCAGCCCGGCGAGATCGCCAAGCTGTGCCTGGCGATCTTCTTCGCGGGCTACCTCGTGCAGGCGCGGGACTCGCTGTCGATGGTGGGCAAGAAGTTCCTCGGCATCCGCTTCCCTCGTGCCCGCGACCTCGGACCGCTGCTGATCGTCTGGCTGATGTCGATGGCCGTCATCGTCTTCCAGCGCGACCTGGGCACAGGTCTCCTCATCTTCGGTCTGTTCCTCGTCATGGTCTACGTCGCGACGGCGCGGATCAGCTGGGTCATCCTCGGTCTGCTGCTGATCGTCGGAGGGGCCGTCGTCGCCAGCCAGCTGCTGACCTACGTCAACGACCGCTTCGCGAACTGGCTCGAGCCCTTCTCGCAGAAGGTCTACGACGCCCAGGGCGGCAGTTTCCAGCTCGTCCAAGGGCTCTTCGGCCTGGCCCACGGAGGACTGATCGGCACCGGACTGGGCCAGGGCCAGCCCTGGGTCACCCCGGTCTCGCAGAGCGACTACATCATCGCGAGCCTGGGCGAGGAGCTCGGGCTGGCCGGGCTGTTCGCGATCTTCGCGCTGTATCTGATCTTCGTGGCGCGGGGCCTCCGGATCGGGTTCGCCGGTCAGGACGACTTCGGCAAGCTGCTCGCCGTCGGCCTCTCCTTCACCCTCGCGCTGCAATGCTTCATCGTCATCGGAGGCGTCACGCGGGTCATCCCCCTCACCGGCCTCACGACACCGTTCCTCGCGGCCGGCGGCTCGTCGCTCGTCGCGAACTGGATCATCGTCGCCCTCTTGCTGCGCCTCTCCGACACCGTCCGCAATCAACCCCGTCTGGTGGTGAGCTGAGCGATGAACCGCGAGATCAAGAGGGTGAGCACCATCGTGGTGGCCATGTTCCTCGCCCTGCTGGTGTCGACCTCCATCCTCCAGGTCGTCCAGGCGGACAACCTGGCGAGCGACGCCCGCAACACCCGGGCCCGCAACGACAGCTACGCCGCCCAGCGCGGCGCGATCCTGGTGGGCGGGCAGGCGATCGCGCAGTCCGTGCCGTCCACCGACGTCTACAAGTGGCAGCGCGTCTACAGCAACGGCCCTCTGTACTCAGCCGTCACCGGCTTCTACCCGGTCAACGGCGAGGCGACGGGCCTGGAGGGCGCGCTCGACGACAAGCTCGCCGGCACCTCCAACTCGCAGTTCTTCGACCGCATCAACGCGATCCTCACCGGCAAGAACCCGCAGGGCGCCAGTGTGGAGACCACCATCGACCCGAAGGCCCAGCAGGCGGCGTGGGATGCGCTCGGCGACTACCAGGGCGCCGTGGTGCTCCTCGAGCCCAAGACCGGCAGGATCCTCGCGATGGTGTCCAAGCCGACCTACGATCCGAACGTCCTGGCGTCCCACGACACGGCGGCCGTCAACGCGACGTATCAGCAGCTGCTCGACGCGTCCGGCTCTCCCCTCATCAACCGCACCATCGGCGGCAACCTCAACCCGCCCGGGTCGACCTTCAAGCCGGTGATGAGCGCCTCCGCGTTCGGTACCGGCGACTACACGAAAGACAGCCAGCTCCCGAACCCGGCTTCGCTGCAGCTTCCCGGCTCGCCGACCGTCGTGAAGAACGACTCGCTGACCACCTGCGGCCCCGGCCAGACGGTCTCGATCGCTACAGCTCAGATCCTCTCCTGCAATATCCCGTTCGCCGAGCTCGGGATGCAGTTGAAGCCGCAGGTGATCAAAGACCAGGCGGACAAGTTCGGCTTCAACCAGTCTTTCAAGATCCCGATCCCCGTCGAGAAGAGCGTGTACCCGCTCTACACCGATCCCGCGGCGCGGGCGCTGGGATCGTTCGGTCAGAAGGACGACAGGGCGACGCCGTTGCAGATGGCGATGGTGTCCGCGGCGGTGGCCAATGGAGGCAAGCTCATGACACCGAACCTGGTCGACTCGATCCGGTCGTCCGATCTGCAGACGATCGAGAGCTTCACGCCCACGCAGTTCTCGGAGCCGATGAGCCAGGCGAATGCCGACACCATCAAGCAGATGATGGTCGACGGCGTCGATCACGGCGTGGCGAGCAATGCAAGAATAGACGGGGTTCAGGTCGGCGGTAAGACGGGGACGGCGCAGAACGGGGAGAACGACCCTTACACGCTGTGGTTCACGGGGTTCGCGCCGGCCAACGATCCTCAGTTCGCTGTTGCGGTTGTCGTTGAAAATGGCGGTGGACGCGGTCAGAGCGGCACGGGTAACTCCATCGCCGCGCCGATCGCGAGGAAAGTACTAGAGGCGGTGCTGAATAAATGAGACCCACAGCAGGGCTCACCTTCGGAGGACGTTACGAGCTGCAGTCGCGCATCGCGATCGGCGGCATGGGCGAGGTCTGGCAGGCGACGGATCTCGTCATCGGCCGCACGGTCGCGATCAAGATCCTCAAAGACGAGTACCTCGGCGATCCCGGCTTCCTCGAGCGGTTCCGCGCGGAGGCCCGCCACGCCGCGCTCGTCAACCACGAAGGCATCGCGAACGTCTACGACTACGGCGAGGAGGAGGGCAGCGCCTACCTCGTGATGGAGCTCGTCCCCGGCGAGGCGCTCTCCACCATCCTCGAGCGCGAGCACGTCCTCAGCACCGACCGCACCCTCGACATCGTCGCGCAGACCGCGGCCGCCCTGCACGCCGCGCACGCGGCCGGCCTCGTCCACCGCGACATCAAGCCGGGCAACCTCCTGATCACACCGGACGGCCGGGTCAAGATCACCGACTTCGGAATCGCGCGCATCGCCGACCAGGTGCCGCTGACCGCCACCGGCCAGGTCATGGGCACCGTGCAGTACCTGTCGCCGGAGCAGGCGTCCGGGCACCCGGCGTCGCCGACCACCGACATCTACTCGCTCGGCATCGTCGCCTACGAGTGCCTCGCAGGCCGCCGGCCGTTCACGGGCGAATCGCAGGTCGCCATCGCGATGGCCCAGATCAACGAGGCCCCGCCGGAGCTCCCCGCCACCGTGGCGGAGCCGGTCCGTAACCTGGTCTTCGCGTGCATCGCGAAGAACCCGGCCGACCGACCGGCGTCGGCCGCGCACCTCGCGCGCGCCGCCCAGGCGCTGCGCCGCGGTGACATCCGCGCAGCGGCAGCCTCCGTGCCCGCCGTGCTCGGGGCCGCAGCGGCGACCGACGCGGCCACGGTGCTGATGACCTCCCCGAACGGCGCGCCCACCCAGGCCACCACCGTGCTTCCGGCGGCTGCAGCCGGCCAGGCCGTGGAGGAGGAGACCACGGAGGAGCCGGTCGAGGAGAAGAAGCGCAGCCCGTGGACGTGGCCGCTGATCGCGCTCATCGCCCTCCTCGCGCTCGTTCTCATCGGCACGATCATCGCGCTGCTCGCGCAGCCCAAGACGCCGTCGCCGACCACGACCACGACATCGGTCCACACCCCGAATTCGCCGACGCCGAGCCCGACGCCGACCGAAACCAGCACGACGGTCCAGATCTCCGAGGGCGACTATCTCGGCCTCACGGCCGACCAGGCTCGCCAGAAGCTGCAGGCGGCCGGGATGGTCGCCGACGTGCAGACCGGTTCCGCCGCGTCGTCCGCTGGCGAAGTCAACACGGTCTACTCGGTCAACCCGACCGGCCCGGTTCAGAAGGGCTCGACCATCACGGTCAAGGTCTACGGTGCGGTGACGCCCATTCCGACACCGTCCGACACCGTGTCGGCCAACCCGCCGTCGGGCCAGGGCGCCGCCAACTCGCAGATCGTGGTCTCCTTCGGCTCGGCGACGTGCCCGGCCGGACAGAACCTGACCGGACGCCGCCTCTTCGTCAACGGTCAGCCGCAGGCTCCGGTCAACGACACCAAGTTCACATGGTCCCCGACCGCGGCCGGCGACTACACGCTCAGCTACTCGATCTTCTGCAACCAGGGCGAGTCGGTCGAGTCGGCGCAGTCGCCCACGACGCCGTACACCGTCGTGGCTTCAGGCGGATCGACGTCCACTCCGAGCCCGTGAGCGATGCCGCTCGACGCGGCCGTTGAACACCCGTGCCAGCACGGGGGAGACATCCAGAGTCGGCCCGCTACACTATCCGGAGCCCGTCACCCGAGAAGGAGTCGTCTTGAGCCCAGATAGCCGCCTGCTCGCAGGCCGATATCAGGTGGGCGAACTCATCGGCCGTGGCGGGATGTCCGACGTGCACCGCGGCGTCGACACTCGGCTCGGGCGCACTGTGGCCATCAAGCTGCTGAAGCCGTCGCTCGCCACCGACCCGGCGTTCCGTACGCGGTTCCGCCAGGAGGCGCAGGCTGCCGCCCGCATGACGCATCCGACGATCGTGCGCGTGTTCGACGCCGGCGAAGAGACGGTCCGCGAGCCCAACGGCCACGAAGCGCAGCTTCCGTTCATCGTGATGGAGTACGTCGACGGCGTTCTTCTGAAAGATCTCATCAAGCGTGGGCCTCTCGAGGTCGCGGAGGCCGTCCGCATCATCGAGGGAATCCTGACGGCGCTCGAGTACTCGCACCGCGCCGGCGTCGTGCACCGCGACATCAAGCCGGGCAACGTCATGATCACGACGACCGGCCAGGTCAAGGTGATGGACTTCGGCATCGCCCGCGCCATCAGCGACTCGTCGGCGACGGTCGCGCAGACCACGGCGGTGCTCGGCACGGCCAGCTACTTCTCGCCCGAGCAGGCCAAGGGCGAGACGGTCGACGCGCGCACGGACCTCTACTCGACCGGCGTCGTGCTGTTCGAGATGCTCACGGGCCGGCCGCCGTTCCGCGGCGACACCCCGGTCGCGGTCGCCTACCAGCACGTCAGCGAGACCGCCGTCGCACCGAGCACGATCAACCCCAAGGTCTCCCCGGCACTCGACGTGGTCGTCGCCCACGCCCTCACGAAGGATCGCTTCGAGCGCTACCAGACGGTCGCCGACTTCCGGCACGACCTCGAGGAGGCCGCCGCGGGGCGTGTCCCCGTCCACAAGAAGCAGGATGAGTTCGCGGAGACACTGTTCGGCGCTCCACCCAGCTCCGTCTCCGGCCCGGAGGCCGCCTTCCGGCAGCTCGCCGAAGACCAGACTCTGGTCCGCACGCAGCGCCGCCCACCGGTCATCTGGATCTGGGCGGGAATCGCCGTCATGGCCGTTGTCATCGTGGCAGTGCTCGCGTGGGTGCTGAGGCTCGCACCGAGCACGACCATGCCCGATACGTCGCGCGAAGTCCCCAACCTCTCGGGCCAGACGCTCGACAAGGCCACGAAGCAGCTGGAGGACCTCCACCTCAAGTGGACGCAGACCAGCGAAGAGAGCTCGACGTATGCCGCGGGCCAGGTGACCCGCACCGACCCTGCGGCGGGAATCGTGGTCGCCACGGGTGACACGATCAATGTCTACGTCTCGACCGGCAAGAAGGCGGTCACCGTCCCCGACGTGACCAACATGACGCAAGACGCGGCCAAGCAGGCGCTGCAGACGGCAGGACTGACGCTCGGGCCGGTGACGACCCAGAACTCCGCGACGGTTCCCGCCAATGTGGTCATCCAGACGAACCCGGCAGCGGGTGGCACGGCGCATGAGGGCGACGCGATCGCGATCACGATCTCCAGCGGCAAGGTCACTCTGACCGATCTGACCGGTCAGTCGCTCACCGCCGCTACGGCGCTGCTCTCCCAGCTCGGTCTGACGGCGGACCCGAAGGCCGACCCGACGTGTCCGCAGAACTCTGGCGCACCGCTCGTTCACACGCAGTCGGTCGCTCCCGGGGATGTGCCTCAGGGCAGCACTGTCGGGCTCACCTACTGCTCGGGCTAGCGGATGGGCGCGAGCGAGCGCTCGATCAGCCCAGCTTGACGAGCGGGTTCAGCGACCGGGAGGCCTCGGCCGCGCCGGCGAGTCCGGCGTCCTCGAGCCAGTTGCCGAGCATCCGGTAGCCGCCCTCGGTGAGCACGGACTCGGGGTGGAACTGCACCCCGTAGATCGGAGCGTCGCGGTGCTGCAGCGCCATGATCACTCCACCGGCGGTGCGTGCCGTGACGACGAGTTCGTCGGGAAGCGTTCCGTTCACCACTGCCAGCGAGTGGTAGCGGGTGGCGGTGAACGGCTGCGGGACGCCGTCGAACAGCATGCTGTCGTCGTGCTCGACCTGCGAGGTCTTGCCGTGCATCAGTTCTTCGGCGTTGGTGACGACGCCGCCGAACGCCTCGGCGATCGCCTGGTGACCGAGGCAGACGCCGAGGAGAGGTGTACGCGTCGCGAGTGCGAGCTCCACCACAGGAATGGACACGCCCGCGTCGGCCGGCTTGCCTGGACCGGGTGACACCAGCACCGCGTCGTAGCCCGCCACGCGGTCGGCGAGGTCTTCAGCCGCGATGTCGTCGTTGCGCACGACCTCCGTCTCGGCGCCGAGCTCGCGCAGGTAGCCGTTGAGCGTATAGACGAAGCTGTCGTAGTTGTCGATGACGAGTACGCGAGTCACGGGCCCACGGTACCTTCCTGGGGACCCAAGAGCGAATCCACCCAGGGGAAGACCCAGGTCACGAGAGCCCACAGCACCACGACCGCGAGCGCGATCAGGATCAGGATCCGCACCCACGCCGGCCCGGGCAGAATTCGCCATAGCGCTCCGTACACGTCTCAGCCTCCCGTCACCGCGGCGCGGATCTCGTTGGGAACGTCTTGCGTCGGCGAGAACCCCTGGTACACGTTGTAAGCGATCAGCCGCTCACCGGCGTGGAACGGCGGATTGCACGTGGTGATCGTCATCAGCCGGTCGATCGGCTGCACATCAGGATGTCGCGGCACTGCGGCGATCACCTGCACCTGCGTGGGCTGGACGTACTCGAAGTTGCGAAAGAGATAGGTGTACCAGCCGTCTTTGGTCTGCACGTAGATGCGATCGCCGACGCGGAGCTTGGACAGGTCGATGAAGGTGTTGCCCCAACCGGAGTCATGGCCGGCGACCGCGAAGTTGCCCACCTCGCCCGGCATCTGGGTGTCGGGGTAGTGGCCGACGCCCGCGGTGTAGCTGTTGAGCACTTGCTCGACATCGACCGTCTGGCGGATCGTTCGCTTCCAGTCCGGGCCGAGACGCGGGATATAGATGACCGCGAACGGCTCGTAGTCCGCCGGCTGAGCCATGACCGGAGGGTCGACGGACACCGGAGTCGTGGAATCGGTCGGTGTCGGCCGGGGCGTGGCCGTGGCCTCGTCGATCCACTTCCTGCTCTGCTCCTGAGCCGCCGACGTCTGCTGCCCGGACAGCACGAGGTTGTTCCACCAGACCTGCCAGCCCAGGAAGAGCCCGACCAGGATGCCCGCGGTGATGAGCAGCTCACCGATCACGCCGATCGTCGTCTCGACGGGTCCGCGCTTGCGCCGCGGCTTCCGCGGTGACCGCCCGCCACCAGCGCGGCGGCGGCGCTGGGGTTCGGCGGGCGAAGTCATATGACAGATTCTAACGGCCGCAATGCGCGGCGAAGCCGCGTGTTTCCCGGGAACCGCACGCCTTCGTCGCCACGAACGTTCAGATCTCGCCCGCTACACTTGTGTGCTATGGCACGCACCAAGTCCAAGACCAAGCTCGAGCGCTCCGCCCGTCCCGAGCGCAGCTCGGCCGCCACAGGCGAGGACACCCCGAACCCCGTCTGGTTCAAGCCCGTGATGTTCGGCTTCATGCTGCTCGGGCTCATCTGGATCATCGTCTTCTATGTCAGCCAGAACCAGTACCCGATTCCTGCTCTGGGTGCCTGGAACATCCTGGTCGGATTCGGGATCGCCTTCATCGGCTTCCTGATGACGACGCGCTGGCGCTAAGCCGCTTCACGCCGGCGTCCGTCCACTTATCCACAGCAGTTCTCCCCACACCCCTACCGCCGACAGTCAGGCTTCTCCCCAGTGTTAATAAGCCTGTGGAGAGTTACACCAATGTAATTATCCCCACTGTTAATAAGGGTGTGGATAACTTATCCACGCGTTGTGGGAAGCGACTCAGGCGCCGACGGGCTGGGCGTAGTGCACAAGGCTCAGCCCGATCAGCACGACGCAGAGCAGCACGATGAGCGGCCACTGCCAGCGTCGTCGTGACGGCTTGCGCGTCTCGACGAAGATCAGCCCGACCAGTACGCCGCCGACCAGGCCGCCGACATGGGCCTGCCACGCGATGTTCATGCCGGGGAGGAAGCCGATCGCGAGGTTCAGCGCGACGAGCACGAGGATCTGGGTGGCGTTGCCGCCGAGCCTGCGTTGGATGATGAAGAAGGCGCCGAACATGCCGAAGATGGCACCGGACGCTCCGACGACGGGCACACGAGGGTCGGCCAGCAGCAGCACGCCGACCGAGCCGGCGAATCCACTGATCAGGAACAGAGCCAGGAAACGCGCGCGGCCCAGCATCGGCTCCAGGATCATGCCGAAGATCCACAGGGTGTACATGTTCAGGGCGATGTGGATGATGCTCGCGTGAGCGAAGATCGACGTGAGCATGCGCCACGGCTCGAAGACGATCGACGTCGAGTAGAGCCCCGCGTACTGGATCGCCCCGGTGACGGAACCGCCGATGCCGGGAAGGCTCTGCGCGATGAAGACGACGACACAGACGGCGATGATCCCGTAGGTGACCACGGGCGCGCCCGGCCCGGTTGCGCGTGAGATCCACGCGGGCCGGGTGCGTGGCGCGGCGGACCGCTGTTGGGCCATGCACTCCGGGCAGATCACTCCGACGGCGGCGGGAGTCTGGCACTCACCGCAGATCGCCCTCCCGCAGCGCTGGCAGCGCACGAAGGTCGCGCGATCGGGATGCCGGTAGCAGACGCCCGCCGGCGCATCGACGGGCTGAGACATCCTTACTCGCTCTCCGCCCGCTCCTTCGGTTCCCGACTCCGAACGGGTCAGGCCTGGTCGATCTCGACCGACTCGATCACCACGTCGTCGAGCGGACGGTCGCGGGCGTCGGTCGGCAGTTCAGCGAGCTTGTCGACGATCTTGCGCGACGCGTCGTCCGCCACCTCGCCGAAGATCGTGTGCTTGCCCTGCAGCCAGGTGGTCGGTGCGACCGTGATGAAGAACTGCGAGCCGTTCGTGCCACGGCCGCCCTGGATGCCGGCGTTCGCCATCGCCAGGATGTACGGCTGGGTGAAGTCGAGCTCCGGGTTGATCTCGTCGTCGAACTGGTAGCCCGGCCCGCCGATGCCCTGCCCGAGCGGGTCGCCGCCCTGGATCATGAAGCCGGGGATGATGCGGTGGAACACCACGCCGTCGTACAGCGGAGTGTTGGTCTTCTCACCCGTTGCCGGGTGCGTCCACTCGATCTCACCGGTCGCGAGGCCCACGAAGTTACGGACCGTCTTCGGCGCGTGGTTGCCGTAGAGGTTGACCTTGATGTCTCCGTAGTTAGTGTGGAGCGTGGCGACAGCGGTGTGCTTAGACATGGCACCAATTCTTGCACAGCGCCATACCGGGTTTCGGGAAGGCCCCGATGCTCTCGGGCCATCCTCAGGCCTTTCGGTGGCAAGATGGAGTCAGTTCGCCCAGCCGACGCAATGGAGGTCCAGAATGAGCCTGACGAAGAAGCGCAAGAAGGAACTCGACCGTCTGCGGAGTGACGCGCAGGACCTGTGGGGGCAGCAGCAGGAGGTGCTCGCTAACGCGAACGCCCTGGCTGCAGCGGCCCGCAAGCAGGCCGCCTATTACTCCCGCGAAGAGATCGCCCCGCGGGTGCGCGACGGTTACGAGTCCTACGTCCGGCCGGCGGCGCAGTCGGCCAAGGATTCGGCCGGACACTACGCGGGCGTCGCGCGCGATCGCCTCGTGGGCGACGTCATCCCTGCGGTCGGAACAGCGGTGGGCACAGCCCTCTCGGTGGTCGACCACGCACGTGCTGCCCGCAGCGCGGCTTTCAACGGCGATTTCACCAAGGCGCGCAAGGAGATCACCAAGCGCGCTTCGGCCGTGACGCAGAAGTCGGGGCCCGGCGCCGGCACGGTCATCGCCGTCGGGCTCGGGGTCATCGCGGCCGCCGGCCTGCTCTACGCCGTCTGGCAGACCTTCCGCGCTGACGACGAGCTCTGGGTCGCCGACGAAGAGCCGACGACGCCCGCCGCCGAGTAGACGGCTGCCGTCCTGGAGGCCCACCTCAGGGACGAATCGGGGGTTTCCCCGATAGTGCCATCGCCCTGGCCGGGCGAGGCTGGATGCATGAACAACCTCGAACGGCCGGTCGACGGCCGAATCATCGCCGGCGTGTGCGCCGGACTCGCCCACCGCTTCGGTCTGAAGCCCTGGACCGTGCGCGTGCTCTTCCTGCTCTCCTGCCTGCTCCCCGGGCCGCAGTTCATCGCCTACATCGCGATGTGGATCATCATCCCGGCCGAGAAGCCGGGCGCGGTACGCGTGGCCTGAGGTCTCAGTAGCCTGCCATTCGCAGCGCGACGTCGACCAGGTCGACCCGGCGGTTCGGGATGGCCGCGAGTGAGAACCAGGCGGCTTCGTCAGTGGTGCCGTCGAGTTCGTGACGCAGGCTCCCGCCCGTCACGGTGGCCCGATAGACGATGCGGAGCGCGTGGAGCGGTCCGGCGTCGGGCACGAACCGGGCCTCGGCGGGAACCACTTTCGAATCGATCCCGAGGAGTTCGTCTGCCCGGGCTTCGAAGCCTGTCTCCTCAGCGATCTCGCGCACCACGGCATCCAACGGATCCTCACCCGCCTCGATCCCGCCTCCCGGCAGGGTCCAGCCGGAATGGCCGTTCTCGTTCCAGTGCGCGAGCAGGATCCGCGAGCGGTCGACGATGACGCCGTAAGCGGCGACCCTGATGTCCATTCCGACACCCTACTGCCGCTCGTCGGTGGAGCGCGGCAGTATGGGGTGGTGCCCGAACTGCCGGAAGTCACCGCCCTCGCCGCCGATCTCGGCGAGCGGCTGAGCGGCCGTGTCATCGACCGCCTGACGATCGTTGCCTTCTCCGCGCTCAAGACCTTCGATCCACCGCCGGAAGCGCTGAAGGGATCGACGATCTCCAGCGTGACGCGACACGGCAAGTTCCTCGACATCGCTGCAGACGACCTCCACATCGTCATCCACCTCGCGCGGGCCGGCTGGATCCGCTGGCGCGACTCCGCTCCTCCCCCGCCGACCGGGAGGCCGACCAAGGGCCCGCTCGCCGCCCGGCTCGTCCTCGACGACGGGAGCGGCCTCGACATCACCGAAGCGGGCACGAAGAAGAGCCTGGCCATCTCCATCGTCCACGATCCCGCGGAGGTGCCCGGCATCGCCCGGCTCGGGCCGGACCCGCTCGATCCGGGTTTCACACGCGACACGTTCGCCACGATCCTCGCCGGCCAGGGCCGGGCGCAGATCAAAGGCGTCCTCCGCAACCAGGGCCTGATCGCCGGCATCGGCAATGCCTACTCCGACGAGATCCTCCATGTCGCGAAGATGTCGCCGTTCAAGCCGGCGTCCATGACCGACGAGGAGGTCGACCGTCTTTACGAGGCGCTCGAGTGGACGCTGCAGGAGGCGCTGTCGCGCTCGGAGGGGCTCGCGGCGTCCGAATTGAAGAGCGAGAAGAAGTCAGGGATGCGCGTCCATGGACGCACCGGTCAGCCCTGCCCGGTATGCGGCGACACCATCAGGCAGGTGATCTTCGCGGATTCGACCTTGCAGTACTGTCCCACCTGTCAGACCGGCGGCAAGCCCTTGGCCGACCGGGTGCTCTCGCGCCTCCTCAAGTAGTCAGCACGCGCAGCTCACCGCGTCTACCGGCGCGGTGAGCGGGTCCGCCGCGCGCACCACATCGCCGTGGTCGTCCTCCACCGGCAACCCCTCGCGCGCCCAGTACTCGAATCCGCCGATCATCTCGCGCACCTCGTAACCGAGCAGGCTGAACGCGAGCGCCGCACGCGTGGACCCGTTGCAACCAGGCCCCCAGCAGTACGTGACGACGGGAACGTCCAGCGGGATGATCGAGGGGGCCCGCTGGGCGATCTCCCCCGTCGGGAGGTGCACGGCACCGGCGATGCGGCCCTGTTGCCAGGCCGCCAAGCCTCGGCTGTCGACGAGGACGAACCGCTCACCTGCATCCAGGGCGGCCTTCACGTCGGAGGGGTCAGTCTCGAACTGCAGCCTGGCGGCGAAGTGGCGGGAGGCTTCGGTGGTCGTTGTCGTCATGTGACCAACAGTAGGGAGGTGGATTCCTGATTTGAACAGGTGATTCGCTGCATCCGACCCATACGGCCGCGATTATCGTGGCAGAATCGCCGCATGGCCGCCACTCTCCCACTCACCGCAGATAGCGTCGATCGCGCCCTCCTCGCCGAGCTGCAGCGAGACGGCCGGCAGTCTGTGGCAGAGCTCGCCCGAACCGTGCACATGTCGAACAGTGCCGTGGCCGAGCGGATACGGCGACTGGAGGAGACCGGCGTCATCCGCGGCTACCGCGCCGTCATCGATCCCGAGCGACTCGGGTACGGGATCCTCGCATTCCTGAGGCTGCGTTATCCGAGCAGCAGGTACGAGCCGCTGCATGACCTCCTGGCCCAGATACCCGAAGTCGTCGAGGCGCACCACGTGACGGGAGACGACTGCTTCATCCTCAAGGTGGTCGCGACGTCGATGCGCCACCTCGAGCAGATCAGCGGAACGATCGGAACGCTTGGCAGCGTGACGACCAGCATCGCCTACTCGAGCACGGTTCCGACGAGGGCGATCGAACCGCCCGCCTGACCAGAATTACTGTGGAGCCTAGGAGATTCGAACTCCTGACATCCTGCTTGCAAAGCAGGCGCTCTACCAACTGAGCTAAGGCCCCCTGCGGAGGGGAAGCCTCCAGTCAAAGGAATGGTGGGGATACGAGGACTTGAACCTCGGACCTCTTCGTTATCAGCGAAGCGCTCTAACCGCCTGAGCTATATCCCCGAATGGGCAACAGATAAGAGGGTACCTGATCCGGCCCGGAGTGTGAAATCGAGTGCGCTCCGCCCGTCAGTTGTTCGTGAAACCGACGAGCAGGCCCCCGGTGATCTTCACCGAGAGGTTGTAGAGCAGTGCGAAGACCGCGCCGAGCGCGGTCACCACGACGATGTCGAGGATGCCTACGACGAGCGAGAAGCCCATCACCTGACCGAGTCCGAGCACCGACCGCAGGTCGCCTCCACCGGCACCGGAGATGTCCTTCACCAGACCGTTCAGCTGGTCGAAGATGCCCGTCCGGTCGAGGACGGTCCAGATCAGGAACGAGCCCACGATGGCGATGATCGCCAGGCAGATGCCCGCGAGGAACGAGAGCTTCACTGTCGACCAGAAGTCGACGTACACGAGCTTCAACCGCACCTGCTTGGCGGATGCGGGTCGTCGTGTCGACTTCCTCGCGAGTTTCTCGGCGACGCTACTGCTCATCTACGGCTTCATCCTTCCCGGCACGACCGGTCTCATCGTCGGCATCCGATTCTGCATCGGGAACCTGGGAATCAAGGTTGCGCTCGGTGTTCTTCGCCAGAGCGATGATCTTGTCGGACTCGGCGAAACGTGCAAAAACGACACCCATTGTGTCTCGGCCCTTGGCAGGTACCTCGGCCACGGCAGAGCGTACCACCTTGCCGCTGGCAAGAACCACCAGGACCTCGTCGTCCTCGTCCACGATGAGAGAACCCACCAGGTCCCCCCGGTCATCGCTCAGTTTCGCGACCTTGATGCCCAGACCGCCGCGGTTCTGGAGGCGGTACTGATCGGCCGAGGTGCGTTTGGCGTAGCCTCCTTCGGTCACGACGAAGACGTAGCCCTCATCGGAGACCACGGCGGCATCGAGCAGGCTGTCGTCTCCGCGGAAGTGCATTCCGATGACGCCGGACGTCGAGCGGCCCATCGGCCGGAGGGCCTCGTCGCTCGCGGTGAACCGGATCGACATGCCCTTGCGCGACACGAGGAGCAGGTCGGAGTCATCCTCGACGAGCAGCGCTGAGACGAGCTCGTCGTCCTCGCGCAGCTTGATCGCGATGATGCCGCCGGACCGGTTGGTGTCGTACTCCTCGAGCGCGGTCTTCTTGATGAGGCCGTCGCGAGTGGCGAGTACCAGGTACCTGGCCGCCTGGTAATCACGGATGTCGAGGATCTCGGCGATCTCCTCGTCCGGCTGCATGGCGAGCAGGTTCGCGACGTGCTGGCCCTTGGCGTCACGCCCGGCCTCCTGGACCTCGTACGCCTTGGCGCGGTAGACCCGGCCCTTGTTCGTGAAGAAGAGGAGCCAGTGGTGGGTCGTCGTCACGAAGAAGTGATCGACGACGTCCTCGCCGCGGAGCTGGGCGCCCTTGACGCCCTTGCCGCCGCGGTGCTGGCTGCGGTAGTTGTCGCTGCGGGTGCGCTTGATGTAGCCACCACGGGTGACGGTGACCACCATCTCCTCTTCGGGGATGAGATCTTCGACGCTCATGTCGCCGTCGAAACCGAACATGATCTCGGTGCGGCGGTCGTCGCCGAACCGGTCGACGATCTCGGTGAGCTCCTCGCTGACGATGCTGCGCTGACGAGTCGGGTCTTCGAGGATCGCCTTGAGGTCCAGGATCTCGATCTCGATCTGGTCGTGCTCTTCGGTGATCTTCTGACGCTCGAGAGCGGCGAGCCGGCGCAGCTGCATCGCGAGGATGGCGTCGGCCTGCACGTCGTCGACCTCGAGCAGCTGCTTGAGGCCGTCCCGTGCGTCCTCCACGGTCGCCGACCGTCGGATGAGCGCGATGACCTCGTCGAGGGCGTCGAGCGCCTTCAGGTAGCCGCGCAGGATGTGCGCTCGCTCCTCTTTCTTACGGAGGCGGTAGCGGGTGCGGCGCACGATGACTTCGATCTGGTGGTCGACCCATGCCGTGATGAAGCCGTCGAGCGCGAGCGTGCGCGGGACGTTGTCGACGATCGCGAGCATGTTCGCGCCGAAGTTCTCCTGCAGCTGCGTGTGCTTGTACAGGTTGTTCAGTACGACCTTGGCGACGGCGTCGCGCTTCAGCACGATGACCAGGCGCTGACCGGTGCGGCCGGAGGTCTCGTCGCGGATGTCGGCGATGCCGCCGACGCGGCCGTCCTTCACCAGCTCGGCGATCTTGATCGCGAGGTTGTCGGGGTTCACCTGGTACGGCAGCTCAGTGACGACCAGGCAGACGCGGCCCTGGATCTCCTCGATGCTGACGACCGCGCGCATGGTGATCGAGCCGCGGCCGGTCCGATAGGTGTCCTGGATGCCCTTGATGCCGAGGATCTGCGCACCGGTCGGGAAGTCCGGTCCCTTGATCCGCTTGATGAGCTCCTCCAGAAGCTCCTCGCGCGGGGCGTCCGGGTGGGCGAGGTGCCAGAGAGCGCCGTCGGCGACCTCCCGGAGGTTGTGCGGCGGGATGTTCGTCGCCATACCGACCGCGATGCCGACCGAGCCGTTGACCAGCAGGTTCGGGAAGCGGCTCGGGAGGACGGCCGGCTCCTGGGTGCGACCGTCGTAGTTGTCCTGGAAGTCGACGGTCTCCTCGTCGATGTCCCTGACCATCTCGAGGGCGAGCGGCGCCATCTTCGTCTCGGTGTACCGCGGCGCGGCGGCGCCGTCGTTGCCCGGCGATCCGAAGTTGCCCTGGCCGAGCGCGAGCGGGTAGCGGAGGCTCCACGGCTGGACGAGACGCACGAGTGCGTCGTAGATGGCGGAGTCACCGTGGGGGTGGAACTGCCCCATGACGTCGCCGACCACACGAGCGCACTTCGAGAACGCCTTGTCGGGGCGGTAGCCGCCGTCGAACATCGCGTAGATCACGCGACGGTGGACGGGCTTCAGTCCGTCGCGCACCTCGGGCAGCGCGCGCCCGATGATGACGCTCATCGCGTAATCGAGGTACGACCGCTCCATCTCCTTCTGCAGATCGACCTGGTCGATTCTGCCGTGGATGCCGAAGCTCTCGCCGGTGGGGGTCTCGTCCGTCACAGTGCTCTCTTCTCGTAACCGAGGTGTCGTCTGGCTGCGGTCCTCAGATGTCGAGGAACCGCACGTCCTTGGCGTTCTTCTGGATGAACGAACGACGCGACTCGACGTCCTCGCCCATCAGGGTGGCGAAGATCTCGTCGGCAGCGGCGGCGTCATCGAGAGTGACCTGGAGGAGCGTGCGCGTCTCCGGGTTCATCGTGGTCTCCCACAGCTCCTTGTAGTCCATCTCGCCGAGACCCTTGTAACGCTGCACCCCGTTGTCCTTGGGGATGCGCTTGCCCGCTGCGAGACCCTCCGCCAGGAAGGCGTCGCGCTCGCGGTCGGAGTAGACGTACTCGTGCTCCGCGTTCGACCACTTGAGGCGGTAGAGCGGCGGCTGAGCAAGGTACACGTAGCCGAGCTCCACGAGGGGCCGCATGTAGCGGAAGAGCAGCGTCAGCAGCAACGTCGTGATGTGCTGGCCGTCGACGTCCGCGTCGGCCATGAGCACGATCTTGTGATAGCGCGCCTTCTCCGGGTTGAAGTCCTCGCCGATGCCGGCGCCGAACGCCGTGATCATGGCCTGCACCTCGTTGTTGGCGAGCGCGCGGTCGAGCCGCGCCTTCTCGACGTTGAGGATCTTGCCGCGCAGCGGGAGGATCGCCTGGGTCTCGGGGTTGCGGCCCTGAACTGCCGAACCGCCGGCCGAGTCGCCCTCGACGATGAAGATCTCGGAGACCGTCGGGTCCTTCGACTGGCAGTCCTTGAGCTTGCCCGGCATCCCGCCGCTCTCGAGGAGGCCCTTTCGGCGAGCGGTCTCACGCGCCTTGCGGGCGGCGAGGCGCGCGGTCGCGGCCTGGAGCGCCTTGCGGATGATCTCCTTGGCCTGGTTCGGGTTGCGGTCGAACCAGTCGCCGAGCTGATCGCCGACGACCTTCTGCACGAACGCCTTGGCCTCCGTGTTACCGAGCTTCGTCTTGGTCTGACCCTCGAACTGCGGCTCCGACAGCTTGACCGAGACGACGGCGGTCAGGCCCTCGCGCACATCCTCGCCGGAAAGATTGTCGTCCCTCTCTTTGAGGATGTTCTTCTCGCGCGCATAGCGGTTCACAAGGGTCGTCAGCGCAGCGCGGAAGCCCTCCTCGTGCGTGCCGCCCTCGTGCGTGTTGATGGTGTTGGCGTAGGTGAAGACGGACTCGTTGTAGCTCGTCGTCCACTGCATGGCCACCTCGAGCGCGATCTTGCGCTCGGTGTCCTCCGACTCGAACGAGATGATCTCGTCGTGCACGACATCGGCCTTCTTGGCGGAGTTGAGGTAGTGGACGTAGTCGGTCAGGCCGCGCTCGTAGAGGAAGACCTCCGACCGGGAGGCGAACACCTGCTCGTCCTCCTCGACCTCGCCCTCGACGGGCTCGACCTGCGGTGCGCGCTCGTCGGTGATCGCGATGCGCAGACCCTTGTTGAGGAACGCCATCTGCTGGAAGCGAGTGCGAAGGGTGTCGTAGTCGAAGACGACGGTCTCGAACGTGTCAGGGCTCGGCCAGAAGGTGATGATCGTGCCGGTGCGATCCGACTCCTCCCCCTGTTCGAGCGGAGCCTGGGGCACGCCGTTGCGATAGCTCTGACGCCACACGTGACCTTGCCGGTACACCTCCACGTCGAGCCGGCTGGACAGCGCGTTCACGACCGAGCTGCCGACGCCGTGCAGGCCGCCGGAGACCGCGTATCCACCGCCGCCGAACTTTCCGCCGGCGTGCAGGATCGTCAGCACGACCTCCACCGTCGACTTCTTCTCGGTGGGGTGCTCGTCGACCGGGATGCCGCGGCCGTTGTCATCGACGCGCACGGCACCGTCGGGGAGGATCGTCACCTCGATGTTGTCGGCATGCCCGGCGAGCGCCTCGTCCACGGAGTTGTCGACGATCTCGTAGACGAGGTGGTGGAGTCCGCGGGGTCCGGTGGAGCCGATGTACATTCCGGGTCGTTTGCGGACGGCTTCGAGACCTTCGAGGATCTGGATCTCATTCGCGCCGTAGTCGTGTTCCGCCTCGGCCCTGTTCGGTTCCATCGTCATATGAAATTAGGCTCCTGACCGCACTCAACAGTGACACTCCATTCTACCAAGCGCGGCGAGCCGAATTGCCCGAAATCGCCCATCTGACGCGTTTTCTTTGCTCGGGCGACCTCTTTTGTGCAGTTAGCCGTAAGTATCGCGCGGACCGCGCCCTGGAATCGACCTGGGACCGCGTTTCCAGGAGGGGGCGTCCGGCCCTTGAAATCGGATCGACTCGATCTCGGCCCCCGGGAACCGCTCCCCGATGCGCACGAGAAGCTCCGAACGCATCATCCGCAGCTGCGTCGCCCACGCCGTCGACTCGCATCGCACGACCAGCACGCCGTCGACGATCTGGTCGGGGACGGCGTGCCGAGCGGTCTCCTCACCGGCCAGCTCCTCCCACCTGTCGAGGAGGTCGGACTTGGCGAGAGCACCCGTCCAGCCCAGCTGCATCGCGAGGGCATCGACGACATCGCCGAGCCCGCGGGGGTCGCGTCCGGCGCCGAACGGCTTCGACCCGGTGGGGTCGTGCGTCGATCGTCTCGCCCTGCGGCTGCGGGACGGCGTTCCGGTGAAGAGTTCCTTCATCCGCAGGTAGACCGCCGCCGCCTCGCTCACGATCCCACGATAGTCCCGGCCTCGATCCTCACGGTGTGCGCTGCGAGGGCCTGGGGCACGTCGTCGAGGACGGCCGCCGTGATGAGGACCTGCTCGTAACCGGCTACGGCGGTTGCAAGCATCCGCCTCCGTGCCTGATCCAGCTCGGCGAAGACGTCGTCGAGGATCAGCACGGGATCTCCCGTCGACGACTCTCGCCGCAACAGCTCTGCGGACGCCAGCTTGAGCGCCAGGGCGAACGACCAGGACTCGCCGTGGCTCGCATACCCCTTGGCAGGCAGGCCGTTGAGCTCGAACAGCACGTCGTCACGATGCGGACCGACGAGGGTCAGTCCGCGTTCCAGTTCCTTCGCGCGCACTCCCGCGAGCGCTCCGCGGAAGACGTCCGCGGTGTCACCGGATGAGGTGGTTACAGCGGAGTCGGTGTCTTCATCGTCGTCGTCGACGTGGGCGCCTCGGATCGTGAGTTGCGGGAGCAGCTTCGGATGATGGTCGTCGCCGGCCACGGATCGGTACGCAGCCACCAGCGGATCGCTCAATCGAGCCACCAGGTCGAGCCGGGCGTCGACCAGCTCGGTTCCGAGCGCGACGAGCCGTTCGTCCCAGATGTCGAGGGTTCCGAGCTGGTCGGACTTGATGCGGGAGGCGCGAGCCGATTTGAGCAGGGTGTTCCGCTGCTTGAGCACCCGTTCGTAATCCGCGATGACCGCGGAGAAGCGGGGATTGCGCTGGATGAGAAGTTGGTCGAGGAACCGGCGGCGAATGCCCGGCTCACCTCGGACGAGGGCGAGGTCCTCCGGAGCGAAGAGCACGCTGGAGAAGTACCTCGGCAACTCGCGGGGCTTGATGGCCCCGCGGTTGACCTGCGCGCGGTTCGGGGACGATCGGTTGAGCTGGACCTCCACGAGCAGTTCACGGCCGTCGTGTTCGATACGCGCTCGGACGATCGCCGAGTCGGCGTCCTTGCGGATCATCGCCTGGTCGCTCGACACCCGGTGCGACCCGAGGCTGCTCAGGTAGCCGAGCGACTCGACGAGGTTGGTCTTGCCCTGACCGTTGCGGCCGACGAACAGATTGGCGCCGGCCGCGAACGGGACCTCCGCGGTGCGATAGTTGCGGAAATCAGTCAGGGAAAGATGTGTAACTCTCAATGAGGGTTAGTCCACGGCCTTCACGGCGTGGCCACCGAACTGGTTGCGGAGGGCGGCGACGGCCTTCATCGCCGGCGAGTCCTCCTGGCGCGACACGAAGCGCGCGAAGATCGAGGCGCTGATCGTGGGGACGGGGACGGCGTTGTTGAGCGCCTCCTCGACTGTCCACCGACCCTCGCCCGAATCCTGGACGAATCCTTCGATGTGCTCGAACTCCGGGTCCTGCTCGAGAGCGCGGACGAGGAGGTCGAGAAGCCACGAGCGCACCACGGTGCCGCGCTGCCACGCCTTGAACGTTCCGGTGACGTCCTTGATGATGTCCTTGCGGGTGTCGAGCAGCTCGTATCCCTCGGCGTACGCCTGCATCAGCGCGTACTCGATGCCGTTGTGCACCATCTTGGCGTAGTGGCCGGCGCCGACCTCACCGACGTGGACGAAGCCTTCGTCGCGCGGGCCTTCGGGGCGGAGAGCGTCGAAGACCGGCATGACCCGCTCGACCTGCTCCTTGGAGCCGCCGACCATCAGGCCGTAGCCGTTCTCCAGGCCCCAGATGCCACCAGAGACGCCGGCATCCATGAAGTCGATGCCCCTGGGCGCGAGCATCTCGGCGTGCTTGAAGTCCTCGGTGAACTTCGAGTTGCCGCCGTCGATGACCAGGTCGCCCTTCTCGAGCAGGGGCTCGAGGTCGGTGATCACGGCGTCCGTGATCGCGCCGGCCGGAACCATGACCCAGACGGTGCGCGGCGCGGGAAGCGCCGTGACCAGGTCGGCCAGGGTCGCGACGTCGGACACCTCCGGATTGGTGTCGTAGCCGGTGACCTCGATGCCCTTCTTCTCCAGGCGGGCGCGCATGTTGTTGCCCATGCGTCCGAGACCGATGAGGCCGATGTGCATGATTGTCCTTCTTCTCTCGTGGAGCGGGACCGGGTTCAGCGCAGCAGCAGGTTGGGCTGCAGCAGGTACTTGTACGAGTCCGAACCGGACTGGTCCTTCGACGTCTGGCTCGTGATGAGCACCGGACCCGGCTTGTTGGGGTTCTCGGTCTTGGTGAAGGAGATGCGCACGAATTCCGAGTGCACGGCACCGAGACCATCGAGCAGGAACTGCGGCTTCAACGAAACCACCGTCTCCTGGCCAGTGAGGAGAGCGTCGATGCTCTCGGATGCTTGAGCCTGCTCGGAGCCGATCGCTTCCAGCGTCAGTCCGTCTGCAGTGAAGGTGTAGCGGAGCGCGGCTTCGCGCTCGAGAACGAGCGCCACACGGCGGGTCGCTTCGATGAGTTCGCCGGTGTTGACGACCGCGTAGTTGTCGACCTGCTCGGGGAACAGTCGGCGCACCGGAGGGAAGTTTCCCTTGATGAGCAGCGAGGTCACGGTCTTCTTGTCTGCCGTGAAAGCGATGAGCTCGCGGTCGTCGCGGTTGGTGATCGCGATCGAGACCGTGCCCGAGTGGCCGAAGGTCTTACCGATCTCGGTGAGGGTCCGTGCTGGGACGAGGGCGGTCTGCGCTTCTCCGGAGGTCGTCCCGTTGTCCCAGTCGATCTCACGGACGGCGACACGGTAACGGTCGGTGGCGACGAGTCCGAGCGTGTTGTTCCCGACCTCCAGCTGAACACCCGTGATCACCGGTGTGACGTCGTCGCGCGATGCGGCGACACCGACCTGCGCGACGGCCTCGGCGAATTCCTCGGCGGGCACGAGCCCCGCCTCGCCCGAGACCTGCGGGATGCTCGGGTATTCCTCGACCGGCATGGAGAGCAGCGTGAAGTTCGCCGATCCTGCGCGGACGACGATCTTGGATTCCTCGGTCGAGAACTGCACGGGCGCGTTGGGGAGCTTGGCCGCGATCTCCGCGAGAAGGCGCCCTGAGACGAGCACGCGTCCCGGTTCCTCGACCTCGGCGGCGATCTGCGTCTGAGCGGAGACCTCGTAGTCGAAGGAGGAGAGCTGGAGTCCGCTGTCGGTCGTCTCGATCAGCACACCGCTCAGGATGGGAAGGGTCGTCCGCTGCGGAAGAAGCTTCACGGCGAAGGACACGGCCTCACTGAAGACATCCCGATTGGCTTGGAACTTCACGAAGTCTCCCCTGGCTCTGCGCTCGGATACGGAACGACACAAATCCTAGCGCTTGGCCTCTGGCCGAGAAGTTGTCATTCGAGCAACCGCTTGAGGTTGTCGGCCGGCCTTAACTCAGAAGAGTTAATCATTAATGGTGTTAACCGCTGTGGAAAATGTGGATAACTCGGTGGATACCAGGAAATCAGAGGGAACTACAGTCTCGTGACTTGTTGATGAGCCGTGGAATCCCGGTGTTGACAGCTCCTGCGGTCGGGATGGCTTCGATCGGCTTTTCACAGCGCCGGGCCATCCGTCCCCATTAATCGAGCGACTTTCCGGAACTTCTCCACAAGTTATCCCCAGGTGTTAATAACGAACTCTCCCCACTCTGGGGATCAATCTGTGGATAACTATTCCGACGCACCTCGGCGTGGCGCGGTGGAGGCTACTTCCCGTAGCGGTGGTTCTGCTTGATCCGGCTGGTGAGCTCTGTCACCTGGTTGTAGATCGAGCGCCGCTCCTTCATGAGCTCGCTGATCTTCTTGTTCGCGTACATGACCGTCGTGTGATCGCGGCCGCCGAAGAGCTGTCCGATCTTGGGCAGCGAGAGGTTGGTGAGCTCACGGCACAGGTACATCGCGATCTGACGCGCCGTGGCGACGGCTTGCGAGCGGCTCGAACCGTAAAGGTCGTCGACGCTGAGCTTGAAGTACTCGGCCGTGTTGGTGATGATGTCGGTCGGCGCGATGACGTTGTCGTCGTCGAGCGTGATGAGGTCCTTCAGCACGGTCTGCACGAGAGGCATGTCGACCGGTGTGCGATTGAGGCTCGCGAACGCCGTGACGCGGATGAGCGTGCCCTCGAGTTCACGGATGTTGCTGGAGACCTTCGAGGCCATGAATTCGAGGATGTCATCCGGCACCAGGATCTTCTCGCTCTGCGCCTTCTTGCGAAGGATCGCGATGCGGGTCTCGAGGTCGGGGACCTGGACGTCGGTGATGAGACCCCACTCGAACCGCGAGCGCATCCGGTCTTCGAAGCCGGTCAGATGCTTCGGGGGGAGGTCGCTGGTGATCACGACCTGCTTGTTGTGGTCATGGAGGGTGTTGAACGTATGGAAGAAGGCCTCCTGCGTCTCGACCGCACGCTGGAGGAACTGGATGTCGTCGATCAGAAGGATGTCGATGTTCCTGTATCGCGCCTGGAACGAGGAGCCGCGGTTGTTGGCGATCGAGTTGATGAAGTCGTTCGTGAACTCCTCGCTCGACACATACCTGACCCGGATACCTGGGTAGAGGCTCATCGCATAGTGGCCGATGGCGTGGAGGAGGTGGGTCTTGCCCAGGCCCGAGTCGCCGTAGATGAACAGCGGGTTGTACGCCTTCGCGGGCGCCTCAGCAACGGCGACGGCCGCAGCGTGGGCGAATCGGTTGGACTGGCCGATGACGAAGTTGTCGAAGCTGTACTTCGCGTTGAGGCGGGTGTCGCCGTTGCGCGGCGGGGCGGTGATCTCGGTGGGAGGCGCCACCATCGGTGCCACCGCGTCGAGATAAGGCGCGGGCTCGGGTTCGGCGGGGCCGGCCATCGACTCCTGCTGGATCTCCGGGTTCACGACGATGGCGAACGTGTTCACCTCGAGGGTCTGGTCGAGAGTGCCGATCGCATTGAGGAGGGGGACGCGACTACGCTGCTCGATCATGCCGCGTGTGAACTCGTTGGGCACCTCCAGATAGAAGGTGCCGGCCATGATGCCCTTGGGTTCGACCAGACTGAGGAAGCCGTGCAGCTGAGGTGTGATGCGGTCGTCCGTCTCGAGCTTGTCGAGCACGTTCTGCCATGCCGCAGATATGGACTCTTCGCCGCCTGCCATCGTTCCCCGTCTTCAAATCGTGGATGCCGTCGGCCCGGCGCGAGACGAGTCGTCCCCCGTATGACTCACGTCGGGCTAGCGGCAAGGGATGCCGCCCTGGGGTATTCACAGAGTTATCCACCGCTGTGTGTGCAATACCGTAGCGATCTCCGGCCGCTTTTGGGATGGGCTGGGGATAACTTTGGACCTCACGCTAACTTGTCCACAGGTGGGGATCAAATTCGATTGGCGGAATACTCCGGCGCGTCGTCGAGCCGGTTCCTGCAAATCCCGTGGATAATCAAGGGTTTCGGGACGATCAGTTTGACCTCGGTCGGCCCAGGACGTAGTTTTAATCAGTTGACTTCAGCCGTTTCGGCTGCCCAGAAACTTTCCTGGCCTCCCCGTGCTGGCCTTTTTCCTTCAGCACCGGCCTGTGAAGAGACCACCACGGAGATTGATATGAGCAAGAGAACGTTCCAGCCGAACAACCGCAAGCGCGCCAAGACCCACGGCTTCCGCCTCCGCATGCGCACGCGTGCCGGCCGCGCCATCCTGTCGGCTCGTCGCGCCAAGGGCCGCGAGAAGCTCTCGGCCTGATCCTTCTCGGATAGGCGCGGCGCGTGCTCGCGAAACCCCATCGCATCACGCGGGGCGCGGACTATCGGGCGACCGTGCGACGAGGTGCGCGCTTCACTGCAGCGAACACCACCACTCACGTTCGCCTGAACCGCGACTCCGACGTGGTGCGGTTCGGTTTCATCGTGAGTAAGGCCGTGGGCAACGCGGTGGTTCGCAACCGTGTGAGGCGACGTCTCAAGGCAGCGGCCTACGAGGTGCTTCCACGACTCGAATCCGCTGCTGGTGACGGTCCCGGTCTCGACATCGTCATCCGGGCATTGCCAGCATCCGCCCAAGTGAGGTGGGCTACCCTGCACGAAGAGGTATCGGGTGCCGCAGACCGGTTCCTCAGCCGCCACACCACCAGTTCACGCGAAACTCGTCGAAGCGACACCACCGAAGGCAACGTCCGTCCATGAACACCGCGATCACAGCTGTGCTCCTCGTTCCGAGGAATGCTGCCGTGCTCGTGCTCCGGGCGTATCGGGCGGTCATCTCTCCGCTCTACGGCGACGTGTGCCGGTACTACCCGTCGTGTTCCGCGTATGCGCTTCAGGCCATCCAGGAGCACGGACTGATCGTGGGAAGTGTTCTCGGCATCCGCCGAATCAGCCGCTGCCACCCGTGGGCAGCGGGCGGGGTCGATGACGTCCCCCTCAAGAAGAAGCGCCGTTACCGGGTCACCCCGTTCGGATTCGTCGTCGCGACAAGCCAGGGAAAGGCCTAGCAACCAGACATGGACATCATCGGTACGATCCTCTGGCCCATCAAGTGGGTCGTGGAACTCATCCTCGTCGCGTGGCATTGGCTGCTCACGGCGATGGGCATGGATCCCGCGGCGGGAATCACCTGGGTGCTGGCGATCGTCGGTCTGACCGTCGTCGTGCGTGCTGCGCTGATCCCGATCTTCGTGCGCCAGATCAAGAACCAGCGACGGATGCTGGAGATCGCGCCGCAGCTCAAGAAGATCCAAGACAAGTACAAGGGCAAGAAGGACCAGTTCTCTCGCGAGGCGATGTCCCGCGAGACGATGGAACTCTACAAGAAGACGGGCACGAACCCGCTGAGTTCCTGTCTGCCGCTGCTGCTGCAGATGCCGGTGTTCTTCTCCCTGTTCCAGGTGCTCAATGGTGCTCAGAGCGGCAAGGCCGGCGTCGGCCCGCTGAATTCCACTCTCGCTCAGCAGTTCGGCAACGCGACGCTCTTCGGTGTTGCGCCGCTCCACCAGAGCTTCCAGGGCGCGATGAACGCGCACCCACCGCAGGTCGCCGTGATGGTCATTGCGGCCGTGATGGTCGTGCTCATGACGGGTTCGCAGTTCCTCACGCAGCTGCAGATCGTTTCGAAGAACATGTCGCCGGAGACCAAGGCGAGCCCGCAGTTCAAGCAGCAGCGGATCCTCCTGTACCTCCTCCCCTTCGTGTTCCTGTTCTCGGGCTTCGCTTTCCCGCTCGGCGTCATGTTCTACTGGCTCACCTCGAACCTCTGGACGATGGGCCAGCAGTTCCTGGTCATCCGCAACATGCCGACCCCGGGTTCGGATGCCGCGAAGGCTCGCGAGGCCCGCCTCGCCCGCAAGGGCAAGCTGGTGCAGGACGGCGCTGTCGTCCTGGCAGTAGAAGAGGCGCCTCAGCAGAAGATCACGACCCAGCGCGTTCAGCCGGTGAACAAGAACCGCGCGAAGAAGCAGGCCGGAAAGAAGTAGGGAACATGACCGACGTGCAGACCGATGTGACACCTTCCGACGAGGAAGCGCTCCACTCCCCCGCCGACGAGGCGGAGACGACCGAGGAGTCAGCGCCCGCCTCGGGAAGCGACCTCGACCGCGAGGGCGACATCGCCGCGGACTACATCGAGGAGCTCCTCGACATCGCGGACATCGATGGGGACATCGATATCGACACCCGCAACGGCCGCGCGTACATCTCGGTTAACGCAGAGGCGGGGACGAACCTTCACCTGCTGTCGAAGCCTGATACGGTGACTGCCCTGCAGGAGCTGACGCGCCTCGCTGTCCAGAACCAGACTGGCGAATTCTCCCGGCTGATTCTGGACATCGCGGGTTCTCGCGATGCACGCCAGGCTGAGCTCGCGACGCTCGTGGACCGCGCGATCGCACGCATCGAGGAGGGGGCAGCCGAGGCTGCGCTTCCCTCCATGTCCTCGTATGAGCGCAAGGTCGTGCATGACATCGTGTCTGAACGTGGATATGTCTCCAACTCGCGCGGCGAGGGACGTGACCGCCACACGGTCATCACCGCCGCGTAGTTTCACGTGAAACGGTGACTGATTCCGTCGAGACCGAACCAGCGGTCGCAGCGGCCCTGTTCGGTAAGCAGCTCGGGGCTGCTCGTGCGTTCACAGCGAACCTGGTCGCGCAAGGTGAAGAACGAGGGTTGATCGGACCGCTCGAGCTCCCCCGCATCTGGACGCGGCATATCCTCAACTGCGCAATCGTCGCTCCCCTCCTCCGACCAGGAACCGTCGGCGATGTCGGAAGCGGTGCCGGACTCCCCGGCTTGGTCCTGGCAATTGCGCGTCCGGACGTCCAGTTCGTGCTCATCGAGCCGATGGAGCGTCGCGTCGCCTGGCTCAATGAGCAGGTGGAGGAGCTGGAGCTGACGAACGTGGCAGTTGTGCGCGATCGCGCCGAGGATGTCCGACTGTCCGACCGGCTGGACCAGGTCACCGCGCGTGCTGTGAGTGCTTTCCGCAAGCTCATCCCCCTGACCGCACCGCTCTTGCGCGACGGCGGCGAACTCGTTCTGATGAAGGGCGCTGGTGCGGCGGCGGAAGTCGCGGCGGCGTCGAAGGAGATGCGGAAGTTCTCTGTGCGTGATGTCGAGGTGATCACCTTAGGTGAAGGCGTTCTCGACGACGTCACCCGCGTGATTCGGGCGACAGTTCGCTGAGTATACGTGCGGTTTTCCACACTTCCGCGATGCTGGCCGGCCCGCTCGGGCATGCAAGCTAGAGTTGACGAATGATGCGCTGAGCGCTCCAGTTTTTAGTACCGCGGCCAGGCCGTGCACCGAATCAAGCGACGAGGTTTCACGTGAAACAACCTGATCAGGACACTCCCACTGAGGTGGGCGAAGTGTCCTTCGATGGGTCTACTCCCCTGGCTCGGGAGATCCAGGATTTGGCGCGGAGGAGACAGGCCATCGCTTCGACCACGCTCCCCCTTCCGTCCAGGACGCGCATCTTCACCATCTCGAACCAGAAGGGTGGGGTCGGGAAGACAACTACCGTCGTCAACTTGGCTGCCGCGCTGGCCAAGTCGGGTGCGCGCGTGCTTGCGATCGACCTGGATCCCCAGGGAAACGCTTCGACAGCGCTGAGTGTCGAGCATCGTGAGGGAACGCCGAGCGTTTACGACGTCATCGTCAACGATAAGGAGCTCGAGGAGGTCATTCAGAAGAGCCCGGAGTTCGACGGGCTTTTCGTGATTCCCGCCACAATCGACCTCGCCGGTGCCGAAATCGAGCTCGTTTCGATGGTTGCCCGCGAGCAGCGGCTTTCGCGGGCTTTGAGTCGCTTCCTTGACGAGTTCGACATCGACTATGTCCTGATCGACTGCCCTCCCTCGCTCGGTCTCCTCACCATCAACGCATTTGTAGCAGCGACTGAGGTTCTCATCCCGATCCAGTGCGAGTACTACGCACTGGAGGGATTGAGCCAGCTCCTCAAAAACATCCAGCTGATCGAACGGCACCTCAACCCCAAGCTCCAGGTGTCGACGATTCTGCTTACCATGTACGACTCTCGGACCAACCTGGCGCACCAGGTGGCGGCGGACGTTCGCGAACACTTCCCGGACGAGGTGCTGGACACCATCATCCCTCGCTCCGTCCGCATCTCCGAAGCCCCGAGCTACGGTCAGAGCGTCATCAGTTATGACGCCAACTCGTCAGGGTCGCTCTCCTACTTGGAGGCGGCTGCAGAAATCGCACGAAGAGGAGTACCCCGCTAATGGCAGCGAAGCGTACGGGATTGGGACGGGGAATCGGAGCGCTCATTCCGATAAGCGATCAGTCGGCACGCCCTGTCGACGTTTTCTTCCCTGAAACGTCTGCTGTTGCGACGGACACGCTTGTAGCGGTGCCTGGTGCTCGCCTGGCCAACCTCTCCCCCGCCGACATCGTTCCGAATGCGGCGCAGCCGCGCGTGGAGTTCGATCGCGAGGCTCTGGACGAGTTGGTGGCAAGTATTCGCGAGGTCGGCGTGCTTCAGCCGGTCGTCGTGCGTCCCGTCTCCGGGCACACGAACAAGTACGAGCTCATCATGGGTGAGCGGCGACTGCGCGCGACGAAGGAACTCGGGCTCGACAGCATCCCCGCCGTCATCAAGGAGACCGCCGATGAGGACATGCTCCGCGACGCGCTACTGGAGAACCTGCATCGTTCGCAGCTGAACCCGCTGGAGGAGGCGTCCGCCTACCAGCAGCTGCTCGCTGACTTCGGAATCACGCAGGAACAGCTCGCCACGCGCATCGGTCGGTCGCGGCCACAGATCACGAACACGATTCGCCTCCTCAAACTCCCAGCACCGGTGCAGTCCCGGGTGGCGGCTGGTGTTCTGAGTGCCGGTCACGCGCGAGCGATTCTGTCGGTCGGTGACGATGTAGATGCGATGGTCCGACTGGCCGACAAGATCGTGAACGAGGATCTGTCGGTTCGCGCCGCCGAGGCTGCGGCGAGCAAGACTCCGAAGCCGGTGCGATCGAAGGCGTCCCCCGGTAAGCACCGAGGCCACCTCGACGAGGTGGCAGAACGGCTCGGAGATCGCCTCAACACTCGGGTGAAGATCTCTCTCGGCGCACGGAAGGGTCAGATCGTGGTGGACTTCGCCACGATTCAGGACCTGAACCGCATCCTCGATGAGATCGGTCAGCCCACCTACACTTCGCCGGTCCGTTTCACGTGAAACCTCCCCCGCTAGTCTGGTGCGACCGCGCTGGCCCAGCGGCCGGGAGGCGGCTCGCGATGGAGCGAGGGGGAAGTTGTGAAGCGTGTTGTTGCGTGGCCGGGGGCCGCAGTCGTCGCTGTCGTGCTCACTGGGTGCTCGATAGAGTCAACTCCGTCAATGACATCAACGGTGGCGTCCGTATCTGAATCGACGCGTGCGACCGAGCCGCTCGCGTTCGGGGCGCTCACTCCCACGGCTGGCATTTCCGGCGACCTGCTCGTCGAGGGGGTCGGAGAGGATGTTGTTGTTCGACTGTCTTCGTTCCATGGTGGAGGCTCGCAACTGAGACTTCTTCTCACCGATAGTGACGACGTTAAAGTAGGCGGTTGCCTGCCGCCCGAAGCCAGCACCGCGAGCGTTGGAGGGAGTCCGCCCGCCCCACATCGACCTTTGCTCTCGCAAAGCGCGCTGACGTTGAAAGCGGTGCCGTTCCCCGATTCAGTCGGGGAGTCCTCGTCAGGCAACGCACGGACTCGGACGCAGTCGACTGCGCTGAGCCGGTCGCCGCAGTCGCCCTCATCGAGTGGTCGAACTAGCCCCGTTTCACGTGAAACCCGACTCAGGAGTCAGCGATAGCAGCAGCAGCGAGCGTCGCGTAGACATCTCCGAGATCACGCCCGGAGGCGGCGATCGCCTGGGGCATGATCGACGTTTCGGTGAGGCCAGGAAGCACATTGGCCTCCAGAAACCACGGGACGCCATTGGCGTCGACGATCAGATCGACGCGTGACAGATGCCGCAGGCCGAGCGCGCTGTGGGCGGCCGTGGCCGCGGCAGCCACCGCCTCGAGGACGTCGGGCTCGAGGCGGGCGGGCACGTAGAACCGGGTCTCCCCCGCGTTGTATCGGGCGTCGAAGGTGTAGGCACCCTCCAGCGGTTCGATCTCGACGGGAGGAAGAGCGATGGGGCCGTCGCCCGTGTCGAGGACGGCGACGGACACCTCGACACCTTCGACCTTGCGCTCGATCAATGCGACGTCCGCGTACGTGTAGGCGTCCACCATCGCCCGCGGCAACTCCCCCGCTGTCGTCACGACGGTAACGCCCTGGGCCGAACCTCCGTGAGCAGGTTTGACGACCAGGGGTACCTCGAAAGCGGACAGCACGGTCTCGAGCACACTGTTGGCACCGAGCTCTCGGAAGGTCTCCTTCGGCAGCGTGACTGACTCCGGTGTCGCGACCCCGGCCCTCGAGACGATGGTCTTCGCGGCCGGCTTGGACCATGCGAGTCGAGCGGCGTCGGTGGTCGACCCGACGAATGGGACGCCGGCGAGCTCGAGCAGCGCGCGAAGCGAGCCGTCCTCTCCGCTCGATCCGTGAAGAGCCGGCCAGACGACGTCAGGACGGCTCTCGCGCAGATATCCGAGGAGAGCGGCGTCGGGTTCGAGGACCGTGACTCGGTGGCCGAGGGACTGCAGGCCGTCTGCGACGCGTCGTCCGGTGCGGAGGGAGATGTCGCGTTCATGGGAGATCCCGCCGGCGAGGACGACGATGTCGAGTGCTTCGTTTTCGGCCATGATCTGCTCTTTCTCTGGCTTCGTCGTGTCAGCGGAGGTCGGTGGGCGGGTTGGGACTGGTCCGGCTGATGCGCGGTGCGCTCAGTGGGCCAGTGCCCGCGAAGGTGTCCAGGAGGTCCTGCTCGCCGTTGATGACGTTCGCGAGCCGGCGGACGCCGACCTTGATGTTCTCCGGCGTCGGATAGCAGAACGACAACCGGATGTTCTGTGCTCCGGATCCGTCTCCATAGAATGCGGTGCCCGGAGTGTAGGCGACCAGCTCCGTGACCGCGCGTGGAAGCATCGCCTTGGAGTCCAGGTGCGGCGGGAGGGTCAGCCACACGTAGAACCCACCGTTCGGGTTGGTCCACGAGAGCTCGGGCAGATGCTCCTGGAGGGCCGAGATCATCGCCTCCTTGCGCTCGCGGTACACGCCACGGAATGTGTCGATCTGCCCGCGCCAGTCGGCGTCACGCAGATACTCCGAGATGACGAGCTGACTGAACGAGCTGGGGCTCAGCACCGCGGCCTCGTTGGCGAGGATCATCTTCTCCCGGATGGCGTGCGGTGCGAGCGCCCAACCGACGCGGAAGCCGGGCGCGAGAGTCTTCGAGAAGGTGCCCAAATAGACCACGCCGTCGCGCTCGACGGAGCGCATTGCTGCCGGTGGCTTGTCGCCGAAGTACAGGAGGCCGTACGGGTTGTCTTCGAGCACCAGTATGTCGTTCTGCCGCGCGATCTCGAGGATCTCCAGGCGTCGTTCCCACGACAGCGTCACTCCGGCCGGATTGTGGAAGGTCGGGACGGTGTAGAGGAACTTGACCCGCCGGCCCGCTGCCTTGAGGCGGGCGATGTGCTCGCGCAGCGCCTCCGGGATCAAGCCGTGCTCGTCCATGGGGACATGGTCGACCTCCGCCTGGTAGGAGCGGAAGATCACCATGGCGGTCACGTAGCTCGGGCCTTCGGCCAGTACGACGTCGCCCGGATCGATGAAGAGCTTGCTGAAGAGTTCGAGCGCGTGCTGGGAGCCGGTGGTCACGATGACGTCGTCGGCGCTGCCACTGATGCCCTCGAGCGCCATGACGTCGAGGATCTGCTCGCGCAACGTAGGAACGCCCTGGCCCGAGCCGTACTGCAGAGCGACGGGACCCTGCTCGCGCATCACCCGGTCCATGGCCCCGACGACGAGGTCTTCGGGAAGCGCCGCGACGTACGGCATGCCGCCGGCCAGCGAGACCACCTCGGGGCGGCTGGCGACGGCGAACAGGGCTCGGACCTCACTGGCGGCCAGGCCGCTCGTGCGCTGCGCGTAGTGGTGATACCACGGGTCCAAATTATTGCCCTGCTGACGCGGGCTGCCCTGTTCTGTCACGAATCAGTCCGTTTCTCGTGTCTTTCATTCATGCTAGGGGCGCGACTCATCCCTCTGGAAATCGAGGGGCTGTGAAACGCAGAAGACCCGCCCGGCGCAGTGAGCGCCGGACGGGTCTGAGAGTGCGAGAAGCAGCCTGGCGGTCTACGCGAGGTAGGCGGCGAGGTCCTGCTCGAGGGCGGGCTTCGGCTTGGCGCCGATGACGGTCTTGACGACCTCGCCACCCTGGTACACCTTCATCGCCGGGATGGAGGTGATCTGGTACTTCGCAGCGGTCTGCGGGTTCTCGTCGACGTTGAGCTTGACGATCTCGATCTTGTCCGCGTGCTCGGCGGCAATCTGGTCGAGGATCGGGCCGACGGCGCGACACGGACCGCACCACTCGGCCCAGAAGTCGACGAGGACGGTCTTTCCGCTGTTGAGGACGTCCTGCTCGAAGGTGGCGTCCGTCACGGAACGTGCTGCTGACATTGTTGTGATTCTCCTTATGCGGTGGTCGTGAGTTCGAGATCGCCGGACGCGCTCTCGGCGCGCTCCAGCAGGTCTGCGGGAAGAGTCGTCAGGTAGTGCTCGGCGTCGAGCGCCGCGACCGTTCCCGACGCCGCGGCGGTGACCGCCTGACGGTAGCTGGGGTCGATCACGTCGCCCGCGGCGAACACGCCCGCGACCTTCGTCTTGGAGGTCCGGCCGGCGACCGCGATGGTGCCCTCCGGAGTCAGGTCGAGCTGGCCGTGCACCAGGTGCACGCGCGGGTCGTTGCCGATGGCGATGAACAGGCCCTGCAGCTCCAGCTCGCTCTGCTCGCCGGTCTGCAGGTCGCGCAGCGTGACGCTCCGCACCTGCTCGTCGCCGTTGATGCCGACGACCTCGGAGTTCCAGATGAACTCGATCTTCTCGTTCGCGAAAGCGCGATCCTGCATGATCTTGGAGGCGCGCAGCGATTCACGACGGTGGATGACGTACACCTTGTCCGCGAAGCGGGTCAGGAAGTTCGCCTCCTCCATCGCCGAGTCGCCACCGCCGACGACGGCGATCGTGCGCTCACGGAAGAAGAAGCCATCGCAGGTAGCGCACCAGGACACTCCGTGTCCGGACAGGCGCTCCTCGTCCTCCAGGCCGAGCTTGCGGTAGGCGGAGCCGGTCGCGAAGATCACAGACAGCGCCTCGTGCACGGCGCCCGAACCCAGCGTCACCGTCTTGACGTCACCGGTCAGATCGACCGACACGACGTCGTCGAGGACGACCTCGGTGCCGAACTTCTCGGCCTGCGCCTGCATCTTGAACATGAGGTCGGGGCCCATGATGCCGTCGGGGAAGCCAGGGAAGTTCTCGACCTCGGTGGTGTTCATCAGCTCGCCGCCGGCCTCGACGGAGGAGGCGATCAGCAGCGGCTTGAGGTTGGCTCGCGCGGCGTAGATGGCCGCGGTGTAACCGGCAGGGCCGGAACCGATGATGATGATCTGCCGCACGGCGGAACTCCTTGGTGGTCTGCGGTGCTCCCGACCGGAGGCACCGCCCTGTAGAACACATCCTAGGCGGATGCTATTCCGTGTCACCTGCGAGTGGAGGAACGGGATGCGGCGCGGTCCAGAACCGGCGCAAGGCCGGCCTCCAGATCGCGGGAACGCAGGATGCCGAGAGCTCCGACGTACACGATCAGCATGACGACTCCGATGATCGCCGAGGCGACGATCGCGGTAATGGGGTTACGGACGGGGAAGGCGCCGGCCGTGACGCCGCCGAGGATGATCAGGAAGCCTGCGCCGGCGATGATCGCGGCGACAGCGGCGACGATGAATCGCCAGAGCGAGCCGAAAATCCGCGTGCCGTCCACTCCCCCGGTGCGGCGGCGCAGCAACCAGAACGCGAGGAAGGCCTGCAGGACGCTCGCCAGCGACACGACGAGGGCGACGGAGGCGGCGCGCACCGACGGCGGGACGGCGAAGCAGGTGAGCACGCCCGCGACGATCACGACGACCTGGGCCAGCGTGAAGAAGAACGGGGTGCGGGTGTCGCCGAGGGAGTAGAACGCCCGCTGCGCCATGAACACCAGTGAGAACGGGACGAGCCCGATGAGGTACGCGATGAGGACCAGGCCCATAGCCTGGTAGTCCGAGGTGAACACGCGAGCGACCGGGTACGCGGCGACGATGAGCACAGCGGACGCGAAAACGATGAACAGCATGATCGAGCGCGCGGCGGAGGAGAAATCCTGCCGGAACGAGCCGATGGCGCCACGATGGGCGTGCTCGGCCATCCGGGTGTAAAACGCGGTGACGATCGACACCGCGATGATCCCGTGCGGCAGCATGAAGATGAGCCACGCGTTCTGCATGACGAACGTTCCGGCGTATTGAGGTCCGGCGGAGTTCGAGACGTTGACCTCGATCAGGCCGGCGAGCTGGGTCGCGATGAGCATCCCGAGCGTCCAGCCCGCCGCTTTTCCGGCCGTCCCCAGATTGACCCCGCGCCAGCCGAAGTCGAATCGGAAGCGCAGGCCGACCCGGCGCCAGAAGATGAACAGGATCAGCGCCTGTACGGCGATCCCGAGCGTCGCGCCGCCGGCGAGCAGGGCGACCATCCAGAAGGACCAGGTCGTGCCGTGGCCGCCGTGCGCGGAGGTGCCGAAGGCGAGGATGAATGCCACGAGCAGCACGATCGCCACGACGTTGTTGACGACCGGCGCCCAGGTGAACGGACCGAACGACTTGCGGGCGTTCAGCACCTCCCCCAGCAGTGTGTAGAGGCCAAGGAAGAAGATCTGCGGCAACGACCAGTAGGCGAACGCCGTCGCCAGTTCCCGCTGTTCGGCCGGGACGCCGAACAACGCGATCAGCACGGGAGCCAGGATGGTGGCGACAATAGCGATCGCCGCGAACACGACCATGCCGAGCGTGACGAGCTTGTTGATGTACGCCCGGCCGCCGTCGGGGTTGACCGACGCGCGTACTATCTGCGGCACCAGCACGGCGTTCAGGATGCCTTGGGCGATGATCGCGTAGAGGCTGTTCGGGATGGCCGTCGACGTCCCATAGGCGTTCGCAGCGAACGACACCGCACCGATCGCCTGCACCAGCAGCCAGGCCTTCGCGAAACCGAGGAGTCTCGACACGAGCGTGCCGGAGGCGAGCATCGCGCTCGCGCGGCCGACGCTAGCCATGCGCGCCTCCCGAGCCGGAGGGGGTGTGGGGGCCGTCCGTTGTCGGACCGCCATCCGAACCGTCGCTCTCGGCGGCCGCGCCGTCGACGGAAGCGCGGTCGCCCTCGCTCGTATCCTCGCCAGCCTCGCCCTTGCGGCGTTGATCGCGGCGGCGGAGGATGTTGCGCACGATCCCGAAGCCGAACAGCAGCACGACCAGGATGCCGAAGATCAGGGCTCCGATGCCCTCCCAGTCCGCATGGACCTCCACGGTCACCGAGCTAGGGTCGCCGATGGGCACGCCCGTAGGGCTGTACAGCTGCAGCGACAGCACAACCTGACCGTTGCCGACCTTGGCCTTGACGGGGACGAGCATCGTCGCCCGAGAGTCCTGAGGGATTGTCTTGGTCGTCGGCTGATCGATCTCGAGACGGCTGTTGGACGGGGAGGCGCTGAGGACGACGGTCACGGCCTCGTTCGGCAACTCGTTGCTCACGGTGAACGGGATCGACCCCTGGGCACTCACGAGGTTGACGTTCTCGGTGGGCAGGATGTGGACGGAGTGCAGGGTGGAGACGGTCGTCTTCCCGCTCTGCACGACCGCCGCCGTCCAGTCGGATCTCGGGTTCTGCCACGAGACGGCGAGGAGTGTGAGGAGCTGCGCGCGGGTGTTTCCGGTGAGAGTCGTCGGGTCGGCGAGGATGGTCGCGAACTCGTCGAGGGACTTCTCGTCCTGCAGGAGGGTATGGATCGCGTCGATCCGAGCCTGCGACTCCGGGGAATCGGTGAGAGTGAGATCCGACGACTGCTGTGATGCCAAGACCGAGGAGAACGTGGAGGGCGTCGACCACGGGTTGGAGAACAGGGAGTCGAGCGTGCGCTGCAGCTGGGTGCCGCTCGATGGCCACGACCGGTCGAGGGCGATCAAGAGGTGGTGCGGAGTGGAGCTCTCGGAGCTGACGAGCTGCAGCTGCGCGTTCAGCTTGGACATCGCGCTGTTCCACGCCAGATCGCTGGGCGCGGAGACCGCCTGGCGGAGCGCGTCGGACAGCCGCTGGTCGGAGACCGCGAGTGTGGAGGATCCCGAACGCGCGGGAGCGTTCGGGGTGGAGTCGAGCTTGGCCGCGTTCGTGTTGTCGCCGGAGACGATGACGGTTCCGAGGCCGGCGGTCGCCAGCGGCGGGAGGTCGGCGGCGCGGGTGGTCGCGTCGCCGGGCCAGGCGATGCCGGCGAGGCTGTAGTCCCAGGCCAGCAGCCGGTCGAGCGTCGGTAAGGTCGGTCCGGTGCCGGGAGTGGGCGTCGGGCTCGGGGTCGCAGCGGGAGTCGCGGTGGGGGTCTGCGGCTCGCCGATCGCGGTGGGCGACGGGGTGAAGTTCTTCGGGTCGATCGCGTAGCCGAGGGCGGTCGGCTTGAGCGGCGCGGGGAGCCCGGCCTGGATCTGCCCGGTGACATCGGCGTCACCGTAACCGAGTGAGAAGGTGTCGTTCGGGAGAGCGCTCAGGCGATCGAGCCATGCCGTCGCAGTCTCCGGGGCGGAGTTGCCGAGGACACGGATGGACGCGATGATCATCGGGTCGATCCCGACAGCGACCGTGCTGTGGTTCTGCAACCCGTCGAGATCGCGGGTGAGGACCCCGTTCGGAGCCGTGTAGGTGCTGAGATCCTGAGCCGAGATCAGGCCGTCCGCAGTCGACGGGCTGACGATCGGCATGACGACGCCGATCTCCGAGCGGGTCGCCGCTCCACCCGGATACCAGACGACCGACCCCCGCGCCTCTGCCGTGCTGTCGCCCTCGGTGACCGAGGCCCCGATCCCGTAGACCGCGGAGGTGGGCCGCGTTGCGAACGGGACGCTCGCCGCAGGCACCGTCACGGGCACGACGACGCTCGAGCCGGGCTCCAGGATGGGGACGACCGCCTCACCGAGGTCGACCTGGTCCGTGACTGCGGCGGTGGAGGTCAGCCAGGAGCTGAGTTCGTCGCGGGAGGCCCGAGGATCGGGGTCGTACCAGAGCTTCACCGCGCCGGACGTGTGGGCCTTGTCGGTCGGATTGCTTACGGTCACGGAAGTGACCAGGTCTTGTCCGGGCGACAGGATGCCCGCGCCGGACGCCGTGATCGAAGCCGTGACCGACAAGCCTGCGGCAGCGTGAACACCTGTCGCGGCCGCCGGCGGCGCGACTGCGGCGACGGCGGGAGTCGTCGCGGGGGCTGCGACGGTCGAGAGGAGGGTCGCCACCGCGACCGCGGCGCCGACGAGGGCGGCGCGGACTCGCGTGCCGCGAAGGGAGAGGCCGGGTACCCTCATGCGCCCGCGCACGATCCCGGTTCCGCCTCCATGTCGACGATTCTAGAGGCCGGCCCCTGTGAGCCCGGCGAGCACCGCGGGCGGCCGGAAAGGGCGTACTGCCAGGCGTCCCATTAAAATGAGGCACCATGCAGTCCGTCGCCGAATCCCTCGAACGTCTCGGAGCCCTGGCGACGACGCCCACCGTGGAGAGGGTCGCACAAGCGTTCGCCGCCGCGGGCCACGAACTCTCCCTCGTCGGAGGGCCGGTGCGCGATGCCCTCCTCGGCCGGGAGGTGCACGACCTCGATTTCACCACCGATGCGCGTCCGGACGACATCCTGGCCGTCGTCGGCCCGATCGCCGATGCGGTCTGGGACATCGGGCGCGCCTTCGGGACCATCGGAGCGCGCTTCGGCGACGACACGGTGGAGATCACGACCTACCGCAGCGACAGCTACGACGGCCTGACCCGCAAGCCGGAGGTGCAGTTCGGCGACACCCTCGACGGGGACCTCCTGCGCCGCGACTTCACCGTCAACGCGCTGGCGCTCCGTGTGCCGGAGGTCCGGCTCGTCGACCCGTCCGGCGGCGTGGAGGACCTGATCGCGCGCCGCATCACCACTCCGTCGACGCCGGAGATCTCGTTCGGGGACGACCCGCTCCGGATGATGCGCGCCGCTCGCTTCACGGCCCAGCTGGGGTTCGTCGTCGACGACGAGACCCGTGACGCGATGACGCGCATGGCGGATCGCATCACGATCGTCAGCGCAGAACGGGTGCGCGACGAGCTCACCAAGCTGCTGCGGGCCGATGATCCGCGACCGGGCGTCGAACTCCTCGTGGAGTCGGGTCTCGCCGACCACGTCCTCCCCGAGGTGCCGGCACTGCGGTTGGAGGTCGACGAGCACCACCACCACAAGGACGTGTATCAGCACAGTCTCACCGTGCTCGACCAGGCGATCGGCTACGAGAAGGAACGCCATCCCGGAGCCGCCCCCGACCTCGTGCTCCGCCTGGCCGCGCTTCTGCATGACATCGGCAAGCCGGCGACCCGCCGCTTCGAGGCCGGTGGCGCCGTCAGCTTCTATCACCACGACCTGGTCGGCGCGAAGCTCGCGAAGAAGCGTCTGACGGCGCTGCGATTCGACAAGGCGACGGTGGACTCGGTCGCGCGGCTGATCGAGCTGCACCTCCGCTTCTTCGGCTACTCCGACGCCCACTGGACCGACTCCGCCGTCCGCCGCTACGTCCGTGACGCGGGCGCGGAGCTGGAACGCCTGCACATGCTCACGCGCGCCGACGTGACGACGCGCAATCGACGCAAGGCCGATCGGCTCGGGTTCGCCTACGACGACCTGGAGAGCCGGATCACGGAGCTGCAGGCTCAGGAGGAGCTCGACGCCGTGCGTCCGGACCTCGACGGAGAGCAGGTCATGCGGATCCTCGGTCTGCGGCCGGGCAGGGAGGTCGGTCAGGCGCTCCGTTTCCTTCTCGATCTCCGGCTCGACGAGGGCCCGCTCGGTGAAGAGGAGGCCACGCGCCGGCTTCTGACGTGGTGGGACACGCGCCAGACTCCTTCACAGTGAGGTCGTCGCCCGAGTTCTCCACGGATCCGTCAGCGGGTGCCTCCCGTCGCTGATCGCAGCACGAGGCTGGACTTATGAGCATCACAGACACCCTCACACCGCTGCCTCAGCGCCCCAGCTGGCGCGGAACCACCGCATCCGTTACCCTTGACAAGTTGCCCGGGCAGAGTTCTGCCCACGCAACCGATGTACAACCCTCCTGCTGCAGAACGTCTGCAGCCGCTGAGACCAGAGGAGGTGGGTTAGTCATGCATCAGTACGAGTTGATGGTCATCCTCGATCCCGAGATCGATGAGCGCACCGTTGCTCCCAGCCTCGACAAGTTCCTCAATGTCGTTCGTAACGACGGCGGAACGATCGACAACGTCGATATCTGGGGCCGTCGCCGCCTGGCGTACGAGATCAACAAGAAGTCCGAGGGCATCTACGCCGTCGTGCAGCTCACCGCGACCGGTGACACCACGAAGGAGCTCGACCGCCAGCTGAAGCTCAGCGAGGCCGTCATGCGCACCAAGGTGCTCCGCGCCGAGGAGGCCATCGCCCAGGTCGCCGCCGCCCAGCAGCGCGCCGACGAGAAGGCCGCCCGCAAGGCCGCGTCCTCCTCCGAGAAGGCCGGCGCCTAGTCCGATGGCCGGCGAGACCGTCATCACCGTGGTGGGCAACCTCACGGCCGACCCCGAGCTGCGCTACACGCAGAACGGGCTGGCTGTCGCCAACTTCACTATCGCATCCACGCCCCGCACGTTCGACCGTCAGGCGAACGAGTGGAAGGACGGTGAGGCACTGTTCCTGCGCGCGAGCGTCTGGCGCGAGTTCGCCGAGCACGTCGCAGGCTCGCTGACCAAGGGGTCCCGTGTCATCGCTCAGGGCCGTCTCAAGCAGCGGTCCTACGAGACGAAAGAGGGCGAGAAGCGCACCTCGATCGAGCTCGAGATCGATGAGATCGGTCCGTCGCTGCGTTACGCCACCGCCCAGGTGACGCGCACGCAGTCGTCCCGTGGTCCTGGTGGTGGCTTCGGCGGCGGTGCTCCCGCTGTCGAGGAGCCGTGGGCCGCGTCCGCGCCTGCCGACCCGTCCGCGGGTGCCGACGTCTGGAACACTCCGGGCTCCTACAACGACGAGACCCCGTTCTAAAGGGTCCCTACAACTGAGTTTGCCTGGCAGGCTGCGGCCACGTCAGGCGGAAAGCAAAGGAAATCATGGCTGGAAAGTCGAGCGGCGACCGCCGCAAGCCGATCCGCAAGGGCAAGGACGGGAAGAACGCCGCTCCGGCGAAGTCCGTCCGCGTCGGGGTCATTGACTACAAGGACGTCGCGACCCTGCGGAAGTTCATCTCGGAGCGTGGAAAGATCCGCGCCCGCCGGATCACCGGTGTCTCCGTCCAGGAGCAGCGCCTGATCGCCCGTGCCGTCAAGAACGCGCGCGAGATGGCTCTCCTCCCCTACGCCGGCTCCGGCCGTTAAGGAGAAGAGACAGAATGTCGAAGGTTATTCTCACGCACGAGGTCACCGGCCTCGGCTCCGCCGGTGACGTCGTCGACGTCAAGAACGGCTACGCACGCAACTACCTCGTCCCGCAGGGCTTCGCGATCTCGTGGACCCGTGGTGGCGAGAAGCAGGTCGAGCAGATCAAGGCGGCTCGCGCCGCTCGTGAACTGCACACCATCGAGCAGGCGCAGGACCTCAAGGCGAAGCTGGAGGCGACCCGCGTCAAGCTCGTCGTCAAGGCCGGCCGCGAGGGCCGCCTGTTCGGTTCGGTGAAGACGGGCGACGTCGCGGACGCGGTCAAGGCCGCCGGCCTCGGCGAGCTCGACAAGCGCAAGATCGAGATCCCCAACGCGATCAAGGTGATCGGTGACCACGAGGCCACCGTGCGCTTGCACGACGACCTCTCGGCCGTCATCTCGCTGCAGGTGGTCGCCGCCAAGTAGCGGTCGCGGAACAGCACAGTGTAGCGGCGGGCTTCGGCCCGCCGCTACACCTATCTAAGGGAGTTTTCCCCGGCTCCATCCACAGTCCCGAATGACCATCGAAGAGCTTCGACCACAGGTCGAGAAGAGTTTTCTACACACAGCCTGGGGACAATGAAGTCCCTGGTCAAGGCGGTTTTAACTCGCGATATTCGTTCGTTTTCCACATAGATTCCCACATCTTCTGCACAGACGCGTCGGCGTTTCGCGCAGATTTTCCACATAGTTATCCACAGGGCGAGTTGTGGTGGACGCCGACCGGTTCATAGGGTGGAGCGACGTCGACGGAAGGCCGCCGAGGATCGGCTCGCACCACGGTCGCTCGTGGTGGGAGACGTTGTCGGTGGCCGTCCGTAGTCTGCGATCGGACGCGCTTCGGTGCGGTCTCTCCGGCATTCTCGGAGCGGCCTTATCGGCGCGCCCGCGTACCGCCGAGCCCATGGCGGCGCAGGCTGGAGGCGGCGCCACCGTTCGGTGCGCGCTCGGAAGTAGAAGTGAGGAGTGAACGTGTCGATCGCCCATATCGGTCTCGCAGACAGTCGCGAACCGGGCGAGGCCCGCTCCCCCGAGCGTGTTCCTCCGCATGACCTCCTCGCCGAGCAGAGCGCTCTCGGCGGAATGCTCCTGAGCAAGGACGCGGTCGCCGATGTCGTCGAGGTCGTCCGCGGCACCGACTTCTACATCCCCAAGCACGAGATCATCTACGATGCGATCCTCTCGCTGTACTCGCACGGTGAGCCGACCGACGTCATCACCGTCACCGACGAGCTCACCAAGCTCGGTGAGCTCTCCCGGGCGGGAGGAGCCGAGTACCTGCACACGCTCACGAGCCTCGTGCCCACGGCCGCCAACGCGGGCTACTACGCGAACATCGTCACAGAGAAGGCTCTGCTGCGCCGTCTGGTGGAGGCCGGAACGCGGATCACGCAGATGGGCTACAAAGCGGAGGGCGAGGTCCTCGACCTCGTCAACAACGCGCAGGCCGAGATCTACTCCGTCACCGGCACCCAGGAGGCCGAGGATTACGTCCCGCTGACCGAAGCGGTCACGGTCGCCATCGACGAGATCGAGGCCGCCAAGCACAAGGACGGCTCGATGACCGGCGTTCCCACCGGGTTCGCCGAGCTCGATGAGCTGACCAACGGCCTCCACCCGGGGCAGATGGTCATCGTGGCCGCGCGCCCGGCGCTCGGCAAGTCCACGCTCGCGCTCGACTTCGCGCGGGCGGCCGCGATCAAGCACGACATGCCCACCATCTTCTTCTCGCTCGAGATGGGGCGCAGCGAGATCGCGATGCGCCTTCTTTCCGCCGAGGCGACGGTCCCCCTGCAGCACATGCGCAAGGGAACCGTCGACAATCGGGACTGGACGACCATCGCCTCCACCCGCGGGCGCATCAACGACGCCCCGCTGTACATCGACGACAGCCCCAACATGACCCTCGTGGAGATCCGCGCCAAATGCCGGCGCCTCAAGCAGCGGGTCGGCCTCAAGATGGTGATCATCGACTACCTCCAGCTGATGACCAGCGGCAAGCGTGTCGAGAGCCGCCAGCAGGAGGTCAGCGAGTTCTCGCGTGCGCTCAAGCTGCTAGCCAAGGAACTCCAGGTGCCCGTCATCGCCCTGTCACAGCTGAACCGTGGTCCGGAGCAGCGTGCGGACAAGCTTCCGGCCCTGAGCGACCTGCGAGAGTCCGGCTCGATCGAGCAGGACGCCGACGTCGTCATCCTGCTGCACCGCGAGTCGGCCTACGAGAAAGACAACCCGCGAGCCGGCGAAGCCGACCTGATCGTCGCGAAGCACCGCAACGGCCCCACCCGGACCGTGACGGTCGCCTTCCAGGGCATGTACTCCCGCTTCACCGACATGGCGCCGATTTGACCGGACCTTTTGGTCCGCGCGTCACCGCTGCCGAACCACGTAGACGATGGTGCCGCCCGCGTCGGTCAGCCGAACGTCGTACAGCGGGCCCATGAGAATCGCAGGGTCGGATCGGAACGATCGGGTCAGGTAGCCCGCCGCGGCGAGGGCACGCGTCGCCCTCGCCAGTCCTTGGGCGCGGGCGGGAGCGATGGCGACGGTCCAACCGCGAGTGGCGTCGCCGGACGCGGCGATGACCGTGCCGGCGATCACGGGTACCCAGGCGCGAGGGAAATCGGGGGGCAGGGACGTCGTCATCGTGGCAGACGGCGCGAGACCGTCGTCCGCCGCCGGTTCGGACGCGGTCGTACAGCCGGCGAGCAGTCCCGCCAGCAGGAGGCTTGCGCCGACCAGCGTTCCCAGACGGTATGTCGTGTTCATGGAGTCCCTCCGTTCGTGTGCATTCGTCAGAGCGTCGAACGGGAGATGCCCAGAACGACACCGCGGCCCCAGAGGGACGCCGGGATAGGATCGCCGCATGTCCGAGCATCGCGTCCTCGCCCCGCAGCTCGCACCCGGCGAGAAGGTCATGGGTCCTGCGTCCTACTTCCCGAGCATCGAGAAGAACTACGGGAGACCCGTGCAGGACTGGCTCGACCTGGCCGTCCAGCGGCTCGAAGCCGGCTCCTCCCACATGGAGGTCGTCGGCTGGCTCAAGTCGGAGTACGGGATGGGTCACGGACACGCCAACGCGATCGTCGGTTATGCACGGGCGGAGCTCGCGAAGAGCGAGTGACCGCGGCGCCGTCCGGGAGCCCCGGGTCACGGAATCATCCTGCGGACTGACGCGCACGCCCTCCGCTTCACGTGAAATGGGAGGATGAACACCATCCTCCTCTCGCTGCTGCAGGGCGCAGGCCCCGTCGCGTTCGCGGTGGTGTCGTTCGCGCTCGCGTTCACCTGGCCCAGGCTGATCGAGTCGGTCGGCCGGCTCGGAAGCGAGCGTGCACGCCTGACGGCCTACCTCTCGCTCGGCCTGGTGCTCCTGCTCGCCGGAGCGGTCGTATACGTCGTGCCCGGTGTTCTACTCGCCGATGAACTCGGTGCCATCGTCGCCCTTCCGGTGGTCGCCACCTGGGCGATCGTCTCCGCCGCCCTCGTCGTGCGGGCCACGCTTCAGACCGGCGTCGAGCGAGTGGTCTCGGCCTCCTTCGCGATCGTCGCCGTGTGCGGCGCGGCCGCCGGCATTCTCATCACGCTGAGCGGACACCACGCGATCGCTGCCACGATCCTCCCGACGGGCGCCTTCGTCCTCGTCGTCAGCGCGATCGCAGCGCTCATCGGGTGGGCCCGCGTCGAGCCGGCCATCGACGGCGCTTCTGCCTAGCATTCAGAGCACCCGGAGGATTCGAGAAGGGACACGGCCGCCGCGGCTTCGCGCGGCAAACGCGCAGGAAGGCCCCGACTAGACTGGGGAGCGAATCCTGACTGAGAGAGGTCGCCGAGTGGCACCCGCCGTTCCCCAGAATCAGGGCGATCCGAACCCGAGCCGTTATTGGGTCGTCCCCGCTGTGCGCGCGCTCGTCGCGCTCGCGACCGCCGCTGTCGTCACCTTCACCCGTGACGCGCACACCGCACAGTTCGGTCTCATCGTCTTCGGGTTCTTCGCTGTGGTCGACGGCCTCGCGACCGGCGTCCTCACCCTGCTTTTCGGCTCCCGCGGCCTCACCAGGACGCTCTTCGCCGTGCAGGGCGGGATCGGCCTGGTCGCCGGAGTGGTCGCTCTCGCGCTCAACGGCGGCGGGCTCGGCCTGTTCCTCTATCTCGTGACGGTCTGGGCGGCGCTCACGGGCGTCCTCGAGCTCTACAGCTGGGTGCGTGAACGCCGACGCGACGCTGCTGCCCGTGACTGGCTCATCACCGGGGCGCTGACCGCGATCCTGGCCCTGGTGCTCCTTCTCGTGCCGGCCGACGCCGTGCTCGCCATCGGGCTCTTCGGGGCCTGGGCGGTCATCGTCGGCGTCTTCCAGGGCATCGGCGCGGCGTCCCTGCGGACGGCCGCGCGCACCGCTGCGGCCTCCCGCCGGATGGAGGGCGGATCGTGACCAAGCGTGACAAGAAAGACCCCAGCGTGACCAACAGCCTTCAGCCGAGCCGCCGCGACCGATTCCTCCCCGCCGAACTGCTCGGCATCTCGGCCGGCCTCGGCGTCTTCGTCGGGCTGATCGTCCTGATCGCGACGCGCGAGTTCATCCTCGCCGGCGTCGCGCTGGGCATCGCCTTCATCCTCTCGCTCGTGCTGATGGCGCTCTTCGCACTCGCGTTCAAGCCGACGGCGGCTGAGGTCGAAGACATCCACGAACAAGACGTGGAGGCTCAGGAGAAGGCCGCGGAGAGGTCCGGCGACACGGGTCGCCCCACGAGTGACGGCAGCGCCCACGACGCTGCGCAGGGCGACGCGCCCGACGAGAGCCGCCCGACCGGCCACTGACAGCACGACCGGCCCCGACCGCGGAGGCGGTCAGCGCCGGAATCACCCAGCAACTGCTCAGCGGGTGATAGGGCGAGTGAGCGTGGCGCTCCAAAGGCGGCAAATACGCGGACGGGCAAAGCCTGAAAGCCGGTGCCGTCCTACACTCCGGACAGCCCATGACTTCACAGACCCCCTTGACTACGCACGATCGCTTCGAGCATTTCGTCATCACCCGCTTCGGTATTCGCTGGCGAGAGGAACACTCTCCTCCGGACGACGCATGGCTGCGTTATCGGCTCGGGCTATTCGAGGCGGTGTGCCTCCCGAGCGTTCTCAGCCAGACGGGCGTGCAGTTCCGGTGGCTGGTGCTCATCGATGAAGGCTGCCGTGCGGCGTGGCTCGAGGAGGCGCTGACGGATCTCGGTGCAGGCACCGTGTTCGAAGTGGTCTGGATGGAGCGCAACTTCTGGTCGGAGATCGACACGGTCGTTACTGACCGAGCCGCGGCACCTTATGTCATCACCACCCGCCTGGACAGTGACGACGCGATCGCCCGCGACTATCTCAGCCGCGTTCAGGCGACGTTCGACAATCAGGATCGCCTGTATGTCAATTTCCAACGCGGACTGCAGTTCGAACGCGACGGTGCGCTCTACTCCTACCTGTATCCGGCCAACGCGTTTCTGTCGTTCATCGAACGCCGGACACCAGGCGGTCCGATCCGTACTGTGTTCTCCGCTCCTGCCCACCCCGACGCGGCTCTGTACGGCGACGTGCTTCAGGTGTCGGCCCCGCCGTGCTGGATCATCGTCGTGCACGGCGCCAACCTTCTCAACGAGATCAAGCCGGTCGCGTGGCGTGTGCGGCCCGAGGTGCTGGCCGATCGATTCGACGTCCACCTCCCGCTCGCACCGGTCACCACGTGGGAGCTGCTTCGCTCTCGCGTGCGCACTGCCGGCGCACGCGCGCGTCGCGTGTTCGTGCGCTGGCGGATCGGCAAGCAAATTCTCTTGACGATGGCCCGCGGCAACCGGATGCAGAAGCAGACGAACGAGCAGCGATAATGCCCGATGCGAGGCGCTAGAGGAGGTCGACCAGCTCGGGGGCGAGGCCGATGTATGCGGCCGGCGTGAGTGCCAGCAGGCGGTTCTTGGCTGCCTGACCGATGTCGAGGCCGTCGACGAACGCGGTCAGCGCCTCGTGGTCCACGCGCTTGCCGCGCGTGAGCTCCTTCAGCAGCGCGTACGGGTCGGAGATCGTGGAACGGCCGGCGGTGACCTCCGCACGGATGACCGTCTGGATGGCCTCGGCCAGCACCTCCCAGTTGAGGTCGAGGTCGGCCGCGAGGGCATCGCGGTCGAGCGAGATCTGCGCGAGGCCGCGCTGGATGTTGTCGAGGGCGAGCAGCGAGTGCCCGAGCCCGACGCCGATGTTGCGCTGCGTGGTCGAGTCGGTGAGGTCGCGCTGCAGCCGGCTCGTCACCAGCGTCGACGCGAGCGAGTCGAGCACGGCGCTGGACAGCTCGAGGTTGGCCTCCGCGTTCTCGAAGCGGATCGGGTTGACCTTGTGCGGCATCGTCGACGATCCGGTCGCGCCGGGCTCGGGCGTCTGCCGGAAGTAGCCCAGCGAGATGTACGTCCAGATGTCGGTGCACAGGTTGTGGAGGACGCGGTTGGCGTGCGAGATGCGGGAGTAGAGCTCGGCCTGCCAGTCGTGCGACTCGATCTGCGTGGTCAGCGGGTTCCAGCCGAGACCGAGGCTCTCGACGAACTCGCGCGACACCCGCGGCCAGTCGGCCTCGGGGTCGGCGACGAGGTGGGCGGCGAAGGTGCCCGTCGCGCCGCTGAACTTGCCGAGGTACTCGGTGCTCTCGATCTGGGTGCGCAGACGCTCGAGGCGGTGGACGAAGACGGCGAGCTCCTTGCCCATGGTCGTCGGCGTCGCCGGCTGGCCGTGGGTGCGCGCCAGCATCGCGTCGTCGCGGTACTGGAGGGCCTGGGCGCGCAGTTCGGCGATCACCGAGCGGAAGGCCGGCAGCCAGACCTGGGCGACGGCGGCGCTGACGGTCAGGGCGTAGGAGAGGTTGTTGATGTCCTCGCTGGTCGCTGCGAAGTGCGTGAGCTCGGCGATGTGGTCGAGCCCGAGCGCGTGCAGGCGCTCGCGCACCAGGTACTCGACCGCCTTCACGTCGTGCTTGGTCGTGGCCTCCAACTCGGCCAGCCGGTCGATCTCGGGCTGGCCGAAGTCGTCGGCGAGCGCACGCAGCTGGCGCGCCTGCTCGTCGGTCAGCGGGCTGGAGCCGAACATCCGGTGGGAGGTCAGGTAGAGCAGCCACTCGACCTCCACCTGCACCCGCGCCCGGTTCAGTCCGGCCTCGGAGAGGTGGTCGCCGAGACCGAGGACCGCGGAGCGGTAGCGGCCGTCCAGGGGGCTGAGCGGCTGGGGAGGCAGGGCGGTCATGGGACTCCTCGCGGGATTCGGCGTGGTGGGATCGCTCCTATTCTCCCGCACTCCGCGAGGCGCCAGCGATCGCGGGTCAGCGGTCGCGCGTGAGCGGCCGGAAGATCAGGCCGATGAGCCACGCGATGATGCCGAGCACGAGCGCGCCCCAGACGCCGGCCCAGAACCCGTCGACGTGGAGGCCGAACCCCATGAGGCCGCTGATCCACGACACCAGGAGCAGCAGCAAGGCGTTCACGACGAACGAGATCAGGCCCAGCGTCAGGATGTACAGCGGGAACGCGATGACGCGGACCACGGTTCCGACGATGGCGTTGACCACGCCGAAGATCAGCGCGACGAGCAGGTAGGTCAGGACGGTGGCGGTGCTGTCCTGGGCGTACGGAACGACCGTGACGCCGGAGACGATGAAGGTCGTCAGCCAGAGCGCCAGGGCGTTGATGATCACCTTGAGCAGGAATCGCATGCCGACATCCTCCCAAACGGGAGGCGCGAGCGGCAGGGGCTCGCCGCTAGGGTCGCGGCCGGTAGAAGAGGAATTCTCCCAGCGGCATGCGCCCGCGACTAAGTTGGGTCTGTGACTGACGAAGACGCGCTCAGCGTTCGGCTGCGGCCCGAGATCGTGGCGGTTCCCGCCTACAAGCAGGGCAGGCCGGCTCCGGCGGACGGTTTCAAGCTGTCCAGCAATGAGAACCCCTATCCCCCGCTCCCCTCCGTCGTGGAGGCCGTGGCGGCGACGCTGGCCGACCTCAACCGGTATCCGAACGCGGGAGGCGCCGACCTCCGTCAGCGCCTCGCCGAACGTCATGGTGTCGACGTCGACCAGGTTCACCTCGGCAGCGGTTCGGTCGCGCTGCTCGCGCAGTTCATCTCCGCGGCCGCCGGCGTCGGCGACGAGGTCGTCTACTCGTGGCGGTCGTTCGAGGCCTACCCGGGTCTGGTCACGGTCGCCGGAGCGACGAGCGTGCAGGTGCCCAACCGTCCGGACGGCGGCCACGATCTGGCGGCGATGGCGGCGGCGATCACCGATCGCACGCGCGTGGCGATCGTCTGCACTCCCAACAACCCGACCGGCCCTGCGGTGACCGCGGACGAGTTCGAGGCGTTCATGGCCCAGGTGCCGGGCGACCTCCTGGTGCTGCTCGACGAGGCCTACTACGAGTTCGTCACCGACGATGCGTCGGTCGACGGCATCCCGCTGCTCTCGCGCTATCCGAACCTCGTCGTGCTTCGCACCTTCTCGAAGGCGTACGGGCTCGCAGCACTGCGGATCGGCTTCGCGGTCGGCCCCGCCGCCGTGCTGAACGCAGCGCGTTCGGCCGCCATCCCGCTGTCGGTGACCGACGCCTCCCGCGTGGCTGCGCTCGCGTCCATCGATGCGGAGGACGAGCTGATGGAGCGCGTCGCCCGTATCGCCATGCGGCGCGACAAGCTCCGCGACGCGCTCGTCGAACAGGGCTGGAACGTCCCCGTCTCGCACGCCAACTTCGTCTGGCTTCCCACCGGCGAGCAGACCGCCGCGGCCAACGACGCCTTCTTCGACGCGGGGCTCACGGTGCGGGCATTTCCGCCGGAGGGCATTCGGATCAGCGTCGGTGAGCAGGAATCTGTGGAGAAACTCCTGCAGGTCAGCGCGGATATTGTGCAGAACCTACCAAATGGGCACCCCGGCAAGCGGTTAGGTTAGAACGGTGGTTGCGACGAACGATACCCCGCGCCCGGCGAACACCGTCCAGCTGCTGACTGCTGACGGCCGTTTCCAGCCGAGCGACCTGGCCGGAGAGTACCTCCCGTACCTCGAGCGACTCGACGAGAACGATTACCGGACCTTCTACCGCGACATGGTTCGCGTCCGCGCGTTCGACCTCGAGGCCGCCAACCTGCAGCGCCAGGGCCAGCTCGGCCTCTGGGTGCCGAGCCACGGCCAGGAGGGCGCCCAGGTCGGCTCCGCCCGCGCCGCCAAGCCGCAGGACAACCTCTTCCCCTCCTACCGCGAGCACGTCGTCGGCATGATCCGCGGCATCGATCCCGTGGGCATCATGGGACTTCTGCGCGGTACGACCCACGGCGGCTGGGACCCGACCGACCCGGCGGTGCGCAACTTCCACCTTTACACTCTGGTGATCGGATCGCACGCGGTGCACGCGACCGGGTACGCCCTGGGTGTGAAGCTCGACGGCAAGGTCGGCACCGGCGACCCGAACAGCGACGAGGCGGTCATCGTCTACTTCGGCGACGGCGCGACCAGTCAGGGCGACGTCAGCGAAGCGTTCGTCTTCGCGGCCAGCTACCAGACTCCGCAGGTGTTCTTCCTGCAGAACAACCACTGGGCCATCTCGGTTCCGGTGACCACGCAGTCGCGCACCCCGCTCTACCTGCGCTCCAGCGGGTTCGGCATCCCCGGCGTGCAGCTCGACGGCAACGACGTGCTCGCCGCCTACGCCGTCACCGCGAAGCACCTGGACGACGCGCGCAACGGCGAAGGCCCCAGCATGATCGAAGCCCTCACCTACCGGATGGGCGCGCACACGTCGAGCGACGACCCCTCCAAGTACCGCAGCGACGACGAGGTGGCCTACTGGGCCGAGCGCGACCCGATCCTGCGCTTCCGGATCTTCCTGGAGCAGCAGGGCGTCGGCCAGGCGTTCTTCGACACGGCGCAGGAGGAGGCGGCCGATCTCGCCGCCGACGTGCGTCGGCGCACGCTGGAGCTTCAGGCGCCGCCGCCCGCCAGCATGTTCGAGAACGTCTACAGTGAGCCGCATCCCCTGATGGACGAGCAGCGGCGCTGGCTCGAAGAGTACGAGGCATCCTTCGGAGGTGACGCATGAGCGACCCGAGAGGCGAGACCGGCTACGTGGAGGCCGAGCTCATCGACGACGAGACGCAGCAGCACGACGAACCCGCGACGGAGACCCAGGCGATCGACGTGGTGGAGATCGTGGAGAGCGAGCCTGGCTCGCTCGTGCTCGAGGAGCACGTGGCCGAGCAGGAGTGGACGCGCGAGTTCGCGATCGAGGACAGCGCGCCGGCGATGCCGGAGACCGAGCTCGCCGGGTCGGGTGAGCTGGCGAGCGTGAGCGACGAGCAGGAGGCCGAGAGCGCCGCCGCGGAGACCACGTCTCAGCAGGCCGTTCCCGCAGCCGAGGCCGCCGGTCCGCGCCTCCAGTCGCTGCCGATGGTCAAGGCCCTGAACGCCGGCCTGCGCCGCGCGCTCGCCGACGACCCGAAGGTCCTGCTGATGGGCGAGGACATCGGCCCGCTGGGCGGCGTCTTCCGCGTCACAGAGGGCCTCCAGGCCGAGTTCGGCGCCAAGCGCGTGCTCGACACCCCGCTCGCGGAGTCGGGGATCATCGGCTCGGCGATCGGCCTCGCGATGCGCGGCTACCGTCCCGTGGTCGAGATCCAGTTCAACGGGTTTGTCTTCCCCGGATTCGACCAGATCACGACGCAGCTCGCCAAGCTGACGAACCGGCACTCCGGCGCCGTGTCGATGCCGGTCGTCATCCGCATCCCGCACGGCGGTCACATCGGCGCGGTCGAGCACCACCAGGAGGCCCCGGAGGCGTACTTCGCGCACACCGCAGGCTTGCGTGTCGTCGCGCCGTCGACGCCGCACGACGCGTATTGGATGATCCAGGAGGCGATCGCCTCCGACGACCCGGTGATCTTCTTCGAGCCGATGAGCCGCTACTGGCCCAAGGGCGAGGTCGACACCGTCGAGAACGGCGTGCCCCTGCACGCGAGCCGGGTGGTCCGCACCGGAACCGACGCGACGATCGTCGCCTGGGCCGGCATGGTGCCCGTCGCGCTGCGCGCCGCGGAGATCGCGGCAGAGGAGGGGCGGAGCCTGGAGGTCATCGACCTCCGCTCGCTGTCACCGATCGACTACGCGCCCATCGTGCAGTCGGTCCAGAAGACCGGCCGGCTCATCGTCGCTCAGGAGGCTCCCGGCGTGGTGTCGGTCGCCTCCGAGGTGGCGGCCGTCGTCTCTGAGAAGGCGTTCTACTCGCTGGAGTCGCCGGCGCTGCGCGTCGCCGGATTCGACACCCCCTTCCCGCCGGCCAAGCTCGAGGACGTGTATCTTCCCGACGCCGACCGCATCCTCGAGGCCGTCGACCGCGCGCTCGCCTACTGAGCCCGCCGAACGAAAGAAGTCGCACATGAGCGAGTCCCAGTTCCTGCTGCCCGACGTCGGCGAGGGCCTGACCGAAGCCGAGATCGTCTCGTGGAAGGTCGCGCCGGGCGAGCCGGTCGCCGTCAACCAGGTGATCGTCGAGATCGAGACCGCCAAGTCGCTCGTCGAACTGCCGTCGCCGTTCGAGGGGACCGTCAGCGAGCTGCTGGTCTCCGAGGGCCAGACCGTGGAGGTCGGTACGCCGATCATCACCGTCACCGGTGGCGAGGCGGCAGCGCCTGCCGCTCCGGTGAGCGAGGTGGCGCAGGCGGAGGCCGATGCGGCTCAGAGCGTCTCGCACGAGGCGGACGAGCCGAAGGCCGGAGCGGTGCTCGTCGGGTACGGCGCGGCCGGGCACGGCACGAGTCGTCGTCGTCGGGTGACCCACCCGGGCACGGCCTCCCTGCCGATCACGTTCACGCCGCCGGCGCCGCCCGCTGCACCGAAGGCGGAGACCGCGTCCGCTCCGGTGGCGTCGGTCACCGCCGCAGCACCGTCTCCCGCGACCTCCGCCCCGGCCGGCGCTTCGCCCGTGGGAAGCGCTCCCGTGATCGCCAAGCCGCCGATCCGCAAGCTGGCCAAAGACCTCGGCGTCGACCTCACTTTGGTGACGCCGACCGGCCCGATCGGCGACATCACGCGCGACGACGTGCTGCGCGAGGCGACGCAGGCGAGCGTGTTCCGCAACATCCAGACGCCGGCGTGGCCCGACGACCGCGAAGACCGCATCCCGGTCAAGGGCGTGCGCAAGGCGATCGCGACGGCGATGACGAGCAGCGCGTTCAGCGCTCCGCACGTGAGCCTCTTCGTCGACGTCGACGCGACGCGAACCATGGAGTTCGTCAAGCGCCTCAAGAACTCGGCCGACTTCGTCGGTGTGAAGATCTCCCCGCTGCTGATCGTCGCCAAGGCGATCATCTGGGCGGTGCGGCGCAACCCCACGGTGAACTCGACGTGGACCGATGAGGAGATCATCGTCCGTCACTACGTGAACCTGGGCATCGCCGCGGCTACCCCGCGCGGGCTGATCGTGCCGAACGTCAAGGAGGCGCAGGGGATGTCCCTGCTCGAGCTGGCCAAGGCGCTCGAGGAACTGACGCTGATCGCGCGCGAGGGCAAGACTCCCCCGGCCGACATGTCCGGCGGAACGATCACCATCACGAACATCGGCGTGTTCGGGATGGACACCGGCACCCCGATCCTGAACCCCGGCGAGGTGGGCATCGTCGCGCTGGGCACGATCAAGCAGAAGCCGTGGGTCGTGGACGGCGAGGTGCGTCCGCGTTACGTGACCACGGTGGGAGCATCGTTCGATCACCGGGTGGTGGACGGCGACGTCGCGTCGCGCTTCCTCGCCGACGTGGCCTCCATCATCGAGGAGCCCGCGCTGCTGCTGGACTGATGCCACCGAGATGATTTTGACAATCATTCTCAACAAGGGATAGTGTCGTGGGGTACCCATCGCCGAATTAGACAGGCCCCCATGCAGAAGCGATCCGTCTTCGCCCTCGCTCTCAGCGCTCTGACTGCGCTCGCGCTCACCGGCTGCTCCGCCGGCTCCTCCGCCGACGACGGCAAGGTCCGTGTCGTCGCCAGCACCAACGTGTACGGCGACATCGCCTCCACCATCGCCGGCGACGCCGTCGAGGTGACTTCGTTGATGTCCGACCCCGCCCAGGACCCGCACTCGTTCGAGGCGAGCGCCCAGAGCCAGCTCGCGGTGTCGAAGGCCGACATCCTGATCGAGAACGGAGGCGGCTACGACGACTTCATGGGCACCCTCCGCTCCGGCTCCAAGAACACGAAGGCGTCCGTGCTGAACGTCGTCGACCTCTCCGGCAAGAAGGCCGAGAACGGCGGCCTCAACGAGCACGTCTGGTACGACTTCCCGACCATCGAGAAGTTCACCACCGCACTGACCGACGCACTCGTGAAGGCAGACCCGGCGCAGAAGGCGACATTCGCCAAGAACGCGGACGCCTTCTCCGGCAAGCTCGCCGCCCTCCAGAACCGGGAGGCCGAGCTCAAGACGCAGTACGCCGGCGAAGGCGCCGCGATCACCGAGCCGGTGCCGCTCTACCTGCTGGAGGCCATCGGGCTCGTCGACAAGACGCCCGAGAAGTTCAGCGCCGCGATCGAGGAGGGCAGCGATGTCTCGCCGCTCGTGCTGCAGGAGACCCTCGCCCTGTTCAGCCGGCACCAGGTGAAGCTGCTCGCCTACAACGAGCAGACCTCCGGGCCGGAGACCGAGCGCGTGCTCGCCGCAGCCAAGCAGGCGGGAGTCCCAGTGGTCCCCGTCACCGAGACCCTGCCGAAGGGCAAGGACTACATCGGCTGGATGAACGCCAACCTCGACGCCGTCGGAGCGGCGTTGGCGAAATGAGCGAGCCGTTGGAGCGGGTGCCGGCCCCGGAACGCCGCGGGGTCGTCCTCAGCCTGCGCTCCGCCGCGCTCGGCTTCGGAGAGCGCACGCTGTGGAGCGGGCTCGACCTCGACGTGCACGCGGGCGAGTTCGTCGCCGTTCTCGGCCCGAACGGCTCGGGCAAGACCAGCCTCCTCAAGGCGATCCTGGGCCAGCAGTCGCTCGACTCCGGCTCCATCGAGCTGGACGGCCGTCCCGTTCGCCGGGGAGACCGCCGCATCGGCTACATCCCGCAGCAGAAGCTCATCCCCGCCGGCACGCCGATGCGCGCCCGTGATCTGGTGGCGCTCGGCGTCAACGGGCACCGCTGGGGGCTCCCGATCCCGAGCCGCGGCGACCGCGCGCAGGTGGAGCAGCTGATCGATTCGGTCGGAGCCCGGCGCTACGCCGACACCCCGGTGGGATCGCTCTCGGGCGGCGAGCAGCAGCGGCTGCGGGTCGCGCAGGCGCTCGCCGGAGACCCGGCGCTCCTGCTCTGCGACGAGCCGCTGCTGTCGCTCGACCTTCAGCACCAGCGCGGCGTCAGCGAACTGATCGACCGGCGCCGGCGCGAGCACGAAAGCGCCGTCGTCTTCGTCACCCACGACGTGAACCCGGTGCTCGGCATGGTCGACCGCGTGCTGTACCTCGCGGGAGGCCGGTTCCGGACCGGGACGCCCGACGAGGTGCTGCGCAGCGAGGTGCTCACCGACCTGTACGGCACGCCGGTGGATGTCATCCGGAGCCGGGGGCGGATCGTCGTGGTCGGCATCCCCGACGCCGAGACCCACGAGCACCACGAGCACGCCCGCGAGCCCCACCCGGAGCCGACGGCATGAACGATCTCTGGTCGCAGCTCTTCAACTTCACCGACTACGGCGAGTTGCTGGCGCTCGTGCGCAACTCGATCTTCGCCGGCGCCGTGCTCGGCGTGGTCGGCGGCCTGATCGGCGTCTTCGTCATGCAGCGCGACATGGCGTTCGCCGTGCACGGCATCAGCGAGCTCTCGTTCGCCGGCGCCGCGATCGCCCTGCTGTTCGGCGTGAACGTCGTGGCCGGCTCGCTCGTCGGCTCGCTCATCGCGGCCATCCTGATCGGGCTGCTCGGCGCGAAGGCGCGTGACCGCAACTCGATCATCGCCGTGCTGATGCCGTTCGGCCTGGGGCTCGGCATCCTGGCGCTCGCACTCTATCCCGGCCGCAGCGCCAACAAGTTCGGCCTGCTCACCGGCCAGATCGTGGCGGTCGACGACCCGCAGCTGGGATCGCTGCTGGTGATCGGAGCCGTCGTGCTGATCGCGTTGCTGCTGATGTGGCGCCCCCTCATGTTCGACAGCCTCGATGCAGACGTGGCCGCCTCGCGCGGTGTGCCGACGCGATTCGTGTCGCTCGCCTTCATGGTGCTGCTCGGGCTCGCGGTCGCCGTCTCCGTCCAGATCGTCGGAGCGCTGCTGGTGCTGTCCCTCCTGGTGACACCGGCAGCCGCGGCGATGCGCGTCTCCTCGTCGCCCCTCGTCGTGCCGCTGCTGAGCGTGGGCTTCGCGCTGCTCTCCGTGGTCGGCGGCATCATGCTGGCGCTCGGCAGCTCGCTCCCGATCAGCCCGTATGTGACGACGATCTCGTTCCTCATCTACGTGGGGTGCCGGCTCGTCGGCGGCCGCGGCTCACGGCGGGTGGTGAGCCAGGCAGGCTAGCCTGAGATCGTGAAGCGCAACACCTGGCAGCGGGAGGCCGTCCGCGAGGCCCTGACCTCGACGGAAGGCTTCATCAGCGCGCAGGCGCTCCACCTCAACCTGCACGAGACGGGGTCGCCGATCGGTCTCGCCACCGTCTATCGCGCCCTCGCCGACCTGGCCGCCGAAGGGGATGCCGACTCGCTGCAGTCACCGGAGGGCGAGAGCCTCTACCGCGCCTGCACGACCGGGCATCACCACCACCTGATCTGCCGCAACTGCGGCCTCACCGTGGAGATCGAGGCCGACGAGGTCGAGCAGTGGGCGCGCGCGGCAGCCGCGTCGCACGGCTTCACGCAGGCGCAGCACGTGGTCGATGTGTTCGGGCTCTGCGCGAGCTGCACGGCCAAGGCCGCGGCCGAGTAGGCCCGTCCCCGATTTGGCCGCACGGCCTCCCGTGCCGTAGCATGGATGTTTGGCTGAGTGGGCTCCTCCCACTCCGTTAGCCGTGTACGAAACCCCGAGCCTGAAAATGCCTGGGAAGTCGTGCGCCGACAAGTGACCTTGGGTGATGCCGTCCGGCATCACGGTATTGGAGAAGAAAGCAATGGCAGCAGTGTGCCAGGTGACAGGAGCCACCCCCGGCTTCGGTCACAACATCTCGCACTCGCACCGTCGCACGAAGCGACGGTTCGACCCGAACATCCAGAAGAAGACGTACTACGTCCCGTCTCTTCGTCGTAACGTCACCCTGACCCTGAGCGCCAAGGGCATCAAGGTCATCGACGCCCGTGGCATCGAGTCCGTGGTCAAGGACCTCCTGGCCCGTGGGGAGAAGATCTAACAATGGCGAAGCAGCAGGACATCCGTCCGATCATCAAGCTCCGTTCGACGGCAGGCACCGGTTACACCTACGTGACCAAGAAGAACCGCCGCAACGACCCCGACCGTCTCGTGCTCAAGAAGTACGACCCCATCGTGCGTAAGCACGTCGACTTCCGAGAGGAGCGCTAAACCATGGCCAAGACGTCCAAGATCGCCAAGAACGAGCAGCGCAAGGTCATCGTCGAGCGCTACGCCGCCAAGCGCGCCGAGCTCAAGAAGGCGCTCGTCGACCCGAACGGCACCGACGAGTCCCGCGAGGCCGCCCGCATCGGCCTGCAGAAGCTCCCCCGCGACGCTTCGCCGATCCGCGTGCGCAACCGCGACGCCGTCGACGGCCGTCCGCGCGGAAACCTCAGCAAGTTCGGCATCTCGCGTGTCCGCTTCCGCGACATGGCGCACCGTGGCGAGCTGCCCGGCATCACCAAGTCGAGCTGGTAAGCCCTTCGCGCAGAAGAGCACAAGCGACACCCGTTGGAGGGGCGTCCGGCATCCGCCGGGCGCCCCTTCGCCGTGTCCGGACCCCTCTCGGCCTGGACGCGCCGTGGGAACCCGTCGAAAATCCGCGAGAATCCGCGAGTTTTCGCGGGATTCTGATACATTCGAGGCGGTCGACCGACCAAACGTAACGGCCCCTGTGGCCTCAACCGTTCCACACGAAAGCTGAATAACCAGCACAAGGTCCGAGGAGGACACTCAATGGCTGACAACCTGAACAAGACCGAGCTCGTTGCTGCCGTCGCCGCGGCGTCGGGTCAGAGCCAGGCCACCGTCTCGAGCGTCGTCGACGCGTTCTTCGCCACGATCAGCGACACCGTCAAGGGTGGCGGCAAGGTCACCATCCCGGGCTGGCTCGCTGCCGAGCGCACCGAGACCGCCGCTCGCACCGGCCGCAACCCGCAGACGGGCGAGGAGATCTCGATCCCGGCCGGCCACCGCGTCAAGCTGACCGCGGGCTCGAAGCTCAAGGCTGCCGTCAAGTAATCAGCCTGCACAGGCTCCACGGGGGCGGCGTCGCGTTTGCGGCGCCGCCCCCGTTCTGCGCCCGCCGGGTGCCGGTCGCCCCTCCCCTGTGGGCAGGCGTTCAGCGCCGGCGACGTAGGCTTGACGGGTGCCCCGACTTCTCCGCGTGATCGGTCCCGCCGCTCTGCTGGCGGCCGCTCTCGTCTCCGTCGTGGCGGCCCTCGCGTTCGGTGGAGGCGCCGCCGCGCCTCTGCTCCTCGACCCGGGCGCGCTGGTGCGGTGGGGCCTCCCGATCTCGACCCTGATCGTCAACCTCAGCCTCGCCGGAACGGTCGGCGCGCTCGTCCTGGCCTGCTTCGCGTTCAGTTCCGACAAGCGCGAGTACGGGTTGGCGCTCGACTTCGCCGCCGCGTGCGCGGCCGTCATGACGGTGGCCTCCGCGGTCACGGGCCTGTTCACCTTCGTCAGCGTCTCGAACGTGCCGTGGTCGTTCGACGAGACGTTCACGAACGGACTGAGCTCGTTCGTGACGAGCGTCTCGCTCGGTCAGGCGTGGCTCGGCATCACCCTCATCGCTGCCGCGGTGACCGTCCTGTGCTTCGCGGTGCGAAACCAGACCGCGATCGCTTTCGTCGCGGTGCTCGCCATGTGCGCCGTCATCCCGATGGCGCAGCAGGGGCACAGCTCGGAGGCCGCCGGTCACGACGCCGCAGTCACCTCGTTCGGGTTGCACGTGCTCTTCGCCGCGATCTGGCTGGGCGGACTGGTCACCCTCATCGTCGTGAAGAACACGCTCGGCGGCGGCCGGCTGGTGACCGTGCTCGAGCGGTACTCCAGCATCGCCTTGATCTGCTTCATCGTCGTCGCGGCCTCCGGCTACGTGAACGCGGAGCTGCGCGTGGGCACGCTGGCCGAGCTGGCCACGCCCTACGGCATCCTCGTGCTCGTCAAGGTGGCCGCGCTGGTCGTGCTCGGCCTGTTCGGCCTCATGCAGCGCCGCGTCCTCATCGACCGGCTCAAGCGCCTGGGCGAGGGCCGCACGTTCTGGTGGATCGTCACCGCCGAGCTCGCCTTCATGGGCATCGCCTCCGGTGTCGCGGCGGCGCTCGCCCGCACCGTGACCCCGGTGCCGCAGACGCGCGCGGCGACCCCGACGCCCGCGGAGATCCTGACCGGCGAGAAGCTGCCTCCCCAGCTGACATTCGGCCGGCTGTTCACGAGCTGGAACTTCGACCTGCTCTGGGTGCTCGCCTGCGCCTTCGCTCTCTTCTTCTACCTGGCCGGCGTCTGGAGGCTGCGCCGCCGCGGCGACAGCTGGCCGATCTACCGCACGATCCTGTGGGTGCTCGGCATCGCGCTGCTCTTCTACATCACCAACGGCGGCGTGAACGTCTACGAGAAGTACCTCTTCTCGGCCCACATGTCGGCGCACATGGTGCTGACGATGGCCGTGCCGCTGCTGCTCGTTCCCGGTGCTCCCGTGACGCTCGCGGCGCGCGCGATCCGCAAACGTCAGGACGGGTCGCGCGGCGGTCGCGAGTGGATCCTTCTCGCCGTGCACTCGCGCTTCGCCGCGATCATCTCGCACCCGCTCGTCGCTGCCGGGCTGTTCGCCGGATCGTTGTGGGCGTTCTATTACACGCCGTTGATCCGCTGGGCCACGACCGACCACATCGGACACGAGTGGATGGTCGTGCACTTCCTCATCACGGGATACCTGTTCGTCCAGTCGCTGATCGGCATCGACCCGGTGAAGTACCGGCTGCCGTACCCGTTCCGGCTGCTGCTGCTGCTCGGGACGATGGCGTTCCACGCCTTCTTCGGCTTGTCGATCATGCAGATGCACGGCCTCCTGCTCGCCGACTGGTTCGGGGCGATGGGGCGCACGTGGGGGGCGACGCCGCTGGTCGACCAGCAGACCGGTGGCGGGATCGCGTGGAGCATCGGCGAGATCCCCACGGTCATCCTGGCGATCGTGGTGGCGATCCAGTGGAGTCGCAGCGACGAGCGCGAGACGAAGCGCCGCGACCGCAACGCCGACCGCACCGGCGAGGCGGAGCTGAAGGCCTACAACGAGCAGCTCGCCCGCCTCGCTGCGCGCGACGGAACGGCGCAGCGGTAGCCACGCAGCGGTTGCCACGAAATCGGGGGCACTACTCCCCCACGACGATGTCGAGCGACCCGTCGGGCCGGATGACGACGCTGGTCAGCGATACCCCGAACTTCTCGTCCGACTCGTGGTGCTCGACCGTGCCGTCGAAGATCGACTGCACGGTCACCGACAAGTGCACGATGCCGACGGCCTGCGACATGGTCCAGGAAGTCGTGCCCGGCACCAGGTGGACCTCCGGGTACTGCACCATCTTCCAGGTGGGAACACCCTGCACGCGGTCGTCGATGACCACGCCGAACGGGCATCCGGCCGGCTGGAGCACCTGCTGCTTCGCGCACTCGTCCAGGAAGCCGTTCAGCTCCTTCTGCACGGCAGCCGTGAAGGCGGCATCGGGTTGCGCGTCGACCGTGACGTCGACGACCCGGCCGGACGCGGCCTGCACCCGCACCGATTCGGCCTGGAGGTAGTGCGAGGTGTGGTCGAGCTCGTACACCGCCGGCGCCGGGACCAGGTAGTCGGCGGCCACGCTGAAGGCGGAGGCGGGCTGACTCGGGTCAGCCGCGCGCGGGCTCACCGTGTGGCCGCCGACCGTGAACGTCTGGGCGTGGGCGACGGTGATGTGCGCGACGCCGACCGGCGTCGTCGCGAACTCCCAGGTCGGGAGGAAGCCGAAGACCGCGCCGGTCTGCCGCACGTCGAACGTCGTCGTGACGGGCCGGCCGTCGGCCAGCAGGTGCGCGGTCACGGTGCGCCGATCGCCGGAGCCGGAGGCCGAGACGGGGTCGACGCGGATGTCCGAGAAGGTCGGCAGCAGGTCGGAGCGCATCAGCTCGACGGAGGCGCCGGTGGGCAGCCCCGCCTTCGTCAGCGCAGCCTTCGTCGGCGCAGCTCCGGGCATCGCCATCGCGTCGGGGAGGTCGTGCGACTCCAGCGAGGACAGGTACGCCGAGACGAATCCCTCGGGGCTGTAGTACGCGCGCTGCACCGCGCCGAGAGCCGCCAGGAACGCCGCGACGAGCAGCAGACCGAGGCCGGACCACAGCAGCACCGGCCCCACGGCACGACGCTCGCCGACCCCTCCCATAACCGCCATCCTAGGGGCGTGTGGATAACCGTCCGCGCCGATGCCGCCCGCGTTAGAGTAGTTCGGCAGGTCGCGCGAGGGAAGGGAACGCCGATGGCCGGACTCTCGCTCTCGTCCGAGCAGCGTGCGGTGTTCGAACTGATCGAGCACACCCGCGACCACGTCTTCGTCACCGGCCGCGCCGGCACCGGCAAGTCGACGCTCCTCAACCACCTGTCGTGGAACACCGAGAAGTCGATCGTGATCGCCGCCCCCACGGGCGTGGCGGCGCTCAACGTCGGCGGCCAGACCATCCACTCGCTGTTCAAGCTGCCGATCGGCGTCATCGCCGACCACGACATCGACCAGACCAGCGAGCTGCGCAAGCTCCTGAACAGCATCGACACGCTCGTCATCGACGAGGTCTCGATGGTGAACGCCGACCTGATGGATGCGGTGGACCGCAGCCTCCGCCAGGCGAGGCAGCGGCCGAAGGAGCCGTTCGGCGGCGTGCAGGTGGTGCTGTTCGGCGATCCCTACCAGCTGGCGCCGGTGCCGGGCGACCACGAGGAGCGCGCCTACTTCAGCGACACCTACCGCTCGATGTGGTTCTTCGATGCGAAGGTCTGGCGGGAGGCCGACCTCCACATCGTCGAGCTTCTGCAGGTGCACCGCCAGCACGAGTCCGACTTCCGCTACATGCTCAACGCGGTGCGTCACGGCCAGGTGACCAAAGAGATCGCCGATCGGCTCAACTCCGTCGGCGCGCGGCCGGCTCCCGACGACGGCACGATCACGCTGGCCACGCGCAACGACACCGTCAACCGCATCAACGCCCAGGCGCTCGAGCGGCTGCCCGGCCGGCCGCTGACGGCGAAGGCGGAGGTCAGCGGCGATTTCGGCGGGAGGAACTACCCGGCAGACGAAGTGCTCGAGCTGAAGGTCGGCGCCCAGGTGATGTTCCTGCGTAACGACGCGGGGCAGGGCGACGGCCCGCGCTGGGTCAACGGCACCATCGGCACCGTCACTCGCATCGACTCGAACGTCTACGTGGAGGTCGACGGCGAGGTGCACGAGGTCGAGCCGGCCATCTGGGAGAAGTACCGCTACAACTACTCCCCCGAGACCAAGAAGCTGACCAAGGACGTGGTGGCCGAGTTCACGCAGTTCCCGCTGCGGCTCGCCTGGGCGGTCACCATCCACAAGTCGCAGGGCAAGACCTACGACGCCGCGATCGTCGACCTCGGCTCGCGCGCTTTCACGTCCGGTCAGACCTACGTCGCCCTCAGCCGCATCACAAGCCTCGACGGCCTGTATCTGACGCGGCCGCTGCGGCCGAGCGACATCACCGTCGACCCGGACGTCGAGCGCTTCATGCGCGACGCCCGTCCGGTGCGGGTGCCGGTGGCGTCGGACTGACCGTCCGCCCGTCATCGTGCGTCGACGCTCTAGGGATCACAGGCGCGTCATGGCATGCTGGGCGAGGCGCTTCGGGGCGTCGGCAGAAGGAGGAGCGGATGGCGGTCATGTTCGCGCTGGACCTGAGTGACGGGCAGCACGTCGAGACGTCGGGCAACGGGGTCATCGGGCGCAATCCGGTGTCGCACACGCCGGGCACCGAGTTCGACGACCCGGCGCACGTCGAGCTGGTGACCGTGTCGGACGACGCCAAGTCGGTCTCGCGCGCCCACCTCGCCTTCGGCCAGTACGACGGCGTGTTCTGGGTGATGGACCTCGGTTCGGCCAACGGCACGACGATCAGCTACCCGGGCGAGGGCACGTTCGCCTGCGACCCCAACACCCGCCACGAGGTCGACCCCGGGTCGATCGTGCGCTTCGGGAACGCGTCGTTCGCGCTCAGCCGGCGCTGAGCCGGCGCCGGACCGCCGATCGGACCGCGGCGTCGAGCTGCGGATCAGTGGTGGTGGTGCACGGTGACGGCCGCGACGCCGGCGTCGGTCGCACCGAGTGCGGGGATGGTCACCGCGCAGACGGCGCACGCGCTCAGCGCGAGGGCGCAGACGAACCGCAGTGCGCCGTCCACCCGGTGCGGCGGCCTACTGCGACGCAGAACCACGGCCGAGGTGGCGGCGATCGCGAGATCGAGAAGGGAGGCGGCCCCCATCGGGGCGAGCGGCAGCTCGAGCACGGTGCCCGACGATGCCGTCGCGCCGACGACCGCGAGTGCGGCCCAGAGACCGAGCGGCACGAGGGCCAGCGCGGGGACGAACGCGAACAGCGGAGGCCGGTCACCGGCGAGCGTGAAGACAGCCCAGGTCAGCTCGGCCACCGGGACTCCGCAGAGCGCGAGGAGGAGCGGCAGAGGTGCGCCGGGGGCCAGGGCGGCGTGAAGCAGCCCGGCCCCCAGCGCGGCCACGGCAAGGAACGCCCGCGTCGACGGAGCGACGGGGGCGGACCTCGACATCCTGCTCATGGGAAGAGCCGTGGCCGGTCGGTCAGGCGGTCGCCGACGTGGCGCGCACAGTCCGCTCGGCGCCGAGACCGACTCCGAGGAGCACGATCGCGCTCACCAAGTGGAGGAAGTGGTCGGGGGTGTTCAGAGCCAGGATGTTGGCTCCGGTGCCGACGAGGAAGAAGCCCACGATACCGAGGAGCAGATAGACCGCCCCGACGGTGATGTTGACGGCCTTCGCCGCGGCGACCCTGGTGAGGCCGGCGATGAGCAGCGCCGCCCCGATCAGCAGGTGGGCGATGTTGTGCAGCGGATTGACCTCGAAGATGCCGAGGATCAGGCCGCCCTTGGTGGCCACGAACCCGACGCCGCCGGTGAAGGCGAAGCCGAGCAGGCCGACCAGCAGATAGACCGCGCCGAAAATGGTCGCGACCAGACGATTCGGTGATGTGCGCATGTGTCGTTCCTCCTTGGAAGACGGCGCGCGGCCTGCGCGCCTCGTGGGGAATTCGGCGCGGCCGCCGGATCGGATTGGACACGGTCAGGGCTCGCCGCCGACGGCCCCGCGCGGGCTACAATCGCTGCACGGGTCCCGGGGAGGGCCAGGCCACGAACATCGGGGGATGTCATGCAGCGAGGGTCCCGCCTACGCCGGATGGTCCTCGCTGCGACCTCCGCGCTGCTGGCGTTCGGACTCGCGGGATGCGCGTCCTCCGTGTCGGACACGGGCTTTCCACCGCAGCAGCCGGGCGGGTTCTCCTCCGACGTGACCGCACGGCTCAAGGCGGCGGTGACAGACGCGATCGCGCAGTCGGGAGGCTCGGCAGGCATCGTGGGCGTCTGGGCGCCGTGGGCGGGCAGCTGGACGGCGGCGATCGGCACGACGACCCGCGGCGGCTCGACGCCCGTCACGTCGTCGATGACGTTCCGGGTCGGGCAGCTCACGACGTCGATGACCTGCACGGTCCTCCTCGAACTCGTCGACGACGGCACGGTGCAGCTCGACGACAGCGTGTCCAAGTGGCTGCCCGGTCTGGTCGGGGTCGATGGGGTGACCCTGCGCGAGCTGTGCCAGAACACGTCGGGGATCGGCGACTACGCCGCTCAGCTGCGCGGCGAGTTCCTGGCGAACCCGACCCGGTACTGGCCACCCCTCGAGCTCGCCAGCGACGGCATCGCCACCGCCCGCGTCGGAACCCCGGGCGAGAAGTACTCTCCGTCGCAGACGAACGCGGTGCTGGTGGGGATGGCCCTGCAGAACGCCAGCAACCGCAACTGGCAGCAGCTCTACGACAGCCACGTGTTCTCCCGGCTCGGGATGTCGGCGTCGACGCTCCCGGAGAACAGTGTCCTGACCGTTCCGGGAGCTCATCCCGCCGGCTACGCCGCTGCGCTCGACGCTGCGGGCGCGCCTGTCTGCGATCAGGTGCACGAGGTCCCCGCCCTGTCGCCGTCGATGGGCTGGACCTCGGCGGGGGTCGTGTCGAACGTGCCCGACCTCAAGGTCTTCGCGCAGGCGCTGGCGGGCGGATCCCTGCTCAGCAGCAGATCGGCGGACGCCCAGCGGAAGACCGTCGCCGCGGGCGCGTCCTGGCTGGGCTACGGACTGGGCGTGCAGTCCGTCGGGCCGCTCCGCGGCGGTGCGGCGGCCATCCCCGGCTACCTCACGGCGATGTACGCCGATCCGTCCTCCGGGCTCACCATCGTCGCCGCCGTCAACAACTCGACGCCGGGAGCGGGGTTCGCCCAGGCGCTCGCCCAACGGCTCGCCTCGATCGTGTCCAAGGTGCCCGCGGTGCAGAAGGGCGCCAAGCCGATCACCTCACTCCCCTGGTCGGAGGATCAAGCGGTGGCAGCCATGAAGGCGGCGGCTCCGTGCCCGACTCCGCCGGCCAAGACCGCCGGCTGACGTAGGGAGGGTGTCGACCGACTCGGCTCTGTCCTGCGGTCAGGCCCCGGCGAGCGCGGCGAGCTCGGCGCGCACCGGCAGGGCATCGTCGTCGAGCACGAGCTGGAGGGCCGCGCCGTCGGCGCGGTTGACGACGATCGGGGCGAGCAGGTTCACGGTGCTGCCCTCGCGGGACGGGGTGACCACGACCAGGAGCATGGCCTGCTCCGCCGCCGTGATGCCCAGCTCGGCCGCACGGTCGTCCGGGAGCTCCGGCGAATAGCCGGGCAGGTGCAGCTCGGCGTCGATCGTGAAGAGCCGCACCTCCGGCCGCTCGAGCGACGACAGCGAGTACAGGCCGTCGGCGCCGGCGACGGCGGTGAGCTCGAAGTCCGCCAGCGGCTCCAGGCCGGGCGGGGGGACGATGAACCGCACGGCGCTCATCGGAGGAAGTCCATCAGGGTCGGCTGGAGGACCCGGGCGGTCACTGCGATCGCCGTCTGGTAGTTCACGTCCTGCGTCTTGAGGTCGAGGAGGACTTTGCTCAGGTCCACGTCCTCCAGGCTCGCCCGCTGCGACTCGAGCGAGACCGACCCGGAGGCCAGGGCGTCCTTGGCCTTGTCGAGGCGCGTCTGGCGGCCGCCGATCTCCGCGTGCTCTCCCACGATCGCCTTCATCCTGTCGTCGATCTCCGCCAGCCTCGGCCCCACGTTGACGCCCGAGCGAAGGTCGCTCACGGTGTTGTCGATGAGGGCGAACACCGACGAGGCGCCGGTTCCGAACGCGGCGGCTCCGTCGGCGTCGACCCGCACGGTGGCGTCGGCCCCGATCCTGCGCTCCACTGTACTGGCCGCGGTCCCGGTGAACGAGTAGTCGGGCTGGAAGGCCACCCCGGCGTCCGAGTTGCCCGCGAACACCGTGCGGCCCTGATACGTGGTGTTCGCCAGCGCGAGGAGGCTCTTCTTGATGCCATCGAGCTCGGTGGCGGTCGACTCCTTCGCCTCGGGCGAGAGGGCGCCGTCGTTCGCGCCCTGCACCGTGAGGTCGCGGAAGCGGCGCATCAGCGCCTCCACGCTGGTGAGCGTCGAGTCGGCGGTGGTCAGCCAGCCATCGCCGTTGTCGGCGTTGCGCTGGTACTGCGTGGTGGCGGCCTGGCTGGAGCGGACGCTCAGCGCGCTCGCCGTGGCGGTCGGGTCGTCGCTCGGGCGGGTCAGCTGCTTCTGGCTGGTCGCCTGATCGTAGAGCTTGGCCTGACGCTGCAGGCTGAGCTGCAGGTTGCGCTGGGCGTTCGCCGTCTGCGTTGCGTTCGTGACGCGGGTGAACACGATTACCTCCCGACCAATCCGGTGTGGTTGATGAGCACGTCGAGCGTCTCGTCCACGGCCGTCATCACCCGGGCCGCGCCCTGATAGGCGTGCTGGAACGTGAGCATGCTCATGTTCTCCTCGTCGAGGTCGACGGAGGAGTTGGCGAGCTGGGCGCTGCTCGCGGAGGACGCCGCGAGATCCGCGAGATCCGACTGCTGCTGCTCGGTCTTGCTCGCGACGCCGACGCGCACCACGAACGCGGACCACTGCTTGTCGACCGCGTTGGTGCCGGTGCCGAGCTGGGAGATCGCATCGGCGATGGTGCCGTCGGAGCCGCCGGCGCCCGGCGTGCCGGTCGCGATCCCTGAGACGGAGGTCGGGACGACCGAGAGGCCGAGCGCTGCCGGCCGGGATGCGTCGATGGCGAAGAAGTCGAGTCCGGTCGCACCGGTCGGGGTCGAGCCGGTGCTGTGCACCGCGTTGACCCGCTGCGCGAGCGTCACGGCGAAGGCGTTGTAGCTCGCGGCGGCCTCGGCGAGCACGCCGCCGGTGCCGGTGGCGTCGGCGGGCGCGAGGGTGGAGATCGCGCCGGCGATCTGGCCGCCCTCCATCGCGATCGCCGAGCCGGGCCGGTGCGCCCACTCGAGCTGCACCGGGCTGCCGCCCGCGTCCGCCATGCGCTGGGCGCCGGCGAGCTGCACGGCGTTCGCCGCGGTGCCGCTGACCAGCGCATTGCCGCCGACCAGCACATCCACGGTGCCGTCGGTGTTCGGCCGCACCACTCCCCCGGCGAGGTTCGCGATCTGAGCGGTCAGCACGTCGCGCCGGTCCATGAGCTCGTTCGCCGACGCGCCGGAGGCCACGGCCTGCCGGATGCGGCCGTTGAGATCGGCGACCTCGGTCGCGGCCTGGTTGAGGTCGTCGACCATACCGCCCGCGTTCTGGCGCAGGGCGGTCCACTGGTCGTCGACCGCGCTGTAGCCCGCGGCGATCTGGGTCACGAGACTGCCGGCCTGGCCGAGCAGCACACCGGCCGGAGCCTGGTCGCCGGCCTGGTTGGCGACGTCGCTCCAGGCCGACCAGAACTTCTGCAGCTGGGAGGAGAGCCCGTTCGTACCCGGTTCGTTCAGCGAGTCCTCGAGCGAGGTCAGTGCCTTCGCGCGCACCGACGAGTAGCCGGAGAGCGCCGTCGTGCTCCGCACGCGGGCGTCGAGCGCGGCGTCGTCGAGCCGCTGCACGCCGTCGACGTTCACTCCCTGACCGGGGCGCACGCCGCCGGTGAAGAGTCCCGTCGAGTTGAGTGCGGGCACTCCGGAGGTCGTGACCCGCTGGCGCGTGTACCCCGCCGTGTTCGCGTTGACCAGGTTCTGGCCCACCACGTCGAGACCGGCCTTCGCGGCGACTAGACCGGTGTAGGCGGTGTTGAGCCCGCTGAAGGTGCTCATCGTCAGGCCTCCGTGTCGAAGAGTCGGCCGCCGGCGTCGCCCGAGCGGCTCTCGCCCGCAGCCCCGTAGACGCCGGCGTCCGGGCCCGAGCCCGACAGACCGCTCAGCGTCTCCTGGGTGGAGCGGGCGGCCTCCCGCAGCAGTCGCTCGTTGGTGTCGCGCACGTCGGCGATCTGACCGGTGAGCTCGGTCATGGCCGTCAGGTGCGACGCGAAGATGTCGGACCAGATACCGTCGGGCGCGCCCGCGGCGAGCTCGCGGAGGGTGGCCTCCGGGGAGAGCCCCCACTCCTCGGCCACGACGGAGACCTCGATGGTGCGGGCGAGTGCGGCGTCGCGCATGCGCTCCATCACCTGCTCGACCTCGCGGGTCGCATGCGAGATCCAGCGCGACTTGCCGGCGATGAGCAGCAGCTGCTCCTCCTCCAGCTTGAACAGCAGCAGCTCCAGCAGCTCGCGCTCCTTCCAGAGCTGAGCGGAGAGTTCGCTCGCGGCCATGTCGCTCCTGACGTCCTCGTGAGTCGTTATGCGCACTGAATCCCTCGGTCCGTGGCGGAACGGGTGTCCGCCTCATGGGGGACCATCGGCACCGGTCGCCCCGATGTTAGGCGGCGAGCCCTATGAAATCGCTCAGGCCGTACCGCGTCGGAGCGAGCGCACAGTATTCCCCGTACTGGGGGTAGGGGCTGCCCCGTAGTGGGGGCATCCGGTTCGGGACCTGTAAGGACTCGCATTGTTACCGTGAACACGAAGACCCCTAGCACAGTCCGTTCGGCACCCGAGTAAGCCCGAACATCCGAGCACCGCCCGAGTACCCGCACCATCCCACCCCGAACCGGGATGATCCGTGGTACCCGTCCGATGAAGAGGGGTCGCCCAGCGTGAACCGCACAGAACGAAACACGCTCGTCGTCGAGAACCTGCCGCTGGTGGGGTACCTGGTCTCCGACCTGTGCTCCCGCGCTACGCACCTGTCGCGAGACGACCTGGCCTCCGCCGGCGCCGTCGCCCTGGTGACCGCGGCCGACGCCTACGACGCGACGACCGGCGTGCCCTTCGGCGCCTACGCACGGACCCGCATCGTCGGCGCGCTGGCCGACGAACTGCGCGCGAGCGACTGGGCGACGCGCTCTGCCCGCAAGCGCATCAAGGAGACACTGGCCGTTCAGGAGAGCCTCACGGCGGCGCTCGGCCGCACGCCGGGCGTCGACGAGATCGCCGCAGCGCTCGGCGTCGACCGCGCGTCGGTGGCCGCCGGCCTCGCCGACGCCGCGCGTTCGGTGACCGCGCTCGACGAGACGGTCGAGTCGGTGCTCGTCTCGGAGACCGCCGGCCCGGAGGAGACGCTGCTCGTCGGCGAGCGGACCGCCTACGTGCGCGCCGCGGTGGCCGCGCTCCCCGACCGGATGCGCTCCATCGTGGAGGCGATCTACTTCGACGACCGCACGGTCACCGAGATCGCAGAGGAACTCGGCATCACTCACTCGGCGGTGTCGCAGCAGCGATCGGAGGCCATCCGGCTCATGCGCGAGGGCATGGCCACGCACTACGCCGACGAGGGCGACCCGGCGGTGATCGAGGCGAAGACCTCGCAGGCACGGCGCAGCGCCTACCTGGCCCGCCTGGCGCAGCACGCCGTCGCGCACCTCCACCCGCACGCCCCCTCCCCCAGCACGGCGCGCGCATCCTGAAAATCGTCCCTAACGGCCGGTGACCTCCGGTCGATAGGTGTCAGTGCGGGACATGGACGGACCGCGAACCTAAGCCCAGTCATGGAGGAAACATCATGGGTATGCAGATCAACACCAACATCTCGGCGCTCAACGCCTACCGCAACCTGAACAACACGCAGAGCGACCTCTCGAAGTCGCTCGAGAAGCTGTCCAGCGGCCTCCGCATCAACCGTGCGGCGGACGACGCGGCAGGCCTCGCGATCTCCGAGGGCCTGAAGTCGCAGGTCGGCGGTCTGACCGTCGCGGCCCGCAACGCTCAGGACGGCATCAGCGTCGTGCAGACCGCTGAAGGTCAGCTGACCGAGGTCCACTCGATCCTGCAGCGCGTCCGCGACCTCGCGGTCCAGGCCGGCAACGACTCGAACAACACCGACTCGCGCACGGCGATCCAGACCGAGGTCACGCAGCTCACGAGCGAGCTCACGCGCATCTCGGGCAGCGCGAACTTCAACGGGATCAAGCTGCTCGACGGCTCGAACGCGACGCTGACCTTCCAGGTCGGTGCCGGCTCGGTGGCGGCGAACGACCAGATCGCCGTCGACCTCTCGGGTGCGAACGTCGCAACGGTCGCCACCGCGGTCGGCGCGCTGCAGTTCGACTCGTCGGCGAACGCGCTCACCTCGATCGCCGCTCTCGACACCCAGATCAAGAACGTGTCGACCGCTCGCGCCAACCTCGGTGCGGTCCAGAACCGCTTCGAGAGCACCATCCGCAGCCTCAACGTCTCCCAGGAGAACCTGTCCGCTGCGAACTCGCGCATCACCGACACCGACATGGCGTCCGAGATGGTGAAGTACACCCGCTCGAACATCCTGTCGCAGGCGGGCACCGCGATGCTGGCCCAGGCCAACCAGTCCGGCCAGGGCGTTCTGCAGCTCCTCCGCTAACCGCAGAGGTACCGCTTCAGACCCGGCGGCCGGGATGTCATCCCCAAAGGGCATCCCGGCCGCCGTTCCACATGCACCACCCGCACCACCGCCGTAGGAGGGAGAGCACCAGATGAGCATGGCCGTCGACGGTCTGATCAGCGGACTCAACACCACGCAGCTGATCGACCAGCTGATGCAGGCGGAGGCCGTTCCGCAGACGCTGCTGAAGAACAAGGTCACCGACTCGACGACCTTCATCACGGCGATGCAGACGCTGAACACCAAGGTCGCGTCCCTCGCCACGGCCGCTGCCGCGCTCGCCGCACCGGCAGGTACCGACCTCCACACCGCCTCCGTCAGCTCGACCTCGGTCACGGCGACCGCCGGCACGGGAGCGGTGGACGGCACCATCGACTTCACCGTGGACCGCCTCGCGCAGTCGCAGGTCACGGTCACCGGGCCGCTCACGCAGTGGCCCGACCAGCCGCCGACGCTGACCTTCGTCGCCGCCGACGGCACCACCAAGCAGGTCACCGCGTCGAGCTCGTCGCTCGCCGACGTCGCCGCGGCCATCAACAAGGCCGGCGTGGGAGTCAGCGCGACCCAGGTCGCCGCCGGGCTCGACCCCGCGACCGGTCAGCAGCTCTACCGGCTCCAGCTCAGCTCGGCCAAGACCGGCGCGAGCGCCGCGTTCACGGTCTACCGCGGCACGCCCGCGGATGTGACGGCCGGAACGGCGACCAACCTCCTGAACGACCCGGGGGCCGCGCAGGTGCGTCAGGCGCAGGACGCGCAGCTCACCCTGTGGGCCGGATCGGCCGCGGCGCAGGCCGTGACGAGCGCGACGAACACGTTCACCAGCGTGCTGCCCGGCGTGACCGTGACGGTGTCCGCCGCCTCCACCACTCCGGTCACGCTCACGGTCGCCCGTGACGACACCGGCATCTCGAACGCCGCGAACTCGCTGGTGACGAGCCTCAACGACATCTTCACCTTCATCTCGCAGAAGCAGGCGGTCACGACCGGGACGGACGCCGCGGGCGGCACGACCGTCACCGCGGGCGCCTTCACCAGTGACTCGACCGTGCGCGACGCGAATCAGAAGCTGATGGACGCGGTCATCGCCCCGATCAACGGGATCTCCCCCAGTACCTACGGCATCAGCATCACGAGCGACGGTCAGGTGACGTTCGACAAGACCGCCTTCGCCACCGCCATCGCGAACAACCCGGACGCGGTGAAGTCGGCTCTCGCGACGATCTCTCAGCGCGTCGCCGACGCCGCGAACGTCGCCAGCGACAAGTACACCGGCACCATCACCACCAAGATCCAGGGCGAGCAGTCGACGGTCAAGAGCCTCAACGCCCAGATCGCCGACTGGGACACGCGCCTGGCCGACCGTAAATCGACCCTCCAGAAGACGTATGCGAATCTCGAAGTCCAGTTGCAGCAGCTCCAGTCGCAGTCGTCGTGGCTGACCGGCCAGCTCGCCTCTCTCTCCTCTGGGAGCAGCTCATGACCCTCCTGAACTCCGCCGCGGCCAAGCTGTCCGCGTACAACAGGGACAGCGTGCTGTCGGCCAGCCCCGCGCGACTGGTGACCATGCTCTACGACCGCCTCGTGCTCGACCTGACCCGCGCCGAGGAGGCTCTGCACACGCAGAGCTGGCCGACGGCGTGGGAGAACCTGCGGCATGCCGACCAGATCGTCGCCGAGCTCGCCTCGAGCCTCAAGGTGGATCTCTGGGACGGCGCCGAAGGGCTGCTGCAGCTCTACGGCTACCTCGCCGACCTGATCGTCGCCGGCACTGTCGAGCACGACGCCTCGAAGGTGCGCGAAGCCATCGAGCTCGTCGAGCCGCTACGCCAGGCCTGGCACGAGGCGGCGGAGAGCCTGCCCGCCGCCGCCGCACTCCCGCGCTCCCCCTACGCCTCGCCGTCCGGCGCCGACCAGGAAGCCGGACGTGACCTCGGTGTTGCCTGAGCATCCCTGGTCGGAGGCCCTGGAGCGCATGGAGCGCGAGCTGCACGGTGCGCTCGCGAAGGTGGACCCCATCCCCTGGCGTCCGCCGGCGGGGCTCGGCCCGATCCCGGAGGAGCTGCAGGAGCGCGCAGCGCGGTTGCTGGAGGCCCAGCTCCACACCATCCGCTACCTGGAGGACGTGCGTCAGACGACCGCGCGGCACCTCGCTGCGGTGAACGCGGTGCCGCGTGCGGAGATGGGACCGCACCCGGTGTACTTCGATCTGATCGGCTGAGCCCGCCCCTTCCGGGCGTGTCGCGGCGTTCATCGCGCGTTCAACGGACGGGGGTGGACCGGCTCGTCCACAGCGCTCGGCACTCCCCAGCTTCTCCACCTGTGGATAACTCTGGGGAAAAGTCGTGGATGAGTGCGGATAACGTGTGGAGGACACGCGCGGCTTGTGTGGAATCTCAGAATTCACAGTGAGTTGTAATCGGCTCTGACCAGCATTTTCGTGCGATTCAACGGCGAATCGAATCTTTGTTCTAAACCACAACGGTGTAATTCACACCGGGAAATCGGCTGTGGATAGGTCTGTGATTTCAGTGCCTGAAAGGCGAGTCATCCACAACCCGCAGTGAACGTCCGTCGCCGGTGCGAACCCTGCCGTTCACCCGACGGAATGACCCACGAACTGGGCACGGGCACCGTTGCTAACGCATCCTCCCCCGCGGTCGATAGAGGCCTACGAGCACGGATCGCTCGACGATTGGCCACGGACAGGCCACCCCTTCGACCACCGATGGAGTGCACGTGCTCGAATCCGTGACCAGTGCCGCCCTGTCGAGCGCCCTCGACGGCCTCTCGGCACGCCAGCGCGCGATCGCCAACAACATCGCCAACGTGAACACCCCCGGCTACACGGCGGAGCGCGTGTCATTCGAAGACGCCCTCGCCGCGTCCGTCGCGCGCGGCGACGGCCACGCCTCCTCGACCACGGCGCGCTCGCTCGAGCCGACGCGCACCGACGGCAACAACGTCAACCTCGACACCGAGACGCTCTCCAACGTCGACACGGTGCTCCGCTTCCAGTTCGCGTCCCAGGCGGCAGGCAACGAGTTCTCGCTCGTCCGCGCCGCCCTGAAGACCAGCTGACCGGCGCACGCGTTCCTCGACGACCGAAAGGACTCACGATGACATTCGACGCCATCGGCATCGCCGGCACAGGGCTGACCCTGCACCGCAAGTGGCTCGACGCGATCTCGGACAACATGGCCAACATCAACACGGCGAAGCCCACGAACGGCGCGGCGTTCCAGGCGCGCTACATCGTGGCCCAAGAAGGGCAGGGCGTCTCCGGCGCCTATGTCGCGGGCGCGGCGTACGGCAGCGCGGAGGGCCGGATGGTCTACGAGCCCGACAACCCCGTCGCCGACGCGAAGGGCTACGTGCGCTACCCCGACATCGACCTGTCGTCGCAGATGGGAGCGCTCATCATGGCCGAACGCGGCTACCAGGCCAACGCAGCGGTCGTCGACCGCGCCAAGGAGACCTACCAGGCCGCCCTCCAGATCGGGAGGAACTGATGCCCATCGACGCCATCAACGCGATCAGCTCGATCGGCGCGGCCACCGGCACCACCGGCGCGGCCGCCGCGAACTCCACCACCGGCACAGGCGGCGGCTCGTTCAGCACCGCCCTGAGCGGCGCCGTCGACAACCTCCAGCAGCTGCAGAGCACGAGCGACACGCTCGCCATCCAGGCGGTCACCGGCAACCTCGACGACATCCACCAGGCGACCCTCGCCTCTACGCGCGCTCAGGTCACCCTCGAGCTCGTCGCCGGGGTGCGCAACAAGGCCGTCGACGCCTTCAACGAGATCATGAGGATGCAGGCCTGATGCCCCAGCAGGTGACGAGCTTCTTCCGCCGGCTCGGCGACACGATCCGCGGGTTCAGCGTGGCCCAGCGGGTCATCGCCGTGATCGGCGTGGCCGTGATCGGCCTGGGAGCGGCCGGCCTCGCCATGTGGGCGTCGCAGCCGTCGTACACGCCGCTGTTCTCCGGCCTCCAGGCCGCCGACGCGTCGGCGATCGTCGACCAGCTGCGCACCGACGGCGTCCCGTACCAGCTCACCGACGGGGGAGGCACCATCATGGTGCCCCAGCAGAAGGTCTACGACGAACGGCTCAAGGCGGCCTCGGCCGGCCTGCCGACCTCCACGACGAACGGCTACTCGCTGCTCGACAAGATGGGCGTCACGTCCTCCGAGTTCCAGCAGTCGGTCACCTACAAGCGGGCGATGGAGGGCGAGCTCGCCAACACGATCTCCGCCATGAAGGGGGTCAAGACGGCGTCCGTGCGGCTCGCGATCCCCGAGGACACCGTGTTCGTCTCCGAGAAGAAGGATCCGACCGCCTCCGTCTTCGTCGAGACGCAGGCCGGGGTCACGCTCACCGCCGACCAGGTGCAGGCCATCGTGCACCTGACCAGCGCCGCCGTCACCGGCATGCAGCCCACCGACGTCGCGGTCGTCGATGCGAACGGCAACGTGCTGAGCACGGTCGGCGCCGGCGCGACGGGGGGAGCGGACAAGCAGGCCAACGACTACGAGGCCCGCGTCAAGTCGGCCGTGCAGGACATGCTCGACAAGGTCGTCGGCCCCGGGAACGCCACCGTGGCGGTCGCCGCCGACGTGAGCAACGAGTCCGCCCAGCGCACCGAGGAGTCGTTCACGTCGCCGACGAACGCCCCGTCGCTGAGCGAGACCACCCAGAAGGAGACCTACACCGGCACCGGAGGCAACTCGGCCGCCGGAGTGCTGGGACCCGACAACATCGCCGTGCCGAACGGCACCAACGGCAACGGCACCTTCAACTCGGAGTCGAGCACCAAGGACAACGCGGTCGACAAGGTCACCGAGCAGCGCACCATCCCGGCCGGCGCGATCAACCGCCAGACGGTCTCGGTCGCCGTGAACTCCGACGCCGTCACCAACGTGAGCGCCAACGAGTTGCGGAACATGGTCAACGCCGCTGCCGGCATCGACACCAAGCGCGGCGACTCGGTCAGCGTGCAGCTGGTGCCGTTCAGCAAGGCGGGCGCGACAGAGGCGGCCAAGGCGATCCAGGCGGCGAAGGACGCCGCTGCGGCGGACCAGCTCACGGGGATCATCCGCACCTCCATCATCGGCGCCGCGGTCGTGGCCGCCGCGATCATCGCGTTCGCGCTGTTCCGTCGCGGCCGCAAGCGTGCGGCCGAGAACGCCGAGCTGGAGGCCGAGCGCGCGGACACCGCCGCACTCGAGGCCGCGGCCTTCCCGATCGCGCTCGAGCCGGCGCAGCCGACGATCCCCATGCAGCTCGACCCGGTGCCCGACCCGACCGGCCCCGAGCTCGAGGCCGAGCGCCGCCGGCAGGAGATCGAGTCGCTCGCCGAGCGCGACCCGCAGAAGACCGCCGAGTTCCTGCGCAGTCTCATGGAGGACCGGGCCGGCGTATGAACGACACCAAGACCCCGCTGACCGGCCCCCAGAAGGTCGCCGTCGTGCTGATGAACATGGATCAGCAGCGCGCCGCCCAGGTGATGAAGCAGTTCTCCGACGAGGAGGCCGACGAGATCACCGCGGAGATCCTCCGCCTGCGCCGCGTCGACCCGTCCGTCGCCGAGAAGGCGCTGAGCGAGTTCCACGACCTCACCGCGCGAGGCGGCGTCAGCACCCGCGGCGGACGCGACATCGCCGTGGGGCTGCTTGAGGCGTCGTTCGGCGCCGAGCGCGCGACAGGCGTGCTCAACCGGGTGGCCTCGTCGATGGCGGGCAAGCAGTTCGAGTTCCTCGACACGGTGGAGCCCGGGCAGGTGCAGATGCTGCTGGCGGGCGAGTTGCCGCAGACCAGCGCGCTGGTGCTCGCCCACCTGCGCGCCGACCACGCCTCCCGCGTGCTGGCCGGCCTCGACGACGACGCGCGCACCGAGGTCGCCCACGCGATCGCGACCATGGGCTCACCGAGCCCGGACGCCGTGCGCGTCGTCGCAGACACGTTGAAGCAGCGCGCGAGCGCCGTGGTCTCCGCCCGCACATCCTCCGACTCGGTCGGGGGAGTGCAGCCGCTCGTCGACATCATCAACCGGGCCGACGCCGCGACCGAGAAGGCCCTCCTGGAGGCGCTGGAGCAGCGCGACCCAGCGCTCGCCGAGGAGGTCCGGTCGCGGATGCTCACGTTCGACGACATCGTGCGCCTCGACCCGCGCGACGTGCAGCAGGTGCTGCGCGGCGTGGACGCGGCCGTGCTCGCCGTCGCCACCAAGGGCGCCACCGAGGCGGTCACCGAAGTCATCACCTCGAACCTGTCCGAGCGCAACCGCGAGATCCTCGAGGACGAGATCCGCATCCTCGGGCCGGTGCGGCTGTCGCAGGTGGAGGACGCGCGCGCGTCGATCGTCCGCGCCATCCGCGACCTGGAGGCCGCGGGCACGATCACGGTGCAGCGCGGCGACGAGGACGCGTATGTCGAATGACGTCGCCTTCGCGCCGCTGACCGTCCCCGTGCTCGCGGAGACGGACGACCAGCACGCCGCAGCGGATGCCGCCAGGGCGCGCGGCTTCGCCGCGGGCTATGCGGACGGCCGGCGCGAGGCGGCCGCCGAGCAGGCCGCATGGCTGGCGGAGGCCGAGCTGGCGCGCGCCGCGGAGGCGGACGCAGCCGCCCGCCGTATCGCCGTGCTCGCGCAGACCCTGCGCACCGCGGCCGTCGAGCTCCGAGAGGCCACCGTCCCCGTGATCGCCGAGGTCGAGGACACGCTGGTCGCGGCGGCGTTCGAGCTGGCGGAGGCCGTCGTCGGCACCGTACTCGGCGACCGGCTCGCCGCCGCGCGGGCCGCCGTGGCCCGGGTGTTCGCCGAGGCGCCCGCCGGGGAGCTGACGGTGATTCGGATCAACCCGGAGGACCTGGCGCTGCTGCGCGAAGCCGAACGGAGCGGGGGCGCCCGCGACGGCACGTTCGTCCTCGACGGCGTCACGACGGTGGCCGACCCCTCGCTCGCGCCGGGCGACGCGATCGGCGGCCTCCCGACCGGATGGCTGGACGCGCGCATCCGCGCCTCGCTCCAACGCGCAGGGGAGGCCCTGTCGTGACGGCGGCACTGGCGAACTGGGGCGCCGCGGTGGAGGCCGCAGCGGTCGAACGCGTCGGCCGCGTGACCGCCGTGATCGGCCTCGGCGCCGAGATCGAGGGCGTGCGCGCGGCGATCGGCGATCTCGTGGTGATCGGCGACGGAGAGGGCGTGCACGCCGAGGTCGTGGCCACGACCTCCACCGGGGCGAAGGTGATGCCCTACGGGCGCCTCACCGGCATCGCCGCCGGAGCGCCGGTGCGTGCCGTGCGCAGCCCGCTGCTCGTCCCCACGGGGGACGGCATGCTCGGCCGGGTGATCGACGCCCTCGGGCGACCGCTCGATGGCCGCGGCCCGATCGCTCCCGACGGCTTCGTCGCGCTGGACAACCGGGCGCCGGATGCGATGCGCCGCGCGCGCATCCAGTCGCCGCTCGGACTCGGCGTCCGCGTGCTCGACACGCTCGTGACGGTGGGCCGCGGCCAGCGCCTCGGCCTGTTCGCCGGCTCCGGCGTCGGCAAATCCTCGCTGCTCTCGATGATCGCGCGCGGCACGGATGCGGCAGTCTCGGTGATCGCGCTGGTGGGGGAGCGCGGCCGCGAGGTGCGCGAGTTCCTCGAGGACGACCTCGGGCCGGCCGGCCTGGCGCGGTCCGTCGTCGTGGTGGCGACCTCCGACGAGCCGGCGGTCATGCGCCGGCGCGCGGCCTTCGCGGCCACCCGCATCGCCGAGTCGTTCCGCGACCAGGGCCGCGATGTCGTGCTCATGATGGACTCGCTGACCCGCGTGGCGATGGCGCAGCGCGAGATCGGGCTCTCGGCGGGCGAGCCTCCCGCCACCCGCGGCTACCCGCCGTCGACCTTCTCGCTGCTCGCGCAACTGCTCGAGCGCGCGGGGACCGGCGAGACCGGCTCGATCACCGGGCTCTACACCGTGCTCGTCGACGGCGACGACCACAACGAGCCCATCGCCGACGCCGCGCGCAGCATCCTCGACGGCCACGTCGTGCTCGACCGGAGGCTGTCCGTCGTCGGGCACTTCCCCTCCGTCGACGTGCTCGGATCGATCTCGCGCCTCGCCTCCCGGGTCACGACCCCGGAGCAGCGCGCGGCCGCGACGGGGCTGCGCAGCATCCTCGCCGCCAGGGTCGCGGCGCAGGACCTCCTCGATGTCGGTGCGTACAAGCCGGGGACGAACCCGCGTGTGGACGCCGCCGTCGCCAACGAGGACGCCATCAACCGCTTCCTCCGGCAGGGGATCGGCGAACCCTCCGCGTTCGCGGACGGCTGGGCACGACTGAACGAGCTGGTGGCGGCGATGCCCGCCGCCGGGACAGGGGTGGTGTGATGGCACGGACGTTCCCGCTCGCCGGACTGCTGCGACTGCGGCAGATCGAGAAGGACAACGCCGCGAGCGACCTCGCCGCCGCGAACGCGCTGCGGCGCGACGTTCAGGACCGCCAGGTGCGCGCGATCGCCGCCCTGCACGCGGTGCCGGTGGAGGCGACCGACGCGAGCACGATGTTCGCGCTCGCCGCGGCCCGCGCCTCCAGCCGCAGCATGCTGGCCGACCTGGCCGCCTACGCCGAGCACGCCGAGACGGAGGTCGCGGAGGCGCAGCAGACGTTCACCGAGGCGAAGATCCGCGCCGTCGGCCTGGAGAAGCTCGAGGCACGGCATCACGCGGACGTCGTAGCGGGCGAGCTCGGAGCCGAGCAGGCGGCCATCGACGAGATCGCGACCGGCGCCTGGCTGCGCGGACGCTCCGACCAGGACGAAGGAAGGCACGAGGCATGACGGTCACCGATGCGATCGGGCGGATCTCCCAGATCCAGGCCACGATCGCCCAGCTCGACCAGATCACGACGGGAACCGCGGCCTCCGCGACCCCGTCGACATCGGCCACGTCGTCGACGAACTTCGCCGACGCGCTCGCGGGCGCACTCGGGACCTCCGGGGTCGATGCCACGACCGGCTCGTCGGGCGGCGTCACGGGCGCCGACGTCGTCGCCGACGCCAAGAAATACCTCGGCGTTCCGTACGTCTTCGGCGGGACCAGCTCGTCGGGCATCGACTGCTCCGGCCTGGTGCAGCGGGTCTACAAGGACCTCGGGATCGACCTCCCGCGGCTCGTCTCTGGCCAGGCGAAGATGGGCACCGAGGTGCCGTCGCTGGCGCAGGCGCAGCCCGGCGACCTCATCGTCACCAACGGCGGAGAGCACATCGTGATCTACGCGGGCGACGGCAAGGTGATCCACGCGCCGAGCGAGGGCCGCAATGTCAGCCTCGTGAACAACTGGATGGACGACTCGGACATCGTGACCATCCGGCGGATCGTTCCGCAGGCGACGGCCGCTCCGGCCTCGACGGCGTTGTCGACGACGAGCGGTGCTTCGGCGTCGGCTCTCGCCTCCGCGCTGGCGAGCCTGTCGGGGACGACCGGCGTGTCGGGGCTGTCCGGGCTGTCCGGCCTGTCGGGTCTTGCCGGGCTGTCCGGGGCCGGCTCGTCGACCTCCACGACGCAGGCCGATCTGCTGCGGTCGCTCCTCGCCTCCGTGATGCAGGGAGGCTCGCTGTGACGCCCGGAGCGGTGGTCGCACCGGGCTCAGCGCCGTCGAACGCCGGCACCACGGGAGGCCCGCGCGCGTCCCGCCCGGGCGGAGCCGACGCGTTCGGCGCGTTCCTGGCCGGCGCGACGGACGCTCACGCGGACACCGGCAGGCGAGACACGCCGGCGCCGGCGCGCCCCGCGCCCGCGCATGCGGCGCCCGCGCCTGCCGATCAGCACAGCCATTTGCCCAGTCGCAAGCCTGGCTCGACGGCCCCGCGGACATCGGACGAGCACGCCGGATCGGCGAGCGACGCACAGGCCGCGACACCTGCAGTCGAGACGCCGTCAGCCGCGCCGGATGCTGGTGGGGCGGCGCTTATCGCGACCTCCGGAGCAGCGGCGCCCGCGCCGGCGGCCGGCGCCGGCTCGCCGAGCGTCGCGGACGTGTCGGCCGTGCCGGTGGTGGGTGCGCCCGTCGGCGCAGTCCCGGTCGCCGCCGTCGTGCCCGCACCCACGGCCGGAAGGCCGCAGGGCGCGGAGGCTCCAGGGTCCGCGCCGGCAGCACCGACGTCGGCGCCTGCCGGTCGGAGCGTTGCCATCGACTCGAACGGCTCCGCGCTCCCGTCACCGCGCGCCGACCAGGCGCCGGTCACGCAGACGCCGGTCACACAGGCGCCGACTGCGCAGAAGCCGAACACGCAGACGCCGGTCCAGCAGGTGCCCGCGCGACCGTCCATGGAGGATCAGGCGCCGCAGCCGCTCACGCCGGCGATCCCCGCGACGCCCGCGACGGCTCCATCCGGAACGCCCGGCAGCGCATCGACGGCCTCCACGGAGGCGGCCGCCACCCTCCCGCTCGCGCCGACGCCGCGTGCCGCCCGCGCTCCGCAGGAGGCTCTCCTCAGTACCCCGGCGGCTCCCACGTCGGCGGCCGCGGGCGACGTGCCCGCGACCTCCCGGCCCGTCGTCGCCGCCGCCCCGACCGCAGAACTGCAGAGCCGCCCCGGCGACGCCCTCCCCGGAGTCTCGGCGCCGGCCTCCGCTGCGCCCCCGGCGCCCGCACCGGTCACCGCGACGACGACCGTAGCCGCTCCGGCCGCCACCGCGCAGCAACCGCAGACGCTCGACGCCCAGCTCGCCCGCCCCGTGTTCACGCTGGCGGCCGCGGGCCGTGGCGAGCACGTGATGACCGTGCACGTGACGCCGGACAACCTCGGGCCGGTCACCGTCCGCGCCCACGTCGGCGTCGAGGGCGTGCGGGTCGAGCTGTTCGCCCCCACCGACGCCGGGCGCGACGCACTGCGAGCGATCCTCCCCGACCTCCGGCGCGACCTCGGCAGCGCCGGCCTCACCGGCACGCTCGACCTCTCGTCGCAGAACCAGCCGTCGCCGCAGCAGCAGTCCGCGGCCGACGGTCGTGCCGCCGGCCAGCAGGCGGACGCGCGTGCCGGCTCCGACGGCCGGCCCTCCGGCGACGAAAGCTCGCGGCCGTTCCGCGGCGACGCCGACCGCGACGCCGACCGCCTCCCGCACCCCGCGGCCGACGGGTCCACCTACTCGATCGACCTCATCGTCTAAGACACCGAAAGGAGCCCCTGTGGCCGTCGACCCCATCACCGGAACCGACCCCGCCTCCAACGGCGGCATCTACACCACGACGCCGACGCGCACGCCGAAGCAGTCGCTCGACAGCGAGGCCTTCATGCAGCTGCTCGTCACGCAGCTGCGCAACCAGGACCCGAGCTCGCCCATGGACACCAACCAGATGATCTCACAGACGACGCAGCTGGCCATGATGGAGAAGCTCACCAGCATGGACTCCACCAACCAGGAGAGCTTCGCGCTTCAGATGCGCACCTCCGCTGCGGCGCTGATCGGGCACACCGTCAGCTATCTCGACAAGAACGGCGACACGAAGACAGGCACGGCGTCCTCCGTCTCGTACGCCGCCGCCGTACCGGTGGTCACCGTCGGCGACCAGCAGATCAACCTCGACTCCATCCTCGGCGTGGTCACTCCGACCGCGACCGCCTGACGACTTCTCGCAGAAAGGCAGCATCATGCTCCGCTCCCTCTACTCCGGAATCTCCGGGCTCCGCTCGCACCAGACCATGCTCGACGTCACCGGCAACAACATCGCCAACGTCAACACCACCGCCTTCAAGGGGTCGGCCGTGCAGTTCCAGGACACGCTCTCGCAGCTGGTGCAGGGCGCCACGGGCCCGGGAGCCCAGAACGGCGGCACCAACCCGGCCCAGATCGGCCTCGGCGTGCTCGTGGCCGGCATCTCCACCAACTTCACCCAGGGCGCCGCCCAGGCGACGGGCCGCCCCACCGACATGATGATCAACGGCGACGGCTTCTTCGTCACCAAGGTCGGAGGCGAGACCGTCTACACGCGCGCCGGCTCGTTCGACCCCGACGCCCTCGGCCGTCTGGTCGGTCCGGGCGGCGCGATCCTGCAGGGCTGGAACGCGGTCAACGGCGTGATCCAGCAGGGCGGCGCGCTCGGCGACGTGACCATCCCGCTCAACGCGGTCACCCCGGCGACGGCCACGACGGCGGGCACGATCAACGGCAACCTGCCCTCCGACGCTGTGCTCGGCGACCAGCTGGTGCGCGACGTCGACGTCTACGACGGCACCGGCACCTCCCGCAAGCTCACGCTGACCTTCACCAAGACGGCGGCAGGCTGGGACGTTGCGGGCGCAGACGCGAACGGCGCGACGGCCAACGGCGCGCTCACGTTCGACGCGACGGGCAAGCTCACGGCCGGCGGAAGCCTCGCCGTCGGCGGTGTCACCGTCGACCTCTCCACTGTCACCGGCTACGCCGGGATCACGACCGTGGCGTTCAAGAACCAGAACGGCGCCGCCTCCGGCACACTGCAGTCGTTCTCGCTCTCGAAGGACGGCACGATCATCGGCCTGTTCTCGAACGGCGACAAGCAGGCGGTCGGCCGGATCGCGCTCGCCACCTTCGTCAACCCGGGCGGCCTCGAGAAGGCCGGCGGCTCGACCTACCGCGCCACCGTCAACTCCGGCGCCGCCGAACTGGGCGGCCCCGGCGAAGCGGGACTCGGCACCCTGCAGAGCGGCTCGCTGGAGATGTCGAACGTCGACCTCTCGCAGGAGTTCACCAACCTGATCGTCGCTCAGCGCGGCTTCCAGGCCAACGCCCGCATCATCACCACCTCCGACGAGGTACTCCAGGAGCTCACCAACCTCAAGCGCTGACGCGCGGCACCTGCCGCCGGCTCCACAACGGAGGGGCTCCCGAAACGGCGGGAGCCCCTCCGTCTGTTCTGGACCGCGTTGCCATACTGAAGCCTCACGGAGGAAGGGGCGCTCATGCATCGGGTCGGTAGCGAGCGGAGTGAGCATGGAGACGCCGCCCGGGTTCGATTCGTGCGCTTCCGGGCCACGACCGCCAACCGCAGGGGCATTCAGCCCGGAGTCTTCGCCCTCGTCAACGGCCTGGCGAGCGCGGGTCGCCTCTCAGCGGCAGAGGAGCGGTTCCGGCGCTCCTCGAACGACTGGTTCACTGCACATCTGATCGACCCGAGCACCGTCGATCCCGGCCTGTTCCGCGACCACCCGCTCGCCGTCAGTTGGTTCGCGGAGGCTGCCTCCGACCTGCTCGAGCGCATCCCCGGTTACCTGCGCATCCTGGAGCGACACTTGATCGACTGGGAGCGCGTCTCCACGCTGAGGCCCGGGAGGATCATCTACTCGGACGCCCACCAGGTGCTCGCGGTCACGGCCGCCCGCGCCGGCGACACGGCAGCGAGCTCGCTGACCTGATCGCGTCCCGCGTAGGCTCGCTGCGTGCCCATCGTCCGCGAGCTCGCGCCCACCCTGCTGGGGGTCGCCCTCCTCGCGCTGCTGGCGACGGCGGTGCTCAGCGCGTACCGGGCTCCGCACCGGTGGGCTCCGCTTCTCGCCATCCTGCGCGGAGCCGCCCAGCTCGCGGTGATCAGCGTCGTGCTGTCCGGGGTCATCACGAGTCCGGTGTGGGTGGCGTTGGCGCTCCTGGTCATGTTCAGTGTGGCGGCTGCCACGGCGACGCACCGGATCGGCTGGTCGCTCGACCACGGGACGATGATGGCCGTCGGCATGGCGGCGGGCGTGGTCGTGACGTTCACCATCGTCTTCACGACGGGGGCGATCGACTTCACCGCGCGCTACGCGCTCGCCATCGGCGGCATCGTCATCGGCAACTCGATGAGCATCGCCACCCTCGCCGGCCGCCGGTTCACCGAGGCTGTCGACGACCACTGGGACGAGGTGGAGGGCTGGCTGGCGTTGGGCGCGACCCCGCGGCAGTCCACGCTCGAGCAGGCCCGCGGGGCGGTCTATGCCGCGCTCATCCCTTCGGTGGACCAGACGAAGACCACCGGGCTCGTGACGCTTCCCGGCGCCTTCGTCGGCGCCATCTTCGGCGGGGTCTCACCACTGGAGGCCGGCCGCTTCCAGGTCGTCGTGCTCGCGGCGATCATGTGTGCGGGGTCGATCACGGCGGTCATCGTCGCGACCTGGCTGGCGCCGGTGCGGGTGCGGCCGGCACGATTGCGCTAGCGCGACGGTTCGTCACGAATGTCGCGATTCGTGCCACGAAAGTGGCGATTCGTCACGAATGTCGGCATGCCGGCGTGACGTCAGCCGGCGGCCGCCGGCGCGGTCGTCGCCTGCAGGGCCTGCGGGATGAGCGCGCGGATGCGTTCGGGCTGGTTCGAGAGCACCACGACATCGACGCGGCGATTGAGGGCGAGGTCCTGATCGGTGTTCGCCGCCGTGTTCGCCAGCGGGCGTGCCGAGCCGTACGAGACGGCCGCAATACGCTCGGCGGGGAAGCCGTCGGCCTCCACCAGCCGTCGCAGCACGCTCGTCGCGCGGCCGGCCGACAGCTCCCAGTTCGTCGGGTAGGGCGCACCCGGCTGGCGGAAGTCCGCGTGCCCTTCGATCGAGACCTGGTACTGCTCCGGCGCCAGCACCGGACCGATGTCGTCGAGCACCTTGACGGCGGTGGCGCTCAGGTCGGCCTTGTTCGAGTCGAAGAAGGTCGAGCTGCCCACGAGGCCGATCGTGAGGCCGCGCGCGTCGATCTTCATCTGTACGGCGTCCTGGAGACCGTCGCGGGTCAGACTCGCCTGGATGCGGTCCTTCAGCTTCTCGAGGTTCTGCGCCTCCTGCTTCGCGAGCGTGAAGTCGGTCGTGCTGCCGTTGTCCTTGACGTGACTGGGAGGCACCACGACGCCCGTCGCGGTGTCGACCTTCTCGGTCTTCACCTGCCCGAAGCCGGTCGCGAGAGAGTTCTTGAGCTGCTCGAACTTCTTGGCGTCCACCGTCGACATGGCGAACAGCACGATGAACATGCACATGAGCACGGTGACCATGTCCATGTAGGAGGCCATCCAGCGCTCTTCGTTCTCGTGCTCCTCCTCCGGCTCGTGCTTGCGTCGACGGGCGGCCACGTCAGGCGGCTTCCTTCTCCGGCGCGGGAACGGCCTTCGGACCCTTGGCGGGCTTGGCGGCCTCGCCGCCGGGAACCATCGCGCGCAGGCGCTCGCCGAGGAGGCGCGGCTGGCTGCCCGCCTGCACGGCGAGCACGCCCTCCATCAGCAGTGTCATGCGGTCGACGTCGAGGTCGGACAGCCGGCGCAGGCGGTTGCCGATCGGCAGCCAGAGGAAGTTGGCGGAGAGCAGACCCCACAGCGTCGCCACGAAGGCGCTGGCGATCATCGGGCCGAGCTCGGCCGGCTTGGAGAGGTTCTCGAGAACGTGGGTGAGCGACACGACCGTGCCGATGATGCCGATGGTGGGGGCGTAGCCGCCCATGGTGGAGAAGAACTTCGCGGCGACGCGGTCGGACTTCGAGCGCGTCGCGATCTCGTCCTCCAGCAGGATCCGCAGCTCATCGCCGTCGGTGCCGTCGGCGATGTTCTGCAGCGCGCGCTTGAGGAACGGGTCGTCGACGCCGTCGGCCTCCTGCTCCATGGCGAGGAGGCCGTTGGCGCGGGCCTTCTCGGCGAGTCCGACGACCTGGTCGATGACCTTCGACGGCGGCTCGATCTTGCCGCGGAACGCGCGGGGAAGCGCCTTCACCGCGGTGAAGAAGTCCTTCAGCGTGCCGGAGGCGATGCCGACGGAGATGGTCGCGCCGAACACCAGGATCATCGGCGCGGGCAGCACCAACGACGTCAGGTGGGCGCCCTCGATCGTGACCATCGCCACGACGGAGGCGAAGGCAATCACGATCCCGATGATCGTTGCCGGATCCATGGTGTGTCTCCTCGTTACTTCTTCCTGGCCCGCAACGGAACCGCGGGGGCGGTCGCCTGGTCGGGAACAGGCGCGGGGACGGGGCGGGGGCCGGAGGCCGGGAGGTCGTGCGCGAGCGCGATCACCCTGGCGCGGTAGGCCGCGATCTTCTCGATGACCTCCGCCATCGACTCGGTGACGATGAACTTGGCGCCGTCCACCATCACGAGGGTCGTGTCAGGGCTCGCGTGGATGCGCTCGATGAGGTCGGGGTTGACCGCAAACTGGCTGTCGTTCAATCGGGTGACGACGATCATGGCTGCGAATCCTGGTCTCGGCTCCGGGTGAGCCGTCACAGGGGCACTATCGGCGGTCTCCGGTCGGTCGTTAGGGGGACCGGGCGGGCGACGCTAATGCTAGCTCGCGATACGGACGATGACTTCGTCGCCGACGATCGTCGTCTCGAGGTCATAGCGGAAGGTGCCCATGACGCTCTCCGTGACAGGCTCGCCGCGGCCGTTCAGACCGCCGGTGGCCACCAGCGCCCGGCCTTCCGAGACGGCGAAGGGGCGGCGCTCCCGAGGCCGCACCGAGACGGTGGGCACATCCAGCACAGTCATGGATACGACGACCGCCTCCGAAGGGAGCAGGGTCGACCGAGCGAATTCGTTGCGCATCCCGGCCTCCCGGAGGGCTTCAAGGGTTCCGTGGTTCGTGGCCTCCGAGAACGCCTGGTCGACGGCGTGCTGCACCTGCGAGACGTAACCCTCGTTCGGGACCATGGTGAAGGCGCCCTCGTCCACGATCGGGCTGTCGCGGTTGATCACGACGGTGACCTCGCCGTGGATGTCGTAGAACGCATTCGGCGGTGCCAGTGTGTAGACGCCGGCGTACACCGACGACCCCGCGTACCCGTGACGATCGACCGGAATCCTCGCACCCCGGAGCGAGAACCGGCTCTCGGCGGCGAACGAGGTGAATGCGTCGATCCGTGGCAACCGATAGGTGAGCCCATCGGAGACCCACCAGTCGCCACCGCTCTGGAGAAGGGTGATGGCGTCTCGGATCGTCTCGCCTGCGAGATCGTACGTCACCTGGAATCGCACCTCGTTGTCCGATCCGTCGCGGGCGACGAGCTCACCCGAGAGGATGTACGGGTCGGTGAGGTGGTCGGCGCTCGAGTACACCTCGTGGCGGAGGAACTCGTTGGCGGCGAGGTCGGCGTTGATCCGGCCGAGTCTGTTCGCTGTCATCGTGTCGCCGTCGGCGAGTGCGCGCAGATATTCCGCCGCGACGGGGCGAGCGCTGTCGGTCGCGCGGCTCGCTCGGACCCGCGCGTCGGCCGACCGGGCACTGCTCTCGTCCAACCTGGCCTCTCGGCTCTCCAGGAGTTCGACGAGTCGTGCTGTGCTCGCGGCCAGCGCTATCAGGCTCTCGCGTTCGCCGCGGCGTTTCGGGGACTCCATGCCTGCAGTGTAACGGGCGGAATATGCATGCAATATTTCTATCTTATGCTGTCTTGCACGCTCCGTTACACGAGAGAGGCGGCACAGTGAGTCACAAGGTCCAGGTCGACACTGATCAGCTCCGACGGAGCGCCCAGCGCTTGGGAGGGGTGAACGCCGAACCGCCGGGCTCCCCGGCGGAGGGCAGTCTCGGCGCCGTTCGTGCGATCGGTGCGTTCGGCGAATTCGACGGGTACTGGACGCCCGCGCTGCGTGCTGTGACGGAGAGCGTCGCGTCGTTGCGGGAGGCGCTGGTGTCCGCGGCCGACGTGTACGAGCGCCGTGATGCCGACAGTGCTCAGGGCTTCTCGCTCGGCGCCTCTCGTGCGTTCTGACACGACGGATTGGTCTCCAGTCGGTCTCGAGGGCGACCCGACGCCCGGAGATCCCGAGACGGCAGATCTGCAGGGCAGGGAGTTCGACACGACCGCCGAGTGGATGTGGTGGCGAGCCGACCGGCTGGACGACGTGCTCGAGCAGGTCGGCGAGCCGCACTGGTCCGGGTACGCGGCCGACGCATTCGGGGAGCGCCTGCGGACGGTGAGTCGGGCGTGCCGGGACGCTTCTGCGCGCTTCCTGGAGGCGCGCGAGGCGACGTTGAAGTGGGCCGTGGCGATGTGGGGTCAGCAGAACGCCGCCGATGCGGCTCTGGACCAAGCCGGGCAAGCCCTGGAGGACATCGAGAGGGCCGAAGCCACCCTCGGGCTGCTGAACGCCGAACACGCCGGCATACTCGGGGCGCTGGCCCAGCTCCAGAAGACCCAGCGACAGTACGCGACCACACCGCCGCCTCCGGGGATCACGGTGCCGACTACTGCGGAGGTCGCGGCAGCGCGGCGAAAGGCCGAGGCCGCCGACGATGAGCTTCGAGCCGCGCGAACGCAGCTCCACGACGCGCAGGAGCGGCTGGAGCAGGCCAAGCGTCAGGCGCGCACGGCCAAGGAGCAGTACGAGACCGAAGAGGGCGTCCTCGTCCGCGCACTGCACGCAACCCTCCACGGAGGGATGACCGCCCTGGCGCCCTCCCAGTTGGACGACTTCGTCGCCACGGTCAGCGAGTTCGCTCAGCTCCCTCCGTCCGCCGACACCGCCTCCGCGTTGTTCGACATGCTGGCTCTGCTCAAGCCGGAGACGCTGGCAGCGCTTCTGGCCGCCGACCCGAAGCTGGCGCAGAAGTTCTGGGACAACCCGCCTCCGCCGGAGAAGGTGGCGGCGTGGTGGAAGAAGCTGACGCCCGAGGCCCGCGAACACTGGTGTGACTTCGTTCCGGAGGTCATCGGCAACCTGCCCGGGCTCGACGCCGACACCCGCATCCACGCGAACACCATCCAGCTCGCGCGCGACCTGAGCGACCCGACGATCAGCCCGGACTCCGCGAGGGGGAAGACGCTGAAAGACATCCTCGCGGCGCTCGGGGTGGAGAAGCTGCGGGATGGCACCGCGGACGACTACGAGACGATGGCGAACTCCAAGAGGCCGCCGCGCGGACTGCTCTCGTACAACCTCCGTCACGAGCCTCCCCTAGCTGCTGTCGCGATCGGGGAGACGAGCGCGGAGAAATCGGGGAAGGTCACCTGGATGGTCCCCGGCATGGACAGCGGGCTCGGCGAAGACGGCCGCCTCAAAGACTGGACGTTCGCCGGCCTCTTCCTTTACCGCGAGCAGGACGGTCTGGATGGTCTCCCGCACATGGTCGTGGCGTGGATCGGCTACGAGCCGCCAGTGAATCAGTTCCCGGATCCCGGCGTGCTGCAGGGCGACAAGGCGAGAGCAGGCGGGCGCCGTTTGGCCGCCGAACTGGACGGGCAGTGGGCAGCGGACAGCATCCTGGGTGGCAATGCATATCCCTATACCGCGGTGGTTGGGCACTCGTACGGCACCACGGTTGCCAGCAACGCCATCACCGATCTGACCCACGAGGTGCAGTCGGTCGTCTTCCTTGCGTCGGCTGGAGTGGAGGGCGGATTCGACAGTGGGAGGGATCTGAAGGTCGAGGGCGGGATGGAGCACGTGTATGCCAGTCAGTCCTCGCAGGATGGCATTGCTGACGTCGGGCGGGCGGCCTCGGGCCGGGTGGATCCGTGTGATGACCGGTACGGCGCCCGGGTATTCTCGTCGGAAGGGGATGCCGCTCAGCGCCTTGAACCCACGGACGGGCACGACGCTCTCGGGAACGGCGACGATCGTGGGCTGTTCGACCTGCATGCCAGCGATGGCCATGGCTACTTCAACTACGACACTGAAGCCCTCAGGAACACGGCCGCCGCAGCGCTTGGGCTCGATGGCAAGATCAACGGCGGGACGCGAAGCGTTCCGAGCCTTCGGCCCCCGCGGGACGCAAGCTCCACAACTGAGAGCAGAAAGTGAGACGTGCCCGCCGCCTCCGCGCTGCCGTCGCCCTTACCGTCGCCCTCACTCTCACGGGATGTGTCTATCTAGGAGGATCCATGCCTCAACCTGGCGTCAACACCCCGTACGACGGGCTGTCGACTAAATCGAAAACCCAGCTTCTTGACGAAACCCTGCAACGCGTCAATGACGTGGCCCAACTCGTCGGCGGCGAATGGTTGGATGCGGGAATCCCGCCCAGCGTTTTCGATCCCGCCGACGCTGAACAGCGTGCCGCATGGGATTGGGGTCCGTGCGATAACAAGGCCACTACAGGCCAGTACGACGTCTACGTGCGGCAACTGGCCGAGCCCTCGACCGAGTTCGATCCTGAAGCCCTGACCGAAAAGGTGCGTGCCCACTGGGAGGGCCTCGGCCACCGGGTACGTCAGCTCGGACCCGCAGCGCAAGATAGCGAGGGTTACCGTTCCATCATCGTCGACCTTCCCCACAGCGCATCGGTCAGCTTCGCCGCCAGCACGAAGATCCTCAAGATCTCCGCCTCTGGCGAGTGCATCAAGTGGGACTAATCCGCGTCGGCGCGGCCTTTTCTCTCCCGTGCAGGTGTGAGGAGGGCGGTTTCGACGTCGGCTGTGGAACTAGCTCGACAGGGACGACATGAAACGCACTCGTAGTGTCCGCACAACCCTTGCCGTCGCCCTCGCGCTCGGCCTCACGGGGTGCGTGTATCTAGGAGGACCCATGCCTCAACCCGGCATCAAGACACCGCACGACGGACTGTCGACCAAATCGAAGACCCAACTCCTGGACGAAACCCTCCAGCGCGTCAATGACGTCGCTCAACTCGTCGGCGGCGAATGGTTGGACGCGGGAATCCCGCCCAGCGCTTTCAATCCTGCCGACGCTGAACAGCGAGCCGCATGGGATTGGGGTCCGTGCGATAACAAGGCCACGACGGGCCAGTACTCCGTCGCTGTGTGGCAGAACGCCGATCCGTCGTCCGTGTTCGATCCTGACGCCCTGAGCGCGAGGGTGCGTGCCAATTGGGAGGGCCAAGGGTACTCGGTTCGTCAGATCGGCCCCACCGCGCAGGACGATACGCGCTACCGCTCCATCATCGTCGACCTCCCTCACAGCGCTGGCATGTTCTTCAGTGCGAGCACGAAGATCCTCAGCATCTCCGCCTCCGGCGAGTGCATCAAGTGGGACTGATCCGCGTTGTTGCGGTCATTGACCATGAAACGCACTCGTAGTGTCCGCACAACCCTTGCCGTTGCCTTCGCGCTCGGCCTCACGGGGTGTGTCTATCTGGGAGGACCCATGCCTCAACCCGGCATCAAAACCCCGCACGACGGACTGTCGACCAAATCGAAGACCCAACTCCTGGACGAAACCCTCCAGCGCGTCAATGACGTTGCCCAACTCGTCGTCGGCACCTTCCTCGACACCCACGAACGCCCTTTCGATCCCACCAACGCGGAACAACGCGATGCGTGGTCGTGGCTCTCGTGCGACAACAAGGCCACGACGGGCCAGTACAACGTCAACGTGCGGCAACTGGCCGAGCCGCCATCCGAGTTCGACCCTGACGCCCTGAGCGCGAAGGTGCGCGCCTACTGGGAGGGCCTCGGCCACCGGGTCCGTCAGACCGGACCCGCCGCTCAAGACACCGAGGGTCACCGTTCCATCATCGTCGACCTTCCCCACAGCGCTTCGGTCAGTTTCTCCGCGAACACGAAGATCCTGGGCATCTCGGCCTCCGGCGAGTGCATCAAGTGGGACTGACCCACCTCGATCCCTAACAGCAGACGCTCGCGTGCCGATAGTCACTCTCGTGACCACCCTGCAGGCTCCCGCATCCGAGCTGCCGGTGTACGACTTCCGGCGGCCGACCACGCTCGCGCGCGAGCACTCGCGTGTGCTCGAGCTGGCGTTCGAGACGTTCGCGCGGCAGTGGGCGACCCAGCTCACCGCGAAGGTGCGCGTGCTCAGCCAGGTGACCTGCGACTCCGTCGCGATGCAGACTTACGACGAGTACGCGGCCTCCCTGCCGGCGACGACCGCCATGGTGCTGTGCGAGCTCGAAGGCCTCGCCCCGAAGGGCGTCATCCAGTTCCCGACCGTCGCTGCGCTGTCGTGGGTGAATGCGATGCTCGGCGGCTCCGGGGTCCCGGTCGCCGAGGAGCGCACCTTCACGCAGATCGAGCACGCCCTGGTGCGCAAGCTCATGGACGACGCGCTCGAGGACCTCCGCTACTCGCTGGGGAGCATCCTCGCGACCACGATCACCGTGGACGCCATCCAGTACAACTCGCAGTTCGCGCAAGCCGCGGCGACCGCCGAGCTCATGATCGTGGCGGGGTTCGAGCTGCGGGTGGGCGAGTCCACTGCGCCGGCGACGCTCGCGCTGCCCGCCTCCGTGCTGCTGCCGCAGCTCGGGGAGACCAATCCGACGTCGAGCACCGAGAACGCGCGCGAACTGGTGGACGCGCAGCTCTCGCGGGTTCCCGTCGACGTGTCGCTGCGACTGACCCCGGCCGTCGTGAAGCCGAGCGTCGTGCTCGGCCTGGCGGTCGGCGACCTCCTGCCCCTCCCGCATCCGCAACACCGACCGTTCGATCTCGCCGTGGGGGGACACCCCGTGGCCGGCGCAGCACTGGGATCCAGCGGATCCCGGCTCGCGTGCGTCGTCGTCAAGACAGAGGACTGACCCCGATGAGCATGACATTCGCCTCCGGCACCACTCTCTCCCTCGCCCAGGCCCAGGCCGCGGCGGAGGCCCTGGCCGGCGTGCTGCCGACCGGAGCCCCGCTGACCGCCCTTCTGCACACCGCCGGCGGCTTCGCCGGCCGCACGGCGAACGCGGTCGTCGCGACCTTCGTGGGGGCGACCTCCGTCGACCTCGGCGTCGTCCTGCTGGAGGCGCCGGCGCTCGTCGACGAGGGCGCGGACGGCTCACCCGTCGTCGCCCTGCAGGACGTGCTGCAGCCGGCCCTGGAGGCCGCGAGCGACACGTTCGGCGCGGGCGTCCTCGACGACGCGCGCGTGGAGGACGCCGAAGAGCTGTTCGGCGACAGCGCCACGACGGTGTTCGAGTTGAGCGGTGCGGCCGGAGTGGCGGGCTGGTTCGCGGTGCGCGGGCGCGCCGGCGTCCCGGAGCGCGCGGCGTCCGGTGCGATCGCGGGCAAGCTCGCACGCATCAGCAACGTGGAGATGGCGCTGACGGTCGAGATCGGCCGCACCCGCATGGCGGTGCGCGACGTGCTCGCCATGGAGCCGGGTGCGGTGATCGAGCTCGACCGGTCGGCAGGCTCGCCCGCCGACGTGCTCCTCAACGGTCGCCTGATCGCGCACGGCGAGATCGTGGTCGTCGACCAGGACTACGCCGTGCGCATCACGAAGATCCTGGACGCGGCCGAAGACCTCGACTGACGTCGAGCGCGGCGCTCTACGGCCGCACGATCCGCCCGAGCGTGCGCGTGTAGTCCTCCTTGATGATGTCGAGGTGCGCCCACGTCTCGAGCGACCCCACCTCGGGCAGGGCGCGCAGTTCCTCGATGACCGCCAGTACGCCTCCCGTCGTGCTGCCGACGATCGTCGCGATGGCGTCGTACGCGCCGTGGGCGTCCGCGGCGAGATCGACCGCCGGCGTGGCGACGAGGTACCTGTGCACCGGCTCCGCGGGCCCGCGCAGCGCGATGCCGACGCCGACCGCGACGCGGTTGCGTGACAGGCCTCCCGTGTCGATCGCGGCGATCCGGATGACGCCGGCATCGAGGAGCCGGCGCACCCGGGCACGTACAGACGACGGGGAGAGGCGTACCGTATCGGCGAGGGTGCGGTAGCTGGCGCGGCCGTCCTCCTGGAGCACCGCGATGAGGTCGTGGTCCAAGCGGTCGAGCCGGGCTTCGTGCACGGAGGCCGCGGTGATGAACTCCTTCAAGAGCGTGTCGTATGTGCTCACGCGCAGCTGCCGTACGCCCGGGATCCCGCGGATGGCGGTCAGTGTCGCGTGGAGCTCGCCGGTGTCGCCGTGGCGGGACTCGAACACCACGGGGGAGGATCCGCTCACCATCGACACGAACACCGTGTCGGCGAGCTCGGCGATGCGCTCGGCGACCGGTCGGGCCGGTCCGTCGACGCCGACGAGCCCGTGGATGAGGACGTTGAGACCGGCGAAGCCCGGGTCGAGTGCGGCGACGACGCGCAGCCCCTCGTGGCCGATGAGCGTGCCCAGCCGCCGCGACACGAGGTCTCGGGAGACGCCCAGGGTGCGGGCCAGCTCGTGGATGCTCGCGCGCCCGTCGGCCTGCAGGGCGCGGACCAGGCTGCTGTCGAGCGCGTCGGCGTCGCGGTCCTGGCTGCTTCTGTCGTGGCGGATCGGCATATCTCGGAGAATACCCGGATTCGCCGGACCTCAGCCGCAGATCGACGGCAAGAGGCCGCCTCGAACCGTCGATCGCCCTTCATCTGATCCGATAACAACGCATTACGATGGTCTGTCGTCCTCTCCGACGCCGATGTGCGCTTGCGTACACCACCGGACGGGATGAGACTTCACGACGAACTTCACGACAAATACGAGCAAAGGAGCTGTGTGTGTCTGCTACCGCCATCCACCCCGTCGGAGGCCATCGTCGCGCCCTGAAGGCCGGTCTCGCCTCCGTGGTCGGCACGACCATCGAGTGGTACGACTTCTACGTCTACGCGACGGCCGCGGCCATCGTCTTCCCGCAGGTGTTCTTCCCCGAGGTCGACCACGCGCTCGGCACGCTGGCGTCGTTCGGCACGTACGCGGTCGCCTACTTCATGCGTCCGCTCGGCGGCATCATCTTCGGCCACATCGGCGACAAGCTCGGCCGCAAGCGCGCGCTCACGCTGACCCTCTTCATCATGGGCATCGCGACCGTGCTGGTCGGCTGCCTCCCCGGCTACGCCGCCATCGGCATCGCGGCCCCGATCCTCCTCATCGTGCTGCGCATCGCCCAGGGCCTCGCCGTGGGAGGCGAGTGGGGCGGCGCGAGCCTCATGTCGGTCGAGAGCGCGCCGCCGAAGTTCAAGAACTTCTACGGCGGCTTCACACAGCTGGGCAACCCGCTCGGAGCGCTCCTGGCCTCCGGCGCGTTCTGGATCCTCGCCGCCGCGGGCGACGACGTGCTGATGACGTGGGGCTGGCGCGTGCCGTTCCTGTTCAGCATCGTCCTCATCGGCGTGGGCATCTGGGTGCGCTACCGCGTGGAGGAGACCCCGGTCTTCGAGGAGAAGATCGAGGGCCACACGCAGTCGACTCCGATCCTCTTCGCGCTGCGCAACAACTGGCTGCCGATCCTGCTGGGCTTCTGCATCATCGCGATGTCGTCCGGCGGTTATGTGATCGCGACCGTCTTCGTGCAGAACTTCGCGACCAGTCCGGAGGTCGGGCTCGACGCGGGCGTCATCCTCGGCGCCATGACGATCGCGTCGTTCATCGAGGCTCTGGTCACCCTCCCGCTGGCGTTGCTCGGCGACAAGTGGGGAGGCAAGCGGGTCATCATCCTGGGCTCCGTGCTCTCGTTCCTGGCCGTGATCCCGCTCGTGCTGGTGATCCAGAACCACCAGGTGGCCCTCATCTACGTGTTCGTGAGCGTCATCCGCATCACGCTCAGCGGTGCCTGGGCGCCCCTCTCGACCGTGATGACGCAGATGTTCCGCCCGCAGGCGCGCTACACGTCGATGTCGCTGTCGTACGGGATCGGCGCGGCCGTCTGGGGCGGACTGTCCCCGGCGATCGCGACGGCGCTCATCGCCGTCACCGGCAGCTTCTGGGCGGCGATCTGGTTCTTCGGGGCGCTCGCGCTCATCGCCGTCATCGGCACCTGGTTCGCCCCGCAGCACTCCGACTCGGCGCCGGTCACGGCCTCCTTCAACCCGCGCCTGGACACCACCGCCATCAACACGACGAGGATCTGACCCATGCGACACCTGGCCACCTTCGACGCGCGCGACTCGGCGCCGACCATCGTGACGGCGGAGACCATCCTGACCGTCGACGACGGTGCCCCGCGTGCCGAGGCGATGCTCACGGCGGGAGGCACGATCCTCGCGATCGGCTCGCTCGAGGCTGTGGAGGCCGCCGCTCGCGAGCACGGTGTCGAGCCGGTTCGCGCCGACTTCCCCAGCGCCACGATCGTCCCCGGGTTCATCGACGCGCACGCGCATCCCCTGATGTTCGGGCAGTTGCTCACCTGGGTGGACATCAGCCCGGCGAAGGCGGGCACGATCCCCGAGATCGTCGAGCTCATGCGGGAGGGCGCCGAGCGGCTGCCCGCCGGCGTTCCGCTGCGCGGCTACGGGTACGAGCAGCGCAACCTGGCCGAGCGACGCCACCCCACCAAGGAGGAGCTGGACGCGATCGCGACCGACCGCGAGGTGTACATCATGAACGCCTCGGGACACGGGGGAGTGGTCAACAGCTTCACGCTCGACAAGTACGGCATCACCCGCGACACCCCGAACCCGGAGGGCGGCGAGTTCTTCCGCGACGCTGACGGCGAGCTCACGGGCGAGCTGTCCGACGCGGCCTGCAACGTGCTCACCGGCCTCCACGGTGTGAAGATCGGGCACCACGGCCCCAACTTCCACCTCGGCGACGAGCCCGCGGAGCATCAGCGGCAGCTCGATATCGCCCAGCGCGAGTTCCTCGCGGCGGGGGTGACGGCCCTCGGCGACGCGCAGGTCTCCAAGCGCGAGCTCGCGGCGTACCTCGCGATGGCCGATCGCGGCGAGCTCTCGGTGCGGGTATCGATGTACTTCCTCTCGCACCTGCTCGACCAGGTGGTCGACCTCGGCCTCACGGGACCGTTCGGCAACGCCTTCCTCTCGGTCGCGGGCATCAAGCTGTACGCCGACGGCACGCTCGGCGGCTGGACCGCCTACTTCCCGGAGGGGTATGTGGGCGACCCGTGCCGCCGCGGGCAGCTCTACCACGAGCCGGCGGAGTACGCCGGTCTCGTGGCCAAGGCGCACCGCGCCGGCCTGCAGACCGCGACGCACGCGCAGTCGCCGACCGCGATCGCGATGGTCGTGGACGCCGTCGAGCAGGTCCTGACCGAGTACCCGGACGCCGACGCCAGGCACCGGATCGAGCACTGCGGCCTCCCCGCGCCGGAGGAGATCGAGCGGATGGCCCGCCTCGGCATCCGTCCGGTGAACCAGACGCAGCACTACTACAACTGGGGAGAGGGCGTCGAGCAGGCGATCGGGACCCCGGGCGACCGGTTCAACCCGCTCGGCGAGTTCCTCGACGCGGGCGTCCCGGTGACGATCTCCTCCGACGCGCCGGTCGCCGACCCGCGCCCGCTGGAGGCGATCCAGGCGGCTGTGACCCGCGTGACGCGCCGCGGCCACAAACTGGGCCCCGACTCGCTGCGCATCAGCGCGGAGGCCGCTCTGCGCGGCCACACGCTGGAGGGCGCGATCTCGCTGGGCCGCGAGAACGAGCTCGGCTCGCTCGAGGCGGGCAAGCGTGCCGACTTCGTGGTGCTGGGCGCCGACCCGCTCACGGTCGACGCGGACACGATCGCCGCGATCCCGGTGCTCGCGACCTGGGTGGACGGCAGTGCGAGGTACGAGGCGTGACGGTGACGGAGGCCACGATCGACGACGTGGGCGAGGAAGGACGCACGGGCATGGAGACACGAGCTGCACGGACGACCGGGTGGGCGATCATCGAGACGCTCCGCAACTACGGCGTCGACACGGTGTTCGGCATCCCCGGCACGCACAACCTCGAGTTCTACCGGCCGCTCGCCGCCCTCGGCGTCCATCCCGTCACGACCCGGCACGAGCAGGGCGCCGGATACGCGGCCGACGGCTGGTCGCTGCAGACCGGCAGACCGGGCGTGGTGATCACGACCAGCGGACCCGGGCTGCTCAACGCGCTCTCCGCGGCCGGGACCGCCTACTGCGAGTCGCGGCCGATGATCCTCCTCGCGCCGGGGCCGGCCCGCGGGCGCGAGTTCGCCGATGTCGGCACCCTCCACGAGACGAAGGACCAGCTCGGCGCGGCTTCCGCGATCGTGGAGTGGGGGCGACGTGTCCAGTCGGTCGAGGAGGCCGTGCAGGCCGTCCACGACGCATTCGAGCTGTTCGCCACCGGGCGCCCGCGTCCGGTCTACATCGAGGTGCCGCTCGACCTCTTGGAGGAGGAGGTCGAGGTCTCGGACGAGGCGCTCGCGCCGCGTACTCCGTCGGCGCCGGCCGCGCCCGACGCCGGAGCGATCGCGGAGGCCGCACGCCTGCTCGCGGGCGCGAGCGACCCGGTCATCCTCGCGGGCGGTGGTTCCCGGGGTGCAGCGCGCGAACTCCGTGCTCTCGCCGAGCGCCTGGGCGCGCCCGTGGTCACGACGCTGAACGCCAAGGGCGTCCTCGACGAGCGCCACCCGCTGTCCCTCGGCTCCAACCTGCGCCTGGCGGCCGCACGCAACCGGGCACGCGACGCCGACGTGCTGCTGGTCGTCGGCTCGAAGCTGGGCGAGGCCGAGCTCTGGGTCGAGCGGCTGGAGGCCCGCGGGCATGTCATCCGCATCGATCTGGTCGACGCGCAGCTGACGAAGAACCAGCCGGTGGAGGTCGGGATCCTCGCGGACGCCGCACCGGCGCTCGCCGCAGTGCGGGAGGCGCTGGGCGACGGCGTCCCGCGCACCACCGCCCGCGTGACCGAGACCCTGGAGGCCGTGGCCGCCGAGTGCGCGGAGCTCTCCGCCGTCAACACGGCCATCGCCCGCGCCATCGCCGACGCCCTCCCCGCCGACGCGATCGTGACCTCCGACTCCTCCCAGATCGCCTACTGGGGGCTGCTCAACACGCTGCAGGTCGCGAAGCCGAACTCGACGCCGTACATGGCCACCTATGCCACGCTCGGCTACGGGCTGCCCGCGGCGATCGGCTCGCGCGTCGCGTCGCCGGAGCGCCCGGTCGTCGCCGTGGTCGGTGACGGCGCCTTGATGTTCTCGCTGCAGGAGCTCATGACCGTGGTCGAGCAGCGGCTCGACCTCACCGTGATCGTCGTCGACAACGGCGGCTACGCGGAGATCAAGCAGAACGAGGTGGACGCGGGCATCGCGCCCGTCGGCGTGGATCTCGCCCAGCCGGACTGGGCGGCCCTCGCCGACGCGTTCGGAGGCACCGGACGTCGCGCCGGGTCGACCGGCGAACTGGCGGAGGCGGTCTCGGCCGCGCTCGCCGCCGGGGGCCTCCAACTCATCCACCTGCCGCAGTCCGGCTTCTCGAACTGATCGACACGAACCACACGAGGAACACCATGAGCCCCGCCACCTCCCCTATCGGCCCGTCGGACGCGTCCAAGACGCCGCGATACGCCGGCCTCTCGACCTTCGCCCGGCTGCCGCGACTGGAGGACGTCCCCTCCGTCGACCTCGCCGTGGTCGGCATCCCGTTCGACACCGGCGTCAGCTTCCGTCCGGGCGCCCGCTTCGGCCCGGAGCATGTGCGCGCCGCCAGCCGCCTGCTGCGTCCGTACAACCCGGCGCAGGACTTCTCGGGCTGGGAAGCCGTGCAGGTGGCCGACGCCGGCGACATCGCAGCGAACCCGTTCCACATCGACGAGGCGGTGCGGCAGATCGCGGAAGCGGCGACCGAGCTGGGCGAGCGCGCGCAGCGCATTCTCGCGATCGGCGGCGATCACACGATCGCGTACCCGCTCCTCAAAGCGGTCAGCGAGCGGCACGGCCCGGTCGCCGTGCTCCACTTCGACGCCCACCTGGACACCTGGGACACCTACTTCGACGAGCCGATCACGCACGGCACGCCGTTCCGTCGCGCGTCGGAGGAAGGCTTCCTCGACCGCACGGCCTCCGTGCACGTGGGGACCCGCGGCCCGCTCTACAGCAAGCAGGACCTGGAGGACGACGAGCGCCTCGGCTTCTCGATCGTGTCGAGCGAGTTCATCGAGGAGAACGGCATCCCGGCAGCGCTCGACCGCATCCGCCGCCGCGTCGGCGACAAGCCGCTCTACATCTCGATCGACATCGACGTGCTCGATCCGGCGCACGCGCCCGGCACCGGCACGCCGGAGGCGGGTGGCCTGACCAGCCGCGAGCTGCTCCGTCTGCTGCGCGGACTCACCGACCTGAACATCGTCGGCGCCGACGTCGTGGAGGTCGCTCCCGCCTACGACCACGCGCAGGTCACCGGCATCGCCGCAGCGCACGTGGCGTACGAGCTGATGACCGCCATGGCGCAGGTGATCGTGCGGGAGGCCGCGGATGAGTGACGCGCGGCGTCCGGTCGCGGTCTACACCGATGTGGAGGACACCGACCCGGCGCCGGGGATCGCCCTGCTCGAGTCGCACGGCTTCGAGGTGCGCGTGCTCGGCACCCGCGACCCCGCCGCGATCATCGCGGGTGCGCAGGAGGCCGACGCGCTTCTGCCCGGCTACGCCGCGATCACGCGCGAGGTCATCGAGGCCCTGCCTCGGTTGAAGGTGATCGCGCTGATGTCGATGGGCTTCGACTATGTGGACATCGACGCGGCGACCGAACGCGGTGTCTGGGTGACGAACGTCCCCGGCGCGGCGACGGAGGAGGTCGCGACCCACGCGCTCGCGCTGCTGCTGGCGAGCGCGCGGCAGCTGCCGTTCTACACCGCCTCGGCGACCCCGGAGCGCTGGAACGAGCGCGCCGCCGTCGCGCCGCCGCGGCTGAGCGAGCAGACGCTGGGCATCGTCGGGCTGGGCAAGATCGGGCGGGCGTTCGCCCGCGTGGCCGGCCCGCTGTTCGGGCGGGTACTCGGCTACGACCCGATGCTGCCGGACGACGACGCCGTCCGCGCCGACCTCGACGCGCTGGGGATCGAGCGGACGACGCTCGAGGAGGTCAGGAGGAACTCCGACGCCCTCTCGCTGCACGTGCCGCTGACGGCGGAGACCGCTCACCTCGTGGACGCCGGCTTTCTCGCCGAGCTGCCGCAGGGGGCCATCCTCCTCAACGTCTCGCGCGGCGGGCTCATCGACAACGCGGCGCTCGTCGCCGCGCTCGACTCCGGACACCTGTCCGGGGCGGCGCTGGACGTCCTCGACGAAGAGCCTCCCGGGCAGCGGCATCCCCTGGTCGGCCGTGACGACGTCGTGCTCACGCCGCACATCGCCTACTTCTCGCGCCGGACCGAGATCGAGTACGTCCGGATCCAGGCGCAGAACGCCGTCACGGCGCTCGTCACGGGCGCTCCCGAGTCTCCCGTCAACCGGCTGCCCTGACGCCGACGGGCGCGGCTCAGCGGCGCGGCGTCCACCCGGGCGGCAAGGGGTACACCAGGTCCGCGCGTTCGCGGTCGGCCTCCGCCGACCAGCCCTGGGCCGCGCCCTCGGCGTCGAAGCCGCCGCGCGCCACCCGGAAGCCGAGGTCCTCGTGCTGCGTCCGTGGTGAGCCGCCACGGCGCACGGAGGCCCGCACGCTCCAGGCGTCGTCGGCGTAGCCGCCTCCGCGGAACACCCGGTAGTCGTCGTAGCGCGCCGGGTCGAGGTAGTCCCAGCACCACTCCCACACGTTGCCGAGGGTGTCGAACAGCCCGTGGAGGTTGGGCAGCCTCCCGCCCACGTCGTGCGGCGCCGAGAGCCCGTCGGCGCTGGTCCAGGCGACCTCGGCGAGCGGCCCGTAGTGCGGGCCGGTGGAGCCGGCGCGGCACGCGTACTCCCACTCGGCCTCCGTCGGCAGGCGATAGCCGTCGGCGTCCACGTGCCAGGTCACGTCCTCGCCGTCGAACGAGTAGGCCGGGTCGAGGCCCTCCCACTCGGAGGCCGCATTGCAGAACCGGATGGCGCGCAGCCAGCTGATCCCGGTCGCCGGCCGGCGCGGATGCGAAGCCGGCTCGCCGATCAGCTCGGCGACCTGCTCCTCGGTGACGGCGAACCGGCCGATCTCGAACGACTCGAGTTCCACCGTCCACCGGCGCTTCAGCCGGGCGTCGTGGAGCTGCACGCTGCCGGGCGGGATGTACGCCAGCTCGATCTCCGCACCCTCCACGGCTCCACCCTGCCACACCGCGCCTAACGGGGAGGGGAGGGCGGCCGATAGTGCGATCCGTGGAGACCCTGTTCGTCGCCCTCCGGGTGCTCGTCGTCCTCGGCGTGATCGTCGGGCTGCTGTGGTTCGTGCAGCGCCGCTTCACGCGCGGGCGCGGTGCACGCGGCGGCCGCACCCGTCGCGGCAACGCCGTGTCGGTGGTCGGGCGCCAAGGGGTCGGGCCGAAGGCGTCGGTCGTCGTCGTGGATGTGGACGGCAACCGGTTCGTGCTCGGCGTGACCGAACGACAGGTGAGCGTGCTGCACACCGGTGCCCGTCCGCAGGAGGTGGACGCCGAGGTGACCCCTCTGGTACCGGTGCGGAAGACGTTCGCGAAGGACGTCGACGTGGCCGGTGCGGCCGTCGCGACGGCCGGAGCGGCAACCGGAGCGGCAACTAGGGCTCACGGATCCACGGACACCAGGCAGGATGCCGATTTCCTCACGGCGCAGGGACGCGCCTCGCTCTTCGACGAGGCACTCAAAGGCTCGATCCTGTCACCCGCGACGTGGCGCCAGGCGAGTTCGGCGGTGCGGCAGAAGAGGTGACGGCGACGCGCGCCGAGCTGCGCGCACCCTTCCGCGCCGCCCTCGGCCGCGCTCACGGCCGGGCCTCCCACCTGCTGCCGCGCCTGGCGGTCGCGGGCGTACTGGTGACGCTCATCGCCGCCGCGTTCGTCCTCCTCTCGGCGACGGCCGCGCACGCGGTGCCGACGCCCGTGCCGACCCCGTCCGGTCCAACCGGCCCGGGAGGCACCGGGGGGATCACCCTCGACATCAACGGCCCGAACGGCACGCCGAGCACCGCCATTCTCACGCTCGTCGGCATCACGGTGCTCTCCGTGGCGCCCGCCCTGCTGCTGATGATGTCGTCGTTCACCAAGATCTTCGTCGTGCTGGCGATCACCCGGAACGCGCTGGCCCTGCCGTCCATCCCGCCGAACCAGGTGCTCGCGGGACTGTCCCTCTTCCTCAGCCTGTTCATCATGAGCCCGGTGCTGGTCGACATCAACACGACGGCGGTGCAGCCCTACCTCGCCGGGCACATCGACTTCACGGCGGCCCTGCACGCGGCGGAGGCGCCGCTGCGGCACTTCATGTCGTCGCACACGCGCGAGGAGGACATCGCGCTGATGACGCGCGCGGCGGGCCGGCCCAATCCGGACTCGGCGGCGTCCGTGCCGCTGCTGACGCTGATCCCGGCCTTCATGATCTCGGAGCTGCGCGCGGCGTTCATCATCGGCTTCGTCATCTTCGTCCCGTTCCTGGTGATCGACATGGTCGTCTCGGCCGCGCTGATGTCGATGGGCATGATGATGCTTCCGCCGGTGATGATCTCGCTGCCGTTCAAGATCCTGCTGTTCGTGCTCGTCGACGGCTGGGGCCTCATCATCACGAGCCTGATCACGAGCTATCGGGGTGGCGGATGAACGCGAACGCAGTCCTGGACGTCGCGATGCAGGGCCTCCTGATCACCGCCAAACTCGCCGCGCCGATCGTGGTCACCGCGCTGGTGGTGGGCTTCGCGATCTCGCTCATCCAGTCGATCACCCAGATCCAGGAGGTCACCCTCTCGTTCGTGCCGAAGGCGGCGGCGGTCGCCATCGCCCTGATCATCTGCGGTCAGTGGATGATCTCGGAGCTGATCACCTTCACGCACGTGCTGTTCGAGAAGATCCCGAACCTGCTCGGGGGCGGCTGATGTCCATCCCGATCGATCTCTCCGCCATCGAGGCGGTCGCGCTGGCGTCGCTGCGGATGGTCGCCTTCCTGGTGATCGCGCCGCCGTTCTCGTACAACGGCTTCCCCGCCCAGGTGAAGGGGATGCTCGCCATCGGGCTCGCGGTCGCCGTCGCGCCGCGGGTCGGCGCCGGGTACCACTCCGGCGACCTCGGCGCGTTCCTGCTCGACATGGTGCGCGAGCTCGCCGTGGGCGCGACGCTCGGCTTCCTGGTCTTCGTGGTGTTCGCGGCCATCCAGTCGGCCGGCAGCTTCATCGACCTGTTCGGCGGATTCCAGCTGGCGCAGGCGTTCGACCCGCAGGCCATGATCAACGGTGCGCAGTTCACCCGGATGTTCCAGCTGACCGCGCTCGCACTGCTGTTCGCCTCCGGGGGCTACCAGCTCATCATCGGCGGCCTGGTGCGCACCTTCGACGCGGTGCCGCTGGCGGCTGGGATGGACCTGGCCGATCCGGCGAAGGCCATGGTGTCCGGCGTCACCCAGATGTTCCTCTCCGCGCTGCAGATCGCCGGGCCGCTCATCATCGTGCTCTTCATGGCCGACATGGCGCTCGGCCTCCTCACCCGCGTGGCGCCGGCGCTCAACGCGTTCGCGCTCGGCTTCCCGCTGAAGATCATGCTGACCGTCGTGCTCTCGACCGTGGTGTTCGTGGCTCTGCCCGGCGTGGTCGGCTCGCTGACCGACACCGCCGTGAAGACCATGCTGGGGGTGACCAAGTGAGCGACGCGCAGGAACGCACCGAACAGGCGACGGACAAGCGGATGAGGGAGGCTCGCTCCAAGGGGCGCCTCGCCAAGTCCACCGATCTGACCGCGTGGGTCGGCGTCGGCGCCGCGGCGGTGATGCTGCCGTTCACGATTCAGAAGAGCAGCGATGCCGCGGTCGACCAGCTCTTCACGGTGCGGTCGGTCATCGAGAGTCCCGACCCGGCGAAGGCGCTCGTCGCCCTGGGCGACGGGCTCGGCAGCATCATGGCCACCGTCGGGCCGCTGCTGGCGGTCGGCGCGATCGCGGTCATCGGTGCGGCGGCCGCGCAGGGCGGCATCCACTTCAAGAGGCTGTCGCCCAAGTTCGAGCAGTTCAACATCGTCAGCGGCGTCGCCCGGGTGTTCGGGATGCGCGCGCTCTGGGAGGGCGCGAAGACGCTGCTCAAGTCGGCGGTCGTGGGCATCGGGCTGTTCCTGGTCGTCCAGGGGCTGATGCCGGTGCTGCTGACCTCCGGGATGATGCCCATCGCCGCGCTGCTGTCGGCGGCGGGAGGCGGTGCGGCCGGCCTCCTGCAGGCGGCGGTCGGCGCCGGGCTCGTGCTCGCCGCCCTCGACGTGCTGGTCGTCATGCGCCGCAACCGCAAGCACACCCGCATGACCAAGCGCGAGGTGCGCGACGAGCACAAGAACTCGGACGGCGATCCGCTGATCCGGTCGCAGCGGCGCTCGCGCCAGCTGGCGATGAGCCGCAACCGCATGATCGCGGCGATCGGCCAGTCGGATGTGGTGCTCGTGAACCCGACCCACTACGCCGTCGCGATCGTCTACGAGCCGGGCAAGTCGGCGCCGCGTGTCGTCGCGAAGGGCGCGGGCGCGGTCGCGCTGCGCATCCGCGAGAAGGCGGAGGAGGAGCGGGTGCCGGTAGTCAAGGACATCCCGCTCACCCGCGCTCTGCACGCCGCCTGCCGGCTCGGCGACGAGATCCCGGTCGAGCTCTACAACGCGGTGGCGCGCGTGCTGGCGTTCGTCATGTCGCTCAAGGCGCGCGGCGCCGCCGCCGGCGTCCACACCATGCAGACCCCGTCGCACGTCCCGGCGCCGGCTCCCGCACGTTCCCCCGCACCCGCACCCGCACCCGCAGGAGGTCTCCGATGAAGTCCACAGCGAGCAAGGTCGCGGTGCCGATCGGCGTCGTCGGCATCATCATGCTGCTCGTGGTGCCGGTGCCCGCCTGGCTCCTCGACACCCTCATCATCGTCAACATCATGCTGGCGCTGGTGATCCTGCTCACGACGATGTTCGTCAAGAAGCCGCTCGACTTCTCGGTGTTCCCGTCGCTCCTGCTGGTCGCGACGCTGTTCCGGCTGGGGCTCAACGTGGCCTCCACCCGGCTCGTGCTCGGCGACGGCTACGCCGGCCAGGTCATCCAGGCGTTCGGTCACGTGGCGGTCGGCGGGTCGATCATCATCGGCGCGGTCGTGTTCCTGATCCTGATCGTGATCCAGTTCATCGTCGTCACCAAGGGCGCCGAGCGCGTCGCGGAGGTCGGCGCCCGCTTCACGCTCGACGCCATGCCGGGCAAGCAGATGGCCATCGACGCCGACCTCAACGCCGGCCTCATCACCGAGGAGCAGGCCAGGGCCCGGCGTGCGGAGGTCTCGGCGGAGGCCGACTTCTACGGCGCCATGGACGGCGCGAGCAAGTTCGTCAAGGGCGACGCGATCGCCGGCATCCTCATCATCGTCATCAACGTGGTCGGCGGCATCGCGATCGGCATGATCCAGCGCGGCATGCAGATCGGCGACGCAGTCAACTCGTACACGCTGCTCACGATCGGCGACGGGCTCGTCACCCAGATCCCCGCGCTGCTGATGGCCGTCTCCACAGGCATGATCGTCACGCGATCCAACGCGGAGAGCGACATCGGCACGACCGCGAGCGGCCAGCTCGGCCAGTCCCGCAACGCGCTGACCATCGCCGGCTGCGCGGCGATCGTGATGGCGCTCATCCCGGGGATGCCGCCCATCCCGTTCGTGCTCGTCGGCGGCCTGCTCGTGCTCGCCGCCCAGCGGATCAAGACCACGCAGGCCGCCGAGAAGAAGGCGAAGGCTGCCCAGGCGGCCGTGCAGAACGCCGGCAAGTCCGAGACGACGGAAGACCTCATCGATCAGATGCGCGTGCACGCGCTCGAGATCACCCTCGCGCCCGACCTCGTCGACATCGTGAGCGGCGCGTCCGACGACCTGCTCGCCCGCGTGCGGGCGCTGCGCCGCAAGATCGCGCTCGAGCTCGGTTTGATCGTGCCGCCGGTGCGCACGCGCGACAGCGCCGAGCTGCCGCCCTCCACGTACGTGATCAAGATCGCCGGGGTGGAGGCCGGCCGCGGCCAGGCGCCGGGCGGCCGCGTACTCGCCCTCGGCGACGCGCTCGACGGCCTCCCAGGCACTCCGACGGTCGAGCCGGTGTTCGGCCTCCCGGCCAAGTGGGTGCCGTCCGAGATGCGGCACAGCGCCGAGCTGGGCGGGGCGACGGTGATCGACCGGGTCTCCGTGCTGATCACGCACCTGTCGTCAATCATCACCTCCAACGCCGCCCGCCTGCTGACCCGGGAGGACGTGCGCCAGCTCACGGAGGCCGTCAAGCAGGTCAACGCGCCCGCGGTCGAGGAGCTGGTGCCGAACCTCCTGTCGTTGGCGGAGGTGCAGCGCGTGCTGCAGGGGCTGCTCGCCGAACAGGTGCCGATCAACGACCTCCCGCGCATCCTGGAGGCGCTGGCGCTGCGGGCCAAGCTGTCGAACGACCCGGAGGGCCTGATCGAGGCCGCCCGCGCGGCGCTCGGGCCGGCGGTGGTCGCGCCGCACATCGACGGCGGGACGCTGCGCGTGATCATGATCGACCCCGGGCTGGAGCAGTCGATGTTGGAGGGCCTCCGGCCGGGCGAGGGCGGCATGCAGATCGTCATGGACCCGTTGCGCCTGGAGGCCGTGCTCGCCTCGGTGCGGCAGACGGCGGCGCAGCTCGACGAGGCCAACGTGTCGGCGGTGCTGGTGTGCGCGCCGGCGCTGCGGCCTGCCATCCGACGCCTGGTCGCGGGCCAGCTCTCCGGGCTCGCGGTGCTGAGCTATCAGGAGGTCGGCGCGGCGCAGGCGGCCATCGAGACGGTCGGGGTGGTGAGAGGTGCGGAGTCGATCGCGGCCTGAGTGGCTCGGGGGCGACCTCGGCGACCTCGGCGACCGCGAGGACGAGGTGCTGCCGGCGGTGTCGACCTCCTCGCAGGCGTTCGCGGCGATCCTCGACGACCTCGTGCGCGCCGTCGACGCCGACGTTCCCCCCGCCACCGCCTCCGTCGGCACCCCCACCTCCACCCGCCCCGCGTCGCCGAAGGGCACGTGGTTGTCACTTTCGGACCCCGAAAGCGACAACGACGTGCCCCTCGAGCGTCCAAGTTCGAGCGCCGGGGGCGTGCTGGTGCAGCGGGCCGCGCCGGGCCGACTCCGCGGCAAGGGCGACCTGACGCTGGTCGTCGGTCTGGGCGCGGACGCGCAGGCGGCGGCCACGATCCTCGCGGCCTCGGCGGACGCCGACGTGCTCGCGGTCGCCGACCGGCGCGAGGCGCTCGCCGCACGTGCCGAGGGCGTGCGTCGCGAGTGCGCGATCGTCGGCGTGGTCGAGCTGCCGCGGGTGGATGCCGTGCCGGCGCTCTCCGCCTCCCTCGCCGGCATCGAGCCCGACCAGGTCTGGGTCGCCGTCGACGTCAGCCGCAGGCTCGACGACACCGTCGTCTGGGTGCGTGCCGTGGACGCCGTTCTCGCCGTCGACGGAATCGCCGCCCACGGCGCCGCGCTGACCGCGACACCCTGGGCGGTCGGCGCGCTCGGCCTCCCGCTGCTGTGGCTGGACGCCCCTCCCGGGCCGCCCTCCACTGCCGCGACCAGCTGGCAGGACATGCCGACTTCGACCTCCCGCTGACACCAGGTTCTGCCGCGGGGCCGCGCCGCCGGATAGGCTGGTCCAATGCTGGTATTGACGCGGAAAATCGGGGAGCGCGTGCTCATCGGCGACGACATCGTCGTGACCATCCTCGACGTCCGCGGCGACGGCGTGCGCGTCGGCATCGACGCCCCGCGCGGCATCCGCATCCAGCGTGACGAGGTCGTGCAGGCCGTCAGCGAGGCCAATCAGGAGGCTCGCGAGCACGCGGCCGCCGCCGACGATCCCGAGGAACTTATCAAGAAGTCCCTAGGCCTGTAGAGGCGCAAATCCTCCACCGAAGCTAGGCGATGCCGCCGCCGTCGGCGACGAGCGCGGTGCCGGTGACGTACGACGACTCATCGCTCGCGAGCCAGACGACCGCCGCGGCGATCTCGGAGGGCTCGCCCATCCGCCGCAGCGGCCGGTCGGCCGCCTCCGCGAGGAACGAGCCGGTCTCCTGACCCAGCTGACGCGCCTCGTCGCGCAGCATCCCCGTGTTGACGTCGCCGGGGTTGATCGAGTTGACGCGGATCCCCTGCGGGCCGTGGTCGATCGCGAGCGCGCGGGTCATGTTCACCACGGCGCCCTTGGAGGCGCAGTACGAGATCGCCTGCCCGCCGCCCTTGAGCCCCCAGCCGCTGCCCGTGTTGATGATGGAGCCCTTGCCTGCCGCGGCCATCACCGGGACGACGTGCTTGCACATCAGGAAGACGCCGCGCACATTGACGCCGAAGACGCGGTCCCACTCCTCGACCGTGGTCTCCACGGCCGTGGTCCGGCGGATGATTCCGGCGTTGTTGAACGACACGTCGATGCCGCCGAACGCTTCGACGGTCGCCGCCACCACGCGCTCGACGTCGGCCTCGGCCGAGACGTCGGCGCCGAACGCGATCGCCTCGCCGCCCCCGGCGCGGATCTCCGCGGCGACGGCCTCAGCGGCATCCTGCTGCAGATCGACGACCGCGACCCGCGCGCCCTCCGCGGCGAAGGCGAGGGAGGTGGCGCGGCCGATGCCGCCTGCCCCTCCGGTGACGATGGCGGACTTGCCGGCTAGACGCATTCGGGTTCTCCTTCGATGGGGGCCGCCGAAGCGGCATTGACAGGGTAGAGGCTCGTGCCGGCGGGTCCGGTGACCACGGTGACGTGGCCGGCCAGGTGCCGATCGAGCGCGGTGTCGCCGGTGTCGACCAGGAGCGGCCGGCCGGCGAGGTCGATGAGTTTCTGCTCGGTGGCGACGACGAGCAGGGGGTGGTCGCCCAGTTCCGAGATCACCCGGGCCGAGAGCTGCTGGTTGCCGCGGCCGAGCAGGAAGCCCTGGCCGCCGATGACGGTGACGATCGCCTGCGCGTCGTGCCCGGAGACCGCTTCGTAGGCCTGCTGCTCGGTGACGTCGCGGGCGAGCAGCTTCCCATCTTGGATGACGTCGACGCCGAGCGGGGAGGTGTCGAGACCGAGGAGGCGGCCGAGCTCGACGGTCGTCCCTCCGGGGCCGAGGAGGTAGCGGGTGCCGGCTCGCAGGCGATCGGCGGCGCCCGTGGCCGCCCGGCGCACCGCATCCTGGGCGCTCGCCGGCGTCGGCGCTTTGCGCGCCTGCGTCCGCCCGGCAGCGACCGGCACAGGGACGAGGGCGAAGAGCAGGGGCTCGGGCCGGCCTGCTCGCAGCAGCTCCTCGTCGAGGTCGAGCACCTCGGCCTCCGCCGTCGGGAGGCCGTGATCCAGCCAGTCGGCAGCTAGAGCGCCGGCCGCAGCGGGGCCTACGGCGAAACAGCCCGAATACATCTTGACCCCGGCCGGGATGCCGAGCATCGGCGTGCCGGAGGGGAGCCCGCGGGCGACGTCGCGGGCGGTGCCGTCGCCGCCCGCGAACAGGACGAGCGAGGCGCCGGCCGCGTGCAGCGCTGCCGCCGCGCGGGCCGTGTCGTCCCCGGTCGTCCCGAACCCGCCGCCGAGGGGCACGTTGTTGTCGCTTGCCGGCGTCGAAAGTGACAACGACGTGCCCTTCGGGAGGGCCGGAGGCGTGTATACGACGCGAGGCATGAGTCCGGCGGAGTGCACGGCGTCTTCGCCGAGCGCGCCTGCGGCCGTGAGCACCTCGGTGCCCGGCCGGGCGACGGCCAGCACCCGGAGCGCCTCCACCGCCCGGTCGCCGGCCCGTGCCCGCCCGCCGCGGCGCAGCGCCTCGCGCTGCACCGCGACGCCGTCGCTCCCGGCGAGGCCCGCGGGCCCGCCGATGCCGGCGACGGGGTTGACGATCACCCCGATCTTCACGGCTGCACCGCCGATCGCCGCGCCAGCGGGCTCACGCGACCGCGCCCTCCAGCACCGGAGCGGCGGCCGCACCCTCGCCGAAGTGCTTGCGCCGGTATGCACGCCACGTCACCGCCCAGCGCTCGGGGTCGTCGAGGTCGTCGTGGTGGGTGTGGTGCACGGTCTGGTTGTGCGGGGCGGTCCGCACGACCTCCGGCGTCTCGCGCGCCTCCCGTGCGACCTCGGCCAGCACACGCGCGTATTCCTCGAGCTCGGCCTTGGAGTACGACTCGGTCGGCTCCAGGGTGAACGGCTGAGGCACCACGTAGGGGTGGTGGCTGGTCCAGTAGTGCATCCCGAAGTCGCTCGCCCGGATGCCGATCTCTTCGGAGGTGATCCCGGTCTCCTCGAACAGCTCCTGCCACGAGTAGCGCACCTGCTCGATGCGGCGGCGCCCGGTGGCGTAGGGAGCGCTGGCCCCGGGGATGTCGAGCACCAGCTTCATCAGGTAGTTGTTGTTGAGGACCGCCGTCTCGGCCACGGCGCGCAGCCCGGGAGCGCCGAGCGCGCGGATCCACGCGTAGGTGCGCACGATGTTCGGCACGACGCCGTAGAACGGCGCGACCGATCCGATCGACTGCGGCCGGTCGGCGTCGATCACGAAACGGTCGCCGACCCTCTCCACCACCGGTCCCGGCAGGAACGGCACCAGAGCCTCCGACACCGCGTTGGCGCCGGAGCCCGGGCCGCCGCAGCCGTGCGGCGTGCCGAAGGTCTTGTGGAGGTTGAAGTGGCACACGTCGAAGCCGGCGTCGCGAGCACGCGTGATTCCGAGGATGCCGTTGGCGTTCGCCTGGTCGTACGACGCGAGCGCTCCGACGGAATGCGCCAGGTCGACCCATTCCCGGATGCGCGGGTTGTAGATGCCGGTGTCCTCCGGGTTGGTGACCATGATCGCGGCGGTGCGGGGCGAGATCGCCGCGCGCAGCGCCTCCACGTCGGGGTAGCCGTCGGCGTCGGGGAAGATCGTGATGACCTTGTAGCCGGCCATCTTCGCGGCCGCCGCGTTCGACGGGTGCGAGAAGATCGTCGTGATCACCTCGTCGCGGGTCTCCGCCTCGCCACGGGAGGCGTGGTAGGCGCGGATCATCGAGATGTTCGCCCAAATGGCCTCCGACCCGCCGCTGGTCTGCAGCGACACCCGGCTCATCCCCGAGATCTCGGCGAGCATCCGCTCGGTGCGCCAGATGATCTCGAGCACGCCCTGCGCCGCCTCCGGGTCCTGCAGCGGGTGCAGCTCGGTGAGGTCGGGAGTGCGGATGATCGCCTCGTTGACCTTCGGCGCGTACTTCATGGTGCAGGTGCCCTGACCCACGTCGACGTTGAGGTCGGCGCCGAGGTTCTCCTGGCTCAGCCGGAGGTAGTGCTTGAGCACGCGCATCTGACCGATCTCGGGCAGCGCGGGCGGCTCGGCACGGCGCAGGGAGGCCGGCAGCGCGGCGACCACGTCGCCGACGGCGGCGCGCACGCCGTCCTCCGTGCGCGAGGGGATGACACCGCGCTCACCGGGGGTGTGCAGCTCGAAGACGATGGGCTCGTCCCAGCGGGCCTGGTGGAAGCGGCGCAGCGCGGGCTTGGGGGCGATGGGGAGACTCATCGGTCGCTCTCCTTCAGAACGGCGCCGAACGCGGCGGCGAGGTCGTCGATGTCGGTCTGGGTGTTCTGCTCGGTGACGCATACCAGCAGGCGCATGTCATCCAGCGCGAGGCCCGGCTCGAAGCCGCGGGCGCGCAGGGCGGACACCAGCGCGGGCACGGTGAGGGAGGCCTCCCCCAGGTCGAGCACGAACTCGCGGAAGTGGATGGCGTCGTCGGCGGCGGTCACGCCGGGCACCGCGGTAAGGGCGGCGCGGGCATATGCCGTTCGGGACATGATGGTGTCGCCGAGCTCGGCCATCCCCTGCGGGCCCATCAGAGCGAGGTAGACGCCGGCGGCGATCCCCCACAGGGCGGCCGCGGTGCCCACCCACTCCTTGCCCTCCTCGCGCACCGCGAACGACGTGCGGTCGTAGGCGACGTCGCCGAAGCCGTACTCGCCCTCCACGTCGGTGGAGGCCAGGCCGAACAGCCGCGACGGCATCTCCATCACGAGCCGGGTGTCGTCGGGGACGGCGATGAAGCCGCCGTGCGCGCCGCCGAACCACGGGTGCAGCCCGAGCGACTGGATGTCGCCGTGCACGATGTCCGCGCCGTGATCGGCGGGGGAGGCGAGCACACCGAGACCGATCGGGTCCGTGCCGGCGACCAGCAGCGCTCCGCTCGCGTGCGCGGCGTCGGCGAGCTCGGCGACGGCGGTCTCGAGCGCTCCGTGGAAGCTCGGCGTCTCGACCCACACCGCGGCGGTGTCCGGGCCGATGAGGGCGGTCGCTGCGGCGACGTCAGCGACGCCGTTCACGGTCGGCACGACGTGGAGGTCCGCGACCGGCAGCAGATAGTCGCGCACTTTCGAGAGCTTGTCCGGGTGGGCATCGCTGACGAGCAGGATTCCACGGCGTCCGGTGACGCGGGTCGCCATCGCCAGCGCGGTTGCCGCCGCCTGGTAACCGTCATAGGTGGGTACGTTGACCACGTCGAGGTTCAGCAGCTCGCCCATCAGCGACTGGTACTGGAACAGCGCCTGGAACCGCCCGTGGTCCTCGTACGGCTCACCTGCGTAGGCAGTGAGGAACTCGCTGCGGTTGATGACCTCGTCCACAACCGCCGGCACCGCGTGGTTGTAGGTGCCGGCCCCGAGGAACAGCCGCCCCGGCTCCACGGCGCGGTTGCGGCGCAGGAGCCCGCCGACGTGACGCACCAGATCCTGCTCGGCGACGAGCGGCTCCGGAAGGTCGAGGTCGCGTCCCAGCCGGAGGTCGGCGGGGACGTCGGCGTAGAACTCCTCGACGCTCGCTGCACCGACGGCGTCGAGCATCGCCTGCCGCGACTCGGGTGCCGTGTTCGGCACATACGGATGGACGAAGGGGTGAGTCATGCTGGCCTCTCTCGGTGTTTCAGACGGTCGGGTGCTCGATCACGGCGACGCCGAACGCCCCGAGCGGCAGTCCCGCGCCGGCGTCCGCGCCGGTGAGCAGGTCGGTGCCGCCCGGGATGCGCGGTGCGACCCGCGCCTCCCGGCCGTGGTTGAGCACGAAGGTGAAGTCGGTGACGCCGTCGGTGCGGGTGACGACCTCCAGCGAGGTGTCGGGCTCGCCGAACTCGACGCCGGCGGCCGTGAACACGTCGGTGAGCACCGCGCGCATCCCGGCGTCGTCCAGTCCGGCGGCCAGATACCAGGCGGCGCCGTCGCCGTGCGCGCGCCGGGTCAGCGCCGGGAGGCCGACGAGGTCGCCGTCGGCGAAGCGGGCGAGCACGTCGGTGCCCGGCGCCGCCTCGATCCACTCGCCCCAGACCCTCGTGGAGTGCAGGACGCCGCCCAGCTCGACCGCGCGGTGCGCACCGTCGGCCAGCGGCCACCACTCGTCCACCTCGACGCCGAGGAGGTCGCGGAGCGGGCCGGGCGCTCCCCCGGCGTGCACCTGCTCGCGGTGGTCGACGACCCCGGAGAACGGGCCCACGACCACGTGGCCGCCGGCCGCGACGAACGCGCTCAGCGCCTCCGCCTGCTCTGCCGTCGCCGCATAGAGGTTCGGGACGAGCACGACGCGGTGATCACCGAACGGCCCGGAGGCGCGGGAGACATCCACTGGCTGCCCCAGCGCGAAGGCCGCAGCGTGCCAGGCCCGCGCCTCGATCAGCCAGTCGAGCCGCTGCGACGGCATCGACTCGGTCTGCGTCACTCCCCACCAGGCGTCCCAGTCGGCCACGAGCGCGACGGATGAGCGCACGCGGGTGCCGCGCACGGCCTCCAGCCTCTTCAGCTCGGCGCCGAGCGCCTTCGACTCCCGGTAACTGCGGCTGCGCTCGCCGCGGTGACCGAGTATCGCCGAGTGGAACTTCTCGGGCCCGAACTTCGCCTGCCGCCACTGGAAGAACATCACGCCGTCTGAGCCGTGGGCGACGGCCTGGAGGCTGCCGAGCCGCAGCTGCCCCGGCGCCTTCGGCACGTTGACGTCGCGCCAGCTCACGGCGCTGGGCGCCTGCTCCAGCAGCAGCCACGGGCGGCCGTCCTTCAGGCTGCGCATGAGCCCGTAATTGAGGGCCGCGGCCACGTGGGCGTGCGGGTCGGCCGGGTCGGGATAGGCGTCGTCGGTCACCAGGTCCTCCGCGTCGGCGAAGTCCCAGTAGTCGAGCTCGCGGAAGAGGCTCATGAAGTTGGTGGTCACCGCGATCTCGGGGGTGACCTCCCGCAGCACGTCGACCTCGGCCGTGAAGAGCTCGAGGAGGGCGTCGGACGAGAACCGCTCGAAGTCGACGACGTGCGCCGGGTTGATCGGACCGGTCGCGGTCCGTGGCGGCTCGATCTGGTCGAAGCTCAGGTAGTGCTGGCCCCAGCAGCTCGTGCCCCACGCCTCGTTGAGGCCGGCGATGTCGCCGTAGCGGGCCTCCAGCCAGCGGCGGAAGTGCCGCGCCGACTCCGGGCACCAGCAGCGCGCGACATGGTCGCCGTACTCGTTGGAGACGTGCCAGAGCGCGAGGGCGGGGTGCTCTCCGTAGCGCTCGGCGAGGGCGCGGGTCAGACGCAGCGCTGCCTGCCGGAACACGGGGGAGCTCGGGCAGTACGACTGGCGCGAGCCGAACTCGAGCCGCACTCCGTCGGCGTTCCACGGCAGCACCTCGGGGTGCTCGCGCACCAGCCAGGCGGGAGGCGTCGCGGTGGCCGTGGCCAGGTCGATCGTGATGCCGGAGGCCCAGAGCAGGTCGATGATCCGGTCGAGCCCCGCGAAGTCCCAGCGGCCGGGCTCGGGCTCCAGCAGCGGCCACGAGAACACCGGCAGCGTGACGATGTTGACGCCGGCCTCCACCATCAGCCGCACATCCTCGGCCCAGACCTCCTCCGGCCACTGGTCGGGGTTGTAGTCCCCGCCGTAGGCGAGAGCGTCGAGCCGGATGCTCCGGGGCTCGGGGATCGTCATCGGTCTCCTCGGATCGCTTGTGTGTGGTCAGTGTCGACTGTATTCTGTATACAGCAACGCTAAAGGGATCGAAGCCACGGGTCAAGCCCTAAGCTGACGACCACGAGTCCGGCCAGGAGGGTCACACATGGCGATCGAGCGCAAGAACCTGCGTTCCCAGGTCCGCGAGGAACTGATCGCGCGCATGCGCGCCGGAGATGTGCGCCCGGGGGAGAGCATCAACGAGGTGCAGCTCGCCGCCGAGCTCGGTGTGTCGCGCACGCCGCTGCGGGAGGCCCTCATCGCCCTCGAGTCGGAGGGCCAGATCGAGAGCGAGAACGGCAAGGGCTTCCGGTTCGTGCCGCTCAGTGCGCGCGAGTTCGAGGAGCTCTGCCCGATCATCGTCACCCTGGAGGGCCTCGCGCTCGACCTCTCGCCCGTCGACGAGCTGTCCGCGCTCGGCGAGCGCCTGGGTGCTCTGGCCGCCGCCTTCTCGGACGACGTCGCCGAGCACGCCGTCGTCAACCGCAAGGACGACGAGTGGCACAACCTCATGCTGAGCGCCTGCCCGAACAAGAAGCTGCTGGAGCAGATCGCCCAGGTGCGTAGTGCCATCCACCGCTACGAGTCGCTTCTCGTGGGCGACGAGGTGCTGGTCGAGCGCTCCGCGGAGGAGCACGCCGAGATCGCGCGCCACCTCGTCGAGCGCGACGTGCCCGCCGCGAAGGCGGCCCTCTCCGAGAACTGGACCAACGGCATGCGCCGACTGCTCGCCGACGCCGGCATCAAATGGGAGCGGCTGGGCTGACCGCTACCGACAGGTCCACGAACAGCGCGGCCGACCACCCGAAGGCCGTCGTCGCCGTGCGCGCCCTCTCGCCCGTGGTCGGGTTGAAGTATTCGTGGGGTCCGCCGCCGTGGATGACCAGGCGCAGCGTCTCCTCGATCAGCTCGCGCGCCCGCGACGCGTGCCCCGACACCGCGAGGCCTTCGGCCAGCAGTGCGTTGACGTTGACCCAGACCGGGCCGCGCCACATGCGTTCATCGGAGTAGTGGGCGTCGCGACGGGCGACGGTCGGCACGCTCCAGGTGGTCGCGAAGCGGTCGGGGTCGGAGAGTGCTGCGACGATGCCGGTCACGTAGCGACCGGGCAGCCGGCCCGTTATGAGGGGCAGCAGCGACACCGCCGTCTCCGCGGCGATCGGTGTGCCCGCGCCGGACGACCGGAAGTAGCCCGAGGCGTCATCCCACATCCCCTCCAGCAGCCCCAGTGTCCGGGAGGCCCGCGCGGCGTAGCGCGCAGCTCCTGCTGCATCCCCGACCGACCGCGCCCGGGCCGCGAGGAGGTCGTCCTGCAGGATCAGGTAGGCCGCGAGGTCCGGCGACGCGACCGGAAGCTCCGCGTCGAAGACCGGGCTGTCGTCGAGCCCGGACGAGTAGGGGTGCCCGTACTCGGGCATCCCGTCGCCGTCGAGGTCGGAATGCGTGAACCACCACTCCTGGCTGCGTGCCACGACCTCCCACGCTCTGTCGAAGAACGCGGGGTCGTCGACGAAGCCCTCCAGCCGGCGCAGCGCCCAGGCGGCGAGCGGCGGTTTGGTGAGCGGGATCGGCGCGGAAGGGTCGGCGATGGCAGAGCCGGCGCGGCGCAGGTTCTCCCTGTCGCCGGGCGGGAGGTCGTCGCTCGACGCGAGGACGCCCTCGTCGTGCACGACGTCCGGCAGCTGGCCGTCGGCGCTCGGGTAGGCGAACGCCAGTTCCAGCTGCTCCCGCGCCAGCTCGGGGTCGCCGTGCCGGAGACCGGAGGCGATGAAGTACGCGTCCCACTGCCAGAGGCCGACGTAGCCGATCTTCGACGGCACGACCGCCCGTGCCCCGCGGCCGGGCAACGAGACGATGTTGGCGCCGAGCACCCACCAGCAGAAGGCGGTCATGTCGGCGAGGTCGTCGCGCACGGCGGGCGTGCGGGCGAACCACTCGTCCCACACCGCAGTCGTCGCCGCGAGAGCGGTCTCGTGCGCCTCCGCCGGGACACGAGAGACCCCGTCGGCGGAGATCCACACTGCGCCATCCGCTGAGGAGTACAACGTGGGCGCACCGTCCGAGGGGAGGCCGACCTCCACGGACCATGTCCCGCCGCCGCCCACGCTCAGCGCCGCGGGCCCGTCGAAGGTCACCGTCACGTCGGTGCCGCTGAACGCGATGCGGTCGGGATGCACGGTCGACACGGGAGCGACGTGCCCCTCGCCGTCGAGCACGCGCAGCGTCCGCACGAGCACGCAGTCGTCGAGGTCGCGCTCGTACTCGGCGAGCCGGATGGTCAGCGAGTCGGGCAGCGCAGCGTCGCGGAACACCAGGAGGCGCGACCCCGGAAGTGTGAACGGCGCCGACACCAGGTCGAGGAACGGCGAGACACGATCGGGGATGCTCATCGACCGCCCAGCCCCGACGCCGCCATGCTGTTGAGGATGCGCCGCTGCCCGATCACGAACGCGATCAGCATCGGGATGGTGGCGATGGCCGAGGCGGCCATGATCAGGCCGTAGTTGACCGAGCCGAACTGGCCGCGGAAGCTCTGCAGCAGCAGCGGCACCGTGAAGTTCTCCTGCGAGTTGAGGATCACCAGCGGCAGCAGGAAGTTGTTCCAGGTGCTCAGCGCCACGATGATCGCGAGCGCGCCGAGCCCGGGCTTGAGGTTCGGGAGGATGATGCTCCAGAAGATCCGCCAGCGGCCTGCGCCGTCGACGATCGCCGCCTCCTCCAGCTCCTTCGGCAGGGACAGCACGAACTGGCGCATCAGGAACACGGCGAACGGGTTCGCGAGTGCCGCAGGCACGATCAGCGCGAGGTGGGAGTCCACCCAGCCGAGGCGGGCCATCAGGAAGTAGAACGGGATCAGCGTCACCTGCATCGGGATCATCTGCGTCGCCAGGAAGACGATGAAGAGCACCCGGCTGCCTCGGAATGGGATGCGGGCGAACGCGTAGCCGGCCATCGCGGCGGTGATCAGCGTTCCGGCGACCACCAGCACGGCGATGTAGATCGTGTTCCAGTACGCCGACCCGAAGGGCACGTCGTTCCAGGCGTCCACGTAGTTCTGCAGGGTGAACGGCTGCGGCCAGAGGCTCAGCGGGTCGTTCAGCAGCTGGGGGAGCGACTTGAACGAGGTGAACAGCATCCAGAGGAACGGGAACACCATCGCGATTCCGCCGGCCAGCAGCACGAGGTGGAGGACGGCCTTGCGGGCCCGGGCGGCGCCCTTGCCGGTTCGCGGTGCGCGCGGGGCGGGTGCCGCGGGGGCGGTGGAGGTCGAGGTCAGTTCGGCGGTGGTCATGCGGCACCATCCTCGTAGTGGACGAACTTCTTCTGCGCGGTGAACTGGATGCCCGTGATCACCAGTGTGATGATCAGCAGGATGATGGAGGCCGCGCTGGCCGGCCCGAACTGGAACTTGCCGAAGCCCAGGTCGTAGATGTGGTAGACGATCGTGCGGGTGGCGTTGTCGGGCCCGGCGTTCGCCGTGAGGATGAACACGGTGTCGAACGTCTGCAGCGAGCTGATGAACGCGATGACCGTCGAGAAGAAGATGATCGGCGACAGCAACGGCAGGCGCACCCGGAAGAACAGGGTGAGCGCGCCGGCGCCGTCGAGGCGGGCCGCCTCGATGACAGCGGGCGAGATGTTCTGGAGGCCGGCCAGGAAGATGATCACGTTGAGGCCGACGGACGACCAGATCGTGACGATGCACACCGCCAGGAGCGCGAGGTGCGGGTCGCCCAGCCAGTCCGGCGGCGCGACGTGGAAGACCGAGGCGATGAAGCCGCTGATCACGCCGTCCTTGCGGAACAGCTGCTGCCAGATCATCGCGACCGCCACCGACGAGGTGACCACCGGTGCGAAGAACAGGATCAGGTAGAGCGTGCGGGTCTTCAGCCGTTCCAGGGCCACGGCCAGCACCACGGCCAGCCCGAGGCCGATCGGCACCGTGATGAGTGCGATCAGCAGGGTGTTGAGGATCGACCTCCCGAACAGCGGATCGGTGAGCTCGGTCTTGAAGTTGTCGAAGCCGACCCAGCTGAGGTCGTTCAGACCGTCCCAGTGGGCGAAGGCGAGCACGAGGCTCGCGATGAACGGCACGACGACGAAGAGCGCCATCCCGAGCAGCTGCGGCCCGACGAACACGTAGCCCCAGCGCCGGTCGCGACGCCGCCAGGCGGACTCCTTGCGGAGCCCGCCCGGCAGAGCGGGGGTGACCTCGGCCTCGGTGACGACCGATGCTTCTCCCAATGCGCTCACGTCGTTCGCCTCACTTGCCGCCGGTCTTGTCGGCGATCATCTTCGCGACGTCGTCGAGCGTGGCCTGCGTGGACTCCTTGCCCTGGTACAGCGCCAGCATCTTGTCGCTGATGTCGCTGGACAGGCCGGGCACGGAGGCCTCGGTGGTGTAATCCTCGAAGCCGATGTCGCGCATGTCGAGCATGGTCTGGGCGTGCGCCGGGTAGCCGTCGAGGACGACCGAGTCGGCGCCCTTGATCGACGGGACCGCGTTGCCGCCGCCCTTCAGGCGGAAGGTCTGGCCCTGGGCCGACAGGAAGTTCGTCCAGAAGGTGAACGCGGCGTCCTTGTTCTTCGTCTTGGCGTTGATGGCGAGGTAGCTCACCGCCACGCCGGTCGGCGCGGCCTTTCCGGAGGGCGTCGGCCACGGGGCGACGTCGTAGTTCTCCGGGTCGCCCGCTGCCTTGACGGTGCCGATCGTGTAGCGGCCCTGGACGAAGAAGCCGGCCTTGTGGGTGACGAACACGCTGTCGGCGCCCGCGCCCTCCGGGAGGGTGTCGGCGACGACGAAAGTGCCGTTCTGGAAGTTCTTCGCGAGGACGTCCATGGCCTTCACGCTCTTCGGGTCGGTGTTGGCGACGAACTTCCCCGAGTCGTCGAATGCCGTGCCGCCCTGCGACGAGATCCAGCTGTAGTGGGTCGACCAGTAGTTCCAGAACATCGAGCCGGTCAGGCCCGCCTTGTGGAGCTTCTGGTTCATGTCGAGGAACGCCTCGGTGGTCCACTTGCCCTCGGCCGCGAGCTTCGCCGGGTCGTCGGTGACGCCGGCCTTCTTCAGGGCGGCCTTGTCGTACCAGAGGGCGTCGGGGTTGGAGTCGTTGGGCGCCGCGTAGATCTCGTCGCCCTTCTTGGTCGCGCCGAACAGGCCCTGCGCGAAGTCGGCCGGCTTGGTCTTGCTGGCGCTCGAGTTCATCAGGGAGGTCAGCGGCAGCAGCGCCTTGGAGTTGACGAACTGGCCGATCTTGTCGTCGCCGATGTAGAAGACGTCGGGCGCGGTGCCGGAGGCCAGCTGTGCGAGGAGCTTGGTGTGGTAATCGCCGTAGTCGGCGACCGGCTGGAGCACGACCTTGATGTCGGGGTGCTCCTTCATGAACTGGGTGTCGAATTCCTTGTACCGGGTGAGTTCCTCGGGGGTTCCCCAGGTGGACCAGACCACCGTCTTGGTTCCCGAGCCCGAGCCGGAGCCCGAGCAGGCGGCCAGTCCGAGTGCCAGTGCGGCGGCCGCCGTGATGGCCAGCGCCCTTCTCACCTTTGAGTCGACGCGAGACATGAGTACCTCGTTCCTTGAGAGTCTCTGCTGTGTTGGGGGTGCGCCAGGATGCAGCGCGGGTACGTCTGTATTCTGTATACAGTAGGCAGATGTCGAATGCAAGTGCCTCCTTGCATGCCTTCCGGCCGCGCGCGAGGATGCGAGCATGCCTGACTTCCGCCGCGTCACCGACCTGGTGGACGCGCGCGGAGGCGCCTCCTGGCTGACCGTGCTGCGGGGCGGGGAGGTCCTCCTCGACCGCCGCACCGGGTGCGGGCCCGACGCTCTGTTCTACACGTTCTCGGTGAGCAAACCCTTCGTGGCCCTCGCCGTGCACCTGCTCGTCGAGCGCGGGATGCTCCGGCTCGACGACCCGGTCGCGGCGCACTGGCCCGCCTACGCGCGCGGCGGCAAGGCCGACATCACCGTCCGGCACGTCCTCTCGCATCGCGCGGGCGTCCCGTACTCCACGGGCACCCTCCTCGGCGACACCGTGCGGCTGACGGACCCGCTGCGGTCGGTCGTCGCAGCGGAGGATGCCCGGCCACGCTGGCCGGCGGGGGAGGTGGTCGGATACCACGTGCTCAGCTTCGGCTTCATCCTCGGCGAACTCGTGCGACGCGTCAGCGGGATGCCGGTGGAGCGGTTCATCGCCGAGAACCTCCTGCGGCCGGCGGGCCTGACCGAGACGACCCTCGGCCTGCCGGAGGCGCGGGCCTCCCGCGGGGTGCCGCTGCGCGCGCTCAGCGCTCCTGAGCGCGCCAGGACCCTTCTGTTCAACCGCCCGAGCACGCGTGCGGTCCCGGTGCCGGCGGCCGCGCTCAGCACCAACGGGCGGGAGCTCGCGGAGTTCTACCGGCTACTGCTCGCCGGCGGAGAGGGCGTGCTGCGGCCCGAGACGATCGCGACGGCGAGGGAGGTCTCCAGCGACGGCGAGCCCGACCGCATCATGGGCCATCCGGTGCGCTGGTCGTACGGCTTCCAGCTCGGCGGACCGATCGGCCTCGCCCGGCCCACCGGCTCCCGCGCCGACCCGCGGACGTTCGGCCACAACGGCAGCAGCATCTGCAACGTCTGGGCCGATCCGGCGCGCGACCTCGTCGTGGCCTACCTGACGAACACCGCCGACGAGCGACGACGGGCGCTGCGCCACCTCAGCGACGTGAGCGACGCGGTCCTGGTGGCGTGCGGCTGAACGGTCCAGACTTTCGGCAGGGGCCGCGGGAGGCCGGCGGCCCCGGGACGGAGGGCGTCATGAACGCCGGAACGAAGGACGACCCGTGGCAGCTGACCACGGCTCCCGGCACCTCGGAGTACACCATGTACCGCGACGACGCGGGCGACCCGCCCGCGCTGGTCTGCCAGGTGGGCTCCACCCGGCTGAGCTACCGCGCGAGCGCCGTCGACGATCTCGCGGCGTGGCTGCGGGAGCAGGGCGACTGGGTGCCGCTCGGCGCCGCGGACGAGAACAAGCCCGCTGCGGAGGGGACGATCGAGGCGTGGGGTCGCGATCCGGGCAACCCGGTGGGTGGCTGGTACGGCCTCCGCAAGGGCTACCGCGGCCGGTTCGGGATGTACCTGCCCCCGCTGCTGGAGGCGCTCGGACTCATCGAGCTCACGCACGACGCGCGCAACAACAAGGCGCGGGCGAGGTAGTAGAGCATCGGGCCGTTTTCACCCGGCGGGACGGCGGTTTCACCCTGTCCGGGCAGAGGTTGCATCGTTATGCTGCATTCATGCCAAGGACTACGCATGCCAGCGCTCCCGCTGCGGAGACTCACCAGAGTCGTGCAGAGCGTCTCGTCTCGGCAATTAATGCCATGCCAATCGAGGACATTCGGCAGCGCATCGACGACGCTCGGCACATGTCGGGTCTGGAGATCGAAGAGCGGCAGCGTTCCGAGCGGCGTGATCGCGCCGAACGAGCTGCGGCGGCGCTTCGCGCGCAGTGATTGGTGTACTCGCCTCACCTGAGGGTAACCACGCGGTGCCTTCGAGACGATCTGAGCCTCGCCGATGAGGATTCCGGCCGCGACGCGCGTTCCATAAAGCCGCGCCATGATGTGCTGAGAGCGTTCGTCAACAAGCGTGAGGGAGCTCCTGCAGAGGGCGAGCCGATCCGGGGGCTTGAGCCCCACGGCGTCTATCTCAGCCTCCACCACAACCGATGGCGCGCTGTTACACGTTGGGATGCCGACAACGATGTTTGCTGGCTGCTCGCGTTCAGCCCAACTCATGCGAGCGGCGAACTTCGAGACGCATACCGCTATTTTGAGTCGCTGTATCGGCGCGGCGAGTTGCTCCCGACGCCGAGCGACTACGAATTGCTTGAAGAGATCACCCCAGCAAACTTCGTTGACGGCATCACGTCGCTAGGTGCCGATCTCTATCGTTCGGCTCGGGCACACCCTGGAACCGTATTCGGAGAGACCTACGCAGGCGGATCCGCTGACGTGGTTATCGACATGGTCATCTTGGAAGACGGATCGCTCGAGGAAGGGTGGATATCAGTCGGATTCCCGTTCGACACTCCGTTGAATCAGTACACCGCTTTGGACGTGATCGCGCGGATCCTCCCGCCTGACATCATGGTGCGCGGCCTGGAACTGGCGAGCACTTTCGGGGGCGCCCGCTTCGGCATGACCAGTTGGTCTTCACGTGGGATGTGGCTCTGATCTGAGGGTGGTGATTCGGCGGCTCGGGCGAGGTAGTTTATCTATGTGAACGATCTCGATCTGAACCCGTCGACCACCGCGCTCCTGCTCATGGACCTCCAGCCCGGCATCCTGGAGCGCCTGCCCGACTCCGACGCCTTCCTCGCCGGGCTCACCCGCGCCAAGGAGGCCGCGCGCGCAGCCGGTTTCACTATCGGCTACGTGCGCGTCGCGGTCACCGCGGAGGAGGTCGCGGGCATCCCGGCGACCTCCCGCTTCGCAGGCGCCGCCGAGCGCTTGGACGCGAACGCCGCGCACACGCAGATCGATCCTCGGATCGCTCCCGCCGACGACGAGATCGTGGTGCGCAAGAAGCGCGTCGGCGCATTCAGCACGACCGACCTCCACGAGCAGCTCGCCGCCCGAGGAGTCGACACGCTCGTGCTGACGGGCGTCGCGACGAGCGGGGTCGTGCTGTCGACGGTGCGCGACGCCTCCGATGGCGACTACCGGCTGGTCGTGCTCGAGGACGGCTGCTGGGACTCCGACCCGGAGGTCCACCGGGTGCTCACCGAGAAGGTGTTCGCCCGTGGCGGCGTCACCGTCACCAGCATCGACGCCTTCATCGACGCGCTCGCGTAACGGGCGACCTCGGCGAGGCCGGGCGCGAGGTCGGCCGGCCCCTCCGGCGTGCCGAGCACGTCGACCGGCACCCAGTGCAGCTCCTGCGACTCGTCGTCGCCGGGTCGTCCCGCCGGATCCGCTGTCGTCACGAAGCCGTACAGCAGGTCGGTATGGAAGTGGTCGTCGCCGATCGGGTGCACGTCCACGCACAGCGGCTGGGGGAGGACCGCGATGCCGGGGGCGTGATCGATGCGGTGCGTCGGCTGCAGGAGGAGCAGCTGACCCAGGTCGTAGCCGGACTCCTCGCGCAGCTCGTGCGCGACGGCTGCCCACGGGTCCTCGGTGCGCTCGACGTGGCCTCCCGGCTGCATCAGGAGACCGAGTTTGCGGTGCCGGTGCACCAGGAGGTGCAGGCGCCCGTCGATCTCCCGGAGGATCAGGGCGCTCGCGGTGAGGTCGTACTCGCCCGGCCCGGTGTTGAGGTGCGGCATCCAAGCAGTCTGGCACTATGGGGCGTATGGCGGTGATACGCACGCAGCGGGGGTTCGACCGGTTGGTCAACTTCTCCGACGCCGTGGTCGCGATCGCGATCACGCTGCTGATCCTCCCGCTGGTGGACGCGAGCCCGGAGGTCGTCAAAGAGGGCATCGGCCCCTACTTCAACGACAACTTCTGGCAGCTGCTCGCCTTCGCCATCTCCTTCGTCGTCATCGCACGGCTCTGGATGGTGCACCACGAGGTGTTCGACTGGATCGACGGCTACACCAACGGTCTTCTGTGGCTCAACATCCTCTGGCTGGCGGCGATCGTATTCATGCCGTTCACCGCCAATGTGCTCTCGGACAGCCCGAACGGTCAGCCGGACGTCTATGCGCTCTACGTCGGCAACCTCCTGCTGGCGACGCTGACGATGCAGGTCATGGAGCTGGTCATCGTCCGCACGCCCGGGCTGCTACTGCCGGAGGCCGCCGGCCAGGCCGATCTGCTGCGCGGCTGGACGTTCGTGATCTTGATGGCGGTGGCGCTGGCGCTCGCCGTGCTCTTCCCGCACGTCGGGATGTTCTGGCTGCTGATCCTGTTCCTCTCGAAGCCGCTTCACATCCTCCTGACCAGGCTCTTCCGCTCGAAGGCGAGCGCGGGCGCCTGAGTGCGCGGGCCGCTCGCCGACGGGCCTTCCCAGAGCGGGGGTCGAGGGCTATCGTCGCGGCATGCGACCCAAGACATTCTTCGTGTTCCTGATCATCGTCACCGCCTACATCTTGGGCGCGCGGGCGGGGCGGGAGCGTTACGACCAGATCGTCGACGCGATGACGGCGTTCTGGAACAGCCCGGACGTGAAGAAGGCGCGCAAGAGCGCCAAGAAGCAGGCCGTGAAGGCCCGCAACAAGTACAGCTGATCGCGGCGGTCGCTCAGGGCTCCCGGTAGTCGCCGTCGGTGTACTCGCCTTCGGGGGCGTCGGCGGGTTCGTCCGCGTCGGTGTACGTTCCCTCGACGTCGGGATCCGGGCCCGGGTCGCCCTCGGTCTCGGTGTACTGCCCGTGGACCGTGCGCTCGTGGGGTCCTTCGTCGTCGGATTCGGTGTAGCTGCCCTCGAGGTTCTCGCGGGCGTCGCCTTCTGGGGTGCTCATAGCGTGAGCGTACGCTGTCCGGGCCCACTCGACCAGAGGCCTGTACAGCCGGCGGAGACCGGCGTAGCCAGCCCCCCGCGGCCCCCGCTATCGTTCGGTCATGGCGCGGTCGCCTTCCGTCTTCGCGAAGCGCGGTCCGGCGGTCCTCGAGCTGAGGATCCACGGGATCAAGAACACGCCGCCGGGGGAGATGCTCGGCGTCGCGCCCGGCGACGTGCGCGCCGACCAGGCCGACGAGAACGGCGGCTTCTACGTTCCGACCGTCGATCCCGTCGACCCTGCCGACCCGGCGGCTCCGCCGACCGTCATCCGTCGCGAGGGCTACTCCTGGGGGATGCTGGCGCGCTACGGCGGCGGGGCGCTGGTGGCGATCGGGCAGTTCTTCGTGCAGCTCGCCTGGCTGCTCATCCTCCCGTTCGGCCTGTGCAACACCGCCTACTGGACCCGCTTCATCCCCGACCAGACGCGGACCGGCGAGTGGCATGCCGGCCGCGGCGCGGCCTCCCTGCGGGTGTTCGCGCTCGGGCTCACCCTGCTCTACGTGTGCGCGCTGGCCTCGGTGGGCCTAGACCTGATCGGCACGCAGTGCCTAGCCCGGCCGTCGCTGTGCCCCGCCCTCCCCGGCTGGGTGGCCGGTTTCTTCGACGCGCCCGGCTTCGACCACCGCGGCATCCGGGTGGCGCTGCTCTCGCTGGTGCCGATCGCGGGCGTCCTCCTCCTGTTCTTCGTCTCGCACAAGGCGCGCACGCGCTACGAGGCCGGGATCTTCGGCACCGTCGCGAAGATCCGCACGGCGAGCGACCTCAGCGGTGTCGCCACCGGGCAGCCTGCCGCACCGCGTCGCCCGCTCGCGACCGACGGCTTCTGGGGGATCACCCGGGTCAAGCTCCCGAGCGAGCTGCTGCACGTGGCTGCCGCCTTCTTCCTCGTCTCGCTGCTGATCGGCTGGGACGGCGTCTTCGGCTCCTGCGCGCCGGCCGGACTCGACCTCCCGCCCGCGTGCCTCGACCCGGCGACGTCGCCGGTGTTCGCCCGGTGGTGGCTGACCGGCGCGGCGGCGCTCGCCGCGGTGGGGCTCGTCGTCGTCATCGCGTTCGTCGTGCGGCAGGCCGACACGACCGTCGCCGACCGCGCCGAGCACGCGATGGAGGGCATGGACCCCTCCGAGCGCGACGAGCGCCGGCACGCGATCATCCGCGCGAAACTGCGGCGCAGGGAGGGCATCGCCGGCTGGATGCTGCTCGCCTCGGCGGCCGTGTACCTCGTGGTCGCGGTGTCGGTCGCGGTGCCCGATGCGGCCGTGGACCGGCACTCGCCGTCGTTCCTCGGGTTGGTGATCGCGCCCTCCATCATCCTCGGCGTGCTGCTCGCGATCGCGCTGTCGGGGCTCGGCTGGCGCCGCGGGGTGCCGCGCTGGCTCTCGGTGATCGTGGTGGTGGTCGGCGGCGTCTCGCTGCTCGTCGCCGTCGTCTCGACGCCGCGCGACCTCCACGTGGCGCCGCTCACCATCACGGCCTACGCGATCGCAGCCCTCTGCGCCGTCTTGCTGGCGGCGTTGGTGATCTTCTGGCCGATGGGCCGTGGGCGCAGTCACGCGTATCAGGGCTGGCGAGGCACCGGGCCGGGCGTCATCATGCTGCTGTCACTCGGGGCGGCGATGCTGCTCTCGACCCTGCTCGTGCTCGGCGCCCAGTGCGCGCTCGCCTCGACGGGGTCGAGCCCGGTCTGCCCCCTGACCCCCGGCGGCCTCACCACACCCGTCGCCTACCGGAACTTCGGCGGGATGGTGCCGGTGCTCGCGGTGCTGCTCGCCGTGTTCGTGCTGGTCGTCGCGCTGCTCCGCATGCGGACGACCCCGCGGCTGACGACGCCGGAGACCGTCGGCGGCCGTGCCCTGCGGGAGCCCCTGCGGACGTACCGCGACGGCCGGGTGCCGCAGGTGAAGTCGGCGGGCAAGCTCGACTTCCGGATGCTGCGCGCCCGGCGCTCCGCCGCGCTGTTCCACCGCGGCGAGCCGGTGCTCGGCGTGCTCGCCGGGCTGCTCGCGCTGGGCGTGATCGTCGCGATCGCGCTGCCGCAGCCGCTCCGGCCGGCATTGCTCGATCTCGCGCTTCCCGCTCTCGGCCTGATCGCCGTGATCGCTGTGGTCACCATCGCGGAGAACGCGCTGACCACGAAGGAGCGCCCGATCGGCGTGATGTGGGACCTGATGTGCTTCCTCCCGCGGGCCGGCCATCCGTTCGGCCCGCCGTGCTACGCCGAGCGGGTCATCCCCGAGCTGCGCGACCGCATCGTCGCCTGGCTGGAGGCCGACATCGCGCAGGGGGCGGGCGGTGTGGAGGATCGCCGCACGGCCGAGCAGCGGGCACGGGACGAGCTGCGAGCGCTGACCACCCGGCAGCGCCGCAAGGTCATCGTGAGCGCGCACAGCCTCGGCGGCGTGCTCGCGGTCTCGACGATCTTCACGCTCGGCGCCGACACCGTCGACGGCCTCAGGAACGTCGGGCTGCTCACCTACGGCACGCAGTTGCGCGCCTTCTTCGGCCGGTTCTTCCCCGAGCTGTTCGGTCCGGAGGCGTTGGGCACCCTCCCGAGCCGAGGGCCGTCGCTGTGGAAGCCCGACCCCTGGCTGCGGCAGGTGGTCGAGGACCATCGCACCGATGGTTCGGGAGGCCGAGACCCGGAGCTGCGCGACAAACCGACCCTCCGCGAGCTGCTGACCCAGCCGGACGGCGAGGTCGCCTGGGTCAACCTCTGGCGCCGCACCGACTACCTGGGCTTTCCCGACGCCTCCTTCAAAGACAATGAGATCGACAGGGGGACCGACGAGTTCGGGCCTCCGCTCTACCTCGTCAAGGTCGCCACGCACCCGGGCTACCAGGCGTCGTCGCAGTACATGGCAGCGCTGCGGGACCTGATGCGACGGGTGTGACACAAAAACCGACTGGTGTAAGGTATTGCCCGACCCGCGACCGTCATCGAAGGAGAATCATGGTCGACCGCCTCACCAGCGCATCCGAACTGACCGTCGAAGAGAAGGCGTCGCTCACCAGCGGCCGCAGCTTCTGGGAGACCGAACCCGTCGACCGCGTCGGCATTCCCTCGCTCTACCTCACCGACGGCCCGCACGGCGTCCGCAAGCAGGCGCAGGGCGGTGACCACCTCGGCATCGGCGACAGCGTGCCGGCCACCTGCTTCCCGCCCGCCGTCGCCCTCGGCTCGTCGTGGGACGCCGAACTGCTCGAACGCGTCGGCGCGGCGCTCGGCGAGGAGGCCAAGGCCGAAGGGGTCGGCGTGCTGCTCGGTCCCGGCATCAACATCAAGCGCTCGCCGCTCTGCGGCCGCAACTTCGAGTACCTCTCGGAGGACCCGATCGTCTCCGGCAGACTCGGCGCGGCGCTGGTGCGCGGCCTCCAGTCGCAGGGTGTCGGCGCCTCCCTCAAGCACTTCGCCGCCAACAACCAGGAGACCGACCGCCTCCGCGTGAGCGCCGACGTCGACGAGCGGCCGCTGCGCGAGATCTACCTTCGCGGCTTCCAGCACGTGGTCGAGCAGACCCAGCCCTGGACGGTCATGTGCTCCTACAACCGCATCAACGGCGTCTACGCCAGTGAAGACCCGTGGCTGCTCACCTCCGTGCTGCGCGACGAGTGGGGCTTCGAGGGTCTCGTGGTCTCCGACTGGGGCGCCGTCAACGACCGCGTGAGCGCGCTCGTCGCGGGCCTCGACCTCGAGATGCCGTCGAGCGGAGGCGTCACCGACGCGCAGCTGGTCGCCGCCGTGCGCGACGGCTCGCTCGCCGAGTCCGTGCTCGACACCGCGGCGGACCGCGTCATCGACCTGGTCGAGAAGGCGCTCGCCGGAGCGGACGCCGACGCGACGTACGACGCCGAGGCGCACCACGCGCTCGCCCGGGAGGTCGCCGGCCGCAGCATCGTCCTGCTCAAGAACGACGGCGTGCTGCCGCTCTCCACCGCTGGCGGCCGCTCGATCGCGGTCGTCGGCGAGTTCGCCCGCACGCCGCGGTACCAGGGCGCAGGCTCCTCCCAGATCGTCCCGACCCGCCTCGACAACGCGCTCGACGAGATCAGGGCGCTCGCGGGCGACGCGACGGTGACCTTCGCCCCCGGCTACGCTCTCGGCGACGCCGTCGCCGATGTAGCCGCTCTCACCGCGGAGGCGGTCGCCGCGGCCGCAGCCGCCGACGACGTCGTGGTCTTCGTCGGCCTCCCGGGTGAGGACGAGTCGGAGGGCTTCGACCGCGAGCACCTCGAGCTGCCTTCCGCCCAGACCGCGCTGCTGGAGGCCGTGATCGCCGCCAACCCGCGGGTGACCGTCGTGCTGTCCAACGGCGGCGTCGTGCGGGTCTCGGGCTGGGCCGACCGGGTGCGCGCCATCGTGGAGGGCTGGCTGCTCGGGCAGGCCGGCGGTGGCGCGATTGCCGACGTGCTGTTCGGCGTCGTCAACCCGTCCGGCCGCCTCGCGGAGAGCATCCCCGTGCGCATCGAGGACACCGCGTCGTACCTCAACTTCCCGGGCGAGAAGGGCCATGTCCGCTACGGCGAGGGCCTGTTCGTGGGCTACCGCGACTTCGACGCCCGGGGGGCGGCCGTCAGCTTCCCGTTCGGTCACGGCCTCTCGTACACGACCTTTGCGTTCGGCGCACCGACCGCGATCCCGGCGGCCGACGGCGGCATCCGCGTGTCGGTGGAGGTCACCAACACCGGCGACCGCGACGGCCGGGAGGTCGTGCAGGTCTACGTGTCGGTCCCGGCCTCCCGCGTGCAGCGCCCGGTGCGGGAGCTCAAGGGCTTCGCGAACGTCGCCGTGGCGGCCGGAGCGACGGAGACGGTCGTCGTCGACCTGCCGGCGTCCGACCTGGCGTACTACGACACCGAACTCGGCGGCTGGTCGCTCGAGGGCGCCGATTACGTGGTGGAGGTCGGGGCATCGTCCCGCGACCTCCGCGGCTCCGCCACCGTCACCCTGGCGGGCGACGGGCGCACCGCGCCGCTCACCGTCGACTCGACCCTCGGCGAATGGCTCGAGCACCCGGTGGGAGGCCCGATCCTGATGGCGGCGCTGGCCCAGAGCGCGGAGGCCGAGGGCATGGGCGCCATGCTGGCCGACCCGGGCCTGCGCCGGATGGCCGAGTCCATCCCGCTGATCCGCGCGGCGGCGTTCCCCGGCAGCCCGGTCACCCGCGAGCAGCTTGACCAGCTGGTGGCCGCGACGAACGGCTAGCGTACGCCCCTTTGCGGCACGGTGAAGCCCCTTGCGAGAGCGAGGGGATTCGGCGTTCTGTGGCGGCATGACGTCGTACAGCGAGGAGGGCAGGCCATGAGCGACACCAGCGGGCTTCCGAACACCGACCAGCAGGGCGTCCCCGCAGAGGACGACCCGGAACGGTTCGAGCAGGGCGCCAACGCCGCCGGCGACGGCGACGGCGACGGCGACGAGCGTGACGCCCAGGCCGCGGAACCGGCCGAGACCGAGCAGGGACAGGGGGAGGACGAGGGCGGCGCCGTGCCGCCTCCCGCCGACTTCGACCCGGCCCAGCAGCCGTCGAACCCCGACATGGTCAAGAACGTCGAGCCCCCGGACTGATGAGCCCGCGAGCGATCCGCGAGTGAGTCCGGGCGTTCGCCCCAGGTTGCGGCCCCGTCCCTCTCATCCCGGGGCGGGGCCGCTGCATGTCCTCAGCGCGTGCCCGAGTTCCGGTTCCCGTACATCCACACGGCGCCGACGGCGAGTCCGGCCAGCAGCATCCCGATCCCGATGCCGAGGATCGGCGCGTCTCCACTGCGCGGCACGATCAGCCCGATCAGGAACAGCACCGCACCGAGGTTGAGCAGCACGGCGGCCACCCAGCCGAGCGTCCTGCGCAGCGCTGCGTTCATTCCCGGTATCGTAGCCCGCTGCGCTGCGGGCGACGTGTGCGCCAGGTCGCCCGAGTTCAGGCCTCGCCCTGGTTGCCCGTGGTGGCGGGCTCCTCGTCGAGAGCCTCGTTGATCAGCGCGGCGACGAGGAACCTCCAGTCGGAGCCCTCGTGCAGCGTCTCGGCGTACCCGAGCGGGATGGCGCCGAAGACCGGTTCGTGCTCTTCGCCTTCGACCGACACCCGCACGAGACGCCCGAGCTCCGCGTGCGATTCGTCGAGGACGACCCACTGCCCTGGCGCCTTCTTCTCGATGTGGAAGATGCGCTCGCGGTACGGGTAACGGACGCTCGACATCTCGAGTTCGCTGGCGGACATCGCTCATCCCTTCCGTCGGTGGACGCTCTCAGCATGCATCCAACGCCCGAAGGGCTGTCCTTGGCAAGATCCGGCCTTCTAGGCTGGCGTCATGAGCGGCACTGTCTACAACCTCCTCGAAGCGTTCGCCCTCGTGCCCGAGCCGTGGCAGCCGCACCGGCTGACCAGCGTCAACGACTACGACGTCAAGGTCGCCCGGCTGCGCGGCGAGTTCATCTGGCACACGCATCCCGACACCGACGAGCTGTTCCTGGTGGTGTCGGGCCGCCTGACCATCGGCCTGCGCGACGGCGACGTGGAGCTCGGCCCGAACGACGTCTTCGTCGTGCCGAAGGGCGTCGAGCACCGGCCCCGCGCCGACGAAGAGGCGCTGGTCGTCATGGTCGAGCCGAAGGGCACCGTGAACACCGGCGACCAGCCCGGCGAGCGGACAAGCGAACTGCGCGAGCTGCCCGGCGACTAGGGCGTGCCGCTGAACCGCTCGTGTTCGTTCGTCATCGCCATGCGCGGACACGGTGGATGGTGGCGGTCTTGGGGTAGTCTCCGCCGGGTGGTCCGATCTCGAACAGATCGATCATGAGAAAGAGCGGATAGTCGGGAGCCTGGGCGACACGTCGCAGCGCGCGGCCTTCACATCCGATGATGGTCTCGCCGTCTCCCCAGATGACGGTCCAGGTGTGCGGCGAGCAAGCGTCCACCGGGACCGTGACGTCGATCATGTCTGTGGTGAGGTCAGGGTCGTGGTGTGCCTTGACTCCTGTGCGGACGACCGTGGTCTTGCCGACCGCGACGGCGTCGATCTCGAAGATGCAGATCTCGCCGGACTCTGCCGGGGATCGATGCTCCGTCCCGACAAGCCACGCCGCGACCATGCAGTTCGTGTCTCGGCTTGCGGACACCGTGATCTCCACTCGCCCACGCGAGGGCGTGAACAGGAGTCGGCGTGGTGTCTCGGTGCGGACATCGAGATCGACTCGGTGGCGATGCGTCCCCACTGGCGATCCGACCGGCCCGGAGAACACACCTGTCTGCAGGTTGGAGACACGCAGAGGAGCATCTTCGACCCGCCAATCCGGCTGATCGACGTCGATCCGCAACTCGATCCCGCCCGGGACGATCGCGTATCGCGCACGCGCACGCTCGGGAGTCGTCCACTGCGGCAGATAACTCGCAACCCATTTCTCCACGCTCAGCCCCGAGCTGAAGTCGTCCTCGAAATCCGGCTCACGGACCGGTGCGGCGGGAAGACTCTCCGGAATCGGCGACATGAGAGGAGCGCTTACAGCACGCCGTCGAGCGCGGCGAGCAGCGCAGCAGGGCCGTCGTGGACCGCCTGCGCGCCGGCGCCGAGCAGCTCGGCCGCGCCGACCCCGCCGCACAGCACGCCCACCGACCGGATGCGTGCCCGGGCGGCGGCGGCCATGTCCCACACCGAGTCGCCGACCATGAGCGCGTCGGAGGGCGTCGCGTCCGCGCGGCGCAGGGCGACCTCCAGGATGCCGGGATCGGGCTTGGCCGTCTCGACGTCGTCGGCCGAGGTCACGGCGTGGATCGCGTCGTCGGCGTCGAGGGCCTCGCGCAGCAGCGCCAGCTCGTCCTCGGGCGCAGAGGTCGCGAGCACCACCCGCACGCCGCGCGCCGCGATCGCCCGCAGCAGGCCGGCAGCGCCGTCGAAGGCGCGCAGCCGCGGAGCAAGCGCGCGGTAGTGCTCGCTGTGGAGCGCCTTCGCACGCTCGTTCCAGGCCTCGTCGCGCTCACCGGCGACGCTGCGCAGCAGCCGGGCGGAGTCCTGGCCGATCGCGCGGTGGATGCGCCACGCGTCCACGGCGGTGTCGAGGTCGGCGAACGCGCGCTGCCACGCGTCGACATGGAGGTAGTTCGAGTCGACGAGGGTCCCGTCGACGTCGAAGAGCACGGTGGTGAGGGTCATGCCTCCCGGTCTACACCCGGTCTGCGCAGACGCCACCCGGGGCACCCCCTTGTCAGGAGCGCGAGCCGGGCGGACCATGCCCCGCATGGCCGAGAACCGACGTCCCGAACTGACCGACCCCCGCACCGCGATCGTGACCGGATCCGACTCCGGCATCGGGAGGGCGACGGCGATCGCCCTCGCCCGGGCAGGGCTCGACGTCGGCGTCACCTGGCACTCCGACGAGGAGGGTGCGGAGGAGACCGCGCGCTTGGTGCGGGCCGAGGGCCGCCGGACCGCGGTGACCCGGCTCGACACCACGGACGCGCCGGCCTGCGCCGACGTCGTCGACGCGCTCGCCGACGAGCTCGGCGGCTGCGACGTGTTCGTGAACAACGCCGGTCTGAACGGCGGCCCCGCGTTCTTCGACACCGACTGGGACACCTGGCGGACGACGCTGCTGGCCGACCTCGACGGCCCCTTCGCGTGCATCCAGCGCATCGCGCGACGGATGGTGGCGGCCGGGCGCGGCGGGCGCATCATCGGGGTCACGAGCGTGCACGAGCACCAGCCGCGAGTGGGCTCGGCCGCCTACGACGCCGCCAAGCACGGGCTCGGCGGCCTGCTCAAGACGCTCGCGCTCGAACTGGGCGAGTACGGGATCACGTCCAACGCGGTCGCACCCGGCGAGATCGAGACGCCGATGAACGACGCGGAGGACGTGGACCCGCACGGTGTGCACCGCCCCGGGATCCCGCTCGGTCGGCCGGGTGCGCCGGAGGAGGTCGCGGCCGTCATCGCGTTCCTGGCCTCGCCCGCGGCCTCCTATGTCACGGGCGCCTCCTGGACCGTCGACGGCGGGATGCTGCAGATGGGGCCGCAGGCCGGCTCGCACCTCACGTCCGACGACTGGCGGCGCGCGTGAACGCGGCTACCCGATCAACGACACCGCGCGGGCGATGACCAGTGCCAGGAGCACGAAACCGGCGAACGACTCCAGGGACATCAGCAGCTTGGCGCGGTGCGTCAGCGGCATCGTGTCGGTCGGGCTGAACGCCATGGAGTTGGAGAGCGAGAAGTAGAAGTAGTCGATGTAGTTGGGGACCCAGTCCATGACCTGGCTGGAGCCGCGCGCGACCTCGTCGATGTCGTCCTTGTCCTCGTCCTGCGGAAACCGGAAGTCGGCCAGCGGCAGCTCGCTCCGCTTCACGGTGACGCGGGAGACCGGGCCGCCGCGGTCCATCGTCCAGTACACGAGCGCGAAGGCGATCACGTTCGTGATCCACACCTGCAACGAGGCCAGCAGCAGCTCGGAGCCGTTGCCGTGCTTGTTCAGCAGCCGCACGATCGTCTCCACGAAGGCGACCTGGTTGGCGGCGAGGATGAGCACCGCGAGCGCGATCTCGACCCGGCGCGACCAGCGCGACTCGCGCGTGAGATGGTGCGGATTGTAGGCGATCAGCACCACGAGCATGAGCACGCACACCCCGACCACCGCCCACCGCGCGAACGGCGGGATGATGCTCGGCAAGAAGGCGTAGGCGACGAGCGCGACCAGCGTCGCGATGAGCGCGGGCCAGCGGTGCTCGGGGGCGACCTGCCGGTCCCGGCGGTCGTCGTCCGTAGACGTGGGGGCATCGCGGTTCACGCGAGCGACAGTACGCCGATTCGGCGGATCAGTTGAAGATCGCCCATTCCGAGCGGCTCAGCTTCGCCCGCTGCCCGTTGATGACCAGGTACCAGCTCTCCTCGTCGCGATGGAGGTACTGGGCGAGCATGGTGGTGTAGCGCCAGTCGCCGGAGACCTGCGTCCACCGGATCAGAGAGATGAGCTGGCCCTGACGCAGGTACGGCACCGCGACGAAATCGTCATGTCGCGCGTGCTCGGGACCGCTGATCTGGCCCCCCGCCTTCGGAGTGCTCATGTGTCACTTTAACCCCAAGGACCACCCTTTGGGAACAGTTCCTACCCTGAAGATATGCAATAGATCTCGTGTCAATCGGTCGGGGTGGAGGCCGCGGGGCCACCCGGAACCCGATCTACGCCGAACAGCCGAGCACACAGTTCGTCTGTGTACTCGGCTGTTCGCGGCTGATCCCGGGCGGACCGGCGCTTACTCGGCCGGGGTCAGCGCGGGGATGGCTGCGACCGCACGGGTGCGGGCCGACTCGTAGGCGCCGAGGATGATGCCGAGCACCTCGATGCCCTCCTTCTGCGTGTGCAGCGGGCGCGTGCCGTCGAGGATGCTGCGCGCGAAGTGCTTCAGCTCCTCGCCGAACTGGTGCACGGGCTCCAGTTCGATGACGGTCGCCTCGGCCTCGCCGCGCTTCTTCACCGTCAGCGTCGTGCCGTCGCTGCTCAGGCTCCCGAGCTCGCCGACCGCTGAGAACTTCTCGGTGCCGGGAGCCGCCTCATACGCCCAGCTGGTGACGACGGTGCCGATCACGCCGTTGTCGAACCGCACGAGCACGGTGGCGGAGTCCTCGCCCTCCATGAACGCGAGGCGGTGGGTCGCGAGCATCGCCGTGACCTCCACCGGAGCGCCGCCCGCCAGGTGCAGCAGCAGGTACGTCGGGTGGTAGCCGGTGTCGATCAGCTCGCCGCCGCCGGAGGTCGACGCGTGCGCGCGCCAGCCCATGTTCGCCGGATCGAAGTCGTTGAAGAACGAGTCGGTCGTGCGCACCTCGTACACCCGCCCGAGCTCGCCGGCCTCGATGAGCTCCTTCGCGCGGGCCACGGCCGGGAGGAACAGCTGATTGTGCGCGCACATCAGGGTGACCCCGGCCTCCTCGACCGCGGCGGAGACCTCGGCGGCCTCCTCGGGCGTCAGGCAGAGCGGCTTCTCGCACAGGATGTGCTTGCCGGCCCGGGCGGCCGCCACGATGGCGTCCTTGTGGAGGTGGTGGGGGAGGCAGATGTCGACGGCGTCGATGTCGGCCTCCGCGAGCATGGTCCGGTAGTCGGCGTAGATGACCGCGTCGGTGCCTTCGGCGCGCGTCTCAGCGCTCTCGCGAACAGGGTCGGCGACCGCGGCGAAGGTGATGGTGTCGGGGTTGCGCAGGTAGCCCTCGAGGTGGGCGCCGGCGATGCCGCCGGCTCCGATGAGGCCGATGCGGACGGTGGTGGTGCTGCTGTTGGACATGAAGTCTCCAAAAACGTGGTTTGTCGATGTGCCGAAGGGCACGTAGTTGTCCCTCTCGAAGCCCGAAGGGGACAACGACGTGCCCCTCGCGGGCGGAGATCAGAGGGCTGAGATCAGTGGGCTGAGATCAGTGGGCGGCGACCGGGAGGGCCGGCGTCACGGAGGTGTGTGCGGCGGCCGACTCGTTCGCGGCCACGACGGTGCGCGTGAGCGCGAGGGCGTGATCGAGGTTCGCGTCGGCTCTGCTGCCGTCGTGGATCCTCCGCACCCATTCGTCGAACGCACCCGGCTCGTCGTCGGGCAGCGGCAGCTCGCGCCAGCCGTCGCCGGTGTCGACCAGGAGGCCTCCACCCGCCGCGCCGTAGGTCAGCGCGCCCTTCGTGCCGCGCAGCTCGATCGTGAAGTCGCCCTGGCCCTGTACGAGGCTCGCCTCGAAGACGCCGATCCTACCGCCCTCGAATTCGGCGGTGACCACCGCGTTGTCCTCGACCTCGCGGCCGGTGACGCTGCCGTAGGTCGCGGTGATGCGCGTCGGCTCGCTCCGGTGGAAGAGCCGGGTCAGGTAGGCCGGGTGGCAGCCGAGGTCGGTGAGCGCGCCGCCGATGGCCTCCGCTGGATACCCGAACCGGTCGGGCAGCCAGCCCGCGATCCACCCGTCGTGGGCGAGCCGGACCCGGCTGTAGGCGAGCTCTCCGAGCGTGCCCTGGTCGAGCACGCGTTGGATGGCCAGCGTGTAGCCGTGGTAGAGCCGCGGCAGCGAGACCACGAGCGACACCCCGGCCGCGTCGGCGGCGGCGACGAGCTCATCGGCGTCGCCGACGGTCGGTGCGAGCACCTTCTCGGTGAAGACGTGCTTGCCGGCCGCGATGGCGCGGCCGATGACGTCGCGGTGCTGATCGGTGGAGGTGGTGATGGTGACGGCGTCGAGCCCGTCGCGGGCCAGCAACTCGTCGAGGTCGGCGACGAACTCGACGCCGAACTGCTCGGCGGCGGCCCGACCGCGTTCATGATCGTCGTCCCAGATGGCGACGAGGGTGGTTCCGGGATGGTTCTGAGCGGCTTGGGCGTAATCGCCCGCGTGCACGTGCCAGAAACCGATCGCAGCGACAGCGAGTGGATGGGACATGACCTGTGAAGGCCTCCTTGCCTGGTATTCGATGCGCGCGAACGCATCCAGCCTAACCACTTCGCGGCACGCTTCGAAGACCTTTTGCAGGATTGCCAGCAGAAGTTCGAGAGGGGTACCGTCAGGCACTGTGACGCGCATCAGATTGCACCGCGAGTGGTACGGCGACGAGGACTCGCCGCACCCTCCGCTGCTGCTGATCCACGGCGGCGGTTCCACCATCCCGTCGAACTGGGGGATGCTGATCCCGTTGCTCGAGCGCAGCCGTTCGCTCCTCGCGGTCGAGTTGCAGGGCCACGGCCGCACGGCGGCGGGTGACAGGGAACCGTCGTTCGAGGAGTCGGCCGACGATGTCGCGGCGGTGCTGGACGAACTGCAGCTCGCGCCCGTCGACGTGCTCGGCTTCAGCAACGGCGGCCAGGTGGCGCTGCAGCTGGCCGCCCGGCATCCCGAGCGGGTGCGCCGGCTCGTCCTGGCCTCCACGCCGGTGCGTCGGGAGGCCATGGTCGACGGGTTCTGGGAGGGGCTCGAAGCCGGGCGCTTCGAGGACCTGCCGGCGATCTACGCGCAGGCCGACCTCGCCCTGAGCCGCGACCCGCAGCACGCGCGGAGGATGTTCGAGCTCGACCGGCAGCTGATGCTCGGCTTCACGGACTTCCCGGACGAGCTGATCGCGTCGGTCTCGGCGCCGACCCTCGTCGTCGGCGCCGACTCGGACGTCATCCGGGTCGGGCACTTCGTCGACCTGGCCGAGCTGCTCCCGGAGGCGCGGCTCCTGATCGTCCCTGGAGTCCACGGCGACTACCTCGGCGAAACGCTGGCGGCCGCGGGAGACGACCGCGCTCTGCGCGCGTTCCTGCCGCTGCTGCTGAGATTCCTCGAAGACTGAAGCAATATAGGCGTTCCGCATCGCTGTCAATCCCCTTTCTTCGGCTGCACGGGGGAGCCAGGCGTGAGGCACTATGGGGTCATGGGAAAACTGCTCTACGGCGCAGGTCAGGAATATGACCTCGACGACCGCGTACTGAGCCACGTCAAGCTCGCGATCGTCGCCAAACTGCGTCGGCACGAGAGTTTCCTCCTCAACTGGGACGTGCCTGTCGAGCAGGGCTCCGGACGCGTCTCGCTCTGGATCAGCCGCGAGATCCCGCTCGCCTTCCAGTTCTCGGGCAGCCGCCCACCGGCGATCAACGCCCAGTGGCTGGAGGCGCTGATGCACACCTCGCAGCGCACCGGAGGCATGGTCGTGATGTCCGAGGACGAGATCGGTCAGCACCTGCCCTAGCCGTTAATCTCCGCGGGCCTCGTCCAACGCGCGCTCGGCGTCGCGCACCGCCCGCTGCAGTTCGGGGATGCGCTTCCTCAGCTGCCGCTCGGCGGCTTTCGACTCGGACAGCTCCGCCTCCGTGCGCTGCAAGCGACGGTCGAGGTCGGCACGCTCCGCCTCCAGGTCAGCGCGCCGGTCGACCTCCTCGTCGAGCTCGTCGTCGAGGGCGACCGCTTCGGAGCGCGCGCGTTCGAGCGCACGCTCCGCCGCCCGGATGGCGCGCTGGCGCTCCCGGCGGTCGCTGGCGGACTCGCCGGACTCGCCGGACTCGCCGGACTCAGGCACCGCCTCCGCCGATTTCGAATGCGCTGCGCGCGGTGCCGCGTCCACGACCGGCGTCGCACGCGCTGCCAGCTCCGACTCGTCGAGCGGCACGGCAACGGCCTCCGAGACGTCGACCGACTCGACGCCCGTCGACTCCAGCGCGCGCACCAGCATTCCGCTGCGCACCGCGGCGGCCGCCGCTGGATCGATGACGGCCGCCTGGAGGGTCTCCTCGACCTCCCGCGCCACCGTCGGGCTGGCGTCGAGGTCGCGCAGAGCCGTCTGCAGCAGGCGCTGCCGCTGTCGGGTCACCTCGCGAATGGCGTCGCGGTCGCGCGCGGCGAACGCGTCGCGCATGCGGTCGCCGAGGGCGAGGAGGCGGTCGATCAGCGCCGGGTCTCGGCGCGTCAGCGCGTTCACCGCCGCGGCGGACGTGGTCGGCTTGCGCAGCGCCTTGATGTCGGCGCGGAGCTCGCGATCCGCGCCGGAGGCCGCGGCCGCCCGTGCCGAGACGAACTCCGCGGGAGCGACCCCGTACAGCTCCGCCGCCACGTCGCGCAGGTTCATGGCGCGAGTGTACGCGCTCCACGAGTGCCGGCGCGGAGGCGGATCAGGGCCGGACGTCAGTGGTTGCGGAGCTCCTTCACGAGCTCCGACTTCTTCTTCTTCGAGTAGCCGCTGAGCCCGAGCTCCTTCGCGCGCTTCTTGAGCTCGGGCACGGTCCAGTCGTCGTACGATCCGGACTCGCCGCCCTTGCGGCCGACCGCCTTGCGTCCGCGGGCAGCGGCCGCGTTGGAGATGCGGGCCGCCTTCTCCTTCGAGTCGCCTTCGTCGCGGAGCTTCTCGTAGAGCTCCTGGTCCTTCAGCGAGAACTCCCGTCCGGGCATGATGCGCTCCTTCCTTCCGTCGTGCAGCCCGCACGGTACGCCTCGGCCGGTGTCCGGTCAGGGGGGGCCTGTCTCCGTGGACGCCGAAGGACCCGCAGCCTGATGGCCACGGGTCCTTCATGAAGCGGTGCGCGGTGAACTACGCTCGCGGTGCCTTCGATGCCTTGATCGCGGCGAACCACGCGCTGGACGGGCGCAGCCAGAGCAGCACCAGACCGACGATCGAGGCGAGCACCTGCAGGAGTCCGAACGGGAAGCCGGGGATGATGTTCAGCAGTGACAGTGCCGTGAGCACGGTCAGGACGATCCGGGCCCAGTTGGCGCCGCGGCGCACGAAGAATGCGAAGAGCACGAAGACGATCGCCCAGAAAATCAGTGTGACGATCGACCAGCCCACGGCGAATGCGATCACCGCGTTGACCACCTGCTCGGCGCTCTGACCGTGGAGGTCGGCGTTGGAGTTCGCCAGCTGACGGAGCGCGGCGGCACGATTGCTGCTGGCGCCGACCACGGTCACGATGCCGCCGATGACGCTGAGCACAGCGCTTGCGATGTACAGCCAGAACGCGGTGTTGACGGTCGTCGGGATGCCGGTCGGAGGCTCCACCGGCGCCGCCGGGGCCGCGGCGTACCCGGGGAAGGCCCCGGGAGGCGGCGGAGGGGCGGCCGGGTAGCCACCGGCGGGAGCGGCCGGTGCGGCGGGCTCGGGAGCGACAGGCGGCGCGGGCGCGACGGGCGGCGCGGGCGGCACATCGCTGACCGGCGGCGCCGGAGGCGTGGGCGCGGCGGCCGGCTCCGCAGGCGTCGCCGGCTCGGAGGCCGGCGGGACAGCGTCGTTCTGGTCGCCGCCCGGCGCTGGCCGCGGCGTGTTCTCGTCCTCAGGAGTGCTCATGCCGCGACGATACTGGAATACACGTATTCAAGCTATAGCGGCCCGCGCGCGGCGTGAGGATCGCTCGGAGGCCGCACGTCACGCGTGGCCCAGCGGTTCGACCGCCGGACCTTCGAGAACAGCGCCGTCCGGCGCGAACCGGGAGCCGTGCAGCGGGCAGTCCCACGACCGCTCGGCGTCGTTCCAGCGCACGATGCCGCCGAGATGGGTGCAGACCGCCCTGAGCGTGCACGTGCTCCCGTCGACCGTCGACACCGCCACCGGCGTGACGCCGCGACGGCCGACCATTCCCGTTCCCTCGGCAGGTGCTACCTCCCCGATAGCGCCTGCGGTCTCGGCTGCCGCCCAGCCCTTGGCCGCCTCGACCCCGACGGAGGCGTTGGCCCTGGCACCGTCCGCCAGGTCGATCGGGCGTGTGACGCGGTGGTGCAGCGTCTTGGTCCACTCCGGAGGCTCCGCCCCGGTCAGATCGGCGGCCAGGCTGAGCGCGGCGGCGACCGCGTTGGTCATGCCCCACTTGTCATAGCCGGTCGCCAGGAAGATCCGGCCCCGTCCGCGGGGCAGCCAGCCGACGAACGGCACGCGGTTGGCGGAGCGGTAGTCCTGCGCCGCCCACCACGTCGTCCGCTCGGCGCCGGGGAACGTCCGCTCCGCCCACGAGGTCAGGTCTGCGAGGCGCGCGGCCGTCGAGCCGCCACGGCCGACCGGGTGGCCGTTGCCGCCGACCAGGAGCAGTTCGCCCTCGTCGTCACGGGCCGTCCGGAGCGACCGTGCGGGCGTCTCGGCCGACAGATGCATGCCCTGCGGGAGGGCACCCGGCACGCGGAACGCCGCGACGTACGACCGGTGCGGCTCGACCTTGGCGAAGTAGAGACCGCGGTCGAGGATGGGCGTGCCGGTCGCGAGGATCACGGCGTCCGCCGTCGTCCTCCCGGAGGTGCTGGTCACGGCCGCCGGCTCGCCCGCCGAGACGGCGGTGACCCGCTCGCCCTCGACGATGCGGCCGCCCAGCCGCCGCAGCTCGTCGGCGAGAGCGGCCAGTACCCGCATCGGATGCACCTGGGCCTGGCCGCGCAGGATCAGGGCGCCCTCCACGGCGAAGGGCAGCTCGCACACCCGCTCCTCCGACACCGGCAGGCCGGCGCCGCGTGCGGCGCGCAGTTCGACGTCCAGGCGGTCGAGGCCGTCGAGCGTCGTCGCGTACGTGTACGCGTCGCGCACCTCGTAGGGCACCTGGCGGGTTTCGAGGAAATCGAGCAGCCAGCCCTGCCCCGCCGCGTTGCCGTCGACGTACGCGGCCAGGACGCGCTCCGACGAGAAGCGCTGGATCTGCGACAGCTGCGTGCCCTGCAGCAGGCTGACCTTGCCCGTCGTGTTACCGGTCGTCACCGCGCCGACGCTGCGCGCCTCCAGCACGCACACCCGGGATCCGCTGCGCGCCAGCATCACCGCGGTCGTCAGACCGGTCAAGCCGGCCCCGGCGATCACGACCTCGTACGCGCCGTCCGGCTCGAACGGGTCGGCGGGGATGGCGGGAGCGGACTGGAGCCAGAGCGAGGTGGACATGATCCGGGATTCGGGAATGCTCCGGGGGCGACCCTCAGGTGAGGGAGTCGAAGTCGAACCAGAAGGAGTCGTCCTCCTCATGCTCGCTCGCGGCGACCGTTTCTCGCGGGATGCTGGCGGTCTCGATGCGCACGCGCGTCTGGCTGGTCACGAAGATCTCACTAGGCGGACGACTCGATTGAGTGATCGCCACGAAGTCGCCCGCAATGCGGCTGGCCTCGATGACGCGCCGCTTGAGTTCGTCGACCGGCTCTCGATCGACGAACGTGAAGCGCAGCTCGTCGATATAGACGTGGAACACCTGCATGCTCAACTCCCCGGAATCTCGCCCTCTGGCCGAATAGTACGCGGCCCTCCGCATTGTGCCAGTGCGCTGCCGTATCGGACCGGGAATTTCACAACAGCTCGATATCGAGTCCTTCGACCTCTTCTGTGCCCTGATGCACGAAGGTCGCCCGCTGAGGTCCCATGGCGGCCATGCGCTCGTCGAGGTCGGTCACGAAGCCGTCCGCGAGGAGTTCCGCGCCGTCGTACGCTTCGGTCTCCGCCAGGATCTGGCTGGCTGGGCCGAGCAGCATCAGGGCCTCCCCGACATCGCCGTTGTCGAGGATCGCGGGTGCGCGGACCTCCGCAGCTGCGGCGTTCTCTGCGAGCGCGGCCGCATATCGCACGACCGCGTCTGCGATGTCGTCGCCGGTCAGCACCGAGCCGCTGGCGTAGTGGATCCTCTTCATACCCCATTCGTACGAGCCGAATCGGGCGCGGTCAAGGTCGGGGCAGGGGGGTTGCCTTATCGGTGTTTGCCGGATTGAGCGCACGCCGTGGTCGGCCTCTAGCATGAGGGCGTGAGCGGAGGCGGCGGGATCGAGGCGATCGTGACGCGGCTGCGCGGCGCCGGTTGCGTCTTCGCCGAGGACGAGGCCGCCCTGCTGGTGGAGGCCGCGCGCTCGCCCGAGGAGCTCGAGGCGCTGGTCGCACGCCGGGTCGGCGGCGAGCCGCTCGAACCGCTGCTCGGCTTCGCCGAGTTCGGCGGCCTGCGCATCCACGTCGACGCCGGTGTGTTCGTGCCGCGGCGGCGCACCGAGCTGCTCGCCGCAGAGGCCGCGGGTCTGGCGCGTCCCGGCGACATCGTGCTCGATCTGTGCTGCGGCGTCGGGGCGATCGGCGCGGTGGTCGCCGCGCGCGTTCCCGGGGTCGTCGTCTATGCGGCCGACATCGATCCCGCCGCCGTGCGCGCCGCCCGGATGAACCTCCCGCCCGACCGCGTGTTCGCCGGCGACCTGTTCGCTGCGCTCCCGGAGGACCTGCACGGCCGGATCGCGGTCGTCGCGGTGAACGCGCCGTACGTGCCGACGGACGCGATCGCGCTGATGCCGCCGGAGGCCCGTCTCTACGAGCCGGCCGTGGCGCTGGACGGCGGCTCGGACGGCCTCGACCTCCATCGCCGCATCGCCGCGGAGGCGCCGGGCTGGCTGGCGACCGGAGGCTCGGTGGTGATCGAGACGAGCCGTGAACAGTCGGCACGCACCGCAGCGCTCTTCGGCGCCGCGGGCTTCTCCCCGCGCGTCGTCGAGGACGACGACCTCGACGCCACCGTCGTCATCGCCACCCGAGCCAGCTGACAGGGGCGCATTCGTCCCGACACGCCGTCATCAGCGGCCCGACGCGGCGTGTCGCGACGGATGGATGCGCGAGCGCGACGGGGGTACCGTGTGCGCCATGACCAGCCTGGCCCGAAGGCTGCCGCTCGGAACGACGCGTCCGACCGCCTCCGATCGCGTTCGGCAGAGCGGAGTGATCGCCGCGACCATCGCCGCTCTCGCCGCCGCCGTGTACGGCTCCGGGCTTGCGGGAGGGCGGCCCATCCCGGATGTCGCCGGCGGCGCGCTCGCGTCCGACGCCACCCTGGTCGCACCGGCCGGTCCGGCCTTCGCGATCTGGTCGGTGATCTACGCCGGACTCGCCGGCTACGCGGTCTGGCAGGCACTCCCGTCGCAGGCGACACGCCGCCGGCAGCGCGCGGTGGGCTACTGGATCGTCGCCTCGCTGCTGCTCAACGCCGCATGGATCCTGAGCGTGCAGGCCGGACTGCTGGCGCTGAGCGTCCCGGTCATCGCTCTGCTGCTCGCCATGCTCGCCATCGCCTTCGCGCGACTTCGTCGCGACCCGGCGGAGACGACCGCCGACGCGGTCCTGCTCGACGGCACAGTCGGCCTCTACCTGGGCTGGGTGATGGTGGCGACCGTCGCGAACATCGCTGCCTGGATCCAGGCGGCCGGTTTCACCGGCTTCGGCGTGAGCCCGGCCCTGTGGGCGATCGCACTGCTCGTCATCGTCGCCCTGATCGGCTGCGCGCTCGCCATCTGGGATCGCGGGCGCCTCGCCCCGGCGCTCGCCGCGGCCTGGGGACTCGTGTGGATCGCGGTCGCGCGTGCACAGGGCGGCCTGCAGGAGGACGTCGTCGCGGTGACGGCGCTGGCCGCGGGAATCCTGATCCTGCTGGTCACCGTCGCCGTGCGCGTCGCTCGCGGCGGTCGGGTGCGGCGGGGCTGACCTCCCAGACCTGACCTCTGACGCACAGGAATCCTGAATTCCTCCCACCTAGGCTGTCCACATGCCACTCGACCGTCGGATCCGGGCCGGAGCGATCGTCGCGCTCATCGGCTACTCGGTGTTCGTCGCCGTCATCGGGCTCTGGCCGACTCCGGTCGACAGGCCTTTCGATGCCGCCCTGTTCCGCGTCCTGGCCGCCCTGAAAGGCTTCGGGGTGCGCCCGGTCGACGCGTACACCGTGATCGAGTTCACCGCGAACGTGGCGTTCTTCGTCATCCCGGCAACGCTCGTGGTGCTCATTGTCGGGCGGAGGCGCTGGTGGATCGCGCCGATCGTCGGCCTCCTGGGCAGCATCGCGATCGAACTCGCCCAGCATGTCCTCCTCCCCGCCCGGTTCGCCACTGTCAACGACGTGATCGCCAACACTCTCGGAGCGCTGATCGGCACCGGGATCGGCGTGCTCGCGCTCTCCGGCCGGCGGAACGGCGACGCCGCCCCGGCGAAACGGCGGCGAGCAGCTCGCGGTCGGCACCGCGCGGTGGCGCGCGATCCGCAGAGTTCTTGACAGGATCGACGCAGACCTCTGCGAGGATCGCCGAGGGACAGCGAGAGGAGACCGCGCCGCGATGGCTGGAGTGCTGACCGGATTCGGGATCATCGCCTTCGTCATCCTGGTCGGCTACATCGCCGGGAGGTTCGGCGTCGGCGGTCCGGCCGCTCCGTTCGTCCTCAACCGCATCGCGTTCTTCATCACGAACCCCGCGCTGCTGTTCGTTACGCTCGCGCACGCCGATCTCAAGGTGGTGTTCTCGACCCAGCTGCTGGTGGCGGCGATCGCCGCCGTCGTGTCGGCCGGCCTGTTCGTGCTGCTCTCCCGGCTCTTCTTCCGCCGCCCGGCCCCGGAGACCACCATCGGCACCCTGGGCGCGGGCTACGTCAACGCCAACAACATCGGCCTCCCGGTCGCCGTCTACGTGCTCGGGAGCGCGTCGTTCGTGGCGCCCGTGCTGCTGCTGCAGCTGATCGTCTTCGCGCCGATCGCGCTCACCGTCCTCGACGTCACGAGTCGCGGCACCGTCTCGGTGTGGTCGATCGTCACCCAGCCGGTGCGCAACCCGATGATCATCGCGTCGGTGCTCGGCATCCTCGTCGATGTGTCGGGCCTCCACCTGCCCGACGCCGTCTACCAGCCGTTCGAGCTGATCGGAGGAGCGGCGGTGCCGCTCGTGCTGATGGCCTTCGGGATGTCGTTGCACGGGTCGCGGCCGTTGCAGGCGGGTCAGGGGCGCGCCGAGATCGCGGCGGCAGTGGCGCTGAAGGTCGTGGGCATGCCACTGGTCGCGTTCCTGGCGGCGAAGTACGCCTTCGGCCTGGAGGGCCACGCGCTCTTCGCCGCCGTGGCGCTCGCCGCCCTGCCGACCGCGCAGAACGTGTACAACTTCGCGGCGCGCTATGAGCGCGGGATGCCAATCGCGCGCGACATCGTGCTGCTGACCACGCTCTTCGCCGTTCCCGCGCTCCTGGTCATCGCCGCCCTCCTCGCCTGACCTCGCGAGCTAGGCGCGGTCGAGCGAGCGGAGGTACTCGGCGTTGCCGCGCACCGCGGCCTCGTAACGCAGCAGGTCGGGGGTGCGGATGCGGTCGACGGCCAGTTCCATGAGCTCGGCGACCGCGGCGTCGCTGCGTCCGGCGGCGTGCAGCGAGAGCGCATGCCACACCTGCACCGACTCCGAGTCGGGGAACTCCGCGCGCGCCCGGTCGAGCACGGCCAGCGACTCGTCGAACCGTTCGAGGTTGCGCAGCGTGCTGCCGTACTGCAGCAGGCACTTGCGGAGGGTGTCGCCGTCGAGGCCGGCCGCGAGGGCCCGCTCGTAATAGCCGGCCGCGGTCTCCTCCTCGCCCGCGGTGTCGTACGAGCCGCCGACCTCGTACAGCACGTGCGGGTCGTCGGGATGCTCGTCGAGCACCTCCAGGAGGGCCGCGACGGTCGGCGCCATGTTCTCGCGGTCGCGCGCGGCGAAGAGCAGCGCGAGCCTGTCGAGCAGCTCGGGAGGAGTGGAGACCATGCCGTCCACCCTACGTGCCGCTCGCCGTCACAGCTCGGCGAGAGCGTCGCGCAACGGCGCGGGAAGCTCCTGCGCGGCGAGCTCGGCGGTGAGCAGTCGGCCGTACAGCTCTTTGCGACCGGAGGTCGTGCCGAGAAAACGGTGCAGCTGCGCGGTCACCTCCCGGCCCCGCTGCGCCGGCTGATGCTGGAAGGTGCGGAACAACCCGAGGTCGCCCTGGCGTGCGAGCACGGCCTCCACCCGTTCGCTGCCCAGGGCCCTCAGCAGCTCGCCCTCGAGATCGGGCCGGCACACCGAGATCTCGTCGTCGCCGAGGCCGGCGCGGCGGAAGAAACCCGCCTCGCCCTCGTCGCACAGACCGTGCAGCCGCACGCCGCAGGGCGCCAGGGCGCCGACGAACCACCGCACGCTCATCGCGCCGCCCATCGGGAGGATCGCGACACCCGCCGACGCCGGCTCGACACCGAGGGTCTCTGCCGCCGCATGGAGAGCGGCGGCGTCGCTCGCGCCTTCCACGAGCACGGCGCCCGTGACCGCCGCCGGCGGGGCCTGCAGGTCCGCGGCCCTCCGGCGCTCGCGTCGCGCGGTCCAGGCCGCGACGGCGCGCTCGAAGCCGGTCACGGCATCGTCCTCGCCCGTCATCGGTCGCGTCACGAGCCTCATTCTGCCCCTGTCGCGCTGGCGTTCGCGCGCGTACGGTGCAGCCCATGAAGGTCATCATCTTTGTCGCGGGAGTCGCTGTCGGATTCGTGATCGGGTCGCGCGCCGGCCGTGGCGCGTACGAGAACATGCGGCGCAAATGGCAGGGCTTCTCCGACTCCGACCCGGTGCAGAAGGTGGCCGGTGACGTGCGCGACCTCGCCGGCCGCGCCGCGTCCGACCTCGGGGACAAGGTGTCGGAGGCCGTGGGCAAGGCGTCAGACAAGCTCGACGAGGTCACCGGCAAGAACGCGGGGACGACTCCGACCGAGGCCTGAGCCGGGAGACGCTCAGGCTCCCTCCGGCGGACGCGCGAGCAGGTCGACGCGCTCCGCCAGGTAGGTGTGGAAGTCCACGGTCTGAGCGGAGGACGCGCTCCAGCGCACGAGCGGGCGACCGTCGCGCAGGAGCAGTGGCCCGCCCGAGTCGCGCAGCCCGTCGACGGTGAGTTCGATCGCCGGAGCGTCGAAGTCGACGGTCTCGCCGTCGTGGAAGTGGCCGCGCTCGGCCGCCGCGCGGTAGGCGCGACGCGTCTCGGCCGACACCGACACGTACTGCGTGCGCCCGGGCGGCGTCGCCCGCACGAGCCGGCCGGTGGCGTACAGGGTGCCGTCGGCGCCGAGCAGCAGCACGCCGAGCCTCCAGACCCGGCCCACCGGCTTGAGCACAGGCTCGCGCGGGATGCCGAGGGTGCGCCTGCGCGGCACGAGCACCGCGAGCGCCTCGTCGCGTGCTCCCGCCTCCGCGAGGGCCCGCACTGCGTCGTCGAGCGCGCTCCGGATGCCGGCTACGGCCTCCTCGTCGGCGCGCTGCTCATCCACGCATCCGAGGATACGGCGCGGGCGCGCGGCCGTGATCGGCCGGGGTCGCCGGCCGGATGGAGAACGACCGGTCGTCGCTCACCATCAGCAGCTCGACGCCGTGCGCATGCCGCAACACCACGAGCGCGGAGGAGTCCGTCTCCGCCACCCTCTCGACCTGGTGCAGGAAGATGCGCGCCATCTCGTCGCTCACTGTGAAGTCGCGCCCGAGGGCGTGCACAACGAAACCGTGATTCTGCGGAGGCCGCTTGCCGAGCCGCGTCTCCTGCCGGAAACCGTCGACCGCCGTCCTCGCCGCTGTCGTGATCGTCATCGGTCCCCTCCCTACCAACCGCCGGGGCCGGTCCCGGACTCTGAACGCTAGTCTCATCGTCGGACCTTTCCAGGGGGTTGACGAGGGGTTAGATGGAGGCATGAAAACCCTGAGGCTCCCGAACGTGCCCGTCCCCGCGTCCAACGTCATCCTCGGCCTGATGAGGATCACGCCGCTCAGCGACGAGGAGATCCGGACGCTCGTCGGAACGGCGCGCGACGCGGGCATCACGATGTTCGACCACGCCGACATCTACGGCGACGAGCGGCACGGGTGCGAGACCCGGTTCGGCGACGCGGGCGCCATCCCGGCGTCGGAGCGCGACCAGGTGATCATCCAGTCCAAGGTCGGCATCCGCGACGGGTACTTCGACTTCTCGCGCGAGCACATCCTCACGACGGTCGACGAGTCGCTGGCCGCCCTGCGCACCGACTACCTCGACATCCTGCTGCTCCACCGTCCCGACACCCTGGTGGAGCCCGAGGAGGTCGCGGCCGCGTTCGACGAGCTGGAGGCCTCCGGCAAGGTGCGCGCTTTCGGCGTCTCGAACCAGACGCCCGGCCAGATCGAGCTGCTTCGCCGCTGGGTCAAGCAGCCGCTCGGCGTCGACCAGGTGCAGCTGAGCATCACGCACTCGCCGATCATCGCGCAGGGCGTCGCCGCGAACATGGCCGCGCTCGACCAGTCGATCGACCGTGACAACGGCATCCTCGACTACGCGCGCCTGCACGACATCACCCTCCAGGCCTGGTCGCCGTACCAGAAGGGCTTCTTCGACGGCGTGTTCCTCGGCGACCGCGACGAATACGCAGAGCTCAACGACGCGATCGACGAGCTCGCCGCGCGCTACGGGATCACCCCGACGGGCATCGCGACCGCCTGGATCACCCGCCACCCGGCGAACATGCAGGTCGTGCTCGGCACGACGAAGCCGCGCCGGGTGCAGGAGGCCGCCGCCGGCTCGGACGTGCCGCTGACGCGCGAGGAGTGGTACCGGCTGTTCCGCCTGGCGGGGCACATCCTCCCCTAGCGTCGCCGCCGTCCCGCCGGGCTGCTCGAACGTACCTGTCGGTATGTCCGCGCAGTACCGGCGGGGTGCTACCTCCGCGTCGCGGACCGGGCTACCGTCGTTCGGGTGGAGGACGACCGGCTGAGTGCGTCGCGGCGGCTCACTGCGCGCCTCCGCCTGCTGCGCGTCGGCGGCGTGCGGCAGGGGCTGGCGCGGCCGGCGGACTCCCCGCAGGCGTTCGTCGCCGGGCGGGCGAGCCTGCGCGTGCTGCTCGCGGGTTCCGGCCCGGTGGTCGGCTGGGGTGTCGGCAGCCACGATCTGGCGCTGCCCGGCGCCGTGGCGCGTGCGGTCGGCGCGACGACCGGGCGCGGGGTCGTCGTCGACGTGGTCGCCGACCCGTCGGCAGGCGTGCGCAGGCTCGCTCGTCTGCTGCGGTCGGCGGAGGTGGAGCGCTATGACGTGGTGATCCTCAGCGCGGCGGTGGCCGACACGATCCGGATGGTCGAGCCGACCCGCTGGGGTGCGCGCGTCGAGGCGCTGATCCGGGAGGTCCGCGCGAGCGGCGCGCCCACCGTCGCCTGGTTGGGCGCGCAGCCCATCCGGTCGCTTCCGCCGTACGACGACGAGTTCCGCGCCTTCGCGCAGGCGCACGCGGAACGGCTCAACCGCGCCGCTGCCGCCGCGTGCGCCGCGACGGGCGCGATCTTCGTCCCGCTGCCGGCGTCGCCCCAGGCGGAGAGCGGGCGTCATCGCAGTCCCGCCGACTATCTGTTCTGGGCGCGGCGGATCGCGGACACCTTGGCGGCTGTTCTCATCGGCCATGAGATCGAGGAGGAGCACCACACCTCCGAGCCCGAGGACCGCGTCGCGGCGATCGAGCGCCTCCGGCTCGCGGAGCACAAGCGCGACGGGAGGCTGACCGGGCTGGTCGGCACCGCGCAGCGCACGCTCGGCGCCGAGATCGCCATGTTCACGGTGCTGGACGACCGCACCGAGTGGCCGCTCGCCGCCGTCGGCGCCTCACTGGCCGAGATCCCCATCGAGCAGTCGGCGTGCCTGCACACCATCCAGTCGCCGGACGGGATGGTGGTGCCGGACGCCGAGCACGACGAACGCTTCGCGTCGAGTCCGCTCGTGACCGGTCCTGCCCACCTCCGCTTCTACGCCGGTTACCCGGTGGAGGCCCCCGACGGAACGCGCATCGGCGCGATGTGCGTCTTCGGCCGCTCGCCGAGGCGTCCCGCCGAATCGGAGGCCGACCTCGACGTCCTCCGCGAGCTCGCCCTCCTCGCCCAGCGCGAACTCTGGCGCTGGGACCCGGACGCCCAGTAGAGGCGGAGCCGCTCGGTCAGCCGGCGGCGGCGGTGAGCGCCGTGAGGGCGCGATCGAGGGAGCCGCCGAGGGCCCAGCGCTCGGCGAGCGCGTCGAGCGTGGCGCGCTGCTCGGCGCTCGGTGCACGCAGGCGCGCGTCGACGGCGCCGAGCGGGAGGTCGCGCACGACCTCCACGACCGTCGGCGCCACGGCGAGGTAGTCCACCGCGGCGGCGAACCGCGCGCGCAGCGCCGGCTTCATGGCCGAGTCCGGATCGGCCGCAGCCGCTTCGATCCCGGCGAGGTCGCCGTACTCGGTGAGCAGCGCGGTCGCCGTCTTCTCGCCCACGCCGGCCACCCCCGGCAGCCCGTCTGACGTGTCGCCGCGCATCACCGCGAAGTCCGCGTACTGCCGCGCGTGGATGCCGTACTTCGCGACGACGACCGCGTCGGTCAGCACTTCCAGATTGCTCATGCCGCGCGCCGTGTAGACCACGCGCACATCCGCCTCGTCGTCGACCAGCTGGAACAGGTCGCGATCGCCCGTCACGACGTCCACCGGCCCGGACGCGCCGGTCGCGAGCGTGCCGATCACGTCGTCGGCCTCGGCCTCCGCAGCACCCACGATCGGGATGCCGAGAGCCGTGAGCGCCTCGCGGATGACGGGCACCTGCGCCACCAGCTCGGGCGGCACCTCCTCGACGTCCACCCCGCCCGGCACCTCCTGCGCGACGCGGTGCGCCTTGTAGCTGGGGATGAGGTCGACCCGCCAGCGCGGCCTCCAGTCGTCGTCCCAGCAGGCGACCAGCGACTCCGGGCCGTACTCGGTCACCAGCTTGGCGATGATGTCGAGCAGCCCGCGCACGGCGTTGACCGGCGTCCCGTCCGGTGCGCGCACCGTGTCGGGGACGCCGTAGAAGCCGCGGAAGTAGAGGGATGCGCTGTCGAGGAGCATCGTTCGCCCGGTCACAGCCCGATCATGCCATGCCGCTAAGGTGTGCGCATGGCCGGAACCGTCATCGTCGAGCGCACCGACACGATCCGTGCGCCCCAGCAGGCGCTGCTGCCGCTCATCGCCGAGCTTCCGAGCTGGGTGGAGTGGTCGCCGTGGGAGGGGACCGACCCGACCATGAGCCGGGAGTACACCGGCACGCCCGGCACCGTCGGTTCCACGTACGCCTGGAAGGGCAACCGCAAGGCCGGTGCCGGCCGCATGCGGATCGACGGCGTGCAGCACGACGGCGTCAGCATCGACCTGGTCTTCACGCGCCCGTTCCGGTCGCACAGCCTCATCCGGTTCTCGCTCACGGAGGAGGGCGAGCAGACCCGCGTCATCTGGCGGATGGAGAGCCCCAAGACGTTCTTCAGCCGCTTCTTCAGCCTCGACAAGCTCGTCGGCGGCGACTTCGAGAAGGGGCTGCGGCAGCTGAAGCAGGTCGCGGAGGGTCGTTAGCCGGATCAGCCCGGACGGAAGCTCGTCCAGCGCCGCGGCGACGATGGCTTGCCCGATCCTGTTGCCGCGCAAGCGGACGCCCGGGGCACCGTCGGTTCTTTCCTGCTAACCTCGAAATGTCTCACACATATTTGACATTTCGGAGGTTCGATGGCGAGGTCGGTCGGGGTCGACAGTTCGCAATTGCGTGCGGGGGCGCGAACGCTCAAGCGTTCGCTCGCTGACAGCAGGGTGTCTGGCGTCGATCCTCGCGAACTCGGCGGGAGTACCGCGTGTGGCGCGTTCGATCGTTTCGTGTCGTACTGGTCGGCCGGTCAGACGGCGGTCACACAGAGCCTCGTCACGCTGGCAGAGGGGCTCGAGACGGCGGCGAGCACCTACGAACGACGTGATGCGGAAGACGCGCGGGCTGTGCGCAACGGTCAGGACCAGTCCTTTGGCTTCTAGGGCGGAGGACTGGTCGCCGGTCGGGTTGGACGACGATCCGACGCCGGGCGAGCACGAGACGGTGCAATACCTGGCCATCGAGGCCGGTGACGCGTCTTGGCGGTTGCGGGGTCAGGCGCACGCCGCCGATGAGGTCCTGAGAGTCCACCTGAGCGGATCGGCCTGGTCCGGGCTGGCGGCAGAGGCGTTCTCGGCACGTCTGCACGCGGTGTCGGCGGCGGCGCTCGTCGCCGCCGCGCGGCACGACGAGTGCGCGACCGCGGCGCGCGCGTGGGCGTCATCCATGTCGGTGGCCCAGGCGAAGGCGGATCAGGCGCTGAAGGACGCGAAGAAGGCGCAGAGAGACATCTCCGCGGCCGAGGCATCCATGCTGGCGGCCGGCGTCGATCCTGTGGCTCTGAGCACGGCGCGCCTGCGCCTCGAAGATGCGCAGCACGCCTTGGATGACGCGAAGCGCAAGGCACAGCAGGCGAGCGAGCACTACGACGCCGGCCAGCGGACCTTCGCCGATACTCTCGACGGCGCCCTGCATGGCGCGCTTGCAGCCCCCTCGGCGCCCGGATCGACCGCGTTGGCGTCGGCGCTGGGCAAGCTTGCCGCGATCGACCCCTTCGCGAGCACGAATTCGTCGCTGATGCAGACGCTGAGCCGGTTGAGCCCGGCCGAGTTGGCGGCGCTGGTGGCGGAAGATCCCGGCGTGCTGCAGCAGTTCTGGCAGCATCCGCCGTCGCCGGATTCGGTGGCGAAGTGGTGGGAGGGTTTGACACCGGAGCAGCGGGTCGGCTTCGAGGAGGCCGCACCCGGGGTTCTGGGCAACCTCGCGGGGCTGCCGTATGCGCTCCGGAACCGGTGCAACCTGGCTGCCTACAAGAACGCGCTCAAGCACAAGGCCGAGCTGACGGACGACCAGCGGAAGGTGCTCAGCGCTCTGAAAGACGTGCTTAGGGACCCTGATGCGTCGCTTGTGTGCTTCAATCTCGACGCGTCGGTTCCGATGGTCGCAGTCGGGTACGGCGACCTCGACACCGCCGACACGGTCGCCTGGGCGGCGCCCGGAATGTTCTCCGACGCCGCCGAGGCCACGGGAGACTGGTCACAGGCAGTGAAGAACATCTATGTGCAGCAGAAGGATCTCGATGGCGGCCGCACGCATGGTGTGGTGGGCTGGTTGGGGTACGACACCCCAGACCCGGTGAGCGTGAACACGCCGGCGTTGGCACAGGATGGCGCCTGGCGGTTCGCGAACGAGTTGGATGGAACCCATGCTGCCCGGGCCGGGAGCCTGCCGTATGTGGGGGTGGTCGCGCACTCGTACGGGACGACCATGGCCGCGGACGCGCTCACGCATACGAAGTATGCGGTGGACTCGTTCACGATGTTGGGCTCGGCGGGGATCGACACCGACACAGTGCACTCCTTGACAGACCTCCATGTGAAACAGGCCGGTGGGGTCCCGGCGATCTATACCACTGCGGCGGCGGCGGACCTGCTGGCCCCGTTCGGAGCGGTGGTGGGAGGCCGCGCCGAGCCCAATCCCGAAGCAGCACGGTCACCCGGCGCTATCGCCGGTCTGTCCGTGTGGACGGGGGTTTCACTTCTGGCTGGCGCGACGCGCGTGCCGAAGACGATGGGCGGGGCGCAGTCGTTCTCCTCGGAAGGCGCCACACTGCCCAATGGCGAGGTGCTCAAGCAAACCAGGGGGCACAGCTCGCTGGGCAAGGACGACGTCGCACTGGATCCGCTCAACGGGACCGCGCCCGAAGGCTACGGTTACCTCGACGAGGGCACGGAAGCGCTCTACAACGCAGCGTTGACCACGCTGGGTCTTCCGGGCAAGGTCGTGGGCGGGTTGAGGCCCACCGAATGAACCGCACGACACACTCGGCTATGAGACGCGTCGTGAGCGTAGGCATCGTGGCTGCGCTCGCGACAACATTTTTAGGAGGATGTATGTCCGTCCCCGCCTTGAGCGGCCCCGTCCCGCAGTCCCCGGGCACCCCGCAGAAGACGATCACTCAACTGTTGACCCAATGGGCGGACCTCACCAATGCCGCGATCGCCGCCACCGGCGACACCCTGGACTGGAAAGACGACACACCACTGGACAAGAGCCGCACCTGGGATCCAGCCGCCGGAAGGGTGGGCCTGTCCCCTTGCGGAACGGTGGGGTCGAAAAGAGCTCACCAGTTGGCCGCGGTCGTGTATCACGCTGCGTTCGAACCCGACCCACATCCGATCGCGGACAAACTCACCGCCTACTGGAAAAGCGAAAGCTTTACCGTCACCAGGACCGTCGACTGGACCGACCCGACCGGCGACCAAAGCGTCGTCCTTCGCGCAGTACGGCCTGACGGCGTCTACTACGGACTCAGCGCCACCAAAAGCCTTGTCTCCATCCACGTAAGGACTGAGTGCTCCGTGCACCCCTCCATCGACGACTGGGCCGAGGAGGGGCTGCAGAAGCGGTTTGACGAACTGGATGCCACACCGACACCGACGCCTACCCCGTCTGCGTCTGTCGCGGACGGGAGAGCCGACGCTGTCAATCCGGCAGCTTCCGCGGTGGGCTTCGATCCGGCCGACCCGTTCCGTGAGTTCCGCGAGGACGCATCCGCGAACCCGTATGCGACGAGAGCGGAGGGGGGTGCGGACGACGACGGGTGGGTCTGGTGACTGTTCGGGCCGCCCGGCCGATGCACGTAGCACCACAGGCCGCGAGGTACGAAGGCGCTGTGCAACGCAGCGTTGATCGGTCTTCCGGGCAAGGTCGTGGGCGGGTCGAGGCCCACCGGATGAACCGCGGTACGCACGGGATCGTGGTTCGTGTCGTGCGCTTAGGCATCGTGGCGGCACTCGCCGCAACACTCTTAGGAGGATGCATGTCCGTCCCCGCTCTCAGAGGCCCCGTCCCGCAATCCCCGGGCGCCCCGCAGAAGACCATCACCCAGCTGCTGACCCAATGGGCAGACCTCACCAACGCTGCGATCGCCGCCACCGGCGACACCGAGGACTGGTACCGCAGCCCGATCATCAAGAAGGAGCCCTGGGACCCGGCCACTGAAAGGGTGGGCTTGTCCCCCTGCGGAACGGTGGGGTCGAAAAGAGCCCACCAGTTGGACGCCGGCGTCCAGCACGACCCGTTCCAACACGACCCGCACCCGATCGCGGACAAACTCACCGCCTACTGGGAGAGCGAAGGCTTTACCGTCACTAGGACCATCGACTGGACCACCCCGAAGGGCTGGCAAAGCGTCGTCGTTCGCGCGGTACGTCCCGACGGCGTGTACTACGGGCTCACCGCCACCAACGACCTCGTCTCCATCCACGTGAGGACGGAGTGCTCCGTTCACCCCTCCATCGACGACTGGGCACTTGAGCGGTCGTTGCGTGACCTGAATGCGCCGACGCCGACGCCTTCCTCGCCTGCGTCTCTCGGGGAAGGTGGGCCCGACGGTGTCAACCCGGAGGTTTCGGCGACGGTCGTCGACCCGTCGGAGCTGTTCCGCCAGTTCCGTGAGGACGCATCCTCAGACGCATCTTCGACGAGGGCGGAGGCGAGTGCAGACGACGACGGGTGGGCTTGGTGATTGTCCGCAGCCCGCACGTAACTCACCTGAGGCAGGCCGCTTTAGCGAAAGGGACTTTCTGTGACCGACACGGCGACCATTACCCAGAAGAAATCCCGTGCGCTCCTCGCGTTCCTGCTACTCATCGCCGCGGTGCTCGTTTTCCTGGCAGCGTTCATGGGAGGAGTGATCGCGGATTCGAGATCCGCAGCGATCTACAGGCTTAATTTCCTCGCATACCCCGTGTACGCCAGCGTCCTCATCTTCCCGCTGATAATCGCCAGCATCGTTCTCGCCGCGCGCGCCGCAATCCACGCACCTCACAACGCTCTCGCCACCCTGACGCTAGTGCTCTCCTCGCTCTGCGTCCCGCCTACACTCTCGCTGTTCCTGATTCTGCTGATCGAATTCTGGTCCAAGACTCTGTTGTGACCGGCCACCTCGTGCCGAGCGGAGTACACAGCTGAGGGCGAGTACCTGCCGCCGATCGGCTACAAGTGGAGCATCACCGAATCGACCCGTCGGCCAACGTCATCCTGCGCACGATCGCGCTTAGCGTCGCACGGCTCCGCTCCGCGGTGAGAACGAATGAAATCGGCCGCGACGCGCTACACGCTGACCTGGAAGCTCAGGCTGTAGAAAACCGATCGGGCCGGAGCCCCTTCTTCGGATCGGCCCTGAAGCAGGCGGCAGAGGATCGTTAGCCCGCCGTTCGACTGAACGTCCTAGACGGGAATGCAGGAGCCGCGAGACGCTATTCGGGTAACAGTGAAACGAACAATCGTGCCGCCCTGCTCGGCGCGACCTGAACTGGAGACTGAAATGGCTTTCGTGACCACGGATGACGGCGCAGAGATCTTCTACAAGGACTGGGGCAGCCATGACGCGCAGCCCATCATGTTCCACCACGGCTGGCCGCTCTCCTCCGATGACTGGGACGCCCAAATGCTGTATTTCCTCGCAAAGGGGTATCGGGTGATCGCCAGTGACCGGCGAGGTCACGGCAGGTCATCCCAGATCGGCACGGGTCACGACATGGACCACTACGCCAGCGACGCGTCCGCCGTCGTCGAGCACCTCGACCTCCGCAACGCCATCCACATCGGGCACTCGACAGGCGGCGGCCAGGTCGCGCGCTACGTCGCCCAGTACGGAGAACCGCAGGGACGGGTCGCCAAAGCGGTCCTGGTCTCCGCGGTGCCGCCACTGATGGTGCAGACCGACGCCAACCCGGACGGCACTCCGATCGCGGTGTTCGACGGGTTCCGCGAGGCGTTGGCCGCGAACAGGGCCGAGTTCTTCCAGGCTGTGGCCGCTGGGCCGTTCTACGGGTTCAACCGCCCGGGCGCCACCGTCTCCGAGCCGGTGATCGCCAACTGGTGGCGTCAAGGGATGATGGGAAGCGCTCTCGCCCACTACGAAGGCATCAAAGCCTTCTCCGAGACCGACCAGACGGAGGATCTGAAGGCGATCTCCGTGCCGGTGCTGGTCATGCAGGGCGATGACGACCAGGTCGTGCCGTACAAAGATGCGTCGCTGAAGCAGGCTGAACTCCTCCAGAACTCGACGCTCAAGATCTATGAGGGCTACCCGCACGGAATGCTGACGACCCACGCCGACGTCATCAACCCCGACCTCCTCGCGTTCATCCAGCAGTAATCGCCGCCGTCGGCGTTCCGGCGGCGGTGCAGCTAGGCCGCCAGGTACGTCCCGTGCCCGCGCCTCACGAATTCGCCGTCGAACTCGAGCACCTCGCAGACGACCCCGCCGTTCTGGTTGCGGTAGCGGATCACGATCGTGCTCGCGCCGACGTAGTGGTCGAGCACCTCGAAGTGGAGGTCGGGGAGCGCGGCGAGCCCCGCCGTCCAGTAGGTGCGGAGCGCCTCCTTGCCGCGGGCCACGCCTCCGCTGCCTGGCAGGAAGCGCTCCGCGAGCGGGGACGTGAAGACGACGTCGTCGGTGTAGTGGTCGAGCAGGCCCTCCAGATCGTGGGCGTTCCAGTCGGCGACCCACTGGTCGACGAACCGGCGGGCGAAGTCGGCGCTGATCATCCCCACAGCATGGCACCGCGGCGGAAGGGCTGGCCCGATCGGTAGCGTGGAGGCATGACGTTGCCTCCGCTGCTGGTGTCGGCCGTCGCGGTGGTGCGCGACCGACGGGTGCTCATGGTCACTGCGCGCGGGCGAGAGGTCTACTACATGCCCGGCGGCAAGATCGACGCGGGCGAATCGGCGGCAGAGGCCGCGGCCAGGGAGGCGCGCGAGGAGGTGTCGCTCGTCCTCGACCCGGCCGGGCTCACCGAGCTCTTCGAGGTGCGGACGCAGGCGCACGGCGAACCCGACGGCCGGATGGTGCACATGGCTGTCTTCCGCGCCGAGACCGACGCGGAGCCGCGACCGTCGGCCGAGGTGGGCGCCTTCCACTGGGTCACCACCGTCGACGCCGATCGCTGCCCGCCCGCCGGCCGCGCGGTCCTCGAGCGCCTGGCGGCGCTCGACCTCATCGACTGACGGTTGAGATCCAGTCGTTCCATTTCCACAACGCTGCACGGCCGCGTCCGCCTGTGGAGTCTCCGCTGAGCTTGGTCACATTCGGGTTGGAGGCGAGGACGCGGTTGAGGTTGGAAAGGATCGGGACTTTGCCGGTAAGTGCTGTGGTCAGCGAGCTCGCGACATTACCGGGAAACGTGTCGCCGGTGAGGGCGCGCGTGGTGGCAGGGTCGGTCCAGAGCCGGTTTCGCGCCTGCTCGAGGGCCGCGTCGATGATGGCATCGTGGTCGAAGGGCAGGCCGAGCTCGGCACCGGTCGGGGACCACACCGTGTGGTCCCCGGACCCGGGTGTGACGATAGCGAGAAAAGCGATCGAGATCGCGTGCGAGCGGGGGTCGCGGCCAGGGCGATCGAATGCGCCGAGCTGCACCGTGCGCAGTACGTCGGAGGCGTGGATACCAGTCTTGTCCTGCAGCGCCCGATACGCGGCCACGCCTAGGCGTTCTCCAGAGCGGAGCAGCACCCCGGGGAGCGCCTGATGACCGGCATACGGCTCGAATAGGCGCGTCGCGGTTCCGACGCGGAGCCCGTCGACAACGGAGAACGCTAGCGGGACGACGTCGATCGCGATCAGCGGCTGGTCGAACTCAGACTCCGGGCTCCTTCCCGCGCCTTCCATGATGGACTGCTCCCTCCGTCGATCAGATCTGGACGAGGTCGCGTGCCCTGCGCTCGGCACGGGCGGCGCGTTCGGCCTCGAGCGTGGAGCGGACCTCCGCGAAGGACTGTGCGGCGACGAACTGCCCATCGATCCAGACGGGCCGGATCTCCGACTGTTTCTCCTGCGCTGGAGTGGCCTGCTCGACCATGTAAAGCTCGCCGGTCTCGTCACGGAGGACGGCAAGGCGCCCCTTCGCTGACTTCTTGCCGCTGCCGGTCTTCGGGTCCTTCTGGATGTCGACCGGATTGCCATTGACAAGGGCCCAGGTGGCTTTCACGGCTGAGCCGAGGACGTCGCGCGTCAGATACGCGAACGTGTACGAGCCGATGCCGAGGACGACGTTGGTAGAAGCCCAACCTTTGGCTTCGAGCCGCTCGAAGATCTGCTTGGCGCGCTCGAGGGTGATGGAGTCGCCATAGATGAGGCCGATATGGCTGTCGAGCTCCTTGTAACCCCGTTCGTTGACCGTGTAGCCGAACAAGTCGCCGAGGACCTCGATCGCGCCGAGGTCGGCAGGGCCGTAGGCCCCTGCGGCCTTCTCTGCCTCGTACATGGCTCGGCTTTCCTGGTCCTTGACGATGATCTCCCCCGTGATGATATCCACTGGGTCGCCGGAGTCGGGTCGAATGACGAGCTTGCCATCGCGGGCCATGATCTGGTCCTTCATCTGGGGGAGCAGGTTGGTGAGTACGCCCCAGAAGTCGAAGCCGTCGGCGACGGTCGAGACGATGCCCTCGGGAAAGACTTTGAGGATTCGCTGGAATGTGTCCAGTTCGCCCGCCCGCCCTTCCAAGCACATAACGGAGTGCTCCGTGGCGGGGACCGAAGCACCGACCCAGCCGTTCTCCCCTGGGTAGTACCGGCTGATCCAGTCGAGAGCGGACATGGTGTCGGTGCCGAGGAAGGACAGGAGGTGGCCGGCGCCGGATGCGGCGGCAGCGTCGATGGAGTGCTGGCCACGGAACGAGAAGTCGTGGGCCTGAAATCCGATCCCGTCAGCGTCGCCGCCCGTGCGCGCCCCCCACTCTTCCACGAGTTCGCGGTACAGGGAGGAGATGGTAGCGACGGTGGTCGGGTGCCAGATGCTTGCGGAGAGGGCGGTCTCGATGTAGTTCGGCAACCAGAAGAACTCGGCATCGGTGTTCTCGATCAGAACGGTGGCGATGCCGATGGGGGCGAGCGTCCCCTCGGGGAGGGAGCGGACGACTAGGGGGAGGTAGCCCTTGCGGTGGAGAGCCCGGATGTGATCGCTGCCGATGTCGTTCGGGCCGAAGTAATCGAGCAGGACCTTCTCGAACTCAGTGGCGACGGTGTCCTCGTGGGCGGCAAAGAATGGCGCCCAGGCCTCATTGAGGTACTGCTGGCAGAAGGCCTGGACTCCGAAATGGACAGCGTGTGTCGCGTCGGGGAGAAATCTATTGGACCGGTTCGTCCAGTTGATGAGGATCGCGGTGGTGCCGGGTGTGTAGGCCATGCGGTGTGACTGCTTGTATCCGTCTGCGGCGAGGAGTGCGGCGATCGGGCTGGCGCTCGATGGTCCGGCATTGAGGGTGGCGACAGTGTTCATTGCTGTGATCCGTTCTGTGGGCGGGTGCTAAGTGATTTGTGGTCATTCAGTCGGCGAGGCCGAGGTCGGTTTTGACGGGAGCGTCGCCGCTGCCAGTCGCGGCGATGAGCTGTCGCTGAAGCGAGAGGACGCGCGGCGTGACGCCGAGTCGGCTAGGGTCTCCGGCAGCCGGGCGATAGCTGTCGGTGGTGACGATCTCTCCGAAGTGGTCGTGGAGCAGGTGGGCGTTGCCCGAGAAGATCCCGTGGCTGACGTAGAGGCCGAGGCGGTCTTTGGGGAGGCCGGTAGCCTCGGCGAGGCCCATGAAGGTCCCCCCGCCGTCGCAGATGTCATCGACGACGAGGAACCGGCCGCTCGGGGGAAGCAATTCGCAGGTGAACCCGGATAGCTGACCGGTAGCGGGGTCACGCTGCTTTTCGGCGCGGTAGAGCGGGAGGTGGCACGCGTCGGCGACACGGGCGGCCCGGTCGAACGCGCCCTTGTCGGGCGCGATGATGCCCTGATAGCGCTGGGGTTGCTCGTCGTCGTCGGCGCGGCCGACGACGTGGTGACGGACGAGGGTGGTCGAGTCGATGACGGTGAGATTGTTCAGCAGGCTGGGCATGACGAGGGAATGCGGGTCGACGCAGACGATCTGGTCGACGCTCATTCCGTTGATCACGTCGGCGTAGACGCAAGCGCCGAAGGGTAGGCCGCGGTCTTGGCGGGCGCCGGGGAGGTAGGGCATGTGGAGGACGGTTCGGGCGCCGCGCTGACGGGCGGCATCGGCCCACATCGCGAGCGTGATGAGGTCGTTGCCGTCAGCGCCGTAGATGCGGGCGACCTCGGTCAGCGGACCTTTTCCGGCGTTGTCGTTGGCAACCTTGATGTGTGCTTCGCCGGCGGGGAAGCGCATCTGCTCGAAAGTCGGGGCCGTGATGTACCCCGGCCCGATGTGTGTGGTGAGTTCTACCGTCATAGTCGCAGTCTATCAATAAACTAATCGACGTGACTAGTTACTCGTTCATGGTGTGTCGGCGAGCTGAACTGGCAACTCCGGTTCGCGCTCAGTGTCTACGCGAGCACCGCATTCATATCGGAGTGCTGGCGTGTACCGGTGCGCTTCGGTGATGCGACACTGGGCTTCGCCCCTCATTGCGGGCGATGATGATGCGGCGGTTAGTGTGTGGATGTGAGCGAGAGCGGGCGGGCGCCGGGCGTGCGGGAGGTCGCGGCGGCGGCGGGCGTGTCGCGGCAGACCGTCTCGCGCGTGCTCAACGAGCACCCCAGCATCCGCCCGGAGACGCGCGAGCGCGTGCTGAACGCGATGGCCGCTCTCAACTTCCGGCCCAACCGCGCCGCCCGCATGCTGACCACCGCGCGGTCTCGCACCATCGGGGTACTCGCGGCGTCCGCGTCGTCGCTGTTCGGTCCGGCCTCCAGCATCGACGCCGTCGAGCAGGCCGGCCGGGAGGCCGGTTACTTCGTCACGGTGGCGCACGCGGCCTCCCTCGACCGTGCCGAGCTGGCCGCCGCCATCGACCACCTCGGCGCGCAGTCCGTGGAGGGCGTCGTAGTGATCGCCCCGCAGCGGGCGGTTCAGGAGGCCATGGCCGCGCTGTCGCTGTCGGTCCCGTCGGTGACGTTGCACGGGGCGGGGGTGGCCGGAGACGACGGTGTGTTCGTCGACCAGTTCGAAGGCGCCCGCATCGCGACCCGCCACCTGCTCGACCGCGGGCACACCCGCATCGCGCACCTGAGCGGGCCTGGCGACTGGTCGGAGGCGCGCGCCCGGCGCGACGGTTTCGTCGCCGAGCTGTCGGCCGCAGGGCTCGAGGCCGTGGTGTCGCGGGAGGGCGACTGGACGGCCGCCTCCGGTGCGGCCATCGGCGCCGAGCTCCTCGCGGGCCCGGAGGCTCCCACCGCGATCTTCTCGTCCAACGACCAGATGGCGCTCGGCGTGCTGCACGCGTCGCGGCTGCTCGGGCTGCGCGTGCCGGAGGACATCGCGCTCGTCGGGTTCGACGACATCCCGGAGGCCGCCTTCTTCTCGCCGCCGCTGACGACCGTGCGGCAGGACTTCCCCGAGCTGGGCCGGCGCTGCGTGGCGCGGCTCGTCGCGCTCATCGAGGGCCGCGAGCTCGCGTTCGCCGCGCCCGTGGCGCCCGTGCTGGTGCTCCGCGACTCGGCCTGACCGGCTCCCGGGTGATCGAGGGGCGCGCAATGGCCGCTTCCCGGGCGTTTTAGGGGCGTTTACCCGCCCCTCGGGGATGGGTTATCCTCGGAGAATCAATGTGACCGGTCACACGCGCACGAGATGCGTGGTCGACACGACGAAGTGAGGGAACCGCCATGGCGCCAGCCACTGATGACGAATCCGCGGTGTCAGCCCGCAGCGCGATCCTCTCCGGCCGCACCGTGCTCGGCATCGAGTTCGGCTCCACCCGCATCAAGGCCTGTCTGGTCGACGCCGACGACCCGGCGACCGTGCTGGCCGTGGGCTCCCACGACTGGGAGAACCAGTTCGTCGACCGGATGTGGACCTACTCGCTCGACGCGGTCTGGTCCGGCCTCCAGGCGGCCTACGCCGACCTCCTCGCCGACGTCGAGCGCCGCCACGGCGCAGCGCCGCAGACGTTCGCGGCGATCGGCGTCTCGGCGATGATGCACGGCTATCTCGCGTTCGACGCGGACGGCGAGCTGCTGGTGCCGTTCCGCACCTGGCGCAACACCACCACCGGCGCCGCGAGCGCCGAGCTGAGCGAGCTGTTCGGCGTCAACATTCCGTTGCGCTGGTCGATCGCACACCTCCACCAGGCCGTCCTCGACGGCGAGCCGCACCTGGCCCGGCTGCACTCGATCACCACGCTCGCCGGGTACGTGCACGGGAAGCTCACCGGCCGTCGTGTCCTCGGCGTCGGCGACGCGTCCGGGATGTTCCCGATCGACGCGACGACCGGAGGCTACGACGCCGGGCTCGTCGAGCGGTACGACGCGCTCGTCCGCACGCGCATCGACCTCCCGGCGCTCGCCGACCTCCTGCCCGAGGTGCTCGTCGCCGGCGATCCTGCCGGTGAGCTCACCGCCGAGGGCGCCGCATTGCTCGACCCGACCGGGTCGCTCCGCCCCGGCGTCCCGCTCTGCCCGCCGGAGGGCGACGCGGGCACCGGCATGGTCGCGACCGATTCGGTCGCCCCGCGTACCGGCAACGTCAGCGCGGGCACCAGCATCTTCGCCATGGTCGTGCTGGAGCGCCCGCTGGAGCGGGTGCACCACGAGCTCGACCTGGTCACCACCCCGGCCGGCGACCCGGTCGCGATGGTGCACTGCAACAACGGCGCGAGCGAGCTCTCGGCGTGGGCGTCGCTGTTCGGGCGGTTCGCGGAGGCCGCCGGAGCACCGGTCGCGGCAGACGCCGTCTTCGAGACCCTGTTCCGCGAAGCGCTTACCGGGGAGCCCGACGCGGGAGGCCTCCTCGCCTACAACTACCTCGCCGGCGAGCCGATCACCGGCCTCGAGGAGGGCCGGCCGCTGGTCGTCCGCACACCCGACAGCCGCCTGACCCTCGGAAACTTCGTGCGCGCCCAGCTCTACGGCGTCTTCGGCACGCTCGCGCTCGGCATGCGCGTGCTCGACGGGGAGGGCGTGGCCCTCGACCGGATGTTCGCGCACGGCGGCATGTTCCGCACCGCGGGCGTCGCGCAACGCTTCCTCGCGGGAGCGATCGACACCCCGGTCTCGGTCGCCGAGACCGCGTCGGAGGGCGGGGCGTGGGGCATCGCGGTGCTCGCGGCCTACCTCCCTGCTGCGCGGGCAGGCGTGACGCTCGACCGCTACCTCCGCCGCGACGTCTTCGGCGGCTTCGTGTTCGAGACGACCGAGCCGCACCCCGACGACGTCGGCGGCTTCGCCGCCCACCTCGACCGCTACCGCGACGGCCTGGCCGCCGAGCGCGCCGCCGTCGAGTCGATCGCTCTGAAGGGAGCCGCCCGATGACCACCGACCTCGAGACCCCCGCCGTCCGCCGGGTGCGGGAGCAGGTCGCCGCGCTGCACGCCGAGCTGGTGCGCTACGGGCTCGTCGTCTGGACCGGCGGCAACGTCTCCGGCCGCGTGCCGGGAGAGGAGCTGTTCGTCATCAAGCCGAGCGGCGTCGACTACGACGACCTCGCCCCCGAGAACATGATCCTCTGCACCCTCGACGGCGCGGTGGTGCCCGGCTCGCTCGGCTCCGAGCGCTCGCCCTCCAGCGACACCGCAGCGCACGCCTACGTCTACCGCCATCTCCCGGAGGTCGGCGGTGTCGTGCACACCCACTCCACCTATGCCACGGCCTGGGCCGCGCGCGCCGAGGCCATCCCGTGCGTCATCACCGCGATGGCCGACGAGTTCGGCGGGGAGATCCCCGTCGGCCCGTTCGCGATCATCGGCGACGACTCGATCGGCCGCGGCATCGTCGCGACGCTGGAGGGCCACCGCAGCCGCGCGGTGCTCATGCAGAACCACGGCGTCTTCACGATCGGCCGCGACGCCCGCGACGCCGTCAAGGCCGCGGTGATGGCGGAGGACGTGGCCCGCACCGTGCACGTCGCCCGCCAGGGCGGCCCGCTCGTCCCCCTCCCTCAGGAGGCCATCGACAGTCTCTTCGACCGCTACCAGAACGTCTACGGACAGAACCCGGAAGGATCCCTCTCCTGATGCCGAAGCTCTCCACCTCCCTCGATGGCTACGAGGTCTGGTTCCTCACCGGCAGCCAGCACCTGTACGGCCCGGAGACCCTCGCCCAGGTCGCCGAGCAGTCCCGCACGATCGCCGACCAGCTCGCCGCCTCGACCGACATGCCGGTGCGCGTCGTCTGGAAGCCCGTCCTCACCGACTCCGACGCGATCCGCCGCATCGCGCTGGAGGCCAACGCCGACGACGCCGTGATCGGCCTGGTCGCCTGGATGCACACCTTCAGCCCCGCGAAGATGTGGATCGCCGGCCTCGACGCCCTCCAGAAGCCGCTGCTGCACTTCCACACCCAGGCGAACGTCGAACTGCCGTGGGGCGAGATCGACTTCGACTTCATGAACCTCAACCAGGCCGCGCACGGCGACCGCGAGTTCGGGTACATCCAGACCCGGCTCGGCGTTCCGCGCACGACCGTCGTCGGCCACGTGAGCGACCCCGCCGTGACCTCCCGCATCGGCACCTGGGCGCGTGCCGCGGCGGGCTGGGCGGCGACCCGCTCGCTCAAGCTCGCGCGCTTCGGCGACAACATGCGCTTCGTCGCGGTCACCGAGGGCGACAAGACGGAGGCCGAACTGCGGTTCGGCGTGCAGGTGAACACATGGGGCGTCAACGACCTCGCCGACGCCGTCGCCGCTGCGGCTTCGTCCGATGTCGACGCTCTGGTCGCCGAGTACGAGGAGTTGTACGACGTCGTCCCCGAGCTCCGCCGGGGCGGCGACCGTCATCAGTCGCTGCGCGACGGCGCCGCGATCGAGCTGGGGCTGCGCTCGTTCCTCGAGGGGGGCGGCTTCGGCGCGTTCACGACCAGCTTCGAGGACCTCGGTGCGCTCACGCAGCTGCCCGGCCTGGCCGTTCAGCGCCTCATGGCGGAGGGCTACGGCTTCGGCGCCGAGGGCGACTGGAAGACCGCGATCCTGGTGCGTGCAGCGAACGTCATGGGGGCGGGTCTCCCGGGCGGAGCCTCGCTCATGGAGGACTACACCTATGACCTCACGCCCGGCGACGAGCGCATCCTCGGCGCGCACATGCTGGAGGTCGCGCCCTCCCTCACCTCCACGAAGCCGACGCTCGAGGTGCACCCGCTCGGGATCGGCGGCAAGGACGACCCGGTGCGCCTGGTCTTCACGGCCGACCCCGGTCCCGCCGTCGTGGTCGCGCTCTCGGACATGCGCGACCGGTTCCGGCTCGTGGCCAACGTCGTGGAGGTCGTGGAGCCGTCGGCTCCGCTGCCCAAGCTGCCCGTCGGCCGCGCCGTGTGGAAGCCGGCTCCGGACTTCCGCACCTCGGCGACCGCGTGGCTGGAGGCCGGCGCGGCCCACCACACCGTGATGAGCACCGCGGTCGGCATCCAGGCGTTCGAGGACTTCGCCCGGATGGCCCGCACCGAGCTGCTGATCATCGACGACGACACCACGCTGCGCGCGTTCTCCCGCGAGCTCGACTGGAACGCCGCCTACTACCGCCTCGCCCGCGGCATCTAGCCGCGGCCTCCACTCCCGGTCGCCGGCATGTCATCGGCGTCGGCGCCCGGGTCCCACCTCCACGCGCCGGCCGTCGAGTGCGCGAACAGTCCGCGCACTCGACGGCTGCGGCGGCGCGGTCAGGAGGTGCGCTCGACGGGGGCCTGCAGCTCGGTGATCCAGTCGGGGCCGGGGGCGTGCCCGGTGGCCTGCACGTAGACCTCGCGGGTCGGGCCGACGATGCGGTAGCCGTCCTCCACGAGGCGCTCGGTGAGCGCCATCCAGGAGTCGCCGATTCCGGACATGTCGCCCACGTGCCGCACGGTCGCCGCGAGCGGCACGGCCGGGAGCTCGACGACCTCGTAGCCCTCGCCGGGCTGCGGCGGCGTCTCGGCCGGGTACGAGATGTGCACCTCCAGCCGCTCGTCGTCGCGCGCTTCGTACCAGAAGACCGAGGGCGCGAGGATCGGCCGGCCCGCGGCCTCCAGCGCCTGGTCGAGCGAGCCGATGAGCGGCCCGACCATCGGGCCGACCAGCTCGGGACCCATCCCGGGCGCGGTGCCGCTGACGGCGTAGACGGTGAGCGCCTCCAGGGGGCGGTATTCGACGGGTGTGGACATGGTCTCCGTTCCTTCCAGTATGCGGAGGCGCCGCTCCAGGCGGTCGAGCCGGGTGCGGTCGTCGGCGATTCCCGCCTCCAGCTCGGCCCGGCGTTGCCGCAGCGCCGCCGTGAGGGCGGGCCGCGGGTCGGCCGAGGCGAGCACGGCGGCGATGGCGTCGAGACCGATCCCGAGCTGGCGCAGCTCGACGATCAGCAGGAGGTCCCCCAGCTGAGTGTCAGAGTAGTAGCGGTACCCGCTCCGCTCGTCGACGCGCGCCGGCGGCAGCAGACCGATCGCGTCGTAGTGCCGCAGCATCCTGACGCTGATCCGCCCGATCGCGGCGAATTCTCCGATGGTGTACATGATGGAAGCCACGCTCCAGCCTGACACGATGTGAGGGTCAAGCCCCATTAGGGTGAGCGCATGGACGACGCGTCTGCGCCCGAACCGACCACGCCGGAGGCCGCACAGCCGCGCAGGCGCAGCGTCGCCCGGCGCACTCTGATCGGTACGGGCATCGGCGTCGCGTCGCTCGCCCTCCTGGGCGCCGGGGCGGCCTTCGCGGTGGAGGAGCGGATCCTGCCGGGCCGCTCGAAACTCCATCAGCTGCTCGGTCTGAACGGCGAGCCGGGCCGGATCCCGTCGACGGCGCCCGGCCCGGAGGTCTCCGGGTCGTTCGTCTCGGCCGCCCGCCTCGGCGTGACGTGCGGGTGGACGGTGAGCTACCCGCCGGGGGCGAAGCCGGGCGACGCCCTCCCGGTGCTGGTCGCGCTGCACGGCTACGGCGGCGACCACCGCTCCGCGTTCGGGAACGGACTCGGACTCGACCGCTTCCTCGCGCAGGCCGTGGAGCGGGGGTCGCGGCCTTTCGCCGTCGCGTCCGTCGACGGCGGCAACACCTACTGGCATCGACGGTCGAGCGGGGAGGACGCGGGCGCGATGGTGACCGACGAGTTCCTCCCGGTACTGGCACAGGCCGGGCTCGACACGTCGAAGGTGGCGCTCTTCGGGTGGTCGATGGGAGGCTACGGCGCCCTCCACCTCGGCGGCCTGCTCGGCTCCGCCCGGGTCGCGTCTGTCGTGGCGGAGAGCCCGGCGATCTGGCACACCGCCGCCGAGGCCGCCCACGGCGCGTTCGACGGCGCAGCCGACTTCGCCGCGAACACGCCGTTCGGCCAGGAGGCCGCGCTGGCCGGCATTCCGCTGCGCGTCGGCTGCGGAACGGGCGACGGCTTCTGCCCGAACGTGCAGGACTACGTCGCAGGCCTCCACCCGCACCCCGCAGGAGGCTTCCCTCCCGGAGGCCACGACCTCGACTTCTGGAGGCGCGAGGCCCCCGCGCAACTCGCCTTCGCCGCCGCCCACTTCGCCTGACCGCCGAGGAGGTCGATCCCAGTGGACGACGCCACGGTTCCTGACCGATCATGGGCGTACCGGACGACGGCGGGTCGGCTCGGAGGACGGAGCGCGTGATGGGGATTGTTGCGGTCACGGGGGTGACGGGGGCGGTCGGGCGGCTCGCGGCGGATGCGCTGTCGTATGCGGGCGTCCCGTTCCGGATGCTGGCGCGCTCGCCCGAGCGGGCGCCGAGGTACCCGAACAGCGAGATCGTCGCCTGCAGCTACGGCGACGCCGCGTCCGCGCGCGCGGCGCTGGAGGGCGTCGACACCCTCCTCATGGTGTCGGCCGCCGAGAACGCCGAGCGCCTGCGCGAGCACGTCACCTTCGTGGACGCGGCTGCGGCGGCGGGCGTGCGGCACATCGTCTACACGTCGTTCTTCGGCGCTGCGCCCGACGCGACCTTCACGCTGGCGCGCGACCACTTCGCCACCGAGGAGCGGATCGCGGGCAGCGGGATGTCGTACACGTTCCTCCGCGACAACCTGTACCTCGACTTCGTCGAGTTCATGGTGGGTGAGGACGGCGTGATCCGCGGCCCGGCCGACCACGGGCGCGCGGCGATGGTCGCCCGCGCCGACGTCGCGCGGGTCGCCGCGATCGCGGTGCAGCATCCCGAGCAGCATCGCGACGTCGCCTACGACCTCACGGGGCCGGAGGAGCTGACGATGTCGGAGGTCGCCGAGAAGCTGACCGCGCACCTGGGCCGGCCCGTGTCGTTCCACGACGAGTCGGTGGAGGAGGCGTACGAGTCCCGCAAGAAGTGGGACGCCCCGCAGTGGCAGTACGACGCCTGGGTCTCCACCTACACGGCCATCGCCGCGGGCGAGCTCGCCGGAGTCAGCGGCGACGTCGAGCGCGTCACCGGCCGCCGTCCGCTCTCCCTCGACGAGTACCTCGACGGCGAGAGATGACGAAGGGCACGTCGTTGTCGCTTTCCGCGTGGAGAAGCGGCAACAACGTGCCCTTCGCGTGGTGGGTTAGTGCTGGTCGTCGCCCCCGTGGCCGTGGGTCGGGACGACCTGCGTGACGGCTCCGGTGGTCGGGCTCAGCAGCACCTCCCGCTGCTGCGGGTGATGCCAGTCGAACAGCCCGTTCAGCGAGCCGGCACGGCTGTCGAAGGAGGCGTCGCCGATCCGGCCGGTGCCCCAGTTGTCCTCGATGAACTTCAGCGGGCTGGTCTGCTCGATCGCGGTGTGGTCCACCGTGTTCTGAGCGGCCCACGGCGAGACCACGAGGAATGGCAGCCGCTGGCTCGGGCCGCAGCGGTCGGCGTAGCCGCCGGCGACCTTCGAGACGCTGGTGCAGACCGTGGAGTCGACGGCCGCGTCGTGCGAGCCGTTGGTCACGGTCGGCGCCACGTGGTCGTACCAGCCGTCGGAGTCGTCATACGTGACGATGACCGCGGTGCTCGACCAGTCCTTCGACTTCTGGAGGGCGTTGATCTCGTTGACGACGAACTTCTGCTCGTCCAGCGGGTCGGAGTAGCCGGCGTGCCCGTCCTGCGCCTCCGGAGCCTTGAGGAACGAGACGGCCGGCAGGTTGTTCGCGGCGACGGCCTTGTCGAACGAGGTCAGGTCGTACTGGTGGTTGGCCTGGTCGGTGTGCCCGATGGCCTTGGTCGACGTCGGCGGCAGGTGGTGCGGGTTCGACGTTGACTTGTAGTACGAGAAGGGGTTGTGGTGCGGCGAGTAGTCCTTCGGCGTCGCGCCTCCTACGTTCGCGGTGGTCGCGTCGCACTTGGCGTAGCTGCCGGACTGCCCGTTCCAGGCGGTGGTCGGAGTGAAGCCGCCCTGGAACCAACCCCAGGTGACGCCGCGCGCGTTGAGCAGGTCGCCCACGTTCTTGCCGGCCATGCCGACCAGCGCGGAGGTGGCGGTGTGGTCGCTGTCGGAGCAGTCGTCGTACACCGGGTCGGGGTCGCCGATGACGGTGCCGACGCCGGCGGCGTTCGGCGACTGTACGGCGGTGGAGGTCGGCAGCACGGCCCCGGTCTTCGGGTCGTACGCGGTGCCGCCGTGGGTCTGGCCCGAGATCAGGTTCAGCGCCCCGGGGGTCGAGGGACCGAACCCGGTGTCCCACATGTTGTCGCTCATGGAGTAGTTCTGGGCGTAGTTCCAGAGCCCGGTGACGGTGTTGCCGTCGTAGTAGTCCATGACGAGGCCCGGCTGGCCGAAGGCGCCGGAGCACGTGTCGGTCTCGGTCTTCTGGACGAACATGTCCATCTTGCCGCCGTCGACCGCCGCCTGCTCGGCCGCGTAGCTGTGGTTCTGGTCGCAGGTGAGGGCCTGCGCCGAGGTCAGCCGCGACGGCTTGTAGAGGTTGGGGTTGTTGGTGAGGGTCCCGCTGGTGACGAGGGTGTTCGCCTTCGGGGTGTTCGGGGCGGTGTGGAACGCCGTGCCGTCGGTGTTCGCCGCGTTCGGATAGGTGCCGAAGTAGTGGTCGAAGGAGATGTTCTCGTCGAAGATGACGACGAGGTGCTTGATCGGAGTCTGGGTCTGGTGGGAGTGGTCGGGGCCTCCGTGGTCGGGGAACGCCGACGCGGGAGCGACCGCGAGCACGCCGGCCGCCGTGAGGGTCGCCGCGCCGAGCAGCGCCAAGCCGGCCGAGGCGACCGGGTGGCGCCGCAGGCGAGAGAGTCTGGACATCCTGCTTCCTTCTGTTCGATGGGTGTTTCGGGACCTCCGGCTCACGCGAGCATGCTGCGCCCGAGCCAGTCGGAGGAGTCGCGCGCTCCGGGGAGCGCGAAGTAGTAGCCGCCGCCGAACGGCTGGATGTAGTCGGTGAGCGGCTCGCCGGCCAGGCGCTTCTGCACCGCCACGAACTGGCGGTCGAGGTCCTGGTTGAAGGCGACGAAGACGAGGCCCATGTCGAGCGTCCCGTTGGCGTCGACGCCGCCGTCGTAGTTGTAGGCGCGGCGCAGCATCCGCTGGTCGGCCGACGCCTTCGTGCGCGGGTTGGCGAGCCGGATGTGCGCGTCGAGCTGGATGACGTCGCCGGTGGGGTCGTTCTCGAAGTGCGGGTCGTCGTGCTCGGCGGAGGCCGTGAGGGGTGCGCCGGTGTCGCGGCGGCGGCCGATCATGTTCTCCTGCTCATGGAGGTTCACGCGATCCCAGAACTCGACGAGCATGCGGATGACGCGGGCGACGTGATAGCTGCCTCCCGTCGCCCAGGCGGGCTCGCCCGACCCGCCGCGCGCCCACACGAGCTGTTTCATCAGGGCGGCGTCGCTCGTGTCGGGGTTGCTCGTGCCGTCTTTGAAGCCCATCAGGTTGCGCGGGGTGCCGCTCGGCCGCGGCGGCGAGACGAACCCGTCCTGCCGCCAGCGCACGCCCATCCCGCCGCGGGTGGCGCGGGCGATCTCGCGCACGGCGTGCGTGACGGCGTCGCGGTCGTCGGCGCAGACCTGCAGCAGGAGGTCGCCGTCGCAGACCTCGCGGCGCAGCGAGTCGTCGGGGAACTCGTCCATCGTCCGCAGCTTCGCGGGTTTGGCGGAGGCCAGTCCGTAGCGGTCGTCGAAGAGCGAGGCGCCGACCGAGAGCGTCACGGTGAGCCCGTCGGCGACGACGGTAGGGCCGAGCACACCCGAGTCGCGCGGCGGCGCGGTCAGCCCGGGGTCGGGAGGCGTGCCTCCCGTGGTCAGGAACCGCGCGCGCTCGGTGATGGTGCGCAGCAGGTCGGCGAGCTCGGCTCGGGAGGCCGCGGTCACGTCGAGCGCCACGAACGCGGCCGATCGCTGCGCGGGGGTGAGGATGCCCTGCTGGTGCTCGCCGTGGAACGCGAGGGCGCCCGTGGCGGCACGCGACCCGGCCGCGTGCGATGCGTGCGCCGCGCCGAGTCCGCCCGTCACTTCGCCCGTCGCAGCGACACCCGCCGCGACGCCGGCGCCCGCGTGCAGGAAGTCCCGTCGTCCGATGCCCGTCACGGGTCCCTCCTCGGGTCGCAGATGGCCGCCACCGGAGCGAGCAGCTCGGCGGTCTCGCTCAGCGCTGCGTCGACGTGCTCGCGCTGGGCGGTGGTCAGGGCCGAGAGGCGCGTCCAGGTTCCGTCCGCGCCACGGAAGCCCTCCACGAGCTTCTGCGTCGCGGCGATCGACTGCTGCGTCGCCGCCAGGCCGGGGTAGCGGGAGGCGAGGATGCCGTCCAGCGGCGCCAACGCCTGCGCCGCGCCGGACAGATTGGCGTCGATCGTGGCGAGCTCGGTCCCCGATCCCGCGTCGGCCGCGCCGGCGAGCACGTCGCGGAGGGCGTCCTCCACGATCTCGTGCGCGCGCAGGCCCATGTCGCCCGGGTCGATCTGCGCCGAGGGGAACGCGGCGATCAGCTGGTCGATGTCGGCCACGAGCTGCTGCGCCGGGCCGACGGCGGCGGAGGCCGACCCCGCGGTGAAGAGCGGGGCCTCCACTGCGTGGAAACCCGTCAGCCCGTGACCGGGGAGCCCGTCGATTTCGTCGCCGATCTCGCCGAAGGCGTCGTAGGCGGCGCCGAGCGTCTCATACGTCGTGTGGGCGGTGAGCCAGTCGCGGCGGGCAGCCGCTAAGTCGCCCTCCTCGGCGTCGGCCGCGACTGCAGCGGCCTGCTGGCGCAGGGCGGGGAGGCGCGATGCGACCCAGGCGCCGTAGGCCTGGGCGGCCGGGATGAGGTCGGTGCGCGTCACCGGCACGATGCCGGGGGTGAGCGCCGATCCTCTGGGCGCGGGGCCGACCGCGACCGTCGGCCCGCGCACCGGATCGGCGTCGGCCGGCAGGCACACGAACCGGTAGCGCCCGGAGCCGAGGGTGACGCGGGCGTGCGCGTGGGCCCCTGCGCCGATGCTCTCGAGGTCGAGGTAGACCTTGTGGGTGTCGAGGGCCTGGAGGTAGACCTCGATGCCGCCGACCGTGGTGTTGTCGACGTCGAAGGCGGCCGTGCCTCCCGGCGCCGTGCCTCCGGAGCCCCAGCCGTCGCCGCAGTCGTCCATGCCCGCGGTCACGGCGATCTCGCCCGACGGCGCCGCGTTGACCGCGGCCGGCCGCACGGCGACGGCGAGCACGATCACGACGGCGACCACCGCGGCCAGTACGCCGAAGAGCGCCGTGAGTCGGGCGCGCTGTGACATCGGCGGGAGGCCTCCTGGTCGTGGAACAGGAGCGAGCCTAGGAGGCGCCTGTGCGTCGCTGGAGGGCCTTCATTCGATGTTCACCCGACGGTCACGCCGACAGCCCCGAACGGGGGACGCGGAGCCCTCCGGGAGTCGGCCAGGCACCTCTTGTGCATCTCGTCTACTCGACAACTGCGCAATCCGGCGTACGTTTCGTTTTTTGGGTTCTTCTAAAGTGGACGTGTCCATGAGACCATGCACTATATGAAGGATTCTCACGGTATTGATGTCGCTGAGCCCGCCTCCGCTCACGGCCCCGGTCGTGCGCCTGCAGGAATCCCCTTGACCATCCGCCTGGGCGAGCGCGAGTTCGCCGCGCTGGTCCGAATCGCCCGCCACCGCGAGACCACCGCGGCCGAGCTCGTCGAGCAGCTCGTGCTGCACGCGCTCAGCCGGGCCGACGTGCCGCCTCCCGCCGAATCCCACCCCGCACGCAAGCACACCACCTACGAGGAGGCCACGGCCGGCTTCCGCGCCGACGGCGGCGTCAGAACACCACCCGATATGTGACGTAGCCACGCGCGGTCGCGCCGTCGTATCGTGTCGCCAGCATGGCGGCGCTGTGTCGCCATCGTGGGCGAGACGGGGTGCATGATGACCGATGTTCGCGTGACGGGCTGGACAGGGTGGGCCTGGTTCGCGTCGATCCTGCTCTTCATAGGGGCGGCGATCGACCTCTTCTACGGTTTCATGGCGATCTTCGCGCCGGACACCGCGTACTTCGTGTCGCCGAAGGCGTTGGTGAGCTTCAACCTCCAGGCGTGGGGATGGTGGTCGGTGATCATCGGCGTGCTCCTGCTGCTCGCCGGGATCTTCCTCGTCCGCGGCGCGCTCTGGGCGCGCATCTTCGCCGTGATCATCGCCGCCCTCAACGCGGTGACCCAGCTGATGTCGCTGCCGGCCCAGCCGTGGTGGTCGATCGTGATGGTGACCGTCGACCTCCTGGTCATCTACGCCGTGACCGTGCACGGGCGCGAGCTGAAGGTGCTCGCCGGCGAGGACTAGTCCCCGAGCCCGGCGCTCAGCCCGCGCATCAGCTCCCGCATCGAGGCGCCGCGGGGGACGCCGTACATCGTGCCGGGGAAGTCGAGCTCGCGCTGTACCTCCCACAGCTCGTCGTGCCGGTCGGGTGAGAACAACCGGGCGGGGTCGCCGGCCGCGATCCAGCCGATCGGCACCACGGTGTCCGGGGGCAGCACGGAGTTGACCTGCAGCACGGCGTGGATGCGCAGCTCCGATCGAGCGCCGACGACCGCGCCCGCGAACACGCACGCGCCCGTCGCGACGAACACCTCTTCCTCGATCCGGGCCCCGGTGATGTTGGTGTGCGGGCCGATCAGCACGGCGTCGCCGACCGTGACCGGATGCCCGGCGCGCCCCCGGAGGACCGCGTGCTCCATGACGAGCACATCCTCCCCGATGGTGATCGGGCCGCGCGAGCCGTCGAGAACGGCGCCGGCCAGGACCCGCGCGCCCGGCCCGAGTACGACGTCCCCGCTGAGCACCGCGCTCGCCGCCACCGACGCCGTCTCGTGAATCCGCACCATCCCCTCACCCTAGGGCCGCGGCCGGATCGCGTGCCCCTCGGCGCCGCGGCAGGCAGCTACTGGTGCTCCGAATGCCCCAGCACGTGCACGGGGATGCCGAACGAGAGTGCGACGCAGAGGATGCCGGCGAAGAAGACCAGGCCCTCCCATGCGGGCAACGTGTCTGCGAGGCCGAGCAGGAAGAGCCCCACCAGGAAGAGCAGGAAGCACAGGATGAATGCGATCACGTCGCCCATGCCGCAACTATCCACCTCGCCCTTCGGCTTGGCAAGAGCGCCCGCAGGCGCGATGCTGTGCTGGTGGAGCAGCGAACGGTGGAGGGACGTACCGCCCGGGCGCGCGGCCTACACCTGCTGCGCCGCATCGCTGTTCTGCTGGCCGACTGGGAGTACGTCCTCCGTCACCAGCTGCGTGCGGCGTTCGACCGCGCAGAGCCCGCCGCGCTGGTCGACGACAGCGGAACCGGCGAACCCGTCGTCCTGCTGCCGGGCATCTACGAGACCTGGCGATTCCTGCACCCGTTGGCGCGTCGCCTCCACGCCGCCGGCCACCCCGTGCACGTCGTCTCGGCGCTCGGCGACAACCGGATGTCGCTCGAGCAGGCGGCCGACCTCGTTCAGCGCCACCTCCTCGAGAACCACCTGGGCGACGTGACCATCGTCGCCCACAGCAAGGGCGGCCTCGTGGCGCGCACGCTGCTCGGCCGGCCGGAGGTCGCCACCCGCATCCGCCGCGTCGTCGCGATCTCGACGCCGTTCTCCGGATCGGTGCTCGCCCATTGGATCCCGATCCCTGCCGTACACGCGCTGCGGCCCACGGGCCCCGACTTCGTCCGGCTCGCGACCGCCGAGGTCGACGTGTCGCGCATCGTCTCGATCTGGGGCTGGTTCGATCCGCACATCCCGGGAGGCTGCGCTCTGCCGGGAGCGCGCAACATCGAGGTTCCGGTGGGCGGCCACTTCCGTATCCTGGGCAGCCCCCGGGTGCTCGCGCTGGTGGACGACCTCACGGACGACTTCGCCGACGACGTCTCCGGCCGCTGATCCGCCGCCGACGGACCCTGTTGCGCATTCGCCGCGCACCGCTATCCTCGGCCTCGTGAAGGCCGGGCCGCCCGCATGGCGGACGGCGGACGGAGAGGGCGACCATGACGCGAACGATCCGGAGGGCGCCCGCCGGCCTGCTCGGCGCGTGCGCAGCGGCTGCGGCCGTCGTCGGCCTCCTGGCGGGCTGTGCGGGAACCCCGAGCGGCGCAGCGGTCGTCGGCACCTGGGGCTCGACCGCCGCGAAGCAACCGAACCTCACGATCGAGAACGACGGCGCGTTCTCCGGCACCGACGGCTGCAACCGGCTCACCGGCCGCGGCTCGATCGACGGCGACAGCATCACGTTCGGGCCCATCGCCAGCACGATGATGGCGTGCACCGGGGTCGACGAGTGGCTGGGCAAGGCCGCAACAGGAACGGCCAAGGGCAACACCATGGTCGTCTACGACATCAGCGGAAACCAGATCGGAACACTCCCCAAGAAGTGATCCGTGGGACCGGAAGGGGGCTCGCATGGCGCAGCTCGAGTCAGACAACCCATCGGCGAGCGGCGACACCCGCCTCGCCCCCGCCTACACCGGGCGGCTCTCGCGTAAGAGCCCGCCCAGCGTGCTGCCCGACGAGGCGACCGACCCGGCGTCGACGTACCGGCTGATCCACGACGAGCTGCTGCTCGACGGCAGCTCGCGACTCAACCTCGCGACGTTCGTGACGACGTGGATGGACCCGGAGGCCGAGTTCCTGATGGCCGAGGCGTTCGACAAGAACATGATCGACAAGGACGAGTACCCGGCGACCGCGGCGATGGAGCGTCGCTGCGTCTCGATCGTCGCCGACCTCTTCCACGCCGAGCCCGGAGAGCCGACGGGCGCCGCCACGATCGGGTCGAGCGAAGCGGTCATGCTGGGAGGTCTCGCGCTCAAATGGCGGTGGCGTGCGCGTCGCGCTGGGGCGACCGGAGGCGCAGAGCCGGGAGGCATGCCCAATCTGGTGCTCGGCTCGAACGTGCAGGTGGTGTGGGAGAAGTTCTGCCGCTACTTCGAGGTCGAGCCGCGCTACCTCCCCGTCTCGAAGGGCCGGTACGTCATCACGCCCGAACAGGTGGTCGATGCGGTGGACGAGAACACCATCGGCGTCGTCGGCATCCTCGGCACGACCTACACGGGCGAACTGGAGCCGATCGCCGAGATCTGCGCGGCCCTCGACGCGCTCGCGGCCTCCGGAGGCCCGGACGTCCCCGTGCACGTCGACGCGGCGAGCGGCGGTTTCGTGGTGCCGTTCCTCGACCCCGACCTGGAGTGGGACTTCCGCCTGCCGCGCGTGGTCTCGATCAACGTCAGCGGGCACAAGTACGGCCTCACCTACCCGGGCATCGGGTTCGTGGTGTGGAGGTCGCCCGAGCACCTGCCCGAGGATCTCGTCTTCCGCGTGAACTACCTCGGCGGAGACATGCCGACGTTCACGCTGAACTTCTCGCGCCCGGGCAACCAGATCGTGGGCCAGTACTACAACTTCGTGCGGCTGGGCCGGGCGGGGTTCACAGCGATCATGGAGGCGCTGCGCTACATCGCTCTGCGGATCTCGTCGGGCCTCGCTGAGGACCCGGTGATCGACATCATCACCGACGGGTCCGCGATCCCCGTGCTGTCGTTCGCGCTGAAGGAGGGCACCCCGTACACGGTCTTCCAGGTCTCCCACGAGCTGCGCGCCCGCGGCTGGCAGGTTCCGGCGTACACGATGCCCGCGGACGCGACCGATGTCGCCGTACTGCGGATCGTCGTGCGCGACGGCTTCAACGCCGACCTGGCCGACGACCTCGTGCGGGATGTGCGCGCCGTCTGCGCCGAGCTCGGGGAGCAGGCGCAGAAGGCGGGAGCAACGACGGAGGCCGGCGCGAAGGCGACCGAGTCCGCGCGCACCAAGTCGCACTTCGCGCACTGATCAGCGCGGCGTGAGCGGGGCCCGAGCGTGAGCGGCGAAGGAGGCGAATGGGAGCGGAACAGGGTTCTGCTCTCTGACGTCTCCTTCGCCGTGGGGTCGGCGTGCTTCGCCTTCGCCGCCCTCCCGTCGATCGCCGCCACGATCGGGGCGATCGCGACGAACGTCGTGTTCGTGATCGGCTCGATCTTCTTCACCGCGGGCGCGGGGCTGGCGCTCGGCCTGCCGAACCGAAGTTCGTCCATCATCCAGTTCGTCGGCACGCTGTTCTTCAACGCGAGCACGTCGCTCGCGCTCGCCGCGGCGGTGCCGGCCGGAGCCTCCGGCAGCAGCGGCTGGCGCCCGGACGTCTACGGTTCGATCTGCTTCCTGGTGTCGAGCGTGCTCGCGGTGGTCGCGCTCGCGCGTCAGAGGGCCGACGGCCCTGACATCGTCGGAGGGTGGCTCAACCTGGCCGGTTCGGTGCTGTTCGGCTTCGCGGCCGTCGGGGCGTTCGAGCTGCCGGGGACGGACGCCCTGCTGAGCCCGTTCTGGACGGGCGTCGGGACCGTGGGCGGGGCGCTGTGCTTCCTGGTGGCGGCACTTATCGGCCTCCTGCCGACGCCCTCGGGCGCCGGGGGTCAGCGCGCGGCGACGGCGTCGCGCGGTGGGGCTTAGAGCGCACGTCAACAGAGCGTCATAGGCACGCACCTAGGTTCGCGCTGGACGTTGCACGCAACTTTTAGTCCGCCCAACCGATGGTCGCAATCGAACCATGTCGCTGTCGCGCGTTCCGCAGTTGGTATGTTTGTAGTTCAGTGATCAGGCGAGTCGGCCTGCACGCAGAGTGGCGAGGGGACAGATGTCAGCGGGAAGAATCGTTTCGAGCACGGTCGATGCCGATGCGGCGGTGCATGAGTTGGTGGGTATCGACACTTCCGGGTATGCGGATCAGCAGGTGACGTTCGGGTTCGCCGCCGGCATCTCTGGGATGGACGCGGGGCGTGATGTCGCGAATAAGTTCCCGGAGCTTGCGAGCAGTATCGAGAGGCGTGATGTTGCGGATGCCGAACGGTGGGCGAGCGTCCTGTGAGTGTGGATAGGAGCGCGACGGAACGCGCGGAATTGGGCCGGCAGATCGAGCGGGTCGAATGGCAGGAGGACGAGTTCTCCGAGGCTCGGCAGCGTTACGAGCGTTCGGTGGAGCAGTTCCGTGAGCGGTTCCATGCGGTGGGGCGGGACCGGGAGTCGTCCCTCGGGGAGCGAATGCAGGCCGGTGACAGTAGCGTGCAGCACGAACTGGAGGCACGTCGCGACCTGCTGGTGAGGGTTGACCGGTACGTCGAAGAAACGTCAGAGGAGCTTGAGCAGACGCGTTCGCGAGTCCGGCAGTCGTTTGACGATGAGTTAGAGCTGCTCGCCAAGGAGAGGAACGCACTGCCGTGGGAATAAGGTTCAGCGCCCGGCAGTCGTTTGACGATGAGTTAGAGCTGCTCGCCAAGGAGAGGAACGCACTGCCGTGGGAATAAGGTTCAGCGCCGCCGATTCGAGCAATCTCATCACCGCGATGAGCAACAACGTCACGAGCGCGAACCTGATCATCGGCCGTCTGGACGCGGGGTCGCAGCATCTGATCGCCCAACTGGGCGCGGGCGTGCTTCAGGGGGCGGCGTTCACGGCCGGGCAGGGCTTGTTCACGGAGTTGATCCTGCCGGGGATCGCGAAACTCCGTGAAGCCGTAAGTGATATTCAGGCCGAGCTGGCGTCGTACGAACACGCGCACTCCGTGCTCGCCCAGTACGGGAACCTTGACCATGACGACCTCACATCCGTGAAGCCGTAAGTGATATTCAGGCCGAGCTGGCGTCGTACGAACACGCGCACTCCGTGCTCGCCCAGTACGGGAACCTTGACCATGACGACCTCACGCAGGCGTTGCAGGAGGCAAACGAGCGTCTTCGTCTGATCGAGGAGCAGATCGAACACAACAACGACTTCTTCACCCAACTCCAAGCGGTGTTCACCGGCGATCTGGAGAAACTCACCTACCAGAACACCGTGCTCGAGCGGCTCAAAGACCAAGTCGAGAGCGAGATCGATGACCTCAAGGAAAAGATCGACAAGCTGGAGTGGTTCGTCGCTGACGTGTCGAAATACTTCTCCGACAGCCTGGAAGTGATGCGCCTCGCCACCCAGGCTGCTGTCGAGTTGAACAAGGTCGCGGTCGAAGCCGACGGCAGCTACTACACCAACGGCGTAGACCTCGCACCCATTCGCGGGCTGTCCGCTGCGAAGATTTCCACGCACAGTCACGCCGGCCTCGGCATCCCTGAGGGTGAAGTGGTCTACGACACCCTTGAGCACGTCGCAGGGTTCAGTTACGAAAAACTCGTGGAATGGTTAGGTTCCGAGGATGCCAGCCGGCTCCACTCACTCGCCCGGAACAACCCCGGGCTCCTGGACTCGATGCTCCGCGAGGCCTACAAGCTGAAGGTCGACGGCGACCCACTGGGCGCCCTAGGTGCTCTCTTCAACCTCTTGAGTGAGAACGGCTGGATCGCCCTCCAGGGCGGTCAAACAATGCTCGAAAAGTTCAAAACGAACGGCGAGTGGGACCTGAAACGCTACCTCGCCGAAGACACCGGGTACGAAAGCGGTGCCTTCTATCTCCATGACCAGCAAGGACGGGTCGTCCGATCGGATGTCTTCGGAAACGTCATGTATGGCGCCATGCTCGCCCATTGGGACGTCGACCTGGAAGTCGCGCTCAAAGGCGCCAACGCCGGCACCGCCGCAGGAGTCGATGCTGGAGTGAATGACGAGCTGGATGATCGGGCCGCGAAGTTCGGCTACGACCTCTACAAGAAATATCCGAACGGGCTGTCAGAGAAGCAGTACTACGAAGAAGTAGCGAATGCGAACCTTACGGACTAGGGCATTCCTGCTCCTGGCGGCGACAATGGCTGTCCTATCGCTGACGGGATGTTCGGACCCGTTCACAGGCACAATNGAATGCGAACCTTACGGACTAGGGCATTCCTGCTCCTGGCGGCGACAATGGCTGTCCTATCGCTGACGGGATGTTCGGACCCGTTCACAGGCACAATCACGTGGAGAGGCGGCACCTTCTACGCCAGAGAAACCGGCTCGTCCCGCGTGGACAATGGACGGATGTCTTTGACGCTTCGGCCCGACGGAACCGGCTTCGGTGTGGACCTCCCGCGAGGGTATCGGAAGCCGTCAGACCGCCCGTGTACCCCGGTAACCGGCGAGAAGACCTACAGCGGCCGAATATCGTGGCACAGGGTGAACAACTTCCTGTTCGAGATAAAGTTCCCTGGCTCTCACTATGGGGTCGCGGCTCGACCAGAAAAGTTCGACGGGGACTGGACCGAGGCGCGCATCCAAGCCTGCAACGGGACGGGCGGGTATTGGTCGGTGAAAATCGCATGCGGTCAACCGGGTCTCGTCAACAAGAAGATTCCATCCTGCGCGCGCTCGTAGGGCAGCGCGAAGCGATGCCGCGACCCCGGCCCCGAGTGGGCTGCGACCGAGGTTGGAGTCAGCGCGCGGGAACCGCGTCGAAATAGGCGCCGGACGCGAAGTCCTCCAGCAGCGTCGGCCCGGTGGGCGTCCAGCCGTAGCGCTCGCGCGTGATCGCGCTGGAGGCCGGGATGTCCATGCCGAAGAACCGTCCGATCCAGCCGAAGTGCCCGTCCACGTCCTCCGGCGCGATCGATTCGACCGGGAGGCCGAGACCGGTTCCGATCGCCTCGGCGATGTCGCGGGTCGGGATGCCCTCCTCGCCCACGGCGTGCACGCGCGCCGCCGGGTCGCCTGCTCGAGGGCGAGCCGGACGAGGTGCGCCGCGTCGAGGCGGTGCACGGCGGGCCAGCGGTTGCTGCCGTCGCCGACGTAGCCGGCGACGCCCTTCTCGCGGGCGACCCGCACGAGCTCGGCGCTGAAGCCGTGGTCGCCGTGGCCGTGCACCGTCGGCGAGAACCGCAGCGCGACGGGCCGGACGCCGCGGTCGGCGTACTCGAACGCGAACGCCTCGCCTCCTCCACGTGGCGCGTCGGCGCCGATGTAGGGCGACGGGACGTCCTCGGTCAACACCTCACCCGGTCGGGCGACGATGCCGGAGGCGAAGAGGAACGGCCGGTCGGAGCCGGCGAGCGCGTCCCCGATCGTGGCGACGACGGCGCGCTCGGTGCGGCCGGCTCCGGCGTAGTCGGAGAAGTCGTGCTTGAAGCCGAGATGGATGACCGCGTCGGCAGCGGTGGCGCCCGACCGGATGCTCTCCAGGTCGTCGAGCGAGCCGGGCACCGGGGTGGCGCCGGTGGCGCGGATGCGCTCGGCGGAGGCGTCGGAGCGGGCGAGGCCGGTCACCTCGTGGCCGGCGGAGAGCAGTTCGGGGACGACGGCGGATCCGATCCAGCCGGATGCCCCGGTGACGAAGACGCGCATGGGAATGACCTCCAGAGTCGGTGGTGTTCGCATTGATGTCAGTGACTGTCGTCAGTGACTGACATCACGATAGCACCGATGACAGCAACTGTCATCACGTCTTCCGAAGCCGCTACACTTGCGGCGTGGGACGCTGGACACCGGACGCGCGCGGCCGCCTCGAGAAGGCGGCCATCGAGCTGTACGCCGAGCGCGGCTTCGAAGGCACGACCGTCGCCGACATCGCGGAGCGCGCCGGCGTCACCGAGCGCACCTTCTTCCGGCACTACGCCGACAAGCGCGAAGTCCTCTTCGCCGGCTCGTCCGCGATGCAGGAGGCAGTGCTCGCGGCGATCGCCGCGGCGCCGGCCGACGCGCCGCCGTTCGCGGTCGCGGCCGACGGGATGCGGGCCGCCGCCGCGCTCATCGACAGCCGCGGTGCGGACTTCCCGCGCCGGCGCTCCGCAGTCATCGCTGCGAATCCGAGCCTCCAGGAGCGCGAGCTGCTCAAGCTGGCCTCCCTCGCCACCGCTAGCGGCGAGGCGCTGCGCGCCCGCGGCGTCGCCGAACCGGCGGCCAGCCTGGCGGGCCAGGCCGCGGTCGGCGCCTTCCACGTGGGCTTCGCCCAGTGGATCGCCGGCCCCGCCGACGCGACCCTGACCTCCCACGTCGAGCAGGCGCTGCGCACCCTCCCGACCCTCGCCTGAGATCGTCCGGGGCTACCCGAGAACGGAGTCGATCGCGGCGAGCTCGTCCGCGGTGAGAGCGGGCGCACGCAGGGCGCCGAGGTTCTGCTCGAGCTGCGCGACACTGCTCGCGCCGATGATCGCCGACACGACGACCGGTTCGCGCAGCACCCACTGCAGCGCGAGCTGCGCGAGGCTCTGCCCGCGCCCGGTTGCGATCTCGTTCAGCGCGCGCACCGTCGTCAGCACGTCGTCCGTGAGGTCCGACTCGTGCAGGAAGACGCTCGTGACGGCGCGCGACCCCTCCGGCACGCCGTTCAGGTAGCGGTCGGTGAGCATGCCCTGGGCGAGCGGCGAGTAGACGATCGCGGCCGCGCCGGCGTCCTCCACCGCATCGAGGACGCCCTCCTCAGGAGTGCGGTCGAACATCGAGTAGCGCGGCTGGTGCAGCAGCAGCGGCGTGCCGCCGGCGGCGAGCAGCCCGGCGGCCGCCTCCGTCTGGGCCGCGTCGTAGTTGGAGACGCCCGTGTAGAGCGCTTTGCCCTGGGCGACGGCGGTCGTCAGCGCGCCCATCGACTCCTCGAGCGGCGTCTCGGCGTCGGGGCGGTGATGGTAGAACACGTCGACGTAGTCGAGCCCGAGTCGCTGGAGGCTCTGGTCGAGCGACGACAGCAGCGACTTGCGGGAGCCCCACTCGCCGTACGGGCCGGGCCACATCAGGTAACCGGCTTTGGTGGACACCACGATCTCATCGCGATACGCCTTGAGGTCGGTGGCGAGGATACGGCCGAAGAACTCCTCGGCGGCCCCGGGAGGCGGCCCGTAGTTGTTGGCGAGGTCGAAATGCGTCACGCCCAGGTCGAACGCACGCAGCACGATCGCGCGCTGCGTGTCGAAGGCGCGGGCCGTGCCGAAGTTCTGCCAGAGGCCGAGTGACAGCGGAGGCAGCCGGAGCCCGCTGCGTCCGGCGCGGCGGTAGGGCATCGAGTCGTAGCGGGCGGGATCGGCGACGAAATCAGAGGGCATGGCGACCAGCCTAGGGGCGCGCGTGCGACATGTCGGCGCCTTTGAGTACCATGCCTGCCATGGACACCATCGAGTGGCTCCTCGACTCCGATCCGAGTATCCGCTGGCAGGTGCTGCGCGACCTCGCCGGGGCGTCCGACGAGACCGTCGCCGCCGAGCGCGACCGCGTCGCCACAGAAGGCTGGGGCGCGCACCTGCTCGACCTGCAGGGCCCGGACGGCAACTGGGACGGCGGGGTCTACCGGCCCGGCTGGGCGCAGGAGGACCGGCCGTTCTTCGACGCCTGGACCGCGACCCACTTCGTCCTCCAGCAGCTCGTGGAGTTCGGCGTCGACCCCCGGCACCCGCGCGCGCTCGAGGCGGTGTCGCACGTGCGCGATCACGTGCGCTGGGATCACGGAGGCGAGCCCTACTTCGACGGCGAGGTCGAGCCCTGCATCAACGGTGTGGTGCTGTCGGTCGCCTCGTACTTCGGGCAGGACGGCTCCCGCGCGGCCTCGACCTTGGCCGGTGGCCGGCTCGAGGACGGCGCCTGGAACTGCTGGGCCGAGTACGGCGCGCGCGTCTCGTCCTTCCACTCGACGATCTGCGCCGTCGAAGGTCTGGCGGCGTGGCAGGCGACGGGACGAGCGGACGCGGACTCGGCGGACGCGCTGCGATCGGGCGACGAGTACCTCCTGGCCCGCGGCCTCTTCCGCCGGCTGAGCACGGGCGACGTCGCCGACCCGCGGATGACGATGCTGAGCAGTCCCGTGCGCTGGTTCCACGACATCCTGCGCGGGCTCGAGCATTTCCGCAGCGTCGACCGCCGCGACCCGCGACTTCAGGAGGCCGTGGAGCTGCTGCGGTCGAAGGCCGACGCCGACGGCCGCTGGAACCTCGAGAACCGGCACGAGGGCCCCACCTGGAACGACTTCGGCGACAACGAGGGCATGCCCAGTCGCTGGGTCACCCTGCGCGCCCTGCGCGTCCTCCGCTGGTGGGACGCCGCGCCACCAGAGTGACGCAGGCCGCTACGGTCACGCCTCGACCAGCGGCTCCTTCGGCAGGCGACGCACCTTCTGGCGACGCTTGCGGCGGTCGGGGATCATCGAGCGCATCTCCTCCAGCTTGCCGAAGCAGAGCAGCCGGTCACCAGCCTGCAGCTCGACGCCGCTGCGCGGGTTCGGGATCACCGTCGCGCCACGGTGCAGGGTCAGCACCGTGATGTCGCGGTCCCACAGCCCCGACTCCTTGATGGTTTTGCCGATCAGGTCGGCGTTGCCGTGCACGAGCAGCTCGGCCACGCCGTAGCCGCGCGAGACGCTCAGGCGCTGCCGCACGTCGATCTCGGGGAACGCCACCTGGTTGTCGATGAAGTCGATGATCGCGCCGGCGACGTCGAGGCCGGTCGCGCGCTCGATCCCCTCCAGGCCGGGGGAGGAGTTGACCTCCATCACCAGCGGGCCTTCGTGGCCTTCGAGCATGTCGACGCCGGCGACGCGGAGGCCCATGATCTGCGCCGAGCGCACCGCGGCCTCCTCGTACTCGGGCGTCAGCTCCACCTTCTCGACCGTGCCGCCGCGGTGGACGTTGGAGCGGAACTCGTCGCCGCTCGCGACCCGGCGCATCGCCGCGACGACGCGGTCTCCGACCACGAGGGCGCGGATGTCGCGACCGCGGCTCTCGGAGATGAAGCTCTGGATGAGGACGTTCTGCTTGGTCGAGTGCAGGGTCTCGACGATCGACTCGGCGATCTTCGCCTCCGGGGCGAGGATGACGCCGATGCCCTGCGTGCCCTCCAGCAGCTTGATGACGACCGGCGCCCCGCCAACCTGCTCGATCGCCATGCGCACGTCGGCGCGGCTGTTCACGAACGTGGTCGCCGGCATGCCGATGTTGTGACGGGAGAGGATCTGGTTGGCACGCAGCTTGTCGCGCGAGTTGGTGATCCCGTTGGCCGTGTTGGGGGTGTAGACGTCCATCTGCTCGAACTGCCGCACGACCGCGGTGCCGTAGTACGTGATCGAGTTGCCGATGCGCGGCAGCACCGCGTCGTAGTCCGACAGCAGGCGACCCCGGTACTGCAGGTCGGGCTCTTCTCCCGAGAGGTCGATCGCGAACCGCAGGGTGTTGAGGACCTTGACGGTGTGGCCGCGGTCCCGGGCCGCGGCGCGCAGGCGCTGGGTCGAGTACGCGTGCGGAGCGCGAGAGAGGATGGCGAGCTTCATCGATGGATCCTGCAAAGATAGGGGGATGGCCGGTGACCTCCATTCAAACACCCTGGTCGTGGGGTGGCGTGAATGGGCGAGCCTGCCCAGCATCGGCATTCCGTGGATCAAAGTCAAGGTCGACACCGGAGCACGCAGTTCGGCCCTGCACGCGTTCGATCTGGAGGAGCTGCCCGGCGACCGGGTGCGCTTCACGGTGCACCCCTGGCAGGACGCCGACAGCGATGCCACCGTCGTCGAGCGCCCCATCCACGACCGCCGCGTCGTGCGCAGCTCCTCCGGCCACACGGAGGAGCGGATCGTGGTGCTGCTCGAACTCTCGCTCGGCGCGCAGACCGTGCTCGCCGAGACCACGCTGAGCAACCGCGACCAGATGGGGTTCCGGATGCTCGTGGGCAGGGAAGCCCTCCGCCAGGGCTTCGTCGTCGACCCCGGTCGCTCGTTCCTCGCGGGGCGGGCGCCGCGGGAGGTGCGTCGGCGTAATCGAGGACGCTCGGTGTAGCGGGTGACCCGCACCGCCGTCTCGTTCAGCCGCGGCCTCGCGCTGCTGGTCGCCGCGACGTTCTTCATGGAGAACCTCGACGGCACGATCATCCAGACCGCCGCACCCACGATGGCGCGCGAGTTCGGCGTGGCGCCGGCCGACGTGAGCGTCGCGATGGTCGCCTACCTCCTCGCCGTCGCCGCCGGCATCCCGGCCACCGGCTGGCTGTCGCGGCGGCTGGGCATCCGTCCGGTGCTGATCACCGCGATCGTCGTCTTCACCGCGGCGTCGCTGCTGTGCGCGTTCGCGCCCTCGCTGACGCTGCTGACCGTCGCGCGCGTGCTGCAGGGCATCGGCGGCGCGCTCATGGTGCCGGTGGGGAGGCTCGCGGTGCTGCGCGACATCGACCCGGTCGACCTGCTCGACGCGATCGCGTACCTCACCTGGCCCGCGCTCATCGCGCCGGTGATCGCCCCGGCGCTCGGCGGCATCCTCTCTGACACGGTCGGCTGGCGCTGGATCTTCCTGATCAACCTCCCGCTCGGCATCGCGGCCTTCGTGGCGGGGCTCGTCCTGGTGCCGAAGACCATCCGCGAGCCCGGCCTCCGCTTCGACGGCCGTGGTTATGCGGCGATCGCGCTCGCCCTGGTGCTGCTGACGGCCGGAGCGGAGGGGCTCAGCGCCGAGGACGCCCGGTTCCAGCTCGCCGGCGGCGCCGCGATCCTCGTCGCGATCGCGATCGGCTGGGTCGCCATCGGCTCGTCGCGCGGCAGGGAGCACGCGCTCTTCGACTGGAGTGTTCTGCGCCTCCACTCGTTCCGCGCCGGCAACATCAGCGGCGGCGTGTACCGCATGATCATCACCGGGGCGCCGTTCCTGTTCACGCTGCTGTTCCAGCTCGCCTACGGGTGGAGCGCGACGGTCGCCGGCCTCACCGTCATCGCGATCTTCGTCGGCAACCTGGCGATCAAACCGTTCACGACCCCGCTGATCCGGAGGTTCGGCTTCCGCACCGTGCTGATCTGGTCGAACCTGCTCGGGATGCTGGTGCTGGCCGCGTTCGTCGGCATCGGCCCGGCGGCGCCGCTGCCGGTGCTGCTCCTGCTGCTGGTGGCGAGCGGCGTGTTCCGGTCGATCGGCTTCAGCGCGTACAACACGCTCCAGTTCGCCGACGTGGAGGCCGCCGACACGAACAACGCGAACACCCTGGCCTCCGCGCTGCAGCAGGTCGCGACCGCGCTGGGCCTGGCGGTCGTGGCGGTGTTCGTGCGCGCCTCCACCGCGGTGGCGGAGGGCGTCACCGGCTCACCGCTGCCGGGCTACCACTGGGCGTTCGCGCTCGCCGCGGCACTGCTGCTGATCCCGCTCGGGGGCGCCTTCCTGCTCCCGCACGACGCGGGCGCCCGCGCCACCGCGCGCCGCTGACCCAGCCGAAGGGCACGTTGTTGTCCCCTTCGCGCGTCGAGGGGGACAACAACGTGCCCCTCGACGCGCCTGTCGGGAGGTTCAGCGGAGGCGGTTCTCCTCTTCGCGTTCGAGGCGCTCCTTCTCGGCGTCCTTCGCCTCCTGCTCCTTCTGGATCTCCTCTTCGCGAGGCGTCTTGTTCGTCACGTCGCTCCTCCGTCCGCTCAGCGGTACCCGCACCCTATCCCGGCGCCTGCACCGGCGAACAGTCCGTTCGAAGGGCACGTCGTTGTCCCCTTCGCGGCCCGAGGGCGACAACGACGTGCCCCTCGGCCGAGGAGCGCGCGGTCTACGCCGGGCGCGGGCCGAGCGTCAGATCCACGAGCCGCTCAGGGAGGCCGGGGTCGGCGGGGGTGCGCGCCAGCGCGCGCAGCATGATCGCGCCGATGAGGGCCTCGCTGACCTCGTCGACGGGGAGGTCGGCCCGCACCTCTCCGGAGTCGCGGGCGGCGCGCAGCCGCGGCGCGAACAACCGCGGGTCGGCGAGCGACTCGCGTAGCCGTTGCGCGACCTCGGCGTTCTCGGACGCCGCGGCGATCAACGACCGGAACAGGCCCTCCCCGGCCGGGCTGTCCAGCACGCTTTCCACCGCGGCGAGCCACGCGATCAGGTCGGCGCGCAGGTCGCCGCTGTCGGGCACGGCGAAGCGCTCGGGCAGCAGCATCCCCTCGAGGAGGCAGTCGGCGATGAGCGCGCTCTTGCCCGACCACCACCGGTAGACGGTCTGCTTGCCGACGCCGGCGCGCGCGGCGATGCCCTCGATGCTGAGGTGGTCGTAGCCGCGTTCGGCGAAGAGCGCCGCCGTCGCCTCGAGGATCGCGACGCGCGCGGCCTCGCTGCGCACGGCTCCCCGTCGACCTTCAGGCATGCTCACAGCCTACATACATTCAACGAGACGGACCGTTGCGTATTCTTCTCGGCGGGACGTCGAAAGGACCGCACATGGCCGAACTGCTCTACCGCCTCGGGAAGTTCTCGGCGCGCCGCGCCTGGACGGTCATCGTGGCCTGGCTCGTCGTGCTCGGCATCGCGGTGGGAGGCTTCCTCGTCGGCTTCAAGGGGCTCACCAGCTCCTTCGACATCCCCGGCACCGCGGCCGGCGCCGTGGTCGACGAGCTCACGCACAAGCTGCCCGACTACGCCGGCGCCTCGGGCACGGTCGTGTTCCGCACCGACGACGGGTCGGCTCTGAGCGACTCGCAGAAGAAGGCGATCAGCTCGCTCATCGCCGACGCCGACGGACTCCCCGACGTCTCCGGCGTCATCGATCCGTTCTCGACCGAGGCCGAGCGCTCGGCGCAGCAGGCCAAGGTCACCGACGGACAGTCCCAGCTCACGGCCGGCCAGTCGCAGCTCGACGCGGCCAAGGCGCAGCTGACCTCGGGCCAGCAGCAGCTCGACGCCGCGAAGGCGCAACTGGAGGCCGCCCCGGCGGGGAGCATGCCGGCCCAGCAGCTCGCCGCTGCGCAGGCCCAGCTCGCGGCGCAGCAGAAGACCATCGACGACGGTCTCGCCCAGCTAGCCGCGCAGCAGTCGCAGCTCACCGCCCAGCAGAAGCAGCTCGACCAGGGCGCCGAGCTGCTGAAGCTCTCCGAGAACATCCGCATGGTTTCCTCCGACGGCTCGACGGCGCTGGTGAACGTCGCCTTCACCAAGCCGCGGCTCGAGCTCTCCGAAGACGCCAAGCAGGCCGTCATCGACCACTTCGAGTCGACGAAGGTGGAGGGCGTCACCGTCTCGTTCTCGACCGACATCGCTCAGGGCGTGCCGCAGATCGTCGGCGTCGGCGAAGCGGTCGGTGTCGTCTTTGCCGCGATCGTGCTGATCGTGGTGCTCGGCTCCGTCATCGCCGCCGCCCTCCCGATCGTCACCGCGCTCTTCGGCGTCGCGGTCGCCGCGCTGGGGTCGCTGGCGTTCTCGGGCGTCGTCGACATGGCCTCCGTCACCCCGGTGCTGGCGATCATGCTCGGGCTGGCGGTCGGGATCGACTACTCCCTGTTCATCGTCAACCGGCACCGCAAGCAGCTGCTGGAGGGCGCTGAGCCGCGGGAGTCGATCGGTCTCGCCAACGGCACCTCCGGCAACGCGGTCGTGTTCGCGGGCACCACCGTGGTCGTGGCCCTGCTGGCGCTCAACGTCACCGGGGTGCCGTTCCTCGGGCTGATGGGCACGGTCGGCGCCATCGCGGTCGTGCTGGCTGTGCTGATCGCCGTCACCCTGACCCCCGCGATCCTCGGTCTCCTGAAGCTGCGCGTGCTGGGTCGCCGGGCTCGCGCGCGCGTCGGCCAGGTGCACCACGACGACACCACGGCCAAGCCGATGAAGACCTGGCGGGCGGTGGTCACTGCGGTCGGTGCCGCCGTCGTGCTGCTGATCGTCGCCATCCCTGCGCTCTCGATGCGCGTCGGGCTGCCTGACGGCTCCTCCGAGCCGGTCGGCTCGACCACCTACGATGCGTTCACGGTCACCGAGAAGGCCTTCGGCGCCGGCACCACCGGCCCGCTCCTCGTCACGGCGACCGCGAAGGACGCCGTCGCGAAAGACGACGTGACCTCCGTGCAGCTCGACATCGCGCGCACCCTCGCCGACCAGAAGGACGTCGTGGCCGTCGCGCCGATCGCCGTGTCCGGCGACCGCACGCTGTTCGCGTTCCAGGTCGTGCCGGAGGAAGGCCCGAACAGCGTCTCGACCGAGAACCTCGTCAACGCGCTCCGCGGCCTCGACGCCGTCGACGGCAAGTACCAGCTGGGCGTCTCGGGCCAGACGGCGATCAACCTCGACATCTCGGCGAACCTGGCCTCGGTGCTGCCGCTCTACCTGGCGGTGGTGGTCGGCCTGTCGCTGCTCATCATGATCCTCGTGTTCCGGTCGATTCTGGTGCCGTTGATCGCGACGGGAGGCTTCATCCTGTCGCTGTTCGCGACGTACGGCGCGATCACCGCACTGTTCCAGTGGGGCTGGGGCGCCGACGCGCTCGGCATCCACACCGGGCCGATCCTGAGCTTCCTGCCGGTCATCCTGGTGGGCATCCTGTTCGGCCTCGCGATGGACTACCAGCTGTTCCTGGCCTCCGGGATGCGGGAGGCGTATGTGCACGGCGCCTCCGCGCGGCTCGCCGTGGTCAAGGGCGTCCGGGCCGGCCGCTCGGTCGTCATCGCCGCCGGGCTCATCATGATCTCCGTCTTCGGCGGCTTCATCTTCAGCGAGTCGACCATGATCCGCTCGATCGGCTTCGGTCTCGCCTTCGGCGTGCTCGTCGACGCGTTCGTCGTGCGCATGCTGCTCATGCCGGCGCTGATGCACCTCCTCGGCCGTTCGGCCTGGTGGCTGCCCAAGTGGCTCGACCGCATCATGCCGAACGTCGACGTGGAAGGCGCGGCCCTGGAGCGCCGGCACCACGTGTTGGCGCCTGCCGAGGAGGCAGCGGAACCCTCGGCGGAACCGGCGCGGGTGTAGCGCCCGGGCGTCGCCCGCGCCGCCCCTACTCGCGCAGCAGTGAGCGGAGGGTCGCAATCGTATCGGCCTCCGCCGCCGGCTTGTCGTCGCGGTAGCACTTGACCCGCGCGAACCGCAGGGCGATGCCGCCGGGGTAGCGGGACGACCGCTGCACGCCGTCGATCGCGATCTCGACCACGGTGGTCGGGGCGACCCAGACGGTTCCCGGGGTGCGACGCACCTCGATGCGCTGGAACTCCTCGGTCTGCCATCGCAGCAGCTCGTCGGTGAGCCCCTTGAACGTCTTGCCGACCATCACGAAGCCGCCCGGCTCGCCGAAGGCGCCGTCCGGATCGCGCGCGCCGAGGTGGAGGTTGGAGAGCAGCCCGCGGCGGCGCCCCGAACCCCATTCGCACGCGAGAACGACCAGGTCGTAGGTGAGCACCGGCTTGACCTTGATCCAGCTCGACCCGCGTCGCCCTGCGGCGTAGGACGAGTCGATCGCCTTCACCACCACGCCCTCCTGGCCGGCCGCGAGCGCCTCGCGCGACACCCGCTCCGCGGTCTCGGGGTCGTCGGTGACTTCGCCGGGGATCCGGTACTCGCCGGCCACCCGCTCCAGCTCGTGGCGCCGCACCGAGAGCGGTTCGTCGAGCAGGTCGCGCCCGTCGACGTGGAGGATGTCGAAGAACCAGGGATGGAGCGTCGTCTCCCGCGCCGCCTCCGCGGGACCCTCGGTCGCAGGCTCCCTCGGCGCTGGGGTCGCGGCATCGCTCCGCGCTGCCCCTGAGCTCCACCGCGCAAAGCGCGCCATCGTCTCCTGGAACGGCCGGGGGCCTCCGTCTTCGTCGAGCGACAGCGTCTCGCCGTCGAGGATGAGGTCGCGAGCGGGCAGCCGGCGCACGATCTCGACCACCTCGGGCACGCGGTGCGTGATGTCGGCGAGGTTGCGCGTGAACACCCGCACGCTGTCGCCGGAGCGGTGCACTTGGATGCGCGCACCGTCGAGCTTGTACTCGACCGAGGCGGGTCCCGTGGTCTCGACCGCCGCCGCGGCCGACGACGCGGTCGCGGCGAGCATCGGCAGCACGGGACGCCCGACCTCCAGGCCGACGGCGTCGAGCTCCTCCGCCGTGCCGGTCAGCGCGATCACCGCGGTCTCGCCGAGATCGCCCGTGAGCATGGCGGCGCGGCGCACGCTCGGGCCGGGGCGACCTGCCGCGCGCGCGATCGCGTCGATCAGCACGCCCTCCAGCGCGCCCGTGCGCATCTCTCCGAGGAGCACGCGGCGCAGGAGGTCCTGCTCGCCGGCCGTCGCGCGCGCGGCGAAGTCGCGCAGAGCCGCGCTGCGGTCGCTCGCCGAGCCGGCGCCGCCGAGCGCCGCCAGCTCCTCCAGCAGCGCGTCGAGGTCGAGGACGGTCAGCGTCGGTTCGTCGGCCGGCTCCCCGATCACCGCGGACACGCCGCGCCAGCCCACGCCGGCGCGACCCTGCCGCGGCTTGCCGACCAGCAACCCGACCGCCGGGGCTATCTCGTCGGGCGCCAGCTCGCCGAGGAGGCCGGCGAGCGCGTCGACTTTGGCCAGCCGCGAGCGTGTGGCCGCGACCGTATCGAGTGTGGTGACTACCGTCTCGAGGAGCACGTCCTCAGTGTTCCACCGACCTCCGACTCCTGCTGAGACTTACGCCGAGGGGGTGGCCACTCCGCGACCGAAAGTGATCGCGCGCACGATCTGCACGATCCCGAGCACGATCAGGCTGATGCCTGCCAGGATGAACAGCACCACGATGCCCCAGAGCGGGCTGAACAGCAGCACGATGCCGGCGATGATGCTCAGGATGCCGAAGAAGATCGACCAGCCTCGCGATGGAGAGTCGCCGAGCTGGGCGAGCGCGACGGCGCCCTCCACGATCCACGCGATGCCGACCAGGATCCCGATGAACACGGCGAGGAAGGCGGTCGTGCCGGCGAGGTTGGCGAACGCCACGATCGCGGCGATCACGAGCAGGATGCCGAAGATGATGTCGAGCGCTCGGGCGCCTCCGCCGATCCCCTTGGCGAAGATCCCGATGCCGAGGTAGGCGATCCCGGAGACGAGCAGCGAGATCGCGATCAGGACCGTCAGCCCGGCCGCTGCGGTCTTGGGCCAGAAGACGATGATGACACCGATGATGAGCGCGACGGCCCCGCTGATGCCGAGTGCGACGCGCACGCTGTTGATGACCGCAGGCGTCAGGTCTCTGCCGTTGAGCGAGAACGACGCGAAAGCGGATGGCTGAGAAGTGGACATCGCGGGACCCTTCTGGTGGAGCGGACGGACGTGTTCGGACGCTATCGCTGCCGCGCGCACGCTGTCTAGGGCCGTCGTACCCGGCGCGTAACAGGAGTCAGTAGTCCTCGCGGCCTTCGCCCAGGACCGCGAGCGTGTCCTGGTCGATCGCCCAGTCCCGCAGGGCGCGTTCGAGCTGTCTGCGCGTCCATTCGTGCGAGACGCCGTCGGCCTCGCCGAGCCGTGCCAGGCGGTCGAGGCGTTCGGCCGCCGTACCTTCGAGATCGTCCATGGTTCGTGCCTCCTGGCGACGATCCTCGCGCTGTGCGTGCTGCGGTGCAAGAGCCTGGAAGCCACCGCGCGCACCGCCCGATACCGCGATGGCGGCGACACCTCAAGTGCTCTTCGTGACCTCGAAGAGGGTACGGACGGGAGGTCCAGAACCGTCCCGTAGCGTCGCCGGATGCCCGCGGTCGGAACAGGCCGGCACCCCAGCCGGCCCTGTCGCGGGCGACGGAAAGGATCCACGTGAAGAACACCATCCAGAACACCTCCGCCCCCAGCACCTCCAGCCGTACCGCCTTCGGCGCGCGGCGTTTCGTGATCGGCGCCGCCTCGGTCGTGGCGGCGGGAGCCCTCATCGGCGTGGGGGCGCAGGGAGCTTTCGCGGCGACCGGCGACACCGGTGCGAGCGGCTCCGGCTCGGCGTCGGCGACCGCCTCGACGCCGTTCGGCGGCGCGAGCGCGGGAGGCGCCGCTTCGTTCAGCGGCGGGACGCACGGCTCCTCCCTGGCCGGTCAGGCCCACGCGCTGTTCAACGGACACGTCAACGGCGAGAAGGCGCAGCAGCTCGCCAAGCGGATCGTCGCGGACGGCGCGGTCTTCTCGCTGCTGCCGGACAGCCTGCAGGGGGACCTGAAGTCCCTCGCCGGCGCCTCCGCCCAGGACCGCACGGCCGACGCGAAGAAGATCGTGTCGACGGCGCTCTCGGGAGGCTACGGCAGCGCCATCCAGAAGCTCGCGACCCAGCTCAAGGGCAGCGAAGCCGCCGACGGCAAGAACGACGACGCGCTGAGCGGCCTCGACGTGAAGGGCCTCGACGTGAAGGGCCTCCTCCAGGGTCTGCGCAGCGGCGACCTCCTGAGCTCCGGCTCTGGCGCCGCCTCGCAGCTCGGCGCCGACGCGGCGGGCATCGCCTCCACCGTGACCGGTGACAGCGAGCTCGCGTCGAAGCTCCCGGACTCGCTGCGCAACGACCTCTCGGAGCTCGCTACGGCGCCTGCGGCCGCTCGCACCGCCGACGTGCAGCGGATCGCGACCACGGCGCTCTCCGGCGGCTACGGCGCGCAGATCCAGCAGGTCGCCGACCAGGTCGAGCAGACGGTCACCGCGGCCCACTGACGCACACACGGCCTCGCGCCCCCAGGTCCTCCCGCTGCGCCTCCGCGCGGGGGAGGACCTGGGGGCGCGTCCGCGTGCTGGCCGGTATCCATCGAGAGAGGGATGCCGCCGAGCCCGGTGCAGGAGCATGATTCCTGCATGTGGCTCCGGAGGATCATCGTCGCGGTCGCCGCCTACGCGCTGTTCGCGGGCGGCCTCGCGACACTGTACGTCGTCGTGCAGCAGGACGGCCGGAGCGCGGCGGAGGACGCCCCGCGCGTGCTGCTGTCCGCGGGAGCGTCGGCCGTGACCGCTTCGCCGTCGCGCCGGTTCGATCTCGAGCAGTACCGCGGCACCTTCTGGGTGCGGTACGACGCCGCCGGCACACCGGTCGCCGGCGACGGTGTCCTCCGCGGGTCGCTGGCCCAGGTGCCGTTCGGGGTGCTGCAGAACGCGCGTGCGGCCGGCGAGGACGCCGTCAGCTGGGAGCCCGAGCCGGGCCTCCGGTTCGCGATCGTGGCCCAGCCGTTCGGGAAGGGCTCGATCGTGGCGGGCCAGTCGCTGCACCGCACCGAGCAGCGCATCCAGCGCACCGGCCTCTACATCGGACTGGCTCTCGCGGCGGGATTGGTCGTCGTCGTGATCGCGGTCGTCGCAGACGCCCTCGTCGTTCAGCGGCGTTTGACTCCGTAGCGGTGCTCCGGCCGGCCGGTCGCGCCGTAGCGGAGCTCCAGCTTGAGCACGTCGCTCTGCTCCAACTGGGTGAGGGCCCGCTGCGCCGTCGTGCGGCTGATCCCGATCGCGGTCGCCACGTCGTTGGCCGACAGGCTGCCGTCGCTGGCGGCGACGGCGTCGTAGACCGATTGCAACGTCGGTGCGAGCCGGCGCAGGGCCTCCGTCTGGGCCGGTGTGCCCGGGCGCAGGAGGTCGAAGATCCGGTCGATGTCGTGCTGCGTCGCCTCGGCGGGGAAGCCGTTCAGATCGTCGTAGGCCCGCCGGAACGCCGTGAGCCGCTCGGCCAGTTGCGCGAAGCCGAACGGCTTCACCAGGTAGTGCAGTGCGCCGAGCTGCACGGCCTGCTTGACGGTCGCGACGTCGTTGGCCGCCGAGATGACGATGACCGCGGGCGCCGACGGCTCCGCGAGCAGTCGCCGCACGACCTGGAGGCCGTCGCCGTCGGGCAGGTAGATGTCCATCAGCACCAGATCCGGATGCAGTTCGCTCGCGAGGCGCAGAGCGTCGGCGGCGCTGTGCGCCTGCGCGGCCACGCGGAAGCCGGGCACGGCCTCCACGAACCCGACGTGCACCGAGGCGACCCGGTAGTCGTCGTCGACCACGAGCACGCTGAGCGACGGGGAGGCCGTGGTGCCGGAGTCGCCGCTCATCGCGCACCTCCGGTCGGCGCCACGCGTGCGCCTGTCGCACTGGTGCCCGCGCCCGCGCGAGGGAGCACCACCGTGAACACCGCGCCCGGTCCTCCCGACACGGTCACGCTGCCGCCCAGCTTGGTCGCGGTGGTGTGCACGAGCGACAGCCCGAGCCCGCTGTGCCGCACCAGCGAGCCGCGCTTGGTGGAGTAGCCGCTCTCGAAGATCCGCGGCAGCTCCGCGTTCGGCACGCCCGGCCCGTTGTCGGCGACGCGCACCGTGACCGACTCCGGCGTCTCGACGACGCTCACGACGGCCCGCCGCGGCGCCGGAGCCCCCGCGAGCGCGTCGAACGCGTTGTCGATCAGGTTGCCGAGCACCGTCGTCAGCGCGTGCACCCGCTCCGGCGCCTCCCCGAGGTCGGTGTCGGGCGCGATCACGAGGTCGATGCCGCGCTCGTTCGCCTCCGCCGCCTTGCCGAGCAGCAGCCCGACGATCATCGGCGAGCCGATGTGCGACCGCAGCGTGGCGTCGAGGTCGGCGGTGGTGCCGCGGATCTCGTTGAGGTACTCGAGGGCCTCCTGCGTCCTCCCGAGCTCCAGCAGCCCGGACACCGCGTGCATCCGGTTGGAGAACTCGTGCTGCTGCGCGCGGATGGACTCGCTGAAGCTGCGCTCGCCGTCGAGCTCCCGGGTGAGACCCGTGAGCTCGGTGCGATCCTGGAGGGTGAACACCGCGCCGTGCTGTCGGCTGCCGATCGTCACGGGCATCCGGTTGATGACCAGGATGTGGTCGTCGGTGAGAGCGATGGCGTCCTTGACCTCCGTCGTGCCGGTCAGGGTGTCGCGGATCGGTCCCGCGACGAGCACGTCCTTCAGCAGGCGGCCCCGTGCGCCCTCCGGGAGGCGCAACAGCCGCTGGGCTTCGTCGTTGACGACGGTGATCCGGCCGGCCGGATCGATCGCGATGACGCCCTCGCGGATGCCGTGGAGGGTGGCCTCCCGCTCCTGCAGCAGCCGCGCGATCTCGTCGAGTTCGAGCCCGAACGTCCGGCGCTTCAGGAGGCTCGCGAGCGCGAACGACGCGAGCGCGCCGATCGCGAGCGCGAGCACGAACCACGCCCCGTACGCGGGCAGCTCGGAGAGCAACTCGCTCGCGACAGAGCTCTCGCGGATGCCGACCGACACCTCCCCGACGATGCGGTCGGAATCCGGCGCGAACAGCGGGACGCGGGCGTTCGCATTGAGGCCGGTCGCGCCCTGGTCGGTGCCCAGGTGCACCTTGCCGTCGGCGGCGACCAGCGGCTCCTCCACCTTCTGGCCGATCAGCGCCGCGTCGGGATGCGAGTGCCGCACGCGGTTCCTGTCGATCACGACGACGTAGGCCGCGCCCGTGCGGTTCGCGGTCTGGGAGGCGAGGTTCTGCACGGTGGTGGCGCAGCCGGTCCCTCCGGTCGTCATGCAGTTCTGGATGTCCGGCATGCCCGCGAACGTCTGCGCGATGGCGGCGGCGCGCGCCTGGTAATCGGCGTCGAGGTTGGCCCGCGCGGTCTGCGCGAGGAGCAGGAAGCCGATCAGCATCGAGGCGGCGAGGATCGCCAGCTGAGCCAGCAGTATCTGGCTCGAGAGTCGTCTGATCCGTCGTCGCATCACCCGAGATTGTTTCACTTGCGGCTGGCGACCGCATGCGCGCAGAACGCCCAAAACCTGCGACAACGCACACAACCGGACGAATCGCCCTCAAGCGAGACAGGCGCCCCTCCGCTCGACGAGCATCGATCTCCACAGGCACCGGGCCTCGAACCAACGGCCGGGCCTGCAACGAAGACAGAGAGGTCTTGGCTCATGGGTGAACACCGACCCCGCAGCGCCCCCGGCGCCGCCTCCGCGGCGGACGAGGCGGCGCGCATCGACATCGTCGGACTGACGAAACGCTTCCTGACGCCGAAAGGCGACACTTTCACCGCGATCCGCGACGTGACGCTCACGGTCGAGCCCGGCCAGTTCTGCGCGATCGTCGGCCCGACAGGCTGCGGCAAGTCGACCACGCTCGCGCAGGTCTCGGGCCTCGAGCGGCCGAGCGCCGGCTCCGTGAGCGTGGGCGGCCGCATCGTCGACGGCATTACGAGCGGGGTGAGCTACATGTTCCAGGCCGACTCGCTCTTCCCGTGGAAGACCGTGCTGGCCAACGTGATGATCGGCCCGATCCTCCTCGGCACGCCCAAGAAGGAGGCCACCGCCCTCGCGCTGGACTGGCTGCGCCGCGTCGGCCTCGCCGGGTTCGAGGACCGCTACCCGCACCAGCTCTCCGGCGGCATGCGCAAGCGCGTCGCCATGGCGGCGGCGCTCATCAACAACCCGCGCATCCTGCTCATGGACGAGCCGTTCGGCGCGCTCGACGTGCAGACCAAAGCGATCATGCAGACCGAGCTGCTCACGCTGTGGGAGGAGCTGCGGCCCTCCGTGCTCTTCATCACCCACGACCTCGACGAGGCCGTCGCGCTCTCGGACCGCGTGGTGATCATGACCAGCAGCCCGGGGACGGTCAAGGACGTCTTCGACATCGACCTCCCGCGGCCGCGCGGAGACGTGCAGGAGATCCGGCACGAGCAGCGGTTCATCGAACTGCAGGGGCGCATCTGGGAGTCCCTCCGCGACGAAGTGACCCGGGCGTACCAGCAGACGGCAGGAGCGGCGGCGTGACCACCATGACCATTGCAGAGAACCTCACCCCCAGCACAGCCGAGCGCGAGGTCGAGCTCAAGGCCTCCGCCCGCCGCACGCACCGTCGACGCACCGCCTGGGTGTGGACGGGCCGCGCTGCCGTCGCCGTCGTCGTGCTCGGCGGCTGGCAGTGGTTCACGACCGCCGGCTGGATCGACAAGTTCTTCTACGGCCAGCCGTCCGGCATCTGGGACAGCCTCGTGCACCTGTTCACGCAGGGCACCGCGTTCGGCACCATCTGGGAGAACCTGTGGATCACCGTCCAGGAAGCGTTCCTCGGCTTCCTGCTCGGCACGGTGCTGGGCGTGGTCTTCGGCATCCTCCTCGGCTCCAACCGCTACCTCGCGTCGGTGTTCGGCCCGTACATCAAGGTCGTCAACTCCATCCCGCGCATCGTGCTCGGCTCGATCTTCATCGTCGCCTTCGGCCTGGGGGTCTTCCCCAAGGTGCTGCTCGCGGCCGTGCTCGTCTTCTTCGTCGTCTTCTTCAACGCCTTCCAGGGCGTGCGGGAGGTCGACCAGAACCTGATCGCGAACGTGCGCGTGCTCGGCGCCTCGCCGTTCCAGGTCGCGCGGCACGTCACCATCCCGTCGGCCATGACGTGGATCATCGCGAGCCTCCACACGGCGTTCGGCTTCGCCATCATCGGCGCGCTCGTCGCCGAGGTGCTCGGCGCTCAGCACGGCGTCGGTCTGATCATCAGCCAGGCGCAGGGCAACTTCGACCCGAACACCGTCTTCGCCTGCATGGTGATCGTCGCCGTGGTCACGCTCGTGGCCGAGTACCTCATCACCCTGCTCGAGAAGTCGCTTCTCAAGTGGCGTCCGCCGAGCCGCTCCGAGGCCCAGGCGATCTAGGGCGCATCCCGCCCGCGAGTCCTGCAATGAAGCAGAGCCGGCCCCGGCCGGCACGACGAAAGGAAACACATCCCATGAAGAAGCGCAGCATCGCAGCCATCGCGGCGGCGGGCGTCGTGGCCCTCGGCCTCGCGGCCTGCAGCGGCGGGGGAGGCGGCACCGCGGCCGCCGGCGGCTCCGGCTCCGGCTCGGTCCCGACCGTCAAGATGATGGTCGGCGGCATCGACAAGCAGATCTACCTCCCTTACCAGCTCGCCCAGCAGCTCGGGTTCTACAAGAAGTACGGCGTCAACGTCGAGCTCTCCACCGAGCAGAACGGCGGCGTGGGCGCCGAGGACGCCATGGCCTCCGGCCAGGTCGACATGGCCGGCGCCTGGTACATCCACACCGTGGACTTCCAGTCCAAGGGCAAGGACGTCATCAACCTGGTGCAGCTCTCGGGAGCGCCGGGCGAGCGCGTCATGTGCAGCCCCAAGGCGAACGTGAAGTCGGCGGCGGACTTCAAGGGCAAGAACATGGGCGTCACCGACCTCGGTTCCGGCACCGACGAGCTCACCCAGTTCCTGGCCGCCAAGCAGGGCGTGGACAAGAAGCAGTACAACACCATCGCGGTGCACGCCGGCTCGACCGCCATCGCGGCGATCCAGCGCGGCTCGGCGGACTGCGTGATGACCACCCAGCCGACCGTCGGCGCCCTCACCTCGCAGAAGCTCGCGGTGTCCGCGGTCGACATGGCGACGACGAAGGGCGCTACTGCGGCCCTCGGCGGAGCGTGGCCGGCCGCCGGCCTCCTCGCCAACGCCAGCTGGGTGAAGTCGCACGAGGACGCCGCGCAGAAGGTCGTCGACGCGCTCGTCGCGACGATGCACTGGATCGCGTCGCACTCGGCCGCCGACATCGCGAACAAGATGCCGCAGGACTTCGTGCAGAACAGCACGATCACCAAGCAGCAGTACATCGACGGGCTGAGCACCGACAAGGGGCAGTTCCTGCCCGACGGAATCATGCCCGCCGGCGGCCCGAAGGTCATCTTCGACATGGAGAAGACCATCGGCGTCGACACCTCCAAGGTGAAGATCTCGGACACCTTCACGAACAAGTACGCGGACGCGGCGAACAAGCTCGAGGGTTACAAGACCACGACGACGCCCGCCGGCGCGGACGGCTGAGCAGCCCGACGCGAATCGCCAGCCCGTCCGGTGCGTCCAGCCATCCAGCGCACCGGGCGGGCTTCTCCGTGCCCGGGCCCAACATTCGTCACGAATGTCGACATTCGTGCCACGAATCGTGACATTCGTGACGAAGGTCGCGGGGTCTCAGCGCCGGAGACTCACCCCACCCGCACCAGCGTCGACTGCCACCCCGTCGACCCGTTCGGGGCGATCGCCGTCCGCTTCTGCTCCTGGAGGCGGCCGGCGCGGTCGGTCGCGCGCACCGCGAGGGTGTGGCTGCCGCTGGTGGCGTTCCAGTCCAGCGACCATTGCACCCAGGTGTCCGCGTTGATCGGCGCGGAGAGCGTCGCCTCCTGCCACCCGCCGCCGTCGATCTGCACCTCCACTTTCTGGATGCCGACCGTCTGCGCCCAGGCGACGCCGGCGATCTTCGTCGGGCCCGCTGAGAGCGGCTTGTCGACGCGGGGGGTGTCGATGCGGCTGGACAGCTTGATCGGGGCCTTCTCGCTGTAGCCGCGGGGAGTCCAGTAGGCCTGGTCGGCGGCGAAGGTCGTGACCTTCAGCTCGGTCAGCCACTTGGTCGCCGAGACATAGCCGTACAGCCCGGGCACCACCATCCGCACCGGGAACCCGTGCTCCAACGGCAGCGGCTCGCCATTCATGCCGACGGCGAGGATGGCGTCGCGGCCCGGGTCGGTCAGCGCGCTCAGCGGGGTGCCCGCCGTGAAGCCGTCGACGCTGCGGGACAGCACCATGTCGGCGCCGCGCCGCGGGCGCGCGCGGGCGAGCACGTCGCGAACGGGGACGCCCAGCCACCGGGCGTTGCCGACGAGGTTGCCGCCGACCTCGTTGGACACGCACGTGAGCGTGATCCCGTACTCGTGGAGGCCCATCCCGAGGAGGTCGTCGAAGCTCAACTCGACCCGCTTCTCGACCAGCCCGTCGACGGTGAGCCGCCAGCCGGACGGGTCGACGGACGGCACCGTCAGCGCGGTGTCCACGCGATAGAAGTCGGCGTTCGGAGTGAAGAGGGGCGACAGGCCGGTGACGCGCAGCTCCGCTCCGGCGGGCACCTGCAGCCGGGTGGCAGGCGCGGGCAGGCGCAACGCAGCGCGGACGCCCGCGATGGAGGAGGTCGCGGCCGACCCGATCCGGGAGGCGACGCCCGCGATCGCGGCGATGGCGGCGCCCGCTCCCGTGAGCCACAGGAACCGCCGGCGGTCGACACCCGTCGAGGCCGGATCGCCGGCATCGGCCTCCCTCCAGCGTCGCAGCGCCTCGACGAGGACGTGGACGCCGGCCGCGCCCGCGACCGCGCCGAGGACGGGAGGCAGGAACGCCAGCGGGCTCGCGTCGGCCCGCGTCACGCTCGCCGCGAGCGCAGCCGCTCCGGCCACCGCGAACGCGACGACGCCCGCCCAGCGCCGCCAGAGCTCGAGGAGGCCGGCGACGGCCGCCGCGACCAGTGCGGCGGCCCCCACCGTGGCCAGCAGGAACAGTTTGTCGTTCGAGCCGAACAGCTGGATGGCGGGCTCCTTCGCCCAGCGGGGGACGATGTCGACCACGAACGACCCGACCGCGATCAGGGGGCTCGCGTCACGGGCCGCGACGAGCGCCACGACTTCGGCGACGGCCACGAAGAGCACGCCGCTCACCGCGCCGGCGAGCGCGGCCCATCCCCAGGTCGCCACACGTCTTCTGCTGATGCTCACGAGTGCTGTTCGGCGCCGAGGGGCCTCCCGGATTGGCCACGGTCGCCGAACACCGGATCCAATCCGATCGGGCCTCCGGGCCGAACCCCTCCTGACAGCCGCCGATGCGGCTTCGCGAACCGCACCGCTCGAAGCACGTCTCGAAGGAGAAGAACATGCGATCCACCACTCGCCTCGCCGCGGCAGGAATCCTGGCCGCCGCCGCACTCGCGCTCACGGCCTGCTCGTCGGGAGCCGGCTCGGCGACGACCGACACCAGCTCGTCCATGAGCTCCTCGACACCGAAGGCCTCCGCCTCGATGGATCCGGCGGCCGACCTGGTCGGTCCCGGATGCGCGGCGTACGCCAAGCAGGTGCCCTCGGGCTCCGGCTCGGTCGCCGGCATGGCGCAGGACCCCGTCGCGACCGCCGCGAGCAACAACCCGCTGCTGACGACCCTCGTGGCCGCGGTCTCCGGCAAGCTGAACGCGAAGGTCAATCTGGTCGACACCCTCAACAGCGGCGACTTCACCGTGTTCGCGCCGGTCGATGACGCCTTCAAGAAGATCGACCCTGCGACCATCGACACCCTCAAGACCGATGCCGGCGCTCCGACGCTGACCAGCATCCTGACCTATCACGTGGTCCCCGGGCAGCTCGCACCGAAGGACATCGTCGGCACCCACAAGACCGTCGAGGGCGGCACGCTCACTGTGACCGGGTCCGGTGACAATCTGAAGGTCAACGACGCGAACGTCATCTGCGGAGGCGTGCACACGGCCAACGCCACGGTGTACCTCATCGACTCCGTCCTGATGCCTCCGGCCAAGTGACCTGAGGCACGCTCCCGCCGAGGAGCACGTCACCGAGGGGCACGTCGTTGTCGCTTTCCACCCGGAAAAGCGACAACAACGTGCCCTTCGGCGTCGTTCACGGCCCGGAGGCCGCGCCGATCAGTGGGACTGGCCGAGGCCTGTCTGCACCGCGGTCGTGCTGGGTGCACCCACCACGAACCGCGCGAGCGTGATGGTGTCCACGTTCGGGCCGTAGGCGGTGGCGTTGCCCAGGGTCAGTGCGCCGCCGTCCGTGGTGAGCGTCAGCGGCACGGTCGTGTCCCAGAAGCTGTTCCACGAGTAGTTGTGGCGGAACGCCGCTCGTTGGCTGCCGCCGCCGGCCTCGGTGATGTCGAGGAAGCGGCTGATCACCTGCGGGTTGTAGTTGATCGCGGCGGACTTGTCAGCGTTCGCCGCCGAGATCACCAGCTGGTAGTCGCCTGCTCCGAATCCGGTCGGGCGCGGGACGCTGAGCGTGTTCGCCGCGCCGTTGCCGATGTAACCGACGTCGTGCACGACGCCGTTCGCATCGGCCGAGCCGTTGGAATTCGCCGGGTCGGTCTGGACGATGGCCGCTCCGGAGCGAGGCAGAGCCTCCGCCTCGCTGTGGAACACCGCCGCCGGGTCAGCGTCGGCCGCCTTCTGGGCAGCGCCTCGCAGGGTCGAGACTCCCCCGACGAGCGCCGTGCCGGACACGGCTCGCACCGCGAGCTCGTTGACGCCCTGCGGCAGGAACACCCGCGCGGTCGAGTCGAATGTGCCGGGTCCGGTGGTCGCCGGGAGCGTGACCGTGCGTCCGTTCACCGCGAGCGCCAGCGTGGCGCCGCCTCCACTCGTCGCCGAGTGCACGGTGACGTCGTAGTATCCGGTCTCCGCAGTGGTCGCGAAGAACGTGGCGCTCGCGTCGCCCGACACGGCCGCGTAGCCGCGTGCGGCGGGCTGCTGCCACGACAAGGAGGCGCCGCCCGCGAGGCGTGCGTCGACTGCCGGGTACGTGGCCTGCTCGCCGTCTGTCACGTCGTACAGGTCGAACCGGTCGAGCGTGATGTCGGCGCCGGGCAGCACGCTCGACCCGTTCGCGCTGGCGCGCAGCGACAGGGCGTGGGTGCCCGCCGTCAAGTGGACAGTGACGTCGGTCGTGCCGCGGTAGGTCCAGCTCAGATCGGCCGAGTACTTCACCAGTCGGTTGTAGGTGCCGTCGACGAACAGGGCGTGCTGGCCGGGGGACTGGTTGGCGCCCGCGAGCACTGAGAGCCGGTAGTCACCGGCGCTGGGAACTGTCACGTTCCAGGTCGCGGACGATCCGGCCTTGTTGAACGAGCCGACGTCCTTGCCTCCGGAAGCCATGAACGACCACTCGCGCGACGGGTCCTGGGTGTAGACCGTCGCGTTCGCGATCGTCGCGTTCTCGGCCTCCGTGCTGTTCACCAGTGCGGCGGAGACCGGCTGCGGGTCCGTCTGCTGCGGGGTGACCTGCAGCTGGTATGCCGCGTAGCGGTCGCTGTTCGGCACCGTGAGCTGGATCTTGCCGTCGCGGATCTTCGCGGTCGTCGAGAGGATCACCGGCGGCTGCAGCGAGGCGCCCTCGGCGCCGTTGAGCCGGTCGGCACGCACCTGCACCTGGACGGTCTTGCCGAAGGTGGCGACGTCGAGCCCCTTCACGTCGAGCGCGACGTCGGCCGACCCTCCTCCGAAGAGCACGGTTGCCTTCCGGTTCGCGGTGTCGATCGCGGCCAGGCCCTGAAGGCTGTCCGGGGTGTTGAGATGCGGCGGGGTGACGGTCGCGGTCCGGGAGCCGGCGAGATCGCCGTACCAGTCGAACATCCACCACCCGCCGTTCGCGCCGTTCGTGCGTGACGAGTTGTCGGATAGGTTGCCCGCGTAGTTCCAGAACGCGGTCTGCGCATCGACCTTCTCGCTCTCGAACATCGAGATCCACTGCACGAGCTGCCCCGGCACGCTCATGTCGCGCAGCATGCCGTACTCGGTGATGTTCACCGGGATGGGCGGGATTCCGAGCCGGCTCAGGAGTGCCTCGTACGCATCGTGGTGACCGCGGAAGGAGGCGAGGTTGTTCGTGCCGAGCTCGTGCCAGATGAAGATGTCAGGCAGCTCGGAGTGCTGCTTCGCGTAGGCGAGGAAGTCCGCGCTGCGGTCGGCGTGCCAGACGGAGTCGCCCGGACCCCCGATCCGCGCGTGGCCGAGGCCGTGCTCGGCGTACACGCTCTGGATGGTGTCGTAGGCCGCCGTCCAGTCGGCGAGGAACTGGTCCTTCTGCGTCGACCAGTTCGGGTACCAGTTGCCGCCGTCGGGCTCGTTGAACGGAATGAACACGTACTTCGACGGATCCTGCGACTTCGTCGCGACCTCCTCCACCGCCTGCTTCAGGATGGGGAGATAGTCCCAGACACCGTCAGCGTTGGCGTCGCCAGGACGCTTGCCCCCGTTGTACGGCCAGTCGGGGTACATGTCCTGCACGTACACGTAGAGGTCCTGGCCGCCTCCGGCGAAGAACGACTTCTCGACTTGCAGGGCGTCGCCGCTGGGGTGCTGCGCCCCCTGCGGCGGCTTCTGTGAGGTGTTGGTGATGCGAGCGCCGTCGAGCACGGCCTGGCTGGGGACGCCGTCGTCGCCGAGGCCGTAGAGGGTGCCGGTGGCGCCGCCGCGGAAGGCTCCCGTCGTCTGTGAGAAGTCCACGCTGAGCGGATCGGCGGGCGCCGCCGAGGCAGGAGCGGCCGCGAAGCAGCCGACCGTGAGGGCGATGCCGGCGGAGGCGGCGATCGCGGGCAGTAGTGCTCGGCGGCGAGAGCGCCGGGCCTGTGGTGCGGTCAAAGCAGTACTCCTTCGTACGGGATGGATGGACGGCTCCGGTCACATCGGCACAACCTGAAACCGCTATCATGATAGCGATTTCGTCTACCCTCGCAAGGGGGAAGCGACTCCAATGTTCACATGGCTGATACCGCTATCAGAATGCAAGTTGCGTTCTGTTCTGATACCGCTATCATGATTCGAGCGCCACCGTCCGAACGAAGCGCCGCATCACCGCATCCGCGAAGAAGAGGAACCCGATGACCGACCGCCTGAGCTGGGGCAACGGCACCCTGACCGTCGAACTCGAATGGTCGGCCGACTCCGCCCCGCGCATCGCAGCGGTCACCGCCGGGGGAGTGCGACTCGAGATGCCAGCCGGCCTCCCGCTGGTGGATGTGCTCACCGTGTGCCACGGCCACTCGCTCGCCAACGACCGCCTCGTGCACACCGTGATCGGCCACGAGTCCCGTTACGTCGCGCACGAGGACCGGACGACTGACGCAGGTCGCGAGCTCAGGATCCGCTTGCACCACGCGGGCACCGGTCTCGCGATCGAGCTGCTCCTGCAGCTCCCCGACGGCCTCGCGGTGCTCCGCTCCTCCGTCACGGTCGCGAACCGCGGCGACAGCGACCTCGTGCTCCGCTCCATCCCCTCGCTCGCACTGTATCTCGGCGGCGACGCCTCCAGCAGCATCCGCGACTGGGATGTGCACCACGCGCTCAGCGACTGGCTGGGTGAGGGTCGCTGGATCACCGAGCCGCTCAACGGCGTCCGGTTCCCGCGCCTCGAGCAGCACCTGACCAACCACAACCCGCGGGGCGAGTTCAGCGTGATCTCGACCGGTACCTGGTCGACCGGCAAGCACCTCCCCGTCGCGGCCGTCGGCTCGGCCCGGCTCGGTGCCGCCTGGGCCTGGCAGGTGGAGCACAACGGCGCGTGGCGCTGGGAGATCGGCGAGGACACCGCCAGCGGCTACGTCGCACTCTCGGGCCCGACGGACACAGACCACCAGTGGACGCAGACCCTCCACCCGGGCGACGCGTTCGAGACCGTCCCGGTCGCCCTCGCACTCGCCCCCGACTTCACGGCGGCGATCGCCCAACTGACCGCCTACCGTCGCAGAGCGCGCCGCCCGCACCCGGACAACGCGGCGATGCCGGTGGTCTTCAACGACTACATGAACACTCTCAACGGCGACCCGACCACCGAGAAGCTCCTGCCGCTCATCGACGCCGCCGCCGCGGTCGGTGCCGAGATCTTCTGCATCGACGCAGGCTGGTACGACGACAGCGGGGACTGGTGGGACACCGTCGGCGAGTGGCTGCCCAGCACCACGCGTTTCCCGGGCGGACTCGTAGAGGTCATCGACCGCATCCGCTCAGCCGGGATGGTGCCCGGCCTGTGGCTGGAGCCCGAGGTCATCGGCGTCAACAGCCCGATGGCCGAACGGCTGCCCGCTGCCGCGTTCCTTCAGCGCGGCGGCAAGCGCGTCGTGGAGCACCACCGCTACCACCTCGACCTGCGCCACCCGGCGGCGCGAGCTCATCTCGACGAGGTCGTCGACCGCCTCGTGCGCGACTACAGTGTCGGCTTCTTCAAGCTCGACTACAACATCAACCCGGGTCCCGGCACGGATCGCGACGCCGACAGCGTCGGCGCGGGCCTCCTCGCGCACAACCGCGCCCACCTCGAGTGGCTGGAGGGCGTGCTCGATCGCCACCCCGACCTCGTGCTCGAGAACTGCGGTTCGGGCGGGATGCGCGCCGACTACGCGATGCTGTCGCGCCTCCAGATGCAGTCGACCTCCGACCAGCAGGACTTCCTCAAGTACCCGCCCATCGCCGCCGCGGCGCCGGCATCCATCCTTCCGGAGCAGGCCGCGAGCTGGGCGTACCCGCAGCCCGAGATGACCGAGGAGGAGGCGGCCTTCTGCCTCGCCACCGGCCTGCTCGGCCGCTATTACGTATCGGGGCACCTGGGTCGGATGGACGAGCCGAGGCTGGCATTGGTCGCCGAGGCGGTCACCGTGGCCAAAAGCCTGCGCGGCGAGCTCGCCGTGTCCGCACCGTTCTGGCCTCTCGGCGTACCGACCTGGGAGGCGCCCTGGACCGCGCTCGGCCTCGCCGTCGACGGCGGCGCCCTCCTCACCGTGTGGAACCGCGACCCCTCCGCGGGTGCGGTCGAACTCGACCTGCGCCGCTTCGCCGGCGCCGACCTCACGGTCACGACGATCTTTCCGCGTTCGCTACCCGAGTGGTCCACCCACTGGGACGCGGAAAACGGACGGCTGCGTGTCGCCGGCCCTGCCGATGAAGCAGGCGCGCGCGTCCTCCGCCTCCAGGCCGCCGGCCCCTCCAGCGGAGGGCAGCTTGCGACCGCAGCACATTCCGCAACTCGAACCCCGTGGCGTTAACCTCGCTACGACATATCAAGGAGAGCAGTTCAATGAAGATCGCTTGGAAGGGAGCCGCGACTGTCGCGGCCATCGCGGCCGCAGCGGCGCTGGTCCTCACCGGATGCAGCGACCCCGGCTCGGGAGGCTCCGACACCGGAGCCGCCTCGTGGCCGGCGCAGGACACGAAGCTCGACGGCGTCACCCTGACCATCTGGGCCGCCCAGAACTCCAACAAGACCGCCGACAGCGTCATCTCGGGATTCGAGAAGGCGACCGGTGCCACGGTGAAGGTCGTCACGATCCCCGACCCCTATGAGCAGGGCATCCAGACCAAGGTCGCGACCGGTGACAAGCCCGACCTTGCGTTCTGGCAGCCGACCGCGTCCGAGCTCACCGCTCTGAACGCCAAGCAGAACCTGCAGTCGCTCGAGGGCGCGCCCTGGGTGAAGAACTACACGGGCAACCTCGGTGACATGACCGGCATCCTCGACGGCACCCGCTACGCGGCCCTCGTCACCACTCCGGCCGTCATCGGCGTCTACTACAACAAGGACGTCCTCTCCGCCAACGGCATCACCTCCACCCCGAAGAATTGGGACGAGTTCATCGCCGACGCGCAGGCTCTCAAAGCCAAGGGCGTCGACCCGTTCTACGAGATGGGCGGCGACAAGTGGGCCACCCAGTGGTGGGTGCAGGCGCAGCTCGCCGACGCCGCCAAGGACGGCCTCTGGGACAAGGTGAACAAGAACGAGGAGAAGTTCACCGACCCGACCATCCAGGGCGCGATCGACAACTACCAGACGCTGATCCAGCAGGGGCTGTTCAACTCCGACATCAAGACGGCGACGTTCGTCGACCAGGGCAAGGCGCTGCTCGACGGCAAGGCCGCCATGGTCATGCAGGTCAACTCGTTCTTTGGGGAGCTGCAGGCGACCTCCAACACCGACGAGCTGAACAAGAAGATCGGCTTCTTCCCGATCTCGCCCAAGGGCAACGTCGGCACCTTCATCCCCGACCAGTCCAACGCCCTCGTCGCCTTCAAGACCGGTGACAGCAAGCGAGAGGCTGCAGCGCGCCAGTTCCTCAGCTACTGGCTCGGCGATGGCTACGCCGACTTCGTGAAGGCGCAGTCCACCGTGTCGCTCATCAAGGGCGTCGACACCCCGAGCGACGTCCCGACGGCGCTCCAGGACGTCGCCAAGTCGCTCGACGGGTCGGTCGGCTCGATGCAGGCGCTGGCCGTGGCGAACCCCGACCTGTATCTCAACCTCGCGGACATGATCCAGGGCACCAAGACGCCGGTCCAGGTGGCGCAAACCACCCAGGACCAGTTCGCCCAGCTCGCGAAGGCGCAGGGGGTGAAGGGCTTCTAGCCCGACACCCCGGCACCCGGGAGCCGGGGCGGTGCTGAACCGCCGCCCCGGCTCCACGGCAGGCAGCCTCCCCCGCCCGCCGCCGGAATGCAAACCACGAAAGGCAACGCACCCCGATGACCGCTCAGCTCACCCGCCAGGCCCCGGCCGCGGCGCCGCCGCGAACCGCGGCAGCGCCGCGGCGCAGCCGCAGGAGGCGGCAGGACCACCCCGCGTGGTTCCTGGTGCCCGCCCTGATCGTGCTCGTCGTGTTCTTCTTCGTCCCGACGATCTTCAACTTCGTCTACGCCTTCACGAACTGGTCGAGCTTCCACAGCAGCATCTCGTTCGTCGGCGTGGACAACTTCGCTGCGCTGTTCGGCAACGGCAGCCTTCTGAACGACCTGCGGATCACGCTGATCTACGCCGTCCTGGTCGCGATCTTCCAGAACCTGTTCGGGCTCATCCTCGCGTTGGTGCTGGAGCGCGACACCCGCATCAACCGTTTCGCCCGCGTTGCGTTCTTCGTGCCGGTCGTGATGTCCGCGCTCGCCGTGGGCTACATCTTCCAGGCGCTGCTGAAGCCCGAGGGCGGCCTCAACCAGATCCTGTCGTCTGTCACCGGGCAGCACGTGACCATCGCGTGGCTCGGCAGCACGACCTGGACCATCGTCGTCGTCGCCCTCATCCACGCCTGGAAATGGATGGGACTCTCGATGCTCATCTACCTCGCCGGCCTCAAGACGATCAATGAGGACATCCTGGAGGCCGCGCGGCTCGACGGCGCAGGCTGGTGGACGACGTTCCGCACGATCCGCTTCCCGCTGCTCGCCCCGGCGGTCACCTTCAACGTGGCCACGGCCCTGCTCGGCTCGATGAACGGCTTCGACATCGTTCAGGCCACCACCGCGGGAGGCCCTGGCGGCACGACCGAGCTGCTCAACATCTTCATCTTCCGCACCTTCGGGCAGGGGCTGTTCGCGCAGGCGACCACGATGAGCCTCAGCCTGTTCCTGATGGTGACGATCCTCGCCTTCCCCGTCATCTACTTCCTGCGCAGAAGGGAGAACGTGCTGTGAGCGTCCTCAGCTCGTCGCGTCGCATCCGCCGCCGTCTCACGCCGGTGCGCGTCATCCAGCCGATCGTCGCCATCCTGCTAGTCGTGCTGCTGCTCGGCGTGCCGTTCTGGCTCGTCGTCGTCACCGCGGGCAAGGACCAGGCCGAGGCGCTCAACCCGAGCCTGGCCCTGCCGACCACCTGGCACCTGCTCGAGAACTTCGCGACCGTGCTCGACCAGGGCCGCATGGTGGTCGCATTCTTCGGCAGTCTCCTGATCATGGTGCCCTCGGTGTTCGGCGTACTGCTTCTCGGCGCGATGGCCTCCTGGATCCTCGGCCGGCGCCGCAGCAAGCCGATCGCGTTCGTCTATGCGCTCGGGATCAGCGGCATCGTCCTCCCGCCCGCCGTGGTCACGATCGTGCTGCTGCTGCGCCAGATCGGTCTCGCCGGCACCCCGCTCGGCATGATCGGTGTCTACATGGGCATGTACCTGTCCACGGTGATCTTCTTCGTCACCGGTTTCGTGCGCACCATCCCGGTCGAGCTCGAGGAGGCCGCCCGCGTCGACGGCGCCGGACCGGTGAAGATCTTCTTCCGGGTGATCCTGCCGTTGCTCGGCCCGACGCTCGCGACGGCGACCATCCTGATCTGCCTCTACATCTGGAACGACGTCTTCTACGCGCTGTTCGTGGTGGGAGGCCGGCTCGACACCCTTCCGCTCAATTTGTACCAGGTGGCGAGCTCCGGGCTGTACCTGCAGAACTGGCACCTGATCTTCGCCTACATCATCCTGATGAGCCTCCCGCTGCTGGTCACGTTCACGGTGATGCAGCGCAAGATCATCTCGGGCATCACCAGCGGCGCCGTCAAGTGACCGCGCCGGGGGCTGGGGGAGGGGCCTCGCTATGCTGAGGACGATGAACGCCCCGAAACCGCCCGTGATCAGCGATGTCGCGCGCCGGGCCGGGGTGTCGGTGCCGACCGTGTCGCGCGTCCTCAACGGTGCCGCGTACGTGTCGGAGGAGAAGCGCGCGAAGGTGATGCAGGCCATCGAGGAGCTCGACTTCCGGCCCTCTGCGGCGGCCCGCGCGCTCGTCGCCCGTCAGCCGAAGCTCATCGCCGTGATCGCCGGCAACACCTCCCGCTACGGCTACGCGGAGACGATCCGCGGGGTCGAGGAGAGCGCGCGCGCCGCCGGCTACACGGTGTCGATCACCGTCGTCGAGTCGGCAGACGACGACACGGTCGCGCGCGCGGTCTCGCTCGTGCTCGACCAGCCGATCGCCGGTGTCGTGGTGCTGAAGTTCGACCCTCCAGGTGTGGCCGCGCTGCACAGCATCCCCAAGTCCATCCCCACGGTGTCGATCTCGGGAGTGCGCGAGACCGGGGTGCCACAGGCGGTGCTCGCCGAAGCGGACGCCGCCGAAGAGGTCGTCGGCTACCTGCTCGGGCTCGGGCACGAGACGGTGCAGCACGTGCGGGTGCCGCCCTCGCGCAAGGAAGATGGCCGCACGACCGGCTGGCGCCGCGCGCTCGTCGCCGCGGGTGCGCCCGTCCCCGCTCCGGTGGACGCCTCGTGGGAGCCGGAGTCGGGCCGCGAGATCGGGCTCGCGCTCGCCGCGGACCCGTCGGTGACCGCCGTGTTCTGCGGCAACGACGAGATCGCGATGGGCGTCATCCGGGGGCTGACCGAAGGCGGAAAGTCGGTGCCGGCCGACGTGAGCGTCGTCGGGTTCGACGACCACCCGCTCGCCCGGATGTGGACGCCGCCGCTCACGACGGTCGACCAGGACTTCGCGGGCCTCGGCTCGCGCGCGTACGAGCTGCTCGAGACCGTCATCAGCGGTGGCAAGGTGCGCAAGTTCTCCTCGGAGCGCCCGACCGTCGTCATCCGCGAGAGCACCGCACCCCCGCCCGCGCGCTGAGCGCTGCGCTTCCGGAACTCCCGCACTTTGCGGGCCACGGCCGTGGGAGGCACTGGCACGGCCTCCCTCGCGCAGCGGTCCGCGTCTAGCGTGGACCCATGACCATCGAACTCACTCTCAACAACGGCGTCACGATGCCCGCGCTCGGGCTCGGCGTCTTCCAGAGCCCGCCGGAGGAGACCACCGCCGCCGTGGAGGCCGCGCTCGCGACGGGCTACCGGCACATCGACACCGCGGCGGCCTACGGCAACGAGCGGGAGGTCGGCGAGGGCATCCGCCGCTCCGGCCTCCACCGGTCGGAGGTGTTCGTCGAGACCAAGGTGTGGGTGTCGGACTACGGGTACGACGAGACCCTGCACGCGTGGGAGAAGGCCACCGGAAAGCTCGGGATCGAGCAGTTGGACCTCCTCATCCTCCACCAGCCCGCTCCCGACCGTTTCGAGAAGACGATAGCGGCGTACAAGGCTCTGGAGTCCCTCCTCGCCGACGGCAAGGTGCGCGCGATCGGCGTCAGCAACTTCATGCCGCAGCACCTCGAGCGCCTGCTCGCCGAGACGAGCGTCGTGCCGGCGGTGAACCAGGTGGAGCTCCACCCGTACTTCGCGCAGCCGGAGGTGCAGGCCGCCGACGCGGCAGCGGGCATCGTCACTCAGGCGTGGTCGCCGATCGGCGGGATCACCTTCTACCCCGGCTGGGGCGAGCAGCGCCGCAACGTCATGGAGGACCCGGTGCTCGCCGAGCTCGCCGCCGCGCACGGCAAGTCGCCGGCCCAGATCATGCTGCGCTGGCACCTCCAGCAGGGCCGGTCGGCCATCCCGAAGTCGGTGAATCCCGGTCGCATCGCCGAGAACTTCGACGTCTTCGACTTCGAGCTCAGCGACGCCGACCTGGCCCGCATCGATGCCCTCGACACCGGCGTGCGCAACGGCCCCGACCCCGACGTGCCCCGGCCCGAGCGCTTCGCGATGGTGATCCCGGAGGCGTGAGGCCACACGATCTTGACGCTCCCCACCGCGCGCGCCCGCGTCTACACTCGGGTCTCGTGTTCAGGAAGCACCGCGGATCCGGCGACGACCAGGCGGCGATCGACCGCTATGAGTACGTGCTCGCGACAGGCCAGCCCGATCAGCTCTACCGCGTGCACGCGGAGGCGTTCGCCGCGTTGACCGACGAGCAGCGCTCCGATCTGCGCGGCCGGCTCTCCGCCGAGATCGCCGACGAGGCCGACCGGCCCGTCGACGACCGGCCGGAGACGCTCGCCCGTGTGGCGACCGACCTGGACGCCTCCCGGCCCGGCGAGCTCACCCGGATCCTCGGGCCGCTGCTGCCGGTCATCGCCGCGCACATCATGGCCTCCCCGGTGGCGATCGCGCTGTTCCCCTACGGCTATGCGGCGGGCACCAGTCAGTGGTCCACCGACGCCGAGGAGGACGGCGAGTTCTTCTGAGCTCCGCGGCCCCGGCGACCGAATTGAGTGGTTCTCCGCACCTCGCGGTCGCACGCGCCTCAGGTTGAGGGGTGTCCCGTATAGCCGGTCGGTCGCCGCCAGGAGGAATGTGTCTCGCGGCGGCGCACCCCCGTGCGCCGGAGGACCCAGAAGGAGATCAGACATGTCCATCGCCGCACCGCACTCCGGCACCGACCAGAGCGACGACCCGACCGCCATCCGACCGTTCCGCGTGGACGTGCCCCAGGCCGATCTCGACGATCTGAAGCGACGGCTCCGCGAAACGCGCCTGCCCGAGCGGGAGACCGTCGACGACACGTCGCAGGGCGTGCGCCTGCAGGTCGTGAACGACCTGCTCGAGTACTGGCGCGACCATCACGACTGGCGCGGGGTGGAGGCCCGGCTCAACAGCCTCCCTCAGTTCGTCACCGAGATCGACGGTCTCGACATCCACTTCATCCACGTGAAGTCGCGGCACGAAGGCGCCCTGCCGATGATCGTCACGCACGGCTGGCCCGGCTCCGTCATCGAGCAGTTGAAGATCGTCGGCCCGCTGACCGACCCGACCATGTACGGCGCGAGCGCCGAAGACGCGTTCGACCTGGTCATCCCGTCGCTGCCCGGCCACGGGTTCTCGGCCAAGCCGGATAAGCCGGGCTGGGACCCGATCCGGATCGCGCGCGCCTGGGCCGAGCTGATGCGGCGCCTCGGCTACGACCGCTACGTCGCGCAGGGCGGCGACTGGGGCAACGCCGTCACCGAGCAGCTCGCGCTGCTGAAGCCCGACGGCCTGATCGGCATCCACACCAACATGCCGGCGACCGTGCCCGACGAGATCCAGGCCGCGCTCGACGCCCACGAGGACCCGCCAGCCGACCTCGACGCCGAGGAGCGGTACGCCTGGGACCAGCTGGCATTCTTCTACGCGCACGGCCTGGCCTACGCGCAGGAGATGGGAGGGCGCCCGCAGACGCTCTACGCCCTCGCCGACTCGCCGGTCGGGCTCGCCGCGTGGATGCTCGACCACGACGCCCGCAGCTACGACCTGATCGCCCGCGTCTTCGCCGGCGGCACCGAGGGGCTGACCCGCGACGACGTGCTCGACAACGCGACGCTGTACTGGCTGACCAACACGGCGGTGTCGTCCGCGCGCCTCTACTGGGAGAGCAAGCTGGCGTTCTTCGCGCCGAAGGGCGTGCCGGTGCCGACCGGGGTGAGCGTCTTCCCGGACGAGATCTACGCCGCCCCGCGCAGCTGGGCCACGCGGGCGTACCCGCAGCTCATCCACTTCAACCGCTTAGAGAAGGGTGGCCACTTCGCGGCCTGGGAGCAGCCCGAGCTGTTCTCGGAGGAGGTCCGGGCGGCGTTCCGGTCGCTGCGATGAGCGACGCGACGGGAGGCCTCGCGCACGTGACGGCGGGCGAGCTCGACGTCGAGTACGCGGACGTCGGGCCTCGCGACGGGCCGGCCGTGCTGCTGCTGCACGGCTGGCCGTACGACCTCCACAGCTTCGACGAGGCCGCCGGGATGCTCGCGGCCGACGGCTACCGCGTGCTCGTGCCGAACCTCCGCGGATACGGCGGCACCCGGTTCCGCTCGGACGACGCCGTGCGGAACGGGGAGCAGGCGGTCTTCGCGACGGACGCGGTGGCGTTCCTCGACGCCCTCGGCATCGGCGATGTCGTCGTCGGCGGATTCGACTGGGGAGCCCGCACGGCGAACGTCCTCGCCGCCCTCTGGCCCGAGCGCTGCCGCGGACAGGTCGCCGTCAGCGGGTACCTGATCGGCAGCCAGGAGGCGAACGCCCAGCCGCTGCCTCCCGCCGCCGAGCTCTCGTGGTGGTACCAGTTCTACTTCGCCACCGAGCGCGGGAGGCTGGGCTACGACCGCAACCGCGACGAGTTCGCGCGGCTGATCTGGCACACCGCCTCCCCGCAGTGGCAGTTCGACGAGGCGACGTTCCCGCGCACCGCCGCATCGTTCGCCAACCCCGACCACGTCGACATCGTCATCCACAACTACCGGTGGCGACTCGGCCTGGCCGACGGGGAGGCCGCGCACGCCGACCTCGAGCAGCGGCTCGCCGCCCGCCCGACCATCGCGGTGCCGACGATCACGCTGGAGGGCGACGCCAACGGCGCACCGCATCCCCCGGCCGAGGCCTACCGCGACCGGTTCACCGGGCCGTACGAGCACCGCGAGGTCGCCGGAGGGATCGGGCACGACCTCCCGCAGGAGGCGCCGCGCGCGTTCGCCGATGCGATCGTCGACGTGGACGCGATGGCCCGCCGGGCCGGCGAGAGCGCGGGGAGGGCGGTGCACAATGGCCGATGAGGAGGCGACCCGTCGCCCGTTGCGGTCGATCCTGCACCACCGGTCGGAGGACCGGCTGCCCGACGAGGGCGCCCTCGCCCCGTTCACGCGCGCCAGCGCCTGGCTCAACTCGCCGCCGCTGACGCCGGACGGCCTGCGCGGCCGGGTCGTGCTGGTCGACTTCTGGACGTTCACCTGCGTCAACTGGCTCCGCACCGCGCCGTACCTGCGGGCATGGCACGCGAAGTACGCGAGCGCGGGGTTGACGATCGTCGGCGTCCACACGCCGGAGTTCGGGTTCGAGCACGACCTCCCGACGGTGACCGACCGTGTGCACGCGCTCGGAATCGAGTATCCCGTCGCCGTCGACAGCGAGTACGGCGTCTGGAGCGACTTCGCCAACCAGTACTGGCCCGCCGTCTACATCGCCGACGCGAGCGGGAGGCTGCGCTACCACCACTACGGAGAGGGCGAGTACGCGATGACCGAGATGGTCGTGCAGCAGCTCCTCCACGATGCGGGTGCGACCGGAGTGGACGGCGAGCTCGTGTCGCCTCAGCCGGAGGGGCTGGAGGTCGCTGCGGACTGGGCGACGCTGCGCTCGCCGGAGACGTACCTGGGGTACGCGCAGAGCAGCGGGTTCGTCTCGGAGATCGACGGGCTGTACGACCAGTCGCACGACTATCCCGGCGGCGGAGGGCTGAGCCTCAACGAGTGGGACCTCGTCGGCCGCTGGACCCAGACGCGCGACTTCGCCCAGCTGGACGAGCCGGGAGGGCGCATCGCGTTCGCATTCCGCGCGCGCGACGTCAACCTCGTCATGGGACCGGCGTCGGGCGGAGCCGCGGTGCCCTTCCGGGTCTTGCTCGACGGGAGGCCGCCCGGCGACGATCACGGAACCGACGTCGACGCGGACGGCCGCGGCCTCCTCGACGAGCAGAACACCTACCAGCTGATCCGTCAGCACGACCGCGTCGCGACGCGGCTGTTCGAGATCGAATTCGAGTCGCCGGGAGCGGAGGCCTACTGCTTCACGTTCGGGTGACCGGTGTGCCGATCACACCACCCCGTGCCGCAGGGCGAACGCCGTCGCCTCGCTGCGTCGCGCCACGCCGATCTTGCGGTAGAGCGAGGTGATGTGGCGCTCGACCGTGCGGTCGCTCAGCCAGAGGACGCCCGCGATCTCCTTGTTGCTCAGACCTTGCGCGAGGAGGCCCAGCACTTCGACCTCCCGCCGGGTGAGGGCGGAGGGCGGCGACGGGAGGCCGTCGGTGGTCGCGGTGGTCGGGAGCGCCTCCTCCTGCGTGTCGCGAGAGGCGACCTCGGTCGGCGCGCCCTCCCTCCCCGCGTCGTGGAGGCGCCGGGCGACACCGGCGAGCTCGGGCGCCACCTCGTCGACCAGCGAGCGGAGCAGCCGCTGCTGGCGGTGGAGGGCGTGCTCGGCCGCCCGGCGGGCGTCGGTCTCGCGAGCGAGCCTCCGGGCGGTGTGGATGGCGATGGCGGCCTGGCCGACCGCGACGCGCAGCAGCTGCGTCTCGGTCGTGGTGGGGAAATCGGGCCGTGGGGCGGACACCACGACGGTTCCCGACCCCCAGGGCAGCGCGAGCGGGAGGGCGGCCGCGCGCGCCGAGCCCGGCCCGCCGATCGGGCGGCCTTCGAGAGCGCCGGCGTCCCTCCGCTGCGCCGCGCGGCCGAGCAGTCCGTCGGGAGGCCGCGGGCCGGACGGCCGCCAGACCTCCAGCGCGTCGCCGTCGTCGCCGTCGTCGAACCGCGCGTAGGCGCCGTCGAGCTGGAGCACGCCGAACAGCACGCTGATCAGGCCGGTCGCGATCTCGCGCGGCTCGTGGTCGACCCAGAGCGCGGGGAGGGCGAGGAGTGCGCTGAGGTCGCGCAGCCAGCGACGCGTGTCGGCCGCGGGCAGGTCGTCGCCCGGCACGCCGTCGCCCGGCGGCGGGTCCCCGGTCATCCTGCACCGATGCCGCTCTCCGCGCGTTCCGCCAGGAATTGCGAGGGATCCACGAAGAACGGGTTCTCCTGCAGCATCCCGCCGAGGTAGACCAGCGGGTGGGTGCGCAGGATGTCGAGGATGAAGGTCCCGTCGAACCGGGACGTGTCGTACGAGCAGATCACCACGTGCTCGTGCCGCGCGTGGATGAAGTTGGCGCGCGCCTCGAACTCGATGAGGTGGTCCGCCGCGTCGTCGCGGCCGACCGCCCACCCCATGTCGGCGACCATCCGGATGCGCGGCGACGGCTGTGCGACGAGCATCCGGTCGAGCAGGTCGAGCATCCGCGCCTGGTCGAACCGGCCGCTGCGCAGGTAGGTGTCGGTCCAGGTCCGCACGTCGCAGCGGTGCTCCTCGAGCAGCGCCGCCGCGTCGAAGCCGAGGTGACGGAGCCGGTTGACCGGCGCGGCGGCCAGCGCCGGGTCGACCAGGTACAGGAGGCGGTCGCCCTGTTCCACCCCCTGGCGGACGAACGCGTCGAGCACGCATTCGTCGACGTCCTGCCCGTTCACGAAGGCGCAGACATGGCGGTAGTGGTCGAGCGCACCCCCGGCGAACGTCGCGGGCGCGACCGAAGCCCGATCGTCATCCACCATGAGTCTCTCGATCCCGCACTCGGGGCAGAGGCTAGCGCAGCGCGTCGGCCGCGCACAACGAGTCCGGAGGGTCTGGGCCTACCGCCCTACGGTGCTCGCGCCCGGCCGCAGCTCGACCGGGAGCGTGACGCGTTCGTGGTGGTGGTCGGGGGCTGCTTCGTCGAGGACGAGCCGGATGGCCTCCTCTCCCATGCGGAAGCCAGGGAGGGTGATGGAGGTGAGGCTTACCCAGTCGGTGTACTCGCCGTCGTGCGTGCCGTCGAGTCCCATCACGGCGACGTCCTCCGGGATGCGCAGGTCGCCGCGCTCGCGGAGCACGGTGAGCGCACCGATGGCGAGATCGTCGGTGAGGGCGACGAAGGCGAAGCGCTCGGCGGGGCCGTCCCCGCCGTCCACGATCTCGGCGAGGAGGTCGGCCATGGCCGTTCGGCCGTGCTCGACGCGCAGGCCCTCGGTCACGATCACGGTGAGGTCCAGCCCGAGGCGGGCGGCGGCCTCCTCGATGCCGGAGCGGCGATCGGCGATGGGCTGGGCGGCGTCCGGCGGTGTGAAGTAGTACACGCGCCGGATGCCGAGCTCGGCCATGTGCTCGCCGGCGATGCGGCCGGCCTGCCGGTTGTCCATCAGCACCGAGCACCAGTCGCCGGGCTGGTCGTAATTGATGACGACGATCGGGCGCACGTGGCCGCGGATGCGGTTGATCCCGTCGGTGGGGTCGCTCATCGCGGCGTAGAGGATGCCGCTCGTGCGCTCCTCGGCGAAGAAGTCGAGGAGCGGATCCTGCTGATCGGTCACCACCAGCGGCTCGAAGGACTCGAACGCGTAGACCGCGTTGGCCATCAGCAGGCTGAGGCCCTTGCGGCCGGCCGTGATCTGGGCGCCCCGGGCGATGTCGACGAAGAGCCGGTTGATGATGTCGGGCACGATCAGGCCGATGCCGTCGCTGCGGCTGCGCTTGAGGTCGCGGGCGGCCGCGTTGCGGATGTAGCCGAGCCGCTCGATCGCCGCGCGGACCTTGTCCCTCGTCGCCGGGGTGACTCGCGAGGGCTGGTTCATCACGTTGGACACCGTCGCCAGCGAGACTCCAGCCTCTTGCGCGACCGCCTGCATGGTGGGCAGTTTGTCACCCGTCATGGCGGTGTGGTCTCCTCGGGCTGATCCGGACATCTGGCGCCATCATCTCATCCCGCCGGCCGGGAGGGACTCAAAGGTCCTGGCGGCTCCGGAACGCGATCATGTTCATCCGGTTGCCGCAACGCACACTGCAGAACCGCTTGGAGCCGTTGCGGGAGAGGTCGAGCAGGAGGCCGTCGCAGTCGTCGGCCGCGCAGCTGCGCAGGCGGTCGTTCTCGTTCGAGCGGATCACGTCGACGAGCGCGAGCGCGATCTCGACACGGATGCGTTCGGCGAGCGGCGCGTCCTGCGAGGTGGCGTGCAGGTGCCAGTCGAACCCGTCGTGACGCATCAGGTAGGGGGAGGCGTGCGCGTCCGCGAGCATCGCGTTGACCTCGCCGACGGCCTCGTCGCGGGGCAGGGTCCAGGCGCGCCGCAGCCGCTCCCGGGTCTCGTGCACCTGGCGGAGCTCCTCCTCGTCTCCGTCGATCCGTCCCGAGTACTGGTTCTCGTGCAGCAGGGCGACCAGGAGGTCGGGTGTCGCGAGCTCGTCGTCACCGCTGCGGGAGGCGCTCGGCACGGTGTTGCAGAGCACGACCGCGAACCGGAGGGCCTCTTCCGCGTCAGGGGCAAAATGCAAGTTGACTCCTTACGTCGGCGAGTACTAGCGTCAGGATCATAACGCACGACGACCCTGACATCCCCAGATTTCGACAGGCGGCTCCCATGGCCACGAACCACACCACCCGTGGACTCATCGTCGCGGTGATCGCCGCGGCCTCCTTCGGCCTGTCGGGCGCCTTCATCAAGCCGCTGCTCGAGTCCGGCTGGTCTCCCGCCGCTGCGGTGAGCGCGCGGGTGCTGATCGGCGGTGTCGTGCTGGCGCCGTTCGCCGCGGTGGCGCTGCGCGGTCGCTGGGGCACGCTGTGGCGCGGCCGCTGGCGCCTGCTCGGGATGGCGCTGATCGGCGTCGCGGGCACCCAGGTCCTCTACTTCGCGGCCATCGAACGCATCCCGGTGAGCACGGCCATCCTCATCGAGTACCTCGCGCCGGTGGTGCTCGTGCTGCTGGTCTGGGCGCGTACCCGTCGTGCACCCCGCTGGATGGTGCTCGCCGGCTCGGGCGTCGCGATCGCGGGCCTGCTGCTCGTCGTCGCTCCGGGCGGCGGTCACGGGCTGGACGCCGTCGGGGTGGCGCTCGCCGTCACCGCGATGCTCGGCTGCGCCGGCTACTACGTGATCGCCGCGCGGCCGGCCGACGGCCTCCCGCCCGTCGCGCTCGCCGCGGTCGGCCTTCTGCTGGGCGGCGTCGCGTTGCTCGCGGTCAGCGCAACAGGGCTGCTGCCGTTCGTGGTCAGCTTCCGCGACGTCGAACTGTTCGGCGGCCCGGCGCCGTGGTGGGTGCCGCTCGCGGTCGTCGGCGTGCTTGCGACCGCGCTCGCGTACGCGGCCGGCATCACCGCTGCCGGGCTGCTGGGCTCGCGACTGAGCTCGTTCGCCGGGCTGCTGGAGGTCGTGGCCGCGACCGTCTACGCGTGGCTGCTCCTGGGCGAGTCGCTCGGCGCCCTCCAGCTCGTCGGCGGCGTGCTCATCCTCGCGGGCATCGCGTTCGTGCGCTCCGACCCCACCCCCACCCCCACCCTCTCGGCGCCGGCGGAGCCCGCCGAGCCCGCGAAGGGCACGTCGTTGTCGCTTTCGGGGCTCGAAAGCGACAACAACGTGCCCCTCGGCTGACGAGGGCGCGGCTCAGCGGCCTTCGCTCTCGCCCGCGTCCAGGGCGTCGAGGGCGGCCATGTCCTCCGCGGTCAGCTCGAAGTCGACGTCGGCGTTCTCGACGATCCGGCTCGGCGTCGTCGACTTGGGCAGCGGCAGGATGTCGTGCTGCAACAGGTACCGGATTCCCACCTGGGCGACGCTCTTGCCGTACTTCTCAGCGATGGCGGCGACGTCTCTGTTGCGCATCAGCCGTCCGGTCGCGAGCGGCGAGTAGCCCTCCACCTGGATGTCGTGCTCGTGGCAGTACGCCGTCGTGTCCGGCTGGGTGTGCCCCACGAACCAGCGGATCTGGTTCGCATGCGGAACGACGTCGGTCGCGGCGATGAGGTCCTCCAGGTCGTCGACGACGAAGTTGCTCACGCCGATCGAGCGCGTCTTGTCGGCGTCGTAGAGCTCCTCGAAGACCTTCCAGACCTCGATGTTGCCGGCGCGGTGGTCGCTGCCGATCGCGTTCCAGGGCCACGGCGCGTGGATCAGGTAGAGGTCGATCGGGCCGAGGTCGAGCAGTGCGGACGAGCGCTCGAACGCGTGCCGGGCACCGGCGGCGTCCTTCACTTCGGCCGGGCACTTGGTGGTGATGAAGATCTCTTCGCGCGGGATGCCGCTGTCGCGCACCGCGCGCCCGACGCTCTCCTCGTTGCCGTAGGCCCGGGCGGTGTCGATGTGCCGGTAGCCCGCATCGAGGGCGGCGCGAACCGAGTCGTAGGTCTCAGGGCCGTCGGGGATCTGCCACGTACCGAAGCCGATCTTCGGGATCGTGACGCCGTTCGAGAGCGTGAAAGTGTCGGTCAGTGCCGGCATGGGCTGGCTCCTTTCGTCGGGGGCGGCGCTCATGGTAGCCCCCTCCGGCGAACACGGCGACGGTGGGTGGATCCCCTCAATCCGCCGCTCCAGGTTGGCGGCAACCCGCGATTCGCCGCGCGATCGGGCGGCCTAGCGTCTGGGCATGAGCATCATCGATGGCGCGCTGGCCGCCAACTCCACTCTCGCCGACGGGTACGACCCCGCGCTCGGCGCCCTCCCGCACCCGAAGATCGCCGTGGTGACCTGCGCCGATCCCCGCCTCACCTCCGTCGTGCGCCTGATGGGGCTGCCCGACGCCGACGTCGACCTGATCCGCAATGTCGGGACGGTCGTCGACGACGACGTGGTGCGCTCGCTCATCATCTCGACCCGGGTGCTCGGCACCCGCGAGATCATGATCATCAACCACAACGAGTGCGGGCTGACCGCGTTCTCCGGCGACGAGCTGGCTGCGAAGCTGCGGGACGAGACCGGTTCGGAGCCGGTCGCGCCGGCGACCTTCTACAGCTTCACGGACGTCGAGCAGAACACGCGCGAGCAGATGCTGAAGGCTCGTTCGCACCCGTGGATCGCGGCCGATATCCCGGTTCGCGGGTTCGTCTTCGACGTCCACACCGGCCGCCTGACCGAGGTCTCCGCGCAGGGCGACGCCTCCTCGCAGACCGGTGCGTGAGAACCTCCCATGCCGAGCCCTGAGATGGAGGCCGTGCTCGCCGCCCTGAGGCAGCGGCAGCGAGACGACGCGGGCGCGCCGCCGAAGCCCCTCGAGGAGGCGCGTGCAGGGTTCGTCCCGGCGGACGCCCTCCACCCCATCCCCGCCGATGTGCGGGTGAGCGAGATCACCGCCGGCGGGGTCCCGGCGCACTGGCTCGACGCCCCGGGCGCCGACCGGACGCGTGCCCTGCTGTTCCTGCACGGCGGCGGATTCCAGCTCGGGTCGCTGACCAGCGATGGCGAACTGGCGTCCCGCATCGGCAGGGCGGCCGGGATGCGGGTGCTGTTCCTCGAATACCGCCTCGCGCCGGAGCATCCCTACCCCGCGGCGCTCGACGATGTGCGCGCGGCCTGGGGCTGGCTGACCGCGGACCAGCGGATCGACCCCGGCTCGCTCGCGGTCGCCGGCGACTCGGCCGGCGGCGGGCTGGCCGTCTCCCTCCTCGTCGCCGAGCGCGACGAGGGAGGGTCGCTGCCCGCCGCGGGCGTGCTGATGTCGCCGACCGTCGACCTGACCAGCTCCGGCGCGTCGATGACCGAGCGCGTCGATCAGGACCCGATCTCGACGCCCGACCTGCTGCGACGACTGGCATCCGACTACCTCGCCGGAGCAGACCCTCGGTCGCCCCTGGCGTCCCCGCTCTTCGCGCGCCTTTCAGGGCTTCCGCCCCTGCTCATCCAGGTCGGCACCGCCGACCTCCTGCTCAGCGACGCGCAGCGTCTGGCCGGTGCGGCTGAGCGGGCCGGGGTCCCGGTGTCGCTGGAGGTCGGCGACGGCCTCCCGCACGTCTACCAGCTCGACGCCGGCACTCCGGAGGCCCAGGAGGCGACCGAGCGGATCGGCCGGTTCCTGCGGCAGCACGTGCGCTGAGGCGCGCCTGCGTCAGACGATCGTGCCCACGAAGAACAGCCGGCGGAACCCGAACACGGTCGCGCCGTGCACGCCCGGGTACGCCTCGCGCAGCCGCGGCCGCAGCTCGTCGACGAAGGCGTCGGCGCGGTCGCCGAGGCGCTGCCGGTAGGGGCGCAGGCGGGTGCCCTCGAGCCAGTTCAGGACGGCGTCCTCCCCGGTCAGCACGTGCTGGTAGGTCGTCTCCCAGCCTTCGACGTGGTGCCCGGCCTCCAGGAAGATGTCGAGGTAGTCGCGCATGCTCCCGACCCGGGGGATGGCCGCGCCGGCGTCCGCGAGCGCGTCGGCCCACTCGGGCTGAGCGGCGAGGTCGCGCAGCACGACCTGCGACGGCGAGTCCTCGTTGCCGGGGATCTGCACGGCGATGCGCGTGCCCGGCCGCAGCCGCGGCAGCCAGGAGCGCAGCAGCTCGCGATGCCGGGGGACCCACTGCAGCGCCGCGTTGCTCACGATCAGGTCGAGGTCGTCGTCGGCTTCCCAGTCGTCGATCGACTGCAGCACGAAGGAGAGGCGGGGATGCCGCTCCGTGAGCGGTGCGGCGGCGGCCAGCATGTCGGGCGACGAGTCGACGCCGACCACCTCGGCCTCCGGCCAGCGCTCGGCCAGCGTGGCCGTGAGCGTCCCGGTGCCGCAGCCGAGGTCGACGACGCATGCCGGCTGGAGGTCGGCGACTCGCGACACCAGGTCGTGGAACGGCCGAGACCGCTCATCGGCGAAGGCCTGGTATCGCTGCGGGTCCCATCGCACCATGCCGTCAGCCTAGGGCGGCTCCGTGAACGCCGCGCGTCTGCGAAGGGGAGAATGAGCGGACGACACCGAGGCAGGAGGACCGCATGGGGTACACCCGCGAGGAGCTGATCGGATTCACCGGCCGGACGCTGCCGGACCTTCTCCCCGACCCCACCCGGCTCCTGATCGTCGGCATCAACCCCGGCCTCCTGACCGTCGCCGTGCAGGCGCATTTCGCGCGGCGCGGCAACCGCTTCTACAAGGCGCTCCACCTCGCGGGGGTCACCGACCACGTCATCGACGCCTCCGAGGGCTTCGACCCCGCCGACGTGCGGCAGCTCGAGAGCCGCGGCGTCGGCATCACCTGCATCGTGCCCGGGGCGACGGCGCGGGCCGCGGAGCTGTCGCCGTCGCAGCTGCGGGAGGGCGGGATCGACCTCCGCGAGCGGGTCGCCGCCATCCGCCCGCGTGTGGTGGCGGTGCTCGGGATCAGCGCCTACCGAGTCGCGTTCGACGAGCCCGGCGCCCGCGTGGGCCGGCAGCCGGAGGACTGGTGCGAGTCGCAGGTGTGGGTGGTGCCGAATCCGAGCGGCCTCAACGCGCACGCGACCCTGACAGATCTGGCCGACGCGTACCGGGAGGTCGCCGTGGCTGCCGGGATCGACGTCTCTCCGTCGACTCGGCCGTCTCGGGGCTGAAGCAGGCTCTGGCCTGACACAGGCTTGGCCGACTCCAGACCCGCGGCCTCACGCGTCCCCCGGGACGAGGCCGGCTTCGACCCTGCGGAACCGTGCGGGAGTCTCGCCCACCGCGGCGCGGAAAGCGCGTGTGAAGGCCGACTCGGAGCGGTAGCCGACGTGCGCCGCGACGGCGGACACCGTCCAGTCGGAGCCGACCAGGAGGTCGGCGGCGGTCATCAGCCTGGCGCGGGTCAGGAAGGTGCCGAACGTCATGCCGGTCGCTGCCTGGAAGCGCCGGATGAACGTCGCCCGCGACATCGCGCTCTGCCGGCTGAGCGCCTCTATCGACCAATCGCCGCCCGGTCGTGCGAGCACTCGGCGGATCGCCGCGCTGACATGCTCGTCGGGTACCGCCGTCCACACCCCGGCGCCCGCGCCCGCGCCGCCGGCCGTGCGCAGCACCAACGCGATCAGCACCGTGCAGAACGCCGACATGATCGCCGCCGACCCGTCGGCGTCGCGCTCGGCCTCAGCACGCATCAATTCGCTCAGCCGAACGAGGGTGGAGCGACCGGCCTCCGAGTCGAACAGCGATGCGACGGTCGGGGTCGGCAACGAGCCGAACAGGATCGTGCCCGCGCCCGGGCTCACGCTGAAGTGCCCGCAGAACAGGTCGATCACGGGGGAGCCGCCATCGGCGCTCGCGGTGAAGATGATCGACTCGCCGGTGCGTTCCGACGTGCCTTGAACCGCGCCCGCACCGGATGTCAGGATGCGGTGCCCGGCGTTGGAGGGGATCACCACGACGTCGCCGGCCTTCATCGGATAGAGCTCGCCGCCGACCTCGAGTGCGCATTCGCCCTCCAGGAGGACGTGGAACGGCACCGCGCGCGGCCCCTCCGACGCGACGTCCATCCGCGTCGAGCCGCCGAGGCGACAGCGCCGATCGAGCGATGCGTCGAGCCGAGCCATGCGAAGAAGTCGGCTGATCTCGTCCATATGAGACTCCAGGGCAGATTTCTGAGTTCTGAACACCTATTTGTATCATCCCGCTCTGAGGAGACTCGAGACATGGACACCACAACAGCTCTCACGGCAGATGTTCTCGTCATCGGATTCGGCAAGGGCGGCAAGACCGCGGCGCACGCGCTCACCGACGCGGGCAAGCGAGTGATCCTCGTGGAGGAGTCGGAGGGGATGTACGGAGGCACGTGCCCGAACGTCGGCTGCGTGCCGACCAAGATGCTCGTGCACTACTCCAACTCCAAGCGGCTGGAGGACGAGGCCCAGGAGTTCTTCGCCAACTCGATCGAGGGCGTGCGAGCGCTCACCTCGGCGTTCCGCGCCGGCAACTTCGAGGCGCTCGACGGCAAGGACACCGCCACAGTCATCACCGGCCCGGCCCGATTCGTCGATGCGAACACCGTCGCCGTCGGGGAGGGGCAGGACACGATCACCGTCACCGCGCCGACGATCCTGATCAACACCGGATCGGAGCCGATCGTCCCCGCGATCGAGGGCCTGGCCTCCAGCCCGTACGCGGTCAGCAGCACCGAGCTGACGAAGGCCGGCTCCCTCCCGTCGCACCTCGTCATCATCGGGGGCGGCTACCTCGGCCTGGAGTTCGCCTCCATCTACCGGCACTTCGGGTCGGAGGTCACCGTGCTGGAGGCGGCGGACCGGCTGCTGCCGAAGGAGGACGACGACGTCGCGGAGGTCGCGACGGGCATTCTCGCCGGAGACGGCATCACCCTCGTCACGGGCGCCGTCGTCACCGGTGTCACCGACTCGGCCGGCGAGGCGACCATCCATTACACCAAGGGTGGCGAGCAGCACGCGGTCACCGCGGACGCCTTCCTGCCGGCGACAGGCCGCCGACCCGCCACCGAGCGGCTGAACCTCGCCGCAGCGGGCGTGGCGGTCACCGATCGCGGCGCCATCGTCGTCGACGAGCACCTGCGCACCAGCCAGCCGCACATCTTCGCACTCGGCGATGTCAACGGCGGCCCGCAGTTCACGTACGTCTCGCTCGACGACGCGCGTGTGGTGCTCGACCAGCTCCTCGGGGACGGCTCGCGCTCGACCGCCGATCGGGTCGCCGTGCCGCGCGCCCTGTTCATCACGCCACCTCTGGCGACAGTCGGCCTCACCGAGCGGGAGGCGCGCGCACAAGGCCGCTCGATCACGGTGGCTCGCGAACTGGTCGCGGACATCGTCGCGATGCCCCGCGCCTACACGGTGGAGGAGACCCGAGGCGTGATGAAGTTCATCCTCGATGTCGAGACCGACCAGATCCTCGGGGCGGCCATACTCAGCATCGACGCCCAGGAGATCATCAATCTGGTCGCGCTCGCGATGCGCCAGAAGGTGACCGCGACGGAGCTGAAGAGCGCCATCTACACCCACCCCAGCAGCACCGAGGCCCTCAACGAAGTGCTGGGCGTGATCGTCGCCTGATCCGGCGCGGCTGCAGCGCTAGTGCGCGAGCTCCAGCCGCACCTCCGCACGCGGCGGCACGACGGCCGGGTGCGTCCCCGCCATCGCCTCCAGCACGCGGACGACCTGGCACGAGTAGCCGTACTCGTTGTCGTACCAGACGTAGAGCACGAGGTTGGTCTCGTCGGCGATGGTCGCGAGGCCGTCGACGATCCCCGCGCGGTGCGAGCCGACGAAGTCGCTGGAGACGACCTCCGGCGACTCGACGTAGTCGATCTGCTGGCGGAGGCCGGAGTGCAGCGAGACGCGGCGGAGGTAGTCGTTGACCTGATCCCTGGTGGCCGGCCGCTCGAGCGTGAGGTTGAGGATTGCGAGCGAGACGTCCGGGGTGGGGACGCGGATGCTGGAGCCGGTGAGCTTGCCGGCGAGCTGCGGCAGGGCCTTCGCGACGGCCTTGGCGGCGCCGGTCTCGGTGATGACCATGTTCAGCACGGCGGAGCGGCCGCGACGGTCGCCCTTGTGGAAGTTGTCGGTGAGGTTCTGGTCGTTCGTGAACGAGTGGACCGTCTCGACGTGCCCGCGCACGATGCCGTAGGCCTCGTCGACGGCCTTCAGCACCGGCGTGATCGCGTTGGTGGTGCAGGAGGCCGCGGAGAGGATGCGGTCGTCGTCGGCGATGGTGTCGTCGTTGATGCCGTGGACGATGTTCTTCAGGGGCGTCTTGCCGGGTGCGGTCAGCAGCACGCGCGCCGCTCCGGGACTGCTCAGGTGCTGAGCGAGGCCGGCCTCGTCGCGCCACCGGCCGGTGTTGTCGACGATGATCGCGTCGCGGATGCCGTAGGAGACGTAGTCGATGCTCGCCGGGTCGTCGGAGTAGATCACCTGGATGCGGGTGCCGTTGGCGATGAGCACGTCGTTCTCGGTGTCGACCGTCACCGCACCGGGGAACGGTCCGTGCACCGAGTCGCGTGCGAGCAGGCTGGCGCGCTTGTGGAGGTCGTTGTCCGACCCGCGCCGCACGACGATCGCCCGCAGCCGGAGGCCGTTGCCGTTGCCGGCATGGTTGATCAGGATGCGTGCGAGGAGCCGGCCGATACGCCCGAAGCCGTACAGCACCACGTCGGTCGGGCCGGCCGCGTACGCCGGGTGGGCCGCGTCGATCTCCACCCTCAGCCGTTCGACGACGTCCTCCCCGTGGAGGCCCCGGACTGACATAGCGAGCCGGGCGACGTCGATGGAGGCAGGTTCGGGCCCGATCGCGAGCAACGCCGTCAGCACGGTGGCCGTCTCCTCGAGCGTCAGTTCCTCGTGCCCGAGTTCGCGGGCGCGGTCGTGCACCGAGATGACGCCGGTCGCCGACAGGTTGATCAGCCGGTGGCCGTGGATGGAGGTGACCACCCCGCGGTCGCGGTAGAGGCGACCGATGAGCGGGATCAGTTGCTCGGCGCGCTCCTCCCGTGCGACCCAGGCCGCGCGGTGGGACTCGAAGGCGTGCGGGAATTCTTCGTTGAAGACGGTCACTCTCGGTACTCGGGGTCCTTCTGCGCTGGTGAACGCGTCGGCGGGTGGGGCGTGCGGGGATGGCCGCGATGGGGAGCCTATTTGGCGGAAAGCGCAACTTTCGCGGGATCATGGCAGAAAGAATCGCGATTCTTTCGGGCGCGGCAAGACGGGAGGCCTCCGCGCGTCTTCGAAAGCAGCATTCAGTCGCGACGCGAATGAATGTCAGAAGCATCTCCTGTTTGACCGCTGAATCCTCGCGAACTTACCATCGATCCAGGACGTCGTCGCTGCTGCCCTCGCGACGACCTCCGTGCGCGACGGGCCGGTGCGGCTCTACAAACCCCACAACCCGCACCCGCACCCGCGACCCCGGTCGCCGCACCACTGACGAGGAACCATGCCCGACCTGAGGATCGAAGTCGTCGCCCGCAACGAACTGGGCGCCATCGTCGCGCTCGTCACACCGCACGGCGTGGTCGACGCGCAGCACGCGTCGTCGCAGATCGCCCGCGGCGAGGCCTGCTACGTCACCGGACCCGACTCGTACGTGCGCGTCCCCGTGCGGGCGATCTCCGCGACCGGAGGCGCCTACCTCTACGCGAATTGGGACGGCACTCAGCGCAACAACCTCCACGACCTGGCCGCCGTCCGTGTGCGGACGCCCCCGGTCGACGAGATCGGCGACGCGCTCACCACCACCTGGTCCGCACGAAGGGAGCGCGTCGCGGCGCTCTGGGGCCGGTTGTTCCCCACCGCGTCCCGGCAGCGCACGGACGCCTGCGGCACCGCCTGCTGACGGCTATCCGGCGCGAACGGGCAGCTTCGTGTCGTCCTGGTGGTACAGGAACACCTCGAGCGGGTAGGGCTTGTGCTCGATCGCTGCCGCGATCGCCAGCTGCCCGATCACCGTCTCGACCACCGAGCGCTCGAAGTGGCCGAGCCCGGGCGGAAGCGTGACGACGGTGAGGCCGGGGTGTCCCGACGACGGCACCTCCGCGGCGGGCGCCGCCGTGATGAGGACCACACGCACCCCGGCGTCGAGCACGGACGACGGGATGGTCGTCTCGCGGCCGTCCCCGAACAGCACGAGCACGTCGTCGGCCGAGAGGACCTCCATCGGGCCGTGCAGGTACTGGTAGGTCTCGAACGCGCTGCTCGGCGTGCGCAGGCCCTCCCGCACCATGAGCGAGAGCTCGGCGGCCGAGGCCAGGGAGGCGCCCCGACCCACGACGTCGATGCTCGTCGCTCCCGCGAGGGCCGTGCCGATCGTTTCGGCGACCGACGCGTAGTCGCGGAGGGCGTCGGCGGCGCGGCCGGGGAGCCGTGCCGCCTCCGCACCGGCGTCGAGCGCGCCCACCCGGTCGAGCAGCAGCGCGTAGGCGAGGATCGTCGCGGTGTACCCGCTCGTGTAGACCGGGGAGTCCGCGAAGCCGCCGAGCCCGAGGACGACGTCGGTCGCCTCCCGGATGGGCTGGTCGGGGAAGTTGGTGATGCCGATCCGCGAGCCCGGCGCGAGCGCCCGTGCCGCGGCGAGCGGCTCGGGGCTCCGGCCCGACTCGGACACGATGACCGAGTGGTCGGCCCGCACGACCGCCAGGCCGTCGGCCACGTCGGAGGCGATGACAGCGGCGGCGGCGCGGCCGCGCTGGGCGAACGCGGCGAGAGGCACGTGCGCCGAGTTGAGGGACGCCCCCATCGCGATGACGGCCACGCTGTCGTCTTCACCCCAGCGTGCGAGCGAGGCCGCGTCGAGGTCGCGCGTGACGGTCTCCAGAGCGAGCTGGAGGTTGGTGGGCTGGGCGTTCATGGCGTCGATGAAGGATGCGGTCGGTTCCATAGTCGTCTTTCTCGATGAGGTGGTCGTGGGTGGCTCTGGAGGGGTCAGCCCTTGACGGCGCCGGCGGCCATGCCGCTGACGACGTAACGCTGGAAGACCATCGCCACGATGATCGGCGGGAGCGCGGCGAGGATGCCGCCGGCGGCCACCAGCCCGAAGTCGGTGGTGTAGCGTCCGGCGAACTCGCTGATCGCGACGGGGAGGGTCTTCGCGGCGTTCGAAGACGTGAAGATGAGCGCGTACATGAACTCGTCCCAGGCCAACAGGAAGGCGAACATCAGGGCGGCGAAGATGCCGGGCCGGGCGGCGGGGAGGACGACCCGGAACAGTGCGCCGAGCCTGCTCGTGCCGTCGATGCGGGCGGCCTCCTCCAGCTCCTCGGGGATGGTGAGGAAGTAGTTGCTGAGGATCCAGAGCACGAACGGGACCACGAGCGAGCAGTCGACGATGATCAGTCCTGTGACGGTGTCGAGCAGCCCCAGCGAGTTGAGGATCAGGTACAGCGGGATGAGCAGGGCGATCTGCGGCAGCATGTACGTCGCGAGGAACAGGATCAGGACGGCTTGACGGAACCGGAACCGCAGCCGGGCGAACGCGTAGGCGCCGAGGATGCCGACGATCATCGAGACGCCGACGGTCCCGACGGCGACGATGGTGGTGTTGGCGAGCGCCGCGCGGAAGGTGGCGCCGACGCTGTCCGCACCGCCGCGGAAGATGAGCTCGTACCGGCTCCAGTCGAGCGTGTCGGGGATCCACTGCAGCGGCGTCGAGATGAGCACCCGTTGCGGCGTCACGCTGGCGAGCACCATCCATCCGAACGGCAGGAGGATCACCAGGGCGACGACCAATGCCGCGAGGTGCAGGAGGATCGAGTTGCGTTTGGCGTGTCTCACAGCAGGCTCATCTCGGATCGGCGCAGCAGGCGCAGGTAGAAGAACGTCAGGGCCAGGATGACGAGCACGATGATGTACGACAGCGCGGCTCCCACTCCGAAGTTCTGGTCGGAGAAGGCCGTCGTGTACGCGTAGTAGGCGACGGTCTGGGTGCCGTTGACGGGGCCGCCGCGCGTCATCGCGTAGACGATGTCGAACACCTTGAACGCCTCCACGGTCCGCAGAACGAGCACCACGGAGATCGACGGCACCAGCATCGGCAGGATGATCGACCGGAAGATCCGCGGCCAGCTCGCGCGGTCGACCTTCGCCGCCTCGTAGAGCTCGGAGGGGATGGAGGTCAGCCCGGCGAGCAGGAAGAACGCCACCAGCGGTGTCGTCTTCCAGACATCGGCGATGATCACCATGTTGAGGGCGGTGGTCGGATCCCCGAGCCAGGCCTGGTACTGGTCGATGATCCCGAGCTGGGTCAGTGCGGCGTTGAGCGCGCCGTACTGCGCGTTGAAGATGCCCTTCCACATCGCCGCGTTGACGATGGTCGGGATCGCCCACGGGATGATCACGATCGCGCGGAACAGCCAGCGGGCGCGGAGCTTCGCGTTCAGGAGGCCGGCGACGATCAGCCCGAACACGAGCTCGAGCGCCGTCGACACGATGGTGAAGTAGAGAGTGCGCCCCATCGCCGCCCAGAACCCGGACGAGCTGAGGACGCCGATATAGTTCTGGAGCCCGACGAACGGGGTGTCGGTCGCCAGTGCCGAGTTCACCTCGAAGAACGAGATGAGCAGGGTTCGCAGGATCGGGTAGACGATCACCCCGAAGACGGCGATCGCGGCGGGCAGGAGCAGCCAGAACGCCAGCCTCCCCTGATTGTCGCGCCTGCGGCGGGTGCGGCGCTCCCGTGCGGGGGAGCGCCGTTCCGTCTCGACTCCGGCGACCGACACGCCGGTCACTTCTGGCTCGCGTTCGCGGCCGTGACCGCGTCGTCGAGGGCCTGCTGCGGGCTCTTCTTGCCGAGCAGCGCGTTCTGCAGCTCGACCTGGAGGGCCTGCGAGACGGTGTTGTAGTTCGCCACCGGCGGGCGCAGGATCATCGAGTCGTAGGCCTTGCCCGCGGCGGCGAACACCTCGGGGTTCGTCTTGGTGATGTCGGGCTTGGTGTAACTGGCCTTCCAGTTGGTCATCGAGCTGGTGACGTACTTGTCCTGCACGGCCTCGCTCGTCATGTACTCGATGAACTTCCACGCTGCCGCCTGGTGCGTCGACTTCGCGCCGATCGCGAGCGCCATCGACCCGTTCACGCCGGGGTTGTCTCCGCCCGGGCCGGCCGGCGGCACGGTGACGGCGACCTGGCCGACGACCTTCGAGATCGAGGGGTCGTTCTGGTCGCGGAACGTGGACTCCCAGTTCAGCTCCATGGCGGTCTTGCCCGACGCCATCGACTTGTCGGTGTCGTCCTCCAGGAAGGTCGTCGATGCCGGGTCGGTGAGACCCTCGTCGAGCGACTTCTTCATGAACTCCAGGGCCTGGACGCCCGCGCCCTTGTTGATGTCGAGCTTGCCGCTGGAGTCGGTGAACTGGCCTCCGAATGCGCCGAGCAGCTCGGCGTAGTCGCAGACGAGGGCCTCGGCCTGCGACCAGCTCCAGGCGATCGGGTACTGCACGACCCCGGCGTCCTTGAGCTTCTTCGCGACCGTCAGGACGCCGTCCCAGGTCTTCACGTCGTCGGGACCGGCGCCGACCTTGGCGAGCATGTCCTTGTTGTAGAAGAACAGCTTCGTGGAGGGGCCCCACGGCACCCCGTAGTACTTGCCCTTGTACTCGGCGCTGCTGAGCGCGCCGCCGAGCATGTCGGACTTCCAGCTCGACGGGAAGTTCTTCGTCACGTCGGTGATGATGCCCTTGGAGGCGAACTCCGCCGGCCAGATCACGTCGAGGTGGACGACGTCGTACGTGCCGGCGGGCGCCGACGTGACGATCTTGTCGTGCAGCGCCTCGTACGCCACGAACGTCGGCTTGACCGTGATCTTCGGGTTCTTGGCCTCGAAGTCCTTGATCATGGCGTTGACGTCCGACTCCGAATAGCCCGCCTGCTTCATGAACAGCGCGTTGATCGTCCCGGTGCCGTCGCCTTGACCGCCGCCGCCGGAACCGGCTCCCGTCACGCTGCAGGCGGTGAGGGCGAGCGCGGCCACGGCCGCGAGCCCGACGCCGGCGAGCGTTCGACGTCGCCGAGGGGATGTGATTCTCATGGCTTCCTCCGTGATGGTGTTGATGGTGCGAAGGGGACAGCGTCGGCCGCCTCCGAGAGTCGCCGGGCCATCGCGAGCGCTCCCTCCACCGGGGGCGCGGCGAGCAGATGGACGGCGTGTCCGAGTCCGCGGGCGCGGAGGCGCTCGCGGAAGGCCCGCAGCAGGCGGGGCTGGTGGGTGATGACGCCGCCGGCGCAGACGACGTGTTCGCCGACGGCTCCGTGCCGGTGCACGAGCTGCACGCTGCGGGCGAGCTCGTCGGCGGCCTGATCGATGACCCGTGCCGCGCGCGGGCTCCCCGCGTCGGCGGCGGCGAAGACGAGCGGCGCGGCCGCCCCCCAGCGCGTGATCCGGGGGTGGACGGTCAGGGCGTTCGACAGGCCGACGATGTCGTCGACGGCGAAGTGGGTGAACAGCGCGTCGGCGAGCTGGTCGAGGCGCTCCCGCTCGTCGACCGCGTCGAAGAGCGAGCGGACGGCGTCGCGGACGAGTGCGGGGGCGCTGCCGGGGTCGTTGAGGATGTAGCCGTAGCCTCCCGCGGTCACCGGGCTGCCGTCGGCCCGCCGGCCGACGACCTTGGAGCCGGTGCCGGCGATGACGGCGATGGCCTCGTCGAAGCCGGCGGCCGGTCCGAGCAGTTCGACGTCGTTGACGGTCCAGGTGCGCCCCGGGCGGCCATTGTCGAGCGCGGTCTGGAAGGCCAGGGCCTGGGCGTCGCTGTCGAGCCCGTGGGCGCCGACCGCCAGAGCGGCCTCCTCGGCGCCGGGGAGGCCGCCGAAGAGAGCCAGCAGCCGCGCGACGCTGGGGGGCGAGTCCAGCCGGCCGTCCACCTGCCACTCGGCCGTGGGGACGGAGGTGTCGAGAAGCGCGACGCCGTCGGATTCGGCGCGGACGTGCGTCTTGGTACCGCCGATGTCGATGCCAACGATCACCCGTCGCTCCTCTGTCTTCGTTGCCAGGAACTTCGTCCGATCGGGTGGATTACTTCTTTCCGATCGGAGTGAGAAGAAGTTGGAATGACACTAGAAGCAGTGCCCGCCGTCTGTCAAGAGCTGCGGTCAGAAGTCGATGTAGGCGAACCCGTTCACTTCGGCCGCGGCCAGTTCGGCGATCCCGAGCAGTACGCCGTCCTCGCGGTGCGTGGCCGCCGCGACCCGCGGCACGCGGATGATCCGGCCGCGGAGCCGCTGCTCGATCTCGGGGATCACGGTCGCATCGTCGCCGGCGAAGCTGCTGCCGAACACCACGAGCTCCGGGTCGAGGACGATGACGAGTGCAGCCACCGCGATCGCGACCATGTCGAGGATCTCGTCGGCCATCTCCCGGGCGTCGGTGTCGCCGGTGCGGGCGAGTTCGAAGACGTCCTCGGCGGTGAGGGTTCCGGAGGCCGGCAGCGTCATGCCGCGCGCGACCGCGCGCCGGGTCAGCGCGAGCGACCCGATGCGGTCTTCGAGGTCGCCGTGCTCGTCGTACGAGCGCTCGAGCGAGGAGCGCTCCATCAGCAGATAGCCGATCTCTCCGGCCTCCGCCCGGGCCCCGCGGTACAGCTCGCCGTTGGTGATGATCCCGGCGCCGAGGCCGTTCTCGAGGAAGATGGCGACGAGGCTGGAGAGGCCCTTGCCGGTCCCCGCGTGCAACTCGCCGTACGCGAGCGCGTTCGCGTCGTTCTCGACCACGATCGGCACGGAGGTCCGCTCGCGCAGCAGGGCGCCGAACGGCACGCCGGTCCAGCCGAACTCCGGCATCGTTCCGACGACGCCGTCGGGCTGCTGCACCACGCCGGGCACGGCGATTCCCGCGGCCAGACACGGCGTGCCGAGCGAGTCGGCCGTAGCGATCAACTCGTCGAAGAGCCCGAACACCCGATCCAGCTGGGCCTGCTGGTCGGCGAGCCGTTCGGCCTCCGGAGCCTCCTTGCCTAGCCTTGTCCCGAGCTCGGTGGTGCGCCGGAAGACGACGGTGCCGTCGAAGTCGACCAGGATCCCGGTGACGACGTCGGACCGCAGCTGGATCGCCGCGACCAGGCGCGAGCTGCCCGCGTAGCGGAGGAGCACGGAGGGCCTCCCGCCGCGCGACGGCTCCTGGCCGGCGGCGACGACGAGACCCTCGTCCACGAGCGTTGCCGTGAGCCGGTTGATGGTCGCGGGAGCGAGCCCGGTCATCGCGCCGAGCTGCTGCCGCGACAGCGGCCCGGATGCCCGGAGCGCCTCGATGATGGCGGTCTGGTTGACGCGTGCGAGCGTGCTCGTCGTCGCCGTGCCGCTTGCGCGTCGTGCCACCAGAACACCTTCCGTCGTAGCTCGGAAGAACTTTACTATCCGTGTGGAAGGAACAGCGTGCGGTGTCGCCCTATGTCCGGAACGGCGCGCTTGTCGGGAAGTGCTTGCGCAGCATCACGCCGATCCCGTCCTCGTCGTTCGAGAGGGTGCGCTCGATCGCCGGGCTCGCGCCGAGACTCTTCGACGCGTTCGCCATGAGGACCCCGACGCCGGCGTTCTCGAGCAGCTCCAGGTCGGAGAGGCTGTCGCCGAAGGCGATGACGTCGCGCAGCTCGTGACCGAGATGGCTCGCCAGGGCAGTGACGGCCGGGAGCTTGACGGCGCGGGAGGAGATGATCTCGATGACGTGCGGCACGCGATGGATGAACGCGTCCGCTCCCACCTCCCGCAGCGGCCCTTCGAGCGCGTCCAGCGCCGCGCTTTCGCCGCGGAACATGACCTTGAAGACGGCGCCGGCCGCGAGCGCGCTCGGCCGGACGTAGTCGGCGCCGACGTCGGACGGCCACACCGACGTGTTCCTGGCCTCCCGGAGGCCCCAGTAGTCCAGCCGGTTCACGAACCAGTCGTCGCGCGTGTAGACGCCGACGTGGACGTCCGTCGCTGCGGCGAGCTCGAGGAACCGTGCCGTCGCTCCGTCGTCGAGCGGGGTCTCGGACAGCGTCGAGAAGCGTCCGTCCGCCTCCCGCGCCCAGACGAGCGCCCCTCCGTAGGTGGCGTACGACGACCGGACGCCGAGCTGCTCCTCGATCAGGGCCGTGGACTGCGGGCCGCGTGCGGTGACGAGGATGACGTGGACGCCCTCCGTCTCGGCCACCCGGCGGATCTCCGACGCCGTGAAGCTCGCGATGCGCTTGTCCGAACCGATCAGGGTCCCGTCGATGTCGAGCGCCAGGATGCGCAGTCCAGTCACGCCGCGACCTCCCGATCGGTTGGGCACCCTCACCCTAGCGGGACGCGGGACGCGGTTCGCAGTTCGCGACAGGGAGGTCACAAATCCTCCCGCTGATCGGTCTCAGTCGGTGAGGGACCCACCACCGGGCCGGACGGAGGCAATCGGATGACCGCGATCGCACAAGGGACGAGGCGCCGGACGCTCGGCCCGGTTCTCGCACGATGCGGCTGGGCCGCCTGGGAATGGCTCGCGCGCCCGCTCCGCTACCGCGCAGTGCACCAGCTGCACGTGGCCGCCGAGACCGGCGATCGGGAGCGGCTGCGCGCCCTCCTGTCACCGACCGTCTCGGTCGTCGTCGACTCCGGGAGCGGCGACGCCTCCGGGGTGCGGGTGATCCAGGGGGTCGCGAACGCGACGGTGGTGCTCGAACACGGCTTCGCGCGTGCCGACGGCGTGCTGGTCGACGAGCGGTCGGTCAACAGCCAGGCGGGACTCGTCATCAGCCGCGCCGGAGCTCCGGTCGCCTCGGTCGCCGTCGACTTCACCGGCCGTCTCGTCTCGATGGTCTGGGTGCGTCTGGACCCGGTCGGTCGCCGGCACTGGAACAGCGTCTACGCGTAAGCGCATCGCGCAGGAGGGGCGACGCGTCCGGTAGCGGGTGGGACCAGCCGTGTTCTGCTTGGCGCTGCCCGGGAAAAGGGCCGCCTGAAACCCAGTGCTCCCGCTCTTACCTCGCGGCTCGACCGGACGCGTCGACAACTCGGACAGCAGACATCGTAGATCTGTGACGGCCTGTGCGGAATCGGTCACAACCGGGAGGCCTGCCCGGTCGTAGCTGGCGACGGCGCGATCGCGCCGCTCCAACGAAGGGATACCCATGAAGATCGTCGTCATCGGCGGAACCGGCCTGATCGGCCGCCCGCTCGTCGAGCAGCTCCGTCAGGCCGGCCACGAGGTCGTCCCGGCCTCCCCGTCGACCGGCGTCGACACCGTGACCGGGGCGGGCGTCGACGCGGCTCTCGCCGGCGCCGACGTGGTCGTCGACGTGGCGAACTCGCCATCGTTCGAGGACGGCCCCGTGCTGGAGTTCTTCGAGCGCAGCACCGGCACGCTGGTGCAGGCGGAGAAGCGCGCGGGCGTCGGCCACCACGTCGTCCTCTCGATCGTCGGCGCCGACCGGATGCCCGACTTCGGCTACATGCGGGCGAAGGTGCGGCAGGAGGACATCGTGACGAGCAGCGGAGTGCCGTACTCGATCGTGCGAGCGACGCAGTTCTTCGAGTTCATCCCCGCGCTCGCGGAGGGCGGTGCTGCCGGCGACACCATCACCCTGTCTCCGGTACTCATGCAGCCGATCGCCGCCGCCGACGTGTCGCAGGCGCTCGCCGCCGCCGCGCTTTCCGACCCGACGAATGCGTTCGTCGAGCTCGCGGGCCCGGAGCCGGTGCGCCTCGCCGACGCGGCGAAGCTCATCCTCGCCAGTCGTGGCGACACCCGGGAGATCGTCGCGGACGAGTCCGTCGGCTACTTCGGCGGAGTCGTGACCGATGAGTCGCTCGTGCCAGGGCACGACCCGAAGGCGGTCGCGCAGCTCCGTGGCGCGACCTCCCTCGGGGAATGGATCCGCCGCTAGCATCGACCCATGTCCGAACCCGGTGCCACAGGCGACCTGCGCAGTGGTGACGACCTCGCCTCCGCGGTCGCGACCTTCGCGGAGGTCCGTCCCCGGCTGTTCGGCATCGCCTACCGGATGCTCGGCACCGTCGCGGACGCCGAGGACATCGTGCAGGACACCTGGCTGCGCTGGCAGGCCTACGACCGGTCGACCGTGCGTGAGCCGGCGGCGTTCCTGGCCACCGCCACGACGCGCCTCGCGATGAACGCGGCGACCTCCGCCCGTGCGCAGCGCGAGACCTACATCGGGCCGTGGCTACCGGAGCCCGTCGACACCTCCCACGACCCCACACTGGGCGCCGAGCGCGGCGAAGCCCTGAGCTTCGCCGTGCTCGTGCTGCTCGAGAAGCTGTCGCCTGCCGAGCGCGCCGCCTACGTGCTGCGCGAGGCCTTCGACTACCCGTACGCGGAGATCGCACGGATCGTGGAGACGAGCGAGCCGTCCGCCCGGCAGCTCGTCAGCAGAGCGCGCAAGCATCTCGAGGCCGAACGGAAGGCCCGCGAGGTCGCGGACGGCGAGCGGATGCGTCTCCTGACGGCGTTCATGGCCGCGGCCGAGCACGGCGACATGGCGGCGCTCGAGAAGCTCTTCGCCGACGACGTGGTCTCGCTCTCCGACGGCGGCGGCGTGGTCCGCGCGACGCGCATCCCCGTCATCGGAGCACAGACGGTGGCCAAGTACATCCACGCGTTCGCCTCGCGGTTCTGGGAGGGCTCGGCGCTGCACCTGGCCGAGCTCAACGGCGGGCCGGCGATCGTCGCCACGCGCGACGGCGAGGTCTTCGCCTTCGTCACGGCCGATCTCGACGACTCCGGCATCCACGATCTGTTCTGGGTCCTCAACCCGAGCAAGCTGGGGCACGTCCCCGGCGTCTGAATGTCACAGAACGACCTCCTTTCCGGTCATAGCTGGTGAGGACAGGAGGTTCGTCATGCGTCGGATCCTCATCATGGGCGGCGGATACGCCGGGTTCTACGAGGGAAGTGCCTGATGCGCGCCGATCGCAGGCCGCGCCGGTCGCTCACCGAATCGATCGCGGGCGCCGCCCGGGAGTCCGGGGCCGGTCGCCGGCTCGCCGCCGCCCGCGCCGAGCTCGCCGGCCGCCGCGTCTCGTTGCACTGGTCGAACCTCTTCGGCGTGGTCGCTCTCGCGTGCGTGGTCGTGCTGATCGTCACCGGCCTCCTGCTGATGTTCTGGTACGCGCCGTCGAGCCAGCGCGTCACCTATGCGGGCTCGTACGCGCCGCTCGCCGGTCAGGAGGCCTCGGCCGCCTTCGTCTCGATCCTGCACACCTCGTTCGACATCCCCGGCGGACTGCTCGTGCGGCAGGCGCATCACTGGGCCGCCCTCCTGTTGCCCGCCACGATCATGGTGCAGCTCGCGGTCACCTTCTTCACGGGCGCCTTCCGGCGTCGTCGCGGCTCGTGGCTGGTGCTCTTCGGGCTGCTGATCGTCGCGCTGGCGGGAGGCTGGAGCGGCTACGCCCTCCCGGACGACATGCTCTCGGGCACCGGTCTGCGGATCTTCCAGGGCATCCTGCTGGGCATCCCCGTCGTCGGCACCTGGCTGTCGTGGCTGTTCTTCGGTGGTGAATTCCCCGGCCGGATCATCGAGAACCTCTACCCCGTGCACATCGCCGTCGTCCCCGCCCTGCTGATCGGGCTGTTGTGGCTGCGCGCCCGGCTGGCCTCCCGTCAGGAGCCGACGCGCTACCCGGGCGAGGTCGGTGTGCCGGCGTACCCGAACGCGGCGGTGCGGGCCGGAGGCCTTTTCGCGATCGTCACCGGCCTCCTCGTGCTGGTGGCGGCGACGGTGACCATCGCTCCGGTGTGGCTGTTCGGCCCGTCGTCGACAGGCGATGCCTCGGCCGGCAGCCAGCCGGACTGGTACACCGGGTTCCTCGACGGCGCCCTGAGGCTGGTGCCGCCGGGCTGGGAGTTCGTGTGGCTCGGCCGCACCTGGACGCTCGCGATCCTCGTGCCCCTCGCCGTCGTGGGAGTGTTCCTGCTCGCCGTCGCGGTCTATCCGTTCTTCGAGCAGTGGGTGCGCGGCCCCGGAACGGACGACGCCCTGCTCGACCGCCCGCGCAACGAACCGACGCGCACCGCGCTCGGCGTCGCTGGCGTCGTCTTCTACGGCGCGCTCTGGGGCGCCGGCAGCGCCGACCTGGTCGCGACGCACTTCAGCATCGGCCTGGAGTCCGTCGTGCACGCGTTCCAGGGGCTCGTGGTGCTCGGTCCGGTCGCGGCGTTCTTCCTCACCCGACGGGTCTGCCTGGCATTGCAGAAGAAGGACAGAGGGTTGCTGCTGCACGGCTACGAAACCGGTCGGATCGTCCGGCTGCCCGGCGGCGAGTACGTGGAGGTCCACGCGCCGGTGCCGGCCGACGGGCGACTGCAGCTCGCCGGCCCGCGAACCGTGCCCTCGGTCGTCGTGCGGCCCGACCAGCTCGGGAGGGTCCACACGTGGGACCGCCTTCGAGCGCGCCTCGCGCGGGCGTACCTCGAAGACCGGCTCGAACCAGCCGCGCCCGGACGGATCGGCGCGGCCGCGGAGAGGGACCGTGCCGATGAGGCGACCGCTGAACGGGCCGGAGCGGCCTGAGCCCGGCCCTCGTCTCGTCGCGGAGGTCCTGCGTGCCCTCCAGGCGGACGGCGTCGAACCATTGAGCCGCGTCATCGGACCGCATCCACGCGTCGTCGTCGACATCGGTGAGGAGCCGCGGGCGTGGTGCGCGGTCTCCGGCTTCAGTCCGGGACCGGCCGATGCGGCCGCACTGAGCTGGGAGCTGCGTTCGGTGAACGGCGCCCCGGGAGTGGTGGGGAGCCGATCGGGGAGGGTGATCGTCGTCGCCGTGCTCTCCGGGATCGTGGGTGACGTGACGGACATCTGGATCGTCGCGAACCCCGACAAACTGCGGAGGTGGAGAGCCGGCTCCGTGGACGATCGGCTCTAGACGCCGCCGCCCCCGCCTCCGCCGCCCCCGCCTCCGGAGAAACCGCCGCCTCCGGTGCCGCCCGACGACGAGCTGCTCGCCATCGTTGTGCTGGAGGATATCCCGCTGACCATCTGGGAGAGCACGGCGGCGTTGAACGCGGTCTGACCCGAGTACCAGCCCGGCGTCTGCCCGGTCTGCTCGTAGAACCTCCCGAGCTCGGCCAGCCACTTCTTCTCCTCGCCGAAGAGCACGGCCCACGGCAGGAGGCGCTCGGTGAGCTGGAGCATCTCGCGCGGGTCGTCGACGGCGACCGTCACGCGCTCGGCGCCCTGCGGCGATTGCAGGTAGCGGATGCGGTCGGCCTCGGCGAGCTCGATGTACATGCGCAGCCCGTCCACGTACTCCCGGAGCGTCGTTCCCGTGCTGGTCAGGGGCGAGCGCGAGAGGAGGATCGCGGTGACGACGAAGAGCACCACGGAGCCGAGGAGGATCCCGAACGGCCAGGCCCCTCCGTAGACCCCGACGATGCACAGGATCGCGCTGACGACGGCGAGCACGGTCGCGCCCAGCCCGGTGAAGAGGAGCGCCCGGATCGGCCCGCGCGGCCCGGAGGTGCGGTACCCGAGCCCGGTGGTGTCTTTGTGCACGCGCTTCAGCAGTGACTGGATGGCGCGCGCGACACGCGAGTTGGAGGAGCCGAGAGCGAGGGTGTCGCCGGGCGCGGGCGGGTCGCCGAACAGGGCCTTCAGGAACTGCAGTTCGTCGGTCGTCGGGTGCGGGTCTCGCAGCGCCTGACGACCTGTCGCCTCCGTCGAGACGAATTCGAGCGTGTAGGAGGGGCGGCCGAAGAAGCCTTTGGCGGCCTCCAGCACTCGCACCCGGCCCGACACGGCGAGGTCGAGAGTCTGCGCCGGCACGGCCTTCTTGCTGAGTCCGGTGACGTCCGCCGCGAGCAGCAGCCCCTCCTTCGGCGGGACGTACTCGGGGATGATGATGCCGCGCCCCGGAGCGTCGCGCAGGAAGCGCACGCGCACGACGACGGCGCCGATCACCGTTAGCAGCACGATGAGGAGGCCGGCGACGGCCGCGTAGCCCCAGCCGGTGTCGAACAGCCCGTCCGCGCGCGCCGTGAAGGTGCCGGGAGCGAAACCGATCGCGAACGTGAGGTTCTCGCGCGGCCCGAGCTGCTCGGCGCTGAAGCGGTACCCGTCGCCCGTGCGCTCGACGGTCGCCTTGTCGGTGGAGCCCTGCACGCCTCGGTAGGCCGAGGCCTCCCCCTGCAGCGCCCCGGCGAGCCCCGGGCCGAGGTGGACGGTGGCGGTGACGCGGTCGAAGGGCTGCGCCCATTCGGTGCCGTTGGCGTCCCAGTAGAACTCGTCGTCGCCGGTGTCGGCGAAGTAGCGCGTGACGTTGGTCTGCCGGTACGTGATGACGTAGGTCTGGTCGCCGTGCACGAAGTCCTTCGCCGCGATCGTCAGCGACAGGATCCCGCTGTCGGACTCGCTCGTGTACGGACGCGGGGCGCCGTTCTCGTCGGTGACCGACACGACCTGGAGGCCGGTGGGATGTCCGTCGTAGTCCTCGACCAGCTCGCGCCGGATGCCGTGGTTCTGATCCGTCTCGGGGAAGCGCGCCACGAGTGTCTCGACCGTTGTGAGCGTCGAGTGCCCCGCCGCATCGCGGCCGAGTCGGTAGTCGCCGTCGAAGCTCGCGAACGTGAAGTCGTCGACGCCGGTGGGGGCGAGAGCGGTGATCGGAGCGCGGTCGGCAGCTCCGGCCACCGCAGGCGCAGCTGTTGCTGCCACGGCGCCGCCGGCGATGACCAGAGCGCCCGCTGCCGTGGCGAGCACGGCCGCGATCAGCCTCCCGGCCCGCCCGCGCGGGCGCCGGTCTCGTTCGCGGACTCCCACCTGCCCCGCCGTCCTCCGTCCGTCGGACGGTTCGGTTCGGCCGCCGGCCGGCCCGGCAGCATGAGTCCCATCCTGACACGGTGGGCCGACAGGGAACCTTTTCGCGGCACCGGACATAACAGGAAGACGTCGCGAGCGGGGAGGGCTCTATTCGGCTGCGACGTCACGGGCCGCGCGTCGCTTCGGGGGGAGCAGGCGCGCGGCCCGAGGCTGGACTGAAAGGAACAGAAGCCATCTGGCGGCCGACTCTCACTGGATGAGGAACTGCATCGTCTGCCAACCCGAGCCGATCTGCGTCTCCTGCCCGCTTCCCAGCGGGTCCTTGTTGTAGATGAGCTTGCCGGTTCCCGAGATGTCCGCGTAGACCACACCGACGGACCCGCGGCCTTCGTAGTCTCCGATCGACCAATCGAGTCGCCACCCGGTCGTGGGGACTCCGTGGTCCTGCGCCAGGCTGACACTGCGGACGAACGGTGTGCTTGCGCCGGCCGGTGTGCGGTTCGGATCGACGGACGAGCCCTCGACGGTCAGGTCCGCGTACCCGTCGCCGTTGAAGTCTCCGGCTGCGACCCCACCCCACGACGGGAAGTCTTCGCCGGTGAGGCGCACGCCGGAGCTGAAGGGGCGGTGCAGCGGATCGGTCGCGTAGTGGTTCAGGTATAGGTAGTTCGCCCCGTCCTGGGTGCCCGCAATGATGTCGGCGTAGCCGTCACCGTTGACGTCACCCACCGCGACGCGGAGGAACGGTAGCCATCCACTTCCGATGACGGTCGGCGAGGTGAACGGCACCTTCCCGGGGTTGCTGCCGATGTTGTTGTAGTACGCCCACAGCGCGCCTGTCGAGGTGACCGCCACGACGTCCGCGTAGCCGTCGCCGGTGAGGTCGCCCTCAGCCGTCCATTGGATCGGCCCGTTGTTCAGCCAGCCCGACCCGATGACGCGTCCCGTGCTGAAGGGGACATGGCCCGGGTTGGTCTTCACACCGTTCGCGTACATCCAGAGCTGGCCCGTCGTGTCGACGGCCAGGAGGTCGGCGTACCCGTCACCGGTGAGGTCTCCGTCATGCGTCAGCGCGGGTCGCTTCGCCGCCTTCGCGATCGCGGGGCAGTCGTCGGCGAAAGTCAGTTGTCCGCTCCCGACCGCGATCCCCTGACTCGTGGTGCCGACCGAGTACGTGGAGGATGTCAGTGGCGCGAGGCTGCTCTTGTCCACGGTCTTGTCGAACGCGATTGCCCCGTTCGCGTCGGCGGTAGCGTTGACGTACGCGGCGGCGCCCGGCATCGACACGGAGTACGGCTCGCCCGGCACGAATCCCGTGAGCGTGCCCGCCACACGCACCGAGGTGGCGCTCACCCCGCCCGGGGTGAGGTACCTCGTGTCGCACACGTATCTCGCGGTCGGCGTCCCTACCGCGTTCACCGCGCTGGCACACGCATTGCTCGTGTAGATGCGGCCGCCGAAGGAGGTCGTACCCTGCATCAGCGTCGCCGTGTACTGGGCGGAGGCGATGAACCTGTCCGTCAGGGTCTGGTCCACGGACGACGTGCCCTGGTCGTCCGCGACGAAGGGAACGTCGTCGAGGAGCTCGGAGTTCATGGACACCGCTCGGAAGTGGAGGTCGTACGTCGCCCCAGGCGTGAGATTCGTGAACTGCGCTGTGACTCGCATCGCCGTGTAGTACCCCTGGTGCAACGATCCGCAGTCGATGACCGTCGCGAGCGATGTGGCCGTCGGGCGGGTGACGGCCGATGCGGGCCCAGCTCCCAGCACCACCGTCGCTCCCACGACCATCGCCGCGACCAGCCCGACCAAAACACGCAGACTCGTGCGCACGACATCCCCCTCGTCGACCGGACGTCTTGATGCCGGCGCACGACTCAGAATAGGGGCACGCCTGCCTGGCGCTCCACAGAAATCGGGAACCGGAGTACGCCCCCGTTCGGGTGGGTTGCCCGCATGCATGCAAGCCGCCTGCCGCATCAACGACCCGATCCCTCCCAGCGGAGGACCGGGCCAGGAGCCACAAGTCATCGGTCTTGAGATTCAACTGTCGCGAACCGGCGACATCTGTGCGCGAACTCGATAGCGCAACTAGCTCAAGAAGTGACTAACGGAGCGAGTGACGGGAATCGAACCCGCGCTATCAGCTTGGGAAGCTGAAGTTCTACCATTGAACTACACTCGCGCAGCCCGGAATTCCAGATAAACACTGGGAAGTAGGGCTGCGGCCCAGACTACCCGCTCAATGGTTCTTGGCCAAACTCACCGTTTACTCACCGCTTTGAAATTGCTGAACCTTTAGCCGTCGGGTCGGTTGTAGTGGCGAAACGACGATGGCCGCCTCTCGGGGCGGCCATCGCAATCGACGCAGGGAACTAGCGAGCGGGACGTGCAGCTCGCGCTGTCGTGATCACAGTTCGAGCTAAATGGTTGCTGAACGTCTCTGCTTGGACCTTGACCCAGTTGTCATTGACTGCGAACGCCCAGAACAACAGCAACGCAATGTGGCCGAGAAGGACGACGAGACCTACGAGTGGGACCGAGGTGAAGAACAGCACGACGGCGTTGACGGCCAACCCAGCGAGTATGACTCCGACCGCAGCACCCTTCACGGCACAGGTGTTTCTGCGGAAGCCGTACCGAGCGTTCTCGTGTCGGACGATGGACGCGTCTATCCCGTCCCGGCGGATCACACTGATCGCCAGATCGACCGCCTCGCGGTACCGGGTGTCGGCCTGCTCTGGGTTGGAAGCCTCCTCCGCAGCGGTGGGGAGATTCTCACCGGTCAGCTGGCAGATCGCCTCCCGCAGCCGTCGACGCGATTCGGTGTCCCCGCTGTCGCGGTGACGCAGCGCCCGCGTCGTCGGCAGCCCATCCCACTCGGAGACGAGGCGTTCCTGCAGAAGTCGCCCTCTGCCTCGGACGAGTTCGTTCGCGACGGAGATGATGCCGACGACCCCGAGGGCCGGGATGCTAATCCCGACCCACGGCGTGTTGACGAGGTAGAGGACAAATAGCAGCAGCGGCAACATCAGAACCACTGCTGGCGCAGTCCTCGCCTGCAGGGTGTAGCTGTCGAAGCCGCTAATCGTCTTCCTCCAGGGGGCCAATCCCGGTGATCGGACCCCAGCCGTCCCGCTTCGTTCCGGGCGACCAGTAGGCGATGGTCTTCCCCTCGGTGACATACACTCCCGCGCCACGTCGTCCCAGCGCGTTGGTGACCTTCGGCGACGGGTGTTTCTCGGAGTTCTTCGCGCTGCTGATGTAGGCGTCGGTCTTCCGGAACCCGTGGTCGATCGGTCCGAGAATCCGGTCGAGGATATCCGGGCCGACGTTGCGATGGCTTCCGTGGTGAGGTGCCTGGAACAAGTCGAGCGGGTATGCGCTGAATGCTCCGACGTGTGCCTCATACTCGTCCGCTGCCGCCTCGAGCGAAGGGATGCCGGCGTCTCCGGTGAACATCAGCCGCTTCCCATCGACCTGGAGGAGCGTGATTACCGAGCTCTTGTTCCGGGGGCTGGTTTCGTCGGAGTTTGTGAGCGTCTCAGACGGGTACAGTGCACGCACGCGCTCGAGGACCTTGACGCCCTTGGTAAGCAGGCTGCCGAAGAACGATGTCTTGCGAGCATCAGCGACACCGGTCGTGACCTCGACGATCGCCTCTGCAAGCAGCTCGTTGTAGTAGTCCAAGCTCGGCCCGAGGATCCGAATCGCGCCGCCGAAGCGCTCTGCCCCGGCGTACGGCTCCGTTACGGTGACGCCGAGTTCGATGGCCTTGTCGTAAACCGCGACGATCTTCTCGTAGTTGCCCAGCTTGTCGGCGTCCCGGTAGTGCTTCCACGGCAGGTGAATCATCAGCTCGTCGACACTGCAATTGTCGAGCAGGGTGAGGAGACCGTTGAGGTGGTCTGTGTCCGGATGGGTAGAGATGACCAGGTCGACGTGGGTGGAGCCGTAGTACTTGCGGATGTGGTCGGCGAGGTTCTCACCGATGGCAGTAAACCCGCCGTCGATGACCACTACGGCCTGCCGGCCAAGCGCTGCAGAGTCGAATCGCATGGCGATCGCGTCGCCGCTCTTGGAACTGTCCCCGTCTTCGTTCTCAACGGGGAGGAAATCAATCTCGTGCACTTTCGTGCCCTTCTCGTGTGTGCGCGGATGGCCGCGCGGGGGTTTGATTTTGGACGCGCGGGGTCACCGCACGCTGACTCGCCGGGGGCGCCTTTCGGGTGCGCCGGTCCCAGCGGTGTCCTTTCCCCTGTCGTGTTGCGGTGTGGCGGATAACACGAGAAGTAGCGAGTTGTCTACTTTCCGTAAGACCCTTGGGGGTCTTAGAGTCGTAGATGTTTCTCCGACAGAGACATCTAGACCCCGATCCACCTGAGCGCCTCGAGCCGACAGGTCGGTCGGGGTTCTCTGGTTTCCTGGAGGCCCAGAGGCCTCAGGGGTACCACCAGTATATCAAAGGGCGCTGACAAAACCGTGTCCCCATCCGATTTCGGCGTGTTTCTCGTCGATTCTGCGCATTTTTAGTACCGAAAACCGGTACTATGGGGGTATTAGGGAGAGCAATGCTTCTAGGTTTCAAGGTCAGCAACTTCAGGTCGTTTAGGGATCCCGCGCTCCTCTTGCTAACGAGGTCTGGTCGAGTTGAGGGTGAGGCTGGGGGGTTTCCCGATCCGTCGATCGCCCCCGCCGTGGCGATCTTCGGGCCGAACGCATCCGGCAAGTCGAACCTCCTCCGGGCGATATCGACGATGTTCGGGATGATTCAATCTCCTACCAGCGACGGCGATAGCGGCTTACCTTTCTCGCCGTATGTGCTGGGAGAGGAGCCAGGGGCGTTCACCCTGTTCGAGGTAATGGTGAGGATTGACGGCGTCCGTCATGACTACGGATTCACCTACGACGCTGATCGGATCCTTAGCGAATGGCTTCGGTCGTGGCCTAAAGGCCGGCAACGTACCCTCTTCGAACGCGACGCGAACGACGCCGACGGGTGGCGCTTCGGCGACACGCTTACCGGTCAGAACGCTGCGCTTGCTCGGGCAACCCGCCCTAACGCGCTCTTCCTATCGACCGCGAGGCTGCTGCAGCACGACATCCTTTCTCCGATTCAGCAGCACTTGGCAACGCTCGTGCGGACGATCACATCTGAGAACCTCCCCGGCTTGATGCAGGACACGCTTCGATCGCTGAGCGAGGATCCGACGCGAGCGGGACGAGTGATCAAGTTGATGAGTCGCGCTGACCTTGGCGTCGTCAACATGACAGTCGAAGAGGACGTGATGCCTGATGATATTCGCGAAGCTGCCCGAGCGTTCTACTCGACGTTGATGCCAGGTGCGTCACCAGAGGAAATGGACGAACGGTTTGGTCTCAAATCGCTTGCACCGCGTCTTAGACACAGTGGCGCTGGCCGCGAGGTTGCAATTCCATTCTCCTGGGAGTCGGTTGGAACGCAGAACTTCCTCGCTTTACTCGGTCCGATCCTGGACCGGCTGGAGTCTGGCGGTGTCTTGGTTGTTGACGAAATCGACACAAGCCTGCACCCAAGGCTGGTCGCCGAGCTCGTTCGCCTATTCCAGTCGCCCAAGACGAATCCGAATCAAGCCCAGCTGGTTCTATCCACGCACGACGTCACCATCATGATGAACACCGGCGTCTACAACGTCCTAGAACGGGACCAGCTCTGGTTTGTAGAGAAAGACTTTGCTGGCGCGAGCGTGCTACGTGCTCTCTCGGAGTTCAGTCCACGCCGGAACGAGGTGTTCAGCCGCAACTATCTCAATGGGAAGTACGCAGCGATACCTCGAATCGATCAGCACGCGTTCTTGGATCTCTGGGATGAAACGGGTGAGCTCGAACCGTGATTCCCCCCGCCCAGGACCTCGCTCGCAAGGCCCCAAGTCGCGAACCGAGGTCGTTCATCCTCGTGCTGTATGAGCGTCCTGTTCATGAGGAGTATGTGCAGTGGGTCAAGCAACAGACGCACCACCATCCGATCGCCCTGGAACCGATGCCCACGGACGATCCGCTCAAGAACATTCGGTTTGCCCGTGAACGCGCCACGATCGCGCGCGAGCAGGGCGCGGCGTATGACGAGGTCTGGTGCGTGTTCGATCGACTACCTGACGGGGTTGCTGAACTCGTGGCGGATAGTTCCGAGCTTTCTGGTGTCCGGCTTGTAGATAACAGCCCCAACTTCGAATTATGGCTGCTGCTCCATTTCGCGGACTTGGCTCCGGGAACTGGTCCTGACGTTCAACTCGTCAAGTTCCTCCCCGGCTATCAAGGAGCGCTTGCAGGCGACGAGTCTGCGCTCCAAGGTCGATACGACCACGCAAGGTTGCGTGCGACGGCGCTTCCGCCTTCTCACGGGCACACCAATACCTTCTCGCTCGTCGATTCGGTGTTGCAGTCCTACGAAGACTTCAAAGGCGACCGCCCAGCGACTGTCGACCTCTAACCCGGCTAGCGGGGTCTGCCGGCTCCCGAGTGCCATCCATTCCTTGCGTTTCGACCCGCTTCAGGTGGTGTCTTGCGCCAGCCTTCAGCCAAGGCTTCGATGTATTGACACCGCGGCTGGTGCCTCAGTCCGGGTGACCGTGGCGTCGGGCAGACTGGTGGGGTGGAACGTGAGCCTCCGGCGCCGAGGCCGTTTGGGGTCTCGGCCGATGAAGCGGTCGAGTTGTGCCGCGAATGGATGATCTACCTGGGCGCGGTGGACACCGTCGCGACGCACGATCCCGCCCGCCAACTCTGTGACCTCTACAGTTCCCGGTACCTCGCCTGGGTCGATAACGGACGGGGGAACCTGGATATCGATGCGGTGGAGAATGCTGCGAGGCTAGCGTCCTCCGATGGCCGGCAGGCGTTGATCTTCGTGCGAGGGGGAGTTCGACCGGTGGCGCAGCAACAGGCCGATGCCCTGGGCGTGGCGATCCTCTGGTACCACGCTGTCGACGCAACCCTGGCAGGCGCGAGTCGACCCGGTCTTGCGGTCGTGGCCTCAGGGCTGAGGACGGGCTAATCCGTCGTCCAAGTCAGAGGCGCAAGGAAGGCGATGGAGCTTCGCTCGCGGTCGAAGCTCGTGTCGGGTCGGTGCGGGACGCTCGTGTGAGCTCACGGCGGGCTGCGATCCGGGACTTCTCGAGCGTCTCTTCTCGGGGCTGGCGCTGCATGGTCTCGGCCAGCTCGGTGAGTGCGGTGCGGGTGGTTCCCGCGATGACGACGGCTTCGTTTCTTCCTCGGCCGCGGGTTAGACCGACGTAGAGGCCGGCAGCGTCGACGCCGGGGCCGACGATGGATCGTTCCGTGGTTTCCCCTTGGACTCCGTAGACGGTGCTGGCATATGCGAGATGCAGGTGGGATCCGGCGTACTCGTGGGTGATCTTCTTCAGGTGAGTCGAGTCGGTGAGGCTAGTCAGAAGCACGTGGTCTTTGGTGATGGCCTTGATGGTCCAGGTCTGGCGGTTCTCCACCCCGGAAGTGCTGTCGTTGCGTCGAGTCTGAACGACGTCGCCCACAAAGCACGGCTGATCAGCCTGAGCGAGTACCTGACGTTCAGTTGCGAGGTCGCCGGACGCGATGCGCTGAGTTTGGATGCTCTCGTTGATCTGTTGCGCTTCGGCATGGGTGGCGGTCACCAGGGCGATCGTCTGCCCGTGTCGGGTCGCATCGAACCATCCGTCGACCATCATCTGCCGGGCGTCGCCCTCCGTGGTGACGGACGTGACATGCCCCTTTTCGATTAGCTCGCCTGCGATCCGCTGTCCTTCTTCGGCACCGTCGGCGTCGCGGAGTCGCAACGTGAGGTCGGCCCAATCGGGATCACGGAACCGATGGATATTCGTGAGTTCGATCCGGCCGAAGGCTGCGGATCGGAACAGGGCCATGGCGCCCGAGTGTCCGACGGGGAGGGCTTGGTAGTCGTCGCCGACGACCGCGATAGTTGCTCGCGTGCGGTCGATGACGTCCAGAAGAGCGTTTGCGGCTTCGAGGTCGAGCATGCCGGCCTCATCGACCACGATCCGGTCACCCGGGCGGATCGCGATTCGAGGGCCTCGATACTCGGCTCCGGTCGTTGGGTCGATAGCTCCGGGGAGCAGTCGCGTCCACTCCGTGCTGCCAGAGGTGCTCGTTGTCCACCGCCATCCGTAGTCGTGAAGGAGCTGGTGGAGGGACGAGGCGGAGCTGTTGGTTTCCCGGCCGGCGACGGTAGAGGCCTTCTTGGTCGGAGCGACGATGATCATGTTGTGTCCGTGCCGGCGAAGCGTGGCTCCGGCGACCTTGAGCATGGTGGTCTTACCCGTCCCTGCTGCGCCGGTGATGGAGACGATCGAGGCTGTGCCGGCAAGTGCGGCAGCACCATCGCTCTGGTCACCATCGAGGACACGCTCCGGGTCGAGCGCGTGAGCGATCGCCGTGATCTCGCGGGTTGGGACGGCATCTCCGGGTGCTGCCATCGCGTCGATCCGGTTCGCGAGAGTAGTCTTCACGACAACCGTTGCGATGGCCATCCGATGCTTGACGTGCTTCGGCATATCAGGCTCGTTCAGCAACGTCACCGTACAAGTGCTCGCAGCAGCCTCAGAGACCGCGTCAACAGTTGCGGCAAGCTCAGTGCGTTCGGCCAGAACCCCAGAGGCCGCGATCGCGCGAATGGCGCCGGCCCGGATGTCCATGTCGCTGAATCGGCCGCCCGTGCCAGTCGATCGGGCATCCGCGTCAACGACTGCTCTGGCCGCGAGAAGCTCCAGATCCAGGTCGTCAATCAAGACCGCAGCAAGACGAGCGGGGGAGCGTGTTTGCCTGATTCTCGGGTCCGCCGACTTCAGCTCGTGGCGGATGAGCTCGGTCCAGTCGGCTTCGTCCAGGTCGCCCGGCTTGTTCGGTCGGGCGGCCGCCCACGCCCACCGGTCGATCTGGTTCACAACGTCGTGGGAGGGCTCCTGGCCGGGGTGGCGCTCCTTCCACCAGGCGGTGCGGGCGATCTTGTTGGATTCGATCTGCGCGGACCGCTTCGACAGCGGCCGCACCAAGTGCTGCAGTTGAGCGACCTCGCCATCCTCGTCGAGGGTGAAGCCTTTCGCGGCGAGAGCAGAGATCCATGCCGGGTCGGTGCGAGAGGCGAGGTCTCCTTCGGCATTGATCACGTTCTGGAACCGCAACGCCACCCTCGTGTCGATGTTCGACCATTTGCCGTCGACGCCTTGGACTTTTACGTTCAGCCAGAGGTGCCGGTGCTTGTGCGGATCCAACGACCGCGAGCGTTCGTGGCGGAGCTCCATGACGTCGATCCGGGCCAGGTCTTCGCGGATGGCGCCCCCTTTGCCGCGGCGGGCGTTGAGCTCGGATTGCCACAGCTTGATGATTCGGTCGCGGAGGCGGTCTTGCAGGTCTTCATAGGCGGCGGCCAGTTCCGGGTCGAGCATGGCAGCAATCGAGAACGACTTCGGGGCGTTGATCGTCGCATCCAGAATCAGGTCCGCGACCGGGGACTCCAGGTCACGTCCCCGACGTTCCCCGGTGAGCGGGTCGAGGCCGTCAACCCACGCTTTGAGCTGGTCGCGGGTGAGGAGATCGTCGCGGATCGCACCGTTCTCGACGATGTACCGGGTCATCACCGCGTCGGCGTAGCCTGCGGCGGCAATCACCCCGTCGGCGGTCTTAGCGGTGAGGGTGGCGTCACAGACGCCGCTGAAGGCGTAGTTGACCGCTTGCTTCACCCCGTGGGACTGCTGTCCCCGCTTCCATCTGGCTACTCCACCTCGCACCTGCACTCACCTCCCACTTATTTCGTCTCGGTCTTCTCGAAACTGGGCAGTCTTGTCCTTTTGAAAATGACTTCCTCTACTTGTTACTTCCGGTTCGGCGGGCGTTTTGGCGCGCAGGAGGCGCGCACCCGCATTCCTCCCGGAGGTCGCTCCCTCCCCGGCGGACAGTGAATGGCCGGATCGGGCCTGTGTTTCTGGGCGTTTGAGCGGGCAATGCCCTCTCACCTGTGAATTCGCGGCCCGCAACGGTTCTCGCGAGCACATCGATTGCAGATTCGTACGTCTCGCCGCGGCGGCGGCCCACGACAGAGCCACCCGACCGCCCGGCCAGCCAGCTGTAGCGCGGTGCCGTGTCCGAAACGATTGCCCTCACACCTACACGTTGTGTTTCCAAGCCGGTTCTGACGCGCAAATCCAAAACTCGTCGGAAATCCACGGCGACCTGACCAGGCGAATCGCTCCCGCCATCGACCCGGCGCACCACTGACCCGGCCGTCTGGCCGGATCAGAGGTCGATGGACTAGGTGCGTGCCGGCTGTGGCGTGAGCTCCTCGGGAGCGAGTCTGTTGAAGTTGACGAAGGGGACGCACGCCGTTTCGGCTGTAAGCGCCGCGAGCCATCCGATCGGAGCGTTCGGGTCGGCGGCGATCGCCCACCCATCCATCACGTAGCGGCTGACGGTCTCCACGCAGTCCTGCTTCTCAGCACCGGTCGGATTCAGGGACCCTTCCACGCCGATGAGTCCACCTTGCAGTTCCGGATCCATGTGGCTGGTGTCGATGATGAATACCCGCATCCCGCTCACTCCCTCATTGGTCGATCGTTCTGAGTGCCTTTCCGGCGGGTGATCGAGAGCGAGCGGAAGGTGTGGAGTGCCGGGACCGTGGAGTACCGGAGGGGAGCGCAGCGGACTGAGGATACGCCGCGAAAGCCCGGCGCGGAGCACTGCGAGGGAGCTACGATCGGGCGACGGGAAGGCTCTCAAACCTCAGCGAGACAGCGCCTCCCGAGGCGACCACGACTTGCGAGCGGATCGCGTGGTTCCTGGGCTAGCGCACTCTTTGTTGATTGCGCCGGAGTGCGCGTCCACGGCGAGCAAGGTGCGTTGTCGCTCCGGGCTCCTCCGCGTACGCCGCCAACCACACGTTAGCTCGCACGCGTCGTTCCTGGGTTACAAGCGCGTGTGCTGCGAAGGGTGTGAGAGCGAGTGCCGCGAAGGTTCCGAGCACAATACCGGTGAGCAGGTTGCTCGGCCAGGGAACTTGTTCAAGGTGTATCGGACTCGTCGGCGCGACCAAAAGCGCCAGGAATGCGATCACGAGTCCCGCGAGTGCGAGCTCGATGTTGGATGAGTCGTCGGATGCGCGACGTTGCAGCTCGGCCTGGACTTGAAGCCTGACGCTGAGAGATTCGCGTTTCAGGTCTCGGACTCGCAGAAGTGTGACGTTGGTGTCGCGGTGGATGTGGCGTTTCACGTCGGTCGGTAGTCTGGCCATCTGTCGGCTAACTCAAGCAGTTGCTACGCATCGAGGAGTTTCTCGAGGCCCGCCTCATTGACGATCGTGACGCCGCATTCACGCGCTGTCTTGGCCTTTCCGGAGAGGGAGTCGGGGTCGGCGGCGACGAGGAGCTTGGTCTTCTTGACAACATTGCTCTTCACGATGAGTCCGAGTCGGGTGAGGACTTCCGACCAGGCTTCTCGAGGCTTTGACATCTCGCCCGTCAGGACGACGATGTCCCCTGGTTCGAGTCGGAAGCCGCTGGTCAGCAACGGCGCAGGCGTGGATGGGGCCGCGGCCAATGAGCTGGCGACGACATCTTCGTCGATGGAGAGGAGCTCGCTGACGCTTCGGATTTCGGCGGCTTCGGCGTCGGTCAGGACGTGGTCCTCCCATGCGGTGGCGACGAGGCCGTCGAAGTATGCGCGGTGGGCGAGTCGAACATCCTCGGGGGTGAGCCCGAGCCCCTGTGCGAGCGCCTCGAGAGCTGAGGCTTCGGACACGGAGACAACCCGATCGAGGAGGGCGAGGTAGTCGACGTTGAGCTGCGCTCCGAGACGTGTGGCAGTGAGTGAGCCCACGAGTCGGTCGACGAAGGAGTGATCCTGTTCGAAGGCCTCTGTTCGAGCGGTCCATCGAACGGTCGGGTCGACCGCGAACGGACCGTAATGTGCAGCCGAAGCAAGCCAGGAGTCCCAGTACGGCCGATTCGACACGGTCCGCATATACAGGCTGAGGAGCTGCGCCGTCGCGAGTGCGTCTCCGCCAGCGCTGTGGGCACTGGCCAGCTGCACTCCCACGGCTGTGCAGCATTCAGCCAATCGGCGATAACCGGAGACCCCTTCGCTCATCCGCATCGTGCAGAGCCAGCGCTCTGGCTCCGCGACGCGCAGGCCGGCCTGAGCCATTTGAAAGCCGAGGAACCTCGAGTCGAATGATGCGTTGTGTGCGACCGGGACGCGGTCATCCAGGAGGTCGGCGACGTTCGGAGCGATCTGTTCGAACAGTGGCGCCCGAGCTGCTGCCGCGGCCGTGATGCCGTGGATATGTTGCGGACCCATGTCGCGGTTCGGGTTCACCAGTGTCTCGTGCCGGGTCTCGATCTCGCCCTCCGGCGATACCAAGACGATTCCGATCTCGACGATCCGGTCATGCTTTGTAGGAAACAGACCAGTCGTCTCTAAATCGACGACTGCGAACCCTTTGCCCATGCGTCACCCCCTCAGCGAGGCTAGCGACCCGGACGAGGCGCCCGAACCCGCCAAAACAGGTGACACTCAACCGAAGATATCGGCCTTTGGAGTCGTCGACGGGCGCTGAAAAGAGTGCTCAGCTGGGCGCTTCCACTTAAGTGCCTGCGTGCATACGCTCTTAGGTTTCATTCCTCTTAGGTTTGCTTCCTTGCCTTCAGTCCTTCTCGACCTCCTTCTTCTGTCCCTGGTTCTCGTTACTTCTTTCCGTCCTCCTCGTTGTCTTTCTTCGACGTTTCTTTCGCCAGCACAATTTGTTTATTTCCGGCAAGGCTCGCCGCGAAGCCGATTTATCCAGACAGTTGGCTCGGCGACCGTGGCGGGCCCAGATGGGCTGAGACGGAGGCTGGAGCATCGATCGGGATCGCGAATGCGTGGCTCGGGATTCCGTTCTTGAGCTCGAAGACCTCGACAGTGTCGGTTCTCCGGTTGGCGACATAGAGCCAGTTGTCGAGTAGGCAATGGTCTCGTGGTTCGTCGCCACCTGTAGCGGTCTCGTCGATGGTTATCAGCGCTCCTCGCTCGTCGGAGCGCAGGGTCGCGAGGACGTTCGACCCGCGTACGGCGGCATGAAGAACGGTGTCGCCGTCGATGGTCATCGTTGAGAGAGAGGACGGGAGATCCTGGCTACCGGACTGCGTTCGGACGGATGATGATGCAATCAGAGCGAGGTCGTGAGGGCCGACGCGTTCGAGTGTCAGTACTTCCGACGAGCCCTCAGTGAGTACGTGAATACGGCCCTTGGCGTCGCGAGTCAGGTGTCGGGGTTGGGAGCCCGTCGGCAGGTCAAGGCCGCCCGATTCCCAAGGCTGCCCTGTAACGTCGAACGACCATATTCGCAGGCGATCGAGCCCAGGGTCCGTCGTGATGATCATCGCGTCGTCGAGGATCAGCGCTGCGTGGGCCCGGGCTCCCTGGTCTACTGCCGGCATCTGGGCCACGCCGCCCCTCCGAGGAACTCCGTTTTCTTGAAGGCGGACGAAGGTGACGTCGCCGTCGCGCCAATCGCTGACGACCAGGAAGCGGCCGGCGGGATCCACAGCAATGTGGCACGGTTGCCGCCCGACGAAGAGGGCGTCCGCGCACTCTAGCTCGCCGTTCGGGTCGAGCTGGAATGTGCGTAGGAGACCTGTCTGCTCTTCGACGGCGTAGCTCACGTCGCCGCACGGAGTGGCCGCAACGAATGATGGTGAGTCGCACCGGAAGCGACTCGAATCGATGATCATGGCCGCTGCGGGCTTCACGACGATCCGGAGCACACCGACTCCGGTTCCGCCCAGGTCGGCTGTGTAACTGCCGATCCACAGAATGTGGTCGTCAGTGCGCGAGCGGGCTGACACGTCCCTCGGATGCTTCCGCGAGCCAAGCCTCGGCGATGAGACGGTGACCGAGCTGGGAGGGGTGGATGCCGTCGGGCGCGAGCTCGAGCGGGCCGAGGTCGGACGCTGCTTCATTCAAGAGCTGGTGAAGCGGAACGATCGGGGCTGCGTAGGCAGAACCGAGGTCCTTGACAATGTCGATCTTCTCGTGGAGCTCAGGCAGCCAGGCTTCTTGTTCCCTGCTCAGGGGAAGGAGAAATGGCTCCATCAGCATGATCCGACTGCCCGATGCAACGGCTTCATCCAGGATTGCGCGAAAGTCCTCGGCGAACGCTTCCGCTGGCGTGTAGTCGTCGCGGTCGAAGTGGCGCCAGACGTCGTTGATGCCTATGAGGACCGTCAATACATCCGTGCGCTGTGCTGCGACCTCGCTCCAGCGTGCGCGAAGGTCGCGGACGCGATTGCCTCCGACGCCGAGGTTGACGATCTCCGATGTCGTGGGGTTGTTCGACAGCTCGTCGGCGATGATGCGAACGTATCCTTCGCCGAGCGCATCTACCTCGGGCCGGTGCCGGTTGGCCTCCGTGACGCTGTCCCCGAAGAACACCAGCGTTTGGTGCGCCTCAGGGAGTGAGGGAGTCGTGGGCGTCACAGGGTAGCTGCTCCGTGGGTGTCCCAGTGCCCGAGAGCGGTGCGCGCTTCACTGTGGGCGTCCCGGATCAGTGTTCGGGAGGTCTCCTCCACCTCCGGATCCGCCTCTGCGATCTGCTCGACGAGGCGTTCATGCATTTCGAGCCCCTTGTGGGTCTCTTCAACGAGGGGGAACACGAGGGTCTCGCGGGTCCGCACGGCCGCGGCGATTACTGTACTGAAGCAGCTGAACATCTTGTTCCCCGAGCGCAGCAGGAGCTCGGTGTGGAACTCGACGTCGGCCTCTGTGAACGCGTGAAGGTCGCGAGCGAGCATCGCGTCGCGCATACGTGCGATGAGGAGTCTGAGGTCCCTGACGGCGTCAGCGTCAGAGAGGCCGGAGATCAGTCGTGCCGCGACCGGCTCCACGGCCAGTCGGGTCGAGTACAGCTCCTCGACCTGCTCGAGACGGTCCTCGCCCTGGAGCCGCCACGAGATCACCTGAGGATCGAGAAAGTTCCACTGGTCCCGGGGCGATACGCGAGTGCCGATCCGCGGGCGCGCCTGAACCAGCCCCTTCGACTCGAGCGCCCGAAACGCCTCCCGGAGCACCGACCGGGACAGACCCAGATTCTCCGCGAGTTGATCGGGCACGATCGACTCCCCGACTCTCAGCGCACCTTGGACGATCGAGCGGCCCAGCTGTTCGACCGTCTGGTCGTACAGCCGCGCGCTCGATGTCGGCGAGATAGTCACAACGCTCACGTCACTCCAACTTCATCCGTGTCTGTCAGCGTCGCTGTTTCAGGAAGAAATCTCTCGAACAGTTGACGCTCGATCATTAAATCATAATAATCAGATTATTCGCAGTCCGACTCGATGAGGAGAACCCGTTGCACGTTGTCGTCGCAGACCCCATGCAGGTGCGCCTGGCCGCTGAGCTGCGCGCCGAACTCGGTGCGGGCGTGACGTGGGAGTTCCTCGATCGGCCCGAGCACATCGACGAAGCGACGACCGATGCCGACGTCTTCGTCGGGTCTCGCCTGAACTCCGATCAGATCCACCGGCGCCCGGCACTCCGGCTCATCCAGGTCGCCGGGGCGGGCTTCGAGGGAATCGACCTGTCGGCCGTCCCGCGCGGAGTCACCGTGGCCAACACATCGCATCACGGGCGTGCGATCGCGGAGTACTGCCTGATGTGCATGCTCGTCTTCTCCCGTAGCCTTCTCGCGGAGGACAGGGCTCTTCGGGAAGGGACGTGGCTGTCCGTGTTCCAGGACCCGGGATCGCCTGTGCATGAGACGTTGGCCGGCCGAACCGTCGGAATCATCGGGTTCGGCGAGATCGGCAGCGAGGTCGGACGCGTCGCCCGAGCCCTGGGCATGCGCGTCGCCGTCGTGCGCCGCTCCCCGCAAGCCACTCCCTCTTCGGAAGCCGACTGGGTGGGGACGCTCGATCAGCTTCCGTACCTTTTGCGCATTTCGGACTTCGTCGTGGTCACGGTCCCCCTCACCGAGGCCACAACGAAGCTGATCGGGCGGGAGGAACTCGCCGCGATGCCTTCCAGTTCCGTGCTGATCAACGTGGCACGCGGCCCGATCGTCGATGAAGAAGCGTTGTACCTGGCCCTTGAGAGCCAGACTATCCGCGGCGCCGCGATCGACGTCTGGTGGCAGTACCCCACCCACGGCAACCAGGGAGAACCCTCACGGTTGCCGTTCGGCGAACTTCAGAACGTCCTCCTCACGCCGCACACCTCCGGGGTGACGACCGATGTCTTCCGCAACCGCATGAAAGACGTCGCCGCGAACATCGCGGCGTTGCGAGACGGCCTCCCGTTTCGCAACGTCGTCTTCCCGGCGCAGCACTAACACCCGAGCACCACATACCGCACACAACAGGAGCAATCGATGAAGATGAACCTCAGATGGGGAGCGGCAGTCGCTGCTACCGCAGCCGTCGGGCTGGCGCTCTCCGCATGCACCGCGTCGGGCAGCACCGACACGAGCACGTCGGCCGGACCGGTGACGATCACGGTGATGGGAATCCCCGCCACCACCAAGCCGGCCGCCCGGCAAGCCTTCATGGACGACATCGCGGCCTTCGAGAAGGCGAACCCGAACATCACCGTCACGCCGACGGACGAGAAGTGGAACGCGCAGTCGTACGTCACCGAACTCGCGGGGGGAACGGCACCCACTCTGCTCTGGGTGCCGCTCACCGATCCGCCCGGGCTCATCGCCCGCAAGCAGGTGGCCGACCTCACCGACGACTTCGCTCAGCTCTCCGCGTCGAAGCAGTTCAACTCGAAGGTGCTCGAGCCGCTGAAGAGCAACGGAAAGCTGTACGGCATCCCGACCGCGGAGTACGCGCTCGGTTTGGCCTACAATCGTGACCTCTTCACCAAGGCCGGGCTCGACCCGGACAAGCCGCCGACGACCTGGAAGCAGGTCGAGGCTGCCGCCAAGAAGATCACCGAAGCGACCGGCGTTCCCGGCTTCGCGGAGATGACCGCCAAGAGTTCCGGCGGCTGGCACTTGACTGCGGGCACATACTCCTATGGCGGGACCATGGAGACTCTCGGCAAGGGTGGCAAGTACTCCGTCCAAGTGGATAACCCCGACGCCGTTTCGTACCTCGACCAGCTCAAAACGATGCGCTGGAAGGACAAGTCGATGAGCGCGAACGCGTTGCTCGGCTACGACGACATCAACAGCGGGTTCGCTGCCGGGAAGTACGCGATGATCATCTCGGCGCCCGATTACTACACGAATTACATTCAGCAGTACCAGGGCGACCCGAACGCTTTCGGCATCACGGCGTACCCGCAGGCCGGCGGCAACACCACGCTCGCCGGTGGAAGCGTCGCCATGGTCAACGCCAAGGCTACGAAGGCCCAGACCGCCGCCGCGGTCAAGTGGATCGACTACCACTGGCTCCGCCCGCAGTACGACACCAAGGCGGCCGCGACCGTGGCGAAGACGAACGCGGCCGCGAAGATCCCCGTGGGTATCCCGGCGGTCCCGCTGTTCAACACCGCGACGCAGGACAAGATCGCCGCGGCGATCAAGCCCTACGTCACGATCAAGACAGCGAACTTCGAGCCGTTCATCAATGGAACGGCGAAACTCAAGCTCAAGGCCGAACCACCGGTGGCAGCCCAACTCGTCTACCAGGCGCTCGATCCGGTGATGCAGGCGGTCCTGACCCGTCAGGACGCCGATCCGGAGACCGAGCTGAAGAAGGCGCAGTCCGCCGCCGAGCAGGCTGTCGCGCAAGCGCAGCAGTGACCGTGAACATCGACACCCTAGGGGAGGCGCCGGTGGCCACGCCGCCGGCGGCCTCCCCAGGAGGGGCCCCCAAGCCGTCAGCACTCGCCACCCGGCGGACGAGGCGGCCACGTCGCTGGCGGCGTGACCTGAGCGCGCTGCTCTTCCTGCTACCGGCGCTCGTGCTCTTCGGCGTCTTCTCCTGGTGGCCCATCCTTCGCAGCCTGCTCCTGAGCCTCCAGTACAACAACCTGGTCGACCCACCGAAGTGGGTGGGCTTGGACAACTTCGCGCACGTCTTCGCGGATCCGATGCTGCTCACCGCAATCGTCAACACGCTCAAGTTCGGGGCGCTGTCGGTTCTGATCGGGTTTCCGCTCCCACTCCTGCTGGCCATCATCATGTTCGAATTGAGGCGGCTCGGTGGTGCGTTCCGAGTTCTCGTCTACATCCCCGTGATCATTCCCCCGGTGGTGTCCGTGCTGCTGTGGAAGTTCTTCTACGACCCCGACAACGGTCTCTTCAACACCGTCCTCGCGACGTTCGGACTCGGCCCGCTCCCCTGGCTGCAGTCTCAGGCGACCGCCCTTCCGAGCCTGGTCGTCCTCATCGTGTGGGCCGGAGCCGGCAGTACCGTCCTGCTGTTCCTTGCCGCTCTGTCGGGCGTCGCCCCCGAGCTGTACGAGGCGGCGGAGGTCGACGGAGCGTCCATCTGGCGCCGCGTCTGGCACATCACCCTGCCGCAGCTCAGAGGGATCATGCTCATCCTCCTGCTTCTGCAGATCATCGGAACTCTGCAGATCTTCACCGAACCGTACGTGATGACCGATGGGGGCCCGGAGAACTCCACCGTCACGATCCTGATGCTGATCTACCGGGCTGCGTTCCTTAACGGCGACTTCGGTTACGCGACCGCCTTGAGCGTGCTCCTTGCCATCGCCCTCGGGATCATCTCCGCCGTCTATCTCCGCCTCACGCGCTCTTGGAGCAAGAACTGATGACCGTCGATACCCAACTTCCTGTACCGGTCGCACCACGACGACGCCGTGGTTCGAGGGACCGTGAGACCGCCGCGCGCAGCGTCATCTCGCCCGCGGATCTTCGTCGGCCCGGTGTTCGCATCGGGGTGCGGGTGACGCAGGGCGTGCTCCTACTCCTCGTCGCCCTCGCGGGGATCGGACCGCTCTGGTGGCTGTTCAAAGGGGCACTCTCCGGCACGCAGGAGCTCCTCCGAAATCCTGCGGCACTCTGGCCCGCGGTAACCCAATGGTCGAACCTCAGCGACGCGTGGACCCAGCTCGACATCGGTCACTACCTGCTCAACACCGTCGTCTACGCGGTCGGCGCCGCCTTGACGCAGGTCCTCGTCGCGGTCACCGCAGGCTTCGCGCTCTCCGTGCTGCGTCCGCGCTTCGGCCCGGTCGTCTATGGCGCGATCCTCGCGACGCTGTTCGTCCCCGGAACTGTTTCGCTCGTCGCGCTCTACCTCACGATCATCGACCTCCCCGGCCTCCACGTGAACATCGCCAACACGCCGTGGGCGATCTGGCTCCCCGCCGGAGCCCATGCGTTCAACGTGCTCATCGCCAAGCAGTTCTTCGACACCCTCCCGCGCGAGCTCTTCGAGGCCGCCTCCGTCGACGGCGCGAGCTCACTCCGCATGCTTTGGCAGATCGCCATGCCGCTCTCGCGACCCATGATGTTCGCCATCGGGCTGCTGTCGCTGATCGGTGCGTGGAAGGACTTTATCTGGCCGCTGATCGCCATGAGCGATCCCACCAGGCAGCCGCTGTCGGTGGCCCTGCCGCGGCTCGCCCAGAACGCCGACCAGGCCTTGCTGCTCGCCGGGATGCTGATCTCCACGATCCCACCGCTGATCGTCTTCATCGTCTTCCAACGCCAGGTCGTGCAGGGTGTCGGCTTCAGCGGACTGAAGGGTTAGCCGTGAACGAGAAGAATCCAACCGTCATCGAGCGCCGCCTCCGTGGTGAGACGCTGCGGGTCGAGCCATGGGGAGCGGACGCCATCCGCGTGCGCTCGACCCGGCGGGGGACGATCGACGAGAAACGTCTCGGCGGCCTCGAGCACGAGCGGCCGCCCGAGACGGACGCCGTCGTCCGCTCCGATGGCGACAGCGTCGTGCTGGAGAACGGGCAGCTCCGGGTCACGATCGACGCCCGGGGCGATCTCGTGTTCGCCTCCACCGTCGATGACCGCACCTTGCTCGCGGAGGATCCGCAGAGGCTTGCATCGACACCGCCGCGATACAGCCGCCGCGAAGGCGGCGCAACGCGGCTGGATGTGCGTTTCACAGCCAACGCGGCGGAGCGGTTCTTCGGTCTGGGGCAGCAGCAGCACGGCCTCCTGGACCAGAAGGGCGCCGTCATCGACCTCATCCAGCACAACTCGAACGTGACGATCCCCTTCCTGCTGTCGAACCGCGGCTACGGTTTCCTCTGGAACGATCCGAGTCCCGGCCGCGTCGAGCTCGGCCGAAACCGCACCCAGTGGTCGGCACAGAACTCCGAACAGCTCGACTACATCGTGATCGCGGGGACCTCTCCGGCCGATGTGCTCGCCCGCTACACCGGGCTGGTCGGGCGCGCGCCTCGATTCCCGGACTGGGCCTCCGGCTTCTTCCAATCCCGCCTCAGGTACTCCTCGCAGGAGGAGGTGCTCGCGATCGCCCGCGAGCACCTCGGGCGCGGTCTTCCGTTGTCCTCCATCGTGATCGACTATTTCCACTGGAACTTCTTCGGCGACTGGTCGTTCGATCGGAGTCTCTGGCCGGACCCGGCGGCGATGGTCGCCGAGCTGCGCGACCTCGGCGTCGAACCGATCGTCTCCGTGTGGCCGGCGGTGAACGAAAACAGTGACAACTTCCGCACGATGGACCGCTCCGGATTCCTGATGACCCAGTCAGAGGGCTTGGGCGTCGGGGCACGATTCCTCGACACGGGGCAAGACGGACCGGCCTTCCTGCACTTCTACGACCCGAGCAACCCGAAGGCGCGCGCATTCGTCTGGGACGCCGTCACGCACGGCTACCGCCGCCACGGCATCGAGAGCTTCTGGCTCGACGCGTGCGAACCCGAGATCGTTCCGCAGGAGCACGCGCAATGGGATTACGCGGCCGGCCGCGCGGATGCGGTCGGTAATCTCTACCCGCATTGGAACGCGCTCGCCTTCAGCGACGGAATGACCGGGGAGAACCCGCGAGACGCCCTCAACCTGACACGGTCGGCGTGGCACGGCACGCAGCGATACGGCGTCGCCCTGTGGTCGGGGGACGTCCCGTCTACGTTCGCCTCCCTTCGCGCCCAGATCCCGGCGGGGATCAACGCCGGGCTCAGCGGCATCGCCTGGTGGTGCAGCGACATCGGCGGATTCCACGGCGACGCGACCAACGACTCTGAGTTCATGGGTGAGCTCGTCTCACGCTGGCTGCAGTTCGGGGTATTCAGCCCGATCATGCGCCTTCACGGCCATCGGGTCCCCGATGTCCCGGGAAAGCTCAAGCACGGCGCACCGAACGAGGTTTGGAGTTTCGGGGACGATGTTCTCGCCGTCGCGACCAAACTGCTCAAGCTCCGCGAATCGCTGCGCCCGTACCTTCATCGCGTGATGGCGGAGGCGACGGATTCCGGGCTGCCGGCGATGCGAGCGCTCTTCCTCCATCACCCCGAAGAGGAGCGCGCCTGGGAGGTCGACGACCAGTACCTCCTCGGCCCCGACCTCCTCGTCGCCCCACTCACCGAACCCGGCCTCGAAACGCGCGACGTGTTCGTCCCCGAGGGGCGGTGGCTCTTCCTCCAGACCGGTGAGAGCGTCGTCGGCCCCACGAACAACCGAATCCGCGTGCCCCTGGACGGCATCCCGGCGTTCGTGCGCGCGGACAGCAGCGTCGCCGCTGAGCTCGCGGACTGGATCCCCCCGGCAGAGGACGCCTCATGACCTGGCTGATCACCGGCAGCGAAGGCCGGCTGGGGCGCGCGGTGACGCGGCAGCTCGAGGCGAACGGCGTCCCGTTCCGCACCTTCGACCGAGTGGCATCAGAACGCGCGGGCCACATCACCGGCGACCTGACCAATCCCGACGACGCGACCGCTGCCGTCGACGGGATCGACAGGGTCATCCACCTCGCGGCGCTTCCGAGTGACAGCGCGGGGTCGCCCGCGGAGATCCTGAAGTCGAACGTGCTCGGCACAATTGAGCTCGTCGAGCACGCCGTTCGCGCGGGCTGCGGGCGCTTCGTCTACGCATCCAGCATCAACGCCCTCGGCGTGACAGGAGTCGGCCAGCCCGACCGGTTACCGGTCGATGCCGAGCAGGCGGCCAATCCCGCCAGTCCCTACCAGATCTCGAAGCGCCTGGCCGAGGAGTACCTGCTGTACGCACACCGTGCGACGGCGCTCGAAGTCGTCATCCTCCGGTCCCCGTTTATCGCGGACTCCGGCCATTACACGACGTGGAGAGCGCCGAATTTCGACGGTCTCCCCCGCACGATGAGCGAGCTCTTCGCCTACGTGGACCTCGACGACTGCGCACGAGCGTTCCGACTCGCCGCCGGGTCGCGCACGACGGATCCCGGGCCATACCTCCTCTCGGCGGAGGACACCTGCTCTGCAGAGCCGACCCGCCGGCTCCTCGACCGTTGGTCCATTCCCGTCCGAGCAGACTTCGACGCGTCGCTCGCCGACGACGAGAACCGGTCCCTCCTCGACTTCGCCCCGACCACCGCCGCACTGGGATGGCGACCCACCACGACCTGGCGCGCGGCATCCATCGCACCATCCGACCATGCACCGCACTGAGAACGGAGTACACGATGTCACCTGAACTCACCCGCCGCACGTTGATCGGCGCTGCCGCCGCAGCAGGCGCCGCGGCCGCGCTCGTCAGCGGATCCGGCGCCGCATTCGGACTGCCTGTCCGGCCGCGCCTGACCACTCCCGGAGCGATCGGGAACCTGACGCCGAGCGGCACGATCGCGAACCTCCCGGCGTCGTTCTATGCTCGGCCCGGCTTAGACGGCATGCCCGTCATCGACTACGAGAGCATGCCGGTCGTCAACATCATGGACCACGGCGCCACCGGCGACGGCGTGACCTCGGACAAGGCTGCCTTCGACAGTGCGATCGCGGCCGTCAACGCGCTCGGTGGCGGAATCATCTACCTGCCCATCGGCCGCTATCTCTTCCCGCCGCCTTCGGGAGGCAGCCCGAACTGGTGGTACCAGTCGACGATCCAGCACGTGCATTTCGTCGGAGAGGGCGAAGGGAGCGTCGTGGTCTTCCGCCGTCCGAAGATGACGACAAATGGGCAGGAAGCACCCGCGTACGCCTCCGGCAACGGCTGGCAATTCGTCAATTCCACCGACGTCTCGCTGAGGGACTTCGCGATCGAGTGGATTCCTCTGAACATGCTCCGTCACTCGACCACCGCCACAGCCCTGTTGGTTCGTACGCCCGAGTCGATGCAGGTGCTGCGGATGTCGATCGGCAACTGTCAGCCCGGTGTCCTGCTTCAGCACGCCAGCAACAGCTGGATGGTGGACAACGTGCTGAGGAACGGTGCTGCGGACGCCTACAACTACGGTGGCGCCAAGAACAGCGTCGCCGCGTACAACTGGGCCGAGTCCGTCGGCGATGACGCCTTCGCCAACTACCAGGACAGCACGCTCTTCCCCGACAGCAACACGATCCCGAACGTCCGCTTCACCCGCAACACGGTCATCAGTGCGTGCTACGGACGCGGGATGACGCTCGGTGGCTCGCACCACATCATCGACTGCAACTGGATCGAGAACAGTGCGGGTGCTGCCATCCTGAGCGACATCAGCACCACGAATCCGGCGACCCTCATCGACGCGCAGGTGCTCCACAACACACTCGTCCGATCGAGCATGGAGATGCGTCCGGACAATCGTCATCTGTCAAGCGGGGGTGGCTACCACGGTGCAGTCGCGTTCCTGAACAAGGTCGACACGTTGACCATCAAGAACAACAGCATCCGCGGGTCGGAGGACAACGACATCGCCATCGGAGTCACCAACTGGCTCGGGGTCACCGGCAACGACATCGAGGTGTTCGGGAACGAGCTCCACGCTGCGGACGGGGTCGGCGTGAACGTGCCGTCGAACAGCACACTCACCGGTCTCGATATCAGTCAGAACCGGATCCTGGAGAACACCGGGGCATCGGTCGCGATCGCCGGCACGGCGACCGGGGTCACCTCCGGGGGCAACTACGTCACGACCCTCCCGAGCGTCACGGGTTCGGTCACCGGTGATATGACCGGGTTCACGACATCGACCTCTGCGCCGTACAGCGACCCCTACGCCCCGCGACGGGCGGAGCCGAGCGAGACCACATGGGCGAACCCGCAGCCGCAGAGCACCACCGGGCTTCCGAGCGTCACCGTGACGTCCTACGGAGCGGTCGGCAACGGCATCCACGATGACACGCCCGCATTCCGAGCGGCGCTCGCCGCTTTGCCCGCGACGGGAGGAATCATCTCGGTTCCTGCCGGCCAATTCCTCCTGCAGGTCGACCCGGCCCACTCCACGTTCCGAGACACGAAGATCACGCACCACTTCGCAATCGAAGAGCGAGACAACGTGCACATCGTCGGCGCCGGAGCGACCTCCGTCATCGTCTGCTCCAGCGCGGAGGACCAGGGGGTCAGGATCATCGGAGGGCAGGGTTGCTCGGTCTCTAACGTAGCGTTCACCCTCCCTGACCGCCCCGACCTCCGCCGGATCCGTGCGCTCCTCGAGATTACGGGAGCCAAGGACGTCGCCGTCACCGATGTCACGTTCACCGGTGCCAGCGGGTCCAACCTGCTGATCGACACGTGCACCGGGGTCTACGTGGGCAACGTCACCAGCGAGAACGCCAACATGTACGGCATCGACATCGAAGGCTCCCGCCAGGTGCGGGTCACCGGCTGCACCGCGAACAACAACCGCGACGGCGGCATCCAAATCGGCTGGGTCGGCGCGGTCTTCCGCGAAGCCCAGTTCGTCCACGTGGACTCCAACACCGTCGACGGGTCGGTGGAGGGCGCCGGGATCCTGGCCAGCAGCGGCTTCAACCTCCTCATCGACGGCAACACGATCAGCAACACCTGCCAGGCGGGCATCTATCTCTGGGGCAGGGCGCCGGAGTACCCGATGTACTCCGCCGACATCACCAACAACACCGTCACCAACGCCTGCAGCGGTGCGTATACCTACACCCCGGGCGCGATCGCGATCCATTCCATCCGGGAGAACGCGGGAACGACGGCAGGCACATTCACCATCACCGGCAACACGATCGACACGACCCCGTTCTCGGGAGTCTGGGTCGGGGGCAAGTCGCCCATCGGCTCGATGCTCAGTCAGATGAACTCGCTCACCGTGTCCGGGAACACGTTCACCGGCGTCGGGGGGAGCAACGTGCTCATCGCGACTGACCAGCAGGCGAAGATCGCCACCCTGACCATCGTCTAGAAGGATCAACAGGAATCAGACAGTGAGAATCGAACGAGTAGAGACCTTCCAAGTCGCGCCCCGATGGCTCTTCGTGGCCATCACGACCGACGACGGCCTGACCGGCTGGGGAGAGCCGGTGGTCGAAGGCCGGGCGGCGACGGTCGCGACGGCCGTGGCCGAGCTGAGCGAGTTCCTCGTCGGCTCGGACCCGACGAGGATCGAAGACACCTGGCAGGTGCTGACGAAGGGAGGCTTCTACCGGGGCGGCCCGGTGTTCGCGAGCGCCGTCGCCGGCATCGACCAAGCCCTCTGGGACATTGCAGGGAAGCGGCTCGGTGTGCCGGTCTACGAACTCCTCGGCGGACCAGTTCGCGACCGGGTGCGCATCTACGGTTGGATCGGCGGCGATCGCCCGAGCGACCTGGCGGCGGATGCCGAACGCCAGGTCGTCGCAGGCCTGACGGCCATCAAAATGAACGGTTCGGAGGAGCTTGCAGCGATCGATGTCCCGCGTTCGCTCTCCCGACTGGTGGACCGGGTCGCCGAGGTCCGCGATGTGCTCGGCGACTCCCGGGACATAGCGATCGACTTCCACGGTCGCTACTCACCCGCCATGGCCCGGCGGGCGCTGCCGCTGCTCGAACCCTTCTTCCCGCTGTTCGTCGAGGAGCCGGTCGTGCCCGAGCTCTCGCACCTGATCGGCCAGATCGCGCACGAGACGCCCATCCCGATTGCGACGGGCGAGCGGCTCTACTCGCGCTGGGACTTCCGCGACGTCCTTGCGGGAGGAATCGCTGTCGCCCAACCCGACCTGTCGCACGCGGGAGGCATCTCCGAGGTGAGGCGGATTGCGACGGCCGCGGAGACGTACGGCGTCTCGCTCGCGCCGCACTGCCCGCTCGGCCCCATCGCGCTCGCGGCGTGCATCCAGGTCGATGTGGCCACGCCGAATTTTCTCATCCAGGAGCAGAGCCTCGGGATCCACTACAACGTGCAGACCGACCTGCTCGACTATCTGGTCGACCGCTCTGTCTTCACGACTGCAGACGGGTACATCGAACGGCCGCTCGGCCCCGGCTTGGGGATCGAGATCGACGAGAAGGAGGTGCGCCGCGCCGCCCAGTCGCCACACAACTGGCACAACGCGATCTGGCGACACCTCGACGGGAGCTTTGCAGAATGGTGACCACCGCATCCGGGCCGCAGCTGCCCGACGACACTCAGAGAGCACGTCACGACCCCCGACTGATCGAGAACGGTCACGTGATCCAAGCGAACGGCTACAGCGACCAGCCCTACGTCGTGGTGACCCGATCGGGATCATGGCTATGCGTCGTGACCAGCTCCGACGCCCACGAGGGAGACTCCTCCCAACGCATCATCGCCCGGACGAGTACGGATCGCGGCTTCACCTGGTCGGACCCGATCGACATCGAGCCAGCCGACGGCCCCGAGGCGTCCTGGGCCGTCCCGCTCGTCACGTCTTCGGGCCGGATCTACGTGTTCTACACCTACAACGCGAAGAACATCCGCGAGGTGCCCACCGACACTGGGCGCAGCCCGCGCGTCGACACCTTGGGTGACATGGTCTTCCGGTACTCGGACGATGAGGGACGATCCTGGTCGGCCAACCGCTTCGATGTCCCGATCCGCACCTACGACATCGACCGTCGCAACCCCTACGGCGGCGACGTCCAGTTCTGGTGGTCGGTCGGTAAGCCCGAGATCGTCGGCACGAGCGTCTTCATCGCGGCTTCCAAGGTCGGTGAGTTCCGCGAGGAGTCCCAAGGGTTCCAGAAGACCAGCGAGGGTTTCCTGCTCCGTAGCGACAACATCCTGGCGGAGCAGGATCCGACGAAGATCACCTGGGAGACGCTACCCGATGGTGAGTTCGGGCTCCGGGCTCCTGAGGGCGAGGTGGCCGAGGAGCACAAGGTCGTCGGCCTCCGCAACGGCGATCTCTATTGCGTCTACAGGAGCGAGAAGGGATACGTCGCGAGCGCGACCAGCCGAGACGGCGGACACACCTGGTCGACGCCGGAATGGGCGACCTTCGCCTCCGGGCGGCCGATCAAGAACCCTCGGGCGGCGACATTCGCCTGGTCGTGCGGGGACGGTCGACACCTGCTCTGGTTCCACAACAACAGCAACACCTGGTTCGGCACCTACCGCAACCCGGCCTGGCTGAGCGGCGGGATCGAAGTGGACGGCGTCATCCAGTGGTCGGAGCCCGAGATCGCGATCTACGCGGACAACCCGCAGGTCAGTATGAGCTACCCGGACCTCGTCCAGTTCGATGGTCGGTTCTCCCTCACCGAGACCGAGAAGCACACAGCGCGCATCCACGACATCGACGACGAGCTGATCCAGGGACTCTGGGGCCGGCGTTCGCAGCGCCTGGAGGAGGACATCGTCCTCGACTACGTCGACGGAGCGGACGAGACAGCGTTCACCGTCACGCCCTTCCAACTGCGCCGGGGGAACTGGAGGATCGAGGACGCCAGAGCAGGATTCACCCTCTCGCTCTCTATCGAAGTACACGATCTGACCCCCGGCCGGATACTTGTCGACAACCGCGACTCGACGGGCCGCGGGATTTGCCTGGAGATCGAGCACGAAGGACGGCTTCGTTTCATCATGTCGGACGGCCGCAGGGAGTGCTCATGGACATCGGACGCCGGCACCCTTGCTGCGGGCGCGGAGACGCATATCGGGGTCATCGTGGACGGCGGGCCCAAGATCGTCCTGTTCATGGTCGACGGACGTCTGCAGGATGGCGGCGACGCCCGCCCGTATGGGTGGGGCCGGTTTAGCGACGACCTCCGAGATGTCAACAGTGCTCGGCCGCTCTCCGTCCACGGGCGGGGACGTCGCGAAGTGCGGGCGCTGCGGATCTACGACCGTGCTCTGCGCGTGGCGGAGGTCGTCGAGCTCCGGGGGCGATCGAGAGCGCAGCATGCCAGCTGAAACCCATCGGCGTGTGATCACCCTGGGGGAGGCCATGCTTCAGGTAACCCCGTCACCAATCGGCCCGTTGGCCCAGGCCACCGCCGCATCCCTGGCCGTTGCAGGCGCCGAGTCGACGGTGGCCAGCTACCTCGCCATGCTTGGACATCACGCGATCTGGCTGAGCGCTGTCGGCGACGATCCCATCGGTGAGCGGATCGTCTCGGAGATCCGTTCAGCCGGGGTCTACACCGCGCATGTCCAGCGGGATGGGTTTGCGCCCAGTGGCGTCTACTTCAAGGATCCGACGAGCGGCGGTTCCACGGCAGTGCACTATTACCGGAGCGGGTCCGCTGCGTCGCGCATGGGCCCCGACACCTTCGCGGACTTCCGCTACCTCCGTCATGACCTGGTTCATCTGAGCGGAATCACTCCCGCGCTCTCCGCAACGTGCGCACGGCTGGTCGAGTCGGTGATCCGGGAGGCCCATGCGGCGCATGCCCGTGTCTCCTTCGATGTGAACTTCCGGCCCGGCCTGTGGCGAGCCGAGGACGCGGCTGGGACGCTGGCGGAGCTGGCGAATCAAGCCGACATCGTCTTCGTCGGACTGGACGAAGCCCACGTGCTGTGGAGCACGGCGACCCCCGACGACGTGCGCGACGTGCTCGCCCGACCGGAGATCCTCATCGTGAAAGACAGCTCGATCGGGGCGACCGCCTTTCAGGCCTCGTCGTCCAGCTTCGAGCCGGCACTCCCGGTCGAGGTCGTCGAGCCCGTCGGAGCAGGCGACGCCTTCGCCGCCGGTGTCCTGCACGGGATGCTCACGGAGCAGGATATCTTCGCATGCCTCCGCTTCGGACACCTTCTTGCGTCGTCCAGTCTCTCCAGTCCGGGTGATCTCGGGCCCCTCCCGGCCGAGCTGGCCGCCAATGCCGAAAGGACAGTCCGTGACTTCTGAAGCCGCCGGCTTCGCTGGCATCCTTCGTCAACGACCTCTCGTCGCGATACTCCGGGGAATGGACATATCGGAGGCGATGACCATCGCGGAGAGGGTATGGGATCGAGGGATCGGGATCGTCGAGGTCCCCGTCCAGGATTCTGCTTCGTTTACTACCTTTCAGGCAGTGCTGGACCAGGGGGCAGAACGCGGCGAAGCCGTCGGGGCGGGCACGATCGTCGATATCGAACTGCTTCGGCGGGTCGTCGATGCCGGTGCATCCTTCACCGTCGCTCCCGGGCTCGACCTGGACGTGCTTGTGGGTAGTAACAGCGCCGGCGTCCCACATCTGCCCGGCGTCGCTACGGCAACCGAGCTCCAGACGGCCTTACGGGCCGGATGTACGGTCGTGAAAGCCTTTCCCGCGTCGAGCCTCTCGTCGCGGTGGATGCGGGAGATGAGGGGGCCATTTCCGCAAGTCTCCTGCGTCGCGACCGGCGGCATCGACGCGAGTAACGCCGCAGAATTCCTCGCCGCAGGGGCGATCGCTCTCGGTGTCGGTTCGGCGCTCCAGTCGGCGTCGTCGGCGTCGGAACTCTTCGACATCGCCGAGGAAGCACTCGCCGTGAGGCGAGAGCACTAACGAAGGGACACCGCTATGTTCGCCAATCTCACCGGATGGCACCTGCTCATCCTCTTCGCCGTCGTCCTGCTGCTGTTCGGTGCCTCCCGGCTGCCCGCGCTCTCGCGCAGCATCGGCCAATCCATGCGGATCTTCCGAACGGAAACGCGTGACCTCGGGAACGGCGCGTCGTCCGAGGAGCCCACCGACCCACCGAGGCCCTGATGCCGGCTCGATCCGACTACGTCCACCTCACCAATGACCGCGTGAGCGTACTGCTCACAACGGCAGGCGGCAAACCCGAGTTCGTGCACTGGGGTTCATCACTTGGAGACACGCTCCCGGAGACTGACCAGCTTGCGGGCCCCGTCCCTCAGTCCTTCTTCAATGGCCGCGTGCCGCAGCACTTGGTCCCTGAGTCCGGTTCCGGATGGCTGGCGACCCCGGGACTCCGCGCGGGCAGAGCCGGCAACGAGATTCATGCACGGTTCACAACACGGACCGAGACGGTCGACGGGGCCGCCGCTGCAACTATTGTCCAGCACGACGACGAGCACGAACTCGAACTCACCACCGAGCTTCGGCTGGAGGACACCGGACTTGTCCGCATGCGTCACACGCTAGCCAACAGAGCGTCTCAGCCCCTCGACCTTCATCAGCTCCTTCTGACGCTGCCGTTGCCCGACCGCGCCACCGAACTGCTCGATACGACGGGCCGGTGGTGCCGAGAGGCTCAGCCGCAACGTCACGTGATGCAGTCCGGCAAGTGGAGTCGGCCGACGCATCACGGACGGACAGGACACGACGCCCCTCTCGTCTTCGCCGCAGGCACGCAGGGTTTCGGCTTCCAGCATGGCGAGGTGTGGAGTGTGCACCTCGCCTGGAGCGGCAACGCCGAGCACTACGTCGAGAAGTCGCCTTTCGCCGGTTACGTGATCGGGGCCGGTGAAATCCTGGAGCAGGGCGATGTCGTTCTGGCCGAGAACCAGGCCTACACCTCACCGTGGCTGTTCGCGTCCTATTCACGGGACGGCCTCGACGGAGTCGCCGCTCAGCTTCATCGCTGGGACCGATCCAACCGAAGAGCGACCCGGCCCAGGCCGGTGACCGTGAACAGCTGGGAGGCGGTCTACTTCGACCACGATGTGGAGGCGCTGCTCGACCTCGCCGAAGCCGGCGCACGCGTCGGTGCGGAGCGATTCGTCCTCGACGACGGATGGTTCCTGGGGCGTCGCGATGAACTGGCGGGACTGGGGGACTGGACGGTCGACCCGGAGGTCTGGCCCGACGGACTCGGACCACTCATCGGCCGGGTCCACGGCCTCGGAATGCAGTTCGGACTGTGGGTCGAACCCGAGATGGTGAGCCCTGATTCGGAGCTAGCTCGCGCCCATCCGGAGTGGATCAGCCGGGTCGGATCGACGCTCCCCCTGCCGTGGAGGAACCAGCAGCTCCTCGACCTGACGAATCGTGCCGCGTGGGACTACATCTACAACCAACTCGACCGGCTGCTCAGTGAAAACGCGATCGACTACCTGAAGTGGGACTACAACCGTGACAGCACCGAGATCGGTGATGGAACCGCGCCCAGGTCCCACGCGCAGGTCGAGGCGGCCTATCGGCTGATCGACGCCATCCGGGCGAACCACCCCGGTTTGGAGATAGAGAACTGCTCGTCCGGAGGCGGCCGCATCGACCTCGGAATCGGCAGCCGCACAGACCGGGTCTGGGTGTCCGACACGAACGACCCCGTTGAACGGCATCCGATCCAAAGATGGGCCGTGCAGCTTCTTCCTCCGGAACGCATCGGAAGCCACATCGGCTCGGCCCGCTCGCACACGACCGGAAGGCTGGCCGACCTCGCATTCCGGATCAGCGCGAGCTGGATGCATCACATGGGCATCGAATTGGACATCCGCGGCATCACCAGCGAGGACGAGGCTGCTCTGTCCGACGCGATCCGCATGCACAAGGCGTACCGCGGCCTGCTCCACGGAGGGGACGTCGTTCGGGGCATCGGCCCCGACCCGGACCATCTGCTGTACGGCGTCGTATCCGCGAACAAAGATGAGGCCATCTATCAATACGTCGCGCTTCAGCTCTCCACCAGTGACAGCCCTTCCCCGGTGAGGCTGCCGGGCCTGCACGGCGAATCGCAGTACCGGATCGAGCCGATCCTCTGCGATGACCGCTCCCGGTCCGAACAGTCACCGCCGACCTGGATGCTCGCCGGCATCAAGGCCAGCGGTCGCTTCCTGGGTGAAGTGGGCCTGCACATGCCGCTTTTGAACCCACAGTCAGCGGTGGCCTTCCGGGCGGAACGGTTGCGGAGCGACACGACAGGCACCTGATCCTCATCGCGCCGAGTGGTTCTTGTATGTTGTTGGTGACCTGAGGCGGGAAATTGTCACCATCATACGAGCAGGGCGGCTCCGGCCTGCACGGAGACGTCCTCGAATGGCTCGGTACGCAGATCATCACACGTGTCTTCGCTACAGGGCACAAATTGAACCCGGACGAGTTGAGTGTCGAGCGCCAGGTCTCGCGGGCTGTGCTCCGGGAGGTCTTCCGAGTTCTGCAGGCCAAAGGCCTCATTACGGCGCGGCCTCGGCAAGGCACTCTCGTCACGCCGCCGGAATACTGGGACTACATGGATCCTGACGTCATCCGTTGGCGATTGCGCAGTTCGGACCGGGCGGATCAAGTGGAGGAGCTCTTCGCCCTCAGACTGGCGGTCGAGCCTGTCGCGTGCCGACTGATGGCGGAGGCGACTGATGCCGCTGCGGCAGACCGGCTAGACGAATTCATCGCTGAGATGCAGAGCGCTTTCGAACGACGCGACCTTCACGCATTCGCGGCCGCGGACGTTCGCTTTCACACACACATCCTCGAATCCAGTGCGAACAATATGTTCCGCTCGCTGATGTCGCCGGTAGCGTCCGCAGTGAGCACGAGAGAGACCCTGCAGTTCCCGCTTGAGCAAGTCGTACTGAGAGGGCTGGACCTCCACCGGCGCCTGGTCGCGGAGATTCGCGGGAACGGGCCGGCCATTGAAGCCATCTCGCAGTCCTTGATCCTCGACGCTCAGCAGGAGATCGAGGCGGCGATTCATTAGCCAGTTTCGACCGCGCATCTGATTTTTCGTCAAGATGAACGCTGACGGCGACGCTTCACCGCCAACTCGCGCCAGCCGATCCCGTGGGAGAAAGACTGGTCGAGGGCGTCGGAGATCGACTGAGTCTCTGACGTGCGTCGACAACAACCGCGGAGCCGCCGGGCGGCGGCACTGAATTTCCCGGCTTGTTTGTCTTTCCGTCGGCCGATCGTAGCTCGTTCCCGGTTCTCCGTGCCGGGCTTTCGCGGCATATCCTCCCTCGCAAGCTCGGTCCGGTATTCCACGCTCCCGGCACTGCGCCCCTCTCACTCGCTCTCGATCTCTCCGCCGGAAGGCAAACAAGAACAGTTGACACAGGGGAGTGATCAGAATGCGGGTACACATCATCGACACCAGACGCATGGGTCCTGAACTGCAGGGTGGACTGATCGGAGTGGTCGGTTCGCTCAGCCCCAGCTCCGAGGAAAAGAGAGAGTGTGTTGAGACCGTCAGTCGATACTCCGCGGACGGATGGGTGATTTCCGCCGACCCGTTCACGCCTATCGGCCGGCTTGCCGCGCTCACCGCAGAGACTGCGTGCGCGCCGTTCGTGCGACTCGACGACGTTCGCCTGCCGCAGCGGGCCGCGCGTACGATTGGGGTCACGCGTAGTCCCGAGCGGGATTCCGCTGACCTCGACGGATCGCCGTTTCCTGCGCTGGCACCCAAGACCCGCATCAGCGGAGCTGGGCTGACCGGCTCGCGCATTGAGAACGGGGGTCGGTGATCATGTCGCGTCCTCCGCTTGTCTCCGAGACCTGGGGAGCCGTCTCGACGCGCATGCTCGAGCACGGCCGCTGGGCCGCGCGCGCCCGATACCGCGACGTTGATGGCCGAACACGACAGATCGAACGCATCGGTAGCACGAAGCAGAAGGCGGAAGCGCTCCTCCGAGAGGCGATGCGGGATCGGATCAAGCCGCTCGGCGACGGAGAGCTCGGACCAGACACTCGCCTCGCAGACCTTGCGATTGTGTGGTGGGACGAGTTCGGCCACACCTCTCGCTCGAACGCCACCCTGCGTCGATACGAGACTGTGCTCGACAAGTACGTCATTCCGAATCTCGGCGGCTGGATGATTCGGGAGGCCTCGGTCTCGAAGCTAGATCGATTCATCAAGCAGACGACAAGGCTCAACGGATACTCGAATGCGAGCATCGCCGTCGTCCTGCTCACCGGGATGTTCGCCATGGCAGCAAGGCATGACGCCATCGAAGCCAATCCGATGAAGTCGGTCGCTCCCGTCGAGGAGCCAGATCACCAGGTTGTGACCTTTTCGCTCGACGACGTCGCCGAGCTTCGCGAGATCCTTGCTCGGTGGGACGCAGGCTTGGATGCATCAGGGCGCCGTCGCGGGACCGACCTCGCCGATCCAGTGGACTTCTTCCTCGGCACCGGCTGCCGGCCGGGCGAGGTGTTCGCACTGATGTGGGAGGACGTCGACTTCACGATCCAGCCGTTCACGGTCGACATCCACCGGACAATGGCGAAGAACCGCGAAGGCCGCTGGACCGTTCAGAACAAGACCAAGACTGGCGGCGGGCGACGGCTATTCCTGCCCACCTTCGTGGGGAAGATGCTTCTCCGACGGCGAGTCGAATCGTTCTCGGATCTCGTCTTCCCCTCGTCGACGCTCACGCCACGAATCCCGGACAACTTCCGACTCCAGTGGCACACCGCGTTGAAGGGGACGCGCTTTGAAGGGCGGGTGCCGAAGGAGTTCCGGTCCACGGTTGCAACGGCGATGGGTCGTCACGGGCGCGGCCCCTCGAGACGACATCTCGGTGCACGGGGATGGCATCGTCGTCAGGGCGGGTGTGGACTCCGAGCGTTCCGCCGCGGGGGTTTGCCGTGCGGTCTACGAACTCTGCCTTCCCTGGGGCGACAACGCAGGTCTGCGCTCGGCCGCTATCGAGGTCACCGCCGCAACCATCGACGACGGCGGACCGGCTGACACCGGTGTCGCGATCGAACGCACGGGGATGACCGGTGCCTCCTCGAGAGCGTCACACGGAAATCCGACAACCTTCCCGCGCGACTGGCGCTGAAGGCTGTGGCTCGCTGGCCTGCTGATCCGCGTGAAAGCCGGCTCGCTCTAGTTGCGCCTGTTCGGCCGGTTGGTCGCTCCCGGTCACCGTCGTGCTGCAAGCTGATTGTGTCGTTCGATCAGCTCTGTCATTTCTTCCGGCATCGCCCGCGGAGAACGAGCTCAGGTCAGGCGGGTGTCCGCACCGACGCGAAGCGGTTACGGCGGCGCACCGTGAACCCGAGGCGCTCATAGGCGGCGATGGCGCCTGTGTTCGTGACGGCCGCGTGCATCAGCGCGCGGTCACCGCGCTGCTGGATGTGGAAGGCGATATCGAGCACGAGGCGAGAGGCGAGTCCCTGGCGGCGGTGGTCGGCATCGACCGACACGGCGCTGATCTCGGTCCAGCCCGTCGGGTGCAGACGCTCGCCGGCCATGGCCACCAGGCGCCTCGCCCGGTGAATGCCGATGTACCGGCCCAGCTCGTACGTGCGGGGGCGGAAAGGACCGGGTCGATTGCGCTCGACGATTGCGAGCATGTCGGCCGCGTCGTCAGCGCCGAGCTCGATCGCCTCGTCGTCCGGGTGCGGCCGCAGTGCTGCAGTCTCGACCAGTTGCACGCCGTCGCCGCCCCCGAGGTACTCCCATCCTTCCGGGAGCTCGCCTTCGTAGCCGGAGAGGCCGACCTCCGCGCCGGGTCCCACGAGTTCGCGCAGCGCGTCCCACGTCCCGGGTGCGTCCCATGTGCGGACTGCGACGAACGGCGCGACGTCGACGGGGTAGCGCCGAACGAGGTCACCACCGATCGCGAAGTGAGCATGCGGGCCCGCGAGCGAGTGCCAGGCGGCGTTGTCGAGGACGGCGGCGTCCGTGTGCGAGACGTCGAGGATCGGGGTGGAGGTCACCGGGACACTCTGCGCCGATCGGTGTCGATGTTCAAACGCTGTGTTACCCGTTGTTTCCCGCGCCGGCGACCGTGGTCGCCTCGGTCGCGATACTGGCATCATGACGGCGGTACGGAGCGCATGGACGATCGAGAACGTCGCGTGGACCGACGACCGGGCGGTCGTACTGCGCGATGCGATGGATGCCGAGGTCGGCCCCCGTTACGCCGAGACCTTTGCTGCGTTCGATGACGAGACTGCAGCGGCTCTCGCGGACGACTTCGCTGTGGACCCGTCGACGATCGTGGAGGTCGTGCTCGTGCTCGACGACGCGGGAGAGGCGGTCGGGCATGCGGCCCTGCGCGCCCTCGGCGACGAGCTCGAGGTCAAGCGCGTGTATGTCGATCCTCGCGCGCGTGGGCGGGGGGCGAGTCGTGCGCTCATGGCCGAGCTGGAGCGGCTCGCAGCGGTGCGCGGCGCGAGCCGGCTCATCCTGCAGACCGGCGACCGGCAGCCCGAGGCGGTCGCGCTCTACGAGAACATCGGTTACCGGGCGATTCCTGTCTTCCCTCCGTACGTGCGTTTCGCTGGATCGCGTTGCTTTGCGAAGACCCTGATCGCGGTCGCCGGATGAGCGCGCGGACCGTCGACGTCGCCGTGGTCGGCGCCGGAGCCATGGGAGCGGCCACCGCCTGGCACCTTGCGCGGGCGGGTCGCGAGGTCGCGGTGTTCGAACAATTCGAGCCTGGCCATATTCGCGGCGCGTCGCACGGGGCCTCCCGCAACTTCAACGTCGCGTACACCGAGCCCGAGTATCTCGCGTGGCTCCGTGATGCACGGACGCTGTGGCGCGAGCTGGAGGCAGAGTCGGATACCGCGCTCCTGGAGACGACCGGTATCGTCACGCACGGGCGCGGGCGGGATCTCGCGGCCGCGAGCGACGTCATCTCGGAGGGCGGTTTCGAGGCGGAACTGCTCGACGTCTCCGCCGCTGAGGCACGGTGGCCCGGCTTCCGTTTCGATGGACCGGTGCTGCACAACCCCGGTGCAGGTCGCCTGGATGCCGACGCCTCCGTCCGGGCGTTCCTGAGCGGAGCAGCGGCATCCGGCGCCGACGTCGCGTGGAGTGCGGCGGTCGCCGATGTCGAGGTCCACGGTGACGACGACGTGCGTTTCACGGTGACGGATGCGGACGGGAGTCATCGGGTCCACGCGCGACGGCTCGTGTGCACGGCGGGCGCGTGGACCTCGAAAACGCTTACCGGAGTGAAGGGGGTGACCCTCCCCACGTTGCGGGTGACGCAGGAGCAGCCTGCGCACTTCCGTCCCCTGGATCCGTCGGCCTCCTGGCCCGGGTTTAACCACCACCCCGCCGCCGACGATCCCCGAACCGCGTGGTTCGCTGCCCCGGTGTACGGCATGCTGACACCCGGGGAGGGGGTCAAGGCCGGCTGGCACGCCGCCGGGCCCGAAATCGATCCGGACCGCCGCAGTTTCGTTCCCGACGCTGCGCTGACCGCTGCGCTCGTCCGGTACGCGGGGGAGTGGCTCCCCGGGGTGGATGCGACGACGTTCAACGAGATCACCTGCACCTACACGTCAACCGTCGATGCCCGCTTCGTGCTCGAGCGCACGGGGCCGGTGGTCGTGGGTGCCGGTTTCTCGGGACACGGCTTCAAGTTCACGCCCGTCATCGGGCGGACGCTGGCTGCACTTGCCTCGCCGTGATTGATTTCCGTCGATAGTCCGCGGCCCGGGCCGGAAGTCCGATCGCGGCTCAACCGATCGATGAGCGCCCTCCGAGGCTCGGTAATACAGCCAAAGTCGTCCTCGCCGCCTGCGACGATAGAGCCATGCCTCTCGACGCACTTCCCATCCTCGACATCTCCGAACTCGACCAGGGCGATGAGTCCGCGGCGGCCTTCCGCGACAGCCTGCGGCAGGTCACCCACGACGTGGGGTTCTTCTACCTGGTCGGCCACGGGATCCCGCAGGAGCTGATCGACGAGGTTCTGGAGGTCTCGCGCCGGTTCTTCGACCTGCGCGAAGCGGAGAAGCTCGCGATCGAGAACGTGCGCAGCCCGCAGTTCCGTGGGTACACCCGCACCGGTGAGGAGCTGACCAACGGGGCGGTTGACTGGCGCGAGCAGATCGACATCGGGGAAGAGCGTGAGACGGTGGCTGACGGTCCGGCCTTCCAGAGGCTCGAGGGCCCGAATCTGTGGCCGGCTGCGCTCCCGGAACTCGAGACGGCGATGACCGAGTGGCGCGAGCAGCTCAGCGCGCTGTCGCTCCGCCTCCTGCGCACGTGGGCGGTGGCCCTGGGCTCCCCGGCCGATGTGTTCGACGACGCGTTCGCCGACCATCCGTTCCCTCTGATCAAGATCGTGCGCTACCCGGGCAAGAGCGACGAGGTCGCGGAGCAAGGCGTGGGCGCGCACCGTGACGGCGGCGTTCTGACGTTGCTGCTCGTCGAGCCGGGCAAGGGCGGTCTTCAGGTGGAGCACGAGGGTGCGTGGATCGACGCACCGTCGATCCCCGGCGCGTTCGTCGTCAACATCGGCGAGATGCTCGAGCTGGCCACCGACGGTTACCTGAAGGCGACCCTGCACCGCGTCGAGTCCCCGGCGCTCGGAACGGACCGCATCTCCATCCCCTTCTTCTTCAACCCGGCGCTGGACTCGACCGTGCCACGGCTGCAGTTGCCGCCCGAGCTGAAGGCCGAGGCGCGCGGGCTCTCCGCCGACCCAACGGACAACCCGATCCTCGAGACGTACGGGGACAACGTTCTCCGCTACCGGCTCCGCGCGCACCCGAACGTGGCGGCCATCCATCACGCCGACCTTCTCAGCCCGCCGCCGACGCCGTAGCTCAGTGCTCACGGCCGGCCGGGTTCGGGCGGGACACCCCTCAGTCGGAGGGCGGTTGAGGGAGTCGGTGCACGGCTTCGCGTAGTCGCTCGAACCGTCGGGTCAGGTCGAGGGTCAAAGGCTCTGTCTGCGGGGTCGGAATCTTCCACCACACGGCCTGAATCCGGGATCCGGTCGGGGTCGGCTCGACGAAGAACTCCAGCTCCGAGCCGGGGACGACGATGTGCGACGCCTGGACAGGATCCCAGGAGATCAACACCCGGCGATTGGGGACGAGGTCGAGAATGCGACCGACCGCCGACTCGTCGCGACGGGTGATCTCGTAGTTGCCGCCGCGGCGCGCCGCGACCTTGGCGCGGTCGGCGAACCATTGGGAGAGCAGGTACGGCGCCACCACCGAGTCGAATGCGATGCGGGGTGGCCGATCGAGGTCGATGCCGGCCCGGACTTCGAGCAGATACTCGTTGTACGTCAAAACAGTTCCCTCTTGAGTGCGAGCGTTTGTGGATCCGCTACACGGTCCGCAGCGTGCTCGATCCGCTGCATGACGGCGTGCGCGGTCCGATCGTTCTCGCGGAACGAGAGCGCATTCGTGTTCGGGCGGGAGAACGCACCGGCGAACGGCGCGTCCGTGAAGGGACCGATCGCCCACCGCCGGGGATGCGGCCGGCCGGCAGGGTCGATGATCCGTGAGTCCGTCGGGTCGACGCGCAGCATCCCTTGACGGAAGGAGCCGGAGCCCGAAACGATGAGATCGCGCAGTGCGCTGTTGTCGGTGCGATCTGCGTGCGCAGCGGGGAGCCATGCGTCGATGAGAGCGTCGACGGTGACGTTTCCGTCGATCGATGTGCTGGAGACGAGGAAGCGACCCTGCCGTTCGTCCGGCTCGACGCTGATATTCGCGCCGGCGAACTCGATGATGCCGGCCTCGGAGAGCGCGATGAGTTCGGCGATGCGGTGTCCGGGCGGTCCGGAGGCCACATAGCTGAAGTAGGTCGGCCACCAGCCGTGGAGATCGCGGACCCTCGACTCCTCCGTCCAGGCGGGGGAGGCGCTGACGGGAGCGAGCGCGAACATCGCAAGCAGAAGCGCGGTGAAGAGGCCCAGGGTGGCGCTGTGCTCTGGGGCGGTGCGTCGGTGGAGGTCGTCGTCGAGGTGAGCTCGGACCCACCGCTGCAGTTCGTCCCGATCCTGGAATCGCGCATCTGTCAGCGGGCGGTCGAAGAGGTCGAGCAGCAGACGGTCCCCGGGGTCGGGAATCGCATCCGCCACCAGCGACCGGTAGTCGTCGGAGTGCGGATCGACGGCGTCGAGACCGTCCAGGAAGTCAGTCCACTCGCGGGTGGTGCGCTCCGGGTGACCGGTGAAGAGTTCGCGGTAGTACCCGTGCAGGATTTCACGCTCGACCACGGGCCACACGTCCCGGCGGAAGTCGAGCGAGTTCCCGCGGCTCGTGAGCTGGGCGAGAATCTCGGGGGTCAGGTAGCGCAGCGACGGCGCCTCTCCGGTGAGGGTCGAGGAGATCTTCGCACGGTACGGGACGCCGCGCCGCGACCCGATCAGAAGCTTCGGCTCGCGCCCGCTCGGAACGTACCGCAACGAATCGCCTCTGCGCAGGAAGCGTCCACCCCGGCCCTCGGTGAGCAACACGATCAGGTCGATGGCAGCGAGACCCATCCCACGGACGGCGACGACATCCTGAGGTCCGAACGCGGAGAGGTCCGCGTCCGCGGTGAAGGCGGGAGGCTGGTAGCGCAGGCCGTGTCGGTGGGCGAATTGGACAAGTTCGGCGGTCTCCCCGTCTGGCTCGCTTCCGGTGTGGCCGATCGCATAGACGAGGGCATCGGCGATGAGCTCGTCGCCTCCGGCGAGACGAACGCGTTCATGGCCGTCGGTCGGCTCGACGGCGACGACGGTATCCGTGCGGCGGACCACGACGGCACGGTCGTCCAGGTCGGCGATCGCACGGCGGAGGAACCAGTCCAGATAGTGGGCGTGGAGGCGTCGGGTCGGGAAGTCGCCACGGCGCAGCCGGGTCAATTCGTCGGCGACGTGCGGATCCACCTCCACGTCGACGATCCGCCCGTCGCGCACGGCTTCGACCCACTCCAGTAGCGACGGCCCCGGGCGGACAGGTCCCTCGAGCGAACACGAGTCGTCGGTGAACATGGTGACGTCCTCTGCCATCGAATTCAGCTTGAGCAGGGGAGACTGCTCGCGTCGCCAGATCCGGCCGGGTCCCGCCGGGAACGGGTCGATCAGCTGCACCACGACCCGAGGTCGTTCGGCCGCAACGGAGCGTGCCGCTGCGAAGCGCTCCAGCCAGCCGATGGCGCGCGGGCCGGCGCCGATGACGACGACGGTGGCGTGCGTTGAGCGTTCCGAACGGGGGAGCATCGGGTCACCCTGCCCCCGCCGGCTACCCCGCAGCAAACGACCGTGACGGACTGTTTCGGCGCCCGACGCAATCCGTAATCGGGGTTGTCGGGCCGGGCGTGATGCGCCGTACGGTCGTCCGCAACATCCGCCCACACCCTGCGAAAAGGAGGCATGGTGACTGTCACGAACGTCGACGCTGACGAGTTCCGCTATGTCCTGGCGACAGACGGGTTGGCCCGTCCGCTGCTGGACGAGCTGGAGCTCGAGTACGACACCCGCTACGGCGATTTCTTCGGGGAGCGGGCCTCCACCGAACTGAATCGGTACCCCGCCGAGCTCTTCTCCGCGTCCCATGGGGGCGCATTCGTCGTGCTGCTGCGCGGTGGCGTCCCCATCGCCGGAGGGGCCTTCAAGCGCCTCGACCCGGAGACCGCGGAGCTCAAGCGCATCTGGACGAGTTCCGCCCACCGCCGCCAGGGCCTGGCTCGCCGGGTCGTCGAGGAGCTCGAAGCCGAAGCCGTCCGTCAGGGGTACACCCGTATCTACCTGACGACCGGTCCCCGGCAGCCGGAGGCGAAGGCGCTGTACCTCGCCACCGGCTACAGCCCGCTGTTCGATACGGAGCTTGCTCCCGAAGTGGTCGGAATCCACCCTTTCCAGAAGTCCGTGGGAGGTGAGCGATGAGCGCGGTCAGTCCCGCAGTCGAGTCGGCTGCCGTCGCCACTCCGGCGCCCACCAGCCCGCTGCCGGACGGCATCGATCTGCGTCGCCTCGCCGAGCGCCGGGTCCTCCCGCTGCGTCACCCGGGCCGGTGGATCGCGGCGGCACTGGTTCTCGTGCTGCTGCTGAACTTCGGGCAGACGCTGTTCACGAACCCGTCGTGGGAGTGGGCGACGGTGGGCAAGTGGCTGTTCAGCCCGGCCATCCTTACGGGTTTGCAGCTGACCCTGGCGGCCACCGCTATCTCCGCGGTCGTGTCGTTCGTGGGCGGCATCGTGGTGGCGCTCGGCCGCCTGTCGGCGAACCCCGTGCTCAGCTCGGTGAGCTGGATGTACGTCTGGCTGTTCCGCTCCGTGCCGTTGATCCTCGTGCTGATCTTCCTCTACAACCTCGGCAACCTGTACCCGACGATCGGGATCGGCATCCCTTTCGGGCCGCAGTTGGAGGTCAAGACGGTGTCTGTGCTCTCTGACCTGACGCTCGGAGTCATCGGACTGAGCTTGAGCGAGATCGCGTACAGCTCCGAGATCGTGCGGGCCGGCATCCTCTCGGTCGACCAGGGCCAGCACGAGGCGGCGAAGTCGCTCGGGCTGCCGCGCGGGCGCCAGTTCCGCCGGATCGTGTTGCCGCAGGCACTGCGTTCCATCGTGCCGGCCTACGTCAACCAGATCATCGGCCTGCTGAAGGCCAGTTCGCTGCTGTTCTACGTGTCGCTTCTCGACCTCTTCGGCGTCGTGCAGAACCTCGGAAGCACCTACCCGACCGACATCATCCCGCTTCTGGTGGTCGCCACGATCTGGTACCTGATACTCACCAGCGTCGTCTCGGTGATCCAGTACTACGTCGAGCGCTACTACGCGCGCGGCGCGGTGAGGACACTCCCGCCGACACCGTTCCAGCGTCTACGCGGCTGGGCGAACAACCGCCTGGACGGTGCCGTATGAGCGCCGGGATCGAGATCGCGAACGCGACGAAGTCGTTCGGCGACCGGCCGGTGCTCCGCGGGGTCGATCTGACGATCGAGGCCGGCACCGTCACTGTCATCCTCGGCCCGTCCGGCTCGGGGAAGTCCACCCTGTTGCGCGCCATCAATCATCTCGAACCGCTCGACGAGGGCTACGTCGTCGTCGGTGACGAGCTGATCGGCGTCCGCGTGCACCACGGCCGGCTGAAAGAGCTCAGCGAGCGGGAGATCCTCCGCCAGCGCGCCCGGATCGGGTTCGTCTTCCAGAACTTCAACCTGTTCCCGCATCTGACGATCCTCGAGAACGTGTCGGAGGCGCCGATCGCGTTGGGCACGCCCCCTGCGACCGCCCGAGAGCAGGCGCGGACGCTGCTGGAGCGGGTCGGGCTGTCCGACAAGGAGGCCTCGTACCCCCGCCAGCTCTCCGGAGGTCAGCAGCAGCGCGTAGCCATCGCCCGCGCGCTCGCCCTGGAGCCGGAGGTTCTGCTGTTCGACGAGCCGACCTCCGCTCTCGACCCCGAGCTGGTCGGCGAGGTCCTGGCCGTGATCCGCTCGCTCGCCGGCAAAGGCGTCACCCTCGTCGTCGTCACGCACGAGATCGGCTTCGCCCGCGAAGTCGCCGACCGCGTGGTCTTCCTCGACGACGGGGTGGTCGTCGAACAGGGTCGGCCGTCCGACGTGCTCGATCACCCGCGCGAAACGCGCACCCGAGAGTTCCTGAGCCGCGTGCTCTGAACGCACCACCCACACCCACCCCTCACCAAGGAGAACCCATGTCCCCCCGAATCACCCCACCTAGACGCTTCGGCGTCGGACGCTTCGGCGTCGCCGGGGCCGCCCTCGTGTCGGCCGCCCTCGTCGTCTCTCTCGCGGCCTGCTCCGGACAGGCGTCAGCTGAGAACGACGGAACCTCGAAGGGCGGCGTCATCGTCGCAGCCCACACCAACGGAGCCGGCACCCAGACCACCATCCAGGTCGACAAGGTCGCGTCGATCGCGGACGAGCTGCCGGACGCGGTGAAGTCGAGCGGCAAGCTCGTCATCGGCGTCGGTGCGCTGCCGGCCGGCTTCCCGCCCCTCGCATTCACCGGCGACGACCAGAAGACCCTCACCGGCTCCGAGCCGGACCTCGGCCGCCTGGTCGCTGCGGTGCTCGGCCTGAAGCCCGAGGTCAAGAACGCGACCTGGGACAACCTCTTCGTCGGCATCGACACGGGCGCGACCGATGTCGGCTTCTCGAACATCACCGACACCGAGCAGCGCAAGGAGAAGTACGACTTCGCCTCGTACCGCAAGGACGAGCTCGCCTTCACCGTCCTGAAGAAGAGCACCTGGGAGTTCGACAACGACTACGAGAACCTCGCGGGGAAGACGGTCGCCGTCGGTTCCGGCACGAACCAGGAGAAGATCCTGCTCGAGTGGAAGTCCAAGCTCGAGTCCGAGGGCAAGACGCTGACGATCAAGTACTACCCGGACAGCAACTCCACGTATCTCGCGCTGAACTCCGGCAAGATCGACGCCAACTTCGGGCCGAACCCGGGCGCCGCCTACCAGAACACGCAGAGCGCGTCGTCGGCCAACCCGACCCGCACCGCCGGCACGTACTCGGGCGCGGGCGCCACCATCCAGGGCCTGATCGCCGCGACCGTGAAGAAGGGCAGCGGCCTCGACAAGCCGATCGCCGACGCCATCAACTACCTGATCGACCACGGTCAGTACGCGAAGTGGCTGAAGGCGTACAACCTCACCAACGAGGGCCTGCCGAAGTCCGAGATCAATCCGCCTGGGCTTCCGCTCAGCAACCAGTGAGATGACGTCATGACCATCGCATCAGAGACCACGACAACCGCTTTCGAATCGGCGTGGAGCGCCTGGCACCAGGCCCACGAAGAGGACCGTGCTTCTGCACACGGCTTCCTCGCCATCACCGCGCTGCACTGGCTGACCGCCGATCCGACGGCCTACGACGGCATCCCGGGACGCTGGTGGAGCTCCGAAGACGGTCCGGTCGTGGAGCTCGGCGATGGTGAGGCACTGCTCGTCGACGGCGACACGGTCACCGGCCGTGTCGCCTTCGGCGCCATCCCGGAGCGCGGTGGCCGCATCGCCGCCTTCGGCGACGTGGTGATCGAGATCGCGAAACGCGGCGGGTCCGACCTGCTCCGTCCGCGGCATCCCGGTCACCCCACCCGCTCCGGGTACCGCGGAACCCCCACCTACGCCCCGGACGGTGCGTGGGCGGTCGAGGGCCGGTTCGTCCCGTTCGACCAGCCGGTCGAGGTGACGGTCGGCTCGGTCGCCGAGGGCCTCCAGCACGTCTACGCCGCCCCAGGGGAGGTGGAGTTCTCGCGCGACGGCGCGGTCCACCGGCTGACCGCCTTCAACGGGCACACCCCCGGGTCGCTGTTCATCCTGTTCACCGACGAGACCAGCGGTGTCACCACCTACGCGGCCAACCGGTCGCTGGCCGTCGGCGCGCCCAGTGGTGACGGGTCGGTGATCATCGACTTCAACCGTGCGGTCAACCTCCCGTGCGCGTACACCGATTTCGCCACCTGCCCGCTGCCGCCGGCCGGCAACCGGCTGCCGTTCCCGGTGGAGGCCGGGGAGCAGATCCCGCACGAGCGGAGCGCCCGGTGAGCCGCCCGGAGCGGCCACTCGTCCTCGGCGTCGAGCTCGACGGCGACGGAGCGCACCCGGCTGCCTGGCGGGCGTCCTCGCACAGCCCGGCCGAGCTGCTCGGCGGCCGGGTGCACGCCGAGCGCGCGCAGGAGGCCGAACGCGCGGGGTTCGCCTTCGCGACCTTCGCCGATTCGGCTCTGCCGCCGGCCGATCCCGATGGCATCTCGGCCCGGCTGGACGCGATTCAGCGGGCGGCGTTCGTCGCCCCGCTGACCAGCGCGATCGGGTTGGTGCCAGAAGCGGGCACGGTCTACACCGAGCCGTTCCACGTCGCCACCCAGGTCGCGTCGCTCGACTTCGCATCGCGCGGCCGTGCCGGCTGGACCGCGACAGTGGCGGACGACCCCGACACGGCTGCGCTCTACGGGCGCGGCGGACAGCCGGGGCGGCCTGAGGATGCGGTGGAGGTGGCGCGCCGGCTCTGGGACTCCTGGGAGGACGACGCGGTGATCCGCGACGTGGCGACCGGGCGGTACATTGACCGCGACCGGCTGCACCACATCGGCTTCACCGGCGACGACTACTCCGTCGTGGGGCCGTCGATCGTGCCGAGGCCTCCGCAGGGTGCCCTGCCGGTCTTCGGTTCTGCGGCCCTCGCCGGGACCGCCGAACTGGATGCGGCCTTCTTCGATGTGCGGCCGGGGAGCGCGGTGCAGCTGCACGCGCGCGCGGCCGACACCGCGGCAGAACTCCGGGCCACGGGCGTGCTCGCGATCCTCGACCTCGAGTTCGTGCTCGATGCCGCCGGCGTTCCGGCGGCCGACCGGGTCACCGAACTCGATGCCCGGACACCCTGGCCCACACGCCGCGCCCGCTACACGGGCCCGGCCGACGGACTCGTCGACCTGATCGCCTCTTTCGAGTCCGTCATCGATGGCGTCCGCCTCCACCCGGCCGTGCTCGACCTCGACCTCGCCGAGTTCGCGTTCGCGGTCGCGCCGCAGCTCCGCGACCGCATCCCGCTCGCCGTCCCGCGACCCGGCGACACCCTCCGCGCGACGCTGGGCCTGCCCGACGCCGTCAACCGCTACCAGGAGTCCGCATGACCGCACCGACCGTCCTCCGCTTCGGCGTCTTCTTCCAGGGCGTCAACTTCTCGACCGTGTGGACCGAGTCGGAGAGCGGCTCCCAGATCGACTTCGAGAGCTTCCGCCGCCTGGCGCAGACGGCCGAGCGCGGCCTGTTCTCCGCGTTCTTCCTCGGCGAGGGGCTGCGACTGCGCGAGCACCTCGGCCGCCTCCACCAGCTCGACGTGGCGGGACGGCCGGACGCGCAGACGCAGCTGGCGGCGCTCGCCGCCGTCACGTCCCGGATCGGACTGGTCGCGACGCAGAACACGACCTACAACGACCCGCTGGATCTCGCCCACCGGTTCGCCAGTCTCGACCTGCTCTCGGGCGGCCGAGCCGCCTGGAACGTCGTGACGACGGACAACGCCTGGACGGGCGAGAACTTCCGGCGCGGCGGCTACCTCGACCACGCCGACCGCTACCGGCACGCGGAGGCGGTCGTGGTCGCCGCCAAGGAGCTCTGGGCCGCCTGGGACGCCGACATCGCGGACTCTCCGGACGCGGACTCATGGAGCACCGGGGCGCAGGGGCCGACGGTCGAGGTGGACACCGGGCACTATCGTGCGCGCGGGCTCAGCCGTCTCCCGCAGAGCCCGCAAGGTCGCCCGATGCTGTTCCAGGCCGGCGACTCGCCCGAGGGCCGCGACTTCGCCGCCCGCCAGGCCGACGTCATCTTCTCGGCCCACAGCGCGTTCGACGACGCGCAGAACTTCGCAGCGGACATCCGGCAGCGCACCCTGAAGGCTGGGCGCCCTGCTGACGACGTGAAGATCTTCCCCGGCCAGGAATTCATCCTCGCCGACACCGACGCGGAAGCCGAGGAGAAGGCTCGGTGGGTGCGCCGCAAGCAGGTCACCCCGCAGACCGCGATCGCCTTCATCGAGAACATCTGGGGCACCGACCTCAGCACCTACGACCCGGACGGCCCGCTGCCCGACATCGACCCGGTGCAGGACGTCACCGGCGAGACTCGCGGGGCCGGGTTCCGCGCGGCGCAGGCCAAGACCACGGCCGACGCCTGGCGGGAGCGCGCGGAGGCGGAGGGGCTCTCCATCCGCGAGCTCGTTATCCGCCTCAACTCCGGGCGCGGTTTCGTCGGCAGCCCATCGTCAGTGGCTGCGACACTGCAGCGCTACGCCGATGCCCGGGTGGTCGACGGCTTCAACATCACACCGTGGCTGGTGCCGTCCGGTCTGGATGACATCGTCGACCGGCTGGTCCCGGAGCTGCAAGAACGCGGGGTCTACCCGACCGGCTACGAGGGGAACACACTGCGTGAGAACCTGGGGCTGCGTCCGTTCGACTCCGCGGCGCTCGCGAGGCGGACGGCTTGATGTCTCCTCGGCCTTCCGGGCGGTTCAGTGCGGAAGGTCGAGGACGAAAGTCAGCAGTTGGAGCGTGCGCCCATCCGGCAGGACGATCGTGTCTTCTCGTTCTGCACGTCGGGTGAAGCCGAGCTTCCGGTAGAGCGCGTGGGCTCCCACCATGTCCGGACCGCTGTTCAGCACCACCGCGCGCTGGCCGCGCCCTCTCGCCTGGTCGACGGCGAACCGCGTCAACTCCGCCCCGATGCCACGGCCTCGTGCCGACGGATGAGTGGCCAGCAGCCGGAAGCAGAGCTCGTCCGACCCGATCCGGCCGTCCTGATCGAGACCGGGCCGAAGGAGCGCGATGGTCCCGACGAGCTCCCCGCTGCTCTCGTCCTCCGCCACGAAGAAGTCGAACGCGTCGAGTAGCGCCTCCGGGTGCTTCAGCTCCTCTCGGTAGTGCGCCGGCAGATCCCCATAGTCGTGCGTGTAGGCCGCATGGGTGAGCGCCCCGATCGCCGGATACTCGTTCACGAGCGCACCGCGGATGCGAACGGTCGATGACGGGTGGGCAGCGGTCACCGGGAGCTCCCTTCGAGAACAGCTGCGGCTGGGCTCCAGCCGAGATACCGGTTCCATCGTCGCAGGTCGCGGAGGACGGTGAGCACACGCCCTTCATCGAGCGCCGCGATCTCGTCCGGGTTGAGCCGGCACGCGAGGTCGAGTCGTCCGGGCAGCGTTCGCGGCCACCGAAGCAGGTCGACCATTGGTGCGCCCGCGAAAGCAAGACGCTCCATCGCGACCAGCCGTCGTTCGAATTCCAGGACGGAGAGCGAGGGCACGCTTGGCGAGAGCTCGACTGCTCGGATCGAGTTCAACAGCGCACGGACGTTGCGCCGCAAGGCCGCGGCAACGGGTGCAGATCTGTCACCGAGATCGCAGCGCAGGAGCACTTCCGCTGCGGACTCTGCCTCGTCGAGTCTCTGCCGGTGGGGATCGATACGATCCATGGACGTGTCGGGCTGCGTGTGGGGGCGGGAACCGGTCATCGGCGTGTTCCCGCGCTCCGGTAGGCCTCCATCAGATGCTCGCGTGCCGACTCCAGTTCTTCGGCGGCGCGACGGAACTCGTCGCGGGCGTGTTCGAGGTTGTTTTCGCCTGCGACTGCCGTTGTCTCCCGGAACAGCTCGAGGCTCTGGGTGCTGTCGATCGCGTTCATGGGCGGCACCGTACGCGGCACGCAGCGGGCGCATCCACCGTCGACGTCAAGGTCCGTAACGTCCGAGCGATCGAGGCGCCCGGAGGCGATGCACGAGCGCGGGATAGCGGTGGGCCGGCGTGAAATCCACCTTCATCGAAACGGACTGTAACCCCCGACACAGTCCGTCATCCGTGCTGGTCCGGGCGTGCGAATCCTGACCGAATGAGGTGTCCGCCACGAGAGAAAGGAACGCGGCGCGTGAGCAGATACATCCTCCGGAGGCTCGGCCAGGCCGTGTTCGTCCTGGTGGTCGCCTACGTCGTGAGCTATCTGGTGCTCTGGGCGCTCCCCGGTGATGCCCTGGCCAGCATCACCGGCGGCCAGTCCAGCGACCTGAGCGCCGAACAGCTGGCGGCCATCCGCACCGAGTGGGGGCTCGACCAGCCGGTGCTCGTCCGCCTCGGCACCGCAGCGCTGCACGCTGCCTCCGGCGACTTCGGCCGATCGTTCGTCTCCGGGCGCCCGGTGTCCGAGCTGATCGCTGAGAGCGTGCCGGCCACGCTGGAGATCGCCGGTCTAGGGATCCTGTTCGCGTTGGTCGCGGGCACCGGCGTCGCGCTCGCTGCGACACGGTCGCGTTCGAACGGGCTCCGCGGATTCCTGCTGTCGTTGCCGCCGTTAGGTGTTGCCATCCCGTCCTTCTGGCTCGGTCTGCTGCTGATCCAGTTCTTCTCATTCCAGCTGCCGATCTTCCCGGCGACGGGAAACGACGGTGTCATCAGCGCCGTCCTGCCGGCCATCACGCTGGCGGTCCCGACCAGTGCGCTCATCGCTCAGCTGCTCGCGCAGGGACTGGAGCGGGAGCTGCGGCAGCCGTATGCGGACACCGCTCGGGCCAAGGGCGCGTCGGCGACCCGGGTGCAGCTGCGGCACGCGTTCCGCAATGCCGCGCTCCCCGCGCTCACGATCTCCGGGCTCCTTGTCGGGCAGTTGCTCGCGGGCTCGGTGGTGACGGAGACGGTCTTCGGCCGCACCGGCGTCGGACGGCTGACAGCGGACGCCGTCGCGGCTCAGGACATCCCGGTGGTGCAGGGCACCGTCGTGTTCGGCGCACTCGTATTCGTGACGGTCAATCTGGCCGTCGACCTCCTCTACCCGCTGCTCGACCCGCGGATCGTCACTCCCCGCGCCGCGCGGCGGGCACCGCTGAAAGCAGTGACCGCATGACCGAGACCGTCGTGGCCGAGCTGAAGCAGGTTTCCCAGACGCCCACCACCTCGGCGAGCAGAGAGCCTCTCCTGGGTGAGAGCACCGGGGCTTCCGGGTTCAGGCGATCCCGCCTGGCCGCCGCGCTCTCTGGGCTGCGCAGCCGGCCCGGGGTCGCGGTGAGCGCCGTCTGGATCGCCGTCCTCCTACTCGCCGCCCTGGCTCCCACGCTCTTCACCGCGACCGATCCGCTGGCGGTGTCCAGCGCGATCCGGCAGCCGCCGTCGGCCGCTCATCTTTTCGGCACTGACGCCATCGGCCGCGATCTGTTCTCCCGGGTCGTCCACGGAGCGGGCCTGTCGCTCGGCGCCGCCGCGATCGCCGTGCTCGTCGGCGTGATCGTGGGCACGCTGATCGGACTGCTCGCGGGGTATCGCGGGGGATGGGTCGATGCGGTGCTGATGCGGTTCGCCGATGTGCTGCTGGCGATTCCGGGCCTCCTGCTGTCGCTGGCCTTCGTGGTCGCGCTGGGGTTCGGGACGGTGAACGTCGCGATCGCGGTCGGTGTCACCTCGATCGCCTCCAACGCTCGGGTGCTGCGATCCGAAGTGCTGAAGGTGCGGAACAGCGTGTTCGTCGAGGCGGCCGTCGCCGGCGGCGCTCGCCCCATCCGGGTTCTGCTGCGGCACGTGCTGCCGAACTCGATCGCACCGCTGCTCGCGCTCGTCGCCCTCGACTTCTCCGCCGCGATCCTGGCGATCTCGGCGCTCAGTTTCCTCGGCTACGGCGCCCAACCGCCGACGCCGGAGTGGGGCGCCCTGGTCGCCGGCGGGCGTGATTTCCTCGCGACAGCGTGGTGGATGACCACTCTCCCTGGGCTGGTCATCGCTCTCACCGTGCTCGCCGGCAACCGCCTGTCGCGCGCGTTCACCGCGGAGGGCCCGCGATGAGTGCGTTGCTTGAGGTCGCCGACCTCCGTGTCCGCTACCGCTCCGCCGGGCGCGACGTGGAGGCCGTCCACGGCATCGGCTTCGAGGTCGCGGCCGGCGAACGAGTCGCCGTGGTCGGCGAGTCCGGTTCGGGCAAGTCCACGACCGCTGCCGCGATCGTCCGGCTGCTCGCGGCGAACGCCACCGTCTCCGGCGCCATCCGCTTCGCGGGGGATGAGGTCTCCTCGCTCGGTGAGCGTTCCTTCCGTGGGCTGCTCGGGCGGCGGATCGGCTATGTCCCGCAGGATCCGACCGTTTCGCTCAACCCGGTCAAGACTATCGGGCAGCAGGTGGCGGAGGTCCTCAGCATCCACCGGCTCGCGGACCGGCAAGCCGCGCACGAGCACGCGGTCGAGGCGCTGGAGCGGGCCGGCATCGACCGGCCGTCGGAGCGTGCGGTGCAATATCCGCACCAGCTCTCGGGAGGGCAGCGCCAGCGGGTCCTGATCGCCATCGCGCTGGCCGCGCGGCCGGAACTGGTGATCGCTGACGAGCCGACGAGCGCACTCGACGTGACCGTGCAGCGGCTAATCCTCGACCATCTGGACGAACTGACCGACGATCTCGGCGCGTCCACCCTGCTCATCACGCACGACCTCGGGATCGCCGCTGGCCGCGCCGACCGCATCCTCGTGCTGTCCGGCGGGAGACTGGTCGAGTCCGGGACCCCCGACCGGGTGCTCGGCTCGCCGCAGCATCCGTACACACGTGCACTGTTGGCCGCGGCGCCGAGCCTGAACACCTCAGGTGGCACGTTCCTGACCCGCGCCCGCGCCGAACGGCGGGAACCTTCAGAGGCGCCGACGCCGTCCGAGCCCCTGCTCATCGCGACCGGCTTGGTCAAGGACTTCGGCGAGAACCGGGCCGTTGACGGGGTGAGCCTCACCATCGACCATGGCCGGACCCTCGCCCTGGTCGGCGAGTCCGGTTCGGGCAAGACGACGACCTCGCGGCTGGTGCTCCGGCTGGACGACCCGACCGCCGGCCGTATCGTCTTCGACGGGGAGGACATCACCGCCGCCCGCGGAACCACGCTACGCAGGTTGCGCCGTCGCATCCAGGTCGTCCATCAGAACCCCTACGCCTCGCTGAACCCGCGGTTCCGCATCGCCGACCTGGTCGCCGAGCCGCTGCGCTCGCACGGCATCGGGACACGCCAGGAACGGGCCGCGCGCGCACGGCTGCTGCTCGACCAGGTCGGCCTGCCGTCGGACGCCGCGGAGCGCCGGCCGTCCGAGCTGTCGGGAGGCCAGCGCCAGCGCGTCGCCATCGCGCGTGCGCTCGCCATCCGCCCCGACCTGGTCGTGCTGGACGAGCCGGTGTCCGCGCTCGATGTGCGGGTGCAAGCGCAGGTCTTGGAGCTGCTCGCATCGCTCCAGGCCGAGCTCGGTGTCGCCTACCTCTTCATCAGCCACGATCTCGCTGTCGTCCGTCAGGTCTCCGACGACGTCGCTGTCCTCCGTGAGGGCCGCGTCGTGGAGACGGGAACCGTCGCCGATGTGTTCGACAGCCCCGACCACCCGTACACCCGCGACCTGCTGGAGGCCATCCCCGGCCGCGGCGCACCCCTCACCCCAAGGAGAACAGCATGACCAGTCCACGGATCCGGCGCATCACCGCCGGAATCGCAACCGCCGCGGCGGCCGCCCTCGTCCTCAGCGCGTGCGCCGCGAATGCGGCGGGTTCCGCGAGCACCGCATCGGCGAAGCCCGTCGAGGGAGGCGACCTGACGTTCGCTCTGGCCAACGACCCGATCACTCTCAACCCGACGGCGCTCGGCAGCGGCAACGACACCCTGTATGTGGAGCGCCAGCTTTTCGAGTCGCTGACCGAGCAGGACCCGAAGACCGGCAAGATCATCCCCGGGCTCGCGACCAAGTGGCAGGCCAACGCCGACGCGACGCAGTTCACGTTCACGCTGCGACCGGGCGTCACCTTCTCGGATGGCACCCCTCTGACCGCCTCCGTGGTGAAAGCGAACTTCGACGACATCGTGGCGAACGCGACGAAGGCGGTGAACGCGGTCACCGCATTGCCCAACTACGCCGGCACCACTGTGGTCAACGACTCCACCGCGACGGTGTCCTTCAGCAAGCCCAACGGCGCGTTCCCGCAGGCTGCGTCCACCGTTGCACTCGCGCTGCTGTCGCCGAAGTCGTTGGCGATCCCCTTCGACGACCGAGCCACCGGCGCTGGCCTCAGCGGGACCGGTCCGTTCACTCTCGAGAGCTACACCAAGAACACCTCCGTGGTGCTGAAGAAGCGCTCCGGCTACGACTGGGCTCCGGAGGACTACGGCAACCGCGCGGCCGCTCACCTCGACACGGTCACGTTCAAGATCGTCCCCGAAGCCGGCGTCCGCACGGGCGGTCTCACCTCGAAGCAGTTCGACGCGGTCGGCGGTGTGCTGCCGCAGGACATCGCCACGCTCAAGACCGGCAAGACCGGTCTCGTCATCCGCCCGAACCCCGGTATCGCGTTCGGCCTCACCACCTATACCAAGCCGGGCACGATCCTGAGCGACGAGAAGGTCCGCACGGCGTTGCTGACCGCGATCGACCGCACTGCGATCCAGCAGTCGGCGCTGACCTCCGACTTCAAGGTGGCGTCGAGCGTGCTCGCGGCCAACACGCCCGGCTGGGTCGACCTGAGCAAGCAGCTGACCAGCGACCCCAAAGCATCGGCGAAGCTGCTCGACGACGACGGCTGGAAGAAGGGAGCGGATGGCATCCGGGAGAAGGACGGCAAGCGCCTCAGCCTCAAACTCGGATACATCGCCAACTTCAATCCGAACCAGTCCATCGTCGAACTCATCCAGCAGCAGCTGAAGCAGCTCGGCATCGAGGTCACCGTGTGGACCGGAACGGTCCCGCAGTACCTCGCCCAGTCGAGCGCCGGCGCGTTCGACCTCGCGTACGGCAACCTGTCCCGCGCGGACGGGGACGTGCTGCGTACGCAGTTCCTGAGCACCCTCCCGTCGAACACGGTCAAGGGCTACACGGATCCGCAGCTCAACCAGCTGCTGCTGGACCAACTCGCCACCCCTGATCAGGACAAGCGGAACGCCATCGCCCAGAAGGCCGGGCAGCGCATCGTCGACCTGGCCTACTACATCCCCGTCGTCGAGCTGACGACGATCCTCGGGACTGCGCAGAACGTGCACGGCATCGTGCTCGGCGCGGACTCGCGGCTCGGGTCCCTCGTCGACGCCTACAAGGCGAAGTAAGGGCCGCGGCATGAAGGTCATAGGGCTCGACCTGATCGCCAACGCACCGGGGGGAGACGGGCAGCCCGCCCCCTCCCCCCGGGAGCGCCTGGCCGAGGTCGTGGCGAACGTCCGCCTGTTCGAGGAGCTGGGCTTCGACGGGTTCGCCGTCGGGGAGCGGCACCACGCGCCATTCCTCTCCAGTTCGCCGACCGTGCTGCTCGGGCACCTGGCGGCGGTCACCTCACGCATCCGGCTTTTCACCGGTGTCACCCTGCTCTCGGTGCTCGACCCGGTGCGGGTGGCCGAGGACTACGCCACGATCGACCACCTCTCCGGCGGCCGGCTCGAGCTCATCATCGGGAAGGGCAACGGCCCCGAGCAGACCGAGTTGTTCGGCATCGAGCGCACCGAGGCGTGGGACACCCTGCGCGAGAATTACACGCTGCTCCGGCAGCTCTGGTCCTCACGTTCGGTCGACTGGGACCCGCCGGCGGATGCGCCGGGAATCCGGCACTCTCCGCTGCGCGGCGCGGATGTGCAACCCCGGCCGCTGCAGTCGCGGATCCGCATCTGGCACGGTTCGGCAACCTCGCCGGCATCGGTGGAGCTGGCCGCCCGGCACGGCGACCCGATCTTCTCCGCAAACGCGATGAACCCCATCGAGCAATACGCAGCGCTGGTCCGCCGCTACCGCGAGGTGTGGGCCGAGACCGGGCGCGACCCGGCGGACGCGACGGTCGGCGCCGGCCACGTCCTGCACGTGGCCCGCACCTCCCAGCAGGCCCGCGAGGAATACCGGCCCGCGTACGAGGCGTTCGTCGCCGCCGTGTCGAAGGCCGACCACTCACTGCCCGGCACCCGCACCGACTACGCCGACTACGACGACTACGTCGCGCGTTCGTCTGCGCTGATCGGCAGCCCGCAGGAGGTGCTCGACAAGCTCGCCCGATATCACGAGGCATTCGGGCACACCACGATCTCCATCGGCGGCCATCCCGGTCAGCTGGTGCGCACTGCGTGGGCGGACAGCCTGGAACTCTTCCGGTCGGACGTGCGACCGGTCGCGAACGGTTTCATCGGTGACCCGGCGTGGCCCGTGTCCCTCGCGGAGAGGCGCGCTCCGGTGGCAGAGGCGGTGCCCGCGTGACGCGCCTCACCCGCCTGCACTTCCTCACACTGGGCAACTATCCCGACGACGACCCGGCACGGGGTCTGGAGAACACCCTCCGGTTGATCGAGGTGGGGGAGCGGCTGGGTTACGACGGCGCCTGGGTGCGGCAGCGTCACCTCGAGCACGGGATATCCTCGGCCGCTGTGTTCCTCGGCGCGGCGACGCAGCGGACGTCGATGATCGAACTCGGCACGGCGGTCATCCCGATCGGCTACGAGAGCCCGTTCCGGCTGGGTGAAGACCTCGCGACCGCGGACGTTCTCTCGGGAGGCCGCGTGGCCATCGGGCTGAGCGCGGGTACACCGCCGCACGCCGACCTCATCGGCGATCGGGTGTTCGACGGCGACTGGCGGGACTACGACCTCTCCTACGGTCGCATCGAGCGCTTGCTCGCTGACCTCTCCGGCGAGTTCATCGGCGACGATGACACCGTCATCCACTCGCCGGGGAACGTGCAGCGCCCCCGGCTGCAGCCGCACAGCCCCGGACTCGACCGTCGCGTCTGGTACGGCGGAGGCAGCAGCGCGTCCATCCGCTGGGCGGCGACGCACGGACTGCACCTGCTGACCGGGAACGTCATCTCGGGAGAGGGCACGGACGACTTCGTGGAGGCCCAGCGCGCGCTGATCGCCCTGCACCGCTCGCTGACGACTCGGCCGGACGACCTCCGGGTGGCCTTCGGCCGGGTGCTCCTTCCCACCAACGGCGCCGATCGGGAGACGCGGCAGAAGTACCGCGAGTACGCGCGCGAGCGTGATGCGCGGGTGGGTGTCGCGCACGGTCCCCGGCGGACGCTGTTCGCCGCCGACCTGGTCGGGCCGGCGGAGGAGATCGCGGAACGGCTGGCGGAGGACGCCGCGTTCGCGGACGTGTCCGAGCTGCGCCTGGAACTGCCATACGAGTTCGAGGAGCAGGACTATGAGCAGGTGCTGAACGACACCATCGAACTCATCGCACCGCGATTCGGCTACGTGCCCGGAGCCGGGCGTGCCTCGGAGCCGGAGATTCAGACCGTGGCGTAGAGCGACGCGAACTCCCGCCCGAGGAACCGCGCGATGGCTCGCGGACCGGAGGCGGGGGCCGTAGCCTCCACCACCGCGTTGTAGTTCGTGTTCGTGTTCACGTCGTACGTGACCGCGCGCCCGTCTACGGTCTCGATGAACTCGATCCCGGCGACCTCGATCCCGTGGCGGCGGGTGAAGTCGATGTACTGCGCGACCAGTGGATGGTTGAAGCCCTCGCGCAGCCGGAACAGCTGCTCACCCGGCTCCGGTGCGATCGTCGCACCCGGCGGTGTCAGCAGCGCTCCGGTGTCGGGGTCGATGGCGCAGGCGTCCGCCGGGCAGAGCTGGTACCCGCCCCGGGCTGTGTCGGCGGCGACCGCATAGACGAGCTCGTGGTCAACGATCTCCACGCGCGTGATCGTCGGTTCGGCGGCGACCAGGAGCTCCTGGAGCAGGGTGATGCCATCCTCCGGCTCGTCCAGCTCGCCGGCCTCGACGGCGCTCGCGAGCTCGTCGGCCGAGTCGAAGCGGCGCACGCTGATGCCCTTGCCGCCCTGGTTGTGCTTGATCACGAACGGAGTCGGGAAGTCCTGTGCGGCCGCGGGGAGGTTGTGCGTGCCGATCACCGCGACGGTGCGCGGCGTGTCGATCCCCGCCGCTCGCAGCGCGGTCAGCTGGGCGACCTTGCTCATCTCCAGCTCGATCACGCTGCGGCCGTTCACGGTCCGGCGTCCATGCGACTCCAGCCAGGACAGCACGCTGCGGGCGTAGTCCTTCGACCGGGCGTGGCCCCGGGTGTGTGAGGACGCGCTGATCCGCGACCAGAACACGCCCTCCGGGGGCACGGCGTCGAGGTCGAGCACACCGTCGACGAGCAACCACTCGACGAGAGGGACGCCCTCGGCTTCGAACGCGTCGCGGAACGGGCCGAACCAGTCCGGGTTCTCATGGATCGCGTAGACGGCGGGAGCAGTGGTCACGAGAAATACCCTTCCACATCGAGGCGGCCGCCCGCGGCGTCGAAGTCCGCGGCGGCGGCCTCGCGGAGCGTGGGGTCGGTCAGGAAGTCGAGCGCGGTCAGGGCGAGCCCATGTGCGGCATCGACGGCGGCGCGGTCGCCCGCCGCGGAGGACGCATACCGGGCGAACTCCTCGGTGTGCAAAGCGACCTCGGGCGGGCTCACCGCGATGACCGGGTGGATGCCGGGGATGCGGACGCTGACATTGCCGAAGTCGGTGGACGCCGCCAGCTCGCTCGGCACGACGTCCCGGGTGAGCACCCGCCGCCCGACCTGCTCCTGGTGCACGGCCCAGCGCTCGGTGAGCGGGCGGTTGAACCGGGTGGGCAGCGTATACGGCTGCGGGTCCCACTCGAGCCGGACGCCCGTCCCGGTGGCGAGCGCGACACCCTCCGAGATCTCCCGGAGCCGGGTGCTCAACTCCCGGAGGGTCGTCGCCTCGTGCGAGCGGAGGTAATACTCCAGGGTCGCGCTCGCCGGAACGATGCTCGGGCGGTCGCCGCCGTGCAGCACGATGCCGTGCACCCGGTCGCCGGGTGGCAGATGTTGCCGCAGTTGCGCGACCGCCTGGTAGTGCAGGTTCGCCGCGTCCAGCGCGTTGCGGCCCATGAATGGTGTGGCGGAGGCGTGCGCGGCGACGCCGGCGTAGTGGACGCGGAGGATCCGACGGCCGATGAACGGGTGGTCGGCGGCGTCATAGCCGAACGGGTGGGCCATGATTGCAGCGTCGAGCCCGTCGAACGCGCCCGCCCGCGCCAGCAGCTCCTTGCCGCTGTTGCCCTCCTCGGCCGGCGTTCCCAGCAGCACGACCCGTCCGTCGAGCCGGTCGGCGACCGAGGCGACCGCGAGGAAGGCGCCGACTGCGCTCGCCGCGATGATGTTGTGACCGCAGCCGTGGCCGATGCCCGGGAGGGCGTCGTACTCCGCGAGGATGGCGATGGCAGGGCCGTCGGAACGTCCGGCCTGTGTGAGGACGGCGGTGGGCTGGTCGAACACGCCGACCGTGGCATCCCAGCCCTCGGCGCGGACGGCGCCGGCGATCGCGGCCGCCGAGCGATGCTCGCCGAACGCCTCCTCCGGCGTGCCGAAGATCCGCCGGGACAGGGCGGCGATCCCGGCGAACCGCTCCTGAACGGCCGACGCCACCGCCGAGGCGAGCTCAGGGGCTGCGCCACGGTGGGGCGAGGTCAGCACCTCGGCTCGGGCCGCCCGTTCCGCGGTGCGCTCGCGGAGCGCGTCCAGGTAGCTGCTGCTCGGCTCTGTCGGCCGGGAGAGGTCGCGCAGCTCAGTCACGCCATGCCCGCGCGATCGACTCGAAGCTCGCCGCCCGGTCTTCAGGATCGTGGGTGATGGTGGTCAGGACGAGTTCATCCGCTGCGGTCGCCCGCTGCAGCGTCGTCAGCCGCTCGACGACGTCTGCGGGGGTGCCGACGAACTGCGTGCGAAGCCGGTCGTCGACCAGTCGGCGCTCGGCGTCGGTCCATTCCAGGGCGGCGGCTTCGGCCGCCGTCGGGTACGGGATCGCTCCGAGCCCGCTGCGGATGCTGCGCACCCACGCCGGGTACCCGGCCGCCAGCTCGGCAGCGCGCGCACTCGTGGGGGCGGCGACCACATCGGCCGAGACGATCACGTGCGGCTTCTCGAGCCCTTCGGACGGAGTGAAGCTGCGCCGGTACTCCTGGATCGACACGAGAACCCCCGACGGCGCGCTGTGATAGTTGGCCGCGAACGGGAGCCCGAGCCGCCCGGCGAGCCGCGCGGTGAGGGTGCCACTGCCGAACAGCCGGAGCTCCGGCGCAGCGCCGGCCGGACTGGTGCCGAGGCCGACGCGCTCGTCACCGGACCCCACTCCGTCCGCGAGGAGCGCGACGATCGTCTCGACCTGGTCGGCGAAGTCGGCGCCGCCCTGCCCTCGCACGAGCAGGCGCGCCAGAGTCTTGAACTTCGGCGCGTCGAACACCCGCTCGAAGCTGAAGGGCTCCGGGATCAGGAGCCCCTCTGGCGTCACGGACTCCGGCGCGTGGATCGGTCCGCTCGGCCCTCCGCTCGTCAGCCCGGACCGTCCGACGCCCAGGTCGATCCGGCCCGGGAAGGCGGTCGCGAGGAGGGCGTACTCCTCGGCGATGGTCGCCTCGGTGTCCTGGGGGCTGAGCTGCACGGCGCCCGAACCGAGCCGGATGCGGTCGGTGAACGCACCCGCGAGCGCGATGAGTACGGCGGGCGACGAGCCGATGACGCCGGGGTTGAAGTGGTGTTCGGCGAACCAGTACCGGTGGTAGCCGGCGGCCTCCGCGCGGCGCACGATATCGAGGGTCGCCGCGACGGCCTGCGCCGGGGTGGACCCACTCGGCACGGGGACCAGATCGAGGATGCCGAGTGGGATGCGCGTCACGACGCCAGCTCCGCGCGCTCGGGTACGGCAGCGCCCTCCCGCACCCACGGGCGGTCGCCGAGTCCGAGGTTCTCGCGCAGCGTGGGGTGCTCGTACGACGTCCTCAGCACGCCGCGTTCCTGCAACAGCGGCACCACCCGGGCGACGAATTCGTCGATCCCGTGGGGCACGACCGACCCGGAGAGCACGTAGCCGTCCGCCGCGCCGGTCTGCGCGGCGTCGTCCAGCCGCTCCGCGATCTGCGCGGGCGTCCCGACGAACTCGTGCCGGGTCGTCTTCGCCACGACGAGCTCGCGGATGCTCCAGTCGCGCTCCACCGCCTCCGCGTGCCAGGCATGGGCGGCGGCGAGGGGGTCGTCTACCCGGCGCGCCTGACCGTGGGTCAACTGGTCGCCGAGCGAGTCCGGCGGAGTGGGCACCGGTCCTTCCGGGTCGTGTGCCGACAGGTCGACTCCCCACACCTGTTCCAGGAGGTGGATCGCGGTCTGCGGGGTGACTTGAGCGAACTGGGTCTCCCTGGCGCGCTCCTCGGCCTCCGCGGGCGTGTCGCCGAGGACGACGCTCACGGCCGGGATGACCAGGATCCCGTCCGGGTCGCGGCCGGCCGCCAACGCCCGAGCGCGGATATCGCTCCGGAACGCGCGTCCCGCCTCCGGCTCGCCGTGGCGGCTGAAGACGACGTCCGCGGTCGTGACCGCGAAGTCACGGCCGTCGCCCGAGTCGCCCGCCTGAACCAGCACCGGGTGTCCCTGCGGCCCGGGCGCCACCGGGAACCAGCCCTCGGTGTCGAAGAACTCGCCCTCGAACCGGTAGCGCTGTGGTCCGTCCGCATCCCAGCTGTCCCAGAGCGCCCGTGAGAGCTCGACGAACTCGCCCGCCCGGCGGTACCGGTCCGGGTAGTCGAGGTAGCCGCCGCGGCGGAAGTTCGCGCCCGTGAACGCGTCCGAGGACGTGACGATGTTCCAGCCGGCACGACCACCGGAGAGGTGATCGAGCGATGCGATCCGCCGGGCGAGGTCGTACGGCTCGTTGAAGGTCGCACTCGCCGTCCCGACCAGGCCGATGTGCTCGGTCACCGCTGCGACCGCGGCGAGAGCCGAGAAGTTATCGGGCCGCCCGGCGACATCGAGCTCGTGCAGGCGCCCCTTGTGCTCGCGCACCCGGAGTCCCTCGGCGAGGAAGAAGTAGTCGAAGAAGCCGCGCTCCGCCGTGCGGGCGACGTGCTCGAAGGTGGAGAAGTCGATCTGGCTCCCGGCATCGGGCGCGCCCCAGACCGTCCAGTGGTTGACGCCCGGGACTCCGGCGGCGAGACGGAGGCGACGCTTTGCTGGCTGTGACATGGTCATCCTGCTTTCAGGCGGCGTAACGGTTGAGTGGGCGGCCGAGGTCGAGCCGGTCGCGGAGCGTGCCGGTCCGGGGCGTGGCAGGCAGGAGGCCTCGGCGGCGGAGCTCGGGAACCAGCTGCTCGCCGATGGCGGGCAGGTCCACGTGGGCGGAAGCCGGTCGCAGCCGTACGCCTTCGATGCCGTCGGCCTGCAACGCCTCGATCCGATCCGCGAGCTCGACGGCGGTGGCCGCGACGATGGCAGCATCGCTCCGGTACGGCTCGCCGTCGAGGGCGTCCCACGCCTCCAGGCGTGCGCGAGCGTCGGCGGCCGACGGCCCGAGCGCGACGACGAGGTCCGCGACGATCCGCAGCGGTTCCGGCTCGGTCCTGTCCGCCGCCTCGATGGCACGCACGGTCTCGACGACGCGCGCGGCGTCGGCGTCCTCGATCGGGGTGACGAAGACGACGTCGGCGGCGCGCGCTGCCAGCCGAAAGGGGATCTCCGCGTGCGCCAGAGCCGTCACCAACGGTTGTCCCTGCGGCGGCCGGGGTGTGATGGACGGGCCGGCAACGCTGAAGACGCTGCCGGTGAAGTGGACGTGATGCAGCTTGTCGCGGTCGAGGAAGCGGCCGGTCGCGACATCGCGGATGACCGCGTCGTCCTCCCAGCTGTCCCAGAGCTGCCGCACGACGGTGACGAACTCGGCCGCCTCGTCGAAGACGTGCGCCAGCCGTTCCTGTCCCTCCGGCGTCGAGAGCAGCTCGGGGCCGAACGAGAGGGCGTCGCGCCTCCCGAAGTTCGCCGTCTCCCCGGGCCGGGTCGCCTGGACCTTCCAGCCCGCGCGGCCTTCGCTCGTGTAGTCGAGCGTGGCCAGCTGCGTCGACGCGTGGAACGGCTCCGTCTCCAGCACGCTCGTCGTCGGCACCAACCCGATCCGCTCTGTCCGCCGTGCGACGAAGTTCGCGATCTGAACCGCGTCCAGCCGGCCGTGCAGGCGACCGGGCCGCTCGGGCGAAGGGACGCTCAGCGCATCTTCGAACGTGACGAAGTCGGCACCTGCTGCCTCCGCGCGCCGGACCTGCTCGACCCAGTACTGCGCCTGGAACACGGTCGACTGCTCGATTCCCGCATCGCGCCACGCGGCGGGGTGCCAGCCGGCACCGTCCAGCGCGACCGCGAGGATGAGGTTCTCGCTCATGGTCTCTCCCTCCCCACCTGGGTGGTTCTCGTCTCGTGAGGGGCAGACTCGCAGAGCCCGGCGGCCGGGCAGAAGCGTGCGCGTCACGAACCGTCAAGCCCGCAACGCGGCGTAACCGGGACTTGCCCACGGCGGCCGGAGGGGAGTGGATTCGTCTCATGACCGACAACCGTGAACCCGCCCTGATCTCCGCCACCGATGCCGCCGAGCGCGTCGCCGGCGGGGCCCGACTCATCGACGTCCGCAGCGAGAAGGGTCGCTCGACGGCCGGCGCGCTTCCCGGCGCCGACATCGTCGACCGCGAACAGCTGGAGGCGGCCTTCGCTGGCGCAGCCAAGGATCAGCCCGTCGTGGTCGTGTGCGGCTCCGTGAACGGTTCGGGGCCGGTGGCGGAGTGGCTGGTCGGCAACGGCTTCATCGATGTCGCCCACGTCGACGGAGGGTTCCCGGCTTGGAAGGGCAGCGGCCTCCCGGTCGGCGAGCCGACGGCGACGCCGGAGGACTGACCGGCTCCCACCCCCAGCGGCTCCACTTCAGGCGTCGCGGAGGATGCGCTCGGTCACCCGTGCGCAGAAGGCCAGCGCGTCGACGGGCACTCGTTCGTCGACCGCATGGAAGTGCCCGAACGCATCGAAGTCCGCGTCGGTCCGCAACGGGGTGAATCCATACCCGGCGATGCCGACGGACGCCAGGTGCTTGTTGTCGGTGCTCGCCGGCATCAGATAAGGCACGACGACACCCCGCTCGTCCTCTGCGGCGATCGCTGCCGCCATCACGTCCAGAAGCGGGCCGGACGACGGTGCCTCGATGGGATGGATCCAGCGGTCCCACGCGATGTCGATCCCGGGCCCGAGCAAGGCCTCCACCTCGTGGCGGAGCGCGTCCTCTTGTCCGGGCAGCACCCGCACGTCGAACTCCGCTCGGGCCTCCCCCGGAATCACGTTGGACTTGTAGCCGCCCTGGATGATGGTCGGCGAAACGGTGTTTCGCAGCGCCGCCGCGACCAGCGGGCCGGCCGTCCCGAGCGGTTCCGGATACCGGTCGATGGTGCTGATGTCGACGCGCTCGCCGAGCAGTGCCGTGGCCCGTTCGGCGAACGCCTCGACCGCGGGCGTCGGGATGATCGGGAACGTGTGCGAGCCGATCGTGGCGACCGCTCGGGCGATCCGCGTGACGGCGTTGTCCGCGGTCGGGCGGGAGCCGTGCCCGGCCGTGCCCCGTGCCGTCAGCACCAGCCGGCCGATGCCTTTCTCCGCCGTGGCGACGAGGTACGCGCGATGCGCGCCGAGTGGCACGGAGAATCCGCCGACCTCGCTGATCGCCTCCGTGACTCCGTCGAACCAGTGCGGCCGGTGCTGGAGCAGCCAGCGAACGCCGAACACGCCCCCCGCCTCCTCGTCGGCGAAGAATGCGAAGACCAGGTCGCGTTGCGGATGCGTATCCGAACGCGCGAAGTGGCGTGCGATCGCGACGAGCACCCCCGCGAAACCTTTCATGTCGAGTGCGCCGCGCCCGTAGAGGAAGCCGTCGTGGATCTCGCCGGCGAACGGCGGGTACGTCCAGTCGGCAGGTGCGGCGGGGACCACATCGAGGTGCGCGTGGACGAGCAGGCCACCCCGGGCGGGATCGCTGCCACGTAGCCGGGCGAGAACGTTGCCGCGACCGGGAGCGGATTCGGCGTACTCGGTCTCGTACCCGACCTCCTCCAGCAGCGACTGCAGGTAACGAGCGGCTCGAGCTTCCCCGTCCCCGATCGTTCTCGGGTCGCCCGTGTTGACGCTCGGTGTCCGGATCAGCTCCTGCGTGAACCGCAGCGTCTCGTCGTGAAGCGCGGAGAGGTGGGGGTCGGCTGAATCGATGCGGGCGTCGGAAGTCATGTCCCCCATGCTTGTTCGCTCACCGTCCCGGCGGAAGCGTCGATGACGATTGCTTACCGTCGAGCGGACGCTCAGGACGTAAACCGGCGTAACGCGACAGTGCGCCGATCGCAGTGGTGCAACACCATGACTCTCATCTCAACGACACAGGGAGGACACCGTGACCGAGACGCAGATCCTGCGGGAGGAGCGCCCCGACGAAGATCATGCCGCGCACCGTTTCCCGGTCGGGCTCACCCCGGATGAGTTCAAACTCGCCTTCCGCAACCACGCCGCCGGTGTAGCGGTCATCACGGCGGACGCCGGCGAGGGACCGGTTGGGCTCACTGCGACGAGCGTGTTCTCGGTCAGTGCAGAGCCTCCACTGCTGGTGTTCTCGATCTCAGCGCAGTCCTCCAGCGCGCCAACGATTCTGAAGGCGGAGCACGTGGTGGTGCACTTGCTGGCCGATGAGCAGCTCGACCTCGCGCAGCTCTGCGCTACGAGCGGGGTCGATCGATTCGCCGATACGAGCATCTGGACTCGGCTGATCACCGGAGAGCCCTACTTCCCTGCGGCCCATTCCTGGATCCGCGGACGTGTCGTGGACACGATGAGCGCAGGCAAGTCCACGATCGTGGCGGTCCATGCCCTGCAAGCGCAGGTGCCGGAGGCGGAGGCGGCCCCGCTGGTCTACCACAACCGCACCTGGCACCGGCTCGGCGAGGAGTCCCGCCTCGAGGCCTGATGCCACGCTTCTCCAACTTGTCAACAAGCGTGACGGACGATTAGATTCAGCGGGCCGTCTTCGAAAGGACCCGCCGCCGATGCCCACTGCCCCCACCGCCCTGTCGACCGGCCACCGCATCGACGAGACATGGATCCGGCGGTTGCCGAAGGCGGAGACGCACGTGCATCTCGAGGGCAACTTCGAGCTGATCGATCTGCTCGACCTGGCGAAGGCGGCGGGCGAACCGCTGCCCGGGCCCGCCGCCACGCTCTTCGACGTGACCACCCACGACGCCAGCGACGGCACCGGTGACCTCGCCGACTTCCTGCGGTTCCTCGACTGGGAGTGCGGATTGATCCGGACTCCCGAGCAGGCCGCCCGCCACGCGTACACGTTCGCGGCGCGGCAGACGGCTTCGGGCGTCGGCTATACCGACGCCATCATCAACCCCACCCACTGGGCGGCCTGGTCCGAACGTCTCCCCGCGCTCTTCGACGCGCTGGCGTCCGGCCTCGACGAGGCGGAGCAGGACGGCCTCGCCGAGGTGCGGCTCTGCTATTCGCTGCTCCGCCAGCAGAGTGCGGGGGAGGCCCGCGAGGTCGTCGAGTGGCTCACCGCCGCGCGACCCCGACGCGTCGTCGCGCTCTCGATCGACGGCGACGAGCGCTCGGCCGGACGAGTGAGCGGTCGTTTCGCCGAGGCGTTCACGGCAGCGAAGGACGCCGGTTTCCGGCGTACCGTTCACGCCGGGGAGTCCAGCGGTCCCGAGGGTGTCTGGGATGCCATGCAGCTGCTGCACGCCGAGCGGATCGACCACGGCGTGCGTGCAGCGGAGGACCCCGAGTTGCTCCGCTACCTGGCCGACACGCAGATCCCTCTAGGCGTGTGTCCGCGGTCGAACGTCGTGCTCGGCCTCTACGAGGACTGGAGCGACCACCCTCTCGTCGCGCTGCGGGACGCGGGCGTGAACGTGACGATCAACACGGACGACCCGGCTCCGCTCGGCACGACCCTGGAGGCCGACTGGGCGGTTTGCGCCGAGACCTTCGGGCTGACCGAGGACGACCTGATCGGTTTCGCCCGCGCCTCGATCGCGGCGTCCTTCGCCGACGACGCGACGAAGCGGGCGCTGGAGGCCGCGCTGCCGTCGGCCGCGCGGAGCCGCTAGATTCTGAACCTGTGACCGAGAGCCGTTTGCACAACGAACTCCTCCGCGAGGTCCGTGAGGCGGCGGCCGCCACCTCCCCGCTGCCGGGCGAGTTGGAGTTGACCGCCCGGCTGGGCTGCACGCGCCAGCAGCTGCGTAACGCGCTGGCGGAGCTGGAGCGCCAGGGCATCCTGCGCCGGCGCCAGGGCGCCCCGACCACTGTCGACCATGTCGGCCTGCGCATGAGCGTACGGCTGGAGGACCAGTTCGAGCACACCGTGCTGCTCTCCCGAATGGGATACCAGGCCGGCGTCGAGATCCTCAGCTCGCAAGTGGAGCGCCTCCCCGCGGACGTGGCGGCTCTGTTGGACGTGCCGGAGGGCAGTCCCGCACTGCGCAGCGTCAAACGCTGGCGCGCGGACGGTCGGCCCGCCATGCTCGCCTCGGGCTATCTGCTGCTGCCCGACTTCGACGAGCGGGAGCTCGACGAGTCCGTGTTCACGGCCGTGACCCAGGTGTGGAACGAGTCGCTGGTGTGGGAGGTCGCCACCCCTGGCGCCGAGGCGCTCGACCCCGAGCGGGCCGACCTCCTGGAGAAGCCGGTCGGAACCCCCGTCCTCACATTCGAGCTCATCGGGGTCTCGGTGAGCGGCCGCCGGCTGTTCTACGCGTTCGAGCACCACCTCCCGGAGGTCGTGCGCTACTCCTTCGCCCGGTCGGTGCGGCCGCCTTGGGCGATGCTCTGATCCTCTGAGCGGTCGGCGGCCGCGGCTTCGATCGGAGCCGTGTGTCGTTGTGTTTCGCGCGGCATAGCCCTCGGCTTGCGCGGCTGGGCAAACTTATCGACAAGTTGCATCGCACTCACATTCCGCGACTGCCCACCCCCACAACCCGACGAAAGGCGCCCGCCATGAAGCTGCGCTCCCTCATCGCCCCGTTGATCGCCATCCCCGTCGTTGCGGTGCTCGCCGCGTGCTCGTCCGGCGCTTCGGCCGGCGGCGACGCGACCTCCTCCGCACACGAGCTGAAGGTCGCCGTCGTGCTCGGCGGCCTCGCCAACGACGGTGGCTTCAATCAGTACGCGGCCGACGCCGCGCACGCCCTCGAGAAGAAGGGCGAGATCAAGGCCCAGATCCGCGAATCGGTCACCACGTCCTCCGACGCCGAGGCGGCCTTCCGCCAGTACGCCTCCCAGGGCTACGACCTGATCATCGGCTGGGGCCTCGACTTCGCCAACTCGGTCTTCACCGTCGCCAAGGAGCAGCCGAAGGCGCACTTCATCGCGACCGGTTCGGCCGACATCCTCAAGAAGGCCACCGCAAATGTCGAGACCTGGACCTATGCGAGCGACCAGCAGGGCTACCTGACCGGCTGGGTCGCGGGCAAGACCGGTCTCTCCCCGGTCGGTGTGGTCGACGGCCAGCTGGCGCCCTTCAACGAGACCACCTACAAGGCGCTGACATTGGGCCTGAAGGACGCTAACCCGTCGGCGACCGAGCTGAAGCCGATCTTCACCGGCAGCTGGGAGGACCCGGCCCTCGCCAACCAGGCGGCCAAGGCGCAGATCGCCGCGGGCGCCAAGCTGATCGTGACCGGCGCGGAAGGCTACACCCCGGGCGTGCTGTCCGCCGCGAAGGCCGCGGGCATCGCGACCCTCGGCGCGTCCTCCACCTCCTCGTCCGACGCCAAAGCGGTCAACATCGGTCTGGTCAAGCTCGACTTCACCCCGACGCTGGAGGAGGTCGTCGGCCACCTGCAGAAGGGCGACTTCGGCAACCGCTCCTACACCTCCACGATCGCCAACAAGGGGCTGATCTTCGCCGACATCAACCAGGTCGACGCGGCCCCCGGCCTGCCGAAGGACATCGCCGACCAGGTCGACGAGCTGGCCAAGAAGCTCGCCAGCGGCGTGCTGAAGATCCCGTCCGTCGGCTGACCCTCTTCCGACACTGCCGATGAGTTCTGATCTCGCGCTCCTGGGCGTCTCCAAATCCTTCGGAGGCGCCCAGGTTCTGCACGCCGTCGACGTGGCCCTCGCACCTGGCACCATCCACGCACTGGTGGGGGAGAACGGCGCAGGTAAATCCACCGCGCTGAAGATCCTGGCCGGGCTGGAACAGCCCACCGAGGGTGGGCTGACCGTGGGTGGCGAGCCCGTCGTCTTCGGCAGCCGCCAGGCGGCCATCCGGCACGGGGTCGGACTCGTGGCGCAGCAACTCAGTCTGATCCCGGAACTCACGCTGGCCGAGAATCTGATCCTGGTGCAGCCCGAGCGCATCGCGCGGCGCCGCCGAGCGGCACGGCTGTTGCGCTCCGCGGCCGAGTCGGCCGGGCTGACGATCGAGTCGGACGTGAAGGTGCGCGAGCTGGGGCTGGCTCAGCGTCAGCTGGGCGAGCTCGCGATCGCCCTTGCCCAGGGCGCACGCATCCTCCTGCTCGACGAGCCCACGTCCGCACTCGGCCCCTTCGAGACCGCCGCTCTCTTCGACCGGGTCCGCGCGCTCGCCGCGGGAGGCTATTCCGTTCTGCTCATCACCCACCGGCTGGACGAGGTCCGCGAGGTCGCGGACGAAGTCACGGTCCTCTCCCACGGCCGGGTCGCCCTCGCCTCCCGCGTGTCGGAGGTCTCGGACGATCAGCTCGTCCGCGCGATGGTCGGCTCCATCCCCGACGTCCCGCGACGCACGCACGAGCTCACCGGCGACGTGCGCCTCGAACTGCGGGGAGTGTCCGGTTCCGGTGCAGGAGCCCGGATCGACGACATCGACCTTGCCGTGCGCGGAGGGGAGGTCGTCGGTGTGCTTGGCGTCGCGGGCAACGGACAGACCGCACTCGCTGAGGCGGCCGCCGGCGTGCTCTCCGTCGAGGCGGGCACGGTCGCCGTCGACGGCTTCTCTGTGACCGGCAGGCCGGAACGCGCCGCGAGCGCGGGCCTCGCCTATGTGCCGGAGGTGCGCGAGGAGGCCCTGCTGCCCGATGCCACACTCACGCGCTCTGCGGTGCTGCGCACCCTCGGAGGCGGCGGCCGGTTCGTCCGCCGCGGTCTCGTGGACTGGAAGGCCGCCCGCAGCTTCACCTCCGAGCTGCTGCGCCGTCACGACGTGCGACCGCCGAACCCCGACCTGACCGCCCGCACGCTTTCGGGAGGCAACCAGCAGAAGCTCCTCGTCGGCCGGGAACTGGACGGCGCGCCCGCCGTCGCGGTGCTCCACGGACCCACTCAGGGCCTGGACCTGCACGCGAGCGCGGTGATCCGCGGCGAGATCCGTGCCGCAGCCGCAGCCGGCGCCGCCGTGCTGCTCGTGAGCGCAGACATCGACGAGATCCGCGACGTGGCCGATCGGATCCTCATCCTCTCGAAGGGCCGCATCGTGGACGCCCTCGCCGCCGACGACTTCGACAGCGCACGTGTGGGGCGGGCCATGGCCGGCCTCCTCGCCCTGACCGAGGGAGGAGGATCCCGATGAACGCACTGCTCACTTTCGCCCGTCGCCGCCGCGGCCTCCTGATCGCCGTTCTGTACGTGCTCGCCGGCTTCGCGATCGTCCTCCTCCTGGTCTCGTCGACCGGCGGCGATCTGGGAGTCGCGTTGAACGGCTGGTTCACCGGCGCGTTCGGCGATGGCTACAACCTCACCCAGACTCTTGCGAACGCGACGCCGCTTGCGCTCGTCGCGATCGGGGTGTCCGTCGCGCTGCGCGCCGACGTCATCACGATCGGCGCCGAGGGTCAAGCCATTCTGGGCGCTGTGTTCTCGACCGCGCTGGCTTTGTGGCTCGGCCCGCACGCGAGCCCGGTGCTGGCGCTTCCGCTTGGCGCCCTGGCCGGTGTCGTCGGCGGCGTTCTGTGGGCGCTGCCCGCCGCGGTCGCGAAGATCCGGTGGGGCGTGACCGAGATCCTCTTCACCCTGCTGGCCAACTATCTCGCCGTCGCGCTGCTGACCTATCTGCTGCGGACGGCGTTGCGTGACCCGGCGACGAACGCCAGTCCGCAGAGCCCGCCGCTGCCGGTTCCCTCCCAGCTCCCGATGCTGCCCGTGCCAGGACGCATCCACGTCGGCATCGTCGTCGTGGCCGTGCTGCTCGTCGTCGCCTGGTGGTGGTCGCGCAGTCGCAACGCGTTCGTGCTCGATGTCTACGGCTCGCGGCCCTTGCTCGCCGCCCGGCTCGGGCTCACGCCGCGCCGGGCCGTGCTCACCGCCATGATCGTGTCCGGCGCGACGGCCGGCCTCGCCGGGTGGATGCAGGTGGCGGGCGTGACTCAGCGGCTCGAACCCGATGTCTCGGCCGGGATCGGGTTCGCCGGTCTCGCCGTCGCCGTGCTCGGACGCGGGAATCCGCTCGGCATCGCCATCGCGGCGGTCGTCTACGCCTCCCTCGGCACGGGAGCGGCCGGCGTGCAGATCGCCACCGGCACGGTCCCGACCGCGATCGGGACGGTGACCCAGGGCGTGCTCCTCCTCACCGCGGCCCTTGCGCTCGCCGCAGTCAAGCTCAGCGGGCGCGAGCGCGCGGACGCCGCGGCCGCGAAGGCGGAGGTCGCGGCATGAGCCCGGTGGACTTCTGGACAGTCGTGCTCGCGGGCGCACTGGCACTCTGCGCACCGATCGTGATCGCCGGACTCGGCGAGATCTTCCTCGAACGCACCGGCGGATTCAACGTCGGCATCGAAGGGATGATGCTGGTCGGGGCGGTCTTCGGAGTGCTCGGCTCGCATCTCGGCGGCGTCTGGGTCGGTGTGCTCGCCGGGATCCTCGCCGGGCTGGTGCTTGGCCTGCTCGTCGGCGCCGCCTCCGCCCTGGCGAAAGCTGACATCATCATCGTCGGAATCGCCATCGGCCTGCTCGGCTCCGGCCTCAGTGTCTTCCTCTACCAAGTGCTCAACCCGGCCGGTCACACCAACCAGACCGTCCAGACGCAGCCCCCGCTGCACCTCCCGCTCATCGAGGCCATCCCGATCGTCGGACCGGGCCTGGCCGGAGCCGGCATCTTCTTCTACCTGTCCGTGCTGCTCGTCGTGGTCTCGTGGCTCGTCCTCGACCACACCCGCTTCGGCTTACGGCTCCGCGCCGTCGGCGACGATGAAGCGGTCGCACGCACGCGCGGCATCTCGCCCGTGGCGTTCCGGATCGTCGCCGCCGTCATCGCGGGCGGTTTCGCGGGCCTGGCAGGCGCGACGGTCCCCCTGGCCGAGATCGGCACATTCTCGCCCGGGATGACCGGCGGGACCGGCTTCATCGCCCTCGCCGTCGTCATCATCGGCCGGCGCACACCGATCGGCCTCATCGCGGGCGCCCTGCTGTTCTCCTTCTTCAACAGCCTGGCCCTGCTCGCCCAGACCCAGAGTCTCGGCCTGCCTGTCGAGCTGTTCCAGGCACTGCCCTACCTCGCGACGCTCTTCGTGCTGTGCGTCGTCTCGCGGCGCGTCTACCGGCGCACTCGCGCCCGACGCTCCGTCGCCCGACCGCTTCGCCCCACCAGCTCAGAACATGCCATCCCCGAACCCGAAGGAGTCCGATGACCGCCCCGACCAGCCTCCACGACCTGCCCGACGCGGAGCGCGACCTGCTCGACCGCATCGCCGGTCTCGCCGAGGGGTTCGCCGCTGAGGCCGGCGGCTTCGACGAACGCGCCGAGATCGCGGTCGGCAACCTTGCCGCCCTCCATGAGGCGGGGCTGGACGCCGCCGTTCTCCCCGCACACCTGGGTGGTACCGGACTCAGCTACCAGGCATTCGGCGAAGCGGTGCGCATCCTCGCTGCCGCCGACCCGTCAACCGCGACGATCGTCACCATGCACTCGGGCGCCGCCGTCGGCCTGGCCGAGCTCACGCGCGAGCGGCAGGGCAGCTTCTTCGCCGACGAGCTGCTCGCCGGCAAGCGGTTCGCCAACGCGCTGTCCGAGCCGACCAGCGGCAACCGCTTCCTCAACCCGCAGCAGGAGGCCAGGCGTGCCGAGGGCGGCTGGCTGCTCGACGGCACCAAGCGCTTCGTCTCCGGCAGCGAGATCGCCGACTACCTGCTCGTCAACGCGCTCGTCGACGGGGTCCCCACCTTCTTCGCCGTCATCCCGGACGAGACGGTGACGATCATCCCGATCTGGGACACGCTCGGCCTGCGAGCCACCCGCAGCCAGCTGCTCTCGTTCAGCGACACCCTGCTGCGCGAGGAGTACCGCGGCCGCTCGCCGCAGCCGGGCGACTTCGCCGCGGTGCCCGCCGGCCTCCCCGCGATCTCGCTCGGCATCGCGGACGCGGCGCTGGCCTCGCTCGTCGACCACGCGCGCAACCGCGCGATCCTGGGCAAGCCGCTCTCGCACCAGCAGTGGATCCAGCACGAGGTCGCCGACGCGCAGTCGCGGCTGGAGGCCGTGCATGCGTTCTTCCAGCGCACGCTCGCGGAGGCGGACGCAGGCCGGCCCGAGTTCTTCAGCAACCTGTCGCGGGCGAAGTACCTCGCCAACAAGGTCGCTGTCGACGTCGCACAACTCGGCGTCCGCGTCGGCGGTGCATCCGGATATCTCAAGCAGTCTCCCATCCAGCGCCACCTCCGCAATGCGCAGGCCGGGCAGCTGATGGCGTACTCGACCGAGGTGATCGCCACCGAGATCGGCAAAGAGGTTCTCGGCGTCGTCGAGACCGACGAGAATGAGGAGGTGGCCTGAGCATGGCCGACCGTCAGCGGATGATCTTCAACGCGTTCAACATCTTCTCTGTGTCGCATCACGACCAGGGGATGTGGGCGTGGCCCGGAAGCGAGCAGCTGCGTTACAACGACGTGCACTACTGGGCGGACGTCGCGAAGCTGCTGGAGCGCGGCCGTTTCGACACCCTGTTCTTCGCGGACGTCCTTGCACCGTACGAGACCTTCGAGGGCTCGCGCGAGCGGGCGGTCTACAGCGGGATGCAGTTCCCGATCAACGACCCAGGCGAGCTGATCCCCGCTCTCGCGTACGCCACCGAGAACCTCGGCTTCGTGCTGACGCAGAACATCCTGCAGGAGCCGCCGTACGCGTTCGCCCGCAAGATGTCGACGCTCGACCACCTGACCCGCGGCCGCATCGCGTGGAACATCGTCACGACCTTCCTCCCGGGCGCCGGCCGCAACCTCGGCTACGGCGGCCTTCCGGAGCATGAGGACCGCTACGCGCGCGCCGACGACTACATCGACGTCGTCTACAAGTTGTGGGAGGCCAGCTGGGAGGACGACGCGGTTGTGCGCGACAAGCGCCTCCAGCAGTACTCGGACCCGGCGAAGATCCACGAGATCAATCACGTCGGCCCGTTCTACGACGTCGTCGGCCCGCACCTGACGGAGCCGTCCCCGCAGCGCACGCCGTTCCTCATCCAAGCCGGGGTGTCGCCGCGCGGTCGCGACTTCGCCGGCCGCAACGCCGAGGGCCTGTTCATCAACGCGCTCAGCCCTCAGGAGGCCGAGCCGGTCGTGAAGGACGTGCGCGCGGCCGCTGTGCGCCACGGCCGCAGGGCGACGGACGTCAAGCTCTTCGGCATCCTGGGCTTCGTGGTGGGCAGCACCGAAGAGGAGGCCCGGCGGTTGCACGAGGAGATCACCGACTTCCAGAGCATCGACGCCAACCTCGCCAAGCAGAGCGTCTTCCTCGGCTACGACTTCAGCCAGCTCGACCCGAAGGAGCCGATCAGCGAGATCGCGAGGCGCCCGGAGGGCCAGAAAGGCATCGTCGGCAAGCTCATCGCGATGTCCCCGAACCCGCAGTTCACGATCGGCGAACTCGTGCGCTGGTTCGGCAACCTCCGCGTCGTCGGCACTCCCGAGCAGATTGCAGATTACGTGGAGGCGTGGAACGATGCCGGCGTCGACGGGATGAACGTGCAGTACGTGGTGTCGCCAGGCTCGTTCGAGGACTTTGTCGACCGCGTCACACCCGTGCTCCAGCAGCGTGGGCTGATGCAGTCGGAGTACCGCGAAGGAACCCTGCGCGAGAAGGTGTTCGGCAACGGACCCTACCTCCCGGACGAGCACCGCGCGCGCGGATTCCGGCGGGCGGCGTTCGGGAAGGGCTGAGGCAGGACGTCACAGGTGTAGCGTGCCCGATCCGGTCACCACGCCGGTCCCGCTGATCGTCACGCGCTTGTTGTCGATCACTACCATGATCGCGCTCGGCCGGCCGAGGTACCGGCCCTGCTCGATGACGATCGGCGCGTCCGCCGCAGCGTCGCCGTCGCGAACCAGGCGTGCGGCCAGCGGTCCGGCAGCCGTCCCGGTGGCCGCGTCCTCGGCGATTCCGACCGTCGGGTTGAAGAAGCGCGAATACGCCAGGGCCGCGCTGCCGGGCGGCACGGCAGTCGTGTACACGTAGCAGCCCTCGGCTCCGGCGTCGGCGAGCACAGCCTTCAGGGCCGAGGAATCCGGTCGCACCGCGTCGACCACCTCCGCGGATACCAGCGGCACGAGGAGGTGCGCGGCGCCAGTGGATCCGACCTCGGGAATGCCCGCGACCGCATCCTCGGACACGCTGAGCGCGGAAGCCAACGGCCCGTACTGTGACAGCCGTCCAGTGAACTCGGCTGCCGACTGATCCATCGACACCCGAGCCCTGCCGTCGCGGTCTCGGCTCACCCGCACCGGCAGAACCTCGCCTCCGATCTGCTGGGCGAACACCTCACCGGCTCCAAGCCGTCCGGACCCGGCGAGCCACAGCCACGCTCCCATCGCGTTGTGCCCCGCGCCGAACACCTCGACTCCGTCCGGTGTGAAGGACCGCAGCCGAATATCCGCCCGGCGCTCGGTCGGCTCGACGAGAAACGTCGTCTCCGACTGGTTGAATTCGCGGGCGATCGCTCGCATCGTCGCCTCGTCGAGGGCGTCCGCATCCGGAACGAGGGACAGCGGGTTACCGGTCAGCGGCCGGTCGGCGAACACATCGACCCAGAAGAACGGGACATCCATAGCAAGATCCTCCACCTAGCCTCGGGTTCGAGGCGCACTCGGATACACGGGCCAGCCGATCCCACGAGACATAAGTGGATCGCAGTCGTCGGGGATCGACTGGGATGGCGCTTCGGGCGAACGTACTCGAACAATGACGCGAGGAGCCGCCGCTGGCGGCACTGAGCTTGTGCGTTTTGCTTGTCTTTCCGCCGGTCGATCGTAGCTCGTTCCCGGTTCTCCGTGCCGGGCTTTCGCGGCATATCCTCGCTCCGCTTCGCTCCGTTGCGGTATTCCACGGTCCCGGCACTGCGCCCCTCCCACTCGCTCTCGATCTCTCCGCCGGAAGGCAAACAAAAACGAGAGTCAGGGGAGTGATTGTGATGCAGGTATTCATCATCGACACCAGAAATATGGGTCCGGAACTGCAGGGCGGCATAATCGGAGTGGTCGGCTCGCTCAGACCCAGCCCGGAGGAGAAGAGCGATTGCATCGAGACCGTCAGTCGGTATGTGGTCGACGGTTGGGCGGTCGCGGCTGACCCGTCGACGCCGATCGGCCGGCTCGCAGCACTCACCGCAGAAGCTGCGTGCGTACCGTTCGTGCGGGTCGGCGGCGCTCGCATGCCCCAGTGGCCCGCGCGTACGATTGAGGCCACGCGCAGTCCCGAGCGGGATTTCGCTGACCCCCACGGATCGCCCTTTCCCGCGTTGGCGCCCGACACCCGCATCCGCGGAGTCGGACAGGGCGACTCGCGCAACGAGATCGGGGGTCGGTGATCATGGTCCGTCCTCCGCTCGTCTCCGAGACCTGGGGCACTGTCTCGACACGCATGCTTGAGCAAGGCCGCTGGGCCGCGCGTGCACGCTACCGCGACGTCGATGGTCGCACTCGACAGATCGAAAGGATGGGCCGCACAAAACAAAAGGCGGAGGCCCTTCTACGCGAGGCAATGCGAGATCGCATCAAGCCTCTTGGCGACGGTGAGCTCAACCCGGAGACTCGGCTCGCCGACCTCGCGATCGTCTGGTGGGATGAGTTCAGCCATTCGTCCCGCTCGAACGGAACGCTTCGACGCTATGAGGCCGTCCTCGATAAGTACATCGTCCCGAACCTCGGCGGATGGATGATCCGCGAAGCGTCGGTATCCAAGCTCGATCGGTTCATCAAACAGACCACACGACTCAACGGGTACTCGAACGCGAGCATCGCCGTGGTGCTTCTCACGGGCATGTTCGCTATGGCGGCACGGCACGACGCCATCGAAGCCAACCCGATGAAGTCGGTCGCGCCCGTCGAAGAGCCCGACCATGAAGTGGCCACCTTCTCGATCGAGGACGTGGCAGAGTTGCGGGAAATCCTTGCCCGTTGGGACGCGGGCCTGGACGCATCCGGTCGCCGCCGGGGCTCCGACCTTGCGGATCCCGTGGACTTCTTCCTCGGCACGGGGTGTCGTCCCGGTGAGGTGTTCGCCCTCATGTGGGAGGACGTCGACTTCACCATTCAGCCGTTCACGGTCGATATCCACCGCACCATGGCCAAGAACCGCGAGGGGCGCTGGACAGTTCAGAACAAGACGAAGACCGGCGGTGGCCGGCGGCTGTACCTGCCCACCTTCGTGGGGAAGATGCTTCTCCGCCGGCGGGTCGAATCGTTTTCCGAGCTCGTCTTCCCGTCCTCGACGCTTACGCCGCGCATCCCCGACAACTTTCGCCTCCAGTGGCACATCGCACTGAAGGGGACGCGCTTCGAGGGACGAGTGCCCAAGGAGTTCCGCTCTACCGTCGCGACGGCGATCCGTGATGCCGCCGGCCTCGAGCGGGCGCAGTATCAGCTGGGCCACTCGACTTACGCGACCACGGAGCAGTCCTACCTCCCGAAGGTGGTGCAGGTGCCCGACTCGACGGCGATCCTCGAGCGGTTCAACGTGCGCGGCGGCTCGGGCCCTGGACTCGCGTAGCTCACCGTTTACTCACCGCTTTGGGAGTGATCTACGGAGTGTCGCGGAGATCACACGAGTACGCCAATAGTGGGAAAAGCCCCGATCAGCGGGGCTTACGAGAACGAGTGCGACTCTCTGATATCCAGAGTAGGAGAAGCTGAAGTTCTACCATTGAACTACACTCGCGCGGCCCGGAATCCCAGATAAACACTGGGAAGTAAGGCTGCGGCCCAGACTACCCGGTCAATGGTTTTTGGCCAAACCCACCGCTGACTCACCGCTCTCGGACACGCGCGCACGTGTCTTCCTCGAGGCGACCAGGCGCGCTCGAAGCTCAGCCGTGCTCCCCTGAGCAAACCTGCTCAATCGTCTCGCGACGGGCGCTCGAGCTGTTGCACGTCCCAGTAGACGCAGGCGACGAGCGATTGCGCGGGGCATGTTGCCGCGCCAGTGCTGTCGGGAGCCGCGATGCGGTCGAACTCGCCACGCGCCTTGTTCATCAGTGCCGTGAACTCGGCTTCGGTCACCACGCACTTATCGGCGGTCAGCCATTCGCGGAGCAGGCTCTCCACGTCCTGGTGATAGACACGCGAGTCGGCCCAGACTCGCTGGACGATGCCGGCGATCTGGTCCTCCCTGGGCGCTGTTCCCGCGCCGTCCATCACAGGGAAGTGAGCCTCCTTGTGCTTCTTCGTGTTCATCGCTTACTCCTCCCGCCGGGCATTTCGCCTTCCCGGGAGGTCGGCGTCGATCAGGTCGGCGTACTCCGGGTTGTGGTCGATGAAGGCCCAGACGATCGGGCACAGGATCGTGACGGTGACGCGGCGCGTGCGCACGTCATCGAGGACCCGCCGGATCAGTTCGGTGGCGACGCCCTGCCCGCGGTACTCGGGGTACACCGCCGCCGCGATGAGGACCAGCCGGTTCTCGGAGGCGACCTCGTAGGTCAGGCCGCCGATCACGGTGTCACCGGAGATCGCCTCGTAGGTGGAGGTCGTGTCGTTGTCGGTGACGAAGAAGGTGATGGTGGGGTCGTGGTCGCCGGTGTTCACCTCCTCGATGAGCACGACCTGATCCTGGGTGAGCGTGCCGACGCCGTCGGGGTAGCCGGCCTCGTCGGGATATTCGAAGTCTGAAGTGGTCATGGTCGGTTCCTCCTCGTGTTCGGTCGTGCGTCAGGGGCGGATGCTGATGACGGTCTTGCCTTTGCGTCGCCCGCTCGGGTTGAGTGCGGCGATGGCGTCGTCGAGCGGGGCGATGTCGTCGATGTTGGTGCGCAGCCGGCCGTCGCGGACGCGCTGGACGATCTCGGTGAGCTGCGAGGGCACCGACTCGACGACGAAGTCGACGGACAGGCCGTCTTCCGGGCGCACGCCGCCCAGGCCGGTGATGGCGACGAGCGTGCCGCCGGCACGAATCAGGCGTGCGGACTTCTCCTGGATAGCTCCGCCGATGACGTCGAACACCAGGTCGACACGGCCGAGGTCGTCGAGGTCGTCGCTCTCGAGATCGACGAACTCGTGCGCTCCGTAGTCGAGCGCCTTCTCGCGGTCGGCGGCGCGTCCGGTGCCGATCACGTACGCGCCAGCCTCCCGGGCGAGCTGCGTCACCATCGTGCCCACCGCGCCCGCGGCCCCGTGCGCGAGGACGGTCTGGCCGGATCGGAGGCGCCCGTGCTGGAACAGGCCCTGCCAGGCCGTGAGGCCGGAGATCGGGAGGCTTGCTCCGACGGTGAAGTCGACGTCACCCGGCAGTGGCGCGAGGTTGCGGGACTCGACGGCCACGAATTCGGCGAGGGTCCCGTCGCGGTGCCAGTCGGTGATGCCGAAGACGCGCTGTCCGACGCTCAGCCCGGTGGTGCCGTAGCCGAGGGCGGCCACCACCCCGGCGACGTCGTGGCCGAGGATCGACGGGGACTTGTCGCGACCGGCGCGGTCAACCCAGGTGGACGGCCAGTCGACCTCGGTCGGGACGTACGCCGCCGCATGCACCCGCACGAGGACATCGTTGATCGCGGGCGCGGGCTCCGGGCGATCCATCAGTCTCATCCCGGCGGCCCCTTCGGCCCGATCGGTCACCACCACAGCCTTCACGAGGCACCTCCCTTGCATCAGCGGCCGCCGCGGCGGCTGCCTCCATCAGACTCGGACTTCTGGCCGGATCAGGACTATCGTAGTCACAAACGGAACTATTTGGTCCACTCTATTGGCTCTGTATTACCCTGATTGCGGTGAAGCGCTAGCGGGATTATGGACTAAAAAGTCCCCTCAAGAAGCAACCCAACGAGGAGGTCGTCAGCCGGCCGACAAGCTCTCTAGGTGCGTCAGTGCCATGTCGATCGACGTCGCCATCGGCGTGACGTCCCTGGCGGTCTGCGCCAGCAGGTATCCGCCCTGCACCGCACCGAGCAGTCCGGTCGCGAGCTCATCGACGCGGGCATCGGGCGGAAGGGTGCCGTTCTCCTGGAGCCGACGGATCGTCCCGGCCAGAAGGTCCTTCCACTCGGCGAACAGCGCCAGGAGCGCCCGGCGGGCGATGTCATCGTTGTCGGCGACCTCGGAGGCGAACGAGCCAAGCGCGCAGCCGTAGGCGCCGTGGCGCAGGGCATTGTTCTGCACGAGGGCATCCCGCCAGCGGCGGAGCCCCGCCATCGTCGAGACGCGACCGAGAGCGTTCTGCTCCCGCTGGATCACGCGCTCGCCCATGAGTGCGATGACAGCGCGTACGACCTCGTCCTTGTTCGCGAAGTGGCGGTAGAGCTGTGACTTGCTGACACCGCTTGCGGCGAGCACGTCGTCGAGGGTCGTCGCACCGACCCCGCGCACATACATTAGGTCGGCCGCTGCCGTGACGATCCGCTCGCGCGTCTTCGCGCCTCGCGCAGTCAGGCGCGTGGTGGTCGTCTCGGCGGTCGTGGACACCCCCTCATGGTACGTCCGGCCTTCCGGCGATGCTGGTCCATATCGTCGCTTGCCCTCCGGCGCATGATGTGGTTAGTTAAGCACATGCTTAAGCATTTGGACGACGTCTTCCACGCGCTGGCCGACCCGAGCCGGCGACAGATGGTGGAGCGGTTGGGCCGCGGGCCGGCGACGGTCAGCGAGCTCGCCCGCCCGCTTTCGATATCGCTTCCGGCGGTCGTCCAGCACCTTCAGGTGCTTCAGAGCAGTGGCCTGGTCCAGAGTCGCAAGACGGGGAGGGTGCGCATGTGCCAGCTCAATCGCGACGTGCTCGATGACGCCGAGTCCTGGTTCGCCGCTCAGCGACGGCAGTGGATCAAGCGCCTGGACAACCTGGGGGAGTTCCTCGACTCCTCCGACGACGAATAGGAGAACGGCAATGAGCAACCGCAGCACGGCACACGACACGATGGTCCTCGAGCGCGTCTACTCCGCCGACGTCGCCCGGGTCTTCGCCGCCTGGTCCGACCCCGCGGCCAAGCGCAGCTGGTTCACCGGGGAGGGCGGCGACGGCGAGTACTCGCTCGACTTCCGGGTCGGAGGGCGGGAGTTCTCCCGTGCGGCGCTGCCAGGCGACGGCGACGTGTACACCTACGACGCCGTCTTCCACGACATCGTTCCGGGCCAGCGCATCGTCTACACGAACCACATGCTCCGCAACGACGACCGTATCTCCGTGTCGCTGACCTCGGTCGAGTTCGCGCCCGATCCGGCGGGAACCCGCTTGACCCTCACCGAACACGGCGTCTACCTCGACGACCTGGACCGTCCGGAGTATCGCGAGCAGGGCATCGCCGAGCAGCTGAGGGCGCTCGCCGCCGCCCTCGACGCGGTCCCGTCACTGGAGAGTGGGAAGTGACGGTCACCACGAGGGTGCTGAGCGTGACGGTGCCCGTCCCGGATCAGGATCGGGCACTCGCGTTCTACCGCGATGTGCTCGGTTTCGACGTCCGGTATGACGGCGAGCCGTGGCCGGGTGCGCGCCTGGTCGAAGTCGTGCCGCCAGGATCCCCGGTCGGCATCGTCCTCCTCCCGGCCGACGGCGATATTCCGGTGGCCGTGCGTCTGGGCACACCCGACGCCGCGGCGGCGTTCGCCCGGGTCGACGAGGCTGGTGTCGACCTCTACAACGACGCGCCGCTGACCGTCGGCGACGGCTCCCCGATGTTCTTCTTCGACGACCCGTTCGGCAACGGGCTCGTCTTCATCGAAGAGAACGCGGAGTAGATCGCGACCGCAGCCGTATCGGTGATCACGACGCGGCGTCGAGAACCGTCCGGCGGGATCGCGGTCGGAGTTCGCCCCGTCAGTGGCGTTCGAGGGCGCGCGCGGCCTCGTCGGGCAGTGCGTCGTAGACCTCGGCCCACTCCGCTTCGTACCCGACCGGGTCGATGAGCCCCGACCTGCGTCGCGCTTCCAGATCCGTGAGGCGGGATGCGGCCACCCGGAGGAGGTGGACGTTGCCGTATTCCCGGACCTCGCCCCCGACGTACTCCGAGGCGACCGTCACGACGCGGCACCGTTCGCGAAGCTCACGGGTGAGCCGTGCGATGACCAGGAAGCCGGCGACGTAGCCGGCCAGCACGGTCGCCAGGCTCAGAACCGGACCCTCGTCGCTGAGGAGGACGAGCGCGAACAGGCAGAGGATCCCTCCGCCGACCGGCCAGGTGTGGCTCAGGTGGAGCAGGCGTCGCTGGCCGGGGGTGATTCCGGGCGGGTACACCGTCAGCCGGACCCGCTGCCAGATGCCCCGGCTCGCCGGGGACACGTCGAGGGTGCCCCAGGGCGTGCGTCCCTCGAGGAGGCGCCGCAGGAACTCGTTCATGCGTCCAGGATGCGCCCGGGTCACGCGCGTGAATCCGATCCTTGCGATGTCCATACGCGAACAGCCGCGAAGCTAACGCATTCCTCGCAGTGAGGCATCGTCGTCATCGGCCGCACACCGTCGGAGCCCAGGAGGACGAGGGGCCTTCATCGTCGAGGTGCCGGCGATCGGGGTCGATTTCGCGCAGCAGGGCCACGCCCCTGCACGGAGCGACGAGCAGGTCACCGACCCGAAGATCCGACACCAGCTCCTCCACCAGGTAGGTCGGCGCGGTCCGTCCCGCCGTGTGGATTCGCGCGCGTGCGTCGCAGGCGGTGGAGACCCGGCCGATCATCCGAACCTCGTCCACGACCACAGTGCCGGCGAAGCGCGCGTCGATCCACACATCGAGTGAGCCGTCCGGCGCCGTGCTCACCTCGAGCACCCGGGCGACGATGACGGAGGCGAGCTCGTCGGGAGACGGCATCCCGCCGGTGCCCGGAACGACCGCGGCGGCGGTGTGGACGCACGGCGTTCCGCACCAGTCGGCCAACCTGGTCAGCGAGACACCCGCCACCGTGACATCGGCGAGCGTCGTGGTGGTGAACTCGGGCCAGAGATCCCTGCCGATCGGATCGGGGACGGATGCGCGCAGGCTCGGGATGATGTGGGTGAGTGTCATAGTCGACGGTTCTACGCCGCCGCCGGCACGAAGGATGCGGCCCTAACGGAACCTCCACGCCGGAACGCCGGACGCTAACGATTCACGCATGGCGCGCAAACGGCCCGCGCACACCCGGCGACCGGCCTCATCCGGTTCGCGATCACGGCCTGTCGGAGGGAAAGCGTTAGGACTTCCGTCTGGGGCGTAGTGATTGCGTTAGGACGCCGTTCCGGCTCGATTCCGTCCACTTATATGGGTCCGTGGTTCTGGCAGAGCGCCAGATCCCGTCGCTCCGCCGGCCCTGGCGGGGCGAGTGACCCGGATGGAGAAGTTCCGTGTTGGACCTCATTTGCGTTGTGGGGATTCTCGCGCTCGGCGCGATCGTCGCCCTGGTGGGACGAGGGGTGGAGAAGCTGTGATCTTCTTCAACCTGCTGGCGGCCGTGCTGGCCGTCGCCTCGATCGTGTACCTCGTGTACGCCCTGCTGAAGCCGGAGAAGTTCTAGTGTTGACGTTCTGGCTGTTCGTGGCCTTCCTCGCCACGCTCATTCTTCTTCTCGGCCTCTCGTACCGCCCGCTGGGCGACTACATGGCCGCGACGTTCACCACGCGCAAAGACCTCAGGGTCGAGCGGTGGTTCTACCGGATCATCGGCGTCGACTCCCGGGTCGAGCAGAGCTGGCCGGTCTACCTGCGCAGCGTGCTCGCGTTCTCGATCCTCGGCGTGCTGCTGGTCTATGTGCTGCAGCGTGCGCAGGCGATCCTCCCCTACTCGCTCGGACTGCCCGCCGTTCCGGAAGGGCTGTCGTTCAACACGGCGATCTCGTTCGTGACCAACACCAACTGGCAGTCGTACTCGCCGGAGGTCACCCTCGGCTACACGGTGCAGATCGCGGGGCTGGCGGTGCAGAACTTCCTCTCTGCCGCGGTCGGAATCGCCGTCGCCATCACCCTGGTCAGGGGCTTCGCCGCGCATCGCTCCGGCACGATCGGCAACTTCTGGGTGGACGCCACTCGCGCCACCCTGCGAATCCTGCTCCCGCTGTCCGTGGTCTTCGCGATCATCCTGATCATCGGAGGCGCGATCCAGAACTTCAACGGGTTCACCAGCGTGACCACGCTCACCGGCGGCTCCGCGACGATCCCGGGCGGCCCTGTGGCGTCTCAGGAGGCGATCAAGCTGCTGGGCAACAACGGCGGCGGCTTTTTCAACGTCAACTCGGCGCACCCGTTCGAGAACCCGACGCCATGGACCAACCTGATCGAGATCTACCTGATGCTCCTCATCCCGTTCTCGCTGCCGCGCACGTTCGGCAAGATGGTCGGCGACAACCGGCAGGGCTACGCCATCCTGGGCGCGATGTCCACGATATTCATCGTGTCCCTGGTCGCGCTGACCCTGTTCGAACTGCAGGGCGGCGGCACCGCCACCCAGGCCGCGGGCGCAGCGCTGGAGGGCAAGGAGCAGCGGTTCGGGATCCTCGGATCGACGTTCTTCGGAACCACCAGCACCCTGACCTCCACCGGTGCGGTCAACTCGATGCACGACAGCTTCACCCCGCTCGGCGGGATGATGACGATGCTGAACATGATGACCGGCGAGGTCGCCCCCGGCGGCATCGGCGCCGGTCTCTACGGCATCCTGATCATCGCGATCATCTCGGTGTTCCTCGCCGGTCTGATGGTCGGCCGCACGCCGGAGTACCTCGGCAAGAAGATCGGGTCCCGCGAGATCAAGCTGGCGAGCCTGTACATCCTGATGACGCCGACGCTCGTTCTGCTCGGCACCGGGCTCAGCTTCGCCATCCCGGCGATCAAGGACAACATCGAGAAGGTCTCGATCTGGAACCCGGGCCAGCACGGCTTCTCCGAGGTGCTGTACGCCTTCACCTCGGCGGCGAACAACAACGGTTCGGCGTTCGCGGGCCTCACCGCGAACACCCCGTGGCTGAACGCGGCGCTCGGCACGACCATGTTCCTCGGCCGCTTCCTGCCCATCGTGTTCGTCCTCGCGCTCGCCGGCTCGCTGGCGGTGCAGGACAAGGTGCCCGCCACGTCCGGAACCCTCCCGACGCATCGACCGCTGTTCGTCGCCTTCGTGGTCGGCGTGGTCGTCATCGTCGCCGCACTCACCTATTTCCCCGTTCTCGCGCTGGGTCCCCTGGCGGAAGGGCTTCATTGATCATGTCCACTCTCACCGACACCGCGGACGGCCGCGGTCAGCACCAGCCTCACGGAGGCAAGGCGCCGACAGGCGCGTTCAACGGGCGCCAGCTCTGGGCGGGCCTGCCCGGTGCCTTCCGCAAACTCGATCCGCGGGAGATGTGGCACAACCCCGTCATGTTCATCGTGGAGGTCGGCGCCGCGCTGACCACCGTGCTCGCGATCGCGGAGCCGTTCCTCGGCCCGCAGAAGTCGGGCGGAAGCGTGACGACGATCGCCTTCACCTGGTCGATCGCCGTGTGGCTGTGGCTCACCGTGCTCTTCGCCACCCTCGCCGAGTCGGTCGCCGAGGGCCGCGGAAAGGCTCAGGCCGCCAGCCTCCGCAAGACGCGCACGACCACCGTCGCCAACCGCGTCACCGAGTACGACCCGCAGGCCGACGCGTCGGCCACCGACGCGGCGGTCACTCAGATCGCCTCCGCAGACCTCCGGCTCGGGGATGTCGTCGTCGTGACCGCCGGCGAGCTGATCCCCGGGGACGGCGACATCGTCTGGGGCATCGCCTCCGTCGACGAGTCCGCCATCACGGGCGAGTCCGCGCCGGTGGTCCGGGAGTCCGGCGGCGACCGCAGCGCCGTGACCGGCGGCACCCGCGTGCTGTCCGACCGCATCGTCGTGCGGATCACCAGCAAGCCGGGTGAGACTTTCGTCGACCGGATGATCAAGCTGGTCGAGGGGGCGGCGCGGCAGAAGACGCCGAACGAGATCGCGCTCAACATCCTGCTCGCGGCGCTGACGATCATCTTCGTCGTGGTCGTCCTCGTGCTCGGCCCGACGGCCGGATTCGCGGATGCCGCCCCGAGCGTCACGGTGCTCGTCGCGTTGCTCGTCTGCCTGATCCCGACCACGATCGGCGCACTGCTGTCCGCGATCGGCATCGCCGGCATGGACCGGCTGGTGCAGCACAACGTGCTGGCCATGTCCGGGCGCGCGGTCGAGGCGGCCGGCGACGTGACCACGCTGCTGCTCGACAAGACGGGGACGATCACCTACGGCAACCGCCAGGCGGCGGAGTTCACGACCGTGCACGGCGTCGACCAGGCCGAGCTCGTGAAGGCGGCCGCCCTGGCGTCGCTGAGCGATCCCACCCCGGAGGGATCCTCCGTGGTCGCGCTCGCCGAACAGCAGAGCTTCGTCCACGAAGGATCGCTCGACGGGGAGGTGGTGCCGTTCACGGCGCAGACCCGGATGAGCGGCGTCGACTTCGCCGACGGATCCCAGGTGCGCAAGGGGGCGGCCTCCATGGTCGTCGCGTGGGCGCAGGAGTCCTCCCGGGTGGCCTCGTCCATCCTGAGCGACCTCGACGAGAAGGTGCTGCACATCTCCGAGGCCGGCGGCACACCGCTGGCGGTCGCCACCAAGTCGGCGACGGGCGAGGCGACGATCCTCGGAGTGATCTATCTGAAGGACATCGTCAAGACCGGCCTGACCGAGCGGTTCGCCGACATGCGCAGGATGGGCATCCGCACGGTGATGATCACCGGCGACAACCCCGTCACGGCCAAGGCGATCGCTGCCGAAGCCGGGGTCGACGACTTCCTGGCAGAGGCGACCCCGGAGGACAAGCTCGCCCTGATCCGCAAGGAGCAGGAGGGCGGCAACCTCGTCGCGATGACCGGCGACGGCACGAACGACGCTCCGGCGCTGGCCCAGGCGGATGTCGGCGTGGCGATGAACACCGGCACGTCGGCGGCGAAGGAGGCCGGCAACATGGTCGACCTCGATTCCGACCCGACCAAGCTGATCGACATCGTGCGCATCGGCAAGCAGCTGCTCATCACGCGCGGTGCCCTGACCACGTTCTCGATCGCGAACGACGTCGCGAAGTACTTCGCGATCATCCCGGCGATGTTCGTGGGAGTGTTCCCCGGCCTCCAGGCGATCAACATCATGCAGCTGCACTCGCCGTCCTCGGCGATCCTGTCGGCGGTGATATTCAACGCGATCATCATCGTGATCCTGATTCCGCTGGCCCTGCGCGGCGTGCGGTACCGGGCGACCAGCGCCTCGCTCCTGCTGCGCAGCAACCTCCTGATCTACGGCCTCGGCGGGATCATCGCACCCTTCATCGGCATCAAACTGATCGACCTGATCATCAGCCTGATCCCCGGATTCTAGAAACCAGAACGGAACTCATCATGAATGCTTCGGCACGTGGAACCGGGCGCCAGTACTGGGTCGCCCTGCGGGCGCTGCTCATCTTCACCGTCGCCCTCGGCATCGTCTACCCGCTCGTCATCACCGGGATCGGCCTGCTCGCCTTGCCGGCCCAGGCCAACGGCTCGGCGACCACCTCACAGGGAAAGGTCGTCGGCTCCAGCCTGATCGGCCAGTCGTTCACCGACAAGAAGGGCAACCCGCTGCCGCAGTGGTTCCAGTCTCGGCCGTCCGCGGCAGGAACCGGATACGACGCCGGAGCGTCCAGCGGAAGCAACTGGGGCCCGAACAACCCCGACCTCCTGAAGGCGATCCAGCAGCGCAAGCAGACGATCGAGAAGGTCGACGGCGTCAGCGCCGGGCAGATCCCCGCCGACGCACTGACCGCGTCGGGGTCCGGACTAGACCCGCACATCTCACCCGCCTACGCCCTGCTCCAGGTGGACGCGGTGGCGAAGGCCAGAGGGATCAGCGCCGACTCGGTGCGCAAACTGGTGGACAGCCACGTCCAGCAGCGCGACCTCGGCTATCTCGGCGAGCCCACCGTCAACGTTCTGCAGTTGAACATCGCTCTGGCGGCGATGGACCCCAGCGGCAACAAGTAGGAGTACAGACGGATGGCAGTTCGAGGCCGGCTCCGGGTGCTGCTGGGGGCAGCACCCGGGGTCGGCAAGACCTTCATGATGCTCGAAGAGGGGCATCGCCTGCATGACCTCGGCAAAGACGTGGTCGTCGCGGTGGTGGAGACCCACGAGCGGGAGGCCACCGCCGCGCTACTCGACGGGCTCGAGCTGGTTCCCCGGCGCACCGTCGAGCACCGCGGAATCACCCTGACCGAGATGGACCTCGACGCTGTCATCGCCCGCAAGCCTCAGATCGCCCTGGTCGACGAACTCGCGCACACCAATGCGCCCGGATCCGAGAATGACAAGCGGTGGCAGGACGTGGAGCAGATCCTCGCCGCCGGGATCGATGTGATCTCGACGGTCAACGTCCAGCACATCGAGTCCCTCAACGATGTCGTCGAACAGATCACCGGCGTCCCGCAACGTGAGACGATCCCGGACTCGATCGTCCGCAGCGCCGACCAGATCGAGGTCGTCGACCTCACGCCTCAATCGTTGCGGGACCGTCTCGCCGAGGGCCAGGTGTATCCGGCTGCCCGAATCGACGCGGCGCTCTCCAACTACTTCCGCTTGGGCAATCTCACGGCGCTGCGCGAGCTGACGCTGGTCTGGCTGGCCGACGAAGTCGACCAGGCCCTGCAGCGTTACCGCGCGGAGCACGGTATCCAGGAGAAGTGGGAGGCGCGGGAGCGCGTGGTCGTCGCCCTCACCGGAGGCCCCGAGGGCGAGACGCTCCTCCGTCGCGGTGCCCGCGTGGCGGCACGATCGGGCAGCGGCGAGCTGCTGGCGGTTCATGTCGCGAGCCAGGACGGCCTCCGCGAAACCGACCCGGCCGCGCTGGCCGCCCAGCGCAAACTGGTCGAAGAACTCGGCGGCACGTACCACCAGGTCGTCGGCACCGACACTCCGGAGGCTCTGGTCGCCTTCGCGAAGGCGAGCAACGCGACGCAGCTGGTGATCGGCGTCTCGCGGCGCAATCGGCTCAGCGCGTTCCTCACCGGTTCCGGAGTGGGCGCCACGGTGATCCGCGAGTCCGGGGACATCGACGTGCACATCGTCTCGCACGCCGCTGCAGGCGGGCGCAATCTGCCCAAGTTCCGGCGCACCGGTGCTCTCAGCGTCCGGAGGCGCGTCTACGGCTTCGCGCTCGCCCTGATCGCCGGGCCGGCGCTGACTCTGGCCCTCACGCAGATCCGCAGCAGCGACTCTCTCACCGCCGAGACGCTGAGCTATCAACTGCTGGTGGTCGTCGTCGCGCTGGTGGGCGGCATCTGGCCGGCCTTGTTCGCCGCGGTGCTGTCGGGTCTGACGCTCGATTTCGTGTTCGTCAGTCCCTACAACACGCTCACGATCGGCCGGCCGACCCATCTGATCGCCCTCGCCCTCTACATCGTCATCGCCGTGCTGGTCAGCGTCGTCGTAGACCAGTCCGCGCGCCGCACCCGCAGTGCCGCCCGCGCCGCGGCCGAGTCGGAGTTGCTGGTGACCATCGCGGGAAGCGTCATCCGCGGGGGAGACGCCGTGCAGTCACTGGTCTCCCGCACCCGCGAAGCTTTCGGGCTGAAGGCCGTCCGGTTCACCGCCGACGACGGGGCCGTGCTGAACGTCGACGGCGAGATCCCCGCCGACGCCCTTCCGACGCGCGTCCCGGTGGGCGAGCGGGGGAGCTTGGAGCTGTACGGCGACGACCTCCAAGCGGCCGACCGCCGACTGCTGTCCGTCATCGTGACCCAGCTCGACGCGGCGCTCGAGCATGCCGACCTCAGCAACGCTGCGCAAGAAGTCGGGCCGTTGGAGGCCACCGACCGCGTCCGCACCGCTCTGCTCGCTGCCGTCGGCCACGACTTGCGCCGTCCACTGGCGGCCGCGACGGCCGCAGTGACGAGTCTGCGTACAGCCGGCAGCCGACTCTCCAGCCGCGACAAGATCGAACTCCTGGACACGGCGGAGGTCAGCCTCCGCAACCTCGCCGATCTCCTGACGAACCTCCTCGACGTCAGCCGTGTGCAGGCCGGCGTCCTCGCCGTCTCGTTGCAGCCGGTCGACCTCGAAGATCTGTTGCCACCCGTCCTCGACGAACTGTCGGTCAAGCCGGGGGAGGTCGCGATCGACGTGCCCGACGACCTGCCCTCGGTCACTGCCGATCCCGTATTGCTGCGCCGTGCCATCGTCAACCTGCTCAGCAATGCTCTGCGGTACTCCCCCGTCGGAAGCCCGCCTCGTCTCAGCGCCAGCACCTTCGGCGGACAGGTCGAGCTCCGGGTGGCCGACCACGGCCCCGGCGTGCCCGACGACCGCAAGGAGGAGATCTTCCACCCCTTCCAACGCATGGGCGACACGGACAACAACGCCGGCATCGGTCTCGGGCTCGCTCTGACCAAAGGCTTCGTCGAAGGGATGGGCGGAACACTCGTCGCGGATGACACACCGGCCGGTGGCCTCACCATGGTGCTGGCCCTTCCCGTCGACCAGGAGAACCTGGACGCGTCACGATGAAGATCGTCGTAGCGGATGACGACCCGCAGATGCTCGGAGCGCTCCGGATCATGCTGGGTGCTCACGGGTACGAGGTCGCTCTCGCCCGCAACGGCAAGGAGGCGCTGAGTCTCGTCGTCGACGAGCATCCCGACCTCCTGATCCTCGACCTCGGCATGCCCCAGCTCAGCGGCGTCGAGGTGATCAAGGCGGTCCGGGGGTGGAACACCGTGCCCATCCTCGTCGTCTCCGGCCGTACCGACTCGTCGGACAAAGTGGGCGCGTTGGACGCCGGCGCCGACGACTACGTCGCGAAGCCGTTCTCCGCCGACGAACTGCTGGCGCGGATCCGAGCGCTCACCCGGCGGGCGACCGGTGCGGTCGAGACCCCTGTTGTGCGGTTCGCGAATGTCTCCGTCGATCTCGGCAACAAGATCGTCCTCGTCCAGCGGGGCGAGCGGGAGACGCCGGTGCGGCTGACGCCCACGGAATGGCAGATCCTCGAGCTGCTGCTGCGCAACCCGCGCAAACTGGTCACGCAGCGCACGATCCTGACCGAGATCCGCGGTCCGCTGCACATCAGCGACTCCGGCTATCTGCGCCTCTACATCGCACAGCTCCGCAAGAAGCTCGAACCGGATCCCGCACGGCCGCGGTTCCTCCTCACCGAACCCGGCATGGGGTACCGATTCCAGCCCGACCCCGACCAAGACCGGGGACGTGGATGAGGATGTCCGTTCTCGCATGCATCTCAGCGTCCCGTTCAGGCCGCGACGATAGAGTGTCGCCCCGATCGAACTGACCGGAGGTTCCATGGTGCACGCGCACGCTCACTCGCATGGTGCGGCCCTCCGTACGGGACCGCGGGGCCGGATCCTCCGGAATGTCGTCGCCGCCGTACTGGTGCTGGCTGCGGTGGCGACGGCGGCCGGCCTGGCATTGCTCTGGCCGGATCATGGGAAGGTCGCGGCCGCGTCCTCCACAATCGAGTTCGCGGCCAAAGGCACGACATTCCCGACCGGGCGGATCGTCGCGATGTCCAAGACGTGCCCGGGCTACTTCTCCTCGGGGTCCGCGTCGACCTCCGCGCCCGGGGACACACGCGCGTGCCAGCTCGCGAAAGTGACGCTCCTCGACGGCGCCTCCACGGGGAGCTCGGTCACCGTGCCGCTGCTGTGGCCGTACTCGAGCGCCGGCCTGCGCGTCGGCGACCGGATCGAGTTGGTGGTGCCGCCGAAGGCGTCCGACGCGTCGTCGTCGGGCCTGGACGCGCAGACCCTCGCGACCGAAGCGCAGGGCATCACTGTCAACGGGGTGGTGCGCGACCAATCGCTGACCGCCTGGGTGGTGCTGTTCGCGGTCATCGTCGTCGCCGTCGGGCTCCTCCGGGGTCTGATGGCCTTGGTGGCGCTGGGCTTCAGCGGGTTCGTGCTCGTGGGGTTCGTGCTCCCCGCCCTCATCTCCGGTCAGCCCGGGCTGGCCGTCGCAGTCGTCGGGGCCTCGACGATCATGTTCGTCGTCCTCTATCTCGCCCACGGCCCCTCCATGCGCACCAGCGTGGCTCTGCTGGGCACCCTCTTCGGCATCGTGCTGACCGCAGGTCTGGCGCAACTCTCTGTCGGCACCACTCACCTGACGGGCGTCACCGGAGATGTCGGCGGGATGCTGGCCGGGTCCACGCAGATCGACTTCCGCGGCGTTCTCACCTGCGCGATCGTCATCGCCGGCCTCGGCGTGCTCAACGACGTCACGGTGACGCAGGCGTCGGCCGTGTGGGAGTTGCGCGCGGCCTCCCCTTTGCTGTCTCGCCGGCAGTTGTTCTCCCGGGCCATGCGCATCGGCCGCGACCACATCGCCTCCACGATCTACACCATCGTGTTCGCATACGCCGGCGCCGCCATGGTCACCCTGATCGTCATCTACCTCTACAACCGCCCGGCTGTCAGCCTGCTGTCGCAGGAAGACCTCGCCGCCGAGGTCGTCCGCACTCTGTGCAGTGCGATCGGCCTGGTGCTCGCCGTGCCCGTCACCACCGCCCTCGCCGCGCTCCTCGTTCCCCAGGAGCTCACCCGGGCGGACGAGAACCGCGTCACCGCGTCATTGAAGCTGTGGTGGTACTCCTTCATCCCAAGACCGGCGCACGACGCCGTGCAGGCGCCGTCACGGGTCCACGAGTTCAAGGGTTAGCCCAGGAGGCTCTGGCCAGGCTTCCCGCTCTCGCTCAGAAGGCGAACCCGTCGAGAGCCTCCAGGAGCCGGTCGGGGCTCTCGAGCTGGGGGAGGTGGCCGGTGCGTTCGAGCAGCACGAAGCGGGCGTCGGGGATCGCGGACGCGTAGGCGCGCCCGACGTGCGCGTCGATGATCCGATCGTGGTCGCCCCAGACGACGAGGGTCGGGACGGTGATGCCGGGCAACCGACCGGCCAGGGTCTCGTCGACCATGCTCGTGCCGGCGTAGTCGCGCAGGGCCTGGCGGGAGGCCGCCATCGCCTGCTGCGCGGCGGGCGGGAGCGCGGACGGGTCGATCCGGTACCGCTCCGGGTCGGCGTAGCTCAGCTCCGCGAGCTGCTCGAAGTCGAGGGCGAAGAAGTCGGCGACGGGGTGATCGTCCACGTGGAGGCCGACGGCGTCGACGAGCACGAGCCGGCCCAGCCGGTCGTTGCCGAGCAACGCGAGCTCGGCGGCGATCCAGCCTCCGATCGAGTTGCCGATGACGGTCGCGTCGGTCGCCCCGAGCTCGTCCAGCAGCGCATCGTAGAGCGCCGCGATGTCGGCGATGGTGGCGACGCCGGGCCGGCGGTCGGCGCCCGCGAAGCCGGGATGGGTCGGCACCACCACCCTCACGTCGCGATCGGCGGCGAGTTTCTGGGCGAACGCGTCGACGGAGGTCGGCCCTGCGCCGCCGTGCAGGAGCAGGACGACGCGGTCGCCGTCGCCGTACTCGCTGAGCTGGAGTGCCGTCTTCTCGGGGCCGACGGTGACCGTTCGTTGTGTGGTGGGCATTGGCATGCCTCCCTTCGAGAGGTGGGCGGCATCGGAGCCGTCCTCTGCCCGTCAGTTTAAATCAACATGTTGATACAAACAAGCTGATTAACGCGTAGACTCGACTCGTGACCCGTGAACTCTCGCGCATCGCCCTGCGCATCAAGCGTCTGCAGGCGCGCCATCATCGCGCCATCGACGCGGCTCTCGCGCCGCTGGGGATATCCCTCGTGCAGTGGGACGCGCTCCGTCACCTGCACGAGAACCCGCAGGCATCGCTGCACGAGCTCGCCGGGCTCACGTTCCAGTCCGACCAGGCGATGGGAACGCTCGCGCAGCGCATGATCGACCGCGGTCTGCTCGAACGGACGGCGGGGCCGGGGCGAGCCGTGCGCCACCGGATAACGGCCAGAGGCGAACAGCTGCGCGTGAGCGCTCAGCAGCTCGTCGACGACGTCCTAGCGGAGTCGTTCCACCCGCTGAGCGCGGCCGAGCTCCAGCAGCTCGACACCATCCTCGACAAACTCGTCGGGTGAAGAGCCCTCGTCGGGTGAAGAGCCGCGCTTACGCCCGCCGGTACTGCGCCGCAGCCGGGCAGTCGAACGGGTCGCGGGCGGCGAGCCCGACCCGGTTCAGGTAGCGGATGACGATGCCGTACGAGGTCACGAGACCGGTCTCGGTGTAGGGGATGTCGTGGGCGGCGCAGTGCGCCCGGACGAGTTCGCGGGCACGGCGGAGGTGGGGTCGCGGCATGCTGGGGAACAGGTGGTGCTCGATCTGGTGGTTGAGTCCGCCCATCAGAGCGCTCATGGTCCAGCCTCCACGGATGTTGCGGGAGGTCAGCACCTGCTTGTTCAGGAAGTCGACGCGCGAGCCGGCCGGCAGCAGCGGCATGCCCTTGTGGTTGGGGGCGAAGGAGGCGCCCATGTAGACGCCGAACACGGCGAGCTGCACTCCGAGGAACGCGAACGCCATACCGAGCGGGAGCATGAGGAACACGATCGCGACGAAGATCGAGAGGCGCAGCCCGATCGCGACCAGCTCGCTGCGGCGGCGTTCGACCGGCCCGCGTGCGAGCAGGGACCGGACCGAGGTGACGTGGAGGTTGACGCCCTCGAGGAGGAGCAACGGGAAGAACAGGTAGCCCTGCCGGCGGGTGATCGCGGCGAGGAGGCCCCGCTGCCGGGCGGCGTCCTCGACGGTGAACGAGATCGTGTCGAAGGCGATGTCGGGGTCTTTGCCCGCGGTGTTCGGGTTGGCGTGGTGGCGCGTGTGCTTCGTCATCCACCACTGGTAGCTCATGCCAACCAGCCAGGTCGCGATGAGCCTCCCGGCACGGTCGTTGGCGGGGCCGGAGGCGAACACCTGGCGGTGGGAGGCCTCGTGACCCAGGAACGCGAACTGGGTGAAGATCAACCCGAGGGCCGCGGCGATGAGCAACTGGAACCAGGAGTCTCCGAGCAGCACGAACCCGGCCGCCGCGCCGAGCAGCCCGACCGTGAGCACGGCGAACATCGTGATGTAGAAGCCGCGCCGGCGTTCGAGGAGGCCCTCGCTGCGAACCCGCCCGAGCAGCTCGTTGTACGTGCTGGTGACGGGGGCTCGCGTTTCGGAGCGAGGGCGGGTCCGGAGGACCGGCCCGAGGGTGGATGCAGTCATGCTTTCCTCCGCTGTGTCGCGACGACTTCCCAGCCGAGGATGTGGGCGAACGCCCGAGATGCCGCAATCGTATTCGCGCTTGCTGAGTGTTCGTCGGTGCGCCGCGGCAAAAAAAACAGGTGCCCGGCCGAATGGCCGGGCACCTGGATCCATCAGGCCTGGCGGATGTTCGCGGCCTGGGGACCCTTGGGTCCCTGTGCGAGGTCGTATTCGACCTTCTGGTTCTCGTCGAGGTTGCGGTATCCGCCGGTGGCGGCGATTTCGCTGTAGTGGGCGAAGACGTCGGCACTGCCGTCATCCGGGGCGATGAAGCCGTAGCCCTTTTCCGAGTTGAACCATTTGACGGTGCCAGTGGGCATCTTTTCTTCCTTCATTCTTCGGGAGCCGTGAGGACGGCTCCGGTCGCCGCGCCCGATTCGGCGCGGACGGTGGTGGGCACCGCGGCGGACGCGGTGCGATTCTGTGCGACGGAGGAGGGTTTCCGCCTCCGCGATCGTTTGCGCGGTTCCGACGGCGTGCGAGCGGCTGTCGAGCACGCGGAACCGGCCGTTGTCGAGTTCGGCGATGCCGGCATACTCGTCGTCGGCGGTGGCGACCCAGACGGAGTCGTCTGCTTGGCGCCAGGTGAGTGCGGCCGAGGGCCGCGTAATGCTGGTGATGGTGAGTCCTTTCGCCTCCGAGGAGGCGGGGTGTTGCCGCGGCTACGTTGCTGCGCGGACGGAGATGAGGGCCGGGTTGTGGGCGATGGATGAGGGCCTGTCGTCACATCGGAGTGGAGGGCGGCCCCGCACACGACACCCGGCTGGGAAGGACCGGTTTCTGATGCGGGACCGTCTCGGTCACACGATCAGAAACGCGTGATCAAGCCCGAAGAGCGACGATGGTGCTTCACGGACTCCGACCAGCCTACACGAGTCCGCCGATCACGGGTCGTGCCGCGGTTCGAAGCTGACGAGACCGACCGTGTTGCCTTCACTGTCCTCGATGAACGCCATCCACTCGTCGTTCCCGGCCGGACCGATGCTGTCGTCCACATGGGTGAAGATGACATGCGGTTCGGTGACCACCCTCACCCCATCGCTGCGCAGCCGTTCCACCAACTCGGTCACGTCGTCCACCTGGATGTAGACGAGCGCCGACGGGGCGCCCTTCTCGAGCAGCAGCCTGCCGATGCCGAGGTTGAAGAACAGCAGGCCGGGTGGGTCGAAACGCGCAGCCGGCGCCTCCCCGAGCAGCTTCTCGTAGAACCGGGCGGCGCGGTCGAGATCGTCGGCGTGCTGCGCGACCTGCAGAATCTCCACGGGGCCAGTATCCGGGGCGTCGCCCACCGGCGCCACCCCCGGAACCTAACCGCCCCCGCGGAACGCCACCACTCCGGTGTCGGTCCCGACGAGCAGCAGCCCGAGCGCCCTGCTCGGGCTCACGAAGTGCGGGACGGACTGGCCGACCTCCTGCCGTTGCAGCAGCGTGCCGGTGGAGGCCTCGAACTGGCTGAGCGTGCCCTCCGGGTATTGCACCGCCCAGACCGCTCCTCCGACGACGATCGGCGCGCCGTTCGCGCCCTGGAGCAGCGGGCCCAACCGGTCGGTGCTGAGGTCGACGGCTTGGATGCCGCCGTCACGGCACGGCACGAAGAGGCGGTTCGTGGCCTGATCGTAGGCGGCGCCGCCGTCGGGGTCGCTGCCGCAGAGGCCTCGGATCGCCGCGACCTGCGACAGGTCGGACTGACGCAGGACGAACCCGACGTCGGTCTTTCCCGCCGCGAACAGGAGGCCGCCCGGCAGCAGCACCGGGTTGCCGGTTCCGAGGTCGTCGTCGCCGCCCGCCGTCCGGTCCTTGAAAGCGGCGAGCGGTTTCAGATCGCTCGACAGCTTGACCACGCTCTCCGCGTACTCGATCGGGTCGGGCCCGCCGGGGGCAGGGTCGGGGTTGGAGTTGCCGGTCGACACGTAGAGGTTCCCCGCGGCATCGACCGCAGGCGCGCCTCCGCCCTGCCAGATCGCACCGCCCTGGCCGTCGGGCGCCGCCTCGAATGACACGGGATTGGGCGCGCCCGTCTCGTTCACCCCGACGACCCAGCCGTGGTACGCGCCGCAGTCGCCGTAGTTGCCTCCGAAGGAGACGTAGACGCGACCGTTCGCCACCGCGAGCGCGGCCCGCTGCAGCAGGTGCACCGGGTCCTCGCCGGCGGGGAGGGGCGGATCGACCGCCTCCGAGAGCACGACCTGGCCCGTGGCGATGCTGAGACCCTCCAGCTGGTGGTGCACCGCGCCGCCGCCGGTGCTCACCTCGCCGACGACGAACACGGTCCCGCTCGCGGTGTCGACGGCGGGGGTGCTGGTGATGCCGAGCGGGTCGATGTTTCCGCAGCCCGCGACCGACGCGACGTCGGTCAGCGGGTCGCCGAGGGAGGCCGACCAGATGATGTTCCCGCTGGTCGGATCGAGCGCCACCACCCGGTTCGTCTCGGTCGCGGCGATCACGCGGCCTCCCGCCACGACAGGCTGACCGAAGACGGCGCCGCCGAGGGAGGCCGACCACGCCCGGCCGAGCGAGGCCAGAGACGCTCCAGCGCCCACCGCCCCGGTGCGCGACTGGTCGGCGTGATACGAGGGCCACGCCGTGATGCCCGGGAGCGGGACGGTGACCGGGGCCGCGGAGCCGGTCGGCGACGGGCGGGAGGGCGTCGGCGAGCTCAGCGCGCGCGAGGTCGCCGGCGCGGGCGGCGGCGCGGAGCACCCGGCCAGCAGCAGCAGGGCGCCCACCGCGAGCGCCCCGATCCGGGTGCGCCCGCGGCTGACCGGTTCCCGCGCCGCGCGGTGCATGGCGTCAGCGTATGCCGCCTGTGCGCGTCACGCGAGATAGCGAGCCAGCGCCTCCAGCAAGCCGAACGTGCCGCGCTCGCGGCCGACGCCGTCGGCCCAGAACCGGTCGAAGAAGACGCCGTGCTCGACGTGCGTGAACCGGGTGCCCGTGCCTCCGTCGATCGGCTCGAACTCCAGTGAGGCCACCGACGTCGACATGTGATCGCCGTCGAGCCACATGTCGTAGGTCGTGACGATGCGCACGTGCTCGACGATGTCGGTGTACGTCGCCTCGTAGCGCGAGAGCGGGCCGTCGTGGAACTGGGCTTCGGCGATGTCGCGTCCGCCGACGCGGAAGTCGAAGGCCCATTCGCGGGCTTCGGCGGCGTCGCCGGCGCCCCACCAGCTGAGCTTCTGGCTCTCGTCGGCGAAGGCGTCCCAGACGCGTTCGGGAGCCGCTGGATAGTCGCGGGTGAGGGTGAATCCGGAGCGGGCGAGCCGGCGTTCGATGGTCATCGGCTGCTCCTAGCGGCTCAGGGTGACGTGGATGACGCCGCTGTCCGCGACCTCCGAGCGCACCGTGTAGGTCTGGTCGAAGCCGGCGAGGTCGTCCCAGATGCGGTGCCCCCGGCCGAGGAAGATCGGCGCGACCATGAGGTGCAGGTCGTCGACGAGGCCGGCGCGCAGGAAGTCGCGAGCCGTGCCGTAGCCGCCGCCGATGCGCACGTCCTGACCGCCCGCGGCCTCCGTCGCCTCTGCGAGCACGTCCTCGGGAGTGGCGTCGCGGAAGCGGAACGTCGTCCTGCCGACGGGGAGGTCGGGGCGCGGCGCGCTGTGCGTGAGCACGTACACCGGAGTGCCGAACGGCGGCTCGTCGCCCCACCAGCCCTTCCACTCCGGGTCGTCGCCGAAGGAGTGCAGCCCGAACATCCCGGCGCCCATGATCTCCGCCCCGATGTCGTCGAAGAAGGCGACCGCGTACGCGTCGTCGAGGCCGGTCGTGCCGGCGCCGGTGGTGTCGCCGAAGACCTTGGCGCGGAAGGTGCGGGTCGCGGTGTATGCCGCGGTGAGCCGGCCCCAGTCGGCGCCCATCGGCGCGTCGGGGCTCGGGTCGGACGGCGTGTAGCCGTCCAGCGAGGTGAAGAGGTCCATGCGGACGCGGGTCATGTCAGTTCTCCTTCGAAGAGGTCGGACGGGTGGAGGTGAGGGCCAGGTGCACGCCGAGCTGGTCGGCCTGGCGCTCCGCGGGGGTGCGCTGCTCCCCGAGCCAGAGGTGCAGCACGTCGAGCGCTCCCGGCCGGAGGCTCACGGTGCGCACGCGCCCGTGCTTCTCCGAGTCGACGACTCCCGCCGCCTCGAGGATGCGCAGGTGCTGCATGAACGACGGCAACGCCATCGCGAACGGAGCCGCGAGCTCCGACACCACAGCGGGTGATTTCGCGAGTCGTTCCACGACGGCCCGGCGCGTCGGGTCCGCGAGGGCGCGGAGCACGGCGTCGAGCTCGGAGTGAAACTGAGGCATATGCCTAACTATTGCAGCAGAAGCCGGCAGGGTCAAGCCTCGACGACGAGCCGGCCGCCCGACCGGGCACCTCTCAGGGGTGCAGGACCACCTTGACGCACCCGTCCTGCTTGTCCCGGAACAGGTCGTACATCTCCGGCGCGGACTCGAGTGCGGCGTGATGCGTGACGAGGTCCTCGGTGCCGAGCGGGTCGGCTGGGTCTTCGACCAGGGGGAGCAACTCGTCGCGCCAGGCGTGGACGTTGCACTGGCCCATCCGCAGCGCGACCTGCTTGTCGAACAGGTTCATGAACGGGACCGGGTCGGCCACGCCCGCGTACACACCGCTGAGCGACACGGTTCCGCCGCGGCGCACGGCGTCGAACGCGAGCATCATCGCGGCCAGCCGGTCCACTCCGACCGTGGTCATCAGCTTCTTGGCGATCGGGTCGGGCATCAGGCCGACCGCGGATTGCGTGAGCGCTGTCGCCGGGTTGCCGTGGGCCTCCATGCCGACGGCGTCGATCACCGCGTCCGGGCCGCGCCCGTCGGTCGCCTCGCGCAGCCAGTCGGCGACATCGTCGGACAGGTCGAACGTGTCGACGCCGTGCCGCTCCGCCATCGCGCGGCGCTCGGGGACCGGGTCCACCGCCACCACCCGGTGGCCCAGGTGCACACCGACGCGCGCCGCGAACTGACCGACCGGGCCCAGGCCGATGACCCCGAGCACGCCGCGTTCGGGCAGGTTCGCGTACTGCACGCCCTGCCACGCGGTGGGGAGGGTGTCGCTGAGGAAGAGATAACGCTCGTCGGGCAGCTCGGTGCCGACCTTCAGCGCGTTGAAGTCGGCGAGCGGCACGCGCAGTCGCTCGGCCTGGCCTCCGGGCACCGACCCGTACAACTCGGTGTAGCCGTAGAGCATCGCGCCGGTGCCGTGATCGTAATTCTGCGTGGTCTCGCACTGGGTCGTGAGCCCGAGCCGGCAGAAGTGGCAGTGCCCGCACGCGATCACGAACGGCACGACCACCCGGTCGCCCACCGTGAGCCGGGTGACCTCGGAGCCGACCTCCTCGACGATCCCCATGGGCTCGTGGCCCAGGATGTCGCCTTTCGCGAGGAACGGGCCGAGCACGTCGTAGAGGTGCAGATCGGAGCCGCAGATCGCGGTCGAGGTGATGCGGATGACGACGTCGGTCGGCTCCTCGATGCGGGGCTCCGGTGCGTCGATCACCGCGAGCTGCTTGGTCGCCTGCCAGGTGAGTGCTCTCATGTGCTGTTTCTACGCGCTCGATCGACGCCGGGACAGGGCTTCACACGGCGCGCGAGGGGTGTAGTACCGCCCATGGGCCCCTGTCAGGAGGCCAGGCTCGCGATGAGGTTCACCGACGCGGCGATGATGACGGCGCCGAACAGGTATGACAGCAGCATGTGGCGGAGGATCGCCGCCCGGATCCGCTGGCTGGAGATGTCGGTGTCCGAGACCTGGAACGTCATTCCGACCGTGAACGAAAGATAGGCGAAGTCGAGGTAGCGGGGCGGGGTGTCCTCGTTGAAGTCGATGCCGTGCCTCCCGCTGCCGGGCTCGTTGTAGTAGAGGACCGCGTATCTGAGCGTGTAGAGCGTGTGGATGAAGAACCACGAGAGCCCGACGGAGGTCGCGCCGAGAAGTGCGATGAGATCCTTGCCGGGCGCGGACGCGTTCTTCGTCTGTCCGAGCAGGAGGACGAGCGCGGCGAGGCTGGCGACCGAGGCGATGAGCAGCAGAACGTCGCTCGTCGTCTTGGACGGGTCCTCGGCCGAGGCGCGCCTCCGCGTCTCCGCACCGCCTACGCGCGAGATCGTGACCCACACCCACGTGACGTAGACGGCGCAGGCGACCGCCCAGCCGACGGAGGCTGCGTACGGCCACTGCCCGAAGGCTCCGGTGACAGCGAACGCCACCGCGCCCGCCACGATCATCACGGTCGTGCGGATCCCGGACGTGTGTCCGGTCTCGCGAACTGCGCCATTCATACAGCAGACGTTCCCACCGGAGCGGTGCGCATCCAACCTCGCTGTACACCTCTTCAGCGAGCGCGCCGGCCGCCGCCGAGCGCGGCATCACAGTTCGCGGAGAGGTCAACCCCCTTGGGGAGCGCGGGCAGACCGGCCTACGGTCCGCGTCAGAAACACGAGAAGGAGACCACATGGCAACCACCTCGAAGACCCAGAGCAAATCGAAGGCCGCGGCCGCACCGCGCACCACGCGTGCCCGGGGAGCGGCGCCCGGCGAGCACGAGACCCGTCGCGAGAACGCCGAGAACGGGTTCGTCGCGTCCGCGTCGCTCGCCAGCGACCTCCAGCGCGTGCAGGTCGACCTGATCGAGCTGTCGCTGCAGGGCAAGCAGGCGCACTGGAACATCGTTGGCCGCAACTTCCGCGACCTCCACCTGCAGCTCGACGAGATCGTGGAGGCGGCGCGCGAGTTCAGCGACGACGTCGGCGAGCGCCTGCGTGCGTTGCACGCGACGACCGACGGCAGGTCGCGCACCGTGGCCGAGACGACGGCGCTGGCGCAGATCCCGAACGGCGAGATCGACACCGCCGACGCGGTGGATCTCATCACCGACCGGCTCGAGACCGTGGTGCGCACGGTCCGCTCGGTGCACGATGATGTCGACGAGGCCGACCCGACCTCCGCCGATCTGCTGCATCAGATCATCGAGCGGCTGGAGCAGCTGGCGTGGATGGTGAGCGCGGAGAACCGGCGCCCGGCCACCCGCTGACGGCAGCCCCGACCCCGAAGGGCGCGCTCCCGACGGCGCGCCCTTCGGCCTGTCCGGCTCACGAACGGTCGGAGTGCACACGGACGGTCGGACCGCGCAAGGGGGTTGATCCCGGTCGTGCACGGGCGAGTGTGGAGGCCATGGAGCAGACCGGGATCGCGGGAATCGCGGCCTACCTCGAGGCCGCGGCGGGGTGCGGCGGACGTGTCGCGCCGCTGGTGGAGGTCCTGCGCGCGACGCCGCCCGGTGCGTTGCTGCCGCCCCCGGGCTCTGGGCGGACCGCGGAGCGCTTTCGCGGGCTCGCCCGGGTCGCTGCGGTGGATGTGACGGCGGCCCGCGTGATCGAACCGCACCTCGACGCGGTGGCGATCCTCGCGGAGGCCGATGCCCCGGAGCCCGAGCCGGGCACGACCTGGGGCGTGTTCGCCGCCGAGTCGCCCCGCGACGTGGTGCTCGCGCAGCCGGAGCAGGGCCGGTGGGTGCTGGAGGGCCGCAAGCCCTGGTGCTCGCTGGCCGGCCGGCTCACCAGTGCGCTCGTCACGGCGGTCACTCCCGACGGCGCTCGCCGCATGTTCGCGGTCTCGATGGGGGCGCCCGGCGTGACTGTCGAACCGGCTCACTGGGTCGCCCGCGGCCTCGTCGACGTCGTCAGCGGGCCGGTCTCCTTCGACCGATCTCCGGCGCGCTCGGTGGGAGGCAACGGGTGGTATCTCGACCGGCCCGGGTTCCGCTGGGGTGCGATCGGGGTCGCCGCGTGCTGGTGGGGCGGCTGCCTCCCGATCGTCGACGCTCTCATCGCGCGCACGCGGAAGCGTCCGGACGATGCCATCCTCGCAGCACGCGCCGGCGAGCTCTATCGCCGCCTCGACGTCGGGCGGCTGGCCCTGGACGACGCCGCGGCGCGGATCGACTCGGGCGACGTGCCGGATGCGGCCGTGCTCGCCCACGCCGTCCGCGGCACGGTCGCCGACGCGGTCGTCGCGACCCTCGACGTCGCGCGCGACGTGCTCGGCCCCGCAGCGCTGGCGTTCGACGAGAGCCTGGCGCGGCGCTGCGCAGACCTCGAGCTCTACGTCTCCCAGTACCACCGCGGCCGCGACGACGCCTCGCTCGCGGGTCACCTGGCGGGAGGGCTGCCCGCATGGTGACCTTCGACCCCCTCGTCGCGACGACACCGTTCGACACCTGGGAGGACCCCGCCCGCTGGGAGTCCGTGCCGCGGCGCACCACCGAGTGGCTCGCGGGCTACACCCGGATCGTCGTCTTCTCCGCGCACCCGGACGACGAGACGCTCGGGGTGGGCGGACTCCTCGCGCTGGCCGGCGAACTCGGGATCGACATCTCGGTGATCGTCGCGACGAGCGACCGGGAGGAGCGGGTCGTCGAGCTGCAGACCGCGCTATCGCTGCTCGGGTCGACCACCGACCTGACCGTGCTCGGCCTGACCGACGGCGGCCTCAAGCACGAGGCCGATCGGCTCCGGGACGGGATCGACCTGGCCCTCGCATCGCGCCGGGGTGACACGACGCTGGTGCTGGCGCCGTGGCCGGGCGACCGGCACGGCGATCATCGGACGCTGGGCCGCGAAGTGGCCGCCGCGTGCGCGGTGCACGGCGACGACCTCCTGCTGTACCCGGTCTGGCTGTGGCAGTGGGGCGGGCCCGACGACCTGCCGTGGGATCGGGTGAGCGAGGTCGAGCTGACCGCACCCGCCCGCGCGCGCAAGCGCGTCGCGCTCGCGGCCTTCACGAGCCCAGCTGCACACGGCGGCGAACCCCGACGGTGTGCTCGCCGAAGACTTCGTCGAGCGCGCGGTGAACGGCAGGGAGGTGCTGTTCGAGCCCGAGGCGGGAGTCGTCGTGGACCATTTCGAAGCGCTGCACCGGGCGAAGGGCGACCCGTGGTCGGTGCGCACGCGGTGGTACGAGCGACGCAAGCGCGCGATCACCTGTGCGGTCCTCCCCCGCGAGAGCTACGGTCGCGGGTTCGAGATCGGATGCTCCATCGGCGAGCTGTCGGCGCTGCTCGCCGAGCGGTTCGAGACGCTGGTGAGCGTGGACAGCGCGCCGACAGCGGTCGCGCTCGCCACTGAACGGACCGCAGACCTCGCGAACGTCGTGATCCGGCGGATGCGGATCCCGGAGGAGTGGCCGGACGGGCTGTTCGACCTGATCGTCGTCTCGGAGGTCGCCTACTACCTCGCCGCGGATCAGTGGGCGGCCACGGTCGACAGGATCGTGGGATCGCTGGCCGAGGGCGGCCAGGTGGTGCTCTGTCACTGGACGGGGCACGCGGACGACTTCGCCCAGTCCGGCGGGGATGCCCACGCCGCGTTCGCGAACACCGCGGGACTGCGCCTGCTGGTGCAGCACCACGACGAGGAGTTCCTCCTGGAGGTCTTCGGGTGACGGTCGACCACGTGCTGATCGCCGTGCCCGCGCGCGATGAGGAGGCCACCCTCGCCGACTGCCTGCACTCCATCGAGGTCGCTCGCAATGCTGTCGCCGTCCCGTCGTCCGTCGTTCTGGTGCTGGACGCCTGCACCGACGGGTCGGCCGAGGTGGCGCGCCGCTTCGCGGGCACTCTCGTGATCGAGAGGGATCACGGGAACGTCGGCCGGAGCCGTCATGACGCGGTCCTGGCCGGGTGCGGCGCCGCCGGGGCCGCACCGGAGCGGACGTGGATCGCGTTCACCGACGCCGACAGCACCGTGCCGCGCTCCTGGCTGCGGGAGCATCTCCGGGCGGCGAGGGAGGCCGACGCGTACGTGGGCGCGGTCGTGCCCCGGCTGACCGACCTGGACGAGCTGCGCCGGCGGACGTGGGAACGCACGCATCCCCCTGGTGCAACCCTCGGCCACGTGCACGGCGCCAACCTCGGCGTCCGCGCGAGAGCCTACTTCGACGTGGGCGGTTTCCTTCCGCTCTTCGTCGGCGAGGATGTGGACCTGGTCGCGCGTCTGCGCGCCGCTCGCCACCCCGTCGCGGAGAGCGAGCGTCATCCCGTCACCACGTCGAGCCGTCTCGTCGGCCGCGCGCCCGACGGCTACGCCTCCTACCTGCGCGGCCTTCCCACCTGATCGATCGAGCGACCTGAACGATCGGGCGCGAGCTCACGAGCGCTGCTTCACCCGGTCCGACGACAGCGCCCGCTCGACGGCCGGGGTCGGGATGCGCTCGGCGGTCCGGCCCGGCCGGTCCACGCGCGCCGGCGTGCCCCGGCGGGATGCGAGTTGCAGGGCGAGGACCTCCGCGAGGTGCAGCGGCCGGGAGGTGTCGTCGAGACCGGCGGTGCCGCCGAGCTGCTCGACCTGCGTGCGGCAGCTGAAGCCGTCGGCGATCACCCGGGCGCCCCCGCCGGCCTCCCGGATCGCGGGGAGCAGCGCGTGCTCGGCGGCCGCCACCGACACGTCCAGGTGACCGTCCTCGAAGCCGAAGTTGCCCGCGAGACCGCAGCAGCCCTCCACCGTGGTCGTCTCGATGCCTGACTTGTCGAGGATCGCCTGGTCGGCGCCGAAGCCGCCCACCGCGTGCTGATGGCAGTGCGGCTGCACGACAGCACTGCCGCCGATGTGCGGCGGCGACCAGTCCGGCGTCCGCTCCAGCAGCTCCGCGAAGGAGGTCGCCCGCTCGGCGACCGCCGCGACGTTCTGGTCGTCCGGCAGCAGCTCGGGCGCGTCGGAGCGGAACACCGCAAGGCAGCTCGGCTCCAGCCCGACCAGGGGGACGCCGTCGCCGAGCGCGTCCGCCAGCACCGCGGCGGTGTGCGCGAGCATCCGGCCGGCCGTCGCGAGCTGGCCGGTCGAGATCCAGGTCAGTCCGCAGCAGAGGTGCCCCGGCGGGAGCACGACCCGATAACCGGCGTCCTCCAGCACGGTGACGGCGGCGCGGCCGATGGAGGGGTGGAAGTTGTCGGTGAAGGTGTCCGGCCAGATCATCACGTCGCCGAGCGGCGCGGGCGGTGCGGGCGGCCGGGCGGCGAACCAGTCGGTGAAGCGCTCCGGGGCGAACCGGGGCACCGGGCGGTCGGGCTCCACCCCGCCGAGCCGTTTGGCGACACGGGAGAGGCCGGGGATGCGCGCGAGCCGGTTCACCAGCGACGGCGCGACGCTCGCGACCCGCGCCCAGATCGGCAGCCAGCCCATCGTGTAGTGCGCGGCGGGCCGGAGCCTCCCCTCGTAATGATGCGAGAGGAACTCGGCCTTGTAGGTCGCCATGTCGACGTTGACCGGGCAGTCGGTCTTGCAGCCCTTGCACGACAGGCACAGGTCGAGCGCGTCGAGCACCTCCGTCGATCGCCAGCCGTCGGTGATCGGGCTCTCGCGGTACTGCCCCTCCAGCATCTCGAAGAGCAGCCGGGAGCGGCCGCGGGTGGAGTGCTCCTCCTCATTCGTCGCGCGGAACGACGGGCACATGACGGTGCCGCTGTGGCTGCGGCAGTTGCCGACGCCGACGCAGCGGAGCGACGCGCGGTCGAACCGCCCGCGGTCCTTCGGGTACGAGAAGTGCAGCTCGACTTCGACCTTCGGCCCGTAGCCGGCGCCGAGCCGGAGGTTCTCGGTCGGCTGGTAGGGGTGCACGACCTTGCCCGGGTTCATCCGGTTCTGCGGGTCGAACAGCGCCTTGAAGCGCTCGAAGAGCTCGACGACCTCCTCGCCGAACATCACCGGGAGCAGGGCGCCGCGCGACTGCCCGTCGCCGTGCTCGCCCGAGAGCGACCCTCCGTAGCGCGCGACCAGCTCGGCCGCGCGCTGGATGAACGCGCGGTAGTGCGCGATCCCCTCCTCGGTGACGAGGTCGAACGGGATGCGGCAGTGCACGCAGCCCTGGCCGAAGTGCCCGTAGCGCGAGACGTTCTCGTACCCGAACTCGCCGAGGAGGTCGCCGAAGTCGCGCAGGTAGCCGCCGAGATGCTCGGGAGGAACGGCGGCGTCCTCCCAGCCCTCCCAGGTGTCTTTGCGGTCGGGGATCCACGCGGTCGCGCCGAGGCCGGCCTCGCGCACCTCCATGATCTCCCTCTGGTGGGCCTCGTCGTCGAACTGGCGGTCGTGCGGGACGACATCGCGGCTCTGGAGCGACGCGACCATCGCGCGCGCCTTCTCGTCCGACTCCTCCTTGGTCCGCCCGCCGAACTCGACCACCAGCCAGCCGTCGCCCTCCGGGAGCAGGTTCAGCGCCTCCACGTTCTGCCGCTTGGTATTCTGGTCGTTCACCAGCACGCTGTCGAGGCCCTCGATCGTGAGCGGGTCGTGCGCGGCGATCGCGGTCGCGGCGTCCGCGGCGTCCTCGATGCTCGGGAAGCCCAGCACGAGGAAGGTGCGGGTCGGCGGCACGGGCACGAGGTCGAGCTCGGCGCGCAGCACGGTGACGAGGGTGGACTCCGAGCCGACCAGCGCCTTCCCCACGTCGAACCCGAACTCCGGCAGCAGCGAGTCGAGGTTGTACCCCGAGACTCGGCGCGGGATGCGCGGGTAGCGTTCGCGGATCAGGTCGCCGTTCGTCTCTGCGAGGTCGCGCATCGCGGTGTAGAGCTCGGCGACCCGGCCGCCGGCGCGCTGGATGCGCTCGAACTCCGCGATGGAGGTCGGCCCCGCCCAGAAGCGGTCGCCTGCGTAGGTCAGCACCTCCATGCGGCGGATGTTGTCGACCGTCTTGCCGTACGCCTGCGCGCTCGATCCGCACGAGTTGTTGCCGATCATCCCGCCGAGGGTGCAGTGCGAGTGCGTGGCCGGCTTCGGGCCGAACTGGAGGCCGTGCGGCGCCAGCACCGCGTTCAGGTCATCGAGCGCGATGCCGGGCTCGACGGTCGCCGTGCGCGCGTCGGGGTCGACCGCGAGCACGCGGTTGCAGTACTTGCTCCAGTCGATGACGATCGCGTGGTTGGTGCACTCGCCGGCGAGGCTCGTGCCGCCGCCGCGACTCAGCACCGGCGCGCCGTATTCACGGCAGACGGCGAGGGCCTCCACCGCCGCCTCGACAGTGCGTGGCACGACCACGCCGATCGGCACCTGCCGATAGTTGGAGGCGTCGGTCGAGTATGCGGCCCGGCTGCCGTCGTCGAAGCGCACCTCTCCGTCGACGCGGTCGGCGAGGGCGTCGGCCAGGCTGCGGACGTCCACGCCGCCGGAGGTGATCGTGCTCATCGCTCAGCCCTCCGCCGGCTCAGTCCTCGTCGATCTGATCGAGGAGCTTCTTCGACGCCTTCGCGATGTCGTCGTGGTCGTTCTGCGCGGCGCGGCTCTCGAGCGAGATGACGCCGCAGCGGTGGACTTTGCGGAAGTCGCCGTAGGGGAAGCTGAACCGCCCCTTGGTCTCCTCGCTCGCCTCCGCGTCCTCGCCCAGGTGCCAGAGCGCGTACTCGTCCCAGCCGTGCTTCTCGATGAAGGCGTTCTCGTCGTCCGCGCTCGGTGCGTGCTCGCTCCAGTCGTCGCGCTCGTCGTGGACGACCGAGCCCTTCTCCACGAGGGAGCGGGCGTGCTCGAGGGCCTTGCGGTTCAGCTTGACGGTCATGATTCGAACCTTCCTTGATTGTCCCGACGCCTCGAACCGGATGCAATGCCCGCCCGTGCGGGAACGCAAGGGGTTGACCGCATTCGGAGGTCGCGCGGACCATCCACAGAGGGCCGAACGGTCAGAGGGGGCGAGCGGAAGGAGTGCAATGAACGGGATCGACACCCTGGAGGGCGCTGTCGTCGTCGTGACGGGCGCGAGCGGAGGCGTCGGCCGTGCCGCCGCCGTCGAGTTCGGGCGCAACGGAGCGCGCGTGGCGCTGCTCGCCCGTGGGGAGGCGGGGCTGGAGGGCGCGGCCGAAGAGGTGCGCACAGCGGGCGGCCAGGCGCTCGTGGTGCCCGTCGACGTGGCCAACGCGGAGGCCGTGGAGGCCGCCGCCGAGCGCGTCGTCACCGAGTGGGGACGCATCGACGTGTGGGTGAACTGCGCCTTCTCGTCCGTCTTCGCCGAGCTCGGCAGGATCGAGCCCGACGAGTTCCGCCGCACGACCGAGGTCTCCTACCTCGGCTTCGTGTACGGGACGATGGCGGCGCTGCGCCGGATGCGGCCGGCGGGCCGCGGCACGATCGTGCAGATCGGGTCGGCGCTGGCGTATCGCGGCATCCCGCTGCAGTCCGCGTACTGCGGCGCCAAGCACGCGATCGTCGGGTTCACGGAGTCGGTGCGCACCGAGTTGATGCACGACCACAGCGATGTCGCGATCACGATGGTGCATCTGCCCGCGATGAACACGCCGCAGTTCCGGTGGCTGCTGTCGCGCCTCCCGCAGCAGGCGCAGCCGGTGCCGCCGATCTACCAGCCGGAGGTCGCGGCCCGTTCGATCGTCCGGGCCGCGATCCGCCCGCGGCGCGCGTACTGGGTGGGAGTCTCGACGGTGCAGACGATCATCGGCAACCGGCTGATCCCGGGCCTCCTCGATCGCTACCTCGGGATGACCGGTTACTCGTCGCAGCAGACCGATGAGCCGCGGCCTGCCGACCAGCCCGCCAACCTGTGGGAGCCTGCCGACCGGACGGTCGACCACGGCATGCACGGGCCGTTCGGCGATCGCTCGAAGGCGACCAGCGTTCAGGCCTGGGCGTCGCGCAACCGGCGAGCGCTGGGCGCGGTGGGGGCCGCGCTGGGCGGGGTGGCGATGATCGCCGCGGCATCCCGTCGGCGGTAGCGACTCACCGCCGCGCGAACAGAGCGGCGACCGCCGCCTCCCGGAGGCCGTCGAGCTCGGGGTCGAGCCGGTCGTGGGCGCCGAGCTGGCTGATGCCGTGCAGGGTGCTCCACAGCAGTTCGGCGCGCACCGCTCGCTCGCGCGCATCGGCGCCGCCCACGGCACGCTCCAGCAGTCCGAACCCCCTGCGGAGGATTTCGGGTGTCTCGTCGGAGGCGAAGACGATGCTGCTGCGGGCGGAGGCCATCGCCTCGTACACCGCCGGATGCTCGCGCGCGAAGGCGAGGTAGGCGGCGACCACTGCCGGCAATGGGTCCGAGCCGGTGTCGGCGCCCTCCATCGCGGCGGCCAGTTCCGCATAGCCGTCCACCACCACGCGGCCGACGATGTCGTCGCGTCCGCCGGGGAAGTGCCGGTAGAGGATCGGCTGGCTGACCCCGACCGCGTCGGCGAGGCGCCGGACCGTCACAGCGGCCCAGCCTTCGTGCTCCGCGATGTCGCGGGTGGCGCTGACGATGCGGGACTCGCGCTCGCGCACTCGTTCGGAGTCTTGCGCTGATCGGGGCATGCGGTTACATTAGCACTGCTAACAGTTAGCAACGCTAACATCAACGACTCCGCCGCCAACGAAACGGATAAGCAATGTTCCTCGCCATCGGCATCACCGCCACTCTCGCCATCCTCAGCCTCGCCGTGATCTTCGGCACCGACATGAGCGTCGCCGTCGTGCAGCGCGCGGTCTACGCCGAGCTGGACGACCGCACGCTCGTTCGCGTCGTCGGTCGAGGCCACTACTACGGGGATCGACGGTTCCCTGTCATCGGCATCGGAGGGACGATCGCCACCGCTGCGACCGTCGTGCTCGCCTTCGTCGGAGGCTCGCCGATCGCCGGTGCGCTCGCCGCTGTAGGGTTCGCCCTTCTGCTGGCCTGGCTCCTGCTCTTCTCGCGGATCGCCAAGCCCATCAACAGCGTGTTCACCTCCGCCGTGTCCGCGGGCGAGGTGCCGACGAACGCGCGCGCCCTGCAAGACCGGTGGGAGTCGATCATCGTGCTGCGTGCGACGCTCCTCGCGATCGCCATCGCGCTGTTGTGCGCGACGCTGTTCGTGGCCTGAGGCCGTTCGGCCGAGACCGCCACGACCCCTGCTCGTATGATGCGCGCATGAGGATTCTGATCACGGGTGGCGGAGGCAACGTCGGTCGCGGATTGAGCGGGCCGCTGCTCGAGGCGGGGCACGAACTGGTGATCTCCGACATCGTGAAGCCCGCGTGGCTCGACCGGCGTCCCGAGATCGTCTTCCACCAGGTCGATGTGCAGATCGGTGTCGGCCTGGAGCGGGCGGCGCGCGACTGCGACGTGATCGTGCACACCGCGGCGTGGCACGGCATCCACACGGGCGTTCGCACGGAGGTCGACTTCTGGAGGCTGAACGTCGACGGCACGATGTGGATGACGCAGGCGGCGGTCGCGACGGGAGCGCGGGTCCTGTTCCTGTCGTCGCAGGCCTGGCACGACCATTACGACAAATACGGCTTCACCAAGCGCATCGGGGAGGAACTGCTCGCGTACCAGCACCGGCGCTCCGGCCTGTCGTACGTAGCGCTCCGGCCCGCTGCGTTCACGCCGTGGACCGACGACTGGCCGCGCGAGTACGGCGCACGCCTCCTCGGGATCGGCGTGGACCGCCGCGACGTGCTGCAGGCGGCGCTCCGCAGCATCGACTATCTGGCCCGCACCCCCAGCGCGGAGCTGATCGTCGATGCGGTGCGCGCGAACGCGTTCACGGCGGACGACATCGCCGGCTGGGAGGCCGACCCGGTCGGTACGGCCGAGCGCCTCTTCCCCGGCGCCCGCGACGTCGTCGAGCGCTTCGGCCTCGACATCTCGCCGACGCCGCAACTCCAGCCGACGGCGGGATGGGCCGAGATCGGCTACCGTCCGGAACACCACTTCGGGACGTTCGTGGACGAGATCCGCGGGATGGACGAGGAGGAGGCGCGGGGGCTGGTCTGCCCGTACTGAGCGCGGCGCATTCCGTACTCCGGAGAGAGTAGGGGAAGCTACTCCATTCACCCCATGACAGCACGGGCACGCGCGAACAGAATGGGCGTGACGAAAGGGGCACCGATGTCCACGATCCCGAACTCCTCCGCTCCGAACTCCTCCGCTCCGGCCTCCTCCGCCGACCTGGTCCGCCGCTCCAGGGAGGTCCTGAGCGCGCTCGCCCTTCAGTTCCTGCTCGGAATGGGGGCGAACCTCATCGGCAGCCCCGAAGAGAACGAGGGCGCCGCCCGGGTCTTCGGGAGCATCCTCGTCGGCCTCCACGGGCTCGTCGGCATCGGGCTGATCGTCGTGGCCGTGCGGGTCTGGACGACCGCTCGCCGTGCCGGGGTCGCGCAGCGCGCCGGGCTCTGGGGGTTCGTCGTGATCATCGTGACATTCCTCGCCGGGGTGGCGACACTGTTCACCGGCAGCGACTGGCTGTCATTCGTGATGTCTGTCGGATTCGTCGTGGCCGCCGCGCTGTACATCGCGGTCGGAGCGGCGGCATTGACGCGGCAGCGCTCGACCGTCGCGGGGTGATCGCGAGGGCGTCGGCCGGCGCCCGGCGCACGGCCGGCGTCAGGAGGCGAGGGCGTCGAGGATTCCCCCGACCCGTGCCGTGACGCTGGTGAGCACCCGCTCGGTCGCGGCGACGTCGTCGGGTGCGAGTTCCGCCCAGACCGGCGCGGTGAGGGAGGTGATCCGCGATTCGAGGCCGGTGACCAGTTCGCGCCCCGCGGGCGTGAGGGTGTCGCCGGCGATCAGGCCGCGACGGCTCAGGTCGTCGATGATCGCGTCGGCGTCGGCGAAGCGGGCTCGCCCGCGCAGGACCGCGCCGAGGGGCGCGGCGGACGCGTTCTGCGCCGCGAGCCGGAGCGTCACCCACTGCGGCTCGGTCAGGTCGGTCTCGGCCAGGACGTGGTTCAGCAGAGCGTTCAGCGTCTTCTCGGTCGCTCCGATCAGCTGGGGTCCGAAGGTGGTCATCGCAGGCTCCTCAAATCGTTGGGTGACCCAACGATAACAGATTGTTGGGTGATCCAACAGTTCGGGTACGCTGACAGCATGCCCGTCACCCGTGTCGCCGCGACGCCGACCTGGCTCCTGAACCGGGCCAACGCCCGCGCTCAGTCGCTTCTCGCCGACGCCTTCGCCGTCTTCGACCTGCGCCCTCTGCACTACCGGGTGCTGGCGGCGCTGGACGAGCACGGCGAACTCAGCCAGGCCGATCTCGGGCGACACCTCGCACTCGACCGCAAAGACGTCGCCGTGGCGGTGGACCTCCTCACGGAACGCCGACTCGCCGAACGGCAGCCCGATCCGGACGACCGGCGACGGAACATCGTCGCCCTCGCATCCGGTGGCCGCGAGCTCCTGCCGGCTCTGCACGCGGCGCTCGATGGCGCTCAGGAGGCGGTGACAGCACCCTTGACGGCCCGTGAGACGACCGAGCTGCGGAGGATCCTGGCGAAGCTCGCGGGGTGACGCGGCCTCAGCCTTCGAGGTCGAGGACGAACGTCAGCAGCTCGAGCTCGCGCCCGTCGGGGAGGACGATGACGCTCTCCCGCTCGGCGCGCCTGCTGAAGCCGAGCTTGCGGTAGAGCGCGTGCGCGCCGAGCATCTCGGGGCCGCTGTTGAGCACGACGGCCCGCTGGCCGCGGCGGCGTGCCTCCGCCATCGCGAAGCGGGTCAGCTCGGCGCCGACGCCGCGGCCTCGGGCCGAGGGGTGCGTGGCCAGCAGGCGGAAGTACAGCTCGTGCGGCCCGATGCTCCCGTGCGGGTCGTGGCCGGCGCGCATGACCGCGATCGTGCCGACCAGCTCGCCGGAGGCGTCGTCCTCCGCGACGAAGAAGTCGAACGCCTCGAGGAGGGTCTCCGGATGCCGCAGCTGCGTGCGGTAGTCGTCGGAGAGGTCGGCGTAGTCGTGGGAGTACGCGGCGTAGGTGAGCTCGCCGATCGCCGCGTATTCGTCGTCGGCGGCCGGTCGGATGCGGACGGTGGTCGACGGGGCGGTGGTGCTCATCGCACCAGGCTACGTCAGGTCTCCGACGGTAACGGCGGCACCGACGGCGGCGCCGCCGCACCCGGTAGGCTGAGCGCGTGCTTCTCTCCGATCGTGACATCAAGGCAGAGCTGGGTGCTGGGCGCATCGCGCTGGAGCCGTACGAGCCGGCGATGGTGCAGCCGTCGAGCATCGACGTGCGGTTGGATCGCTTCTTCCGCCTGTTCGACAACCACAAGTACCCCTTCATCGATCCGTCCGAGGATCAGCCCGAGCTGACCCGGTTCGTCGAGGTCGACCCGGACCAGCCGTTCATCCTGCACCCGGGCGAGTTCGTCCTCGGGTCGACGTTCGAGTTGGTGAGCCTCCCCGACGACGTCGCCGCGCGGCTCGAAGGAAAGAGTTCGCTCGGGAGGCTGGGTCTGCTCACGCACTCCACGGCGGGCTTCATCGACCCCGGCTTCTCCGGTCACGTGACGCTCGAGCTGAGCAATGTCGCGACGCTCCCGATCAAGCTCTGGCCCGGAATGAAGATCGGCCAGATGTGCTTCTTCCGGCTGACCTCGCCGGCCGAGCGCCCGTACGGGTCGGCCGAGTACAGCTCGCGGTACCAGGGCCAGCGCGGCCCGACGGCGTCGCGCTCGTACCTCAACTTCCATCGCACCGACGTGTCCGCGACCGAAGCCGGACGACCGTCCAGCTGACCCCGATCCGAGAGGGCCGCCCATGAGCGAGTCGACCGATTCCCTTTTCGCGCGAGCCCTCATCGCCACCGGGCCGACGCCAGAGCGGCCGCAGCGGATGCAGCTCTTCGGCCGGTTGGTCGGCAGCTGGCGCGCCGACGTGCGCTTCCTCGACGAGACGACGGGGGAGTGGCGCGAGTCCGTCGCGGAATGGGTGTTCGCCTACACGCTCGGCGGCCGTGCGGTGCAGGACGTGCTCATCGCGCGCGACGCCGACGACCCGGGCCTCCTCGACGGCCGCGGCTCGACGGTGCGTGTCTACGACTCGACGCTCGGGGCGTGGAGGGTGAGCTGGTTCGGCGCAGCCGCTGGCGACTTCTGCACGCTGGTGGCGACGCCGCACCGACGCGACGGGATCCGCCAGGACGGCACGCAGACCGACGGCCGCCCGATCCGCTGGAACTTCTCGAACATCACCGACGACGCATTCGACTGGGACGGCTGGGTGTCGGACGACGAGGGCCGCACCTGGTGGCTCGAGCAGCACATCTCCGCGACCCGCACGGGCTGACGGCACCTCGGCGGATCAGGCGGGTGCAGAGGCGCAACTGCTTTCCGGGTTAGCTGTTTCGCGCCCGAATGGATTCGGTTCGCGGCATACGCCGAAGCAGTTATCCACAGTCAATTACACAGGTGGAAAATAATGAGAGCGACTCACAGCTGACCTGAAGCTTCGGGTGCGTCGTCCGCGTAGAGCGCGGGCAATTGCAGCGTCAGCCACGGGCTGAACGCCCAGGGGGTCGCGTCGACCGCCGCCAGCAGCACCCGCGGATCGACCCACTCGAACTCGGCGACCTCCGCCGCGACCGGGTGGAGGTCGCTCGCGATGGTCGCCGTGTAGACGGGGCAGACCTCGTACTCGACGATGCCGGCGGCGTCGGTGGCGCGATAACGGAAGTCGGGGAGCACGACGACCAGGTTCTCGACCGTCGCACCGAGCTCGTCGGCCGCCCGGCGGGCGATCGCGTCCTCCATCGACTCCCCGGGGGCGGGATGGCCGCAGAACGAGTTCGTCCATACGCCCGGCCAGGTGGCCTTGCCGAGCGCGCGCCGGGTCACGAGGATGCGGCCCTCGCCGTCGAATACATGGCACGAGAAGGCCAGGTGAAGCGGTGTGTGCGTGGTGTGCACGGTCGCCTTGTCCGCGGTTCCGATGGGGGTGGTGCCGTCGTCGGAGAGCAGCACGACCTCTTCGCGCGGTGGCGTCATGCGTCCATCCTAGGCTCGGCCGGCGGGGCGGCACCCGTGCGGTGCCGCCCGCGTCCGGTCAGTCGGTCGCCGGGTCGTCGCTGCGGGTCTCGCCGTCGGTGGTGGTGGTGGACGAACCGTGGTCCTCGGGCTGCTGGGGCTGCTCGGCCTGCTCGGGCTGCTCGGCCTCGGGAGTCCACCCGAGGTTGCGTGCCATGGCCTCCAGTGTCGCCAAGGTCGTGGCCAGGTCGGCCGGGTCGATGCCCTCGGTGACGGAGGCCCGGAGGGCGCGGATGCGCTCGAAGGCCGCGTCGTGGGCGGCGCGTCCCTCGTCGGTCAGCGTGGCGTCGTCGCCGTCGAACCAGACCCAGCCGCGCTCGACGAAGTCGGCGAGGACGCGATCGACGCCCGCGCGGTGATGGCCGCCGCAGCCGCCGCGTCCCGCGAAGGGAGGCCGACCGAAACCGGGAGCGTAGCCGTGACCGTAGCCGAAGCCGTGGGCCTGCCCGTACGGGCCGCGCCCGAAACGGCCGGGGCCGAAGCCGCCCGCGCCGAAGCCGCCCGCGCCGAAGCCTCCGGGGCCGAACCGCCCAGGGCCGAACGGCGTTCCGCGCTCGAGGCCACGGACGAATCCGCGCTCGAACCCGCGCTCGAAGGCCTGCTGCGAACCGTGTCCGCCGGAGTGGTGGTCGTGCTCGTGGTGGTCGTGCTCGTGGTGGTCGTGCTGGTGGTCGTGGTGCTCGTGCTCGTCGTGCTCGTGCTGGTCGTGGTCGGCGCCGTGCTCGTGCTCGTGGTCGTGGTCGTGGTCGCGCGGGTCGGGGTGCGGGTGCTCCCGGTCGTGTTGCATCCAGGCGCGGTACATCTCCTGGCGGCGCTCCCATTCGCGGCGCATCCAGTCGGGATGTCCGCGCCATTCGTGCTGGCCGGCGGGTGCGTCCGTTCCGTGGTCCGTGGCCGTGCCCGTGTCCGTGTGCTGGTCCCGGTCTCCGTGGTCGGGTCGTCCCGCGTGGCCGCGACGGCCATGGCGGGGCAGGGCGGCGGCCAGGTCCTCCGCGGTGGCCGGACCGTCGGCCAGGGTGTGCAGGATGCGCCACCCGCGGCGGCCGAGGCCGAGGTCGTGGAGTTCGTCGCGCATCCGGTCACGGAGGCGCCCGTTCAGCTCGCCGAACCAGTAGCCCGGCGGCGTGGTGTTCGAGTCGTCGATGTTCGTCATCGAAAGACCCCCTTCTTTTTCTATGTACTGTTACAAGTAAATGTATAGTTACATGCATGGGTGAGGATCGTCAAGAGCAGAGCGGTTCGCCGCAAGCGGACATCGTCGAGTTGATCGAGCGGTCGCTGGTGGCGGTGCGCCGCGACCAGTCCCGCCGTCGGCCGCAGGGCCCGTGGGGAGCACAAGGCCCCTGGGGGCAGGGAGGCCACCCCGGCCACCACGGCGATCACACGCATGGCGATCACACGCATGGCGATCACACGCACGCGGATCACGGCCACGGAGAGAACGGCCACGACAGCGCGCACGGCTGGGCGCAGCGTGGCCCGTGGGGCGGTTTCCCCGGCCCGTTCGGCGACTCCGCGCGGCCGGGCCCCGGTCGCCGCAGCCGTGACGGGTCCCTGGGCCGCATGGCACGCTTCCGCATGCTGGAGGCGCTGGCCGCGGCCGAGGCGGAGGATCGCCAGCTCTCCGTCAGCTCGCTCGCGACCGCGATCGGCGTCGATCAGCCGCGCGCGAGCCGGCTGGTGCAGGAGGGCGTCGAGCGCGGACTGGTGCGCCGGGTCCCCGACCCGTCCGACGCGCGGCGCGCGCTCCTCCAGCTCACCGCTGCCGGGCGCTCCCAGCTGGGCGACGTGCAGAACCACCGGAGGTCCGCCGTCGAGGCGGCCCTGGCCTCCTTCACGCCGGAGGAGGCCCGCACCTTCGCCGAGCTCTTCGACCGGTTCGTGCGGGCCTGGCCGCGCTGAGCCCCGTCGCGAACGGAGGAGATCCCGGCCGACACCACCCGGAACACCTCCGCACCCCGCTTCCAGCCAACGCAGCCGGGCGGATCTCCTCCGGAACCTACCGGGGCGACCGCACCGGCAACAGGAGGAGCAGCCCGACCAGCAGCACCAGCACGATCCCGAGGATGCCCCAGTACTGAGCGCCTCCGATCGCGACGAACATCGCGAACAGCAGAGGCGCGACGAACGAGACCGCTCGGCCGCAGGTCGCGTAGAGGCCGAACACCTCGCCCTCCCGCCCCGAAGGCGTGATCCGTGCGAGGAACGTGCGGCTCGCCGACTGCGCGGGGCCGACGAACAGGCAGAGGATGAGGCCGAACACCCAGAAGACGATCGCGCCGGAGTCGTGCAGGAAGAACACCGCCAGCCCGGCGATGACCAGGCCGATGAGCGCGGTCACGATCACCGGCTTGGCGCCGAACCGGTCGTCGAACCGGCCTGACAGAATCGTGCTGACTCCCGCGACCACGTTCGCCGCGATCGCGAACACGATCACACCCGACTGCGTGAAGCCGAACGTCCCCTTGGCGAGGATGCCGCCGAAGGTGAAGACGCCCACCAGCCCGTCGCGGAACAGCGCAGAGGAGATGAGGAACATCACCGTGTTGCGGCTCTCCCGCCACAGCACCGCGATGTCGCGGAACAGCAGCCGGTAGGAGGCGAAGAAGCCGACGCGGGGGAGGCGCTGGTTCGCCGGCGCCTCGGGCACGCGCACGAGCACCGGGACCGACAGCGCGAGCGTCCAGATCGCCGCGACGATCGCGACCAGCCGGTAGTTGAGGCCCTGGTCGGTGGTGACGCGGAGGATGCCTCCTGTGCCGTCGCCGTTGGGCGATGCGAGCAGCACGAGCACGATCACGAGCAGCAGGATTCCGCCGAAGTAGCCGCTGGCCCAGCCGAGACCGCTGACCCGGCCGACGGTCTTGGGTGTCGAGACCTGCACGAGCATCGCGTTGTAGTTGACGGTCGCGATCTCGTAGAAAACGGTGCCGACGCCGACGAGCACGACGCCGAAGAGGAAGAACGCGGGCTCCCCGACGACGAAGAACATCAGCGCCGTGACGACGACGACCACGCCGGTGTTGATGCCGAGCCAGAGCTTGCGGCGCCCCGACCCGTCGGTGCGCCGGCCGAGCACCGGCGCGAGGACGGCCACGACGATGCCGGCGATCCCGATGCCCCACGCGAGCCCGCTGGAGAGGTCGGCGATCGCGACCGTTACCGCGTGGTGGGCCGGCCCGGAGGCGCTCTTCTCGGCGTCCTGCGCCGAGAGGAGCGCGGGCGAGATGAAGTACTCGCTGGTCAGGTAGACGGTGAAGACGAACGTCGTGATGACCGCGTTGAACGCCGCCCCGCCTGCGTCCCACAGCGCCCAGGCCGCCACCCAGCTGCGCGGGATGCGGCGGTCGGCCGAGCTGTCGCCGAAGAGCGGCGCTGCTGCAACGAGGGCGTCGCCGTCGCCGCCCGGTCCGGCGCTCGCCGGTCTGTCGCTGGTCATGGGGACAGCGTAGGACGTGGCGGGGAACAGGCGGTGAACGCCGGCGCCGTCAGTCCGGCGTGCCGGTCACATTGGCTCGCAGCCACCGCGTCAGCGGCGCGCTGTCGTCCAGGAACGCCGCGATGCGCTCGGCGGCCTCCGGAGTGGCGAACCAGTCGGGAACGCCCCAGTCGGCCCATGTGATGATCCCCTTGTAGCGCAGCAGCTCGGCGCGGGGATGGTGGGCGTCGAAGCCCCGCGGGGAGGTCTTGAGCGCTTCCGGGATCTCGATGCCGACGTCCTTGGCCCGCAGTTCGGCGAGCGCGGCCTCCAGTTCGGCCCCGGTGCGCGGCGCGTCCACCGCGCGCCGGTACCGGTCGAGCTGCTCCTTGTCGAGCTGGTATGCGCCCGCGCCGCCTGCGAGGCCTTCGGCGGAGACCTGCACGTAGCCGCCGCGTTCGAACGTCAGCGCCGCGTGCGTCTTGTATGGCGACTTGTCGGGTGAGAACCGTACGTCGCGGTAGGGGCGGAACAGCCGGGCCGGCCCGAACCGCGGCTCGAGCGCGGCGGCGAGATCGTGCATCGGCCCGGCCACCCGCGTCTCGTAGCGGTCGCGGTTCGCCAGCCAGAACGCCCGCTCGTTGTTCAGGGTCAGCTCGCGGTAGAACGCGATGGCGTCCTCGTCGAAACCGGTGAATGCCATGGGCCGATCGTACGTCGGTCAGGCTGCGGCCCGCTGCACCGCCTCCGGCCAGGAGGCGCTACGGCTGGCGCACCTGCCGTGGCCCGCCGCGCAGCGGCACCCCGGCCACCGCGAGCACGAGCGCGAGGAGGGCGCCGAAGAAGATCGCGATGTCGGCGACGTTCCCGATGAACCAGTTCGCGTAGGCGATGAAGTCGACGACGTGCCCCTGGCCGAACGAGGGCGCGCGGAACAGCCGGTCGCCGAGGTGCGTGACCGCGCCTCCGAGCAGCAGCCCGAACGCGACCGCCCACGACCGCGAGCCGACCACCCGCGAGAACCAGAGCAGCGCGATCACGGCGAGCGCGGCGACGATCGTGAACACCCAGGTCGCGTTCACCAGGAACGAGAACGCGGCGCCCGAGTTGTACGTCAGCTGGAGCCCGAGCAGCGTGCCGATCAGCGAGTGGTACTCGCCCTCCTTCAGTGAGGAGGTCGCCCAGAGCTTGGTGAGCTGGTCGGCGAGCAGCACGAGGAGGGCGACGACGAGGATGATGACGAGCGCGCGCGAGCGGCGTGCTCGGAACGCCGCAGCGTCGTCCGCCCGTGCGGCTTCCGCGTCCGCCGCCGTCGGCTCACGAAGAGGCTCGTCGCTGTCGGTCACCCCGACATCCTCGCACGCGCGCCGGCCACGGCCGCACGCGACGCCTACACCGAGATCGGCAGGGCGTAGTGGACGCCGCCGCCGTCCCCGCGCACCTGGCGGTGGATGTCCTCCATGGTGATGTCGAGCTGGCCGGCCGTGCTGGCGGCGGCGGTGAGGTCGCGCAGCAGCGACTCGGGGACCTCCCCGTCGTACTTGTAGTAGATCTTGTGCTCGAGGCTCGCCCAGAAGTCCATCGCGACCGTGCGCAGCTGGATCTCGACCGGCACGGCGACCGGGCCGCCGCTGAGGAAGACCGGTACCTCCACGATGATGTGGAGGCTCTTGTAGCCGTTCGGCTTGGGGTGCGCGATGTAATCCTTCACGCGCAGCACGCGCACGTCCTCCTGCGCGGTCAGCAGCTCGAAGACGCGGTAGACGTCGGAGACGAACGAGCACACGATGCGCACGCCGGCGATGTCGGTGATGGCCTCGCGGATCGCATCGAACGACGGCTCGCAGTTCTTGCGGAGCACCTTCTGCTCGATGCTCTCGGCGGACTTGAGTCGGCTGGAGATGTGCTCGATCGGGTTGTACTCGTGCAGCTCGGCGAACTCCTCGCGGAGGATGGACACCTTGGTGGAGATCTCGTCGATGCCGAACTTGTACGGCATGATGAACCGCGCGAAGTCCTCCCGGAACGCCTGCACCTCGCTCAGCGTCGCGGGATCGATGCTCTGCAGGGCCTCGATCGCGCGGGTGGAGAGAAGCGGGGCGGGGTCCGGATCCATGTCTTCGACGCTATCGAGGCGGGTTGTGCGGACGGTGTGAATCCGCTGTCGCCAAACCCGGGGGCGATGTGCCAGCGTGTGCGCATGAGTGCTGGGGACGGCGCGGAGGCGCCCTTCAACTTCCGGCTCGCGATCCTCCTGGCGATGGCGATGTTCGTGCTCGTCGTCGACACGTCGCTCATGAATGTGTCGATCTCCGCGGTCGTCCACGACCTCCACACCACCGTCAGCGGGGTGCAGGGCGCGATCGCGCTGGAGGCGCTGGTCTCGGCGGCGTTCATCCTCATCGGGGGCAAGACCGGCGACCTGATCGGTCGCAAGCTCGCGTACATCCTGGGGCTGCTCGGCTACGCGGTCGGCGCCATCGCCATGACGCTCGCGCAGAACCTCTCGGCCATCATCGTCTTCTGGGCGCTCATCGGCGGGATCGGCGCCTCGTTGCTGCTGCCGTCGATGCAGTCGCTGATCCACGGCAACTTCGAGGGCGCGCACCAGAAGCGCGTCTACGCGCTCGTCGGCGCGTCCGCCGCCATCGCGGCCGCGGTCGGCCCGCTGCTCGGCGGGTTCATCACGACGTTCCTGTCGTGGCGCGTCGGGTTCCTGCTGGAGGCCGTCATCATCGCCGTCGTGCTCGCCGGCATCGGGCTGGTCAAGGACGTCCCGTACACGGGCTCCCGGTCGATCGACCTGGTGGGCGCACTGCTGTCTGTCGTCGGGATGGGCGGCATCGTCACCGGCATCCTGGTGTGGCAGGAGGGCGGCGAGTACGTCCTGCTGCTCATCGTCGTCGGTGCGGCTGCGCTCGCCGGGCTGGTGTTCTGGCTGCGTTCCCGCAGCCGCCGCGGCAAGCCGACCCTCCTCGACCCCGGCCTGTTCTCCTCCAAGCTGTTCCGGACCGGCGTCAGCGGCCAGCTGCTGCAGCAGGTGTCGCTCGGCGGCACGATGATCGCGCTGCCGATCTACCTGCAGATGGTGCTGGAGTACAACGCTCTGCAGGCGGGCTTGTCGATCGCGCCGCTCTCGCTGAGCATGTTCGTCGTCGCCCTGCTGGCGGGCCGGAGGGCGAAGGGACGACCGGCGAACCTGATCCTGCTCGGGTTCGTGCTGTCGGTGGTCGGGATCGTCATCCTACTGCCGCTCGTGCCGATCGCCACCAACGGGTGGTACCTCACCGTGCCTCTGATCATCTCCGGCGCCGGGCTGGGCCTCCTGGTGTCGCAGCTCAACAACTACACGCTGTCGCCGATCAGCGACGAGCGTGTCAGCGAGGCCGCGGGAGTCAACTCGGCGGCGGGGTCGTTCGGGCTGTCCTTCGGCCTCGCGTTCGCCGGCGCCATCATGCTGGCGACGCTGGCGTTCACCTTCACCTCGATGACGAACGCCAGCACGGTGCTGCCGGCGGACGACAAGCAGCAGGTCGCGTCTGCGCTCGAGGAGGACGCGCAGGTGATGTCGAACACCCAGCTCGAGAAGCAGCTCGCCACCGAGACGCCGCCGGTGCGCGCCGAGGTCATCCGCATCAACACCGAGGCGCGGCCGATCGCGCTGCAGGTGGCGCTGCTGGTGCCGCTGGTCGCCGGCCTGCTGGGCGCGGGCAATGCGCTCCGGATGCGCCGCCTCCCCGACCCGGCACCCTCCGACAGCGACGCCCCGCTGCTCGGCTGACCTCCACGCGAGTACGGTCGGACCATGTCCGACTTCCTCACCGGCGACGCCATGCCTCTGCTCCCCGCCGCCGACCTGCCGCCCGCGGGCTCTGCGCCCGATCCCGGCGTGCTGCTCGTGGCATGGTTGCGCAAGGCCGAGGAGAGAGCGGTTCGGGAGGCGCTCGCCGCGACCCTGGCCACCGCCACCCCGGACGGGATCCCGTCGTCCCGCACGGTGCGGCTCGCCGAGCTGACGGCAGATGGAGCCGTGTTCGGCACCTCGTCGTCGAGCCGCAAAGGCAGGGAACTGGCCGCCAATCCGCGCGCCAGCGTGACGGTGTACTGGCGGGAGCTGGTCCTGCAGGTGCGTCTCGATGGCCCCGTCGAGGTGCTGGATGCCGACGCCTCCGACGCCCTATGCGCCGACCGGCCGCCCGCAGCGCGCGCCGCGACCGTCGCCTCCCGGCAGGACGACGCGCTCGACGACTTCGACTCCCTCCACCGCAGGGCGGACGAACTGCTGGCGGAGGGCGTGCCGATCGCCCGGCCGGCCGACTGGTGGGGATACCGGGTGGTGCCGTCGACGATCGAGTTCTGGCAGGGCAGCCCGGATCGGCTGCATCGCCGTCTGCGCTACGAGCGCGACACCGCGGGGCACTGGTCGGTTCGCGGACTCAGCCCTGATCAGGGAATACCTGCAAGTCTCCCAAAGTTGAGTCAGATGTACTCAAGTTTTGAACTTGACGGGTTGACAGTCTCCCCACCGGGGTGACAAGCTTGAGCCGTCGAGGCTCAACTCTTGACCCCCAGACTTACACCGGCAGCAGCCAGCAACAAAGGAGAGAAAGCACATATGTCACGTGCAGTAGGAATCGACCTCGGAACCACCAACTCCGTCGTCTCGGTGCTCGAGGGCGGCGAGCCCACGGTCATCGCCAACGCGGAGGGCTTCCGCACCACCCCGTCCGTCGTCGCGTTCACGAAGGACGGCGAGGTGCTCGTCGGTGAGACCGCGAAGCGCCAGGCGGTCACCAACGTCGACCGCACCATCTCGTCCGTCAAGCGCCACATGGGCACCGACTGGACCCAGGAGATCGACGGCAAGAAGTACACCGCCCAGGAGATCTCGGCCCGCATCCTCCAGAAGCTGAAGCGCGACGCCGAGCAGTACCTCGGCGACACCGTCACCGACGCCGTCATCACCGTTCCGGCGTACTTCAACGACGCCGAGCGCCAGGCCACCAAGGAGGCCGGTGAGATCGCGGGCCTGAACGTGCTCCGCATCATCAACGAGCCGACCGCGGCCGCGCTCGCCTACGGCCTCGACAAGGGCAAGGAGGACGAGCTCATCCTCGTCTTCGACCTCGGTGGCGGCACGTTCGACGTCTCCCTCCTCGAGGTGGGCAAGGACGACGACTTCTCGACCATCCAGGTGCGCGCGACCGCCGGCGACAACCGCCTCGGCGGCGACGACTGGGACCAGCGCGTCGTCGACTGGCTGATCAAGCGCTTCAAGGACTCGACCGGCGTCGACGTCTCGAAGGACAAGATCGCGCTGCAGCGTCTCAAGGAGGCCGCGGAGCAGGCCAAGAAGGAGCTCAGCTCCTCGATGAGCACCAGCATCCAGCTGCCGTACCTGTCGCTCACCGAGAACGGTCCGGCCAACCTCGACGAGACGCTCACCCGCGCCCAGTTCGAGCAGATGACCAGCGACCTCCTCGACCGCACCAAGAAGCCGTTCCAGGACGTCATCCGCGAGGCCGGCATCAAGGTCGGCGACATCGCGCACGTCGTGCTCGTCGGCGGCTCCACCCGCATGCCCGCCGTGAGCGAGCTCGTGAAGCAGGAGACCGGCGGCAAGGAGCCCAACAAGGGCGTGAACCCTGACGAGGTCGTCGCCGTCGGCGCCGCGCTGCAGGCCGGTGTCCTCAAGGGCGAGCGCAAGGACGTCCTCCTGATCGACGTCACCCCGCTGTCCCTCGGCATCGAGACCAAGGGCGGCATCATGACCAAGCTCATCGAGCGCAACACGGCCATCCCCACCAAGCGCAGCGAGACCTTCACCACGGCCGACGACAACCAGCCGTCCGTCGCGATCCAGGTCTTCCAGGGCGAGCGCGAGTTCACCCGCGACAACAAGCCGCTCGGCACCTTCGAACTGACCGGCATCGCCCCGGCCCCCCGCGGCATCCCGCAGATCGAGGTCACCTTCGACATCGACGCCAACGGCATCGTGCACGTGTCCGCCAAGGACAAGGGCACCGGCAAGGAGCAGTCGATGACGATCACCGGCGGCTCCAGCCTGCCGAAGGACGACATCGAGCGCATGGTGCGCGAGGCCGAAGAGCACGCGGCGGAGGACAAGAAGCGCCGCGAGTCCGCCGAGACCCGCAACCAGGCCGAGCAGCTCGTCTACTCGATCGAGAAGCTGATCAAGGACAACGAGGACAAGCTGCCCGAGGACGTCAAGAACGAGGTCCAGGGCGACGTCGACGCGCTGAAGACCGCTCTCGCCGGCGATGACGACGAGGCCGTGAAGACCGCGTACGACAAGCTCAACGAGAGCCAGCAGAAGCTGGGCCAGGCGATCTACTCGGCCGCGCAGGCGTCCGAGGCCCCGGCCGGCGACGCCGGTGAGGCGGGCGCTCAGGGTGAGGGATCCTCCTCCGACGACGAGGACGTCATCGACGCCGAGGTCGTCGAGGACGAGGAGAAGAAGTAACCATGAGCGACCAGAACCGCGACGGGCACGGCTCGGAAGAGCCCGAACGCGAGGAGCCGATCATCCGCGACAAGCGGAGGATCGACCCCGAGACCGGCAAGGTTCGGGAGCCGCAGGGCGAAGAGCACGACCTCGCGCACGAAGAACTGGTCGACGTGGGTCCGTCCGACGATGCCGAGGCGAGCATCCTCTCGGATGACGACCTCGACATCCTGTCGGGTCAGACCACGGCCGACCAGGTCGCGGCGGAGCGGCTCGCCGACCTCCAGCGGGTGACCGCGGAGTACGCGAACTACCGCAAGCGCACCGAGGCCAACCGGGAGGTCGAGCGCGAACGCGCCATCGGCGAGGCCGTCAAGGGCCTCATCCCGGTGCTCGACGACCTGGAGCGTGCGGACAAGCACGGCGACCTGACGGAGGGCAGCGCGTTCGCGGCCATCGCGGGCAAGCTGCGCACCGCGGTCGAGCGGCTCGGCCTCACCCCGTACGGCGAGAAGGGCGAGCCCTTCGACCCGCAGATCCACGAGGCGATCTTCCAGCAGCCCACCCCCGATGCGACGGCCGACACCGTCGCCGAGGTGGTGGAGACCGGCTACCGGCTGGGCTCCACCGTGGTGCGGGTGGCGAAGGTGGTCGTCTCCACCCCGGCCTGACCGGCCGGACGATGAGCGCCGGGAGCGGCGGGACGCGTGTCCCGCCGCTCCTCGCTCGACAGAACATGCAGACTTCGAGACAGATGACAACGACAGGAGAGGAGGCGCCGTGGCAAGCCAGGACTGGTTCGACAAGGACTTCTACAAGGTCCTAGGCGTCTCCAAGGACGTCAGCGAGGCCGAGCTCAAGAAGACCTATCGCAAGCTCGCCCGCAAGTACCACCCCGACTCCAACCCGGGCGACGCGGCGGCCGAGGCCAAGTTCAAGGAGATCAGCGAGGCCAACTCGGTGCTGAGCGATCCCGAGCAGCGCAAGGAGTACGACCAGATTCGCGCCATGGGCTCGGGAGCGCGGTTCACCGCGCCGGGCTCGGGAGGTCAGGGCGGCTTCGACGACGTCTTCGGCGGGATGTTCGGCGCCCAGGACGCCGGCGGTCAGCGCTACACGTTCCAGCAGGGCGGCCAGGGCGGCTTCGACGACGTCTTCGGCGGCCTGTTCGGCAACGGTCGGTTCGGCAGCGCCAGCGGAGGCTTCCGCGGCTACGGCGGCCCCACCCGCGGCAACGACGTCACCGCGCACACCACCATCGACTTCGTCACCGCCACCAAGGGCGAGACCATCAGCCTCCAGGCGGCCGACGGCAAGCCGTTCAAGGTGAAGATCCCCGCCGGCGTCGCCGACGGGCAGAAGATCAAGCTGCGCGGCAAGGGCCAGCCCAGCCCGGACGGCGGCGAGCCCGGCGACATCGTCCTCACCGTCACCGTGCGCAAGCACCCGGTGTTCGAGCGCGACGGACTCAACCTGCGAGTCACCGTGCCGGTCACGTTCGCGGAGGCCGCGCTCGGCGCGACCATCGAGGTGCCCACGCTCGGTGGCGACCCCGTCAAGCTGCGCGTCGCGCCCGGCACCCCGAGCGGCCGTGTGCTGCGCGTGAAGGGCCGGGGCGTCCAGACCGCGAAGGGCACGGGCGACCTGCTGGCCGTGGTGCAGATCGCGGTGCCGTCGCACCTGTCGGCCGAGGCCAAGGAGGCCCTGGAGGCGTTCGCCGAGAAGCTCCCCGACGAGAACCCCAGGGAGGACATTCTCGCCAAGGCCCGAGGCTAGGGTCGGAGGCTACCCATGGACGAGCACACCCAGGTCTTCGTCATCTCGATCGCGGCCGAGCTGGCCGGGATGCACCCGCAGACCTTGCGCCAGTACGACCGGCTCGGGCTGGTGAGCCCCGGCCGGACGGCCGGTAAGTCGCGGCGCTACTCCATGCGCGACATCGAGAAGCTGCAGGAGATCGCGCGTCTCGGCTCCGAGGGCGTGAGCCTGGAGGGCATCCGCCGCATCCTGGAGCTCGAAGACCACGTGAACGCGCTGAGCGGCCGCGTGCGCGAGCTCGAGTCGGCACTGGCCGACGAACTCCTCAACCGCCCGGGCCGCCGCGTCTTCGCGGCCGGCTCGGAGGGCGAGGTCGTCTCGATGCGCGCGGGCACCCGCGTGCGCCGCAGCAATCAGGTCGTGGTGTGGAGGCCGCTGGAGCGGTAGCACTAACAGCGCGCGCCAAGAGGGAGTCCGTGACATCCACTAGCAGGGAGCATCTGACTACTGCGTCAACGCTCTCGCGCGACCGGAATGCCCCGCGTCCAGGTTCTCGAATCTCGTATCGCCGATGTTCGTGAGAACGCCGAAGAGGCCCACAGGTCATGCTTTCCTTGAAACTGATGCCATCTCGGAGCAGCTGAGTGAGCTTCCGAGCTTCTCATACGCGCGCCTCTACACGACCTGCGACTCATTTTCGGTCATGGGCGGCTGACGTCGTTCGTCCGGGTCTCTGCTCCAGGAGGCCGAAGGAGCAGCGTTGCGAACGGCAGCACGAGTCCGACTATGAGGTCGGCCCACATCAGCCATGTTCCCCAGAAGACGGACCAAGACTGGAGGCGCGTCCATCCGACCCAGAAGAGCCCCGCGCAGAGACCTGCCACGAGCCAATGAAGCGCGACTCCGAGGAGACCGAGAAGACGGTTGAAAAGATACGCGGTCCCGCCGAGCGCAAGACCGCCAATCGCTCCAAGGAGGAAGAACATGACGACGAAAACCGGGAAGTAGCCCCAGTGTTGCGAAGAGATCGTACGCGCCCACAGATCGAATTGAACGAAGACGACGGCGACGACGACGACCAACCAAGGTCCGTGGCGCCGTGGCTTACCCGGTTCACTCGCGTTGCCTATCGGGTGGAGGTCGCGATTCACTTCTGCGGGGGCTTCGCGGGGAGCGGCGGGTGTCCCATCGCGGCTTGAAGGTTCGCCGCGTAACCCGTCCAGAGCACTCCTGTGAAGAGTGAGTATGCGTCGTCCCACCCTTCTGGTGTCGACTTCTCGAAGCCAGCTTTTACGTCAAGAAAGTTGTGCCCGTTGGCTCCTGCTCGCACGGTGAACTCAACGGTACCCGGGTACTCCGGGTGGCCGGGGAGAGCCTCGATGGTGTAGCTGGTGTCGGTGAGCTTGGTGACTCTGATGTCCCCGGAGGTCAGACCTTCGTTTTCTAGGTCCGCCAATCTGGTGTGGGTCACTTGGCCGACGCGAGTCAACGTGACGTCTTGAGCGGAGCCGTCACGCCTCCAAGCTGGCGGAAACACCTGGCCGAAATGAGTTTTGATATACGCGAAGACCTCCTCCGGGGTCTTGTCGTTCATGTATGGCCCGAGGTCGTACTGATGTAAGTAACCAAGCGGGTATCCGAAGTTGTCTTCTTGAACCGTCCCAGGTTGTGCTGGGACACTGACGTCGGCGTGGCCGTGCGTGGAAATCTTCGCAGCGGACAGCCCGCGAATGAGTGCGAGGTCCACACCGTTCGTGTAGTAGCTGCCGTCGGCCTCGACCGCGACCTTGTCCAACTCGACAGCAGCCTGCGTGGCGAGGCGCATCACCTCCAGACTGTCGGAGAAGTATTTCGACACGTCAGCGACGAACCACTCCAGCTTGTCGATCTTTTCCTTGAGGTCGTCGATCTCGCTCTCGACTTGGTCTTTGAGTCGCTCGAGCACGGTGTTCTGGTAGGCAAGTTTCTCCAGATCTCCGGTGAACACTGCTTGGAGTTGGGTGAAGAAGTCGTTGTTGCGTTCGATCTGCTCCTCGATCAGACGAAGACGCTCCCGCGCCTCCNTTCTCCAGATCTCCGGTGAACACTGCTTGGAGTTGGGTGAAGAAGTCGTTGTTGCGTTCGATCTGCTCCTCGATCAGACGAAGACGCTCCCGCGCCTCCAGCAGCGCCTCTGTGAGGTCGTCATGGTCAAGGTTCCCGTACTGGGCGAGCACGGAGTGCGCGTGTTCGTACGACGCCAGCTCGGCCTGAATATCACTTACGGCTTCACG
>NZ_LMOZ01000004.1 GCF_001423695.1 Leifsonia sp. Leaf336
CATCGCCTGGTTGTAGGAGGTCGTGGTGACCGTCCCCCAACTGTCCGTATAGGAGGTCTGCTCCCCATCCAGGTTGACCACCGTGGTGATCGTCCCGCCCGTCGGGGTCGAGGACTGGGTGGAATCCGTCACCGTGGCGGTGAGCGGGTCACCGACCTGGTTGCCGTTGCTGTCGTAACCGCCGGCCGAATAGGTGTAAGTGAGGGTGCGGGCCGGTTGGCCACCGAACGCTGGATAGGTCTGCGTTTGCACCCGCCCGCGGTTGTCGTAGCTGGTGCACGCCCACGTGGAATCTCCGGGAGCGAGGGCACCGGCGACACGGCCCATGACGTCGTAGACGTACTTCGTCACCAACGCGGCCCCTGTGGCCGGGGTCGGCCCAGTCACCGACATGGTCAGCCCGTCCTGCGGGGTTCCAAGGGGCACACCGCAAATGGCCGTACTCAGACAGGACCGCCGCGTAGCCCTCAGGCACCACCAGCTCGCTCATGACTCAGGACCCTAGCCGCGCTGACTCACTGCCGACGACGATGGCCGGGCACGGCCCAAAAGTGCAACAACGTGTGGCACAAATCGACCGCAACCAGCTACCCACGCCGTCCCGCTTCGATCTTGTGGCGCACATCTTTGTCGTCTGAGATCACCGCCAGCCCACCGCTACTCGCGCGATCTACCGAACTACGGCAGTGGGTCGATTCGTCCCGTCCAGCGCTGCCTGCCAACGATGGAGGCCGCATCAATATGCAGCTCAAGGGGGAGTGAGATACCAGGAGCCGTGAACACGGTACGGGTCGACTCCGGCTGCCACGTGTCGTCAGGGCTGAGTGGCTCCCACCAACCGTCGTATGGCTGGGCAGTGTTGTGTAGGGGAATGTGTAATTTCGGCGGCGAGCTGCGACGTCAGCGGAAGCCCAGCGTTAAGTGACGCGCCTGCACTCAATAGAACAGTCGTGCGGTTCTGCGGATCGAAGGATTCGCCCATTTCGCTAGGTCACCGGGTTTCGACTGGATCGTTCAGTTGGCCGGCTTGCTCCGCCGAGATCGCGGCCTCGAGATCCATTCGGCTGGTCTTCAGAATCTGGAGCTGGATTCCGACGATGGCCGCGTAGCCTACGCGCAGTGATCCGCGGGGCGTCCAGAACGCCTTTGACCCGCGCCTAAGCGCGACAAGCGGCGATAGCGCACCGAGAGTGACAACGATAGGTAGCGCCACGGCGCTAATTATCACCAAAGGCGGAAGTCCGCTGCTGTTGGGTTGGATCGCGACCGCCACTGGCACACTGCAGAGAAGCAGGCCGATTAGGACAACTAACACTCGAGTGCCTGCGAGGTTCGGCTTCGAGATCTTTCCCAACCTCAAAGCGGCGATGAGCACGGTCAGCGTGATTGCGATTGCGGCTATCGTTCCGACGAACAGCCATATTGCGAGCAGCTGTGACAGTACGGAGCCCGGGGTCGACTTGGCTGTTTGCGTTGGCTCCGCAATCACGATCGCGCCTGCATACGCGAGAGTAATCGCCGCAGACCACAGCGCGGCTATCAGAACACAGCCCAGTAAGTAGCCAGCTGGGAATTTGACGGCACGTTTGAGCTCGCGTCGGACAACGGGCACGTTCCAGCGGAGTCGACGCCATTGCCGAATTTCAAGCGAATCCCGCTGGTCAGCTCGAACAATCATCGTTGCCGCATCTGCGGCGAAAAAAACGATTCCCGCCGTCGAGACCGTGATCAGTGCCAGTGCCCCGGGCTCGGTCCCTTGGAATCGAGCGAACAGAAAAATCCAGCCCACGATCGCCACGGCTCCTGTCGCGGCTGCAAGATTGTTGAACCGTGGGGCTCGACGTCTGGCGAAGGAATCTCGCTGCTGATGATTGCTCGATGCCGACACCTGGGCGGCAATCGTCAGCGCGGAGAGGACGGTCAGAAAGCCCCACGCGTCAGAGAGATCAATCGTGCTGACTGCCGCAGGGACTTTCGCCCCGAATGGTTGAATGCTGATCGCCAGCCAGAGCCCAACGAGGTACAACAGCGCGGTAGTGGCGACCGCGACTCGCCAAAGGCCTGACATAAGGCCCGTCACAATGAACACTCGCGTGGTCTGCGGCGTGCTCGAGAGAGCGCTTGTATTGTCGTCGGATCGGTTGATCATCTGAGGCTCCTGCCGGCCGACCGTCTATCGCACGAGCACATCGTAAGACCGGGGTCCTAAATGTCGAGTTCGACGTCGCGGCCGTTGATCGTGACCAGGATGCGCGGGTTCTGGGCGCCCGTCGCGGTCAAGTAACCGCGGAGGGTGGACAACAGCATGTCGTCGCGCTTCTCCAGCTGCGACACCGCCCCCTGAGTCACATGCAGCTCGCGGGCGATCTCGGCCTGGGTCCGCTTGCCGGCTTCCCGGACCATCGCCAGGCTCATCGCATACACCCGGTCCATCTCGTCCGCTTCAGCGTCGAACTGCTCGACTTCCGCGGGGGGAATCTCGGCGATCATCTGGTCCAGGCGATCGTTCCCGTTCACGAAATGCTTCCTGCTCATGACTCCTCCTCTGTGTCTTCCAACCAACGCTCAATGATCTGATCCGCCCGCGTGCCAACCGAGTCATAGAACACGTCACCCATCGACGCCTTCTCGCCGGCGAACAATGCCACCACCACCCGATCCTGATCCGGGGGGAACCAGCAGATCAGCCGCAACGCGATCCCCTCCCGATACGGGTGCGAGACCCGCCACACGGGGTACTGCCGCGACTGCCGAACGCGCTTGAGCATCGCCGTCTCTTCAACGGGAGCTGCGTCGAGCTCCCGCAGCCGACGCAACATGAGCACGAGCAGCCTGTACACCTGCTGGCCCCGCTCCGACTTGTCCGCCTCCAGCCGATCCAGCTGGCGATCGAAGTCGCGCGACCAGTCGATGTTCATACCTCAATATTAGCAGGAGCTATTATTAGCTGCAACTACTACCACCCTCATTCTGCCTCCGGTGGCAGTAGGGGAGCGGGGCCGGCTGTCTCGATTGGGCCCACCGCGGCCGTCCAGCAGCCCGCGCTGACCAGCTCAGAAGTGAGAGCAACTCCTGCCGCATGCTTCAGAAGTACAGACCCTCTGCCTTCGGTGCTGGCTCGCATGCCGCGTCGAGACCGTGGCTGTTCATGGTGGCGCGCCAAACTGACCGCCACACCTGTCTGGTCGAATCATCGGAGAGTTGGGCGTCAACCGAGGTTGTCCCTTGGAAGGTCCAGTGTGTCTTCTGATCGGCGGCCAACGCGAGGCGTGCCAGGATCGCGCGACGCACGAGATCGCGGAGACGGTCTACCGCGAACGCAAAGGATTCTGCGCCGAACTTGTCGTCGTGGTCGGGAACGACCCGGCGGAGTAGGCGCATGAGCTCTTTGATTTCCAACGTGCTTCCGTGTACGAGCTTGGAGCGGATGGAGTAGAGGTCGCTGACGTCTCGATAGATTGTCGGCGCCGGGTCGCTTTTGGTGGCGAGCAATGCGGCCGCGCGTGAGCGAAGGCGCAGTCCGACGTCTTCGGTACCCGCGTCGCCGCCGAGCAAGATGCCTTCCATGGACGTGGCGAGGTCAACGAGGGAATCTGCCAGGTCGTCCGACGCGTAGGAGCGGGTGAACCTAGCTAGTGCAAAGTCGAACGACGCGAACATGCGCTTTTCGCGAGTTACCTCAGCATCGTCGATCGCCTTTGCCAGGGCCGAAAACCCAGGAACGAGCGAGTCGGACAGAACCCCTACACGCTTAATCATCTGCGGACCCGAATTGGCGGAGGCGATCGCCTTCCCTAGCGGATGAAACTCGGACACCCGGCCTGTGGAACCGCTGATGCTCCACACCGCGCGCCCGGACGTGCCTGTCACCAACCGGGACAGCAGGAGGAACCGGTCTACGCGTCGACTGAGCGCTTCTAGCGCGGCGAAGGGATCTCGGCCCATGCTCGAGTTGGAGCGGGCAACGACAATGGCGCGGGGATGGTCGAACGCGATCGGCGGCGCGTCCAAAAACGCTTGCCGAGCCATGGGTATTTCGCGCATCACCATCCGCATCAACTCAGGAGCGAATGCGGGATCAGGAACCGGAATGATGGTTACATCCTCGAATTCGACCGGTTCCATAGTCGAGGTCGTCAGATGCGAGATGACCCTGCAGTGCACCAGACCGCGCGCGCCCGCTTGCAGTTGTTCAAGGAGATCATCGATCAGTTCGGCAACGAAGCTCCAGTTGGGGTCAGGGTCTTCGTCATAAGCGGCGGACGCGGCCACAGCCGCCTCGAGCAGACCGAAGATCCAATGACTTGCCGGCAACCGTTCCCCGGGCTCTAACGGCGCGATATTGAAGTGTTCCGGAAATGCCTGCCGCAGCGCTTTCTCTAGGGCCACGAATTCCGGCTCGTACATTACTGAACCGGCATAGTGCGTCCCCAGCTTGATGAAACGGCCGAACATCGGCACCGGCAACACCCGGATACGCGTGAGTTCGCGAAAACCCACTCTCAAGAACGCTTCGGCGGCGCTGCGGACTTCCACTAACGCCGGATCGAGTCGCTGCCCCACCGTAGGTCCTCCCCAATCGCCCCGACTCGCAACAATTGAGTCGCTCAATCACCGAGCGTATCGCCAACTACCGCCGCAAGATCAGCCAGGACGCCGTGGCCAGCGTATGCGGGTAGAACCGAGTGTCCATCAGACGGCGGGACCTTTGCTACGCTCTTTTCGAGCAATACCGGGGGGTACGTGTTTGGGTGGCGTCGAATAGATGCGACGTCATTCCTGTCGATCGTGTGGAGCTCCACGACTGACGAAGCGACAAGTCGAGGTGCTGGCCTGGCTAAGTGGCGGCGTCACGCATATTGAGATCGCCCGCAAACTCTTCATTACAGTGCACACCGTTGCCCACCACATCACCACAATGGAGGAACGGTTCGGGGTCGAGAACCGGGCTGCTCTCGTAGCCGCTGCGTTCGTGGCGGGAATACTGGATGCTCAGTGGTGGCCCCCGAGCCCAACTGGCAACCTCTGCACTCGTATCCCCACGACCAAGTGCGACGAGAAGGCCTAAGGCAGGGTGCCCGGATGTCGCCCGGGTCCCTGCCCTAGGTCAAATGGAAGCTAGAGCTGCCTACGGCGGCCCGCGATGTAGGTCACGACGGCCGCGAACAGTGCCAACCCAAATCCGACGACCACGACCTGCCAAACCGGCCAGGCGAATGACGTAAAGAGAAACAGTAGACCGCAGCCCACCACCACAAAAATGAGGAGGCTAGTCAGTAGCGGACTTCCGGCCCGGTTCTTTGTGCTTGACATCTCCACTTGAGTCTACCTAGTTCAGAATGCAGACGATGTAGGTTCCGGCCGCGCTACCTGCGATCGCGAGAGCTGCCCCGCCGGCGGTTACGGCATCAACACCCGGGATCCACACAGCGGCCAGAGTGACCAGGCCTGCGCCGCCGGCTGTGACAAGACCAGCCGCACTTCCCTGATGAATGCAGTCAGCAACCTTTTGCCCAGCCGCACTCTGATTGCTCGTCGACACCCCGCCACCACTTGGAGAGAAGGCCTTGATCGCTGACGTGGAGCCACCGCCAGCTGCCTGGATGGTGAAACGGTACGGCCTGGAGGAGCCGTCCTGATAGGGGAAGTCCTTGAACGAGATCTGAATCGACGTTGCCGTCGTTGTGTAGCCGCGAAAAGGTCCGGAGTAGCCGTCCTTGGAAACGATGACGGTATAGGAAGACGCTCCCGTCGCCGCACTCCAACCGACGGTCGCATAAGTCTGGGTGAAAGACACGTGAGCGTCAGTCGGAGTGCCAACAGCGGCGTTTGCCGGACCGGCAAACCCGAAGACCAGGGCCGCAGTCATTACGACTGAGGCAACGATCGTCTTCATGTGTTTCAACGTGAATCCCTTCGAGAGACTTCTTCACGGATTGAAGAAGTCCTCCGAACTTATGGACGAGGCCACGAGGCTCACATGGTACAAATCCGGAGTAGTTGGCAACCCACCAGATCGGGGGTTGTGCCTTCAGCATTGGCGGCGACTATCTTCAGGGAATGGCAAGCAGGGTGGTCCAGGCGCCAGCGCCGAAGGTCGAATCGTTCGTGTGTCTGCACAGTGCCGCCTTCGCCCAGCACACCGGGTCCGGTGTCTACTATGGCTGGGGAAATCGGCACCCCCTCGTGGAGGGCACTGTGCCCGTGCCGGAGACTTCGGGTGGCGTGAACACTGAGAGCGCCCCTCAGCAAAGTGAAGACGCGAATACGCAGGCCGATTGCGGCGAACGATGATGAGCACACGAGCCGCGTTGAGACCGAGCATCCCCGTCACAATCCTCTCTGCGGTGGCCGCATGCGGAGCGTATCTATGGGTGTTGACGATCGGCGTCACCAGCATGCAGGGGCGATACGACTCACGATGGAATAGCTACCCGGTCGGCCCTGCTGTCGTCGTTTTCATCGCGACGATGCTCGTGTTGCTCGCAGCGATGGCCCAGCTTTGGCGCCGAGGCCAAAAACCAACGTGGAGCAACCTGCTGTGGGTTGCGGGGCTGCTCACATGGTCCGCCCTTGCGTCAAACTTTGTCGTGTGGGCTGTGGAAGCCACGGACTCCCTGGCCGGATGGACGGGCTTATTCCTGCAGCTGAGTGGCCTCACCATCGGACTCGCCGTTTTCGCCGCGGTCGCCGGGCTGGGCTTGCGCTGCACGGAAATCATCCGACACCGCCGGTCCAGTCGACCCTCATCTCGTGGAGGGGCCGCCAGTTGAGGCCTCGCGCCAAGGCTATGCGGAATGTAGGACCGTACGATCGCGTGCGGTAGTTGAGTACCCAGCTCTGCCGATCGTGTCGGCTGGCCACTGAGTTGCTTCGGGGTCGCAGCGCATCGCGCTGAGCAGCGGAGCCCGCTCGTGGCTCAGTTCCGACGGCTTCCGGCGCTCTTGTCGGCGCAGCAAGCGGAGCCGCCGTCAAAGCGTCCGAGAGTGTGATCACCTACTTCTCGGGCCTCCAGGAACGCTCGCGGGCCAAAGCGATCTGGGACGTGATGCTCTCATTCCGAGACCCGGATCACCGCTAGCGACAGGCCAAACTCGACCGCTGATAATATTTATTATGTCAGCTCGACGCCTCTTCGACACGCGACACCGACGCGGAGGTCACCGCTGCGACATCGAACGGGCGTATTGCCCGCCGCTGGCGTCTGCGCTCAGTTCGGGATTGTTCCCCGCGACGTCGACGTGCCGTCCATCGCGAAACGTCCACACTTGAAGGTCATACAGCCCGCGGTGCGGCGCTGGCCAGGTCAGGCGCATTCGTGCTCGACTTCGCCGGACTGTTCGGCGACGGAGAGCGCCATGAAACAGTTCTTGCAGAACGTCTCTACGCGTTCGCACGAGCACCACGCGCACTCCGGGCATTTCGGGTCGCCGCACACGTCGTGGATTTCCACGGTCTCGTCAACGACGAACACCTCCCCGCAGGCGGGATTCGGGCATTCATGCCAGCGGCGGGCCCACTCCTGCTGTCGCCCGTACACCTGGTTCGGCGTGATGACGACGAACGCGTACCCGCCCGTGTGGTCAATGACGAGCTCCGCCGTTAGGTCCGTAAGCGTCCACCCAGACATCGCCCGAAGCCCCACCTGGAGAGGTGCGGTGAGACTGCCGCCGGCATTGGCTGCCTGGTCGAAGAGGCGTGCGAGGTCTGGCTGGACGATGCCGCGGGCGGGAGCGAAGACTTCGTCGTCGGTTGCGCGGGCGAAGATGACCCGACCTTCGAAGTCGCAGACGACGACCGTTCCGGCGCGGCCCGTGGACGTTAGCTCCACCATGCGGCTTGCGACCGCTGACCGTGACGCCCGAACCTGTGCGTACACGCTCGCGAGAGCCCGCGCACTCAGCCCAGCGTCGTCGGGGACAGCGTCTTCCGGGATGAGCACGGCGGCTGCGAAAGCGTCAGCGACCTTCTCCTCGACTTTGTCGCCTCGGGCCGCGGGGAGGGAGTAGCGGACGTCCGCCCAGTCAGCATGGTGCCGTTGAACGTGGTGACCGTACTCGTGGACGATGGTGAAGTTGTCCCGCTCAGCCGATAGTGACGGATGAACGACGATGACTGAGGGCTCCCCGCCTCGGTACCGGTAGTACCCGTAGACCGAGCAAGTCGGGGCGAAGTCGGTGGCGTATTCAAGCTCTAGCTCGAGGTTGTCGACAACCGCGGACTCCGGGTCGTCGCCGAGAGCGGTGATATCGATGACACCGCGTTCCGCTTCCAGCCGTGCGAGTTCGTCCGCGATGCCGCGGTAGTCGTTCCGTTCGACCATGAGCCGGAACTGTTCGAGCTCCACAGCACCCACAATCAGCGCGCCGTTCGAAGTCTGTCGATGGTTGCCTGCATCCGCGCGTGCGCGTTCCCGTCGGAGCGAGCAGCGAGACCGTATTCGCTGCGGACGATGTCGCGTGCGAGAGCCTCTGACACGTTCCACGACTTGGCGAGGCCGAGTATCGGCTCTTTGAACAATGGTTCTATCAGCATCAGCGCGCCCGCGTCGGTCCCCGGGTTCAGCAAGGCATCAGGCTCTAGGCGGAGGGCTGCGGCCAGAGCTGCCACCTGCTGATCTGTCGGGGCGATCTCACCACGGAAGAGGCCCACAGCGAGTGCGGTACCGATGTGGAGGATGCCGGCTAGATCCCCAAGCTGCACGCTCCGAGCTCGGAGGACGTCGGCGTTCAGCGGAGTGGTGCCGGCGGTCAGCTTCGGCCACGTGTCGAGGCAGATTCGCTCCCAGCGCTCCACCATCTCATCGCTTATCGCCTGTGCTTCCTCGCCCTCGACTGTGCGAGGGGCCAGCGGCAACGGGTACTCGGTCCCTCCGTCGTCGATGACGGACTCGACGATGCGCATTGTCCGCGACGTAAGCAGTGAACGGTATTTTCGGTGAAGCATGTGGAGGCCGATACCGGTCTCACGTGCCGGCCAGGCGAGTAGCGGCACACCAAGCGGCGTGGACGCGACCTCAAGGACGTCCTCGAAGACCGGCGTGTCAGCGGTGGTCACCGGCCAGCAGAGGGCGAACGTCGTGTGCACGCTAGCGAGAACTGCGAGGCCCAGCGCTTCGCCATCAGCGGAGATGAGCCAGAGGTCCCCAGCTTCCGGAGACGCCACGCTCTCGCCGCGCCAGACGTCGACGTCGACACCGATGGGCGGGGTCTCAATCGTGAACATGCGGGAGCGCTTTCGATTCGGGTAGGGAGAGTCGTTCAAGGTATCAGAGTCACGGGTCGTTGCGGGACATGTAGTGCGCCATGACCGCGCCGAGCAGCGGCTCGGTCAGTGTTGCCTTGTAGTCGCACCACGTCGGGTCCCCTGTCCACCGTTTCTTCACCGACCGCAGGTAGCGGTACGTCCACCAACCGTCTTCGGTGAGCCCAAGCGACGTGTCTGCAGGACTGATGAGGTCCTCGCCGTTGCCGACAGACGTCGTCCTCGACATCGCACTCCAGATGTACCCGTTGGTGGGCAGTTCCGCTACGCAGACCATAGGTCGTGGCGTCGGGTGGGCGTCCCCTTCGAGGGTTGCGTCGGGGTGGACGTTGTAGATGTCCCCGCGCTTGGCGTCAGCACCTGGCATCCCCACACGCTACCGGGAGCTGGACTCCAGGCGGTGCGCCCCGTTCGGTGGTCACACACCATTGGCTGGCGTGTGATCGGCTGTCGAGATCGTCATGGCCGGACTTACCGGAGTTCGGTCGTCCAGAATCGACTTTGAGAGGCGTCACGCCGCTACAGGCGCCTCACCGACAGTGTGTTGGGGGGTCCATGATGTGGGAAGCAGCTGCTGCGATAGACCCTGATGGTAGCCGCGGTGGACGTCAACGTGCGTGAACGGCACTTGAACGAACCGGCACTCGCCCACACCCCCGCGCCTGTTAGAGTGCGCCGATGTATATATCATGTCAGTTCGTAGCGGGTGTATTGGCAAGTTCTGCAAATCCGCCTTCCTCGATAACCAATGTGAAGCTGTTCCTCGACTCCGACGTCGACCCGGCCTAGGACTGGAATCCCGGCCGCCTCACGACTTGCCCGCCATCTCGAAGCTCCACCACTCGCGCCGAGTTAGGCCTTTGCGCGCTCGATCGAATGCGCCAAGTTCGCGGCCGCGGTCGCTCCATCGGCGAATGAAGTGAAGTGTCGATTGCGAAGAACAACCATCGGCAAGGAGACCCGGCCACCGGTCCCGGAGGAAAGCTCCACGAACACCCGATGACGGAACGAATAGCCAGTATTCGAGGTCGAGCGCACCCGCACGTCAAGGACGTCCCTCAAGTCCAAAACCAAGGACGGACCGGGTTGTCGCGGCGACCAAAACGCAATCGTGTCTCCGCTGATTAGCACCAGGACATGTCTCGGGACATGCGCGCCGGGCGGGAGACTCTTGAGACGATTGACCCCAAAACGAAAATCGGCAGAGGCAAGGATTCGCGCAACGGTCGCGTTCGGGAACTCAGCCTGGAGCGCCCGATAAGCAAGCAGGCTCGGCCGAGCTTGCAGCGCAAGTCCTACGAGGATGAATACTGCGCCAGCTACTAGGAAGAGGACCACCCCGGTGGCTGCCGGGGCTCCTCCCGCTTGATCGGCACCAATCACCGCGCGCGCGGCGAAAAAAACTGCGAAAGTCACGCCCCCGATGAACGTGAATGTAGCCCTTGCGGAGGGTTTCATGTCGGATGCTTCGCTGCCCATGCACGTGCTTCAGCTCGCCTACGCTTGAGCTCCGCCTCGGAAAGAAAGGTTTCCCCGGCGGACCTAATGATCACATACGTGACCGGTTCGATCTGGTCCAAGTTTTGGTACTGCGCAGGCTGCCAGGTGAAGCCTTTCTCACGTTCTCGTCTCGCCTGCAGCTGATACGCGGCGATGAAGGCTAGGCATAGTAGTGCCGCCACGATCAATCCGCCGAGCATCGAGAAGAAGACCGATGTTGCCAATTGATCGGGGTGACTGGGTCTGGACAGCACTGTGATCGCAGTAGCGAAGCAGAACGCGACAAACACACCTATGAACCACATGCCAATTCTCGAGACCCGATACGAAGAGGGTCCGGAGACTGGCGCGACTCTGCGAAAGTCTTTCATTTGTTCAGCCCTTGCAATCCGGTGGAAACAGCCACGAACCCCAGCCCGCCGCGTTACCGGCGGCCCCGATATTGACGCCGAAGGCGCCAAAGCCTCCAGAAATCTGATCCGTGACCGTGCCTGTTGCTCCCATCATCTTTGCAAGCGGACCCGGAAGTGCCGTACCTAGAGATACTAAGTCGAGGACGCAGCCGGTTGCGTTTCCTCCCGTCATCCAGACGTCTGTGCAGTCGATACCTGCAGCGCCGATCCCCGCTCCGAGCGATATCGCGCCGAACATTCCCGAGAGTTCAGGCTGGTCCTCTGCAGTCGCAACCGCCCCCAACGCGCTAAGGCTCGCAAGCGCCCCCAGCCCATTGGAAAGTAGCCTGTTCTGTTCGCCGACACCGCGATCGGGGTTGCAAGCGGGGCTGACGGGCCTCGGCTTCGGTACGGAATAAGCGTTGGTGCCCACATTGGTTGTCACAGCCTGGGCAGCTGCGCGGTGGGCTGACCCCATGACGGGTGCAGTGGTTCCATAGTCGTTTAGGCGGAACCCATATTGACCGGTGAGATCGTTCCCGTTGATGGGGTCATTCGGATAGTTGTAGTCGTTGGCGTTTCCGCCCGCGACGGGATCGACGGAGAGGAACCGCCCGAGGAGGGGTACGTATTGGCGGGCGCCCATTTCGATGGTGGCGAGGCCGTCGAGGGTGAGTAGGCCTTTGCCGTGGGCGCCTTCGTATCCGTTGGACACGTTCGGGGTGGTGGTGTTGACGGGTCCGGAGGTGTCGGCGGTGGTGGTGCCGATGCAGCCGGTGGTGGGGTTGATGGGGTCACCGAAGGGGTCATACAACGCCACGGCACCGGTCCGGACACCCGCCCCGTCGGTCGTGACGAGAACGTGTCCAGTCAGGCCCGGGTAGGACCACACCTGCCCGGCGGAGCGGATGCTGACGGTCGCTCCTCCAGGCAGGCTAAGCGTTTCCTCCTGCGTGGTGTTGCTCGTGGTGAGGGTGAATGCGGCCGAGCTTGCGCCGCCCGCGTACGCGTAATGGACCGTCGTGGCTGTGCCGCCGGCGGGGGTTTGGGTCATTGCGATGACCCGATCGGTCGCGTCGCGCTGGTAGGTGACCGTCGTCCCGTCGACCAGCGTGGTGCTCAGGTGCCGGTTGGTGTCGTCATAGCCAAGGGCCTCCGTGCCGAGGGTGGTGATGTTGCCGTGGCTGTCGTACACCAGGTTCGCGCCCGACCCGGCCGAGGTGAGGTTGGTGCCCATCACGATGTCCGGGTTGGCGGGCGCGCCGGTGATGGTGTCGGAGGTGAGCCGGTCGGCGTTGTCATAGCAGTAGCCGACGGTGACAGTCGGATTCGGGCTCGATGCGCCGGGGGCAGTGGTGATGTCCGTCATCGAGGTGCGGTTGCCGTCCTTGCCCGCTGCCGTGTTGGCCCCACAGCCGCCGCTTGCGGCGTACCCGTAGGTGAGCTGGTTGTAGGGCACGCTCGCGGTAACCAGCCGGCCGACGGTGTGCCGTGTTGGCCCCACAGCCGCCGCTTGCGGCGTACCCGTAGGTGAGCTGGTTGTAGGGCACGCTCGCGGTAACCAGCCGGCCGACGGTGTCATACCCGTAGGTGGAGACGTAGCTGGTGGGCCCGTCGGCGATCGTGTCCTGCACGATCCGCCCGGCCTGCGACCGTGCCACCGTGTCGCTGACCGGCGTCTGCCCGGCCGCGAACGCCCACGCCACGGAGGTCTGCGCCCCGGTGGGTGTGTACCCGAACGTTCCGGAGGTGCCGTTGCCGGCGTTGCTGGTGCCGCCCGGGTAGGCGACCGCGGTCAGGACACCGGTCGTGTAGGTGGAGGTGGCGATGGTGTTGCCGTCCTCGGCGACGGCCACGGTCTGCCCGTCGTCGTTGTACGCGTACGCCTCGGTGTGCGTCGACCCGTCCGGAAGCTTCACCGTGGCCGAGAGGGTCTGCATCCACGATCATCGTCCATCGGCCCAGGACGGACAGCCTGCCGTCGAGGCTAGCCAGCTGGCCTCATGCTTGTCTCGCTTGTGCGATTATTCTCTTCTCTTCGTCTCACGACAAAGGTTCGGTCCCGGCGTTCCGCAGAATCAGTCCTGATGTGACATCGCGTTGGGGCACGACCCCGACGAGCCATCGAAGAGTCGTGTAGCCGTGGGAAATCTCGTCGAAGAAGGCGCGGGCGAAACGACGCTGAAATCCGAGTATGACAATTCCCAGCAGACATGCAAGGAGAGGCGACGATGCGACGCCCATCACGATCGGAGGCCAGGTCGCACCGACAGCGTTGAGGATGTGCCCGGCTATGCCCGAAACATAGAGCAGTCCAAGAGCAGTAGTCACACCCAGAAGCGCTTCGAACGTGCCGCGAGCATTCGTGCTCAGAGTACTGAGAGTGGTCGACTCCGGCGAGTGGGCGCCGACTTCCCGAGGTTCCGACGGCGGCAAGTTCGTCGTTTCTGTCAGGACGTGAGTTATGAGATTCCGACATTCACGGCGTGAGCGAAGCCCGGGAAGCGACCTTGACCTTATCGAAAGAAACAGCGAACAGCGACCGGCCTCGGTTTGAAGGTCCAGACGGACTCCCGGCACGGAACCCCAACCGTTCGACACCCTTACGTCTTGGATGCTCGTCAGCTGCTGGGCAGAGAACGCGAATACCTCCTGGAGCCTTCGAGACCCGACGTACCCGCGAATCGTTCCAGGGCCAGCGGCGATGGTAAGCGCCGTCAGACCGAAGCGCACCAATCCTGTGGGGCCACGTAAGGGATCTAGGGCGATCAAGCTCGCCGCAGTCGCGGGATCAAGAGCGGCCTCCCAAACCAACACGGTTGGGTTCAGCTGCTTTAGCTTCCGAAGCCTGACCGAGGCGTGCACGTTCGCGACCACGACAGGGGTAGTAATGACCACGGCCGCAACAAGACTTCCGATAAGGACACCGAGTCGAAAGTCTGTGGTCTGTGCAGCACCAAGGTTGGACGCAATCCCATCCAGCGCCACGAGGGCTACCAACACCGGCACGATGTAGAGCCCCCGGAGGAACCGGGTGAAACCCGTCATCTCACCGGCTAAAGCACGGCGTGTCATTGGCGCGCACTACCTTTCGCTCCTTCAAAACGCTCTACCGGTCTTGAGCCCATGATTGAGAAACTCTGAGATCGCGTGGCTCGCGATAAAGCATGGTATCGCCGCAGTTCCCTCGGTGATCCCCGTGCACGCTACGCCCGAGAGGCCACCGATAATGAATGTGGTGCCGTCGATAACCAGGTCTCGCGGATGCGACTGGTAGTACCGGACCTTTTGGACGATCTTACGATTGGTCCGCTGGGTAACCTTTGCTACCGACTTGTGCGTCCGAGCGTTACAAGCTGATCGGGCATGCCCATGCAGATACGCTGAACAAGACCCAGCAATGCCACCCTTCTCACCACTGATGTCCTGACTGTTGATGGGGTCGTTGGGGTAGTTATAGGTGTTGCTGTTGCCGTCGACGATGGGGTCTGTGGAGAGAAACCGGCCGAAAAGTGGGATGTACTGTCGGGCGCCCATTTCGACGGTGTTGAGACCATCGAGGGTGAAGGAGCCTCTGCCGTGCTGCCCTTCAAACCCGTTCGAGACGTTCGGCGTTGTTGTGTTGCTTGGTCCGGACGCATCTGCTGTGGTGGTGCCGATGCCGCCGCTGCCCGGATCGATGGGGTCGCCGAACGGGTCGTACAGCCCAACCGCGCCGGTCCGGGTTCCCATCGCGTCCGTAGTGGTGAGGTCGTTACCCGTTAGGCCCGGGTAGGACCACACTTGTGCGGTGGCTCGGATGCTGACGGTGACGCCACCCGGCAGGGCGAGAGCCTGCTCCTGCGCCGTATTCGTTGCGGTGAGCGTGTAAGCGGCCGCGTCGTCGGTGCCACCGTACGAGTAGTGGGTGGTTGTGGCGGTCCCACCGGCGGGGGTTTGGGTCATCGCTATGACCCGGTCGGTCGCGTCGCGCTGGTAGCTGACGGTTGTCCCGTCGACCAGGGTGGTGGTCTGGTGCCGGTTGGTGTCGTCGTAGCCGAGGGTCTCCGTGCCGAGGGTGGTGATGTTGCCGTGGGTGTCGTAGACCAGGTTCGCCCCCGACCCGGCCGAGGTGAGGTTGGTGCCCATCACGATGTCCGGGTTGGCTGGCGCCCCGGTGATGGTGTCGGAGGTGAGCCGGTCGGCGTTGTCATAGCAGTAGCCGACGGTGACGGTCGGATTCGCGCTCGAGGCGCCGGGGGCGGTGGTGATGTCGGTCATCGAGGTGCGGTTGCCGTCCTTGCCCGCTGCCGTGTTGGCCCCACAGCCGCCGCTTGCGGCGTACCCGTAGGTGAGCTGGTTGTAGGGCACGCTCGCGGTAACCAGCCGGCCGACGGTGTGCCGTGTTGGCCCCACAGCCGCCGCTTGCGGCGTACCCGTAGGTGAGCTGGTTGTAGGGCACGCTCGCGGTAACCAGCCGGCCGACGGTGTCATACCCGTAGGTGGAGACATAGTTGGTGGGCCCGTCGGCGATCGTGTCCTGCACGATCCGCCCGGCCCGCGACCGTGCCACCGTGTCACTGACCGGCGTCTGCCCGGCCGCGAACGCCCACGTAGTTTCGTCTAACTATCAGGTGTTATTTGCACGCCAAGGGGACGCAGTCGATGGGTCGCAGGAGCCCGGAAACAGCTCGATCGGAAGGACGACACCGATGCTTCCGCGTTGAATCGGAGCCAAATAGCCGTACCTCTTCGAACGGATCGAGAGGGTGTAATCACCGAACGGGAACCTATTCAGCCGGTCGCCGTTTCGGACCCACATGGCATCGGCGTCGAAAGAACTCGCTAACACGTCGCCCTCACGGTCACGCTGCTCGGCCACCCGTATGTTCCGCCTGAGTTGGGTGCCAAACGGAACCAACGACCACAGGCACCCTATCATCCAAATCAGACACCATTGCCACGCTAAAGGGCCGCCAGTTATCAACATCGTGCTCGCAACTCCCAACATGGTGCAGGTCAACACGAATACGAGGATCCAAGCTGGCCGTGAGCGGAACTCGAAAGCGTAAAGCGCGACCATTCGGGCCCGACTCGAATGCCGACCGACGTTCGAACGATAAGGAAATTCATCAGGCGGCTGCACCTGCTTCTCATTCACCGGATGCCCGTTCACGTGGTGACTCTATCCGTCAACTTCAGGGACGATATCGTCCTCGGGTTCTTCTCCCGCCGGTGGTTTCCAGTCGAGAGGTTGCGGGTGCTTGAAGTGGATTCACAACGAGCGAGAACATCCATTTCTCTCAAGGTCGTTTCTTGTGATCCGGATCCGCGCCTTCTCCTGTCCCATGAAGAAGTCGACGTCGAGACCAGATGATCCACATCAGCTCACCAACCGCGAGGAAGAGGCCACCTACGGCAAGTACATAGCTTGCGGTCTGCCATCCGAAAAAGATTGCCGGGATGCTACCCAACGCCAGAAAGATCAGGCCAAGTGCGACGCCGCGCCAGTGGCGCGCCCCCTTGCCTTCCACTCCATCCTCCTCCTAGCGACCCACATGTCCAGCAGACTAGTGCCACGCCAACTACTACTGCGAGCGGTGGCGCCTCGATGAATACGACGGATGCTAAGGACGCAGCGCATTGAGACGTTCCGTTCCCGTTGGGATCCGCAGGTGCCGGCCCTGAGTACGTGAGTCAGTGCCGGTACTCGGGCTGGTATAGCATCCCCCGGAAGACGAGAAATACGCGGTTGGAGCCGTTCATTACGGCTTACGCGCTCACACGTTAGGACCCGGCCTCCAGGTGATGTCGGGTCATACGCAAAATCTGCGGACACGCCCTGCGGTTTATTCAGAAGAGACATTATCCAGTGTGCGTTGTAATCCAGGCCTCCGGCGTGCCGATCGCCCGCGGGGTCACCAGTCCTGATACGCGCCTCCGAAGCTAGAGACAGACCCCGCTCCGCTCAGGACGCCTGCGAAGGCCCCACCCGCGCTGTGCGCGGCCTCCGTTCCCGGTTGTCGTAGCTGGTGCACGCCCACGTGGAATCTCCGGGGGCGAGGGTGCCGGCGACACGACCCATGACGTCGTAGACGTACTCACCAACGCGGTCCCTGTGGCAGGCGCGGGCCCGGTCACCGACATGGTCAGCCCGTCCTGCACCACTAAGCGTCCGCTATTGAGTGCATACAGCGTTGCCGGAGCGATTGCTCGTCCATGCGGCCCGGCGTCGCTGAGCATGAGGCCCCAGTCCCCAGTGAGGTCGTTGGCATTGATGGGGTCGTCGGGGTAGTTGTAGTCGTTGGAGTTGCCTCCAGCGATTGGGTCGACAGAAAGAACCGTCCCAACGGGGGCACGTATTGCCGGGCGCCCATTTCGATAGTGGCGAGCCCGTCGAGCGTGAGCAGGCCTTGGCCGTGGGCGCCTTCGTATCCGTTGGACACGTTCGGCGTGGTGGTGCTGACTGGGCCGGAGGTGTCGACGGGTGATGGTGCCGATCTCAACTCGGCCGTAGTTGTGGTATTGGTCAGCGCTATTGCCAAACTCGCGTGAGGCTATCTATGTGCCCGGACCACCCGCAAGGGCGCCGATGATGAAACTACCAAATTCCAGCCGTTACCGTTCAAAGCGCCAGGACTGTTGTCCAGTCGAAGATGGCTTATCCCCACTGGTTGCGAAAATGACACTCCGGCGCAACTCGCCTTTCTGCGTCAATTTTCGCTTAACCAGTTATCGATTACGGCCAGGTCGTCGCGAGGATCAAATCCTCGGTCGAATTCAATAGCTCCAATGCGACGCCGTATGATTGAAAACCCGTCGATATCGTCGCGAAATCCCGGGAGGTTTCCCGCTACTCGCAAAGCTTCTCTCGCCCTAGCCTCCGTCGAGAAGTAGCCGATTGTCATACCATCAGAGAATTCCCAATCTCCCGGGGTTGTTCTCGCATCCGTAAATCGCAACTGGTAGACGTATTCCTGCTCCGTCATGATTCCACCCGAACGAATCCTTCGGTCCAGTGCATTTCGTCGAGTCGGTACCTGCTAACGACCACACCAATCTCCCCTTCAAAGGTTCGCGTCTCTGCAAACCCGGGCAGGCCCGACGCTCGGTCTCGAACTCGTTGCGCGTCGACCTCCGTCCGGAAAACGCCGATGACGCGCACAGGGTCGAAATACCAGTCGTCATCGCGGACAACTTGGTACTCGTGGGCGACCTCCCAAACTTCCATAATCATGCCTCCAATTGGTTCAGAACCGGTTCCGGCTGATGTACTTCTTGATCCGGTTCCAGTCGGATGTGGGCCCGCGGCCCTTCGGCCCGGGCACCGTCCTACCGTTCTCATTGTGAATTCGCTCAGTGGCCTGATCGGGCGACTCGCCAGGTCGTGCGCGCGCACCCCTTGCCCATTCAGGTACATCATTCGCCTTCTCTTTACCACTCTTGCGGGTGGTCTTCTTTGCAGCCGCCTTCTTGGCGTACATCACGCCCGGTGCCGGCCCCGAATGAATGGATTGGACGCTGGCAATCGTGAAAATGACCGCGGCAGCAATCGCTAATCCTCCCGCGACCACCCAGCCAATCGGGTTCCAGTCCATGCTGATGTCAGCGACTTCCGCCCCACCGATTCCGGCAAGAGCCGCAGCGGCCCAAGCGATCATCTGACCTGTTAGGTCATTGCTGTTGATTGGATCATTCGGGTAGACGTAGTTGTTTTCGTTGCCTCCGGGCACGGGGTCGACGGAGAGGAACCGGCCGAGGAGTGGGATGTATTGGCGGGCGCCCATTTCGATGATGTTGAGACCGTCGAGAGTGAGGGAGCCTTTGCCGTGTTGCCCTTCGAACCCATTCGAGACATTCGGGGTCGTGGTGTTGCTGGGGCCGGACGTATCTGCAGTGGTGGTGCCGATGCTGCCTGTGCCCGGGTCGATGGGGTCACCGAACGGGTCGTAGAGCGCGACCTTCCCGGTCCGGATTCCGGCCGCATCGGTGGTGACGAGGTCGTTGCCGGTCAGCCCCGGGTAGGACCATACCTGTGCGGTGGCCCGGACGCTGACGGTGACGCCACCGGGGAGGTCAACATCCTGCTCCTGCGTCGCATTCGTCGCGGTCAACGTGAACGCGGACGCGTCTCCCGCGCCGTCGCACGCGTAGTGGACGGTGGTGGCGGTTCCGCCTGCGGGGGTTTGAGTCATCGCGATGACCCGGTCGGTGGCATCGCGCTGGTAGGTGACCTTCGTCCCGTCCGTGAGACTCGTGGATACGTGTCGGTTGGTGTCGTCGTAGCCGAGGGTTTCGGTGCCGAGGGTGGTGATGTTGCCGTGGGTGTCGTAGACCAGGTTCGCTCCCGACCCGGCCGAGGTGAGGTTGGTGCCCATGACGATGTCCGGGTTGGCGGGTGCGCCGGTGATGGTGTCGGAGGTGAGCCGGTCGGCGTTGTCATAGCAGTACCCGACGGTGACGGTCGGATTCGGCGCCGACGCACCGGGGGCGGTGGTGATGTCGGTCATGGAGGTGCGGTTGCCGTCCTTGCCGGCGGCCGTGTTGGCCCCACAGCCGCCGCTTGCGGCGTACCCGTAGGT
>NZ_LMOZ01000005.1 GCF_001423695.1 Leifsonia sp. Leaf336
CCCGCGATGATCGACGGTCCGATCAGCGGGATGGTGATGGTGAGGAACGTGCGCACCGGGCCCGCGCCCAGGGAGTGGGCGGCCTCCGCGTAGTTCGGGTTCAGGTCGCGCAGCCTCCCCGAGACGATCAACACCACGAACGGCAGCGAGGTCACGATCGACGCCAGGATCAGCCCGAGCGTGCTCGACCCCAGACCCAGCCAGCCGAAGACGACGACGAAGCCGGCGGCGAGGATCAGGGCGGGNCGAGGTCACGATCGACGCCAGGATCAGCCCGAGCGTGCTCGACCCCAGACCCAGCCAGCCGAAGACGACGACGAAGCCGGCGGCGAGGATCAGGGCGGGCACCGTGAGCAGGGCCAGCAGGAGGCCGTTGATCGGCACCGTGACGAACACGCGCGCCCGCGCCATCCCGAGCGCCAGCAGCGTGCCGACGATGACGGCGAAGATCGTCGCCTGCGTCGCCAGGTTCAGGCTGGTGAGCAGGGCGTCGACGAGGGCCTGGTCGTGGGCGAGGTTCGCGTACCAGTCGAAGGTGAAGTGGAACGGGAACGTGCCATACCGGGACTGGTTCAAACTGAGCGCGGTCATGGCCAGCAGCGGCAACGCCAGAATGACCAGCACCACGTACAGCCAGATCTTCATCAACCGGGGCACGACGGCGGTCTTCATCGGAGCACCCCTTCGGTGGTCGGGAGGCCAGTGGCCTGGAGGACGTTGTCGCCCGAGAGCGCATTCTCCGTGGTGAGGGCGTCTTCGGCGAGCCGCGCCTGCGCGACAACGCGCTCGGCGCGGGGCCGGCCGGCCTTCGAGACACCGGAGAGCGCGTTGCGCGACCAGGTCAGCAGGCCGGTCACCCCGCCGACCACGATCAGCGATGCCACCAGCAGCACCAGCGACATCGCCACGGCGAACTGCTGGTGCACGCCGGCCTGCAGCTGCGCCGAGATCGTGTTGCCGAGCATCTGCCCGTTCGGGCCACCCAGGATGGCGGGCTCGGCGAACGCGCCGACGGTCTGCACGAACGTGAGCGCGAAGTTCACGCCGATCATCGCGGTCGACAGCGGCCAGATCACCCGGGTG